>CAVQXT010000003.1:805000-1615586 GCA_963717945.1 uncultured Acidobacteriota bacterium | reverse complement strand
CCCGGCTTCGGCGAACGACCGCCTGCCCCTCAGCAGCTCAGTCAACGTGCCGAGCGACGCCCGCGCGACGAAGCCAGCGAGTGTGGCATCGAAGGGGTGACGCCGAATCCGAAGAAGTCCACGTCGTGCGTCAGGCAGCAGACGAAGTCGTGCCCCGCTGGTCGAGGGGGGATTTCCACGATTGACACGCCGGACTCACGGAGAAGGTGGCGGAGCACTCCGATGTGAATGTCGAGTGTCAGCGTGGCCGAGCTCGGATAGGCTGGCTGCCCACTCGACGAGGAGTTGCCGGACCTCGTCGAACAGGTCGTACCCGACACGCCAGACAACTTGGCGCTCGCCTCGGATCCGGTAGTCAAGGGCTCGGTTCTTGTGCGTCAGAACTGCGTCGTCCGCCGCAAAGAATGCCGCACGACCGTAAAGCGGGAAGGCCCGTACCTGTCCATTCAACGTCAACGAGTCCCTGCGCCCCTTCTACTACGATCCGCGCTTCGCGATCGACCGCGTCCTCCGACGAGCCGTATAGGAGAAGCAGGTCCGCTTCGAGATCTTGAGGGCGGCCGCTCGTCCTCAGGAGGACACGGTATCTCCGCCCGGGAAGCGCCGGCTCCCACGGCGTCTTGAACAACTCGAAGAACTCCTCGACCGTTTCTAGTTCGGTCGGCTTAACTGCGACGCCAATCATCGGTACACCGTGGGAAGCGTGATCAAAAGCAGACGACGCGCCAGAAGCGGCGTGCTCAGCCAAGATGCTTGTAGAGCAGCCGGCCGGTGAGGTCGAGCGCCGCGTCGGGCAGATGCGCGACAACTCGCCGGGCGGCGCGGGAGATCCGCCGTCCTGCGCCGTGCCGCCTGCGTCTCTCCGGCCACGTGTAAGTAGGTCAACGTGGACCGCGTCGCGCCGAGGTGGTCCTTGAAGGCGAGGAGCCCTGGCTGATCGAGGTCCGAGCGGCCCAGGTCCAGTTCCTCGATCCCCTGCGCCTTCGCCTCCTGGATTGCGCGCCAGAACAGAAACGGCATGCCGCCCAGCCGGTGGTGCGAAGCCAGTCCGACCCGCCGTACTTGTAGACCATCGTCTTCTTGAACGACAGCGTCAGGATGCTCGCGATCGGCTGGCCGTCCTTGCTCGCCAAGTGGATCGCCAGCGCTTGCCCTGAGCGAGCGAAGCGAGTCGAATGGGCGTCACGCATGCAATCAACGAGGTTCCGAAACCAGGCGAGCGGCTGCGGCGGCAGCCCGTGCCGGCGCCGCGTCAGCCGCAGCAGTCCGTAGAAACTCGAGAGCAGCCGTTCGGATGTCCCCGCCTCGTAGACCAGTCCCTCGCGCTCGGCCCGCCGGATGGCCCGCTGGGTGCTGGAGTGGTGGAAGCCGCTGAAGATCTCTGACGCGGGGCGCGAGAGATCGAGAGTGTGGAGACAATAGGTCGCTGATTCGGCAACCCTAAAGGGTCGCCCTACACACGGTCCTGAGGGTCGCCCTACACACGATTCCATGGGTCGCCCTACAAGAGGACGGCGCGGACGCAGTTCGAAGGAACGATAGCGTCGCTCTTCGACCTCGCGCCGGAGAAACTCGATCATCTCGGACAGATCGTCCGGCCGATCGACGAGCGGATCGCAGTGATCCGAGAACGGCAGCGACACGAGCCGCCGCGACACGAAGCGTCCTGACGCGGCACAGCGCCAGGCCGTTCTGAAGCGGCCCCTCCCCCGTCGTCGTCAGGACGATCGGCTCGTACCCGTAGGTGCGCTTCAGCGCCTCGAGCCATCCCCGCGAGTGGAACACCGACGCGCGCGGGTGTCGGTCGAGAAGCTCGTCCCATCGCGAGTCTGTCAGGGGATCCAGGACGCGGATGGTCTCTTCTGGCAAGGCTACCCGCCTTCGCGCCAGGCGCTTCGGCGAGGCCACGCCGTAGCCCGCCAGGAATCTGTGCGGGCGGAGGCGGAAGCCTCGCCCTACCGGAGTCGCACGGCACGCCGTTGACTTCGTAGACGACGCGCCGTCCGCGAGCCGCGCGTAGGCGACGCGCGCTCGCTCGCTGCCGGGCCCCTCGACCCGCCACGACTCGCCGTCCGGCACCAGCCTCATCTCGCGGCGGTTCCGCCACCACCTGTCGATCTCCGAAGGCAGCGCGACCCAGACGCCGCGCTCCGCGCGGAGCCGCGACCAGGAGGCGCAGCAGGTCCGTGTACACGTCGCGCGCGCGCGGCTCGACGCAGGTAGTCGGGGTGCGCGATGAAGCTGACGAGGCCGTTCTCCGTCCAGGATCCGGTCGATCTGCTCCTGCCACAGCCCCGTCGAGTAGTCGCCCAGCACGTGGAAGAGCGTGTAGTCCTGCGCCGTCGTCAGCGGCAGTTCGAGCACGTGGCCCATGAAGAAGCGGCATCACCGTGCAGCAGCCGCCGCGCGGGCTCGATGCGCGACGTTCGGCACCGACATGTCGGCGCGACGTTGGGAACCGACATGTCTACGAGAAATCGAGGTCGGGAACCAGTCCTGCCGCCGGTACATGGCGCCCGACCGGAACCCGCGGCTGCCGAACTCGCGGCCCCGCGCGTTGATCTCGGCCGCGCGCCGCAGGAACACGCTCGCGGTCGCGGAACAGGTGGCCGTCGTGGCTCAGGTCGTGGACGTTCACCTCGAAGCCGCGACGCTTGACCAGCTCCGACCAGCTGCCTCGTGTCGCCGTTCGACGACCACGGCGCGTCCGGGCACGACCTGGAACGCCGACCTGACGCCGAAGCTCTCGTCGAGATCCATCAGCTCGCCGCAGAACGCCGCGCCGCTCGCGCCTTCCACGTCGTGCGTCATCATGACGCAGCCGGGTGCCCCGTCGGGCCAGAACCAGACGAAGGGAAACTCGCGGATGCCGCCCCTCTCGAGCACGAGACCCACCACCTTCTTCATCAGCGTCTCGACCGTGACGTCAACGGGCCAGCGCGGAAACGGGATGTGCCTCCATCCCCGTCCAGCTGAGTTCGCTGGAGGTGCTTCCTCACGCCGACGGGCAGGGCGGGCCGGAGGAAGTAGTAGACGGCGTGGGGGACGCTGGAGGTGGTGATGCGCTCGACCGCGCTGCGGGCCTCCGGGTAGCGCTCGTACCGCAGGTTGTCGAGCACCTCCGAGAGGTCGAACGGGAGGAGCAGCTGTGCCGAATCGCGAGCCAGGAGGCTCGCGCCACCAGGACTAGATGAAATGGACTGGGAGACGTCCACGAGGTTGCCGTCCGGGCGCGGCGACGGCTCCCCCACCGCCTGGCGGCCGTAGCAGATCGCGTCCCCGAACCTGAAGTAGCCAGGGTCCGCGGGCAGGGGATCCACGGTTCCGAGCGTCGCGAAGTGCTCGGGGCAGCGGAAGTAGTCGACCAGGGGATGCATGTGGGTGAAGAGCAGGGCTGAAGCCCTGCTGTATCTGACGTCACGTGAAGAGCAGGGCTGAAGCCCTGCTGTATCAGATGAAAGACAGGCCCGCCCTACAGATGCGCCCTACAAGGAGATGACTGTCCCGCGGGCGGCGAGCGAGCGGTCGGCCGCCTCGAGGATCCTGACCACGCGCAGGCCCGCCTGCCCGTCGTTGAACGGCGTGCGTGCCGCTCGCGATGCAGTCGAGGAAGTACGCGAGCTCCGCCTTCAGCGCCTCGGTCTGGTCCACCTTCGGCGCCCACACGTCCCCCGACCGATAGCTCACCAGCAGGTCGTAGACGCCCTCCCGGTTGGAGACGTTGACGCCCTTGTCGTAGACCTTGATCTTCTCGTCCGCCTCGAGGTCGTTCCACACCAGCATCTTGTCGCGGGCGCCGATGAGCGTCGTCCGCACCTTCACCGGGGAGAGCCAGTTGACGTTGATGTGCGCCAGCACGTTGTTCGGGAAATAGACCGTGAGGAACGCCATGTCGGCGTGGCCGTTCACGTGGCCCCCGCCCGTCGCGACCACCGCCTCCGCCTTGTCGCCGATGACGTAGTCCATGATGGACAGGTCGTGCGGCGCCAGATCCCACAGCACGCTCACGTCGTGCTGGAAGAGGCCGAGGTTGATGCGCGACGAGTCGAAGTAGTAGAGCGGCCCCAGGACGCCCTTGTCGATGAGCTCGCGGATCTTCTTCACGGCCCCCGTGAAGAGGAACGTGTGGTCCACCATGATCCGCAGATTCTTCCGATCGGCCAGCTCGATGAGCTCCTCCGCCTGCTGCGCCGTCGCCGTGAACGGCTTCTCGACGAACACGTGCTTGCCGTTCTCGAGGGCCGTCTTCGCCAGCTCGAAGTGCGTCCACACCGGCGTGACGATGGCCACCGCGTCGATGTCGGGGGAGGTGAGCACCTCGCGCTCGTCGGTCGTCGTCTTCAGGCCCGGGTAGAGGCGCGAGCGCCTTCTGGAGCGCCGCGGGGTTCCGGTCGGCCAGCGCGGTCACCGCGCACGCGTCGAGGGCATAACAGGTTGCGGACGATGTTGGGGCCCCAGTAGCCGTAGCCGATGACGCCGACGCGGATCTGGCTCACTTGGCACCTCCCGGGTCCACCGCGATCCGCCGCAGCTTCTTCGCCGGGTTCCCCCACACGATCGTGCGCGGCGGCACGTTCCGGGTGACGACGCTGCCGGCCCCGACGATGGCGTGCTCGCCGATGGTGACCCGGCACATGATGGTCGCGCCCGAGCCGATCGACGCGCCCTGGCGCACGAGCGTCTTCTCCACCTTCCAGTCGGCTTCGGTCTGGAGGCCGCCGCCCGCCGTCGTCGCGCGCGGGTAGGAGTCGTTGATGAAGGTGACGCCGTGGCCGATGAAGACGTTGTCCTCGATCGTCACGCCTTCGCAGATGAACGTGTGGCTCGAGATCTTGCAGCGCTTGCCGACGACGGCGTTCTTCTGGATCTCGACGAACGCGCCGATCTTCGTCTCGTCGCCGATCTCGCAGCCGTAGAGGTTGATGAAGCGCGCGAGCTTGACGTCTTTCCCCAGCTTCACGTCCGGGGCAATGGCCAGATACTTGTCGTCCATCAGCAGGCGCCCTTGCCCGAGACCATGGCCCGCGGCGTCGCCGCCAGGATCTTGATGTCGGCCCACAACGTGCGCGTCCTGGCGTACCTGAGGTCCAGGCGCACCATTTCGTCGAACGTCGTACGGCTGCGGCCTTCGACCTGCCACAGCCCGGTGACGCCCGGTTTCACCTCGAGCACGCGCCGGCGGTGCCAGGGCTGGTACTTCTCGACCTCGAAGGGCAGCGGCGGCCGCGGGCCCACGAGCGACATGTCGCCCCGCAGCACGTTCCAGAACTGCGGCAGCTCGTCGAGGCTGGTCTTTCGGAGGAACCGCCCGACGGGCGTGATGCGCGGGTCGTTGGTCAGCTTGAACACCTCGTTGCCGGTCCGGGGCTGCTGACCGCTCGACGTGATGAACCAGGTGACGTAGTCCTGGTGGATCCCGTGCCCGGCATTCACGAACATCGTCCGGAACTTGAGCATCGTGAACGGCTCTTCCCGTCGCCCCACGCGAACCTGCCGGAAGTGCAAGGGCCCCGGGGACGTCCACTTCACGGCCAGCGCGATGCCCAGCGCGAGCGGCGCGAACAGGATCAGGAGCGCGAGGCTGCCGAGGATGTCGATGCCGCGCTTGGCGGCTTCGCGCCATGGCTGGCTTCGCCGTTGGAGGAAGGCCTCGACCAGCAGGTCCACCGACGGGAGAGGATCGCCCTCGAGGTCCGATTGGTCGCCGTGGGTGTAAAGGCGGATGGACAGGACAGCCAGCGCCGTATCGCCGAGCCGCCTGGCCAGCTCGCGCCGAAGGCGGTGCGTCACCTTGAGCGCCCCCGTTCCGGAGGCATCCGGCAGGAGCAGCCCCAGCACCTCGCCCTGCTCGAACCACCCCACCGCGTCCACGTCGCGCTTCACGGCCGCCACCGCGCGCAGGATCGGGCTCCAGAGGTCCCTTCCGCCGGAGTAGCTTGCCCCGGTCCACCAGCAGCACGGCAAACGGCGCGTCGTAGCGGTCGGCGCGCCTGCGCTCCCGGACCACGGCGTCTCTGAACAGCCCCTCGCCGAGGATGCTCGCTCCCCACGCGCGCGCGGACCCGTTCCCGGCGCGTCGCCCGGACGTCCGGGCGCTCCTCGGCCCGGCGATCGCGGCCTCGGAGGCTGGGGATGAGCTTCCCGAGGGACAGAGTCATGGCTGTCGAAGGACTATGCGACCCGGGATCGCTGCGGTCCCGAGCTGAACGACGCGCACGCGCAGCCCGCTGGCGATCTTCGCGGGCAGACGCTGCCGGATCCCATCCCCGACCCGTCGCTCGATGAGTCCCGACATCCCGGGGCCTTGCGCGTCGGCGCGCGCGGTCAGGACGGCGCCCGCCACACGGTCCTGGCGGTACCAGCCCATGACGTCGGTTTCGCGCAACGACTGCCTCATGCACTCGAACAGCCGCCTGGCGCTCGCCGAGGGAATTGGGGTCGGCTTTCCGGGGGTGGGCTCGAGTGTCGCGAACAGCAGTCGAATGGGGTGGTTCGAAAGCCCGGCGCGCGCCCGCTCGATGTCCAGGAAGTACAGAAATGCGTCTTCGCCGTATTCCATACCCGGCGCGCAATCCAGCATCCGGTTCGAGCCACCGCGGATCGGGTTCGGCATTCGGATCCGATGCAGGAGCAAGACGCACGCCAAGCTGGTCCGATCGCGTATCTGGCAGGAGCGACCTCTTCAAATGCCACGGTGTCAATTGGATAGGAACGGCACTCACCGGCGCGCCTCGCGAGCCGCCAGCCGGATGTCTGACTGAAGTGGGACCAAAGTCAACCAATGTCCTGCTGGTGGTGGTAATAATCCTGGTAGTAACCCTGGCCCCGGATTTCGACCGGAGCGACGGCATTGAGGACGAGGCCGAGAATGCGCTCGTGGCCTAGCCTGTCGGCGGCAGCCTGGAGGTCCTGAAACCGCGTCACGCCGGCCCTGACGACGAGGAGCGCGGCGTCAACGGTCTCCAGGACGAGACGCGCGTCGGCCAGCATCCCGACCGGCGGGGAATCGACAATCACCCAGTCGAACCGGGCGGCGGCGTCGGCGACGATGCGCTTCATGCGGTCCGACGAGAGGCCGCCGAGCGGGTCCGAATCCGGCCGGCCCGCGGGAAGGAACGTCAGCGTCTCGCTGATCTGTGACCGCCGCCACCTTCTCGTCCGTCTTCGCCGTCAGCGCGTCTGCCAGGCCGCGGGTGTTGGGAACTCGGAACACCGTGTGCAGCGACGGGCGGCGCAGGTCGGCGTCGATCAGCAGGACGCGCCGTCGATACGAGTTGCTCAGCGTCAGGGCCAGGTTGACGGCCACGTGGCTCTTGCCGTCGCCGGGCGAGGCCGACGTCACGATGACGCTCTTGAGGGTCTGTCCGAGCTGGGCCCCGTGCAGGGTCGCCGCGAGGCTCCTGAACTGCTCGACGAGCAGCGGCGAGGCGGTCTTCGACACGACGAGCCGTTCGATCGCCTGCCTGTCGAACCCGCCCCACGGCGCCGGCTTCGCGTCCTCCCGCGGCACGCGGCGGGCCGGTGCTTCGGTCGCGGCCTCGCCCGCAGGGGACGTCGAAGACGCGGGGGCCTCACGGCCATCCTGCGGCTCGAACCGCCAGGGCGCGGGTTCTGGCGCAGGCGCCGGGGCGCCCGTGCCTCGAACCACGTCTACGTTCGAGCGGCGCAGCGCTTCGTCGATACGACCCATCAGAAAACTCCGTTACGGCTTGCGGCTTACGCCGCGGCGCAGGGCTGAAGCCCTGCGCTATCTGACGTTCTCGATACGCCTCACGACTGGCGCCTCACCAGCCGGCTTCCGTCGTACGGCTGTCACACTACGTACTTCCACAACTGCAGGAACCAGAACAGGGCGCCGGTGCCCGCGAGGACGACGACGACGGCGGCCGAGACCATCCGGGCTCGCAGCCGCTCCCGCCGAAGGTCCGCCTCCGTCGTCACAAACGGCGTGACGGCCAGCACGGGCAGGTCGATCGCGCCCAGCAGCTCGGCCTCCGACCGCATCGTCGAATCGCGGCGCTCGGCGAATCCCACCAGCAGCAGCCCCAGGCCGAGACCGGCGAGCGTGCCCACCAGGTTGATCTTGGCCCGGTTCGGGCTGGCGGGCTTCCGCGGCACGCGCGGAGGATCGAGGATGCGGAACTGCTCGCCGATCTGGCGCTGCTCGAGGCTCGCCGCCATCTTCGAGTTCTCGCTCTTCGAGAGCAGCTCGCGGTAGGTCGCCTGCAGGGTGTCGTAGTCGCGCGTGAGCGCCACCCACTCCGACTCGATCCCGGGCACCGCCTCGAGACGCGCCTGGTAGGTGCCGATCTCCGCGCGAAGCCGCTTCTCCTCGCCGTCCTTGAAGGCGATCTGCCGGTCGAGGCTCTCGATCTCGGCCCGCATCTCCCGGAGCCTGTCCCGGCGGCGGATCTCCTCCGGGCTGGCCGGATGGTCCGAGGCCGCATCCGCAGACACCGGGCGCTGGAGCTCCTCGGCGGCCACCTGCTTCTCGAGATCCGCGATGAAGCGCCTGGCGCGAATCACGTCCGGGTGCTTCGGGCTCAGGCGCAGCTCCATCTGCGACAGGAGGGTTCGCGCCGCCTCGAGCCGCTGCCGCGGCGCCGCGTTGGCCGGCAGCTTCAACCCGAAGTCGCCCGCGGGAGGCGCGGCGGCCGAGGACGGGGCCGGCGCCGCGGCCGGCGACGACGATCCGCGGCGGCGTCGGTGTAGAGGCGCTCGAGCATCAGCTTGCGGTCCCGGTCCCGCGCCGCCGACTCCACCATGGCCTGCAGGGCGAGCTGGGTGTTCTGGATCCCCTGCATGTTGGTCTGCGTCTGCGTGGGCAGGCGCCCCGAGTTGCGCTCGCGGAAGGTCCTGAGCTTGGCTTCCTGCGCCTCCAGGCGCGAGCGGGCGTCGGCCATCTGCGCCTCGAGGAACGAGCTGGTCTGGTCGGCCTGCGTGCCGCGATCCCGCGCGTTGGTGTCGATGAAGAAGCTCGCCAGCCGCTCCACCACTTTCTGCGCGATGACCGGGTCCTGGTAGTCGAACGACACGCGGAACGCTTCGGATGGGGATTGCGACCGCGGCGTTTGCGTCGCGGCGAACGGCTCGATGAGGACGCGCTCGGTCATGCGCTGGATGACGTCCTCCAGCGGGTACTTGCGGCGCTCGTCCGGGAACAGGTTGAACTCGGCGACGAGCTTCTCCATCTGCGTCCGGCTGAGCACCTGCTGGGCGAGCGCCCGCAGCCGGTCCTCCACGCGCTCGGTGACGGTCGAGCTGACGTAGCTCTCCGGCACGCGCTGGGGCACCACCTGGATCACCGCGTCCGAGCGGTACAGGCTCGGCTGCCACCAGGAGTACAGGAGCCCTCCCATGACGCCGAGGAACAACGGCCCGACGAGGAGCCATCGCCGCCTCAGGAGCGCCTTGAGCACCGAATCGATCGTGAGTTCCCGGCCAGGTACCATGGGCGTCGCCTCGCGCGAATTACCTCGGGGCCAGCGGTGAGGACGGAGTGCCCGCCAGCGGGAGCCAGAGTGTCAACCCGACCCGGACGGACTGGCGGTTGTACTTCGCGGGGAAGCCCGCCGGGAGGTCGCCCGGGTTCGAGTAGAGGTGATGGTAGTAGATGTAGTCCGCGGTGGCCGCCACCTTCGCCGTGAGCGTGACGCGAACCTGCACTGACGCCCCGTAGACGTTCATCTTCTCGTTCACGCCCGAGGCCAGCGGCGTATTCCATGTGCCGTAGTTCGCGCCCACCCGCAGGTTGGTCCGGGGGGCTACGCGCCCGCCGGCCGAGAGTGACGCGGTGTCGGTCGTGTAGACGTTGTCCGTGAGGCCGCGGAGCAGCGAGAAGTCGCGCCGGTATTCGGCGTCCAGGGACCAGAGCGAAGTGAGACCGAGCGTGGCTCGCGCGCTTCCGACCGGCACCCAGGCGTGATAGGCCACGCGGCTCGTCGAGTCGATCGACTCGAGGCGGGTGGCGCCCGCGCCGAGCGACAACGTGAGATGGCGCCGGCGGGACAGCGCCTTCTCGACTTCCGGGCCGGCCTCGATCCTGTGCTGGCGGATCGGCTGCGCAGCGCCGTCGAAGGCGGTGTAATCGGTGTTGAGGTATTGGTAGCCCGCGCGCGCCCTGACGCCGCGCGCCAGTCCCCTCCGGTACTCCGCCTGCAGCGAGTACGTCGTGCTGTCTCCGTACTGATCGTCCCTGAACCGCTGCACTCCGTAGGAGGCGGAGAGCGTCGTCCAGTTCCGCAGGCTCCAGCGGGAATCGATGGCCACTGAACTGTTGGAACTCAGCGAGCGGCGCTCGAACAGTCCCGTCGCGGGAACGGCATCGCCGATCCCCGGGGGCAACGGCGTGCTGCTGGCGCCCGGTGAGTAGACGTTGAACAGCGGCTCGTAACCGATCCGTTCCGACAGCCTGACCGTCTGGTCCCGTCCCACCGCGGTGCTGACCCCCACGGTGGCGGCGCCTCCCGCGGCAACACCCGACAGGTAACCCGGGTACGCGAGAAAGTCGCCCGTCGAATCCACCCGGAACGACCGACGCGCGTTCCCGCGAAAGTAGCCGAGCGTCGTGTCCAGGGACGCGGTGTACCCGCTGGCCATCGCCGTCGGCACGACACCCGAACCGGTTCCCGACCCGCCGGTCAGGTTGTCGTCGTAGCCGCCGAGCACGTTGGTCGTGAGCGTCAACTCCTGGCGCGTCGGCCCCGCCACCCGCGGCGCGCGATTCTCGTCGAACGACCCCGGGGTGGGGGCGGACGGCTGGCGCGTGGATGTCCGTGGCGTTCTCTTCTTCCTTCGACTCTGACGCTGGGTCTGCGGCGGGGCGGGCTGTGCCGCCGTCTGCGGCTGGACCACGGGCGGCGCCTGCGTCTGCGCTGGAGGCGGCTGCGTCGTGGACTGCGCGCACACACCGCCCGCGGGCGCGAGGATCAGCGCCACGGCCAGGCACGCGCACGACTTGGACAGGACCATCGGGCCGCTACCGCTCAGGCACCACCACCGTGTCGCCGGGCTTGAGCACCAGGTTCTGCCCGGGCGTCTTGCCGCTGGCGACGCTCTTGTAATCGAACGCGAAGGTCGTCGTCTTGCCCTCCTCGATCCGCATGACCGAGATCTTCTTGGGCTGGGCGAACTCGGTGAGCCCCCCGGCGACGGCAATGAGCTGCATCACGGTCATCGACGACGAGCCGAGGGGATAGGCGCCGGGGCGCGCCACCTCGCCGGTGATGAACGCCTTGCGGCTGTTCATCTGCCGCACGACGACGGTGACCGAGGCATCGGTGACGTACTCGCGCACGGCCGTCTGGATGCGGTCCGCCAGCTCGGTGGGCGTCAGCCCCGCGGCCTTGACGTCGCGAATGAGCGGCAGGGTGATCATCCCGTCGGGCCGGACCGTGACGTCGCCGGACATGTCCGTGTCTCGCCAGAACAGCACGCCGAGCACGTCTTCGGGCCCGATGGTGAACCCGGGCTCGGTGGGCACGCCGGGGACGGCCATAGCCGTCACCGTCGCCCGGGGCGCAGCCGGCTTGGTCGCCGGCGGGGCCTGCTTCGGAGGCTGCGCCTGCGAGGCAGCAGTCTGGGCGAGTGACGCGCCCGGACCGAGAAGCGTGAGCGCGAGGACGGTGACCACAAGGGTACGCATGGGTGAACCCCTCCCCTTCGACTCAGTAGTGCCTTGAGCTCAGGGCTTAGAAGAAATCGAACATCCGCTTACGGCCTGGCGTCTCGGCGGTCTCCGCATCGGCGGCCCTGGCCGGTTCGGGCCGTCTCTCCGCGGGCCGCGAGGAGGACCAGAAGTGCGCCCTCGCCCGGCGCTCGGGAGGGACCGGGCGCGCCGGCTCGGCGGCCTCGCGGTCCGGCGCGGTCGCGTCCCGGCCCGGCGCGATGGCATCCCGATCCGCCACGGCACCCTCTTCATGAGCGGGCCGGCCGTTGAGGGGGACGTCGAGGCCCCCGCACACCTCGATCACGATGGACCGGTCGACCGGCTTTCGCTGCGCCGAGTATCCCGCGAGCAGCGCGTTCTCGCAGACGACGCCGATGGTCCTGGGGATGCCGTGTGACGCTTCGTAGATCGCGCGCACGGCCTCCCTGGTGAACACCTGGTCGGCCGCGGCTCCGACCACCCGCAGGCGCGAGGCGATGTAGGATGCCGTTGACTCGAGGTCGAGCGGAGGCAGCGTGCAGCGCAGGACGACCCGCTGCTTGAACTGGCGGAGCGACACGTCGTTCAGGCGGTCCGACAGCTCGGGCTGGCCGACCAGGACGACGTTCATGAGTTTCGCGGTCTCCGTCTCGAGGTTCGCGAGCAGGCGGACCTCCTCGAACATCTCGCGCGAGAGGCACTGGGCCTCGTCGATCACGAGGGCGGTCTGGCCGCCCGTCTTGTGCCGCTCGAGAAGGTCGCGCTCGAAGGCCAGGAGGAACCGCCCCTTCGATCCCGAGGTGTGAGGGAGATCGAACTTCTCCGCGAGGATCTCGAAGAAGTCCGCGGGCGACAGCATCGGGTTGCTCAGCACCACGTGCCGGCGCTCCGGGCCCTGCTCGGCCTGCAGCGCCGCGCGAAGCAGCGTGGTCTTGCCGGTCCCCGCCCCGCCGACGAGCACGGTGATCCCGAGCGACGGCGTGAGGCCGTAGCGGAGGGTGGCCAGCGCCTCGCGGTGAGCCGAGTTCAGGAAGAGGAAACGCGGGTTCGGCGTGAGCTGGAACGGTCGTTCCCTGAACCCGAAGAACGCTTCATACATTCCGCAGTCACCCTGAGATAGCTTCGCCCCGTCAGTCCCATATACAAGGGCTGGCCATCCAAAGCCGAACCGCTACGACGAGATGGGGTGTTGTCGGCCCCCGACGACCAGCCCGGATGGAAATTCCGTATCGCGCCCATCCGGCAGCAGACAGACGAGTCCGCTTCTGAGCTCAACGATGCAAGGGCAACGCCACCCTGCCACCGACCTACGCCACCGCCAGAATGCTATTCAAACGCCTATTTCGCAGAAGGTTACAGGAATGGAGCCAGACACGATTCCGCGCCGCAAAACCACTTAGTCGCTGTCTGGGGCGACGAAACTCTACCACAAACCGGCGGCGGCGGAACATCTCATGTCGGTGGGTCTGTCGATCAGCGGCTCTGCTTCAGCACCTCTTCGCGCACGGTCCGGCCGATCCGCTCGATCTCGTGGTCCGCGAGCGACTCGTAGACGGGCACCTGGACGGACGTCCCGGCCTTGTCGGCGCCCGGAGCCTCCGGGCCCTTCCAGTCGAACAGCTCCATGCGGGCGCACGCGTCCACGTGCATCGGCGCCACGTCGATGCCGCGCCGGATGCAGCGGCGCACGAGCGACTGGTAGTCCGGAACATACGGGCAGTACTGGTAGTAGACGTGCGTCTGCCCTTCCGGCGTGCGAGGGATGGTCACGCCGGGAATGTCCCCGAGCATTTCGTCGAGCCTCCGCGCGTGCCGCCTGGTCCGCTCGATGAACTCCGGAAGCCGCGCGAGGCCGGCGAGCCCCAGCGCCGCCTGCACGTTCGAGAACTTCCCGCCGTAGTGCGGCGGCAGCGGGTCGAGGCGCTCGACCTTCTCCCAGAGGAAGCGGTCCGGCTTCTTGTCGGTGAACGACGCCGCCCACCAGATCGGGAACCCGGAGAAGGTGAACACGGTCGGGCGGATGAAGGTCCGCTGCCACCAGCCGACGCTCAGCACCTTCTCGACGCGCTTCGCGGTGGGCCAGGGCTCGGCGTCCGCATACTCCCCCACCCGCCGCGCCAGGCCGGCGTCGGCCGTCCAGGCCAGGCCGCCGCCGAACGTGTTGAGCGGCTTGAACGCCTGGAAGCTGAAGAAGCTGGCGTCGCCGAGCGTGCCGACCATCCGCCCCTTGTAGGTGGCGCCGAGCGCGTGCGCGCAGTCCTCGATCACCTTCAGGCCGTGCCGGCGCGCGAGCGCCAGGATCGGATCCATGTCGCACGAGAGCCCGTAGAGATGCGTGGGCAAGACCGCGCGCGTGTTCGGCGTGATGGCGCGCTCCATGGCCGCGGGGCTCAGCGTGAACGTCGCCGGGTCGATGTCGGCGAACACCGGCTTCAGGCCGGCCACCCTCGTGATCTCCGGGACCACCCAGAAGGTAAGCGCCGGCACGATGATCTCGGAGCCCGGCGGAAACTGCATCGCCTTGAGGATGTCGAGCAGCGCCATGCGCCCGTACTCGAGCGACACGACGCGCACGTGCCCCTCGCCGAGCACGCGGGCGAACGCCTCCTCGAACTCCGCGATGTGCGGCCCCTGGACGAGCTGTCCCTGCTCCCGGCACCGGCGGATGATCTGCGCCGAGTCCGGGACCATCCGCATGCCGTATCTCGCGATTGCGGCCATCGTGCCTGCCTGCCTTTCCGCTGCACGCCGACAACTCCGGGCCGGCCGACGGCTTCCGAGGGGCCCGCCGCCTGGCCTGGCGCGATTCGTGAATAGAGAGAGGATGTTACCAGAAACCGGCCGACAGCCCGACCGGACGGCGGCAGGAGTAAGATTTTATCGAACCCCCCGGACGGAGGATTGTTGTCATGACTGTCAAGAAGTGTCGTATGGCGTTCGCCAGGCTCATGGTCCTCGTCCTGGTGCTGCTGGTTGGAGGCGTCACGGTTTGGGCGCAGGAACAGCAGAAAGAGCCTCCCAAGAAGGTGGAGAAGAAGGCCGAGGAGCGCGGCGGAAAGAGGGGCGAAGCCAAGCCGGCCAAGGGGCAGGAGAAACAGCCCCCGCCGCAGCAGGCCAACAAGCCCAGGCCGCAGGCACCGGCGCAGCAGCCGAATCGGCCGAGGCCGGAGACCGCTCCGCCAACCGCCAATCGTCCCACGCAGCAGACGCCGCCGGCCGTCACCCCGCGAGGACAGCAGCCGGCGCAGAGACCTCCGGAAGCCGGACAGCGCGTCACTCAGCCGCAGGTTGGCAGGCCCGTCCAGCAGCCGCCGCAGCCGACGCAACCCCAGGTTGGCAGGCCCGTCCAGCAGCCGCAGCGGCAGACGCCGCCGCCGACCGCGATTCCGCGCACGCAGCCACAGCGGCTTCCGCAGGGAGGCCGGCCCGCGGCCAACGAGAACGAGCCGCAAGGGCAGCAGCGCGAGAACGCGCAGCGCGGTGACCGTCGCGGCGCCAGCACCATCGGGCCGGCGAGGGCCGTCCCGCCCGGACGGGTCACCATCACGCGCGGCGGCGACGCGGTCCACCGCGATCAACAGGGCCGTGTGACCGAGGTGCGCGTGAACAACGGGGCCGTCGTCTACCACGCGCCGAACGGCGTGCGCCGCATCGAGGTCGCGCGTCCGGGCAACCGGATCATCGTGGCCGAGTCTCCCCGGCACGGCTACGTGCAGCGCCCGCTCGTCTATCAAGACCACCAGTTCGTCAAGCGAACGTACTATTACGGCGGCCGGTCGTACGCGCGGGTCTACCGCCCGGTGAGATACCACGGGATGATGTTCGAGTACTACACGCCCGTCCGGTACTACCGCCCGGCGTTCTACGCCTACGTGTTCAATCCGTGGGCGAGGCCTGTCGCCTGGTCGTGGGGCTGGGGAGCCAGCCCGTGGTATGGCTACTACGGCGGCTACTTCGTCCCGTACACCTACTACCGCAGCCCGGCGTTCTGGCTGACCGACTTCTTCATCGCGGCCACGCTGCAGGCGGCCTACCAGGAGCGCATCGACGCCGGCATGGCACCGGTGCCGGTGGCCGACGGCGAGGTCGTCCTGTCGCCCGAAGTCAAAGATCTCGTCGCGGATGAGGTGCGGCGGCAGATCGAGCACGAGCGGGCCGAGAGCCAGGCGATCGGCGCGGGCTATCCGTCCGACGACGCGCCCTATTGGGCCGACAACACGTCGCACGTCTTCGTGGCCTACCGGGCGCTCGGCGTGAACTCGAGCAGCGGCTACTGCACGATTGGCGAGGGCGATGTCCTCCAGTTGAACAGCCTGCCGCCTGCATACTCCTCCACGGCGGATCTCGTGGTTCTCGCCGCCCGCCGGCGCGACTGCCGCAGGGGCAGCATGGTGTCGGTGCAGCTGCAGGACCTGCAGGACATGAGCAACCGCATGCGCGAAACGGTCGAAGCCGGCATGAGCGATCTGCAGGCGCGCCAGGGGCAGAACGGCATCCCGCAGCTGCCTCCCTCGGCCATCGGCACCATCGACACGCCGCTCGCGGCGGAGGCCGTGCCGGATCCGAACGCCGATGCCGAGCTCAACCAGGCGTATCACGACACGGACCAGTCCGAGCAGGCCGCGCTCGCGCAGGCGGGCAACGACACGCCGACCGTGTCGATCGGGCAGACCATCGACCAGGTGCGGGCGACGCTCGGGCCGCCTCAGCAGATCATGGATGCGGGGCCGAAGCAGATCTACATTTACAACAACGTGAAGATCACGTTCATGAACGGCCGCGTCAGCGACATCCAGTAGCGGGGGGACCGGCTTGCGGCGGCGGGCAGCGATGTTCGCTGCCGCAAGCCGGTTCGGTTCGTGAGACAATGCCGGAATGTCTGGCGCGTCGATCGAACCCACGTCCCGCAGGTGACTCGTGTCCAACCCTCGTCCCTCATTCCCGACCGGTCAGCCGTCGGTCCATCGGCCCGAGCCCGAACGATTCGACGACAGCATCTTCGAACAAGTCGCCCGCTCCGGTGAGGAGACCCCGCCGAACCAGGACGCCGTCCCCGACCCGGAAGATCGCCCGCCGCAGCGCGAAGGGCTGCCGCCCGGATTCCGGATGCGGCACGACGCGCACTACGTCGAGGAACTGATGTCGGGCGCACGCCCGCGCCACGTCGTCGGCATCGCGACCGGCGAGGCGGAGAGCGCGCGGCCGGGCGCGGTCCAGGGCCGCGCCGCCGCGGCCCCTGCGCCGAAGGCCTACGCCGAGGTCGGCGAGAGCCTCGACGCCATCGGCACCTGCCTGCAGTTGTTCGGAAGGACGGCAAGGCCGCCGGCCGAGCGGCTGGCGCTCGATCTCATCGAGGCGGAAACGGCGCGCGCCGCCTGGCTCGTGCAGGCGCTCTCGATCCTCGATGACGAACCGCCGGTGGCCATCGTCCCGGTCGATCTCGACGCGGTGCTCCGTCACGTCGCGCGCGTCATGGCCGTCGCGCGTCCCCGCCAGGGCGTCTCGGTGGAGATCCAGGAGGGCCAGCCCGGCCTTCGGGCGCGGGGCGACACGTCGCTCGTGACGCTCGCGGTGGCCGCGATCGCCGCGGCAGTCGAGTCCGCCTCCGATCGCGCGGACGGCGCGGTGGTGCGCATCGGGATCGCCGACGACACGCCGGGACGCGTGCGGGTCGAGGCCGTGCAGGACGCGGTGCGGATACCCGCGTCGTGGCGGGCCCGCTTCCTGGACGCGGAGTGGGCCGAACGGCCGGGCGGCCGGCGCGTCACCATCCTCCTCTCGGCGGCGCGGCGCATCGCCGAGCTCCACCGCGGCGCGCTCACGATGGGCGGCGCGGACCACGGCGGCTGCTGCCTCGTGCTTTCGCTCGCCCGCGCTTGAGCCGCGCAACTCTTACTCCGTTCAGGCCTCATCCTTGGGGCGCGGCGCCCGCCTGATCTCGAATCCCGCCAGTTTGTCCGCGGACCATTCCGGTCCGCCATCCCAGGCGTAGCGGCCGTCATTTTGCAGCCCTGACTGGCTTCGAAACATCCTGCTGCCACGAATCGGTCCAGGGGCTCCCCCACCTCTACGGGCCATCGTGGCGGCGCGCTATTTCCACCTCAACCGTCGTCGAAGAAGGGACAGCACATGAATCGAGGATCCCGTCTATCGTCGCGGCCGCGGACCGCCCTGGTGGCGCTCGCGATCCTCGCTGGCCTGCTCGTGGCCGGCGCGCCGCACCTGGCCGGTCAGGCCAGCTCGACCGGCTGGAAGGTCGTTGCCTGGAACAACCTGGGCATGCACTGCATGGACGCCGACTTCAGCGTCTTCGCGATTCTCCCGCCGTACAACACGATCCAGGCGCAGGTGATCGACAACACCGGCCTGCTGCTCTCGAGCCCGAGCGGCGTCCAGCTCACCTACGAGGGGGTGGCCGATCCGTCCGGATCGATCAACACCACGTCGGCGGGCAAGACCAACTTCTGGTCGGCGGTGCTCCCGCTGTTCGGCGTGTCGCTGCCGGTGGACACGGGCCTGTTGAACCACAACATGCCCGGCTCCGCCAACACGCCGCAGGCGATGATCTTCGACTCGACCTACAACTGGTTCATCGCCGAGGGCATTCCGATCACGCCCTACGACAACGCGGGGGCCAAGCAGTACTACCCGATGATGAAGGTCACGGCCCGCGACGCGTCGGGCGCCGCGCTGGCTTCGACCAGCATCGTCCTGCCGGTGTCGGACGAGATGACCTGCACGGCCTGCCACGCGTCCGGCTCGGGAGCCGCGGCGCAGCCGAGGGCCGGGTGGGTGAACCTGACCGACGCGCAGAAGGACTACCGCTACAACATCCTCCGGCTGCACGACGACAGGCAACTTGGCAATGGGACTTACACGAGCGCGCTCGCGGCCAAGGGCTACAGCGCCTCGGGCCTCGAGGCCACCGCGCTCGGCGGCAAGCCGATTCTCTGCGCCAGCTGCCACGCGTCCGAGGCGCTGGCCGGGAGCGGCTTCACGGGGATCCCGCAGCTGACGACGTCGATACACTCGCTGCACGCGTCGGTCATCGACCCGGTGAACGGCCTCACGATGGACTCGAGCAGCAACCGGTCGGCGTGCTACCGCTGTCACCCGGGGTCCGAGACGCGCTGCCTGCGCGGCGTGATGGGCAACTCGGTGGCGGCCGACGGCACGCTCGCCATCCAGTGCCAGAACTGCCACGGGCCGCTGAGCGCGGTGGGCAGTGCGACGCGCACGGGCTGGTTCCAGGAGCCGACCTGCCAGAGCTGCCACACGGGCACGGCCACCACCAACAGCGGACAGATCCGGTACACCTCGGCGATCGACACCAACGGTCTGCCGCGCGCGGCGGCCGACCTGACGTTCGCCACCAGCGCCAACACGCCCGCGGCCGGGTACGATCTCTACCGCTTCTCGTCGGGCCACGGCGGGCTGCAGTGCTCGGCGTGCCACGGATCGACGCACGCCATCTACCCGACGTCGGAACAGAACGACAACATCCAGAGCATCGCGCTGCAGGGACACGTCGGGAAGATCGCCGAGTGCGGCGCGTGCCACACGACGGTGCCCGGCACGACAAACGGCGGTCCGCACGGGATGCACCCGGTGGGCCAGGCCTGGATCTCGGTGCACAACAACGCGGCGTCCAACCGGGCGGCCTGCCAGGCGTGCCACGGCACCGACTACCGCGGCACGGTGCTCTCGCGCACGTTCGGCGCCCGGTCGCTGTCGGCGTTCGGCACCAAGAACTGGTTCCAGGGACAGCAAATCGGATGCTACTCGTGCCACAACGGGCCGGGCGGCAGCGGAACCGCTCCCGCGTCACCGGTGGCGAGCAACCTGTCGGCCTCGACGAGCGCGGGAACGGCGAAGAGCCTCACTCTCACCGCGACCGACCCCGCAGGTCTTGCGCTCACCTACCGCATCGTCTCGCAGGCGGTGAACGGGACCGTGGGTCTTGTCGGCGCGGTGGCGACCTACTTCCCGTCGGCGGGCTTCGGCGGCGCCGATACGTTCACCTACGCGGCCTCGAACGGGTCCACCGAGTCGAACCTCGCCACGGTGACGGTCACCGTCGGCGGAGGCGGCGGCGGCACGGTGTGCACGGTGACGTCGAGCGCGTCCGCGCCGTCCACCGCGACGGTCGGCGCCGCGGTGGCGTTCACGGGCTCGGCCACGCCGAGCAACTGCACCGGGTCGGTGGCCTACAGCTGGAACTTCGGCGACGGCTCCTCCCTGTCGTCGTCGCAGTCGCCGAGCCACGCTTACTCGGCGGCCGGCACGTTCCAGTGGACGATGACGGCGTCGATCGCCGGCGTCGTGAGCACGAAGACGGGCTCCATCGTCGTGAGCACGAGCACGTCGACGTGTTCGCTCTCCACGAGCGCGTCCGCGCCGTCCACCGGGACGGTCGGCACGGCGGTGGCGTTCACGGGCTCGGCCACGCCGAGCAACTGCACCGGGTCGGTGGCCTACAGCTGGAACTTCGGTGACGGCTCCTCCCTGTCGTCGTCGCAGTCGCCGAGCCACACCTACTCGGCGGCCGGCACCTTCCAGTGGACGATGACCGCGACGATTGCAGGCGTCGTCAGCTCGAAGACCGGCTCGATCGCGATTGCGGCGCACCAGACGCTGAGCGTGTCGCGCGTCTCGGCGCTGTCGGATCCATTCGGGATTCAGATCGACGGCGCCGGCTTCCGGCAGGGCGTGCGGGTGTACATCGGCGGCAGCGCGACCGCGTGGTCGAGCGTGCAGCTTGTGAGCGCCTCACGGCTCATCCTGGGCGGCGAGCGATTGTCGAGACAGTTCCCGAGGGGGACGACCGTCCGCATCCGGATCGTCAATCCGGACGGCCAGTCGGTGACGACGAGTTACACGAGGCCGTCCTCGCGAGACTGAGGGTCAGTGCACGTCGTGCTCTTCGTATAGACATCGGGCCGGCGGGGCAACCCGCCGGCCCGCTTTTTGTGCCCGTGGCGGGCGCGTCGCAGGCTAGCGGCGCCAGGCGTAGCCGACGCCGAACCTGACCGTGGGACTGTCGATGAGCCCCAGTTTCAACTCGGCGAAGAGGCCGCTCCTGTGCTCTGCGCCGACCATGAGGTTGAACCCAGGCTTGGCGCTGGTGGTCGTGCCGCCCAGAACGTCGTAGCGGAAAACGTTCAACGCCGGACCGCCCCCGACGTAGAGCGTGTAGGGCTGATTGCGGTTCGGAAACCAGTAAGCGAACTCGAAATTGGCGGCGACCAGCGTCTGGTTGTCGCCGAATCCCAAATTCAGATTCGGCCGGAAGCTGAGGCGATCCACGAGGAAGCCCGTGTCGTAGTGAGCGCCGAGGTAGAACTGGTCGGGTGAGGCGCTCACGCCGATCTGGGCGCCTACCGCGGTCCCCTCCTGGGCAGATGCCCCTCGAGGGAGGAACAGGCAGGCGACCACAACCGCCACTGCCAGGGTGATAGACACACGTCGAGTCTTCTGATGCTTGGTCATGCGAGCCTCCGGTGCAACCTGCGCGCCAGGCAGAGCTGGCGCGACAACCCATTCAACATCTGTCAGATACCGTGAACGCGCCCGCTGCCGGCGGGCGCGCCCGCCCGTGAAACGAGTAAATATTTCGCTGGCGATCCTGCCTGGAGCGAAGCCTTCCCGTCCGACTTTGCAGCTAAACAGTCCGCGAGCATAATCATAACTCCTGCCCGTCAATTGATGTTGAACGGCTGCGACACGTCGGTCTGGCGGCTGGAGGAGTAGACCGGCTCGGGTTGACGCCTGGCAGGTCCTGTCGCCGGGATCCCCAGCGTCCTCGCGCGCAAAGCGCTTGTCACGGGCGTCGCGCTCGGCCCGCTGGGGGGAGGCTCCGCGCCCGGCTTGGCCGAGCGACGAGCGACGGCCAAGTCGGACACCGACGCCACGCGTGGCGTCGGTCGCGGAGAACGCCCGGCGCCACCCGCCCGTCGGGATATCGCCAACTGGCCAACATCTGGTCGCCAACCCGAGCCGCGCGAGGCGCGCAATCCGGCATCACGCCAGCTGGGACCGCAATGCGTTGCGTGCGCGAGGCGACAAGCCGGCATGGTTGGCGCCTCCTGTGTGAGTAGGAGGCCGCGATTCGGGATTTGGAGCCGGACCGTGGGATGCCTCGCCGACCGAGCCGTTCGGAGCAGGCCGCGTCCCGAACCGGAAGGCGACGAGCGGCTGCGTCGGTTTCCCCGGCGAAGCGCGTGCGGTCGATCCAGCGCGAATAGCGCGAGCCGGACTCACAATGCCGGAAACCGGCGCACCGCGAGGAGTCTTCCCGGCCTGCGGAGCCGGCTCGCGAGGCCGAGGCGCCCGCGGTTCGGCGAGACTCTGAATCGCGGCCTCTCATTCAAAATGCGACCGTCGTGCCGACGCCGAGCACCTTGCGGAACACGTCGGTCGCCTGCCGAAGTTCGTCCTCGGTGCCCATCGACACGCGCGTCCAGGTGGTGAGCGGCGGGAAGGGGCGCCCGACCGACACGCCCAGCGCGCGGCACTGCTTCGCGAAGTCCTCGGCGCTGCGGCGGATGTCGGCGAACACGAAGTTGCCGTGCGACTCGGCGACCTTGAATCCCCACCCCTCGAACGTGCGGCGGAGGTAGTCGCGCCCGGCGCGGTTGGCCGCCCGACCTTTCGTGACCCACGACTGGTCGTCGAGCGCCGCGATGGCCGCCCGGATCCCCAGCATGTTGATCCCGTTGCCGAGTCGCCACCCGGCCATCTTCTGCAGTGTCTCCTGCCGTCCCACGGCGTAGCCGATGCGCAGGCCGGCCAGGCCGTAGACCTTCGAGAACGTGCGGCTGACGATCACCTCGGGATACTCGAGCGCGAGCGGAATCGCCGACGCATAACCCGGGGCATCGACGTACTCGTGGTACGCCTCGTCCACCAGGATGATCGTGCCGGGTGAGGCCTTGCGCACCCGACTGATGAAGTCGGCGATCGGCTGCGACCCGTGCACCGGCCCGGTCGGGTTGTTGGGATTGCAGAGGAAGACGAGGCCGGCGCCCTCCGACGCCTTCGCCTCCATCGCGGGCAGGTCGAGCGCCAGGCGGGCGTCAACCGGCACCTCGTGCATCGGCAGCTTCAGGAACTTCGCCGTGCTCGTGCACGTCTCGAACGTCGGCAGCGCGGTCACCAGCGGACGCGCCGGCGTCACGAACGCCTGCACGGCGATCCGGAGGATTTCGCCCGAGCCGCAGGAAGCCAGCACGTTGGCGCGGGGCACCTGCAGCGATTTCGCGATCGCCGCCGGCAGGTCGGTGCCTGCGCGGTGGGGATACAGGGAGGACTCCGGGAAGGCGCCGCGAACCGCGTCCAGCGTGCGCGAACCGGGGCCTTCGGGATTCTCGTTGCTGTCGAGGCGAATCAGGCTGGTGGTGCCCGGGGCCGGCGACTGGCCCGCGCTTCCGGTCCAGGCTTCGGTGCCGCGCGCGCCGAACACGCCCGCGAGCACGGTGGCACTGCCGACGCCGACACTGCGCACGAAGGCGCGACGGGAAACCGCCATGGCATCCTCCTCGGTGCTGAGATGCGCCGGAGGCCGCGCGCGAGACGCGCAACCTCCGGCGGCAACCGACAGAGGATACCAGCTTTCGCCGGCGGATCTAGAATCCGCTCAGCGTCCGGGGCGTTCCGATCCCGGTGACGAAGTCCCAGCCGTTGCCGGCCGAGAACGTGCCAGCCTTGCCGGTCAGCACGTCATAGAAATACGACGAGGACAGGATGTAGCTCGACTGGAGCTGGTGCGGGCTGTCGAGCTCGAAGCCGCCGCTGGCGTTGGCGAGGCCGGCCAGGCAGGGCGACGACACGCTCGTGCCGCCGAAGACCATCCAGCCGCTCATCCCCTGGCACGATGTGCTGTCGTAGACCGACACGCCCGTGTTCGGATCGGCGTCGAACGAGATGTCCGGCACGCCGCGAGTCGTCAGCCCGGCCGGCATCGTCACGGTGGTCATCTGGAAGCCCGGCATCGCCTCGTACCTGCTCGGGCCGCCGCCGCTGCCGCTCCATCCGGCCTCGCCGGTGAACGTCGTGCCGCTGTAGAGCAGCGTCGTGCCGCCCGCCGCCACGACGTAGGGCGACACGCTCGGGTAGATCGCGACGCCTCCCGTGTCGCCGCTCGACGCGAAGTAGACGACGCCCGAGTTGAGCGCGAAGTGCTTGTCGTACGACTTCTCGGTCGAGAACTCGCTGCCGCCCCAGCTCATCGACACTTCGCCGCCACCGGCGGCTTTGACGAGCGAGGTGGCCACGTCGACCGCCTTGAACAGGTCGTTGTAGGACGCGCTGGCCGCCTCGACGAGCACGATCTTGGCGCCGGGCGCCATCGCGTGCGCCCACTCGATGTCGAGCGCCTCCTCCTGTGCCCAGCCGCAGTTGGCCTGCGGCTGTCTTCCGGTCGCGTAGACCACCTGGAAGACCTTGTTCGACGCCGCCGTCGCGTTGGTGGACGGCTCGACCGGCAGGCCGAATTGGCCGGCGAAGACGTTGAAGTCCTTCAGCGCGGTCGCGTAGTGATACGCGTCCACGATGGCGATCAGCCGGCTTCCACCGTACGGCGATCCGGGACCGACGTAGATGTTCCAGATCGACGTCGGCGACTTGCCGGTCGGCGTGGCGCCGGTCGCCTGCGGGTTCACGTGAATCTGGTGGTTGGTGTGCGCGACGAACCCGCGATGCCCGCCGAGCTCGACCGAACTGTCCGGGATGTGAACCCAGCCTCGGGGCCCGCGTGGCGGCCCCTGCGCAAACACGACCATTGCGGCCATGCCGATGATCACTGCCAGCGATAACGTGTTCACTGCTCTCCGCATGCGTCACCTCTTCTCGTGCACGACACCGGCTACGCCGCCTGCGCCCCCTTATCCACAGGGCGGCAGGCGGCGCCAACGGTTCAGGTTGCCGGGCGATTGAACTCATCTTACGGTCCACCTCGACCGCCGGCAATGACACTTCAGTACCGGTACTAAAGAGGGATATGGCCGCGGGGAGCCCTGTGGGGGGTGGCCCGCCTGGCCGAGGCCAGCCGGTCCCGGTTGATCGCGCCGCGGAAAAGTATCAGGATCGAGCGTCTCGACGCCGGCGCCACGTTGTGGGCCCTTCAGGCGTCCAGGTGGCCGGACCGGATATGCGGGGAGTCACATGCAGCAGATGTCGAAAGTCGTGGCCGTCGCCGTCGTCCTCTTCGTCGCGGTCGGCGCAGGCCCGGGACCGAAGGCCCAGGGGAGCGACCCGCGGGCGCGGATGCTGGACAGCATCGACGCGCGGCGCGCGGACTATGCCGACGTGGCGATGCAGATCTGGAAGTTCGCCGAGCTCGGCTATCTCGAAACCAGGAGCAGCGCGCTCCTGCAGCAGAAGCTGGCGGCGGCGGGGTTCGCCGTCAAGTCCGGCGTCGCCGACATTCCGACCGCGTTCGTGGCCAGCTACGGCAGCGGCAAGCCGGTCATCGTCTTCATCGGCGAGTTCGACGCGTTGCCGGGCCTCTCGCAGGCCGCGGTTCCGGAGCGGAAGCCGATCCAGGATGGTGCCCCCGGCCACGGCTGCGGCCACAACCTGCTCGGCACCGGCTCGATGGCGGCGGCCATCGCCGTGAAGGACTGGCTCGCGGCGAGCGGGCGTCCCGGCACGGTCCGCTTCTACGGCACGCCGGCCGAGGAAGGCGGCGGCGCCAAGGGCTACATGGTGCGCGCGGGCCTGTTCGACGACGTGGACGCGGCGATCTCGTGGCACCCCGGGCAGGCGAACGACGTCAGCCCGTCGAGCAACCTCGCGATGGTGTCGGCGAAGTTCCGCTTCCACGGCATCGCCGCGCACGCGGCCGCCGCGCCCGATCGCGGCCGCTCCGCGCTCGAGGCGGTCGAGGCGATGGACGCGATGGTGAACATGATGCGCCAGCACGTGCCGCAGGAGACGCGCATCCACTACATCATCACCAAGGGCGGGGTGGCCGAGAACATCGTGCCCGACTTCGCCGAGGTCTCCTACTTCGCGCGCCATCCCGACATGCGCGTCCTCGACGGCATCTGGCAGCGCATCGTGGACGCGGCCCGCGGGGCCGCGCTCGGCACGGGCACGACGATGGACTTCGAGATGACCGGCGCCAGCTACAACATCCTGCCCAACGCCTACCTCGCCGACATCGAGCGCCGGAACATGGAAGCGGTCGGCGGCGTGAAGTACTCGCCCGACGAGCGGGCCTTCGCCGAGGCCCTGCGCAAGACGATGATCGGCCCGCTGATGCCGCTCGGCACCGAGGAGCAGGTGCAGCCGCCGACGGACACGATCACGCCGGCGTCGACCGATCTCGGCGACGTCAGCTGGAAGGTGCCGACGACGGAGTTCACGACCGCCACGTGGGTGCCCGGCACGGCGGCCCACACCTGGCAGGCCGTCGCCTGCGACGGCATGTCGATCGGCGTCAAGGGGATGCTGGTGGCCGCCAAGACGATGGCGCTCACCGGGATGGACCTGTTCACGAGCCCCGACCATCTGGCCAGGGCGCGGGCCGAGTTCGACCGGCGGCGCGGCGGCGCCGTGTACACGTTCAAGCTCGGCGACCGCAAGCCGCCGCTCGACTACAGGAAGTAGGCGGTAGCGCACGGCTGAAGCCGTGCGCTATCTGGAGCAGGGTGATCAGATCGCAGGGTGATCAGATCGCAAGGTGATCAGATCGCAGCGTCATCAGATCGCAGCGTCATCAGATCGCAGTGTGATCAGATCGCAGCGTATCAGATCGCAGTGTGATCAGATCGCAGCGTGTGATCAGATCGCAGCGTGATCAGATAGCAGCGTGATCAGATAGCGCAGGGCTTCAGCCCTGCGCCCTGCGCCCTGCTACGCGCGTCCCTTTCTCGAATGCTCCCGGATCTGGCGGATCTCGCCGGCCGGGATGTGCAGGAACTCCAGGAACTCCTGGTGCTCGGCCGGCGCCGACCGCTCGAACTCGACGTGCCAGGCGTGCATCTGGTCCTCCGAGAACCCGCACCCCCGCATGATGGCCACCCACTTGTCCTTCGTGATCATCTGATTCCTCCTGAGTCCTTTGTGTCCGAGCAGCGTGAGGATGACGCGCTGGTGGCCGCGGAGCGCCTCGATCTCCCCGTCGAGTTCCACCAGCCGTCGCTTCAGCACCGCCGCCGCGTCGCCGGCCGGGGAGCTCACGACCGATCGGATGTCGGCGAGGCTGAGACCCGCATGACGGTAGGCGCGGATCTGCCGGAGCCGATCGATCTCGCGGTCGCCGTACTGCCGGTAGTTGCCGGCCGTCCGCCCGGACGCCCGCAGCAACCCGATCGATTCGTAGTACAGCACCGTGCTGCGGCTGAGACCGCAGCGCCTGGCCAGTCGGGTCACGGTCAACATGTGCTGATCCCAGGATGAACCCTGCAGTTGTAGACAGGTCAAGAAGTATGCACCAGGCAGCTTGCCCTGAGCGAGCAAAGCGAGTCGAAGGGTGTGCAGTATGCGGAAGGAATCAGCGGTCGCGGACAGCGGATCACGGAGGGACGACGGGAAACTGAGTGGCTGGCAGCGGACCACGGCGCCGCGCGCACGGGTTGGCGCCCACATGCAGGCCGGCTCGCGATGTCTCGACGGGCGGGTGGCGCCGCATGTGGCGGCCGCGTCCGCTTGAACGCCGCGTCTCGGGTCTGCCGCTCGCAAAGCGGCCCCTCCCGGGCAGCACGGTCGGGGCAGGTTTACGCTTTGCTCGGGCAGATCCCTGCGGCGCGGCATAGGGCCGATCCGGCGGGTCGCGCGTGCGGGTTGGCGCCCACACGCAGGCTTGGTCGCGATGCCTCGACGGGCGGGTGGCGCCGGGCGTTCTCCGCGACCGACGCCACGCGTGGCGTCGGTGTCCGACTTGGCCGTCGCTCGTCGCTCGGCCAAGCCGGGCGCGGAGCCTCCCCCAGCGGGCCGAGCGCGACGCCCGTGACAAGCGCCTTGTGCGCGAGGACGCTGGGGGATCCCGGCGACAGGCCCTGCCAGGCGCTAACCCGTCCCTGCGACCTACGCCAGAAACGCTACCGAGCCGGAGCGCGGTTTGTCGAACGGGAACAGTCGCAGATCCGGTACACTTTCAGGAACATGACCTGGCTGCCGCTTGCCGCCGTCGGCTGCGCCACGCTCGTCCTCAACCTGCCCTTCGGGTTCTGGCGGGCCGGCGTGCGCAAGTTCTCGCCCGCGTGGTTCCTCGCCGTGCACGCCCCGGTGCCGCTCATCGTCGGCATGCGCTTCGCGGCCGGCCTGGGGTGGAGGTTCAGCACGTTCCCGGTGCTGGTCGGCGCCTTCTTCGGCGGCCAGCTGCTCGGCGGCCGCATGCGGACCGCCATCAAGGGAAGCTGACGCGCGGCGCCGGCCTCCCGGCCGGCGATCGCCACCGGCGGCGCGATCGCGCCGCGGGCGAACCTCGCCGATGGAACGCGGGCCCGGCCGTTTCCGTCTATCCCCAAAGACGGGAGGGCGCCCATGTTTGCCGAAGAGACAGTCCGCGACGTCCGTGTCGGCCTCCGGATGCTGGCCAAGGAGCGCGGCTTCTGCGCGCTGGCCACCGTCGTGCTGGCCCTGGGCATCGCGGCCGTCACCACGCAGTTCAGCATGGTCAACGGCATCATGCTGCGCGGCTTCTCCTTCCCCAACGCCTCGCGGCTCGCCGACGTCCGCTTCATCGACCCGGCCACGCGCACCGTCTTCGGCGTCAATTCGCAGGTCTCGGCGATGGACTACGAGGAGTTCCTGCCGGTCCAGAAGTCGTTCGACCTGATGTCCGCCTACCTCAACGGGTCCACCGTCAACATGACGGTCCACGGGGAGCCGCGGCGCTACACCGGCGCCTACGTCACCGACGCGTTCTTCCGGGTGCTCGGCGTCACGCCGTTCAAGGGACGCGATTTCACCGCCGCCGACAACCGGCCCGGCGCCGAGAAGGTGGCGATCATCGGCTACGGCATCTGGCAGCGCGACTTCGGCGGCTCGGCCGACGTGCTGGGCGCGACGGTCCGGCTCAACGGCAAGTCCACGACGATTGTCGGCATCATGCCGCAGGGGTTCGCGTTTCCCGTGAACGAGGAGCTGTGGATCCCGCTCTACAGCGAGTTCCCGGTGCGGCCGCGCAACGACCCCCAGGCCACCAACCCCTCCGTCGTCGGCCTCCTGAAGCGGGGCGTCCCCTTCGACCAGGCGCAGGCCGAGTTCGACGGGTTCGCCGGGCGGTTCGCCAAGGCGTACGCCGAGACGAACAAGGCGTTCAACAAGGCCCAGGTCGAGCCGCTCATCGACCAGTTCACCGGCACGCAGCTCCGCGGCACGATGTGGACGATGCTGGCCTTCTGCGTGGGGGTGCTCGTCATCGCGTGCGTGAACGTGATGAACATGCAGTTCGCCCGCGCCACGCTGCGCGCGCGGGAGCTGGCCGTCCGGTCGGCCATCGGCGCGACGCGCGGCCGCCTCATCCGGCAGATGGTGACCGAGAGCGCGCTGCTCGCCGGAGGCGGCGCCGTCATCGGCATCGCGCTGGCCTACTTCTCGCTCGACTGGCTGACCGCCACCCTGCGGAACTGGGACAACCCGCCTCCCACGTGGATGACGTTCGACCTCGACCTGCGCGCCCTGCTCTGCACGGTCGGGGCCACCGTCGTCGCCGCCCTCATGTCGGGCCTGCTGCCGGCGTGGATGGCTTCGCGCGCGCGGGTGGTGGACGTGCTGCGCGAAGGGGGGCGCGGCAACACGGGACACGGCGCCGGCCTGGTCACGCGCGGGCTGGTGGTCGCTCCAGATCGTGGTGACCTGCGTGCTGCTCATCGGGTCGCTGCTCCAGCTCCGGTCGATCCTCAACCAGCAGAACATCGATTACGGGTACGACACCGGCGGCCTGATGACGGCGCGGATGGGCCTGATGGAGGGCGACTACCCGAGTCCCGAATCGCGGAAGATCTTCTACGACCGGCTGCTCCGGGATCTCCAGGGATCCGGACAGTTCGCGTCCGCCGCGCTGACGAGCCGGTTCCGGATGGCCTTTGCCGGCAACGCGCCGATCGAGATCGAAGGCAAGGTCTACCAGGTCAGGCGCGATCGCCCGACGACCAACTTCGAGCAGGTGACCGGCAGTTACTACGAGACCATCGGTCAGAAGCTGCTCGAGGGCCGCACCTTCTCGGACGACGACCTGGACACCAGGCAGCCGGTGGCCATCGTCAACGCGGCGTTCGCGAGGAAGCATTTCGGGACGGCGAGCCCGATCGGCCGGAGGTTCCGCACCGGGGACGGGGAGACCGGCCCCTACGGCCCGTGGCGGACGATCGTGGGCGTCGCGGCCACCGTCCGGATGCAGGGCCCGTTCAACAACCCGAACGTGGACGACTCGGGCTTCTACGTCCCGTTCTACTCGACGCCGACCGGGCCGGTGCAGGACGCGCCGGCCGCCGCCCAGTTCGCGACCGTCGTCGTCAGGCCGCACCCCGGCCAGCAGCCCGCCAGCGTGATCCCGACGCTCCGGCGCGAGGTGGCGAAGGTCGATCCGAACCTGCCCCTCTACTTCGTGGACACGCCGCGGAAGAACCTCGACAGCTTCCTGTCGGGCAGCCGCATCCTCGCCGAGATGTTCACGGCGTTCGGCGCGGTGGCGATCCTGCTCGCCGCGGTCGGGATCTTCGGCGTGATGTCGTTCTCGGTGAACCAGCGGCGGCAGGAATTCGGCGTGCGGATGGCGCTCGGGGCCGACCGGGCGCGCATCCTCGGCATGGTCCTGCAACAGGGGGCGCGGCAGATTGCCGTCGGGCTGGCCGCCGGCCTCGGGCTGGCGCTGACCATCGCGGCGCTCGGGCGCGACGCCATCGGCAGCATGCTCTTCGGCGTCAGCGCGCTCGATCCGTCCACCTACGCCGTCGTCACGGCGCTCGTCGTCGTCGTGTCGCTCGCCGCCGTGCTGGTGCCGGCCCGGCGGGCCACGCGCGTCGACCCGGTGGTGGCCCTGCGGGCCGAGTAGCCATCGGTCGCCGCTTACTGCCGCCTCGCCTCGAGCGGGCCCCTGGGCGTGTCGAGACGCAGCTGCCCCGCGTCTCCGAAGGTGAGGCGCACGAAGGTCGAGCCCCGATAGCTGAAGTACACCCACGTCGAGGCCGATTCGGCGACGAGCGGCACGGCGGTCGCCGGCACGATCCGGAAGCCGAGCAGTCGCCTCGGCCCCCAGATCAGTTGCAGGACCGGCCCTCCCCTCTCGAAGCGCGCGCGCACGGTCACGGCGGGGTCGCCCTGAACGACACCGATGCCGAGCAGCTCGAACTGCTGGAACTCGCCGAATTCCTTACGCCACCCGGTCCAGAAACGGGTCTGGTTGCCCTGGACCACGTCGAACCGCCGGTCGTCGTTGAAGGCTTCGAACAGGGGCCTGAAGTTGCCCTTCGACGCCTCGCCCAGGATCGAGAGCGATCGGGTTTCGCGTTCGGCGAACTGGCCGCCGGGCGGCGTGATGATACCCAGCGCGCCGAACAGCGTTGGGTCATCCGACTCGGCGTCGAGGCCCGCTGGCGTGGCCCGCACGATCACGCGGCCGCCGCCTGCCAGCGCGAACCGCCCGGCCAGCGCATCCCGCTGACCGCTCGCGACCGGAACCCCCACCGGCGGCATCGCGACCGGCGCGTCCCCGAACACGAGCGCGTCGAGCTCGCGCGGCGCCAGCTGGGTGGCCGGGATCGACGGCTGGTTGGTCATCGCGATGATGACGACCTTCTCTTCGACATAGCGGCGAACGTCGGTGAAGAAGAAGCCGTTGCCGCCGTTGTGCTCGATGACCGTCGTCCCGCGGCGCGTCGTCTGGACGCTCCAGCCGTAGCCGTACCGCTCGCCGCGCAAGGACGTCACGTGTCCCGCCTGGAACTTCTTCACAGCGTCGGCTGACAGGACCGTGGCGCCCTCGAGCGCGAGGTGCCAGCGGTACAGGTCGTCGAGGCTCGAGTGGATGCCACCATTGCCCCGCAAGTACCAGCCCGGGCCGTCAGCGAGCCAGCCGTTCTTGTAAACCCGGCCCCAGGGCTTTCCCTCCGCCGTGTACCCGACGGGCAACCGCGAGAGCGGCCATCGCGGAGCGAGATAACCGGTGTCCTTCAGGCCCGCCGGCAGCAGGACGTGCTCGCGCAGGTAGGTCTCGTACCCGGTTCCGGCCACGCGTTCGACGATGGCTGCCGCGAGGCTGTACCCTTCGTTGGAGTACTCGAATCGCTCGCCCGGCTTCGACGCCAGGGGCGCCGCCAGCACTTTGGCCACCAGCGCGTCTCTCTCGATCGGCTCTTCGTCGCTTCCGCCGAGGTCGCCGGAGAGCCCTGCCGTGTGGGTGAGCAGCTGGTGGATCGTGATGTCGGACTTGTCGGGAGGCACGCCGGGCAGGTACTTGGCGATCGGGTCCGAGACGGTCAGCCTTCCTTCCATCTCCAACTTCAGGATCGCCGCGGCGGTGAACTGCTTGGTCACCGAGCCGATGCAGGACACCATGTCGATGGTGTACGGCTGGTTCGTCTCCCGGTCGGCGAGCCCGTACGCCTTCTTCAGGAGCACGGTGCCGTCTTTCGCCACCAGCACCGCGCCCGAATACCCGTATGGCACCAGTCGCGACAGATATCGGTCCACTCGCGCGCCGATCTCGCCGGCCACGACGTCTCTCGCCGGCTGCGCCACGACCGGCGCGCCGCCCAGGCACAGCGCCGCCGCCGGAACGACCATCACCCAGGCCCGCATGCGCATCACCCGCAGCCTCCTGGCCGCGCTCCCCGCAGGCGGCCTGAACGGAGTCTACCAGATGAGGCGCGGCCCTCGGACGGCCGTCGCCGGCGTCACGCGTCCACTTTCCCTGGCTGCTCCGCTTGCTCGGTCTCCTCCGGCTCCGCGATCCGGTGGACCCGCGGATGGCGGACCAGGTGCATGTCCATCTCCTCGGGCTCGGGCGGGGCCGCCAGGCTCATCGAATACCACAGGGCGAACAGCAGCACCGCCAGGGCCGTCAGGCCGATGACGATGATGAGCGAGGTGCCCTGGGCACGCACGGGCCTGAACAGCTCGTCCTCACCCTGCGAGACCGCCACCACCCAGTCGAGATGAGGGAAGCTCGCCTTCAACTGGCTGAGCGCCGCCCCTACCAGTCGCGGCCCGCCGTCGGGCCCGACGGCCCCGAACTGCATGGGGGCTTCGGCCTGCCCCTTGCTGGCGGCCGCGAGATGTTCGCGCAGCAGGTCGGTCGCGAAGAAGCGGGCGTTCGGGTCCGCGCTGCCCAGCGCGAAGACGATCGAGCCGTCCGGGCGCGCCAGGACCGCGTCACCGGTCGCCCCCGTCCGGACGCCGCCCAGGACGGTGCCGATCTCCCGCACGTCCACGGCGGTCCGCAGGATGCCGGCCAGTTGCCCCCCGGCCTGGTCGTCGACCGGCGCGGCGATCTCCATTTCGTAGGCCCGGGTGCGCGGGTTGAACCTGACGTCGCTGACCGCCAGGCGGCCGCGGCTGCCGTCCCCGAACGCCTCCCGCCACCAGGCCGCCTTGTCGAAGACGTAGCCGTCGGTCGGCCCGGACGCCGCGACGACCCGGCCGTAGCGGTCGGTCAGGAGCAGTTCCCGGTAGATCGGATTCTGCCTGGTCGTGTCGGCCAGGAACGCCGACACCTTGTTCGCCATGACCTCCTGTTTCTCGGGCACGGCGGCGCCGGCACGCTGCCAGTCCCAATCCGTCGCCGCTGCCGTCGCCCGGTCGAACGGGCGGTGGCTGCCGGCGGCCGCGGCCTCGCGCACTTCGGGCACGTGCGAGAGGACCGTGGTGTCGATGACGAGACGGAACACGTAAGTGTCCACCGCCGCCGCCGTCTGGTCCGCGATCTGCCGCAGGTGCTCGCTCCCGGCATTCCGCAGGCCGGCCTGGCCCACGCCGATGACGAAATAGCTGGCCGCCACCAGCATCAGCAGGCCTACGACGAGGAACACGGAAAAGACGCGGACGTTGAGACGAAGAGTGGTGAGACGCATCGTCGTCCCTCCTTGAGAAAGGCACGGGACAGGGTCCGAAACGTCGGCGAGGGCTTCAGTCTGGTCCTCGGGCGGGCGGCTGTCAAGCGGGAGGGGCAGTGGTCAGTTGCCAGTGGTCAGTTGCCAGTATGCCACGCGTGACAGACTGCCAACTGACAACTGTGAACTGACCACTGACCACTCGGCAGAAACCCTACTTCTTCTTGCCCACCGGTCCGGCGATCTCGTCGGCCAGCGCGTCGGCCTTGTAGACCTTCCGCAGCGCTTCGACGATGAGCCGCGAATCGACCGACACGGCGCGGTTCACGCTCTCGTCGTAATAGACGTAGCCCGGCAGCGACTGGATGTTGCCGTCGAAGATGAGCCCGACCAGCTCGCCCTTCCTGTTGACCACCGCCGACCCGCTGTTGCCGCCCACGATGTCGTTGGTGCTGACCATGTCGAACGGCGTCTTCGGGTTGAGCGACGCCTTCGCCTCGGCCCAGCGCGGCGCCAGCTCGTAGGGCGACTGGTTGTTGTGCAGCGCGGACCGCTCGTAGAGCCCGGGCACATACGTGTAAGCCGGGACGATCTTCCCGTCTTCCTTGTAGCTCTTCACCGTCCCGTACGACAGGCGGAGCGTGCCGGTGGCGTCGGGATACGCCTTGGCGCCGTCCACGACGAACACGGCCTGGCCGACCTTGGGATAGGCGGCCGACTGCACCGACGCCACCTCGTCCTCGTACTTCTTGTTGACGGCCTGCGCGTCGGGCTCGAGCGAGCGGGCCAGGACGATCATCGGGTCGGTGGACACGTCCACCGTCGCGCGCCCGCCGGCCCTGAGCAGCGCCGAGATCTCGGGATCGGTCAGCCGGCACTTGTCGATGAGCTCGGCGGCCCGCGCCTCGGGCGTCTTGTCGCCGAGGATCCGCTTGACGATCGCGTGATCCGCCCCGAGGTACTTCTGCATGAAGGCGAGCGACGCCGTCAGGTTGATCTTCTCGCGCGCGATGTTGACCGCCGGCGCCTGCCCGCCACGCTGGCCGCCACGCGCTCCGGCCGCCGGCGCTGCCGGCGCCGCCGCGCCGCCGCGACCGCCGCGGCCGCCGCGCCCTTCAGCCGGCGGGTTGTAGGCCGCGCGGACGATCTGGCGCGCCTGGGTGAACAGCGTCGAGTTGAGGCCGGCGGCGTTCGCGATGAAGTTGCGCTCGGCGTCGAGCCTTCGCGCCGCCTCCACCGACTTCTCGATGGTCTGCCACGCGTCGCCCAGCTCCTTCAGCTTGGCCGGGTTCTTCGCCAGTTCGGCGCGGAGGCGCGTCTCGGCCGCTTCCTTCTGCGCCATCAGCGCGGGATCCTGCAGCGCCTTGAGCTGGCCGCGCTGCGACTTCAGGCTGTTCTGCACGCCGAACAGCTCCTGCGTCGTCTGGCGCGCGTTCTCGGCGTTCAGCGACGCCCACTTCTGGATGGCCCCTTCCCGCATTTCGTTGCTCGCGACGGAGAACGGCAGGGCGAGGTCGCGGCGGTACTTGAGGTGCGCGACCGTGTTCAAGCGCTGCGTCGAGCCGGGATGACCGGTGGTGAAGACGAGGTCGCCTTCTTTCGATCCGGCCGGCGAGAACTTCAGGTAGTTGGTCGTCTGGGCCGGCTTGTCGTTCTCGTAGAGCCGGAACATCGAGACGTCCATGCAGTAGCGCGGGTAGGTGAAGTTGTCGGGGTCGCCGCCGAAGAACCCGGTGTTGTACTCGACGCCGAACACCAGGCGCACGTCGGTGTAGACCTTGTAGGTGTAAAGGTTGTAGAGCGCGCCCGCGTAAAGCGACACGACCTGCCTGGTCACGCCCGTCTGCGCCTCGCCCTGGAGGGCCGTGATGGCCTTCTGGCGGGCCGCCGCGGCTTCCTGCGGCGTCATGGCCGGAGTGACGCCGGCGGTCACCTGCGCCGTGACGTCCTCGATCTTCTGCAGGATGCTGAGCGACATGTTCGGCACCTTGAGCTCGTCGGCGCGCGTGGCGGCGAGGAACCCGTTCTTGACCAGGTCCTTCTCCGGCGTGCTCAGCCGCTGCAGGGTGCTGAGGCCGATGTGATGGTTGGTCAGCACCAGGCCGTCCGGCGACACGACCGAGCCGGTGCCGCCGCCGAACCGCACGGTGGCGAGCTGGAGGTGGTTGAGCCACGCGTCGGTCACGTCGAACTTGTATTTCGCCTTGATCGCGGCCTTCGGAATGCTGTTGTAGGTCCAGAATCCCTCGTCGGCACGCGGCGCGACGGCGAACGCAACCACGGCGATCGCGATCGCGAGAAACGGAGTGAGGAGTTTTCTCGTCTTCATCGTCCAACCCTTCGGCATGAATCAGTAAGGACATCAAGCCCGGACGCGGGAAAATGCGCGGGCGACCCCCGACTCTATGGCGCCCGGCCGGGGGTGTCAAGCGCCTCACGCCTCACGCCTCGCGGTGCTGCGCAGGGCTGAAGCCCTGCGCTATCTGTGGATTCCCGCAAGAGCTGCAGATAGCGCAGGCCTTTAGGACTGAAGCCCTGCGCTATCTGTGGATTCCCGCAAGAGCTGCAGATAGCGCAGGCCTTTAGGGCTGAAGCCCTGCGCTATCTGTGGATTCCCGCAAGAGCTGCAGATAGCGCAGGCCTTTAGGGCTGAAGCCCTGCGCTATCTGTGGATTCCCGCAAGAGCTGCAGATAGCGCAGGCCTTTAGGCCTGCGCCTGCTGGCGATACCAGGCAAACGCATCCCTGAGCGCCTCCTCGATCGGCGTCTGCGGAAGGCCCAGCTCGCGGATGGCCTTGCCGGAATCGTAATAATGGTCGGCCGAGGCCAGGCGCGCCAGTTCGAGCGGAAGCCGGGGCTCGCGGCCGCCCAGCCGCGAGGCCGCCTCCATCGCGTACCCGGCGGCCAGCAGGCAGGCGGACGGCACGGGCAGCAGGACCGCGCGGCGGCCGAGCACGGCCAGGGCCCGCACGAACAGATCCCGGTAGGTCATGTTCACGTGGCCGAGAATGTAGCGTTCGCCCCGCCGGCCGACGGCCATCGCCGCCATCGTCCCGGCCACCACGTCGCCCACCCCGATGAAGTTGTTGCCGCCGCGGCGCGGGCAGACGACGACCGATCCCCGCGTCAGCGGCAGCAGAAGCCGGCCGCTGGACGGCTTCGTGTCCAGGGCGCCGATCATGAAGCACGGGTTGACGACGACCGTATCGACGTCGGCCGAGAGGGCCACCTCTTCGGCTTCCCGCTTGGTGATGGCGTAAGGGGTGGCCAGGCGGCCGGCGGGCCAGTCGGTGGACTCGTCGGCAATCTCGCCGGGCGGCGCGAGCCCGATGGCGTCGACCGTGGACACGTGCACGACGCGCTCGACGCCGGCGGCCGCGGCCGCTCGCAGCAACCGGCGCGTGCCGCCGACATTCACGCCGCGGATTTCCTCGAACCCGGTGCGATCGCGGCACCACATCGCGATCGACGCCGCGGCGTGGTAGACCTGCCGGCACCCGCGCACCGCGCGCGCCAGCGCCTGGTCGTCCCTGATGTCGCCGTCCGCGACCTCGTATGGGAAACCGTCGAGGGCAATCGGGCGCCGGCCGTCCCGCACCAGGACGCGGACACGCTCACCGGATTGGGCGAGCTGGCGTGCGAGGTTCCCGCCGAAGAACCCCGTGGCGCCGGTGACGAGGATGGGCGCTCGCGCAGGCATGGCCGGGCGCTCACACGCCCGTCAGGATGACGAGGCCCCAGGCCGCGACGGCCGTCAGCGCGCCGGTCAGCGCGTCGCCCGCATAGTGATACTCCCCGACGACCGAGCCGGCCATGATGCTGACGGCCACCACGCCGAACACCGCGCCCGCGGCCGGCCAGACCATCGCGACGGCCAGCGCCGCCGCCAGCGCGCCCGCCGCGTGCCCGCTCGGAAAGGTGTTGGCCTGCGTCGACGCTTGACGGACGAGCAGCAGGTTGACGCGCCGCACCAGCACGCCGCGCGCGTCGAGCGCCTCGGTTCCGCCCAGCGCCCAGGGCGGCCGCGTCCGGATCCACGGCAGGACGCCGTAGCAGGCGAGCTCCGCCGCGAGCACGGTGCTCCAGTAGCGGTCGGCGCCGTCGGCCCGCCCCGCCAGCATCAACGCGATCATCCCGGCGGGCAGGACGAGGTAGCAGGAGAAGTAGGCGACCTCGAGCGCCTCCAGCAGCGCCCGCGGCGCGCGCGTGGCCGCGTGCTCGGCGCCGAACCACCGGCGGGCGCGGCGGTCGAAGGCGACGAACCGCGTTTCAAACGCCTCCTGCGGCCGGACGAAGTAGAAGCCGGTCATCCAGTAACAGACGAGCACGTACGGCAGCGGCAGCCACTCGCGCAGCAGCGTGGTCACCGCCGACACCGGCAGGCGGGCCACCACCATCACCACGATCGCCAGCGCCGGCGCGAGGATGGCGACGCCGAGGCGGCGGGCGCGCGGGATCGGGCGGACGGGCAGCAGCGCCAGCAGGTAGCCGAGGTAGCCGAGGATGATCCACTCCGAGACGCGCACGGCACTCCCTGTTCGTTGATCGCCGAGTGTGTAACGATATCATTTTCAGGCGGCTCACCGCGGGCCAGCCCGCCTTCGCGCGAAGCGCTACGACGAGGCCGCGCCGTAGCCCGAGTGGGATTGAGAGCGGGCGGAGGCGGGGAGGCTTGCGCCACGCAGACCATGTGTGGGGCCGGCCTCCTGGCCGGCCGCGGGCGGCAGCGCGGGATCGTGGAGGTTCGCCGAGATGATCGAGGTCCGTCCAGTCACCGACCGCCGGGCACGGCGGTTGTTCATCGACCTGCCCTACCGGAAGTACCGCGGGCACCCGCACTGGATCCCGCCGGCGCGCATGACCGAAGTGCCGCAGTTCGACCCGGAGCGGAGCCCCTTCCTCGCCGACGCGGACATGGACCTGTTCCTGGCCTGGGACGGGCCGGCGCTCGTCGGCCGCGTGGCCGCCATCGACGACCATCGCCACAACCGGATCCTCGGCGAGAACGTGGCCGGCTTCGGGTTCTTCGAGGCCGACTCGGCCGAGGCGGCCTCCGCGCTGCTCGCCGAAGTGGATCGCTGGGCCGGCGCGCGCGGGCGGACGACGGTGCGCGGCCCGGTGAGCCCGTCGCTCAACCACGTCGCCGGCCTGCAGATCGACGCGTTCGACGTCGACCCGGTGCTGATGCTCCCCTACAACCCGCCCGAGTACGTGGGCTACGTCGAGGCGGCGGGCTACACGAAGGCGAAGGACCTGCTCTGCTGGATGGTGGAGATGGACGGCTTCCCGGTTGAAAGGTGGGAGGCGATCGCGCGCCGCACCGAGCGGCGCTATGGCGTGGTCGTCCACTCGATCAACCGGTGGCGCCTGAAGGCGGAGACGCGAAAGCTCTACGAGATCTACACGCAGGCCTGGGACAAGAACTGGGGATTCGTGCCGCCCTCGTTCGAGGAGTACTGGCACATCGTCAGGGACCTGCGCTGGCTCTGGAAGCTGGGCGGCGTGCTGATCGCCGAGATCGACGGGCGGCCCGTGGCGGCCACGACCGGGATCCCCGACGTGAACCAGGTGCTGAAGGGCACCGACGGCCGCCTCCTGCCGTTCGGGTGGGTGCGGTTCCTGCAGCTCTCGCGCCTGGTCACCCGCGTGCGCGCCGTCACGACCGGCGTGGTGCCGGAATACCGCGACACCGGCATCCTGGCGGCGTTGATGTATCGCCTCGTCATGGCGACCAAGCGCCAGGGCTTCAAGCAGATCGAGTTCTCGTGGATCCTCGAGAACAACGGCCCGGCCAACCAGACGATCCTCAAGGGAGGCGGCCGGATGTACAAGACCTTCCGCCTGTACCAGAAGACGCTGCCGGCTGCCGTCTGACCGCCGGCTCCGGCGGGCTGGCAGGACGACAAGCCGTCAGCGTGTGCGCTCGAAATTGAGCCGAAGGTAGGACCTGAGCTGCATCTCCCACGCGAGGGGCGGGAGCGGCGGCGCCAGCGCGTCGTCGTGGGCGTCCGCCGGCAGTTCCGCCCACAGCAGGAAGTCCCCCGTGTCGCCGCCCGGGTTGAGAATCCGGAAGCGCAGCTGGAACACGTCGGCCGCGTCGCGGGCGAGGCCCGCGGCGACGGCCTTCCGCCCACGCTTGCCGTCGGGCGAGATCGAGGCCAGCTCGAGCTGCCGGACGACGCCGTTGTGGGTGAAGGGGATGCGCGTGGCCGCCGAGGCGAGCGGCTTCGCGCGATGGGCGGCCGCCGAGCGCAGGCTGGCCTCGAGCGCCCCGAGGAACGCGAGCGACGGCAGCGGCTTGGCGGACGTGCCGACCTGCGTCTTGACCGACCGCGGTTCCTTCCGTTCGAGCTGCGGGCGCACGGCGGCCCAGAGGGCGGCCGGGTCGGTCAGCCTGGCGTCGGTCGAGACCTGGAACACCGAGGACCGCGTCTCGAGCGGCGCCGACAGGCCGTCGATGGCTTCGTAGGTGTGCGGCTGCGGCCCGTTGGCCGAGCTGCGCGCGTCGCTCAGCGTCTTCTCGGGCCACGACGTCATCGCGCCAAAGTACGCCGTCCACTCCACGCCGGACGGCGTGAGCGCCAGCGCCTCGCGGAAGAAGCCGCAGCGGTCGAACCCCTGCGCGCGATCCGGGTCCGAGATCGAGAACAGCTCGAAGGCGCGGACCACCTGGCCCGAGCTCTCGCGGTAGTCGTGATAGGAGGCGACGGCCACGCCGACGCCCGGCTTCTGCCACAACTCGAGCGAGGTGAAACCGAGCGGAAGCGACACGTGCGCGTCCACGCGGTAGGTCACGCTCAGCCCGCGCAGTTCGGGCGTCGTGCCGTCGAACGCGCGCGCGGCTTTCGACTCGATCCACGTGGCATATGGCGCGTCGGCGTTCGCGCGTCCGGCCCGGCCGGCCACGGCGGCCGCCGCCATGCCCGCCGCCGCCGCGACCACCACCGCGCAGAGTCCCGGAAGAAGGCGTCCCCGCGTCATCGGCCCTACTCCCCTGTCCCCGCGTCGCCCGGGCCGTCGCCCCCGGCGGCCGCGGTTCCGGTGGTCATCTCGGACCAGGTCCGGGTCCCCCACTCGCGGATGACCTCCAGGCTCGCGACGTCGATCCCCGGCGCGTTGTGGTCGAGACCGACCAGCACGTAGGTCAGCGTGGCCGACGCCGCCGCCTCCCCAGCCACCTGCGCGGTCGCGGTGACGCGCGCGCCGGTCGCGCGCAGCGACAGGATCTCGGCGCCGAGCTCGAGCCGGCACGGCGGGCGGACCGGGCGGCGGAATTCCGCCTGGTTCACCATCGCGAGCATCGGCAGCACGTCCCGCCCCGACGCGCGCTTGACCGACTGCTGGACGAGGCGCCCGCCGAGCTGCGCCATCGATTCGAGGATGAGGACGCCGGGCTCCACGGGGTAGGCGGGCATGTGGTCCCGGTAGTAGTCCGAGTCGGGAGAGAGGTCGCGGTAGCCGCGCGCCCGGCGGCCGGGTTCGATCTCCACGACCTTGTCGACCAGCACGAACCTCACGGCACCCCCGTCCCCGGCGCGACGCGCAGCGCGACACGACGACCCGACCTCCAGGCGTCTCACCGGGAACTCGATCCTAGCACACCCCATGGATTGACTTGGCTGTGCGGGTCAGTCAGAATCTAGCGTCTACATTGCGTGGGGCAGCCCAACTATGCCTGAACCGGATTCGCTCGATCAGAAAGTCATCGAACTCATCGCGCAGAAGAAGCACCTTCCGCCCGAGAGCGTCACGCTCGACTCCACGTTCGTCGAGCTGGGCATCGACTCGCTCGACGGCATGGATCTCCTGTTCACGTTCGAGGAGACGTTCAAGCTGTCGATCCCGGACGACGTGGCGCAGCAGATGAAGAGCGTCCGCCAGGTCACCGAGGCGCTGCGAGCCGCGCTGGCCGCCAATCCTCAGCCTTCCGCCAACTAGCATGCGCCGCGTCGTCATCACCGGCATCGGCGCCGTTTCCGCGCTTGGCGTCGGCGTCCCGGCGCTCTGGGAGGGGCTCGCGGCGGGCCGCTCGGGCATCCGGCGCGTCACCATCTGCGATCTGGACCGGCTGACCGACCCGGTCGCGGCCGAGCTGTCGTCGTTCGACCCGGCCGCCCACCTGCCGCCCGACCTCCTGCTCCTCCTCGATCGCTACGCCGCCTTCGCGATGGTGGCCGCGGGGGAGGCGTGGTCCGGCTCCGGCCTCGAGCTGAGCGAGGACGAGCGGCCGCGGGCGGGCGCCCTGATCGGCACCGGCATGGGCGGCGTCACGCGCCAGGACGAGTGCTACCGCGACATGTACGACCGGGGGGTCAACCGGACGCACCCGTTCACGATCCCGCGCATCATGTACAATGCGGCGGCCTCCCACATCTCGATGAAGTACCGGCTCGAGGGGCCGACGCTGTGCATCTCGACGGCGTGCTCGTCGGCGTCGCACGCCATCGGCGAGGCCGCCGAGCTCATCCGGGCCGGCCGGGCCGACGTGATGGTGGCGGGCGGCGCGGACGCGCCGATTGCGCCCGGCGTGGTGAAGGCGTGGGAAGGGATGCGCGTCATGGCGCCGGCCGGCGACGACCCGGCGGCGGCGTGCCGCCCGTTCTCGGCCGACCGCCAGGGGCTCGTGCTGGGCGAAGGCGCGGGCGTCGTCATCCTGGAGGAGCGCGAGCGGGCGATGCGGCGCGGCGCGGTCATCCACGGGGAACTGGCCGGCTACTCCGCCACCGCCGACGCGGCGCACATCACCGCGCCCGGCGTGGAGTCACCGGCCCGCGCGATCCGGCAGGCCCTCGCGCAGGCGGGCCTCAACCCGGAGCAGATTCAGTACATCAACGCCCACGGCACGGCCACGCGCCTCAACGACTCCACCGAAACGACGATCATCAAGCGGGTGTTCGGCGACTACGCGCGGCGGGTGCCGATCAGCTCGACCAAGTCGATGCACGGCCACATGATGGGCGCGTCGGGCGCGGTGGAGCTGATCGCGACGCTGATGGCGATCGAGCGGGGCGTCGTCCCGCCGACGGCCAACTACCGGAAGCCCGACCCGGAGTGCGATCTCGATTACGTGCCCAACCAGGCGCGCGAGTTGAAGGTGGACGCCGCGGTCTCCAACTCGTTCGCCTTCGGCGGATTGAACGCCGTCCTGGTGGTCAAGCGGGCCTGAACAGAGTACCCGCAACCGGCAACCCTGAAGGGTCGCCCTACCGGAGCGAGCGGCAGGTCTCCTCGGTGGGGCGAGGCTTCAGCCTTGCCTTTCCTGCCTACAGCCGATTCGCGAAATCCGGATCCTCGAGCACCTTCGTCGCGCATTCCACGATGTCGGTCTCGCGGGCGGGCGGGATCGAGTCGGGGTCCTGCTGCGGCAGCGGGTGCCGCTTGATGAGCGTCGCCAGGATGTCGAGCGCCTCCTGCAGGTGCGCCTTCGTGTGCGCCGGCGTGACGCTGGTCCGGATGATGGCGTGCCCCTTGGGCACCGCGGGGTACATCGCCGGCGTCGTGAAGAGGCCGAGGTCGAACGCCTCGCGGCAGTATTGGAACGCCCGCCCCTCAGAACCGATCCAGAGCGGCACGATCGGCGTCCGGCTGCCGAGCGTGTGGTAGCCGAGTGCCTCGACGCCGCGCTTGAAGAACGCGACGTTCTCCCACATGCGCTCGAAGAGCCCGGGGTCCTTCCGCATCACGTGCAGGGCCGCCAGCGCCGCCGCCGTTGACGTCGGCGGCAGCGCCGCCGAGAAGATCAGCGTGCGGACGTTGTGGCGGAGGTACTCGATCACGGGCTTGTCCCCCGCGACGAACCCGCCGACGCTCGCCAGCGCCTTGCTGAAGGTCGCGAACATCAGGTCCACGTCCTTCGCCAGGCCCAGGCTCTCCGCCGTCCCTCGCCCCTCGGTCCCGAGCACGCCGAACCCGTGCGCGTCGTCGAGATAGAGGCGGAAGCCGAAGCGGTGCTTGAGCGCCACCAGCCGCTGGAGGTCGATGACGCGGCCGGTCATCGAGAAGACCCCGTCCACCGCGACGATGGCATTCGACCAGGACTGGCGGAGCGACAGCTTCCGCTCCAGGTCGTCCATGTCGTCGAAGATCGCGATGCGGCCGTGCGAGAGCCGCGCGCCGTCGAACAGGCTCGCGTGGTCCTCCGAAGCGAGGAAGACCACCGCGTCCGGGGACCCGCCCAGCAGGCCGAGGGTGCCGATGTTGGCGAGCACCCCTGACGAGAACACGAGGGCTTCCTCCCGGCCGGTGAACTCCGCCAGCTCGGCTTCGAGCTGCTCGTGGAGGTCGAGGTTGCCGTTCAGGAACCGCGACCCGGTGCACGCCGACCCGTACCGATCGATCGCGTCGTGCGCCGCCTTCAGCACCTCGGGGTGGTGGGTGAGGCCCAGATAGTTGTTCGAGCCGAGCATGATCACCCGGCGGCCGTCCACCGTCACGACGGGACCGTCCGACGACGAGATGACGCGGAAATACGGGTAGAACCCGGTCGCCTTGCCGAGCTGCGACTCGAGGTAGTTGTAGCAGGGGGAGAAGATGTCCATCGGCGCGCTGCCTTTCAGATTTCCGACCGGAGGCGGGACCCGCCCTCGAGCGGCCTACTTGCGGCCCGTCAGCCCCTTGAGCACCCCGGTCGCGTGCGCCCGCATGTAGACCAGCTGCGTGTGCACGACGTGGCCGATGAGGCGCATCCGGCTCGTCACGGTCCGCGGCCGGAGCAGGGCGCCGGATTCGTAGCGGTTTCGGACCCGGCTTCGCTGGAGCTTCCCGCTGGTCGTTTTAGGTATGGTACCACCGGGCGCCACCACCACCTCGTCGACCAGCACGCCGGTGGACTCGACGATGCGCCCCCGGACCCGGTCGGCGAGGTCGGCGCCGTGCGCGGCCTGCGAGGGCTCCACCACCACCACGACCCGCTCGCGCCCGGCGCCCTCTCGCGTACCGAACGCCACCACGCGGCCCTTGCGCACGTCGGCCACGTCGGCGGCCGCCTGCTCGATGTCCTGCGGGTAGTAGTTCCGCCCGTTGACGATGATGGTGTCTTTCACGCGGCCGCAGACGTACAGCTCGCCGTCGGCGAGGTACCCGAGGTCGCCCGAGTGGAGCCAGCCGCCGGCCAGCGTCTCGCGCGTCAGCGCTTCCCGATCCAGGTACCCGCGGAACACCGACGGCCCCTTGAGCAGGATCTGCCCGACGTGGCGTTCGGGAAGCTGGTGTCCGCGGCCGTCGGCGATGCGCAGCTCGTGGCCCGGGAACGGCCGCCCGCAGCTCACCAGCTCGGTCCGCAGCGACTGCCCGTTGGTGGGCGGAACGGCCCGGCGGTGGGCCGACAGCTGCGCGGCGTCGATCGCGTCGACGCGCGGCTCGCGCGCGAGCGGCGAGAAGGTGACGGCCAGCGTGTGCTCGGCCATGCCGTAGCACGGGAGGAACGCGTCGGCGCGGAACCCGACGTCGGCGAACTTCGCCGCGAACCGGGCCAGCGTCTCGGCGCGGATCGGCTCGGCGCCGCAGCCGGCCACCCGCCAGCAGGACAGGTCGAGCCCCTCCATGTCGCGCGGCTGGACGCGCCGCACGCACAGGTCGTAAGCGAAGTTGGGCGCGAAGCTGATCGTGCCGCGCCGGCGGGTGATCGCCTTCAGCCACAGCCCCGGGCGCTTGAGGAAGGCCAGCGGCGAGATGAACTCGCTCCAGCAGCCGCCGTACAGCACCGTCAACGCCATGCCGATGAGGCCCATGTCGTGGAACAGCGGCAGCCACGACACGCCGCGGTCCGACGGCGACAGGCGCAGCCCCTGGGGCCCGGCAATCGCCGTCACGTTCTCGGCCAGATTGCGGTGCGTCAGCACGACCCCCTTCGGGTCGGAGGTCGACCCGGAGGTGAACTGCAGGAAGACCGGGTCGTCGAGGCCGACGTTCGCCGCCTTCGGCAGCGCGGCCCCGCGGAGTTTCTCGATGGCGAGCACCTGGCGCACCGACGGCACGCTGGACTGCATCGTCCCGAACACGCGCCTGAGCGGCGTCGTCGTGACGACCGCCGAGGCCCGGCTGACGCTCACCGCGGGCATCGTCTGCCGCAGGTAGGCGCCGAACTGGTCGAGGCGGACCGGCGGGTAGAGCGGCGTGGGCACCAGGCCGGCGCAGCTGGCGCCGAGGAACGTCGTCAGGAAGTCGCGCGCGTCCGGCACGATGAGGGCGATCGTCTCGCCCGGTTCGAGGCCGGCCTCGCGCAGGCCGCCGGCCACCGACAGGGCCTCGTCCAGCAGCTCGGAGAACGGCTGCGTCGATGACGGCTGGCCGTTCTCAGAGAGGTACTCGAACCCCCCCTCACCGCGGGCCGCAACCGTCAGAGCCTTGGGAAGAGTGAGCAGGGCCATCAGGGACGGGCGCTCTCCGCCAGGAGCGACCGGACGCAGTCGACCGCTTCACCGACGGTCTGGATCTGCGGCACGCGCTCGATCGGGACGATGATGTCAAACCGGTCTTCGAGTTCAGCCACGAATTCGAGCGTCTGGAGGGAATCGAAGCCAAGGTCGGCCGTCAGCGCGCTGTGCGGGGCCACCTCGACCGGCCGCCGGCACACCCTTCGAACCACGGCCAGCACGTCGCCCCCGATTTCGTCCACGCCCAGATGTGTCATCGCGAGATGATTGCCCTCACCAGAATAAAACACAGACTTCCCCGAGGTATCGGGCCGGCGGACCGCCGGCCGGCCGGGTGACGCTAGAGCGGGTCCGGCGACCACGCCGCCTGGCGAATCGTCTTCCAGAGTGATCGTCCCCCAAGCAAGGCTACCACGGCCGAGCCGGCCGAGGTGCTGAAACCATACGAGATCAGCCGCTCGGCGGCCGTGATCGCGGCCGCGGTCGGCAGGTCCACGCCGAACGCCATCAGGCCCGCCACCAGGCCGCCTTCTACCGGACCGAGACCGCCGATACTCGGCGCCAGGCCGCCGACGAGCGACACCAGCGAGAGCACCGCGAGCTCGGTCGGCGGCAGGCTCACGCCGAAGGCGAGCGCCGCGCACGCAATCCGCAGCGCGTCCTGCAGGAACACCAGGCCGGAGAGTCCGATCGCCACGCCGAAGACGCCCAGGTTCTCCCGGTGGAAAGCGAGGTGCTGACGCCATCCTCCTTCGGCCGGCTCCGAACTCCGCAGCCGCCTGATGGCGAACCCCGCGGCCGCCAAACCCACCACCACTGCCCCAAGCGCGACCAACTGGTTCCGGTTCGACGCCAGGTCCTTCAGCGCCATCACCGCAAGGACGACGAGAATCACGATGGCCGGCACCTGCGACAGCCGGTCCCACACCGCCGAGACGGTCGCCTGCCGCCACGTCACCACGCCGTGCTTGCGCACGAGCGCGATGCGGCACGCTTCCCCGCCGAGCCGGCCGGACGGAAACAGGTTGTTGACGGCAACCCCGCCGAGCGTCGCCAGCGACGCCCGCCAGACCGCGACCTCGCCCCCGACCGACCGGACGAAGCCCCGCCACCGGGCGCCGACGATGAACACGCTGGCGATGTAAAGCGTCAGGGCCAGCAGGATGTAGCCCGGCCGGGCCGTCATCAGCCGCTTCGCGCTCTCCCCAACCAGGTGCCAGATGCCCAACATATCCTCCAGCCGCGTGCGAGCGCGGCAGGGCCGCCCCAATCACCTCGGCCACACGAGGCTCCGCCCGCAACGCAACCTGCCGATCATATCGCGGACCCTTCAATAAATCATGTCCTAGATCGAAACTCCGTCGAAAGGAGCCCCCGGAGGCCGGCCCGGGTCCGGTCGGCGCGGCGGCGCGGCGGCGGGAAACGCCATGGTATAGTGCGGCCAGGTGGCCTTTTTACCGAGGACGGTTCTCTCCCGACACGCTCACGCCCTGGTGCTCGGCCTGGTGCTCCTGACCGGCTTCGCGCTCCGTCTGCCGACGTTCGGCCGCACCCTGCTCTCGAGCGACGAAGCCGCCTACTCCGCCGTCGCCGAGGCGATGCAGCGCGGCGCGGTGCTCTATCGCGACACGGTGGACCACAAACCCCCGGCCATCTACGACGTCTACCTGGCCAGTTTCCGGCTGCTCGGGCCCTACGACACGCAACTGGCCCACCTGCTGGTCGTCCTCGCGGTCCTGCTGACGGCGTTCGCGCTCGCGCGCGCCGCCGGCCGGCTGTGGGGAGACGCCAGGGCGGGCTGGGTGACGGCGCTGCTGCTCGTCGTCTTCTCGACGACGATGGCGGACTTCGACGCCCTGGCGGCCAACGGCGAGCTCTTCCTGCTCTCGGCCCAGGCCGTGGCGTTCGCCTGGCTCGCCGGAGGCCTCTCGAGGGGCGGTCGCCAGCGGTGGCGGACCCTGTTCGGCGTCGGCGTGCTGACCGGCGTGGCGGTGGTGTTCAAGTACCAGGGCGCCACGTTCCTGGCCGTCGTCGGCGCCGTGCTGGCGCTCGAGGCGCTGTCGCGGCGGCGGACCATCGTGTCGGCGCTGGCCGGCCTCGCGGTCACGGTGGCGGGCTGTCTCGTCGTGCCGGCGGTCTACGTCCTGCGAGCCTGGCTGGACGGCGGGCTCGACGGCATGTGGTTCTGGTTCCGCTACAACTTCATCTATATCGACGCCGGTCCCGGCGGGCTCGAAGCCCTGCGGCTGGGGCTCGTGCGGACGGCGCTCGTCGCGACCGCCGCCTTCCTGCCCTACGCCTTCGGCGTTGCCGGCGTCTGGCACACGGCCCGCGGCTGGCGGCGGCTGGGGCTGGCCGGCGCGAGCCGGCCCCGGCTGACTGCCCGCACGTTGGCCGTCGTCTGGCTGGTCGCGTCGATCATCGCGCTCCTCCCCGGACGCCGATTCTTCGGACACTACTTTCACCTGGTTCTGCCGGCGTTGTGCCTGCTGGCGGCGGGTCCCCTGCTCGCGTTCCGGGATCGGTACCGGCGCCTGCGGCCGGTGCTGGTGCTGCTGGTCGTCGTGCCGGCCGTGGTGGCCCTGGCTGTCTCGACGGTCCTGCAGGGGGCCGTGATGGACCGTCTCGACCCGAAACCGCCGTATGCGGAGGTCGCCGCCCGGCTGCGCCAGGTGAGCGCCCCGGACGACTCGGTCTTCATCTGGGGACATTCGATAGAGCTCTACGTCCTGGCCCGGCGCACGGCCGGCACCCGCTTCGTGTTCTGCGATTACCTGACGGGCACCAGCCCGGGGACGCTGGCCCAGACCGGGCTGGCCGATCCGACGCCAAACGTCGTCCAGCCCGCGTGGGACATGCTGTTCGACGATCTCGATCGACGGCAGCCGCGGTTCCTGGTGGACCTGGCCCCGGCGGCCTGGAACGGGTATGACCGGTTCCCCCTCTCCCGTTACCCCCGCCTCGACGCCTACGTCCGGACCCACTACCGGGAGCGCGACCGCGTGGACGGCGTCGTCATCTACGAGCGGAGCCGGCCGTAGACGCCGACTGGTCCGCCAGGATAGATGAGCCGATGTTACTATTGGAGATTGTTGTCACGAGGCATGGCGATTTGATGACACGCGCGCGGCTCTCTTGTCGATACCTCAGCGTTGGCCTGTTCCTCCTCCTTGGATGGCTGCCCGCGCTTCCCGCGCTGGCCGCGGCGGCCGGGGCTCCGCCCGCGGTGGTGACCGGCACGATCACCACGCTCGACGGCAAGTTGCGGCTGCCCGGCGTGGTGGTCACGCTCACCGGCAGCGCCGGCGAGTCGGTCGGGGAGACGGTCACCGACGAGAACGGCCTCTACCGGCTCGAGGTGCCCAAGCCCGGCGTCTACAAGCTGACGACGAGCATCGAGGGGTTCCACAAGGGCGAACAGCCGGTGCAGCTCGCGGAAGGGGCCACGCGCACCGTCGACATGGACATCAAGCTGCTGGAGATCGAGCAGTCGGTTGACGTCAAGCCCACCACGGATACGTCGATGAACCTCGCCAAGCCGCTCTCGCCGGCCGAGAGCATCAGCGGACGGGAGATCAACGAGTCGGCGATGAGCTCGGGCAGCGTGGCGGCCGAGCTGCGGTGGCTGCCGAGCGTCTCGGCCTACGGGCGCGAGTGGGCCATCAAGGGCGGGCGGCCGAATCAGATCGGCCTGCAGATCGAAGGGGCGCAGGTGCTCGACCCGGCGGCCGGCATCAGCCCGGTCCAGCTGCCCGGCGACGCGGTGAATTCCATCCAGGTGATGGCGAACCCGTACGCCGTCGAGTTCGGCGGGTTCTCGACCGGCGTGATCGTGGTGTCGACGCGCAGCGGCGGGAACAAGTGGTCGGCGACGGTCAACGACTTCTTCCCGGCCTTCATCCTCAAGCGCGGCTCGAACCCCTTCCACATCATCGGGCTCGGGTCCGAGGCCCCGCACGTGGCGGTCGGCGGGCCGGTCATCCCCAACAAGCTGTTCGTCGCCGAGAGCCTCCAGGTGCGGTACGAGTCGGTCGACGTCGCGGGCCGGCCGCAGGACGAGCGGAAGACGACGAAGAACCTGAACTCGTACACGCGGTTCGACTACGTCGTCAGCACCAGGAACACGCTGTCGGCCACGTTCACGATGGCCCCCGAGAACGCGGACTGGGCCAACCTCAGCACCTTCAACCCGCCGGAGGTCACGGCCGACCTGAAGCAGCGCGTCTACCGCGCCGGCATGACCGACACGGCGCAGCTGCCGCATTCGATGGTGCTCGAGACGCTGGTCCATTTCACGCACTACGGCACGTCGGTGGACGGCCACGGGTCGGCGACCGAGATGATCCTGGCCCCCGAGCAGAACGGGGGCATCTACTACACCAATCAGACGCGCTCCTCGCAGGCCCTGGAGGCGAGCGCGGCGGTGTCGGGATTCGTCAGCAGCCGCGGGGGCGGCCATCTGATCAAGGGGGGCCTGGACGTCCTGTATGCCAGCTTCGACGGCCAGCTGCAGATGCGGCCGATCGACATCCTGCGCGAAGACGGGACGCTGACGCGCCGGCTGGTCGGCGGGCCGGCCGCCGGAGGGTTGACGGCCACCGGCGCGGGGCTCTTCCTGCAGGACCGCTGGCACGTCGTCAGCGGGCTGATCCTCGAATACGGCGTGCGCCTGGAGCGCGACGGGGTCTTCGGCCGGTTCAATGTCATCCCCCGCGTCGGCGCCGCCCTGGCGCTCGACAAGAACCGGAACGCGACCATCCGCGGCGGCTGGGGGCTCTTCTACGAACGCACGCCGCTGATGGCCGGCGAGTTCGGCCGGCTGTCGGACCTGACCGAGACCGCCTACGGCCCGGACGGCACGACGGTCGTCGGCACGCCCGTCGTGTACACCCACGCGCTCGCCGCCAGCCCGCAGACCTCGCGCAGCTCGACGTGGAACATCGGCTACGAGCACCGGCTCACGCCGTCGGTGTCGCTGCGCGCGAACCACCTCGAGCGCCGGGGCAGCCACGAGCTGGTGCTCAACACCTCGAGCGTCGGCGCGCAGGGCGTGATCGCGCTCGATTCGGTCGGCACCTCCCTCTACCGCGACACGGAAGTCGGCGTCCATCTCCGGCGCGGGACGGTGTTCGACCTCGACCTGTCCTACACCCACTCGTCATCGCAGGCGAACCTGAACGACGCCTACGGGTACTTCCTGAACCTGACGGCCAACCCCGTCGTCCGGCCCGACGCCTACGGCCCGACCGACACCGACACGCCCGACCGCTTCGTGGCGCGGGCCCGGCTGCGGCTGCCGCACTACTGGACGATCGAGGCGGCCGGCGAGGTGCGGACCGGCTACCCGTACTCGGCCGTGGACGAGCAGCTCGACTTCGTCGGCGCGCGGAACAGCCTGCGGTTCCCGGTCCGCAAGACGCTCGACGCGTCGATCGAGCACCGCTTCCGTATCGGCCGCCTGCGGCCGTGGCTCGGGTTCGTCGTCATCAACGCCTTCAACACGTTCTCGCCGGAGGACGTGCAGCGGAACATCGCGTCCCCCAATTTCGGGACCTTCTACAGCTCCCCGGTGCGCCAGGTCCGCTTCACCGTGCGCTTCCACCCCTGACCTGATCGATTCGATTAGAATAGGGGTCAGCTCATCAGCCCCCTCAGGGTGCGATCATGAACGTATTCGTCCTCAACTGCGGCAGTTCTTCCCTCAAGTTCCAGATCATCGAGACCGACGCCGACCTGATCGAGAAGGACGGCGACCGCCAGCTGGCCAAGGGGCTGGTCGAGCGGATCGGCAGCGAGGCGATCATCACCTTCCAGGTCGGCGACCACCCGCCCATCAAGGGCGCGATGCCGCTGCGCGATCACAAGGCGGCGCTGGCCCACGTCATCGCCTGGGTCACCGCCCCCGAGACGCACATCCAGGGCGTCGCGAGCCTCTCCGACATCCACGCGATCGGCCATCGCGTGGTGCACGGCGCGGAGCGGTTCAAGGGGTCGCACCTGATCGACAAGGCGGTCATCGCCGGCGTGCAGGAGTGCATCGAGCTGGCGCCGCTGCACAACCCGGCCAACCTGAAGGGCATCTACGCGGCCACCGAGCTGTTCGGGCCGACGATGCCGCAGGTGGCGGTGTTCGACACGGCGTTCCACTCGACGATGCCCGAGACGGCCTACCTCTACGCGATCCCGTACCAGCTCTACCGGCGGTTCAAGATCCGCAAGTACGGCTTCCACGGCACCTCGCACCGCTACGTCGCCTTCCGCTACCGGAAGCTGACCGGCAAGCAGCGCAAGGAGACCAACATCATCACCCTCCATCTCGGCAACGGCTGCTCGGCCTGCGCCATCAGGGGGGGCCAGTCGGTGGACACCTCGATGGGCATGACGCCGCTCGAGGGGCTGATGATGGGGACGCGCAGCGGCGACATCGACCCGGCGGTCATCGAGTTCCTGATGCACAAGGAGGGGACGAGCGTCGACGAGATCTTCTCGACGCTCAACAAGCGCTCCGGCCTGCTGGGCATCTCGGGGCTGACCAACGACATGCGCGACCTCGAGGGCGAGGCCGAGGAGCACCAGGACCGCCGCGCGATCCTGGCGATCGACATGTTCTGTTACCGGGTGAAGAAGTACGTGGGCGCCTACATCGCCTCGATGAACGGCACCGACGCGATCTGCTTCGCCGGCGGCATCGGCGAGAACGGCCCGACCATCCGCAAGAAGATCCTCGCCGACATGGAGTGGCTCGGCATCGAGATCGACGACGCCCGGAACTCGAAGGCCGTGAAGGGCCGCGAGATGCTCATCAGCTCGGACAAGAGCCGCGTGCCGGTGTACGTCATCCCGACCAACGAGGAGTTGATCCTGGCCCGCGACACGGTGCGCGCGGTGAAGTCGCTGCCGTTCCCGAGCTAGGCGCAATCGGGGATCGGGGGTCGGGGGTCAGGGATCGGGGGTCAGGGATCGGGGATCGGGGCCCCGCCGACGCGCCGGGCCTGAAGGCCCGGCCTACGTACCAGCCACTAGCCACTGACTGCTTACTGCTTACTGCCTACTGCTTACTGCCTACTTTCATCCGACTGACCGCTTATGCCTGAAAACGCCTTCATCACCACCGTCCGCGCCAGCGCGGCGCACCGCTGCTTCACCGTCGCCTTCCCCGACGCCGAGGACGCCCGCGTCCTGAAGGCCGCCCGGCTGCTCCGCGACCAGCGGATCGCCGAGCCCGTGCTCGTCGGCGCCGCGGCCGCCATCCGCACGGTCGCCTCCGGCGCGGGAATCGATCTCGCCGGCGTCGAGATCGTGGACCCGGCCGCCAGCCCGTGGCTCGACGAGTTCGCCGGCCTGCTGTTCGAGAAGCGCAAGGCCAAGGGGCTGACGCTCGAGCAGGCGGCCGGCCTGGTGCGGCAGCCGCTCTACTTCGCCGGGCTGATGCTCGACACGGGCCGGGCCAGGGTCGTCGTCGGCGGCAACGTCTCGTCCACCGGCGACGTCATCCGGGCCGCGATCCACACGGTCGGCGTCGCCCCGGGCATCTCGATCGTGAGCAGCTACTTCATCATGGTGCTCGCCGACGGGCGCATGCTCTGTTTCGCCGACTGCGCCGTCAACCCCGACCCGAACGAGGCCCAGCTGGCCGACATCGCCATCAGCTCGGCGAGGAACTTCCAGGCGGTGACCGGCCTCGAGCCGCGCGTGGCGATGCTGTCGTTCTCGACCAAGGGCAGCGCGACCCACCCGCTGGTCGAGAAGGTGCAGAAGGCCACGGCCATCGTCCGCGAGAAGGCGCCCGACCTGATGGTGGACGGCGAGATGCAGGCCGACGCCGCGCTGGTCGCCGCGATCGGCGAGCGGAAGTGCAAGGGATCGCCGGTGGCCGGGCGGGCCAACGTCATGGTGTTCCCCGACCTCAACGCCGGGAACATCGGCTACAAGCTCACCGAGCGCATCGGCGGGGCCGAAGCGGTCGGGCCGATCGTCCAGGGGCTGAAGAAGCCCTTCTGCGACCTCTCCCGCGGCTGCAGCGTGGACGACATCGTCAACGTGGCGGCGATCTGCAGCCTGATGGCGTAGGCGCCGCAACAAGATGGCTTCGGGCCGCAGGCATCGGGCTTCGGGCCGGACCACGACTGGCACGCTGCACCGCGACCATCGAGCGCCCGACCGCGAAGCACCTGTGACACCGCCCGTAGCCTGAAGCCTGTAGCCTGTGTCGTGGAGGTTCCCATGCTCCGCCGTGACTGCGTGAAGTCGCTGCTCGCCGTGCCCGCCGCCGTGGCGGCCTCCTCGACGCTCGGCCTGCGGAACGCCGCGGCCGCGTTCCAGGAACTCCCGTCCGACGGCGAGTCGTACTGGAATCACCTCCGGTGGCAGTTCCTCATCCCCGAGGGCCAGGCGTACTTCAACACCGCCACGCTCGGCGCCTCGCCGCGGGTGGTGGTCGACGCCGTCAGCGAGCACCTGCGCTACGTCGAAGAGAGCCTGGCGCTGTGGGATTTCAGCGCCGATCGCCCCGAGCGGCTCGCCGGCTACCGGCCCGAGAAGGGGCTCCGCCTGAAGATCGCGGAGTACGTCCACTGCGCCATGGAGGAGATCGGCCTGACGGCCAACGCCACCATGGCGATGAACCTGGTGGCAAACGGCCTCGACCTCAAGGCCGGCGACGAGGTGCTCATCACCGACAAGGAGCACCCCGGCGGCCGGTCCGGCTGGGACGTCCGCCAGAAGCGCCACGGCGTCGTCGTCCGCGAGGTCCCGGTGCCCGCCAGCGTGAAGGACCCGGACGAGATCGTGCGGGCGTTCACGGCGGCGGTCACGCCGCGCACCAGGGTGCTCGCCGTGCCGCACATCACCTCGGGCCACGGCATCATCCTGCCGGTCGGGCGCCTGTCGGCGATGGCGCGCGAACGACAGATCTTCTCGGTCATCGACGGCGCGCAGGCGGTCGGCCACCTGCACGTCAACGTCCGCGACATCGGCTGCGACGCGTACTTCTCCTCGCCGCACAAGTGGCTGCTGGCGCCCAAGGGGAACGGGTTCCTCTACTTGCGCCAGGACGCGCAGCCGCGCGTGTGGGCGACGCTCGCCAGCTCGCAGTGGAACAACTACGCCGACGGCATGTTCCGCCTGCAGCAGTACGGCACGCTCAACCAGAGCCTGCTGCGCGGCCTCGAGACCGCCATCGACTTCATGGATCGCATCGGGCGCGACCGGATCGAGGCGCGCATCCGGTCGCTCGGCTCGCGCCTGCGCGACGGCCTCGGCCGGATCCCCGGCGTGACGATCGTGACGCCGGTCAACCCGGCCCTCGCGGCCGGCATCACGACGTGGGGCGTCGCCGGCGTGAGCGGTCGCGCGCTGCAGGACGAGCTGTGGGAGCGGAAGAAGATCCGGGTGCGCGCGTCGGGGGACGCCGCGGTCCGGCAGTCGTGCCACATTTACAACAACGCCGCAGAGGTCGACGCGACGCTCGACGTGGCCCGCGCGCTCGCGCGGACGTAAACCCGGAGTACGGCTTTTGGCTCTTGGCTTTCGGCTTTTGGCCATTACCGCGTGACGCGTGTGACACGGCCCGAAGCCCGAGGCCCGAAGCCCGGAGCCTGGAGTGAGCCCGAACGATGGCACGAAACAACCACTTCGCCGGCCTGATCGCGGCCGCCGCCATGGCCGGCGTCGTCGCGTTCGCGACGACGGGCTGCTCCTCGTCGTCGCCGGTCGCGCCGACGGGCACCCACCCGCTGCCGACGCTGGCCGAAATGCTGGCGGACAAGACGCTCGGGAGCGCCACCGCGCCGGTGACGATGATCGAGTACTCCTCGCTCGGCTGTTCCCACTGCGCGGATTTCCAGGCGCAGACGTTCCCGCAGATCAAGGGCACGTACATCGATACCGGGCGCGTCCGGTTCATCTACCGTGACTACCCGCTCGACCCGCCGTCGCTGACGGCGGCCATGGTCGCCCGCTGCTCGGGTGACAAGTTCTTCTCCGCCATCGACGCGCTGTTCCTGGCCCAGGCCGTGTGGGCGAACGCCTCGAACTACACAAGCGCCATCAAGAGCGTCGTCGCGGGGATCGGCATGAGCTCCGCGGATGTGGACGCCTGCCTGGCGGTGCCCGGGCTCCAGAGCGGCGTGCTGGCCATCATGCAGGCGGGCACGCAGCAGTACAGCGTGGGCGCGACCCCCACGTTCTTCATCAACACCCGGCGCGTGGACGGGGCCTATCCGTTCGCGACCTACGCCGCGATCATCGATTCGTTCTAGGCGCCGTACCGCGCAGGGCTGAAGCCCTGCGCTATCTGACGATGCAGCGTATCGTCTTCCCAGATAGCGCACGGCTTCAGCCGTGCGCCGCGAGCCGCAAGCCGCGGGCTCTGGTATTCTGGAGCCCGCATTTGGAGGTTTCATGAACGGCGTTCCGGTGGTGATTGGCGTGGCGGGCGGGTCGGGCTCCGGCAAGACGACGGTGGTCAGCCGCATCGTCGAGAGCATGGGCAACGACCACGTGATCGTGCTCGAGCACGATCGCTACTACTACGACCACCCGGAGCTCCGCCTCGAAGAGCGGGCGGCGCTCAACTACGACCACCCCGACTCGCTCGAGACCGATCTCCTCGTCCGGCACGTCACCGACCTCCGCGCCGGCCGGCCCGTCGAGGTGCCCACCTACGACTTCGCGCGCCACGCGCGGCGGCAGACGACCGAGACCGTGCAGCCCAGGCAGATCGTCATCGTCGAAGGCATCCTCATCTTCGCCGACGCGGCGCTGCGCGACCTGATGGACGTGAAAGTGTTCGTGGACACCGACGACGACACGCGGTTCATCCGCCGGCTGCAGCGCGACGTGGCCGAGCGCGGCCGGACGATGGACTCGGTGATCGATCAGTACCTGAACACCGTCAAGCCGATGCACCTGGAGTTTGTGGAGCCGACCAAGCGGTACGCCGACATCATCATCCCGCGCGGCGGCCACAACACCGTCGCCATCGACATGATGCTGACGCTCATCCGCAGTCTCGGCACCCGGTAGGAGCGCTCCCCTCACTTCACGGGCAGGTACTCGATGGCCACGACCCGGCCCTCCGTCCCGGCCGGGATCGCGGGCTCGCCAGTGGCCGGGGCGCGCCACGTGAGGTACACGCGCATGGCCCCTGCCTGCGGTCCGCACGAGATCTTGCCCGTGAGGTCGTCCCGGTAGGTGATGAAGTCGATGGCGTCGAACGAGGGCGCCGAGAACCGGTGCGAGGCGGCGCCGTCGCGGATGACGGCCACGATGGCCCCGCGCGCGCATTCGATCGCCGCGAGCGTGCCTTCGGCCCGCTGCTCTCCCTGGCGGATATTGCGGTAGATCGGAATGGTCAGCGAGGACGCCGACGGCTCGTTCGCCGCCGGCGCGCCGGCAGGCGGCGGGCCACCGGCGGGCGCGGGCGGCGCGTTCTTGAGCGCGGACATCTGCATCATCCCGGCCAGCCGGCCGAGCAACTCCCGCGCCGACGCCTTCGTGGCAGCATCGGCGGACATCGCCGCGATCGGTCCGAGCGTCGCCTGCGCCTTGGCCAGCTCCCCGCGCCGCATGTACACCTGCGCCAGGTAGAGGCGGTAATCGTCGCGGCCCGGCAGGTAGGCGATCGCCGCCGACACGTGGCGCTCCGCGTCGTCGAGGTTCCCTCCGCTCACCATCTCGGCGAAGCCAAGGTAGGCCAGCGCCTCCGGAAACTGCGGACAGAGCTCGACCGCGCGGGCGAAGGCCTTCCGCGCCGCCTCGGCGCCGCCCCCTGCCTTGTCGCAGCCGGCCACCTGGCACTTGAACGCGGCCAGCCCGAGCGCGTACTGCGCCATGGCGTTCTGCTCGTCGAGACGGACGCCCTCGCGAAGCGGCCCGAGCGCGTCGAGCGGACGATTCTGCATCGCCCGGACGAGCCCGATCCCGACGTGCGCGGAGGCGGTTCCCGGGGCGAGGGCGAGCGCCTGGGCGAAGCGGGCCTCCGCCTCGGTGAACCGGAACTCCTGCGCCAGTACGTGCCCGACGCTGGCGATCGATTCGGCGGGCGTCATCCGGGCCTCGACAAACTCGGTAACACCGCCGACGCGGTCGGCGAACGGGATCGTAATGATTCTGTACGCGGGCCGTTCGACGTAGTTCGACAGTTCGGACCTGAGCGTGTCGGCGTTGGGGAACGCTTCGGTGAAGGCCGTGCCCGCCGGCGTCCCGGCGGCGAGCCGGGCGACGAAGTCTCTGAACTGTCGCGCACGGTCGGGATTTCCGAGCAACAGGTAGTGCACGAGCAGCCAGCTCTGCGCGTAGAACCGGTTCCGATCCTGGCCGACGTTGTACAGCGCCGACGTCTCGTCGGCCGAGAGCAGCTCCGACATCGGCAGCATCCGGCCCCGCAGCAGGTCGAACTGCTCGGACGCGATCGGCTTGCCAAGCACCGCGCGCCGCCCGTCGTCGGAGAGTTCGAACGTCCTGTAGTACTCCGCCATGCCTTCCTGCAGCCACAACGGGAAATTGCGAAACGCGTTGACCAGCAGCAGGTGGGCGAACTCGTGGTAGACGACGGGATAGGCGCTGTCGCCGTCCTCGACCGACAGCGAGATCGACACTCCAGCCGAGCCGACCACGGCGTAGCCGGTCGCGTCGATCGGCTTGCCGTTGTAGAGCGGGACCACGGCCTTGAAATCGCGGGTGTGGGCAAAGACCAGGACGGTGACCGGCAGCGGCGCCACCAGCTTCGCCGACGGCAGCTCCCGGCCGATCACTTCGCGGAACTGCTCGAGCCGCCGCGCCACCGCCCGCAGCTCCCTCTCCCCCGCGTCGCCCTCGAACGTGAAGTTCGCGGACTGCAGCCGAATCCAGTCGGCGGCCCGAGCCTCCGACTGCGAAATCGCGAGCGCGGCCAGCACGACGAGGAACAGTCGGCGAGTGGACAAGGGCACCTCCCAGGGCAACGATGGCGCGCATTCTAGCATTTCGATTCGCCGTCCCGCATTCGCGGGCCTCCTGCTCGCGGCCGGCGAGGACGCCGGCCCCACACATTGTCCGTGCGGCGCCAGCCTGATATGTGTGGCGCGAGCCTCCTGGCTCGCGATCCCCGGCCGGCGAGGACGCCGGCCCCACACATTGTCCGTGTGGCGCCAGCCTGATATGTGTGGCGCGAGCCTGCTGGCTGTGCGGCGCCAGCCTGAGATGTGTGGCGCCAGCCTGAGATGTCGTGTGGCGCCAGCCTGAGATGTGTGGCGCCAGCCTGAGATGTGTGGCGCGAGCCTCCTGGCTCGCGAAACTGTGAGAAGATCGCCGCCGGAGGGAGGAGCCCATGTTCAGGCGCACGATCACCATCCGGTTCGACGAAGCCGACGCGCGCGGCGTGCTCTTCTACGGCCGCGTGCAGGCGCTCGCGCACCGCGTGTTCGAGGACTTCGTCGTCTCGGAGCTGGTCGAACGCTGGGAGGACTGGTTCGAGAGCGCCGCCTTCGTCGCGCCCATCAAGCACGCCGAGGCCACGTTCCACCGCCCGATGCGCCCCGGGCACCAGTACGACGTGGAGCTGGCGGTCGCTAAGGTGGGCGACTCGTCGTTCGAGCTGCGGACGACGTTCGTCGATCGCGCCGGCGCCGAGCCGATCCTCTGCGCCGAGGCCCGCATCGTCAAGGCGTTCGCCGACCCGGCGACGTGGAAGAAGATGCCGATCCCGTCAGCGATCCGCGCCCGCCTGCTCGCCCACCTGGCGAGTGAGTAGCACGCGCCGGCACTTGCCGAGCGGCGTCCTGGGGATCTCGTCCACCCAGGCCACGCGGCGAACCCGCTCGAACGGCAGCAGGTGGTCCCGGCCGTAATTTCCGATCGACTCCTCGATCGCCGACCGTCGGGCGGCGTCGATTGGCGCGCGGCAGGCGATCGCGAGCACGACCTCGTGGCCCAGCCGGTCGTGAGCTGGCGCGACGACGGCCAGGTCGAACCCCTCGAGCGCGCGCAGATCTTCGTCGGTGGCCCAGCGCCAGGCCCGATCCTCGACGCGCGGCAGCGAGACGATCTCGCCGAGCACCTTCACCGACTCCGAGAGCCGACCGAACACCTCGACGCCGTCGGGGCCGACCCGGCCCGTGTCCTCGGTCGGCAGCCAGCCGTCCTGCTTCGGATCCCAGGCGCGCGCGCCCTGCTCGTTGACCTCCGCGCAGCAGGTCAGGAGCGACGTGGCGCGAATCGAGAGCCGCTGGGCCTGGTCCGACCGGATCTCCGCGTGGCCGAGGACGGGCAGCACGGCCGGCCGGCCCGTCGCGGCGAGCGACGACAGGGCGGCCGTCGCCACCTGCGAGCAGGTTTCCGTGAGGCCGTAGCTCGGCAGGCAGGGCCAGCCGAGCGCGCGGGCCCGTTCGTAGAGCGCCGCGTCCATCCGCGCGCCGCCGACCACGATCGCGCGCATCGTCGGAGGTGAGGCGAGCCCCGAGGTAACGAGATCGTGAATCTGCGAAGGCACGAGCGCCGAGAGCGTCGCGCGCTCACGCCCGGCGACGTCGCAGAACCGGGCAGCGCTCCACTTCCCGATGACGGCCGGCACGACGCGCGCGCCGTTCAGCCAGCCGCGCGCCAGGATGCCGAGCCCGCCGACGTGGAACGTGGGCAGCGCGTGCGCCCAGACGTCGGACGGCCCGGCCTGGAGATGCTGGTTCACCGCGCGCGCCGACGCGAGAAAGGCCTCTTTCGAGAGAGCGATCCACCGCACGCGCCCGGGCACGAGGCTGCTCGTGCCCGACGTGGACACCCAGATGTGCGCCTCGAGCGCGGGGAGACGGCGCGCGATCCCGGCCAGGCCGTCCGCCTGTCTCCGCGCCCACTCGGGGTTGGCGAGGACCAGCGAGCCGCTGCTCTCCCAGTCGATTCGCGCGGCACCGGGCTCGAGATAGAACGAGCCGATCATGGGAGGATCAGCCCCAGGGCCGCCAGCGCGCAGAAGACCACCTGCAGCAGCGCCGTCTGCGCCAGGAAGACGTTGAACTTCCGGCTCGGCGGCTCCGTCCACACGCCGTGCACGAGCCGCACGGCGAGCGGCAGCGTGACCAGCGGCAGCGTCGCCGCCCACCAGCGGCCGGCCACGATCCAGCACGCGCCGAGCAGGTACGGCAGCGCCACGAGCACCGCGATCTCGACGCGGGCGAAGCGGCCGCCGAACCTGACGGCGAGCGTGCGCTTGCCCGCGAGCACGTCGCCCGCCACGTCGCGCGTGTTGTTGACGGCGAGCAGCGCCGAGCTCTGCAGCCCGACCTGCAGCGCGGCCACCTCGGCCCAGGGCGACAGCCCCGCGCCGGTCAGCACGTAGGCCATCCCCTTCACGGCCGCCAGGCCGTAGAACAGCAGGACGAACACTTCGCCGAGCCCCAGGTAGGCCAGCGGAAACGGTCCCGCCGTATAGGCGTACCCCGCGACGATCGACAGCGCGCCGATGATGACGATGGGCCAGCCGCCCGCGAGCACGAGCGGGACGCCGAGCAGCGCCGCCGCGGCGAAGAACGCGGCCGCGCCGGCCATCACGTGGCGGCCGTGCAGCAGCCCGCTCTGCGTGACGCGCACCGGCCCGATGCGCTCGGCCGTGTCGGCGCCCCTCACGAAATCCGCCGCGTCGTTGACCAGGTTGCTGCCGATCTGAATGCACAGGGCGGAGGCGAGCGCCAGCCCCGCCAGCCCCAACGGGACCGGCCGGGAGGAGAACGCCGCGGCCAGCCCGGTGCCGAGCATCACCGGCGCGAGGCTCGCCGTCAGCGTCTTGGGGCGGGCGGCCAGCAGCCAGGGCGACGCGCTGCCCGACGTCACGGAAGCCTCGGGAACTTCTTGAAGTCCGGCTTGCGCTTCTCGAGGTAGGCCTTCTTCCCTTCCTGCGCCTCCTCGCTCATGTAGTAGAGCAGCGTGGCGTTGCCCGCGAGATCGAGCAGGCCGATCTGCCCGTCGCAATCGGCGTTGAGCGCCGCCTTCAGGCACCGCAGCGCCAGCGGCGAATGCGCCAGCATCTCGCGCGCCCACTCGAGCGTCACCTTCTCGAGATCCGCCAGCGGCACGACCGTGTTGACCAGCCCCATCTCGAGCGCCTGCTGCGCGGTGTACTGACGGCACAGGTACCAGATCTCGCGCGCCTTCTTCTGGCCGACGATCCGCGCGAGGTAGCTCGACCCGAGGCCGCCGTCGAACGACCCGACCTTCGGCCCGGTCTGGCCGAAGACGGCGTTCTCGGCCGCGATCGTCAGGTCGCAGACGACGTGCAGCACGTGGCCGCCGCCGATGGCGTAGCCGGCCACCATCGCGATGACCGGCTTGGGCAGCGCGCGGATCTGCTTCTGGAGATCGAGCACGTTCAGCCGCGGCACGCCTCCCTCGTCCACGTAGCCCTGGTCGCCGCGGATCTTCTGGTCGCCGCCCGAGCAGAAGGCCTTGTCGCCGGCGCCGGTGAGGACGACGACGCCGATCGACGGGTCCTCCCGGCACGCCGCGAACGCATCGATCAGCTCGGCCACCGTCTTCGGCCTGAAGGCGTTGCGCCGGGCGGGCCGGTTGATGACGACCTTCGCAATGCCGTCGTCGGTCTTGACGAAGAGGATGTCCTCGTACGACTTGACGGTCTGCCACGACTGGGAAGTTGAGCTCATCGGGACGTCTCCCTCACGTGTGCCATCCATGTCCTGACCGCGCGCGCGAACGCCTCCGGGTTGTCCCAGGGCACGCGGTGCCCCGCCGCCGCGCACGTCACGAAGGCCGCCGGCACGCCGGCCGACGCCAGTTCGCGCGCGATCGCGGAGAACTTGGCGTCGTGCGCGCCGGTGATCCACAGCACCGGCGACGGCCACGCCCCGAGCCGCGCCCTGAAATCCGGCTGGGTGCCGAGCGAGAGTCGCCGGATCGCCATCGCCAGCACGGCTCGCGGCGCCGGCAGTCCCTGGCGCGGCGAGGGAGGCTGGGAGCCGATGAACACCGGCTGCGCGTCCCACTCGCGCCAGAGCTCGGGCTCCGGCACGTCGAGGATTCGTCGAGCCCAGGTGTCGTCCGAGGCCCGCCGCGCCTCCCGCGCGCCGTCGTCCTCTTCCGGAAGGCCGGGATGGCACGACACGAAACAGCAGCCGCGCACGGGCGACCCCGGCGCCGCCAGCAGACCGCTCGAGAGCGCCAGGCGCGCGCCGAACGAGTACCCGATCACGAACACGGGCTCCGCGGTGTAGCGGCCCGCCGCTTCGACCAGCGCCCGATCCAGCGCCCGGCCCACCGACGGCCAGTCCGCCGCGTCGTGCGACGCCACGAGCGACCAGAGATCGAGCGCCGTGATCGTCGCGTCGGGAAACCACTCGCCGAGCGCGTCCCAGTCCGAGGCGCGGCCCAGGAACCCGTGAAGCGCCACCAGCCGGCACCGCGCGGTCACCGCTTCGCCTCCTCGTCAAGGCCGGCCCAGAAGGCGCCGGTCTCGGTCTCGCTCGGGCGCAGCTCGATGACGGCAGCCGGGCCAACCGGGCCAACGGGCAGCGCGTCGGAATACTCGGCGCCCCACATCGCGGCCCACGCCGCAAACCCGGTCTGGTGACGATTCTGATATCGCTCGCTCCGGAACATCCGGTCGAAGATCCGCCCGCCGCCGTTGTTGATGACGACGATGCGGAGACGGAAGCCGTCGAGATGACGAAGCGCCCACAGGGCCGACAGGTCGTAGAGAGCGGTGAGGTCGCCGACGACCGCCCAGTTCTCGACGTCCCGCCGCGCCCAGCCGAGAAAGCTGGCGACCTGGCCGTCGATGCCGTTGGCGCCGCGATTCTCTCCCATCAGGAACCCGCGATCCTCGAAGGTCGCAAGGCGGTTCCACTCGCGGATCGGCAGGCTGTTGCCGAGATACACGAACGAGCCGTGCGGGATCGCCGTCGAGAGCCGACGGATCATCCCGGGCTCGCTCTTCGGCAGAGTCTCGAGGAGGGCGACGGCGGCGGCGGAGAGCCGCCGATCCCACGTGATGAGCTCCGCGACGCCGGCGGCCGCCGGGCGGGAGACGTGAGTCGGAAGCGGCAGCGGCAGGCCGGGCGGCACCTGCACGTGCGTGCCGCGCGTCAGGCCCCGCCAGCGCGTCCTCGACACCGACAGCACCGGCACCGGCAGCGAGAGATCGAGATCGCGCCACACCCTGAACGAGGGCACGTCGCCGATCCGGACTGCCGAATCGAACACGCCCCGGTCGAACCCGCGCCGGGCCGCCGCGTCGCCCGAGCGCAGCAGCGGCTCGAAAGTGTCGCGCCTGAGGCCGGAGCTGGCTTCGGCGAGCACGGGCGCGCCGAGCGACCGGCAGAAGCGGTCCGCCGCCTCGGCGTCGCCCGGGTGTCGCAAGCCGCCCAGGATGACCAGCGGCGAGCGGACCGCCGCGAGGAAGGCGTCGATGTCGGCCTGGCCGCTGGTCCGCGAGGCAGGAGCCTCGCGCCACACATTGTCGTCCGACGACGAGGCCTGAGCGCCGGTCCGCGAGGCAGGAGCCTCGCGCCACACATTGCCTTCCGGCGACGAGGCCTGAGCGCCGGTCCGCGAGGCAGGAGCCTCGCGCCACACATTGCCTTCCGGCGACGAGGCAGGAGCCTCGCGCCACACATTGCCTTCCGGCGACGAGGCCTGAGCGCCGGTCCGCGAGGCAGGAGCCTCGCGCCACACATTGTCGTCCGACGACGAGGCCTGAGCGCCGGTCCGCGAGGCAGGAGCCTCGCGCCACACATGGCCGTCCGGCGACAAGGCAGGAGCCTCGCCCGGCCAAGTCCTGGCGTCCAAGCAGTTGTGGGGCGAGGCTCCTGCCTCGCCGTCCGCGGCTCCTGCCTCGCCGCCACTCGGCACGACGGCCGGGTTCCAGTCGGCGAGCAGCGGCTCGGCGAAGCACAGGTTGACGTGCGCGGGCCCGTCGAGCGGCGGCCACGGTCGCAGTTGGTCGGGATGGTCGGCGTCGAGCGACGCCTCCGCGTAGCGGCCGAACAGGTTCACCTGCTCGATCGCCTGCGGCGCGCCGGAGCCGCGGAACGCGCGCGGGCGGTCGGCGGTCACCGCGACGATCGGCACCGACGAGTAGCAGCCCTCCACCATCGCGGGCAGCAGCTCGGCGGCGGCCGTGCCCGACGTGGTGACGACGGCCACCGGCGAGCGGTCGCGCCGCGCGCGCCCCAGGGCGAAGAACCCCGCGCCGCGCTCGTCGAAGAACGAGAGCACGTCGGCCCGGCCCGGCGGCAGCGCGTCGAGCGCCTCGACCAGAGGCGCGTTCCGCCCCCCGGGGCAGACGCAGAAGGTGCGGACGCCGGCCGCGAGCAGGCGGTCGATGGCGGCCACCGCGAGCGCCTGGTTGGTGGTCACACCTGCCACTGCGTCCTCACAGCCTCGATCTTGTCCAGCACTTCCTGCCACTCGTCCTCGTAGCGGCTCTGCGGCACCACGCCGCATCCGGCCCAGATCTCGAGCCGGCCGTCGTGGTACTGGAGACCGCGGATGGCCACGACGCACCGTCCCGCGCCCGACGGCCATCGCAGGCCGAACGGCGCGCCGAACCGGCGGCGGTCGCCGCGGGGGTCGAGGCCCAGGAGCCAGGAGGTCCCGACCTCGCCTCGCGGATACGCGCCCAGCGCCGGCGTCGGGTGGAGACGCCGCGCCACGGCTTCGAAATCCACGTCGGGACCGGCGTCGACCTCGATGTCGGCCACCAGGTGCTCGAGCGGCCCGAACGACCGCGCGACGGTCGGCGACGCGGTCGGGCGGCCCCAGGCGCCGAGCTGCGCAACCAAATCGTCAACCACGCTCTGGTGCTCGTCGCGGTCCTTCGGGTTCGACGCGAGCGCGCCGGCAGATCCGTTGGCCCGCCGCGTCCCGGCGACGGCCATGGTCGCCAGGCGACCGCCCTCGCCGATCTCGAACAGCAGTTCGGGCGACGCGCCCACGAGGAACTCGGGCGTCCCGGTCCCCGTCTCGGACGCGGGCCGGTAGAAACCATACGCCAGCAGCGCCTCGGGCAGGTCGGGGACGCGGCCGAGCAGATGGCCGAACAGGGCGTCGGCGGCATCAGGATCGACCGGCGCGGACACCACGGTGACCGGGACGCCCTTGCGGAGGCTGCCCTCCCGGAGGCGGGAAGCGAGGCTGCGGAACCCGTCGGAGAACTTGCGCTCGTCGGGCGGCCCCCATCGCAGGGCGGGCGGGCGCCGATCTGAACCGGGACACGTCCCGCGCCACGCGGCACGGGAGAGCACGTCCACCGCGTCGGCCTCGAGCCACGACCGCGCCCCGGGCGCGAGCGAGAAGAGGGGGGCGAAGAAGGCCGGCAGGCCGGGCCGCGGCGCGGCCACGGGGCCGAGCGGCGCGGTGGCGCACGCCAGCGCGTCGGCGCCGGTCTGGAGGAAAGCGAGCGCGGTCTGCATCGGCGATCTCCGATTATAGCGTTCCCTCTACTGTCCTCCCGGGCCCATTTGATAGGATGGACAGTCGGATGACCCGAACAGTCCCGGTCGGTGGCGTGGAAGTCGGCGGCGACAGGTTCCTCGTGGTCGCCGGGCCTTGCGCCGTCGAGTCGCACGACCAGCTGCTGGCGATCGCGCGCCAGGTCCGGCAGCGCGGGGCCTCGGCCGTTCGCGGCGGCGTGTTCAAGATGCGCACCGACCCGCGCAGCTTCCAGGGGCTCGGCGAGGCCGCTCTCCCCTTCGTGGACCAGGCCCGCGCCGAGACCGGGCTGCCGTTCATCGCCGAAGTCACCTCGCCCGAGCAGATCGAGACGTTCGCCGGTCACGTGGACGTGCTCCAGGTCGGCTCGCGCAACATGCACAACACGGCGCTGCTCAAGGCGCTCGGACGGGCGCGGACGCCGGTCCTGCTCAAGCGCGGCCTCGCCGCGCGGCTCGACGAATGGCTGCTGGCCGCCGAGTACATCGTCGCCGGCGGGAACGAGGCCATCATCCTCTGCGAGCGCGGCATCCGCACCTTCGAGACCGAGACGCGCAACACGCTCGACCTGGCCGGCGCCGTGTGGGCCCGGCAGCGGTCGCCGTTCCCGGTGCTCGTCGATCCCTCGCACGCCACCGGCCAGCCCGACCTGGTCGCGCCGATGTGCCTGGCGGCCGCGGCCGCCGGCCTCGACGGCGTCATGGTCGAAGTCCACCACGAATCGTTCCGGGCGCTGAGCGACGGCTTCCAGGCCCTGACGCTGGACAGGTTCAGCGACATGGTCGCCTCGCTCGGGCCGCTGCTCGGATCGCTCGGCCGCCGCCTGTGAAACACATGGACGCCGCGCGCCGCATGACGGAGGTGCAGCCGCCGATCATCCCGATCGTCGGCGACTTGATCCGCCGCCACCCGGGGACGATCTCGCTCGGCCAGGGCGTCGTGTCCTACGGCCCTCCCGCCGCCGCCCTGAAGGCGCTGGAGTCGTTCCCGCGCACGCCGGACGACCACCGCTACGGGCCGGTCGAAGGGCAGCCGGAACTGGTGGACGCCATCCGCCGCAAGCTCGCCGACGAGAACCAGGTCGACGTCGGCGGCGAACGGCGCATCGTCGTCACCGCGGGCGGCAACATGGCGTTTGTCAACGCCGTGCTCGCCGTCACCGATCCGGGCGACGAGGTCATCCTCCAGGCGCCGTTCTACTTCAACCACGACATGGCGATCGTGATGGCCGGGTGCCGCACCGTGGCGGTCGCGACCGACGGGCGGTATCAGCTGCGCTTCGACGCCATCGAGGCCGCCATCACGCCGCGAACGCGCGCGGTGGTGACGATCTCGCCCAACAACCCGAGCGGCGCGGTTTACCCGGCGGCGGCGATCGAGCGGGTCAACCGGCTCTGCGCCGCCCGCGGGCTCTATCACATCCACGACGAGGCGTACCAGTACTTCACCTACGACGGCGCGCGGCACTGGTCACCGGCCGCCTCCGCCGAGTCGGTGCCGCACACGATCTCGCTCTTCTCGCTGTCGAAGACCTACGGCATGGCGAGCTGGCGCATCGGTTACATGGTCATCCCGGCGCACCTGTTCGAGGCGGTCAACAAGGTGCAGGACACCAACCTGATCTGCCCGCCGCTGGTGTCGCAGGCGGTGGCGTGCGCGGCGCTCGAACTGGGGTCGGGCTACTGCCGGGCGCGCGTCGCCGAGCTCGCCGCCGTGCGGTCGCTGGTGCTCGAGCAGTTCGCGGCCGTTGCCGACGTGTGCGACGTGCCGACGCCGGAAGGCGCCTTCTACTGCCTGGTCCGCGTCCACTCGCCCATGGACCCGCTCGCCCTGGTCGAGCGGCTCATCGTGGACCACCGCGTCGCGGCCGTGCCCGGCACGGCGTTCGGACTGACCAGCGGCTGCTACCTGCGCGTCTCCTACGGCGCGCTCGACCGGGACACCGTGGCCGAGGGGATGTCGAGGCTGGTGGGAGGACTGCGGGCTCTGGCAGGAAGGCTCAGGGCTTAAGCCAGAACGGCTCAGGGCTTAAGGCTCAGGGCTTCGCACATGTGTGGGGCCGGCCTCCTGGCCGGCCGGATACGCGAGCCAGGAGGCTCGCGCCACACACTACGACCACGGGCGGGCCTTGTGCCCGCCCCTACGTTGCCCCCCGTCCCCCGTCCCTCGTCGCGCCGTGTCGAGTACCAATCTCCGCGGCGCGCTGAGAGGCCCCTTCCCCCCCCAGCCTTGCCCTGACCTCGCCGAGCGCCGCTTTGGTCCGGCGGCGGAGATCCGCGTCAGTCAGCAGGCGCGCCGTTTCGTTCGCCACGGCCTCGGGCGTGAAGTCGTCCTGGATCAACTCGGGCGCCACGCGGCGGCCGGCCACCAGGTTGACCATCCCGATCATGTCCACGTGCACGAACCGGCGCAGCAGGCGATAGGTCAGCGGCGCCATGCGGTAGACGACCACCATCGGGCACCCGTGGAGGGTCGCCTGCACGGTGGCGGTTCCCGATGCCGTGACGGCCGCGTCCACCGACTCCAGCACGTCGTCGGTGCGGTGCTCGACCGTCTTCATCGCGACGGGCCCGGCCGCCAGCGGCGCGAAGAGGGCGTCCGGGAGTCCTGGCGCTCGCGCGACCAAGACCTGCAGCCCGGGCACACGCTGCCCGATGGCCGGGAGCGCCGCCACGAGCGTCGGCAGGATCCGACCGACTTCGTTCGGACGGCTGCCCGGCAGCAGGCCGAGCGTCGGCTTCCCGGGGTCCATGCCGGCGCCCGCGAGGAACGCCTCGCGCGACAAGGTCGCGTGCGCGAGGTCCACGAGCGGGTGGCCGATGAAGGTGACCGGCGTGCCGGCCGCGCGGTAGATCTCCGGCTCGAACGGGAAGATGACGAGGATGCGGTCGGCCAGCGCGGCGAGCGTGCGCAGCCGGCCGCGGCGCCACGCCCAGGCTTGCGGCGGGATGTAGTAGACGACCGGGACGCCCATCGACCGCATCGCCGCGGCGAGCCGGAAGTTGAAGTCCGGGAAGTCGATGGCGACGCAGACATCCGGCCGCTCCGCGCGCGCCGCCCGCACCAGCCGCCGGTACATCGCGATCGATCGGGGCAGGACCCGGAGGGCCTCGACAAGACCGGTCACGGCGAGGCCGCGAAAGTCGCCGACAAGCGTCGCGCCCGAGGCGCGCAGCCGCTCGCCGCCGAACCCGGTCACGCGCAGCGCCGGGTCGAGCGCTTTCAGGCGCTCCACGAGCGCGGCGGCGTACAGGTCGCCCGACGGCTCGCCGCAGGAGATGAAGACGCGCGCCATCGGCGGATTATGGCATGGGCCGACGACGGCACGGACCTCGGCGCCTCACCGGCCGTCGCCAAGCAACCGCTCGCAGAATCCCGGGAAACGGGGCAGGCCGAGCTGGTCCGCCACCGATCGCACGACCCGGTCGCGCTCGACGGCGGGCAGATTGGCCGCGCCGGAAAGCGTGCCGAGAGGCGGACTGGCCTCGAGGTCCCACTCGACGTGCGCCAGCCCCTGGCGCGCGCCCCTGATCGACAGCACGTGACCGACGACGCGGAAGGTGAAGTAGTAGCCGAGGAGGTTCGGTCCCGGCACCGGCGTGAGCAGCAGCGACACGAGGAGGCAGACGGTGTCGAAGCCGAGCCATCTCCAGTGGCGGCGCGCGTCGGCGCGCAGGTTCTTCTGAATCGCCGCCAGCGCCGCGGGCCGGTCGAGCCCGTCGGGATGGAACGCGCGCACCCGTTTCTGGCCCTGGAGGCGCCAGAGCACGCGCTGCTCGGCCACCCGCTCGGCCATCCAGCGGAGGGCGCGCGAACGAAGGCGCGGCCACACCCCCGGCGCCGATGCCGGCGCCTCTCCGTCGCGTGGCGGATCGTGCTCCCGCTCGACGGCAGCGAGCACGCGGCCGAACGTGTCGAGAAGCCGCCGCCACACGCCGCGGCCCACCCCCTCGCCTGGCGCCGTGTGGTCGTCGGCAGGCTCGCAGTAGAGCACGTGCCGCTCGGCGCCCGACGGCACCAGGTAGACGTCCACGTCGCTACGATAACACGCGGTATGATGGCTCGTGCTGTAGCGTGGACAACATCACCCACTCCCTCTTCGCCCTGACGCTCTCGAGCGCCGGCTTGCGCCGCGCCGGCCGGGGCGCGACCGCCGCGCTGCTCATCGCGTCCAACATCCCCGATATCGAGGTGCTGACGACGCTCACCGGCGGGCGCGTCGAGTACCTGGCCGACCACCGCGGGCCGACGCACGGGCCGCTCGGCCTCGGGCTCGCCGTGGCGACGGCTGCCGCGGTGTGGCTCGCGCTGCGGATCTGGCGGCGCGAAGAACGGTCGGCCGCCTTCCTGTCGCTGCTCGCGGTGTCCACGATTGGGTTTCTCGGACACCTCGCGCTGGACCTGGCCACTTCGTACGGCACGCGGGTCCTCAGCCCGTTTCGGTATACCTGGTACGGCGTGGACTGGATGCCCATCGTCGACGTGTATCTCTGGGGCATCCTGGCGGCGGGCGTGGCGGCCGGCCTGATGCGCCCGGCGTGGCGCACGCGCGCGGCCGTCGCGGCGCTCCTGCTCATGGCCGGGGATTGCGCGCTCCGCGCGGGGGCGCACGAGGTCGCGCTGCGGGACGCGGTGTCGTTGCAGCAGGCGGCCCTGCCCGGATCGGCCGGCCGCGTGGGCCCGGGGTTCCACTACCTGGACGGCGAAGACCCGGCCGCCCTCCCGGCGGCGCTGCCGACGCTGGTCTCGCCGTTCAAGTGGCGACTCGTCGTCCGCGCACCGGAGGGATTCCGCGTCGAGCAGATCGATCTGCTCGACCGACGCGCGCCCACCGACGTCATCACCTTCCCCGACGACAAGGGTGGCGCGGTCGCGCGTGCAGCGACGGCGCCCCTCGCGCGCATGTTCCTCGACTTCTCGCGCTTCCCCGCCGCCGAGGCGCTGCCGCATCCGAACGGCGACGTGACGGTGCACTGGTACGACATGCGCTTCGCGCGACGGCAGGACGTCCCGGGAGACAGCCGGCGGCACACGAGCCCGTTCGGCGTCTGGGTGAGGCTGTCGAAGACCGGCGAGATCGTCGGACAGGGACTCGGGCCGGGCTAGCGTATGCCATTCCTCGGTTCTCACATGTCGATCGCCGGCGGGCTTCCGCTCGCCGTCGATCGGGCCGTCGCCAACGGGTGCGAGGCGCTGCAGATCTTCAGCAAGTCGTCCAACCAGTGGCGCGCGCGCGAGTTGCCGGCCGAAGAAGTGCGCGCGTTTCGCGCGAAGGTCGAGCGGGCCTCGCTCGGCCACGTGGTCGCCCACGCCAGTTATCTCATCAACCTCGGCGCGCCGGACCCGGCGCTGCGGACACGGTCCATCGACGCGTTCGGCGAGGAGCTCGACCGCGCCGAGGCGCTTGGCCTCGCCGGCGTCGTCATCCACCCGGGGGCTTACACGACGGGCACCGAGGCCCGGGGCCTCAGGCTCGTGGCCGGCGCGGTCTCGCGCCTGCTGAGGGCGCGGCGGCAGGGCCGGACGCTCGTCATTCTCGAGCACACAGCCGGCCAGGGCACGTCGCTCGGGTGGCGCTTCGAGCACCTCGCGCGGATGCTCGAGCACCTCGACGGCCACCCGCGCGTGGCCGTCTGCCTCGACACGTGCCATCTGTGGGCCGCCGGGTACGACCTCGTCACGAGCGACGGCTATCGCGAGACGTTCGAGACGTTCGACCGCCTGGTGGGCCTGGACCGGCTCCGCGTCTTCCACGTGAACGACTCGAAGAAGCCGCTCGGGAGCCGGCGCGACCGGCACGATCACATCGGGAAAGGCACGATCGGGCTGGAGGGATTCAGGCGGCTGCTGAACGATCCGCGTTTCGGCCGCCTGCCGATGATTCTCGAGACGCCGAAGACGGAGTGGAAAAGGGCCACGGCCGTCGAAGCGGACCCGCTCGACCAGGCGAACTTCGCCGCCCTGCGGCGGCTGATGGCAAAGGGGTAATCGGAACTGACGCAGAGGAATCGGGGGCTTCGCAGAGGAATCGGAACTGACGCTGAGGAATCGGAGGACGGGGAGAGGAATCGGGGGCCGGCCCTTACGGACGGCGTTTTCGGTCGGACCTCAGCAGGTACCCAATGAACCCCGTGATCATCCGCATCAACTCGGCGCCATCCGCGTGGAGTCGATCGACCTCGGTCTGGGTCACCAGGCCCTTCAGCCGCGCGACGTCCAGGTGAGCTCCGATCTCCGAGCACGAACCGCGGGCGATGAAGAGGTAGCGCGCGAAGGCGCGGTCGGTGCCCTGGTCGAACCCCTCGGCCAGATTGGCGAGGATGGAGTCCGCCCCCATATCGATCTGCTCGCGGAGGCGCCAGGTCTCGGCCATCCCGCGCTGACGGGTGAGTGCAAGAACTGCCCCCACGAAACGCAACGCGACTTGCCAGATCTGCAATTCCTCGACGGATTTCGCCTGCATGCCCGGTGGCGGAGCACCACGCGTGCCACTCGAGACCTCACGCTGAGGAATCGGACGACGGGAAGAGACATCGGCCCACGATTGCCTGCGTCGGTTCCGATTCCGCACCGCCAGTTCCGACTCCTCACCGTCAGTCTCGATCCCTCTGCGCCAGAACCGATTCCTCACCGTCAGCTCCGGTTGACCGAGTCAGTTCCGATTGCGCTGAGAATACCTCCGCCTGGAACCGCGAGATCTTCGCGCCGTTGCGCCACGCGTCAGGCCTCAGTCCCGCCTTCAATCAGGTGTGCGACAGGAGCGTCTCGCGATCCCAGTGGTGCTCGGTCGCCACCTGCGGGAGCAGCAGCCCTCTGCGAAACCCCTCCTGGGCGACAAGGCCGTCCCGGCCGACTTCGATCTCCGACACGTCGGCCGCCGGACGGACCGGGGTGAGGACGGAGATCTCGAGTTCGAGGTCCGGCAGCTCGGCGGCCGTCAGCGGCGGGAACCTCGGGGCCTCGGTGCCGCGGCGATGGCGCACTGGCCGACGACCTCGTCGAGCGGCCGATCGGATCCGGGAAACTCGATGCATCCCCGCAGATCGCCGCCGACGTGCAGCGTGACGAACGCGCCGGAGTGGTCGTGCGGGTTCGCGCCTCTCACGCCTCGCCTACCGCTTCGCGCCGGCGATCAGGAATTCCACGGCGCGGTCCAAGACAGGGTCGCGCCCGGCCGCGATGTCCGCCCGGGTGGGCTCGACCCTGATATCCGGCTGAATCCCGACACCCACGAACTCGGTCCCGTCGGGAAACCGGTCCCATTTCGTGCAGATCCGGGCGTTGGTTCCGTACAACCCCAGCGTCAGCGGTTGGCCGGTGGACCCGGCTGTCGGCGAACCTATCAATGTCGCGCGCTTCATCGCCCTGAGCGGCACGAGGAAATCCTCGGCGGCGCTGAAGGTCCCGGCGCCGGTCAGTACGACGACGGGGCCGAGATATGGCCTGTCGCCGCGTGGCTCGATACGGTCGCGCGGATACTCGTACCATTCCTCGGCGTTGCCGCGGGCCCGTTCCGTCGGCTTGTAGACGCGCGTGCGCTCGGCGGACGTCTGTGTCGTCGCCTCTGCGATCAGCCGGGCAATCACGGCGAACCCGATGCTGGAGTTCCCTCCCTGGTTGCTTCGCACGTCGATGATCAGCCCCTTGCTCTCGAGGACCTTGCCGAAGTACTCGTCGAAGCGCGCGGACACCCTGTCGCTGTCGAAGCCGTTGAGCGCGACGTACACGAACCCTCCCGGCAGCTCGCGAAACTCCACGAGTGGCACCGAGGCGAACGCTCCCGGGTGTTTTATCGCGTCGCGCATCAGCGTGAACGTCTTTGCGTTTCCCTCGAGATCGAGGAACGTCGCCGAAACCGACGTGCCCGGCTCGCCTTGCAGGATCGAGTCGAAGGCGACGACATCCCGACCTTGCAGGGTCGACGCAGAAACCACCGGATAGACTTCCCGCTTCAACACGTCGTCAACCGGCCGGCCCTCTACGGCCACCAGTTCCATCCCCGGCGCCACACCGCTGGCACGCAGCTTGGGCGTGTTCCCCACGGCGGTGACCACCGGCCGACCGCTGATTGGAGCGACCCGGATCGCCGGCCTGTCGACGAAGCCCGCGAAGGTCACTCCCGTGTGGCCGTCGCGTAAGAGAGCCAAGGCCTCGGCCATGATCCGCAGGTACTCCTCCTGGGATCTCACTGCGGCAATGCGGGCCAAGTAGGGCTCGAGCAACCCGTCCCAGTCGACCTCTGGACGTCTGTCCCGGAAGACGAAGTTGTACTTCACCTCGCTCCACAACGTGGCGAACGACGCCAGCCGGCGAGTCCGTCGTTCCTGCTCCGTCACCGGTCCTCCGGCGACCCCCCTGAGCGCCTCCGGCGCCACCACCTGTCGCATGACCACCTCAGTTGTCGCGACGAACCGGTCGACGATCTGGTTCAGCGATCGCAGCTTCTCGCCGTCGCCGCCGCGTGCCTCCCGGATTGAGAACGGCACGTCGAAACCGATGTTGAACAGGTAACGGTCGTTTCGGAAGATCGCGCCCACGGCGTCGCGGCCGCCGTTGTCGCCGTAGGCCATGAAGATGAAGTAATTGGGGTTGGTTCTGCCGGAATGCGCCTGGGTTCTCTGGGAGAAGACGCGATCGGCGGCGGACACATCCGCGAATTGAAGGACGTCGATCCACAGTCCCGGATTCCCTTCGAAGTGCTTCCACGACACGGGGTCGGCCACCGTTACCTGCTTGGCGCCGATCCGCAGCAGGTCGCCTGCCGTCCGACCCTCGGGGCGCAGGAAGGCGTCGGGGAGGCGCGACGGGAGCGCGTCGGTCGCCCGGGCGACGTCCCGCACCAGCGCGGCTCTGCACAGCCGAGCGGCGAATTCGCCGGGACGCCAAGTGAGGTTCTCGAAGACGTCCGGGAATCGAATTGGGTTCTGCGCCTTCCCGGCGGGCACGAGAGTCAGCAGGATCCCGGCGAGGGCCAGAACCACCTGACGCAGGCGGAACGTCCGAGAGCATCGGCACATGAGTCTCACCTCAGCTATGAGTCCGCCTCTGCGTCAGTTCCGATCCCTCATCGAAGGATCCGATCCCTCTGCGAAGCCCCCGATTGACGCGCGTCAGTCCCGATCCCTCTGCGAAGTCCCCGATTCTTCGGAGAACACCTCCGCCTGGAACCTGGAAATCTTCGCCCCGGTCCGCCAGGCGTCGGGCCTGAGCCCGGCCTTGAGGCAGGTGTGAGAGAGGAACGTCTCGCGGTCCCACTGGTGCTCGGTCGCCACCTGCGGCAGCAGCAATCCCCGCCGGAAGCCGTCCTGGGCGACGAGGCCGTCGCGGCCGACTTCGATCTCGGTGAGATCGTCCACCGGCCGGATTGGCGTCAGCACGGAGATTTCGAGCTCGAGGCCGGGCAGTTCGTCCGCCGAGAGCGGCGGGAACCTCGGGTCCTCGGTCGCGGCCGCGATCGCGCACCGCCCGACCACCTCGTCGAGGGGATCGTTGGCGCCGGGATACCCGATGCACCCACGCAACTCGCCCCCGGCGTGCAGCGTGACGAACGCTCCGGAATGATCGCGCGGGTCCCCGAGCGGGACCGGCGGAGGCGGTGGGCCCCCCTTCAGGTGAGCGACGATGGTGTGGCGGGCGAACCGCAGCAGGGCGGTACGCTCAACCGGGCTGAGCATATGCGTCTCCCGGGATCTGCAGCGGGGCTCACATCACGAACGCGGCGGCCATGTACCCGACGACGGCCTTCTTGTCGCCCGAGACGTCGCCCGAATCCGCGTAGCGGAGCACGCGGCCGCCGCGGGCGCCGAGCGCGCGGGTGGCCAGCATGACCGACAGGATCGGCCCGCCGCCGCACGCGTGGTCGGGCTGCTCGCGCAAGAGCGCCATCAGCCCCTCGGCGTCGAACCGCTCCACGCAGTCGAGGACTTCCCCGTCCGCCACCGACGCGACCCGCGCGTCGAGGTAGTGCGACAGGTCGCTGCTCGCGACCAGCAGCGCGTGGCGGCCGGCCAGCACGCCGGCCAGGGCGTCGGCGAGCGACCGGATGGTCGACTCCGATTGGAATCCCATGATCATCGGGACGATGGGCGTCGCCGGCAGGACGCGCTGCAGGAACGGCAGCTGCATCTCGAGCGAGTGCTCGGGCCCGTGGATCGCGAAGTTCTCGGTGACGATCGGCGTCGCGTCGTTGAGCGAGGCGGCGACGTCCTCGGCCACCTGGATCGACCCCAGCGGGGTGTCGAACGACCCGCGGCTGTAGAGCGCGACGCCGGAGAACGCCGCGCGGTGCGACGGCCCGACGAGCACCACGACGTCGTACGCGCCGCCCTGGACGGCCCGGTACGACCAGGCGGCGACCGGCCCCGAATACAGCATCCCCGCGTGCGGGGCCACCAGCCCCATCACGTTGTCGGGGGGAGGCGCGTCGGACACCTCCGACAGGTACCGATCGACCTCGGCCGCCAGTTCCGAGGGGTCCGCCGGGTACCAGGACCCGGCGACGGCTGGGGGTCGCGCAGGCTGGAGGGACATGGTACGGAGCATCCTAGCACCGAAGCCGCCCGTGGTAGCATCGGGCATGCCCGACGACCTGACCGCGGGCGACGTGGAGCGGATCGCCGCCCTCGCGCACCTGGCCCTGACCGACGAGGAGAAGGCGCTCTACGCGCGTCAGTTGACGCGGATCCTCGACTACGCGCGCCAGATCGCCGAGATCGACCTCGACGACGTCCCGCCGACCTGCTCCCCCGCCGCCGGCCTGTCGCCGGAGCGGCCGGACGAGCCGCGCGCCTCGATCGGGCGCGACGCGGCCCTCTCGAATGCGCCCGACACGGCGTCGGGCCTCTTCCGCGTGCCGCGGGTGCTCGGTGACCACTGACGTCGCCGCGATGACGTGCCGGGAGATTCGCGACGCCGTCGGGCGGGGCGACGTGTCGGCGTCCGAGGTCTGCCGCGCGTTCCTGTCGCGAATCGAGCGCCGCGATCCGGCGCTCGGGGCGTTCCTCACCGTCGAGCCCGAGCGCGTGCTGGCGCGCGCGGCCGAGATCGACCGGGGCCCGCGCGGCGCGGCGTCGCCGCCCCTGGCCGGCGTGCCGATCGCGGTCAAGGACAACCTGTGCACGTCCGGCGTGCGGACGACCGCGGGCTCGCGCATCCTCGGGCGGTTCGTGCCGCCCTACGACGCGACCGTCATCGCGCGGCTCGCCGCCGCGGGCGCCGTCGTGATCGGCAAGACCAACTGCGACGAATTCGGCATGGGCTCGTCCACCGAGCACTCGGCGTTCGGCCCGTCGCGCAACCCGTGGTCGCCGGACCGCACGCCGGGCGGGTCGAGCGGAGGGTCGGCGGCGGCCGTGGCCGCCCGCATGGCCCCGGCCGCGCTCGGGTCGGACACCGGCGGGTCGGTCCGCCAGCCGGCGGCCTTCTGCGGCGTGCTGGGCCTGAAGCCCACCTACGGGCGCGTGTCCCGCTACGGCCTGATCGCGTTTGCGTCGTCGCTCGACCAGGTGGGGCCGCTGACCCGGACCGCCTTCGACGCCGCGCTCGTCCTCGGCGCGATCGCGGGCGCCGATGCGGCCGACGCGACGTCGGCCGCGGTGGAGGTGCCGCGCTACGAGGACGCGCTGACCGGCGACATCCGCGGCCTGCGCATCGGCCGGCCGACCGCGTTCCTCGACGAGGGCGTCGATGAAGGCGTGCGGCGCGCGTTCGAGAGCGCCCTCGACACGCTGAGCGGCCGCGGCGCGGTCGTCTCCGACATCGCGCTCCCGCACGCCCGCTACGGCATCCCCGTCTACTACCTCGTCGCCACGGCCGAGGCCAGCGCCAACCTCGCGCGCTACGACGGCGTGCGTTACGGCGAGCGCGCGCCGGCCGCGACGCTCGCCGAGATGTACGGCCGGACGCGCGAGGAGGGCTTCGGCGCGGAGGTCAAGCGCCGGATCATGCTGGGGACGTATGCCCTCAGCGCCGGCTACTACGACGCGTACTACCTCCGCGCGCAGCAGGGGCGCACGCTCATCCGCGCCGATTTCGACGCCGCCTTCCGCGGCGTGGACGTCGTCGCGATGCCGACCACACCCGGCCCCGCGTTCAGGCTCGGCGAACGGCTCGACGATCCGCTGGCGATGTACCTGGCCGACATCTTCACGGTGGGCGCGCCGCTGGCCGGACTGCCCGCCGTGTCGGTGCCGTGCGGGTTCACGGGCGAAGGGCTGCCGGTGGGACTTCAGTTGGTCGGCCCGAGCTTCGACGAGGCGACGCTGCTCGCGACGGCCGACGCGTTCGAGCGGGACACGAATTGGTGGAAGGCGGCTCCAAGTCCTGGCCTGAGCCTTGAGCCCTGAGCCTTGAGTCGCTCTGGCTTGAGCCCTGAGCCTTGAGCCTTGAGCCGTCAGACCGCGGCGGGCCGCCGGTTCGACCGGCTGATGAGCCACACGATGAAGACCAGCGCCGCCAGCGGCAGCAGCGGCAGGGTCAGCGTAAAGAGCCCGCCGACGAGCGCCAGCACGGCCACGAGCGCACCGACCACCAGGATCACGGGCAGCAGGAGCAGCCCGATGAAACCGCGAGCCAGCCGCAGCGGAAACAGCGCCAGGCCGAACAGGAGACGGAGCGGAAGGAAGACCAGCAGCAGCACGCCCTTGACGAGGACGGCGACCAGGCCGAGAACGGCCAGCACGAAGAAGGCCGCCACGAGCAGACCCCCGAACGCCAGCATCCCGAACATTGGTAGCCTCCAGCCCGGGCCGCCGGGCCCGCTACCGGATCCTACGTTCGGGTGGGCGGGAAGGTTTCAGGAGGCGCTGCGCGTCGAGCCGGCCAGCTGATCGGAAGGCCCGCGCGGCGCGTCCGGCGGGAGGTAGACGATCGCCGGTCCGACCGTCTCGTCCAGGCTCTTGACCGTCCTCGACCGCCGGGTGGGCCTGAACTTGGTCCGGTCGAGGACCAGGCACAGGCCGATCATCAGCACCAGCAGGAACACGGTGATCCCGCCGACGCCGACGGCCGCGCCGTAGGCGAGATGCCAGAGCTCGGTCAGCGTCACTGATTTTCTCCGGACGGTTCCGGCCGGCTCTCGCCCATGCCGAAGGCGACCAGCCCCTGCCGGACCTCCTCCATGGCGATGCGCTCGGGCTTACGCGGCTGGTCGGCGGGCGCGTCGGGCCCCTCGACCATGCCGGAGAGCCGGCAGCGCGCGCCGCGCCGCAACTGCTTGGCGCGCAGCGCGGCGACGTCGACGAAGAGGAATCGGCTCTCGGGAGGCGGAACCTTCACGATCGGCTCAGCCGGCGTGTCGGTGCTCTCGAGCGGAGTGTCTGGAGCGAGGTTCTCGTCTGCCACAACACTGCAGGGTACCTGTAATGGAACGAGACGTGCAAGACAAAAAGAACTTGGCTCCAGGCTCCGGGCTTCCGGCTGCGGGCCTTGTCATGCGTGATGTGCGCGACATTGCCTGAAGTCCGAAGCCCAAAGCCCGAAGCCGACAGTCGTTATTCACTCACCTTGACCTGGATCTGCTTCGGCTTGGCTTCCTCGCGCAGCGGGAGCCGGACCGTCAGCACGCCGGCCTTGTAGTCGGCCGAGACCTTGGCCGCGTCCACCGTCGGCGGCAGCGAGAACGAGCGCGTGAAGCTGCCGTACTGCCGCTCGATGCGGTGGCAGTTCTCCTCGCGCAGGTCCGACTCCATCTTCTTCTCGCCGCTGATGGTGAGCGTCTGGTTCTCGACGGTCAGCTGGATGTCCTCGCGCTTCATGTCGGGCAGCTCGGCCTTGATCACCAGCTCGCGATTGCCATCCTCGAAGATGTCCACCGGCGGAATCCACGCGCCCCGGCGCATCACGTCGTCGGCCCCGCGCCGACCGTAGAAGTCGCCGAGCAGACGCCCCATCCGATCCTGCATGTCCGCCATCTCACGGAACGGGTCCCATCGAACGATCGCCATGACTCTTCCTCCTTGAGCTGTGGCCCTCGGGTTGTTCCTGGGCCTGAAAAGCAAGCCGACCATAAGGCCGGGGATCGTGTCGTCGCAGCCTCGGCGGATCGCCCCGTTGGGAACCCGTCCGCCGCATCACCAAGACCACTATACGAACGTAATGAGTCTATGTCAAGTATATAATCTTAGTGCACTATTGTCATGTTGTAAACCGAACAAAATTCGGCGCTAACCGCCCCTTCACCGGCCAGTCCCAGGTCTGGGCCGGTCTTCCCCGCCCGTTGCCGCCGACCTGTTCCGCCCGCCGCGTTTCCGGTATATGCTCTTGGAGGACAGCCCCCCGCGCAGCGCGCTCTCGAAGGAGCGACGGTCCTCGCGCAGCACACGCGCAACCTCACGGTGAAGGGAGATCAGGCGATGGGCATGACGCTCGTCCAGAAGATCCTGGCCCGGGCGACCGGGCAGCGGACGGTCGCGGTCGGCGACGTGGTGGAGCCGGCCGTGGACCTGGCGATGTCGCACGAGAACGGGGCGCTGGTGATGAACCAGTTCTTCGAGGTCTACCAGGGCACGGGCCTCGAGCCGAAGGTCTGGGACCCGTCGAAGATCGCGATCGTGCTCGACCACCGGGTGCCGGCCGAGACGTCGAAGACCGCCACCAACCAGAAGAAGATCCGCGAGTTCGTCGCCAGCCAGGGCATCGCTCGCTTCCACGACATCCGAGGCGACGAGGGCGGCATCTGCCACCAGATCCTGCCCGAGTACGGCTACACGCGGCCCGGCCAGGTGATCGTCGGCACCGACAGCCACACGACCAGCCACGGCGCGGTCGGGGCGTTCGCCTTCGGGATCGGCGCCACCGAGATGGCCGGCGTCTGGGCGCTCGGCAGCATCTTCAACGTCGAAGTCCCGGCCACCATCAAGGTCGTCGTCAGGGGCACGCTGCCCCGTCGCGTGCTCCCCAAGGATCTGATCCTCCACCTGGTCGGCGCGCTCTCGGCCGAGGGGGCCAACTTCAAGGTGATCGAGTTCCACGGCAGCGCCATCCAGTCGATGCCGATCTCGGGCCGTCTCACGCTCTGCAACATGAGCGTCGAGGCGGGCGCGACGTCCGGCATGGTGCCGGCCGACGCGGTGACCGAGCGCTACCTGCGCGAGGAGGCCGGCGTGACCGGCCCGCTCGACATGGTGGCCCCGGACCCCGACGCCGAGTACGTCCGCGTGGTCGAGATCGACGCGGCGACGCTCGCCCCGCAGGTCGCCTGCCCGCACACGGTGGACAACGTGAAGAGCGTGGACGCGGTGGCCGGCGTCAAGGTGCAGCAGATCGTGATCGGGTCGTGCACCAACGGCCGCCTCGACGACCTCGAGATCGCGGCCGGCATCCTCCGCGGCCGGCGCGTGGCCAAGGGCGTGCGCATGCTCGTCTTCCCCGCCTCGTGGCGGATCTACCGCCAGGCGCTCAAGCAGGGCTTCCTCGCCGACCTCGTCGAGGCCGGCGCGGTCGTCATGAACCCGGGCTGCGGCTGCTGCCTCGGCGTGCACGAAGGCGCGCTGGGCGACAACGAGGTCGCGCTCTCGACGACGAACCGGAATTTCAAGGGCCGGATGGGCAACCCGAAGTCGGAGGTCTACCTCTGCTCGCCGGCCGTCGCCGCCGCGAGCGCGGTGACCGGGATCATCACGGACCCGAGGTAGAACAGGGACGATCTTGCGAAGTACGATCTTGTGAAGTACGAGGGACGAAGTAACGGAGGAACGCACATGCCTCAAGTGGTTTTCACCCTCGGCGACGACGTGTCGACCGATACGATTTACCCGGGCCGGTTCATGGCGACGGTGCTGCCGACCGAGACGCCGCAGTTCGCCTTCGCCGACTACACCGAGTTCAACGGCAAGCTCAAGGCCGGGCAGGTGCCGCCGGCGAGCGTGATCGTCGCGGCCAACAACTTCGGCTGCGGGTCGTCGCGCGAGCAGGCGGCGTCCACGCTCAAGGGCCACGAGCTGACGATCGTCGCCAGGGGGTTCGCGCGGATCTTCCTGCAGAACTCCGCCAACCTCGGCCTCCGCACGATCATCTGCCCCGGCATCGAGGCGTCCGAGGGGGACGAGCTCGAGATCACGGCGGCCTCGGTCGTCAACAAGACGACGGGCAGGACGTTCGCGATCGTCCCGCTGCCCAAGGCGCGCCAGGACATCATCGACGCGGGCGGCCTCATCGCCTACACGCGCAAGCGCCTGCTCGAAAGGCACGCGGGGGCCTAGGAGGGACGAGGGAGGGGACATTTTGCGATCGTGCGATCGTGCGATCTTGCGAAGTGAGGCGTGAGGCGTGCTCAGAAAATAGCGCCGGGGCGACGGCCGCCCAATCGGGCCTATGCTGCGCCGCAGGGTCTGCCCGAAGCAAAGCGTAAACCTGCCCCGACCGCTCAGGCATGGAGGGGCCGCTTTGCGAAGTGGCAGACCCGAGACGCGGCGTTCGGTTTTCATGGGCCAGGGTGAGCCCCGGCTCATGACGCAGTAAGGCATAAGGCGTGAGGCGTATGGCCGACATCATCATTCATGACGTGGGGCCCCGCGACGGGCTCCAGATCGAGAAGGTCACCGTCCCGACCGGGCAGAAGATCGCCTGGATCGACGCCCTCATCCGGTCCGGCGTCGACGTCGTCCAGGTCGGGTCGTTCGTGCACCAGCAGAAGGTGCCGCAGATGGCGGACACCGATGCCCTGTTCGCGCACTACGCGCAGCCGGACCACAAGCCGGCGCGCACGCGGCTCTCCGGCCTCGTCCTCAACGAGAAGGGGATGGAGCGCGCGTTCAAGTGCGGCGTCGAATTCCTCTGCATGGGCGTGTCGGCGTCCGACACGCACAGCCGCAAGAACACCGGGATGGGCACGGCCGAGGCGGCCGACCGGATCATCGCGATGGCCAAGTCGGCGCGCGAGGCCGGCGCCACCGTGCAGGTCTCGGTGCAGTCGGCCTTCGGCTGCGGCTTCGAGGGGGTGGTGCCCGAGTCGCGCGTGCTCGAGATCGTGAAGCGGTTCGTCGACGCCGGGCTTCAGACCGTCAGCCTGGCCGACACGGCGGGCCACGCGAACCCGGCGCAGGTCGAGCGGCTGTTCGCGGCCGTGCGCGCGCTGGACCCCTCGGTCCAGTGCGCCTGTCACCTGCACGACACCTACGGCTTCGGCCTCGCCAACGCCTACGCCGCGCTGCGCGCGGGCGTCGTCTCCTTCGAGTCGGCGTTCGCGGGCCTCGGCGGCTGCCCGTTCACCGCCATCACCGGCGGCAACGTGTGCACCGAGGACTTCGTGCACATGCTGCAGCGTATGGGCCTCAGGCCGGACGTGAAGCTCGACGTGCTCATCGACCTGGCGAAGGATGCCGCGCGGTTCTTCGGGCGCGACATGGCCGGGCGTCTGTGGAAGACCGGGCCGGTGCCGAATGTCGTGCCGGCCGGGGCGTAATCACCTGTCATCGAGGCACTCATGAAACTCCTGGACGCCGTTCGGGTGCTGGACATGACCAATGTCCTGGCGGGCCCCTTCGCCACGCTGCACCTCGCGCTGGCCGGCGCGGAAGTCATCAAGATCGAGAACCCGGAAGGGGGCGACCTCGCCCGCAAGCTGGGCAACGTGCCCGAGCTCAACCAGCAGCTGATGGGCACCTCGTTCCTCGCCCAGAACACCAACAAGAAGTCGCTGACGCTCAACCTCAAGGAGCCCGAGGGGAAGGAGATCTTCCGCAAGCTCCTCGCCACCGCCGACGTCCTGGTCGAGAACTTCAGGCCGGGCGTCCTGGCGCGCCTCGGCTTCCCCTGGGAGGAGATGCACGCGTCGCACCCGAGGCTCATCTACTGCGCCATCTCCGGGTTCGGCCAGACCGGGCCCGACGCCGACAAGCCGGCCTACGACCAGATCATCCAGGGGCTGAGCGGCGTGATGGCCATCAACGGCGACGAGCGGCTGAACCCGCTCCGGGCCGGCTTCCCCGTGTGCGACACGGTCGGCGGCCTCAACGCCGCGTTCGCCATCATGGGCGCGCTCTACCACCGGGAGCACACTGGGCGCGGCCAGATGATCGACGTCGCCATGCTCGATTCCATCATGCCGCTGCTCGGCTGGGTCGCCGCCAACTGGCTCATCGGCGGCAAGCCGCCGCAACTGCTCGGCAACGACAACATGACCGCGGCGCCGTCTGGCTCGTTCAGGACGGCCGACGGCTACATCAACATCGCCGCCAACGAGCAGAAGCAGTGGGAGAGCCTCTGCGACGTGCTCGGGCTCGCGGAGCTCAAGACCGACGAGCGCTTCCAGAAACGCGACGTCCGCAAGGCGAACCGCAAGGCGCTCACGCCGCTCATCGAGGCGAAGCTCGCCGGCAAGCCGACGGCCTACTGGGTCGAGAAGCTGAACGCGAAGGGGATCCCGTCGGGCGACGTCCTGACGCTCGAGGCCGCGCTCGTCCAGCCGCAGGTCGAGCACCGGGGCACGATCCAGACGATCACCGAGGCGGGGATCGGGCCGCTGAAGCTGTTCAACCTCACCGCGAAGTTCTCCGAAACGCCGGGCAGCCTCGACGCGCCGCCGCCGCGCCTGTCGGCCCACACCGACGGCATCTTGAAGTCGCTGGGTTACGGCGCCGACGAGATCACGGCGCTGAAGCAGAAGAAAGTGGTCTAGCCGGCTCGCGGCTCGCGGCATGCGATGTAGTGTTCAGTTGCCAGTTTCCGGTTGTCAGTCAGTCACGCGTGACACACGGGCAACTGGCCACCGAGAACTGGTAACTGACGACTACGGTCCTTACTGCCCGTCCCTCTTGGCGCTCCAGGCCGCCTCCCCCATCTCTCCGAGGTCCGCCGAGCCCTTCATCGTCTGGCCGTCCGCGGTGACCTCGCCGGTGAATGACATGGTGACCGACTGGTCGGCGGAGCCCATCACGAAACTGAACCTGATGGCGCGGTCCTTCAGCGTCCCGTGGAGCTCGTAGGTGCCGTAGCGCCCCGTGTAGGTGCCCGAGATCGTCTCGCCGTCCTGCTTGAGATCGAGGGCCGGCGTAGCGGTGCCCATCGACATCTCGAGCGTCATCGTCCACTTGCCGGTGACGTCGATCGCGGCCTTCGGTGTCTGGTCCTTGACCTGGGCCTGCCCCGCCGCGCCGAACACCCCCAGCACCCCCAGCAGGATCGCCACCGAGACGGTCTTTCTCATGAGGAGTCTCCTCTCGCAGTTCGCCCATCATCATAGAACGGCCCGCCGTCGGGTAGAACCCGGGTGCCGATTCGATCCGGGTGAAGGCAGCGCCGCGCGGGGCGGCCGCGCCCGATCGAACGCCGCGTCTCGGGTCTGCCGCTCGCCCCTCGACGTTGCTCGGGGCGCTCTGAGCCTGTCGAAGAGCGCAAAGCGGCCCCTCCCGGGCCGCACGGTCGGGGCAGGTTTACGCTTTGCTCGGGCAGATCCCTGCGGCGCGGCATAGGGCCTACCGGGCCGCGTCGCCAAGCGGCCGCGAGCCGGGATCGAGCCGGCGGGCCGGGATGCCTCGCGAGGAGGCCTTCGGAGCGGGCCGGCCGCCGACGACACGGAAAGCGACGAGCGCGTGCCGCGATTTCCCGGGCGCAGCCCGTGCGGTCGATCCAGCGCGAATAGGGCCAGCCCGACGCACGGATCCGGAAATCGCGGCACCGCGAGAACGCTTTCCCGGCGCGCGGAGCGGCCGACGAGCGAGGCGCCCGGCCCGGCCGGCGACTCAGAATCGCGGCCTCGACGCGTGCCCCGGCACTCTTGTCTGAACACTGCGTCATGAGCCGGGGCTCACCCTGGCCCATGAATACCGCAGTTCTCGCGCACGGCGTCGGTCGTCGCGGCCACGCCCGATCGAACGCCGCGTCTCGGGTCTGCCGCTCGCCCCTCGACGTTGCTCGGGGCGCTCTGAGCCTGTCGAAGAGCGCAAAGCGGCCCCTCCCGGGCCGCACGGTCGGGGCAGGTTTACGCTTTGCTCGGGCAGATCCCTGCGGCGCGGCATAGGGCCTACCGGGCCGCGTCGCCTCGGCGCACGTGCGGGTTGGCGCCCACACCCAGGCCGGGTCGCGATGTCTCGACGGGCGGGTGGCGCCGGGCGTCCCTGATCCCTGATCCCTGATCCCCGATCCCTCGTCCCTCGTCCCCCGTCCCCCGTCCCTCGTCCCTCGTCCCTCGTCCCCCGTCCCTCGTCCCTTCTTCGTGTCAGAGCGCCTCCGGCGGCGGCACCGGTTCGACGTCGTGGAGGCGGTCGAGATCGATGGCGACCCGGTCGGCGTCGGTCAGGTACATGTCGCGGAAGCGGGCGCCCCACGCGATGTCGGACTTGTCGTAACTGGTCTTGGCGTGGACGATCTGCGCGAACGTCTCGTCGGCGGCGCTGATCAGGCAGACGATCTCCGGGTCCGAGCCCGCCAGCGATTCCGGTGTCAGCCCGCGAAAGGGGCTGGCGTCGGTGATCGGGTGCACGACCACCCAGTGGAGCGGCATGAAGATGATCGCGTCGCGCTCGAGCGCGAGCTGGTCGAACCGCCGCCGTCGTTTCCCGTTCTCCTCGACCCAGCGCGCCATTGAAACCACGGCGTGCACGTCGGTCAGGTTGTTGTTCCGGAGGTTGACCAGCCGGAACATCAAGGCCCACCCGTTCTCGTACGGCGCGATGATGGCGTTGCGGCTGAAGCTGATCCGCGCGGTCGGGCGGGTGAAACGGGCGAACAGCAGGCCGCTCAGGATGGCGAAGCCGAGGAGGCCGACCAGGGCCTCGACGGCCACCAGGATGTTGGCCGCGGGCGAGTTCGGGACGAGCTTGCCGTAGCCGATGGTCGCCAGCGTCTGGACGCTGAAGAAGACGCAGTCCACGAAGCGCGCGACCGGCGGGGCCGCCGCGCCGGAGAGCGCGCCGGGGCCCGCCAGCCAGTACAGGGAGGCGAACGTCAGGTTGGTGACGACATAGCCGAGGACCATCAGGGCGAGGAGGCGCGGGATCGGCAGCGAGAGCAGCGTGTGGTAGGCGTTGTACGGGTGGAACGGGCCCAGGTTGTTGCGGCGCACGTTGAACGTGCCGTCGTGATTCAGGAGCCGGGCGCGGCTCCGCTCCGACAGCTTGCCGCCGAGGCCGAGGTCCTCGTCCAGGCGTTCCTGCGAGGCTGGTTCCGCCACGACCGGCGGTCTCCTCACCGCCACCCGCGTCGCGCGGGTCCTCCATCACCATTCTACACGGGCGATCCGCCGCGCCGGGGGGTCTCGCCCCTCGCGGGCGGGGCGCTGCCGCCCGCTTTCCCTTGACTCGGCCGCAGGCGAGGGGATAATCAGCGCGAACATCGGCCCGGACCCGGAGGACACGCCACCATGTTGATCTTCGCCGCCATCGGGGTTTTCGGACTGCTCTTCCTCCTCGTGATGCTGTTCTTCGGCGGCGGCCACGATCTCCACGTCGGGGAGATGGACGGCGGCCACGACGTCGCCCACGCCGGCGACAGCGAAGGCGGGCCGTCGATCTTCAGCTCGCGGATCATCGCCTCGTTCATCGCGGCGTTCGGGTTCGGGGGGACGATCGGCCGGTACCTCGAGTTCTCCTTCCCCGCGTCATCCGCGTTCGGGATCGTGTCCGGCATCGTGCTCGCGTCGGTGGTCTTCAAGTTCGCCGAGATCCTCTACTCGCAGCAGGCGTCGAGCGAAGTGAAGATGACGAGCCTCGTCGGCATGACCGCCGAGGTCGCGATCGCGATTCCCGAGGGCCACCTCGGGCAGATCTCGCTCTCGGCCGCCGGCGAGCGGTCCATGCACATCGCCCGCTCGCTCGACGGCAAGGCCATTCCCCAGGGCACGTCGGTCGTGATCCGCGAGCTCCGCGGAGACTATGTCGTCGTCGAGCGGAACTAGGAGGAGGAGTCAGCGATGTCCAATCTCATGAGTCTCATACAAGCCAGCGTCGGGGCGTTCATCGTGGCGATGGCCCTGATGCTGCTCCTGGTCGTCATCTTCGCGGCGATGGCGCTCTACGCGCGGAACTACATCAAGGTGCCCCCCTCCGAGGTCGCGATCTTCTACGGCCGCAAGCACACGCTCATCGACGAGAAGGGCGTGAAGTCCACCGTCGGGTTCCGCGTCGTCCGCGGAGGCGCGGCGCTCCTCATCCCGATCGTCGAGAAGGTCGCGTACCTCTCGCTGAACATCATCTCGATTCCCCTCAAGATCCAGCGGGCCTACACGAAGGAAGGCGTGCCCGTGACGGTCGAGGCGGTCGCGAACGTGAAGATCGCGGGCGACGACGTGTCGCTGAGGGCCGCGGCGGAGCGGTTCCTCGGGATGACGACCGACGAGATCAAGAGCGTGATCTTCCAGACGCTCGAGGGGCACTTGCGCGCGATCCTCGGCACGCTCACCGTCGAGGAGATCAACGCCGACCGATCGGCCTTCGCGCAGAAGATGACCGACGAGGCCGCCGTCGACCTGAAGAAGATGGGCGTCAACATCGACATCCTGACGATCCAGCAGATCTCCGACGAGCAGGGGTACCTCGACGCCCTCGGGAAGAAGCGCACGGCGGAGGTCAAGCGCGACGCGGTCATCGGCGAGGCGCTGGCGCAGCGCGACGCGATGATCCAGTCGGCCAAGGCCGATCAGGAAGGCAAGACGAAGCGCTACGAGGCCGACGTCACCATCGCCCAGTCCCTGCGCGACAAGGAGATGCGGCAGGCGGAGTTCAACGCCGCCGTCCAGGCGAAGACCGCCGAGGCCGCCCAGGCCGGGCCGCTCGCCACGGCCACCGCCCGCCAGCGCGTGACCGAGCAGGAAACCCGCATCGACCAGGTGCGCAAGCAGCAGGAAGTGCTCGTCCAGGAGCAGGAGGCGGCGCGCAAGGAGAAGGAGCTGGTGGCGACCGTCATCCGCCCGGCCGAGGCGCAGCGGCAGGCGTCGATCGTCCAGGCCGAAGGCGAGAAGCAGGCGACGGTCCTCAAGGCCGAGGGGGCGAAGCAGGCGACGGTCATCAAGGCCGAGGCGACCCAGAAGGAGCTCGAGTACGAGGGCGCGGGCGAGGCGGCGAAGATCGAGAAGATCGGGCGCGCGGAGGCGGCCAAGGTGCTGGCGATCGGCGAAGCCGAGGCGGAGGTGGTGAAGAAGAAGCTTTTGGCGGAAGCCGAAGGCCTGCAGCGGAAGGCCGAGGCGTGGAAGAACTTCAACGACGCGGCCGTCCTCAACCTGATCGTCGACAAGATGCCCGAGCTGGCGCAGGCGTTCGCCACGCAGCTGGCCGGCATCGACAAGATCAACATCATCGACATGGGCGGCAGCGGCAACGGGGCGGGAGGCGTCGGCCGCCTCATGGGCACCGTCGGCGGCGGCATGACCGCGATGCTGGGGATGCTCAAGGACCAGTTCGGGATCGACGTCGCGAGGCTCGCGGCGGCGAAGACCCACGCCGCGACGACCGAGGCCGAAGCGGACGCCGCCGGCCAGGCGCCCGCGAAGTGAGAGGCGGACTGCCATGGCCGACAACGTCGTGTTCCAGAGCGCCGAGCCGTGGGATGGCGAGCGCCCGCAGACGCTCGTCATTTCCTGCGTGGACGGGCGCTGGCGCCCCTACATCCAGGAGTTCCTCACCGGCTACCTCGGGGTCTCGCCTCACACCGACTTCATGGCCGTGCCGGGCGGCGTCGAGCCGCTCACGCTGGTGGACCTGATCCCGAAGGACTTCAACTTCTTCCGCCGGCGGATCGAGTCGCTCGTGGCGGGCCACGGCACGCGCCGCATCGTCTGCATCGCGCACCAGGACTGTTCGTGGTACGCCGAGCGGAAGATCGGCCCGGTGACGCTCGACCTCCAGGCGCGGCAGCTCCGCGACCTGCGGCGCGCGGCGGCCTGGATGCGCGAGACGTTCCCGGACATCCGCGTCGAGACCTACTTCGCGCGCCGGCTCGCCGTCCCGGGCGAAGCCGAGAAGGTGGTGTTCGAAGCGGTGTAGGGTGATGCGAAAAGGGCCGCCATGAAAGCGGCCCTCGTCATTACACCTGGTTCTCCGCCTGGGGCCGGCGGTCTACCCGCGCCGCTTCCGCCACGCGCGGCCCAGGCCAATCAGGCCGGTGCCGAGCAGGAGCATCGACGTCGGCTCGGGAACCTGGCTGGTCGGACTGAAGGCCACGTTGTCGAACTCGAAGGCATGCTGGGTGCTCGACGCCACGACCTTGTCGAAGCCATCGGGAACACCGATGTTCACGTAGAGAGTGCCGCTGATCCCCTGGTTGCCATTCGGGCCGTTCAGCACATCGCTTCCCGTCAGGGAGCCAACCAGAGTATTCCCCTGGTAGAAGCTCAGCGTGTTGTACGCGTCCACCGAGCCCCAGAGCAGGCCGAAGTACCTCTGTGTTTCCGGCATTGTCAGCGTGACGCTGCCCACACCGGTGCTGAGGTACACGGTGCGATCCGGTCCATTCGCCTGATCGGGGGAACCAAACCCCACGCCGTTGCCGCCGGAGAGATACGGCGCGGCGTATAGGTCGGCCAAGCTGCCCACGACGGCCTGGCCATCGGACGTGAAGGACACGGTCATGAGGGAGATGGCGTTGGTGCCGCCCCCGCTTCCGGTCGAGAGCCAGTTGAGGTTGTCGAGAATCACCCCTGTCGGAGCGCCCCCAACCGACCCGCTGACGGTGATGGGCGCCGCGCTGGCCGGGCCGGCCAGGGCGACAGCCAACACCACGACGGCGAATCCGAGCGTCGATTTCATCGCATTTCGCTTTCCGGTTGGCAGGCCAACCAATGCTCGAAGAACTGCGGCGAGCCGCGCTCGCCAATGGTGATAACAACTGCCAACCGACACAGCAATATAGATGCCACGGCTGAACTGCAAAGGCAACTCACTGTATTTACAGAAGTTACTGGAATTTGCAGCCATACGCCATCAGACTGAAGTCGCCGTTGGCGATGACTAATAACCAACTAGTCTCCCAACTTCGCCTCGGAATGTATGACTTAAGCCGGCCAGAACTCATGTGTCGACATCGCCGCCATCCGGAGGCGGTCAAGGCCGTGGTCCTGCCGACGAGAGCGTATGGGGCCGTTCCGATTGCAACCGCTCGAGACTCTGTGGCACGCTTCGCGTGGGGCGTCACCCGTTGACGAGTTCATGACGGCCGACATCAGCCACGAAGATCGTCCGCTCACCGCCGACCCCGCCGCTTCGACGCCGGTCGACTGGACCTCCCTGCCCGACGAGCTGTTGCTGAACCTCCCGATGTGCGACCTGGGCCTCAGCGTCGAGTCGTCGCCGTGGCTGCGCGAGCGGCTCGATGAGCTCGGGCGGGACCTCGACGCCCGCCACATCCTGTTCCGGCCGCACTTCTGGCTCTCCGACGAATGGTTCACGCCGGATGGCACGTCCGGCATCGCGATTCCGTTCTATCTCGCCCATCCTCGCCTGGCCAGGCTCGAAGAAAGCCAGATGCTCGAGGTCGAGGGCGGCACCCCCGAGTGGTGTCTTCGAATCCTGCGCCACGAAACCGGCCACGCCATCGACAACGCGTACCGTCTGCAGCGGCGGCGGCGCCGCCAGGAGCTCTTCGGCAGGTCGTCGGAGCCGTACCCCGACGACTACACGCCCCGGCCTTACAGCCGGAGTTTCGTGGTGCACCTCGAGTCCTGGTACGCGCAAAGCCACCCGTCCGAGGATTTCGCCGAGACGTTCGCCGTCTGGCTGACCCCGGACTCCCAGTGGCGCGCGCGCTACGCGGGCTGGCCGGCCCTCCGGAAACTCGAGTACATGGACAGTCTGATGGCCGAGATCGGCCAGCGCGACCCGGTCAGCGGAGGGGGCCGGCCTCTGGACCCGCTCACGCGGATCCGCCGGACGCTGCGCACGCACTACCAGCGCAAGCGAACGAAGTACGGAGTCGCCTACCCGAACTTCTACGACCGGGACCTGCGGCGGCTGTTCTCGGACAGACCCGAGTTCGCGTCGCACGTCACGGCGGCGGTCTTCCTGTCGCGGATCCGCAAGCAGGTCCGCCAGCGCGTCGCCCGCTTCACGGGCGAGAAGCAGTACACCATCGATCGGATGATCGAGGACATCATCCGGCGCAGCCAGGATCTCGGGCTGCGCCTCGCGGGCCCGGAAGACCGGGCGCAAATGGATTTCACGGCCCTGCTGACGGCGCAGGCGGTGAACGCCCTGCACAGCGGCAGGCACAGGCTGGCGCTATGAAGCCGCTCAGAGTCCTCGCGCTGATGCACCACTACCTGGTGCCGCCCGACGACACCGACGGCGTCGACGTCATCCAGGCGCCCTGGAAGATGGAGTTCGACGTCGTGTCCCACCTCGAGGACCTGGGGCACCAGGTGCGGAAGCTCGGGGTCGACGACGACCTCGGCGTCATTCGGCAGGCCATCGCGGACTTTGCCCCCCAGATTGTCTTCAACCTGATGGAGAGCTTCAGCGAGATCGGCGTCTTCGATCAGCACGTGGTCAGCTACCTGGAGTTGATGAAGACGCCGTACACCGGCTGCAACCCGCGCGGCCTGATGCTGTCGCGCGACAAGGCCCTCGCCGGCACGCTGCTCGCCTATCACCGCATCCCGGTCCCGGAGTTCGCGGTCGTCCGGATGGGCCTGGTGCCCCGGATCCGGAAGCGGCTGCCCTTCCCGCTGATCGTCAAGTCGCTCACGCAGGAGGCCTCGATCGGCATCTCGCAGGCGTCGATTGTCGAAGACGAGGCCGCGCTGCGCGAACGCGTCACGTTCATCCACCAGAGCATCGGCACCGACGCGATCGTCGAGCGCTACATCGACGGCCGCGAGCTGTACGTCGGCGTCCTGGGAAACGCGCGGCTGCGCGTGTTGCCGGTGTGGGAGATGAACTTCGCGCAGATGCCGGACCGCGCGCACCGCATCGCCAGCGAGCGCGTGAAGTGGAACGACGCGTACCGCGAGAAATACGGCATCATGACCGGGCCGGCCGATCTCCCGGCCGACGTGAGCCGGCGGGTCCAGCACCTCTGCAAGCGGGTGTACCGCACGCTCGATCTGAGCGGCTACGCGCGGATCGATCTCAGGCTCGACGCAGACGGCCGGATGTACGTGCTCGAGGCCAACCCCAATCCGCAGCTGGCCTACGGGGAGGACTTCGCCGAGGCCGCCGAGCACGCCGGCGTCTCGTACGAAGCCCTGCTCCAGCGCATCCTCGGCCTGGGGCTGCGCTGGCGCCCGGGCCTGGCGGGGTGACACCTAATCGCGTCGTGGACACCCGGCGTTCCGCCGGTCGCATCCACCACAGCGCAGGACACGCCCGCGCGCGGGTTGGCTCGCCCTCCCGTGCCCGGCATCGCCGTCGTCACTTCGCATACGCATCCAGCTTCACGGCGTAGATCTGGCAATCGAACGAGAAATCCACCTTTCTGCACAGCGGAAAGAAGATGTTCTTGCCATCCTTGGTCCATTGCGGGGCCGTTGCGCGGCCCTCGTTGTTCGCCACTTTTCTCACTCCGCTGCCATCAGGATTCATCGTGTAGATTTCGTAACTGCCGCTTCGATTCGATGCGAACGCGATCTTCGTCCCGTCAGGCGACCACGCCGGCCATCCGTCGAATGCCGGGTCGTTGGTCAGATTGCGCGCCTGGCGGCCATCGGCGTCGGCGAGAAATACCTCAGAGTTGTTCTCGCCCAACATCCGGCGAAAAGCGATCTTCGTCCCGTCCGGCGACCACGCGGGGTAGGTGTTCACTCCGCCGTCGATCAGTTTGGTGATCTTCCGGCTGACAATGTCGATGGAGTAGATCTCCGCCGGGTTCTTCTTCGGCGGCGCCACATCGTCATCCGTGCAGTAGGCAATGCTCTGGCCGTCGGGGTTCCAGTTGGGATGAATCGTCTTCACCTCCGCCGGTGTGAGCGGTTCTGCGCCGGTGCCATCGGCATTCATCACGTAGATTTGCTCCAGGCCGTCGCGAATCATCACGAATGCGATGTGTTTACCGTCGGGCGACCACGCCGGGTCCTCGTGGTCCGCGTCGCCGCGCGTCAACTGCATGACCCGCGCGCCGTCCAGGCGCATACGGAACAACTGTTCCTTCCCGGCCACGACTGAGATGAACACCATCTCCTCGCCGTCTGGCGAGAACGATGGCGAGTCGTTGACCGAGTGGCTGAACTGGTACGCGATCCCGATTGCGGTTCTCGGCGCCTGGGCCGAAGTCCACGTCGTGCATGACAGAACGGCCCACGTGCATGTGAGGGTGCGGCTCAGGAAGCTGTTGTTCATACTCTCCTTGGACCCCATCGAGAATGTCCGGTAAGCCAGGCGCGCCGGAACGGGCGGCCGGACGCCACGAGCACACCACGCGCCGCTGCGACCCTCGGGCCGAACGTCAATGCCGATCGCCCCCGATAGCGGCCTGCCAATCGGCTCCGCCTCAGCCGAGCAGCACGGCGATGTCCGCGGCGTCGGCCGACGCCGCCCGGCAGGCTTCCTCGAGCATGTCGGGCGACAGCGTCCCGGCGTCGGTCACGACCCCCGTCACGAGGCCACTCGGCACCCGCTCGAACCACGCGTTCCGCACCGCCACGCCGGGCGGGGCTTCGTCCCACACCTCTCGCGCATCGTGCTCGCCGATGCGCAGGAGGCGCGCCGCGCGCGGGTCCATGAACTTGTCGCGCGCGGCCAGGACGTAGACCGGAATCCCGTGGTGCGCCGCGGCGGCCGCGAGCATCGACGTCCCGATCTTGTTCAAGATCCACCCCGGCGTGACGGCGTCCGCCCCCACGAGCACCACCGAGTCGTCCCCACGACCGCCTCGCAGCGCCTCGCCGAGCGCGGCGTCCCCGTAGTAGTCCACCGGAATCCCGGACTCGGCGAGCACCCGCGCCATCCGCCGCCCTTCGAGCCCCGGGCGCCCCTCGGCGCAGGACACGCGCAGCGGCGCCCTTCGCGCGGCCGCGCGCAGGCAGGCGACGACCGAGCCGCTGAACGAGATCGTGACCGCGTGGCGCGGCGCGGCCCCCGGCAGGAGCATCTGGTCGAGGGCGCAGCGGACCAGCGCGCCAGGCGCCCGGCGGCGCCGCTGGTCGAACAGGTCGAGCGCACCGGGACGGCGCCGATCGGCGAGCGCGGCCAGCGCCGCGTTCCAGAGCGAGGCCATCGACGGCTGCGCCCGTCCGACGGCGCGGGCCGCCTCGAGCGCGGCGTCGGGCGAGAGGCGCGCGGCGGCGCGCAGGATCTCGATCGCGCGCGGCAGCAGTTCCGACGCGCCCGACGTCGCGTCGGATCTCAGGCGCTCGACCGCGGCCGCGACAGATGCATCCATGGCCATTTCCCCCTCGTCCCCCGTCCCTCGTCCCCGTCCCTCGTCCCCCGTCCCCCGTCCCCGATCCCTGATCCCTGATTCCTGATTCCTGGTCCCCGGTTCCCGATCCCAACCACTGAATTCTACCTGTCCCCCGCCACCCTATGCGAAGATGGGAGAGCCTGAGCCGGAAGCGTCCCATGCACAATCTCCATCGCATCCTGCTGTCATCGGAAGTGCGCGAGTTCCACGACGAGGTCGCCCGCCTCTTCGAGAACCTGGAGGTCGCGGCCGCGGCCGCCCGACTCTCGACGGCCGGCCAGTGCACCCCGGTGCTCGACGTCCAGGAGACGCCGGCGGGGCTGGAAGTCGTGGCGGACCTGCCGGGCGTCTCGAGCGAGTTCGTCCGCGTGCTGATCAAGCGGGACGTGCTGCTGTTGGCCGGCCTCAAGCCGTCCCCGTACCCCGCCGAGCGCGGCGACGCCTCCTTCCACGTCGTCGAGCGCGGCTTCGGACGCTTCGCGCGCGCCGTGCAGATCGAGGGGGCCTTCGACGGCGGCGCCGCCCGTGCCGTTCTCCGGTCGGGCGAGCTGCACGTGGTCATCCCGCGCATCGCCGACCGCCGGGGGCAGGAAATCCTCGTGCCGGTTACCACAGCATGAACATTCTCTTCATCGGCGATGTGTTCGGACGGCCCGGCCGGGACCTCGTCCGCAAGGGGCTTCGCCCGCTCGTGCACCGGTACGCGATCGACTTCGTGGTGGCCAACATCGAGAACGCCGCCGGCGGCTTCGGCGTCACGCGCGAGGTCGGCGACAGCCTGGCGTCGAGCGGGATCGACGTGATGACGTCGGGCAACCACGTCTGGGACAAGAAGGAATCGCTCGACTACGTCGCCGCCGAGCCGCGCCTGCTGCGCCCGGCCAACTACCCGCCCGGCGTGCCCGGCCGCGGCTCGGTGCTCGCCCGGACCGCCGGCGGCCGCGGCGTGGGCGTCATCAACCTGATGGGGCGCGTCTTCATGCACCCGCTCGACGACCCGTTCGCCGCCGCGCTTCGCGAGGCGGAGACGTTCGCGGGTCGGACGCGGATCATCCTGGTGGACTTCCACGCCGAGGCCACCTCCGAGAAGATCGCGATGGGCTGGCACCTCGACGGCCGCGTCACCGCGGTCATCGGCACGCACACGCACGTACAGACCGCCGACGAGCGGGTCCTCCCCAACGGCACCGCCTACATCACCGACGCCGGCATGACCGGCCCGCACGAGTCGATCATCGGCACCGAGCGCCAGCCGGCGCTCGCCCGCTTCCTGACCGGCCTGCCGTCGCGCTTCGAGCCGGCAAACGGCGACCCGCGCCTGAACGGCGTGGTCGTCGCCGTCGACGACGAGACCGGGAAGGCGACCTCGATCACGCGCCTGTCCTGCCCGATGGCCGACCTCGAGCGGATGGACAAGGAAACGGCGATAGAATAACCGCCGTGCCCACCGACGACCTGTTCGGTCTGCCGTTCGAGCCCTCGACCCCGGAGGAGGGCTCGAAGGCGGACCGCCCGGAGCCCGACGGAGAGCCGGAGCGGCGGGTCTGGACCGTCACCTCGCTCACCGCGGCGATCCGCGCCACGCTCGAGACGCGGTTCGGCGAGGTGTGGCTCGAAGGCGAGCTGTCCAACTGCCGGCTCTGGCAGCAGACCGGCCACCTCTACTTCACCATCAAGGACGCCAACGCCCAGATCAAGGCGGTGATGTGGCGGTCGGCCGTCCGCGCCCTGCGCTTCCGCCCCGAGGACGGCCTGCTGGTGCTCGCGCGCGGCCGCCTGAGCGTCTACGACCCGAAGGGCGAGTACCAGATCGTCTGCGAGCAGATGGAGCCCCAGGGCGCCGGGGCCCTGCAGCTCGCGTTCGAGCAGCTCAAGAAGCGGCTCTCGGCCGAGGGGCTCTTCGAGCGGGAGCGCAAGCGCCCGCTGCCCGCGCTGCCCCGCGCGATCGGCATCGTCACCTCCCTGGACGGCGCGGCGATACGCGACATCGTCCAGGTGATCTCGAGGCGCCACCCCAACGTCCACCTGGTCATCCGCCCGGCGCGCGTGCAGGGCGAGGGCGCGGCGGCCGACATCGCCCGCGGAATCCAGGCGGTCACCGCGATCGCCGGCGTGGACGTCGTCATCGTCGGCCGCGGCGGCGGTTCGATCGAGGACCTGTGGGCGTTCAACGAGGAGGTGGTCGCGCGCGCCATCGCCGCGTCGCCGGTCCCGGTCATCTCGGCCGTCGGCCACGAGACCGATTTCACGATCGCCGACTTCGTGGCCGACCTGAGAGCGCCGACCCCGTCGGCGGCGGCCGAGCTGGTGGTGGCCGGCCAGGAGGAGTTCCGCGCGCGCATCGACCACCTGGCCGCGCGGGCGTCCGCCGCGGCGCGCCGCCGGGTCGAGCGGCTGCGCGACCTGACGCACAGGCTCTCCGGGCGGCCGGGCCTGGCCGGCTGGCCGGCGCGCGTCGCGCTGGCCGGGCGCTACCTCGCCGAGGTCACGCACGAGCTCGGGCGGTCGGGCCGCGCGCTGGTGGCCAGGAAGGAGCGCCGCTACCACGAGCTGCGCCTCGCGCTGGAGACCTACGACCTGCGGCGGCAGATCGGCGCGGTGCGCACCCGCCTGACACGCGCGGACGCCGCGCTGCGCGCCGCGGCCATCGAGGCCCGGACGCGCGCCGACGCGCGGTTCCGCGACCAGGCCGCGCGCCTCGAGAGCCTGAGCCCGCTCGCCGTGCTCGGACGCGGCTACGCCGTGTGCTGGAGCGAGGACCGCACGCGCATCATCCGCGAGGCGGCCTCCGCGCGGCCGGGCGACGGGGTCCGCGTCACGCTGCACCGCGGCGAGCTCACCTGCCGCGTGGAACAGAACGATTGAGCCGGTCACAGACTTATGGACACCACCATCAAGGATTTCGAGGCCGCCATCGCCGAGCTCGAGGGGATCGTCAAGAAGCTGGAGGAAGGCGACCTCCCGCTCGAAACCTCGCTGGCGCTCTACGAGCGGGGCGTGCAGCTCTCCCGCTTCTGCCACGCGCAGCTCGAGCAGGCGGAGCGCCGCATCGAGGTCCTCGACGAACGGGGCGACCTGAAGCCGGCCCCGGCGTCGCTCGCGAGCCTCCCGCCCGACGACGAGGCGCGACGGGAGAAGGGGAAGTGAGCACGGCGGCGGAGCCGCTCGGGGACTACATCGGCGCGCAGTGCCGGCGCGTGGACGAGGCGCTCGCGCGCTTTCTCCCCGGCCCGCCGGGCTGCCCTCCCGCGCTCGGCGAGGCGATGCGCTACAGCCTCTTCGCAGGCGGCAAGCGGTTCCGCCCGGTGCTCGTGCTGGCCGCCGCCGAAGAAGTGGCCGCCACCCCGGCGCTGCACGACCCGCCGGGGCGGGCGATCGCGCGCGGCGAGGCCCACCGGCTCGCGCTGCCGGCCGCGTGCGCGATCGAGATGATCCACACCTACTCGCTCGTCCACGACGACCTCCCGGCGATGGACGACGACACGCTGCGGCGCGGGCGGCCGACGCTGCACGTGGCGCACGGCGAGGGGACGGCGATCCTCGCCGGCGACGGCCTGCTCACCGAAGCGTTCGCGCTGCTCTCGCGCGAGCCGGCCGACGACGAGCCGGCAATGCTTCAGCGGCGGATGCGGACGATCGCCGAGATCGCGCGGGCGGCCGGGGCGCTCGGCATGGTCGGCGGCCAGGCCATCGACCTCGCGGCGGCCGGGGCGGCGGCGGAGAGCGGAGTCGGCGCGGCGTTCGGCCTGGATCGCCTGCGCGAGATGCACGCGATGAAAACCGGGGCGCTCATCCGGGCCTCCGCGGTCGCCGGCGCCATCATGGCCGGCGGGACACCGGCGGCCGTCGCGGCGATCTCGGATTACGCCTCGGCGCTCGGCCTGGCCTTTCAGATCGTGGACGACATCCTGGACGTCGAGGGAGCGACCGAGGATCTCGGCAAGACGGCCGGAAAGGACGCGGCGGCCGGCAAGCCGACCTACCCGGCGCTGGTCGGCCTCGAGCGGTCCCGCCAGCTCGCGGCCGAGGCCCACGCCGAGGCGCGCCGGGCGCTGGCGCGCGCGGAGATCGCCTGGGGACGCCTCCACGAGATCGCGGAGTGGGTGGTGGGACGGAAGAACTAGATCCGGCTCGCGGCTCGCGGCTCGCGGCTTGCGGCTTGCGGCCGGCCGTAAGCCGTTCCCGTGGTCGAGGCTCACTGAATGAAGACGTCCCGTACACGCCTCGACCTCCTCGTCACCGATCGGGGACTGGCGCCGTCGCGCGAGCGCGCCCGCGCCCTGATCCTCGCCGGGCAGGTCACCGTGGACGGGCGCGTGGTGTCGAAGGCGGGGACGGCGGTGGCCGCGGACGCCGAGGTGGCGCTCGTCCGGCCCGACCATCCGTACGTCGGCCGCGGCGGCGTGAAGCTGGCGCACGCGCTCGACACGTTCCGGATCGCGGTCGAGGGACGCGAGGCGCTCGACATCGGCGCGTCAACCGGCGGCTTCACCGACGTGCTGCTGCAGCGGGGCGCGGCGAGGGTCGTCGCCCTCGACGTCGGCCACGGTCAGCTCGACTGGCGCATCCGGAACGATCCGCGGGTGGTGGTGATCGAGGGGCGGAACGCGCGCTTCCTCTCGCCGGGGGATCTGCCCGGGCCGGTGGACCTGGTCGTCATCGACGTGTCGTTCATCTCGCTGGCGCAGATCCTGCCGCGCGTGCCGGCCGTGATCCGCCCCGGCGCGGATGTCGTCACGCTGGTGAAGCCGCAGTTCGAGGCGGGGCGCGACGAGGTCGGCAGGAAGGGCATCGTCCGCGATCCCGTCGTGCACGCCCGGGTCATCGAGCAGGTGACGGCCGAGGCGGCGGGCTGGGGCCTCGCGCGCGTGGCGATGACGCCGTCGCCCATCACCGGCGCCGAGGGGAACCGGGAGTTCCTGCTGCATCTCAGGGCGGCCGGGTAGACCGCGGCCGCAACGAGGGGAGCCATGGTCAAGCGAGTCGGCATCGTCGCGAAGGTCCGGCTGGAGTCGATCGCCCCGCACCTGCTGGAGGTGGCCGCCTGGCTGGAGGCGCGCGGCGTCGAGCCCGTCTTCGAAACCGAGACGGCGGCGCTGGCGGCGATCGCCGCGCCGCGCCGCATCGTGTCCCGCTACGAGCTGCCGGAGGTCGTGGACCTGCTGCTCGTGCTGGGCGGCGACGGCACGCTGCTGGCGATGGCCGATCGCATCGCCCACGCCGGCCGCGACCTGCCGATCCTCGGCGTGAACTTCGGCCACCTCGGCTTCCTCACCGAGGTCAACTTTCCCGAGCTCTATCCGCTGCTCGAGGCGGCCATCGCGGGCACGGCGGCGATCGAGCGGCGGCTGATGCTCTGCGCGCGCGTCCTCCGGGACGGCGGCTGCGCCGCCGAATACATGGCGCTCAACGACGTCGTCATCACCCGCGGCGCGCTGTCGCGCATCATCGAGCTGTCGGTCACCGTCGGCGGCAGCTTCGTGGCCCGCTTCAACGCCGACGGCCTGATCGTCGCGAGCCCCACCGGGTCCACCGCCTACAACCTCTCGGCCGGCGGCCCGATCGTCCACCCGGTGGTGGACGCCCTCGTGCTGACGCCCATCGCCCCGCACACGCTCAGCAACCGGCCGGTCGTCATCCCGGCCTCCTCACCCGTGCTCGTCACGCCGATGGCTCACGACCCCGACCAGGAGGTGGTCCTGACGCTCGACGGGCAGATCGGCCTCGCGCTCGCGCCCGGCGACACGGTCGAGATCGTGCGGCACGACACGCCGCTCAGGCTCGTCAAGTCGCCGACGCACTCCTATTTCGACGTGCTGCGCCAAAAGCTGAAGTGGGCGGAACGGTGACAGCTGGCAGCGGGTCGCGCAGGCCTGAAGGCCTGCGGTATCTGGAGCCTGGGGGCAGATAGCGCAGGGCTTCAGCCCTGCGCCGTGAGGCGTAAGCCGTAAGCCGTGGTGCGGCGAGGGTCAGTGATGCTGCCCCTGCAACCGCTTCTGCCGGAAGAAGTCGACCTGGTACTTCCTGACGTTGCGGTTGTGTTCCTCCAACGTGGAGGCGAAGACGTGCGTGCCGTCGTTGCGGCTGACGAAGTACAGGTAGGGGACCGGCGCGGCGTGCGCGACGGCCTCGAGCGACGACCGGCTCGGCGCGGCGATCGGCCCGGGCGGCAGCCCCGGATACCGGTAGGTGTTGTAGGGCGAATTGACCTGCAGGTTCTCGTGCGTCAGGTCCCCGCGGTACTGTCCCCTGGCCTCGAGCGCGTAGATGACCGTCGGGTCGCACTGCAGCGCCATCTTCAGGCGCAGGCGGTGGAGATACACGCCGGCGATGATCGGCCGCTCGTCGGCCGCCGCGGACTCCTTCTCCACCAGCGACGCCAGCGTCACCGCCTCCCGGGCCGTCAGCCCCCGGGCCGCCGCGGCCTCGCGCAGCTCGAGCGTGAACACCTGGCGGAAGCGCGCCGTCATCATCCGGACCAGTTCCCCCGCTCCCGCGTGCCGTGAGAGCGAGTAGGTTTCCGGGAACAGGTAGCCCTCGAGATCGCGGGCGGCCGGGTCGATGTCGTGCACGAGCGAGGCGCCGCCGCGGGCCGCTTCGGCAAACGAGTCGGCGCTGCCCAGGCCGCGCGACTCGAAGACGCGCGCCATCTCGCGAATCGTCAACCCCTCGGGGAAGGTGACGGGGCGGAGGTACACCTCGCCGCGCGCCAGCATGGAGACGACCTCGGTCGCGCGCATCGGATGGTCGAAGCGGTACTCGCCGGCCTTGAGCCGCCGCGCCGCGCCGGTGCGCCACAGCGCGAGCCGGAACGTCCAGCGGTCCCGCACCACGCCCGCCGCGACCAGCTTCCGCGCGATCGCCGGCGTCCCGTCGCCGGGCAGCAGATCGACGAACTGCTCGCTCGCGGCGTATCCCTGGTACGGCTCGCGCCCCTGCCACAGCCACACGCCGGCATACGCGCCGGCGGCGACAAGGGCGAGCACGACCAGGATGAGGACTCGACGGAACATGGTTGGGCGCCTCACGCCTCACGCCCGGCGCAGGGCTGAAGCCCTGCGCTATCTGCAGATCGTGCAGAGATTCCCAAATAGCGCAGGGCTGAAGCCCTGCGCTATCTGCAGATCGTGCAGAGATTCCCAGATAGCGCACGGCTTCAGCCGTGCGCCGAGGCGACTGCCTACCGCCAACCGCCTACTGCCTACCGCCAACTGCCTACCGCCTACCGCCTACCGCCTACTGCCTACCGCCTACCGCCTACTAACCCCTGGCGTCGAGATAATCCTGCAGAATGACCGCCGCCGCCGCCGCGTCGAGCTTCTTCTTCCGGCTCCGCCAGTCGCGGTCGCCGACGGCCAGCCGGCTCTCGGCCTCGACGCTCGACAGCCGCTCGTCCTGCAGCACGACCGGCTGCGTGATGCGCCGCCTCAACGCCTCGGCCAGCGCCTGCGCCGCCGCCGTTTCGGCGGTCGGCGTGCCGTCGAGGTGGCGCGGCAGACCCACCACCACGGTTTCGATCCCGTCATCTTCCGCCGCCAGCCGGTGAACGACGTCGGCGATGCGGTGGAGCTGGGCAGGGCCGCTGGCGTCGATGACGTCGAGCGGCCGGGCGAGCGTACCGGAGGCGTCGCTGATGGCGACACCCACGCGCCGGCGGCCGGGATCGAAGGCGATCACGCGCACGCAAGGATGGTATCCGGCGTCGTGCGCCGCGGGCAAGGCCATCAGAACCCGCGTGCTATACTTCGGTAACTCCGCGAGCCTGATCCCAATGCAGAAGAGAACGTCCTGGGTTGTCGTCTTCCTGCTGGCCTCTCTCCTCCCGGTCGCCTGCGGCCCCAGCGCTCCCCCGGCCAAGTTCAAGCAGAAGGTGGTCATCCTCGGGTTCGACGGGATGGATCCCCGGCTGGTCGAGCAGTGGATGAAGGAAGGCAAGCTGCCGAACTTCCAGAAGCTCGCCTCCCAGGGCGGGTTCTATCGGCTAGGCACCACGTCGTCGCCCGAGTCGCCCGTCTCATGGGCTTCGTTCGCCATCGGCGGCAACGCCGGCAAGCACAACATCTTCGACTTCCTCGTGCGCGACGTGAAGACGTACGTGCCCGACCTCGGGATGGTGCGCCGCGAGATGCCCAGGTTCTTCCTGGACTACGTGCCGCTCGGCCGGCCGAAGGTGACGAGCCTCCGCGGCGGCACGTCGTTCTGGGTGACCGCCGGCGAGGCCGGCGTGCGCTCCGCCATCCTCACCGTCCCGGTGACCTTCCCGCCCGAGAACGTGCCGGCGGGCGAACTGCTCTCGGGGCTGCCGCTGCCGGACATCCGGGGAACCGTCGGCACCTTCTACTACTTCGCCACCGACCTGAGCCGCTACGAGGAAGGCAACACCGAGATGGGCGGCATCCTCAAGCGGCTGTCGTTCGAGGGTGACGTCGCCCAGAGCGAGCTGACCGGCCCGCCGAACCCGATCGTCCAGGCCCAGATGGCCGACCTCCGGAAGAAAGGCGCCGCGCTCAAGGACGCCGACCGGGCGAAGATGGCGGCGCTCGAGGCCAGGCGCGACGTCCGCGTCCCGTTCACCGTCCGCTGGAACCGGACCGCCAAGAGCGCGACGGTCGAGATCCAGGGGACGACGGTGCCCCTGGCCGAGGGCGGGTGGAGCGCGTGGGTGCCGCTCGAGTTCCGCGTCAACTTCCTGGTCCGCCTGTACGGCATGGCGCAGTTCTACCTGGTGCGGGCGGGCGGCGAGCTGCAGCTCTACATGTCCCCGATCAACTGGCGCCCCGAGTCGCCGGTGATGCCGATCTCCTCCCCCGCCGGCCTGTCGAAGGACCTGTACGGCGACCTGGGCACCTACCGCACGCTCGGCTGGGCCGAGGCCACGTGGCCGCTGAACGAGGATCGGATCGACGAGAAGACGTTCATGGACGATCTCTTCCGCGCCATGGACGACCGCTCCCGGGTCATCCTGCACGAGATCGACTCGAAGAAGTTCGACCTGGTCGTCGGCGTGCTCGAGTCCACCGACCGCGTGCAGCACATGTTCTGGCGGTTCATCGACCCGACGCACCCGATGTACGACCCGGTGGGGGCGGCGAAGTACGGCGACTCGATCGAGCGCGTCTACAAGCGCTGCGATCAACTGGTCGGCGAGGTCCTGCAGCGCATCGAGCCGGGCACGCTGGTCTTCGTGCTCTCGGACCACGGCTTCCACTCGTTCAAGTACGGCGTGAACCTGAACACGTGGCTGGTCGACAACGGCTTCATCGCCCGCCAGGGCCGGCCGCTCGGCGACAAGAACCTGAACGACATGTTCGGCGGCGGCGGCCAGTTCTGGGAAGGCGTGGACTGGACGCGCACCCGGGCCTACTCGCTCGGCCTCGGCCAGATCTACTTCAACCTCCGCGGCCGCGAGGGCCAGGGCATCGTCAACCCGGGCGAGGAGTACAAGCGGCTCTCCGAGGAGCTCTCGGCGAAGCTGCTGACGATGACCGACCCGAAGACCGGGCAGCGGATCGTGCGGTCGGTGTACAAGAGGTACGACGTCTACTCCGGGCCCTACATGGACAACGCGCCGGACCTGCAGGTCGGCTTCGAGGACGGGTACCGCGTCTCGTGGCAGACCTCGCTCGGCGGATCGCCGCCGGGCCTGCTCTACCCGAACATGCGGAAGTGGAGCGGCGACCACTGCTCGTTCGACTACCAGACGATCCCGGGCTCGCTCATCTCGAACCGGCCGCTGAACGCCGAGCACGCGGCCATCGTCGACATCGCGCCGACCGTGCTCAAGTACTTCGGCATCGCCATCCCGAAGGAGATCGACGGGAAGCCGCTCTTTTGAGGGACGAGGGAATCCACCGGGATGTGAGGGATGTAGTGGCTGGTGGCTGGTGGCTAGTGGCTAGTCGATCACGCGTGACACACTGACCACTGACCACTGCCACCCACTGACCACTGCAGGACGGTACATAACACGGTCATGCAATCGAAACGCGCCACGGCGATCGCGGTCCTGCTGCTCGCTCTGCCGGGCGGCCGGGAGCTCGTGTCGGCGCGCCAGGCGCAGCCGTCGCCGCCGGCCCGCGTGTCCGATCGCCTCGCCGCGCTGCACAAAGAGGCCGACGCCCTCATGAACCAGGAGCGGACGCTGCTCGGCGACCTCCGCCGGCTCGAGGTCGAGCGCGACCTGCGGCTCGAGGAATCTCGCCAACTGCACGAGCAGGCGGACAAGCTGACCGCGCAGGCCAGGGAAACCAGCGACCGCATCGCCCGGTACGAGCAGGCGCTCGAAGCGGCGCGCCCCGTGATCAACAAGCGGCTGGTGGACATCTACAAGCTGGGGCAGCCGGGCTACGCGCGCCTGCTGCTCGGCGCCGGCGACGTGCGGGAGCTGGGCCGGACGACACGACTGGTGACCGCGATGGCCGCCATGGACCAGCGGCGCGTGCGGGAGTACACCACGCTGATCTCGCAGTCGGCGGCGGCCCGCAAGGCGCTGGACGATCAGGTGTCGCATCTCGAGACGCTCCAGGCCGACGCGCAGCAGGCGGCCGACCTGGCCGCGAAGGCGGTGGTGTCGCGGGCCAACCTGATCCGCGAGATCGACGCGCGGCGCGACCTGAACGCCCAGATGGCCGGCGAGCTCGAGCTGGCGTCCCGGCGCCTGCAGGTCACGCTGAAGGGCGGGGCCGGCGCGCCCGCCTCGACCGCGCCCGCGGCCCGCTCGATCAAGCCGCTGCGCGGCCTGCTCGACTGGCCGGTTGCGGTCCAGGGTCCGCCGAGGCCCGGCGGCCGGGGCGCCGGGCCAGAGGGGGCGACCGTCGCCCGCAGCGGCCTGGAGCTGCCGGTGACCGACGGGCAGCTCGTGCGCTCGGTCTTCGACGGCCGGGTCGTCTATGCCGACCAGTTCCCCGCGCTCGGCCAGCTGATCATCGTCGATCACGGAGGGCTGGCGTTCTCGCTCTACGGCTACCTGGGGACGATCGCCGTCAGCAAGGGGATGACGGTGAACGCCGGCCAGATCATCGGCGCGTCGGGCCGCTCGCCGGACGGCCAGTCGGCGCTCTACTTCGAGCTGCGGATCGACGGTCAGCCGGTCGATCCCTTACAATGGCTCAAAGGACGCTGACCCCATCTATGACCCCTCGCACGCGTTTCCTCGTCCTCGCCGTCACCGCGCCGGTGCTCGCCTTTGTCGTCATCGGCGGGCTCGTCGGCCGGACGTGGGCGCGCGAGGAGACCTACCAGCACCTCAGGGTCTTCGAAGACGTCGTGTCGCTCATCTCGAGCAACTACGTCGAGCCGGCGAACATGTCGCGCGTCATGCGGGGCGCGCTGCGCGGCCTCGCCGAAGGGCTCGACGCCGACAGCGCGTACCTTCCGCCCGAGGAGGCCCGGATCTACCAGGCCGCCCAGAAGTCGGCCGCCGGCGAGACCGGGATCGCGCTGACGCGCCTGTACTACCTGCGCGTGATCGCCGTCCGCGACGGCTCGCCCGCCGCGAAGGCCGGCCTCCAGAGCGGGGATTTCGTGCGCGCGATCGACGGGAAGCCGACGCGGGAGATGTCGGTGTACGAGGGGCGCCGCCTGCTGCGGGGCGCGCCGGGCACGACCGTCCCGCTGCTGATCATCCGCGGCAACGTGGCCGATCCTCACGAGGTCACGCTCACGCGTGAAGCGCTGGCCGCGCCGGACGTGACCGGCCGTCTGCAGGACGCGAAGACGGGCTACGTGCGCATCGCCGCGTTCGGCCCCGACACCGCCCGCGGCGTGGCGGCGAAGGTCGGCGAGCTGACCAGGAGCGGCGCGACCTCGCTGCTGATCGACGTCCGGAACACGGCGACGGGCGCCTACGATTCGGGCTTCGCGACGGCGAGGCTCTTCGTCGCGCGCGGCACGCTCGGGTTCAAGCAGATGCACAACGCCGCGCGGCAGGCAGTGACCGCCGCGTCGGGCGACGGTGCGATCGCGCTGCCGACCGTCGTGCTCGTCGACACGGGGACGTCGGGCGCGGCGGAGATCTTCGCCGCCGCCCTGGCGGGCAACCAGCGCGCGACGCTGGTCGGCGAGCACACGCAGGGGCGCGCCGGGGTCCAGCAGCTCGTGCCGCTCCCCGACGGCGCGGCGATGGTCATCTCCGACGGCTGGTTCCTCACGCCGGCCGGCGATCCGATCCACGACAAGGGCCTGACGCCAGCCGTCGCGGTTGATGTCCCGGACATCGAGTTCGGGGCGCCGCCGGCTTCGGTCGATCTGATCCTGCAGAAGGCCGTCGAGACGCTGAAGAGCAAGCAGGGATGAATCGCGAAGTGGCCGTTTGTCCCTTGACACTACCTGAACCGTCGCGTATAACCGCAGAGGCGTCCATGCGAATCTCGTGCACCGCGACACGCATTGCGTCGGCCGCCGAGGAGGATTCATGAACAAGCAGGAACTGATTGCCAAGATCGCCAAGGACACCGGCGCGACGAAGGTCGGCGCAACGGCCGCGCTCGAGTCGGCCATGGACGGAATCACCAAGGCCCTGAAGAAGAAGGAGTCGATCACGTTTGTCGGCTTCGGCACCTTCAAGACCGTCGAGCGCAAGGCGCGCATCGCCCGCAACCCCCAGACCGGCGCCGAGGTGAAGATCCCGAAGCGGCGGGTCGTCCGCTTCACGGCCGGCAAGGCCCTCAAGAACGCGGTCAAGTAGGTCGTTGACGCGGGCACTGGCGGCCGCCTCCCGGCGAGCCGCCGGTGCCGCTCTCACAAGACGGTCCCGCCCCGCGGCGACCACGGCCGCGGACCCGATGCGCGTTGACGCGTGCGTCGGCGCGAAGCTATACTGTCTACTTCTGTAAGTCCGGGCTTTTCATGACTTAGGCGCGTAGCTCAGATGGTTAGAGCGCCTGCTTGACACGCAGGAGGTCGGCGGTTCGAGTCCGCCCGTGCCTACCACCTTCGATGCCGTTTCGCGCGAGACCAGTCGGCTGCATGGCTGAATATACCTTCCCCGCCTCTTGATCACCTGGATGACCGACGTCACGATCACCCTGCCGGATGGTTCTCGCCGTGGCGTCCCCGCGGGGACGACCGTGCGCGCGTTGATGGCCGACCTGCCGTCGCGAGTGGCGAAGTCCGCCCTGGCCGCGGTCGTCAACGACCGGATGGTCGACCTCTCGTACGTGCTCGACGCCGACGCGACGCTCCGCCTGGTGACGCCGGATGCCCCGGAGGCGCTCGAACTCTACCGCCACAGCGCGGCGCACCTGATGGCCGCCGCCGTCACGGCGCTCTTCCCGGGCGCCCAGTGCGGCATCGGCCCGGCCACCGACGACGGGTTCTTCTACGATTTCGTGGTCTCGCGCCCGTTCGTGCCCGAGGACCTCGCGGCCATCGAGGCGAAGATGCGGGAGCTCGCCAAGAGCGACCTCCCCTACGAGCGCCGGATGCTGCCCAAGGCCGAGGCGATGCGCCTGTTCGGCGAGCGCGGCGAGCCGCTCAAGGTGCAGCTCATCGACGAGAAGGGCGGCCCCGTGGTGTCGTGCTACGGCATCGCCGACGTCTTCGTCGATTTCTGCGTCGGCCCGCACGTGCCGTCCACCGGCCGCCTGAAGGCGTTCAAGCTGCTGTCGGCGTCGAACGCCTACTGGAAGGGCGACGCGGCCAACCAGCCGATGCAGCGCATCTACGGCACCGCGTTCTTCAGCGAGACCGACCTCAAGGCCTACCTCGATCGGATCGAGGAGGCGAAGAAGCGCGACCACCGGAAGCTGGGCAAGGACCTGGGCCTGTTCATGTTCCACCCGTGGGCGCCCGGCGAGCCGTTCTGGCTCGAGAAGGGCACCCGCCTGGTGAACACGCTCACCAACTACATGCGCGCCGTGCTCGCCCCCGAGGGCTACAAGGAGATGCGCACCCCGCTCGTCTTCAACAAGGCGCTGTGGGAGACGTCCGGCCACTGGCAGCACTACCGCGAGAACATGTTCCTGTTCGAGGCCGACGAGCAGTCCTACGGCTTGAAGCCGATGAACTGCCCCGGCCACATGCTGGTCTTCGCGAGCGAGGTGCGCAGCTACCGCGACCTGCCGTACCGCATCCACGACCAGAGCGTGCTCCACCGCTACGAGGCGTCCGGCGTGCTCTCCGGCCTCACCCGCGTGCGCGAGTTCATCATGGACGACGCGCACATCTTCCTCGCCGAGGACCAGATCGGCGAGGAGGTGGAGCGGCTGCTGCGCCTCATCCAGCGCGTCTACGCCGACTTCGGCCTGACGCCGGAGATGAAGCTCTCGACGCGGCCCGAGCAGTACCTGGGCGAGAAGGCGACGTGGGACCTGGCCGAGTCCGCGCTCAAGGCGGCGCTCGCGGCGGCCGGCGTGCCCTACACCATCAACGAGGGCGACGGCGCGTTCTACGGCCCGAAGATCGACTTCTCGGTCACCGACGCGCTCGGCCGCAAGTGGCAGTGCGCGACCGTGCAGCTCGACTACCAGCTGCCGCAGCGCTTCAAGCTGAAGTACATCGGCGCCGACAACACCGAGCACACGCCGGTCGTCATGCACCGCGCCATCTTCGGCAGCGTCGAGCGGTTCGTCGCGCTCCTGCTCGAGCACTACGCGGGCGCGCTGCCCGTCTGGTTCGCGCCGCTCCAGGCCGTCGTCCTGCCGATCGCCGACCGCCACCAGGCGTACTCGGCCGGCGTGCGCGACCGGCTGGCGGCCGCCGGGCTGTTCGTCCAGCTCGACGATCGCCAGGAGAAGATCGGCTACAAGATTCGAGAGGCGCAGCTGCAGAAGGTGCCCTACATGCTCGTGGTCGGCGACCGCGAGGTCGAGCAGGGCACCGTGTCGGTCAGGACCCGGGCCGGCGGCGACCTCGGGGCGCGCGCGGTGGACGCGTTCATCACCGACGCGCTCGGGGAAATCGCGCGGAAGGGCCGTTAGATTGGATCGGGACGAATTTTTCGCTTTTCGAAAAATTCGTCCCGATCCAATCATGGGGATTCACAGGAGGTCCATATCGCTTTCGATCGCTCCGCTCCACGTCGTGATGACCGCACCCGGATCAACGAACGCATCCGCGTGCGCGAGGTTCGCGTCATCGATGGCGAGGCCCAGCTTGGCATCATGTCGCCGCAGCAGGCGCTGGTCATCGCCCGGCAAAAGGGCCTGGACCTGGTCGAGGTCGCGCCGCTCGCGCAGCCTCCGGTCTGCCGCATCATGGACTTCGGCAAGTACCAGTACCAGGAGCAGAAGCGCGCCCGGGAGGCCCGGAAGCACCAGAAGGTGATCGAGGTCAAGGAAATCAAGTTCCGCCCGAAGGTGGACGAGCACGACTACCAGTTCAAGAAGGGCCACATCCAGCGGTTCCTGGCCGAGGGCGACAAGGTGAAGGCGACCGTCTTCTTCCGGGGCCGCGAGATCGCGCACCCGGACATCGGCCGCCGGATCCTCGAGCGCCTGATCTCGGAGCTGGCCGACGAGGCGGTGACCGAATCGATGCCGAGGATGGAGGGCAACACGATGCACACCATCTTCAGCCACAAGCCCGGCGCCAGGACACAGGCGCCAAAGCCGGCGCCGAAACCGGCGCAGAGCGAAGCATAGGGGACCAGAGATGCCGAAACTGAAGACGCACCGGGGCGCCGCCAAGCGCTTCAAGAAGACCGGGACCGGGAAGTTCACGCGCAGCATGGCCTTCAAGCGCCACCTGCTGTCGAGCAAGACGACCAAGGAGAAGCGCCATCTCTCCGGCACCGTCGTCGTGTCCGACGCCGACGCGAAGAAGATCAAGAGGATGCTGCCGTATAAATAGGGACGGGGAGCGAGGGACGAGGGACGAGGGAATGGGACGCTGACACCCGAGGCCCGAAGCCCGAGGCCCGAAGCCCGGAGCCTGAAGCCTGAAGCCCGAAGCCTGAAAATGAAGTTGTCGGGCGGCCCGTCAGGGCTGCCAGCGTGTGTAGGGCGGGCCCTTCAGGGCCGCCAGAAAAGGAAGATCGTCCATGCCTCGAGTCAAACGCGGAACCGTGCGGCGCGCGAAGCGCAAGAAGCTGCTCGGCCTGGCGAAGGGTTACTACGCGAGGAAGAGCAAGCTGTACCGCTCGGCGAAGGAAGCGGTCGACACCGCGCTCAAGTACGCGTTCGTCGGCCGGCGCGACAAGAAGCGCGAGTTCCGCCGCCTGTGGATCATCCGGATCAACGCCGCCGCCCGTCAGCAGGGCCTCAGCTACGGCCAGTTCATCAGGGGGCTGAAGGCGGCCGGCATCGGCCTCGACCGCAAGACGCTCGCCGACCTCGCCGTCAGGGAACCGGCGGCATTCGCGAAGATCGCCGGCCAGGCGAAGGACGCGATCGCGGCTCACGCCGCGTAACGACGGGCCGCGCATGCCTGACGCTCGCGACATCGCACGCCTCCGGGCGGAGTTCGGGGCCGCGCTCGACGGCGCGGCCACCGAGTCGGCTGTCCGCGAGGTGCGCGACCGCTACCTCGCGCGCAAGGGCGGCGTCATCACCGCGCTGATGAAGGCGGTGTCCGGCGCCGACCCGGCCGACCGTCCGGCCCTCGGCAAGCTCGCCAACCAGTTCAAGCGCGACGTCGAGGAGGCGCTCGAGGCCCGCCGCGCCGCCCTCGAGTCCGGGCGACCGGCCGCGGGCAGCGTGGACGTCACGCTGCCGGGTCGGCAGGCGCCGCTCGGCCATCCCCATCCGCTCACCCTCGTCCGCCGGCTCGTCGAGTCGATCTTCTCGCGGATGGGGTACGAGATCCTCGAAGGGCCCGAGATCGAGGACGACTACCACAACTTCGAAGCCCTCAACATGCCGCCGGAGCACCCCGCCCGCGACATGCAGGACACCTTCTTCCTCGGCGGCCCGGTGCCGCAGCGCGGCCTGGGCACGCCCGGCACGCGGACCAGCACGAGGCCGGCGCCGCCGGACCGCCCGGCCACGCTGCTGCGCACGCACACCTCGGCGATGCAGATCCGCTACATGGAGGCCCACCAGCCGCCGGTCCGGATCGTCGCCATCGGCAAGGTCTTCCGCCGCGACAACCCCGACCTCACGCACACCCCGATGTTCCACCAGTTCGAGGGGCTGCTGGTCGACGACGGGGTGACGTTCGCGGACCTGAAGGGGACGCTGACCGCCTTCGTGCGCGAGATCTTCGCGCCCGACACGAAGGTGATGTTCCGCCCGAGCTTCTTCCCCTACACCGAGCCGAGCGCCGAGATGTTCATCGGCTGCGTGTTCTGCGGGGGCGGCGGCTGCCCGGTGTGCAAGCGCACCGGCTGGCTCGAGATTCTCGGCTCCGGCATGGTGCACCCGTCGGTGCTCGAGGCGGTCGGCTACGACGCCGAGCGCTACTCCGGCTTCGCCTTCGGCACCGGGATCGAGCGCGTCGCGATGCTGAAATACGGGGTGGACGACATCAGGCTGTTCTACGAGAACGACCTGAGATTCCTGGAGCAGTTTTCCTTTTGAAACTCCTCGTTTCCTGGCTCCGTGACTTCGTGGACCTCCGCCAGCCGGTCGAAGAGGTGGCGTCCAGACTGTCGATGTGCGGGTTCGAGGTCGCCTCCATCGACACCTCTGCCCTGCCGCCGCCTCCGGATGCGGGCGGCGGCGCGCCAGATAGCGCAGGCCTTCAGGCCTGCGCCGACGCCGTCATCGACTTCGAGATCACGGCCAACCGCCCCGACTGCCTGAGCGTCGCCGGCCTGGCGCGCGAGGCGGCGACGGCCTTCCGTGTCCCCCTCCGGCTGCCGTGGGCCGACGCCTCGGACCGGCCCGCCCCGGGCGGCGCGGCGGCGGCGCCCACGGCGTCCTCGATCGACGGGGATCGGATCGGCGTCTCGATCGAAGCCCCCGACCTCTGCCCGCGGTACGCCGCGGCGGTCGCCGAGGTGAAGCTCGGGCCGTCGCCCGACTGGCTGGCCGCGCGGCTCACCGCCGCCGGCGTCCGCCCGATCAGCAACGTGGTGGACGTCACCAACTACGTCCTGCTCGAGATCGGCCACCCGCTTCACGCGTTCGACCTCGAGCGGCTCGACGGCCGCCGGCTGTGCGCGCGGCGCGCGCGGCCCGGCGAGCGGATCCGCACGCTCGACGGCGAGGTCCGCGCCCTCGACCCCGAGATGCTCGTCATCGCCGACGGGTCGGCCGCGCAGGCGGTCGCCGGCGTGATGGGCGGCGCCGCCTCGGAGGTCTGGTCGGGCACGCGCCTCATCGCCCTCGAGAGCGCCTACTTCAAGCCGGCCTCGGTGCGCCGGACGAGCAAGCGCCTGGGCCTGAAGTCGGAGGCCTCCTCGCGCTTCGAGCGCGGGGCCGACATCAACGTGCCGGTGGTGGCGCTCGAGCGGGCCTGCGCGCTCCTCGAGCAGATCGGCGCGGGCACGCGCGTCGGCGCCCCGGTGGACGTCTATCCGGCGCCGCGCGGCCCCGTGGATGTGACGCTGCGCCGGGAACGGATCGCCTGGCTGCTCGGCATCAGTGTGGACGACGCGGACGTGGAGAGGATCTTCGCGGGGCTGGGCTTCGGGGTGGTCGCGGTCGCCGGGGGATGGCGCGTCTCGGTGCCCACGCGGCGCGTGGACATCTCGCGCGAGGCCGACCTCATCGAGGAGGTGGCCCGGCACTTCGGCTACGACCGGGTGCCTTCCCACTTCCCGCCGCTCCGCCAGGCGGCGCCGCGGCCGGACCCCCGGATGGCCCGCCACACGCTCCTTCGCCACGTGCTGACCTCGGCCGGATTCTCCGAGGCGGTCAGCTACACGTTCATCGACCCGGCCGACGCCGCCCCGTTTGCCGGGGCCGGCGAGGCGCCGGTGCGGCTCGCCTATCCGCTCTCCGAGAATTTCGCGGTCCTGCGGCCGTCGCTGCTCCCGGGGCTGGTCGAAGGCGTGGCGCACAACCGCCGGCACCAGACGCGCGACGTGCGGCTGTTCGAGATGGGCGCCAGCTTCTCGGCCACCGAGGGCGAGCGCCACCGGCTGGCCTTCGCGCTGACGGGCGCCGGCGTGCCCGAGTATTGGGGCGGCGGGACCCGGCCGGCCGACTTCTTCGACGCCAAGGGGATCGTGGAGCGGGTCGGCGAGGCGCTCGGCCTGGCCCTGCAGTTCAGGGAGTCGGACGCCGGCTGCCTCGTGCCGGGCCGCGCCGCGGCCGTGGCGGTCGGAGAGACGACGGTGGGGGCGGTGGGGCTGCTCGTGCCGTGGGAGTCCGAGCGGCGGGGCCTGCCCGCCGACGACGAGATCTTCGTGGCCGAGCTGGACCTCGACGCGCTCGACCGCCTGGCGCCGGCCTCGGACACCGAGGTCCGGGCGTTGCCGCGGTTCCCGTCGATCGTGCGGGACATCTCGGTGGTGGTGGACGAGAAGTTGCGTTCCGGGCAGGTTCGCGAGACTATTCAGCGAGTCGCGCCCGCGACGCTCGTTGGCCTGCGGGAATTCGACCGGTACACCGGCCAGGGGATCCCCGAGGGCCGATATAGTCTGTCCCTGCGACTGACGTTCCGGGCGCCGGACCGAACGCTGACCGACCCCGACGTGCAGGAGGCGATGGAACGGATCATGGCGGCGCTGGCGAAGGAACACGCAGCGGTGCAGCGGTAGAACTGAACTCTGGCTAGTGGCCAGTGGCCAGTTGCCAGTTGTCAGTTGCCAGTGGCCAGTTGCCAGTTGTCAGTTGCCAGTGGCCAGTCGATCACGCGTGACAGACTGACAACTGACAACTGGTAACCGGCCACTACAGTGGTGTGGATAGAGGTACTCAGTGGCGAAACCGATGACGGCCAGTGACGTAGAGGCGCTCGACCGCCTCGAACAGAAGGTGCGGCTGCTCGTGACGGAGATGGGCCGGTTGAGAGCGGAGCAGGCGGCGCAGACCCGGGAGAATCGCCGGCTCGCCGCGGAGCTGGAGACGGCGCAGGCGAAGCTGACCGATGCCGACGGGGCCCGTTCCGAGATGGAGGCCCTGCGCCAGGAGCGCGACCAGGTCCGGTCGCGGGTGGCCGGCATCCTCGAGCACCTCGAAGGACTCGACATCTGAGAACAGGGCACTTGTGAACGCGACCGCACGCGTCGTCTCGGTCGAGATCCTGGGGCAGCACTACTCCATCCGGAGCGGGCTGTCCGAGGCCTACGTGGCTCACCTCGCCGAGTACGTAGACCAGAAGATCCGGTCGGCCGCCGACATGGCCCCGACCACCGACACCATCCGCCTGGTCGTGCTCGCCGCCCTCAACATCGCCGACGAGCGGTTCCACGCCCAGGCCGAGGAGCACGACGAGGGGGAGCCGGTCGTGGACCGCCTCGCCCGCCTCGAACGCCTGGTGGACGAGGCGCTCGCGGAGCGGGGCCTCGACGCGGCCCGATAGACGGGCGGCCACAAGGGCCTGACGGGCGGCCACAAGGGCCTGACGGGCGGCCACAAGGGCCGTGAAGGGCGGCCACAAGGGCCGCCCCTACGCGGTTCGACTCCCTGCGCCCTACGCCTCACGGCCCCGAGGCGCAGGGCTGAAGCCCTGCGCTATCTGCCCTCAGGCTCCAGATACCGCAGGCCTTCAGGCCTGCGCGACCCGCTGCCAGCTTCCCCGATCCCCGATCCCCGATCCTCGTCCCTCGTCCCTCGCCCCTCGTTCCTCGTCCCCCGTCCCTACAGGCCCCGCCCCCCGAGCCGATAGACCACGTAGAAGGCGTTGATGAACAAGACAAGTGCTTGTCGGACAGGCACTTGGGCCGCGGGCTCACGGCTCAGTTTTCGCCTTGACCGCCCCCGGGGGACGGTCTAAGATCAACGCGGATATTGAGATCCCTGCTTTGCTCGTGATGGTGCCGGGGGCTCGCTTGAGCCAACATTACATCAAGTGAACTGCAACGTCGCGCCGTGTGCATGCCTCCGCCGGAGGAAGCCTGACGCGCGATAGACAAAGCGGTTCCACCTGCTAATCGCAGGTTCATGCGACCCCCCCACACGGCAAAGCGGGGCCTTTCTTTCAGTCTCTCCTCATCAGCGGTAACCGGGGCCTCCCCCGGCGCCCCCGACCCGAGCCCCGGCAATCAGACGGTGGGGTTCCGAAAAGGACGCGGCACATGGCCGTTTACATATTGTTGGCGATATCGCTCGCCGCCGCGGTCGTCGCGGTTGGCGTGTTCGTTTATTGGGCCGCCTCCCGGAAGCGGATCGCGGCCGAGACGGTGGGAAGGGCCGAAGAACAGGCCCGGGGCCTGCTCCGGGACGCCGAGCGCGAGGCCGAGAACCGGAAGAAGGAGGCCCTGCTCGAGGCCAAGGAAAAGGCCCACCAGATCGTCGTCGAGGCCGACCGGCTGACCGAGGAGCGCCGCCAGCAGGCGACCCGGCTCGAGCAGGCGCTCGGCAAGAAGGAAGAGAAGCTGGCCGAGCGGATGACCGCCGCCGAGCAGCTCGAAAAGGAGCTGCGCGCCCGGGAGCAGGCGACCCGCGAACGCGAGAAGTCCACCACCGCCGCCGTCGCCCGGTACGAGCAGCTCATCGCCGACCAGCAGAAAGAGCTGCAGCGGGTGGCCAGCCTGACGGCGGACGAGGCCCGGGAGATCCTGCTGAAGGGGTACGAGTCCGACGCCCGGCACGACGCGGCCAACATGGTCAAGCGGCTCGAGTCCGAGGCGCGCGAGACGGCCACGGCCCGCGCCAAGCAGCTGGTCACCGAGGCCATCCAGCGCAGCGCCCCCGAGCACGCCATCGAGACCACCGTCTCGGTGGTGGACCTGCCGAGCGACGACATGAAGGGGCGGATCATCGGCCGCGAGGGGCGCAACATCCGCGCGCTCGAGATCGCGACCGGCGTGGACCTGATCGTGGACGACACGCCCGGCGCCATCATCCTCTCGGGGTTCGACCCCTACCGCCGCGAGATCGCCCGCCAGGCGATCGAGCGCCTCATCGCCGACGGCCGCATCCACCCGGCCCGGATCGAGGAGGTGGTCGAGAAGGTGAAGGCGGAGCTCGAGGAGACGGTCCGCCAGGACGGCGAGGCCGCGGCCTTCGAGCTGGGCATCCACGATCTCGACCCCGAGGTCCAGCGTCTCATCGGGCGCCTGAAGTACCGCACCTCCTACGGCCAGAACGTGCTGAACCACAGCAAGGAGGTGGCCTACGTGGCCGGCCTGCTGGCGCGCGAGGTGGGCCTCGACCCGCACACGACCGTGCGCGCGGCGTTCCTGCACGACATCGGCAAGGCGATCGACCGGGAGATGCAGGGCACCCACGTCGAGATCGGCGTCGACTTCCTCCGCCACCACGGCGAGTGCGACGCGGTCCTGCGGGCCATCGCCTCGCACCACATGGACGTGGACTGGCCGTCGCTCGAGGCGATGCTCGTGCAGGCGGCCGACGCCGTGTCCGCCGCGCGGCCGGGCGCCCGCCGCGACATCCTCGAGTCCTACGTGAAGCGGCTCGAGAAGCTCGAGGGGATCGCCGACTCCTTCAAGGGGGTGTCCAAGGCGTTCGCGCTGCAGGCGGGCCGCGAGATCCGGATCCTGGTCGAGAGCGAGAAGATCTCCGACGAAGAGGCGGTCTGGCTGTCGAAGGACATCGCCCGGCGGATCGAGAGCGAGCTCGAGTACCCGGGCCAGATCAAGGTGACCGTGATCCGCGAGACGCGGGCCGTCGAGTACGCGAAGTAAGCGGGTATGAGCATGGCGCCGGGCCCGACCGTCGCCGATCTCGGCGAGCGCGCGATCATCGAGCGGATCGGCGCGCGGGCCCCGGCGGCGTCCGCCTTCGTCACCGTCGGCATGGGGGACGACGCGGCGGTGCTGGAGGCGCCGCGGAACCTCGCCGAGGTCGTCACGACCGACGTCCTGGTCGAAGGCGTGCATTTCGACCGGTCGTACGTGCCGCCGTCGGCCATCGGGCACAAGGCGCTGGCCGTCAACCTGAGCGACCTGGCCGCGATGGGCGCCGAGCCCCGGGTCGCCCTGCTGTCGCTGGTGCTGCCCGGCGCGATGACCGTCGCCGATTTCGACGAGATGATCGGCGGCTTCGTGGCGCTCGCCGGCCTCTACCGGGTCTCGCTCGTCGGCGGGAACGTGGCCCGATCGCCGGGGCCGCTCGTGCTCGACGTCACGGCCATCGGGAGCGTGAAGCCGCGCCGGGCCCTGTTGCGCAGTGGAGCGCGGCCGGGCGACGGGGTGTACTTGAGCGGGTCGGTCGGGGCGGCCTACGCCGGCTTCCTGGCAAGCCGGCAGGCGGCCCTGGCGGCGGCGCCGGCTGGCGGGGGGGGCGCGCCCGCCGCCGAGGCCCTGGACATGGCGGCCTGCGTGGAGCGGTTCCTGCGGCCGGACCCGCGTGTCCGCCTCGGGCTGCTGCTCGGCCGGAACCAGGTGGCCTCCGCCTGCGTCGATCTGAGCGACGGCCTGAGCGACGCCGTCCAGCAGATCGCGAGGGCGAGCGGCGTCGGAGCGGAGATCGACGGCGACGCGGTGCCGGTCGCCGGCGAGGCGCGGCGCTGGTTCGTCGAGCGGGAGGGCAGGGACGCGATCGAGGCCGCCCTCGCGGGCGGCGAGGATTACGAGTTGCTGTTCACGGTGCCCGCCCGGGAGCGGCGCGCCCTCGCCTCGGTGACGCGGCTGGTGTCCGGCGTGCCCTGCACGCGCATCGGCACGATCACCGCCGACCGCCGCCTGGTCGTCCTGCGGCGGGGCGAGAGGACGCCGCTGCCCGCGGGGTTTGCGCACTTTAGATGATTGCCATCACCCGCGCGCTCGTCCGCAAGTGGATGGAAGCCCTGCTTCACATTCACGACTCGCCCAGGCGGATCGCGGCCGCGTTCGCGGTCGGCGTCTTCTTCGGGTTCTCGCCGTTCCTCGGCCTCCATACCGTCCTCGCGCTCGCCGTGGCCTTTATCTTCAACTTGAACCGGGTCGCGGTCCTCATCGGCGTCTACTCGAACCTGCCGTGGATCATCGCCGCCTGGTACGCGTTGACGACGGCCATTGGGGCCTGGCTGCTCCACACCAACCTGCCGCCCGGGTTCGGCCAGCGGGTGGCCGAGATGTTCAGCCTGTCGCTGCTCCACGCCGACTTCTGGCGCTCGATGGCGCACGACATGCGGCCGCTGTTCTGGCCGTACTTCGTGGGATCGCTGCTCGGCGCCGCCCTGCTCTGCGCGCTCTCGTATTACCTGACGGCGGGATTCCTCGAGGCGCGGAAGCACCACCACCTCCTGGAGGTGCGGCACAAGCCGCGCGCATGAAGGGGATCTCCCATTCCCTCTGGCGCAAGCTCGTCGCGACGTTCGTCGTCGCGGCGGGATTCGTCCTCCTCTACCAGGCCACTATCCGCGATTCGCGCTACGCCGCGCAGCAGGCACTGTCGCTGGAGTCCATGGCGGACCCGGGTCCCGGGCTGCGCCTTCGGTTCGACGCGACCGCGTATTGCAAGGGAGAGGTGACCGCCTCGGGCCTGCCGCCGCGGAGCGGCATCGCGGCGGCGGACCCCGAGGTCCTGCCGGTCGGCTCGGTCATCCAGGTGTCGAAGATGGGCGCCCGCTACGACGGCATCTACACGGTCATGGACACGGGGCCCGTCATCAAGGGCCGCCTGCTCGACATCTACATGTGGAGCTGCAACGAGGCGCTCCAGTTCGGCCGGCAGCCGGTCGAGGTCTTCGTGCTCCGCCTCGGCTGGAACCCGCGCGCCGTCGAGCCGAGCTTCCTCGACTCGATCTGGCCCTTCACCGACCGCAAGGTCACGCCCCCCAGGCCCGCCGCGCCGCCAACGCCGAAGCGGTGAGTAGAGGGGTGGTTGTCAGCAGGCGGCAGGCAGCGGACCACGGTCGGAAGAAGGAGACCGGGGTGGCTGGCAGCGGATCACGGCCGCCCGTCGCAAGTCGCCAGCCGTGAGTCGTGTGTAGGGCGACCCTTTAGGGTTGCCTCACTCCGAGACTGGCCGCAGGTCGTCAGCCGCGAGCCGCCAGCCGGCGGCGGCCGGTACGGCCGCCGCCTCCTGTTCCTTGTATTGCAACTGATACAGCCGGTAGTAAATCCCGCGGCGGGCGAGCAGCTCCTGGTGCGCGCCCGACTCCCGCAGCTCGCCCTTGTGGAAGACCAGGATCCGGTCCATGTCCTGGATGGTTGACAGCCGGTGGGCGACGGCAATCGTAGTCCGCCCGGCCATCAGCACCTTCAGCGCGTCGCGGATGAGCAGCTCCGTCTCGGTGTCCACGCTCGACGTCGCCTCGTCCAGGATCAGGACCTGGGGGTTGAACGCCAGCGCCCGCGCGAACGACAGCAGCTGCTTCTGCCCCACCGACAGGCTCGCGCCGCGCTCGCCCACGGGGCTGGCCAGCCCCAGCGGCAGCCGGTCGACGAAGGCGCCGGCGTGCACCGCGTCGGCGGCCTCCCTGACCTCGGCGTCGGGGATCGGCGCGCCGAGCCTGATGTTGCTCGCGATCGTGCCCGAGAACAGCTGCACGTCCTGGAGCACGAGGCTGAACAGCGCCCGCAGCCTCCCCAGTTCCATCTCCCGGACGTCCACGCCGTCCACCAGGATCCGCCCGCGGCTGACGTCGTAGAACCGCATCAGCAGGTTGATGATGGTGGACTTCCCCGCCCCCGTCGCGCCCACGATGCCGAGTCGCTGGCCGGGCGTCACCTCGAACGACACGTCCTTGAGGACGTAGTCCTGGCCGTTGTAGGCGAACCAGACGTGGTCGAAGACGATGTGACCGCTGCGAGGCGCAGGCCTGAAGGCCTGCGCTATCTGACCATCACCAGATAGCGCAGGGCTTGAGCCCTGCGCGCTGGCGCCGCCGGTCGACGTGATCGTCACCGGCGTATCCAGCAGCCCGAAGATCCTCTCCGACGACGCCATCGCCGACTGGAGGAGGTTGAACTTCTCCGAGATGTCGCTGATCGGGCGGAAGAAGCGCTGCGAGTACTGGATGAACGCCACCAGCGATCCGAGCGTCAGCAGGCGCGCGATCACCTCGCCGCCGCCGTACCAGAGGATGAGGGCCGTGGCGATCGCGCTCGTCACTTCGACCGCCGGATAGAAGACCGCGTAGTAGAAGATCGACTCGATGTTGGCGTCGCGGTGCCCGCGGTCGATCGCGTCGAACCGCGAGAAGTTCTCGGCCTCCCGGCCGAACAGCTGCACGGTGGACATGCCGCTGACGTTTTCCTGGAGGAACGAGTTGATCTTCGCGATCCACAGCCGCACCCTCCGGTACGACTCGCGCACGTGGCGCCGGAACCACTGCGTGATGAAGACGATGAGCGGCAGGACCGAGAAGGTGACCAGCGCCAGCCGCCAGTTCATGCTGACGAGCACCGCCATGATGCCGAAGAGCGTGAACACGTCGCCGAACACCGACACCACGCCCGCCGCGAACAGGTCGTTGAGCACGTCCACGTCGGTCGTCACGCGCGTCATCAGCCGCCCGACCGGGTTGCGGTCGTAATACCGGAGGTCCACGCGCTGCAGGTGCCCGTAGATCTGCATCCGCATGTCGAACATGATCCGCTGGCCGACGTACTGGAGGATGTAGGTCTGCAGGAACTCGAACACGAACGCGCCGAGGAGGACGCCGAGGTAGCCGAGCGCCACCAGGTTCAGCCCCGCCAGGTCGTGGCGCGCGATGTAGCGATCGATGGCGATCTTCATCAGCCAGGGCTGCGCCAGCGCGAGCACCGACCCGCCGACCAGCGCGCCGAGGGCCGCCGCCACCAGCCGCTTGTACGGGCGCAGGTAGCCCAGCAGGCGGCGCATCAGCCGCCCGTCGTAGGCTTTGCCGAGGACTTCTTCTTCGCTCGCCATGGTTTACGGCTTACGCCTCACGCCTTACGCCTCACGCCTTACGCCTCACGCCTTACGCCTCACGGCTTACGCCTCACGGCTCACGGCTTACGGCTCACGTCCCCGCGGCGCAGGGCTGAAGCCCTGCGCTATCTCCAGATACCGCAGGCCTTCAGGCCTGCGCCATCCGCCCTCCGACTCCAGATACCGCAGGCCTTCTGACCTGCGCCATCCGCCCTCCAACTCCAGATACCGCAGGCCTTCAGGCCTGCGCGACCCGCTGCCGGCTGTCTATGAGGCCGCGAGTTCCTCTTCAAGCAACTGCTTCCGATACAGCTCCGCGTAGAACCCGTCGAGGCGCACCAGCTCGTCGTGCGTCCCCCGCTCGAGGATCCGTCCCCGCTCGAGCACCAGGATCAGGTCGGCGCCGCGCACGGTCGAGACCCGGTGCGAGACGATGATCGAGGTCCGCTCGCGCATGACCCCCTTCAGCCTCGCCAGGATCTCTTCCTCCGTATAGGTATCCACCGCCGACAGCGCATCGTCGAGCACGAGGATGCGCGGGTCCGCCATGAGCGCCCGCGCGAGCGCCGCGCGCTGCTTCTGCCCGCCCGACAGCGTGATCCCCCGCTCGCCGACCATCGTGCCGAACCCGTCCGGGAACGCGGCCACGTCCTTGTCGAGCCGCGCCACGCCCGCCGCCCACTCGATGCGCGCGGGGTCGGCCGCCCGCGCCCCGCCCTGCGCGAACGCGATGTTGTCGGCCACCGATTCGGAGAAGAGAAACGCCTCCTGCGGCACGAACCCGATGGCGCGCCGCAGCTGGGAGAGCGAGAGGTCGCGCACGTCCACGCCGTCGACGAACACCGTGCCCGGCGGCGGGTCGTACAGCCGCGGCAGCAGGCTGATGAGCGTCGATTTCCCCGAGCCGGTCGGCCCGACCAGCGCCACGGTGCGCCCCGCGTCGATCCGCACGGATACGTGGTCGAGCACCGTCTGGCCGCCGTAGTCGAACGTCAGGTCGCGGAACTCGATCGCCCCGCGCACCTCCGGTAGGACCACCAGACGGTCCGGCGGCGGGTCGGCGATCGCCGGCTCCGCGTCGAGCACCTCGCGCATGCGCCCCCACGACGCCAGGCCGCGCTGCACCATGTTGGTGACCCACCCGAACGCGATCATCGGCCACGACAGCATCATCAGGTAGGCGTTGAACGCCACGAACCCGCCGATGGTGAGGCGGCCCGCGATCACGTCGCGGCTCCCGAGCCACAGCACGAGCAGCGCGCCGAGGCCCAGGAACAGCGACATCGTCGGGAAGAAAAGCCCCTGCAGGCGGACGAGCCGGCGGTTCCGCTCGAGATACTCGGCGTTGGCGCGGCCGAACCGCTCCAGCTCCGCCTCCTCCTGCCGGTAGGCGCGGACGACGCGCACGCCGGTGAGGGCTTCCTGGGTGACGGCGCTGAGGTCCGAGAGCTGCGCCTGGATCCGCTCGAACCGCCGGTGGATGGCCGCGCCGAAGTAGCGGACCGCCACCGTCACGAACGGCAGGGGGACGAGCGCCACCAGCGTCAGCCGCAGGTCGATCGAGACCATCAGCGAGATGGCGGCCACAAACAGGATGATCGTGTTGGCCGAGTACATCACCGCCGGCCCCACCGTCATCCGCACGGCGTTGAGGTCGTTGGTGGCGCGCGACATCAGGTCGCCCGTGCGCCGCGACTGGAAGTAGGAGAGCGGGAACAGCTGCAGCCGCGCGAAGAAGTCGTTGCGGAGGTCGTACTCGATCTGCCGGGAGACGCCGATGATGATGCGCCGCATCAGGTAGCGGAACGTCGCCCCGACGACCGCGATGACCAGCAGAGCGGCCGAGTACTCGATGAGCTTGCCGCGCGTGACGCCGGTATAGAGGTCGTCGATGGCGAGCCGGAGCACCCACGGCGCGAGGAGCGACACGCCCGTCGTGACGGCCACCGCGCCGAGGCCGAGGAGGAACCCGCGCTTGTAGCGCAAGAGGTACGGGAGGAGGCGACCGAGCGCCGAGAGCATCTTCTGAAAGTATCACACCGCGGCGGCCGTCCCGGCTGATCGGTGATGTAGAATCCCCCGATGCGCGCACTCTACGTCCTGGTCCCGGTCCTCGGCATCCTGGTCATCGGCTATCGCTACTACAGCGGCTTCATCGCCGCGCGGATCCTCGCGCTCGACGACACGCGCACCACGCCCGCGCACACCCGCTACGACGGCCACAACTTCTACCCGACGTCCCGATGGGTGCTGTTCGGCCACCACTTCGCGGCCATCAGCGGGGCCGGTCCGCTGATCGGCCCGGTGCTGGCGGCGCAGTTCGGCTACGCCCCGGGCCTGCTCTGGCTCATCGCCGGCGTCGTGCTCGCCGGCGCCGTGCACGACATGATCATCCTCTGGGCCTCGACGCGCCGCGGCGGCCGGTCGCTCGCCGAGATCGCCCACATGGAGCTGGGCACGGTGGCCGGCGTCACGACCGGCATCGCCGTCATCTTCATCGTCATCATCGCCCTGGCCGGCCTCGGCCTGGTCGTCGTCAACGCGCTCAGCGAGAGCCCGTGGGGCACCTTCACCATCGGCGCGACCATCCCGCTCGCCCTGTTCATGGGCTTCTACATGTACCGGTTCCGCAAGGGCCACATTGCGGAAGCCACCGTGATCGGCGTCATCGCCCTGCTGTGCGCGGTGGCGTTCGGCAAGCCTCTCGCCTCGTCCAGCATCGGGTGGATGTTCACGCTGACGCACACGCAGCTCGTCATCGCGATGGCCGTCTACGGCTTCGCCGCCTCGGTGATGCCGGTCTGGATGCTGCTGGCGCCGCGCGACTACCTGAGCGCGTTCATGAAGATCGGGACCATCGCCCTGCTCGTCACCGGCGTCATCATCGTCAACCCGCAACTGCACATGCCGGCGATGACCAAGTTCGTCTCGGGCGGAGGCCCGATCATCCCCGGCCCGCTCTTCCCCTTCGTCTTCATCACGATCGCGTGCGGCGCCATTTCCGGCTTCCACGGCCTCATCGGGTCGGGGACAACGCCGAAGATGATCGACAAGGAGTCCGACATCCGCCCGATCGGCTACGGCGCGATGCTCATCGAGGGGCTGGTCGGCATCGTCGCGCTCATCGCGGCGACCTCGCTCCACCCCGGCGACTACTTCGCCATCAACGTGTCGCCGGCGGTGTTCGCCACGCTCGGCATCCCGACGGTGAACCTGCACGCGCTCGAGCTGGCGGTCGGCGAGTCGGTGACCGGCCGGACCGGCGGCGCCGTGTCGCTCGCGGTCGGCATGGCGCAGGTGTTCGCCAGCCTCCCGGGCATGAAGGGGCTGATGGACTACTGGTACCACTTCGCCATCATGTTCGAGGCCCTCTTCATCCTGACGACCGTGGACGCGGGCACGCGGGTGGCGCGCTTCCTGGTCCAGGAGTTCGGCGGGCGGATCTACCCGCCGTTCGGGCGCCAGAACTGGATGCCGGGCACCATCATCTCGACGGCCCTGGTGGTGATGGCGTGGTCCTACTTCATCTGGACCGGCAGCATCGCCACCATCTGGCCGATGTTCGGCATCAGCAACCAGTTGCTCGCGGTGATCGCGCTGCTCATCGGGACGACGATCATCATCCGATCGGGAAAGGCGCGCCTCGCCTGGGTGACGATCGTGCCGCTCGCGTTCCTGGCGACAACGACGCTGACCGCCGGCTACATGAGCGTGCGGGACAACTTCTGGCCGATGGCCGTCGGCCCGAACCCCGCCCTCCACGTGCAGGGGTATATCGACTCCGTGCTCGCCACCATCATGATGGTCTGCGTCGTCATCATCGTCGTGACGGCCGTGCGCGCCTGGATCGTCTCGGCTCGCGGCTCGCGGCTCGCGGCTGGCGGCGGGCAATCCTGATTTCCTACCCGGCGTTCGGCTTTCGGCCAGCACACCGTGACACGCGTGACACGGCCGGAGGCCTGAAGCCTGGAGCCTGAAGCCTGCTTCCACCCCGAGTCCGGTTCAGCATAGACTAAGCAGACTCTTGTCCAACTTCCCCGGGAGGGGCTGCCGATGCGTTTGACCGTTCGCTCCCTCGTCCTCGGACTGACCGTGCTGGCCCTGCTCGTGGCCGCGCCGGCCGGCGCGCAGTACCAGCGGTACCGTCGGGCGGGCGCCGCCATCGGCGAGTCGTGGCACGTCGAGTTCGGCTTCGGCACCTGGTCGCCGGGCCCGGTCTACACCGTGTCGGGCGCGAGCGGCGGGGTGGCCGGGTCCGACGTCGCCGCGCAGGGGGACCTCGGCCTGCAGGGCCGGCTGCTGAAGGAGTTCAGCCTCGTCTTCAAGCCCGCGAGAAAGCACAAGTTCCGCTTCACCTACGAGCCGACTTCCTACTCGGCCAGCGCGACACTCGCGCGGACGATCGACTTCGACGGCCAGACGTTCGCGAGCGGTGACACGGTGGCGACGTCGGTTGACTGGAAGGCCTACCGGTTCGGGTACGAATACGACTTCATCTCCCGCCCGAGCTTCTTCGTCGGCTTCGTCACCGAGGTCCGGTACGACAGCGTGACCGTCTCGATGTCGAGCCCGACGGCGACCGGCGGCTCGAGGGTCAGGACGCCGCTCCCGATGGCCGGCGGGATCGTGCGGATCTACCCGTTGTCGGACCTGTCTTTGACGGCGGAGCTCATCGGCATGAAGCTGCCCGCCCGCGTGAGGGAGCTGACCGGGTACGACGGCCACGCCTACGATTTCGATTTCTACGCCACGTTCAACTTCAGCAACAACCTTGGCATCCGAAGCGGCTACCGCTCGATGAACGTGTACTACCAGTGGGAGATGAGCCACGACGACCTGACGCGGCGCGGGCCGTACGTGATCGGGTTGGTACGGTTCTGACGCTATTCCTGTAGTGGCCAGTGGCTAGTGATCAGTGGTCAGTCGATCACGCGTGACACACTGGCCACTGGCCACTGACAACTAGCCACTACTACTGTCCCTGTCCCTGTCCCTGCCCTCGCCGCGCCCGGTTTGCCGTACAGCCTCCGGTAATCCTCCGTCGTCCCGATGATCCGCTTCACGTAGCCCTGCGTTTCCGGGAACGGGATGCCGTCGATGAACTCGTCGAGCTCGAGCGTTCCGCGTTCCGCCTTCCACTCGCGCACGCGCTGCTCGCCCGCGTTGTAGCTGGCGAGCGCGAAGTGGACGCCGCCGGCGCGGCTGACGACGTCGGCGAAGTAGGCGACGCCGATGCGGACGTTGACCTCGGGCCGGGTGAGCGAGGCGGTCGAGTAGCGCCGGATGCGGAGCTTGCGCGCGTACTGCCGGCCGGTGGCCGGCATCACCTGCATCAGGCCGATGGCGCCCGCCGACGACTTGATGCGCTCGTCGAAGGCCGACTCCTGGTTGACGAGCGCGGCGATCAGGTAAGGGTCGAGGCCGTAGGCGGCCGCGGACTTCGCGATGAGCGGCCAGTAGTCGAGCGGGAAGATCACCTTCAGCGCCTCGACCGGCATCCGGGCCCCGCCCGGGCCGATGTACTGCGGGTAGGCGCGTTTCATGGCGACGATCCCCCGCAGGTGGTCGCCGAGCTTGTTGTAGACGAACCCGAGCGTCGCGCCGATCGCCGGCGAGTCGCCCCAGGTCCGCTGCGCGTAGAGCAGCTCGTCCCGCGCCGGCTCGTAGAGGCCGAGCGACACGAGCAGGCGGATCGCGCCGGCGGTCGGCGGCAGAGTGGCGGCGGTCGCGGGAGCTGACCGGGCCACCACGGTCGCGGCGGCGGCGCCGGAGACGGCCGGCCGCCTCGAGGCCAGGCGGCCGTAATACGAGTTCAGGTAGTCCCCCATCAGGAGGCGATAGACGGCGACCGCGCCCTGCGTGTCGCCGAGCCGCTCGCGCGAGCGGGCGGCCCAGTAGAGGTATGCGGGCCGGTAATCCGATCGCGGGAACGCGGCGGCCGCTCCCTCGTAGAACGCCATCGTCTCCTGGGGGTGGTCGTGGGAGTATGCCCACCATCCCGCCCGCCAGGCCGCGCGCTCGGCGTGCGGCCCCTTCGGGAACTTCGCGTACAGCTCGCGGAACACCGCGTCGGCCTGCTCGTCCTCGTCCACGAGGATGAAGTGCGTGGCGAGGTTGTTGAGCGCCTCCTCGGCCCACGTGCTGTCGGGGTACGCGGCGATGAATTCTCGAGCCAGCCGCACGTATTCGTCGTGGTCGCCGGTCTCGCGCGCGGCCGACATCAGGAAGAACCGGGCCTCGGCCTGGCGCGTGGCGTGTTCGACGAGCGGCGCGAGCCGGTCGCGCGCCTGGCGGTCGCGGCGCAGGAAGTGATCGCACTCGGCGAGGCGGAGCGCGACCAGTTCGGCGGCGTCCCCGGCGACGGAAGGCTCGAGCGCTCCGAACGCCTGTTTGGCGGCCGGATACCGCTTCGCCGCGAACAGCCGCTCGGCGCGGGCGAGATCGAGACTGGCGCGGGCGGCGGCGTCCATGGCGGGCGCCACGTCCTCGAGTTTGTCGAGCTCGGTTCCCGCGTCGGCCGCCTGGTCGCCGAGCGGAAACTCGAAGTAGAGACGGGAGAATACCTCGGCCGCGCGCGGCCGATTGCCCGAGGCCGCGAGTTCCCTGCCGAGCGCGAGCAGCACGGAGTCCAGGGAGGCGGGCTTTCGTGCCAGCAATTCGTCGTAGAGCCGGACAGCGGCGGCGTGGTCGCCGGATGCGGCGGCGGCTTCCGCCTCGCGGCCGATCGAGGCCTCGCTGATGAAGCCGGAGAGATCGGGAGAGGCCTGCAGCCGTGCGAACGCCGTGCGCGCCTCCACCGAGCGCCCGAGGGCGAGCAGGCAGACGCCACGGTAATAGGAGGCGTAGGCCGCGAGCGGCGAACCCGGGCGCGCGAATGACTCGAACCGGGGCAGCGCGCGCGCCGGTTTCGACGCGGCGAGATCGCGCAGCGCGGCCGCGAACTCGGCGGCGGGCCTGGCGAGAGACGGCTGGACCGGTGAGGAAGGAACCAGCCAGAACTGGGCGGGGTCGGACGGGATGGCGGGGCGGGCTGGAGCCGCGAGCGCGTCAGGGAATGGCCGGGCCGTTGCGCCGCCCTGGCCGGCGCGCCGCGCGTCGATGACAGTCCCGGCCGCCGCCGCGATCCCGAGTATCAGCCACGCGCCGATCGCTCGGCGCACACGACGTCCGTTCACCATCACCCTCGCGTCAGTCGAGGCGGTCCGGGCCGCCCTGGCCGGCGGTCGCCTCTATTCGTCGTCAATCGGCCCGTCGGAGAGCGGCAACGCCCCGAGCGGCGGAGGGTCCGGCATCCCGGCGCGCGGCGGCCGCGCGCCCGCCGCCGGACGCCTTCCCTCGCGACATCGTCAGCACCTCGAGGCACCGGCCCGCGTGGCGCGCCAGGATCTCGACCAGCTCGGGCCAGGTGCTGGGCACCATCGGGTCCGCGCCGTTGGCATCATCAGCATACAGGATCGCGACGGCCCTGCCGCCGACCGAAATGGGGATCGCCAGGCCGGCTGAGCCGGGCGGCGCGGCGAGCAGAGTGGACAGCGGGTCGCCGTCGGCGCCGATGGGGGCCTCGGCGGTGGACACCGCATTTCCTTGCGCGAGAGCGAGGCCGAACACCGTGTAGGGTTCGATCGGCACGTCGATGGCGGCCGGGTCGGTGAACCCCAGGCCGCGAAGGACCCATCCACGAAGGCGCGAGCCGGCGACGACGAGGACGGCGGCGCGGCCGGTCTCGGCCGCGGCGTGGTCGGCCAGGGCGTTGAGGACCTCGGTCAGCGACGCCGCGGCGTCGAGCTGCCTGAAGGCGGTCAGCATCCGGTCGGTGCAGGCCAGTTCGTGCTCGCGGTCGGCGGCGTGGACGGCGTTCAAGGTGCGTTCCGTCGCGGCGGCGGCCTCGCGGGCCTCGAGCGCCTCGGCGCGCACCTGCTGGAGCGCCTGCTGGACCAGTGCCCGCTCGACCTCGGCGCGGTGCTGCTCCTGCTCGGCGAACGCCACCGCGGCCGAGAGGCGGGCTGCGTGCTCCTCGTGCGCCGCCTCGGCGGCTGCGAGACTTGCCGCCTGCTCCTGGTGCTCTGCTTCGACCGTGGCGAGACGGGCGGCCTGTTCCTGGTGCCGTTCATCGGCGGCCGTGAGGCGCGTGGTCAGCTCCTGGTGCCGTTCCTCGGCCGCGGCGAGGCGCGCTGCCTGCTCCTGGTGCTGTGCCTCGGCGGCGGTGAGGCGCGCTGCCCGTTCCTGGTGCTCTGCCTCGGCGGCGGCGAAACGCGCGGCCTGTTCCTGGTGCTGTGCCTCGGCGGCGGTGAGACGGGCGGCCTGTTCCTGGTGCTGTTCTTCGGCGGCTGCGAGACGCGCGGCCTCTTCCTGGTGCTGCGCCTCAGCGGCGGTGAGACGCGCGGCCTGTTCCTGGTGCCGTTCTTCAGCCGCGGCGACCGCCACCCGGACGGCCTCGTCGCGGTCCTCGGCGGCGAGTTTCATCACCTCGGCGAGGACCGTCTGCAACGCCGCCTCGATCGGGCTGCGCACTTCCTCGAGAATTGTTCCGGATAACTGCCTGATGCGATCGTCGATCGACATAATGGTGCTCATCCAAATAGGGGTCGACACTCCGGGCTCATCATTTCTTATCGGCCGGGCTGCCCCCTGTGTGTAGGGCGTGCCCTTCAGACCCTCCGAATCGCCGTCCGGGGCCGACCGGCGCCATGGCGCCGGCTCCTGTAGGGCGACCCTTTAGGGTTGCCGACGAAACCTTTTCCTGATTTTCGGACTCTATGGTGTAGCAACGCAATCATCCAAGGAGTTCGACGTGGACATGACTGTTACCTTTCCGGGCGGGGCCCGGGTTGACGCGCAATTCGGCCCGCACACGATTCGTACCGACCAGCCGGTCCGGAGCGGCGGCGAGGACTCGGCGCCGGCGCCGTTCGCGGTGTTCCTGGCGTCGATCGCGACGTGCGCGGGGATTTACGTGCTCGGGTTCTGCAACCAGCGCGGCCTTTCGACCGAGGGGATCAAGCTCGTGCAGCGGCTCGAGGTGGACCGCGCGACCGGCCTGGTGGCGAAGATCGGGATCGACATCCAGGTGCCGCCGGGCTTCCCGGAGAAGTACCACGAGGCGCTGGTGCGCGCGGCCAGCCAGTGCGCGGTGAAGAAGCACCTCGAGCACCCGCCGGCGTTCGACGTCAGGACCGTGGTGGCGTAACGGGGTCTTCTGTAGGGCGACCCTTCAGGGTTGCCGACCGTGCGACATGGTGGGGTGAGGCTCCTGCCTCGCCGCGATTCGACATCGCGACCCCCGGCGCTCATAATGGATCCAGTCGGCCGGTTCTCCTGTGGGGGCGATTTGGCTTCGACGGGGGTATAGGGCCGTGGGAGGCATGCCGAGCCCCATCGACTCGTAAATCCGGTGGAAACAACCATAACTGCGAACACGCAGCTCGCTCTCGCTGCTTAAATAACAGCGACGTCCACCTCCAAGTTGCCTGCGCGCGGGGAGCTGGATGTCAAACAGGCAGGCTGGCCGCTCGAGGACGTTCCGGGCCTTGGGCGGCGAGACGACACCGGGAATAACGGCTGGCGGTTTTAGCCTCTTCCCCAGGCCGGCCGTGACTCAACAGAAGAGGACACGCATGTAGATTCCTGCGGTGACGTACTCTCGGACGCGGGTTCGACTCCCGCCGCCTCCATTCGACTCGCCTGCCAACTTGCCTTCGTGAGCCGGCAGGCTCGCTCATGGCAAGCCACCTCATGGAGAATGCCCTGAGCGAGGCCCAGATGGGCCGAGTCGAAGGGCAAGACACCCTTCCCCCCAGACTTGACTCCAACTCGAAGGTCCTTGCATCGGCGGGACGACGGTGGCATCGTCGTCCCCGTGTACTTCGTCTACATCCTCCGCTGCGCGGACGGCACCCTCTACACCGGCTCGACAAACGACCTCGCCGCGCGCGAACTGGCGCACAACGCCGGCCGCGGCGCAAAGTACACAGCCGGGCGTAGCCCGGTCCGCATGGTCTACTCCGAACAACTCGACTGTCGCTCCGCGGCCCAGAGCCGCGAATATCAGTTGAAGCGATCGACGCGAGCCGAGAAGGAAGCGCTCATCGCCGCCAACCGCCTTTAGCACGCGTACACCAGCAGGTGCACGACCTGCTGGTCAACCGCCAGCGCGGCGCCGGCGACTTGCGGCGAGCGAAGACGCAGGTCCTCCCCGAGGCCCACGGCCTTGAACGACTCGACGGCGGCCGCGCTCACCGACGCGATGAAGCGCTGCGGATCGGATGCGGCGCGACTGCCACCTTCGTCACGGCGGTCCAGGGCGTCGAGCCCGTAGCTCTCCACGATCTTCCGCATCGACTTCCGCCACGTCGCCGGGTTGTCGAACAGCTCCAGGCCGACGATCGCTCCGTTGATGGCGAACACCGCACCGACCTGGCGCGGCAGAGCCTCGAGCTTTGCCTGGAACGCGTCGAGTTCGGACCGGGACCGCTCGTACATCGCCGCGGCGGCCTGTGTGGGAGAGGGCGCGGCCATCCGCTCCGACTTGGCGTCGATGTCCGCCCAGATGTCGCCCTGGTTGCCATGGCGCCGGCCGTGTGCCCGCAGCGAGCAACTCACGTTCTGCAGGTTCATCGCCCGCCCGGACGCGTAGTGCGCCCGCCCCGCCGCCGCGAAGGCCCTGGAGCGATGCGCCCAACGGCCGGCCTCGACGCACGAGACGGGCAGCGGCAGCTTCGTGTGCGGAGGCACGAGGATAGAGAGATTGACGATGCGATTCTGCTTGGCGCCGACCAGTTCCTCGCCGTCCAGGACGAAGACCGGCACTGGCCCGTTGTTGACGATGGTGAGCTCCGGCACGTGGCCGGCCTCGGACACCTCGGTCACGGTCACGAAGCCGGCCGCCAGCGCCTCGTCGAGCGTGGCGTAGCCGGGCACGGTCTCGTCCCCATGCAGCAGCGGGTACATCGTCAGGTTGGCGACACCGATGGCCGGGCCGAATTCGAGTGCGTCGGCGATGGTTTGGAGGTTCATGCCGAGAGGGTAAATGGTGGGCATGACAGACGAGGTCCAACCGACACAGCTGTATCCTGCGCGGCGCATGCGCCTCCGCTGTCGCCGCCTGCCAAATTGGGTGTGAATGGGCGTCGTAATAGGCGCGGCTAGACAATGGGTGTAAATGGGCGTATTATTGGTTATGCTGCGATTCGAAACCATCCAACTCACCCCCGAGATCCTGAGCCTGGTTGCCCGGATCGACGAGTTCAAGGGCGCCTGGCGCGCCCTGGGTACGCTTGCGCCCGACCGCCTGTCGGCGCTGAGGCGCGTGGCGACCATCGAGAGCACCGGCTCCTCCACCCGCATCGAGGGCAGCAAGCTGTCCGACCGGGAAGTGCAGCAACTGCTGGCGAACCTGGAGGTCAGATCCTTCGCCACCCGTGACGAACAGGAAGTAGCCGGCTACGCCGAACTGATGGACCTGGTGTTCTCGTCCTGGCAGGACATCCCGTTCACCGAGAACCACATCAAGCAGTTGCACCAGGTCCTGCTCCGCCACAGCGAGAAGGACGCCTGGCATCGGGGCGGCTACAAGACCCTTTCAAACAGCATCGCCGCATTCGACGAGAACGGCGCCCAGGTCGGCATCCTGTTTCAGACCGCGACACCGTTCGACACGCCGCACCTGATGACCGAATTGGTGGCCTGGGTGAGCCAGGAGCGCGATGCGGCCCGGCTGCATCCGCTGCTCATCATCGCCCTGTTCATCGTCGTGTTCCTGGAGATCCACCCCTTTCAGGACGGCAACGGCCGACTGGGCCGCGTGCTGACCACACTCCTGCTCCTGCAGGCCGGCTACGCCTACGTGCCGTACAGCTCGCTCGAAAGCGTGGTGGAACAGAGCAAGGACGCCTACTACCTGGCGCTGCGGCACACGCAAGGCACGATCCGCACCGACTCCCCGGACTGGCAGCCGTGGCTGCTGTTCTTCCTCCGCTCGCTGGCCGAGCAGGTGCGGCGGCTGGAGAAGAAGGTCGAGCGCGAGAAGATCGTGCTGGCGGCGATGCCCGAGCTGCAGCTGCTGATCGTCGAATTCGCCCGCGAGCACGGCCGCGTCACCATGGGCGAGGCCATCAAGCTGACCAGGGCCAGCCGCAACACGCTCAAACAACACTTCCGTGTGCTCGTGGAACGCGGCACGCTGAACCAGCACGGCGCCGGCCGTGGCGTGTGGTACGACCCGCGCTGAATCGACGATGGCGACGCGGCCGACGGCTCGGTGATTGACCATCGCAGACATGGGTGCACTGTTCGACGGGCGAGAACGTCCGCGTGAGTAACTCCGCGTCCAACTGGTGGCGTGACGCCAGCGGCAACGTAGTCGCCGGACCGGAAAGCGGATCGCCTCCCGCCGGCGGAGGCTGGGAAAAGCTGCAACCGGGTTGGCAGTAGAACGCTCTCGCGGCTTCCGTCGCGACTCTGCCCTGCTTACTGCCATCCTGCCCGGTCCGGGTGCTGAGCGGCGAAGCCTCGGGATCCGAACCCTGGAGATCTTGAAGTCGAGAACCGGTGGAGAGGCAGAGCGGGTTGGCCTGGTCAATTCGCTCGATGAGGCACACGAGGTCTTGGCGGGCTGGCTCGATGCTGTGCTGGGCGAGATTCATGGTCCCGACAACGTCCGCAAGCGACCGCGAGACGAGCGGTGACCCGATGCGCTATGCCTCTTTCTAGAAGTATCGCCCGACCCGGCGGCAGTACTCGGCGTACTCGCCGCCGAACGCCTCCCGCAGGTAGGCCTCCTCGGCGAGGACGATCTTGTGATGGACAGCGACGATGAAAATGGCGATCGGGAGCACGAGCGGATTCAGCGTGTAGAGGACCGCGGCCAGGAGAGTCGTGAACACCCCGAGGTACATCGGATTGCGGCTGACCCTGAACGGCCCGGCCACGCGCAGGCCCGTCCTTTCCTGCGGCGACCCGATCCTGAACGACTCGCTCATCGTCAGCCTTCCGACGACGAGAACGACGAACCCGCAGGCCCAGAGCACGATCGAACCGGCCCTCACCCAGTCGGGCCTCGCCGCCAGCGGAAGACCGAGCCCCCACGCCTGTGCGACCATCGCCGCCCAGACCGCCACGATCGAGTACTTGCTGACGTAGAAGAGACGGCGATCGATCGGCGGATCGCCGTCCATTTCGACGTGTCGCCGACGCATCAGCGCCCCGCCGCCGAACAGGATGGCCAGGAACACGACGGGAAAGAGCGTGACGGCAAGAGGTTCGATCATGGCGGACCTCGAGCGAGAATCAATACACAAAGGGCACGAGGCGTCGCACCCGCTCTTCCTCGGGCGATCGGCGGCAGTATTGTAGCGCCGGAGAGGCTCGTCGGCCACCGCTGCGACAGCGAGATTTGCCGGTTGATGTGCCAGTTGCGGGTGCTGGGAGGCGGCGCGAGTTCCTGGCGTACCGACCGGGTCTAAATGAAAGGCCGCGATGCTGACTCGCCAGCAGGGACGGGATGCGTCGCACCCCGCCCTGGTGGCGAAATTCCGAGTCGCGGCCTCCTATGTCGGTGAGACTCTCATCCCCGAGTCAGGCCAACCGGTCCCGCTACACCCAGGGCTCGTCCGCGCTCGGCCCGTAGATCGACGGGACCTTGGCCCCGGCCAGGCGCAGGTAAACGGACAACTGCCCGCGGTGATGGACCTGGTCCATGAGGGTCGTCCACAGCACGTCGAAGCGGCGCAGGTCGCCCATCTTCCCCGGCCCGACGGGGAACGCCACCTCCTTGTTGAGGTCGTTCTCGCTCGCCGCCGACACCTTGGCCTCGGTCTCGTGTTCCGCGCGCTCGAAGGCGGCGATCACGTCGCGGAAGTCGGTCGGCGCCGGGGGCATCGGCTGCGAGAAGTCCACCTTCCCCTTCATCGCCGCGTCCGCGAGGCCCTGCTCGATGACGAACGTCCAGGCCAGGTCCTTCGCCGACCGCGACCGCGCGTGCGGCTTGAAGTCGGCCTTGTCCGCCGGAAACGCCTTGAGGAGCTTGAGCGTGATCTGGGACTCGCGCCCCAGGGTCCGCAGGAACATGTCCTTCTCGGTGGTCGTGTTCGTGGGCATTGGAAACTCCTGTCGGAAAGCGCCGATGCGGGAGCGCGGCCCCGACGGCGCGGGTTCATCGTTCGAAGGTTCGCGAGATGGTGCCTGCCGAAGACATCGCCGGGCCTTCGACGTGGCTATCCGGAAGTGACTCCCGGCGTCGGCACGGTGGAGCCCACCGCCCTGCGCGCCTCGACGCGGTAGGTGCCGGGCACCGCCCGGAACGCGATCGCCAGGCGGTTCCATCCGTTGATGGCAACGATCGCCAGGCTGAGGTCGGCCACTTCCTTGTCGGTGAACTGCCGACGCACGGCCTCGAACTCGGCGTCCGGCACGTGGTCGTACGCGACGTTGGTGACCGCCTCCGCCCACGCCAGCGCCGCGCGCTCCCGTTCGGTGAAGTACGGCGTCTCCCGCCAGACGGGGATCGCGTAGAGACGCTGCTCGGTTTCGCCCCCCGCGCGCGCGTCCTTGGTGTGCATGTCCACGCAGTAGGCGCACCCGTTGATGAACGACACCCGCAGCCTCACCAGGTCGAGCAGCCCCGCCTCGAGGCTGGTCGAGCGCAGATATGTCTCGAGCCCGCGCATGGACTCCACCACGCCGGGCGCCGTCTTCGCGAAATCCAGTCGCGCTTGCATGACACCTCCTGGCCGTTCCGTCCCTCGGCCGCTTCGGCCCGATGCGGAACGCTCAGTTTTCATGCTAGCACCGGCACCGGCGCCACCTACCTCGGCCGGGCGGACAACCTGGACCATTCTGCGAATGCCCGGCCGGCGGGCACAGAGAGGGCGCGCCACAAGTAGCAGCCCCGCCTTGCCTGAACGTCTCTTGGTGTGCGCCCCGAGAACCCTCACGCGGCAAACGGATTCCGGATCGCGAGGCGGCCGCCGATGACCTGGCCGGATTGCATGTCCTCCGAGTAGAGGATCCGGCAGTCCGCTTCAAGGGCGGCCGCGACGATGAGAGCGTCGTAGATGTGAAACCCATGGCGCCTCGCGAGGCGGAGCGCCGCGTCATGCGTCTCCACGGTCACCGGGACCACCGACGGGCACAGGATCCTCAGTGCGCCCAGCGCACTCGTGACGTCCTGCCACGACATCTCGAGCTTGCGATGCGCAACCGCGGCCAGCTCGTTCAAGACCTGGACACTGACAATGCCACCCTGCCGGACCAGCGCCTCGGCGACGGGCGTCCGCAGGTCGTCGTGCCCGATGGTGTACAGGAGGATGTTGGTGTCGAGGAAGACCTTGTCGCTCATCGCTCGTTCGCCGATTCGCGGTCGAACGTGAATCCCGAAGGCAGGGCGCGGCGCAGTCGCCGAAGGCGCGCGAGGGCCCGTTCCGTTCGCCGGTCGCGGCGCACGGCGAACGCCCGGTCACCGGCGACGGCGATCTCGATCCGATCGCCTTCCTTCAGTTCGAGCGCCTCGACGACCGCGGCGGGCAGCCTCACCGCGAGACTGTTACCCCATTTCGCCACCTGCATCAGAAAGCCTCCCCTGAAAGATATACACAGGCATCAGTATATCATTCCGGGTCCGCGCGGGTCCGCGTCTTGCCCGATGCGGGACGCCCCCCGGCGAGGCGATCGAGCGTCGCCCGGCCGCGCTCGAGGCCGTCGTCGAGGCTCTTCTTCATCTCTTCCTGGATGCCCTGGCGCTGCTTCTTGAGTACGCCTGTCGACTGCTCGGGCCGTTCGCGGGAGGGAGCACTGCCCTCCACGCCCCCGTAATTCTGGAACCCGCAGCGCCAGCAGCGGATGGCGTCCAGTGAGTTCTCGGCAGCGCACTTGGGACAGTCCCAGTAGCCCATACTCGTTCTCCTGAACAGGACAGCCAATGGTGAGCGGTCGCCGTCAGAGCACGCCGCTGCCGCCGCACTCCGGGCAGGCGCCATTCCCGCCGCACCGCACGCAGCCCGTCTTCCGGCCGTGACAGAAGGGGCAGATCCCGCTCCCCGCGCACGCCGTGCACGGGAGCGCCGCCGCGCTCGCCGACCTGGGCGCCGCGTCGGCGCCCCGCTTGCCCGACACCAGGTTGTCCACCTTGCGGGAGGAAGCCGCGAGGTCCGCCTCGAGACCCGCCCGAATCTGCTCGCGCATCCTCGCCGCCGCGCCGCCGATCCCGCCCGGCTCCGCGAGCGGCGCGCGGCGAGCCGCCTCGTCGTCGCGCGTGTCGCTGCCAATCCCCTGGGCGCGGCCCGGCCGAACCAGCTGGAAGCCGGCCTCCTTCGCCAGCGCCGCGACGAGCCAGAACTCCTCGGCCGGAGAGCACGCGTCGATCACGTCGTACGGGATGTAGCAGTAGCCGTGGTCGCCCCACGTCTCGCCCCAGCTGTTCCGGACGATGAAGACCCGGGCCGGGTTGTCGTAGCCGACCAGCAGCATCGCGTGGCCGCCCTGCCTCGGGCTGTCGAGCTCCTCCTGCGTGAGCTTCGGCATGACGCCGGCAACGGCCGCCTCTTCGAAGCAGCGCCGCGGGATCGCCGTGCCGAACACGACCGGCAGGCCCTGAGCCAGCGCCTGGATCGTCCCCTGCCCGCCGTTCACGCGCGCGTACTCGACCGCCTCGTGGAGCGTCGCCTCGTTGTATGCGACCGGCGGCGGCTCCATCGCGAACAGCCTCGGATCGGTACGGCCAGATCTCCTCGCGGCATGCGCCAAAGGCCATGAGCGAGGCCATCGCCTGGCGGATCTGCGCGCCGGTGTCGAACGGCACCTGCCCGAGCATGCGCCGCGTGTTGAAATAGACGAACATGCGGCTCAGGTCGGGCGACTGCCCGTCCCGGCGCTTGTAGTGGAATTCCAGGGCGCCGACCGCCGCGTTGGCCGTGCAGCTCCCGATCTGCCCCTGGTCCTCCACCCGCGTGCAGTACTGCCGCAGATCGACGCGGTCGGGAACCGTCCGGTCCTGGAACACGGTCCGGTAGTCCCGCTCGCTCGGAGGCCCGAACAGACAACCGTCGAGGCGCACCTTCGTGACCGCAAAGACCATCATCCCCTCCACGGTGTTGCTGACAGAGGCGTCGCTACCCGGGCGGCCAGTGGAACTTGTGCAACGTGTGCCGCTGCCAGGCGCCCGTCGCGTGATCCTGGACCTCCACGTCGAGATGGACCGCGTCGGCCCTCAACACGCCACGGCCCGTCCCGGTCGCCCCGTTGGCCGACAGGTAGTTGTACTCCATCGAGTTGCCGTCAACGCGACCCTGGAACGTCGCGACCTGGTAGCCCTGCATGTTGTAGACGGGCCCGCCGATCTCCTGGCCCCGCTGCGTGAGGTCCACATAGGCGACCGCGAAGCCGGTGCCGGTGACCTCGTCGCTCCACCGCCCGGCGATGTTCATGTAGGTTGGCTGTACTGGTGGCGGCGGCGGAGTCACGTCCGCGCCTTTCGTCGAGCCCTCGGCGCCGGGGCCTTTCGCCGCGCCCTGGCTGACCGGAGGTGTTTCGGGTTGGGTCGTCGCAGGCGCAGGGGGCACGACCACGTCGGCTCCCGACGTGCCCACGGCACGCTGGTTCTCGAAATACCCGACGAGGGCGCCGAGAGCCACCACTACGACCACGGCGAAGACGATGCGCTGCGTCTTCGACAGGCGGTCCCAGAAGGCCCATGACGCCGGGGACTGCGACCTCGAGCGTTTCACGAGCCGGTCCCATGACGACGTCGTTGGCGGGACGGTCGGCGGCAGGGGCGGCTCGGGACGAGGCGGCTCCGGAGGGGGCGGCGGCGCGTGGCCCGTCGGTCGATCGACGCCCGCGAGCGCCTCGATGTATTCCTCCGCGCTCTGGTAGCGGCTGCGTGGCCGGTTCGCCAGGCCCCTCTCGACGACGGCATCGATCCCGGCTGGGAGATCCTGCCGCTCGCGCGACGGCGCTCCCCAGCGTCCCTCGGGCGCGACGCCGATGAGAAGCTCGTACAGCATCGCCGTCACGGCGTAGAGGTCGGCCGGCGGCCCGACGGTGTCCGCGGCGGTCTTCTGCTCCGGCGCCATGTACAGCGGCGTCCCGGTCGAGGACGACGTCGTCGTCAGGTGGCTCGACGCCCCGATCGCCCGCGCGATGCCGAAATCCAGGATCTTCAGGCGGTAGTCGCCCGCCTGGGGATCGCCCATCAGCATCACGTTCTCGGGCTTCAGGTCGCGGTGAACGACGCCGGCCGCGTGCGCCGCCGCGAGGCCCTCGAGAACGCGTCGGATGATGCCGCGCGCCGTGTCGAACGCGACGTCGCGGCTCTCCTGGAGGGTGCGGCGCAGCCATTTGCGCAGCGTCTCGCCGCCCAGGTACTCCATCACCAGGTAGACCTGGCCGTCGGCCTCGCCCACGTCGTACATGGCGACGACGTTCGGGTGACGCACGTCGCGGGCCATGAGGCCCTCGCTCACGAACTTCTGACGCGCGGTGGGCCGGTCGGCGAGCGCGGGATTGATCAGCTTGAGCGCGACCGGGCGGCCGCTCGTCTGGTCCTTCGCCGCGTACACGACCCCCATCGCCCCGGCACCGAGCTGCCGTTCGATCGTGTATCGCCCGTGGAAGACCTGGCCTTCGGCCAGGACGGTCGCCGTATTCGGCGGCGCGACGCCCGGGATCGTCTCGAGGCCGGTGATCGTCGCGACGCCCGAGCCCGCGGCCTCGACGGCGGGTGTCGGGGTGGCGGCGCGAAGAGCGCACTGGGGGCAGAAGAGGGCGTCGGGTGGAAGCTCGTTGCCGCAACGCGCGCACTTGGCCATGGCGGGTCCCTCAGGTTTCGACCGGTCCCGGGACTACGGCGTCTTCTCGAACCGCACCTGCGTGACCAGCCCCCCGGAAACTCTGAACGCGGCCCCGAACGCGACGCGCCGCCCGGGCCCGGCGGGGAACGCGAACGCATCACCGTGGCTCACGACGCGCGCCACGCCGGCCGGCAGCCGTTCGCCGTTCACCGCCACGCCGGTATCGCCGAGGGACCGCAGGTACAGGCGGTCGTTGGCGAGCAGGACGTCGCAGGCCCGCCTTGAAATGGCCGCCGACGCTTCCCTGTCGAGCGCTCCTGAAGCGGCGTCGTAGGCCCTGAGGCACAGGTCGTTTGCCTGAGTGTCCTGCAGGCCGTCACGCGCCCGGCCGTTGCGCCCGCAACGGATCAGCGCCCGCTGCGGGAGCGGCCCGTCCCGCGGGGCGTCGGCGGCCGGGAAGCCGACGTACGCGAACTCGACGGTGCGGGGAACCCGCACCCCCGATCCTTCGTAGCCGCGGTAGCCGCGCTCGATCTCGTAGCGCTCGGCCCGCTCGAGCGGGACCTCCGCGCGGGCCTCCAGCGGGGCGGCCCGCCTGCTGCCGGCGTCCGCGCGCGAGTTGGCCACCACCATCGTCCCGGTTCCGAGGTTGGCGCCCCCGAGGTTGATGGTGACGTCCCGGTCCGGGTCGCGTCCCTCGACGTCGATCGCGACGTCGCCCGAGAACGCGTAGACCTCCTCGACGTCGCCGCTTGCCGCCGCCACGATCGTGATCCTGAGGTTGTTGAGGCCGGCGTGCCCGAAGGGGCCGGCATCCACCTTGAAGGCGCGGGTCTGCCCCGCGCGCAACGCCTCCCAGCTGACCGGCACCGGCTCCTGGGGCGCGCTGGTCGCGTCCCGCATCACGCTCCTGATCGAGATCGACCCCGCGGACGCGCTGTTGCGCAGCGCGAACGGCAGGCTGAGGCACTCGCCGAGCCGGGCCGCCAGCACCGCCCCCTTCTCGAGCGACAGCCGGACGTCGATGCATGCGGGGCAGTGGCCGAGCGGCGTGACCAGGCCGCCGCAGCCGGGAGTCGCGCACCGGAACAGGGGATGCGCGCACTCCGGGCAGAAGACCGCGGAGTCGTCCTGCGCGGCCGCCCTGCAGCAGTCCCGGTAGTCGTCGCGCTGGGCCATGTCACGCCCTCAGCACGTGACTGCAGTACCGGCAGAACCGGTCGGTCGTCGGCGACCGCTTGTGGCACTCGGGGCACTCGAGCGTCTCGGGCTGCGGGTCCGGCCGGACGGAGACCGGCTGGGCCGGGGCGTGCGCCTGCATCGCCTTGTCGAAGAAGAACCGCGCCTGCTCTTCCGACGCCATGCGCCCCTGCCCCGTCAACTGGACCATCTCCCGGAGGAGCGCTTCGCGTTTGTCCATGTCGATCGACGTCACCTTCGCCCGCTCCGCGAAGACGCGCGCGACCTCGGGCGAGAGGCCGGCGCTGATGGCGAGGATCTGGTCCGGGGACATCTGCGCCTGGAGCTTCAGCCGTTCGAGATCGGTGAGGCCGGACTGCTGGCTGGCCCTCAGTTTCAGCTCCGCGTCCGCGAGCCGGTCCTCGCGCTCGACCCGCCGCTGGCGCTCCATGTCGTCCGACTCGATGGCGCCCATCTGGCGGAGCGTCTCGATCTGCTGGCGGCGCGCCTGCTCGGCGATCGCGAGGGCCTGCTCTTCCTGCAGCCTCTCGAGGCGCAGGCGCTGCTCCTCCTTCATCGCGTCGATCTCGAGGCCGATCGCGGCCAGCTTTCGCCGGATCTCCGCGCGATCGACCTCGTTCTGCGCGTCCTCCAGGGCCTTCTGGTAGCCGGCGCGGCGCTGGACGCTGAGCAGGAGCAGCTCGTGATCGAGCGTCTTGAGCTCCGCCTCCCGCACGCCCGACTGCCGCGCGTCGACGAACGCCAGCTCCTCGCTGAGGATCATGTGCCTCAGCTCGTCCTCGGTGGCCGCCTTGACCTTCTCGAGGTCCGCGTCGGAGCGGAGCGTGAACTCGGTGGCCTCCTTCTCGCGCCGGATCTCGCGCTTCTTGCACTCGACCCGGTAGTCGAGCACGGCCTGCTCGCGCTCGCTGGCGCTCCGCTGCATCGCGGCGCGCTCGACGTCGTTGAGCGCCCAGGTCACCGAGACGGCGCGGACCAGCATGCCGAGGTCGCGGCACAACCGCTGCACTTCCAGGAGGACGTCGGCCTGGATCTTGTCCTGGAAGGCCGTGTTGCCGCGAATGCCCGACGCCTCGACGAGGGTCAGGGCGGTCCTGAAGACGCGCTCGCCGAGGTGCGGCTGCACGCGCGCGTAGACGTCCGCCTTGGCGAGGACGCCGTGCTCCGGCACCATCCCCAGGATGTTCGCCGGCGCCTCGGGGTTGACCTGGAAGTCGATGGCCACGGTGGCCGCCACGCCCACCCCGTCCTTCGAGATCCCGTCGATCTCGCCCTGGACCTGGAACGGCTTGAGGTCCACGAGCAGCAGCCGCAGGGCGTGCGTGCCGCCGAGCGTCTCCTTGAGCCGCTGCCAGACGCCGCCGACGGCGAAGTGGGCGCCGACGAAGGCGTCCACGATGCTGCCGTCGCGGATCAGCAGGGCGGCGTGGTCGGGCGACACCCCGTACCGGTTCTGCAGCAGCCCCTTGAACGCGTCGGCCGGAACGTATTCGGCCAGCGTCTGGTTGTCTGAAAGCGTGAGGTTGGTGGAAGGCATGTCGGCTCCCGTGCTACCTGGCCCTGCGAAGGGTCATCGTCAACCGCACCATCGCCGCCAGGATCATCGCGAGCGCGATGGCGAAACCGACGGGATGACTCTCGACGATCGCGACGAACTTGTCCTTGGCGGACAGGTTCCGCCACGTGGTGTCGAACTCCTCGATCCGCCCGACCGCGAGGAACGCGGCCGAGACGAAGGTGACCAGGCCCGAGGCCAGCATCCCCGTGTTGGTCAGCCAGACGGCCTTCTCGAGGGGCGGCGCCGCCGGCAGGCCGAAACTGCGCCCGCGGTCGAGCATTTGCTTCTGCGCGGCGCGATCGACCTTGAGGAAGTCGGGCCTGATGTCCTTGCTTCCCGCGGTCGCCACCGGGGTGAGGTTGTACGAGCGCCGGTAGAAGAAGCCGATCGCCTTGAGCACGACCCACAGCACGAACAGCCCGAGAAAGACGAGCATCACCTTGTCGATCCAGGCCGCCGTCGCGGGCGGCACCTGTATGCCGGCGAGTTGGGTCAGGGACATGGGCAGGTCTCCAGAGTGCCTCCGCCGCCTGAAGGCGAAGAGGACTCGATACCGGGTCGGGCAGAGCGCCAGAGAGCAGTAAGCGGAGTCGCTACGGTTGCGCCGGATCGGCGGGCACGCGAGAAGGAACGCCCGGCCATGTCTTGGCTCCGTGTGACCAGCGGGCGGCCGTCGTGCGGATGAGGTAACTGTCCGGCTTGATTATGGGACCGGAAACGCCGTTGTCAAGGGTGGGAACAGCTGGACGACGAAATCGTGTACGCTCTCCCCGCACACGAACCTGGAGGCGCCTTACGGTCGAACGCAACGCCGAGATCATCCGGCAGTGGAAGATCCTGCTCGACATCGCGACCGCCGCCGACTGCACGATCGCATCCCTGGCCCTGAAGCACGAGGTGTGCGAGCGGACGATCCGCCGCGACCTCGCCGCGCTGGAGTCCGCCGGCTTCACGCTCTATCCCGAGAGCGTCGACGGCCGCAACTGCTGGCGCATCACCGGCAGGCCCCTGAAGGCGATCACCGAGACGGCCTTCACGCTGGCCGAGCTCTGCGCCTTCTACATGAACCGGACGCAACTGGCGGCGGTCGGCGGATCCCCGATCGACACGGATCTCCAGTCGGCCATGGCCAAGGTGAGCAAGGCCCTCGGCCCCCACATGCAAGCCTACCTGGACAAGCTGGCCACGGTCCTCGCGTGGAAGCCGGATCCGCCGCGGCGCGCGGACGCGAAGAGCCGCCCGGTGACGGTGGACTGCCTGGTCCGGGCGACGATGGACCACAAGCGCCTCGAGATGGTCTACCACTCGTTCGCGCGCGGGAAGGTCAAGGCCTACTCGGTCGAGCCCTACCGCCTGACGTTCGGCAATGGCGGCCTCTACCTCCTCGCGTATGTTCCCGAGTACGGCCAGATGCGCACGTTCGCCGTGCAGCGGATCAAGACGCTGAAGGTCACCGAGGACGGATTCAGCCCCGTGCAGGAGGTGTCGTCAGAGCCTTACGGCAACTCGATCGGCATGTACGCCGGCGGCAAGGCGGAGCCGGTGGAGATCGAGTTCGCGCCCGGTCTGGCGCCCTACATCGAAGAGCGGGAGTGGCACCCGTCGCAGGCGGTCGTCCCGCAGGCCGACGGCTCCATCGTCCTGAAGATGAAGATCGCCGTCGACGTCCCGCTCCGAAGCTGGATCCTCGGATTCGGACACCAGGCCCGCGTGCTGAAACCGGTGAGGTTGGCGGCGACAATCCTGGAAGAGCTCGAGGAAGCGCGGGAACAATATGCCCCGCGCATGCGGTTCGAACTGCCGCCGCCCATCTACGACACTCGCCGGCAACCCTCCCTTCCGTTCCGCGGGCCGCGCAGGGCCCGGCCGGCCGGCCGGCGACACTCGGCCGACGTGAAGTTGTCGTAACCGACGCGAGCTACTTCACCACGCCGATGAAGTCGAATCCCTCCTTCAGGGGGACGAGGTAGTCGAGGCCAAAGTGCGTTGCAAGAACGATGCGAATGCAGATCGGCGGTTTCAGCGGCGTCTTTCGCGTGGTCGCGTCCCATTGTGGTTGGGAACTGACGTGGTGTGTCAGGTCCCGGACAAGAACTGGATCCCGGATTGAAGCGAGCGCGGTCGCCGAACGTAGAATTGAGCGGGAGGGATCGAACAGGTGAAGGACCAGGTCCGCGAAGAACGCCTCGGCCACTGGCTCCAGTCCGTGGCCGCCGACTGCCGCTACGCCCTGCGGCAGCTCCGCAAGAACCCCGGCTTCACGGCCGTCGCCGTCCTCACCCTCGCCCTCGGCATCGGCGTGACCACCGCCATCTTCAGCGTCGTCTACGGCGTGTTGCTGCGGCCGCTGCCGTACACGGATCCGGACCGGATCGTGGCCGTCTTCGAGGTGACCTCGGAGGGCAGGCCGTCGCGCCTGGCCGACCCGAACTTCGACGATTTCAGGGACCAGAACCGCAGCTTCCAGGCGATTGCCAAATACAACGACGGCGTCGCGTCGGTTTCGGGCGCGTCGCAGCCCACGCGCACGACGGTCGCGAGCGTCACGCCCGACTTTCTCAGGGTCTTCCGCGTTCAGCCGATTCTCGGACGGGGCTTCGGCGCCGCCGACGCGAAGAAGGGGGCCGGCCCCACCGTGCTCGTCAGCTACGGATACTGGAAGCAGTACCTCGGCTCGCCGCGGGACCTCTCGCAATCCCACCTGAAGATCGACGGCGCGGTCTACTCCGTCATCGGCGTGCTCCCGGCCGGGTTCCGCTTCCCGGCAGACGCGGGTCTGTGGGTGCCGGCCGACCTGGACGGCGAGAACCCGAGCCGGACGTCGCACAACTACAGCGCGGTTGCGCGCCTTCGCGATGGCGTGCCCGCCTGGCAGGCGAATCGGGACATCAGCGCGATCGCCCGGCGCATCCACGCGACGTCGAGCGAGCAGGGCAACTACCTCCTGAAGGATGGACTGGTCGTTCCGCTGCAGGACTCGATCACGGGCAAGGCCCGCCCGGCGCTGCTGGTCCTGCTCGGCGCGGTGGGGTTCCTGCTGCTGGTGGCGTGCGCGAACGTGGCGAACCTGCTCCTGGCCCAGGTGTCGGCGAGGGAGCGCGAGCTCGCCCTTCGCAGCGCGCTCGGCGCGGCGCGCGGACGGCTGATCCGGCAGTTCCTCACCGAGGCGCTCGTGCTCTCGCTCGCGGGCGGCGGCCTCGGCGTGCTGGGGGCGATCGCGGGCGTGGCGGGGCTCGTGGCGCTGGCGCCGGCAAACCTGCCGCGGCTGGACAGCGTCTCGGTCAGCCTGCCGGTGCTGGCGTTCGCGTTCCTCCTTTCGACGGCGGTCGCCGCCGGCCTCGGAGCGTTCACCGCCGCGCGCGCGACGTCCGGGGACCTGCGCGAGGGCCTCATGGAAGGCGGGCGCAGCCAGGCGGGCTCGCACGGCAGCCAGCGCCTCGGCCGGGTCATCGTCGCGGCGCAGATTGCCGTCACGCTGGTCCTCGTGGTCGGCGCGGGACTGTTCGGGCGCAGCCTGTTGAACGTGCTCGACGTGAATCCCGGCTTCCGCGTGGACGGCATCGTCACGATGGACGTCGCGCTTCCGTGGCTGGACGATCCCAAGGCGAAGGCCGGCCAGGCGGTGTTCTTCTCACGCCTGATCGACCGGCTCAGACAAATCCCGGGCGTGCGCAACGTCGGGGCGGCCAGCGGCTTGCCGATGAACGAGGATGGCGGCCTTCCCGATGGGAACTTCCTCCTCATGACGCAGGAGGAAATGCCGAAGACGACGAAGGAGCTTCTCGGCGGGCTGTTCCAGCAGAAGGAGCGCATCGGCAACGCGGACTTCTGCGTCGCCACCGGCGACTACTTCCGGGTGCTGGGAATCCCGTTGATTCGAGGGCGGCTCTTCGACGATCGCGACGGCGCGGATGCCCCGCACGTGGCCGTGATCACCGAGTCGCTCGCGCGCAGCCGCTGGCCGGGCCAGGACCCCGTAGGCCACACGATCGAGTTCGGGAACATGGACGGCGACTTCCGCTTGCTGACCATCGTCGGGATCGTGGGCGACACCCACGTCTACGGGCTCGACAGGCCGCCGCGTCCGACGGTCTACGTGAACCTGTTCCAGCGGCCCCGCGCGGCGATCAGCCTGACGCTGCTGAGCGATGCGGATACGGGGTCGATCACCTCGGCAGCGCGGGGCATCCTGCAGGATCTCGACCCCGAGATCCCGGCGAGGTTCCAGACGCTGTCGGACGTCTATTCGGCGTCGCTCGGCTCGCGGAGATTCAACGTCATCCTCATCGGGTTCTTCGGGATCACCGCGCTGCTGCTGGCCACGACGGGGGTGTTCGGCGTGATGGCGTACTCGGTCAGCCGCCGCACGCGGGAAATCGGGGTGCGCATCGCGCTCGGGGCGGCCGCGGGCGACGTCATGAAAATGATCTTGAGCCAGGGATTGCGGCCGATTCTCATCGGTGTGGCGATGGGGATTGCGGGGGCGCTGGCCCTGACGCGCACGGTGGCGTCGCTGCTCTTCGGCGTGACGGCCACCGATCCGCTGACGTTCGGCGCCGTGACGCTGCTCCTCGTCGGGGCCGCGCTCGCGGCGTGCTACCTCCCGGCGCGGCGCGTCACGAAAGTCGATCCGGTGATCGCGCTACGGTGCGAGTGACCGGCATCGCTCGTGTTATGTTACGCGCGAGAATCGTCGAACTCCTCGCGGTGGGACGCCCCCGACCGACGACACGGCCATGAACCGCCGACCGTGACCTGGGCAGGCGCAAGGCCTCGATCGGCCCCTGACAGGAGCACCACGCCATGCCGGACGCTGAAGAGGCCGCTTCCCTGTCTCCGTGGTGGCGCCACTCGGCGATCCTCGTGATGATCGCGGGCTTCGCCGTGCTGTCTTACCTGACGGTGCGGACCTACACCGACGCCCCGCCCATCCCGGACCGTGTCGAGGACGCCTCGGGCCGCACGCTGTTTGCGTCGGCCGACATCCTGCGCGGGCAGGAGGTGTTCCTGAAGTACGGCCTGATGGAGCACGGGACGCTCTGGGGCCACGGGGCGTATCTCGGCCCGGACTACAGCGCCGACACCGTGCACGAGGCGGTCGAGGTAGGGCGTGACACGCTCGCGCAGGCGCGGTACGGGCGACCCTACGCCGCTCTCGAGGCGGGCGCCGCCGCCGAGATCGCCGATGGCGTGCGCCGCACGCTGAAGGAGAACCGGTACGATCCCGCCACCGGCACGCTCCGGTTCACGGCCATCGAGACCGCCGCGTTTGCCTCGTCCCGCCGTCACTGGGGCGACTACTTCTCCGGTCCCACGGCGGCCGCCGGCCTGCCGCTGAATTACATTCGCGAGCGCCGCGAACTCGACGACCTGGCCACCTACTTCACCTGGGCCGCGTGGGCCGCGGTCGCGAACCGGCCAGGCAAGGACTACTCCTACACCAACAACTGGCCCTACGACCCCGCCGCGGGAAACACGCCCAGCGCCCCGACCTACCTGTGGAGCGCGTTGAGCCTCATCACGCTGCTTGGCGGGCTTGGCACCATCCTCTTCCTGTTCGGACGTTTCGACTATCTCGGCTGGCACCAGGCCTCCACGGCGGGCCACTCGCACGACAACCGCGTGCTCGCGTGGACGTGGACCCCGAGTCAACGCGCGACCGCCTGGTACCTCGCCGTCGTCGCGGTGCTCTTCCTCGCGCAGACCCTGCTGGGCGGCGTGATTGCCCACTTCCGCGTCGAGCCGGGCGGGTTCTACGGGTTCGATCTGTCCCGCCTGCTGCCCTACACGCTGGCCCGCACGTGGCACCTCCAGCTCGCGATCTTCTGGATCGCCACCGCCTGGGTGGCGGGCGGGCTCCTGCTGGCCCCGCTGGTCGGCGGCGCGGAGCCGCGCGGGCAGCGTGCCGGCGTGATCGTGCTGCTGGCCGCCCTGGCCGTCGTCGTGTTCGGCAGCCTGTTCGGGGAGTACCTGGGCATCAACGGCATCCTGGGCCGGGCGTGGTTCTGGTTCGGACACCAGGGCTCCGAGTACCTGGACCTGGGGCGGTTCTGGCAGCTGCTGCTGGCAATCGGCCTCGTGTTCTGGCTGGCCCTTTTGTTTCGGGCCCTGCGGCCCGTCATGCGCCGGGGGAACCGGTCGGAGCTGGGCGCGCTGTTCCTGTACGCCGCCGCGGCGATTCCGATCTTCTACTTGCCGGCGCTCTTCTTCGGCCCGCGCACCAACTTCGCCGTGATCGACAACTGGCGCTTCTGGATCATCCACCTGTGGGTCGAAGGCTTCTTCGAGCTGTTCGCGACCGTCCTGGTGGCGGTGATGTTCCATCTGCTCGGGCTGGTGACCGCGAAGACGGCGACGCGCGTCGTCTACCTCGACGCGATCCTCTACCTGGGGGGCGGCATTCTCGGCACGGGCCACCATTGGTACTTCACGGGCCAGGGGACGCTGAACATGGGCGTGGCCGCCTGTTTCTCGGCGCTGGAGGTGGTGCCCCTCACGCTGCTGACGCTCGATGCCTGGGACTTCATCCGCCTGAGACGCCGTCGATGCGAGGAGTGCGGGAAGGCGCTGTCGGACCGCTACCGCTGGACGATCTACTTCCTGATGGCGGTCGGCGTCTGGAACTTCGTGGGAGCGGGGATCTTCGGGTTCCTGATCAATCTCCCCATCGTGTCGTATTTCGAGGTCGGCACGGGCCTGACACCCAACCACGGGCACGCGGCCCTGTTCGGCGTGTTCGGCATGCTGGCGCTCGCGGTGGTCGTCTTCGGGCTTCGCGCGCTGGCCTCGGACACCGCGTGGGCCCGGGTGGAGCGCCTCGTCCGGCTCGGCTTCTGGGGGCTCAACGCCGGGCTGGCGCTGATGATCGTCCTGGATCTGTTTCCAGCCGGCGCGCTGCAACTGTGGGACTCGATCGCGAACGGCTACTGGCATGCGCGGCAGCCGGCCTTCACGATGAGCGGGCCGTTCCATACGCTCGAGTGGGTTCGCCTGGTCGGGGACGGCATATTCCTGGTCGCCGGCGTGATGCCGCTGGTCGCCGCGACCTTGATGGTGGCGCTCGCGCCAGGCACCCGTCGATCGGGGGCACGCGCGCTCCGGGCGTGACGGCACGTCCGCCCTCGCGAACGACTGTTCCGTTCCACGGCGACGGGCTCAGGCGGGCGGCAAGATGCCGCGGAGCGGCAGGGTTGACATATAGACTGGTCTGAGACTAGTCTGAACGTATGCCCGCGACGAAGACCGTCGGCGCTTACGAGGCCAAGACCACGCTGCCCGCCCTCCTCGAGTTCGTGGAGCGGGGGCACGACGTCATCATCACGAAGCACGAGCGGCCGGTCGCCCGGCTGGTACCGGTCGGCCAGCAGGTCGCCCGCGTCGAACTGTTCGCGCGGGTCCGCGCGCTCCGCGGCCGGCTGAAGCTCGTCAGGGGCGAGTCGCCCAAGGACCTCGACGCGGCCGGCCGGCGGATCTGACATGAAAGCCCTGGTCATCGACGCCGCGACGGCGCTCGGCTTCCTGATGTCGGACGAGCAGGCGCCCCGGGCGATCGACGCGCTGGACGCCCTCGAACGCGGCGTGCCCGCCTTTGTCCCGGCGCACTGGCCGCTCGAGGTGGCCAACGGCCTGCTCATGGCCGAGCGGCGCAAGCGCGCGTCCCAGGCGGACGTGACCGAGGCCCTTCACGTCGTCCTCTCGCTGCCCATCGACATCGACCGGGACACCGCGCGCCACGTCACGGGCGAGACGTCAGCTCTCGCCAGGCAGTACGGGCTGGCGGTTTACGACGCGGCGTACCTCGAACTGGCGATGCGCCTCGGCGCGACGCTGGCAACAGGCGACGCGGCACTGGCCCGGGCCGCGAAGAGGGCCGGCGTCGGCCTCCTGTAGCCCGGGCCCCTCGGATGGCACTACCGCTCGACGCGCAGCGTCGCCACGACGCCGGCGTGATCGGACGGGTATGGCGCGCGCTCACCGACCACCTCGGCGTCGAGCACCTTCAGGCCCTTCTCGAAGACGAGGTCGATCCGCTCGACCGGCACCCCGTCCGGATAGACGCCGGCGTAAATGTCCTCCCAGAACAACGGCCACGTGAGGCCCTGGTACGGGTGATGGACCGCCGCCCAGGCGTCCGCGTAGCCGGCGGCCACGATATCCGCACCTGTCGTTGTCTGGTCGGGGCCGCGGCCCAGGCCGCTCATGTCGGAGTTGAAGTCACCGGCGATCACCACGGGGTAGGGCGAGCGGTTCAGGATCGCGATCAGTTCGGCCCCCTGCGCCGGTTGGACCGGGTCGCCGGGATACAGCGGGGAGGCCAGGTGCGTCGCGAAGAAGCGCACGCGCTCTCTTTTGATCCTGGCGTCCACCGACATCCACCCGTTGACCTGCAGGAACCCGGGAAGCGGTTCGGTGGTCGCCTGGTAGAGCCCCTGCCTGACGTTCGACAGGTCGAGGTCGTCCCGGCCGTGTTCGGTGCGCGCGAGGATGACGTTCCGGTCGAGAAAGTGGAAGTTGTAGTTCGGGGCCAGCGGTAGCACGAGGTTCGTGAGTGGCTGCACCGCGACGACGCGGTAGTGCGCACCGTATCTCTTCAAGGCCTTCTCCAGGAGCTGCAACTGGTCGGCCAGGAGGGCGACCCTTGACCCGTCGTCGGCCACGTAGTCCCAGACGGTGGCCTCCTGCAGGGACACGAGGTCCGGCTTCTCGGCCGCGATCGTCCTGGCCAGCCGCGCCGCGCGGAGGGCGAACTGGCTCTGCTCGAGTTCCGCGATCGTCGCGGCGAACGCGGCCGGGAAGTCGCCGGGATTCGCGAGGAAGTAGACGAAGTCGGTCCCCGCGTCCATGTTGTAGGTCATGACCTTGACCGTCGGCCTGTCGCCGCCGGCAAGCGCCGGCGCCGCGGTGAGACCGAGCACGAGCGCCGCCGCGGCCAGCAGGCCCACGAGGGTCCGCCCGCCGCCCCGATGGGTGAGCCACGAGAACATATGCCCTCCTTGAGGTTGAACGACGGGGGTATCTTACGCCTGCTGAGATGGAGGTTACAGGCCCGCACAAAGACCGGCACACAGGCTCGATTACGACCGCTGGTAGTAGTTCCGTCGCCGCCCGACACTGTTTTACGGGGTGATTCCGACAACCTGCGGTGTGCGGCGACCGGCCGCCCGGGAGCGTACCCGATGCGTTCGACGCGCGTCTTTACTTGGTGCGCGACGGCCCTGTGCGCCGTCGCGGCGTTCGTCCTTCTGAGCTCCGCGTGTCTCGCCCAGACGCCCCAAGGCAGTCTCGTCGGGACGGTCCGCGACGGGAGCGGCGGCGTGGTGGTCGGCGCCGGGCTGACGGTGGAACTGCCTGGCGAGGGCGTGACCCGCACGACGAAGACGACGGCGGCTGGGGAGTACGCCGTGGTGGCCCTCCCTCCAGGGCTCTACAAGGTCACGGTGCGCTCACCCGGATTCGCGCCGGCGGTCACGATGGTCCCGATCGGGGTGGGCGCGACACCGGCGGTCACCATCGTGCTGCAGCCGGCAGGCGTGAAAGAAACCGTCGTCGTCCGGGGAGCCTCGCCCTCGCTCGCCGCGCAGCCGCTCGAGTCCACGAGTTCGGTGCAGCAGACGGTCATCGGCCGGTCGGACCTCGAGGCGCTGCCCTTGGCCCACCGCAGCTTCGCGAACATCTCCTATCTCTCCCCGATGACCGAGCCGGTCGAACCGTCGGACCCCACCAAGGCGCGGATCACGGCCGTGTCGTTCGGCGGCAGCTCGGGCCTGAACGTCGACCTCTCGGTGGACGGCGGCGACAACAACGACGACTGGATCGGCGGCTTCCTGCAGTACTACTCGCCCGACGCCATCCGCGAATTCGTCGTCCGGACCGCGCAGTTCGACGCCGACACGTCGCGAACCAACGGCGGCTCGATCATCATCTCCACGCGGCGAGGGACCGACGCGTGGCACGGCGGGGCGGAGGGGTACTTCCGCAGCACCGCGCTCAACGCGAGGAACACGCTCGACAACCCGGATCCCAGCCCGAAGCAGCCCTTCTCTCGCCAGGATGGGTCGTTCACGCTGGGCGGCCCGCTCGCCAAGGGCAAGGCGTGGTTCTTCTCGTCGCTCGAGGTGGTGAACGAGAACGCCAGCGTCGCGTACAGCGCGCAGAGCCTCACGCAGTTCCAGGCGCTCGCGCAACTCGCGTCCGCCGGCCTCATCCCCGGCGTGCCCAGCATCGCCGTGCCGACCTCGGTGCCGGTACCGTTCCGTGACGCGACCTTCTCGACCCGCGTCGACTGGACCCAGTCGACGCGATCGCAGTGGTTCGCCCGTGTCTCCTTCGACAGGAACCACACGAACAACGACCTCGTGCAGCAGGGGACGCTCCCCTCGACCGGCGTCCTCACCCGGTCGAACTACGAGAACGTGGTCGTCGGGAACACGTACCAGTTCTCCCCGAACTGGCTGGGCACGCTGACGCTCGGCGCGGGCTTCTTCCACCACACCAAGGACCGCAACTCGACGCTCGGCCTGGCGCTGGCCTTCCCCTTCAGCTCCACGGCCCAGACGACGTCGGGGTTCGAGACGGTCGGCGACAACCAGTTCGTCACGGCGATCACGGCGTTCCCCGTGCGCCGCGACCAGCAGAAGTACCAGCTCCGCTACGACCTGGTGCATACGGCGGGCGCTCACACGCTGAAGACGGGCGTCAACTTCATCCACGAACCGGTCCTCGGTGGCGAGCTCTCGAGCAACCAGGAACTGCTGGTGCAGTTCCCGAACGACCCGACCTACTACCTCGCCAACCCCGGCCAGTTCACGGCCGACTACGCGGCCGGAAGCCTGCTCACGCCGGCCTCGCCCGGCGGATTCTCCCAGAGCATTCGCCGGCTGGGCCTCTACCTCCAGGACGCGTGGCGGATCCGGTCCGATGTCACGCTCAATCTGGGCGTGCGCTACGACACGACGTTCGGGCTGTTCATCGCGGAGGGGCGTGATCAGAGCCAGAACCCGGCTTACATCACGCTGCAGTCGCTGGGGATTCCGCTCGTGCCGGGGATCCCTCACGACTACCGGAAGGCGATCGCGCCGCGGGTGGGTCTGGCGTGGGCTCCGGGCGCGCCCGATCGGACGGTGGTCCGGCTGGGCGCGGGCCTCTACTACAACGACCTCGCGCAGAACGGATGGGTCGACGCGTTCAGGGCGGTCAACACGCCGTTCGGCGGCCTGCTCGGGCCCGGCGATCAGGGCGCGCTCATCGATCCGAACTACCAGACGCCGCTCGATATCCAGGCGAGCGCTGGCGTCGAGCGCGAGCTGGGCAACGGGTGGCGGCTGAACGTGTTCTACGAGCACCAGCAGGGTATCCACCAGTACCGGCGATTCGAATACGTCAGCGGATTCACGCTGCCCGACAACGCGCCGAGCGTGTCGGTCTTCCGGACCGACAACCGCTCGCAATACGACGGCGTCTCGGTGATGGTGACGCACCGGCTGTCGCACTCGTTCGAGGTGACGGCGCACTACACGCTGGCGCACGCCACCACCTGGGGCGCGACGGTGGGCGAACTCTTCGACTACGTGAACGGCGTCACCGACGTGCGGAACCCGTTCGGGCCTGGCGACCACGGCCCATCCGGCGAGGACGTCCGGCACCGGGCCGTGATCGCGGGCACGCTGTTCCTGCCGTGGCACATCGAGATCTCGGGCCTCGCGCAGTTCGAGAGCGCGCGCCCGTTCACGATGTCGACACCCGTGGATCTGAACGGGGACGGGCTGAACACCAACGACCGGGCGGTGATCAACGGCGTTCCGACGACGCTCGACCAGTTCAGGGGGACGCCCTTCGAGCAGGTGGACATCAGGATCAGCCGGCCGTTCGCGGCGGGACGAAGCGTCTCCGTCCTCCCGTTCGTGGAGCTGTTCAACCTGTTCAACCGGATGAACCCCGGGAACAACTACGTGACGAACATCGCCGCGCTCGGGGTGCCTCCCGGAGAACTGGCCAACGTGCAGCACCTCTGCGTGGACGCGGCGTGCACGACCACTCGACCCATCCTGAGCCTGAACGACGTGCGGGTGCCGGCCGGGGCGCTCGGGGACTTCTTCGGCCCCGGCACCACGGTGGGTATCCCGTTCGCCGCCCAGATCGGGATCCGGGTGACGTTCTAGATCGAGACGGTGGGCGGCTATCCGCCGCAGCCCTGGGCCACGTCCTTCACGCCCGTGACCTGGAGGTCGGCGTACGGCTTGCCGGCGGCCTCCTTCATCTCATCGGTTTCCATCTTCGCTTCGATCGCCTTCGACCGCTTGACCTCACGGCCCATGACCGTCGCCGTTTCGCCGACCAGGTGGTCGAGCTTCACGGCCTTCCCCGTGAGTTCATACACTTTCCCGTCGGAGGCGGTGAGGTAGAACCCTCGAGCCTCGACGCCCTTCTGCACGCACCCGGTCACGCTCATCGTCTTGTGATCGGCCATGCCGGGCATGCCCGGCATCTCCGACTGTCGGGCCTTGGCCACGCCGAGCGTTGTGAGTGCCAGCAGACCGAAGGTCACGACCAGGCACGCACCGAGCGCCAGTGAGAACCTCGCTATCTTGGGGGCCATCGTTCGTCTCCTTGAACAGACGGTTCTTTTCGAACCTCGTCCGTGTTTGAGTGAACCCGATCTCCTTTCACGTTACGCGCGCGGATCGGCGATTTCAACGATCGGGGACCCCGGGCGCCGTTCCAGCCCGGCCGTCGAGCGGCGGGTGCGGGTGGCGCCTGCGTGGCACGGGCACGCGCCCTGGGAGGGGCCGGACCAGGTGTGCCATTCTGAACAGCGGGGGACGACCATCGCTATATCATGATCTTGGAGACGTTTCGGCGTGTCTCGACCAGCACGCGTGAAACGGCATCAGGCGCCCCCCCGATTTACCTGGCGACCGCCGACAGCGGCCGCACGCTCCATGGAGGATGTGAGATGCCAGACGATCCCACCCCGGTGGACCCGAACGACGCCACGCAGTGGTACGAAGTCGTCGCCGGAGACACGCTCTCGAAGATCGCCGAGAAGTACTACGGCGACCCCAGCCTGTACCCGCAGATCTTCGAGGCGAATCGTGATCAACTCACAGATCCCAACAAGATCAAGGTCGGACAGAAACTCCGGATCCCGTAAACCCGTTGTCGGGCCTCGCCGCTCCAGGTTCGCCACGAGGCCACGACCCCACCCGCTTGGAGGAGTCATGTTGAAGCGCACGATCAGTCTCCTGGCCGCCGTCGCACTCGTGGCAATCGCGTCCGGCTGCGCCAACCAGAAGGCCCCCGCTGAGACCGCCATCGCCTCGGCCGAAACGGCGTACAGCGCGGTCCAGGCCGACGCCGTCAAGTACCTGCCGGCCCAGGCGACGGGGATCTCAGACGCCATCACCGCGGCGAAGGACGCCGTGGCCAAGGGCGACTATCAGGCTGCCCTGACCAATGCGCAGGCGCTGCCAGCCAAGATCGCCGAGTTGGCCACCGCCGTGACGGCGAAGAAGGCCGAACTCACGTCGACCTGGACAGGCCTGAGCGCGGCCCTGCCAAAGGCCGTCGAGGCGATCCAGAGCCGGGTCGGCATGCTGTCGAAGTCGAGGAAGCTGCCGGCGGGCCTGGACAAGGCCAAGTTCGAGGAAGCCAAGACCGGGCTGGCCACGGTCACCTCAACGTGGACCGACGCGACGACGGCGTTCGGCGCCGGGAACCTGACCGACGCCATCGCCAAGGCCGAAACGGTCAAGGCAAAAGTCGCCGAGGTGATGGGCCTGCTCAACATGCAGGTGCCGGCCGTCCTGCAGGCCAAGTAGATCGCTCGAGTCGCCTTTGAAGAGAGGGGCTTCAGATGGCAGTCGCTCAACCCGACTACGCAGAAGGCGTGAAGAAATACGCGGCCAACGCCAATGGAAAGGCCATTGCGGGCATCGTGAAGCACCTGGGCATCGCACTGCGAACCAGAGATGCGTCCCTGGTCGCCGCCAGCGACCCTGAAGAGTTGAAGCGCGTGCGCGACGGCTTCATGAAGAAGAAGCTGGGCCTGACTCAGCCCGATGCCGAGCTCGACGCGGCGCTGAAGGACGTGATGAAGAGAATGGCCGGCGAGCACGACAAGAGCCGCGTGACGGTCTGCTACCTCCTTGCCGAGAAGTTCGGCAAGCTGGACCTCTTCGTCTGACCGTGCATTGAGCCGGGGGGACGGCCATCTGGCCGCCCCCTCCCCCAGCCTCGCCGCCGGCCGCACCGGCAGCCTGCGGGCCGAGAACTGGCACCCCTGCCCTCGTCATGGCGTCCGATACACGGCTGTGCTGGCGTGTCTCACGAACTCTTTTCTGCTGCGAGAGATTCTGATTCACGTGGCGACGGTCGAGGGAGGCCCGGTCCCCGGGCCGAGGCTGCGCGACGCAGTTGATCCTGCGCCTGCGCTTCAGGTAGCGTAACTGGAGGGACACGATGGGACTAGTAGACATGTTGTTGAACGCGCACGGTGGCGGGGCCACCGAGTTGCTGGCGCAGAAGTTCGGCATCTCGCCGGAACAGGCCGCCTCCGCCGTCTCGGCGCTGGCTCCTGCCCTGGCGACGGGCCTCCAGCAGAACGCCTCGAGCGCAGGCGGTCTCCAGTCGCTGCTTGGGGCGCTGACGAGCGGACAGCACCAGCAATACGTCGAGGACCCGTCCGCGCTCGACCGGCCGGACACGGTCGCCGACGGCAACGCCATCCTCGGTCACGTGCTGGGCAGCAAGGACGCCAGCCGGCAGGTCGCCACCCAGGCGTCCGCGCAAACGGGGCTCGGCGCCGACCTGCTGAAGCAGATGCTGCCGGTGGTGGCCGCGATGACCATGGGCGCAATCAGCAGGCAGACAACCGGCCAGGTCGGCCAGGAGGCGCCGGCCGGCGGAGGGATGCTCGGAAGCCTGGGGTCGCTCCTCGGCGGCGGCCAGGCGCCGTCCGGCGCGAGCGCGGTGTTGGGAATCCTGGGACGCCTGATGGGGTAGTGGCGGGTCATCCGAGGGTGGGGCGGTTGCGGATTCACCTGAAGGAGGCTGCATGCTGCACGTGATTTGGTCGATCGTGACCGGGTTCGTGGTGGGCCTGATCGCTCGGGCGATCCTGCCGGGTGCCGACCAGATGGGCTTCATCGCCACAACGGTGCTCGGCATCGTCGGTTCCGTGCTCGGCGGACTCGTGGGTCGCGTGATCAAGAAACCGGAGGCGGGATCCCAGTTCCACCCGGCCGGTTTCGTCATGTCACTCGTCGGCGCGATCATCGTGCTGCTGCTGTGGCGGATGATCCGCTAGGCCGCTCGGAGATCACCGCGGTCGTGACGGCTGGCGTCCGGGCCCACGAGCGGCGCCCCGGACGCCAGTCCGCAAATGGAGAAGATGATATGTCGGCAATGACCTGCAAACGGTTGGTCGTGCTCTTCGTGCTCGCCGCCGCGGTACTGGCGGCGCCCATGGTGTTCGCCCAGGCTGGCAAGGCGGCCGCGCCGGCCGGCAAGGTTGACATCAATACGGCCAGCCAGGCGGATCTCGAGAAGCTCCCCGGGATCGGCCCGGCCACGGCGAAGAAGATCGTCGCCGGTCGTCCCTACTCGTCGGTCGCGGACCTCTCGAAGGCGGGCGTGTCCAAGAGCGTCATCCAGAAAATCACGCCCATGGTGACGGCCGGTGCCGCAGCGGCCCCGGCGGCCCCAGCGGCCCCGGTGGTCCCCGCCGCGCCCAAGGCGGCCGCGGCAGCCGCCGCGAAGACCGCGCCGGCGACCGCGAAAGCCGCTGCGACCGAGATGGCCGCGCAGCAGCCGCCGGTCAAGGGGATGGTGTGGGTGAACACGTCCACGAAGGTGTACCACAAGGAAGGCGACCGCTACTACGGCAAGACCAAGCAGGGCAAGTTCATGACCGAGGAGGACGCGATCAAGGCGGGTTACCGCGCCGCCAAGGAGCCTTCTCCGAAGAAGAAATGAGGGTCGCGGCCTGACCGTCCCTCAGGTTCAATCGACGGCACGACCCGGCCGGAGGATCCTGAACGCGAGCGCGCCGATGGCCACCAGGGCCACGACGACGATCACCAGCATGGCGATCGGGTGGCCTATGGCCAGCGGCGCGAGCGCGAACGCCCCCGCGTCCTCCACGAGACTGGCGCCCACGCCCAGTCCCGCGAAGTGACCCCCCGTGGCCGCGATGGCCACCCGACCCGAGGCCTTCGTACCATGCGTAGCCAGGGCCGCGCCTCCCGCCAACAGGATGACCGCGAACGCCACGGGCTCGGGGATCGCCGCGCCGGCGACGGCACGCCACGCGAGCAGGCTCGCGCCCAGCGGCCGGATGAAGGTGTGGACGGCGTCCCACACGTGGTCCACGACGGGGATCTTGTCCGCGAGGAATTCCACCGCGTAGAGGACACCGGCCACGATCAGCACGGCCGGACTGGCCAGGACGTGAAGGCCGCCCAGCGAACCCGGGAGCGGCAGCCAGCCAAGCCGGATCAGAAGCCCGGTGACGAGGACCGTCGCGTACAGGTTGAGGCCCGACGTGAAGCCGAGCCCGAGCGTGGTGCCGAGCAGGGTGATGGTGCTCATCGCGCTCTCCTTGCCGCACGGCGGCGACGGCTCATGCCTCGCCTCGAACCATCCAGATCGGCGCCCGGCTCTTCGGCGGCCGCGCCGCCAGCGGCCCCCCGGCCGACGGATGACGCACGCCCTCCTCCTCGGCGATCCACGCCTCGAGCAGGCCGGTCAGCGAGCCCTTGGCCCGGGTGAGGCGCTTGCGCTCGGCCGCGAGGCGCGCGAAGCGGAACGGCGATCGGCGCTCGAGATCATCGAGGTAGGTCGGGGAGTAGCGGGCCGGAAACGACGCCGCGGCGTCGGAGATGGTCAGCTGCAGGCTGCGCGCCATGATGTCGCGCACGAGCCGCGCCGACGGCGCATCGAAGCAGTCGAGGGCGCCGAGCACCGCCCTGCCTACGGCCAGCGCCCGCGCCGTCGCTTCGTCGAGGCACGCGTCCGGCGGGGCCGAGAACACGGTCCCAAGCCCGCACGCCGCGTCGTCCTCGACGTCTTCGAGATCGTCGCGCAGTTGCAGGAAGACGCCCAGGCCGAAGATGCATTCGGCCTGCGCCGGCGTCAGCGCGCCCGCGACCAGGTAGCCGTCGGCGAGAACGGACGCGCCGCCCTTCTCCACCGCGATTTCGACGATGGTCCGCCTGGGGAGCGGCGCGGCGCCGCCCAGCAGGGCAACGCTGCGCTCCTGCGCGTGGTGGATCGCGAGGAGGCTTTCAAAGACGCCGGGGAACCGGTCGCGCGGATACTGGCCCTCGATCATCGCGACGAGCTCGAAGATGCGCGCCTCGCGCCGGTCGCCCGGAACGACCTCGCGGCCGCGGAGCCTCTCCGCAAAGCGCCTGCTGAATGCCAGCTTCGCCTCGGCGTCGAGCGACGCCTCGTCCAGCAGGTTGTCGGTGTAGGGGTAGAGCAAGCTGTAGCCGAGGACGGCGGGCGTCGATTCGACCGGCACGCCGAGCAGGCTCTGCAGGCAGTGCATCGTCAGGGCGTTGCGCGCGGCCTGGTAGATGTCGGCCGGGCGAAGGGACGGGTCGAAGCGGCGCGCCCGAACCGGGAAGGCCCGGAGCGCGTCGCGGAAGCCGCTCGACAGGAGCGGCTCGATCTGGCGGCCGTCCCAGCGGAGCGCGCCGGTGGCGAGTCCCGCGAACGCGCGCACGATCCGGCGCTCGCCCGCCGCGTCGACCTCGCGGCGCCGGCCGGCGCGCCGCGACTCGCGGGTGAGCAGGCCCACGAACGAACCCAGCTCGGCCTCGTTGCTCTCCTGCTCGGCGGACGTGTAGGCCAGGCCATCGACCGTCGTCTTCGGGTCGGCGTCGTGCCAGACGCCGACAAACCTGTCGCGAAGCCGGCTCACCAACGCTGTCATTACGTGGTTCGCCGCGGTCCGCGTGTCGGGAGCCGTCCGGGCGATCGAGCGGAATGAGCGAGCGTGCTCCATGTCGGGATCTACGTGATTACGGGGCGGATGGTTGCGGCGAGGAAGTGCCCCGCCCTCAGTAGTGAAATCGGTACCGGATCTGGGCGTACACCTGCCGCGGATCGTTGTAGTGTGTGCCGCCGAAGGTCAGGCTGTTGTCGATGAGGAGGTGGCTGTTGGCCACATTGAGCGCCGTCAGCGACACCGACAGGCTCTTTGAGAGCGCCTTGGCGAGCGAGAGATCGACCGTCGTGTGACCTGGCAGGTGCGCGGGTCCGCCGTTGTCGGTGAATCCCGATCCGTAGTAGACGTTGGCCGAGGCCGAGAGGCCGTACCGCAGCTGCATGTCGAACCCCGCGCTGAAGGTGTGCCGCTGGTCGTGGTCGAGCAAGAAGCTGCCCCCGCCCGAGGAGAAGTCGGTCAGTCCGCCGCTGATCGCCCCACGGCCTTCGGCGGTCTGGTACGAATAGGCGAGGTGGAATTGCCCGCGCGCGTTCGACCGCGGCGAACGCACGGTGACCTCGGTGCCGCGGATGAGCGCGCCGTCGATCGTGAGCGGGAAGTAGACGTTCGAGTTCCCCACCGGGTTGTGGTCGAAGTAGTTCGTCGCGCTGGTCCGGAAGTGGTCGGCGTCCACGGTCCACCCGCGAATCGGCACGGTCACGCCCACCTGGTATTCCTCGTCGCGCTCCCCGCGCAGCGGGATGAAGCCGAGATCCTGGCTCGTCACAAACTGCAGCAGCGGACCGGACGCGGTGATGAGCGGCGGCGCCTGGTAGAAGCGCCCGTAGAAGCCCCGGAACACCCAGTCGAGCGACGGAACCTGGACCGAGGCGCCCACGCGGGGGCTCGTCGCTGATTCCGTGATGCCCCCCGAGAAGCGGGTCTGGCGCACGCCGGCGGTGAGCGTCAGCCACGAGGTGGCCCTGAACGTGTCCTGTGCGAACACGGCCACCAGGTTTCCAGAAGGCCGCTCCCGCGACGCGACGTTCGGGAGGCTTCCGTCGTTGAACGTGAGCGCGAACAACTGGTCGTCCTGCTGGTAGAAGCCGTAGAAGCCGACCTCGAGGGCGTGCTGGCCGACCTCCCCGCTGAAGACCACCTGGGCGCCGCCATACTGCGACCGCCGCTCGTCAACGGTCACGATCGGGTCGCTCGGCCCGCCCTCGTAGTTCGCCGAGTTCAGGTGATAGAACGGCGAGACGGTCAGCAGGCCCCCCGACTTGAACGTCCGGACCCAGGAGAAGTTGACGAACGCGTCCGATTCGCGCTCGTCGTCGGCGATCCCGTTTGCGACGTCGTCGGGGCCGTTTGGGATCTGATAACGGTCGTGCCTGACCGAGGCCACCAGGCGCAATTGGTTCGCCGGCGTCGCGTTCAGCATGAGCGACAGGAACCCGCCGCCGCCGGCCTCGCGATCGTGGATGACGTCGGCGACCGGCGTGCCCAGGCCGAGGTCGCTCCTGTTCGCGTTCGCGCTCCCGAAGTAGGCGAACCGCTCGGTGTGCCCTCCGAGGCTCAGCCGGCCGCTGGCCTGGGCGTAGCTGCCCGCGGTGAGCGTCACGTCGGCGTCGTCGTTGCGCTCGAACCCCGACCGGGGGACGACGTTGAAGAGCGCGTAGGTCCGGTCGCCGTACTGCGCGTCGTAGCCGCCCCGCTGGACCTCGAGGTAATCCAGGTCGTTGGGATCGAACTGCGGCCCGACGTTGGACGCGATGTTCGTGTTGGGCACGGGCACGCCGTCGACGAACCAGCTCACCTGGTGGCCGCCGCGGACGTGCAGCTGGTCGTGCGTCACGTACGCGCCGGGCACGAAGGCGGTGATGGCCTCGAGCCCGTTCGCGCGGTCCGCGCCCGGCGTGCTCCTGACGTCCTGGCGGCTGACGAGCGTGGTCGGCGTCATCGAGCCGGGGTGCACGTCGGACGGGCCGGCGTTGACCGTGACGGCTTCCTGGACGCCCCCCAACTGGAGCTGCAGGTGCAGGATGGGGACCGTTCCCGACACGACGGTGATCGGCTGCGCCGCCGGGGCGAACCCCTCGATGGCGACCGCCACCACGTACTCGCCCACCGGCACGGCGGCGAACAGGAACTCGCCGTCCGCGTTGGTCACCGACGTATTCGTCCAATCCGCGTGCGCGGCTTTCAGCGTCACCACCGCGCCGGGTATCGGCCGGTGCTGGGGGTCGTGCACGATGCCCTTGACGGTCGAGAAGATCGTCGCGAAGGCCGGCGGCACGGCGATCGCCACCACCAGGGCGATCGACACCGCGATCCGGCGCGTGGTCATCCAGCCGATGCGATGTTGTGGCATGTGGTCGGATGCTAGCGACGCGAGTGAGCCCTGTCAATTACGGGTGGACCTGCCGCTGTAGTACTTCCAGGCCATTACCTTCGGGCTATGTGGCCCGCGCGGACCGGCGTCGTACGATGGAGCGTTTGCGGCCTGGCGGATGGCCGCACACGTCCCGGCTTCGCGCGACGGGTTTTCAAGTCGCCCCAGGATGGAGTGGGGGTAAGATGCGCTGAAGCTTCACGACAAGAGAAGAGGAGGCCGCATGCGCGGATTCATCGTCGGCGTGGTCGTCACCCTGCTGGTACTCGCCTGCGGCGGGTTCCTCGTCGCCAATCGCGGCTGGTTCCCCGTCGGCGCCGACAACCCCCCGAGCACCATGGAGAAGCGGCTCGCCAACATGGCGCTGGACGCCTACGTGGACGGCCACGCGCCCAAGCTGGAGAACCCGGTCCAGCCGACGCCGGCGGCCCTGTCCGACGGGGCGCGCGACTACGAAATGCACTGCTCGCTGTGCCACGGCGGCGCCGCGCAGCGCATCAGCCGGATGCGGACGAAGTTCAACCCGCCCGTCCCCCAGATCATCAACCGCATCCCCGGAGACCCGGACGCGAACCTCTGGTGGATCACCAAGCACGGCATCCGCCTGACCGGCATGCCCAGCTGGGACGGCATCCTGAGCGACCAGGAGATCTGGCAGGTCATCGCCTTCGTCAAGCACTCCGACAAGCTGCCGCCCCAGGCACTCAAGGCCTGGAAGGAGGCGGCCGGGAGCCAGTAATCGAGCCGGGGCGCCGGGGCGGGCCCTCGTGCCGCCCCATCGCGCGGTATCAGTGACACCCGTTTCGACTGGAGGAACTCGATGAAGAACGTGTGCTGGGCGCTGATCGGTCTCGCCGGGCTGGCCTTCATCGTCGGGACCTGCCTCGCCTTCCTGAACACGCAGTACCTGCTGCTGCCGGTCGGCTACTGGCGCGGCGCCGTCGGGTTGCTGATGTTCGCCATCGCGCTGCGCGCGATGGAGATGAAGGGGTAGCCGGGCCCCGAGTCGTGTAGGATGCTGACAGGACTCGGGGGGAACCGATGAACGCCGAATACCTGGGGCGCGTGTTCGTTCGGGATGCCACGACCTTGCGCGAAGAGCTGCTGGCCTACCCGGACGAGCAGCAGATCTGGGCCATGCCTCCCGGCACGAAGAACTCTGCCGGGACACTGGCCCTTCATCTCTGCGGCAACCTGCAGCACTTCCTCGGTGCCCTGTTCGGCGGAACCGGGTACGTCAGGAATCGCGACGCGGAGTTCAGCCGCCGCAACGTCCCGCGCACCGAGTTGCTGGCTGAATGTGACGCGGCGCTGGACGCGGTCGCCCGCGGCTTCGCCGCGCTCGACGACAGCGCCCTGGCGAGACCGTTTCCCGAGCCGCTCGGGGGCGCCACACTGCCGACCGGCCTGGCGCTGCTACACATGGCCACCCACCTCGCGTATCACCTGGGCCAGATCGACTACCATCGTCGTCTCGTGACCGGGCAGTACGGAGAGATCAAGGCGCTGCCAATCCCGAAGTAGCGCACGCCCTCCGGGGAACCAGCCGCGGGCGTTCGACGTATCGACACGACAGAGGCCGAACGCCGCCGCCCCCCTCCGAGAAGCGCGGTCCCCCGCACGCACCCGAGGGTCCCAATGACAGACCGTTCCACGCCATCAACGTCGGAGCCGGACCGCGGACGGGCGTCCGGGTGGTTCTCGCTCCTTGCCGGCGATGTGAGGTTCGGATTCCGGTCCCTGCGCGGCAGCCCGTGGTTCGCGGCCCTCGCCGTGCTCACGCTCGGCCTGGGCATCGCGGTGAACGCGACCGTGTTCAGCTGGATCGACGGCGTCCTGCTGCATCCCTTTCCGGGTGTCGGCGATCCCCAGGGCCTCGCGCTCATCGAGACAGTGACGCCGACCGGTGAGTTTCTCGTCAACACCTCGTATCTCGACTACCGCGATTACCGGGACAACCTGAAACTGGTGTCGGGCGTCGCCCTCGGCCGCTTCACGCCGTTGAGCGTCGGGGCTGACGGGAAGACCGCGCGCGCCTGGGCGGAGCTCGTGTCGGCGAACTACTTCGATCTCCTGGAGGTCAGGCCCGTGCTGGGGCGCGCGTTCCTGCCCGAGGAAGGGCGCGCCGAGGAGGGCGGCGCGCCGGTCGCCGTTGTCAGCTACCGCATGTGGCAGACGCAGTTCGGCGGCAACAGGAACGTGCTGGGCAAGACCATCCGCGTGAACCGTCACCCGCTGACGATCGTCGGCGTGGCGCCGCGGGACTTCCGCGGGACGACGGCCGGCGTGGTCTACGACGTCTGGATCCCGGTCACCATGGCCACCGCGATGGGCACCGGCGACGGCACGCTGCACAGCCGGGGGACGCGCGACGAGACGTCCACGATCGTGCGGCTGAAGCCCGGCGTCACCATCGAGCAGGCGCGCGCCGAAGTGGCCGCGCTGGGCAAGCGCCTGGCGGCGACTTACCCCGGGACCAACCGGGGCGTCGATCTGACGGTGACCCCGGTCTGGAAGGGGCATCTGGGCGCGCAGGGGATGCTGCTCCAGCCGCTGCGGGTCCTGATGGCGCTCTCACTGGTCCTCCTGCTCATCGTCTGCGCCAACGTGGCGAACCTCCTGCTGGCCCGCGGCGTGTCGCGCCGGCGGGAGTTCGCGATCCGGCTGGCGATGGGGGCCTCGCGCTCGCGGCTGGCCGGGCAGCTGCTCGTCGAAACGTCGCTGCTCGCCGCCGGCGGCGCGGTGGTCGGCGTCACGCTGGCGCTCTGGATGGGCCAGTCGCTCCTCCTGTTCCTCCTTCCCGTCGTCGACATCCCGCTGCAGTTCGGCGCCGGGTTGAGCGCGGCGACGATCGGGTTCGTCTCGCTGGTCGCCGCCGTGGCGACGCTGCTGTCCGGGACGTTGCCGGCCCTGCTCATCAGCCGATCCGGTCCGAACGAAGTCCTCAAGGAGGGCGGGCGCAGCGGAGCCTCCGGCTCGGGGTCGCACCGCCTCCAGGGTCTGCTCGTGGTCTCGGAAGTGGCGCTGGCGATGGTGGCGCTGGTCGGCGCGGGGCTTTTCGCGCGCAGCTTCAGGAACGCCAGCCGCATCGAGCCCGGGTTCGACCGGACCAACGTGTCGGTGTCGCAGTTCTACCTGTCCAACGCGGGCTACTCGGCCGAGGAGCAGTGGGAGTTCTGCCGCGTCCTTCGCGAGCGGATGGAATCGAAGCCCGGTGTGGTCGGCGTGACCTACTCCGACGTGGTCCCGATGGCGACGGCCTCTGGGGCCGGTTCCACGCCCTGGCAGCAGATCGACGTCGAGGGATACGCCCCGGCGCCGAACGAGCAGATGATGATCCACCGCGCCACCGTCCCGCCCGGCTACTTCGGGCTGCTCGGGATCCGGCTGCTCGACGGCCGCGACTTCACCGAGCGCGACTCGGCCGGGGCCCCGATGGTGGTGGTCGTGAACGAGACGTTCGCCGGCCGGTTCTTCGGCGCGAGAAGCCCGCTGGGCCGCAGGCTCACGATCGGCGCACGCGCGGCCACGGTGATCGGCATGGTGAAGGACAGCAAGTACCACACGCCGGTCGAGGGACCGATGCCGTTCTTCTACGTGCCGTTCCGCCAGATGTTCGCGCCCGGCCTGAACGCCACGGTGTTCCTCAAGACCAGCGGCGACCCATTGCGGATGACGCCCGACCTGCGCCGCGAGGCCCTGGCGCTCAACCAGGACGCCGTGTTCAGCACCAGGCTGCTCGCCGACGCCACCGCCGGGTCGCTCTACGCGCAGCGCGTCGCGGCGAGCCTGCTGGGAGTGGTGGGCGGGATCGCGCTCCTGCTGGCGGCCATCGGGCTCTACAGCGTCATGAGCTTCGCCGTGAGCCAGCGGACACAGGAGATGGGGGTCCGGATGGCGCTCGGCGCGCGGCCTGCCGCCGTGCTCCGCCTGGTCCTCTGGCAGGGGCTGCGACTAATCACTCCCGGACTGATTATCGGCGGCGTCATCGCCCTGGCGGCGGCACGAATGGTCGGCGGGACCCTGGTGAGCGTCAAGGCCTCGGACCCCCTGACCTTCGCCGTCGCGGTGGCGTTCCTCGGCGGGGTCGCCGGGCTCGCGAGCTCGCTGCCGGCACTGCGCGCCACGCGCGTGGATCCGGTGGTCGCGCTGCGGAACGAGTAGCGCGGCTCGCGCGGGCGGATGCTTTCGAGGGGGCTACTGGCAGCCCGCCTTGACCAGCGCCCGCGCGGTTCTGGTACCCGCGGGAATCTCGGGCCTCAGCTCGATGGCCTTGTTGAAATCGGCGATGGCGCCGGTCGTGTCGCCGAGCCGGACCCGGGCGATACCGCGGCACCGGTAGGAGAGATTGGCCTCTGGCCCGCTCGGATCGAGGGCCATCGCCTTCTCCGAGTCCGCGATGGCTCCCGCGAAGTCGCGCATGGTCAGGCGCTCTTCGGCACGCGACCGGAGGTACTCCGCGCGGGTCACGTTCAATTCGATGGCGTGCGTCGCGTCGGCGGACGCCTCGTTGAACCGCTTGAGCATCAGCTCCGCCGTCGCCCGGTTGAAGTAGGCGTCGGCGTACTTGGGGTCGAGCCGGAGCGCGGTGTCGCAGTCCGCGAGCGCCCCCTGCGCATCCTGCCTCTCCCTGACGCGCGCCGCCGCCCGGTTCGTGCACGCGAGCGCCGCATTCGGGCTGTTTGCGATGATCCCGTCGTAGAGCGTCATGTCGTCCTTCCACGCGGCGTTTCTCTGATAGGACGCGGCGGCGCACCCGGCCACACAGGCGACGCCGTGCGGGCCACCATGGCGGCCGTGTCCTCGCGGAAGACGAACGTGACGATCCCGAAGACGAGGGAGACGAGGAAGAACGGCCACGTGTCGAGCGACGTTCTCCGGGTGATTGGTTTCCGGTAGTAGTAGTCCGTGACGAGGACCAGCGGCGTGAAGACGACGGCGGCGTGCTGCCGGAGAGACGGCACACGATCGGGAACACCAGGCAGACGTTCACCATGTGGATCAGCAGGTTGGTCGCGTGGTACCCGGTCGGATTGAGGCCGCCAACCGGGTGGTCGATCGCGCAGGAGAAGTAGACCAGCGGGCTGTACACGCCCAGAATCTGGGCTTATACACCTCGCTTCGTCAGCGGCGCGCCGGTCACCTCCGATGCGTGACCTTGCCGAGGTAGTCGAGGATCCGTTGCCGGTAGACCGTGTCGTCGTGGCCCGATCCGTTGCCGTCCTCGGTGAAGATGAGATGGTCCGCGCCTTCCACGGCCACGAGTTCCACGTTGGCGCCTCCAGCCTGCTGAAGCAGGTGGGCGTGCTCGATCGGAATCTGCCGGTCGGCGGTCCCGTGCAAAAGGAGGACGGGCCGGGGCCGGATGCGCGGAATATCGTGGACCGGGGAAGCGGTGGTGGTCCACTCACCGTAGAGCGTGAACACCGCGAGGCGAGCCAGGACCAGCTGCGCCCCCTCGCCCATCATCCCGTCGAGCGATGCGAAGGCGCTCACGCTGATGACGCCGTCGACGTCGGGTCGTGCCGCGGCAGTCCGGATCGCGGCAGCACCTCCCATGGAGAGCCCGAGTAGGACGACCGGCATCCCCCTGGACGCCGGCTGCGATTCGACCCAGTCGACCGCGGCGCCGACGTCGCGGGGCTCTTCGAGCGAGAGGCCGATGCGCGTTCCGCCGCTTCGGCCGTGCGCGCGCATGTCGAGGAAGAACGCCGACCATCCGACGGCGTTCAGGAACCTGGCCTGCGGCAGGAGGCAGGACGCATCGAGGCCGTCCATGCCGTGCAGGACGACGACGGCCCCGCGAGGCGACTCGGCCGGAAGCCACCAGCCCTTCAAGGGGATCCCGTCCGCACTCGTCAACGCGATCGACTCGGCCCGGCCTCGCAGGTCGTCGGGCACCGGGAGGAGCTTCTCCACCCGGTGCGTGAATGACTTTCGAACGAGGTAAGTGCTCGTGACGTAGACGCCGAGCACGGCCAACAGGAGCAAGGCACCGGTTGCGGTCAACAGTCTCCGGAGCCACCGCCTGGGTCGCTTCGGCAATCGAGCACCTGGGCGTTCTTCCACGGATACCTCCTGGGTCGAATGGCTCTCGGACAAGGTCCTGCCTCCTGACGCCCTGCCGGCCTTCGGCCTGCTGCCGCGTAATCTACCTCAGAACCGCGTGAATACCCCTTGCATCCGACCGCGCACCACCACATAATCCCGGGATTCTTACCTGATACAGCACGCCGGTCCTTTCCTCGGTCGTCTCGGCCGGCACTCATCCCACGTCGCAGGGCGCCCGTCTCGTGTCCGGCGACAGCGCGCCCTATTGACGTCGCTGCAGGCACGCCCTGGCCATCGGTCCAGGCGCGTGCGCACTCCGGCCAGGTCGCGCCGAAGCCGGTGAGAGGACCCGATGAATCCAGGGGACACCCTCGGCCCGTATCGAGTGATGGAGAAGCTCGGCGAAGGCGGGATGGGCGAAGTCTACCGCGACCTCAAGCCCGCCATGACTGGTGCCGGCATCATCCTGGGCACCGCCGCCTACATGAGCCCGGAGCAGGCGAAGGGGAAGGCGGTCGACAAGCGGACCGACATCTGGGCCTTCGGGTGCCTGCTGTACGAGCTGCTGACGGGGCGGCCGGCCTTTGCGGGCGAGAACGTGGCAGACTTCATCGCGGCGGTGCTGACGAAGGAGCCGGACTGGACCGCGTTACCCCCCAGGACGCCCCCGCGCATCGTGGAACTGCTGAAGCGCTGCTTGAAGAAGGACGTCCGCGAGCGGGTGCGCGACATCGGGGACGCCCGGGTCGGAATCGCCGACACGATGACGCGCGGATCTGATGACGCCGACGCCGGCGAGAAGGACGCCCGTGTCGGTCGCCGGGCCGGCGCCACGCGCCGGCTGAAGCTCGCGTGGGCACTCGTCGGCGCGACGCTGACAGCAGCCGGTGCCGCCGGGCTCCTGCTGTCTGGCGCGTGGCCGGGCGCTCGCGCCACGGAAGCTCGCCCGCTTCGCGTCTCCATCGTCCACTCGGAGGGCCGCGATGTCGGCGCGCCGGCCATCTCTCCCGACGGCACACGCGTCGCCTACGAGGCGCGACGCTCGGACGGCATGCCGATGCTCTGGGTGCGGAACCTGGCGAGCGGGGAGGCGCGCGCCCTCGCGGGCAGCGAGGACGCCGTGCTGCCCTTCTGGTCGCCGGACTCGGCCAACCTAGGATTCTGCGCCGGCGGCGTCCTGAAGCGCGTGCCGGCAGATGGCGGACCGGTCCAGGTCATCGCCGAGACGACCGGATGCAGTGGCGCCGCGTGGGGAGCGGACGGCACGATCGCCTTCAGCTCCGCGGACGGCAGCCTGCTTCGGATCGGCGAGGCGCCGGGAAGTAGAGAGGCACCGCTGACGACATTGAAGAGCCGGGACTGGTCGCACTACTGGCCCAGCTTCCTGCCCGACGGCCGGCGGTTCCTGTTCACGGCCAAGTTGTGGACCCGAACCGCGGAAGCGAGTGAGCAGGGGATCTACGCGGGATCCCTGGACAGCCCCGACATTCGGAAACTGCTCCCCGACCTCTCCAGCGCGGTGTACGCCCCGCCGGGCTACCTCGTGTTCGTTCGCGACGGGACACTGACTGCCGCGCCCTTCGACTTGGCCACCGCGCGCGTGACCGGCGCGCCCACGCCGATCGGGGGAGCGGTCGCTGTCGACGACACGACGTACCTCTCCGGCCTGTCGGCCGCCTCAAACGGGACGTTGGCGGTTCGGCCGCCACCCGCGGAGGGGCTGCTCGGCAGCTTCGGGTCGGGGGCGTTCAACGCCGAACTTCGCCTCGTCGATCGGACCGGCACGAGCCGCCAGGTCGGTACGGCGCAACCGTTCTTGTATTTCATGGCGCTCACGCCGGACGGCCGCAGCGTGGCGGCGAGCATCGTCGACCCCCGCCTGGTCGTTCCGGTCGCGCGCACTCACGCGAATTGCCGAACCCACCCTCGAGGAGGCGGTCTTCTCACCCGAAGACGGCTACGTGGCCTTCGCCTCGCTTGAATCGGGCCACGCGCGATCACTCGCGCATCCTCATCCGCGTGAGCCCGGACGCCGCGAAGGACAAGGGTGAGATTCGGTTGCTGTTCGGGTGGCAGAACGCGCCGCGGCAGGGCAAACGCTGAAGAGGGCCGGAGGTGCGAATGACGCCCGGTGATCGGATCGGGTCGTACGAGGTGATCGGACTCGTGGGCGCGGGCGGCATGGGAGAGGTCTACCGTGCGCGCGACACCAAGCTCAATCGCGACGTCGCGATCAAGGTCCTGCCCGAGGTGCTCGCGGCCGACCCCGTGGCGCTCGCGCGGTTCGAGCGCGAGGCGCAGGCGGTGGCCGCGCTCTCCCACCCGAACATCCTCGCCATCTTCGACTTCGGCCGCGCAGGGCGACACCGCGTACGCCGTCATGGAACTCCTCGACGGCGAGACGCTGCGCGCCCGGCTCGCACACGGCGCGCTCCCCGCCCGCAAGGCGATCGACCTCGCCGTGCAGATCGCCGACGGGCTGGCGGCCGCCCACGAGAAGGGGATCGTCCACCGCGACCTCAAACCCGAGAACGTCTTCGTCACCGCCGACGGGCGCGCCAAGGTGCTCGACTTCGGTCTCGCCAAAGCCGTCGCGCCCGGCGGCGCGACGGCGGGCCCGGGCGCCAGCATGCAGGTGACAAGCGGGCACACGGATCCTGGCATGGTGCTGGGGACCGCGGCCTACATGTCGCCGGAGCAGGTGCGGGGCGAGACGGTTGATCACCGCTCGGACCTCTTCTCGTTCGGCGCGGTGCTCTACGAGATGCTGGCGGGGCGGCAGGCATTCGGGCGCGAGACGGCGACCGAGAGCATGACGGCGATCCTGAAGGAGGAGCCGCCGGAGATCGCGGCCGGCGGCGCCGGAGTCCCCCCTGCCCTGCAGCGCATCGTGCAGCGTTGCCTCGAGAAGAAGGCGGCGGAGCGGTTTCAGTCCGCGCGCGACCTTGCCTTCGCCCTCCAGGCGCTGTCGGGCGCGTCGTCGGGCTCCGCCTCGATCCGCGTGGACGCGCCGCCCACGCGTCGGCGGATGCGTCGCATGGTCGGCCCGCTGATTGGCGTGATGGCGGGCGCGTGCCTCGCCCTCGTCGCGGTGAGATTCGTGCAGGGTCGGCAGGCCGACGGTGCGGTGGAGCCGCCGACCCTCCCCTCGTTCCGGAAGCTCACCTTCGGCCGCGGCGCCATCGACGGCGCCCGCTTCGTCCCTGGTTCGCGCGACATTGCCTACAGCGCGCGCTGGCAGGGCAAGCCCTCCACGGTGTACCTGCTGCGGGAAGGGAGCCTCGAACCACGCGCCCTGGACGCGCCCGGGGCGCTGCTCCTCGCCACGTCGCCCCAGGGCGGGGCAGCGGTGATGACCGCGCCCGCGCTGAACAACGGCTTGATCGAAGGACCCGTGTCGGTGGTGCCGCTCGCCGGCGGCGGTCCGCGGGAGATCAGCCGAATCGCCTTGAACGCCGACTTCGCCGAAGACGGGGCGGAAGTCTGCCTGGTCACGCGGGGTGGAGGGAACGGGTTCCAGCTCGAGTGGCCCCCAGGGGAAGTCCTGCTGAAGCCGTCGTCCGATCCGCTGCGCAGCCCGAGGCTTCGCGGCGGGCGACTGGCGTTCTTCGAGGCGTCGGCCTCGGCCGTCGCCGACGGCGAGATCCGCGTGGTGTCCAGGGGAGGCCAGCCGCGGACATTGCTGCGGTGCACGGGGTTCACGTCCCTCGCCTGGGGGCCCGACGGGCAGGAAATCTGGTTCAGCACCTCGGACGGTCATGAGAGCCAGATCCGGGCCGTCACGCTGGCGGGCCGGGCCAGGCTCATGGCCCGTTATCCGGGCCGGGTGGATCTGGTCGATGTGGACGCCGCCGGCCGCGCGCTCGCCATCGCCAGCACCCAGGTGCGGCAGGCCTACGGTCGCGCGCCGCACGGGGAACGGGACGTCGACCTCACGTGGCTCGACGCCCAGACTCCGGTGGCGTTGCGCGCCGACGGAAGCCAGGTGCTGCTCGCGCGCTCCGGGGACTGGGAGATGGGAAACCACGTCGGCCTCTATCTCCGCTCGCTCGACCGCGGACCGGCGACCAATCTGGGGACGGGCAGCCTGGACGCGGACATCTCTCGCGACGGTCGGTGGGTGGCGGCGCTCGACACGGACGCCAAAGGGCAGGCCGGTGTCCGGCTGATTCCGACGGGAGCCGGCGTCTCCCGATGGTACCCGCTGAAGGGCGCTGCGGCGAACGCGGACGGCGTGTGGTTCCACCCGACGGGGGGCTCCATCTACCTCGTGGAAGAAGTCACCGGCAGCCTCAGCCGACTCGACCTGGCCACAGCGACACTCAAGCCCAAAGTCGTGCCGGGGGTGGTGGGCTACAACATGGGCCTGAAGGGGATCTCGCCGGGCGGCCGGCGTCTGCTGCTCACCGACACGAGCAGAACCTCGCCAGACGAGCGCATGTTCATCTTCCTGGTGTTCGAGGGAGAGGGCGTGGAGCCGACGCCCACCAAGGGGAACCTCAGGACGGAGGTGGCCGCGGGCTGGGCCGACAACAACCGCGAGGTCTACCTCTACGACCGCAACGCCATTCCGGCGAAGGTGGTCCGCTGGGATCCGGTCAGCGGCGCGAGGCGGCCGTTCCTCGAGATCATGCCGTCCGACCCGTCCGGTGTCTGGGGGATCAGCAATCTGACGATCACCCCGTCCGCCAACGCCTACGCCTACAGCGTCGCCCGCAAATTCTCGGACCTCTACCTCATCGAGGGGCTGAAATGACAATCGCGTCGCGTACCGATCGAGCCACACTGGTCATCGGGCTGCTGCTCGCGTCGAGCATCGCCTCGGCCGCCCCACCCGCCCGGCCGCTGGAACTCACGGTCGACGCGACCGACGCGCCGCGCGGGTTGTTCCGGGCGCACCTCGTCGTCCCGGCCTCGCCGGGGCCGATGGCACTCGCCTACCCGAAATGGATCCAGGGCGAGCACACGCCGAGCGGGCCGATCACGCAACTGGTAGGCCTCTCGATCAAGGCCAGCGGCGCCGCCGTGCCCTGGCGCCGCGATCCGATCGACCAGTTCCTGTTCCGCCTGGAGGTCCCCGCCGGCGCGGAGAGCGTAACCGTCGAGTACGACTACCTCTCGCCGGTCGCCAGCTTCGGCTCGGGCTACGGCGAGACGCCAAACGCCACGCCGCACCTCCTGATCGTCGACTGGCATAACGTCGTGCTGTTCCCGGCGGGGCCGGCGGCAGACGACATCCCGGTGCGGGCCCGCCTGCGCCTGCCGCCCGGATGGAAGTTCGACACGGCGCTGGCGTCCACCGCCGCGCCCGACGGGTCGCTGATCTTCTCGCCGGTGTCGCTGTACACCCTGATCGACTCGCCGGTCCTGGCCGGCGATCACTTCCGCACCGAGGTGATCGAGGCCGGAGACCGGCCGGCGCGCCTGAGTGTGGCTGCCGATCGGGAGGCCGCGCTCGAGATCCCTGCCGAGCGGCTGGCCGCCTACCACCGACTGCCGCTCGAGGCCCGGGCGCTCTTCGGCGCCACCCACTACACGTCGTATCACTGGCTGATCGCGCTCGGCGACACGCTCGACGAGAACGGCCTCGAGCACCACGAATCGACCGACATCCGGGTGCCGGTCGGGTTCTTCTCCGACGAGTCGATCCGCGTGGCCGACGACTTCGTCATCCCCCACGAGTACGTCCACTCGTGGAACGGCAAGTTCCGTCGGCCCGCCGGCCTCGCGAAGCGGGACACACAGCAGCCATTCGACGATGAACTGCTCTGGGTCTACGAGGGACTGACGCGCTACCTGGACATGATCCTGCCCGCACGCAGCGGGATGAACACGGTCGCCCAGAGCCGCGACTACCTGGCGTGGCGGGCCGCGCGACAGGACCGGGCACGGCCCGGTCGGCGCTGGCGGCCGCTCGCGGACACCGCGGTGTCCGCGCCGACGATCTGGGACGGGCCGGCCGACTGGACCAACTACCGCCGATCGGGCAAGGACTACTACGACGAGTCGATGCTGGTCTGGCTCGAAGCCGACACGGTCATCCGCGAGAGAACGGCCGGCAGGCGCTCGCTCGATGACTTCTGCCGCGACTTCTTCGGCGGCGCCGACGGCCCGCCGTCGGTGAAGCCGTACACGCGGGCCGACGTCGAAGCGGCGCTCGCGAAGGTCGCCACATTCGACTGGCACGGCTTCTTCACGGCACGCGTGTACGAGATCGCGCCGACGATTCCGCTCGGCGGGATCGAGGGCTCCGGCTGGACGCTCGTCTACGACGCCCGGCCCAACGGGTTCGAGCACGCGTGGGACACGATGTACAAGCAGATCGATCACACGATGTCGATCGGCCTCCAGTTGAGCCCGACCGGTGTCGTGCAGGACGTGGTTCTCGATTCGGCGGCCTGGAAGGGCGGTTTCGGGCCGGGGATGACGATCGTTTCGGTGAACGGCCGCCCGTACACGCCGGGGGTATTCGAGGAGCAGTTGGACGCGGCGAAGTCGTCGGCTGCCATGATCGAGTTCGTCGTCCGGCACGGCGAGGACTCGAAGACGCTGCGCGTCGACTACCACGGCGGCGTGCTCTACCCGCATCTCGAGCGCAACCCGTCCCGGCCCGACGTGCTCGCGGCAATCCTCGCGCCGCGGGCGGCCCGCTGAGAGGAGACGCATGATTGGCGTGATCGCGGCGATCGCACTGCAGGTTGCGGGATCTCAGTCCTCGGCGCCCGCCGCACAGACCCCGCGCGACTTGCTGGTCGGGTCCTGGGTGCTCGTGTCGCGTGAGGACCGGGCCGCCGACGGGCGTCGCGTCCCGGAGCCGACGCTGGGATCCGACCCGGTCGGGTTCCTGGTCTACGACGCGCACGGCAACATGGCCGCTCAACTGATGCGGCGGTCGCGGGACGCTGCGGCCGGTACGACCGCACGGCCAGCGCAGGCGGGCACGGGCAACTCCGGGTCGGTCGACGGCTACGACGCGTACTTTGGAACCTACACCGTGGACCTCGACGCGCACACCGTGACTCACCATCTCGTTGGAGCCCTGTTGCCGCAGGACGTGGGAAAGTCGTTGCCGCGCCATTTCCAGGTGTCCCCGACTCAACTGCGCCTGTGGTTCGAGACCGAAGGGTCGTTGGGACAACGGGTCGTTCGGACGCTGACGTGGCGCAGGGCGGAAACGCGCTGACGAGCTCGCTCGTGCCGTCGCCGTGGCGTAGTCCTTCACGGGCGTGAGACCGGGGCGTAGGCGGTGCACTCGAGCTCGACCCGCGCTCCGAGAGATAGGCCATTGCTTCCCACGGCACTGCGTGCCGGGAAACGGGTTCCGAAGTGCGCCCGATAGACCGCGTTGAACGCCGCCCAGTCTCGGATGTCGGCGAGAAACACCGTGCACGTGACGACGGCCTCCATCGAGGATCCGTGACGTTCGAGGATGGCTTTGACATTGTCGAGCGCCTGCGCTGCCTCAGGACCGATACCACCTGGCGCGAGCGCGTCCTTGTCGGCAACGGTTCCGAGCTGTCCGGAGACGAAGATGAAATCTCCGGCGCGAACTGCGTCCGAAAAGGGCAACCCAAGCGACAGGGTCTGGGGAGACGCGAGGAACTCCGGTCCGTGCGACGAGCGAGCCGGAGCCGGCGGTCGGCAGGCGGGGACGATGCCGAGGATCACGATCAGAAGGGCAACTGTCCGAGTCATGCCTGGTCTCCCTGCGGTCGCGTGCGCTGGTTGTTCTGCGGAGTGGGGGCAATTGTACGCCCGGGCTCGTGCCGACGTACAATCGGCCTTCATCAGCAATACAGCATGTCCCTGACCCCCGGTGCCCGTTTCGGGCCCTACGACGTTGTCGCGCCGCTCGGCGCGGGCGGTCCCGCCTTCGCTCGCGCTCGCGTCGGCGTGCGTGAACTCCGGCGAGGTTTCGCCAAAGCCAAGGAGAGCACTCGATGAATCTCGGGGAGACCCTCGGCCCATATCGAGTGCTGGAGATGCTTGGCGCCGGCGGGATGGGCGAGGTCTACCGCGCGCGTGACGCGAAGCTGAATCGCGACGTTGCGATCAAGGTCCTGCCCGAGGCGCTCGCCGCCGACCCCGTGGCGCTCGCGCGGTTCGAGCGCGAGGCGCAGGCCGTCGCCTCGCTCTCCCACCCGAACATCCTCGCGATCCACGACTTCGGCCGCGAAGGCGACACCGCGTACACCGTCATGGAACTCCTCGACGGCGAGACGCTGCGCGCCCGGCTCGCACACGGCGCGCTCCCCGCCCGCAAGGCGATCGACCTCGCCGTGCAGATCGCCGACGGGCTGGCGGCCGCCCACGAGAAGGGGATCGTCCACCGCGACCTCAAACCCGAGAACGTCTTCGTCACCGCCGAGGGGCGCGCCAAGGTGCTCGACTTCGGTCTCGCCAAAGCCGTCGCGCCCGGCGGCGCGACGGCGGGCCCGGGCGCCAGCATGCAGGTGACAAGCGGGCGCACGGATCCTGGCATGGTGCTGGGGACCGCGGCGTACATGTCGCCGGAGCAGGTGCGGGGAGAGACGGTCGATCACCGCTCGGACCTCTTCTCGTTCGGCGCGGTGCTCTACGAGATGCTGGCGGGACGACCGGCGTTCGGGCGCGAGACGGCGACCGAGAGCATGACGGCGATCCTGAAGGAGGAGCCGCCGGAGATCGCGGCCGGTGGCGCCGGAGTCTCCCCTACCTTGCAGCGCATCGTGCAGCGTTGCCTCGAGAAGAAGCCGGCCGAGCGGTTCCAGTCCGCGCGCGACCTCGCCTTCGCCCTCGAGAGCAGCTCCAGCGGGTCCGGAGTGTCTGGCCCCGTCGTGTCGGTCCCTGCGCGCTCCTGGTTTCGTCCACGAACGTGGATGTGGACGCTCGGCGCGGGGGCGGGTGCGGCGGGTCTGACCGCCCTGCTGCTCTACAACCCCAAGCCGGTACCGCAGACGTTCACGCGGCTCACCTTCCGCCTTGGGACCGTCGTCTCCGCACGTTTCAGTCCCGACGGCCAGACCGTCGTTTACAGCGCCGCCTGGGAAGGCCGCCCCGTCGAGGTCTTCTCCGTCTCCTCCGACGGCGCCGATCCCCGCAGCCTGGGCAACCCTGGCGCGCTCGTGCGTTCGGTCTCCTCGAAAGGAGATATCGCCGTACTGGACACTCAGCGGACTGCACCGACCGGGGAACCGACGCTGGCGGTCCTGCCCCGCGACGGCGGTGCGCCCAGAGCGCTCCTGGAAATGGTCCGGGATGCCGACTGGGGGCCGGGCGGAAGCGACCTGGCCGTGATCCATCGGATTCAGGATAGAGACGTCCTGGAATACCCGATCGGAACGAGGCTCTACCAATCGACGAAATGGCTCATGACGCCGAGGGTCTCCCCGGATGGCACGCAGGTGGCGGTCTTCGAATCCAGCGGCGAGACATCGAGCCTGATCGTCGTCGACCGCAAGGGAGGCAAGCGCGTCTTCGCCACGGGCTTGCCGCCCGCGGCTCCGGGACTGGCGTGGTCGCCGGATGGCGAGGAGATCTGGCTGTCGATCGTCATCGGCCGGGATCAGATCAAGACCTACGCCGTGAATGCCCGGGGCACGATTCGTCTCCTGTCCCAGGATCCATCGCTGACCGATCTGGCGGACGTGAGCCGGGATGGCCGAGCTCTCTACACCCGCAACATCTGGCGGATCCTCGCTCGGGTCAAAGCGCCTGGCGCGCAAGCCGAACGCGACTTCTCCTGGCTGGATCGCACCGAAGTGTCGGACCTGAGCGCCGATGGGAAGACGCTGGTTTTCGGCGAAGGTGGAGATCCGAACCAAGGGGGGCACTCGATCCTGGCGTTCATGGTGGCGACGAGCGGAGGGCCCCCGACGAACCTGGGGTCCGGGTCCGCCGGCTGCCTCTCCCGTGACGGCGCATGGGTCTTCGGACATACGGCCGGCATCCCTCAGAAGGGGATCCTGTTCCCGACGGGACCCGGACAGCCCCGCATCCTCGACATCCCCGGCCTCCCGACTGTCCTGGGCGGCTGCCTGCTCGCGGGCGGCAAGCAGGCCGCGGTCGCGGGCCGCGAGCCCGGTCAGCCGCCCAAGAACTACCTGATCGATCTCGACACGGGCCGTCGCCGCCTGCTGCCGAACGGTGACTGGGCCCCGTCAGCGGACGGGACGCAACTCGCCTTCCGCGACGAGGATGGGAACCTCGCGATCCAGCCGGTCGCGGGGGGCGCCCCCCGCATTCTCGGGAAACTCCTGAAGACAGAATCGCCGCTCCGCTGGAGCCTCGATGGGAAGGCGGTCTATCTGGTGCGAGACGCCGGGTTGGGGACGGGTGTGACCAGCATGAGTGTGATTATCGATCGGTGGGACCTGGCCACGGGTACACGCACGCCCTGGAAGCGCCTGAACCTCGGGTCCTCGGTGAGCAGTCTGGGCTTCTTCACCATCACCATCGCGCCCGAGGCGGACGCGTACGCCTACTCCTATGGCGTCCAGCAGGCCTCGGACCTCTTCGTCGTGAAGGGAATCCGATGACGCTAGCGGACGGCGGTGTCCACGTCACCGAGCACGTCTTCCAGCGCGGCGTCCAGGCCTGAGGGCAGACGACACATTCGTTAACTCTCATCCCTTCGTGGAGGGGACGGCTCGGTGGTGCAGACCGGCGTGGGCATGTACCGGATGACGCCGGTCATCACGGTCAAGGGCGTGCAGTAGGCTCGCGTCGCCCGGCGGCGTCCGAGTCGTCGAGTACGTCGGCCAGCGCGGCGTCGAGCGTCGGGAAGGCGAACGGAAATGCCAGCCGCTCCAGGGCGGCTGGCACGACCCGCTGACTGGCGAGCAGCACGTCGGCGGCCTGGCCGAAGATCACGCGCAGCGCGAGCGCCGGCGCCGGCAGAACGGCCGGCCGGTGGAGCGCCCGGCCGAGCGCCTTTGCGAAGTCGCGGCTGGTGACGGGCTCGGGGCCGACGCCGTTGATGGGCCCGCGCATCCGGTCGTCGCCCAGCGCCGCCACGATGACGCCGACCAGGTCGTGCAGGTGGATCCACGGGAGGTATTGCCGGCCGGATCCAATCGGCCCTCCGGCGCCGAGCCGGAAGGCCGGGAGCATCTGCGCGAGCGCCCCGCCGCCGCGGCCGAGGACCACGCCCGTCCGCAGCAGGACCACGCGGAGGCCGAGTGCCTCGGCCTTGCGGGCTTCGTCTTCCCAGTCCCGACAGAGGTCGGCGAGGAAACCGTCGCCCTTCGCCGAATCCTCCGTCAGGATTTCGTCCCCCCGGTCGCCGTAGTCGCCGACGGCGCTCCCCGACACGAGGACCCGCGGGCGCTGGCGCGCCGCCTCGAGCGCCCGCACGAGCTCGGCCGTGAGGTCCGACGCGGCTCCCGCGCAGCGTCGCGCGCCGCGAGGCGGTCCAGCGGCCTCCGAGGATCGGCTCCCCCGCCAGGTTGACCACGGCGTCGCAGCGCTCGAGCGCGGCCGTCATGCCGGCGGGGCCGGAGTCGGCGGGCACGGTCTCGATGTCGGCGCCCAGCCCGGCGCGTGCCCGCGCCTCGGACCGGGACCAGACGACGACGGTGTGCCCCACACGCTGGAGGGCCGGGACCAGCGCCCGCCCGATGAAGCCGGTGGCACCGGTGATGAGAATGCGCATGGATCAATCCTACGCCACACGGCTTATGGCTTACGCCTTACGGCTCACGGCTTACGCCCCGCGCAGGGCTGAAGCCCTGCGCTATCTGAGTACCCTCCTCAGATAGCGCAGGCCTTTAGGCCTGCGCTTGACGCTTTACGCCTTCCCGCCCCCGTGCCCGGCGCGTATGATGCTCTGAGGCCTCGCCGCCCGTGCGCGGCGCGGGTTCAGAGAGGATGCTGCTCATGTCCCGCCATTTTTCGTTCGTGCTCGCCGGTGCCCTGGTCATCGGCGCCGTTTCTGTCTCAACCTGGTCGGCAGGCCCTATGACGACGACCCAGACTCCAACACCCGCAGCGCGTACCAACCCGCTCCTGTCGCCGAGCCCGCTGCCGTTCGGCGCGCCGCCGTTCGACAAGATCAAGGACGCCGACTTCAAGCCGGCGTTCGACGCCGGCATGAAGGCCCAGATCGCCGAGATCGCGGCCATCGCCGACAACCCGGCCCCGCCGACGTTCGACAACACGCTGGTCGCGCTCGAGAAGAGCGGCCAGACGCTGACGCGCGTGGAACTGGTCTTCAACGGCCTGTCGTCGGCGAACACGAACCCGACGCTGCAGGCGCTCCAGGAGGAAGTGGCGCCGAAGCTGGCCGCGCACGGGGACGCGATCTTCCTCAACGGGAAGCTGTTCGCGCGGGTGGAGGCCGTCTACGGCCGGCGCGCGGAGTTGAAGCTCGATCCCCAGTCGGACCGGCTCCTCGAGTACTACTACAAGCGGTTCGTGCATTCTGGCGCCAAGCTGTCCGACGCCGACAAGACCACGCTCAAGGCGATGAACGAGCAGGAAGCCTCGCTGATGGCGAAGTTCATGAACCAACTGCTGGCGGCGGCCAAGGCCGGCGCGCTGGTCGCCTCGAGCGCGGCCGATCTGGCGGGGCTGACCGGGGACGAAGTCGACTCGGCGGCGCTCGCGGCCAAGGGGCGGGGCCTCGACGGCAAGTGGCTGATCCCGCTGCAGAACACGACGCAGCAGCCGATGCTGGGGTCGCTCACGAAGCGTCCGGTGCGCCAGGAGCTCTTCACCGCCTCGTGGACCCGCGCCGAGCACGGCGACGCCAACGACACCCGTGACACGATCGCGACGCTCGCCGCCCTGCGCGCGAAGCGGGCGGCGCTGCTCGGCTATCCGAACCACGCCGCCTGGTCGCTCGAGAACCAGATGGCCAAGACGCCGGCCGCCGTCGAGCAGTTCCTCGCGCGGCTCGTCCCGCCGGCCGTGGCGAACGCCAGGCGCGAGGCCGGCGACATCCAGACGCTCGTCGATCAGCAGAAGGGCGGCTTCACGCTCGCGCCGTACGACTGGGACTTCTACGCCGAGCAGGTCCGCAAGGCGAAGTACGACCTGAACAGCGCGGAGCTGGCGCCCTACTTCGAGCTGAACCGCGTCCTCGAGGACGGCGCGTTCTACGCCGCGCACGAGCTGTACGGCATCTCCTTCAAGGAGCGCCACGACATCCCCGTCTACCAGCCGGACGTCCGGGTGTTCGACGTGTTCGACGCCGACGGCAAGCCGCTGGCGCTCTTCTACTGCGACTACTTCAAGCGCGACAACAAGAACGGCGGCGCGTGGATGGACACCTTCACCCAGCAGTCCCAGCTTCTCGGGGGACGGCCGGTCGTCTACAACGTCGGCAACTTCACCAAGCCGGCGCCGGGCCAGCCCGCGCTGCTCAGCTACGACGACGTGACCACAATCTTCCACGAGTTCGGTCACGCGCTGCACGGCATGTTCGCCAACTCGACCTACCCGACGCTGTCGGGCGCGAGCGTGGCCCGCGACTTCGTCGAGTTGCCCTCCCAGATCAACGAGCACTGGGCCCTCTACCCGAAGGTGCTGGCGCACTTCGCCGTGCACTACAAGACCGGCCAGCCGATGCCGCAGGCGCTGGCCGACAAGATCCGGAAGGCGGAGACGTTCAACCAGGGCTACGCGCTGACCGAGGTGCTGGGCGCCGCCGAGCTGGACATGATGTGGCACACGCTCGCGGCCACCGCGCCGGTGCAGAATCCCGACGCGTTCGAGAAGGAGGCGCTCGAGAAGGCGGGCGTGGACTTCGCGCCGGTGCCGCCCCGGTACCGATCGAGCTACTTCCTGCACATCTGGGCGAACGGGTACGACGCCGGCTACTACGCCTACCTGTGGGCCGAGATGCTCGACAACGACGCGTTCCAGTGGTTCGCGGAGAACGGCGGGCTGACCCGCGCCAACGGCGACCGGTTCCGCAGCATGATTCTCTCGCGCGGCAACGTGGGCGACTACGCCACGCTGTACCGGGAGTTCCGCGGCAAGGATCCGAGCATCGAATGGATGCTCAAGCGGCGGGGCATCGTCGGGGCGAAGTAAGTAATGACAGGTTTTCTGTAGTGGCTAGTGGCTAGTGGTCAGTGATCAGTGGATCACGCGTGATCCACTAACCACTAGCCACTGATCACTAGCCACTACGATGTCGGTACACCGTCCTGTCGAAGCTTCAATGCACCCCGATCCGTTCGATCTCCGGCGTTTCCTGACCGCGCAGGACCGCGTCTACGAGCAGGCGCTGGCGGAGGTGCGCGGAGGCCGCAAGCGGTCCCACTGGATGTGGTTCGTCTTCCCGCAGTTCGAGGGACTCGGTTCGAGCCCGACCGCGGGGCATTTCGCCATCAGGAGCCTGGACGAGGCCCGCGCGTACCTGGGCCACCCGGTCCTCGGCGCGCGGCTGGTCGAATGCGCGGCCGCACTGCTCGACCTCGAGGGCCGTTCGGCGTCGGAGATCTTCGGCTACCCCGACGACCTGAAGCTCCACTCCTCGATGACGCTGTTCGAGCTCGCCTCACCGCCAGGATCGCTTTTCGGCAGGGTGCTCGAGCGGTACTTCGGTGGGGAGAGGGATGGGGAAACGCTGCGGCTCGTCGAACGAACCGCAGGGCGTAGTGGCTAGTTGCCAGTGGCCAGTCGATCACGCGTGACAGACTGACAACCGGCAACTGGCCACTACACTGAACGTGCCACTACCGCACCGCCCTCCTGAGCGCCGCCACCTTGTCGGTCCGCTCCCAGGTCAGGTCGGGGTCGTTCTTGCCGAAGTGCCCGTAGTTGGTCGTCTTGCCGTAGATCGGCCGCAGCAGGTCGAGCTGCTTGATGATGTGCGCCGGCTTGAAGCTGAACACCTCGCCCACGGCCTTCTCGATCTGCTCGTCGGTCAGCCCGGGCAGCGCGGTGCCGAAGGTGTTGACGCAGACGCTGACCGGATCGGGATAGCCGATGGCGTAGGCGAGCTGGATTTCGGCGCTGGTGGCGAGGCCCGCCGCGACGATGTTCTTGGCGACGTAGCGTCCCATGTAGGCGCCGCTGCGGTCCACCTTGCTCGGGTCCTTGCCCGAAAAGGCGCCGCCGCCGTGCCGGCCCATGCCGCCGTAGCTGTCCACGATGATCTTCCGGCCCGTGAGCCCGGTGTCCCCCTGCGGCCCGCCGACGACGAAGCGGCCCGTCGGGTTGATGAGCATCTTGGTCTTCTTCGTGATCAGGTGGGCCGGCAGCGTCGGACGGACGATCTCCTCGATGCAGAAGTTCTTGATCGTCCGGTGGCTCGCGTTCGCCGCGTGCTGCGTCGAGATGACGACGCTCGTGATCTCCACCGGCTGGTCGTTCTCGTAGCGGACCGACACCTGGCTTTTCGCGTCGGGGCGCAGCCAGGCCACCTTGCCGGTCTTGCGCACGCGCGTCAGCTCGGCGCCGAGCTGGTGGGCGTACATGATCGGCGCCGGCATCAGCTCGGGCGTCTCGTTGCAGGCGTAGCCGAACATCAGCCCCTGGTCGCCGGCGCCCTGCTCCGCCTTCTCCTTGCCCACGGCGGCCCGCGCGTCGACGCCCTGCGCGATGTCGGGCGACTGCGACGTGATCGCGTTCATGATCAGCACCTTGTCGGCGTGGAACACGTCATCGTCGTGGGTGTAGCCGATACCCCGGATCGCCTCGCGGGCGATCTCGTTGAAATCGAGCCGGGCCTTGGTCGTGATCTCGCCGCCGATGACGACCAGATTGCTCTTGGCGTAGGTCTCGCAGGCCACGCGGCTGTACTTGTCCTGCGCGAGGCAGGCGTCGAGGACCGCGTCGGAGATCGTGTCGCACACCTTGTCGGGATGGCCCTCGCCGACCGACTCGGACGAAAAGATGTAGTTCTTGCTCATGTCTCTACTGGTGCTCCGTCGTTTACGTCAGGGCCGACAGACCCAAGGGTGAAATGTTATCCGAATGGAGGCCGGAGGGCCAACACGATAGACTCAGGGCTCAGGGCGAGCCGGCGTGAGGCGCGAGGCGCGAGGCGCGGGGCGTGCTCAGAAAATGGCGCCGAGGCGAGGCGGCCCGGTCGGCCCTCTGCCGCGCCGCAGGGTCTGCCCGAAGCAAAGCGTAAACCTGCCCCGACCCTGCGGCCAGGGAGGGGCCGCTTTGCGAAGCGGCAGACCCGAGACGCGGCGTTCAATCGGGCGCGGCCGCCACGCGCGGCGTCGTGCGCGGCAACTACCGTTTTCATGGGCCAAGGTGAGCCCCGGCTCATGACGCAGTGTTCAGAGAATAGCGCCGAGGCGAGGCGGCCCGGTCGGCCCTCTGCCGCGCCGCAGGGTCTGCCCGAAGCAAAGCGTAAACCTGCCCCGACCGTGCGGCCAGGGAGGGGCCGCTTTGCGAAGCGGCAGACCCGAGACGCGGCGTTCAATCGGGCGCGGCCGCCACGCGCGGCGTCGTGCGCGGCAACTACCGTTTTCATGGGCCAAGGTGAGCCCCGGCTCATGACGCAGTAAGGCGTGAGGCGGAAGGCGCCCAGGAGGAGAACCGTGCCCCGCAATCTCGAGATCAAGGTCAAGGTGGAGGCGCTCGCGCCATACCGGCGGCGGATCGCCGCGGCTCCGGGCTGCGGCCGGGCGGGCGTGCTGCGCCAGGCCGATCACTACTTTCACGTGGCGAGCGGTTATCTCAAACTGCGGGTGGTCCGCGGCGGCGCGAGCGAGCTCATCTTCTACGAGCGGCCGAAACGGCAGGGAGCGAGGGAGAGCCGGTACCTCAAGTGGCCGGCGCCCGACCCGGACGCGGCCCTGCGCCTGCTCACTGCGGCGCTCGGCGTCGAGACGGTCGTGCGCAAGACGCGGGAGGTGTACCTGGTGGATGGGGCGCGGATCCACCTGGACCGGGTGGCGGGTCTCGGGACGTTCATCGAGATCGAGGTGCTGACCGAGCGCGCCGGCCCCGGCTCGGCGCGCTTGATGCGAGAGTTGTGCGAACGGCTGCGGCTGCCCTCCGCATCGACGCCGGGGTCGTATCGCGACCTGACGAGGACGGGCAGAAGTAGGCGGTAGGCCGCGTGACGCTGCAAGACTGCATACTGCCTACGGCATACCGCTAGGGTCTCTCGCCCCTCGATCCCTGATCCCCGATCCCCGATCCCCGATCCCTGGCCCCTGATTCCCGAATTCCGAATGGTTCTATAATGGATCCATACTGGAGCCACTGACCATGCCCGTCACGCTTTCCGTCAAGACCGTGCCCGACGATCTCGCCTCGGCACTCAGGCAGCGCGCAAAGCGCAACCACCGCTCGCTCCAGGGCGAGCTGATGTCGATCCTCGAGGACGCGGCGCGCGAAGGCCCGTTCGAGGCTCGCGCCCTGCTCGAACGCGTCCGGGCGATCGGCGTGAAAACCACCGCCAGCTCCGTCCGCAGCATCCGCTACGCCAGGGACAGCCGATGACACGCATCGTCGTCGACGCATCGGCACTGGCGGCGATCGCATTCAACGAGGTGGGCAGTGATATCGTCGCGCGCCGGCTCGAGGGCGCCGCCGTCGCGGCCCCCTTGCTGCTGAAGTTCGAGTTGGCCAACGCCGCCTGGAAGCAGATCCGTCGCCATCCGGACCGCGAGCGCGAGATTCTGCGCGCGCTTGCCGAGACGCTGGGACCACGGACGCGCATCCGCTGGATGGACGTGGACGCGAGCGAGGTCGCGATGCTGGCGCTCTCGACAGGCCTCACTGCCTACGATGCGGCGTATGTCTGGCTGGCGGGAATGCTCGGAGCGGACCTGGTCACGCTGGACAGGAAAATCGGGACGGCCACCAGGAATCTGGCGATCTCGCGATCGTGCGATCTTGCGAAGTACGAAGTGAGAAGCAGGAAGTACGAAGTGCGGCCGAGATTCCCTGAGCCCTGAGCCCTGAGCCCTGAGCCTCTTGGCTTGAGCCCTGAGCCTCCGGGCTTGGGCCCTGGGCCTCCTACTCCCGTACTGCCAGATACGTGTAGCCCCCGAGCGCCTCCTCGTAGCGCTTCATGAAGCGGCCCGACTCGGCCATCGTGATGCGCTTCTCGCGCAGCGCGGCCTCGACCGACCGGCGCACGCGCGCGATGAGGTCCCCCTTGTCGTACTGCACGTAGGAGAGCACCTCGGCCACCGAGTCGCCCTTCACCACCTTCTCGACCGTGTAGTCGTCGCCGTCCACCTTGACGTGCACCGCGTCGGTGTCGCCGAACAGGTTGTGCAGGTCGCCGAGGATCTCCTGGTAGGCGCCGACCAGGAAGGTCGCGATCAGGTACTCGCCGCCGTTCAGGCTGTGCAGCTCGAGGAACCCCTTCACGTCGCGCAGGTCGATGAACTGGTCGATCTTCCCGTCGCTGTCGCACGTCAGGTCGGCGATGATGCCGCGGCGCAGCGGCTGCTGGTTCAGCCGGTGGATCGGGATGGTCGGGAACAGCTGCTTGACCGCCCAGTGATCGGGCATCGACTGGAAGAGGGAGAAGTTGCAGTAGTAGGTGTCGCTCAGCTGACGCTCGAGCCCCTCGAGCTCGTCCGGCACGTACTCGAGGTCGCGGACGATCTTGAGCAGCTTCTCGCACGTCGCCCAGAACATCTGCTCCGCCTTGGCGCGCGCGTTGAGGTCGATCACGCCGAGGTTGAAGGCCGTGATCGCGTCCTCCTTGATCTGGAGCACGTCGTGGTAGGCCTCCTGGAAGTTCTTCCGCGTCACGCCGGTGTAGGCCTCCCACAGCTGGTGCAGCACCTGGTGGTCGGTCTTGATCGGCGCCTCCGGCATGCGGCCGCCGAGAATCTCGTTGGTCGCCAGCACGTTGTACACGAGCACCGAGTGGTGCGCCACCAGCGCGCGCCCCGACTCGGTCACCAGGTCCGGGTGCGGCACGCCGGTTGCGTTGCACGCCTCGGCCACCTGGCTGACGATGTCGGCCGCGTATTCCTGGAGCGTGTAGTTGACCGACGAGTGGAAGTTGGTCTGGCTGCCGTCGTAGTCCACGCCGAGGCCGCCGCCGCAGTCGAGGTAGTGCATGTTGGCGCCGAGGCGGTAGAGCTCGACGAAGATGCGGCTCGACTCCTTCAGGGCGTCCTTGACGGCGCGGATGTTGGTGATCTGCGACCCGATGTGGAAGTGCAGGAGCTGCAGGCAGTCGAGCATCCCGATGTCGCGCAGCCGGTCCACCGTCGCCACGATCTCGGCCGTCGTCAGGCCGAACTTGGACCGGTCGCCGGTGGACTCCACCCACTTGCCGGCGCCCTTGGTGGTGAGCCGCGCGCGGACGCCGATCACCGGGCGCAGGTCGAGCTCCGCGGCGGCCGCCAGGATCGTGTCGAGCTCCCCCATCCGGTCGATGGTGATCACGACGCGGCGCCCGAGCTTCTGCGCGAGCAGCGCGGTCTCGATGAACGCCCGGTCCTTGTAGCCGTTGCAGAGGATGAGCGCCTCGGGGTTCTCCTGCAGCGCGAGCGCCACGAGCAGCTCGGGCTTCGACCCCGCCTCGATCCCGAGGTTGAAGGGCTTCCCGTCCTCCATCAGCTCCTCGACGACGTGCCGCTGCTGGTTCACCTTGATCGGGTAGACGCCGCGGAAGACGCCCTTGTAGTCGTTCTCCACGATCGCCTGCTGGAAGGCGCCGAACAGCTGCGCGAGCCGCGTGCGCAGGACGTCGGAGAACCGGATCAGGATCGGGAGATTGAGGCCGCGGCTCTGGAGGTCGTCCACCAGTTCCTTGAGGTCGATCTTCAGCGTCCCCGGGCCCGCGGGCGTCACTTCGACGTTGCCGGCCTCGTTGATCGAGAAGAAGTCGCGACCCCACCCGCCGATGTTGTACAACTCGCTCGAGTCCTGGATGGTCCAGGCCCTCAGATCAGTCTGCAACGCCGTTCTCCCTTGCGGTCGTCCGCGCCGTGAGTGTTCGCGATTGAGTTTACAGCGTCACGGGCGGCGTGAAAAGAAAAGAGCAGTAACATGTTGGCTGGGTCGGCTGGAGCATCGGTGCAGCAAGGAGCACGTCGTTGGCGAACAAGCGAATCGGCGTCCTGACGAGCGGCGGCGACGCGTCGGGCATGAATGCGGCGATCCGGGCCGTGGTGCGCACGGCGCTCGACCACGGCTTCGAAGTCTTCGGCATCCACGAGGGGTTCAACGGGCTCGTCGACGGGCGCGACCGGGTCCGCCAGATGTCGTGGAACTCGGTCGGCGGCATCATCCACCGCGGCGGCACGATCATCGGCACGGCGCGGTCAGACAAGTTCCGGGCGCGCGAGGGCCGCCTGGCCGCCGCGCGCACGCTCCTCGAGGCCGGGATCGACAGCCTGGTCGTCATCGGCGGCGACGGCAGCCTCACCGGCGCCGACGTGTTCCGACGCGAGTGGCCGGCGCTCCTCGACGAGCTGGTGGCCAGCCTGGCGGTCCCGCTCGAGACCGCGCTCCGCCACCCCCGCCTGACGGTGGTGGGCCTGGTCGGTTCGATCGACAACGACGCGTACGGCACCGACATGACCATCGGCGCCGACACGGCGCTGCACCGGATCACCGAGGCGATCGACGCCATCTCCAGTACCGCCTCGAGCAACCGCCGGACGTTCGTCGTCGAGGTCATGGGCCGGCACTGCGGCTACCTCGCGCTGATGGGCGCGCTGGCGACCGGCGCCGACTGGGTGTTCCTGCCCGAGCAGCCGCCGGAGTCGGACTACTGGGAGACCGAGATGGTGGCGGCGCTCAAGGCCGGCCGCGAGGCCGGGCGCCGGGACGCGATCGTGGTGCTCTCCGAGGGGGCCACCGACCGGCAGGGGCGCCCGATCACCAGCGAGCGGCTGCAGCAGGTGCTCGAGGCGGGGCTCGGGGAGTCGGTCCGCATCACCGTGCTCGGCCACGTCCAGCGGGGAGGCGCGCCGAGCGCCTACGACCGCAACCTCGGCACCATCGTCGGCCACGCCGCGGTCGAGACGCTCGCCTCGGGCGAGGCCGACCACGAGCCGCAAGTGATCGGCGTGAGCGGCAACCGCGTGGCCCGGATCCCGCTGACCGAGTGCGTGGCGAAGACGCGCGAGATCAACGCCCGGCTCGAGGCGCACGAGTACCCGCAGGCCATGGAGCTGCGCGGCAACAGCTTCACCACCGCGGTCGGCACGCTGCAGACGCTGCTGCGCGCCCTCCCCCACCCTCCCCGGCCGGGCCAGCGGCGGCTCCGCCTGGGCATCCTCAACGTGGGCGCGCCCGCCCCGGGCATGAACACCGCCGTCCGCGCGGCCGTCCGCATCGCCATCGACCAGGGCCACGAGATCTTCGGCGTCCGCCGCGGCTTCCAGGGGCTCATCGACGACGACCTGCAGCAGATGGCGTGGATGAGCGTGAACGGCTGGGCGCCGCTCGGCGGGTCCGAGCTCGGCACCAACCGGGTGGTCCCGAGCGGTCCCGACTTCCACGCGATCGCCAAGACGATCGAACGGCGGCGGATCGAAGGGCTGCTCGTCGTCGGCGGGTGGGAGGGGTACCAGGGGGCCTACCGCCTCCTCCAGGAGCGGGCCAACTTCCCCGCCTTCGGGATCCCGATGGTCTGCCTGCCGGCCACGATCGACAACAACCTGCCGGGCACCGAGCTGAGCATCGGCGCCGACACGGCGCTCAACAGCATCGTCACCGTCGTGGACAAGATCAAGCAGTCGGCCGTCGCCGAGCGGCGCTGCTACATCGTCGAGGTGATGGGCCGGCGGTGCGGCTACCTGGCGCTGATGAGCGGCCTGGCCACCGGCGCCGAGCGTGTCTACCTGCACGAGGAAGGGATCACGCTCAAGTCGATGAAGGAGGACCTGGACGTTCTCGTCCGCGGGTTCCGCGAGGGGAAGCGGCTGGGCCTGGTCATCCGCAACGAGGACGCGAACCCGACCTACGACACCAACTTCATGAGGGCGCTGTTCGAGGAGGAGAGCGGCGGCGCCTTCGCCGTGCGCGAGAGCATCCTCGGCCACCTGCAGCAGGGGGGCGACCCGTCGCCGTTCGACCGGATCCAGGCGACCAAGCTGGCGCGCCGCTCGGTGGGCTACCTGATCGAGCAGGCCGCGGAGGAGCGGCCGAGCGCGTCGTTCATCGGGACGCTGAGCGGCCACGTCCACTTCCACCCGCTCGAGGACCTGCCGCGGATGATGGACGAGCCGAACCGCCGGCCGAAGACGCAGTGGTGGCTCGGCCTGCGCGAGATCAACAACGCGCTGGCCCGCTCGGGGCCGGTCGGGCCGCCAGCGGAACCGCGCAACGGCGCCTGACGGGAACGAGTGGCCGGCTCGTGAGGCGCCAGTCGTGGCCCGGTTCGTCGCGCCGGGCTCAGCTCGGCGGACCTCGCCAAATTCGCCCTTTGCGCCGACCCGGTCCGCGCCTGGCTCTCCAGTGCCGGTCCTGAGCCTTGAGCCCTGAGCCTCTTGGCTTGAGCCCTGAGCCTAGCGCCGAAAGCCGTCCCTACTTCCCCGGCTTGTACTCCTTCTCGATGTGCCCCTTCAGCTGATCCCGGTAGAAGTACACCTCGCGCAGGTTGCCGGTCGCATACCGCAGGGCCTGGTCGCCGAAGTGGGGCGACTTCGGGTCGCCGCTCTCGCCGCCGGCCGACACGGCCCGGGCGCGCACGCGGTCTCCAAACTCCACCACCGCCACGAAGCTGTTGCCGCTGGTGCCGTACATCTTCTTCGTGCCCGGGTAGGTCCGCGCGCCGAAGGAGGCCAGCGAGCCCCACCGCGCCGACGTGAAGCCGACCGGGATGCTCGGCGCCGCATCGTCGAACCGCTGGACGATGTCGCCGTTGAGGCGCTGGTAGCGGTTGATGTCGCCCCACGGCGTGCGCCAGGTGCCGAAGTCGGCCGTCAGCCGATCGCACGCGGCCGCGAGCGACTCCAGGAGAGGCCGTGGCGCGGCCACCCCGGAAATGTAGTCGTCGGCGGACTTGCCGGACTTGCGAATCTCCGCGCCCAGACGGCGGCCGGCGTCCTCGCCCCAGTAGACGGCCAGCGCGGTCGGCACCGACCGTTCGGCCCAGCGGAAGTCCCAGCCGCGAAGGACGGCGACGGGGTCGGCGGTCTTCACCTTGAGCGGGTCGCCCGCCGGCAGGCCGTCCCACGCCCGGACGAGCGCGGGAATGTCGGCGGCGAACGACGGGAGGTAGCTGTCGAAGGCGGCCGCGAGCAGCCCGTCGAGCGTGAAGTCCGTCCTGTTCTCGAGCACCCGGATGGCGTGCAGGCCGCGCGGGTTCTCGCCGCCGGTTTCCACGTAGGCCGGGAAGTCGGCCTTCTTCGGGCTGCTCGCGCCGGCGGCCGTCCAGGGCCAGTTGTTGCAGTTGTACAGCCAGCCGCTCGCCGGGTTGAACAGCATCGGCGTCTCGTCCACCGACAGCAGACCGTTCCACTCGGCAGCCGGGTCGCTGCCGTCCACCGGCCGGGTCCAGTCGAACTTCGGGTCGCGCCGCGGGATGAAGTTGCCGTGGAAGTAGGCGATGTTGCCGTCGGCGTCGGCGTAGATCGTGTTGTTCGACGAGTTGGTGTGCAGTTCCATCGTCTCGCGGAAGGCCTTGTAGGTGCGGGCCTTGGTCCGGCCGTAGGACTGCATCAGCGCCTTGAGCGGCTCCTGCATGATGCGGAAGCTGACCCACTTGTCGCCGGCTTTCCGGACGACCGGGCCGTGCCCGGTCCGGTAGATGGTGAACTGCCGGCTGGCCATGCCGGTCGCCGTCTTGTAGGGGACGGTGATGACCTCGGCCTTCACCGGGCGGTCCTCGCCCCCGTAACGGTAGACGTAGCCGTCGCCCTTCTTGACGACCGTCTCGAGGTACTCGTCGGCGTCGTCCACGCCGCTGGAGGTGTGCATCCAGCCGACCCGGTCGTTGAACCCCTGGTAGATGAAGAACTGTCCCCAGGTGAGCGCGCCGTAGGCGTCGAGGCCCTCGGTACTCACCATCTGCGCCTCGGCGCGGAAGAAGAACGAGGTGTGCGGGTTGATGAGCAGCAGCGCGTGGTGCGCCGTCGTGTTGGCCGGGGCGATGGCGACGCCGTTCGACCCCCTCGGCTCGCGGTCGCCATCACCGAGGTCCTCCTCGGCTTCGGGCGCGGTCTCGGCGCCGCGGCCGTAGAAGGCCTCGAGCTGCGCGAGGCTGACCTTCTCGATGTCCCCGCCGATGCTCCCCTCGCTGAAACTGAGCGCCATCCAGGGCTCGAAGTGCGCGATCACCCTCGGCCGCACGGCCGGGCGGGTATAGAGGTAGTAGTTCAGGCCGTCGGCCCAGGCGTCCATGAGCGCCTTGAGCCAGACTGGCGCTTTCTGGTATTGCGCTTTCAAATCCGTCGGGTCGATGAACAGCTTCATCCGCAGGTCGCGGAAGATGGCCGACTCCCCCTCGGCCTCGGCCAGCCGCCCCATCGAATTGAGGTAATTGGTCTCTACCCGATTGAAGTCGTCCTCCGCCTGCGCGTAGATCACGCCGAAGACGGCATCGGCATCGGTCTTGCCGTAGACGTGGGGGATGCCCCAGGTGTCGCGGATGATCGTCACGTTCTGGGCCTGGCGCTCCCAGGACCGGACGTCGGTATTCTGGCCCGCCTGCAGGACGAGCGCGGTGCAGACGATGAGCAGGATAAGGGCGTATTTCTTCATGTGTTCCTTTTTAGCACGTGTCGGACCGGCCGCCTCCAACCGCATGATTCTACTTGACCTGGGGTCGCAGATCAGAGAAAGTGCTCCGACGTCCGCCTATGCTGTCCGCTTTTGAAGCGCTTGCCGGATTCCTGATGCTGACCCTGCCCACGCCGGGCGCGGTGTCGGCGCCTGCGACCTCGCCGGCCGGCCCGGCGACAGCGGCCGTCTCCCCGAAGAGTTCCGACGAGCCTGCCGCCCTGCTCGACCTGAGCGACGACGATCTGCTGGCGCGGATCGCCGCCGATCCGACTTCGCTCGGTTCGCTGTCGATCGGCACCCCGGGCCGTGCGTCGCTCTTCAACAGCGTCGCCCTGCCGCCGAGCCCGCACTGGGAGATCGCGCCGAACTCCGACTCGTTCGCGACGACGGAAACGGTCGCCTTCCTGCAGGCCGCCATCGACACGGTCTACGAGCTGTTCCCCGAGTCCCCACCGATTGTCATCGGCGACATCAGCGCGGCGGTCGGCGGGCACCTCAAACGCCACAAATCTCACCAGGGCGGCCGGGACGTCGATGTCGGGTTCTACTACAAGTCGGGCAACTCGGCGTGGTTCCTGCCGGCCTCGCCGGCCAACTTCGACCTGGCGCGAAACTGGGCGCTGGTCCGGTCGCTGGTCACGCACACCGACGTGGAGATGATCCTGCTCGACGTGCGCGTCCAGCGGATGCTCTACAAGTACGCGCTGAGCCTGGGCGAGGAGAAGGACTTCCTCGACCACGTGTTCTCGTGCGGCCGGGGCCTGAGAGACGCGGTCGTCCAGCACGTGGTCGGGCACCGGACCCATTATCACGTTCGGTTCTACAACGCGGTCGCACAGGAACTGGGGCGCCGGGCGCACCCGATGCTGGTCCAGCTCAACCTGATGAAGCCGACCGTCTACACGGTGTCGTGCGTGGTCCGGAAGGGCCAGACGCTCGGCCAGATTGCCGCCCGATATGGCACGTCGGTACGCGCGATCCAGCAAGCCAACGGGTTGCGATCGACGGCGCTCACCGCGGGGCGCGCCTACCAGATCCCGATGCGCGGCTCGGCGGCGCCCGCCACGCAGCCGATCGTCGTCCCCCACCGCACGCTGCCCACGACCACGCCAGCGACCCTCTCCGCCATCGACTGGCCGACGGCCGAGACGCTCTACGGCACGTCGGGCCAGCAGCAGGATCGCCAGTAGGCGAGGCGCTGCGGCGCAGGGCTAAAGCCCTGCGCTATCTACCGATAATTCACTGGGAACTCTCATCAGATAGCGCACGGCTTCAGCCGTGCGCCCCGACGGCGCTCTCGTCCCTCGTCCCCCGTCCCCCGTCCCTCGTCCCTCGTCCCTCGTCCCCCGTCCCTCGTCCCTCGTCCCTCGTCCCTACTCCGTCAGATGCGCGTGAGCCTCTTCGAGCATGTCCTGGATCGGGATCTGCTGGGGACACTTCGGCTCGCACTCGCCGCACCGGGCGCACTGGTCCGCGCCGTGCCCGCCCGACATCACGTACATCCGGTAGACGACCGACGCGGCCTTGAGCGCGTCGAACATCGCCGACGTGTTGTAGCTCGAGAAGACGTCGGGGATCGACACGCCGTTCGGGCACGGCAGGCAGTAGCCGCAGGTCGTGCAGGCGACCTTCATCCTCGCCCGGAACACCTCGCGCACCTCGGCCACCAGCGACAGCTCCTCGGCGGTCATCGCGCCGGCCCGCGCGTCCCCGGCGGCGGCGATGTTCGCGTCGAGCTGTTCGGGGGCGTTCATCCCGGACAGCGCCATCACGACGTCCGGGTGGTCCCAGACCCAGCGCAGCGCCCACTCGGCCGGCGCCCGCTTCACGGCAGCCCGCGCCCAGACCGTGTCCACCGCATCGGGCCCCGCGGCGGCGAGCGACCCGCCGCGCAGCGGCTCCATCGCGAACACGCCGACCCCCCGTGCCGCCGCCCGCCGGAGCCCTGCCGTGCCGGCCTGGTACTCCTCGTCCATGAAGTTGTACTGAATCTGGCAGAAATCCCAGTCGTAGGCGTCGACGATGGTCGAGAACGCGTCGGGCGACCCGTGAAACGAGAAGCCGATGCGCCGGATGCGCCCGTCCGCGCGGGCCCGTTCGAAGGCCTCGAGGCCGCGCAGCCGCCGGACGAGCTCCCAGCGCTCCGCGCCAAGGCCGTGGAACATGTAATAGTCGATCCAGCCGGTTTCGAGGCGCGTCAGCTGTTCGTCGAGCAGGCGCTCGAAGTCGGCCTCGGTCTTGACGAGCCACGTCGGCAGCTTGGTGGCGAGCTGCACCTTCTCTCGGAGCCCGCCGCGGAGCAGCCGGCCGACAAACGGCTCGCTGTGGCCGCCGTGATACGGATAGGCGGTGTCGAGATACGTGACGCCGCGCGAGATGGCGGAGCGGATGAGCGAGGCGGCCCGTTCCTCGTCGATGCGGGCGGAATCGCGGTCGATCGTCGGCAGCCGCATGCACCCGAAACCGAGAAGGGGGATGGATGCGTCAGGAAACCTGGGAAGCGAACGATACTGCACGGAGACTCCTCACAAGGGCGGCGTTACAGGCAACCCGCATTATATCGTTGCCGTCGCGCGCCGCCCGCGGTCGGCTTCCGGCTGCGGACTCCAGGCCACAGGCTCCAGGCTTCGGGCTTCGGGCTCCAGGCTACCGGCTTCCGGCTCTCGGCCGCATCACGCCGGGCTGAGGGGGAACGCCCGCCATTTTCGCTCGCCCCGCGGTGATCCCGCGGCATAATGGACACCCATCTCAGCTGCCGGTTCGGTCCGGCAGGAGGGTGTGCGCATGCCATGCCTGTTCGTCGTGGCCGCGTTGGCCGCGCCGCGAGTGATCGTCGTGCTGTTGTGGCTGTTCACGTCGTGGTTCCGGGGGATGTTCAGCATCGCCCTGTGGCCCGTGCTCGGGTTCTTCTTCCTGCCGACGACGCTGCTATGGTACACGGCCGTGCAGCACTGGTTCGACGGCCAGTGGACGTTCTGGCCGATCGTGGGGATCGTGGTCGCGCTGTCGATCGACCTGTCGCCGGCCAGCCACAGGCAACGTCACCGCCGGAACTGAGGGCTCAGGGCTCACGGCTCAGGACTCAAGCTCGGAGGCTCAGGGCTCAAGGCTCAGGGCTTCGGGCGGTGTCACGATGCACGCTGCCCGCCGCCCGCTGTTCACTGCGGGTAGCGCCTGAGGCGCAGCGGCTCGCGGTTGCCCCGCTTCCGCGCGATCCACCACCAGCTCAGTCCGCCGAACAGCGTGTAGGCCCAGGTGGGCGCGAACTGCCGCCCGACCGCTCGCCTGGCCTCTTCGGGGATCGCCCGGCCGGCGGCCAGCGCGTCGGCCGCCCGGTCGAGCGCGGGCACGACCTTGGCCAGAGGCGACCGCTCGGGCGTTCGTCCCGAGAGCGCGCCGCCGCAGCCGAACGCCAGCGCGCCAGCCCATTCGGCGCCGCTCTCGCGGCAAAACTCCTCGCAAACGTCGATCGCCGGGTCGCAGTGCGTCGATTCCGGGAACCCGGACTGGACGAGCAGGGCGAGCCTCGCCCGGGGACCAGCCGGCGCCTCGGCCGAGAGCGTGCGCGCGTGCCACGTCTCGAACAGGCGAATCACCGGCGCCGGCAGGGTATCCACGAAGACCGGGGACGACAGCAGCACCAGGTCGGCCCAATCGATCTCCGTCATCAGGCGGTCCATCGCTTCCGGCGAACGGAACGTCGGCGTGACGCGGGCCGTTCGCGTCTCGGCGCCGCGCGCAGCAAGCCTCGCGAGCATCGCCTCGCCGAACGAGCGCGACGCGCTCGCCCCCGGTTTCGGACTGCCGATGAGCAGCAGGGTGTTCATGCGGTCACCTCGACAGCCGCCACGAGTTCCGCAGCCAGCGGGCCGGCGTCAGCCTCCCCCACGAGGACGCCGACCGCGTGGGCCGGGTTGTGAAGGTTGATCGCGTTCCGAACGATCACCCGGCGGAAGATCGCCTCGACTCCAGGATTCGCCTCCGGGAGCGTGCCGAGCCCGATCCAGCGAGGGTACCGCGCATACCGCCGCTCGTGGTGCACCTCACCGTTGACGGTCGTGAAGTGCGGGAGGATCAGGCAGATCAGCCGGTCGAGCGCGATCTTGGCGGCCGAGCCCCACGCGCCGAACGCCACGGGCCCCGCGACGGCCACGGCATCGGCCGCGATGACCTTCGCCGCAAGGCCGCGGGCGTCGTCTTCGATCAGGCACTCCCCCGGGCGCGTCGTCCAGCATCCGAAACAGCCGTTGCAGGGGGCGAGGTCGAGGTCCGCGAGGCGGACACGGGTGACCGCAGCGCCGCGGTCACGAAAGGCGTCTTCGAGCGCACCGGCCGCGCGGGCGGCGGGATGGTCCGGGGTCGGAGAGGCGTCGAGGACCAGAGCGTTCATGAACGGACCTTCTTCCTTGCGATCGGCTGACGGCCGGTCACCCCTTCACGCTGGCTCACGGCGGCCCGAAGCACGAGCTCGGCCAGCGGCACGACTCCGCCGGCGGCCTGCGGCAATTGTTTGAGAGGCCCGGACTTCCACAGCTCGGCCAGGCCGTGCACGAGAGACCAGAGGCTGACGGCCACGATGACCGGGTCGCCCCCCGGCAGACGCCCGGCGCGCTGGCAGGCGGCCACCGCTTCGGTCAGGCGCATCCAGGTCGGCCCCGGGGCCGGCGGAGGGCGACGACGGGCGCGGCTCGTGGCCCGCGGCGCGGACGCGGCCTCGATGGCCGCGAAGTAGTCAGGCCGCTCCACGGCAAACTGCACGTAGGCCATTCCGATCGCCAGCAGCCGGTCGAGCGGGTCGGCGCCGGCCCGGCGCTGGCCCTCGGCCATCAGCGCGTCCAGCCGTCCGAGCCCCTGGTCCGCCACCGCGGCCACCAGGTCGTCGCGGCCCCGGAAGTGGTGGTAAGGCGCGGCGTGCGACACGCCGAGGGCGGCGGCGACTTCACGGAGCGACCAGCCGCCGATGCCGCGGGCCCCGATCTGGCGGAGCGCCTCGTCGACGAGCGCGCGGCGCAGGTCGCCGTGGTGGTAGGGCGTCATGGAGATAACTTTACACTGGCAAGTTGACAGTGTCAACATTCAGGGGCTGACGGCTGATCCCCGATCCCCGCGAGACGCGAACTTGCCCGAATGACGCTCGATGGGAGTAGAATCGGCGCCACGCCAGGGCGAGCGAATGCCCTCGGACGTTCAGAACCACCCCAAAGGTGAGGGGATATGCCTGCGAAGCCGCGGAATCGACAGGGCGAGACGGTGGCGGCGGTCGAGGTGCGAAAACAGGCGGAAGAGAAACTCGCGGCCGCCTCGCAGTACGCCCGGAGCCTTCTCGAAGCGTCCCTGGACCCGCTGGTGACGATCAGCGCCGCGGGCACGATCACCGACGTCAACGAAGCAACCGTCAAGGTCACCGGCGTGCCGCGGGAGCAGCTGGTCGGCACCGACTTCTCGAACTACTTCACCGAGCCCGAGAAGGCCCGGATCGGTTACCAGCAGGTGTTCGCCAGGGGCTTCGTCACCGATTACCCTCTCACCATCCGCCACCGGGACGGCCGGCTGTCGGACGTCCTCTACAACGCGAGCGTCTACAAGGACGCCCGCGGCGGCGTGGTGGGCGTGTTCGCGGCGGCCCGCGACGTGACGGCGCGGAAGAAGGCCGAAACGGAGCTCGCCGAGCAGCGCCAGCGGGAGCTGGAGCGCCTGGCCGACCTCGAGAAGTTCCAGCGGCTGACGGTGGGCCGCGAGCTGAAAATGGTCCAGCTCAAGAAGGAGATCGAGGACCTTCGGCGCGAGAACGAGGAACTCAAGAGGCGCCTGGGCGGGAACGGACAGTAGAGGGTGGCCATGGACGACACCGGGGTCCCGTCCCCCGAATCGGCAGAACTGGCGCAGCGTCTCCGGGAGCTCGAGGAGAACCAGCGGGCGACGCTGAACGTGCTCGAGGACTTCGACGAGGAACAGCGCGCGCTGGCCGACACGCAGAGCGCGCTGATGAACATGCTCGAGGACGTCGAAGCCGAGCGGGCCGAGGCCGAGCAGGCCAAGGCGCGCTTGGAGACGGTGAACAAGGAGCTCGAGGCCTTCACCTACTCCGTCTCTCACGACCTGCGGGCGCCGCTGCGCGCCATCAGCGGGTTCACCGAGGCGGTGGTCGAGGACTACGGGCCGCGCCTGGACGCCGAGGGGAAGCGCTATCTCGGGCTGATCCAGAGCAACGCCCACCAGATGGGCCAGCTCATCGACGACCTGCTGAACTTCTCCCGTCTGAGCCGCGTGCCGATGAGCGACGCGCGCATCGAGATGGGGGCGCTGGCCGCGACGGTGTTCGACGAACTGCGGGCGCTCGAGCCGGAACGCCGGATCGTCTTCGAGATCGGCCACGTTCCCGCGGCTCGAGGGGATCCCTCGCTGGTGCGCCAGGTCCTGGCGAACCTGCTGTCGAACGCCATCAAGTTCACGAGGACCAGGGAACAGGCCGAGATCGACTTCGGATACCGGCCGGAGCTGGAAGAAGGCGCCTACTACATCAGGGACAACGGCGTCGGCTTCGACATGACGTACGTCGGCAAGCTGTTCGGGGTCTTCCAGAGGCTCCACCCGGCCGCAGAATTCGAGGGTAACGGCGTCGGTCTCGCGCTCGTGCAGCGGATCCTCTCGCGACACGGCGGGAGGGCGTGGGCGGAAGGCGCCGTGGGCCAGGGGGCCGTGTTCTACTTTGCCCTGCCCCCGCGGGAGAGCACGTGAGGGGAATGGTCGGGCGGGTTCGACGGCCCGCGTCTCGAAAAGAAGGGGGTCCCGGTGGCCGAGATCGAAGTTGAAATCGTCCTGGTCGAGGACAATCCGAACGACGCGGAGCTGATCACCCGCTCCCTGAAGAAGCACCACCTCGCGAACAAGATCGTGCTGCTCAAGGACGGCGCGGAAGCGTTGGAATTCCTGTTCGCCCAGCGCGAGCCGAACCCGCAAGGCGGTCCTCTTGCCCCGAGGGTCGTGCTGCTCGACATCAAGCTGCCCAAGGTGGACGGCCTCGAGGTCCTGCGCCGGCTGAAGTCGGACGAACGCACCAGGGAAATCCCGGTGGTCGTCCTGACCTCCTCGAACCAGGAACGCGACGTCGCCACCGCTTACGCGCTGGGCGTCAACAGTTTCGTGACCAAGCCGATCAAGTTCGACGAGTTCGCGAAGGTCGTCGCGGAGCTCGGCATGTATTGGCTGATGGTGAACGTGCCGCCGGTCCGGTAGCCATCGCGCGGCAGACGCATCGAGCGACAATGGACCGACCGTCTCGCATCCTGATTCTCGAGGACAACGCCTCGGACGCCGAGCTGGAGCGCCGCGAGCTGCGCAAGGCCGGACTCGAGCCCGTCGTCCGCGTGGCCGCCGACCGGAGTGCGTACCTGCAGGCCCTGGAGGAATTCGTCCCGGACCTGGTGCTCGCCGACTATTCACTCCCGGGGTTCGACGGCCTGACGGCGCTCTCGGCAGCCAGAGAGCGGTTCCCCGACGTCCCGGTCGTGATCGTGTCCGGCGTCATCGGCGAGGAAACCGCGATCGACGCGCTGAAGTCCGGCGCCACCGACTACGTGCTCAAGAACCGGCTGTTCCGGCTCGGGCCGGTGGCCCGGCGGGCCTTGCTGGAGGCCGAGCACCGCGCCGGGACCAGGCGCGCCGAAGACGCCCTGCGCGAGAGCGAGGCCCTCCTCCGCGCGGTCACCGACAACAGCCCCGATGCCATTTACGTGAAGGACCTGCAGAGCCGCTGGCTCATGGCGAACCCGGCGGTCCTCCGGATCGTCGGCAAGAGCGCCCAGGAGGCCCTGGGCCGCACGGACCTGGAGCTGTACGAGGACCCGGCGGTCGGCCACGCCATTCTCGAGAACGACCGCCGGATCCTGGAGTGCGGGGTGCCCGCGGAATTCGAGGAGGTCGTCGACACGCCCGATGGAAGACGGACGTTTCTCTCCATCAAGGCTCCCCGGCGCGACGCGCAGGGCCACATCGTGGGGATCGTCGGCGTCTCCCGCGACATCACGGACCGCAAGCAGGCGCAGGAGCAACTGAAGGCGGCCTACTCGCACCTGGATCAGAAGGTCCGCGAGCGCACCGAGGAGCTGCGCAGCGCCAACACGACGCTGCGCATGATCTGGGAGTGCAACGAGACGCTCCTGCGCGCGACGGATGAGGGGGAGCTGGTGCGGCAGGTCTGCCGCATCATCGTGGAGGTGGGCGGCTACCGCATGGCCTGGGTCGGCTACGCGGAACACGACGAGGAAAAGACCGTCCGGCCCGTGGCGGTCGCCGGCTTCGACGACGGCTACCTGGACAACATCCGGATCTCGTGGGGAGACACCGATCAGGGCCGGGGGCCGACGGGCACCTGCATCCAGCGAGGCGCCATCGAGCGCAGCCGTGACATCTCGAACGATCCTCGCCTGAGACCCTGGCGTGAGGAGGCCCTGAAGCGCGGCTTCAGGTCGAGCATCGCCCTGCCGCTGTTCTCGGAGGGCCGGGCCTTCGGAGCGCTCACGATTTACGCGGGGGGCGTCGACGCGTTCGACGAGGCACAAACGGTGCTGCTGACCGAGCTGGCTGGAGATCTCGCCTTCGGTCTGGGCGTCCTTCGGACTCAGATCGAGTGCGACCGGGCGCGCAAGACCGCCGAGAAGCGCGCCGGGCAGCTGCGCGCGCTCGCGGCCGAGCTGGTCCAGGCCGAGCAGAAGGAACGACGGCGCCTGGCGAGCGTCCTTCACGACCACCTCCAGCAGCTTCTCGTGAGCGCCAATTACACCACCACCGCCATCCGGACGGGGGCCGAGGACGATCGCACGCGCCAGTTGGCCGACCGGGTCGCCGACACGCTGGACGAAGCCATACGCGCCTCGCGGTCACTCTGCGCCGACCTGATCCCGCCCGTCCTCCACCAGAGGGGCCTGGCGGCAGGCCTGCAGTGGCTTGGCCGGCGCATGAAGGAGAAGCACGACCTCGACGTGGAGGTGGAGGCCGACGCACACGCCGATCCCGCGGCCGACCAGATCCGCGTCTTCCTGTTCGAGGCCGTCCGCGAACTGCTCCTCAACGTCGCGAAGCACGCGCGGGTGAACCGGGCGCAGGTGCGGGTGCGGCCGCTGGACGGCGATGAGGTCGAGGTGATGGTTGCGGACGCCGGCGTCGGGTTCGATCCGGCCCACTTCGGCGAGCGGGCCTCTTCGGAAGGCGGCTTCGGCCTGTTCAGCATCCGGGAACGGCTCGAGTACCTCGACGGCCGCATGTCCGTCGAGGCGTCGCCCGGCCGGGGATGCCGATTCACGATCGTGGCGCCGGCGCACCGGGGATCGGCAGCGGTCGGGCCGGCGGCGGTGGCGGCAGGTTCGGCGCCCGTTCCGTCGGGCCACCCGGCTCCTCCGGCTCCGGAGCTCGCGGCGGACTCCGCACGCAAGATTCGTGTGCTCGTGGCGGACGACCACGTGATCGTGCGGCGCGGGTTCATGAGACTGCTCGAGGAGCAGCCGGACATCCAGGTCGTTGGCGAGGCCGGGGACGGCCAGGAGGCGATTGCCCTCGCCCGCCAGCTCGAGCCCGATGTCGTGCTCATGGACGAGAACATGCCGAACGTCAGCGGCTCCGAGGCGACGCGGATGATCGTCTCGGAGTTTCCGGGCATCCGGGTGGTCAGCCTCTCGGTGCACGAAGAGGGCGAACTCGCCGCGCTGACGCGCCAGTCCGGCGCCGCCGCCTTCGTGAGCAAGAGCGGCCCGCCCCGAGATCTGCTCAAAGCGATCCGCGCCGGCCGGCGCCGGCCGCGTCCCGACAGGCCCGGCCGCGCCTGAAGCCCCGGCGAGTGCTCCACGCCCGCCAGCCCATCGGCCCCGCGGCTCTCAAGACGGGCGAGGGGGTATACTCCTCGTTCCCAGGAGACTTGCTCATGTCGATCCGCCGCTTCACCGTCGTCACCGGGCTCGTGCTTGGCGGTCTTGTCGCCGCCCTGCCCGCCCAGAACGTGTCACCCGTCAGCAGTTCGCTCTTCTCCGCGATGAAGTGGCGCGAGATCGGGCCGCACCGCGCGAGCCGAACGGTCGCCGCCGCCGGCCACCGCGGCCAGCCGAACACGTTCTACATGGCCGCCGTGAACGGCGGCGTCTGGAAGACCACCGACGCCGGGCGCACGTGGGTGCCGACTTTCGACGACCAGCCGAGCGGCTCGATCGGATCGCTCGCCGTCGCCCCGTCGGACCCGGACGTCGTCTACGCGGGCAGCGGCGAGGGGCTGCACCGGCCCGACTTGTCCACCGGCGACGGCCTCTACAAGTCCACCGACGCCGGCCGGACCTGGACGCACCTCGGATTGCGCGACGCGCAGCAGATCCCGCGGATCGACGTCGATCCGCGCGACGCGAATCGCGTCTTCGTCGCCGCCCTCGGCCACCCCTACGGCCCGAACGCCGAGCGCGGCATCTTCCGCTCGACCGACGGGGGCCGCTCGTTCCAGAAGGTCCTGTACAAGGACGAAAACGTCGGCGGCAATGACGTCGACATCGACCCCGCCAACCCCGACGTCGTCTACGCGACGCTGTGGGAGGAGCGGCAGGGGCCGTGGGAGAACGCCAACTGGGCCGGCACCGGCGGCGGCATCTTCAAGTCGACCGACGGCGGCACGACCTGGACGCAGCTGACCAAGGGGCTGCCGGCGGTCGTGCAGGCGAACCTGGCGATCTCGGCGTCGAACACGAAGCGGCTCTACGCCACGGTCGCGTTCGCGGCGCAGCCCGGCGCCAGCGCGAACCGGGGCAGCACCGGCATCTTCCGCAGCGACGATGCGGGCGAGTCCTGGGCGCGCATCACGACCGACTCGCGGCCGGCCGGCCGGATCGGCGGCGGCGACCTGCCGATGCCGCTGCCCGACCCGAAGAACCCGGATCGAATCGTCATCGCCAGCACCGTGTCGTGGGTCTCGACCGACGGCGGAAAGACCTGGGCGCCGTTCAAGGGGGCGCCGGGCGGCGAGGACTACCAGAACGGCTGGATCAACCCGGACAACCCCGACATCATGCTGCTCACCGTCGACCAGGGCGCCGTCGTCACCCTCAATGGCGGGCAGACGTGGAGCTCCTGGTACAACCAGCCGACGGCGGCGCTCTACCACGTCGCGGCCGACAACGCATTTCCCTACCGCGTGTGCAGCGGGCAGCAGGAGAGCGGCTCGGTGTGCATCTCGAGCCGCGGCAACTACGGCGCCATCTCCGATCGCGACTGGCTGCCGGTGGGCGTGGACGAGTACGGCTACGTCGCGCCCGACCCGCTCGACCCCGACGTCGTCTACGGCGGGCGCAGCGTGACGCGGTTCGACCGCCGCACGGGCCAGACGTCGACGGTCGGCCCGACGGCGGGCCGCGGGGGCCAGGGCACGTTCCGCTCGGTGCGCACGATGCCGGTGGTCTTCTCCGACGTGGACAAGCGTACGCTCTTCTTCGCCAACAACGTGCTGTGGAAGACCAGCGACGGCGGCGGTCACTGGACGCAGGTGAGCGGCGACCTGACGCGCAAGACGTGGGAGATCCCGGCGAGCGTCGGCAAGTACGCGAGCGACCCGTCGGCCAGCCCGCAGCAGCGCGGCGTGATCTACACCGTGGCGCCGTCGCGCCAGGACATGCTGCAGATCTGGGTCGGCACCGACGACGGGCTCGTCCAGGTGACGGCCGACGCGGGAAAGACCTGGAAGGACGTGACCCCGCCAGGCCTCCCCGCCTGGGCCAAGGTCTCGATCATCGACGCCGGCCGGTTCAGTCCGCTCACCGCGTATGCGGCCGTCAACACCATCCGCCTCGACGACATGCGCCCCCATATCTTCAAGACCCACGATGGCGGCAGGACGTGGGCCGAGATCGTGAACGGGATCCCCAATGGCGAGACGGTGAACGTCGTCCGGGAAGACCCCGGTCGCGAGGGCCTGCTCTACGCGGGAACGGAGCGGTCGGTCTACGTCTCGTTCGACGACGGGGCCAACTGGCAGTCGCTGCGCCTGAACCTGCCGGCCTCGTCCATCCGCGACCTGATCGTGAAAGACGACGACCTGGTGGTGGCCACGCACGGCCGCGGGTTCTGGATCCTCGACGACGTCACGCCGCTGCGGCAGGCGGGCGCGGCGGCGGCGGCCGGCGATGCCTTCCTCTTCAAGCCGACGACGGCGTGGCGGGTCCGGTGGGACATGAGCACCGACATGCCGTGGCCCAAGGAAGAGCCGACGGGCAAGAACCCGCCCGACGGCGCGATCATCGACTACTACCTGAAGTCGGCGGCGAACGGACCGGTCACGCTCGAGATCCTGGAGCAGGGCGGGAGGCTCGTGCGGCGCTACTCGAGCACCGACCCGGTGACGCCGATCCCGGCGCCGGCCGACGCGCCGGTGCCGATCTACTGGTACCGTCCGCCGCAGTCGCTGTCGGCCGCGCCCGGGATGCATCGGTTCATGTGGGATGTGCACTATCAGCCGCTGCCGGCCGGCGGAGGCGGCGGCGGGCGCGGCGGCCTGTCGATCGCGGCGATTCCTCACGACACCGGCCCGACACCGACGACGCCGTGGGTCGCGCCCGGCACGTATACCGTGAAGCTCAGCGTGAACGGCAAGAGCTACACGCAGCCGATCACGGTCAGGCAGGATCCGCGCGTCAAGACGCCGGCGCCGGCGATGCAGCAGGTCTACTCGCTGAGCCGTGCGATGTACTTCGGCGCGTCCGACGCGCAGCAGGCCGCGACGACGCTCGCGGCGATGCGCGCGCAGGCGAAGGCGGCGGCGGCGAAGGCGACGGGGCCGGCAGCCTCGGCGCTGGCGGCGTTCGAGAAGAAGGCGGCCGCGCTCGAAGGGCAGCGGCCGGCAGCCGGCGGCGCGCGCGGCGGCGGAGGCGGTGGGCCGCGAGGCGGGGCGGCGGCGCCGGCGGGTCCCCCGGACACGCTCTGGGCCGTCGCCACGCAGCTCGCCGGCCAGATGAACTCGATGCAGGCCGCCGACGTGGCGCCGACCAGCGCCACGCTGACCGCCGTCACGTCGGCGCAGGCGGCCGCGGCCCGCGTCATGGCGAAGTGGCATGCGCTGAAGGCCGTCGACCTGCCGGCGCTCAATGCGACGCTGAAGGCGGCGGGGCTCGCGCCGATCACGGGGACGGAACAGGAAGTGGACGAGGCGCTGCTGCACCCCGACGCGCCCGAGATGAACCGGCGCGCCCCGGACCGGTTCGTCGTGCGCCTCGACACGAGCAAGGGGCCGATCCGCATCGAGGTGATCCACACGTGGGCGCCGCGCGGCGCCGACCGCTTCTTCAACCTCGTCCGGCACGGCTACTACGACCAGGCGAAGTTCTTTCGCGTGATAAAGGGCCAGTGGGCGCAGTTCGGCATCCACGCCGAGCCGCGCGTGGCGAAGCTGTGGCGGGGCCAGACTTTCCCGGACGATCCCTCCGGCCAGTCGAACGTCCGCGGCACCGTCGCGTTCGCCTTCGCCGTCCCCAACGGACGCACGACGCAGGTGTTCATCAACCTGCGCGACAACTCGGCCACGCACGACCAGGAGCCGTTCGTGCCGTTCGGCCGGGTGGTCGAGGGAATGGGCGTCGCCGACGCCCTCTACTCGGACTACGGCGCGGCGTCGGGCGGCGGCATCCGGGCGGGCAAGCAGGACCCGCTGTTCGACGCAGGCAACGTGTACCTCGACCGCCACTTCCCGCAGCTCGACTCCATACGCGCCGCCGTCATCGAACCATGACGCGGCGCCGACAGCGTCGCTGACGACGAGGAGACCCAGCATGTCCATACGCACCATTGCGGCGTCGGTCATCTGCATCGCCGCCCTGTCGGCCGGGTCGGCGCACGCCCAGGCCCGGCCCGCCCAGCAGACCCAGCCGCCGATGCCGGCGGCCGAGGCCGGCGGCCAGGCCCGCCACGAGGTGGCGCCCGAAAAGGCCGCGCCTCCGTCGCAGACCTCGCACGTCATCCGGCTCGACGGCCGGGACATCAAGTACACGGCCACGGCCGGCACGCTCCCCATCCGCCTCGACGACGGGAAGGTGGCGGCGCAGATGTTCTACGTCGCCTACACCAAGGATGGCGAGGATCGAAGGACGCGCCCGATCGCGTTCCTCTACAACGGCGGGCCCGGGTCGGCCTCGGTCTGGCTGCACATGGGGTCGTTCGCGCCGCGCCACGTCCAGATGGGGGAAGACGGGTTCCAGCCGGCGCCGCCCTACCAGCTGGTGGACAACGAGGACACGCTGCTCGACGTGACCGATCTCGTCTTCGTCGACGCCATCGACACCGGATACAGCCGCGTGGTCGCCGGGGTGAACAACCAGCAGTTCCACGACCAGGAGGGGGATCTCCGGGCGTTCGGCGAGTTCATCTCGGGGTACCTGAGCGCGTGCAACCGGTGGCCGTCGCCGAAGTTCCTCATCGGCGAGAGCTACGGGACGATCCGGTCGGCCGGCCTCTCGCAGGAGTTGCAGTCGCGCCACGGGATCGAGCTCAACGGCATCGTCCTGGTGTCCTCGCTCCTCACCTACCAGACGCTCTCCCCGGCGCCCGACAACGACATCGCTTATGCGGTGCAGATCGAGACGTTCGCCGCCACGGCCTGGTATCACAAGAAGCTGCCGGCGGACCTGCAGCAGAAGCCGCTCAAGCAGGTGGTGGCCGAGGCGCGGGCGTTTGCGTTCGGGGAGTACATGGCGGCGCTGACGCGCGGCAACGCGCTGACCGACGCCGAGCGGCGGGCGATGGCGGACAAGGTCGCGCGCTACTCGGGCCTCTCGCCGACGTTCATTTCGAACGCCAACCTGCGCGTCGACTCGGGCCGCTTCCGCAAGGAGCTGCTGCGGGACCGGCGTCTGGTGGTCGGGCGCCTCGACGGCCGCTACACGGCCGTTGACGCGGATGCCGCCGGCGAGCGGCAGGAGTTCGACCCGTCGAACACGGCGCTCCAGGGCGCCTACACGGCGATGTTCGAGGACTACGTGAAGACCGATCTCAAGTGGGAGTCCGACCTGCACTACCCCTCGTCAGGGAACGTCCGGCCGTGGACCTACGTGCAGAACGGCTACATGGACAAGACCGACGCGCTGCGGCAGTCGATGGCGAAGAACCCGTTCCTGAAGGTGTTCGTGGTGTGCGGCTACTACGACATGGCCACCTACGTCGGCGGCGCGGAGTTCAACTTCTCCCACCTGGCCTACGAGCGCCAGATCACCGACCGCGTGTCGTTCGGGTACTACGAGGGGGGCCACATGATGTACATCCGGCCCTCGGCCCACAAGGCGCTCAAGCAGGACGTGTCGTCGTTCATCAGGTCGGCGTCGGGCACGGCCCGCTGACGGGCCGCCCGGGCCGCGGCGGGCGGCCGGCGCGCGCGCGCCAGCCCGCCCGGCCGGGGACCGCGGGCTACTTCTGGATCTTCGATGCGGCTTCCACCTCGTGGATGGCGCGCAGCACGGGCTCCGGCACCGACACGTCGGTCACGTCGCCGGTGCCGTCATCGATCTTGGTCAGGTAGTAGCGGCCACCGACGTTCACGAACTGGAACTGCAGGTCGCCCCTGCGCGAGGTCGTGTCGGCGGCCATCACCGTCGCGAAGGCCGACATCCCCCCGCGAACACTTCTGAGCTCGAGGACGCCGGGCTCCATGTCGTTCGGGACGACCTCGTAAGTGCCGGCGGGCAGCAACACCCTCCCCACCATGAAGGGGAACGCCACGGTGGTCTGTACCGCATCCAGGCTCTGCGCGCGAGCCAGTTGGGCACCGGCAAATAGAACCGCACCGAACGCCACGACCGCTGCAAGCTGGAATCTACGCATATCTCACCTCGTCAGTTCGGAGCATTTCTCGCTCACCCTGCAAATAGGACTACTAGCGTCGTGACCGAGCCGTGGCAAAACCGTGACAATTTCATGGCTGGGACAGCAGGGCTGGAGCCCTGCTCCGACTGCTGACGTCCGGGAGATCTGTCAGCGGCGCAACCGCGCCAGGTGACGCCGGACGAACATCGTCGCCAGCGCGACGGCGGTCAACGGGAGGTACGCCACCGCCAGCGCGGCCGTTGCGAACGCGACTGCGGCGTTACCGCTGGCGATCAGCTGGAGGGTGAACGACGGCAGCGGGTTGTCGTTGACCAGGTAAGTCCAGGTGGAGGTCGGGCCGCGAATGCCGGCCCGGTCGAGGTCGATGCGGCCGTCCTCGGCCCGCAGGAGGAGAAAGGTGGCCGCCAGCTCGTCGCGCAGCCCCTCCATCATTGCCGCGTAAGCGTCGATGATCTGGCGCTGGAACTCGGTGAGCGGCAGGCGACCCCCGTAACGCTGAAGGTGGATCCCCTCGCGGATGTCGTCGATGAGCGCGAGGTGGTCGCTCCACCGCCGGTCGAGCAGGATTAGCGCCAGGCGCCTCTCGGTCTGGCGAAGGTGCTCGGCGCCGACCCCGCGAACGAGCGCCGCGTGGTGCTCGGGCGCGTCCTCGGCGCAGATCGACGTCGGCTCGTCGTCTTTCAACAGGGCGTCGCGCTGCTCGCACAACATCTGCCGCTGCTGCTCGACCATCGACGAGTACCGCCACAGCGTCCGCCGGATGTCGAAGTTCGCGCCTTCGATGACCCGCTGGGCGCGGTTGAGCGCCTGCCTGACGGCCGGATCCTGGACCGGGCCTTCCTGCCTCGACGGCCGATGACCGGCGGGCACCAGGTCCAGCACGCCGTAGCGGGTGACGAGATCGTCTTCGAGGCTCACGAAGAACCGCGAGCTCCCGGGGTCGCCCTGCCGGCCCGCGCGGCCGCGCAGCTGGTCGTCGACGCGCCGGCTTTCGTGGCGGTTCGTGCCAATCACGTACAGCCCGCCGAGCGCCGACACTCGTTCGCGCGCCGCCGGGTCGCCCCCGCCCAGCACGATGTCGGTGCCCCGGCCGGCCATGTTCGTCGAGATCGTCACGGCGCCCGGGATGCCAGCACGCGACACGATCAGGGCCTCGCGCGCGTCGTGCCGCGCGTTGAGCACCCGGCACTTCACGCGGCGCTCCCGGAGCGCCGCCGCCAGTCCCTCGGACTCGGCCACGCTCGACGTCCCGACCAGGACGGGGCGTCCCGCGCGCTGCACCCGGGCGATCTCCTCGATGAGCGCGGCCGTCTTCGCCGCGCGGTGCGTGAAGACCACGTCGGGCTCGTCCACGCGGATGCAGGGCCGGTGGGTCGGGAACACCACGGTCGTCAGCCCGTAGAACTCCTGCAGTTCGACGGCCGACGGCTCGGCCGTCGCCGTCATGCCCGAGATCTTCGGCCAGAGCCGCACGAAGTGCTGGACGGGAATCGACCCGAGGACCTTTCCTTCCGGCTGCACCTCCAGCCCTTCCTTCGCCTCGATCGCCGGCTGGATGCCGTGAGGCCATCGCCGGTTGTCGGCCACGCGGCCGGTGAACTCGTCCACCAGTTCGATCCGGCCCCGGCGGACGATGTAGTCGCGGTCCCGGTGCAGGAGCACCAGGGCGTGGAGGGCCACGTGGATGCCCGCGAGCAGCGTCTGCTGGTCGGGCAGGTGGAGCGGCTTCGAGCCCAGCAGTTGCTGCGCGCGCCGGAAGCCGGCGTCGGTCAGGGCGACGTTTCGCGCGTTCTCGTCGACGAGGAAGTCGGCTCCGGCCCGGAGCTGCCGGACGGCCGCTGCCAGGACCTCGTGGGGCAAGGGTGGTGACGGCGCCGCGCCGGCAATGACCAGGGGCACCCTGGCTTCGTCGATCAGGATGAAGTCGGCTTCGTCCACGATGACGTACTGGAACGGCCGCTGCACCACGTCGGCCGGGTCGGTCATCGTCTGGTCCCGGAGGAAGTCGAACCCGGCCTCCTTGGCCGTCACGTAGGTGACGTCGGCGGCGTAGGCGGCGCGCCGCTCGTCGCGGCCCATCCCCTGCGAAATCGCCGCGGCCGACAGGCCGAGCTGCCCGTAGACGGGGCCCATCCACGCGGCGTCGCGGCGCGCCAGGTAGTCGTTCGCCGTCAACACGTGCACCCCCCGCCCGGTCAGCGCGTTGAGCGCGGCGGGGAGCACGGCCACCAGCGTCTTGCCTTCGCCGGTGGCCATCTGCGCCAGCCGGCCCTCGTGAAGGGCGGCCGCCGCCATCACCTGCACGTCGAACGGCCGGAGGCCGAGACGCCGCTCGCACGCCTCGCGCGCGAGCGCGAAGGCGGCGGGCAGCAGGTCGTCGAGCGGCTCGCCATCCTGCGCCCGCCGGCGCAGCCGCCGGGCTTCTTCCGCGATGGTGGAGTCCGGCATCCCGGCGACGCCAATCGCCTCGACCCGGCCGAGCGCGCGCCGGTAGGCGCCGAGGTCGTATTCGATCGGCAGGCCGCGCAGCCGGGAGAGAAGCCGGTGGAGGCCCTCCCCCATCTGAGGATGCTTCATATGGGCTTCGGGCCGGCCTACAACAGGACCACGTGTAGGGCGGGCCTTCAGACCCGCCGCCTACGCCACCGAGATCGACGGATCCAGGTACACGTCCTGGATGATGTTCAGCAGCTTCACACCGTCCGCCATCGGGCGCTGGAACGCCTTGCGGCCCGAGATGAGGCCCATGCCGCCGGCGCGCTTGTTGACGACGGCGGTGAAGGCCGCGTCGCCGAAGTCGTTCTTGCCCGACGCGCCGCCGGAGTTGATGAGCCCCGCGCGGCCCATGTAGCAGTTGACGACCTGGTAACGCGCCAGGTCGATCGGGTGGTCGGTGGTCAGCTGCGTGTAGATCCGCTCGTCGTACTTGCCGTAGCTCACCCCGCCCGTGTTGAGCGCCTTGTAGCCGCCGTTGTTCTCGGGCGCCTTCTGCTTGATGATGTCGGCCTGGATCGTCACGCCCAGGTGGTTGGCCTGGCCCGTGAGGTCCGCGCTCACGCTGTAGTCCTTGTCCTTCTTGAACGCCGAGTTGCGCAGGTAGCACCAGAGCACCGTCGCCAGCCCCATCTCGTGCGCCATCGCGAAGGCCTGGGCGACCTCGACGATCTGCCGGCCGCTCTCCTCGGACCCGAAGTAGATCGTCGCGCCCACCGCCGCCGCGCCCATCTCGGCCGCCTGCTGCACCTCGCCGAACATGATCTGGTCGAACTTGTTCGGGTAGGTCAGCAGCTCGTTGTGGTTGATCTTCACGATGAACGGGATCTTGTGCGCGTAGCGGCGCGACACGCTGCCGAGCACCCCGAACGTGGAGGCGACGGCGTTGCACCCGCCTTCGATCGCCAGCTTCACGATGTTCCCGCCGTCGAAGTAGACCGGGTTCTTCGCGAAGCTCGCGCCGCCGGAGTGCTCGATCCCCTGGTCCACCGGCAGGATCGACATGTAGCCGGTGCCGGCCAGCCGCCCGTGCGAGAACAGGCGCTGGAGGTTGCCGAGCACCCGGTTGTTCCGGTCGGAGAGCGCCACGACCCGGTCCACGAAGTCCGGGCCAGGCAGGTGCAGCAGGTCCTTCGACACGGTCGTGCACCGGTGGTCGAGGAGGAACGCCGCCCGGTCGCCCAACAGTTCGGTGAGTTGTGTGTTCATGGATGCGGTCCTCGGGATAAGGCGCCGGGCCGCCGGCCGGCCCGCACGCCAGGGGGGAGTGTGACACGCCGCAGGCCGGATCCTCAAGTCCCGGCTGAAGCACGGCGTGCCACACGCACGTCAGTCCCGCGTCACTTCGCCGCGCCCTTCTTCGCCGCCTCGCGCTTGATCTCGGCCTCCCGATCGAGGAACGACTGGCCGTCGGTGATCCAGCGCTCGGCCGGCTCGCCCTTCAGATAGTGGCCGAACCAGGCGAGGATGCGGCGCTGGTAGTCCGACTGGTTCGCCTTCTGCCGCAGGCCGTGATCCTCTCCCATGTAGGCGAGCATCACGACGTTCTTCCGCGCGCGCCGGGCGACGTTGTAGAGCTCGATGCCCTGGTGCCACGCGACCGTGCCGTCCGAGTCCCCCACCTCGAGCAGCAGCGGCACGGTCATGTTGTGCGCGTTGAATACGGCCGAGCTCTCGATGTAGTCCGCGAGGTCCTCGTAGACCGGCACCACCATCCGCTCCTGCCCCGTCTCGATGTGATCGGTTTCGGCGATCCCCGAGCTCCAGTGGTGGTCGCCGTAGTAGCTGACCAGGTCGGTCATCGGGGCGCCGGCGACCGCCGCGGCGAAGATCCCGCTCGTGCGCGTCGCCAGGATGCTCGTGTTGTAGCCGCCCATCGAGTGGCCGACGACGCCGATGCGCTTCGGATCGACGACGCCCATCTGGATCACCTTGCTGACGCCGGCCGTCACGCACTCGATGACCGACGGCCCCGGCTTCCTCGGCGTGAAGACGATGTCGGGCTGGAGGACGAAGTAGCCGTGGCTGGTGAAGACGCTGATGTTGTAGTACTCGCGGTCCGACGGCGCCACGTAGCGGTGGACGTTCTGGGACAGCAGCTCGTAGTTGTAGACGATCATCGGGTACTTCCGGCCGGCCTCGTAGCCGGCCGGGTAGTGCAGCGAGGCCTGCAGGCGGCGCCCGGTCGGCGTCCGGTAGTCGAGCAGCTCGCTGCGGCCCCACGCGTAGTCGGACTGGAACGCGTCGGTCCGGGTCACCTGCTTCGGGTTCTTCAGGTCGGCCGCGCCGACATAGAGGTCCACCGGGGTGTCGTAGTCCTGCGCCAGGTAGCCGTACACGTCCGCGCCCTTCGCCTTCGACAGCATCGTCACGCTCCGGTCGAGCCAGACCAGGCGCGTCACCGTGCCGGTCGGGTCGCGGCGCGCGTAGCCCGACTTCTTCGTCCACTCGCCGAACAGGCTCAGGTAGACGGGCTTGCCGAGATCGACCGATTCTTCGTCGGGATCCAGGCGGACGAGGCGGTGCCGAACCTGCTCGGCGGCGCCGCTCGTGAGCCGCTCGGCCCTGGACCCGTCGCTCGGCACGAGCCAGACGTCGTACTTGTCGTTGAGCAGCACCGCCCGGTCGTCCTTCGTCCACCCGGCGACGCCGAACGGCGGCTTCTGCGGGCTGGTCTGGTCGGAGTCCTTGTCGATGAACGAGGTCGGCACGGCCCTGGTGATGTTCGTGATCGCGCGCGTCGCCAGGTTGATCGTCCAGTACTGGTCGCCCTCGATGAACAGCAGGTACTTGCCGGCGGGTCCCGCCTGGACGAAGCGGTCGTTGATGTTCGCGCGGAGCGGCGTGCGTTCGCCCGTCACGAGATCGACGAGCGAGAGGTCCGCCGCCGGCCGGCCGATCGTGCGGTTCATCGCGTACTTCGACCACTCGGCGACGTAGCCGGCCGACGTCCTCCGGATCGGCGTCACCTGCTCGCTCGCGAGATCCTTGGCGAGCGTGACGAGCGTGCCGCTGTCCAGGTTCCACGCCGCGAGCAGGCTCCGGCGCCGGTCCGACGCCGCGTCGATCTTCTGCTTCGGCATCACGATGATGTCTTTGGCGTTCCAGATCTCGACGGTGGACGGCTGGTCGCCCGCGGCGCCAGCCGCGGCGCCAGCCCCGCCGCGGCCGCCGCGAGAGGCCGGCTCCAGCTTCTCATCCCACTTCGCGACGCCCAGAAGCAGCATCCGCCCATCGTCGGACCACGACAGGCGGCGGAAGGAGACGGTTCTCATGCCGGCCGGGAACGTCTTGTCTGCCAGGGGGTCGTAGACCCGCTGGCGTTCCGAAGCGCCGAGGCCGGTCCACGCCAGGACCGTGTAGATGGGGCCGTCCTTCTTCTCGTCGGTCTTCGCGCGGAAGACGGCGAGGTCCGCGGCATCGTGGCGCCACGAGAGGCCCGAGTAGATCGACGGCGACGAGTCGAGCACCCGCAGCACGCCCGTCGCCGGGTCGAACAACTGCAGGCCGTTGCCGGTCTTGCCGGCGGCGCTGATCGTCACCGCCAGCAGGTGCCCCCGCTCGGTGTCCTGCCAGGCGAACTGGGAGACGTTGCCGAAGGCCGTTTCACGGCCGCTCGCCAGGTCCCGGACGACGAGCGCCGTTCCCGGCCTGTCCTCGGCCCCAGCCGACGCGTCGCCGCCGCGAGCCCCGCCGCGCGCGCCGCCGCCCGACGCCGAGCCCCCGCCGCCGCCTGCCCCCTCCGGCCCGTACGGCCGGATCGCGAGGTACGCGCCGTCAGGACTGAACGTGAACGACTCGATCGCGTCGACCGTCGTCGTCTCGCCGGTGGCGAGATTCACGAGACCCATCTTGTTCTGGACCGGCTTCTGCTCGCTCCGGAGCTTCTCCTGGTCGGCCTCCGACTGGCCGATGGCGTAGGCCACCCATTTCGAGTCTGCCGAGAAAGCCGGCTGCACGCCGAACGGCACGACCTTGGTGGTCCCGTCGGCGAGCGTCGCGATAACCAGGTCGTTGTTCCTGTTCGAACGGTTGATGGCGTAGACGGCAAAGCGCCCGTCGGGGGAGAACGTGCGGCCGCCCCACAGCGAGAGCGTTTCCCACTTTCCGTAGTCGGCAAACGTCGCGGGCGGCTTGGTCTGGGCCGCGAGCCCGATGCTGAGCGCGACGAGGGCGGGGACGAGGAGCTTGGCGAGTCGTTTCATGTCAGGCCTTTCTGGAGGACCGGCTGGAGTCGGTCCCATTCTTCAGAATTCGCGGCGAGACGCAAGCGGGAACCGTCGAGGCGGTCACCAGCGCAGGACGCGAAGACCGCGGATGCGGGGAAAGCTCCGGAGATCGCGCGTGGCGACCTGGTCGTCAATCAGCACGGCCGTGCTACCATCCGATCAGGGTTTCCCGCACCAACACCGTTCCTCCGGACACCGGCGCATGGCAGGCCGGTCTCGTGCGCGCCGGCGTCCGCAATTCGCTCGAGGAGGGCCCCATGGTTGTCGTGAGAAACACGTTCCAGGTGAAGTTCGGCCGGATGAAGGAAGCCGTCGTGTTCATGAAGGAGAACGTCGCCCGGGCGGCCGCCGCCGGCGGCAGGCCCGGACGATTGATGACCGACGTCACAGGCCCGTTCTACACGCTGGTCCTCGAGTTCGAATTCGAGAGCCTGGCGGACGCTGACAAGAACGCCAGTACGGTGATGAAGCTGCCGGGCTGGCAGGAGACCTACCAGAAGTTCGCCGCGTTGGTCGATTCCGGCCGACGGGACATCTTCTCGGTCGTCGGTTGAGACCAGCAACGAAGGATCACGTCGGGGGCGCGCTGCCGGCGGTTTCGTCGGGACGCAGCGGCGGCCGCCCCCCCGTGCCGGTCAGACCGCGAGCGCCGTCTCCAGGCGGACCATCAGGTCGGCCCACCCCTTCCGCGACGCGTCCACGTACTCGGGCGGCACGCCGTCGTTGGCGAGAGTCAGCAGGCATCCGCCGGCGGCGGGAGAGATTCCGACGCTGACCCGCGAGACCGCGCTCGAGTACTTGGGGACGGCGAAGGTAAAGACGAGCCGGTTCGGCCGGGCAATCTCGACGTACTCGCCGGTGTGCGCCACGTCCTCCCCGTCCCGCCGGTCGACGATCGTGAAACGGCCGCCAACGCGGGGCTCGATCCCGCACTCGACGATGAGGCCCGCGGGCGTGGCGAACAGCCAGCGCCTCGCCACGGTCGGGTCGAGCCACGCGTCGAAGACGCGCTCGGGCGGCTCCTGGAACCGGTGAGTGACGGCCACCGGGGCTCCGGGATACTCATCCATTCGAGGCCTCCAGCAACGGCAGGCTTTTAAACCGGACCGTTTTGAGTTACAATTCCGAAATTCGCGCCCATTCGGAACGTTGCCAGCCGGATCGTGAAACCGTCGCGCCCCTCGTGGCGTCCTAGTACACAGAAGGTGCCCGTGTCCGGGCCCATTATTGAGAAAGCAGGCGCCTATGGTCAAAGGTCGTTGCGCTCAGTGCGGGATCTTCGTCGTTCACGAGGAGATCGACCGGCTCATCCTGTCGGGCTGGAAGTCGCTCGAGGACACGCACCCGGTCGTTCGTGACATCGTGCCGATGCTGTGCCCCGATTGCCGGCGGACCGCAAAAGTGACCAAGTCGCGTTAGCCGAGGGCGGGAGGCTCACGCCTCCCGCCACCTCCCTCCGCTCGAAACCTACCAGTTCAATCGTTCACCTGTTCTCTTCACGCCTGGCCGGGAAGTGCCGCCGACCAGTCAACGCCCGGCGCCGGCCGGAGGCCCGCGCACGGGCCGTCACTGCCCCATCAACCGGCGAGCGCTGAGCAGGGCCACGCGCGCGCACCAGCCCATGTCGAATGGCTTGGTGTCGGTCGTATGGCCGGGCGTGTCGCCGGCGGAATGATAGAAGGGGTCGCCGCTGACGGTGATCATCCCGGGCTTCTCCCCGGGGAACCAGTTGAGCGGCGGATACCCCGGCGTGATCGGCACCGCCTGGTCCTCGTCCCACGCGGACGTGTAGAGGGTGACCGCGGGATAGAGCGTGGCGTCCTTCACACGCGTATTCTGGAAGACGTACGAGTCGGTGCCGCCCTGTGACTTGACCGAGGCGGCGCGGGCCGGAAAGCCTCTCGAACCGAGATGGTCCTTCATCACGGCGCGGACGATGCCGACGAGCGCCGAGTTGACGGGCATGTCGTCCGGCTCGACATAGAGCGCGTCCTTGGACGCGCTGAATCCCGCCTGGTCGAAGTTGATGACGGCCTCGAGGTGCGAGGGGTCCGTGGCGACCGACGCCAGGTATTCGCGCGTCGACGCCATCTCACCGCCCCAGGCCGCGAAGCGCAGATCCCACGCCGGGCGCGGCATCAGCCCCTTCTTCACGGCGTCGGCCGCGGCGCGCGCGATTTCGAGGACCGTGGCCACGCCCGACGCGTTGTCGTCGGCGCCAGGGCCGCCCGAGTCGGAGTCGGCGTGGGCGCAGAAGAGGATGTATCGGGACCTGTCCTTGCCGGGAAGCGTGGCGATGACGGTGTCGGCCGGGTCGTGGCCGCGGAGGGCCTCGAGCGCGAACGACACGCGGAGCCTGGCGCCGGCGGTCAGCTTCTCGCGGAGCGGCGTCGCCTCTCGAGGCGACAGGCCGAACACCGGGATCGTCCAGGCCCCGCGCGCGCGGCTGATGCCGGGCCATCCGGAGGGCGTGGCCCGGCCGTCGAAGAGCACCGCCACGCACCCGGCCGTCGCCTCGGGCGTGGGGTTCTTCGAGGTGAGGCACACCGCGCCGCTCGCTGCGGTGACGGCGAGATCGCCCTCCCCAACCGCCGCGGGGGCGCCGATCGCGGGCCACGCCGTCGAAAGTGTCACGGCCGGGCCGCCGGCATCGACCGGCGTCACGCGGACCGTCCATTTCACCGGTTGATACCAGTCGCGCGCGGCGTCCTTCCGAATCGTCACGTCGAGGCCGGCCTCGCGGAATGCCCGGGCCAGCCAGGCCGCCGACTCGTGGTTGGAAGGCGTGCCGTACATGCGCGGCCCGAACCCGACCAGCCGCCTCACGGTCTCGACCATCCGGGTCTCGGAGATCGTGGCGGCCAGCGCGCGCTCCCTGGCGAGCCCGTTCCCCGGCGCGGCCTGCCGCGCGGCCGGCCGCGACATGGCCGCCGCCATCGAACCCACGACGACGAGACCGAAGGTGACCCACCGGCACAGCTGCACTCGACGCGTCGACGACATCGTCTCCTCCGCCACCCGGAGCGCCGGGTGAATCCCGAAAGCATACAACGTCTGAGGTCAAGGCTCGCGGCTCGCGGCTTGTGGCGGAGTCACGCCTATCACGCCGATCGGAGCGGTGGGCGCAGGCCTGAAGGCCTGCGCTATCTGAAGATCGGGCGGAGAACCACCGATAGCGCAGGGCTTCAGCCCTGCGCAGCAGCGTGAGGCGCGAGCCGGAGCGTGATGGGCGTGGCAGGTTGTGTGCAAACCGGGCGGGAATCCGCTTGAACCGGTGCGATCGGCTGCCGATACTGAGCTCGGCTGTGCCACGACGGCAGCCCGATCTCATGGACTGGCGCGCACGGATCGCCCTGGCGGCGTCACTCCTGGCGGCCCCCGCGTTCGGCGGCCCTTTGCCCGACGCCGCGCGCGAGGATGCCGACGCGGCGCCGCCGGTCTCACGGCAGCAGTCACGGGGAGCGATCGCCGGCCGGGTCGTCGGTCCGGGCGACGCCGCTCTGCCGGACGTCACGGTCACGCTGAGCGGACCGCCGCTGGTGTTGTCGCGGTCCGCGGCGACGACGGGCCAGGGGGTGTATCGCTTCGACGATCTTCCGCCGGGCGCCTACACCCTGACGTTTGCGCTCGCCGCGCTCGCCTTCGAAGAGCGCCGCGACGTCCCGGTGACCGACGGCGTGTGCACCTACGTCGACGCCAGCCTCGGCGCCGAGCCGGTCCGCGACGGCGAGGCGGTGGCGGTCCGAAGCGCCGTCAACCGGTTCACCGGCACCGGCCACCTGCGTTTCACGGACCAGCGCCTGCAGTGGGACAACCTGTCCCCGGCCCTGAAGGCGGAGGGTGGCGGGTTCGGAAGTCCGCTCCACCGGATGGCGGATGCGCAGTTGGATGTGGGAGGCCCCATCCGCCAGGGCCGGGCCTGGCTCCGGGCCTCGGCCAGTCGCGCCATCGACGACGTCGGGGTGATCGGCTTCTACGTGCCGGCCTGTCTCGGTCCCGACGGCTCGCCGCTCACCGGCGCGGCCGAACGGGCCGACTGTCTGCAGCCGGACGTGACGGCCACGACGGCGTTCGGCGTCGATCTGCAGTGGCGGTGGACGCCGGCCCATCGCTCGACTCTCGCGTGGGGAGCGTCCGACAGGCGCAAGCCGAATCGCGGCGCCTCGGCCTACGCGCGCCCCGAAGCCACGACCCGCCAGTCCGGCCTGTCGTGGGCGCAGCCCTTGCGCGCGCAGCACCAGTGGGCGGTGTCGGGCCGAACGGTGGCCGACGCGACGTTCACGCTTCGCCGCACCAGCGTCAACCTCGGTTTCCAGCGTCCGGGCCTGGCCGACGTGCAGGGCGCCTACGATCGCTACACGCTCGTCACGTCCCGGTCGGCGACCGCGAGTGAGTATCGCCACCTCGCCTGGGATGTCGTCATTACCGGCGCCACGCTACGGGACCGGTGGCTTGGCGGCGGCCACGACATCGAGGCGGGCGTCGGGGCCGGCGGCTCCGACGACCGCCGGCGCGAACGGACGGGTGGCGGCGCGGTGGCCGTGTTCGACAGCCGCAGCGGATTGGCCGTCCCTTACCAGGCGCGCATCGTGCGCGACGGGGTGACCGACCTCGGCCAGCGACGGTTCTCCGCGTTCGTGCAGGACACCTACGAGCGCGGCCCGATCACGCTTGCCGTGGGTCTTCGATTCGATTTCCAGGACGACCTCGCGCGCGCCGCGTCGATCCCGGCCAGCTCGATCCTCCCGGATTTGTTGCCGGCGGTTCGCTTCGCCGGCGCCGACTCGGGCGTCGTCTACCGCGACGTGTCGCCGCGGCTGAACGCCGGCTGGGACGTCGGCGGGGACGGGCGGACCGTGGTCGGCGCCGCGTTCACGCGCCACGTCGGCCGCGGCAACCGCTCCTCGGCGCCGCTCCAGCCCACGGGCCAGACGCGGCTCGTCTACTGGTGGGACGATGCGGATGGCGACGGGCTGGTCGAGCGGGACGAGCTCGACTTCTCGCGGGGGCTGGCCGCGACGCCCAGCTCGAACTACGACGCCGCCAATCCCGCATCGGTCCGGACGCCGGCGACGGTCGATCCCGGACTGAGGAACACGGTCGTGGACGAATGGTCGCTGCGGGTCGAACGGAAGCTGGCGCGCCAGCTCACGCTGCGCGTCGGATACGTCGGGAGACAGACGCACCGCGTCCAGCGCACGTTTCCCCTCGATGCCGGCGGATCGTTGGTCCCGTCCGACACGTTCGCGCCCGTCGTCTGGACGCCGACCAGCTGCGCGGCGGGGGCGCAGTGTCCCGCCGTCACCTACTACGAGCGGCTCGCGGCGCTTCCGCCCGGCACGGTCCTGCGCAACGACGGGGAGTACGGCTGGCGACACGCGGTGGACGTGGTGCTCCACAAGCGGATGGCGCGCGGCTGGATGCTGGACGCGTCGGCCCGGTGGGAGACCTCCGCGTGGCACTTCCCCCGGCCGACGTTCGACTACACCGATCCGACGAACATCGCCGTCACGAGCGGCGCCGAGGATCCCGCGGTCGGCTCGCGCTGGAGGCTCGAGGCCGCCGGCACCGCCCGCCTGCCGTGGGGCGTCGTCGTGTCAGGGCTGGCCACCGCGAGGGACGGAGCCCCTTACGAGCGCGGCGTCACGACGCCGAACCGCGGGGCGCTCGGGTCAACCGTTGTCGATCTCAAGACGTTCGGGTCCGAGCGGTACCCGGCGGTGGCGCGGGTGGACGTCCGGCTGGAGCGCCGCTTCGCCGCCGGGCGGGTGGAGATCGTCCCCGCGGTGGACGTGTCCAACCTGCTGAACGCGAACACGGTGCTGGCGCGCAACCGCGTGCAGAACACGCCGTCGGCCAATCACGTGACGCGGATCCTCGCGCCGCGGGCCATCCGGCTCGAGCTGGACATCGCGTGGTAAGCCGGCCCTCCCGCGAGCCAGGAGGCTCGCGCCACAGGACCCGGCAATGTGGCGCCGGCCTCTTGGCCGGCGGTTCGGCAGGCCCGAAGCCCTGCCCTACTCGTCGAGCAGGGCGACGGCGCGAACCGGGGACCCGTCGGCGTCCTGAAGCGCCAGCGGGAGGCACGAGAGGGTGAAGCGGCGACCCACGAGCGCGCCGAGGCCCGTCAGGTTCTCGACCGAGATCAGGCCAGCCTCGAAGCACTCCAGGTGATTGGCGAATCGGGTCGCCCCGACCGGATCGATCGAGATCGCGTCGAGCCCGATTCCCTTCAGGCCCCGACCGATCAGCCACCGCGTCGCGGCGCCGGAGAGGACGGGAAACCCCGAGTAGTACCGGTCCTCGCCCCAGTAGCGCGACCAGCCGGTATGGAGGAGCACGAAATCGCAGCCCTCGACCAGCCCGGCGTGGCGCTCGAGGTCCGCGGCGCCAATCTCGCCGCCGGCGGCCCCGGACACGTCGACGACGCACGCCCGGCCCACGAAGCGGTCAACGCCCATCCGGTCCAGTGTCGGCGCGCCGGCGACCATGTGCGCGGGCGCGTCGACGTGTGTGCCGGTGTGCGACCCCATGTGGATCGTCATCTCCGCGAAGCCGTCGCGCTCGACCGTGTTCGCCGTCTGGATAGTCGGCGGCTCGGTGCCGGGGTACACCGGCATCCGCGGGCTGATGGGATGGGTCAGATCTCTGCACACCATGGGCTTCAGGCTCCGGGCTCCGGGCTTCACACCGTCTGACGCGTTTCACGCGAGCTGGCCGACCGCCGGGAACCCCGATAGGGCGAAGGCGGACGGGAGCGGCACGATGTGTGGCGCCGGCCTCCTGGCCGGCGTCAGGACATCGGCTCCACGTAGACGGCCGTGCCGTAGGCGAGCACCTCGGTGACGCCGCTCATCACGTCGTTGGCGTCGTAGCGCATCGCCAGGATGGCGTTCGCGCCGCGCTCGCCGGCGTGCTCCAGCAGGAGGTCGAACGCCTCCTGCCTCGTCCTCTCGCACAGGGACGAGAAGATCGTGATGTTGCCGCCGAGCAGCGTCTGCAGCGACGCGCCGAAGGTCCCCACCACGCTCCTCGATCTCACGACGATGCCGCGGACGATCCCGAGGTTGCGCACCACGCGGTAGCCGGTCAGCTCGGTGCCGGTGGTCACGAAATGCGGGTCCACCATCGTGCTCATCTCAGTCTCCTTACGCCTTACGCCTTGCGCCTCACGCCTTACGCTGCCGCGCAGGGCTGAAGCCCTGCGCTATCTGTGGTTCTCCGCCCGGTCGTCAGATAGCGCAGGCCTTCAGGTCTGCGCCCACCGCCTCACAGCAGATCGAGGCAGAGCTGCGACCAGGTCTCCATCCGGTCGCGGCGCGCGCGCAGCTCGGGCACGGTCAGGAACTGGAGGTCGGTGATGCAGGCCTCCCCCTTCGCCACGTTCTGCTCGCCGAGCTCGCACACGTGCACGATCCCGAAATGAACGCGGCCGACCGGCGTCGAGTCGTCGTTGATGAGCGCGATCGCCCGCGTCTCGAAGCGCCCGTCCATCCGCAGCTCCTCGTGCAGCTCGCGCTGGAGGGCCTCCTCGTAAAACTCCAGGCCCGCGAGAAACAGGCTCTGGTCGTCGTGGTTGATGTGGCCGCCGATGCCGATCGAGCCGAGCGACACGAGCCGCTTCTCGCCCGAACCCTTGCCCCGCACGTAGTGGAGGTAGCTGTCGCCCTTCCGGATGAGGACGTACGGGATGACCTGCTTGTGCGACGGGTCGTCCTCGGCCGCCGACCGCGGGATGAACCGCGTGTTCTCCGCCTCGAGGATTCGCGGCACGAAGGCGGACACGTTGGTCGACACGCCGTCGAACGGCCCGATCTCGTCCAGCAGCGTCCGCGGGAAGCACAGCACCATCTCGTCACGCATCTTCCGCCCCTCCGATTGCCGCCGCCACGCCGCCGCCCTCAGACCCCGATGAGCACGTACACGACGGACACGATGACCAGGACGCTCATGCCCGGCGCCACCAGGTTCGCCGTCCGACGGGACCCGAACGCGTAGGTGTAGCCCAGCTTGAGCAGGTTGTTGCTCGCGGCGGCGATGATCGTCGCCTGCACGATCTGCCGTTCGGCGATGCCGAAGCTGCCCTGGAGCAGCGACACCACAAACGGCGTGATGTCCGAGAAGCCGACGACGAACGACAGCAGGTGCAAGCCGACATCTTTGAAGTATACGACCACGTACTTCGTCGCCAGCGACACGGCCGTGAAGAGCACGGCGAACACGACCGCGGCGCTGAGCTCCAGCGGGTTCCTGCGAAGCGCCGGCTCTTCGGCGACGCCGCCGTTCTGGCCGCCCGCCGCCGGCGGCGCCACGGCCGCCACGTCCTCCGCGCCACCGCCCCGCCGGAGCCAGAGGACGTAGGCGGCCGCCAGCCCGGCAAACACGGCGAGCGCCGGACCGACGGACTTCACCGACATCGGCCGGAAAATCACCACGAGGGCGAGCAGCCGGACGTACATCATCGACACGGCCAGCAGGATGGCCATCGCCGCCTGGCGCGCGATGGCCGGCGACGCCTTCGACTTCTTCGCCACCACGAGCACGGTCACGGTGCTCGAGTAGAGGCCGCCGACCAGGCCCGCGAGCACGAGGCCCTTGTGCGGGAAGAGATAGGTCTGGAGCACGTACCCCAGGTAGGAGATCCCCGTCGTGATCACGACGGCCAGCCAGATCTGCCTCGGCGTGACCGGCAGCACGGCGAAGAACTGCCACACCGGCCCCTGGCCTGCCGGCAGGGCCTCCGGGATGAGCGGCAGCACCACGCCGATGATCGCGAGGAACTTGCAGGCCGTCACCACCTCGCCGGTCTGGAGCCGATCGGTGAACCGCCGGATGCGCCCCTTCGAGTGCAGCACCAGCAGGACGCTGATCGCGATCAGGACGAGGTACCACTGCGGGTAGACGAGCGCGATTGGCCCGGCGGCGTAGGTCAGCAGGGCCATCAGGACGCCGATCATCCCGGGGCTCTTCTTCTGCAGGACCTTGTTGCCGTAGTAGATGAGGAGGAACAGCGAGAGCGCGCCGAACCCGGCCAGGAACGACTCGTTCCCGACCGCCGGGAGCCGGAAGAGCACGAAGCCGAGCATGCCGATGAAGACGAAGGTCCGGACCGTGCCGAACGTCTCGAACTTGGCCTCGCTCTCGTAGTACTCCCGCAGGCCGATGCCGATGAGGAAGCTGACGCCGATGGTCAGCAGGAACGGCGCGATGATGTCGGGCGTGATCACCGGCGTGGTCCTCCCTTCAGCGGACGTGCTGGTCGGACCGGCCGATCAGATCTGACCCGAAGTCATACACGATGATTCGCACGGTCTGCGTGCCGCGGATGATCGGGAACTGGAGCCGGAACGGGTAGCCTTCCTTGAGGACCCGCTCGAAGTCGGCCTCGGGAATCTTGACCGACAGCGCCTGGCTGTGCTGCCCCATGGAGTTGGTGCCGCGGTCCAGGCAGTAGACGACCACGTTCAACAGGCCCACCCGCGCCCCGTCCACCGGAACCATCTTCACCCGGGTGAGGTCGAACGTCCCCTCGGCCACCAGGCTCGTGCCGCCCTGTTGAGAGACCGCCGCCTTCACCTTGATGTCGTCCACCTCGCGGCGGAAATTCCCCCCGGCCGACAGGCGATCGTTGGTGATGAGCGAGCGCCGGTCGAACCCGCCGTCGCCCGGCATCCGGTAATAGCCGTGCCGGTAGAGGACGGTCACGTCCGGCCGGTTCACTTTCACGACGAGATTGCGGTAGCTGCCGTCCCACGTGGCGCTCGAGGACTGGAACCCGAGCAGGTAGCCCGACCGCGTCGCCTCGTCGAGCCGATCGAGCGCCGATTGGCCCTTCTCGGTAATCGCCGGCAGGCCGCCGCTCAGCTCCGCCATCGTCCGCAGGCTCTTGAACGACGCCGCTTGCTGCACGGTCGCGTCCAACTCGTGGGCGATCTCCGGATCCAGCAGGCCCCCGGTCTGGATGGAGTGGATCGACACGCGCGCGTCGTTGGCCAGCGCGGCCACCGCGCGGTCGTTCTCGCCGCTCGGCCAGAGCAGCCCCTTTTCGGTGACGAAGATGACGTGCTTCTTCCCCTCGAAGTACCGGAGGTAGCCCATGAGCGCGTTCAGGCTGTTCTGGTCGTCGAGGCTGGTGGCGCACGAAGCCATGAAACTGTCGAACGAGATGCGGCCGATCTGCTCCGGCTGGAGCACCTCGTAGGTCAGAAGCGTCGCCGGCGGCGCCCCGGGGCCGAGCACGAGCTCGTCGATTCGGGTCTGCAGCTTCTTGGTGAGCGCGCGGGTGCCATAGAGCGGCGCCATCCCCGTCGGCCCGAGCTGCGCGGCGAGCTCGAAGCTTACGGCCGGGTGCCCCTTCTTGAACCGCTCCAGGGCGTCCGCCACCTTCTGGTGATCGGTCGTGAAGTCGAGCGCCCGGTCGTAGGCGAAGATGGCCACCTGGTCCTGCGGCAGCAGCCGCGTCTTGACGAACTTCAGGAGGCCGCTGATTGTCCCCGACGGGTCCTCGAGCCGCCCCAGGCCGAGGGCGAACACGAAGATGCGGTGATCCTGGGGGATGGCCGAGAGCCCCTTCCTGAGAACCGGCTTCGCGTCGGGCGCGGCGGTGCCGGCCGTCATGGCGACCGGCGAGAAGTAGCGAACCTGCTGCGGGGCCCCGTCTTCGAGAATGGTGAAATCGGCCTGCGTGAGGCCGGTCAGGGGTCTGCCGTTGCGGTCGAGCACCTGCACGTCCACCGGCACCAGGCCGGCGCCTGAAGTGGCCGCCGGGGCCGCCTGCGAACGGGCGATCACGATCGAATCGCTGGAAGGGAGGGCCAGGACGAGGAACGTGAGAGCGAGCGCCAGGGGACGAAACATCGCAAGCCTTTCCGCCGTTTGCGCACGGGGACGCAGACGACACGCCGAGCCCGGAGCGGGGGGACACCAGGCAGGCCGGGGTGAGAATTCGGACAGAGAGTGATTCGGCCGCGCGAAGTTGTCAAGAAAATAGGGCTCCGCGGCGCCTATCGCGACCAGGCCGGCATGGAGTTGTTCCCCGTCCGCGTCACCTGGCGCGGGTCGGTCCCCATCCGCGTCATCGTCCAGATCTGCTGCGAGCCGCTTCGCGTGGACGTGAACGCGATGTGCCGCCCGTTGGGCGAGAACGCCGGGCTCTCGTTGACCGGCCCGAATGTCAGTTGCCGGGTGCGCCGCGTGGCCGTCTCGATCACCTTGATGTCGAAGCCGGTGCCCGTCAGGGACACATAGGCAATCTCGTCGTCCGGCCCGGGCGACCAGCTCGGCCGGTCGCAGTACTTCTCCTTCGTCAGGGGCTCGGGGTTCGAGCCGTCGGCGCCCATCACCCAGATTTGCGGCGAGCCGGTCCGGTCCGACGTGAATGCGATCCGCCGGCCGTCGGGCGACCAGGCCGGCGAGGTGTCGATGGCCCGGCCGGTCGTCAGGCGCCGCAGCCCGGTCCGATCCGCGTTCATCACGTAGATGGCCTCGGCCCCGTCGCGGCTCGAGGCGAACGCGATCTCGGTTCCGTCGGGCGACCACGCCGGCAGCCAGTTCCTGCCGCGCCCGCCGGTCGCCGACCATTGCCGGCGCGTCGCGAGATCGGTCATGAAGATGTCCTGATAACCGGGGCGGTAGCACGTGTAGGCCAGGACGCGGCCGTCGGGCGACCAGGCCGGCGTCAGGTCGAGGTCGCCGTCCACGGTGACCCGCTCCTCGCCGGCGCCATCGTAGCCGGACACGAAGATCTCTTTGACATGGCGCCGCGCGCCCGTCGGTTCGTTGAACGCGCCCACCCGGTCCGACACGAACGCGAGGCGGGAGCTCGCCACGCCCCGGACGCCCGCCTGGTCGGCGAGGATCTCGTCGGCCGCCACGTGCGCCATCAGCCGCGCGACCCCCTCGCGGCCGGCGTATTCTCGGGCGAACGCGAGCCGGCCTCCAGAGGTTTCGCGGAGTCGCACCTCGAGCCGCAGCGCGCCCTCCTCGAGACGGACCTGGCCCGAGAGGACGCCATCCGCGGGTGGCGCGGCGCCGGCACCGCCGGCTTCGACCGGAACGAGATCGAAGACATCTTCGTAGGCGAGGTCGGCCCGAAGCACGTCGCCGACCAGCGCGGCCACGCCTTCGAGGTTCGCGGGGCCGCCCGCCGCCGTGATCGGCAGCAGCCGGAGTGTCGGTGCCCCGCCATGGCCGGCGCCGATCGTGACATGGCGCGCCGTCTCGCGACGCCGCACCCGCTCGGGCGGCTGCACGCCGGGGCTGAGCACCAGCGTGACGACGACGGCCGCCATCAGGAGGAGGGGCGCGGCAAGACGGAGGGCGCGGCGCATCGGGCCTCGGGTGAGCGAGTTCGTCCGGACGGCAGACGAGGGACCAAGCGTAATGTTACGCTACAGCATTCGTCCTGCCACAGTGACCTGGCCTCACCGGGAGGAGCACTCATGAATCGCCCGCGACTCGCCTCTTGCGGCGCGTCGAGCCTGGCGGTGATCGTCACCGCGTGGATCGCGCTGTCGGCGGCGTCCGCCCCGGTCCTTCCCGACCCGGGCAATGCCGGAGTCAGCAAAGCCGACCAGCTGAAGCTCGGCCGGGACGCCATGGCCGAGGTCTACAAGCAGATGCCGGTGCTGCCAGACTCGAGCCCCGACACTCGTTACGTCAGGAGACTGGGCGAGAAGCTGGCGGCCGTGATCCCGGCCGAGAACTCCTGGCCCTGGGAATTCCACATCGTCGCGCAGAAGGAGATCAACGCGTTCGCCCTGCCCGGCGGCCCCATGTTCGTGAATGTCGGAACCATCACCGCCGCGCAGAACGAAGCCCAGCTGGCCGGTGTCATGGCTCACGAGATGGCGCACGTCTACATGCAGCACTCCGTCAAGCAGATGAAGAAGAACACCGCCCCCAGCCTGCTGGCCGGGCTCGGCCAGATCGCCGGCCAGATCATCGGCGGGTTCGGCGGCGAGCTGACGGGCCAGCTGACCAAGATCGGCGGCGGCATGTGGAGCATGAAGTACTCGCGCACCGACGAGGCCCAGGCCGATTCGGTGGGCGCCATCATCATGTACAACGCCGGCTACGACCCCCGCGCGCTGGCCGACTTCTTCAAGCAGCTCGCGGCCCAGGGAGGCAATCCGCCGCAGATCCTCAGCGACCATCCGAACCCGGGGAACCGCGAGGCCGCCCTCGGCCAGCAGGTGGCGAGCTGGCCTCCGAAGCGCTACGCGGCGTCGAGCGCCGCCTTCGCGCGCGCGCAAGAGGACGCGAAGTCGGTCACGGTCTATACGGCCCAGGAAATCGACGCCGGCGCGAAATCCGGGTTGTGGGCGCGCCAGAACACGTCGTCCGGCGCGACGCCGGCGGACCTCGCGTCCGCCCCGGCATCGCCGGGCATCGGCGTGCCGGAGATCGGCGCCGCGCCCAGCGCCTATTATTCCCGGGTCAAGCCGAGCGGCCTGTTCAGGCCGCTGACACGAAACGGCGTGAGCCTGTTCTACCCGGAGAACTGGCAGGCGCTCGGCCGCGAGAGCGACAGCGGCACGACGATCGCGCCGGCCGCCGGCGTCGTCGACGGCAACCTCGCCTACGGCGTCATCGTCACCAAGGGTCGGGACCCCGGCGCCCGCACGATCGACGAGGCCCTGCGCCACGTCGTGGAGGCCATGCAGAAGTCCAATCCCGGCATGCGCGCCGCGGGCCCCTCACGGGCGATCACCGTCAACGGGCTCGCGGGCGTCACCGTGGACCTCATGGCCGAGTCTCCCATCGTGACAAACGGCCGGCGGCTGCGCGAGCGCGACTGGATGGTGATGTTCCCGGACACCTCGGTGGACAACGGGTTCATCTACCTCGTGTTCGTCGCGCCCGAGAGTGATTTCGAGGAGCTGCGCCCAACTTACGAGAGCGTGTTGAGGGCCGTCAGCTTCAGGTAGGGGCCGGGTCAGCGGCGTCGCCGGTACCAGCGCGCCGCCACGACCGCCAGGTACGCGACGTAGGCCGCCGCCGCCACGGCGGCGGCGAGGCGGACGTTCCCGTCGATCCCCTGGAAGGCGGATCGCCACCGGTCGCCGAGCACGTACCCGGTCGTCACGAAAAACGACGACCAGAAGATCGCCCCCGGATACGCGAACGCGGCGAACGTCCCGTAGCCGAGGCCGGACGACCCCGCGGCGATCGCCGTCACGTGGCGGACGCCGGGGATGAAGTAGCCGAACGTCAGCAGCCAGCCGCCCGACCGGTGGAACCAGCGCTCGACGCGGCGCAGCGGCTCGTCGGGGATGTGGACGACCTTCCTGAGCGCGGCCAGCCCGATGTAGCGCCCCGCCAGGTAGCTGACCGTGATCCCGGTCATCGCCCCGCCCATCGCGGCGGCCAGCGTCCCCGCAAATGGCAGCTTGCCCGCCCGGACGAGCGTCCCGGCGATGGTCAGCATCAGCTCGTCGGGCACCGGGAGCCCGACGATGCCGAGCACCTGGAGGCCGAAGATGGCCTGCACCCCGTAGTGCGAGATCCAGTCGAGCAGACGCTGTTCCACCGCCACCGGCGAAACCGCGCTCACGGCGGACCACAGGTGCTCTCCCAGCATGGCTTCAGGCGTCAGCCCAGCGTCGAGAGCACGGCGCCGATGCGCCGGAGGCCCTCGGTGATGTACTCCTGCCTGCCGCCGTACCAAATGCGAAGGTAGCCTTCGAGGCCGACGTGGCGGCCGGGCACCACCAGCGTGCTCTGCTCGACGCGGATCCGCTCGCACAGGTCGAGGCTCGGCACTTCGGACCGGTATCGCACGAGCGTCATGGCCCCGGCTCGCGGCCGGTTGAACTCGAGCAGGCGGCCGAAACCTGCCGCCCACCGTTCGACGATCGGCAGGTTCTCGCGGAGGATGGCGCGGGTGCGCGCGTAGAGCGCCTCGCGGTTGTCGGGCGCGACGGCCACCCTGGCCACCAGGTCCGACAGCTTGTTGGGGCCGATCGTCAGGTAGTCGTGCTGGCTCCAGCAGGTTTCGACCAGGCGCGGCGGGCCGACGATCCACCCGACGCGCACGCCGGGAATGCCGTAGGCCTTCGAGAGACCGCTCGTGACGACCACGCGGTCGCTCAGGCCCCAGAAGCTCCTCGTCCGCTCCCCCTCCACCTCGGCGCCGAGATAGACCTCGTCGGCCAGGACGACCGTGCCCGTCTCCTCGCACCGGGCGACGATGCGCCGCATCGCGGCGTCGGAGAGCACGGCCCCCGACGGGTTGTTCGGGTTCGAGAGATACAGCAGCCGCGTGCGCGGCGTGACGGCCCGCTCGAATTCCTCCCAGTCCGGCTCCCACTGGCGGTCCGGGCGGAGGGTGAACGTCCGGACCTTCGCCTGGAGGCTCTCGGGCACTCCCCGGAGCTGCATGTAGTTGGGCAGCTCCATGGCCATCTCGTCACCCGGCTCGAGCAGCGAGAGGGCGACCAGGTAGTTCGCCTCCGAGGTGCCGTTGGTCACTTCGATGTGGTCAACCGTCGAGCCGGGATAGAGGGCGGCGAGGCGCTCCCTGAGCGGGAGCGTGCCGTTCGACTGGCTGTAGCCGAGCGGCAGGTCGAGGGCCGCGTCGAGGTCGAACCCCATCTCGACGAGGCCGCGCAGGGAGATCGGGCGGACGCCGCTCTCGCTCATGTCGTAGTCGACGAGGTTCTCCCAGGTCGACTGCATCCGTTCCATCTCGAAGACGGGGATTTTCATGTCGGTGTTTCTCCGGGGACGAAATATGCCAGGCGCGTATATTCTATGCGCCATGCGCACCGAGCACCACAGCCCCACGGGTCCGCCCTCGTCGTCGGCCGGAGCGGAAGAGGGCGCCGCCCCGCGCCGCGATCCGATCCTGGTCCTCACCGAACGCGAGCTCCGGGAGGTCGTCGAACTGGATCTCGAGGCCCTGGCGGCGGTCGAGAACGCGTTCACGCAACTCGCTCGCGGCGAGGCGGACGTGCCGCCGATCCTCGGGCTGTTCGTGCCGGACCGCCACGGAGAGGTGGACGTGAAGGCCGCCTACATCCACGGCCTGCCGAGCCTCGCCATCAAGATCGCCTCGGGGTTCTTCGACAACGGCACGTGGGGGCTCGCGAGCGGCAGCGGCCTGATGGTCGTGCTCAGCGCGCGCACGGGGTACCCGCAGGCGATCCTCCTCGACAACGGCTACCTCACCGACGTTCGCACGGCTCTGGCCGGAGCGGCCGCCGCGAAGCACCTGGCGCCGCGGCAGGTGCGGACGGTCGGCGTGATCGGCGCCGGGGCCCAGGGCCGCTACCAGGTGCGCGCGCTGCAGCTGGTCCGGTCGTTCGAGCGCGTGCTCGTGTACGACCGGTCTCCGGCGGCCGTCGAGGCCTACGTGCGCGAGATGCCGGGCGTGCTCGGTGAAGATCGCGCGGCGCCCGGCACGGGCGGTGCCGGTGCTCCCGTTCGCGTCGAGGCTGCCGACCCGGAGGCGCTGGTCCGCCAGAGCGACGTCGTCATCACGTGCACGCCGTCGCACGAGCCGGTCGTCAGGGCCGGCTGGCTGCACGCCGGCCTGCACATCACCGCGATGGGCGCCGACACCCCCGAGAAGCAGGAGCTCGACGGCGAGGTGCTCGGCCGCGCCACGCGCCTCGCCTGCGACCTGAAGACGCAGTGTTTCGCGCGCGGCGAGTTCTACCACGCGCGGGCGGCGGGCGTGCTGGCCGAGGGCGCCGCGGTCGCCGAGCTGGGCGACCTGACGTCGGGCCGGCTCCCGGGCCGCGACCGCGACGACGAGATCACCGTCTGCGCGCTCACCGGCGTCGGGGTGCAAGACACGGCGATCGCGCTGCTGGCGTTCGGGCGCGCCAGCACGGCCGGGCTGGGGTCGCGATTTCTGTAATTGGATCGGGACGAATTACAACTTCCGTGCCAGGTTGGCAGAAACTGAAATTCGTCCCGATCGAATTACGCCACGGGGAGCGGACCGAATTGTCAGAGTCCATGTTCGGTCCGCGACAAGATCTCCCTCTGGATGTCCGGGCTGAGCAGCACGAAGTAATCCGAGTACCCGGCCACGCGCACCACCAGGTCGCGGTGCTGCTCGGGGTGCGCCATCGCGTCCTCGAGCACCGCGCGATCGACGATGTTGAACTGGACGTGATGGCCGCCCTGGTCGAAGTAGCCGCGGATGAGGGCCGCCAGCTTGCGCAAGTCGTGGATGGTGCGCAGGCAGTCCGGGTTGATCCGCATGTTGAGCAGCGTGCCGTTGGTGCGGGCGTGGTCCAGCTTGGCGACCGAGGCCGCCGCGGCGGTCGGCCCCCGGCGGTCGTGCCCCTGCACGGCGGACACGCCTTCGGACAGCGGCGTGCCGGCGCGGCGGCCGTCCGGCGTGGCCCCGGTCACCTGGCCGAGCGCCACGTGCGCCGTCGTCGGCAGCAGGTCCACCCAGTAGCGCGCGCCCTGCACGTCGCGGTGCGCCTCCACCTGGTCGCAGAAGATCCCCTCGGTCAGCGCCGCCAGGGCGTCGGGCCCGTCATCGTCGTTCCCGTAGTGGGGCGTCTTGTTCACGAGCAGCTCGCGCAGCACCTCGTGCCCCTCCCAGTCGCGGTCCAGCGCGTCCACCAACTGCGCCATCGTGACCGTCCGCCGCTCGAAGACGTGCGTCCGTATCGCCGACAGCGCGTCGGCCACCGTGCCGACGGCGACGCCCGAGATCGTGGAGATGTTGTAGCGCGCGCCGCCCGCGTGCCAGTCGAGCCCCTTCTCGACGCAGTCGTCGATCACCGCCGAGGTGAACGGCACCGGGCAATAGGCCGCGTACACCTGCCGGACGATGCCGTCGTAGCGGATCTTCTCGTCGACGAAGTGCGCCACCTGCGCCCGGAACGCCTGCAGCACGTCGTCGAACGTGGCGAACGCGCGCGGGTCGCCGGTGGCCGGCCCCAGCCGTTCCCCCGTGAGGCGGTCGCGGCCGTCGCCGAGCGCCAGCTCGAGGCACTTGGCCAGGTTGAAGTAGCCGCTCGACGCCATCCGGTCCTTGCCGTCGCAGAAGCAGGCAACGCAGCCGTTGAGGCTGCTGGCGCGCGCGTCCTCGAGCGTCTTGCCCCGGTTCACCATCCCGAGCACGAGGGTGTCGGCGTTGAACATGGCCGGCATGCCAAGACCGAGCCGCAGCAGCTCGCAGCAGCGCAGCAGGAAACGCGACGAGGTCCGGGAGCTGATCTGGGCCGACAACCCTGGCTGCGGCAGCCTCGTGCGCTCGAGCGCGGCGAGGCACATGTAGGACAGCTCGTTGGTCGCGTCGCGGCCGTCGCGCGTCAGCCCCCCGATGTTCAGGTTCTGGAACTCCGGGTACGAGCTGCTGGTCCCGGCCTCGCCGGAGTCCTTGGCCAGCGTGATCTCGTCGAACTTGACCCACATCAGGTCGAGCAGTTCCTGCGCCTGCGCTTCGTTCAGCTCGCCGGTCTCGATCGAGCGGCGATAGTGCGGGTAGAGATACTGGTCGAAGCGGCCGGGGCCGAACGCGTGCCCGTCGGTCTCGAGGTTCAGCACGAGGTGCGTGAACCACATCGACTGCAGCGCTTCGTGGAAGCCGCGGGCCGGCGCGGCCGGCACGCGCTCGCACACGTCGGCCATGCGGGCGAGCTCGGCGCGGCGGGCGGCGTCGGGCTCGGCCCCGGCCAGCTCGCGCAGGGCGGCGGCGTGGCGCCGGGCAAACGCCACCGCGGCCTCGCAGGCGAGGATGACCGACGCCAGCATCTCGCGGCTGGAGGCGGCCTCGGGCCCATCACCCTGCCGGGCCTCGAGCCCCTGCCGCGCGGCGTCCGCAATCCCGTCGAAGCCCAGCGCGAGCACCTTCGCGTAGCCGGCGTTGATGTGGCCGATCGTGCGGGAGCGGAAGTAGTGGTAGAGGACGCCGCGGTCGTCGGCGCGCCACATCGCCGGCGGAACCTGCTCGAAGATCCGGTCCGCCACCTGGCGCCCGCGCCAGTACGGGAAGACCTCCTCGCCGAGCGCGCGCCGGGTCTTCTCGGCGACGGTGAACGGCGTGTTCGACCGGGTGGCCAGCCGATCGAGGTCGCGCTCCACCCAGGCGCAGTTGATCTCGGGATAGACCGGTGAGCCGCGGGGCTTCCGCGTTTTCGTCCCGACGATCACCTCGCCGTCCTGGATGACGATCGGGTGGTCGGCGAGGATCCGGGCGAGCATCCTCGCGCGGCGGATGGCGAGCGGCTGCCCCTCGGTCTCGCGGGCGCCCAGGGTCGCCGCGAGCGCCCGGTCGGCGAACAGCTCCGGCACCGCCGCCAGGTTGCGCGCCACGCCGGCGAGCAACCGCGGGCTGGGTCCTTCGGCCGGATGGACGATCGACTCGGGCACCAGCGGCTGGGTGAACACGACCATCACGCTACTGCACGGGTCACGCCAGATCAAGCGGGAGCCGGCCATCCCGCGGGCCAGGAGGCCCGCGCCACCAAGACACGGTGTGGGGCCGGCGTCCTCGCCGGCCATCCCGCGGGCCAGGAGGCCCGCGCCACCAAGACACGGTGTGGGGCCGGCGTCCTCGCCGGCCATCCCGCGGGCCAGGAAGCCCGCGCCGCCACTGTGAAGGTTCGGGCCCGAGCGGGGCCGTTCCGGGTAAGATCGGACGACGATCATGAGCGAGGCCCAGCCCGATATCGGCATCGAGACCCGCCCCGGCCGTCGCGTCGGCAGGCTCGCCGCGCGCCTGGGCGTCCTCCTCGTCCGCCTGGCCGGCGACGCGCTCCTCATCGACGCGGCGTACGAGACCTGGCGGGTCGGCTCGCCCATGCGAACGATCGTCGTCGCCGCCGTCGCGGGGTTCGCCGTCCTGACGCTGTGGGTGCTGTCGCGGGGCGGGCGGATCGGCGGGCGCGGCTGGCTGACCGATCCCGCGGCGCCCTACATCCTCCTGCTCGGCCTCCTGGTCGCGGCGACCGGTTCGCGGAGCGACATTGCGCACGGGCCGGTGATGCTCGGTCAGCCGACCGACATCGTGCTGGCCGGGACCCTGCTGCTGCTGGTCGCGCTCGCCGTGCTCCGGTTTTCAGGCCCCGGGGGCGCCCGCACCTGGTGGCTCCGCGTTGTGGTGGGCGCGCTCGGTGTCTACGCGGCCTGGTCGCTGGCGCTGGCGGTGATGAGCCGCACCGGCGCCGTCGCCATGCTCGCAGGCGACTGCGAGTGGCGCGCCGCGCCGGCGTGGCTGCGGGGCGGGCATGTCGCCGCGTTCGTGATGCTGCCGCTCGCCTTCGTCCGGGAGTTCGCCGACGCGATGATGCGGCTGACGCTCGCCGGTCTGTTCAGGTGGATGGTCATCTTCGCGCTCGGGAGCTGGCTCGCGATCCGCGTGGCCGGCGTCTAGCGGGAACGCGACGGGAGAACTCCGCCCATGACGGAACGCACGCGCCGTGCCGAGCTCACCGGGCTCGTCGCCGCGTCGCTCGTCACGCTCTCCGGCCTCTGGCTCATCTGGAACGCGCGCGTGGAAGCACTGCGCGAGACGGACCTGGCGCTCTCGTCGGGCCGGGCGGTCAACGTCAGCCGGCTCGATCGGGCGGGGCCGCTGCTGCCCCTGCTCGTGCCGATCGTCGCCGACCCGGACGAGCGCCGGTTCGTGGCCGACCGGGTCGCCGCCTGGATCGCCGCGCCCGACCGGCCGGGGGCGCGGCCCCGCACGCCGTCCGGCGTCGGGTCGCTCGGCACGATCACGGTCACCGAGCGCGATCTGCCGGCCAGGCGCCACCTGCCGTCGTTCAGGGAACGGTTCGCCGAGCGGCGCGATCAGCTGGCCGCGAGCCCGGACCGGACCGACATCCCGATTCCGCTGCTGACCGCGGCGCAGCTGGCGGCGCTGCGACGCGCGGTCGTCGTCCGCACGCCGTCCGAGTTCCGCCAGAGCCTGCTCTGGTCCTCGCTCCTCTTGCTGCTCCCCTTCTACCTGGCGCACGCCTGGCTGCGCCTGCGCCGCTCGACCGGCGACACGCAGCTGCTGCCGATCGTCCACGCCCTGTGCGGCATCGGGTTCGTGATGATGGTGAGCCTCAGGGACCCCGTGCGGGACCCGATGCTGTTCGTGCGCTTCGCGCAGGGCGTCGCGGCCGGGTGTCTCGTGCTCGCCGCCGCGGCCTCCTTCGACTTCGAGCGCTGGCTCGGCCGACGGCTGGGTTACCTGGCGCTGGCCGGCGCCGTCGGCCTGTCGCTGCTGCTCATCGCGTTCGGCAGCGGGCCGGGGACGAGCGACGCCAAGGTGAACCTGATGGGCGCGCAGCCGGTCGAAGCCATCCGCGTGCTCGTCATGATCTTCCTCGCCGGGCACTTCGCACACCGCTGGAGGGCCCTCCGGGACCGGGACCGTCTCGTGCTGCTGCCCGTCGCCGTCGGCATGGGCCTGGTGCTCCTGTTCTTCTTCCTGCAGAAGGACCTGGGGCCGGCGCTGGTTCTGGGCGGCGTGTTCCTCGGGCTCTACATCGTGGCCCGGGGCCGGGCGAGGGCGGCGGCGCTGGGCCTGCTCCTCCTGGTGTTCGGGTTCGCGGGCGGCTACCTGGCCGGCTACCCGCACACGGTGGCGCAGCGGGTGCAGATGTGGTGGTCGCCGTGGGACAACGCCGTGCGCGGCGGCGACCAGATTGCGAACGCGCTCTGGGCGCTCGGCACCGGCGCCGTCCGGGGGACGGGCATCGGCCTGGGGGACCCGCGCCTGATCCCGGCCGGGCACACCGACCTCATCCTGTCGGCTCTCGGTGAGGAGACCGGGCTCATCGGCCTGCTCACCGTCTTCGCCCTCTACGTCGCTCTGGCCTACCGCGCCTTCCGGATCGCGCGCCGCACGCCGGGCGACGCGACGTTCTTCCTCGCGCTCGGGCTGACGATCGGCATCTTCGCGCAGTTGCTGCTCATCGCGGCCGGCCTGCTCGACCTGATGCCGCTCACCGGCGTGACGACGCCGTTCCTGAGCTACGGCCGGTCGTCGATGCTCGCCAACTTTTTCGCCTTCGGCGTGTTGCTGGCCATCGGCCGCCCGGCCGGCTCGGGAGCGACGCGCGTCGAGTTCGCCCGTCAGACGGGCTGGCTGCGCGTCGCGCTGACCGCCGGCCTGGTCATCGTCGCCGGCCGGATCGTCTGGGTGCAGACGGCCGGGGCCGACCACTTTGTCGCCGCCACGGCGCTGGCGATGCAGGCCGACGGCGTGCGGCGCTTCGAGTACAACCCGAGGCTGCTCGCCGTGGCGCAGCAAATCGTGCGCGGCACGGTCACCGACCGTCGCGGGATCCCGCTGGCGACGAGCCGGCCGGCCGATCTGCAGGCGCACGCCGGGGAGCTCGCCGAGCTGGGCGTGTCGCCCGCCGGCGCCTGCCCGCAGAGCGGCGCGCGGTGCTACCCGTTCGGCGGCCTCACCTTTCACCTGCTGGGCGACTGGCGCAGCCAGGTCAACTGGGCGGCCGCGAACACGTCGTTTGTCGAGCGCGATCTCGACGCCCGCCTGCGCGGCTACGACGACCATCCACGCGTCGTCGAGATCACCGACCCGGAGACCGGCGTGACCTCGAAGGTCATCCGTCGCGACCTGGGCGAGCTGGTGCCGCTCCTGCGCCACCGGGGCGATCCGAACGACCCGGCGGTGAGGCGGATCCTCGATCGGCCGCGCGACGTGCGGCTGGCGCTCGACATCCGGCTCCAGCAGCGGGTGGCCGCCTTGTTGAAGGCCGGCGTGGAGCGGGCCGGTCAGCGCGAGGGAGCGGCCGTCGTGCTGTCGCCCGAGGGCGACCTGCTGGCGTCGGTGAGTTACCCGTGGCCGGTCGTCCTTCCGCAACCGGCCGCGCGGCCCGGCGGCGACACGACGGTGGACGACACGGACGTCGGCCTCCTCGACCGCGTGCGCTACGGGCTGTACCCGCCGGGGTCGAGTTTCGACCTGGTGACCGCGGCGGCCGTCTTGAGGAACGAGCCGGCGCTTCGGAGGCAGGCGTTCACCTGCGAGCGGTTGCCCGACCGCGGCGCCGGCAAGTGGCTGCCCGGCTGGCCGGAGCCCGTCCGCGACATCCCCTCGGACCACGCGCCCCACGGCCGCCTCGACATGGAGCGCGGCTTGATCGCGGGGTGCAACGCCTATTTCGCGCAACTCGGACTCCGCCTCGGCGCGCCCGCGCTCGAGGAGACGTCCGCGCTGTTCGAGATCTCCTTGAGCCAGCCCGAGTCGGACGAGACCGTCCGCGCCACGCTGCCGTTCGAGGCGTACGGCCAGGGCCAGGTGCTGGCCACGCCGTTCAAGATGGCGCGCGTCGCCGCCGCGCTGGCGGCCGGCGGCGCCATGCCGCAGGGACGATGGGTCCTCGACGAGAACAATCGTCGGACCGCCGCGCCACGCGCCGTCTTGACGCCCGAGGAGACCCGGTGGCTGTCGGCCACGATGCGCCGGGCGGCGGTCGAGGGAACCGGCCGGCGCGTCAAGGACGTCGCGCCGGCAATCGCGGGGATCGCGGGAGCGGCCGAGGTCCAGGATGCGGCGGCCCACGCGTGGTTCGTCGGCTTCGCGCCGTACGAGCCTGCGCCGCCGACGGCCGGCCGCCCGACGACCGCCACCCCTGCCCGCGTGGCGTTCGCCGTGCTCGTCGAGCACGGGGAGGACGGCGGGGCCGTCGCCGCGCCGATCGCCGGCGGGATCGTCGTGGCCGCACGAGCGCTAGGAATTGTCAGGTGATCTTGCGATCGCCTCTCGCCGCTCGAGGAGGCTCTTCGCGACAAACAGCACGTTGGCCGGGCGCTCGGCGAGCCGGCGCATGTACCACGGGAACCAGTACTCGCCGTAGCTGACCAGCACCCGCAGCGGGGCCCCCTCCTCCGCCAGGCGCGCCTGCAGCGGCCGCTGAATGCCGTAGAGCATCGCGAACTCGTACGCCGTCGGCGTGACGCCCCGCGCGGCGATGACCGCCCGCAACCGGCTGACCAGACGCGCGTCGTGGGTGCCGATGCCGAGAAACGTGCCCGCCGGAAGGCCCGGATCGAGCAGCCGCGAGGCGAGGCGGAAGAACTGCTCGTCCACGTCCGCCTTGCGCGGGAAGGCCACGGTCGTCTCCTCGCGGTACGCGCCTTTCACGAGGCGGATGGCCGGCGAGAGCGGCAGCAGCGCCTCGAGGTCCGCGGGCGTGCGGCGCAGATACGCCTGCAGGCACAATCCAACCGCCGCAGACCGCGCGCGCACGCGGCGGAACAGGTCGATCGTCGGATCGACGTACTTGCTGCTCTCCATGTCGATCCACACCATGCGAGAACGGGCCTCGGCGCGGGTGACAAGCTCGCGGAGGTTCTGCTCGCAGGCGTCGGCGCCGAGGTCGAGCCCGAGCTGGGTGAGCTTGACCGACGCGTGCGCGTCCAGGCCGCTCGTCGCCACGCGATCGATCACGTCGCAATAGTGAGCGGTCACGGCTTCGGCCTCGGCCAGGCTGGAGAGATTCTCCCCCAGTCGCGTGAGCAGCGTCCCGATGTGGCGCTCGGCCTGCTGCCGGCGGCACGCGCCGAGCGCGTCGTCCAGGGATTCGCCGGGCATGAACCGCGAAACCGAGCGGCGCACGAAGGGCGTGCGCATCGCCCGGTCGCGCAACCAGACACTCTCCGCCCCGGCGAGCAGCACGCTTCTCATAATCGACATGCGAGCCCCCTGACCGTCGTCCACCAATTGGGCGAACCCCAGCTATTGATCTTACTCCGGCCGAACCCGTGCCTCGCCGGCCCAGGCTGAGCTTTGCCGGCGCCAGCCCGGCTGCTATGCTCGATTTCAGGGAACAATTGGATCGGGACGAATTTCAATATCTGCCACGAGTGGTACGATCTGCCAGGTGATGTTGGCAGATTCTGAAATTCGTCCCGATCCGAATTTGTCGGTAGAAAGGACTGCCCCCACATGTCCAATATCGCCCCCGATATCACCGCGCTCATCGGCCGCACGCCGCTCGTCTCGATCAACCGGATCGGCGCCGGCCTGCCCGGCCGCATCGTCGCCAAGCTCGAAAGCTTCAACCCCTGCTCCAGCGTCAAGGACCGCATCGGCCTCTCGATGATCGAGGCGGCCGAGCGCGCCGCCCGGATCAAGCCCGACACGATCCTGCTCGAGCCGACCAGCGGGAACACCGGCATCGGCCTGGCCTTCGTCGCGGCGGTCCGCGGCTACCGGCTCCTGCTGATGATGCCGGACTCGGCGAGCGTCGAGCGACGCAAGCTGCTCAAGGCGTTCGGCGCCGACCTGATCCTCACGCCGGGCGGCGAAGGCATGCCCGGCGCCATCAGGCGCGCGCAGGAACTGGCCGCGTCCGATTCGCGGTACCTGATCCTCCAGCAGTTCGCCAACCCGGCGAACCCGGACGTCCACCGGCGGACGACCGCCGAGGAGATCTGGCGGGACACCGACGGCAAGGTCGACTACTTCGTCGCCGGCGTGGGCACCGGCGGCACGATCACCGGCGTCAGCGAGGTCATCAAGCCGAGGAGGCCGTCGTTCCGCGCCATCGCCGTCGAGCCGGCGGCGTCGCCGGTGCTCTCGGGCGGCGCGCCCGGGCCGCACAAGATCCAGGGGCTCGGCGCGGGGTTCGTTCCCGACGTGCTCCGCATGGACCTGGTGGACGAAGTCATCACGGTGTCCAACGAGGCCGCCGGCGCCATGGCGCGGCGGCTCGGCAAAGAGGAGGGGATCATCTCGGGGATCTCCTGCGGCGCCGCGATGGAGGCGGCGGTGAAGGTCGCCTCCCGCGAGGAGGCGCGCGACCGGCTGATCGTGGTCGTGCTTCCCGATACGGGCGAACGCTACCTGAGCACGTGGCTCTACGAGGACCAGGCATGAGCCCGCGCACCGCCCACCAGGCTCCCGTGAGGGCCGACAAGGCCTCGGCCGCCTCGCTGTCGTCGGTCGTCCGCCAGTTGTGCGAGCACGACGAGGGACTGACGCGGCAGGAGCGGAACGTCGCCTACTCGGCCCTGCCCTCGCGCGACGCGCTCGCCTGGGCCGTCGACGAGCTGCGATCGGTCCTGTTCCCGGGCTACTTCGGCGGCCGCGCGATCGTCAACGCCGAGACGATGGCGTTTCACGCCGGGGCGACGCTCGACCGCGCCATGGCGACGCTCGAGGACCAGGTGCGGCGGGCGCAGTGCTTCGCCTGCGAGGAGCGCGACCCGACGCGCTGCACGGCCTGCGAGGAGAAGGCGCGCACCGCCAGCGCGCAGTTCCTGTCGAGGCTGCCCGAGGTCAAGCGCCTGCTGGCCACCGACGTGCGCGCGGCCTACGAGGGCGACCCGGCTGCGACGAGCCCGGCGGAGACCATCCTCTGCTACCCCGGGATCCTCGCGCTGACGTGCCAGCGCCTGGCGCACGAACTCTACGTGCTCGAGGTGCCGCTGCTCCCGCGGATCATCACCGAGCACGCCCACAGCCTGACCGGCATCGACATCCACCCGGGCGCGCGCATCGGCGAGAGCTTCTTCATCGACCACGGCACGGGCGTGGTGATCGGCGAGACGTCCGAGATCGGCCGCCGGGTCCGCCTCTACCAGGGCGTCACGCTCGGCGCCCGCAGCTTCCCGCTCGACGAGAACGGCCACCCCGTCAAGGGAGTCCCGCGCCACCCGATCGTCGAGGACGAGGTGATCATCTACAGCGGGGCGACCGTGCTCGGGCGAATCAGGATCGGGGCGGGGTCGGTCATCGGCGGAAACGTCTGGCTGACGCACAGCGTGCCGGCGGGCAGCCACGTGAGCCAGACGGGAGCCAGGCAGACCCATTATTCCGGGGGAGAGGGGATTTAGGGATCGGGGATCGGGGATCAGGGATCAGGGACGAGGGACGGGGGACGGGGGACGAGGGGCCGGACCGATCCGCGGGCACGACGGGAATGCCGCCACCGCCTCGTCTTCGCTCACCTCGCGCCAGCGGCCGGGCGGGAGCGTCCCGATGTCGAGGCCGCCGAACGCCACGCGCCTGAGCCGCGTCACCTCGTGGCCAATCGCGTCGAACAGCCTGCGGAGTTCGCGGTTGCGGCCCTCGTGCAACCGGACGACGAGGTGGGTCTCGCGGCGCGAGCGCTTCCGCACGGAGACCTCGTGGGCGGCCAGGCGCTCCCCTTCCGATTCCACACCGGTCATCAACCGCTGCATCTCGTCGTCGCCGACTTCGCCGCGCGCGGTGATGGTGTAGGTGCGCGGCACGCGGTTGGCGGGGTCGGTGAGCCAGTCGGCCAATCGGGTGTCGGTGGTCAGCAGAACCAGCCCGGAGGTCGCCAGGTCGAGCCGGCCCACGGCGATGAGATGGCCCTCGGGAACCGGCACGAGATCGAACACGGTCGGCCGTCCCTGCGGGTCGTGCCGCGTCGTCACGACGCCGCGCGGCTTGTTGAGCAGGATCAGGCGCCACGCGGCCCGGGGCGCTTCGCGACCGTCAACCACGATCGCCACGCGCTCGGGCACGACCGGCATGGTCGGATCGGTCGCGATCCGCCCGTCCACCCGGACGCGGCCGGCCGCGATGAGGCGCGTCGCCTCGGCGCGCGAGGCGATGGCCAGCTTCGACAGGGCACGGTCGAGAGCGACCTCTCCGGGCCGGCGGCGGGCAGGTCGGGTCATGCGCGGTTATGGTACTCTCCTGCAAGCGGTCCCGGTAGGGGACCGTGGGCGTGAGGCGACGGGCCACAGGCTTCAGGCCATGTCACGCGTGACACGTGCGACATGGCCCGAAGCCCGACGCCTGTAGCCCGATGGCGTTTTCAGGAGTGACCGACGTGCCAAGGTACCGCCTGGCGATCGAGTACGCGGGGACGCGCTACAGCGGCTGGCAGGTGCAGAAGAACGCGCGAACGGTCCAGGGCGAGCTGCTCCGGGCGGTGCGCGAGGCGACCGGCGTGGCCGCGCCCGAAATCCAGGGGTCCGGGCGCACCGATGCCGGGGTGCACGCCGTCGGGCAGGTGGCGCATCTCGATCTCCCCAAGGCCGTTCCCCCAGAAATGCTGCGGCGGCAGATCAACGACCTCCTGCCCGCCGACATCAACGTTCTCGGGATCGAGCCGGTGCCCCACCGGTTCCACGCGCGGCGCGACCCCGTCTCGCGCAGCTACCTCTACCAGGTCTCGCGCCGCCGGACCGCGTTCGCCAAGCCGTTTGTCTGGTGGGTGAAGGACGCCCTCGACGTGCGCGCGATGCGGGAGGCGGCCGGCGCGTTTGTCGGCATGCACGACTTCCGGTCCTTCACCGACAGCGACCCGGACGAAGTCTCCACGCACGTCCAGGTCGATCTCGTCGAGGTGAAGGAAGACGGCGCCCTGATCCTGATCCGGGTCGCCGGGTCGCACTTCGTCTGGAAGATGGTCCGCCGCGTGGTGGGCGTGCTGGTCGAAGTCGGGCGGGGACATCTCGGCGTCGAAGCCGCCGAGGGATTCCTGCTGGAGCCGTCGCCGGTGCCGGCGCGTGTTACCGCGCCGGCCTCCGGCCTGTTCCTCGAGCGCGTGGTCTACGCGGGCGAGCCGGGGGTCGGCCCGCTCAGGGCCCTCACCCCCCTCTGACGCCGCCTATTTCTTGTAGGCGATCTTCCCGCCGACGATCGTGTAGAGCACCTCGGCCTTCTGGATCTGATCCTCGGGCACCTTCGTGATGTCGGCCGACAGCACGACGATGTCGGCGAGCTTGCCGGGGGCGAGCGAGCCCCTGGTCTGCTCCTGGAAGGCCGCGTACGCGCCGTTGAGCGTGTAGGCTCGCAGCGCCTCGTCCCGCGTCATCCGCTGGTCGCCGAAGAACACCTCGCCGTTCTTCTGCTTCCGCGTCACCAGCGCGTAGTAGCCGGGCAGCGGGTCGACCTCCTCGACCGGGGCGTCGGTGCCGTTCGGGATGATGGCGCCAGTCTTCATCAGCTTCTGCCAGACGTAGGCCCCTTCCTCGGCGCGCGCGGCACCGAGCCGGGCGAGCACGTACGGCGCGTCGGACGTGCAGTGGATGCCCTGCATCGAGGGGATCACGCCGAGGGCGCCGAAGCGCGGGATGTCGGCGGCGTTGATGTGCTGCGCGTGCTCGATGCGCCACCGCAGATCCTTCTTGTCCGGGTGGGCCTTGAACGTCTCTTCGTACAGATTGAGGACTTCGCGGTTGGCGCGGTCGCCGATCGCGTGCGTGTTGAACTGGAAGTCGTTCTCGATCGCCAGCTCCGCCGTGGCCTTCATTTCCTCGGGCGTGACCGTGTTGATGCCGGTCACCTTCGGCTCGTCGGCGTACGGCTCGAGCATCCACGCGGTGCGCGATCCGAGCGCGCCGTCCATCAGCCGCTTGATCGAGCGGACAGTGAGGTGGCTGTCGAAGGCGTCCACCATCCGGTATTTGGCGAGGTTGCCGGTCAGCCGGGCGCTCGGCTCGTTCAGCATCACGTAAAGCCGAACGTTCAGCCTGCCCTGGCTCGCGAGCTTCTTGTAGAGCTCCACGGTGTCGAACCCCACGCCGGCGTCGGTCACCGAGACGATGCCCTTGGTGATGAACTCCCGGTCGGCGGTCTCGACGACGCGCGTCGCGTCGGCCTCGGCCTGCTCGGGCGTGCGCCGCGCAAGCGACTCCTCGAGTGCCTTCCCGATCAGTCCCGAGGCTCGCTCCGCGAATACGCCGATCGGGTTCCCGGCCTTGTCCTTCATGATTTCGCCGCCGGGCGGGGTGGGCGTCCGGCGGGTGACGCCGGCAAGCTCCATCGCCTTCGCGTTGACGACAATGGCGTGGCCGCTGGCGTGGGTGAGCAGCACGGGGTTGTCCGGCGCCACGCGAGTGAGGTCGCGCTGGGTCGGGAACCCCTCGACCGCGTCGGCGGGCCGGTGGTCCCACTTCTCCTGGTGCCAGCCGTGGCCGAGGATCCACTCGCCCGGCTTCGCGCGCTTCGCCGCGTCGGCCACCATGGCGACGATCGCCTCCCAGTTCCGCGCCCTGGCGAGCGGGAGCTCCAGCTTCGACTCGCCCACCCCCTGGAAGTGCGCGTGGGCGTCGTCGAACGCCGGCATCGCGAACCGGCCGTTGAGGTCGATCACCTCGGTCTTGTGGCCGATGTACGCCTTGATGTCGTCCACCGAGCCGACGGCGACGACCCGGCCGCCGCGCACGGCGATGCCCTCGGCGGTCGGCCTGGCCGCGTCGACGGTGGCCACGTGGCCGTTGGTCAGGACCAGGTCGGCCGGCTCGATGTGAGGTCCGCAGCCTGCCGCACCGAACAGGCCGAGCGCCGTCATCAGGACGAGGGCCGATGGACGGCCAAACGTGGAACGCATGAGCTGCTCCTTGTCCGGCGCCAAACGGCACCGGTGACGGAGGATTGTAGATCAGGAAACGGCCCTGGGCCCTCGGCTCTCGGCTCTCGGCTCTGTCGGGCCCTGGGCCCGGGCCATGAGCCGGACGCGGCCAAGAGCCGAGAGCCCAGAGCCACCGTGTGCCGAGGTATGATCCGGCTCTCGGCATCGAAAGGACGCTGGTGGGCCTCTTTACGTCGTTTCAAATCAAGTCGCGCGACGCCGGCACGAGAGCACGCGCGGCCGCGTCGCTGGGCTCGCGCGGCAAGGTCTCCGCGATTCCGCAGCTCACACCGCTCATCGACGACCCGGATTGGAGCGTGCGGCAGGCGGCGGTCGAGGCGCTCGGCCGAATCGAGGATGCCTCGGCGGCGCCCGTGCTCGTCGCCGCCATCACCGGCGCCGACCGCCTGCCTGGCTCCGACGGCGCATCGGCCGTGCGGGCGGCGGCCGGGGAGGCGCTCGGCCGGATCGGCACGGCCGCCGTGCCGGTCCTCCTCGAGGCCCTGCACGGGCGGCACGTGAAGCTGCGGGAGACGGCCATTGCCGCGCTCGGCGCCGTCGGCGGCCCGGCCGCGGTCGAGGCGCTCGGTGGGATGGTCGCCGACGATCGCTCGAGCGTGAGACAGGCAGCCGTAACGGCCCTGGTGCGGGCGGCCGGCCGGGAGGCGGTCCCGGCGCTGTCCCGGGCGCTCGCGCACAGGGATCCGACGACCCGCAGGTGCGCCGCCGACGCGCTGGGCACGCTGCGCGAACCGGCGGCGGCGGACGCGGTGACGGCGGCCCTGGCCGATTCGGACAAGACCGTCCGAGAGGCCGGCGTCCGGGCGCTCGCGAGCATCGGCACGCCGGAGGCGGCGTCGGCGCTGGTCGCGGGTCTTGGACGGGGAGACCGCGACCTGCAGGCGGCCATCGGGGCGGCGTTGAGGTCGTTCGACTGGACCCCGGTCCAGGCCTCCGACCACGTCGTCCACGCCGTGCTGCACGGCCGGTTCGACGAGGCGACCGCTCACGGCGCCGCCGCGGTGGAGCCGCTCGTCGCCATGCTGGCCGACCTGGACCCGTCGATGCGGCGGGGCGCGCTCGAGGCGCTCGGGCGGCTGGGCGAAGCCCGGACGGCCCCGGCCATCGGGGCCGCGTTCAAGGATCGCGACGCGGCGGTCCGCCAGGCTGCCGCCGAGGCCCTCGCCGCCATCGGCCCGGCCGCCGCCGACACGGTCGTGGAGGCGCTCGGCGATCGCGCGACCACCGTGCGCGGCTGCGCCGAACAGGCGCTGTCCGTCATCGGCCCGGGGCAGGTGGCCGCGGCGATCCTCGCCCGCCTGACCGTCGGCGAGCCGACCCGCCACGGCGGCCTCGACCTCCGCATCGTCTCCACGCGCGAGGACCTCGACCAGGCGCGCCAGGCCGCCGACGGCCTCGACGCGCTGCTCCGGCACGCCGCAGCGAAGCTCCCCGTCGATGCGCTGCGACGGATCGCGACGGCGCCCGACGTCATGCGCCTGGAGCCCGGGCAGGTGCCGGGCGACAGCGACCGCGCCGACCTGGAGGGGATGCGCGAAGCAGCCTGGGAGGCGCTCGGCCGGAAGGGCGTCACGCGCGCCTGACGAGATCGAGGAAGGCCCGCGCGGCGTGGCTCAGCCCGCGCCGCGCCGGGTAGACCAGCCGGATCTGCCGCGCCAGCTTCAGTTCCTTCACGGTGACTTCCCTGAGCGTCCGCCGCGCGATGTCCTGCTCGACGCACATGCGCGGCAGGAAGGCCACCCCCTCGTTGGCCTGCACCATCGCGCGGATCGTCTCGACCGTCGGCATCTCCACGTCCATGTGGAGCGGCACGCGGTATTTCTCGAAGGCGCGCAGCACGAGGTTCCGGTACGGCGACACGACGTTGTGGGCGATGAAGGTCTCCAGCCCCAGGTCGCGGATCGACACCGTCTTGCGCGACGCGAAGCGGTGGCGCGGCGAGACGACGAACGCCAGGTGATCGGTGTAGATCACCGTCGAGGCCACACGGGGGTCCTGGGGGTCGTAGGAGATGACGCCCAGCTCGAGGTCGCCCTCCACGAGCTGCGACGGGATCCTGCTCGACAGGCATCGCCGGACCTGCACACCCACCCGCGGGTAGAGCCGCCGGTACGCCGCGATGTGCGGCAGGAGGTAGAGCGAGGTCGACTCGTTGGCGCCCACCGCCAGCCGGCCGGCCGAGTTGTCGCGCAGCTCCGCCAGGGCGTTGTCCATCTCCCCCTTCAGGTTCTCGAACCGGCGGGCGTAGTCGACGACGAGGCGCCCGGCGTCGGTGAGCAGCAGCTCCTTGCCGGCGCGGTCGATCAGCCGCTCGCCGACCTCCGCCTCGAGCCGCTGCACCGACAGCGACACGGCCGGCTGCGTGCGGAAGAGCTTCTCCGCCGCCCGCGAGAAGCTCCGCTCGGTCGCGACGGCCCGAAACACCTGCAGCAGGTACCACTCCATGCGCCACCCCCGTCGATGCGTCCGCGCGGCCGTCCGCGGCGGGCATCAGCGCCGCTTATGACATTACTCATACTAATCGTCGTGCCATGCATTATAAATTTGCGAAATGCCTAAGCGCAAGGCATAGTCGCCCCCACACTCCAGGAGGCGATCCGATGGCTCAACGCGTGTTGATCTTCGACACCACGCTGCGCGACGGCGAGCAGTCGCCCGGCTGCAGCATGACCGTGCGGGAGAAGCGCCGGATGGCGGCCAAGCTCGTGGACCTCGGCGTGGACGTCCTCGAGGCCGGGTTCCCCATCGCGTCGGACGGCGACTTCGAGGCCGTCCGCCTCGTCGCGGGCGAGACGCGAGGCGTCGCCGTCGCGGCGCTCGCCCGCGCGTGCGCCGCCGACATCACCCGAGCGGCCGCCGCGCTCGAGGGCGCGGAGAGGCCCCGGATCCATACCTTCATCGCCACGAGCGACAATCACCTCACCTACAAGCTGAGGAAGACGCGGGCCCAGGTGCTCGACGAAGCCGCGGAGGCCGTGCGCCTGGCGCGCCGCTACGTCGACGACGTCGAGTTCTCCGCCGAGGACGCGACGCGCACCGGCATCGACTACCTGACCGAGGTCACCCGGGCCGTCGTGGAGGCGGGGGCTGGCACGGTCAACATCCCGGACACGGTCGGCTACTGCACGCCGGACGAGTTCGCCTCGACGATCGGCCGCCTGGTCGGGCTGGCGGACGGCCGCACCGCGATCAGCGTCCACTGCCACAACGACCTCGGCCTTGCTGTGGCCAACTCGCTGGCCGCCGTGCAGGCCGGCGCCACCCAGGTCGAGTGCACGGTCAACGGCATCGGCGAGCGCGCCGGCAACTGCGCTCTCGAGGAGATCGTCATGATTCTCGAGATCCGCCGCGACTGCCTGCCTTACGCGACGGCGATCAACACGCCGCAGCTCTACCCCGCCAGTCAGCTGCTCGCGAGCCTGATCGCCTTCGGCCCGCAGCCGAACAAGTCGATCGTGGGCCGCAACGCGTTCGCGCACGAGGCCGGCATCCACCAGGACGGGGTGCTCAAGGAACGGTCGACCTACGAGATCATCGACCCGGCCGCGGTAGGGGTCCCGGAGAGCCGGCTGATCCTCGGCAAGCACAGCGGGCGCCACGCCCTGCGCGCCCGGTTGGCCGACCTCGGCTTCCTCCTGAGCGCCGAACAGCTGGACGTGGTCTACCGGCAGTTCATCGCGCTCGCGGACCGCAAGAAGGGCGTCACCGACGACGAGATCGCGGCGCTCGCCTCGGCGTACCGGCTGCCGGCGGCGAGTTGATCTCCGCCGCCGGACTTCGGCTTCGGGCTACGGGCTTCGGACTTCAGGCCGCGTCACGCGCGTCTGTCTTGCCGGGACGCCCGTGATAAGGCCCGAAGCCCGACGCCTGCAGCCGGCAGCCTGCCATCAGGTCGCTCGATCGCAAGATCGCCAGATCGCAAGGTGTCTGTGTGTCTATGGATCTGAACATTCTGATCCTCCCCGGCGACGGCATCGGGCCGGAAGTGACGGCCGAGGCCGTCGCGGTGCTCCGGCGTGTGGCGGACGCGTTCGGCCACTCGGTGCGCGAGGTCCACGGGCTCATCGGCGGCGCCGCCATCGAGGCGACCGGGTCGCCGCTGCCCGACGACACGCTGCGCCGCGCGCTCGAGGCCGACGCCGTGCTGCTGGGCGCGGTCGGGGCGCCCGGATTCGACCACCTGCCGCCCGGGCGACGGCCCGAGCGTGGACTGCTGGCGCTTCGCCAGGCGCTCGGCACGTTCGCCAACCTCCGCCCCTCGCGCGCCTGGCCGGCCTTGCTCGACGCCTCTCCGCTCAAGAACGCCATCGTCGAGGGGACGGACCTGGTGATCGTCCGCGAACTCACGTCCGGGCTGTACTACGGCGAGCCGCGCGGCGTCGCGGGCAGCGGCGCCGACGAGCGCGCGGTCAACACGCTGACCTACACGCGGCCGGAGATCGAGCGCGTCGCCCGAGTGGCGTTCGACCTGGCCAGGACGCGACGCGCCCGCGTCACGAGCGTCGACAAGGCGAACGTGCTCGAGAACTCGCAGCTGTGGCGCCGCGTCGTGGTCGAGGTTGCGGCCGGGTACCCCGACGTCACGCTCGATCACCTGTATGTCGACAACTGTGCCATGCAGCTCGTGCTCGACCCGCGGCGGTTCGACGTCGTCCTGACCGAGAACCTGTTCGGCGACATCCTGAGCGACGAGGCGGCCGTGCTGAGCGGGTCGATCGGCATGCTGGCGTCGGCGTCCATCGGCGAGCGCAGACCGAGCGGCGTCCGGCCGGGGTTGTACGAGCCGGTCCACGGGTCGGCCCCCGATATCGCGGGGCGCGGCGTGGCCAATCCGCTCGGCGCCATCGGATCGGTCGCGGCGATGCTCGCGTACACCTTCGGGCTGCACAAGGAGGCGCGGATCGTCGAGGCGGCAATTGACCGGGCCGTGGCCCTGGGTCCGCGAACCGCCGATCTCAGGCCGGTCGGCGGCCCGGCGTCCACGGCCGAGGTCGGCCGCGCGGTGCGAGACGCGATCGCCGAGGGGTGAGGTTCACATGCGTACGATCATCGACAAGATCTGGGATGCGCACGTGGTTGCGAGCGCGCCGGGCGCGCCGTCGCTTCTCTACATCGACCTCCACCTCGTCCACGAGGTGACCTCACCGCAAGCGTTCCACGGTCTGCGCGCCCGCGGCATCCGCGTGCGCCGGCCCGACCTCACCTTCGCGACCGTCGATCACAGCGTGCCGACGACCCCGGCGAGCGTGCCGATCACCGACCGGATCGCGGCCCGCCAGATCGAGCAGCTCGAGACCAACTGCCGGGAGTTCGGGGTCCCGTGCTCAGGGCGCGGGCAACCCGACCAGGGGATCGTCCACGTCATCGGCCCCGAGCGGGGCCTGACGCAGCCCGGCATGACGATTGTGTGCGGCGACAGTCACACCGCCACGCACGGGGCCTTCGGGGCGCTGGCTTTCGGGATCGGGACGAGCGAGGTGGAGATGGTGCTCGCGAGCCAGTGCCTGCTGCAGCATCGGCCCAGGACGCTGCGCATCACCGTCGAAGGTCGCCTGCCCGACAGCGTCACGGCCAAGGACCTGGCGCTCGAGATCATCGCCAGGATCGGCGTGGGCGGGGGCACCGGCCACGTAATCGAGTACGCCGGCGCCGCCGTCCGCGCGCTCTCGATGGAGCGGCGGATGACGCTGTGCAACATGTCGATCGAGGCCGGCGCCCGGGCCGGCCTGGTCGCGCCAGACGAGACGACGTTCGACTACCTGGCGGGCCGGCCGGCCGCGCCCGCCGGCCGGCACTGGGACGCGGCCGTCCGCCAATGGAGGTCGCTCAGAACCGAAGACGGCGCGCGATTCGATCGGGAAGTGGCGATCGAATGCGGCGACATCGCGCCGATGATCACCTTCGGGACCAACCCGGGCATGGCGATCCGCATCGACGCCGAGGTGCCGGGACCCGCGTCGGCCGGCACTCCCGCCGGGCGGCAAGCGCTCGCCCGGGCGCTCGACTACATGCAGATCGAACCGGGCAAGCCGCTGCTCGGCCACCCGGTGGACGTCGTCTTCATCGGCAGCTGCACGAACGGGCGTGTGTCCGACCTGCGCGAAGCCGCTGCCATTTTCCGGGGACGCCGGGTGGCGCCGGGCGTGAGGGCGCTGGTGGTCCCGGGCTCCGCGGTCGTGAAGCGCGAGGCGGAGGCCGAGGGCCTCGATCGGATCTTCCATTCCGCCGGCGCCGAGTGGCGCGAGTTCGGCTGCTCGATGTGCATCGCGATGAACGGCGACCAGCTGCAGCCGGGACAGTGCGCGGTCTCGACGAGCAACCGGAACTTCGAGGGGCGCCAGGGTCAGGGCGGGCGCACGATGCTCGCGAGCCCGGCCACGGCCGCCGCGGCCGCCGTGACCGGAGTGGTCAGCGACCCGAGGAGGCTCTCGTGAGCGCGGCGCGCGAACCCGTCACGCGGTTCTCGGGCCCCGCCGTGGCCCTCGCCCGCGACAACGTCGACACCGATCAGATCATCCCGGCGCGGTTCCTCAAGACGACGACGCGCTCCGGCCTCGGCGCGAATCTGTTTGCCGACTGGCGCCAGGGCCCGGACAGGTCGCTCCATCAGGACTTCATCCTGAACCGGCCGGAGGCCGCAGGCGCCGCAGTGATAGTCGCCGGGTGGAACTTCGGCTGCGGCAGCTCGCGCGAGCACGCGCCGTGGGCGCTCGTCGATTTCGGGTTCCGCGCCGTCGTCGCCGGGTCTTTCGCCGACATCTTCCGGCAGAACGCGCTCAAGAACGGCCTGCTGCCGGTCGTGCTGCCCGAGGCGGCCTACACCGATCTCCTCGACCGGGTGCAGCGAGAGCCGGGCGCGATCGTGTCGATCGACCTGGTGCGGCAGGTCGTCGGCCTGCCCGGCGGCGGCGAGGCGGCATTCACGATCGACGCGTTCGCGCGGGAGTGCCTGATGGCGGGCGTGGACGAGATCGGCTACGTGCTGGCGCAGGACGAGGCGATCGCGCGTTACGAATCCGCTCGAGCGTCTTCCCGCTGGTGAGCTCGGCGAGCGCGTCCCTGCCGACCCAGCGCGCGCACGCTGCCTCTCGAAGGACGAGCCGCCGGCACACCTCGACGGCGGCGGCGTTGAGGGCCAGGTTCCGCTTGCCGATCCCGCGCAGTGCCCAGTTCACCGCCTTCCTGACGAAGTTCCGGCCGTCGGCCGAACCCTTCTCGATGAGCGGCAGGAACGACTGGAAGAGGGAGTCGGGCGCCGTCTTGTCGTGCGTGGCGAGACCGGCCATCAGCACGAACCCGGCGCGCCGCACGTACTCGTCCCGCCGGCGGACCCAGGCCCTCGCCTTCCGGACCGCGAACTGCGTGCGGTCGAAGAGCACGCAGCACGCGCCGTCGCAGAGCGCCCACGAGTCGAACTCGCGGACCCAGGCCTCCATCTGTGCGTCGGTCACGAGCGCGGGGTCGTCGACGAGCGCCGCGAGGATGCGGATCTCCAGCACCCCGGTGTCCCAGAGCGCCGCCGCCAGCTCGTGGTCGCGGCCGAGCGCCTTCGCCCGGGCGCGGATGACGGGCGCCGTGATGCCCAGCACCCGCGCGGAACGGATGCCGTAGCGCGCCATCCCCGCCACGTTGGCCTGGTTGCCCATCGCCTCGAACTCGCGCAGAAGTTGGCGGGCGAGGCGTGCGGAACGGGTCATAATGGCGCCAATGGTAGCGCATGCGGAGCCTTGAGACGCTGGGCTGGAACACCCGATTCGCGCAGGCCTTCGCACCCCTGGCCGGCCCCGACCTCGTCCCGGGACGGGTGTCGCTCGAGCACCAGCACATCTACCGAATCCTGACAGAGGGCGGCGAAGTGTTGGCCCGCATGTCGGGCCGGCTGCGGCACGAGGCCGCGGCCGGCATCGAGTACCCCGCCGTCGGGGACTGGGTCGCGCTGCGCATCCGCCCCGGAGAGGTTCGCGCCACGATCGAGGCGATCCTGCCCCGCCTCAGCCGGTTCTCACGCAAGGTGCCGGGGAGCGTGACGCGGGAGCAGATCGTGGCGGCGAACGTCGACACGGTCTTCCTCGTCATGGGCCTCGACGGCGACTTCAACCTGCGGCGCATCGAGCGCTACCTGCTGACGGCGTGGCAGAGCGGGGCGCAGCCCGTGGTGCTGCTGACCAAGGCCGACCTCGAGAGCAACCTCTCCGGGCGCGTGGGCGAAGTGGCGGCGGTCTCGTCCGGGGCGCCGGTGCACGCGACCAGCGTCAAGACGGATCTCGGCGTCGATGAGCTGGCGGCGTACCTGGGATTTGGACGGACCGTCGCGCTGCTCGGGTCCTCGGGCGTCGGCAAATCCACGCTCATCAACCGGCTGATCGGCCGGGAGGTCCAGCGCACCGCCGAGGTCAGCGGCTTCAAGTCGCGCGGCCGGCATACGACGACGCGGCGCGAGTTGATCCTGCTGCCGCAGGGCGGGCTGGTGATCGACACGCCGGGCATGCGCGAACTGCAGCTCTGGCAGGCCTCAGAGTCGATCGACGCGGCATTCGCCGACATCGAGGCGCTGGCTTCGGGCTGCCGGTTCGCCAACTGCAGGCACGACACCGAACCGCGGTGCGCCGTCCGCCAGGCCGCCGCCGAGGGCCGGCTGGCGCCCGAGCGGCTCGACAGCTTTCTCAGGCTCAGGAAGGAAGCCGAGTATCTCGACAGCCGCCAGGACCAGTTCGCGCAGATCGAGATCAAGCGGAAGTGGAAGACGATTCACAAGACCATGAGGCACTTCAAGCCCGACCAGGACTGAACGAGGAGGAGCACGCGATGCAGAACATGATCTTCATCGGGATTCGCGGGTACGCGGTGGCGATCGATCGCGCAACGGGGCAGGAAGTGTGGCGGACCAGCCTCAAGGGCGCCGATTTCGTGACCGTCGCCCTGGCCGGGAGCGACCTGCTGGCGGCGAGCCGGGGACGGCTCTACTGCCTCGAGGCGGCAAGCGGGATCGTGCGCTGGCAGAACGAATTGAAGGGGCTCGGCTGGGGCCTGGTGTCGATTGCCGGCACCGACGTGACGGCCATCGCGGAGGTCGAGCGGCGGCGGGCGGCGGCGGCCGCGGCGGCGGGCGCCTCCTAAAGAAGGCTCAAGACCTGAGGCGCAGGGCTGAAGCCCTGCGCTATCCGACGCAGATGGTGGGCAGATAGCGCACGGCTTCAGCCGTGCGCGGTACCGGGCGCCGTCCGGATTGAACGTCAGGACCTGTCGTGCTCCTCGTCGCCATCGTCGGGCTCGGCCGCGTCGTCCGCGGCCGACGGCGCGACGAGGAGCGGGGCGCCCTCGCCGGCCGGCAGTTCCTGCACGTCGCGCAGCCTGCGCTGGATCGTGCGGCTCTTCCTCGCGACGTCGTCCATCTTGTTCGAGGCCTCCTGCAGTTTCTTCTGCACGCCATCGAGCAAGTCTCCGAACTTCGCGAACTGCGTCTTGACCGTGCCGAGCAGGGCCCACACCTCGCTCGACCGCTTCTCGATCGCGAGCGTCCGGAACCCCATCTGCAGGCTGTTCAGGATCGCCCAGAGCGTGGTCGGCCCGGCGACGACGACCCGGGCATCGCGCTGGATGGCGTCGGCGAGGCCCGGCCGGCGCAGCACCTCGGCGTAGAGCCCCTCGGTCGGCAGGAACAGCACGCCGAAGTCGGTGGTGTGCGGCGGGTCGAGGTACTTGTCGTGGATGTCGCGGGCCGACAGCTTGATGCGCGCCTCGAGCTGGCGGGCGGCGACTTCGACGGCCTCCGCGTCGCCGCGATCGGCGGCCTCGATCAGACGCTGGTAATCCTCCTGCGGGAACTTCGCGTCGACCGGCAGCCAGACGACGGCGGCGTCGCCGCTCTCCCGTCCGGGCATCCTGATCGCGAACTCGACGCGCTCGGCGCTGCCCGGCCTGGTCGCCACGTTGGCCTCGTACTGGCCCGGCGCGAGCACCTGCTCGAGCAGCGAGCCGAGCTGGACCTCGCCCCACGTGCCGCGCGTCTTGACGTTGGTCAGCACCTTCTTGAGGTCGCCGACGCCGGAGGCGAGCGCCCGCATCTCGCCCAGGCCGCGATGCACCTGCTCCAGCCGCTCGCTGACGGCCCGGAACGACTCGCCCAGGCGCGTCTCGAGCGTCGTCTGCAGCCGCTCGTCCACCGTGGCCCGCATCCGGTCGAGCTTCGCGGCGTTGTCGGCCTGCAGCGCGGTCAGGCGGTCCTCGACGGCCTTCCGGAGCGCCTCCATGCGTCGCTCGGTCGCATCGGACCCGGTGCCGAGCTGGGTGGCGAACGCCTGCAGGACGCCGTCGAACCTGGACTGGCCGGACTGGATCGACGACAGGCGGGTTTCGATCGTGGAGAGGCTGGCGCTCGCCGGCCGCAGCCACAGCGCGACGAGTATCGCCAGCACGGCGACGAGGAGCACGACGACGAGGATCAGCAGCGTCTCGAGCATGGGCGAGGCATCGTCGCTCAGTCGATGGGCGGCGTCAAGTGCTGACGCCCGTGCGGACGCCCGTGCCGCCCGGGATGGCTCAAGGCTCTCGGCACCCGGCCAGCCCGGGTGTCACGCCGAACGCCCTCCGGGCGCTCAGACAGGCGCGGCAGGCTTGCGGCAATCCGCGAGATACACGCCGAGCCCCACTTGGCGAACGGCCCGGACGTCGAATCCGGATCCGGCCAGAAGACGGGCGGCACCCGACCGCGAATGGAAATGGCAGTCTCCGTCGTGGGGAACCAGCCAGAGGACCACGTTCAAGATCTGCCGCACGAGCGGGAAGAAGCATGGATCGAGGAGCAACAGGCGGCCACCGGGACGCAGCACGCGACGGATCTCGACCAGCGCGTCGCCTGGCCTGAAGAAGTGGTGGAACACGGCGGTCATCGTCACGAGATCGAACGATCCGTCATCCCAGGGCAGACGGTCCTCCGCGTCCGCCACACAGAGTCTCGCGGCGATGCCAGCCCTCGCCAGCCTCTCCGCCGCCACGTCCAGGATTCGCGGCGCCAGATCGATCCCCGACAGTCGCGTCGCACCGGCGCGGCCCATCGCCTCGAGGAGCCGGCCGGTGGCGCAGCCGACGTCCACGATCTCGAGTGACCCGATCTCCGTCCCGAGCTGGTCGAGCAGGAGTCGATTCCAGCGCTCAGCCTCCCTCGTCCAGATCATCGTGTCGTAGCACGAGGGCATCTTGAAGTTGTAGCTCCGGTAGGAGCTCGCCTTGTATCGGTCCGGCTTCCGAAAGACGGGCAGATCGTGCATGACTACCGCTCACGGGTTCGATGGGAGCGTTCGCCTGGTGGGGTTGGCTCACCTCATCTCGACAGGGACGGGCCACATGAGCCGGCCGTCGGTCACGCCGAGGTCGATAGACTTGGCGGCCGCGCGGACTGCCGCCGCGCATCATACGCCCCGGTCGGGACCGACTCAAGCGCGCATCCGGACGCGGTGTGTTGAATCTCATCCCTGCCGGACGCTCTTCTCCAGGCAAGGCTGAAGCCTTGCCCTACCGATGCAAGCGTGATCCGGCCCGGAGCCTGAAGCCCGGAGCCTAGAGCCGGGCGGAGGCCTCGGCCGACGCCCGCCCGTGGTAGCATTTGCCATGCCGAGACCCGCTCTCCTCCTTCGCCTGTCAGGCCTGCTCCTCGCCGCCGCGTGTATCGCGGCCCCGCAGGCCCGGGCGGCCGACAAGCTGCTGCACCTCGCGATTGGGGATCCGGCTCGGAAGGACCGCGTCGCCCCGGTGGTGCTCGACGGGGTCACCGACACGAAGACCGGCGAGGTCATCACCCCGGGCGAGCTGGCCGCGCGTCTCGCCGGCACGCGGCTGCTGCTCATCGGCGAGGAGCACACGAGCACCGAGTTCCACGGCGTGCAATACCGCGTGCTGAGCGCGCTCATCGGCTCGGGCCGGCACGTCATGATCGGCCTCGAGATGTACCCCTACACCGAGCAGCGCTTCCTCGACCAGTGGCGCGACGCCGCGGTCACCGAGGAAGAGTTCCTCCGCGCCTCGCGGTGGTACGAGAACTGGGGCTACAACTGGCTCTATTACCGCGACATCTTCTGGCTCGCCCGCCAGGGCCACGCGCCGATGTTCGCCGTCAACACGCCGCGCGAGATCGTGTCGGCCGTGCGCAAGAAGGGGCTCGCCAACCTCACGCCCGAGGAGGCGGCGCACATCCCGAAGGACATCGACGTCTCGAGCGCCGATCACATGACCTTCTTCAAGACGACGTTCGAGGACCAGCAGGGCGGGTCGGTGCACGGCGGCGACATGCCCGACGAGATGTGGATGAACATGCTCAGCGCCCAGGCGACCTGGGATGCGACAATGGGCTTCAACGCCGTGCAGGCGCTCAAGCAGGCGAACGACCCGAAGGCGATCATGGTCGTGCTGGTGGGCAGCGGCCACGTCGCCTACGGCCTCGGGATCGAGCGGCAGGCCCGGAAGTGGTTCGACGGCCAGATCACCAGCCTCATCCCGGTGCCGGTCGGCTCGCAGGGCCGCGTGCTGCGGAAGGACACGCAGGCGTCGTACGCGAACTTCACCTGGGGCGTGCTCGACGAGGTCGACTCGGCGTACCCGTCGATGGGCACCTCGACGGCGGTCGGCACCGGCGACGTCGCGCGCCGCGTCATCATCGTGCAGGAGGGGTCGCCGGCGGCGCAGGCCGGCATCAAGGTCGGCGACGAGCTGCAGTCGTTCGACGGCGTGCCGCTCTCCGGGAAGGACACGTTCAGCCGCCTGATGGCCGACAAGCGCTGGGGCGACTCGGCGACGCTCGTCGTCAGGCGCGGGTCCGCCGACGTCACGATCCAGGTCGTCTTCCGGCGGTCGATCGCAGCCAGGTAGCGGCGCGCGACGGCCGCTCGTCGTACGGAGCTGACATGACCGATCCGTTCGCCCGTCCGTCGCCGCGCCTCGACCGCGCGTTCCAGATCGCGGACATCGTGCACGCCGGCGCCGTGCGCAAGGGCACCGAGATTCCCTACATCAAGCACCCGGTCGCGGTGGCGCGGATCCTCGAGGACCACGGGTACGACGAGGACCTGGTCGCCGCCGCGCTGCTCCACGACACGGTCGAGGACGCCCGGTACGGCAACCTCGACCTGCAGGAGCGGCTGAGCGAGGCGGCCGGGCGCGGCCGGCTGGTGGTGCCCTCCGACGCGTGGGAGTTCAGGGCCGCGTTCCTGCAATTCCTGTTCGACGAGTTCGGGCCGAGGGTGTTCGACCTGGTGATGGCGGTCAGCGAGTCGAAGAACGACGGCAAGCAGCACCGCGACTGGCTGGAGCGGAAGAAGGAGCGCCTCGACCACCTGGCGGGGGCCTCGCGCGACGAGGCGGCGCTCAAGGCCGCCGACACGCTGCACAACATCACCTGCACGCTCGAGGACGTCCGCCGGGACGGCCTGGGCGTGCTGGACCGCTTCCGCGGCGGCGCGCTGACCGCGTGGCACTACTCGGCGGTCGCGCAGCTTGCCGCCGGGCGCCTCCCGGCCGGGGACCCGCTGGCGGCCGCGCTGCTCGACGCCGCGGCGCAGTTCTCGACCGCCGTGCGCGAGCTGCGGCCGGCGCCGACCAGGCCGGGGCGATACCCGCCGCCGGCGGTGTATTGAACTGACGCGCAGGGCTGAAGCCCTGCGCTATCTGCTGATCCCGGGCAGCGCTATCGATGCCGTGGTCGTCTGCCGTAAGCCGAAAGCCGTAAGCCGTAAGCCGGTCTAAAGACCTACAGACGGGTCGCGGCTATACTACCGGCGATGAAGACCCTCGTCGCGTCGATCATGTTCGCGGCAGCGGTCGCCCTCCCCTGCCGCGCGGCCGATCCGGCCGCGGGCCTCGTCCCCCGGTTCGTCCGCGACCCGAACCCGATCGCGATACGCGGCGACACCCGACCGGCGCGATACCTGGAGGCCTCGGGCCGACGCGCGGCGTTCCTCGGGCGCGAGGACGGCAGCTTCGAAGCCTGGGCCTACCCGCTCAAGATCCTCCACGACTTCCACCTGTCGTTCGGGATTGCGGCCTACGCCGACCCGATCCCGGATGCCAGCCTGGCTTCGATCGTCGACATCAGGCCCGAGGCCGCCACCGTGCGCTATTCGCACGCGGCCTTCACCGTGGACGCGACGTGGCTCGTGCCGCTCGACCAACCCGGCGGCCTGGTGCTGCTCGACGTCAGGACGACCGAGACGCTGACGATTTACGTGACGTTCCGTCCCGACCTCAAACCGATGTGGCCGGCGGCGCTCGGCGGCCAGTACAGCTATTGGGATGACGGGCTCAAGGCGTACGTCATCGGCGAGGGCAGCGGGAAGAACGCCGCGCTCATCGGGTCGCCGCTCGGCCTGACGCCGCCCGAACAACCCGCCCACAACCTGCCGGACGCGCCGTCGCAATTCGCCATCCGCATCACGCCCGAGATGGCGGCGCGGGGACTGGTGCCGATCGCCATCACCGCCAGCGTCGAGAAGTTGGACGCGGCGAAGAAGACGTACGCCCGGCTTCTCGCCTCGCCCGAGGCGCTCTACCGCGAGTCGTTCGCGCACTACCGGCGGCTCCGCGAGGAGATGACCAGCATCGAGTCGCCGGACAAGCGGTTCGATCTCGCGTTCGAGTGGGGCAAGGTCGCGCTCGACAAGGGCTTCGTCTGCAACCCGCAACTCGGCTGCGGCCTGATGGCCGGCCTCGGCCCGTCGGGCACGACCGAGCGCCCTGGCTTCGGCTGGTTCTTCGGCGGCGACGCGTTCATCAACGCGTGGGCGATCTCCTCGTACGGCGATCTCGACACCGTCCGGCAGTCGCTCGAGTTCCTGCGCAAGCGGCAGCGCGCCGACGGCAAGATGATGCACGAGCTGTCGCAGGGCGCCGGCTACATCCGCTGGTTCGAGGACTACCCCTACGGCTACTACCACGCCGACACGACGCCGCTCTACATCGTCGCCGTGCGCGACTACGTCCGCGCCAGCGGCGATGAGAGCTTCGCGAGGGACTACTGGCCGTCGATGCGCAAGGCGTACGACTACTGCGTCTCGACCGACGAGGACGGCGACGGCCTGATGGACAACACGAAGGCGGGGCTGGCGGCCGTCGAGACCGGCACCCTCCGCAGCCGGGACGTCCTGACCGACGTGTTCCTCGGCAGCGTGTGGACCGAAGCCGCCGCGGCCACGGCCGACCTCGCCAGGATCGCCGACCCGTCGTTCGCGGCCACGGCGCAGGCCGCGGCCGGCAAGGCCCGCGCCTCACTCAACCGTCGATTCCCGGACGATGGCGGGAGGCGGATCACTTTCGCGGTGATGAAGGACGGGACGGCCCAGGCCGAGCAGACCGTGTGGCCGGCTTTCGGCATCTGGCGCGGGGTGTTCGATCGGGACCGGCCGGCGGTGGACGGTACGCTCGACGAGTTGGCGCGCGCCGGGATCGGCACCGACTGGGGCGCGAGAATGCTCTCGAAGGAGAGCGCGCTCTATCAGCCGCTGTCCTACAACAACGGCGCGTCGTGGCCGTTCCTGACCGGCTGGGCCGCGCTGGCGCTCTACAAGGGCGGCCGGCCCGACGCGGCGTGGCAGTACCTCGAGGCGCTGTCGGAGCTGACGTTCCTGGAGGCACGAGGCTACCTGCCGGAACTGCTCTCGGGCGACCTGCTCCGGTCGGTCGACGCCGCCGTGCCGCACCAGCTGTTCGCCACGACCGGGTTCGTCTCTGGCGTCATGCGCGGCCTGGTCGGTCTCGAAGAAGGGGATCGCGAACTCAGGCTGACGCCGCACCTGCCGCCCGGATGGGACTTCCTTCGAGTGAAGAACATCCGGTGGCGCGAGGGGCGCGGCGACCTGGAAGTGCGTCGCGATGCTGGCGGCACGGTCTCGAGCCGTTTCATCGACCGGGCGGGTGGCCCGATGGCCGTCTCGGTGGTCCAGCCGAAGGTGGCGCTGCCGGCCATCGTCCTGATACCCGAAGAGGCCCCGCTCACGCTCGGCGACTCGCCGCAGCGCCTGCGCGTCGTCGAGACGCGGCTCGACGGCCGCGTCTTCACCGCGCGGCTGCAGGGCCTGCGCGGCCGGACCTATCGCGTCCGGCTCGACGTGCCGTTCGCCGTCCTGGCACTCGAAGGGGGCCGCGAGGCGGGGCGCGAGGGTCGCGTCCGGATCGTCGACGTCACCGTGCCCGACGGCGCGACCGAGTGGGTGGACTGCGCGCTCACCGTGCGGATCGGCCCAAGGACGAAATGAAGGAGCGGAAGGAGACAAGGGTGAAACAGCATCGCTCGGTCCTCATCGTGCTGGCGGTCGCCGCGGCGGTCGTCGTGTCGCCGGCGCTCGCCACCGGCCAGGCCGCTTCTCCGGCGGGCGCGAAGCCGGTTTCGCAGGCCGCATTCGGCAAGACAAAGGACGGGACACCCGTGGAGATCTACACCCTCACCAACCGCCACGGCATGACGGCGAAGATCATGACTTACGGCGCCACGCTCACCGAGCTCATCGTCCCCGACAAGGCCGGAAGGCCGGCCAACGTCGTGCTGGGGTTCGACACGCTGGAGCCGTATCTCGCCGGCACGCCGTACTTCGGCGCGACGATCGGCCGCGTCGGCAACCGGATCGCCAAAGGCACGTTCACACTGAACGGCAGGACTTATCACCTCGCCACCAACAACGGGCCGCACCACCTGCACGGTGGCAACGTCGGCTTCGACAAGGTCGTGTGGAAGGCGGACGTGCTCCGGGTGAAGGACGGAGAGGCGGTGACATTCACCCATCGCAGCCCGGACGGCGACGAGGGGTACCCGGGGACGCTCGACGTGACGGTGGTCTACACGCTCACCGACACGAACGAACTGCGCCTGGACTACACGGCGACGACCGACAAGCCGACGCCGATCAACCTCACCAACCACAGCTACTTCAATCTCGCGGGCGAGGGCAACGGCCTCATCCTCGACCAGATCATGATGATCGCCGCCGACAGCTTCACCCCGACCGACGACACTGCTCATCCCGACCGGAAGGATCGTGCCCGTCAAGGGCACCGCGATGGACTTCAACCAGCCGACACCGCTGGGCGCGCGCATCGAGAAGGTCCCGATTGCGCCGCCCGTCGGCTACGACCACAACTACGTCCTGCGCCCCGCGCTGGCCGGCCAGCCGCTGCGCGTGGCGGCGCGGGTGGTCGAGCCGAGGTCGGGCCGCACGATGGAAGTGCGGACGACGGAGCCGGCAATTCAGCTGTACACCGGGAACTTCCTGGATGGGACGATCAAGAACCGGCGCGGCGTGCCCTACCAGAAGCACTCCGCGTTCTGCCTCGAGACGCAGCACTACCCCGACTCGGTGAATCACCCGGACTTCCCGTCCACGATCCTCGAGCCGGGCAAGGCTTATCGGTCGACGACCGTTTACGCGTTTTCGGCGAAGTAGGCCCAGAACGCCGCGTCTCGGGTCTGCCGTCCCTCGACCCGGCTCGGGCAGATCCCTGCGGCGCGGCTTGGGGCGGCCGTGCCGTAGCCCCGAGCCGTCAGAGGAGCCACGCGTAGCCCATCTTCACGAAGACCGTCCGGTCCTGCTGGGCGAGCGGCGCGCCGGCGGCCCCGTTGTAGTTGTCGGAGTACCCGACGAGCAGGACCGTCTGCGGATTCAGCTTGTACGAGAAGAGATACTGCGCGAACAACCTGGTGCTGTGTGCGTCGGGCGGCTCGAGATAGCGCGCCGGGTCGCGCGCGATGTCGGTGTACTGCAGGATGGCCCGCAGGAACGTGCGCCGGTTGAAATGGTAGACGGCGTGGAACTGCGAGAGGTTGGCAGTGTAAAGCCACCCTGACGGGACCGTCAGCCGCTCGAGCGAGTGGGTGAGCAGCAGGTTCAGCCGGGCGCCGGCCTTCCACTCCACAGAGGGCCCGACACGGATCACGGTGGCCGGCTGGTGGTTCGCGTAATCGACGCCGTCCCCCATCGTCGAGCTGAACTGGAGCGCGAAGGCCCCGGACGGCTTCAGCACGGCCTGGGTCGTGACGACCGTCTCGTCGTACATCGTCCCGGCGAACAGCTCCCTGTCCCGCTCGACCGTGACCTGCAACTGTGACTGGAGAGGACCCTGGTAGGCGGCGGCGGCCGAGATCGACTGGTTGGTCAGCGTCCCGGCATGATCGGCCGCGCGCGAGGCGCTCACCCCGACGTCGAACGTGCTGAACCACGAGTCGGCCTTGCCCCAGAATCGGTACTGCAGGTAGCCGTTGCCCTGGCGGAGATCCACGCGGGGCACGAACCCGCTGTCGGCGCGGAACCCGCCATCGCGGTCCACGTAGCCCGCGCCCCAGTACCACGACCGCGCCATGTGGTCGTAGTTGAGCCGCACCGCGTTGCCGCCGAAGGCGGTCGAGCTCTGGCCGAAACGCGCGGCGACGCCGGGCGAGTACTGCGTCTCGGTGTGCAGGAGCTGGACGCTGAACATCTCCGACCGCCCGAGCCGGATCTGGGCGTCGGGGCCGAAGACCCGGTTGAAGTAGGGCGCGCCCTCCCGCCCGGTGTAGAGCACACCGAACGTCGATCGACTTCCGACGTCGCGCCGGTAGCGCGCGACCACGCCGGTGACGCCCTGGTCCTCGGAGGCGTACTCCGACTCCTGGTTCGACGGGATGATCAGGTTGTTGATGCGGTCGCGGGTCACGAACACCCCGAACGAGTTTCTCCCCTGCTTGCCGACCGCCTTCAGGCCTCCGGACGGGTCGGCCACGGTCCGCGTGAACACGGCCTGCTCGGGCGTGGAGAAGAGATCGAGCCCCTCGAGGAAGAACGGCCGCTTCTCGGGATAGAACAAGGCGAAGCGCGTGTTGACGTCGAGCTGTGCGACGTCGGCCTCGATCTGCGAGAAGTCGGGGTTCACGGTGCCCGTGACCGTGGTGCCGGCGGCCATGCGCCATCGAGCGGTCACGCCGACGTCGCCCATCGCCTTTCCGTTCGCCATGGCCCCGTCCGGCGCGGGCTCGCGCCGATCGGTTCGGTGCCCGGTCACCGTCGGGTCGATCTCGACGTTGCGCCCGGAGGCGAGGTCGCGGAAGCCGGTCACCTTGTTGAACTGGCAGAACATGCAGCTGCGGTTCCGGTCGGTGGGATGGGAGGCGATGCGGTGCCGCTCGCTGCGCGGGTAGGACCGCTCGACCGACAACCCGAAGGTCAGCGCGTTCGACCCGCCCGGGAACCGCAGCTCGCGGAACGGGATGGCGATCTCCACGACGAAGCCGTCCGCGGTCACGCGGCCCGCGGAGTTCCAGATCGCGTCCCACGACCAGTCCTCGACCTGGTCCACCTCGCTGTTGACGGCGTCGGCCTGCACGCCGAGCGGGTTCACGCGGAACTGGTACCCGCGGCGCTCGTCGTTGAAGGTGTCCACCAGGACAGTGACGTGGTCGTCCTGGATGAACGTGTCGATCGCGTCGCGGTCCATCAGGTGGGCCCTGATCTCCGACGGGTGCGGATCGAAGGCGCGGAACGCGACGTAGAGGTTCTCCCGGTCGAACGTCACGAGGCACTCGGTGCGGACCGGCGGCGGCGTGTTCTCGCCCGGCTGGTACTCGAACGCCACGGGGATCATCGTCGCCGCGGCCCAGGCCGGCTCGTCCAGCACGCCGTCGACCACAATCGCCGAGGTCGCCTTGTTGACGGTGAAGGCCTGTGCCGTGAGGGGAGGTTTCGACGGCGGCGTTTGATCGGCGGCGGCGGACAGGCAGCCGAGCACGCCGACCGCGACGAGAGTGAGCGAAACCAGCCGAAGACGCACGAGAGCCATGGGTCTTTAGACGCAGTGGGGAGCCGCGGAGTTCGTCGTCGCGGACATCACTCCCGGAGTGATGTCCAGCCTGCCGGTCAGCCCCGCGCGTCGAGCGCCCTGGCGAGCTGCGCGAGCCCCGCGGCGAGATCCTCCGACCGGCCGCCGAAGCCGAGGCGGAAATGGGCCGGGGCCTGGAAGAAATGGCCGGGCACGACATCGGTCTGGAACTCACGCGCCAGCATCCCGACCAACGGCCCGGCATCGTCCACCCCACGCAGCCGCGGGAAGACGACCGAGCCTGCGCCAGGGGGCACGCACTCGAGGTCCCGGCGTCCGGCGAGGAACTGCCTGACGGCCGCTCCATTGGCCGTCAGGATCCGCCGGGCACGCGCGGAGAGGCGGTCGATCAGCGAGAAGGCGAGCACCGACAGCCGCTCGGCCGGGAACGCGCCGGTGCCGTCCACAATGTCCCGGGCGCGCCGAACCTCCTCGGCGACGTCGGGCGCGGCCAGCACCCAGCCGCAGCGCAGGCCCGCGAGGCCGTAGCTCTTGGTCAGGCTGCTCGTCGAGATGAAGACCGGCGAGCGGGCGGCCGCGGGTCGCACCGGGCCGTCCGTCGCCGTGTCCAGGTACACTTCATCGACCAGCACGCGCGCGCCGTACCGTTCCGCGATCCGGCCGACCTCGATGAGGTCGCTCTCGGCGGTCACGACACCGGTCGGGTTGTGCGCGTTGGTGACGACGATGAGCCGCGTCCGATTGGTCATCGCGGCGCGGACGGCGGCGGGGTCGAGCCGGTACCCGTCCTCGAACCGGCGGTCGAACCGGGTGATGCGCGCACCGAGCAGCAGCGGCGGTCCCATCAGCGGGTCGTATCCCGGCCGCTCCACCAGCACTTCGTCCGCCGGCTTGACGAGCGCGGCGAACACGAGGAAGTTGGCGCCCGAGGTGCCCTGGGCCGTCACCACCATGTCGGGCGCGACACCGTAGGTGGCGGCTATCGCCTCGATAAGCGGCGGAAAGCCGTTGTCGTTGTCGCCGTGCAACTCGAGCGCCTCGCGCGCCCCGGGCAGGTCGGAGAGCTCGCAGGCCAGGAGGTTACTGCCTGCCAGGTTGTAGCGGGACCGGGCGTGCTGCTTGGCCCAGGTCATGTAGGGTGCTAACGACATAGGTAATCGGTACATCAATGAGTAATCGGCACCTCAATGAGGAATCGGCACCTCAATGAGGAATCGGTACCTCAATGAGGAATCGGTACCTCAATGAGGAATCGGTACCTCAATGAGGAATCGGTACCTCAATGAGGAATCGGTACTCATGAGATCGCTTCAATGAGGAATCGGTACCTCAATGAGGAATCGGAGCAGCGGAACCGATCACTCTGCGTCAGTTCCGATCCCTCATCGTCAGATTCGATTCCTCATCGTCAGAACCGATCCCTCTGCGTCAGTTCCGATTTCGTTCAACCCAGACGTCCATGAGGTGCAGGAGGGTCTGGACCGCAGCGTCCATCCATTCGAGCGGCACCCATTCCTTCTTGCCGTGGAAGTTCATGCTGCCGTCGAAGAGGTTGGGCGTCGGGGTGCCCATGAAGGTCAGGCGGGCGCCGTCGGTGCCGCCGCGGATCGACGTGCGCTTGGGCGTCAGGCCCGCGCGGCGGATCGCCTCCTCGGCGTAGTCGGTCACCTGCGGGTGCTGGTCGAGGATGTACTTCATGTTCCGGTACGATTCCTTCGTCTCGACCTGCACTTTCGCGCCCGGATACTTCTTTCCAGCCCACGCGGCGGCGGCTTTCAGCGTCGCCTCGAGGTCGTGGAGCCCATCCTCGGTGAAGTCGCGGACGATGAAGTTCGCGGAGGCCTCCGACACGTTGCCGCCGATGTTGATCGGGTGCAGGTAGCCTTCCCGCGCTTCCGTCGTCTCCGGCGTCCGGTGCTGCGGCAGGGCCATGATGACGTCGGCGAGCACGCGCACGGCGTTCGTCATCTTGCCCTTGGCGTATCCGGGGTGCACGTCGGCGCCGCCGACCTTGAGCGTGGCGCTGTCGGCGCAGAACGTCTCGCTTTCCAGTTCGCCGACGCCCGACCCATCCACCGTGTAGGCGAAGGCGGCGCCGAACTTCTTGGCGTCGAACCGCTCGGTGCCGCGCCCGACCTCCTCGTCCGGGGTGAACGCGATCCGGATGGGGCCGTGCAGCCGCTTGGGATCCTCCCGGAACCGCCAGACCGCCTCGAGAATTTCCGCCACGCCGGCCTTGTCGTCCGCCCCGAGCAGCGTCGTGCCGTCGGCGGTGATGATGGTCATCCCTTTGCAGGCGACCAGATCCGGCTCCTCGGCGGCCCGAAGGACGATCGACGGGTCGCCCGGCAGGACGATGTCGCCGCCGTCGTAGTTGCGGTGCACCTGCGGCTTGACGTTCGCGCCGGAGACCTCGTGATACGTGTCGACGTGGCCCAGAAGGCCGATGGTCGGCACGTGTCCGAACGCAGGATGGCCCGGCGGGATGTTCGACGGCAGCGTCGCCATCACGTAGCCGTGCTCGTCCATCTCGGCGTCGGCGAGGCCGGCCGCCTTCAGGTCGTCGACCAGCGCGCGCAGCAGGTCCTTCTGTTTCTCGGTGGAAGGATACGAAGTGGACGTGTCGCTCGACTGCGTGTCGATGCGGGCGTAACGGCAGAAACGGTCTAGCAATGATTCCCGGTCGGACATGAATGTCTCCTTTCGGCTTACGCCTTACGCCTCACGCCTTACGACTTGCGGCCAACGGCCCGAGGCGCCGTGACCCGCGTGACGCCGCCGTAAGGCGTAAGGCGTAGGGCGTGGGCCGGATTCAGTATTGCCGTGCTCCCTCCCTAATGCAAGAATGCACCGGTTCGCCTCGCGGACACGCCCGATTCCGGAGACGCGGCATGCACCTGCACGCGATCGACTACGCGGTCATCGGCCTCTACTTCGTGTTCGTCCTCGGCATCGGCGTGGCGCTCAAGCGCTACATGCGCACGAGCCTCGACTTCCTGACGTCGGGCCGCAGCCTGGCGACCTGGATCACCGGCCTGGCGTTCATCTCGGCCAACCTCGGCGCGCAGGAAGTGATCGGGATGGCGGCGAGCGGCGCCAAGTACGGCATCCTCACCAGCCACTTCTACTGGGTCGGCGCCATCCCGGCGATGGTGTTCGTCGGCGTCTTCATGATGCCGTTCTACTACGGCAGCCGCGCCCGCTCGGTGCCCGAGTACCTCCGCCTGCGGTTCGACGAGAAGACGCGCGGCTTCAACGCCATGTCGTTCGCCGTGATGACGATCTTCTCATCCGGGATCAGCATGTACGCGATGGGGCTGCTCTTCCGCCAGTTCCTCGGCTGGGACATCAACTCCAGCATCCTCATCGCGGCGCTCGTCGTCCTCGGCTACACGTTCCTCGGCGGGCTGACCAGCTCGATCTACAACGAGGTTCTGCAGTTCTTCCTGATCGTGTTCGGGTTCCTGCCGCTCTCCCTCCTGGGCCTGAAGGCCGTCGGCTGGTGGCCGGGGCTCCAGGCGAAGCTGGCCGCGGTGAGCGTCGCGCGCGGATTCGAGCCGGGCGTGCTCACCCATTCCTGGCAGCACCTCGGAAGCGCGTCGGCCAACCCGATGGGGGTCGAGTGGTTCGGGATGGTGATGGGCCTCGGCTTCGTCCTCTCCTTCGGCTACTGGTGCACCGACTTCCTGGTCGTCCAGCGGGCGATGGCGGCCAAGTCGATGAACGCGGCCCAGCGGACGCCGCTCGTGGCGGCGTTCCCGAAGATGCTTTTCCCGTTCCTGGTGATCCTGCCCGGGATGGTCATCCTCGCGCTGGTGGGCGACGCGGGCCTGGCGGACGCGGCCGGCAAGGTCGATTACAATCGGGCGCTGCCGGTGCTCCTGCAGAGGCTCTATCCCTCGGGGCTGCTCGGCCTCGGGCTGGCGGCTCTCCTCGCGAGCTTCATGTCCGGCATGGCCGGCAACGTCACCGCCTTCAACACCGTCTGGACGTACGACATCTACCAGACTTACATCAAGCCTGGCGCCGACGACGCGCACTACTTGTGGATGGGGCGGATGGCGACGGTGTTCGGCACGATCGCCAGCATCGCCACCGCCTACATCGCCATGATGTTCAACAACATCATGGATCTGCTGCAGCTCGTCTTCTCGTTCATCAACGCGCCGCTGTTCGCCACCTTCCTCCTGGGCATGTTCTGGAAGCGGACGACGCCGAACGGGGCGTTCTGGGGGCTGATGGGCGGGACCGGCGCGGCTGCCGTGCACTACGGCTTGACCGGCGTGGCCGGGGGGCGGGTCGGGTGGCTTCACACCTACCCGAGCGACATGGCGCAGAACTTCTGGGGCGCGATCGTCGCGTGGACCGGCTGTTTCGTGCTGACGATTCTCATCAGCTTCGTGACCACGCCGCGCGACGAGAAGGACCTGGTGGGCCTGGTCTACTCGCTCACGCCGAAGCCGTCGTCGGTGGGACTGGCGTGGTATCGACGGCCGCTGGTGCTCGGGGTGATCGTATTGGCGGCGTCGTTCGCACTGAACCTGTACTTCTGGTGATGTCCGGATGTCCTGCCCCGCACGCCGCGTCTCGGGTCTGCCGCTCGCCAGGCGGCCCCTCGCTGGCCGGCCCATCGGGGCAGGTTTACGCCTGGCTCGCGCAGATCCCTGCGGCGCGGCATGCGGGCCGCCGTGCTGCGGTCGTGAGGCGTGAGGCGTAAGCCGGCAGAGAGAGGTGTCCTGTGTCCCTGGATCTTCGCGTTCCAATCGGGTTGCTGTTCGCGGCACTCGGCGCGCTGCTGGCCGTCTACGGCCTCGTGAGCGACCCGGCGATCTACCAGGTGTCGCTCGGCATCAACGTGAACCTGTGGTGGGGACTCGTGCTCGCCGGGTTTGGCCTCATCATGCTCGCCCTGGCCTGGGCCTCGGCTCGCACTCGCCGCACGTCCTAGGCCCTCGGCTCTAGGCTTTCGGCTCTAGGCTTTTCGGCTCTCGCCGGTGTCCGGTCCCCGGCCGTGTCAGGCCGAGGGCCGGCCCGCGGGGCGACGCGCGAGGCGCGGCCCCGCGGGAACAAATCAACCTGGAATTGCGTCCTCCTCGGTAGCACGGGCACGAGGCCGCGATGGTCCAGCACTTCCGCTACGCCCTGCGCTCCCTGGGGGGAAGCCCGGGCTTCACGCTTGCCGCCGTCATCTGCCTCGGCCTCGGGATCGGGGCAAACGCCGCCCTCTTCGGTATCTTCGACACGCTGCTGTGGAAGCCGCTCCCGGTAAAGGCCCCCGCGGACATCGTCAGGGCCTTCGCCAAGAGCCCGACCCAGGGACGGCTCTACGAGAGCTTCTCCTACCCTGAATACACGGCCTATGCCGGCATGACCGGCGTCCTCGAGAGCCTGGTGGCGACGAGGGGGGTCCAGGCGGCTCTCCGGACGCCCGGCGCCGCCGCGGCGCGCGTGTTCGGCGAGGCGGTGAGCGCCAACTACTTCGATCTGCTCGGCCTGAGGCCGGAACTGGGCCGCCTCCCGCACAAGCGCCCGACCGACAGGGCGGACGCCGCGCCGGAGGTCGTTCTGAGCCACCGGCTGTGGGAGCGGAGCTTCGATGCTGCCCCCGACGCCGTCGGCCGGATCGTGTGGCTGAGCGGCGCAGCGTTCACGGTCGTCGGTGTCGCCCCCGGCGGATTCAACGGGACGTACCCGTCGCCGGTCTTCGCCCCTGAATTCTGGGTGCCGCTCGGCGCGCTTCCGCTCATCGATCCGCGCACGGCCGCCATGTTCGACGACCACACCGACCGCTCGTTCGGCCTGCTGGCGCGCCTCGGGCCGGCGACCAGCCTCGTTCGGGCGCAGAAAGCGTTCGACACGATCGCAAACGCGCTGGCGAGCGCGTTCCCGCAATCGAACGCGGGCGTCACGGTGCGCCTGTTCCGGGAACTGGACACGCGCCCGGAGGTGTACAGCTCGCGGGCCGTCAACCTGGTGGCGCTGCTGTTCCTCGGGTTGGGGGGCCTGGTGCTCCTGGTCGCGTGCGCGAACCTCGCCAACCTGCTGATGGCGCGAGGCGTCGCCCGGAGCAGAGACACGGCGTTGCGGCTCGCGCTTGGCGCCACCCGCGGCGACCTGTTTCGACAATTCGCCGCGAGGTTCAGGCGCTCGACCCCGACATGCCGCTGCTCGACGTGAAGACGATGGACCAGCAGCTGGCCAAGGTGCGCTTCCTGCCGCAGGCCACTACCGCCCTGGCCGGCCCGGCGGCCGCCACCGCGCTGCTGATCGCTTCGACGGGACTCTACGGCGTCATGGCATACACGGTGCGGCGACGAACGCGCGAGTTCGGTATCAGGCGGGCCGTCGGGGCCCGGACGCCCGACATCCTCCGCGCCGTCATGTCGGAGGGGTTGGTGACGGTCGGCCTCGGCGTGGCAATCGGCCTCGGAATGGCGCTGGTGCTCGCCCGCCTCATGCACCGTCTCCTCGTCGGCGTGACGGCGACCGATCCCCTCGTCATGGTCGGCGCCCCCGCCCTGCTCGTCGCAGTGGCCGCGTTGGCGATCTACCTCCCGGCGCGCCAGGCCAGCCGCGTCGATCCGCTGGTGGCCCTGCGGGAGGAATGACGATCGACGATGCCAGGGCCCCGAGGCCGCGATCGAATCAGGCGCGTCGTAGCGCGCGGCTGATCGCGACGAGAATCACGGCACCCACGAACGAGACGATGATCGAACCGATCATGCCCCCGCCTGGCCAGAGGCCCAGTGAGCCGAACAGCCAGCCGCCGACAACGCCGCCCAGAAGGCCGAGCAGGATGTCGACGATCACTCCGTAGCCGCCGCCCTTCATCACCTGACCTGCCAGCCAGCCCGCAATCAAACCGACGATGATCGAGTACAACATGGTGTCCTCCTGCGTCGCTCGAGTTGATCGGAGACGAACCCGGGCATCCCGGGCCCGGGTTGTCGCGGACAGCACAGGCGCAAGGCGTACGGCGGAAGACGTCAGGCGCAAGGCGCCAGGCGTACGTCGCGCCGGGTTCAGTGTACCGTCTTCGTCTTCTTGGACAGATAGTCCATCAGGACGTACTGGCCCAGGGTGCGGGGCGTCGTGAAGTACGCCTTGCCGTGGCAGATCTCGGCCACCTTCCGGACGAAGCTCACCAGGTCGTAGTCCCTCGCCAGCATGAACGTGTTCACCATGATGCCGCTCTTGCGGCACGCGGCCACCTCCGCCAGCGTTTCGCTGACGATGAGCGGGTCGAGGCCGAATGCGTTCCTGTAGATGCGGCCGTCGGGACGCGTCAGCGCCGACGGCTTGCCGTCGGTGATCATGATGATCTGCCGCATGTCCTTGCGCTGGCGGTCGAGGATGCGCCGCGCCAGCCGCAGCCCCTCGCGGGTGTTCGTGTAGTACGGCCCGACGCGCACCCGCGCCAGTTCCTTGATGGGAATCTCCTCGGCCGAATCGTGGAACAGGACCACGTGCAGGCGGTCGCCGGGGTATTGCAGGCGGATGAGGTTGGCGAGCGCCAGCGCCACGCGCTTGGCCGGCGTGAACCGGTCCTCGCCGTACAGGATCATGCTGTGGCTGCAGTCGAGCATGAGCACCGTCGCGCACGAGCTTTGGTACTCGCCCTGCGCCACCATCAGGTCCGCGTATTCGACGTCGATCGAGAACGGGCTGCCTCGATCCAAGGTGGTCGTCGGCGCCGGGCCCGACGGCGCCCCGGCCGCGGCCAGGCTTTCGCGCACGACCGCGTTCAGGATCGTGGCGCTCGGGTCGAGGTTCAGCGTGTCGCCGAACTCGTACGGCTTCGGGGCGCTGACGGCTTCGATGCCCGTCGCCAGCTCGCGCGTGTCGTGCCTGCCGAAGCTGCTCTTGCCGAGCGAGCCGAGCAGGTCGCGCAGCGCGCGATAGCCCAGGAAGTCGAGCGCCTTGTCGGTGACCTCGAAGGTGACCGGCGGCGCGTCGGACCCGACGCCGCCGCCCGACGCGCTGCGCTGCTGCCGCCGGCGCCGTTCACCCTCGAGGTCCGGACTCGCCGTGACGTAGCCCTCGCGCTGCAACCGCTCGATCAACTGTTCGATCAGTCGTTCGAGCCGGTCGTTCTGCTGCCCGTTCCCCTCCGCGCCGAGCAGGCGGTCGAGGATCTCCTGCGGCAGCAGCTCGCCGTTGAGCAACGCCTCCAGGATGGCGTCGTGCAGCGCCTCCATGGAGTCGTCGCCGTGGTCGAGCGCGGATTCACCGCCGAAGCCGCTGAAGAGCAGCAGGTCCGACAGCTGCGACACCAGGTCCTCGAGGTCCAACTCGTCGGCGATGTCGCCCGCGAACTTCGAGTACGTGTAGCGCATCAGTTGTAGTACTTCTTCTTGCCGGGCACCGGCACGTCCTGGTCGAACGGCGTCTCCGCCTGGCGCGACGCGCGTCTCGGGGCGCTGTCGGCGGCCTGGTAGCCGCGGTCGTCGCTGCGGCTGATCTTCTTCAGCGAGTACAGGCCCTCGAGCACGTAGTCCACGGCGGAGGCGACAACGGGCTGCGGCGCGTCGCGCCGAACGCCGATCTGTTCGACGAGGGCGGCGAGCCCGGGAACGGCGCCGCCGAGCGCCACGACGTCGGACGCCGCCGTGCCGTCGCTCATGAGCAGCGTGCCGCCGTTGTCGAACCACTCGACGATCTCGCTGGCGTCGGCCCGACGGCCGAGTCCCGCGAACACGTTGGCGACCGCCGATCGGATGATCTCGCGCGCCACGGCCTCGGCTCCGCGGAGCTCACCCTCGTACTCGAGCTCGAACTTCCCGGTAATCGACGGCAGCGCGCCGTAGATGTCCGTGACCCTGGGCACGGCCAGCGCTTCGTGATTGAGCAGGGCGCGCCGCTCGGCGTTCGACACGACGTTCTCGAGGCAGGCGATCGGCAGGCGCTGACTCACGCCCGACCGCTTGTCCACCTTCTTGTCCTCGCGGGCCTGGAACGCGACTTCCTCGACGATCTCGCGCACGTAATCGGGCACCTCGACGCCGCACCCGGCGTCGGCTCGCGTGGTCCAGGCCTCCTGGGCCGTAATCGACATGCCGTGCTGCCGCGTGTGCGGGTAGTGCGTCCGGATCTCCGAGCCGATGCGGTCCCGGAGCGGCGTGATGATCTTGCCGCGCGCCGTGTAGTCCTCGGGGTTCGCCGTGAAGACCATCATCAGGTCGAGCGGCAGGCGGACCGGGTAGCCTTTGATCTGAACGTCCCCCTCCTGGAGGATGTTGAACAGGCCCACCTGGATCTTGCCCGCCAGGTCCGGCAGCTCGTTGACGGCGAAGATGCCGCGGTTCGCCCTCGGCAGCAGCCCGTAGTGCATCGTCAGCTCGCTCGACAGGTTCAGGCCGCCCTTGGCGGCCTTGATCGGGTCGATGTCGCCGACGATGTCCGCGATGGTCACGTCCGGAGTGGCGAGTTTCTCGACGTAGCGCGCCGAACGCGGCAGCCAGGCGACAGGAAGGGCGTCGCCCTCGGCGGCGATGCGGGCGCGGCAACCGGCGCAGATGGGGACCAGCGGGTTGTCGTTGATCTCACAGCCGGGGACCACCGGGATCTGCTCGTCGAGCAGGGCGGCCAGCGCTCGCAGAATGCGGCTCTTCGCCTGCCCGCGCAGGCCGAGCAGGATGAAGTTGTGCCGCGACAGAATGGCGTTGGTCAGTTGGGGGATGACCGTGTCTTCATACCCGATGATCCCCGGGAAGAGCGGGACACCAGACCGCAGGCGGTCGATCAGGTTGCGACGGATCTCGTCTTTGACCCGCACCACGGCCTGGGGGTTCTTCCCAACGGCTCTGCGCAGATCACCGAGTGTCTTGACGGAGTGGGGGCTGAGCATCCTCCCTGATTCTAGCCGATAGCGGACTCATTTCGTCCGGTATAGCCGAACCGTTGAGTATCAGGCTCAAGGTTCCCGCCCTCGGCCCTCAGCCCCCTGTGCTACGGTGTCTGTTCAATGGGATTCTCGCCAGCGTCGAAGGCGCGCCTGACGGCGCACGACCTCGGCCGGTTCAGCGGGGGGACGCTGTTCGATCGGGTCGCCCGCGCGGTGTGCCGGGCGGAGTGTCTGCCGCGCAAGGAACTCTACGAGGCGTGGGAGGTGGGCCGCCGGACGCGCCGCCTGTTTCGCGGGGGCCGAATCGTCGATCTCGCCGCCGGGCATGGGCTGCTGGCGCACGTGATGGCGATTCTCGACGCCTCGTCGCCCTGCGCGCTGGCGGTGGACGAAGTCGAACCGCCGTCTTACGCTCGCCTGCACGACGCGCTGGCGGCCGAATGGCCGGCGCCGACAGGCCGAGTCTCTTTCGCCGAGGTCGGACTGGAGCGCGTCGAGATCCGGCCCGACGACGTGGTGGTGTCGAGCCACGCCTGCGGCGCGCTCACCGACGTCATCCTCGACCGAGCCGTGGCCGCGCGGGCGCGCGTGGCCGTGCTCCCCTGCTGCCACGACTTCGACACGTGCGATTCCGGACCGTTGCGCGGGTGGGTGAACCGGGCCCTGGCGATCGACATCATGCGGGCCGTGCGGCTCGAGCGTGACGGCTACCAGGTGTGGACGCAGGCGATCCCGGCGGACATCACGCCCAAGAACCGGCTCCTGCTCGGGCGTCCTCGCCTCGTCGAGCTGGCGGGGCGCGAGGCCGGGTAGCCGGGAAAGTGGTCAACAGCCGACATGAGCCGTGCGGCAAGAGGCCGGCTGGGCTATGATGCGGCGCGATGCCTGTCGTCGTGGAAGAGGGCGAGGTCCGAGAAGCCCGCGAGTACTTCGTCTTCGCCGCGCCCGTCATCAGAGGGGCGTGCATCCTCGCGGTGATCGCCATCCACGTGGCGTCGAGAGGCAACCCGCAGCTCTGGGCCGGGTGGCTCTCTCCCTTCTCGTTCGCCGTGCCGGCGTTCGTGCTGCTCTCCGGCTTCTCCCTCAGCCTGAACCCGCGGAACGAGACTCGTCCCATCGGTTTCTATCGCCGCACGCTGAAGTTCCTGGTGGTGGCGTACCTCGTCTACAGCGTGGTGTTCGCCGTCCTGTCGCTGCCGCAGCACCCATCCCTCTTCGATTCGTTCGTCTACTGCTCGACCTCCGGCCACCTGTGGTTCATGCCCGCGATCATCGGGCTCTACCTCCTCCACCCATGGCTTCGCCGGCTGTATCGCAGGAGCCCGGCTGCGACCTGTGCGGCGGCGTTCGCGCTGCAGCTGCTCGTTCGTCCATGGGTCAGGGCGCACGCACCCGACTGGAGCGTCGCCGCGATCCTGCTTTCCTGCTCGTCGCTGGTCGGGTATTTCGTCGCCGGGTACATGCTCTCCGACAGGCCAGTCGTGGTGCGGCGCCTGTGCGAGCGCCCGGCGGGCCGGGTGCTCTCGGCGGTGGTCTGGCTGACCTACCCGGTGCTCACTTACATCGGCGTGATGGGAACCGGCGCCGGCAGGATACTCGGGACGGGAAGCGCGCTCGCGGGCTTCTGCCTGTTGGCGTCCCTCGGTCGGGCGCTGGCTCCGTCGGGGCGCTCGCTGGCCCGGCTTGTCGCCCCGTTCGGGCTCTATTCTTACGGGATCTACCTGCTGCACCCCATCGTGCTCGAGCTGGTCTCGCACCTCGTCACGAAGACAGGGCTGGGCAGAACGCCGGTGCTCTGGGACGTGGCCGCCTTCTCGCTGACATGTCCCGCGGCGCTGCTGGTGACGCGGCGGCTCGCCGTCCTTCCCGGCGGACGATACCTCACGTAGGCAAGGCGTGATCCTTGAGCCCTCCTCCGCCTTTCCCTGAGCCCTGAGCCCTCTACGCCTTCGCGCGCTTCGCGTCGTAGTACAGGTAGCAGCAGAGCCCCACGAAGAAGGCGATCGAGATGATTTGCGGCCAGTCGCCTTCCGCGCTGAAGTTCATCACCGACGGCAGGTCGATGAGCTGGGCGATCGACTTGAAGTCGCCCTTCGAGGCCGGGTCCGGGACCCCCGTCTTGATCAGGTTCAGCACCGCGCCCAGCACGCCCGCCAGCGCGCCGCCCGCGATGAAGCCGCTCGCGAGCAGCGTGCCGCGTCCGCTGCGCGCCTCGGAGACCTTGGGGTCCTTGCTCGACTTGCCGACCCAGTGCGAGATCAGGCCGCCCACGAAGAGCGGCGTGTTGATCTGGAGCGGCAGGTACATCCCGATGGCGAAGGCCAGCGGCGGGATTCCCATCATGAGCAGCAGCAGCGAGAGCACCAGCCCCACGCTGTAGAGCAGCCAGGTGACGGGCGCCTGGTCGAAGATCCCGGAGAGGATCGTGGCGAACAGGTTGGCCTGGGGCGCCGGCACCCGCGGATCGAGGAAGCCCGAGATGAACTGCCCCGTCGCCGCGTCGGTGTGCCCGTAGGCCCGGTGGATGAGGAGCACGGTCAGCGCGACCCCCACGGCCGCGAACAAGGTGCCGATCACCTTCGAGATCTCCTGGTGCCGCGGCGTCGCGCCCAGCCAGTAGCCGACCTTGAGGTCGGTGACGAAACCGCCCGCCATCGAGAGCGACGTGCAGACGACGGCGCCCATCACGATCGCCGCGTACTTCCCGAACTCGCCCTGGAGGCCGACCGCGACGAGCGCGCTCGAGCCGAGGATGAGCGTGACCAGCGTCATCCCCGAGATCGGGTTGTTGCCGGTCATCGCGGTGGCCAGCGCGGCCACGGTGGTGAAGAGAAACGCGAAGACGAACGCGATGGCCAGGCCGGTGAGCGCGATCTGCGGGGCCTTCGCCGCCACGCCCTGATCCTGGCTCAGCAGAACGTAGAAGAAGACGCCGATGGCGATGGCGCTGACCACGATCCCGCCGAGCACAGTGCTCATCTTGAGATCGCGGTCCGTGCGCGGCACCGCCCGGGTGTCGGCGTGGCGCGAGAAGATCTGCTTGAAGCCGAGCGAGAACGCCCGGACGATCGTCGGCAGGGCCTTGACGATGCCGATGATCCCGGCGCCGGCCATCGCGCCGACGCCGATGCGCTGCGCGTAGAGCCGGAACACCTGGTTGGCGCTCATGTCGGGGATGAAGTTCGGGAACCCCGGCAGCGGCGCGGGGGGAATGGCGAGCGCGGGCACGTGCTGGCCGAAGTGGAAGATGAGCGGCACCAGGATCAGCGTCGAGAAGAAGCCGCCGGCGCAGATGATGGCCGAGAACCGGAGCCCGGTGATGTAGCCGAGGCCCACGATCATGCTGATGGCGTTGATGCTGATCGTGGCCTTGAAGTCGGTCGCGAGCTTCTTGACCACCGGGACGAACTGGAAGTTGACGATCTCGTTCCAGCCCCTCACCGTGACCGCGATGAAGTCGTAGATGCCGCCGACCAGGGCGGCGACGACCAGCGTCTTCGCCTGCTCGCCCCCCTTCTCGCCCGTGACGTAGACCTCGTTGATCGCCGTGGCTTCCGGGAAGGGCAGCTTGCCGTGCTGCTCGGCGACGAAGTAGCGCCGCAGCGGGATCAGGAAGAGCAGGCCGAGCGACGCGCCCAGCACCGAGACGATGAAGATCGTCAGCAGCATGGACATGGTGCCCGGCGCCACGTTCATGATGTAGAGGGCGGGCAGCGTGAAGATCGACCCGGCCACGATCAGGCCCGAGGCGCCGCCGATGCTCTGGACGATGACGTTCTCGAGGATCGTGTTCTTGCGCGCGAAGAACCCCGAGACGCCGACGGCCAGGATGCTGATCGGGATCGCGGCCTCCATCACCTGCGCGATCTTGAGCCCCGAGTAGGTCGAGGCGACCGAGAAGACGAGGACCATGACGATCCCGAGGACGACCGAACGGACGGTGAACTCGGGCACGGCTGCTCCGGCCGGCACGTAGGGCTCGTAGGTCTCTCCCGGCTTCAGTTCCCGGTATGCCGCCGGGTGCAGCTTGCCGCCCGCGCCCGCCTGCCCTTCCTGCTGCCCTGCACTCATGCGTGGCCTCCTCGTGGACGAATCACGCCGGATGCTACTTGAAGCGCGGCCGGATTCCTAGTCTCTTCCGCCTGACTGAGTCATGAGCCGGGGCTCACCCTCGCCCATGAGAACCGAACGCCGCGTCTCGGGTCTGCCACTTCGCAAAGCGGCCCCTCCATGCCTGAGCGGTCGGGGCAGGTTTACGCGTTGCTTCGGGCAGACCCTGCGGCGCGGCATCGCGCCGACCGGGCCGCCTGACCGCGACGCTCTTTTCTGAGCACGCCTGGCTCTCCAGCGCCGGCCGCAAGCCGCAGGCCGACGGCCCCTCGCCGGCGGGCGGCCACAAGGGCCGCCCCTACGCGTGGACGTCGTTCCCCCGACCCCTCGTCACTTCCGTTTGACCGCGCCGAAAACGGCATGTTACTGTAGCCGCTGGGTTTGCGGTCGAGGGCGGTGGTGAGTGCGGGAGGCGCTGGAAACGGCCGCAGTTCGACGGTCCGCTTGCGAAAGTGGCGGAACTGGCAGACGCGCCGGATTTAGGATCCGGTAGCCGAGAGGCTATGGGGGTTCGAGTCCCCCCTTTCGCACCATTCGACTCGGTCGCGTCGCTCCCTCGCTCATGGCATGCCAGCCTCGAGCGACCGAGGCGAATGCCCTGAGCGAGCGAAGCGAGTCGAAGGGCAGCCTTCTTGAAGGCTGACCGCTGTCCGTCACTTCCCCCGCTGTCTGGTGCCACATTCCCTAGCAGCCGATAACTTCCATGAAGAGCGATCTGATCGACGTTTCAGAAACGAAGAAGAACCTGGTCATCGAGATCCCGAGCGACGAGGTCGATGCCGAGATCGTGCGCATCACCCGCGATCTCGGCCGGACGGTGCGGGTGCCGGGGTTCAGGCCCGGCAAGGTGCCGGCGTCGGTGGTCAGGCAGCGGTTCCACGACGACATCCTGCACGAGGTCGCGCACGAACTGGTGCCGAAGGCGGTGAGCGCGGCGCTCGGCGAACTCGGGATCGAACCGGTGGCGACCCCCGACGTGCACGACGCGGACGTCCACGAGGGGCAGCCGCTGAAGTTCACGGCGTCGTTCGAAACGGTGCCGCCGGTCGACCCGGGTGACTACGCGACGATCAGCCTTCGCCGCTACCCGGCGACGGTCGAACCGGACGCGGTGGACCAGGCGCTCGAGCGGCTGCGGCAGCGGGCGGCGCGCTACGAGCCGATCGACGACCGGGGCCTCGAGACGGGCGACACGGCGGCCGTGGACCTCGAGCGCCGGGCGTTCGAGGCGGACGGGCAGCCGGGGCCGACCGAGAAGCACGAGAACGTGTCGGTCGAGCTGGGCTCGGCGGTGAACCCGCCGGGCTTCGACGGGCAGCTCTCCGGGATGCGCGGCGGCGAGGAGAAGACGTTCCGCGTCAACTACCCGGCCGACTACGCGGTCGCCGACCTGCAGTCGAAGGACGTCGAGTACACCGTGAAGGTGCGGGCGGTCCGCCGCCGCGTGGTGCCGCCGCTCGACGACGACCTGGCGAAGGAAGTGAGCGACGCCGACACGCTGGACGCGCTCCGCGAGCAGGTGCGCGAGGGGCTGGCGCGCGAGACGGCCCGCGAGGCGGACCGGAAGCTGCGCGCCGACCTGCTGAAGGCGCTGGCCGCCAGGGTGACGTTCGCGGTGCCGCAGGTGCTGGTCGACCGCGACATCGACCGCCGCACGCAGGACTTCATCCGCCACCTCATCGAGGAGCGGATCGACCCGCGGCAGGCCGGCATCGACTGGACGGCGTTCCGCGAGGACCAGCGGGCCCCGGCCGAGGAGGCCGTGAAGGCGATGATCGTGCTCGACGAGGTCGCCCGCCGCGAGAACCTGGTGGTGAGCGACGAGGACCTGGAGCGCGAGGTCGCCGGTTACGCCGAACGGTCGGGCCGGACGGTCCCGGCCGTGCGCGCGCAACTCGAGAAGGACGGGGAGCTGGAGCGGCTGCGCACGGGGTTGCGCCGCGAGCGCTCGGTCGACTACCTGCTCTCGCGTGTTACGATCGCCGCAGAGTAACCGACGCCTATGCCATCAGATGTGATCGTCCCCCGGATGCAGCTCGTCCCGATGGTCGTCGAGCAGACGAGCCGCGGCGAGCGCGCCTACGACATCTTCTCCCGGCTGCTCAAGGACCACATCATCTTCATCGGGACGCCGATCGACGACTCGGTGGCGAACCTGGTGATCGCGCAGATGCTGTTCCTCGAGTCGGAGGACCCGGAGAAGGACATCCTGCTGTACATCAACAGCCCGGGCGGGTCGATCACCGCCGGGCTGGCGATCTACGACACGATGCAGTTCATCCGCCCCGACGTGCAGACCTACTGCCTCGGCCAGGCCGCCTCGATGGCGGCGATCCTCCTGGCGGGCGGCGCGAAGGGCAAGCGGTTCTCGCTGCCCAACTCCCGGATCGTCATCCACCAGCCGCTGATGCAGGGGCTGGCGGGCCAGGCGACCGACATCGACATCGCCGCCAGGGAGATCATCCGGATGCGCGAGCGGCTCAACGAGATCCTGACCAGCCACACCGGCCAGGCGCTCAAGCGCATCCAGGACGACACCGAGCGCGACTACATCATGTCGGCGGAGCAGGGGAAGGAATACGGTATCATTGACGAAGTGATCCGCAAGCACGCCTGAGGGCGGGCCGGCGGAGGGGTGTCCCTGCACTATGGTCAAGAAGAACGGCGACAACGAGGTCCTGCGCTGCTCGTTCTGCAACAAGGATCAGAACGACGTCCGCAAGCTGATTGCCGGCCCCACCGTCTTCATCTGCGACGAGTGCGTCGAGGTCTGCAACGACATCATCGCCGACGACAACCGCTTCGAGAGCCGCGGCCAGCGCTCGCAGCTCCCGGTCCCGCCGGAGATCAAGAAGTTCCTCGACGAGTACGTCATCGGCCAGGAGCGGACCAAGAAGAAGCTCGCCGTCGCCGTCTACAACCACTACAAGCGGATCGAGATCCAGAAGCAGGCCAAGCGGGGCAATGACGTCGAGCTGACCAAGTCGAACATCCTGCTCATCGGGCCGACCGGGACCGGCAAGACGCTGCTCGCCCAGACGCTCGCCAAGATGCTCTCGGTGCCGTTCACCATCGTGGACGCCACGACGCTCACCGAGGCCGGCTACGTCGGCGAGGACGTCGAGAACATCATCCTCAAGCTGCTGCAGGCGGCCAACGGCGACATCGAGAAGTGCCAGCAGGGGATCATCTACATCGACGAGGTCGACAAGATCTGCCGCAAGGACGAGAACCCGTCGATCACCCGCGACGTCTCCGGCGAGGGGGTGCAGCAGGCGCTGCTCAAGATCCTCGAGGGGACGGTGGCCAACGTCCCGCCGCAGGGCGGCCGGAAGCACCCGCACCAGGAGTTCTTCCAGGTCGACACGACCAACATCCTGTTCATCTGCGGCGGCGCCTTCGTCGGCCTCGACCGGATCATCCAGCGCCGGGCGGGCAACAAGGCGCTCGGGTTCAAGGCCGACGTCAAGCCGGCCAACACCCGCGACATCGGCGCGACGCTCGAGATGCTCGAGCCGGGCGATCTCATCAAGTACGGCCTCATCCCCGAGTTCGTCGGCCGGCTGCCGGTCGTCGGCACCCTGCACGAGCTCGACAAGGCGGCGCTGGTCCAGATCCTGACGCAGCCGCGCAACGCCATCACCCGCCAGTACCAGAAGCTGTTCGAGTACGAGAACGTCAAGCTCCGGTTCACCGACGATGCCCTCGAGGCGATCGCCGAGGCGGCGCTGCACCGGAAGATCGGCGCGCGCGGCCTGCGGATGATCATCGAGGACCTGATGCTGGAGATGATGTACACCCTCCCGACGCAGAAGAAGGTCCGGGAGTGCGTCATCACGCGCGAAGTGGTCGAGTCCAAGGAACAGCCGATTACGCTGATCGAGAAGGCCGGATAGGGATCGGGGGTCAGGGATCGGGGATCGGGGATCCAGACGCGCGCCTGGCGCGTCCTAAGGATGGATACCGATCCCGGGGTCGGTGGCCTGACCGCTGACCTCTGAACCCTGATCCCCGACTCCTGATCCCTAGATCCCTGAGTGGGTGCCTGTTACATGGAAGTCTACGAGACCCTGCCGATCGTTCCGCTTCGAGACGTCGTCGTCTTCCCGCACATGATGATGCCCTTCGTGATCGGGCGCCCGGCGTCCACCCGCGCGCTCGAGCACGCGCTGGGCAAGGACAAGCGGATCTTCCTGGCGGCCCAGCACGACGCCGCCGTGGACGACCCGGCACCGCACGACATCTACACGATGGGCTGCGTGGCCAACATCGTCCAGAGCCTGAAGCTGCCCGACGGCAACGTGAAGGTGCTCGTCGAGGGCGTGGACCGCGCGCGGGCGGTCGAGTGGAAGGAAGACAAGGGCTTCTACCGCGTGGTGGTGAAGGTGGTGGCGCGGCTCAAGGACGCCACCGGCGACGTCGAGGGGGCGATGAGCCGGGTGGTGTCGCTCTTCGAGCAGTACGTGAAGCTGTCGAACAACCTGCACTACGACGCCATGATCGCCGCCGTCCGCGTGGACGACGGCGGCAAGCTGGCCGACACCATCGCCTCGCACCTGGTCGTGTCGGTGGACGAGAAGCAGAACCTGCTCGAGATCATCTCCCCGCTCGAGCGCCTCAACCGCATCGCCGGCATCCTCGAGGCCGAGGTCGACAAGCTCCAGGTGGACCGCCGCATCCAGTCGCGCGTCAAGAAGCAGATGGAGAAGGCGCAGAAGGAGTACTACCTCAACGAGAAGATGAAGGCGATCCAGAAGGAGCTGGGCCGCAAGGACGAGAAGGGGAACGAGGTCGACGATCTCAAGAAGAAGATCGAGCAGGCCCGGATGCCGAAGGACGTCGAGGAGAAGGCGAACCAGGAGCTGAAGCGGCTCGAGGCGATGCCCCCGATGTCGGCCGAGGCGACCGTGTCGCGCAACTACCTCGACTGGCTGATCGCGGTGCCCTGGCACAAGAAGACCAAGGAGAGCCGCGACCTCAAGCGCGCCGAGGAGATCCTGAACGAGGACCACTACGGCCTCGAGAAGATCAAGGAGCGGATCCTCGAGTTCCTCGCCGTCCGCGCCCTGGTCAAGAAGCCCAAGGCCACCATCCTCACCTTCTCCGGGCCTCCCGGCGTCGGCAAGACGTCGCTCGCCAAGTCGATCGCGCGGGCGATGAACCGGAAGTTCGTCCGGCTCTCGCTCGGCGGCGTGCGCGACGAGGCGGAGGTCAGGGGCCACCGGCGCACCTACATCGGGGCGTTCCCGGGCCAGATCATCCAGATGATGAAGAAGGCCGGCACGCAGAACCCGGTGTTCCTGCTCGACGAAGTCGACAAGATGTCGATGGACTTCCGCGGCGACCCGTCGGCCGCGCTGCTCGAGGTGCTCGACCCGGAACAGAACCACACGTTCCTCGACCACTACCTCGACGTCGAGTACGACCTGTCGCACGTGATGTTCATCTGCACCGCCAACGTGCTGCACACCGTGCCCCAGGCGCTGCGCGACCGGATGGAGGTGCTCCAGCTGCCCGGCTACACCGAGCAGGAGAAGACCGAGATCGCCAAGCGGTTCCTCGTGAAGAAGGCGGTCGAGGGCACGGGCCTGACCGCCGACAACCTCACCTTCACCGACGACGCCCTGTCGACGATCATCCAGCGCTACACGCGCGAGGCCGGCGTGCGGAACCTCGAGCGGGAGATCCAGTCGATCTGCCGCAAGATCGCCCGCCGGGTGGTCTTCGAGGGCAAGGGCTACAAGGAGGAGATCACGGCGGAGCGGGTGACGGCGCACCTCGGCGTGCCCAGGTTCCGGCCGACCATGGGCGAGGAGAAGAACGAGATCGGCGTCGCGACGGGCCTGGCCTGGACCGAGGTGGGCGGCGAGATCCTCGTCACCGAGACCACGCTGATGCCCGGCAAGGGACGGTTGACGCTGACCGGCAAGCTGGGCGACGTCATGCAGGAGTCGGCGCAGGCCGCGATGAGCTACGTGCGGTCGAGGGCCGAGGAGTTCGGCATCCCGAGGGACTTCCACCGGCACAGCGACGTCCACATCCACGTGCCCGAGGGGGCCATCCCCAAGGACGGCCCGTCGGCCGGCATCACGATGGCGACCGCGCTCGTCTCGGCCCTGACCCGCGTGCCGACGCGGAGGGACGTGGCGATGACGGGCGAGATCACGCTGCGCGGCAAGGTGCTCCCGATCGGCGGCGTGAAGGAGAAGGTGCTCGCCGCGCACCGGGCCGGCCTCAAGACGATCATCCTCCCCAGGGAGAACGAGAAGGACCTGGCCGACATCCCGAAGCTGGTGCTCGACGTGCTGGAGGTCCACCTGGCCGAGACGATGGACGAGGTGCTGAAGATCGCGCTCGCCGAGCCGCTGCCGCCGCCGCTGCCGCCCGAAAGCCCGGTCCGCGCCGCCGTCGTCGAGGACGTGGACGATACGAGGACGCACTAGGAAGGCTCAAGGCTCAGGGCCTGTCACGCCGTCACGCTGCCATAGATGCCCCGCAGAGTTGTCGCCGCCGAATTCGTCACGAGCGCCGTCGGTCCGCGCGACTTCCCGGCCGACGGCCGCCCCGAAATCGCGCTGGTGGGCCGATCGAACGTCGGCAAGTCCAGCCTGATCAACGCGCTGGTCCGGCAGGACGTCGCGCGCACGAGCAGCGCGCCCGGCAAAACCCGCCAGGTCAACGTCTACCGGATCTCCCCCGGCAGCGGGCTTCCCTTCTACCTGATGGACCTGCCCGGCTACGGCCACACGGCCGGCGGGGAGAAAGCCCGGCAGGAATTCAGCGGCCTGACGTCGCTCTATTTCGGGAACCGGCTCGCCAGGCCCGTGCGCGGGCACGCGGCCGCGGTCCCGACGGTCGAGTCCTCACTGCGCGGGATCGTGCTCGCCATCGACGCGCGCCATCCCGGCATCTCGGGCGACATCGACGCCTGGCACTGGCTGGCGTCGCTGGGCGTGCCGTACCTTCTCGTCGCCACGAAGATCGACAAGCTGTCGCAGGCCGAGAGGGCCCGCCTCGCGAAGACCTGCCTGGACGCGTTCGGCCACGCGCCGCTGGCCGTCTCGGCGCTCAAGGGCATCGGCCTCGACGAGCTCTGGCAGCAGTTGCGCGGATTGACAGCGTGACTGGGATCGGGGGTCGGGGATCAGGGGTCGGGGACGAACGAATGCAGCGTCGCACCGGTCGCGCCCTGAGCCTTGAGCCTTGAGCCGCTCTGCCATGAGCCCTGAGCCTGTCTTGTGCTATAGTCAATGGTTCGGACTACCCGGAAGGAGCTCGACGTGAAGGAAGGTATCCACCCGAAGTACAAGGAAGTCGAAGTGCGGTGCGCGTGCGGTGCGACCTGGAAGACCCGGTCCACCAAGGACGAGCTCCGGCTGGAAATCTGCTCGCAGTGCCACCCGTTCTTCACCGGACGCCAGAAGCTGATCGACACCGAGGGCCGCGTGGAGCGGTTCACCAAGAAGTTCGGCGCGCAGACCTCCGAGGCCCGCAAGCAGGCCGCGAAGGCCAAGAAGGCCGGCAGCAAGGCGGGCGAGACTCCCGCCCCGCCGACGGCGTAGGGAACACGAGCCGGGGCCGTCGGCGGCCCCGGACACCCGCCCGCACACCGGCCGTCGATGCCTCGTCGGCCGGAGCCAGTCCTCCTCTAGCTTGGCCAGAGCCAGCCGAACACGCCGGCGGTCAGGCACGCGTAGACGAACCCGTCGACGACCGACTTCCACGTCGTGGTCCACTTGCGGCCGTACCAAATCGAGCCCTGCACGAGCGCGACCGAGTAGGCGCCGAAGGCGGTCGCACCTGCGAAGCGGAAGACGGCGAGATAGGGCGCGCCGACGTGAAGCGCGCGCCCGGCGATGTAGGCCGCGAAGAGACTGACGAAGAGCGAGTAGACGAACCACTGGATGAGGCTCTTCGTCATCGACGGCGGCCCGGCCGGCAAGAACACCATGTGCGCCACCGGCCCGGCTTTCATCTTCTCGACGTACGCCGGCGACTTCATCTCCGCCATCGATTTGCAGAGCGGCGCGAAGTAGTCCCCGGGCGGGATGTCGAACTTCCGCAGCGCCGCGAGGATCTCGTCTTCCTTGGGCAGCGCCTTGTAGTCCTTCTTGTGCCAGGGCAGCGCCATGTGAATGAAGCTGCTCGCGACGAAGACGAGCACGGCCGACGCCAGGATGGGCACCCAGAGGGTCACTATCGGCACCATGCCTTCCATGCACACCTCCCCGGGCACGAGGCCCGATCTTGCGGTCCGTCACGCGGTTGATGATCCCCGGCTTCGTTCTCTCTCACTCCCGCAGGTCAGCGGTCCCCGCCCTCGCCGAGCTTCCTCGACAGCCGGCCGAGCCGGTGCCTGACCTCGTCCGCCCGTCGCGTGTCGTCGGCCACTTCGAGCGCCGACAACGCGAACTCGCGCGCCTGCCGCAGGTTCTTCACGCGATGCTCGTGGTGGACGGCCAGCGCCTCGAGCGCCTCGCGGCGCCGCTCCGCGTCGATGCCCGACATCCGGGCCAGCTCCTCCCAGGCGACCGCCGCGTCGCCGAAGCGCCTGGCCCGCCGCCGGTGCAGGGCCAGCCAGTGCAGCGCGTCGGCCCTGTCAGCCCCGTCCGGCTCACGCTCGACCGCGGCGTCGGCGAGGGCCGCCGCCGCAAAGCAGCGTTCGGCTTCCTCCAGGCGACCGAGCGACTCGAAGAGCCGGCCGAGCGCCAGGCTGTCGTGCCGTTCATGCGCAGCAGCGGCGCCCTTCTCCGCCATTTCGAGAATCATCGCGGCCACCGCGCCGAGCGACACCAGGTCCAGCCGATTGTGCTCGAGCACGGCGGCCAGGCCTCTGGCGTCGCCGGTTCTCGTGTAGCCGAAGTAGCGCGCCGGGATCTCCCAGCCCGGCACGTCGTCCTGACGATGGAGACCGAGGATGTCGCGCTCGATGGCGGTCAGCGCGCAGGAGCCGGGCGCGGACGCCTCCAGGCTGACGACTGACGGCTGACGGCTGACGGCCCCGTCACGCGTATCACGCCGCTCGGCCTTGGTCCCGCGTCCCCCGTCCCTCGTCCCTCGTCCCTTCCACAGTCTCCGCGCCGGGAACAGCATGTCCACGTGCGGCAGCTTCCCGAACGGCGGCCGGAGCCGGTGCATCTGATACCGGGTGTCGATGAGCGGCACGTCGAACGCCCGCCCGTTGTAGGTCACCAGCACCGTGTGGTCCGCCGCCTCGCCGGAAGCGATCTCTCCTTCGACCGCGTGCAGGAGCGCGCGCTCCTCGCCGAAGCCGCGGAGGAAGAACTGGCGCGTCCGGAACCCGTCCTGGTCGAAGTACCCGAACCCGACGAGGAAGGCGTAGGTGCCGGCGCCGCCGCTGAGGCCCGTGGTCTCGAGGTCGAAACAGACGAGCCGCGGTCTGGCGCCCGCCCCCGACCCGGCCGCGGCCGGCCCGTATCGGTCGAGGAACCACGGCAGCGCGCCGAGTGACGCGCTCGCGGCCGACAGGTAGCGCTCGATGAGGTGGTGCCCGTGCTTTCCGGATGCCGGGTAGCGGCGGTCGACGACCACGCACGGCCCGTGGGCGCCGTCGAGCACGGTGGCGCCCAGCACATCGAGCACGCCGGCCGAGGCTTCAGCCGCCGCGCAGCGGGCGGCGAACGCCGCCTCCTCGTCGCCCGGGGACACGCGCGGGACGGTCGGGGTCAGCGCACCTCCGCCGTGCGCAGGCGCCTGCTTGTGCTTCAGGATTTCCTGGATGCGAGCGGCGAGAGCGGCACGGTCCACAGGATCGATTCTAAAGCCCCCAGGGGTCGGAGCGGGCCCCTAAGCGCCAATCCGAGAGAGGATATCGAGCGCGACCCGCTTGGCCAGCGGCCCGACCTCGCCGAGCGGCCCCACGCACGACGGGCAGCCCGACTCGCACGGACAGGTGGCGATGAGGTCGCGCGTCTTTTCGACGAGCGCCTCGCGCATCGAGAACAACGGCTCGGACAAGCCGATGCCGCCCGGGTAGTTGTCGTAGACGAACACGCGCGGCTCGTCGTAGTCGACCGGCGCCTGGCCGGCCACGCGACCGCGGCCGACGCGCGCGACGGCACCCGACCCTCCGCCCGCGCCGGCGTCCCCGCCGGCCACGACGGCCTCCCTGGGCGCGGCGATCGCGCTGCCGTTGCCGATCGACACGCCGATGTCGTGGCGGTCGCACATCAGCAGGAACTGCGCGACTTGACGCAGGGCGAAGGCGAGGCCAATCACGCCGTCACGCCGGTCGTCTCCGCCGTAAGGCAGCGAGGTCATCACGGCCCGGCCAATGGTGAACCAGCACCCGGTCGTGTGCATCTCCTGCTCGGGCAGGTCCAGCTCGCCGGACCCGACGTTCTCGTTGGTGTAGAACTTGATCTTCTTGAAGCCGACCACGCGCGAGACGACGTGGACCTCGCCGTGGGACCAGGTCGCCGGCGAGGACGCCGGCGCTACAGAGCCGCCACCATGTGGCGCCGGCCTCCTGGCCGGCGGTTCCTGCCCCGCGTCTGTCTCGAACGTGTCCAGGATGGTCACCCGGTCGTAGCGGATCGCGTCGGTGTAATAGTCGCACTCCACCTGGCGGACAAACGCCTTGCGGTTCTCGAAGTCGAGCTTCTCGACCTGGTAGAGCGTGCCTTCGACGATGTAGATCGCCTTCTCGTGCAGCGTCGAGGGCGCGCTGGTGAAGTCGGTCTCGCCGATGACGCGGGTGTGGTCGGTGTTGTCCACGACGACGAAGTTGTCCGACGACACCGACCGCAGGCTGATGGCGTCGGCCGGGTACGACTCGTTGGTCCAGTGCCAGTGCGCCTCTTCGCCGGGCGCCTGCCCCTCCGCCAGGTGGACGAGCCCTTCCTCGGAGAGGATCTGCAGGATGTCCTGCACGCTCTCGCGTCCGAACACCTCGCGGGCGCCGAACGGCAGCTCGAAGGCGGCGCACTTGATGTGCGCGACCTGGATCTGCAGGTTGTCCGGGTTGATGAGCGCGTGCTCGGGCGACGCGTCGAAGAAGTACGACGGGTTGCGGACGACGTACTGGTCGAGCGGGGCGCTGCTGGCCACGAGCACCGCGGCCGACTGGCCGGCGCGCCGGCCGGCGCGGCCGGCACGCTGCCAGGTCGCCGCGATGGTGCCCGGGTATCCCGCCAGCACGGCGACGTCGAGGGCGCCGATGTCGATCCCCAGCTCGAGCGCGCTGGTCGCGACGACCGCGCGGACCTCGCCGTCGCGCAGCCCCTTCTCGATCTCGCGCCTCCGGTTCGGCAGGTAGCCGCCCCGATACCCTCTCACGGCATCGTCGGCGCCGGGCGGCCCCTGGATCGTGTCCTTCAGGTAGCGCGTGAGGATCTCGGTGACCAGCCGGCTCTGCGCGAAGACGATCACCTGCAGGCCGCGGCGGAGGAACTCCAGGGTGACGCGGCGGGTTTCCTGCGTGTAGGAACGGCGGATGCCGAGCTGCTTGTTGACGATCGGCGGGTTGACGAAGAAGAAGAACTTCTCCCCGCGCGGCGCGCCGCTCTCCTCCACCAGCTCGAACGGCCGCTCGGTCAGCCGCTCGGCCAGTTCCCGCGGATTGGCGATGGTGGCCGACGAACAGACGAACACCGGGTCGGAGCCGTAGTGCTGGCAGATGCGGCGCAGACGGCGCAGGACGTTGGCGAGGTGGCTGCCGAACACGCCGCGGTAGGCGTGCAGCTCGTCGATGACGATGTAGCGCAGGTTCTCGAACAGCCGCGCCCACTTCGGGTGGTGCGGCAGGATTCCCGAGTGCAGCATGTCGGGGTTGGTCAGGATCACCTGCGCCCGCGCGCGGATGGCGCGCCGAGCGTCCTGCGGCGTGTCGCCGTCGTAGGTGAAGACGCCGAGTTCGAGGCCCGCCGCCTCGTTGATCACCTGCGCGAGGCGATCGAGCTCGGCGAGCTGATCCTGGGCGAGCGCCTTGGTCGGGAACAGGTAAAGCGCACGCGTCGACGGGTCGCTCAGGATCGAGTTGAGGACGGGGATGTTGTAGCAGAGCGTCTTGCCCGAGGCGGTCGGCGTGGTGACGACGACGCTGCGGCCGGCCAGGACGTGGGCGACGGCTTCAGCCTGGTGGGTGTAGAGCTCGGTGATGCCGCGGCTCGACAGGGCGGCCACCAGGCGCGGATCCACGCCCTCGGGAACCGGAGCCAGCCGGGCCTCGGCCTCGGGCATCCGGCGGACGGCCGTGACGACCTCGTCGGGCGAATCGGCGCGGTCCCGGGTCCAGGATGGCGCCAGTTGGTGCATGGCCGCCTGCAGGGCCTGCTCGCGCGAGGAGGCGCTCCTGGCGATCAGCGCGAGCCGATCGTTCTCCTGTTTTCGTTCTCCGTCGTCGCCACGCGTGGGTTTGGACGTCTTGAACGGCGGGGATTGTTCCGAATGAGTCATGTTCGACCAACCTCCCTACCGCCGCTCAAGACGTCCAGAGCCCCGCGCTCGCGCGGGGCCAGCCAACGGCGTTCCCGGGGCCAGCGAGGTGCGCCGTGAAATCGACGCTTCGCGTCAGGCGGTTTGAGGCGCGCCTCGCTGGCCATGAGAGGGCATCGTACCAGCGGGTCAGGTACCGATCAAGAGGCGAAAGGCGAATGGAGGGGGAAAGGCGGCTCTCGGCTTTCGGCGGTGTCAGACTCGGGGGCGGGCCGAGGGCTGAGGGACCAACACCGTCGCCGTCTTCCCCGTCCTGGCGGCGTACTCGGCTGCGATGGCGCCGGCCACCGCGCGGCCGCGTCCCGGCCTGGCCAGCATGACCACCGAGCCGCCGAACCCCCCGCCGGTCAGGCGGGCGCCGTAGACGTCCGGCGCCTGGCGCGCGAGGTCCACGAGGAGGTCGATCTCCGGGATCGAGACCTCGTAGTCGTCGCGCATCGACTCGTGCGAGGCGTAGAAGAGCCCGCCGAGCGCCTCGAGGTTCCCGGCCCGCAAGGCCGCGACGGCCGCCAGCACCCGGTCGTCCTCGGAGACCACGTGTCGCGCGCGGCGGCCGAGCGGCTCGGGCAGGCTCATGACCCGGGGCAGGTCACGCGCGTCGAGGTCGCGGAGCTGGGGGACGCCGAGCCGTCTGGCCGCCTCCTCGCACTCGGCCCGCCGGGTCCGGTAGTCGCCCTTCACGTGGCTGTGCGCGATGCCCGAGTTGAGCACGACCAGGTCGGCCGATTCGGGCATCGGCACGACGCTCCACTCGAGCGAACGCGTGTCGAGGAACAGCGCCTCCCCGTCGCCGGCCAGCGTGCACGCCATCTGGTCCATCACGCCCACCGGGGCGCCGACGAACTGGTTCTCGGCCTGCTGCCCGAGCCTCGCCATCTCCACATCCCCGACGGAGAGCGAGAACGCCTCGCGGAAGGCGCGCAGCAGCGCGATCTCCAGCGCCGCGCTCGACGACAGGCCGGCGCCGAGCGGCACGGTCGACTCGATCAGGATGTCGGCGCCGCCCACGGCCAACCCGGCCTTCGAGAGCACCCAGGTCACGGCCTGCAGGTAATCGACCCACCGGCCGCGGCGCGACTCGGTGCCGACGAGATAGTGGAACGGCGTCGGCTGGCCCACGCCGACGCTGAGCGCCCGGATCGCGCCGCCCGGCCGCGGGAGCAGCTCCACCGTCGTGCGCTGCGGGATGACGGTGGGCAGCACGTAGCCGCCGTTGTAGTCGGTGTGCTCGCCGATCAGGTTGACGCGGCCCGGCGCCGACGCCCGGACCGAGGGCGGCGCCCCGTAGAGCTGCTGGAACGTCATAAGAGCGACCGCGACTGGCAGCCGTCGACGGTGACGCTCGCCCCGCTGATCCAGCTCGCGCGGGGCGACGCGAGGAATGCCACGACGTCGCCGACCTCCTCCGCGCGCCCGAACCGGCCGAACGGGAGTTCGCGGCGCACGAACTCCGCGATCCCCTCGGGGTCCTCCTGCTGGCGCTTCCACCAGGACCCGCCGGGGAACGAGATCGAGCCGGGGGCCACGCTGTTGACGCGGATGTTGTCGCGGGCGAGCTGCTGCGCCATCGACTTGGCCAGGCTGATCTCGGCGGCCTTGACCGCGTTGTAGGTCATCCGGCCGCCCGACTCGCGCCCGTAGATCGACGCGATCATCACGATCGCGCCGCCGCCCCTCGCGCGCATCGACGGGACGGCGAGCCGGCTGGCGCGGATCGCCGGGTAGAGCGTGGAGTCGAACGCCTCCTGCCACTCGGCGTCGGTCGCCTCCGTGATGCCGCCGCCGCGCGCCAGCCCCAGGCTGTTGACGAGGACGTCGATGCCGCCGAACCGGTCGAACAGGCGGGCGAACACCTCGTCGATGCCGCGCGCGGTCGCCAGGTCCGCGGCCACCGTCAGCACGGCGTCAGGGCCGGACGCGACGGCGGCCAGGTCCGCGGCCGCCTGCTGCAGCGTCTCTGCCCCGCGGGCGCAGAGGCACACGCGGCACCCCTCGGCGGCGAGCGCGCGGGCGCTGGCCAGCCCGAGCCCGCGGCTCGAGCCGGTGACGAGGGCGACTTTGTCGGTGAGGTGGAGATCCATAAATGGGCGTTCGGCTTTCGGCCGGCAACCCTAAAGGGTCGCCCTACAGGACGCTATGCTACAGGACCGCCACGCCGCGCCGCAGGGATCTGCCCGGAGCAAAGCCATGATGGTCCCGATGCTCGGGCCGTCGAGGGACGGCTTTGCGGAGCGGCAGACCCGAGGCGCGGCGTTCGCTCACTCAGAACCTCGCCGCGAGGAACCGAAACAGGACGGCGTTGAACTCGTGCGGCTGCTCGAGGCCGGCGAGGTGCCCCGCGCCGTGGATCAGCGCCAGCTCGGCGGTCGGGATCTTCTCGTGGATGCGCCGCGCGGTCTCCACGCCGGCGATCTGGTCCTCGTCGCCCACCATCACGAGCGTCGGGCAGACGATGTGGGCCAGCAGCGGCGTGGCGTCGGGACGCGAGCTCAGCCGCTCGATGGCGCGCCTGACGCCTTCCGCGGGCTGCTCGAGCACCAGGCGTCGCACCCGCTCCACCACCTCCGGCCTCGACGCTCTGGTCGTCCTGCCGAGGAGCCCCGGCTGCATCCGCTCCCACACGGCGGCCACGCCGCCGCTCGCGAGGATCTCCAGCATGGCCGCCCGATCCGCGCGCGCCCCCGCGCTGTCGGCCTCCGCCCTGGTGTCGGCCAGCACCAGCCCCTTCACCCGCTCCGCGGCCAGGCGAAGCATGGCGAACGCGGCGTAGCCGCCCATCGAGTTTCCGCCGACCACCACCCGGTGAAGATCGAGGTGGTCGAGCAGCGCCACCACGTCGCGGGCGTAATCGTCGATCGACACAGATCCCGCCGGCCCGTCCGGCGACGAGGCCCCGAACCCGCGCAGGTCCGGCGCCAGGACGCGCCACCCGGCGGGCACCGCGGCGAGCTGCGGCCGCCACATGTCGGCGGCGAGCGGAAAGGCGTGCAGCAGGACGAGCACGTGGTGCGACGGCGCCGGGCCTTCGACGTCCAGATAGCTGATCGTGCGGCCGGCGTGGTGGAACTCGGTGTGCATCGTATGATGATGATAGCGGAAGATGGGGTGCCCGGGATGCAGGATGGAGAAGACGTGACGCGGGAAGTCGCGCCGGCGCTGACGGCGGCCACGCTGGGCCTGGTCGCCTACGGTCTGTATTCCGTGGGGCTCGGCGCGGCCGACGCGTTCCGGTCGCCCGGCCTCGACTGGTGGGCCGACGCGGCGCTGGTCGTCTTCGGCCTGCTCCTGCTGGTGTCGGCCGTGCTGGTGCGCCTGCGGTTCCCGGGAGGGCTGGCGCTGGCCCTGGGCGCGTTGTGCGCGCTGCAGGCGCTCGCGCTGCACAACGACATGCACTTCTACGGGGACATCCTGGTGACGCCCCAGGTGGCGCGGGGCGTCGTCGCGGTGAGCCTGGCGGCGCTGGCGTATGCGGGAGGCCGCACCGGGCGCCGCCAGAAGATCACCTGAGCGCGCCCTCTACGCGCACCCGCTGGTGCTGCCGCAGTTGACGCACTTGTAGCAGCTGCCGCTGCGCACCATGATCGAGCCGCACATCGTGCACGGCGGCGCGTCCTCCTGGTTCTGGATCGTCGCCAGGTGCGGGTGCTTCGGACCGGCCTCGATGCCGAGCGGCGGCAGCGTCAGCTGCTCGGCCGAGTCCGGCTGGCCCGCGGGCGACACCCGCTCGCGGGCGTTGACGCCGGCCCAGTACTGCGCTTCGGGCGAGAGGAACTTCGCGGCCAGCCAGCGGAACACGTAGTCCACGATCGACTTGGCGATCCGCACCTGCGGGTTCTTGGTCATCCCCGACGGCTCGAACCGGACGTGGCTGAACTTGTCGACCAGGACCTGCAGCGGCACGCCGTACTGAAGCGCGTACGACACGGCCTGGGCGAACGCGTCGGCGAAGCCCGAGATCGTCGACCCTTCCTTGGCCATCACGAGGAAGATCTCGCCCGGCATCCCGTCGTCGTAGAGCCCGACGGTGATGTACCCCTCGTGGCCGGCGATCTCGAACTTGTGCGTGATCGCCCGGCGCTCGTCCGACAGCTTGCGCCGGACCGGCTGGGCCGCGGCGGGCGCGTCGGCCTTCGCCCCGGGGGCCTTGTCCCGCGAGGTGTTGAGCGGCTGCGTCCGCTTGCTGCCGTCGCGGTAGATCGCGATCGCCTTGACCCCCAGCCGCCACGCCTCGATGTACGCCTGGCCGATGTCCTCAACGGTCGCGTCCTTGGGCACGTTGACCGTCTTCGAAATCGCGCCGGAGATGAACGGCTGGACCGCCCCCATCATGCGGATGTGGCCCATGTGGTGGATCGACCGGGTCCCCCGGGCCGGCTTGAACGCGCAGTCGAACACCGGCAGGTCCTTCTCCCGGAGGTGCGGCGCCCCCTCGATCGTCTCCATCTCGTCGACGTAGTCGACGATCGCCTTCACCTGGCTCCCGCTGTAGCCGAGACGCGTGAGGGCGAGGGGGATGGTCTGGTTGACGATCTTCATCTGCCCGCCGTCCACCATCTTCTTGTACTTCACGAGCGCGATGTCGGGCTCGACGCCCGTCGTGTCGCAGTCCATCATGAACCCGATGGTCCCGGTCGGCGCCAACACGGTTGTCTGGGCGTTGCGGTAGCCGAACTCCTCGCCGAGTTCCACGGCCTCGTCCCACGCGGCGGCCGCCGCGCCGACCAGTTCCTCGGGCACGACCGTGGTGTTGATGTCCTTGAGCGCCTCGCGGTGCTTGCGCATCACGCGCAGGAACGGCTCCCGGTTCGGCGCGTAGCCGGCGAACGGCCCGCCGTGGTCCCGCGCGATGCGCGCCGAGGTGGCGTAGGCCTCGCCGGTCATGAGCGCCGTGATGGCGGCGGCGTACTGCCGGCCGGTGTCGCCGTCGTACGGGAGCCCGCGCGACATGAGCAGGGCGCCGAGGTTGGCGTAGCCGAGGCCGAGCGGGCGGTAGTCGTGGCTGTTGCGCTCGATGGCCCGGGTCGGGTAGCTCGCGTTGTCGACCAGGATCTCCTGGGCCGCGATGAGCGTCGCCACCGCGGCGCGGAACGCGGGGACGTCGAACTCGCCGCGCGCGTCGATGAACTTCATCAGGTTGATCGACGACAGGTTGCACGCCGAATCGTCGAGGAACATGTACTCCGAGCACGGGTTGGAGGCGTTGATCCGATCCGTGTTCGGGCAGGTGTGCCACTCGTTGATCGTCGTGTCGAACTGCATCCCCGGGTCGCCGCAGACGTGCGTCGCCTCGGCGATCATCCGCATCAGCCCCTGCGCCCGGTGCGTGTCCATCGGGCGGCCGTCGGTCACCGCCCGCGTCTGCCACGTCCCGTTGTCGAGCACCGCGCGCATGAAGTCGTCGGGCACGCGCACGCTGTTGTTCGAGTTCTGGAAGAACACCGAGGAGTACGCCGGGCCGTTGAACGACCCGTCGTAGCCGGCGTCGATGAGCGCCCAGGCCTTCTTCTCCTCGTCCACCTTGCAGGTGATGAAGTCGACGATGTCCGGGTGCTCGGCGTTGAGGATGACCATCTTGGCCGCGCGCCGCGTCTTGCCGCCCGACTTGATCACGCCGGCGAACGCGTCGTACCCCTTCATGAACGAGACCGGGCCGGACGCCGTGCCGCCGCCGGCCAGCGACTCGCGCGAGGAGCGCAGTGACGAGAGGTTGGTCCCGGTGCCCGACCCGAACTTGAACAGCATCCCCTCGGTCTTCGCCAGCGTCAGGATCGACTCCAGCGTGTCGTCCACCGAGTTGATGAAGCAGGCCGAACACTGCGGGTGCTTCTCGATGCCGCAGTTGAACCAGACCGGGCTGTTGAACGCCGCCTTCTGGTAGACGAGCAGGTGCTTCAGGTCGTCGCGGAACGCCAGCAGGTCGGTCTCGTCGGCGAAGTAGTGCCCGGCCCTCGCCCAGTCGGTGATCGTCTCCACCACCCGGCCGACGAGCTGCCGCACGCTCGTCTCGCGGAACTCCCCCGCCTTCGGCTTCAGCGGCCCGCGGAAGTACTTCGAGACGACGATGTTGGTGGCCTGCTGCGACCAGAAGGCCGGCACCTCGACGTCACGCTGCTCGAAGACGACATCGCCCTTGTCGTTCGCGATGCACGCGGTGCGCGTCTCCCACGAGACTTCGTCGAACGGGTCGCGCCCGGAGAGGGTGAAGAACCGCGGGAACGTCAGGCCGGGCGCTGACGACCCGTGACCAACGCCGGGACGCGCCGTATCCTGCGTCCGGTTCTCGCTGACCTGCGCGGCGGCTGGGGCCACGTTCTCGGTCATACCTCTCTGCATACCACCCTCCGCACCGGCGGGTCCGTGCCCCTCGGACTCACGCCGTTCACCTCAATCAAGCGACACGACGAGCGACGACAGGTCCGCTCGACGCCACCTACATCTGAATCGACCCCGGCATGCTCCGGTTCGTGGGCCGCCCGGCGCCTACGGGCAGCCGTGGGGTCCAGACAAACGAACCCGCCGCGAACATCACGGGCAGCTGGGAACTACCCGCCGGGGGCGCTCACGGCAGGGGGCAAATATGGATGACCGTCCGTCGTTTGTCAAGCGGTGATCTACCAGATATTGTGCCCCTGTTTTAGGGCGGTCGCAAGACCTTGGGGAAATCCGAGAGATTCCAAACATTATGTCGAGTGCCCAATATTCAGGCCGGAAAACGTCTGGCCAGGAGCAATCCGGGTGCCGATTCTCGGGCGCACTGCCGAGCTTCTGGCGGGGCTGTTTTCAGGGCTGGATGCGGCCGACCAGGCTGGCGGCGAGGCCCGCCGCTTTCTCGGCCACCTTGGCGGCGAAGACGAGGTTCTTCTCGCGCAACGCCTGCTCGGCCTGCACGATGAACCGCTTGGCGGTGTCGTATTGGGACTTGGCGTCCGCGCTCAGCCCCAGGTAATCGACGCGGCTCAGGTCGCCTTGCGCCTGCCCCAGCTGTTCGCGCACCTGGCGGATGATGTCGGCCGGCGACCCGGGCAGCGCCTGCTGGAGCGTCGCCGCGGGCGGCGCCGGCTGTGCCGTGCGCGGACTTTCGAGCTTGGGTTCGGTCTTCGGCGGCGGGGCGGCCGGCGGCCGGCGGAGGACCTTGGGCGCGACCGCCTCGGGCTCGGGCGCGGGTGCCGGCGGCTCCGGCATCTCGGGCTCCGGCGGCACGATGACGCGCGGCGGCGGGACGGGCGCCTCGAGCGCGACCGACACGGGCTGCACCTTGGCCCTGGCCGTCGCGCACCCCCCGGCCGCGAGCGCCGCGATCACCGACGCGAGAACGAGACCTCGCACGCGCATCATTATGACAGGGATCGGCTCGTGTCGATCTCCCGTCCGAGAGCCATGAGCCTTGAGTCCTGAGCCTTCCAGGCGGGCGGCTCCTGCGAACTCGAGCGAGCGCCCCTCTCAGACGGCCTGCGGCAGGAGGATGCGGAACGTGGTCCCGTGGCCCTCGGTCGACTGCACTTCGATCTCGCCGTCGTGCAGTTGCACGGTCCGGTAGACCATCGACAGGCCGATGCCGCTGCCTCCCGCGCGCGTGGTGAAGTAGAGATCGAAGATCCGCCCGAGATTCTCCGGCTTGATCCCGACGCCGGTGTCTTCGACGAGGATCTCCACACGCCGCCCGCGCGCCGCGGCCGCCGAGATCCGGAGCGTGCCTCCGTCGGGCATGGCCTGGCAGGCGTTGAGCGCGAGGTTGAGCAGCGCCTGCCGCAGCATCTCCGGGTCGCCGTTGATGTCGGGCAGGTGGTCGAGCCCCTCGGTCACGATCCGGACGCCGGCGCCCGCGCACTCGGGGCCGACCACCCGCACGACGCCGTCCACCAGCGACGACACCGAGATCGCCTGCAGCGCCAGGTCCCCGGGCCGGGTGAACTTGATGAAGCCCTGCATCACCTGGTCGAGCCGCTGCACTTCGCCGCCGATGACGCGCACGTGCTCGAGGGCAGGCGAGAGGTCCGGCCCGCCCGCGTGGGCCCCGGCGGCCTGCCGAAGCTTCTGCTCGAGCAGTTCGAGGTGAATGGTCATGGCGTTGAGCGGGTTCTTCACCTCGTGCGCGACGCCGGCCGACAGGCGGCCGAGAGCGACCAGCTTGCGCGAGTAGTTCAGCATCGACTGCACGCGGCCGAGCGCCGCCACGTCGCGCGCCACCAGCAGCACGCAGGTCAGCCGCCCCTCGCCGTCTTTCACGGGGTGCGCCATCGCGACCCGCTCGCCGCCGACCGGGAGGCCGGCGGCCCCGCCTTCCGCCGCCGAGCCGGCGCCGACCGGGCCCGTCGACTCGCCGCGGGCCGCCGCCTCATGGACGAGGTCGCGGTAGGGGTGGCCCTCGGGCAGCAGTTCGTCAATCGTCCGCCCGATCGGGTCCGGCGGCAGCGTCGAGCGCATCGCCGGGTTGGCGAACAGCAGGGCGCCGGCCGGGCTGAACACCGACACCTCGTCTTCCATGCGCTCGACCGTCGGCGGAAGGCCCGCCTTCTGGTCCGGAAGCGCCGCGCGGCCCGCCGACAGTTGCGCGGACACGACGTTGAAGAAGTTGCCGAGCTCGCCGAATTCGTCCTGCTGCGGCAGATCGAGGCGGACGCCGAATTCCCCCCGGCCGAGCCTGGTCAGCCCGCTCTTGATCACGTGGATCGGCCGGAGGAGCAGCCGCGCAAACGACGCCGAGACGATGACGGCGACGAAGAGCGCGATGAGGCCGGTCACGGCCACCAGCCACAGCTCCCGCGAGAACTCCTCCTTGATGAGCAGCGTCGACACGCCGATCCGGATGGTGCCGAAGCCGGCGTCGCCGAGCAGCAGCGGCTGCCGCACCTCGAGCGTCTCTCCGCTCGATCGGTAGATGCTCAGCAGCTGCTCGAGGCCGCTGGTCCGGATGAGGGCGTCGAGGTCGCCGGCCGGCGGCAGGACCTGGCCGACGCGGCTCGGGTCCCACGCCGCCACCGCCACGCCGTCCAGGTTGCAGATGGCCACGTAGGTGACGTTGCGCGCGAACGCGCCGGACTCGAGGATCGCCTGCAGCCCGCCGTCCGCCCTGATCGCCGCCCACGGGTCGGCCTCGCCGGGCACGACGTCCTTGGCGCGCTGGAAGACCGTGTTGGCGAGCAGCTCGGCGCGGGCGCGGCTCTCCTCGAGCAGCACGCGGGCGACAAAGGTGACGTGCAGCAGGCTCAGCGCGACCACGGCCAGGCCGACGATGAGCGAGACGCCGCCGATCTGCTTGGCCTTGATGCCGAGGTGCACGCGTCGCCCCTACTTCCTGAGCTTGAAGCGATTGAGCTTGTTGTGCAGCGTCTTGAGGCTGATGCCGAGCAGCTCGGCGGCGCGCGTGCGGTTGTCGCGCGTGTGCTCGAGCGTCAGCTCGATCAGGCGCCGCTCCGCCTCTTCGACCGTCGTCCCCGGCGGGAGCGAGAGGGCCGGCGTCGAGGCCTGGTCGGCCTTGCGCACGAGCTCCGCCGGCAGGTGCCTCGGCTCGATGAACTGGCCCTCGGCGACGATGGTCGCGCGCTCGATCACGTTCCGCAGCTCGCGGACGTTGCCCGGCCAGTCGTGCGCGTCCAGCACGCGCATCGCCTCGGGGCTCGCGGCCGCGACCGCCTTGCCGTCGCGCGCGTTGAACTCGACGAGGAACGCCTGGACGAGCAGCGGCAGGTCGGCCTTCCGGTCCCTGAGCGGCGGCAGCGCGATCGGGAAGACGTTGAGCCGGTAGTAGAGGTCCTCGCGGAGCTTGCCCTCGCGCACCGCCTCGGCCGGGTCGCGGTTGGTGGCGGCGATGACCCGCACGTCGACGGTCTGCTCGACCCGGCCGCCGAGCCGGCGGAAGCTGCGTTCCTGCAGCACGCGCAGCAGCTTCACCTGCGTCGTCGGCGTCATCTCGGCGATCTCGTCGAGGAAGAGCGTGCCGCGGTCCGCCAGCTCGAAGCACCCTGGCCGGCGCTCCGAGGCGCCGGTGAACGCGCCCTTCTCGTGGCCGAAGATCTCGCTCTCGAGCAGCGTCTCCGGGATGGCGGCGCAGTTGATGGCGATGAACGCGGCGGCCGCGCGCGGGCTGAGCTGGTGGATCGTCTGGGCCACCAGCTCCTTGCCGGTGCCGGAGTCGCCGCTGATCAGCACGGAGGCCGACGTGGGCGCCGCCTGCTCGACGACCCGGTAGACCTTGCGCATGCCGGGGCTGCTGCCGATCATCCGGCCGAACGTCCCGGTGTCGCGCAGCTGCCGCCTGAGCGCCTTCACCTCGCGCAGCGTCTCCTGCTGCTCGACGACCTTCTGCAGCAGGACGCGCAGCCGCCGCGTGTCGACCGGCTTGGTGAGATAGTCGTAGGCGCCGTCCTTCATCGCCTCGACCGCCGAATCGACCGACCCCTGGGCCGTGAGCAGCACGACGGAGATCTCGGGGTCCTGCTCGTGCATCGCCTTGAGCAGGGCGTGACCGTCCATGCGCGGCATCACCAGGTCGGTGACGACGATCGCCGGGCGGAAGGTGGTCACCTTCCGGAGCGCGTCCTCCCCGTCCTCGGCGCTCTCGGCCACGAATCCCCACGTGCGGACCAGCTCGGTCAGGCCGACCCGCGTGGCCGGGTCGTCTTCGACGATCAGGACTCGCTCGCCCGCCTGGGCGGGCCGGCTGTCGTTCGGGGAGACCTTGCTGTGAGCACTTTCGGGCATGGACCATCCTTGCGGGTGTCGTGCGGCGATTACGAGGTCCGGTTGCGAGTGTACTTCCGAAATGAGGCATTTGCCAGCCGGACCGGGGCCGGACCGGGGGCAGACGAACAGTCACGGCCCTCCGGGCTGCAGGCTGCAGACTGCGGGCCGGATCACGCGTAACACGCGTGCCGCCGCCCGCGGCCTTCAGCCTTCGGCCCTCGGCCGGTGAGGAGCCCCATGATACAGTCGAGCCGTGGTCCGGCTGCGACTCATCGCCGTCATCGAGATCCTCGCGTGCTCGGGGTACCCAACGCAGCTCGCCATCGCCGGCGCGCTGGCGGCGGCGGGCATCGGCCCGTTCGACGCGCACGGCCAGCTGGCGGCGCGCTACGTGTTTGCCGTGTCGCTCATCGACGCCGCGGCGATCGTGGGACTGGTCGCGTGGTTCCTGCGGGCCCACGGCGAGCGGGTCACCGGCGTGCTCCTCGGGGATCGGCCGAAGGGGCGCGAGGCGGCCCTGGGGCTGCTCTTGGTGCCGGGCGTCTTCATCGTGGCGATGGTGGTCATGCTCGTCATCGCCGGCACACTGCCCTGGCTGCACAACGTGACGACCAACCCGTTCGCCGGGCTCGTGCGCACGCCGACCGACGCCGTCCTCCTGGCGGCGGTCGCCGTCGTCGGCGGCGGCGTGCGGGAGGAAGTGCAGCGGGCCTTCATCCTGCATCGGTTCGACCAGGTCCTCGGCGGCGGGCGCGTCGGCCTGGTTCTCTCGAGCCTCGCGTTCGGCCTCGGCCACCTCATCCAGGGCTTCGACGTGGCCGTGACGACGGCCCTGCTCGGCGCGTGCTGGGGGCTGGTCTACCTGAGGCGGCGCAGCATCGTCTCGACCGTCGTGAGCCACTCCGGGTTCAACACCGCGGAGATCTTCCGGTTCCTGGTGTTCGGCCGCTGACGCGCAGGGCTAAAGCCGGTGAGGCGCAGGGCTAAAGCCGGTGAGGCGCAGGGCTAAAGCCCTGCGCTATCTGAAGAGACAGCAGATAGCGCAGGCCTTCAGGCCTGCGCTACTTCAGCCCCGCCAGGGCGGCGGTATTGATCTCGACGTGGGTTCCGCGCCGAAGTCGATCGAGCCACTGGACGACCAGCGTGCGCTGCCTCGCGGCGGCCAGGCGTTCCTCGGCCTGCGCGCGGACCTCGTCGAACGGCAGCAGCCGGCCGGCACGCGTGAACTCGGCGGGGTGGTCGGTGTAGTAGCGCTGGATCTCGTCGGCCGATGGCGGTCCGGGCGCGCCGAACCGCTGCTCCACGTAGGCGTCGATCTGCAGGTTGGCGGCCACCCACGACCGCAGGCGGTCTTCGGTCAAGGCGGTCCGGGCGAGGGCCTGCTCGTAGGCTCCGACGCCCGGGAAGGCCGCGCGAATCTGCGCCATGCGCCGGTCCACGAGCGCGCGGTCGGGTTCCGGCGCGACGAAGCGCTCGACCTCGCCGAGCATCAGCTCGTGATCGACCAGCGCGTCGAGGATCTCGGCCGGCGTCCGCGCGGCGGCCCCGGCCGGCACGAGACCGAACGTCTGCGCGGCGCGGAAGTCGGACAGCGTGATCACCTGGGCCCCCACGGTGGCGAGCACGCGATCGACGATCTCGGCCCGGGCGCCGGCGGCGCCCGCGGCGCAGACGAGCACGACGACCGCCCGCGCGATTCCCCTCATGCCGCCCTCACCCCTCGAGTTTCCGGAAGATCCATGTCAGAACGCCTGCCCGATCGTGATGTACCAGGCGAACCCGGCCTCCCGGGTCCCGTTGCCGTAGGTGATCGGGTGCAGCTTCCACGCAAAGTCCAGGCGAAGCGGTCCCACCGGGGACTTCCACCGAACCCCGAATCCCACGCCGCTCCGGAGGTCGCCCAGGTTGATGTCGCTCACCTTCGCGAACACGTTGCCGGTGTCGATGAACACGGCGCCGCCGAGCGAGCGCGCCCGCCAGATCGGGAAGCGCAGCTCGGCGTTGAAGATCACCAGGCCGTTGCCGCCGTTGGACACGCCGTTCTGGTCGATGACGTCGCTCGAGCCGAGCTGGTCGAGCGCGAAGCCGCGGACCGATGTGTCGCCGCCGGCGAAGAAGCGCTCGCTCGCGGGCAGTTCCTGGGCGATCACGATCGGCTGGCCATTGGCGTCCACGGCCGAGACGGGGAACCCGAAGGCGAGGCCGGCCCGGAAGCCGCCGGCGAACACCGCCCCGGGCAGCCCCGGCACTTTCTTGTAGAAGTAGCTCTGCCAGCTTCCCTTGGCGAAGCCGACCTCCGACCCGATCGCGCGCGGCGCCACCGTCGTGTCGAGGGCGACCAGCACGCCCCGGGTCGGGTCGAAGGCGTCGTCGCGCGTGTTGAAGATGGCCGACGCCGACAGCGTGGACAGCCGGACCCGCGGGAAGAGCCGGTCGACGGCCAGCTGGTCGGTGGCGGCGATCGTCTCGTTGAACAGACGGGTCCGCCCCAGCGCGTACCGGCCGGCCACGCTCAACTTCCGGCCGAACCGGTGGCTGCCTTCGACGTACATCTGCTGCCGGTTGAAGTCGAACGTGGACCGGATCGCCTGGTCGAGGGCGCCGCTCACGACCAGATCGACGGGCAGGTCCATGAAGCGCGGCTCCCGGTAGGTCGCCAGGACGCGGTACTCGTGGAATCCGGTGCTGGAAGTCGTGGTGGACGTCGAGCCGGTCGTGGTGAACTGGTCCGTCGATCGGATCGCGCCGCGAAGAAACAGGTCCACCGACCGGTCCTTGCCCCACAGGTTCCGGCGACCGACCTCGAAGAACCCGCGCGGAGAGATCTCGAGGACCTGCTCGGAGATCCCCTGCGCGTTGGGCCTGAACACCTGCGTGCCTTCGAGGCCGCCGCCGTAGCCGATCGTGTTGACGGGGGCCTCTTCGACGATGACGAGAATGTCCCGCCGGTTCCTGTCGCCGGCCTGGAGCTGGGTGATCTGCACTCTCCTGAACAGGCCGAGCGCGCTCACGCGCCGCTGGGCGTTCATCATCTCGGCCGCGGTCAGCGGCATCCCGGTCCTGAGCGCGACGGCGCGGTCGATCGTGGAGGACTTGGTCCGGACGTTGCCGCGGATGAGCACGTGATCGATGAGGATCTGCGGCCCTTCGTCTACGACAAATCGCAGCGAGAATCGTGTGCCGTCCGCGCTGAACGCCTCGGGCACCTCGACTCTCGCCTGCAGGTAGCCGAGCGCCTGGTACCCGGCGAGCACCGCTTCGCGATCCCGATCGACTTGCGGCGCGTAGAAGGGGCCATTCACCTGCGACAGGATGAGCCGTCGGAGCGCCGACGCCGGGACGGCCGCCACCCCCTGGAAGTCCACGGAGTCGATCGTCGTCCGCGGCCCCTCTGTGACGCTGAAGGTCACGGCGAGCCGCGTCGGGTCGGTGCCCGCGGGGGCCACCGAGTGTTTGACCTCGGCCGTCCTGAACCCGCGGCCGAGATAGAAGTCCCGGATCGCTCCCGCGTCGGCGTCCAGCTTCGACTTCACATACCACTGTCCCAGCGCCGTCTTCAGCACGGGAAACACCTCGGCGCGCGGCAGTTGCTGGCAGCCGATCAGGTCCACGGCCGACACGCGGTACTGCCGCCCGCGGGCGATGGTGAAGACGATCTGGAGCCGGCCGTCGGAGCCCGGCTCGCGGACGAACGGCGCCCGTGCGTCCCGGTACCCTTCCGCGCGCAGATCGTTCTCGATGCTGCGCTCCTGGTTCTCGAGGGCGTCCTCGTCGAGGGCGCCCTCCCGCAGCAGGGCGAGGGTCTCCTTGCGCCGCGCCTCGGGCAGCGGGTCACCGCGGTAGGCGATCGTCACGCTGGGCCCGCGGTTCATCCGAACGGTGACGCCCACGGTCTGGAGATCGGTCGCGACCACGACGTCGGTGTCCACCCTGGCCTCGAGGAAGCCGTGGGAGCGCAGGTCGACGACGTACCGTTCGACCGCCTGGTCGAGCGCCTCCCGATCGAACTTCGCGCCGGAGGTCACCCCCAGGCGCGCGAGCACCTGCGGCGCCTCCCCGTCGGGCGCGCCCTCGACGTGCGACTCGCCGACCCTGGCTTGCGGGCCGGCCTTCACGTCGAACACGAGCTGGAGCTGGTCCTGGCCCCGCCCGGTCTCGGTCCCCGCCGTCACCTTCGCGGCGAGAAACCCGTGGTCGCGGCAGAGGGTCTCGAGCATGCCGGCGATCTCGCCGCCGCGCCACGCGGCGGGCGACGCGCCATAGCGGTCGGAGACGGCGCTCCTCAGCTGGCGCGCCGACAGGCCCAGGTCGCCGCGAAAGGCGATCGCGGTCACCGTCCGGACCCGAACCAGGTCGTAGGTGACGACGACGCCCGCGGGCGTCAGCTGGGCGTCGACGGCGACATCGCTGAACCGGTCGGTCGCCATCAGCAGGAGGATGCTCTGGCGCACCGCGACCGCCGTCAGCGGCGCGCCCGGCCTGGTCTCGAGCGCGCTCGTCAAGCCGGGATCCTCGACCCGCTGACCGGCCGCCGCCAGGCGCACCTCGGCAATCGGCTTCCCGAGCAGCGCGTCGAGCGCCGCCGGCAGAGCCGGCGTCTGGGCCGAGGCCGGCGGCGCCAGCGCCGCGAGGAGCGCGAGAAGGAGGGTGGCGGCGCGCATCAGAACACGTGCCTCACGCGCACGTCGAGCGCGTAAGTGCCGTCCTCGTTTCGAGAGAGGATCCACGACAACTTCTCACTCTGGTCGTACTCGAGGAGGATCACCTGGTCGGCGCCGCCGGGCGTGTTCAGGCTGCGCGAGTAGGTGAGGTAGATCTTGTCCGAGATTCGCTTGCCGACCGTCAGCCTGGCCGTCGGGCTCAGGCGCTGGTAGGGGTCGTACCCGACGTTCGGCGTGAGCTGGAAGGTGTCGAGGCCGAAGGTCGTCTCCACGGCCTTGGTGAGCGGCCCGGTCGCGATGCCCGCGGCGGCCGCCTGCAGTTGCGAGGTGGCCAGCGTCCGCTGTTGCTCCTCGCTCTGCAGCGACCCGAGTTCGGCGTTGCGGACGTCGGCGTTCGCCTCACCGCCCAGGAGCAGCGACACGAGCTCGATCTGCGACAGCGGCGGGTCGGAGGTGACGAGGGGCGACAGGGTGGCCATCGTCCCGGTCAGCTGGACGTTGACGACGTAGGTCTGGCCCGGCACGCGGACGAGCGTCTCGCCGGCGAGGTCGAAGTACGGCTCGAGCCTGGTCGGGTTCGGGAACTCGATCCGGCCCCGCCGCACCAGGTACCGGTGGCCCAGGAAGAGCACCTCGCCACGTTCCACGTCCGCGCCGCCCGATATCTGCGGATGGTCGTAGGTGCCGCGCAGCCAAAGGTCCGCGCTCGCCACGATGTGGGCGAGATTGTTCTCGATCCTGAGCGACGACGGCGCCAGGATGTGCACGTCGAGCCGGATGGGCGGCATCCGCGCGGAAGAGGACCCGGTCAGGCCGCCCCCGCGGGCGCCCGACAAGGCGAGCATCCCGGCGTTGATGTCGATGCGCTTGTCGTAGAGCGCGCTCCTCACCGTGACCGTGCCGCGTACGATCGGCGCGCTCACCGTGCCAACCAGGTCGAAGTCGGCGTCGACCGTGGACCGGAAGCCCTCGGGGTACCGGAACTCCATGCGCTGGCCGGAGGCGGTCAGCTCGAGCGCGCCGAGCGCGAACCCCTTGATCTCGACGCGCCCGCCGAAGGTCACCTTGCCGCCGGCGATCTGGGCCGTCACCCGGTCGAGGCTGATCCCGTCCGGCCCGAAGGACACGCGGCCGTTGATCGCCTGGATCGACTGCGGCAACGAAAGGTGACGGATCCGGCCGTCGGTGATCTGCGCGTAGCCGGCGTACAGGGGCTCGCTGAGCGGCCCGGTGATGCTGCCGTGCAGCACGGCGCCGCCCGAGCTCCGCAGGTCGGGCGAGAACGCCTGGAGCACGGCGAGGTTCGCCTTGCCCTCCACGGTGACGCCGATGCGGGCCGCCTTGAGATCGATGTCGCCCGACAGATCGAGCTCGGTGTCGCGGTCGTCGCTGCGCAGGCGGAGCGTCGGCGCCGCGGCCCCGGACGCCGGCGCCACGCCGGGGCCCGCGCGCCCGGAGGCCGAGTCCACGCGGATGACGTTGTTCTCGAACGTCAGCCGCATCGGCCCGTCGTTCCTGAGCTCGTAGTCCAGCAGCTTGAGCCGGAGGTCCTCCACCGTCGCGCTCGCGTACAGCCGGTCCCAGTTGCCGAGCTGGCCCACGATCTCGACCGTGCCGCTGACCGTCGCCTTCGTGAAGTTCGAGAGCTTCGGCACGTAGAGGCGCACGTAGGGATCGAGCAGCGTCTGGTTGAAGCGGAAGTTCAGTTCGGCGTCCGTGTTCGCCGACATCTCGATCTTGCCGGTCCCCGAGACGCCGAGCGCCGCCGCCTCGCACTGCTCGAGAATCACCACGCGGTCCTGCACGTCGAGGCCGATCTCGACGGCGCCGATCGCCTGGCTGCCGAACGACACGTCGGCCGCGCCCATCTGCACCTTGTAGCGGGGGCTCTTGAACGTCGAGGCGCCGCCGGCCTTGAAGTCCATCTCGCCGGACCACGCGGCCTTGCCGTACTTGATGAGCGAGACCGTGTCGAGCGCGATATGCTCCCCGCTCACCTCGAACGAGTAAGTGCCGTCCCACCCGACGTACGCCACGCCGGTGACGGTCCCCTTCCCCTTCTGGATCGTCAGCCCCTGCATCCGAACGCCGTTGCCCACGAAGTCCATGCGGGAGCGCGCGAAGTCGAGCGGTTCGCCCCACGCCGTCCCGTCGGCCACGAGCAGGTTGCCGTACCCGAAGGGGCGCGTGTAGCGGCCGTAGAGGCGGAACTCGCCGGAAACCTTCCCGTTGACGGGCCAGTCGTCGAGCTGGAACGCGTGCCGCAGGTCGGCCATCGGCCGGTCCTTGAACGCGAAACGCGCGTCAATCTCCTCCCCGCCGTCCTTCCGCGGGTAGCCGAGCGAGAAGCGGCCCGAGGCCGTGATCGAGGACGCCCCCCGCGTGATGACGCCGTCCTCGATCCTGACGTAGCCGTTCTCGATCGTCAGGCGGCCGGTCGTATGCCCCCAGACGACGTCCCACGCCCGCATGCCGTCGGCGACGAAGTCGCCCTGGACGAGCGGCGCCCTGAACGACTTGCTCATCGTCCCGCGGAACTCGCCGGAGCCGCCGACGGTGATGACGCCGGTCGGCGATCCGAAGGCCGTGATGACGCCGGCCATCAGCCGGTCGCTCTCCTGCCAGTCGGCGCTCCGGGCGTAGAAGGGGAACTGCGAGCGGTCGCCGTAGGCCGTGCGCCCCGAGAACTCGACGTAGGTGCGCTCGGTGGCGAGGTGGCTCGGCGCGACGTCGATCCACTCGGGATCGAGCCGGTAGGTCAGCTCGCCGCCGACGGGCGTGGGCGTCGGAAACCGGCTCACGTCGCGCTCGGGGCCGTAGGTCGGGGGCTCCGCGCGGATCGCGGCTTCGCGCGGCTCGGCCGCGCGCGCGAGCACGGGGCGATCGGGCGGCGGCACGACGGTCACGCGGCCGTTCCCGCGGTGCCGGGAGAACTGGCCGAGCGGCCACTCGAGCAGGTTCTCGCCGCTCGCGCGCCCCAGCATCCGCACGCCCCGCAGGTCGATCATGTCGGAGAGTTGCGCGAGGTCGACGCCGTTGTAGCTCACCTGCCACGTCGCCACGCCAGGCCGGGGGTCCGAGAGCGGCGCCATCCGGTAACGGAATCTCATCGCGCCCGCGCAGAACCGCGCCGAGGCGTTGGTGACCTCGAAGCGGTGCGGCTCCCACTCGAGCGACCCGCGCAGGTCGGGGAACGCGAGCGTGTTCACGTGCGCCAGCGGGCTGGTGAAGTCGCCCTTCAGCAGGTGCCCGCCGTCGAAGACGTGGAACGTGCCGACAAACCGCGCCTCGCCCCGGGTGCGCCAGGACTCGTTGGCAAAGTAGATCTCGCGCATCCGCCACAGGTTCAACCGCGAGTCGACGTGGAAGAGCATCTCCGGCCAGTGGCCGAAGTCGAGCTGGCCGGTCACGTGCGACTGGGCGCCGTCGGTGTACAGCTGGATGTCGGGCAGCCGGACGATCGAACCGTCGATCTGGTACTTCGCCCGCATGTCGGTCCGCATCGGGGCGTAGTCCTTGATCTGCGTCGAGCCGTCCGTGATGGTGGCCGTACCCAGGTACTGGCCGGTGTCGTGGCGCAGGTAGATGTCGAGGTTGCGGGCGACGGTCCGCCAGGTGCCGTGGTCGATGTAGCTGAACTGTCCCCGGTAGGCGTGCAGGTAGGCCAGCGTCGTCGTGAACCGCTTCGGGCCCTGCGGCCCGGTGGAAGCCCGACTCAGCCTCGGCAGGTTGTTGCCGGGGTTGAACTTCTCGACCTGCATCGCCCAGTCGCTCATCTCGACCGAGCGGATGTAGAACTCGCGCGTCCGGATGACGCGCCACCAGGGGAAGTCGACGAGGACCCGCTTCGCCGTGAAGAACGGCGTGTCGGCGGCCGTGCGTCCCTCGATCGTCAGGTCCTCCACGACGAACCGGCCGAGCGCGAGCCGGATGCCGAGCCGGCCGATGTGGAGGGGCCGCTCCAGCGCCTCGGTGCCCTTGCGCTCCGCGTACTGCTTGAATTTGCCGCCGAAGACCTGTCCGAGGTCGATCGTGAAGGTGACGGCGATGGCCGCGACCAGCAGGCCGACGGCCAGCGCCGCGCCCGCCGCGAGGTCGCGGACACGGCGACGGATCGCGAACGTCGCGACGCCGCCGAGCGCCACGATGGCGAGCCCGCGCCAGAGCGGCCCGGCGTAGGTCGCCACCACGGCCAGCGCCACGATGAGCGCGGCCTCGGGCCAGCGGCGGCGGAAGAGCGCAAGCTTCACTCGATCACCGTGAGGAGCCGGCCGGCCTCGACCAGGTCGCCTTCGGCCACGTGGATGTCCTTGACCTGCCCGTCCCGCGAGGCGCGCAGCTCGTTCTCCATCTTCATCGCCTCGATGACGATCAGGCCCTGGCGGGCGGTCACGCGGTCGCCGGGCTTCACCAGCACTTTGACGATCTTCCCGGGCATCGGCGCCGTGACGCGCTCGGCCCCGCCCGCCGCGCCGAGCTTTGCGCCGCCCGCCTGCCACCGTCTCTGGCCGGGCGCGCCGGCCACGCGCGTCCGGACCACGCCCGCGCGGAGGTAGATCTCGACCTCGCCGGGCTCGCGGCCCTCGAGCAGCGACGCCTCGTGGCTCGCCTGGCGCTCCCCGTCCACGATGATCGACATCGTCGTGGGATCGACGTGCGCCACGTCCACCAGGTCCACGCGGCCGCCGGATTCGATCCGGTAGCGGGATCCGGTCCGCTCGACCTTCACCGCGCGCGATCGCCCGTTGACCTCAATCTCGAAGTTCATGACGCTTCACGTGCCGATGGTTTCACCGCAGGCCGTCCAGCCGGCCCTCGAGGGTCCAGCCGCGCGAGAGCCGGCGGCCCGTCCCCCGGGTCGCCCCCGACGCCGCCCGCTCGTACACGTTGATCGCCGCGATGAGCAGCGCGACGTGCTCGGCCTCCTCCGGTACCGTCACGAACGGCCGGCCGTTTCGCCGCGCCAGCTCGCGGTCGAGGAACGTCGTGTCGAACCGCCCCCGCCGGAAGTCGTCGTCGTCGAGCAGCCAGCGGAAGAAGGGGATGCTGGTCTTGATCCCGCGCACCTCGTACTCGCCGAGCGCGCGCGCCATCCGCAGGATCGCCTGGTCGCGGTCGCCGCCCCAGGCCGACAGCTTCGCGACCAGGGGGTCGTAGAAGATCGGGACGTCGAGCCCGGGCGTCGCCCCGCCGTCGTCGCGCCGGATGCCGGGGCCGCCGGGAACGCGCCGGCCGAGCATCCGGCCGGGCGACGGCATGAACCCGTTGTCCGGATCCTCGGCGTAGATGCGGCACTCGATCGCATGGCCGCGCGGCCGCAGCGTCGCGTCGGGATCCAGCGTGAGGCGGTCGCCCCGCGCGATCTTCAGCTGCCAGTGCACCAGGTCCACGCCCGAGACGAGCTCGGTGATCGGGTGCTCGACCTGCAGGCGCGTGTTCATCTCCAGGAAGTAGAACCGGCCGTCGCGGTCGAGCAGGAACTCGATCGTGCCGGCGTTGGTATAGCCGACGCCCCGCGCCACCGCGCACGCGGCCGACGCGAGAGCGGCGCGCGTCTCGGCGGTCACCGCCACCGACGGCGACTCCTCGAGCACCTTCTGGTGCCGGCGCTGGATCGAACACTCGCGCTCGACGAACGGGACGACGGTGCCGGCCTGGTCGGCGAGCAGCTGGATCTCGATGTGACGCGGGAACTGGAGCTGCCGTTCGAGGTAGATGTGCGGGTCGCCGAACGACGAGCCCGCCTCCGACCGCGCCGCGCGGACCGCGGACGGCAGGTCCGCGGGCGCCGGGACCAGGCGCATCCCCTTGCCGCCGCCCCCCGCCACGGCCTTGACGAACACCGGGTAGCCGATCTCCGCGGCCAGCCTGGCGATCTCCTCGTCGCTGACCGACGCGTCGAGGGGCTCGACCGTGCCGGGAACCACCGGCACGCCGGCCTCGATCGCCACGCGCCGCGCCCCGGTCTTCGACCCCATCCGCGCCATCGCCTCGGGCGACGGCCCGATGAACGTCAGGCCGGCGTCCCGGCAGGCGCGGGCGAACGCGTCGTTCTCGGCCAGGAAGCCGTACCCGGGATGCACCGCGTCCGCGCCCGAGCGGCGGGCGACGTCGATGAGCTTGTCAATCCGCAGGTAGCTCTCCGACGGAGGGTTCGGCCCGATCGCATACGCCTCGTCGGCGAAGCGGACGTGAAGACTGGCGCGGTCGCAGTCGGAGTAGACGGCCACCGTGGGGATCGCCAGTTCGCGGCACGCGCGAATCACGCGGACGGCGATCTCCCCGCGGTTGGCTATGAGTACCTTCATGCTGGTCGGCTCGAACCCGGTAATTGCCAAGTATTCTAGCACTTGCCGCCGTGCGGATGCCCGGCGAGCGGTGCGCCGGCTGGCGCAGGGCTGAAGCCCTGCGCTGTCTGTCGTCCAGTTTGAGATAGCGCAGGCCTTTCCGCCGCCGCCCGCTCTCGAACTTTCGCGGGCTCTGGCGAGACCTCGCCGTAGCCCCGCCGCTTTTCGCACCGTGGCGGGGCGAAGGCGGGCAGGCCTGCGCGGGAGCCGACGTCAGTAGACGAACGGGATGAGTTTGCGGACGCGGCGCTGGTAGGCGGGATACTCGGCGAACTTCTCGACGAGCCAGCGCTCCTCCCGGCGCGACTTCACGTCGAGCAGCACGAACGCGGCGGCCGCGTAGACGAACGTCAGCCATCCGGTGACGGCGAGGGCGATGCCGAGCAGAACCGCCAGCACGCCGGAGTAGATCGGGTGGCGAACGAGCGCGAACGGCCCGCTCTGCACGAGCGGCACGTTCTCCTTCGGATACGGGAGTGGGGTCAGCGCCGGGCCGAGACGAATCGCGCCGGAGAGGAACAGCGCGGTGCCGGCCAGGATCAGGACGGCACCCGCGACCTGGCGCTCCCGGACGAACGGCAGGCTCCAGGCACCGAAGGCGCCGAACGTGCGCGGGCCGAAGAGCACCAGCAGCCCCAGGACGAACTGGGCGACCACGAACCATTCCCCACGCGCGCCCTTCCACCAGGGGGATGACGGCTCGGCTTTCATCCGACGCTCCAGTTCAGAAGAAAGTGAAGGTAGCCGGCGGATCGATCGGGTCATGGTAGCATCCGCGCCCGGCGGGCGAGGTTCGAGCGCGTGCCGGCCGTGCCGGCTTCAGCGCCTACCAGGCGCTGAGCGCGGGATACTGGGTGATCAGCTGATCGGGCGTGAGGATCGTGAGGCCGTGCACGATCGCCTGCGCGACCAGAAGCCGGTCGAACGGGTCCCGGTGGAGCGCCGGCAGCCGCAGCGTATGCAGCGCCGAGGCCTCGTCGACCGGCAGCGGCTCGATCCCGTGCATCTCCCGCATCTCGGGCACGAAGCGCGACGGATCGTCGGGCAGCGGCAGCCGGCCGAGCGCGTTCTTGATGGCGACTTCCCACGCCGACGCGGCGCTCAGGAACACTTCGTTCTCCGGCGCCCTGAACAGCGCGCGGGCCCGGCGCGACAACTGCGGCGCGTCGGCGACGACCCAGAGAAACGTGCAGGTGTCGAGGAGCAGCCTCACCTGCGAGGCCTCCGCGGCGGTCGCGTCCGGTCCGCCGGAGGCCGCTCGGCCGCCCTCGAAGGCCGGTCGGCCGGCTCGCCGGCTTCGCCACCGGGGAAGAACGACGACTCGACCTCCTCGGGAAGCGGCTCGAAGAACGCCGCCGGCACCTTCAGCCGGCCTGCCGCGCCGCCCACCATCCGCGGCGTCGTCCGGGCGCCGGGCACGGCCCGCAGCTCGGCCACGGGGTGGTTCCGCTTGCAGATGAGCACCCGCTCGCCGGTCGCCGCGGCCTCGATACACTCGGTGAGCTTGGCCTTTGCCTCGAATATGTTGACCACCTTCATAGTCATATAGTTGACTATATATAACACTTTGTCAAGGGCGCCCGGCGGTCTTCGGCAGCCTCCGCTTCATCTCCCAGGTCAGGTAGGGGCTGAAGGCCCCCGGCTTCCCGGGCGGGGCGATCGAGAACGCGCCCGACACGGTGCCCGCCGGCGCAGCGTCATACGTGATGCGGTACTGCGGGCTGGCGGCCGTGGCGTCGCTCGTGAAGACGGCCTGGCCCGGACGAGGCGCGGTCACCATGTAGTGAATGACGTGCCCCTCGTTGTCGTAGTAGTCCGCCCGGACCGCGCCGCGCTCGTCGACGTAGACGATCATCAGGTCATCGTGGCGGGACGCGGGCGTCGTGCCGGTCGCGGCCGTCACGGCGAAGTTCGTGCGGATGAGGACACGGTCCTGCAGGCCGGGCGCGAACGACGTGCCGCCCTGGCTCTGGCCCGGCGTCCCGCCGCCGCCGCCCTCCCAGTCGCCCAGCAGGAACTCCAGCGGAGCGAGCGCCGGCGGCAGCGACGCGGCTCGACACGCCGGCCCCGCGACGAGGCCGAGGACGCCGACGGCCATCGCGGCAGCGGTGATCCGACGTCGCATGTGTCCTCCCACCCCCGTCCCCCTACTTCCAGTGCGACAGGATGAACTCCTCGATCTCGGGCAGCCCGCCCTGCATGATGAGATAGCCGTTGTGCGGCTCCCGGCCGGTGATCTCGTGGGAGACGACCGCGCGCATCATCCGCAGCACCTCGTCGTGGTCGTCGGTGTGCGCGAGCACCCACGACAGCTTCATCAGCGCCGTCTCCGGCAGCATGTTGTCGAGCGGGACGACGCCGATGTCGAGCAGGTCGCGCCCGGTGTCGTAGACGTACATCTGCGCGTAGCCCCAGAGCGTCTGCACCGTCATCACCACGTGCACGCCGTGCTCGATGGCCTTCTTCAACGCCGGGTACAACGGCTTGTTCACGTGGCCGAGGCCGGTGCCCGCGATGACGATCCCGCGGTATCCCTTCTCGACCAGCGCGTCCACCAGGTCCGGCGACATCCCCGGGTAGTAGTAGAGGATCGTCGTCCGATCGTTGTACACGGCGTCGACCCTGACCTTCCGCGTCCGGTCGCGCCTCTTGTATTCGGTGTGCAGGTAGGTGAACTTGTCGCGGCTCACCGTGGCGAGCGGGATGTCGCCCACTGTGCGGAACGTGCTCCGATAGGAGCTGTGCATCTTGCGGCAACGCGTCCCGCGGTGCAGCAGGCCATACCGATCCGAGGTCGGACCGAACATGCAGATCTGGACTTCGGCGATGTCGCCGTAGGCGGCCGAGCGCACCGAGTGGATCAGGTTGAGCGCCGCGTCGCTCGACGGCCGGTCGCTCGATCGCTGCGACCCGACGATCACGATCGGCACCGGCGTGTCCTGGACCATGAACGACAGGATCGCAGCGGTGTGCCCCATCGTGTCGGTCCCGTGACCGATGACGATGCCGTCGGCCCCGTTCTCGATCTCGTCGCCGATCGCCCTGGCGAGCGTGATGTACTGCTCCTTCGCCATGTTCTCCGAGAACACGCCGAACAGCTTCTTCGTCGTCAGGTTGCAGATGTCGGCCAGTTCGGGCACCGCGCCGTACAGTTCGCCCGGCGTGAACGCCGGGATCACGGCGCCGGTCCGGTAGTCGAGGCGGGAGGCGATCGTTCCGCCCGTGCCGAGCAGCGTGACGCTCGGCAGATTCGGCCGGCGCGGGAACTCCTTCTCGGGGATCTTGTAGACGGCCTCCTTGTAGCCGACCTCGCGGACGGCGCGCAGGCGGTCCACGTGCAGGCCGACGTTGTACCCGTTCTTCAGCTTGATGACGACGTGAAGGTCGTCGAGCGATTCGCTGCGCGGGAGGATGACGCCCTCGAACCGGCTGCCGGCGTCGTTCTCGACCTGGACGTCGCTCCAGACGCGCACGCCCCACCCCTCGAGCGCGGCGCGCGCCTTCCCCTTGTATCCCTTGAGTGCGTCGGCTGGCATGTTCATCGCGAGGCAACCTCCGTCCTGACGGCGTCGGCCACCTCGAGCGCCGGAACCCTGCCGCGAAGCTCGCGCATCGCGAGCCCCATCGAGAACCTGAAGAGCCGATCGGCGCCGGGCCCGTAGAGCCGCCGCTCCGCCTCCGCCACGGTGCGGGCGACGCGCTCCTGCCACCGCTCCGGAGGCCGTCCCAGCGCGAGGTCGGACACGATGGCCGACACGGCCCGGCCCGGCGCGGCCGCCATCGCGCGCACGACCGGCTCCCAGGCCTCCCACAGCACGGGCCGACTGGCCACCTCCTCGAACAGCTCGCACCAGCGCTCGTCCGGCACGCCGTCGACGGCGACACCCGCGCGGCGCAGCCCCTTCAGCCGTTCGCCGAACAGCAGGCAGGCGTCCTTGACGCGCGCGCGGCACGAGGCGGCCACCTTGTCGACGAGCCGGGCGCCGCCGCGACGGATCAGGAAGTGCGCGGTGGAGGCGGGCACGCCGGCGGCGGCGTAGCGCGCCTCCCGGTCCCAAGGCCGCGGGGCCAGCGCCGCCTGCAGCCGCTCGACCCGCTCGCGCGTGACCCGCGACGGCGGGCTGTCGGTGTCCGGGTACATCCGGTCGGGGCCCGGCAGGATTCGCTCGAAATCGGTGCTGCCGTCCTCGAACGGCTGCCGCGTCTCGTTGGGGATCCCGTCGATGGCGTCGACGTAGCGCAGCCGCACCTCGCTGGCCGCGGTCATCGTATCCTCGTCGGGCCCCCAGACGAGCACGATCCCGTCCTCCGGGTTGCACTTCAGGTGCGCGCGCACCCGGCGCAGCTCCTGCAGCGAGCGGTGGTAGTCGGGCCACTTCTCGCTGTGGAGGAGGATCGGCCGCTCGTCGAGCCCCGCGATGACGCGAATGCGCCCCGCCAGCTCGTGGGCAAAGAGGCAATCGGGCTGCGTCGGCCACGCGAGCGTGCCGCCCAGGCCCTTCACGCGGATGGCGCGGACCGTGAACTTGCCGCTGCCCAGCTCGAAGCCGGGCCGGCGCTTCTCGTCGCGCGCGTACTTCTCCCAGCCTTCGACCGTCAGGAACTTCGCGTCCGACGCCGCGAAGATCGACGTCACGTCGGCGCTCTCGACGCCGATGGAGTCGGGCGTGGTGAAGCCGCGGCGGATGAGTTCGTCGCGCAGCTTGAGCAGGTTCACCTGCCGGATCGCCTCGCCGTGCACGAGGGCGGGCGCCCAGCCGGCCTTGGGGACGCCCTTGATCTCCACGCGCCGGCCGCCGCGGACCGAGACGTTCACGTCCTGGCGGCTCGCGCCCATGCCGACGCGGACGTGGCCCGTGCTCCGGCACACGCGGCCAATCAGGAGGATCGCGTCGGCGACCTCGTCGGGCGTCTTCAGGTCGGGCCCGGTGACGGTCTCGATGAGCGGCATGCCGAGCCGGTCGGTGCGCCAGACGATCAGGTGTCCCTCGTCGGAGACCTCGCGGCACGAGTCCTCTTCGACGCTCACCTGGAGGATCGACAGCTCACGGCCGCGGAACGGCAGGCGGCCGTTGACGCCCACGATGGCCGTGCGCTGGAACCCGGTCGGGATCGACCCGTCGAGGTACTGCTTGCGCGCGATGTGGACCTCGTCCACGATGTCGCACCCGAGCATCAGGCACTGCTCGATGGCGGCGTCCACCGCATCCTGGTTGACCAGGAACGGCGGCGTGTCGTCCATCTCGTACGTGCAGACGTTCTCCTTGTGGAGGAGGTAGATGATGTTCTTCTTGGTCTTGAACTCCATCAGCGCCGTGCCGTCGTATTCCCCGAGCTCCGACAGCGTCGGGCGCATGTGGCGCAGCACCTCGCCGTCGTGCGTCGTGGTGTAGCGGCGCGCGGGACAGCGGCAGAACATTTTGAGGTCGGTGAGCAGTTGCTGGTGAACCTCGAGGCCCGACATGAACCCGATCTCAGCGTAGAAATCTGGCGACTTGAGTTCCAACGGGTGATCCTCCGTGAAGGCGACAGAACCGGCTCGTCAAGTCTATATCGGCTGCCGGCTTTCGGCTCCTCGCTTTTGGCGGTGCCCGGAGCCCGGGCGGCGCTCAGTCCGCGCGCCTCGGGTCGTCGGGATCGCGCGGAGGGCGCAGCCGCTGCTGGTATCATCGACCGACGGCAGTCGACGCGGGGACCGCTCGTCGTTCCACCCGTTATGGCACAGCCATCGCCCATCACCATCGTGAACGTCGGCTACCGCTCGACCAACTACTGGGTGGTCAGCGCCGGCAGGTCGCGGCTGCTCGTGGACATCGGCTACCCGGGCACCATGGGCACGATGCTGGCGAACCTCAGGCGGATGGACGTGCCGCTCGAGGAGATCCGCTACGCGCTCGCGACGCACTACCATCTCGACCACGCCGGCCTGGCGCAGAACCTGAAGCTCGCCGGCGTTCCGCTGCTCGTGCTCGAGCCCCAGGTCGCCTTCATCTCGCGCATGCGCGAGGCGATGAAGCCGGCGGATCAGTACCTCGAGATCACGACGCACGACAACGTGACGATCGGCTGCGCGGAGAGCCGCGCGCTGCTCCTGCGGATCGGCATCGCGGGCGAGATCGTCCACACGCCCGGCCACTCGGACGACAGCGTGTCGCTCCTGCTCGACGACGGCTCGGTGTTCACCGGGGATCTGACGCCGCCCTCCCTGGCGTGGGAAAGCCAGGCGGACGTCGTGAATGCCAGCTGGCGCCTGCTGCGGGAGCGCGGCGCGACGCGCGTCTACCCGGCGCACGGGCCCGTGCGGACGCTTGGCTGACGGCTTAGGGCTCAGGGCCGGAGCCCTATTTGCGCCAGATGGTGCCGCAGGTGCGCGATGTAGTCGCGGACGATGTGCGCGAGCGTGGCCGGCTCGCTGCCCTCCGGCGGGTGCCATCCGATCTCCGGCAGGTTGTGGGCGGCGCGCGGCCTCAGTAGCACGGCGTCCGGCGCCGATTCGATGATGAAGGCGAGGTGGCGGTTGAACGACGCCCACAGCGCGACGAGGTTCGCCCACGGCGCGTCGCGGTAGCGCTGGACCGAGACCCACACGTTCTGGTCGTAGCCGGGGAACTGCAGATCGTCCTGCACCTGCCCCATCACGAAACGGCGGTGGTTGTTCGACGCCGAGTCGACGAGGTGCCCGATCACCTCGCGCGGCGACCACGCGTCCGGCGCCGGGCGGCGCCCACTCGCGTCTTCGTCGATCGCCAGAAGCCGAGCTTCCGCCTCGTCGACGGCCGCGCGCAGGTCGGCGGCGCACCGCGCGCCCACCGAGCAGCTGTCACCAGCGCGATCCATCGAAGGTCTCCTGATCACGATCTGCCTTCTCCGAGAGTACGGCCCCAGCGGACAGCTGTCCACGGCCGGCCCGAAGCCGGGAGCCCGGAGCCGAAAGCCGTGCAGGCGAGCGACACCTCCGTTGCGATCGCTCGCGTCAGAGCGGGATGTTCCCGTGCTTCTTCGGCGGGTTCCTGTCGCGCTTGGACTCGAGCGACGCCAGCGCCCCGATCAGCCTCCGCCGCGTCGTCCGCGGCATGATCACCTCGTCGAGGAACCCGCGGCTCGCGGCCACGAACGGGTTCGCCAGCTTGTCCCGGAACTCCTGGACCTTCGCCGCCCGCAGCGCCGCCGGGTCCTCGGCGGCGTCGAGCTCGCGCTTGTAGAGGATGTTGACGGCGCCCTCCGGCCCCATCACGGCGATCTCGGCGGTGGGCCAGGCGAAGTTGATGTCGGTGCGGATGTGCTTGCTCGACATCACGCAGTACGCGCCGCCGTAAGCCTTCCGCGCGATGACGGTGACCTTGGGCACGGTCGCCTCGGCGAAGGCGTAGAGCAGCTTGGCGCCGTGGCGGATGATGCCGCCGAACTCCTGCTGCGTCCCGGGCAGGAAGCCCGGCACGTCCTCGAAGGTGACCAGCGGGATGTTGAACGCGTCGCAGAAGCGCACGAACCGCGCGCCCTTCACCGACGCGTCGATGTCGAGCACGCCGGCCAGGTGCGCGGGCTGGTTGGCGACGATGCCGACCGGACGGCCCCCGAGGCGCGCGAACCCCACCACCAGGTTCCGCGCGTAGTGGTGGTGCACCTCGAGGAAATGCCCGTCGTCCACGACGGCGTGGATCAGGTCGAGGATGTCGTAGGGCTGGTTGGGCGCCTCCGGCACCAGCGTGTCGAGCGCCTCGTCCTCGCGGTCGAACGGGTCGGCGGTCTCGCCGCGCGGCGGGTCGTCGACGTTGTTGGACGGGAGGAAGCCGAGCAGCTCGCGAATCAGCAGCAGGCACTCGCGATCGTCCGCCACGGCGAAGTGCGCGACGCCGCTCTTCGCGTTGTGCGTGATGGCGCCGCCGAGATCCTCCTTCGACACCTCCTCGTGCGTCACCGTCTTGATGACGTCGGGCCCGGTGACGAACATGTAGCTCGTGCCCTCGACCATCACCGTGAAGTCGGTGATCGCCGGCGAGTAGACCGCGCCCCCGGCGCACGGCCCCATGATCGCGGAGATCTGCGGGACCACGCCCGAGGCCAGCGTGTTGCGGAGGAAGATGTCCGCGTAGCCGGCGAGCGACATCACGCCCTCCTGGATGCGCGCGCCCCCCGAGTCGTTCAGCCCGACGACCGGCGCCCCCTGGCGGACGGCCAGGTCCATGATCTTCACGATCTTCGCGGCGTTGGTCTCCGACAGCGAGCCGCCGAACACCGTGAAATCCTGGGCGAAGGCGTAGACCACGCGGCCTTCGACGCGGCCGAAGCCGGTCACCACGCCGTCGCCGGGAATGAGCTGCGCCTCCATCCCGAAGTCGAGGCAGCGGTGCACGACGAGCTTGTCGAGCTCTTCGAAGGTGCCCGGGTCGAACAGCAGCTCCATCCGCTCGCGCGCGGTGAGCTTGCCCGCCTCGTGCTGGCGCCTGAGCCGGGCTTCGCCGCCGCCGAGCTCGGCCGCCGTTTCCAGTTGCGAGAGCTGCTCGCGCTTGTCCATTGGGGGCTCCACACGCCGGCTGACGGCTCGCGCCTTACGTCTTACGCCTCACGCCTAGCGCAGGGCTGAAGCCCTGCGCTATCTGCAGATCTTGCCAGAATTCCCAGATAGCGCAGGCCTTCAGGCCTGCGCCACCGCCTACCGCCTATCCTTCGACTCGCTTCGCTCGCTCAGGGCAGGCTACTTAGTGCCTACTGCCTGCCCCTGCGCCTTCTCCCAGTCCTTCAGGAACCGCTCGAGGCCGATGTCGGTGAGCGGGTGCTTGAACATCGCCTCCACGACGGCCGGCGGGCAGGTGCAGATGTCGGCGCCGAGCCGCGCGGCCTGGACGACGTGCACCGGGTGGCGGACGCTGGCCACGATGATCTCGGTCGTGAACGCGTAGTTGTGGAAGATGTCGACGATCTCCTCGATGAGGTTCATCCCCTCGGTGGCGATGTCGTCGAGGCGCCCGATGAACGGGCTGACGTAGGCCGCGCCCACCTTCGCCGCGAGCAGCGCCTGCGTCGGCGAGAAGATCAGCGTCATGTTGACCGGGATCTTCTCGGCGCTGAGCGCCGCGCACGCCCGCACGCCCGCCTTGCCGAACGGCAGCTTGATGACCACGTGCGGATCGATGGCCGAGAGCTCGCGCCCTTCGCGGATCATCCCGTCCACGTCGGTCGCGAGCACCTCGGCGCTCACCGGCCCGTTGACGATCTGGCAGATCCGCTTGGTGATCTCCCGCGGGTTCCCCTTCTCCTTCGCCATCAGCGACGGGTTGGTGGTCACGCCGTCGACGATGCCGAGGGCGACGAACGATTCGATGTCCTGGAGGCTTCCGGTATCGAGAAAGATTTTCATCGGTCTGCGCCTCGGCAACCCTAAAGGGTCGCCCTACAAGTGTTCCACCGGGTTGGTCAGTTCGCCGATGCCGGGCACGCGGATCGTGAAGACGTCGCCGGGGGCGAGCGGTCCGATCCCCGACGGCGTCCCGGTCGAGATGATGTCGCCCGGCAGCAGCGTCATGATGCTTGAAACATACGCGATCAGGTCGGCCACGGGGAAGATCAGCTGCGCGGTGGAGGAGTTCTGCCTCAGCTGTCCGTTCTGCCAGCCCTGCACGGCGATGGTCGTCGGGTCGAGGCCCACGGCGATGGCCGGACCGATCGGCGCGAAGGTGTCGTAGCCCTTCACGTGCGAGTACTGGTAGCCGCGGTTCTGGAGGTCGCGCGCCGTCACGTCGTTGACGCAGGTGTAGCCGAGGACGAAGTCGAGGGCCTGTTCCCGCGGCACGCGGGACGCGCGCCGGCCGATGACGACCCCCACCTCGCTCTCGTAGTCGATGCGGCCGACGCCGCCCGGCAGCCGGATCGGATCGCCCGGGCCGATGACGGCCGTGGACGGCTTGATGAACAGCAGCGGCTCGGCCGGCAGCGGCTTCTTCTGCTCCGCCGCGTGGTCCTTGTAGTTCAGGCCGATGCCCACGATCTTCGACGGCGTGATCGGGGCCAGCAGCCGAGAGCCGGACGGGAGGTCCTTCGGGAATTCGCCGTGCGCGATCTCCTCGCCGAAGCCGTACTCGCCGAACAGATCTCCGTCGAGCAGGAACAGGTGGCCGTTGTGCTCGGCCGCATACCGTTTCGATCCGTGATACTCGATGCGATAGATGCGTTCCATGTTGTGTCCCTCATCGCGCTACGCCTTACGCCCTACGCCTCACGCCTTACGTCCGCGGGGCGCAGGGCTGAAGCCCTGCGCTATCCGCCGTCAGTCTACGGATACCGCAGGCCTTCAGGCCTGCGCCGCTGCCTACTGCCTACCGTGCGCCCTCCTCCACCCTGTTCGACGGCGCGCTCCGGTTCTTCGAGGTGTCGATCGCCACGACGACGTAGGCGTAACGGACGCCCGGCGTCGCCGTGGTGTCGTTGAACGTCGTCCCCGCGATCGGCTCCGGGGTCAGCGGGGCGAACGTCCCGTCCGGCAGCTCGGACCGCAGCACGAGATACCCAGCCAGGTCGGCCTCCCGGTTCGCGTCCCAGATGAGGCTGACCACGCCCTCGCCGGCGACGGCCCTGAGCGAGGTCGGCGCGGCCGGGGGGAACGTGTCCACCGGCGTGACGCACGTGGGCGGCGACGCCTCGCTCTCCACCTCCAGCGCGCCCCACCGCGTCACCGCGCGGACGACGTAACAGCGCGGCGTGCCGAACGCGATCCGGCCGTCGGCGAGCGGCGGGCCCGCGAGCGGCTTCGCGTTCACCGGCGCCGGCAGCCGTCCGCCCGGGGTCGGCGGCGTCGGGGCGCCTGCCGCGCTCGTGCCCTGCGCCGGCGGCGACACGTCGTACACGTTGTAGGCCCCGACCACCTGTCGGGACCCGATCGGCCTCGCCTGGAGCAGGTCGCCGGACGGAGCGGGCGGATACGCGCCGGCCGGCGGCGTCCACGTGATCGAGAACGCCTTCTCGGTGTAGGTGATCACCGGGGCCGGGGGCGCAGGCGCCGGAGCGGCGAGCACGACGATCTGCCGCGCCGATGGCGTGCCCTTCTGACCCTTGTGGTTGATCCCGACAGCGACGTAGACCCGCTCCGGCAGCGGTGCCGGCATCGAGGGCATCGGCGGGAAGGCCTCCGCGGACTTCGCGACCTCCGGCGGCGCCGGCGACGCGGGGGGCTTCTTCGAAGGGGCCTTCGGCATCACCTCGCGAACCTGCTCCGGCCCCAGCTGTTCGGTGACAACGACCGTGTCGCCCTGGTCGAAGCCGGTCTCCATCGTCGCGGGGGGGCGCGGCGGCGGCGCGGGCCGCTCGGCGGGCGGCAGCAGGTCGCGGCCGCCCTTGCGCCGCGACTCGCCCGCCTCCTCCTCCGGCTTGCGCACGGGAATCGACGCGACGCGGGCGCCGGACTTGAAGATCGCCTCGGCAGTCGCCGCCGTGCCGGTCATCGCGTACACGTCCACCCGGTCGAGATCGGCCGGCGAGGTCTTGTCGGCGTTGGCGACGGGGATCCGCACCTGCAGCCAGACGACCCCGCCGAGGCGGCGCGCCACGAACGGGTCGGGCGGCGCCGGCAGCCTGACGATCGGCGGCAGCGGCGGCCCCTTCTTCCCGCACCCGGCCGCGAGAGCGGCCGCGAGGGCCAGGAGCAGCGTCACCCGCCGGGCCACGGAGGCGCCGCGCGGCTCGCGACCGAGTGGAGCAGGGCTGCCCGCCTTCGCCCCGCCAGAGCCCGAAGGGCGGCGGCGGGCTCCGGCGAGGCCTCGCCAGAGCCCCCGCGTCCGGTCCGGGGGCGGCGGCGGGAGGTCCTGCTGCGACGGGTGCTTCACCACTTGCTGCGCCGGTGTTTCACAGGATGTAGCGGGTCAGGTCCTCGTCCTTCACGATGTCGGCCAGCATCCGATCCACGTACGCGGCGTCAATAGTAATCGATTTCTGGGCGAGGTCCGGCGCTTCGAACGACACCTCGTCGAGCAGCTTCTCCATCACCGTGTGCAGGCGCCGCGCCCCGATGTTCTCCGCGCGGTCGTTGACCAGCGCCGCGAAATCGGCAATCCGCTCGACGGCGTCCGGCCTGAAGTCGAGCGCGATCCCTTCGGTCTCGAGCAGCGCGATGTACTGCTTGACCAGTGCGTTCCGCGGCTCGGTGAGGATCCGGACGAAGTCGTCCTTGTCGAGCGGTTCGAGCTCCACGCGGATCGGGAAGCGGCCCTGGAGCTCGGGGATGAGGTCCGACGGCTTCGACACGTGGAACGCGCCCGCGGCGATGAACAGGATGTGGTCGGTCTGCACCATCCCGTACTTCGTGTTCACCGTCGTCCCCTCGATGATCGGCAGGATGTCGCGCTGGACCCCCTCGCGGCTCACGTCGGGGCCGTGGCCCCCCTCGCGGCCGGCGATCTTGTCGATCTCGTCGACGAAGATGATGCCGGCGTCCTCGACGCGCTCGACCGCCACGCGCGCCACCGTCTCCATGTCGACCAGCTTCTGCTGCTCCTCCTGCCGGAGGTGGTCGAGCGCCTCGGGCACCTTCACGCGCCGCTGCTTGGTGCGCCCGGGGAAGAGGCCCGGGAGCATGTCCTTGATGTTGATGTCGACCTCTTCGACCGACGACCCGGCGATGATCTCGAAGGACGGGAACGACCGCTCGCGCACGTCGATCTCGACCGTGCGCTCGTCGAGCAGCCCGCTTCGCAGCTGCTCGCGGAGCTTCGCGCGCGTCGCCTTCGCCTGCTCGCGGGCCGCCGCCGCGTCCTCGTCGGCGGCCGGGGACGGCGAGGGCGAGGGCGACGGCGGCAGCAGCAGGTCGAGCAGCCGCTCTTCCGCGTTGCGCTCGGCCTTGGCCCGCACCTCCTCGATCCGCTCCTCGCGCACCATGTCGATGGCGATCTCGACCAGGTCGCGGATCATCGACTCCACGTCGCGGCCGACGTAGCCGACCTCGGTGAACTTCGACGCCTCCACCTTGAGAAACGGCGACTGGGCCAGCCGCGCCAGGCGCCGCGCGATCTCGGTCTTGCCGACGCCGGTCGGCCCGATCATCAGGATGTTCTTCGGCGCCACCTCGGCCGCCATGTCGGGCGACAGCTTCTGGCGGCGCATCCGGTTACGGAGCGCGATGGCCACGGCCCGCTTGGCGTTCCGCTGCCCGACGACGTACTTGTCGAGCTCGGCGACGATCTGGCGCGGCGTCAGCGACTCGGTGGGCGCCGGCAGCGACTCGGGCAGGTAGATCGGCATGGGGCGCTACAACTCTTCGATCGTCAGGTTGCTGTTGGTGTAGATGCAGATGCCGGCCGCCACCGACATCGCGGTCTCGGCGATGGCGCGCGCGTCGAGTGTCGTGTGCCGGGCCAGCGCCCTGGCGGCGGCGACGGCGTAGCCGCCGCCCGACCCGATCCCGACGATCCCGTCGTCGGGCTCGATGAGGTCGCCCGTCCCCGACAACAGGAACGTGGACTCGACGTCCATGACAATCAGCATCGCCTCGAGGCGCCGGAGCACCCGGTCGGTTCGCCAATCCTTCGCCAGCTCGACCGCGGAACGCTCGATGTTGCCCCGGTACTGTTCGAGCTTCGCCTCGAATCGGGAGAAGAGCGCGAAGGAATCGGCCGCGGACCCGGCGAAGCCCGCCAGGACCCGGTCGCCGTAAAGCCGGCGGATCTTGCGGGCGGTCTGCTTGACCACCGTGTCGCCGAGCGTCACCTGGCCGTCGCCGGCCAGCACGGCGTGGCCGTTGTGGCGAACCCCGAGAATCGTGGTGCTGTGAAACATGGCAGGCAGGTAACCGAGCGAGGTGGACGGGGGGTCTGAACCCTCTGTGCGCTTTCTGGCAGTCTAGCGAGGCGGGCCTCAGACCGTCAAGCATGCCCGCCGCGCCAGACCTGGAGACGCGGCTGGCCGGCCCCGCGCGTGCGCGGGGCGCTCGATGCCCGAAAAAAGTGTCAAGAAACGAGCCCGGTGTGCTGTGCAGGTGACAGCCCTCGAACGCCGGAGTGGCGCGGCGGCGAAAATGGGAGTAATTTGATGAACGAACGGCCCCCCTGGTTGGCAGGCCTGTTGCTCATGGTTGCAGTAGCGTCGGGGTCGTCCCCCGTGTTCGACGCCATCAAGGAGTCGTTATGAAACCGCTGGTTTACGGGCTCGCCGGTGCGGGCGTGCTGATCGCGCTCGTCGCCGGACCGGTGGCAGGACAGGCCCGCCCGGGTACAGGCGGAGGGGGCGGCGGGGGGGCGGCTGTGCGCACTGGCGGATCCTCGGGTGGGTCCTCCGGCGGAGGCGGCGGCGCTGCCGTGCGCGGCGGCGGGTCTTCCGGCGGGTCCTCTGGCGGCGGCGGTGCCGTCGTGCGGTCGGGCGGCTCCTCCGGCGGCGGGTCGAGCAGCAATGCCGGCTCATCCGGCGGCGGACAGGCCGCGTATTCGCCGGGGTCCTCCGGCGGCGGGTCGTCGTCGGGAGGCGGGGCGACGGCGCGCGGAGGCGCGGCGTGGATGTCCAACCCTGTCAACGGCAACAGCCCCATCGTCCGCCGGCTCTACGGGTCGTCTGGCGACACCGCCGTGCCGCGCGGAGCGCGCCCCTACGGGTCGACGCCGTACGTCGGGACGACGCTCGGGCACGCCATCCAGCGCCAGCCTGGCGCTCCGATCCGCGCGGGGCGCCCGCCCCACGGCCCCACCGGCGGCGGCGGCGACATCAACTGGGGCTACGCGCCGTGGATGTTCGCGGGCCTCGGGTTCTACAACGTGCTCTACGCCGACCCCTACTGGCTGACCGGCTATTGGTTCCCGTACCAGTACGGCTACGATTACGACCCCTACTGGGACCCGGCTGAAGCAGGCGAGACCGGCTCCTACGGGGACGAGCAGGCCGGGGTCGGCGGGCTCAGGCTGAAGGTCTCGCCGAGCAGCGCCGAGGTGCTCGTCGACGGCAACTACATGGGCACCGTCAGCGACTTCAATGGCGTCTTCCAGAGGTTGGATCTCACGGCCGGCCCGCACCACGTGGAGATCCGGGCGCCGGGCTTCCGCCCGATCGCGTTCGACGTGCGCATCGAACCGAACGACACCGTCACCTATCGCGGCGAGCTGCAGCCGGTCTCGAGGCAGTAGCGCCGCCCGGGTTCCATCGCCGCAGGCGGGCGGACGCCGGTCCGCCCGCGACCGTCTCGAGGAGGGGTCGATTGGGAGCAGCGGTCGTTTGGCTGGCGTCGATGCGTGAAGACGTCACGCTGCTCGTCGGAGACTTCCTGCCGGAGATCCTGCTGGTGACGCTCCTGCTGACCGTGTCCTGGGCGCTCAGGAAACGGTTCCGACGCGATGCCCGCCCGACACCCTGACGACCGTACGCTTGCGATCGTGGCCGCCGCGTCCGGCGTCTACGACGTCGCGCTCGGCACGGCCCTGCTGGCCGGCCGTGGACTGCTGACGGCGCTGTTCGACGTGCCGGCTCCGTCACCGCCGATCCACGCCGACCTGAACGGCCTCTTCCTGCTGGCCGTCGGTCTGGGCTACGTCCTGCCGTTTCGAGACCCCGTTCGTTATCGCGGGTACCTGTGGGTGATGGGGCCGTTCCTGAAAGGGATCGGGTGCCTGGCGTTCCTCGCCGACCACTTCGTCCGTCACTCGCCGCCGGCCTACCTCGTGTTCGCGGCCGCGGACGGCCTCCTCGCGGTGCTCACGCTGTGGGCGCTTCTGAGGTCCAGCGCAGCGCAGGGCTGAAGCCCTGCGCTATCCAATGATCCTCGGCAGACCGATCTCGATCTGACGATCCTCGGCGGACCGATCTCGAGCTGACGATCCTCGGCAGACCGATCTCGATCTGACGATCCTCGGCGGACCGATCTCGAGCTGACGATCCTCGGCAGACCGATCTCGATCTCCTGATCCTCGGCAGACCGATCTCGATCTGACGATCCTCGGCGGACCGATCTCGATCTGACGATCCTCGGCAGACCGATCTCGATCTCCTGATCCTCGGCAGACCGATCTCGATCCGACGCTCTTCGGGCGCGGGTCAGGTCTGCCTGCTCCTCCTGGACTTCCAGCGGAGCAGCAGGTAGAGCGGGATGCCCGACGCGATGATGATCGCGCCGGTCAGGGAGGGCCCGGGACGGCCCTTGACGGCGAACACCATGATGACGAGGGACGCGAGGACGAAGATCGCCGGCGCCACCGGGTAGCCGAGCGCCTTGAACGGCCGCGGCTCGTCCGGGCACCGGTGCCGGAGGATGAACACCGTGCTCACCGCGACGGCGGAGAACAGCAGCACCGCGAAGCCGGTGTACTCGGCGAGCTGGTCCTTCGTGTTGCTGAGCACCAGCACGGAACTCCAGATCGCCTGCGCGCCGATCGACACCCACGGCGTGTGGAACCGCGGGTGAATCCGCGCGAACACCGGGAAGAACTCGGCGTCGCGCGCCATCGCGAAGTAGACCCGCGGCCCGGCGATGGTCATCGCGCTCAGGCTGCCCGACAGCACGACGATCGCGAGCCCGCTGAGCAGGGTTGCGGCGGTCGGCCCGAGCAGCCGGTCGGCCGCCACCATCGCGATCTCCGAGGAGGCGCCGGAGGCCATCTCGCCGATCGGCACCGCATACAGGTAGAGGAAATTCAGGCACAGGTAGAGCAGCACCACGGCGCCGGTGCCCAGGGCGAGCGCGCGAGGCACGTTGCGCGAGGGGTCGCGGATCTCCTCGGCCACGTACGACGCCGCGTTCCATCCGCTGTAGGTGAACATCACCAGGATGAACGCCAGCGCCCAGTCGAACCCCCCGACGGGCGCCGCCGCCGTGATGTGCGCCACGCTGCCCCGGCCGAAGCCGAGGCCGAGGGCCACAAACAGCGCCAGCGCGCCGACCTTGATCCCCGCCAGCGTGTTCTGGACGAGACGGCCGGGCCCGAGACCGCGGACGTGAACCAGCGCGAGGCCGATGATGAGGGTGAGCGCCACCAGCGTCCGCGGCGAGAAGACCAGCGGCAGCCAGGGCAGCGGCACGGTGAGCAGCGGCGTCGGGTCGGCCGCGGCCGGGACGAAGCGGCCAAGGTAGTCGGACACGCCCAGGGCCCCGGCGGCGATCGCGCCCGCGAATCCCGCGACGAACGACGTCCAGCCGGTCAGGAACGCGGCGAGCGGGCCGTAGCCTTCCCGCAGGTACACGTACTCGCCGCCCGACCGCGGGCGCAGCGTGCCGAGCTCCGCGTAGGCCATCGCGCCGGCGAAGGCCAGCAGCCCGCCGCCCAGCCACACGGCCAGGAAGCCGATCGGATGAGGCACGGCCGACGCGATGAAGCGGGGCGTGATGAAGATGCCGACGCCGATCACGTTCGAGACGACGATCGCCGCGGCATCGAAGGGGCCCAGGCGACGTTCGAGAAAACGGGAAGACGGGTCCACGCGCACGACAGCGATTATACCCTTCGGCTCCCTCGCGTTGCTCAATCGGCGCGATAATCGGCACATGCCGATCCTGCCCGCGGGACCGCCACGCCCGCCGCCTCCCGGGTCGTCGGCGAATGATCGGGACCTTCCCGACCGAGACGCCGGCACGACGGATGAGGCCGCCGACCGTGAGGAACGGTACGCGATGGTCGCGCGTCAGATCGAGTCGCGCGGCGTCGGCGATCCCGCGGTGCTGGCCGCCATGCGGCAGGTGCCGCGGCACCTGTTCGTCCCGCGCGCGCTCCGCGTCGGGGCTTACGCCGACCATCCCCTGCCGATCGGCCACGGTCAGACGATCTCGCAGCCGTACATCGTGGCGTTGATGACCGAACTCGCCCGCCCCGCTCCGACCGACCGCGCCCTCGAGATCGGCACCGGCTCCGGCTACCAGGCCGCCGTCCTCTCGCGCCTGGTCGCTCACGTGTTCAGCCTGGAGGTCGATGACGATCTCGGCCGTCAAGCGTCGGAACGGCTCGCCGGCCTCGGGTATGCCAACGTGACGGTGGTGCAGGCGGACGGCTACGAGGGGCTGGCCCGGGAAGCGCCGTTCGACATCGTGGTCGTCACGGCGGCGCCGTCGCAGGTGCCGCAGGCGCTCGTCGACCAGCTCGCGCCCGGCGGGCGGCTCGTGATCCCCGTCGGCCACCACTACGCGCAGGAGCTTTGCGTCGTCGAGCGGCGCGCCGACGGCGGCACGACCACCAGGACGGTCGCCCCGGTGACGTTCGTGCCCATGGTGCACTCAGGGAAAATCGGAACTGACGATTGAGGGATCGGAACTGACGCAGAGGGATCGGAACTGACGCAGAGGAATCGGAACTCACGCAGAGGAATCGGGACCCGATCCCTCATCGAAGAACCCGATTACTGCGTGAGCAGTTCCCTGGCGATCTTGTACTCGCCCATCTTGACCCAGGTCTGCGCCTTGTACTTCGCGTACAACTCCACGCGCACGTCCACGAACTGGCTGTTGTGGAACATGTCCGCCCGCGGCGCCTGGCTGGTATAGCCGCGGTCGCATTTCATCACCACGGGGGCCCCGGTCTGGCCGGGCTGCAGTCCCTCCGGCCCGATCGCCCGGACGTAGGGCGCCGAGCCCCACTCCTCGACCTCGCCGATCCGGTTGTACTTGGCGATCATCTGCACGCTCGCCACCGGCTCGGCGCCGATGTTCTTCAGCTGCACGGAGATGGTGGGGACGAGCTTGTTCTTGTCGCCCTCGACGATGCCGGCGTCGAAGTAGCCCGTGTTGACGCCGGTCACCTGGAGAACCTTCTGGAGATCAACCGGGCGCGACGTGCACGCGGACAGGCCGACAATGGCCAGGAGGACCAGACCGAACGGCAGGACGCGGCGGGTGAGCATCATGGGCGCCATTGTACTCATGCCCCATTAGAAACCGATCCGGTCCCGCTGGTTCCCGGCCGGCGCGCCCGAAACACCTACTTCTTCAGCGTGACCGGGTTCAGGCGGATGTAATTCATCATCTGCCGCTGGTCGGGCAAGTAGATCGGCGGCCCGTCGAGCTGACCGAACGACTGCTGCGCGCGGGTGACATCGGCCCTGCGCTGCCCCTGGAACTCCCGTTCGACCCGGCCGATTTGGTACGCCACTTCGACCTGCTGACGGCGGTAGCTCTCGTCGATGAGCGCGTGCACCTGGCTCAGCAGCCTGGCGTCCCCGGCGTCGGCCCCGGCCGACACCGCGACCGGGCCGGCGCCGCCCGACGCACGCGCGGCCGCCAGCTGCTGACGGAACTCGTCGCGCAGGTTTCGCTCGAGCGCGACCATCTCCAGCCGCCAGGGCGAGTCGGCCTGATTGGCCGAAGGCGCGGAGGCCGGTATCGGCGCGGAGGCCGGGGCGGTCTGGCGGCTGGCTGCCGCCACCTGGCTCGCGGCCGCGGCCGGAACGCGCCATCCAGTCCGCACGGTGAACCCGTCCTTGTCGTAATGCACGTCGAGGTTGGCGAGCGCGGCACCGCCGGCGAAGAGCAGGATGCCCGCGGCCAGCCGCGCCAGGGTCGGCAGCGGCGCCTGCCACCACCGGGCGGGACGTAACACCGTGGCGGCGGGCGCGTCCGCCGGGTCGTCGCGCACCAGCCTGAAGCCGCTCACCCGGTCGGGAGGGGCCCACTTGGACAGCGTCTCCCGCACGCGGGCGAACCCCCGCACTTCGTCGGCGCACGCCTGGCAGCCCGCCAGGTGCGCGCCCACGGCGCCGCGCGTCTCCTCGTCGCACTCGTCGTAGAGGAAGGCGACCAGCGTGTCCTTGTCTGTGCAGGTGAATCTCATACGATCCTCGCCGACGATTGGATGCCACTGCGCTCGAGCTCTTTCCGAAGGACCGTCAGTCCCTGGTAGAGCCGCGTCTTCACGGTGCTGAGCGGGCAGCCCAGCAACTCCGCAATTTCCTGAAACGTCAGGCCGTGGTATTCCTTCAGCACGATCGCCGCACGCTGATCCTCGGGCAGCGTCCGCATCGCGCGGGCCACCGCCTGGCTCAGGTCCTTTCGCGAAACCGCGGCATCGGCGCTCTCGACCCCCTCGCCCTCGCCCGCCAGTTCGACCAGGTCCACCCCGTCGGGCGCCAGCACCACCGGCGACCGCCGCTGGCGGCGCATCCAGTCACGACAGAGGTTCAGGGCGATCCGGTAGAGCCAGGAGGAGAACTTCGCCTGCCCCTTGAACCCGCCCAGGCCGCGGAAGGCGCGGAGGAAGGTCTCCTGGACGACGTCCCGCGCCTCGTCTTCGCGGCCGATCGTGCGGTAGGCGAGCGCATAGATCGGCTTCTCCCATCGCTTGATGAGCTGGTTGAAGCTCTCGGTGTCGCCACCGACCGATCGGGTCACGAGTTCCTCGTCGCTCAGGCCGACAAGGACGGCAACGTCCTCCAGGAGATCCTCCCCGACACCGCACGCGGGCCGCCGACCCGCGACTAGAGCACGACAGGCCTTACGCCTGCTCTGCACGATAAGACGGCGGAGCCGCGAAGATGGTCTGCCCTACAGTGTCCTCTCCCATTATAGACACCCCGTGGCCGGACGGCCCCGGAGGGCCGGGTGCCGTGTGCTAACATTGGGCTTTCGGCCGAAATCCTCGAGCCCAGCCGTCGCGCGGATGATCCAGATTTCTTCCCTTACCAAGTCTTTCGGTGACCGGGTGCTGTTTGACAGCGTCACCTGGCAGATATCCGACGGCGAACGGGTCGGCCTGTGCGGCCCGAACGGGTCGGGCAAAACCACCCTGCTCAAGATCTTCGCCGGCCTCGAGGACAGCGACGCGGGCAGCGTCGTCAAGCCGGCCGACGTCACGGTCGGCTACCTGCCGCAGGACGGCTTGTCGCACTCGGGCAGGACGGTGTACGACGAGGCGATGCTGGCGTTCGAGCCGCTCATGGCGGTCAAGGCGGAAATGCACGCCCTCGAGGACCGCCTCGGCCACCCGGACGTCGCCGAGGGCGAGCACGAACTGATGCTCTCCCGCTACAGCGACCTCCAGGACCGCTTCCGGCTGCACGACGGCTACAGCATCGACCTGAAGATCGCGACCGTGCTGCGCGGCCTCGGCTTCTCGCCGGAAGACCTCGGGCGGCCGGCGGAGACCTTCTCGGGCGGCTGGCAGATGCGGATCGCGCTGGCCAAGCTGCTGCTCGCGCGCCCCAACCTCCTGCTGCTCGACGAGCCGACCAACCACCTCGACCTCGAGGCGCGCAACTGGCTCGAGTCGTACCTCCACGACTACCCCCACGCCGTCATCCTCGTCTCCCACGACCGCTACTTCCTCGACACCGTCGTCACGCGGATCGCCGAGGTCTACCTGCGGACGCTGAACGACTACCCGGGCAACTACAGCCACTATCTCGAGGAGAGCCAGGCGCGGCTCGAGCGGGTCCGGGAGGCCAAGCGCCAGCAGGACGACGAGATCGGCGCGGATGAAGATGTTCATCGACCGGTTCCGCTACCAGGCGACCAAGGCCGCGCAGGTGCAGAGCCGGATCAAGATGCTCGAGAAGATCGACCCGATCGAGGTGCCGCCCGAGCGCAAGCGGGTGCACTTCTCGTTCCCCGCCTCGGTCAAGAGCGGCCGGATGGTGCTCGAGCTCAAGCAGGCGCACAAGGCGTACGGCGACCACGTGGTCTTCCGCCGCGCCAGCCTCCACATCGAGCGCGGCGATCGCATCGCGATTGTCGGGCCGAACGGCACCGGCAAGTCGACGCTGATGCGCATGCTGGCCGGCGTCGAGGCGCCCGACTCGGGCGAGCGCCACGAAGGCCACCAGGTGGTGGCGCAGTACTTCGCGCAGGACGAAGCGGCGCGGCTCCAGGCCGACCTCACCGTCTACGAAACCCTCCAGGCGGGGTCGCCGAACCAGATGGTGCCCGCGATCCGCAACATCCTCGGCGGGTTCCTCTTCTCGGGCGACGACGTCTACAAGCGGGTCGGCGTGCTGTCGGGCGGCGAGCGCACGCGCCTCGCGGTGGCGCGGATGCTGCTCCGCCCCTCCAACACCCTGCTGCTCGACGAGCCGACCAACCACCTCGACCTCGATTCGAAGGACGTGCTGCTCGACGCGCTCGAGGATTTCGGCGGCACGCTCATCTTCGTGTCGCACGACCGCTATTTCGTCGAGAAGCTGGCCAACCGGGTCGTCGAGGTCGGCGGCGGCGACGCGCACAGCTTCCCCGGGCGGTACGAGGAGTTCCTGTGGAGGAAGGCGAATCCGCCTTCGCCGGGACGCGAAGAACGGGGCTCGGCTTCGACGGGACGAACCAGCGGGAAGACCGGGGGCGGGCTTGCCTCGCCGAAGCCCGATGGGCGAAGGCGGGAAGGCGGGGAGCGAGGGACGAGGGACGAGGGACGAGGGGTCGGAACGGCGGGCTTGCCCGCCGAAGCGCGAAGCGCGAAGGCGGGACAGGCCGGCGGAAAGTCGCAGGCGCCGCATGATGACCACGAAGCGCGCCGACGAGCCCAGACCGAGTCGCGTCGCCGCGACCGCGCCGTCAAGGCGCACCAGGCCAAGATCGCAGAGCTCGAGGAGCGCATCGCCCGGTGCGAGGCCGAGATCAAGCAGATCGAAACCACCATGGCCAGCCCGGAGTTCTACCAGGATCGCGTCGCGGCCCAGCCGGTCATCGACCGCCACCAGGCGCTGATGTGGCAGGTCGGCGACCTGATGCACCGGTGGGAAGAGCTGCAGACCGCGACGCCCGAGTCGTCGCCCCGGAATTGAGCCGGGGCGGACAGATTTGTCAGCCGAAGGCTCGGCGCGAGGCGACGGAAGCCCCCGTCCTTTCATCGCGTTCCCGGCATTTCGCTCGATGGTCCGCCGGCACGGCGTTTGCCCTGACCCTCCACCGACATGGACCCGAACGTCTTGGCGACGAGCCGCGCTACAGTTACACTATTGAAATCGTCGATGCCACTGCCGAGGCAGATGAGAGAACCTCACCTCATGACCGAGCGACCCCAGCGGCGAAAGAGCGAAGTCGGGGCCGGCCATGCCGTGAGCCAGCCGCTCGTTGGTGACCGCTTCTTCCGCCAGATCGTGCTCGGCATGCGGAACGGCGTCCTGGCCGTCACGCGCGACAGGCGCCTGGCGATGATGAACGAGGTGGCCTACCGCATCCTCGACATCACGCGGCGCGACGACGACATCGGGCGCCCCTACGCGGACGTGCTCGCCAGCCAGCCCGACATCGTCCGCATCCTGTCGGCGGCCTTCGACCTCGCCCACCTGCCGAATCGCGCCGAACTCAGGCTGAAGCCGTCGGGCAAGGTGATCGGGTACACGCTGTCGCAGATCCCCGACGACGAGGGGCGGAACGAGGGCGCGGCGGTGTTCTTCAAGGACCTGACGCTGGTCGAGCAGATGGAGGAGCGGGAGCGGCTGCGCGACCGCCTGGCGTCGCTCGGCGAGATGGCGGCCACCATCGCCCACGAGGTGAAGAACCCGCTGGCGGGCATCGAGGTGATGGCCGGCCTGCTGCGGCGCCGGGTCGCGGACGTCCCCGACGCGCAGGCGCTGCTCGACGACATCATCAACGAGGCGAAGACCGCCAACGCGATCGTCCTCGAAGTGCTCGAGTTCGTCCGGCCGATCCGGCTGCAGGTCGAGCAGACGTCGATGGCGCAGGTCCTGCACGACGCGGTGACGATGGCGGAACGGAAGGTCGAACGCGGCGAGGTGGCGGTCACGATGGACATCCAGCCGCAGTTGCCGCTCATCCGGGCGGATCCCCACCAGCTGGGCCAGCTGTTCTCGAACCTCCTGATCAACGGCCTCGAGGCGCTGGGCGGACAAGGGACCATCCGGCTCACCGCGTCGGTCGGCCGGGAGTACGAGGAACCGACCGCGGGGGCCGAGGAGCGGGCGCCGGGGGCGACGCTCGTCGTCGAGGTCGCCGACGACGGGCCCGGGGTGCCGCCGGAGACCGCCGAGCGGGTCTTCAACCCGTTTTTCACGACCAAGCCCCAGGGGTCGGGGCTGGGCCTGGCGATTGTCCGGAAGATCGTGGACGCCCACAACGGGCACATCGACCTCGAGACGGCGCCGGGCAAGGGCACGCGGTTCCGCGTGACGCTCCCGGTCAATTCCGGAGAGGAGTGGCTCCGCTAGCGCGGGGCGGTTATGGGTCGAATCCTGATCGTCGACGACCACGACGCGTTGCGGCGCGGCCTGGCCCGGGCGCTCGCCGAGGTCGGCCACGAGATCGAGGAGGCGGCCAACGGCAACGCCGCGATCGCCTGCCTCCACGCCGGCTACTTCGACGTCGTGCTGAGCGACCTCAAGATGGGCGGCAGCGACGGCATCGAGGTGCTGCGGACGACCAAGGCGCTCCACCCGACGACGGCCGTGATCCTGATGACCGCGTTCGGGTCGGTCACCACAGCGGTCGAGGCGATGAAGGCCGGCGCGTTCGACTTCGTCCAGAAGCCGTTCGAGATCGAGGAGATGGAGGTCAAGATCGAGAAGGCGCTCGAGCTGCACCGGATGCGCAACGAGCTCGACTACCTCCGCCACGCGCAGAACGACATCTACGAGTTCGACCGGATCATCGGACGCTCCGAGGCGCTCACCCGGGTGCTCGGCGTCGTGCAGAAGGTCGCCAAGAGCAACACGACCGTGCTGATCCGGGGAGAGACGGGCACCGGCAAGGAGCTGATCGCCGGCGCGATCCACCACAACTCGCACCGGGCGGGGCGGAACTTCGTCCGCGTCAACTGCGCGGCGCTGCAGGAGAACCTGCTCGAGTCCGAGCTGTTCGGCCACGAGAAGGGGGCTTTCACCGGCGCCGACAAGCAGCGGATCGGGCGCTTCGAGCAGGCCGACGGCGGCACGCTCTTCCTCGACGAAGTCGGCGACATGAGCGCCAACACGCAGGCCAAGATCCTGCGCGTCCTCCAGGAGCACGAGTTCGAGCGGCTCGGCGGCACCCGGACGTTGAAGGTCGACGTGCGGCTGATCGCCGCCACCAACCGGAACCTCGCCACCATGGTGGCCAGCGGCCAGTTCCGCGAGGACCTCTACTACCGCCTCAACGTCGTGACGATCGACATGCCCCCGCTGCGCGAGCGGAAGGACGACATCCCGGCGCTCGCCGAGTCGTTCATCCGCCGGTTCGCCGGGGAGCTCAAGCGCAAGATGGACGGCATCCGCCCGGAGGCGATGAAGCTGCTGCTGCGCTACAACTGGCCGGGCAACATCCGCGAGCTCGAGAACGCGATCGAGCGGGCGGTGCTGCTGTGCGACGCCACCGAAGTCGGCCTCGCCGACCTCCACCTGGGCGAGACCGGGCCGTCGGCGGCCGACGCCGGCGCGCCGCCGGTCGTGCGGATTCCCCCGACCGGCATCCCGCTCGAGGAGATCGAACGGTGCGCGCTGGTCGAAGCGCTCAAGATCTCGAACTGGGTGCAGAAGGACGCGGCCGACCTGCTCGCGATCAGCCCGCGGGTGATCAACTACAAGATCAAGACGCTCAAGATCGAGTTTCCGAAGAGCCGGAAGGAAATGGCCGCCGAAACCGGACCGCGGCCGTAGCCGGCTCTCGACCCTCGGCGGTGTCCGGCTTTCGGCCAAGAGCCGGACGCGGCCGGGAGCCGAGAGTCCAGCGCCGAGAGCCGCCCGGGGCTCACCCGCCTCGGGCTCTGGGGTGAGCCCTTCTGTAAACTTCCATCAACTGCGCCGCGTTGACGTGCGTGTAGCGCTGCGTCGTGCCCAGCCGCACGTGCCCGAGCAGCTCCTGGATGGCGCGCAGGTCGGCGCCGGCCTCGAGCAGGTGCGTGGCGAACGAGTGGCGGATGGCGTGCGGGCTGATGCCGAACCGCATGCTGCACGCCGCGACGTAGTGCCGCACGAGCCGGTGCACGTGGCGCGAGGACAGGCGGGTGCCGCGGTAGTTCAGAAACAAGGGCTCGTCTTCGACGCGCCGCGGCGACGCCACCGGGGCGCGCCACGCGTCGCGTGACGCGCGGCGTGACTCGCCCCGGCGTCGCGGCTCCAGGCTTCGGGCTTCGGGCTTCAGGCGCGACGGCTGTCCCGCTGTCGGCTGCCGCCTGAGCGCCTCCCGGTCCGGCAGCCAGGCGCGGAGCGCCGAGGTCGCGCTCTGGTTGAACGGCACGAGCCGCTCCTTGCGCCCCTTCCCCATCACGCGCACCATCCGGCTGCCGAGATTGACGTCCTCGAGGTCGAGCCCCACCAGCTCGCCGAGCCGAAGGCCCGACGCGTAGAGCAGTTCGAGGATCGCGCGGTCGCGCCGGCCGAGCGGCCCCGTCGTGTCGGGCGTCTCGAGCAGGCGCGTCATCTCGTCCACCTCCAGGTGGCGCGGGAGCGGCTGCTCGCGCTTCGGCGTCGCCACCAGCAGGCCGGGGTCCGAATCGATGAACCCCTCGCGCCTGAGATAGCGCAGGAACGAGCGGATGGCCGCGAGCTTCCGCGCGGCGCTCGCGCGCGACTCGCCCAGGCGGAACAGCTCGGCGAGAAAGCCGCGGATGACGGGCCGCGTGATGTCGGCCGGTTGCAGCTCCGGCCGCGGGCGCTTGTACTCCCCCGCCATGAACGTGATGAACTGCGACAGGTCGCCGTCGTAGGCGCGCACCGTGTGCACGGAGGCGTTGCGGTTCAGCCGCAGGAAGGAGAGAAAGGCTCTCAGCTCGTCTTTCACGAAGTGCTCTCTCAGCTGGCCACTACGTCGCGCTGAACGGCGCGGTCGGGATCCACTGTCCGAGCGCGTCCAGCGCCCGCGCGGAAATCGCCTCGTTCCGCGCCTTGCGGTCGCGCCTGAGACGGCGGTCGGCCGATTCGAGCGGCGACATGATCCCGAACGTGATGTTGCTCGGCTGGTAGCCGGCCGCGTCCGCGTGCGACACATAGTACGCCAGCGCGCCCGTCGCCGTCGTGCGCGGCGGCGACGACAGGGGACGGCCCGTCGCGAGCGCCGCCGCGTTGATGCCGGCGAGCAGCCCGGACGCCGCCGACTCGACGTACCCCTCGACGCCCGAGATCTGCCCGGCGAAGAACAGCCCCGGCCGCGACCGCACCTGCCACGTCTCGGCGAGCACCGTCGGCGCGTTGATGTAGGTGTTGCGGTGCACGAGGCCGAACCGCGCGAACTCGGCGCGCTCGAGGCCGGGAATCAGACGGAACACGCGCGCCTGCTCGCCCCACGTGAGCTGCGTCTGGAACCCCACCAGGCTGAAGTGGTCGGCGGCCAGGTTGTCCTGCCGCAACTGGACCACCGCGAACGGCAGCCAGCCGGTGCCCGGATCGGGCAGCCCCACCGGCTTCATCGGGCCAAACCGCAGGGTGTCGGGACCGCGGTGCGCCATCACCTCGATCGGCAGGCACCCCTCGAAGAACTTCTCGCGATCCAAGTCGTGCACCGCCGCCCGTTCCGCGGTGACCAGCGCCTGGTGGAACGTCTCGTACTCGGCCGCCGTGAACGGACAGTTGAGATAGTCCCCCTCGGCGCTGCCCCGCCCCCACCGCGAGGCCCGGAAGACGCGGGACCGGTCGATCGACTCGGCCAGGACGATCGGGCTGACGGCGTCGTAGAAATACAGGTGCTGCCCGCCGACCAGCGCCGCGATCCTCTCTGAGAGCGCGGGCGAGGTGAGCGGCCCCGTGGCGATGACCACCGGCCCGCCCGTCTCCCTCGGGTCGGGCACCTCGGTGACCTCCTCGCGGATCAGGGTCACGAGCGGGTGCGACGCGATCTCGCGCGTCACCAGCTCCGCGAACCGCTCCCGGTCCACCGCGAGCGCGGCGCCCGCCGGCACGCGCACCAGGTCCGCGACGCGCATCAACAGCGAGCCGAGGCGCCGCATCTCCTCCTTGAGGAGGCCGACGGCGTTGTCCAGCTTGTCGCTTCGGAAGGAATTGCTGCAGACCAGTTCGGCCAGCGCGTCGGTCCGGTGCACGTCGGTCCCCCGCACCGGCCGCATCTCGTGCACCACGACCTGCTGGCCGCGGGAAGCCGCCTGCCATGCGGCTTCGCAGCCGGCGAGGCCGCCGCCGACCACGTGGATCACGGCTTGCGCCTTGGCCGTCCGCCCTTCTTCTTCGGCCCGGCCGCCGCGCGCGCGTCGATCATCTCGACGGCGTCGCGCAGGCCGAGGGCCGCCGGGTCGGCGCCCTTGGGGAGCGACGCGTTCGTCTTGCCGTCGGTCACGTACGGCCCGTAGCGCCCGTCGAGCAGCCTCACGGCCGCGCCGCTGTCTTCGCGCACGCCCAGCTCTCGCAGCACCGCGGGCGCCGCCGCCTGCCTGCGCCGCGACCGCTTGGGCTGCGCCAGCAGCTCGAGCGCGCGCTCCAGGGTCACGCTGTACACGTCGTCGGTCGCCTCGAGCGAGCGGAACTCGTCGCCGTGCTTCACGTAGGGCCCGAACCGGCCGGCGCCGGCGACGACGTCCCCTCCGCCCGCCGGATGGGGCCCGAGCACGCGCGGCAGGCTGAGCCACTGCAGCGCCAGCGCGAGGTCGGCCTGCGCCTCGACCACGCCCTTGGGGAGCGAGGCCCGCTTCGGCTTGGCGGCCTTCTTTCCCTTCGCCGGCTTCTCGGGCGTCTCGCCAAGCTGCACGTACGGCCCGAACCGGCCGGTCGCCAGGTACACGTGCTGCCCGCTCGCCGGGTCGAGGCCGAGGTCCCGCGGGCCCGCGGCCTTGCTCCGCACCAGCGCCATCGCCTTCTCGGCGGTGAGGTCGGCGGGCGCCAGGTCGTCGGGCAGCGACGCCGTGTTCCCGTTGCCGCCCTCCCCCACCTGCACGAACGGCCCGAACCGGCCGATGCGCACGCGGATCGGCTCGCCGCTCTCCGGGTCGACGCCCACGTCGACGACCGGGTAGTCGATCTGCTGCGCCTCGTCGCGCGCCATCGCCTCGAGCCCCTTGTGCTGGCGCCCGTCGCCGCGGAAGAACTCGCGGATGAAATCGAGCCACGGACGCTCGCCGTTCGAGATCTCGTCGAGGTCCTTCTCCATCTCCGCCGTGAAGCCGATGTCCACGAAGTCGGCGAAGTGGTCGCGCAGGAGGTAAGTCACCGCGAAGGCGGTGAAACTCGGCACGAGCGCCTTGCCCTGGCGGAACACGTAGCCGCGCCGCAGGATCGTCTCGATCGTCGGCTCGAACGTCGACGGCCGGCCGATTCCCTCCTCCTCGAGCTTCTTGATGAGCGACGCCTCGGTGAACCTCGCCGGCGGCGTCGTCTCGTGCGACTTCGGCTCGACGGCGAGGAGCGACGCCCTCGCCGGGCCGGCGGCACCCGCGCTGCCGGCGTCCGCCACGACGAGGTCGCCGATCTTGAACGGCGGCAGGATGGTCTCCTGCGCCTCGAGCTCGCTCTCCGGGTCGTCGCTGCCCTCGACGTAGGCGCGGCGGTAGCCGGCGAACTCGATCGCCTTGCCCGAGCACGTCAGCGCGCAGTCCTCGCCGCCCGGCCCCGCCGCCGTGAACTCCACCGTCGTCTTGAGCACGCGCGCGTCGGGCATCTGCGACGCCATCGTCCGCTTCCAGATGAGGTCGTAGAGCTTCAGATCGTCCGGCTCGAGGATGCCGACCAGACTCTGCGGCGTGACGTTGAAATCGGTCGGCCGGATCGCTTCGTGCGCTTCCTGCGCGTTGCGGACCTGCGTCTGGTAGCGCCTCGCGCCGCGGTAGTACTCGTCGCCGAACATCTCGCGGATCGTGCGCCCCGACTCCTGCAGCGCCTTCTCGCTGAGCGTCGTCGAGTCGGTCCGGTGGTAGGTGATGATCCCTTCGATCGTCCCGTCGGCCAGCTCGACGCCGTCCTTCAGCCGCTGCGCGATGCGCATCGTCCGGCCGGTGGTGAACCCGAGCTTGCGGCTCGCCTCCTGGGTCAGCGTCGAGGTGGTGAATGGCGGCGCCGGGCGCTCGATCCCCGGCCGCTCGTCCACCGCGGTGACGCGCCACGGCAGGTGCTGCCCGATCGCCCCCGCGATCGCCTCCGCGCCGGCCTTGTCGAGATGCCGCACGCCTTTGGCCGAGAGCAGGCCGGTCGCCGGGTCGAAGTCGCGCCCGCTGGCCACCCGCTGGTCGGCGACGCGTGAGAGGACCGCCTCGAACTGGCGCCCCTCGGCCACGAGCCGCGCCTGGATGTCCCAGAACGTGCTGTTCCTGAACGCGCGCCTCGCCTCCTCGCGCTCGACGATGAGGCGGACGGCGACGCTCTGGACGCGCCCCGCGCTCAGCCCGGTCCGGACCTTCTTCCAGAGCACCGGCGAGAGCGTGTAGCCGTAGAGCCGGTCGAGGATCCGCCGGCTCTCCTGCGCCTTGACCAGGTTCTCGTCCAGTTCGTGCGCGTTGGCCACGGCCTCCTGCACCGCCTCGCGGGTGATCTCGTGGAACGTCACCCGCCGGACCGGCACCTTGGGCTTGAGGACCTCCTTGAGGTGCAGGCTGATCGACTCCCCTTCACGGTCGGGGTCGGTCGCCAGCAGGAGCTCCGAGGCCTCTTTCAGCGCCGCCCGAAGCGCGCTGACGTGGCGCTTCTTCGAGGCGGGGATGACGTAGTAGGGCTTGAAATCGCCGTCGGTATCGACACCCAGCGTGCCCCATGGCTTGTCGCGAATTTCATCAGGCACTTCGTCGGCATTCTCGGGCAGATCGCGGATGTGGCCGAAGCTGGCCTCCACCCGGTACTTGCTGCCCAGGAACCGCGTGAGCGTCCGTGCTTTCGCAGGCGATTCGACAATAACCAGTGATTTCGGCATCGCTGTCTCTACCGTCTTCTCCCACCCTGTCCCAAGCGACCTACGTTAGCACGTTCGCCCGGAGCGGACGAATCGCCCGCCGTCAACCCGGCGGATGACGCCCCTCAGCTCCAACTCCAGGAGCCTCGCCAACAGCTGAGCCGGCCGCTGGCCGGTGAGGCCCGCCAGCGCGTCGGTGTCGTAGGACTCCCCGGGCGCCATGGACGCCAGGATCGGGTCGATCCGCGCGGCCGCCGGGTCGGCTGCCGCGTCCACCAGCGGACGAAGGGCGCTCGTGCGAAGCTCCGCCAGCACGTCCTCGGCCGATTCGACCACCGCCGCGCCGTCCCTGATGAGGGCGTGGCACCCCCGGTAGCGCCCCGAGAGGATGCTGCCGGGCACGGCCATGACGGCCCGGCCCTGTTCGAGGGCGAACCCGGCGGTGATGAGCGACCCGCTGCGCTCGGCCGCCTCGATGACCACGGTGGCGAGCGACAAGCCGCTGATGATACGGTTCCGGGCCGGGAAATGGAAGGCGAGCGGCGGCGCGCCCGGCGGCAACTCGCTCAGGACCACGCCGCGGCCCGCGATCTCCACGGCCAGCCGGTCGTGCTCGGGCGGGTAGATGACGTCGACGCCCGAGCCGAGCACGGCGGCGGTCTGTCCGCCGGCAGCCAGCGCGGCCCGGTGCGACGCCGAATCGATGCCCCGGGCCATCCCGCTCACGACGAGCGCGCCGGCTGCGGCCAGATCGCCGGCGAGGCGGGACGCCGCCTCGAGGCCGTACGGCGTGGCCGCCCTCGACCCCACGATGGCCACGGCCGGCTGGAGGAGGACCGCCGGGTCTCCTCTCGCCCAGAGCGCCAGCGGGGCGTCCGGCGCCGTTGCCAACAGGGGCGGATAGGCGCGCTCGCCCCACGCGATCGCGCGGATCCCCGCCCGCCGCGCCGCATCGAGCGCCGCGGCGGCCCGGCGCCGGAGCCGTTGCGCGAGCGGTGACACCGTCCGCTCGGGCTCGATCAGGCCGAGGACCGATTCGACCGAGTCGGGCCGCGGCGCGCGGCCCAGCGCGTCGAGCGCCTTGAGCCTCCAGCCGCGGTGCAGGAACGACAACGCGACGGCGTCCTCTGCGGTGAGCATGCGCGCGCTCCTTCGCGCAGAGGCTGCCTTGCAAGATCGACGCCCGTCTCGGCCGTTTGCGTCGCCTCCCCGTGCGAGCTTATAGTGGACGAAAAGCAGGAGTCCGATGCGAAAGTCGCTAATGTTCGGTGTCCTCGTCGTTGCGCTTTCTGCGATCCCGGTCCGGGCCGCCGGGCCGCGCAAGGAGGCGCAGTTGCAGGTCCAGTTCGGGATCGACGTCGCCCAGAAGGGGCTCTGGACCGAGGCGCGCTACCGCTGGGAGAAGGCCGTCGAGCTCGATCCGACCTACGCCGCCGCCTACAACGATCTCGCCGTGGCCTACGAGCACGCGGGGCTGTTCGACAAGGCCCGCCAGGCCTACACCAAGGCGCTCGAGATCGAGCCGAACAACGTCTCGATCAAGCAGAACTACGACTACTTCAAGGAACTCAATGACCGCGCGAGCCGCCGTACTACTCGCTAGCCTCGTCGCCGCGGCGGCCCTGCTCGCGTGCTCGAGCACGGTCGAGATCGCGATCGAGACGCCGATCCAGCCGAAGATCGACACGTCCCCCTTCGATCGGGTGCTCATCGCCGGCTTCGTCGCCGGTGGATCCGACGATGTGGACGGCAACCTCGAGACCGTGCGCCTGCTCAGGAGCCAGTTGCGGACCAAGTCGAACCTCAAGGTGGTCGAGGCCGACGTGCTCCCGCTCGCCGACATGCTGGCCGACCAGACGCGCGGCGTCGGCGGCGCGCCGCCGACGATCGATCCCAAGACGCTGCCCCGGCAGATCAAGGACGAGAAGGACCTCGAGGTCTACGACCCCCTGTTCAGCGATGCCGCGTACTGGAAGAAGATCGGCGAGCAGTTCCAGGGACCGCTCATCGTGACCGGCAGCGTGCTCTTCACCTCGACGGCCAGTTCCGGCTTCGTGCAGAAGGACCGCGAGGTCATCGACCAGTACGGCCGGCGGACCGTCGAGCCCCAGCGCACTTACATGGAGCGCAAGGGGTTCGTCCTCCGGCCCAAGCTGGTGTTCATCGACGGGCGCACCGGCGCGATTATCGACACCGAGGTCTTCCGCGAGGCCGTGCTCTACAACCAGGGCCAGGAAGTGCCCGCGCTCTCGTCCTACTTCGAGCTGATGGACCGCGTCATCCCCGCGTTCCTCGGCACGCTCGCCAGCCAGAAGATCCGCGGCACGCGGATCCTCCTGAAGTAGCCCTCAGCGCCGGATGTGCGGCCCGAGGTCCTTGTTGAACGCCGCGACAAGGCCGTTGAAGTCTTCGGAGCACCGCGCCGCCCGCTGGGCGGGCAGCACGTGGTCGCTCACCAGGTTCGCGAACCGATCCGGGTCCGAACCGTAGACCCAGCACACGAGGTTGTAGAAACGCTGCTCCTCGAGCGAGTGCTCGTCCCAGAACGCCATGGGGGCGTTCTTCGGCCGCGTCATCGCCATGCGCATGAACGCGTTCGCGCCGCCGGCGCGGCCGGAGCTGCGGCCGGCTGCGCGGGTTCGGTCGAAGCCCCGACCTCGGCGGAAGCTGCGCGGCCGGAGAACCAGCCCGTGACCGTCCCGCCGATCTGTTGCTTTCCCCAATCAGTCCGGGAGAGGATAATGACCGAGACCAGAAGCACTCCGACCAGCCCGCCCCTGAATCGTTTCACGATGTCCCCCCATGGAAGCGCTCAGGTACCGGCCCCAAAGTCGGGGTAGTCTGCTGTGGGTCCACAAACCAAGTCACGATTGGAAAATCTGGCCAGAACATCTGGCAACCTGGCGAACCGGGAATCTCGAAATCCGGGACCCGCCGCCGATTCCGCTATACTGAGGCCGAAGGTCGCGAGCCTGATTCCCGACGCGGATCAACGTCCTGCCAGCGCAAGCCGTCGGAGGGGGGAGCCGCCATGTCGTCCCGGTGCGCCCGCGTAATCCTGTCCGCGCTCGTCGTGTCGTTCGCCACGATGCTTCCCGCCCCCGCGCACGCCGCACTGGGCGGTGACCTGAACTCGGTGGAGCGCGACCGCGTGAGGATGAAGGCCTCGATCACCGTCAGGCCGATGGGGCGGTACACCGTTCACGAAATGGTGTCGGATTCCGGGGCGACGGTCCGCGAGTTCGCCAATCCCGACGGGAAGATCTTCGCCGTGGCGTGGCAGGGGCCATTCCATCCCGACTACCAGCAGCTTCTGGGATCCCACTTCGCCGAGTTGCAGCAGGCCACCGGAGAGCGGCGGCTCACGCGGCGCGCCCCGGTCACGATCGAGACGCCGGGGTTCGTCTTCCAGTCGTTCGGCCACTTCCGCGCGCTGGCTGGCCGGGCCTACCTTCCGCAGCTGGTGCCGGCCGGCGTCGGCGTGGAGGAAATCCAGTGAAGACCGTCGTCCGCACGCTGGTGGCCGTGGCCGCTGCGGGGACGCTCTTCGCGGCGGCCTCCTGCGGCAGCTCGTCGTCGGGTGGCGGCACTCCTCCGCCGATCGACAACACCGTGACCGTCACGGCCGGCCCCGGTCCCTCCACGGTGAGCCCGATGGTGAACGGCGCGTACGTGAGCGTGACGATCTGCGTCCCCGGAAGCACCTCGCAGTGCACGACGGTCCCGAACGTGCTGCTCGACACCGGCTCGAGCGGGCTTCGCGTGCTGTCGTCGGCGCTCGGCGGTCTGCCGCTGACGAACCTGACGTCCGCCGGCGCGACCATCGCGAGCTGCGTCCAGTTCGTGGACCTGAGCTACACCTGGGGCCCGGTCGCCCTGGCCGACGTCAAGATGGCCGGCGAGGTGGCCGCGTCGACGTCCGTCCAGATCATTGCCGATCCCGCCTCGGCGTTTCCGGCGTCGCCATCCACTTGCGCCAACGGCGGGACGGCCGAGAACACGGTGGACACGCTGTCGGCCAACGGCATCCTCGGCGTGAGTTCGTACCTCTACGACTGCGGCTCCGCCTGCGCGCCGGGGACGACGTCGAACCCCGGGCTCTACTACTCGTGTTCGGGGTCGGCCTGCCAGGTGACGACCGTGCCTCAGGCAAATCAGCTCCAGAACCCCGTGGCCCGGTTCGCGTCCGACAACAACGGCTTTCTCGTGACGTTGCCGGCGCTGCCGGATACCGGATTGCCCACCACCGTGGGCACGCTTACTTTCGGCATCGGCACGCAGAGCAACAATGCGCTCGGCAGTGCCGTGGTTCTGACGCAAGACAGGTACGGCAGCTTCACGACGACGTTCAATGGCACGGCGTACCCGATGAGCTTCATCGACACCGGCTCCAACGCCGTGTTCTTCCTCGATTCGGCGACGACCGGTCTGCCGGGCTGCGTCCATTCACCGGGCTTCTACTGTCCGCCCACCACGCAGTCCCTGTCGGCAACCAATACCGGCGCGAACAACCAGTCGAAGTCGGTGACCTTCAAGGTCGCCGACCTGGACACCCTGCCGGCGCGGAACTGGATCTTCAACGATGTCGCCGGGAGTTCGTCGGTGGGCGGCTCCCAGAGCGGCCTTCCGAGCCTGTACTTCGACTGGGGGCTGCCGTTCTTCTTCGGCCGCACGGTGTTTGTCGCCATCCAGGGCCGAAGCACCCCGGGCGGGTCCGGCCCCTATTGGGCGTACTGACGGCCGGGTCGGCAGATCCTCGCCGACGGGCGGGCACAAGGCCCGCCCCTACGAATGGGTGTCGCCCCTCGTCCCCCGTCCCTACCCCTGCCTTCCAACCCGTCGGGTTTGATGCTAGACTAGCTGTTTCCGGCTGCCGGGGAACTCACGGCAGGGGTATGCGCGGCCCGGCCGCAGCGACAGGAGAGACAGGCGTGTACGCGATTGTCCAGTGTGGCGGCCACCAGGTGAAGATGGTCCCGGGCGAGACCTTCAATGTCGACAACATGGGCATCGACAAGGGCGCCGAGGTCAGCTTCGACCAGGTGCTGATGGTCGAGAAGGACGGCGGCGAGGTCATGGCCGGCGCGCCGTTCCTCGCGGGCACCCGGGTCGTGGCCGTCGTCGACGGCGCGGCGCGCGGCCCGAAGATCCGGGTGTTCAAGAAGAAGCGGCGCAAGGGAATGCGGCGGACCAAGGGGCATCGCAGCACCTACACGCGCCTCACCGTGAAGGAGATCGTCCTCTAGGCCGGCGCGGCCGATCGACGGACGAAGTGGGTTCTCATGGCACACAAGAAGGGTCAGGGCAGCTCTCGCAACGGCCGCGACAGCAACTCGCAGCGGCTCGGCGTGAAGCGGTTCGACGGCAACATCGTCACCGGCGGGTCGATCCTCGTCAGGCAGCACGGGCGGCGCTTCAATGCCGGCCTGAACGTCGGCCTCGCCAAGGACGACTCGCTGTTTGCGAAGATTACCGGGCGCGTGCGCTTCGAAGATCACGGCGCGCACGGCCGGAAGATCAGCGTCCTGCCGGTCGACTAGGGCGAAGCCACTGAATGTTCGTTGACGAGGTGGACATCCGGGTTTCCGCCGGCGACGGCGGTCGCGGATGCGTCAGCTTCCGCCGGGAGAAGTTCATTCCGCGCGGCGGACCGGACGGCGGTGATGGCGGCCACGGAGGCTCGGTCTTCCTGGTCGCCAACCCTCACCTCAACACGCTGGTCAACTACCGCTTCCACCCCGAATTTCGCGCCAGGCGCGGCGGCCACGGCCAGGGGTCCAATCGCCACGGCAGCAACGGCGGCGACCTCGAGCTCGGCGTGCCGGTGGGCACGGTCGTCTTCCGCTTCGATGCCGAGAGCGGACGGCACGAACAGGTCGCCGACCTCACCGAAGACGGTCAGCGCGTCCTCGTCGCGCAGGGCGGCCGGGGCGGGCGCGGCAACGCGCAGTTCGCCACCTCCACCAACCGGGCGCCCCGGCGCTCCGAGCCGGGCTACCCGGGCGAGGTCCTGGCGCTGCGCCTCCAGCTCAAGCTGCTCGCCGACGTCGGCCTGGTCGGCTACCCGAACGCCGGCAAATCCACGCTCATCTCCCGCGTGTCGGCCGCGAAGCCGAAGATCGCCGATTACCCGTTCACCACGCTCACGCCCCACCTCGGCGTCGTCAGCCTGAGCGACGACCGCAGCTTCGTCGTCGCCGACGTGCCGGGCCTGATCGAGGGCGCGCACCGCGGCCAGGGGCTCGGGCACCAGTTCCTCCGCCATATCGAGCGCACCAAGGTCATCGTCTACCTGGTCGACGTCTCGTCGGCCTCGGGGCGCGAGCCGGCCGACGACCTCGCCGTCATCCGGCGCGAGCTGGAGCTGTTCCGCGCCGACCTGCTCCGGCGTCCGCAAATCGTCGCGGCCACCAAGATCGACGCGATCGACGACGAGGAGCGGCTGACGCGGCTCAGGGCGAAGGCCGCCGAGTTGGGGCTGAGGGTGTTCACGATCTCGGCCGTGACCGGCCAGGGCGTGCCCGCGCTGCTCGAAGCGCTGTGGCGCGAGATGACCGGCCGACACGACGAGGGAGTCGAGCCATGAGCGCCGGGTCCCGCCGCGTCGGCATCCTGGGGGGGACGTTCGACCCCGTGCACGAGGGCCACCTGGCGGCCGCCGACGCGGCGCTCCGCGCGCTCTCGCTCGACCGCGTGCTCTTCATCCCGTCGCACCAGCCGCCGCACCGCCCGGCCACGCCCCGCGCGTCGGCCTTCCACCGGTTCGCGATGGTGTCGCTCGCGGTGGCGTCGCGCGACCAGTTCGCGGCATCGGACCTGGAACTTCAGCGGCCGGGGCCGTCGTTCACGGCGGACACGTTGCGGGAATTGCACGGCTCGGGCCTTGGACCGTTGCAGCTTTTCTTCATCGCCGGCACCGACGCCTTTGCGGAAATTGCCAGCTGGCGTGAATACCCTGCCCTGCTCGACCTCGCCCAGTTCGTCGTCATCGCGAGGCCGGGCCAGTCGTTCGACGCGTTGCGCGACCGCGTGCCGGAGCTGGCGCCGCGGATGCGGCCGGTCGGGGACGGACGGGACGTGCCGCCGGACGGCGGATCCTGCGCGGTTTTCCTCGTGAACGCGGCGACGCCCGACGTGTCGTCCACCGAGATCCGGGAGCGCGCCGCCCGGGGGCTCTCGCTGGCGGGGCTGGTGGCGCCCGAGGTCGAGCGCCACATCCGCAAGCACGGGCTGTACGGTTCGTGACGTTTGCGGCCAGGAAGCACCTTTGCATGAATACTGCTGACACCCGGAATGACGCGTCGAAGAAGACCGGCCTCCCGGACGCCGTCGCGCGGGCGATCGAGGCCGCCCGCGACAAGAAGGCGTTCGACCTGGTCGCCCTGGACCTGCGGCACCTGTCGAGCTTCACCGACTTCTTCGTCATCTGCTCCGGGCAGAACGTCCGCCAGGTGCGGGCGATTGCGGACGCGGTGGAAGACGCGCTCCGGAAGGAGCAGGTGAGGCCGGCGCACGTCGAGGGGTTCCAGCGCGCCGACTGGGTCCTGCTCGACTACTTCGACTTCGTCGTCCACGTGTTCAGCACCGAGCGGCGGGCGTTCTACGCGCTCGAACGGCTCTGGGGCAGCGCCGAACGCGTCGCGCTGCCCGAGCCGGCAGCGCCGCCGCGCAAGCGCGACTGAGCGCCTGAGCCGCGGCGGCCGGCGGCGAGCCGCGAGCGGGAGGACGCCTCCCGATGGTTCGCCGGCTCGCCGACGGGCTGCTCGCCGTGCTGCTCGCGCCGCGCTGTCTCGCGTGCGGCGCGCCGCTCGACTCCCCGCTCGACGGTCCCGTCTGCGCCGGCTGCTGGCGCGCCGTCGTCCCCATCCCCCCGCCCCTGTGCGTCATCTGCGGCGACGCGCTTCCCACCTGGCGGCCGCTCGATCCCGCTGCGTGCCGGTGCGCTCGATGCTGGTGCGAGCCCCCCGCCGTCGCCCGCGCCCGGGCCGCCGGCGCGTACGAGGGCGTCCTCCGCCAGGTGATTCACGGTCTGAAGTACGAGGGCCGCCGGGCGCTGGCCCCAACGCTCGCGGAGATGATGCGGGAGCGTGGCACCGAGGTGCTGCGAGGCGCGGACCTCGCCGTGCCGGTTCCGCTCCACTGGCGGCGGCAGCACGCGCGCGGGTTCAACCAGGCGGAGGACCTGGCGCGGCGCCTCGGCCTGCCCGTCGTCCGGGCGCTGCGCCGGGTGCGCCCGACCGCGCCGCAATCGGGCCTGAGCGCGGCGGACCGCCGCCGCAACCTGCGCGCCGCGTTCGCCCCGCCCCGCCGGGGATCGCTCGGCCGCCGGCAGCACGTCCCCGCGATCCGCGGCGCCTGCGTGGTGATTGTCGACGATGTGAGCACGACCGGGGCGACGCTGGAGGCGTGCGCGCGGGTGCTGAAGGAAGGAGGCGCTCGGGAGGTGCGCGCGCTGACGGCCGCCAGGGCGCTCTCGCGGAACAGGTGACGCGGGCCTCCGCCGCACGCCTTACGCCGCACGCCACACGACCGGCACTGGAGAGCCAGGCGCGGACCGGGTCGGCGCAAAGGGCGAATTTGTGAGGTCCGCCGAGCTGAGCCCGGCGCGACGAACCGGGCCACGGCTGGCGCCTCACCAGCCGGCTTTCGCCTTACGCCGCACGCCCAGCGGCTACGGGCTCTCGCGTCGGGCCGAGTCATGCGGGCGACCCGCTGCCGGCGTTCTCGTCTTGGGGCGGGCGGTCTGCCGCCGGCGCCGGGAATCCGCACCTGGGACATTGCCACGTGACCGCGGGTGACCGTATGCCAAGCGTGACGTGTTCCTGCGGCACATCTCGCCTCTGCACGAGCCGAAGACCGCAACGCGGACCGTGGATGGACCAGGCCAGCAGTCCGATTCCGCCCAGGCTCGCTGCGCTGATGAGAATCGTGACCAGGGACCGTGTGCCGTCGTTCTTGAACCAGCTCGGTGGAGGGACACCGAAAGCCACAGGCAGTCCCAAGAGAAGGAACGCATAGAGGGCGTACAGCTTCCACTGCTGTCCGCTGCTCCGCAGGAATGATGGCTTGGTCTCGCCAGTGTCCCAGTTCCACATACGCACCGTCCCGCTGGCGGCCCAGGCAACCCTAAAGGGTCGCCCTACTCAAGAACGCGCGGTCTGTCCTGAGCCCTGAACCTTGAGCCCTGAGCCTTGAGCCTCTTGGCCTGAGCCCTGAGCCTTGAGCCTTGAGCCTCTTGGCCTGAGCCCTGAGCCGAGCGCGGCGTCAGAACAACGCGAGCGTTCTTGAGACCGCGAGCGCGACGTCCGCCGCGACCGCGTCCTTGTCCCTTTCCCCGTCGATGGCCGCCCAGTCTGGCGCGGCGGCCTGGCGGCGGTAGCTCACCCGCACGCGCTCGAGCATCGCCAGGTCCTGCTCGAACCGGTCGCGGTTGACCCGTTTGCGCGCCACGGCGGTCGCGGGCGCGATGTCGATCATCACCGTCAGCGACGGCGGCGGCAGGTACTTCTGCGTTTCGAACAGCCAGTCGGGATCGAGCCCCTGCGCCTCCCCGTAGGCCACGCTCGACGCGAGGTAGCGGTCGGCCACGACGATGTGCCCCTCGGCCTGCGCCCTGAGGATGGCGGGCTTCCACTCGTAGCGGTTCGCCATCATCAGCATCTGGATGACGTCGGGCCCGTAGTCCCGCTCGCCGTGCAGCGCGCGGTACAGCTCGGTGCCGATCGGCGTCGCGTAGTCGGGGAACGACACGATCGTCACCTGCCGGCCGGCGGCCGTGAGGCGGGCCGCGAGCATGCGCGCCTGCGTCTCTTTCCCGCTCTGGTCGAGGCCTTCGAAGGCGATCAGGACACTAGGCATATCAGGCGACTCTCGGCTCCGGGCTCTCGGCTCTCGGCGGTGTCCGGCTTCAGGCTGCCGACTACAGGCTTCGGGCGGTGCTGCGCGCGTCGTGCGGCGTGACACGTCTGATTCGGCCCAAGGCCCGAGGCCTGTAGCCCGAAGCCGGCCTAGGTCTCGAGGGCCACCATCTCCTCGATCGTCTGCCTCCGCTTGACGATCTCCCAGTTCCCGCCGTCCACCATCACCTCGCACGGCAGCGGCCGGCGGTTGTAGGTGGACGCCATCGCGGAACCGTAGGCGCCGGCGTCGTGCACGACCACCAGGTCGCCGACCTCGAGCGGCGGCAGCTTCCGGTTCCGGCCCAGGACGTCGCTGCTCTCGCACAGCGGCCCGACGACGTCGGTCGCGAGCGCGGCGCCGGGCCTCGGCTGCACCGCCTCGATGCGGTGATACGCCCCGTAGAGGGCCGGCCGGAGGAGCTCGGTCATCCCGGCGTCGAGGACCGCGAACACCCGGCCGTCGAAGTACTGCTTCACGTCGATCACGCGGGCGAGCAGCACCGCCGACGGGGCCACGATGACCCGGCCGGGCTCGAGCAGGACCGTGAGGCCCGTCGGGCCGACGACGGGCAGCACGGCCGCGGCGTAGTCGTCCGGGGTCGGCCCGGCCGTCCCCTCGTACGACACGCCGAGACCGCCGCCGAGATCGATGTGCTCGAGCGCGATGCCGTCCTCGGCCAGCTCCCGGACGACCTCGACGACGGCCTCGGCGCTGTGCCGGAGCGGGGCGAGGTCGGTGATCTGCGACCCGATGTGCACGTGGACGCCGACCGGCCGCAGGCCCGGCATCCCGACCATCCGCCGGTAGTGCTCCCGCGCGAGCTCGATCGGCACGCCGAACTTGTTGGTGCGCCGGCCGGTCGAGATGTGCGGGTGCGCCCCGGCCTCGATGTCCGGGTTCACGCGCAGGGCGACGGGCGCCCGCACGCCCCGGGCCCGGGCGATGGTGTCGATCCGCTCCAGCTCGCCGAGCGATTCGGCGTTGATCGCCTTGACCCCCAGCGACACCGCGCGCTCGATCTCGCCGGGCGTCTTGCCCACGCCGGTGAACACGAGCCGGTCGGGCGCGAACCCCGCGCGCAGCGCCACCTCGAGCTCGCCGCCCGAGTTCGCGTCGGCGCCGCTCCCCAGTTCCCGCAGCAGTCGGATCACGGCCAGCGTGGAGTTGGCTTTGAGCGCATAATGTAGGGCGTGCGGCACGCCGGCAAACGCGGCGTCGAACCTTTGCCACGCCGCGCGGATCGACGCCGCGCTGTAGACGAACGTGGGCGTGCCGGCGCGCGACGCAATCTCGGCGAGCGGGATTCCGTCGCACGTGAGGCCGGACGCGGGGTCGACGGTGAAGGCGCCAGTGACCACGAAGGAGGATCTTATCCGACTGCCCGTGGTTTGACATGCCGAAAAACGCTTTGTTATCATCCCGCGTCCCGCCGATGATCTCGACCTCATGACCGCCGATTTCGTCACCCAGCAACCGCCCGGCATCGACACGCTCATCGAGCAGTGCCTCGACGGCAACCAGGCGGCGTGGGAGCAGATCGTCCGCCTGCACTGGCGCAAGGTCTTCAACGTCGCCTACAAGTTCGTCGGGTCGCACGAACAGGCCGAGGATCTCACCCAGGAGATCTTCCTGAAGATCTTCCGGTCGCTCGACACCTTCGACCGCCGGGCCAATTTCCAGACCTGGCTGGTGAGCGTGAGCCGGAACCTCTGCATCGACCACTACCGGAGCGTGCGGAAGGAGCGGCAGACGATCGATCGCGACGTGGCGGCCGACGATCTGTCCCCGGCCTCCGCCACGGCCAGCCCGCTGGCGACGCTCGAGAACCGGGACCTCGCCGGCCTGCTCCGGCGCGCGCTGCAGACGCTGCCGCCGTCGCTCCGAGTCGCGGTGCTGCTGCGCGACCTGCAGGAGCTGTCCTATCTCGAGATCGCCGAGCGGCTGAACCTCCCCGAGGGCACGGTCAAGTCGCGCATCAACCGGGGCCGGCGCGAGCTGGCCCGGCAGGTCCTGCGGCTTCGCGAGGAAGCGAACCGCGGCCGCGCCGAAACGCAAGGGCCGCCCAGAGGCCGGATTGGAGTGTCCGAATGAACCTGACGATTTCGCACGCCGGGGACGTGGCCCTGGTCCACGTGGGCGAGGCGCGGCTGATGTACCCGCTCCTCTCGGATTTCGGCGCGGCCGTCGCCGGCCTGCTCGCCGGGGGCGAGAAGAAGGTGGTGATCGACCTCGGCGGCGTCAATTACGTCGACAGCGCCAGCATCGGGTGCCTGATGGACCTCTACCGCCAGGCCACCGCCGCGGGCGGCGCGCTCAAGCTGGCCGGCGTCCAGAAGCGCGTCGAGACGATGCTGACGATGACCGGCGCGCAGAACTTCCTGGAGATCCATCCCGACTCGGCCAGCGCGGTCCGGAGCTTCGGGGGCTAGCGATGCGAACCATCACCACGACCACCGGCGTCGACATCGCCCTCGACGGCGACCTGCTGGCCATCATCGAGACGCTGTTCCACGAGGTGACCGCCAAGCGCCAGTTCGACCGGTCCTACGAGGACATCATGGCCGAGATCCGGCACCTCATCGAGCAGATGACCGCCGACGAGCTGCGCGACTACCTGGCCGAGAGCCTGTTCCACAATACGGTCAAGTTCGAGAACGACCGGCTGGCGAGCTACGTGGAGAAGCTGGCGTCGAAGGGCAAGCCCCGGCGGTAGGCACGACGGCGGGACCGCTAGCGTCCCGTCGAAACCACGGCGCCGACCGGCGCGTCGGCCGGCTCGGCGAGACCCGGCGCGTCGGGCTGCTCGACGATCTCCCACGCGTCACGCTCCTCCAGCACCTTCGCCACCAGCGCCGTGTGCAGGTCGTGGCCGCCGCGGTGCACCACGAGGTGGCCGACCACCGGCATCCCGATCAGCGCCAGGTCCCCGATCGCATCGAGCACCTTGTGCCGGACGAACTCGTCCTCGAACCGGAGGGGGTGATTGAGGATGCCCGCCTCGCCGACGACGACCGCGTTGTCGAGCGAGCCGCCGATCGCGTACCCGTGCTGCCGCAGCTGCTCGATTTCCTTGAGGAACGTGAAGGTGCGCGCCGGCGCGATCTCGTCGACAAACGCCGGCTCGTCCACCGTGAGCGTCCGCTCCTGGTGGCGCAGCAGCGGGTGATCGAAGCTGATCGAGTAGGTGATTCGGAATCGGTCGCACGGGTGGAGCGCGATCCGCTTGCCGTCGCGCGCGAGCTCGACCGGGCGGGTGACGCGCAGGCACCGCCTCGCCGCCGGCTGGATCCGGGTGCCGGCCTCGTGAATCAGGTCCACAAACGGCAGGGCGCTGCCGTCCATGATCGGCACCTCGGCGTGATCGAGCCCCACGACGACGTTGTCGATCCCGAGGCTGACGAGCGCGGCGAGCACGTGCTCGACGGTTTCGACCGTGTGGCCGTTCTGCGCCAGGACGGTCGCGTAATGGGCGCTGGCCAGGCGGGCCAGGCGGGCTTCGACCTCCGCCCCGCCGACGTCGGTCCGCAGGAACCTGATGCCGGACCCGGCCGGCGCGGGACCGAGCGTCAGCGTCACGGTCTGCCCCGAGTGCAGCCCGATGCCGGCGCACGACACCTGACGTCGAACTGTCCGTTGTGATCCCATGACGGTCCTGGGGTCCGCTCGCGCGCGGGGGGCCGCGTCCGCGATCAGCGGCCGGCTTCGTCCGGCCTCTTCCCCCACAGTGTAGCCGGTTCGGGGCGTTCCGTCAGCCGGCAAGCCGCCCGACCAGCGGCACCACCCGCCGGCCGAACGTCTCGGCGAGCACCCGGCCGGTATGGGACCGCGGCGACCGGGCGACCTCCTCCGGCGTGCCCGACGCGACCAGGCGCCCGCCGGCCTCGCCCCCTTCCGGCCCGAGGTCGATGACGAAGTCGGCCGTCTTGATGACGTCGAGGTTGTGCTCGATCACGACGACGGTGTTGCCCTGGTCGACCAGCCGGCCGAGCACGTCGAGCAGCTTCCGCGTGTCCTCGAAGTGCAGCCCGGTCGTCGGCTCGTCGAGGATGTAGAGCGTCCGGCCCGTGCCGCGGCGCGACAGCTCCTTCGACAGCTTGACGCGCTGCGCCTCGCCGCCGCTCAGCGTGGTCGCCGACTGCCCGAGCGTGATGTAGCCGAGCCCCACGTCCTGGAGCGTCCGCAGCTTGTTGGCGATGGGCGGGAAGTTCTCGAGCAGCTCGAGCGCCTGGTCCACCGTCAGGTCGAGCACGTCGGCCACCGACTTGCCGCGGTACCGGATCTCGAGCGTCTCGCGGTTGTAGCGCCGGCCCTTGCACTCCTCGCACGTCACGTAGACGTTCGGGAGGAAGTTCATCTCGATGGCCATCACGCCGTCGCCCTGGCACGTCTCGCAGCGGCCGCCCTTCACGTTGAACGAGAACCGGCCGGGCCGGAACCCGCGCGCCTTCGACTCGGGCAGCACGGCGAACAGGTCGCGGATGAACCCGAACAGACCGGTGTAGGTGGCCGGGTTCGATCGCGGCGTCCGGCCGATGGGCGACTGGTCGATCTCGATGACCTTGTCGATGAGCTCGATGCCGTCGATCCCGGCGTGCGGGCCCGGCTCGTCGGCGGCCCGGTAGAGCAGGCGCGCGAGCGCGCGGTAGAGGATGTCGTTGACGAGCGTGGACTTGCCGGACCCGCTGACGCCGGTGACCGCGGTGAACACGCCGACCGGGATCGGGACGTCGATGTTCTTCAGGTTGTTGGCGCGGGCGCCGCGGATGACGAGCGTCCCGCGGTCGGCCTGCCGCCGCCGGGCCGGCGTCTCGATCGAACGCTCGCCGCGCAGGTACTCGCCGGTCAGCGATCGCACCGCCGCGCCGGGCCCGCCCGCCTCCACCGGCGCGTCCTCTCCCGCGATGAGCGCGGCCGGCGGCCCCTGGAAGATGACGCGGCCGCCGTGCTCGCCCGCCCCGGGCCCGAGATCGACGATGTAGTCGGCCGTCCGAATCGTCTCCTCGTCGTGCTCGACGACGATCACGGTGTTGCCCAGGTCGCGGAGGCGGCGGAGCGTGGCGAGCAGCCGGCGGTTGTCGCGCTGGTGCAGGCCGATCGACGGCTCGTCGAGCACGTAGAGCACGCCGCGCAGGCTGGCGCCGATCTGCGTGGCCAGCCGGATCCGCTGCCCCTCCCCGCCGGACAGCGTGGCGGCGCTGCGCGCGAGCGTCAGGTAGCCGACGCCCACGTCGGTGAGGAACCGCAGCCGATCCTGGATCTCGCGGAGGATGCGTCCGGCGATGATCTCCTCGCGGCTCGTCAGCTCCATCACCTGGAACACCCGCAGCGCGTCGTCGAGCGGGAGATTCACGTACTCGGTGATCGTCCGCCCCTTGACGCGCACGCTGCGGCTCTGCGGCTTGAGCCGCTCGCCGTGGCAGGCCGGGCAGGGCCGAAGCGACCGGTAGCGCTCCAGCTCCTCCTGTTCGGCCCACGTCCCGTGGTCGAACCGACGGCGCAGGTTGGGGATGATCCCCTCGAAGTCCCGGCCGTAAGGGTCCGCGGCGTGGCGCGATGCCGCGCCCCCCGCCGTCCGGCGGCCGGCCGGCGATCCGTTGCCGTTCCCGTTGCCCGACGCGCGACGGGCGGCCTCGGGCCCGAGCAGCAGCAGGTCCCGGGCTTTCTTCGGCAGCCGGGCGAACGGCACCGTGAGGTCGATGCCGAAATTCCGCCCGAGCGCGGCGAGCGCCTCGCGCACGAGCCGCTTGTCCCCCTGGGCCCACGGGGCGATCGCGCCGTCGGCGAGCGAGCGCGAGTCGTCCGGGACCAGGCGCGCGGGGTCGAAGTCGTACATCGCGCCGAGGCCCTGGCACTCCGGGCACGCGCCGTGCGGCGAGTTGAACGAGAAGGCGCGCGGCGTCATCTCCGGCATGCTGATGCCGCACTCGATGCACGCCAGGCGCCGCGAGAAGAGCCGGTCGCCCGCCTCCATGCTGTTGATGACGACCACGTCGGCGGCGAGATCGAGCGCCATGTCGACCGAGTCCAGAAGCCGACGCTCGATGCCCGGCCGCACCAGCAGCCGGTCGACGACGACCTCGATCGTGTGGTTGCGCCGGCGGTCGAGCGGGATCTCCTCTTCGAGCGACCGCACCTGCCCGTCGATCCGGGCGCGGGTGAACCCGCGGGTGCGGAGCGCCGCCAGCTCCTTCTTGAATTCCCCCTTGCGGCCGCGGACGATCGGGGCCAGGACGTTGATCCGCTCGTCGGACGGGGTGGCGAGGACCAGGTCGACGATCTGGGCCAGCGACTGCGAGGAGATCGCCCGCCCGCACTGGTGGCAGTGCGGCGTGCCGACGTTGGCGAACAGCAGGCGCAGGTAATCGTAGATCTCGGTGACCGTCCCGACGGTGGACCGGGGATTGGACGCGGTGGTCTTCTGCTCGATGGAGATGGCGGGCGAGAGGCCGTCGATCAGGTCGACGTCGGGCTTCTCCATCTGCTCGAGGAACTGCCGCGCGTACGCCGACAGCGACTCGACGTAGCGGCGCTGCCCCTCGGCATAGATCGTGTCGAACGCCAGCGAGGACTTGCCGGAGCCGGACAGGCCGGTGATGACCGTCAGCTTCCCGCGCGGCAGATCGACATCGATGTTCCGGAGGTTGTGCACCCGGGCGCCGCGAATGGAGATCCAGTCGTGTCCCATGTCAGCGCGACCGCCGGCCCCACAGCCGGCTGTTTCGGCGATCCCTAAACAGGCAAGTTTACCACGGGCTCGCGCCTCACGGCTTACGCCCCACGCCTTACTCACGCCTTACTGCGTCATGAGCCGGGGCTCACCCTGGCCCATGAAAATGGCAGCTGCCGAGCACGGCGCCGCGCGTGGCGACCACGTCCGATTGAACGCCGCGTCTCGGGTCTGCCGGCTCGCAAAGCGGCCCCTCCCTGGCACCACGGTCGGGGCAGGTTTACGCTTTGCTCGGGCAGATCCCTGCGGCGCGGCATCGGACCGACCGGGCCGCCTGGCCGCGGCGCTGTTTTCTAAACACGCCCCACGCGGGTTGGCGACTCGACGGTGGCCGGCCGGAGATCCCCCGACGGGCGGGTGGCGCCAGGCGTTCTCCGCGACCGACGCCACGCGTGGCGTCGGTGTCCGACTTGGCCGTCGCTCGTCGCTCGGCCAAGCCGGGCGCGGAGCCTCCCCCCAGCGGGCCGAGCGCGACGCCCGTGACAAGCGCTGTGTGCGCGAGGACGCTGGGGGATCCTGGCGACAGGACCCGCCAGGCGCCAACCCGTCCCCCCGCGACCCCGTCATCGAGCGGATTGCCGAGCCCCGGCGCCATTTTCTGAGCACGCCTTACGCCTCACGCCCGACGCCTTACGCCTTGCGCCTCACGCCCGACGCCCTACGCCTTGCGCCTCACGCCCGACGCCCTACGCCTTGCGCCTCACGCCCGACGCCTTACGCCTTGCGCTGACGCTGCTGCGCAGGGCTGAAGCCCTGCGCTATCTGTGGATCTCCACCCGATCTCCAGCCCGATCTCCAGCCCCATTTCCAGATAGCGCAGGCCTTCAGGCCTGCGCCATGCCGCCAGCCACAAAGTCTGGTACCCTACTCGCGACCATGTCCGACCTGATGCGCATCCAGCCGTTCGGGCCCCAGTTACGGCGCGTCCTGGCCGAATACGAGTCGAAACGCTCGATCTTCGATATTCCCGCGGCGCTCTTCTACACGCCGGCTCGCTCGCTCGGCGTCCCCCGCCTGTTCGGCAAGCCGCTCGCGACGCCGGTCGGACCGTCGGCCGGGCCGCACACGCAGCTCAGCCAGAACATCGTGGCGTCGTGGCTGGCCGGCGGCCGGTTCATCGAGTTGAAGACGGTCCAGGCCCGGGACGACCTCGTGATCCCGCGGCCGTGCATCGACATGACCGACGAGGGCTACAACGTCGAGTGGTCGCAGGAGCTGACGCTGGACCAGTCGGCCCACGAGTACGTGGTGGCCTGGGCGCTCGTCCACGTGCTGTCGCGCGTCCTCGGCTGGGGCGGGCCGGATGCGATCTTCGACATGAGCGTCGGCTACGATCTGGCGGGCATCCGCCACCCGCGTATGACGCAGTTCATGGACACCCTGGCCGACGCGTCCGAGCCGCTCGCCGAGGTCCGCGCCGTACTCCGCCGGGACTTCCCGCGGCTCGGCGATGTGGACCTCCCCTCCGCCATCGTCAACAGCGTGACCCTCTCGACCATGCACGGGTGCCCGCCCGACGAGATCGAGCGGATCGCCCGCTACTGCCTGGAGGAGCGCGGCCTGCACACGGTGGTGAAGCTGAACCCGACGCTGCTCGGACCGGAGGCGGTTCGGGCGATCCTGCGCGACGACCTCGGGTTCCGCGAGATCGACGTGGCCGACGAGACGTTCGCGCACGACCTCCAGTACGGCCGCGCCGTGGAGCTCATCGCGTCACTTGGTCGGGTGGCGGCTGCGCGCGGCCTCACCTTTGGCGTCAAGTTGAGCAACACGCTCGCCGTGCGGAACCACGCCGGCCGGCTGCCCGGCGGCGAGATGTACCTGTCGGGCCGCGCCCTCTACCCGGTCACGATGCGCCTGTACGACCGGCTGCTGCACGAGTTCGACGGGCGTCTGCACGTGTCCTTCTCCGCCGGCGCCGACGCGGCGAACGTCGCCGACATCCTGGCGTGCGGGGCGCTGCCGGTCACCGGGTGCACCGACCTGCTCAAGCCCGGCGGCGTGGCGCGGATGGGACAGTGGATCGAAGCGGTCGAGTCGGCGATGCGTGCGCGCGGAGCGCAGACGCTGGCCGAGTTCTCGCGCGACCGGCTCTCGAGCGTGCGGGCGGCGGCCGACGCCGCCGTCCGGCATCCCCGATACCGGAAGGGCGCCTTCCCGCACGGCCTGCCGAAGGTGGCGTCGCCGCTCGGTTTGTGGGACTGCGTCGTCGCGCCGTGCGTCGAAGCCTGCGCGGTCGAACAGGATGTCCCGGAGTACGCGGGGCACCTCGCGCAGGGAGATTGCGACAGCGCGCTCGAGACGATCCTGGCGCGCAACCCGCTGCCCGGCGTCACCGGCTACGTGTGCACGCGGCTGTGCCAGACCCGCTGCACCCGCAACGACTACGAAGAGAGCGTCGCCATTCGCGCGCTCAAGCGCCACGCCGAGGAGCACGGCCGGGCCGACGGCCTGTCCGCCCGCCGCGCGCCGGTCGGGCGCACGGTCGCGGTCGTCGGCAGCGGCCCGTCGGGCCTGTCGGCCGCGGCGTCGCTGGCGCTCTGCGGCGTCGCCGTCACCGTCTTCGAGGCCCGCGACGTGGCTGGCGGCATGCTGCGCGTGGTCCCGCCATTCCGGCTGCCGTCGTCGATCATCGATCGCGACATCGCGCGCATCGTCGCGCTCGGCGTCGAGATCCGCCTGAACGAGCCCGTCGCCGGGCCGCCGGAGGACCTGCTCCGCCGGGGGTTCGACGCCGTCTACCTGGCGATCGGGTTCCAGCGCGACGCGCCGCTGCGGGTGCTCGGCGCGGAAGGGCCGGGCGTGATTCCCGCGCTCGAGCTGCTCGATAGGTCGCGGCGGGGCGAGCGCGTCGACGTCGGACGCCAGGTCGTGGTCGTGGGCGGCGGTGACACGGCGATGGACGCCGTCCGCACGGCGCGGCGCTTCGCGGGCCGGCCGGCCACGCTCCTCTATCGGCGCACCCGGCACGAGATGCCGGCCGCGCCCGAGGAGATCGACGGCGCCCTCGAAGAAGGCAACCTGCTCGAGGAGCTGGTGTCGCCGGTCGAGATCCTCCGCGCCGACGGCCGCGTCACCGGCGTCAGGTGCGTCAGGAACACGCTCGGCCATCCCGACCCCGACGGCCGGCGCTCGCCCGTGCCGGTCGCCGGCACCGAATTCGTCGTGCCCGCCGACACGGTGATCGTCGCGGTCGGGCAGCTGCCCGAGCTGGCCTTCCTCGACGGCAGCCGGGTCAGCCGTCATCGCGGCGGCGGAGTCGCGGTGGACGACGCGACGCGGTGCGCGGGACCGGAGGGGGTGTTCGCCGGCGGCGACGTCGTGGTCGAGCCGGGCAGCATCATCTCGGCGTGCGCCGACGGCCGGGCGGCCGCCGAGTCGATCTGCCGGCACCTCGGCGTCGGCTTCGTCGAGCGGCCGTGGCGCCGGCCCGAACTGAGCGATGCGGACATCGTCGCCCTCAAGAAGACACGGGCACGCCGGCTCGACCCGCGCCGGCCCGTGATGCTCCCCGCCGACCGGCGCGGCGACTTCAGCCTGATCGAGGCCACGCTCGCCCCGGAGGCCGCGCGGGAGGAAGCCCGCCGGTGCGTGCAGTGCACGACCTTCTGCGACAAGTGCGTGGAAGTGTGCCCGAACCGCGCGAACTACACCTTCACGATTCGGCCGGTGCGCTGGCGCCTGCCAGTCCTCGACGTCGCGAACGGCCGCGTCGAGGTCGTCGGCCACGAGGTCTTCGCCGTCAGCCAGTCCCGCCAGATCGTCCACGTGGACGATTTCTGCAACGAGTGCGACGACTGTCAGACCTTCTGCGTGCATCACGGCCGGCCCTACGCCGACAAGCCCAGGCTGTTCCTCGATGCCTCGGCGTTCACCGCCGAGGCCGACAACGCGTTCCGGATCGAGGGTCGGGTCGTCAGGCGGCGCGAGGGCGGCGCCGAGGTTCGCCTGGAGTCCGCCGGGCGCACGCGGATCTTCGAGGGCGGCGGCTTGCGAGTCGCGCTCGACGAGGAGTGGACGGTAATCGAAGCGACGGCTGGTTCGTCATTCACCGGGCCGCGTTCGCTCAGGTCGGCGGCGGAGATGGCGATTCTTTACGAGGGGATCACGGGGAGCCTGGCGTTCCTCCTCATCGATTGATCGAGAATCTTGCGATCGTGTCGCGTCCTCGATGGAGCCATAGTCCTATGTCATCCCAGCCCGAGTCGGTTGCCACCCTCGCCGCGCGGTACACCGGCGAGATGACGACATTCCTCCGCGACATGATCGCGATCCCCTCGGAGAGCGCGGGCGAGCGCGAGGTCGTGGCCCGCGTGGCCGCCGAGATGGTCCGCGTCGGGTTCGACGAGGTGAAGGTCGACCGTCTCGGCAACGTGCTCGGCCGCGTCGGGAGCGGCCCGGTCGTCGTCGCGATCGACGGTCATCTGGACACGGTGGGCGTCGGCGATCCCACGACGTGGACGCGCGACCCCTACCGGGGCGACCTGCGCGACGGCGTCGTCTACGGCCGCGGCGCGTCGGACCAGGAGGCGGGCATCGCGGCCGCCGTGCACGGCGCGCGCATCGCGAAGGAGCTCGGCCTGCTCGACGGCGTGCAGCTCTGGGTGACCGGCACCGTCATGGAGGAGGACTGCGACGGGCTGTGCTGGCAGTTCATCCTGAAGGAAGGCGTGCTCGAGCCGGAGGTCGTCGTCATCACCGAGCCCACCAACCTCGGCGTCTACCGCGGGCATCGGGGACGGATGGAGATGGAGGTCCGGACCCAGGGACTGTCCTGCCACGGGTCGGCGCCAGAGCGCGGCATCAACGCGGTGTACAAGATGGCGCCGATTGTCGCCGACATCGAGCGCCTGAACGACCGGCTGGCCGCCGACGCCGACCGGTTCCTCGGCAAGGGATCGGTGACGATCTCCGAGATCCGGTCCACGTCGCCGTCACTCTGCGCCGTGGCCGACAGCAGCACGATCCACCTCGACCGCCGGCTGACGCGCGGCGAGACGCTCGAGAAGGCGGTGGCGCAGATCGAAGCGCTCGAGAGCGTCCGGCAGGCGGGCGCGCGGGTGACCGTCCTCGATTACGCCCGCGCGTCGTACACCGGTCTCACCTACCCGACCAGGAAGTACTACCCGACATGGGTCGTCGAGGAGCAGGCGCCGGCCGTGCGCGCCGCCGTGGCCGCCGCGGCCAGCGCGCTCGGGCGCCAGCCGGTCGTGGACAAGTGGACCTTTTCGACCAACGGCGTGGCGACGTGCGGGATGTTCGGCGTGCCGACGGTCGGCTTCGGCCCGGCCAACGAGGTGCACGCCCACACGCCCGAGGATCAGTGCCCGGTGGACCATCTCACGCGGGCCGCGCAGTTCTACGCCTTGTTCCCGCAGACCTATCGCTCGATCGACCGGCGCTGACCAGGAGTAGAATTGGGCCTTCGGTCGCCGTCGCCGGCGTGCGCTCCGCAACGTCCAGGTCACTCCGAGGAATTCCACGAGGAGGAGCCTGTCATGCGCACCATCGCCGTCGTCAATCAAAAGGGCGGTTGCGGCAAGACCACCACCGTCATCAATCTCGCAGCCTTCCTCGCACGTGCCGGCCGGCGGACCCTGGTCGTCGACATGGATCCGCAGGGGCACGCCACGCTCGGGCTGGTCAGCAAGGCGGACGAACTGACCGAAACCGTGTACGACGTGTTGGCCGCCAGGCTCGCCGGCCGGCCGGCTTCTCTCGGCGACGTCCTACTGGCGGTCGGCCAGAACCTCGACCTCGTGCCTTCGAACATCCTCCTGAGCGCGTTCCCGGAGATCTCGGTCTCGGTGCCGGGTCGCGAGATGTTGCTCTCCGGACTGGTCGACGCGCTTGGCGGACGCTACGACTACGTGATCGTCGACTGCCCGCCGGGCGTGGGGATCCTGACGTTCAACGCGCTGATGGCCTGCACGGAAGCCATCGTGCCGGTCGAGCCCGGCTTCTTCTCGCTGCACGGGATCGCCAAGCTGCTCGAGACGATCGACCTGCTCGCCCGCGACGCCGGGCACGCAGTCGCTCCGCGCGCGCTCATGACGATGTACTGCGGGCGGACGAGATTCGGACGGGAGGTCGCCGAGGAGCTCAGGCGTCATCTCGATGGACGGTACTACCAGACGGTCATCCGCCACAGCGTCAAGCTGGCGGAGGCGGCCAGCCACGCCCTTCCGATCGCCGACTACTGCCGGCACTGCGTGGGGTTCGACGACTACGCCCTGCTGTGCGCGGAAGTCCTGCAGGCCGAGGAAGAGCTGAACATTCGGCCCCCGGCTTCGGCCTTGGCACTCAACGCCCCGCCGGCGCCGGGCGCTCCGCCGCCGACGGCTCCGCGACCGACCCCCGACGGGGTCATGTTCGCCCTCGAGGCCCCCGAGGCACGGACGGTCCAGTTGGCCGGGGATTTCAACGGCTGGAGGGTAGACGGCAGCGAGATGCATCCCGCCGGCCGCGTCTGGACGAAGGTCGTGCCGCTCGTGCCGGGCCGCTACTGCTACCGCTACGTCGTCGATGGCCGCTGGCAGAGCGACCCGCTGAACCCGGCGGTCGAGCCGGCGCCGTTCGGGGGCTACAATTCGATCGTGGTCGTGGAGGATCGTCTCACCGAACGCGAGTGGGTTCGGGAAGGTGCCATCGATGGCTGACACGGAGTCGCGACGCGAACCCGGGCCGGCGGCGCCTGCGGCCGGGTCCGGGACGCCTGCGGCCGGACCGGGGCCCGAGACTGGCGCGCGTCCGGCGCGGACGCTCGGGCGCGGGCTCGAAGAGCTGTCGCCCCTGTTCCTCTCGCGCCATCACGCTGAAGGGCCTCCGGCTGCTCCCGCCGTGCCCCCTGCGCCGTCGGCGCCGGCGACGGCCGCGCGCGACCGGGACGCGGCGCGCCACCGCTCCGGCACGCTGCTGCTGCGTCCGACCGCGGGTCTCACCCCGGGCCAGGTCGTGGCGACGATCCAGGCGTCGCCGGGCGCCATCGAGGCGCGTCTGACTGCCCTCGACTTCGGCGTTCCCGCGGGCTCCGGCGGGGCCATCGACGTGCTCGCGCTCGACAACGCGGGCCGCCTGGTTGTCATCGACGTGGACCTGACGGCGACCGGCAGCCTGCTCGTCCGCGGCCTCGATCACGCCGAGTGGATCGCGCGCAATCTCGCCGTCGTCAGTCGGATGTACCGCAGTCAGCCTGTCGACTATTCGGCGCGCCCGCGGCTCGTGCTCGTCGCCCACGACTTCTCCCGCGCCCTCAGGAACGCCATCCGCCAGATCACCGTGCCCGAGGTGACCTGCGTCAGGTGCCACGGCCTGGACGTCTCCGGCTGGACGGGGATCTACTTCGAGTCGATCGCCGGCGAGGACTTCTAGCCGCGCCATCAGCGGATTCGAACGAAACCGCCCTGAGCCTTGAGCCCTGAGCCTTGAGCCGTTCTTCCTTGAGCCTTGAGCCCTGAGCCTTGGGCCTCTTAGCTTGAGCCGTGAGCCTCCAGCCCTGAGCCCCAGGGGGTTGACGCCGGCCAACCGGCCGGGGCACAGTGATTCACACGATGAACGATCTCTCCTCCAAGTTGTCCACCCTGGCATCGCTCGGCACCAAGCTGCACGACAAGGACTTCCTCCTCACGTGGCAGTATCCCGAGCCGACGATCCGCGCCGTGCTGCTCGCCGCCGAGATCCTGGAGGACCTCTACGCCGCCGGCGTCTCGACGCGCGTGTTCGAGTCCGGCCTCGGCATCTCGATCTTCCGGGACAAGTCCACGCGGACGCGCTACGCCTTCCGCTCCGGGTGCAACCTGCTCGGCCTGATGACCGAGGAACTCGACGAGTCGACCTCGCAGATTGCCCACGGCGAGACGGTGCGCGAGACGGCGGCGATGATCTCCTTCCTCACCGAGGTCATCGGCATCCGCGACGACATGTTCCTCGGCGAAGGGCACAAGTACATGTGCCAGGTCAGCGAGGCGCTCTGCGAGAGCTCCCAGCGCGGCGTGCTCGGCCAGCGGCCGGCCATCGTCAATCTCCAGTGCGACCTCGATCACCCGACGCAGAGCCTGGCGGACCTGCGGCACCTCGTCGCGACGTTCGGCGGCCTCGAGTCGCTCAAGGGGAAGAAGCTGGCGATGACCTGGGCCTACTCCCCGAGCTACGGCAAGCCGCTATCGGTGCCGCAGGGGATCGTCGCGCTGATGACGCGTTTCGGGATGGACGTGGTCCTGGCTCACCCGGAGGGGTACGACCTGGTGGAGGAACCGCTCCAGGCCGCCCGCCGCTTTGCCGCCGCGAGCGGCGGATCCTTTTCCGTGGCGCGCTCGATGGAAGAGGCCTTCCGCGGCGCGGACATCGTCTATCCCAAGAGCTGGGCGCCGGCCCGGGTCATGCACGAGCGGACGCGGATCCTGCGCGCCGGCGAGACGGCGAAGCTGGCCGACCTCGAGCGTGAAGCGCTGGCGAACAACGCCCGGTTCACAGAACTGGGAGTGCACCGACGACCTGATGAAGCTCACCAAGGACGGCCGCGCGCTCTACATGCACTGCCTGCCGGCTGACGTGACCGACGTGAGCTGCAAGGCCGGCGAGGTGAGCGCGGCCGTGTTCGAGCGCAGCCGGCTCGACACCTATCGCGAGGCGGGCCACAAGCCGTTCGTCATCGCCGCGATGATCCTGGCCACGCGGTTCGCGGACCCGGCGGGCGTGCTCCGCCGCTGCCTCGAGCGGAACCAGCCGAGGCGTAAGGCATAGGGCGCAGGGCTGAAGCCCTGCGCTATCTGAAGAAGATGAAGAAGCAGATGGATACCGCAGGGCTTCAGCCCTGCGCGATCTGAAGAAGATGAAGAAGCAGATAGATACCGCAGGGCTTCAGCCCTGCGCGATCTGAAGAAGATGAAGAAGCAGATAGATACCGCAGGGCTTCAGCCCTGCGCGATCTGAAGAAGATGAAGAAGCAGATGGATACCGCAGGGCTTCAGCCCTGCGCGATCGGCTTCGGCGTCAACGTCATGGCTGCTCTCGCCGTACAAGGCGTCGCCCTCTTCCTGTTCATCCCGCTGGTGCTGTTCCTGTTTCTCAGGCAGCCGCTGGGCCCGGCGTGGTCGCTGGCCATCGGCCTGGTGATCATGTTCGGCCACCGCTTCGTGGCAGAGCCGTGGGCGGCGAAGTTCGCCGACGCTCGCTGCCTCTGGTGTGGCCGGGTCGGGGCTTCCCGCGCCATCGACGTGGTCGCCGGAGGCCGGACGTGGCCGATGCGCGCGTGCTCGGACCATCACGCGGCGATGGCCCGCCGCTTCCTCGGATTCTCTTTCCGGTTCCGGGTCCCGATCGCGCTGGGCATCTTCGTGCCGCTCGCGTGGCTTCTGGCCTCGACGGTCGCCGACGCGGCCGGACACCCTCTGCTGCCGCGCGAGACGAGCGCGCTCGCGTTCCGCATCGTCGTCGCGGCAACCGTCGTCGTCGCGTCCCTCTCTCCGCTCCTCCCGGCCGACGCCGAGCGCCACGACGCGCCGGCGCGCTGTCCCTTCCCTCTCCACAATCTCGTGCTGCTCGGCATCGGCAATACCCTGTGGGTCTTCCGACTGGTCGGGGCCTGGTGGCTCATCGACGGCGCGCTGCGGTTATTGCCATAATCGGCGCCGCCGCCGAGAACGGCTCATCGCGGGCGGGCCATGCCGCGCCGCAGGGATCTGCTCGGAGCAAATCGTAAACCTGCCCCGACCGTTCGACGTTGGAGGGGCCGATTTGCGAAGTGGCAGACCCGAGACGCGGCGTGCTGCGACCGCGGGGTCGACTGACAGGGTGAAGCTCAGGGCGTCCGGCTGACACCGGAAAAGATGACGGCGATCCGTTCGGTCGCCAGGCGGGCGATCGAGCGTGACCGCCTTCATCAGGCCGGCCAGGCCGGCCGATCCCGTGTGGTCGACGTTCACGCCGGTCGTCTCGCGGGCCGTGGCGTTGGCCTGGAGCAGGAGGTCCTCGCCGACGACGAGCGGCCAGCCTCCGGTCTTCAACATCGCCTCGACGACGGCCGCCCAGTCGTACGTCTCGTCGTCGAGGATGCCGTGGGCCACGCTCTGCGGCGGCGTCTCCCACGGCTTCATGAAGGCCGATCGGTGGCGGCGCGCATACGTGAGTTCGTCGTCGATGATCCCGGGGCAGTCAGCGATGAGTGCCGCGCGTTCCAGGTCGGACGCCGGCATGAAGCCCTGCTCGACGACGGAGGGCACACGTCTGAGGATTCGCTCGGCCACCGCGTCGTACGCCCGCTTGAGAGGAAAGGCGCCGCGCGTCTGCACGGTGTAGAGGCGGGGCACGCGCCCGATCGCGCCGCAGGCCAGCGCGTCGCCGAACCCCTGAGCGACCGCGCTGGCGAGGGCGCCGCCGCCGACCTGCACGAACGTCGCGTCGATTTCCCGGTCGCCGCCGCCGCTGGTCCCGGACGCTTCGCCGAGCGCGGAGACCATCTCCCATGCCAGCGTCTTTCCGCCGTCGATGGTCAGGCCGTTGTCGCTGCCCTGGCAGCAGAACGGGACCGCCCCGCCAGCCACGGCCCGGCGGAAGGCGGCGTAGCACGGGTCGCCCGGCACGCCTTCGACTCTGGGGCAGGAATGGATCGTGGCCGACAGGCGTTCCAGGCGGTCCAGAACCGAGGGAGCGGCCGACGGCGGCACGAAGACGTCGAGCGGCCAGCCTGCGGCCCGCGCGACGACGGCCGCCGCGAGGGCGGCGTTGCCGCAACTGGCAATCGCGAGCCGGCTGCGGCGTTCGCCTTCACCGCCGCCCGCCTCGCGCACGAGCAGGCAGAGCATCAGCCCCATCAGGTGCCGGGCCTTGTGCGAGCCGGCCACGTTGCCGGTCTCGTCCTTGGCCCAGATCTCGCCGCCGGCGAGGCCCACGCGCGCGGCCAGCGCCGGCGACGGGCCGAACGGCGTCACGCGGAATCCACGGCCGTCGACGGCGGCGACCGCGGCATCGAACCGGCGCGCCAGTTCCACGAACGCCTCGTCGTCAACCCCGCGCCCGAGGGCGAGCGCGTGCGACGCCAGCAGCGATCGATAGCGGATGAAGGGATTGGCGTCGCCGGTCGCCGGCCATGTCGCCGCGGCCGGTCCGACCCGGCGGATCACGTGATCGATGTCGTCGCCGGCCCGGGCGTTCGGGCAGGCGAACGGCACCGCGCCGGTGGCCGCCATCCGGGCCCCGCACCCGGCGCACTCGACGGTCAGCATGCGAGTCCCGTGCGCCCGTTGAACTCGTCGATCATCGCGTCCCACACCGGCAGGATGTCGTGCAGGCCGCGCCAGAACGACCCTTGCCGGCGCGCCGTGAACTCGGGCACGGTCACGCCCTGCTGCTCGACCCAGGTGTAGTAGCCCAGGTTGAAGACCCGGGCCCGGTCGACTGCCGACAGCTCGAGCACGTGGTCGGTGGCCGCGCCGAGCAGGTGCTGCCCAAAGACCTCGCCGGCGCGCACGGCGTCGAAGGCGCCCCCGAAGTAGCGGGCGAGCGACTTCTCGCGCTCGCTGCGGTACATCTCCGCGCCGTCGGTGGCGACGGTCAGCACGAGGTCGTCCGGGCCGAACCCGTAGTACTTCGCCGTCTTGATCGCCGCGAGCACGTTGCAGACGCTCGACAGGCCGAACGAGTCGAGCGCCGCTGCCAGCGCCGCCGGCACGCCGCGGCGCGACACGAGGTACTCCCGCCCCACGTCGGTGTTGAACAGCACGTCGAGCGTGTCGGTCGACGCGTCAGAGACGCCGACAACCAGGTCCGTGTTCATCACGTTGTGGATGAACGGCACGTGCTTGTCGCCGATCCCCTGGATGTTGTGCTCGCCGAACCCGTTGTAGAGCAGCGTCGGGCACTCGAGCGCCTCGACGGCGACGATGCGGGCGCCGAAGCGCTCCTTGAGATAGTCGCCCGCGCCGAGCGTGCCGCCCGAGCCGGTGGCCGAGACAAACGCCTGGACCTTTCGCTTCCCCGCCGGGTCGATCGATTCCACGATCCGTTCGAGCGCGCGCCCGGTGCAGAGATAGTGCGCCAGGTAGTTCCCGAACTCGCAGAACTGGTTGAAGATGATGTTCTGCGGGTCGCGCTCGAGCACCGCGCACGCGTCGTAGATCTCCTTGACGTTGCTCTCCGATCCCGCCGTGCGGATGATGTCGGCCGGGTCGGTGACCCACGCCTCGAGCCAGCGGAACCGCTCCTGGCTCATCCCCTCGGGCAGGATCGCCACGCCATGGCAGCCCATGATTCGCGAAATGGCGACGCCACCGCGGCAGTAGTTCCCCGTCGAGGGCCAGATCGCCTTGTGAGCCGTGGGGTCGAACTGCCCCGTGATGACGCGGGGCGCGAGGCAGCCGTAGGCGGCCAGCACCTTGTGCGCGCGGATCATCGGGAAGCGGTTGCCCAGGGCGACCACGATCGGCGAAGCGACGCCGGTGAGCGCGGGCGGCAAAACGACGTGGTCGGGGGTGGGCACGAGGTGGCGGCGGTCTCGGCCGTTGAACCAGTGCACGCGGAACAGGTTGAGCGGGTGCGGCGCGTCCGGGTCGATCGACGCGAGGCGTTCGTGCACGGCCGCCGGGATCGTCGTCGGGGCCGACAGCTGGGCCAGCGTCGGCAGCGCGATACCCGCCTCGCGAAACCGCGTCACGGAATTGTCGTAGACGCGACGGTCCACGACGTGTGTCTCGATGCCAAGTCGTTTCATGAGTGCGACAGACTCCCTTCGCCGCTACCAGCGCGCCCAGAGCCGGGCGGCCTGGTCGCGCGCCGCGGCGTCAGCGGCGTCGACGGCCGCGTCCGACGGCATGAGGCCCGCCGCCGCCTCGATCGCCGGGCGCGTCACGCCCAACCGTTCCTCTGCCATCCGCCATCCGGCGGACAGCCGCCCCGCGACGACGCCGAACGACTCGCCGGCCTCGGCCGACGACTCGAGGAGCGCCCGTTCTTCGTCGCGCATGTTCGACGCGAACCCGTCGGTGCCGAGCGCGACGCGCGCGCCCGCGGCGAGCCCGCCGGGATAGCCTACCCCGTTCTGCCGATTCGACCGCGGATTCTGGACGAACCAGCAGCCGCGGTCCGACGCCATCTTCACCTCGTCCGGGGCCAGATGGACGCCGTGGGCCAGGATCGATCCGGCGGGCAGCGCGTCGAGCGCGACCAGCCGCTGCAGCGGCCCCGCATAGCCACGCCGCCGGGCGTCGTCAACATCCGCCAGGTCCTCGGCCATGTGGATGTGCAGCACGGTGCCCAGCTCGCGGCACAGGGCGCCGGCCTCACGGATCGTCTCGTCGGAGACCGTGAACGACGCGTGCAGCCCGACCACGCCGACGATCTGCGGCCGGCGGTTCGCGCGGATGAAGCGCCGGCACTCGTCGAGGCCGCGGCGCGCCTCGTCACGCCCCCCGTTGCGCTCGGTCGCGCCGTAGCAGAGGACGGCCGGCATCCCGAACGCCTCGCACGCGTCCGCCAGCACGTCGAGCGACCCGTCGATGAACCGCGGCGACTCGTGATGATCCACCAGCGCCGCCGTGCCGTCCAGCCGGGCGTGGGCCACGTAGTGCCGCGCCGAGGCCCCGAGCGCCGGCTCGTCCAGCGCGCGGTCGAGCCGCCACCAGATCCGCTCCAGGACCTGGATGAAGCTCCGCGGCGGGTCGGCCGGCGCCGGCATCCCGAACGGCGCGAGGCCGCTGTAGAGATGTGTATGCGCGTTAATGAACATCGAAGTGATCAGTGGCCAGTTGCCAGTGGTCAGTCTGTCACGTGTGACACACTGGCCACTGGCAACTGGCAACTGGCAACTACTCAGCACTTCCGTCCCACACTCATGTGCCTTGCCGCCGGCGAGTCCCGCATCGGCAGCGTGCGGCGCCGGACGCCGTCGAACGCCTCGAGCGCGCCGGCCACCGCGGCGGCCGTGGGCACGAGGCCGATCTCGCCGACCCCCTTGGCGCCGAACGGCCCTTCGGGCTCCGGGTCCTCGACCAGCAGCACCTCCACCTCGGGCATGTCGCGCGCCCGCAGCACGCCGAGCTCGCGCAGCTTGAAAGTCGCCGGCATGCCGTTCTGGCACGCCAACTCCTCGGTGAGCGCGTAGCCGAGGCCCATGTGAATGGCGCCCTCGATCTGTCCCTCGCACAGCGCCGGGTTGACCGCGCGGCCGACGTCGTGCGCGGCGACGATCCGCGCCACCCGTCCCTCCCCGTCGAGGATGCAGACCTGCGTGGCGTAGCCGAACGTCGTGTGCGTCTTCACCTTCGGCACGTCGGCGCCGAGTTCCGTCGTGTCGTCCACGAGCACGTCGCCCGCGTAGACGCGGCCGGCCAGCTCGGCCAGCGTGAGGCCGGCGTCGAGATCGGCGCGCAGCTTCCCCGCCGCGCTGACCACCGCGCGGCCCGCGAACAGGGTGGCGCGCGACCCGGTGGTCTGGCCGCACGCGAGCTGGTAGGTGGAGTCCACCTTCGGCCGGAAGCACGAGGCCGCGAGTCCCGTCACCTCCGCGGCGAACTGGACGATGACGGTGAGCAGCCCCTGTCCCATCTCGGTGTAGCCGTTGTAGGCCGACACCGTGCCGTCCCCCTCCACCACCAGCCGCGCCTTGCCCCATTCCCTGGCGCCGTTCCCGATGCCGCAGTTCTTGAGGCCGCAGGCGATGCCCACCGCGCGCCCCTCGGCCCTGGCGCGGTCGTAGTGCGGTTTCACGGCCGCGAGCGTCTTCTTGATCCCGACCGACTTCTCGAGCACCTGCCCGGTCGAGAAGACGTCGCCGACCTCGAGCGCGTTGCGCCACCGGATCTCCCACGGGTCGAGGCCGGCCTCCTTCGCCAGCTGGTCCATGCAGCCCTCGATGGCGAAGTGCGCCTGGTTGGCGCCGAAGCCGCGCATCGCGCCGCACGGCGGGTTGTTGGTGTACACGGCGAGCGCCTCGATGTCGAGGCTGGGCACGCGGTAGGGGCCGCAGGCGTGGCCGGCCGCGCGCTCGAGCACCTTGGCGCCGACCGACGCGTAGGCGCCGGAGTCGCCGATCATTCGCGCCCTGACGGCGGTGAGGCGCCCGTCGCGGTCGCAACCGACGGTGTAGGCCATCCGGATCGGGTGGCGCTTGGGGTGCAGGCGGATCGATTCCTCGCGGCTGAGCGTGAGCTTGACCGGCCGCCCGGTCACCTGGGCGAGCAGGGCCGTCTGCGCCTGCACCGACATGTCTTCCTTGCCGCCGAACGCGCCGCCGTTGGGCACCAGCTCGACGAACACGTCGTCCTCGGCGAGACCGAGGAACGCCGCCACCTGCCGCCGGTCGTCGAAGATCCCCTGCCCCTGCGTGAACAGGCGCAAGCCGCCGCCCTCGCGCGGCTCGGCCAGCGCGCTCTCGGGCTCGAGATAGAGGTGCTCGATGCGCTGCGTCTGCCAGGTGCCCGAGACGACGTGCGCGCTCCCGGCCAGGGCGGCGTCGGCGTCCCCGCGGCGGATCGAGGAGCGGGACAGCAGGTTCTCGTGCCGCGGGTTCACGCGCGGCGCGCCGGGCGCCAGCGCCGCGTCGGGATCGAGCACCGCCGGCCGCACCTCGTACTCGACGTCCACCAGCGCCGCGGCGGCGCGCGCCGTGTGGCGATCGCAGGCCGCCACGGCCGCGAGCACGTCGCCGACACAGCGGACTTCTTCCCCCTCGGCCACCAGCCCCGGCCAGTCCTGCTCGATGAGGCCGTACCAGCGCTCGCCGGGCACGTCGGCCGCCGTCACGACGGCCGCCACGCCGGGATGCGCGAGCGCCCGCGAGGTGTCGATCCGGCGGACGCAGGCCCGCGCGTGCGCCGACAGCACCAGCGCGCCGTGCAGCAGCCCTGGCCGGTCGAGGTCGTTCACGTACGGCCGCTCGCCGAGCGCGGCGCGCACCGCGTCGTAGCGCGCCAGCCGCGCGCCGACGCCCCCGTCGTCCACCGGGTCGGGCACCGGTTCGCCGCGGCGCCCCCGGGCCATCAACTCGATGGCGTCGACGATCTTCTTGTAGCCCGTGCAGCGGCAGAGGTGCACGTCGATCGCGCGGGCGATCTCGGCCCGCGTCGGGTTCGGGTTCCGGTCGAGGAAGTACTTGGCGCGGAGGGCGATCCCCGGGATGCAGAAACCGCACTGGACGCCGGCGGCGGCCGCGAATGCGCGAGAGAACAGGTGGCGGTCGGCGCTCGGGCAGCCCCTCGAGCGTCAGCACCGTGCGCCCGGCCGCCGACGCGCTCGTCATGGCGCAGGTCACCTTCGCCTGTCCGTCGATGAGCGCCAGGCAGCAGCCGCACTGCCCCTGCGGCGAGCAGCCGTCCTTGAGCGACCTGATGCCGCAGCGCTCGCGCAGCGTCTCGAGCAGCGTCTCGTCGGGTCTCGGATCGACCCGCACCCGGTTCCCGTTCAGCGTGAACTCGACTAGCATCTCGACGGTCCCAGTCCCGGGTTCGCCGGCTCGCCCGCCGGCCAGATCGCAAGATTCCCAGATCGCCAGATCGCAAGATCTACCTGCGTCAGTATAATCCTCTCGTCCATGCGCACTCTCATCCGCCACGGCACGATCGTCAACGCCGACGGCCGGCGGCAGGCCGACGTCCTGGTCGATGGCGGCCGGGTTGCGGCAATCGGCCCGGGGCTGCAGGAAGCCGCCGACCGGGTCATCGACGCGACGGGCCGGCTGCTGCTGCCGGGCGGCATCGACGTGCACACCCACCTCGACATGCCGCTCGGCGATCTCCGCACCGCCGACGACTTCGAGAGCGGGACGATCGCGGCCGCGTGCGGCGGAACGACGACCGTCATCGACTACGCGACGCAGGCGCGGGGCGGGTCGCTCGCCGAAGCGCTCGACACCTGGATGGACCTCGCCGTCGGACGCGCGGTGGTCGACTTCGGCTTCCACATGTGCGTCGCCGATCTGCGCCCGGAGGTCGAGGCGGAGATCGACGCGATGGTGGCCGCCGGCGTGCCGTCGTTCAAGCTCTTCATGGCGTACCCCGGCCGCCTGATGCTGGACGACGGCGAGATCTTCCGCGTGCTGCGCCGCACGACGGCCTGCGGCGGCCTGGTGTGCCTCCACGCCGAGAACGGGCCGGTCATCGACGTGCTGGTCCGCGACGCACTCGCGGCCGGCGACACCGCCGCGCGCTACCACACGCTCACCAGGCCTCCGATCCTCGAAGCCGAGGCCGTCCACCGCGGGATCGCTCTCGCCCGGCTGGCCGGCGCGCCGCTCTACATCGTTCACCTCTCGAGCGCGGAAGCCCTGCACGAAGTGTCGGAGGCGCGGGAGGGCTCCAACCGGGTCCTGGCCGAGACCTGCCCGCAGTATCTGCTCCTGTCGGCGGACGACGCCGCGCCGGGGGGCGATCCGTTCGACGGCGCGCGTGCGGTCATCAGCCCGCCGCTGCGAGCCCGCCACTCGCAGGAGGCGCTGTGGGCGGGCCTCTCGCGGGGCGACTTGCAGGTGGTGGCCACCGACCACTGCCCGTTCCTGCTCCGCGACAAGGCGCGCGGCCGGGACGATTTCTCGAAGATCCCGAACGGCGCGCCCGGCATCGAGCACCGCCTGCCGCTGCTCTACGATGCCGGCGTCGCGGCCGGCCGGATTTCGCTGGAGCGGTTCGTCGAGGTCACCGCGGCCGCGCCGGCGAGGATCTTCGGTCTCGCTCCGCGGAAGGGCGCCATCGCCGTCGGCGCCGACGCCGACCTGGTCGTCTTCGACCAGGCCGGCGCGACGCGTGTATCCGCGGCGACACACCACATGCGGGTGGACTACAATCTCTACGAAGGTCGCACGCTCTCGGGCGCCGTCGAGGTGGTGATGGCGCGGGGCGACGTGATCGTCGAGCGCGGGCGCTTCCTCGCCGCGCCCGGCCGCGGCGAGTTCCTGAAACGCTCACCATTCGGGTTGTAAGTTCTGAGTCTTGAGCCCTGAGTCTTGAGCCATGAGCCTCTTAACTTGAGCCTTGAGCCGTGAGCCTTGAGCCCTAAGCCCTGAGCCTTGAGCCTTCCTATGCCGACCGTCGGTCGCAGCCTTCCACGCCGTGACGGGAGAGACAAGGTCACCGGGGCGGCGAAATACATCGACGATCTGGCCTTCCCGGGCATGCTCCACGGCCGGACGATCCGATCGACGATCCCGTGCGGCCGCATCAGGTCGGTCAGCCTGCTCTCGGACCCGTCCGGGTTCACCGTCGTGGACTACCGCGGCGTCCCCGGACGGAACATCGTGGCGCTCATCGCCGACGATCAGCCCTGCCTGGCCGAACGCGTCGTGCGGCATTACGCCGAGCCGATCCTCCTGCTCGCCCACGAGGACCGCGATCGGCTGATCGCCGCCGAGGTGGACATCCAGTACGAGCCGTCCGAGCCGGTGTTCGACCCGCTGCGGTCACCCAGGGTCTTCAAGAAGATCGCGATTCGCAAGGGCGATCTCGAGGCCGGATTCGCGCGCGCCGACGAGATCGTGGAGGGCGAGTACCGTGTCGGCCACCAGGAGCACGTCTACATCGAGACCAACGGCGTGATCGCCGTTCCGGGGGACGGGGGGGTCACCGTCTACGGGTCGCTCCAGTGCCCGTATTACGTCCAGAAGGCGCTCCGGATCCTGCTCGGCCTGACGGCCGAGCGCGTCCGCGTGGTGCAGGCCGAGACCGGCGGCGGGTTCGGCGGCAAGGAGGAGTACCCGTCGATCGTCGCGGCGCACGCGTGCCTCCTCGCGCTGAAGTCCGCTCGCCCGGTCAAGCTGATCTACGACCGCGCCGAGGACATGGAGGCGACGACCAAGCGGCACCCGGGCGTCGTCCGGACGCGGACCGGGGTGACGCGCGACGGCCGGCTCACCGCCGTCGACATCGACGTCGTCCTCGACGGCGGCGCCTACATGACGCTGAGCCCGGTCGTCCTCAGCCGGGGCGTCATCCACGCCACCGGGCCCTACCGCTGCGACAACGTGCGCGTGAACGGCCGCGTCGTGATGACCAACACGCCGCCCAACGGCGCGTTCCGCGGCTTCGGCGCGCCGCAGACGCAGTTCGCCGCCGAGGTGCACATGGAGCGCGTCGCCGAGCGGCTCGGGATGGACCCGGTCCGGCTCCGCGAAATCAACGCGCTCCGCGCCGGCGACACCACCGCCACCGGCCAGGTGCTCGGCCGCGACACGAGCGCGCTCGCCGTGCTCCGCGAGGCGGTGACGCGCACCGATTTCAAGCGGCGGCGGCGCCAGATGCGCGGAACCCGGCGCGGCCTCGGCCTCGCGCTGTTCTTCCACGGCGCCGGCTTCACCGGGTCGGGCGAAGTCAGGCTCGCCTCGAAGGCGTCGCTCGAGCTGACCGAGCGCGGCGCGCGGATCCTCGTGGCGAGCGCCGACATCGGCCAGGGCTCGCGCACGGTGCACGCGCAGATCGTGGCCGAGACGCTCGGCGTGCCCTACGACACCGTCGAGGTCGCCCGCGTGGACACGGCGGCGGTGCCCGACAGCGGGCCCACGGTGGCCTCGCGCACGTCGATGGTCGTGGGCGGCCTGCTCGAGCGGTGTGCCGCCGAGATGAAGAAGACGCTGGGCCGCCTGACGCCGCGCGAATACCTCAAGCGCCACGGGCCGATGGTGATCACCAGGCAGTACGAGCCGCCGACGGCCGCCACCTTCGACGAGGAGACCTACACCGGCGACGCCTACGGCACCTACGCGTGGGCCTGCGACGTGGCCGAGGTGGAGTTCGACCCGGTCACTTACGAGATCCGCCCGGTGCACATCACGGCGGTGCAGGAGATCGGCAAGGCGCTCAACCCGATGCTGGCGGCGGGCCAGATCGAGGGAGGCACGGCGCAGGGCGTCGGCTACGCGCTGCTCGAAGAGGTGGTGATGCGCGACGGCCGCATGGCCAACGCGCAGCTCACCGACTACGCCGCGCCGACGACGATGGACACGCCGAGGATCGACGTGGTGATCCAGGAGCGTCCCTACCGGCACGGCCCGTTCGGCGCCAAGGGGCTGGGCGAGCTGCCGTTCGACGGCGTCGCGCCGGCCATCGCGAACGCCGTGCGCCACCTGGGGTTCGACGTGCGGGCGCTGCCGCTCACGCCGGAGCGGATCATGGACGCGGCGCCCGTGCGCCACGCGAAATAATTGGATCGGGACGAATTTCAGTTTCTGCCAGCTCATGGCAGATTTTGAAATTCGTCCCGATCCAATTAGGGGAGAAGCTCGTGAGGTTCCGGCTCAACGGCAAACAGGTCGACGTCCGGGCGCCGGCCATGAAGCGGCTGCTCGACGTCCTGCGCGAGGACTGCGGCCTCACCGGCACGAAGGAAGGGTGCGGCGAGGGCGAGTGCGGCGCCTGCACGGTGCTGCTCGACGGCCAGGCCGTCAACGCCTGCCTCGTCGCCTTCGGCCAGGTCCGCGGCCGGTCGGTGAAGACGATCGAGGGGCTGCGCGGGCGTCACCCGCTGCAGGACGCCTTCGTCGCCGAGGGGGGCACGCAGTGCGGCTTCTGCACGCCGGGGATGGTCATGGCCGCGGCGGCGCTGCCGCCGCACGCGACGCTCGACCAGGTGCGCGCCGGCCTCGCCGGCAACCTCTGCCGCTGCACGGGCTACATGGGGATTTACAGGGCGGTGCAGAAGGCTCAGGGCTCAAGACTTAAGGCTCAAGCCAAGAGGCCCAGGGCTCAAGGCCCAGGGCTCAGGGCTCAGACACGGAAGAGGAACGCGCGGAAGGCGGCGAGATGAGAACATCGGTCTCGACGTTCGAGCTGATCGAGCCGCGGTCGCTGCCCCACGCGCTCGCCCTGATGCGCGACTCGCAGCCCCTCGTCCCCCTGGCCGGCGGCACCGACGTCTTCGTCGCGCTCAACGCCGGCACGCCGCCCGGCACGCGCTATCTGAACCTCCTGCCCCTCGACGCGCTCCGCGGCATCGCGCGCCGGGATGGCATCGTCTCGATCGGCGCGCTCGCGACGTTCGGCGAGATCGCGCGCTCGGCCCTGCTCGCCCGCCATCTCCCGTCGCTCGTCATGGCGGCCCGCGAAGTGGGCGCCGTGCAGATCCAGAACCGGGCGACGATCGGCGGCAACCTCGCCAACGGGTCCCCGGCTGGCGACAGCCTGCCGGTGCTCGCCGCCACCGACGCGGTGGTCGTGCTCAGGAGCGCCGCGGGCGTGCGCCGCGTCCCCTTCGGCGGCTTCTACACCGGCTACCGCCGGACCGTGATGCGCCCCGACGAGCTGATCGTCGCCATCGAGGTGCCGCCGGTCGAGGGCCGCCAGTGGTTCCGCAAGGTCGGCGCGCGCGCCGCGCAGACGATCTCGAAGGTCGTCATCGCGGCGGTGCGGGCGCCGCGCCCGCGCATCGCGTTCGGCAGCCTCGCCCCGACGGTCGTGCGGGTGCCGAGGACCGAGGAGGTTCTGGCCTCGGGCGGCACGATCGACGACGCGGTGGCGGCCCTCGACGCCGAGGTCGCGCCGATCGACGACCTCCGCTCGACGGCCGGGTATCGCCGCCGCGTGGCGGGCAATCTCGTCCGCCAGTTCTGGACCGAAACCGCATGAGCTTCCGACGCCTGACAGCCTCACGGCCGAAAGCCGAGAGCCGAGAGCCGAGAGCCGCCGTGACCTACCGAGGGCACGTGTTAACTCCCCTCGGCACCTCCGGGTGGGCCGACTGGACCGACGGCCGGCTCGACGTCCACCTGGGCCGCGTCGTGCACGCCGGCCCGTGGAAGTCCGCGGGCCGGCGCCTGGCGGCGCCACGGCACGTCGTCGATCTCCGGCCGCACCTCCTCTTCCCCGGCCTGGTCGACACCCACGCGCACGTGCCGCAACTGCCGATCTGCGGCGTGCACCCGGACAGCCTGCTCGAGTGGCTGCGCAAGTGGACCTTCCCGCTCGAGCGCCGGTTCCGCGGCGAGCGCGCGCTGGCGCTCTCGCGCGCCTTCATGCGCGAGATGCTGGCGCAGGGGACGACGACCGCCGGCCTCTACACCTCGGCGTGGCCCGACTCGGTGGCCGCCTGCTTCGAGGCGGCCGAGGAGGTCGGCATCCACGCCTGGATCGGCCCGCCGCTCATGGACGTCGGCGCCTACCGCCGCGTGACGACGCGGCGCGTGCTGGACGAGGCCCGGGACCTCTCGCAGCTCGACCGGCCGAGGCTCCGGTTCGCGGTCACGCCGCGCTTCGCGCTCTCCTGCACGCGCGAATTGCTCGAAGGCTGCGGCGCCCTCGCCGGCGAGAAGAACCTCCCGATCCAGACGCATCTCGCCGAGCAGCAGGCCGAGTGCCAGGCGGTGCGCGAGCAGTTCGGGCAGGAGTATCTCGACGTCTATGAGGAGGCCGGCCTCGTCACGCCGCGCAGCCTCTTCGCGCACGCCATCTGGCTGACGCCCCGCGAGTGGCGGCGCCTGGCCCCGTGCGCCGTGGCGCACTGCCCGACGTCGAACGTCTTTCTCGGCAGCGGGGTGATGAACTGGCAGCGCGCCCAGGTGGCCAGGGTCAGCCTCGGCTCGGACGTCGGCGCGGGCCCCGACCTGTCGATCTTCAGGACCGCGCGCATGTCGTGGACCGTGCACCTGCTCGGCGGGCGCGCGCCGAGCCCGGCGGATCTGCTGCGGGCGGCCACGCTCGGCGGCGCGCGCGCGCTCGGGTTCGACGACGTGGGGAGCCTCGAGAAGGGGAAGGCGGCCGACTTCCTGGTCCTCGACGCGCGCCAGATCGTCCCGGACGGCGCGCCCACGGCCCAGTCGAGCGAAGATCTCCTCTCGCGGATCCTCCACCGCGCCGGCCGGTCGTCGATCAAGCAGGTCTACGTGGCGGGCGTGCTGAGGCACGAACGACACTGACATCGTGTAGTGGTCAGTGGTCAGTGGTCAGTCTGTCACGCAGACTCGACTAGCCACTGGCAACCGACAACTGGAAACTACGGTGTTGCCGTCGGACTGGTGTCCTGCGGCCGCGCCAGCCGCACCACCGTCTCGATCACCGTTCGGAGCTGCCGCGGCACGCCCGGCGATCCCGGCTCGTTCGCCATCTCGAGCACGGCCAGCGCGAGCCCCGGCTTCGACCGCGCGTGAATGGCCCGCGTGATGATGCTCGTCGCCTTCTCGCGCATCCGGCGCCCGTGCGGCCCCGCCGCGGCGACGCCCGCGAATCGCTGGTACAAGGCCGAGTAGCCGTTGTAGTACAGGCAGTGCTCGATGTCGGCTTCCTCGAGCAACGTCACGCGATCCTCCATGGACCGCCCCTTGAGGAACGCCCGCGCGGTCGCGATGTAGGCGCGCCCCGCCTCGTCGCCGTCGGTCAGCAGGTGCCACTCGATCCCGAGGTCGTTGGCCAGGCGCAGCAGCGACCTGAGGCCGCTCTGCGCGAACTCGACGCAGCGGATGCCCGCGGTCGGGAAGTCGTAGCCGCACAACTGCGCCAGCTCGGGCAGCAGCCACGCCTCGGTCTCTCCCTCGACGAAGAGCCAGCACCTCGCAAACAGGGCGCCGGCCCGGTTCAGACGCACGTGGTAGCCGATGTGCCGCAGGTCGTCGATCGAGTACCGGGCGCTGTCGATCCGGTACGCGCGCGTCCCCCGCGGGTCGGTCACCAGGCGCCGGATCGCGCGCAGGGGGACCGCGGCGAGCAGGTCGCCGGAGTTGGTCGTGACGATCTTCTGGGCGGGCAGCCGCTCCACCAGTTCCCACATGGCCGACATCGTCGTCGGGTGCAGGTGCGACTCGACGTCCTCGAGCATCAGCAGCGGCTGCGCGTCGGCGGCGAACGCGTGGCGCTGGCGCGCCTCGAGCACGGCGCCGATGAGGCCGACCAGCGCGACGCCCCTCGCGCCGGTGCCCTGCTTGATCGTGGAGAGCAGCGTCTCGTCACGCCGGCCGCGATGGATCGGCGTCTCGGCGAGCTCGGCCATCAGCGGCGGCAGCGGCGGCGGCGTGCGACGGTACGGGATGTGGCCCGCCAGGTATTCCTCGGCCGCCTCCAGGCCCCGGTGCAGCTCGCCCTCCTGGATGTCGGACGCGCCGGTCAGCCGGTCGTAGACGAGCCGGATCTGGCGCTCCAGTTGAAGCACCACCGGGTCGTCCGACGGGCCGGGGCCGCCGTCGCCCGCCGTCGGCTCGCTCGCCTCGCCGCGCGGGTCCTGTTCGACGTACCGATTGGCGCGCAGTCGGAGGATCGGGCTGAGGCGGCGCCACTCGGCCAGCAGGCCCGGCGGTTGCGGCCGCGTGTCGTCATCGCCGGCGAACGACCAGCGCGCGCCCACCGCGTTGGCGCGCGGGTCGCGCGTCCCGACCACGCCGAGCCGGATCGTCCGTCGTCCCTCCGGGCCGACCCGGATGAAGGGACGGAACGGCTCCCACACCGGCTGCTGCCACTCCTCCCCGGTCTCCTCGAACGTCAGCGTGAGGCGCAGCGTCTCGGACGGCGGCTCGTCGCCGTCCTGGCGGAAATCGCGCATCTCGAGCCTGACGCGGTCGTCGCGGCCGCTGCAGCAGATGGCGATGGCGTCGAGCAGCGTCGACTTGCCGGCGCTGTTCTCACCGATGAGCACCGTCGTCGGATTGAAGTCGACCGAGGCCGCGCGAAGGCCCCGGAAGTCGGCAACGTCAACACGCCTGAGCAGCATGGGCGGACTCTCAATAGCCGAGGGCGCCCTGAATGGTACAATACGCCCACGTTTCCGTCACACGCGGGCCGCGGGCCCCGGGCTTCAGGCCTCAGTCTCCGGGCGGTCTCACGCGTGACGTCGCCCGCAGCCTGAAGCCCGTAGCCTGAGGCCCGTAGCCTGAAGCCCGTAGCCTGAGGCCCGTAGCCTGAGGCCCGCAAGATCAAGGAGCTGTCCTGCCATGTCGCTGAGCCGCCGTCAGTTCCTCGCGACGTCGTCACTGGCCGCGGCCGTGTCGGCCGTGGACCTGCGGAGCCTGCTGGCCTCGGCGCCCCAGGCGCCGCCCGCCACCGCGTTCGTCAACCTGCGGGGCACGGTCGGCTGCTTCACCGGGCGCGGCGGCACCATCGGGTGGCACGTCGACAAGACGAGCGTGGTGGTGGTGGACGCGCAGTTCCCGGACACGGCGAAGATCTGCCTGGACGGCCTCAACCAGCGGTCCGGCTCTCGCGCCCGATCGATTTCCTGGTCAACACCCATCACCACGGCGATCACACGGCGGGCAACGCCGTGTTCAGGCCGGTCGCGCGCAAGATCGTCGCGCAGGTCAACGAGCCGCGGCTGCAGATCGAGGCGGCGGCCCGCGCGGCGGCCGGCGCCAGGCCCGGCGCGCCGCCCCCGGCCGAGCAGGTCGTGGCCGACACCACCTACGACAAGGCGTGGCGCGAACCGGTCGGCGGCGAAGTCCTGGCGCTGAAGTACTACGGCCCGGCGCACACCAGCGGCGACAGCGTCGTGACGTTCGAGACATCGGGCGTCGTGCACATGGGCGACCTGGTGTTCAACCGGAGCCACCCGTACATCGACAAGCCGTCCGGCGCGTCGATTGCCAACTGGATCAAGTCGCTCGAGGCGGTGGTGGCCGACCACCCGAAGGACACCGTCTTCATCTTCGGCCACGCCGGCCCGAAGTTCCAGCCGACCGGGAGCGGCGCCGACCTGCTCTACATGCGCGACTACCTCACGGCGTTGCTGGAGTTCGTGCGAGGCGAGATCAAGGCCGGCAAGACGAAGGAAACGATCGTCAAGATCACCGACCCGCTAAAGGGGTTCCCCGACCACGGCCCGCTCATCGCGCGAGTGCTCTCGGCCGCCTACGAGGAACTGGCGGGCTGAATCCGGCGGCAACCCTAAAGGGTCGCCCTACGCACGGTCCTGCGGGTGTCGCCGACCGCACGTAGGCCGGGTCTTTAGACCCGGCGTTGGACCGCCGTTGTATGATCGGGCGCGTGGCGGTCAGAATCAGTCGCGCATTCCTCTTGCTCGCGCTCGCGCTCCTCGCCGCCTGCGGTCCGAGCGACAAGCAGAAGGCGGTCCGGCCGGCGCCGCCGGCTCAGGTTCCTTCGATCCTCCTCGTCACGCTCGACACCACGCGCGCGGACGCGATCGGCCCCGACGCGGTCGGGATCGAGACGCCCGGCTTCAACGCGCTCGCCGCGCGCGGCATGCGTTTCCGCCAGGCGTACGCGACGGTGCCCGAAACGCTGCCGTCGCACACGTCGATGCTCACCGGCGTCTACCCGGCGGCGCACGCCGTTCACGAGAACGGCCGTTTCCTCTCGCCGGCCGAGCCGGTCGTGGCGGAGCGGCTTCGCCAGGAGGGGTACCGGACGGCGGCCTTCGTCTCGTCGTTCATCCTGGCCCGGCAGTTCGGCCTGGCACGGGGATTCGACCTCTACGACGACGCGCGGCCGGCCGGCGCCGTCGAGCGCACGGCGCGGGTGACCACCGACGCCGCGCTCTCGTACCTGGCGCGGCCGTCGTCCCAACCGCTGTTCCTCTGGGTTCACTACTTCGACCCGCACTACCCGTACACGCCACCCGAGCCGTTCCTCAGCCGGTTTCGCGGTAAGCCGTACCTCGGTGAAGTGGCCGCGATGGACGATCAGCTCGGCCGCCTGGTGGCGGCCTTCGAGCGCTCGGTGGCCGGGCCGGCGGCGATCGTGGTGGTGGGCGATCACGGCGAGGGGCTCGGCGACCACGGCGAGGCGCTGCACGGCAATCTCCTCTACCAGTCGACGATGCGCGTGCCGCTGGTGGTGGTGGGGCCGGGCGTGGCCGCGGGCGTGAACGACAGCCCGGTCAGCACGCGCCGCGTCTTCCACACGCTCCTCGATTTCTCCGGCGCGGCCGAGCCGCTCAGCCTGCGGCGCGCGGCGACAGAGGTCGTGATGGGCGAGGCGATGAAGCCGTTCCTCGAGTACGGGTGGCAGCCGCAGGTGATGGCCGTCAGCGGCCACCAGAAGTCGATCCTGGCGGGGCGCGTGGAGATCTACGACGTCGTGGCCGACCCCGCCGAGTCGCGCGACCTCGCGGCCGACGAGCGCACTCGACCGCCTGTGCCCAACGCCCTGAGCGACTACCCGGTGCCGTCGCCAGGGGTCGCGCGTCCACCCGACAACCTCGACGAGAGCGCGCGCAAGGCGCTCGCCAGCCTGGGCTACGTCAGCGCGACCGCGGCGCCGCAGGTCCGGAAGAACGCTCCGCGCCCGGCGGACATGACCGGGCTTTTCGCACTCATCGAACGGGCGTCCGGCCTGTTTGTCGCGGGCGACTACGCCAGGGTCATCCCGGTCCTCGAGCGGCTGATCGCCGCCGATCCGTACAACCTCGACGCCGTCCTCAGGCTCGCCACCGCGCACTCCTCGCTCGGGCACGACGCGAAGGCCCTGGAGTATTTCCGGAAGGCGGCCGAGGTGGCGCCGGCCTCGCCGGATGTCCGCGTCTACCTGGCGCTTCATTACGCGCGCGGCAAGCAGTGGCCCGAGGCCGCGCCGATGCTCGAGCGGGTGCTGGCCGATTTCCCGGAACGCCTGCCGGCCCTCGAGGCGCTGTCGCGTCATCCGCCAGCGGCAGGGGCGCATGGAGGACGCCGTCGCGCTCCGCCAGAAGATCTACGCGCTGCGGGCGCCGACGCGCGACGAACTCTCGGCGACTCGGTGAGCTGCAGATGGGGCTCGGGAGGACGCCGGACGCGATCGAGTCGTTCGAGCGGGCGCGGGCGATGGGCGCCCGCGGGTTCGGCTACGACTTCGAGCTCGGCCTGCTCTACCTCGACGCCCGGCGCTTCGCCGAGGCCCGCGACGCGTTCGACCGCGTGCCGGTCTCCCATCCCGAGTACCCGATGGTCCTCTTCAAGCGCGCGCAGGTGAGCGTGCTCCTGGACGAGCCCGACCGCGCGGCCCGCATCGAGCGCGCCCGGCAGCACGCGGACCGGACGACCAGGGCGCTCATCGAGCGGGAGCGCCTGTTCCAGCAGCAGCCGGCAGGCCGATAGACGAAAAAAAGGCCCGGCAGCCTTCGCCACCGGGCCCTCTCACTATCAGGCAACCCTAAAGGGTCGCCCTACGAGGCGAATCGTTGGTGGGTCGACCTACGTGTCGAGAGTCGTCCCTGATCCCCGACTTCCGATTCCTGATCCCTGTCTTAGAACTCGAACCTCGCCGCCACCTGCAGCCTCCGCGGCGCGTACCACGACTGCGGCTGGCCGAACAGCGGGCTGTGGAAGCTCGGCATGTAGTTGTAGCCGGTCTGGCTGTTGGTGACGTTGTAGACATCCATCGTGAGCTGGAAGTTGTAGCGCTTCATGAACCTGAAGTTCTGCGTGTAGTTCAGGTCGAGCTGCGCGTGCATCGGCGTCCGCCGGCTGCCGGCCGGCTCGGCGTAGCGGTCCGTGTCGCTCGTGCTCGTCGTCAGCGCGATGTAGGGCTCGTAGCTCCACATCTCCCACGGCTGCCCCGACTGGACGATCGCATACGCTCCAGCCGTCGCGTTCCACGGCAGCATGTAGTAGCCGTACATCTTGAGCATCACCGGCTTGTCGCCCTTGAGCGTGCCGTCCTTGAAGTTCCACAGCTGGCGCCCGGCGCCGTCGCCGATGTTCGACGATCCGATGAAGGTATTGAAGTCATTGGACGTCGACGTGTTGTCCTGGTCGAAGTTGCCGCGGTAGCGCGTCCAGGCGTAGGACGCCCGCAGGTACGACTTCCGCGTCCGCCACTCGAGCTCGACCGTCGCCTCGTGATACCTGGTGTAGGCGCCGTCGAGCTCGGCGATGACGTAGCTGTTCTGGCTGCCGCCCGTGCCGATTTGCGCCAGCTGGGCCCCCAGGTTCGGAATGTAGTACGCCTGAGGGATGAGCAGCGCCGGCGGCGGCGCATACGCGATCCGCGCGTTGTTGTTCGTGTCCTCCCAGAAATGCGCGCCCATGCGGTAGCGGTAGTAGAACCGCGCCGTGACCCCGTGCGAGAACTGCCTGTTGCTCCCGATCAGAATCTCGTCCGTTCTGCGCGGCGTCATGTCGGGCACGTACAGCTTGCCGGTGGACGAGGCGAACGGTGCGACGCCCTGCAGGTTGCCGTTGACGTCGAAGTAGGCGTTGATCGTAGCCGCCAGGTTGCGGGCCCACGACGACGCGCGCGGCAGAGAGCTCGAGGCCGGAACGTAGCGCGCGTAGCTCGCATAGATCGTGTCGCGGCCGTTGTACGCCCACGTCAGGCCGAGCCGCGGCTGGATCGTGCCCTTGAACGGAATCTGGTACTCCAGGTACTTGTTGCCCGCCGAGGCCACGTACCCGGAGAGCGTGTTCGCCTCGCCCAGCCCCTGGCCGTACATCCGGTCACGGCTCACCAGCACGCCGAGATTGACCGCCACGTTCTTGACGGTGATCGTGTCGTTGAACTCGGCGTTGATCGAGCGGTACTCCGAGTGAATCGTCGGCACGGTCCCGAGCGATTGCTGCTGGAACTGCGCGAGGTAGTAGGCCGGCGCGCAGCTCGCGCTGCCGCACGTGGACACGCTCGGCAGCCGGCCCCCCGGAACGGTGATGAAGCCCCACCCGTTCGAGGTGCGCAGCAGGTCCTCCGAATCCACGTACCACTGGAACCCGGCGTGGATGTCGTGGCGGGCCTTGGTGCCGAACGAGACGTTGTAGGCCACCTGCGCCTGGTCGCGGTAGAAGCTGTCGTTGTCGAACAGCGTGCCGTAGCCGACGTACCCGCCTCCGGTCGGCACCCCGTTCGACAGATAGCCGTACTGGGTGACGAGCGGCGCGATGAAGAGGTTATAGGCGTCGGCGCCCGCAACCGGCGCCGGTACCTGGAGCTGGCCGATCTGGTCGAGGTGGGTAATGTCGAGATGCGTGCCGGGGGTGGTGCTGATGGTCACATCCGCCACATGGTCGGGCCGGCTCCGGGTCGGGTTCGCGAAGTGCGTGTACTTGAAGGTCGCGAAGCTGTTGGAGTTGATGACCCACGACGCCTCGACGATCCCAATCCGCTGCCAGGCCTCGGCGCCGCTCCCCGCCGTCCCCGCCGTGGTGGAGCCGAAGGTGTCACCCGTGCTGAGCCGGTGCGACTGCCGCCAGCTCACGTTGACGAGCACCGAGCTGACAGGCGTCAGCGTCAGTTTGCCGAATCCTTCGTTCCGCGTGCTCTGGTAGCCCGGGAGCGCGCCGTACAGGTTCGCCGCGTTCGAGCGGCTGACCGTCGGCCGGTAGTAGGAGGCGTAGAAGTACGCCTTTTTCGGGATCACGGGACCGCCGATGTTGGCCGTGAGCCACCCCTGGTTCTGCGCGTAAGACGACACGCCGCCGTTCTGAAGACCGGCCACCGTAGAGGCCGCCTGGTACTGGTACTGGACCGACCCCGCGTACTTCGACGTCCCGGACTTGCTGATCGAGTCGATGCTGAAGCCGCCCGCGCGATCGAAGTCCACCGCCTTGGCGCCGCCCTTGACGGTGGTCACCTCGGCGATGTCGGGCGAGGCAGGTTCGGCCGACAATGTGCCGAACAGCGGCAGCGTGACGTTGACGCCGTCGAACTTGTAGACGTTGTCCTGGCCGCTGCCGCCCGCGCTCGGGCCGCGCACGCTGTCCTCGGTGTACTGCACGCCGGGGATCAGCTTCACCAGGTCGCGGTACTGCTGGCCGACCGGCAGCGAATCGATCGTCTGGCTGCTGACGCCGCTCTTGAGCGCGGTCGAGTCCTTCTCGATGAGCGGGATGATCGGCGCCGTCACGTTCACCGTCTCGGTCACGCCCTGGACGCTCATGGTGACGTTGACCCAGGTCTCCTGCTGGAGCTTGACCTCGGCCTCCTTGGTGACCGAGCCCATGCCGGACAGCGTGAACGTCAGCGTGTACGGGCCCGGCTGAAGCGCGGGCAGGCGGTAATCACCCGTGCCGCCGGTGACCGTCACGCGAGGCGTCGGCAGCACCGTCGAACGGGCCTCGACGGTGACGCCAGGCAGGACCAGGCCGTCGGAACCGACGACCTTGCCGCTGATAGTGCCGGTCTGCTGGGCGAAGGCGCAAGCCGGCCACAGCGCGAGCCACACCGCCACCCACAGGCCATATCTGAGCTTCATGGTCCCTCCCGGGTTCGAGCCATCTACCGACCTGCTGGAAAGAGCAGGATTTTGCCGTTCAACGCGGGAATACGAGGTGCCGAATCGTAGCCCTGAGGCAGCCCAGCCGTCAACCGCCGAGTTGGGTGGTCGGGCGGGTGGCGCGTCGCTGGCGCTTGACCCCCTCGCGCCAAGCATGTACGGTGTCTGACTGGACCAGAACCCTGGAGGCGCTGTGGACTATTTCGAACTGATCGAGGCCCGGTACAGCGTTCGCGCGTACTCGAGCCGGCCGGTGGAGGAAGACAAGCTGAGGCGGGTGCTCCGCGCCGCGCAGCTAGCGCCGACGGCGGCCAACATGCAGCCGTTCCGGCTGGTGGTGCGCGAGACCCGCGGCTGCGAGGACGATCTCGCGAGCCTCTACCACCGGGACTGGTTCTGCCAGGCCCCGCTCGTGATCGGGATCTGCGCGGTGCCCGGCGAGGCGTGGGTCCGCCGCGACGGCAAGAACTACGCGGACGTGGACGCCACCATCGCGATGGACCACCTGATCCTGGCGGCGGCCGCCCTCGGCCTCGGCACCTGCTGGGTCGCGGCGTTCGACCCGATCGTCGCCCGCAAGGTGTTCGATCTCCCGGACGGGATGGAGCCGCTGGCCTTCACGCCGCTCGGCTACGCGGCCGACGAGGCCCCCGAGGACAGGCCCCGCAAGCCGCTCGCGGATCTCATCTGGAGACAGGAGTAGGGGCGGCAGGCTACTGGCTACAGGCGACGGGCTTCGGGCCGAGTCACGCGTGACCAACGTGATACGGCCTGAAGCCTGAGGCCTGGAGCCCGAAGCCAGCTACGTTCTGGCTTGCGCGAAGCGCGCCATCCGCTCGCGCGTCAGGTGCGGCACCAGGCCGAGCAGCCGCTGGTAGACCATCAACTGCGCGCGGTGGTGCATCTCGTGCTCCTTCACGCTGAGGAGCATCTCGAACCGGCTCTTGGCGGGCGGCACCGCTGGAGGCGAGAACGGCACGACGACCGACAGCTGCTCCTCGGTCACCCGGTCCAGGAACGCCCCCCACTTCTCGCCGTCCTCGCGCAGCAGGCCGAGCAGCTCGGCCTTCGACAGCTTCACGAGCTGCTGCGACCGCTCCGCCAGCTCCCGCATCATCGCCGCGAAGTCGACGCCGACAAACGTCGTGACCTGGCGCACGGCGTGACCCTGGTAGTTGCGCTGCGACGTCGCCGCGATGTGCGCGAGGATCTCCTTCACGCTCCGCGCCTCGGGCACCGGCCGGAAATCGTACTGGTCTTCGGGAATCTCCTCCGCCGTCCTGACGAGATTGCCGCGAACGGTCCGGAAACTCCGGGCCAGTTCGGCGGAACCGTAGTAGGTCATTGGAATCTCCTTCGGCTCTCGGCTTTCGGCTTTCGGCTTTCGGCTCAATGTGTGGGGCCGGCCTCCTGGCCGGCCGGATACGCGAGCCAGGAGGCTCGCGCCACACAGCGCCTGCCGGCTTACGCCTTACGCATACTTCGTACTTCGTACTTCCTACTTCCTACTTCGTCCTGCCTACTTCCTACTTCTTGCCTACCCGCAACTTGCTGTGTCTGATCCCGTAGCAGAAATACAGCACCAGCCCGATCGCGAGCCAGATGCCGAACCGTTCCCACGCGGACCTCGGCAGCCCCTTCATGATGAACAGGCACGCCGCGGCGCCGAGCATCGTCACCGGCCAGACAAACGGCACCCGGAACGGCCGCGGCCGGTCGGGCTCCTTGTAGCGAAGCACCAGCACGCCGGTGCACACCAGCACGAACGCGAACAGCGTGCCGATGTTCGTCAGGTCGTACGTCTCGGCGGCGTCGCCGATCAACGAGGCGAGCGCCACGACGACCCCGGTGAGCAGCGTCGTCATGTACGGCGTGCGGTGCACCGGGTGCACCTTCGCGGCCCACTTCGGGAGCAGGCCGTCCCGCGCCATCGAGAAGAAGATCCGCGGCTGGCCGTACTGGAACACCAGCAGCACCGCCGCCATCGAGATGGTGGCGCCGAGCGCCACGAGCCAGCCCACCGTCGTCAATCCCGAGAGTTCGAGCGCCCGGGCCAGCGGGTCGGCCACCGCGAGCTGCTTGTACGGCACCATGCCCGTCAGCACGAAGCCGATGATGACGTAGATCACCGTGCAGATCGCGAGACCGCCCAGGATGCCGATCGGCAGGTTGCGCTGCGGGTTCTTCGTCTCCTCGGCCGCCGTCGAGATCGCGTCGAAGCCGATGTAGGCGAAGAAGACGATCGCCGCCCCCTGGTGGATGCCGGTGAACCCGTTCGGCGCGAACGGGTGGTAGTTGGCGGTGTTGATGTGGAAGGCGCCGACGCCGACGAAGAGCGCCAGCACCGCCAGCTTGATCCCCACCATGATGTTGTTGGCCGTCGTGCTCTCGCGCGCGCCGCGCAGGAGCAGCCACGTGATCGCCATGACGATCCCGAACGCCGGCACGTTGACGAGGATCGGGATGCCGACGATCCTCGGGGCCGACTGCAGCAGGCCGTGGACGGCCGGGTCGCTGCTGAGCAGCGCGGTCCGGTACCCGGTCGTCAGCCACTGCGGCAGGACGAGGTTGAATCCGCGCAGCAGCGTGGTGAAGTAGTCGCCCCACGAGATGGCCACCGCGACGTTGCCCACCGCGTACTCGAGGATCAGGTCCCAGCCGATGATCCAGGCCACCAGCTCGCCGAGCGTCGCGTAGGAATACGCGTACGCGCTCCCGGCCTGCGGGATCATCGCCGCCAGCTCCGCGTAGCACAGCGCCGCCAGCGCGCACGCGCCGCCGAGCAGGAGGAACGAGAGCACCAGGGCCGGCCCGGCGCCGGTCCGGATGATTTCGCCGTTCGGGCCGATCTGGCCGGCCGCCGCCGTGCCGATCGCCCCGAAGATCCCGGCGCCGATGACGGCGCCGATGGCGAGCATGATCAGGTCGCCGGCCCCGAGCACGCGCTTGAGCGCGTCGGGACGGTCCCCCTCGACGAGCAGATCCTTGATGGGCTTGCGCTGGAAGAGTTGCAGAACGACCTCCGATGGCCGGCATCCTGCCGGCGTGGCGTGCGCGCAGGCGCGCAAGCGGGCACTCTATCGTGTCGTGGGGGTCCTGTCCAGAATCCCGCCCCCTCACCAGTGCGGGAACAGGTAGACCGCGTCACCCGACGCGACGGCGACGCCGCGCTCCTTGTGGAACGCGAGGCCGATCAAGCCGTCGCCGGCGACGACCAGCTCGCGCGGCTCGCCTGCGCGGACCCGGTAGATGCCGCTCGCCCCCGCCAGCGCCTCGGCGACGTGGAGCGTCCCGCTCCCGTCCACCGCCATCCCCTGCGGGCGTCCGAACCCGTCGGCGAAGACGGTGACCTCGCCCCGCCGGTCGACACGGAAGACCGGGTCGCGGCTCGAGAGCGTCGGCCCGCTGACGAAGACCGACTCGTCGGGACCGATCGCGACGTGAAAGGCGGCGATGCTCGGCGGAAGCTGGGCGTACGGGATGATGCGCCCGGCCGCGTTCACCCGGAACAGCGTCCCCGTCCGGTCGCCCACGTACATCGTCCCGTCCGGAGTGAAGGCGAGGCCGCACGCGACGCCCAGCTCCGACGCCGCTTTCTCGATCGTGCCGTCGCGCTTCACCCGGTAGACCGCGCCGTCGAACCGGCTCGTCACGCACAGTTCGCCGAACGGATCGAACGCGAGCGACGTGGCGTTGACGATGCCCGTGGCGACCGGCTCGCGCGTGCCGTCCGGGCGCACGCGGAAGACCGACACCGGCACCTTCTGGCCGCGCGACCCGCTGTTGGTCGCGTAGAGGCTCCCCTCGCCATCGAACGTCGGGCTGTCGACCTGGTGCAGCTCGGCGGAGAGCAACGCGCCGATCTCGACGACGCCCGCCGGCTCGTCGCTGTCGCCGACGAGGACCGGAGTCGATCCGCCCGGCGCCGACGACGGCACCAGGGCCACGAGTCGGCGCGGCGAGGCGGCGACGACTCGCGCCTCCTCGGCGCCGAAGCGCACCGGAGGGAGCGGATCGACGATGAAGGGCCGCGCGCCGGCCTCGATCGCGACACGTCCTCCCGGAGTCGCCCGCGCGGGCACGACGCGTCCGGTCACCCGGCGAGTGGGAGTCATCTACCAGCAGGATAGCCGATCACGGAGGCTCTCGGCTCTGGGCTCTCGGCTCTGGGCTCTCGGCCCTGGGCAGTGTGCAGCGACGGGCCTGGAGCCGGAAACCGCCAAGAGCCTGGAGCCAAGAGCCGACAGGCGTCAGCCCGCTACGTGTCGTCCAGCTCCACGTTCCAGTAGAGGTAGTCGCGCCAGCTGTCGGGCGCGTTGCGCAGGCCGATCGTGATGCGAATCGCCGGGGCCGAATGCGGCCGCTCGGGCCGGCGCACCAGCCGCATCCCCGCCTGGTCGGGCGTCTGGCCTCCCTTGCGCCGATTGCAGTTCACGCAGCAGGTGACGATGTTCTCCCAGTCCTTGAGGCCGCCCTGCGCCACCGGGATGACGTGGTCGAACGTCAACTCCGACGCGGGCAGCGTGTCGCCGCAGTACTGGCACGAGTAATTGTCGCGCGCGTAGATGTTGGCCCGGTTGAAGGGGACGTAATCGAACCGCCGCTTCATGCGCACGTAGCGCAGCAGGCGGATGACCGACGGCAGCTTGAAGCTGATCGAGACCGATCGGATCTCGCGGTCGTACACCGAGATGACTTCAACCTTCCCCTGGCACCACAGGGTCACCGCTTTCCGCCACGGCACGACCTTCAGCGGCTCGTAGGAAGCGTTGAGAAGCAGCGTGTGCTGCATACTGCGACGTATTGTGACCGAGGGGAATCCGGGCTGTCAACCGGGGGCTTGGGGTAACTCGTGAACAGTCAACGGCTTACCATGCTCGTCCTGTTGGCTGCCGGGCCCCGCGCCGATAGGGGAGATCGTGCGCCGGATCCTGCTGGTTGCGCTGGTCGTGTCTCTCGCCGCCGCGTGCTCGCCGCGCGTTCGGCCGGAGCTCGCGCCGCCGCCCGAGCCGCCGGCGAAGGGCCAGGAACTGGCGGGCGCGGCGCGGGCGCTCATCGGCGTCCCGTATCTCAACGGCGGCACCACTCCGGAGGGATTCGATTGCAGCGGGTTCGTGCGCTACGTCTTCGCCGAGTTCGGCATCACCGTGCCGCGCAACGTGCGCGACCTGGCCGCGATCGGTGAGCGGGTCGAGCGCGACCGCATCCGGCCCGGCGACGTGATCTTCTTCGCGATCGACGGCCGCACCATCTCGCACGTCGGCATCGCCGTCAGCCCCGGCACCTTCGTCCACGCGCCCAGCTCCCACGGCCGCGTGCGCGAAGAGTCGCTGGACCTCGACTACTGGCGGACACGCTTGGTCGAAGCGCGACGGTTCATCCAGGAATGAAGATCGCCGGCCCTAAAGGGCCGGCCTACACCAAGACAGGAGCGGGTGTAGGGCGGGTCTTTAGACCCGCCGATCGCCGAACTGCCGCACGCGCAGGTCGTCCTCGGTGTACTCGGTGGGCTTGGCCGTCACGCCGAGCGGCTCGACGCGCACGGCATCCGGCAGCGTCGGCGCCGCCTCGGCCGGCAGCGGCTCGTTGTAACGCTGCGGGAAGGACGGGAATGTCCGGAACGTGGTGCCGACGACGCCCCCGAACCGCGCCTCGAGGCCGGCGAAGTCGTAGCGCAGGAACTCGTAGCTCGACGGGTCCGGCCCGGTCGCCAGGTACTCCCTCACCAGGTCCGCCACCTGCTCGAGGAACGCGTGGCCGTGCGACATCGACGCGGCGCAGCCGTCGCGCCGCTGGACGCGACGGATCCCCTTGAGGCCCGGGTCGATGTGATAGAGCTCGTGCACGATCGTGTCGAGCTTGGCCAGCCACTCCGGCGCCCCGTCGTAATAGCGCGCCTTCTTCGACCCGGCGAGCGACTGGTCGCAGAACCTCGGCAGCGCGAACGAGATGAGGTAGCTGAGGCTCCGGCCGCGGACGGTCACCCGCGGCGACCGCGTCACGAACCACGGCGTGCAGCGGGTCATGCGCCCGCTGTCGCTCTCGCGCCAGAAGTAGTAGCCCGGCTCGTTCGGCGGCATCGAGATGCAGTGGCAGGTGGCCACCGCGCCGTTGGCCCCGCGCCGGCCGGACCGGGCGAACACGAGCACATCGTCAGCGTCGATGTGCGAAAGCCGCGGAACGCGCGACACGATGTCGCGCATCAGATCGCTGATGCGCTCCGTGTAGTTGATCATCCCCCCGCCCGCCGAGTCGGATCGCCCTGAGCTTGCGGCGCAATGTACAAGGACCGAGAAAGCGGGCGTGACTATAACGTTCGCGTCGTCGGAGTGTCAAGGTCAGCAGTAGGGTCCGACGATCACTTCTCCGTCGCCACGACCACCTTGAGCTTGGCCCCGGGCGGCACCGGGCGGTCCGCCGCGCCATGGTTGAGGAGGGCGAGCAGGCTGCCCATGACCAGGCCGCCGTGCCTGCGGGCGACCCCGTCCCAGGTGTCGCCCGGCTCGGCCGTTTCGAGGTCGATCCGCTCCGGGCGGACGAGGCTGGCTTTCTCGGGCGTCAACTCCCTCACCGACCCGATGGCGGCCCTGAACCGGCGATCCAATTCCGCGTACTTCGCCTTCCCCGCCACGCCCGCGACGACCAGCGGCCCGGCCGGCGTCTGCACGCAGGCGATCCGGGCGCGCGCCGCGCCCAGTCCCTCCACGGTCCCCGTGGCGGTCACCTCGGTCGCGGCCAGCCCGTTGATGGTCAGCGTCTCGCCCGCCGCCTGGCCGAAGCCGGCCCGCACGGCGAGTGCCGTCGCGGTGCTCGCCGCGAGGCGGAACGGCGACCGCGGCACCCATTGGAGCACGATGAAGGCGTCCTGGCCGGGCGACGCGGCGATCATCCGCGTGCGGTCGCTGCTGACGTCCCACTGGTCGGGAATCGTGAGGGCGATCCGCCGGTCCGGCATGACGAACTCGTCGGCGCGCACGAGGCCCGCGCGCGGATCGTCGCCGAACAGCAGGCCGCGCAGCCCGTCGATGAAGTCGCCGGCCGAGGGCTGGGACTTCCCGCCGGCTCCGGCCGCCCGGTCCCGGGCCAACCACAGCGGATCGACGCGGACTCCCCGACCGTGCGTCATCCCCCAGGTCGGCACGCCCGCCTCGTCGGTGTCCAGCTCGAGCCGGTCGAGCGTCTCGAGCACGACGTTGAGCGACGCCGGGTCGATTCCCGCGGCGATGAGCGCCTCGGCGGCGCGCGCGTTGACGGCCCGCTCGCGCTCCGCGTCGTGGCTGGCGAACAGCGCGCGCGGCACGGCCGGCGACAACGGGCCGCCGAACAGCCGCGCGACCGGCCTGAAGACGCCGAGGTCGGCGGGCAGCGGCTCGGAGCCCGCGACGTAGTCGGCCGTCGCATCCCCCAGCACGACGTGCGCCATCTCGTGCGCCAGGACGGCGGCGAGCTCGTCGCGGCTCGAGAGATAGGGATACAACCCTCGGGTCAGGTACACGTAGCCGCCCGGCAGGGCGAAGGCGTTGGGCGCGGCGACGTCGAGCACGGTGATGTGCCAGGCGGGCGCCGGGCGGCCGAACGCGTCGGAGAGCCGCGTCCCGGCCTGGCGCGCCTCCCGCAGCAGCGCCCCGTCTTCGGGCAGGCGGGCGTCGCGCCGCAGCTGCCGATCGCCGAGCGCGCCGATCCGCGCTTCCTGCGCGGCCGTCAGCGCCGGCACGGGCTGGCTCCCCGGCGTCGTCGTCGCCGTGGTCCGGGCGCACGACGGCACGCAAGCGGCCGCGAGCAGGAGGGCGAGGAGCCGCATTCGCACGTCAGCTATCCGCGGAGGGCCTCGATGGCCGCCGCCGTGCCGGCCCCGGCCGGCGCGGCGTATCCCTGGTGGCGAAGCACCGACTCGAGCGCGCCGAGCAACAGCAGGATGGCCTGCGGAGACGAGCTGTGGCCCATCAGGCCGACGCGCCAGATCCTGCCCGCGAGCGGCCCGAGCCCCGAGCCGACCTCCATGTTGAAGCGCGAGAGCAGCTCCTTGCGCGCCGCGGCTTCGTCCACCCCGTCCGGCACGCGCACCGCGTTCAGCGTCCAGAGCCGCTCTCCCTCGGGCGGGAGCAGCCCGAGGCCCATCGCCGCGAGGCCGGCCGCGAGCGCGCGGTGGTGCCGCTCGTGCCTCGCCCAGCGCGCCTCGAGCCCCTCCTCCTCGATGGCCGCGAGCGCTTCGTGCAGCGCGTAGACCAGCGACGCCGAGATCGTGTGGTGGTACTTCCGCCGCACCCAGTAGTCCTCGAGCAGGCCGAGGTCGAGATAGAAGCTGCGGCACTTCACGCGGCGCGCGAGCGCCGACGGCGCGAAGGCCACCGGCGCCAGGCCCGAAGGCGCCCCGACGCACTTCTGCGTGCAGCTATACGCCGCGTCGATCCCCCACTGCCCCATCTCGAACGGGTGGCCGCCGAGCGAGGTGACCGCATCGACGATCACGATCGCGCCGGCCTCGTGCGCCGCCCGCGCGACCTCGGCCACCGGGTTGCGCACGCCGGTGGACGTCTCGGCGTGCACGACGCAGACGACGTCCGCCCCGCCGCGCGCGAGGGCCTCGCGGACCCGCGCTGGGTCCACCGCGCGGCCCCACTCGACGTCGAGACGCGTCACGATCCCGCCGTAGCGCTGGCAGACCTGCGCGAGCCGGTCGCCGAAGTAGCCCGTCACCACCGCCAGCACGCGCGTGCCGTCGGTCACCAGGTTGGCCACCGCCGTCTCGAGTCCCGAGGTGCCCGTGCCCGACACGGCGAAGGCAAACGAGCCCTCCGGCGCGCGGAACAGCCGGCGCAACTGCTCGCGCGTCTCGTCCATCATCGCCAGCAGGTCGGGGTCCAGGTGGCCGAGCACCGGCGCGCCGAGCGCGCGCATGACGCGGGGAGAGATCATGCTCGGGCCGGGCCCGAGCAGAAGACGTTCGGATGAAGGCAGTGAAATCATATGTCCTGAGGATACCGCGGCCGAGCTGTCCTACGCCACGACGCCGAGCGCCGCGAACTGCCCGCGGATGGTCTCGACGATCTGCGGCGTCGCCGGCGCGAGCGGCCGCCGGGGCAGGCCGCCGACGTAGCCCGCCATCTCCATCGCCGCCTTCAGCCCCGCCGCGCCGTAGGTCGTCGTCACCGACTTGGCGAGCGGCGTGATCCGGCGCTGCAGCGCCAGCGCCTCGGCGTGGCGGCCCGCCACGGCGAGGTCGTACAACCGCACCATCAGGTCCGGGATCACGCACGCCGCGCCGACGATGCCGCCGACGGCGCCCACGCAGAGGCTGGCGTAGAGCGTCGGGGCCGATCCGACCAGCACGCTGAACCCCGGCGAGCACAGGGTGACCAGGTCCGCGATCTGCGTGAGGTTGCCGCTCGAGTCCTTGACGCCCGGGATGTTGGGATGGAGCGAGAGCTTCGCGACCGCCTCGGCCGCCATGTTCACGCCGGTGAAGACCGGCACGTTGTACGGCAGCACCGGGACCGGCGACGCGTCGGCGACACTGATGAAGTGGCGGACGAACAGGTCCGTCGTCATCTGGCTCTTGAAGTAGCAGGGCGTGCGCACCAGGACGACGTCCGCGCCGGCCGCGGCCGCGCGCTTCACGGCGGCGATGGTCGAGCGCGTCGATTCCTCGCCGGCCCCGACGATCATCGTCTTGCCCGCCGGCACCGCCTCGCGGGCGGCGGCCGCCACGCGGAACGACTCGTCGGCGTCGAGCATCGGCGCCTCGCCGTTCGAGCCGAGGACGAGCAGGCCGGCCAGGCCGGTCTTCATCCACTTCGCGACGTTGGTCCGCATCGCGTCGAGATCGACCTCGTCGTCTTTGAAGGGAGTGGCAATCGGGGGGAAGATTCCGCGCAGGTTCATGACTTTTTCGATTCTCCGAGGCAACCCTGAAGGGTCGCCCGACATACGAGCAGTGTCCGCCCAGATTCAGCCGTCGGAGCAGGGCTTCAGCCCTGCTCGGTCTCCTCCACGAGCAGGTTCGCCGCCAGCGTCACCACGAAGATCGCGGCCGCCGGCGCGAGCGTCCAGGGAAAGTCGGCGATGGCGTTGACGTTGCTCGCCTGGTGCAGCATCGAGCCCCAGCTCGGCACCGTGTCCGGGAACCCCAGGCCGACGTAGGAGAGCGTGGCCTCCGCCAGGATGAAGCTCGGCAGCAGCAGGATGGCCTGCGTCCCGATCACGCCGCGGCTCGCGGGCAGCAGGTGGACGAGCAGCACCCGGGCCGGCCCCGCCCCGAGCGACTCGGCCGCCGACGCGTAGTCGCGCGTGCGCTCGGTCGCCACGACGCTCCGCACCGCCCTCGCCACCCACGGCCAGCCGACCAGCGCGAAGATCCCCGCCATGAGCGAGAAGATCGCCCACGACGGCAGCACCAGCGGCAGCGCGGAGCGCAGCGCGAGCACCACGTAGATGGCGGGCAGCACGAGCACGAACTCCGCCAGCCGGCTGATCGCCTCGTCGGCCAGGCCGCCCAGGTACCCGGCCAGGCCGCCGGCCACCGCGCCGATGAGCAGCGCCGCCAGCGTCGCGAGCAGCGCCACGCCGAGCGAGATGCGCGCGCCGAACAGCAGCCGCGCGAGCACGTCGCGCCCCTCGGCGTCGGCGCCGAGCGGCAGCCACGGGCCGTCCCGCTCGTCGGCGAGCCGGACCAGCTTGCCGCCGGAGAAGAACGCCAGCGGAACTTCCCGGCCCGTGTCCTCCTCGTAGCGCTGCTCGAGCCGGCTGACCAGCTTCAGCGGATGCACGTAGGGCGACCGCCACGCTCCGCCGGCCGCGACGACATGGGGCCTCATCGGCGGCGCGGACAGGAACGCGCGATACGTCTCGCCCGGGTCGTGCGGCGCGAGCACCGGCGCGGCCGCCGCCGCCAGGGCGACGAGCGCGAGCGCCACGGCCGCCGCGGTCCTCATGCGGCCGCTCCCGTGCGGCGCTCGTCCTCGCGCTGCCTGATCCGCGGGTCGGCCCACGCCTGGACCAGGTCGGAGATCAGGCTGCCCCCGGCCAGGAAGATCGATCCCGCGGCCGCGCAGCCCGCGACGAGGAACAGGTCGCGCGCCCTGAGCGCGTCGTACATCAGCCGGCCGAGACCCGGCCACGACGTCACGACCTCGACGATGAACGAGCCGCTGAGGAGGCTGCCCAGGATGAAGCCGTAGAGGGCGGCCACGGGCCCGACCGCCGGCCGCCAGGCGTCGCGCCAGACGAGGCGGCCGCGCGGCACGCCGCGCGCGAGCGCCGCCAGCGCGAAGGGCATCTTGAGCACGGCGCCGAGCGACTGCGACTGCACCCGCTCGATGGTCGCCGCCAGCGGCAGCGCGATGGCCAGCGCGGGCAGCGGCAGGTGCCACGCCAGGTCGGCCAGGCCGGCCAGCGTGCCTCCCTCCCAGGCGCCCGCCGACTGCATGCCGCCGGTCGGCAGCCACCCGGTGCGCGCGGCGACGAGCACGAAGACGAGCGACGTGATGAGCGAGGGCAGCGAGAGCAGGACGATCGACGCCCCGCGGATGGCGGACGCCGGGAGGCTGCGCCGGCGGCTGCCGGTGACGATGCCGGCGGGCAGGCCGAGCAGCGTGGCGAGCAGCAGCGCGGCGAGCGCGAGGACGGCCGTGTTGGCCGCCCGCTGGCGCACCATCTCGATGACCGGCCGGTGGTACAGGAGCGAGACGCCGAAGTCGAGCCGGGCCGCGCGGCCGATCCAGTCCAGGTACTGCGAGGCCAACGGCCGGTCGAGGCCGTAACGGGCGCGCTCGGCGGCGATCGACGCGGCGCTGGCGCCGCTGCCGAACAGCTCCGAGGCGAAGTCCCCCGGCGCGAGGCGCGTCAGCAGCAGCGCGGCCGACGACACGACGGCCACCAGCACGACCGCAGCGACGACGCGCCGGACAAAATAACGCGCCAAGTGGTGTCTGCTCCCTCAACCGCCTTACGCCTTACGGCCTACGCCTTACGGCTTACGCTTACGGCCTTCAGGCGTGACTCGCGTGACCGACTGGCCACTGGCAACTGGCCACTGACCACTGGCCACTGGCAACTGGCCACTGACCACGACCGGCCCCTGCCTACTTCACGCCCAACGTATCCGGGTTCCACAGGATCGCCGGCCGGAGCAGCGCCGGCGTCGCGCCCGCCACGCGCGTGCTCATCGCCAGCGTGATCTTCGGCGCGGCGAACTGGATCATCGGCAACTGCTCGGCCACGATCCGCTGCACCTGGTCGAACAGCGCCTTCCGCTCGGCCAGGTCCAGCGTCGTCACCTGCCGCTTCATCAGGTCGTCGATCTGCCGCTCCCACTCGGTCGCCGGCCTGGCCTGCGACGGGTTCCAGACGTGCGCGCTGCCCGAGCTGAGCCACAGGTCGATGTTCAGCGCCGGGTCGAGATCGGTCGTGAGGAAGCGGAAGTAGACCGCGTCGTAGTCGCCCCGCTCGATCCGATCGATCACGGCACCGACGTCGAGCGCCGCCACCTGCGCGTCCAGCCCGACCTTCCTCAGCTCCCGCGCGATGAACCCCGCGCCGCGCTCGAGCGTCGTGTTTCCTTTCGCGGTCACGATCGTGAACCCGGCCGGCGCGCCCGTGCGATCGCGGAACATGCCGTCGCGGTCCCGGTCGTTGAGGCCGAGGCCGGCGAGCAGCCGCCGCGCCGCAGCCGGATCGTAATCGAAGCGCGGCAAGTCCGGCGAGTACCATCGCTGGTTGCCCGGCGTGATCGGCCCGTACACCGGGACTGCCGCGCCGAGGAACACCGTCTCGGCGAACGCGCGGCGATCGACCGCGTGCGAGATCGCCCGCCGAAGCTCTGCCCGGAGCAGCCACGGGTGCCGAACCACCGACGGCCGGTTCGGGCGCAGGTTCAGCCAGAACGAATCGGCGTCGAGGCCGACGCCGAGATCGACGAGCGAGAGCTTCTTCCGGCCCGCCGCGCGCTTGAGCGTCGCGTAGTCCTCCGGCCGCACCTCCTGCGTCTGGGTGAAATCGATCTGCCCGCTCTCGAGGGCCAGGATCTCCGCGTTCTGGTCGGGGACGATCTCGAGCGTCAGCCGATCGAGCGCCGGCAGCCGCCCGCCCCGCGCGTCGGTCCGCCAGTAGCGCGGGTTGCGCTCGAAGACCAGCCGCTGCCCGGGCTGGTAGCTCGCCAGCACGAACGGCCCGAGGCCGACGATCTCGGACGGCGGCGTCGCCACGTCCCACGCCTTGGCCAGCGTGCCGGCCTTCAGCGCCGCCTCCAGCTTGTGGCGCGGCAGGATCACCAGGTTGTCGAGCAGCCGGACGCCCGGGCCGAACGGCGACGGGAAGCGGATGACCACCGTCATCGGGTCGGGCGCGCTGACGGCGAGCGGCTGGCCGCCGACGCGCATCGACTCGCCGAGCGCGCTGCCGGTCTTCTCGTCGTAGATCGCCCGGAAGGCGAACTCCACGTCGGCGGAGGTGAACGGGACGCCGTCCGAGAAGCTCACCCCCTGCCGCAGCTTCAACGTGTAGACCAGGCCGTCCGCCGACGTCGTCCACGACTCGGCGAGCCACGGCTCGAGCTCCTGCGTGCGCCGGTCGATGCGCACCAGCCGGGCCTGCGTCAGACTCGCGACGATCTCGAGCACCGAGTCGCGCCCGGCGTACCGGTTGAACGTCCTCGGCTCGGCGCGGATGCTCGACACCAGGGCCTTCACGGGCGGCTTGCCGGCCGCCCGTTGCTCACCGGACCGGCAGGCCGCGAACGCGAGCACTGCGGCCGTCACCACTACCAGTAGCGCAGCCGCTCTCCGAAGGCACAGGGGCGATCGTCTGGAAGCGGTCAACATCTTGCCCTCCAGGCCAATCCATTGGCCGGTCGGCGACAGGACTGGGAAGCGGCCTCGGATCTCCAGGAGGCCGGCGACCTCCCGTGATTTGTTGGCAATTTCTGCACGCCCAGGCGGCGACGCCGCGGCCGAATATTTCCGTGCAACCTGCCGGCAGAGCCGGCCAGCCTGTTGGCCGGAACGCCCCCGGAACCCGCCCGCGCCGCGACCAAATCCTAGTGCAACAAATCTCGTCAATGCAACCACTTAGACAGAGGGGCCCCCACCTGGTCCGTATGGCCCGGCGCTTGCGATTGCACCGGCCGGGAGGTTCAGGTGGTCCAGGAACACACATCCGGCCAGGTCTGGCAGCTTTCGGGCGTCCAGCGCCGCAGTGTGTTGATCGACCAGGCGGTGGCGATGCTCGGCGTCTCCAGGCGCACGGTCTATTACTGGATCCACCAGGGCCGACTGCAGACCATCCGGACGCGGGGAGGGTCGCAGCGCGTGCTGCTCTCGTCGATGAGCACCCTGCGTCGCTCGCCGCAGCTCGTCGCGAGGCCGGCGGCGGCCGCGCAATCCTACGACGTCTTCGACAGCCTTGGTGCGTAAACGTTCTGCCGTTTTTCCTCTGGAGGAAATCATGTTCCGTCGTCGCGCTTTCATCGGGTTGGTGGTGGCCGCGCTGGTGCTGCTGTCGGGCGCCGCGTGGGCGGACCCGGGCGGTCACCGGGCGCGGTTGTCCGCGGACCTCGAACGGCACCTGTCGGCCGGTGACGTCGCGTCGGTGGACGTGATCGTCGCGGGCAGCCGGGACGAGACCGACGCGCTCGCCGCGCGTTACGGGGCCACGATCAAGCGCCGGCTCGAGAAGGGCGCGGTCCTCCAGGTGAGCCCCGACGCGCTCAAGTCGCTCAGCCAGGACGAGACGGTGGCCCACCTGTCGGGCGACGTCGCGGTGCGCGGCTCGCTGGCGACGACCGACGAGGCCATCGGCGCGGACCAGGTGTGGGGCGGCTTCACGGGCCTCAGGAAGTTCACCGGCAGCGGCATCACCGTCGCCCTCATCGACTCGGGCGTGGCGAACCTGCCGGCCATCAGGGACCGGATCCTGGTCAGCGTGGACTTCACGCAGCCCGGGGGCGCGGCCGATGACCAGTTCGGCCACGGGACGCACGTGGCGGGGATCATCGCGGCGCAGCGGACCCGGACCTCGGCCGACTACGTCGGCGTGGCGCCGGGCGCGAACCTGGTGAACCTCAAGGTGCTCGACGCCGACGGCTCGGGCACGGTGAGCAACGTCATCGCGGCCATCGACTGGGCGATCGCGAACCGGAGGAAGTACGCGATCCGGATCCTCAACCTCTCGCTCGGCCACCCGGTGTTCGAGTCGGCCGACGACGACCCGCTGTGCCAGGCGGTGCAGCGCGCGGTGGCGCACGGCCTGGTGGTGGTGGCGGCGGCGGGCAACGTGGGCCAGACCGACGACGGGCGGATGGTGCTGGGCGGGATCGACTCGCCGGGCAACTCGCCGTACGCGATCACGGTGGGCGCGCTGAACACGAAGGGCACGGTCATCCGGTCCGACGACGTGCTGACGACCTACAGCTCGCGCGGGCCGACGCTGTTCGACTACACGCTGAAGCCGGACGTCGTGGCGCCGGGCAACAAGATCGTCTCGCTCGAGGCGCCGGGCTCGGCGATCGTCACGCAGTATCCCTCGCTGCACATGGCCGGGTCGGGCGACCGGGCCTACATGCAGATGAGCGGCTCGAGCATGTCGGCCGCGGTGGTGTCGGGCATCGCGGCGCTGGTGCTGCAGGCGAACCAGAGGCTGGACCCGGTGAAGGTGAAGGCGTCGCTGCAGCTGGGCGCGACGTTCCTGCCCGATGCCGGCCTGGTGGGCTGCGGCGCGGGGAGCGTGGACGCGATCACGTCGGTGCGGATCGCGGTGCTCGGGCCGAAGACGAACGACGACGTGACGATCGCGGGCGAGACGGTGACGCCGAGCGGCCTCTCCTTCTGGCGCGAGGACGAGACGACCGAGGCTGCACGGATCGTCTGGGGTGACCGCATCGTGTGGGGCGACCGGATCGTCTGGGGTGACCGGATCGTCTGGGGCGACCGCATCGTGTGGGGCGACCGCATCGTGTGGGGCGACGACATCGCGAAGGGCGACCGGATCGTCTGGGGTGACCGGATCGTCTGGGGCGACCGCATCGTGTGGGGCGACCGCTACGTCGGGAGCGAACAGACGACAGCCGACCGGATCGTCTGGGGCGACCGGATCGTGTGGGGCGACCGGATCGTCTGGGGCGACCGGATCGTCTGGGGCGACCGAATCGTGTGGGGCGACCGGATCGTGTGGGGTGACCGGATCGTGTGGGGCGACCGGATCGTCTGGGGTGACCGGATCGTCTGGGGCGACCGGATCGTCTGGGGCGACCGCATCGTGTGGGGCGACCGGATCGTCTGGGGTGACCGGATCGTCTGGGGCGACCGCATCGTGTGGGGCGATACGGATCGTCTGGGGCGACCGAGCCGCGGGTACCTGTCCTGAGACTTGTTCCAGACTTGGCGAACCGTTGGGGCCTGCGCGCACCGCGCGCAGGCCTTTTTCTTTGTGCCAGCCCGTTCGCGCTATCATCTCCTCGCATCGGTCGGGCGCCGGCCTCCGCGAATCAGGATTGCCGTAGAGGCGATGAAGATCCTTAGCGTCCTCAGTTAGCTCTCGGTCATTTCAGTCGTCGTCGCTGGCGCGTGCCATCGAAGCAGCAAATCCGATAGGAGCATCCGATGCCGAAGATCGACGAACTGGTAGATGCTGGCCGTTATCTGGAGGCCTTGCGCTGCGGTTCGGCGCAGCACGAACGTGCCTCGCAGTGAGGAAGCTGCCAGAGACACGCTGTGGGCGGAACTCGCTCAGTATACCGGCCAGGACGAGGAGGCGATAACTCATGCTCGGCGGTTCTCGACAGGAGACCTCTCGATTCCTCATTAGCCGCTCGATGCCATATAGCTATCGGAGAGGTCTACCGCAACGCTGGTTTGCCTGACGCTGCGATTGAAGAGTATCGCCAAGCGGTGGACGAGGCGCAGAAGGGGAAGGACGACCGGCAGCGAGGTCTGGCCGAACTCCGGCTGCTGCTGGCAATCGCTGACGGCCAGGATCCTGAAGCGACGGCCGCCTATGTTCCGACCGTGCGACCGCCGTGTGGCTCGCGCAGACCCGCTCGTTACCTGTGCGCTTCATCTCTTTTGGCGCTGCGTGGAATGGCAACGCGGGCTCTTCTGATAACGCGGCGAGACACACTCGTATTGGACGTTCATTCCGCTGCAGTGTGCATCACTACCTGCTAGGAGCAATGGCCGCCGTCAACGCCTCCTGCATTTCCTTCTCCCTCTCCGACCTGGACACCACCGAAGCCGAGGCCCGGAAGGCCATGCGCGAGTCGGCCATGTCGGGTCATGCGGCGCTGCGCCGCGCCGCCATCACCAACCTCGCCCACGTCGAGCTCGCCCGCGGCCGCTTCGCCACCGCCGGGCGGTTCTTCGCCCGCGCCGCCAGGCTCTCTCCGCCGGGCGGCATGATACAGGCCGGCATCACCGACGGCGTCGCCCAGCTCAATCTCGCCCGCGGCGACCTCGCCGGGGCCGAGCGGGCCCTGGCCGGCGCGCGCGCGTGGACCCCCGACCTCGCCAAGGGATCGTGGTCCTACGGCCTCTGGACGTCGCTCACCCGCGCCAGGCTCCTGCTCCGCCAGTGCCGCACCGACGAGGCCGTCACCCTGTTGACCGGCGCCCTGGCCGGCGCGCGCGAGCTGGCCGACCCGCTGCTCGCCTCCAGCCTCGCCCTGCTGCTGGTCGAGGCGCTCACCCGCCAGGGGCGGACCGCCGAGGCGGCGCGCGCGCTGGCGGAAGTCGACACCAGCGTCTGGTCGTCCACGATCGACATGCTGGGCGAGTTCGGCCGCGTCCTCGGACTGACGCTGCGGGCGGATGGATCGACCGACGCCGGCCGGGCGTGGTTCGATCGCGGCGGGCAGGCCCTGGCCAGCGTCGGCAACGACGCCGCGCTCGCGAACCTCGCCGACACCCACGCCGTCGCGCTCGCCCGCGAGCTCGGCATGACCGCCGCCGGAGCCGAGCCGTCCGGCCCGCTCGACGCGCTGCCGCCCCGCCCGGGCCAGGTCGTCTACCGCCTCGACACCTGCACGCCGCTCGTCGCCCCTGGCGGCAACCGCCCCGCCGCCACGCTCGAGCGCGCCGCGGCCATCGTCGAATCCGGGGCCTATCCGGCCGTGGTGGGGCACGAAGTGATGAACGCGCTGCTCGAGACCGGCTGCGTGTCGCGCGCCGTCCTGGCCGTCACCCGCGAGGGGCGGCCGACCGAGGTGCTGTCCTGGTTCGGCTGCTCCTGGTCGGACACCGCGGCCCTCATCGCCGCGCCGCCGCGCCTGATCGAGCTGGGCTCGTGGCAGGATCGCGCGTATGCGGTGGCCCTGGCCGTGCCGCCCGAGGCCGGCCGCCTGGTCACGCTGATGACCATCGAGCGGCTGGTGTCGGCCGCGCGCTTCGAGCGCAAGGCGCGCAACGACGAGCGCGAGCGGGTGGCCCTCTGGCCGATCGACGCCGGCGAGCCGCCCGAGGACCTCGTCTTCTGCAGCAGCGAGATGACGACGATCGTGGCGAGCGCGCGGCGGGTGGCCGGGATGTCGATCACCGTGCTCCTCACCGGCGAGACCGGGACCGGCAAGGAGATGGTGGCGCGCGTCATCCACGGCGCGTCGGCGCGCGCGAGCCGGCCGTTTGTCGCGTTCAACTGCACCGCGGTGCCCAAGGACCTGGCCGACAGCCACCTGTTCGGCCACCGCAAGGGGGCGTTCACCGGCGCCGTCGCCGATCAGCCCGGCGTGATCCGCGCGGCCGCGGGCGGCACGCTCTACCTCGACGAGATCGGCGATCTCGGCCTCGACGTCCAGCCCAAGCTGCTCCGCTTCCTCGAGGCCGGCGAGGTCCAGCCGCTCGGCGAGTCGCAACCGCAGAAGGTGGACGTCCGCGTCATCGCGTCCACCAACCGCCAGCTCGATCGGCTCGTGGCCGAGGGGCTCTTCCGCGCCGACCTCTTCTACCGGCTGAACGTCGTCCCCTTCCACCTGCCGCCGCTCAGGGAGCGGCGCGAGGAGGTGCCGCCGCTGGCCGAGCACTTCCTCGGCCGCGCGGCGCGGGAGTTCGGCAAGGAGCGCCTCCGGCTCTCGGAAGAGACGATGGAGTACCTGGTCCTCTACGGCTGGCCGGGCAACGTCAGGCAGCTCGCCAACGAGATGCGGCGGCTGGCGGCGATGTCCGAGGCCGGAGCCGTGCTGATGCCCGAGCACCTGGACCCGGCCATCACCGCCGGACGGCGGACGGTGCCCGTGGACCGCGGCCCGCTGATGCCCGTCGAGGTCGTCGTGCGGCTCGACCAGCCGCACGCCGCGCTCATCGAGCACGCCGAGCGCGCGCAGATCCGGTACGCGATGACGCAGTGCGGCGGCCGCCTCGAGACCGCCGCGCAGATGCTGGGGCTGTCGCGCAAGGGTCTGTACCTGAAGCGCCAGCGGCTGGGACTCGAGTAGGGCGACCCTTCAGGGTTGCCTCGTAGGCCGACCCTTCGAGGTTGCCGACACAACGAGCCGTACAACGCGAAGGAGCGGCAATCCGGGCCGCCCCTTCGCTGTCTTCCGCCTTGCCCGTCGCCGGCCCTGAAGGGCCGGCCTACGAAGTCGTACCTGCGCTTTCTCGGGTGGTGGGGCCGGCCTCCTGGCCGGCCACCTCTCCTACTGTCTCTCCAGCACGCCCCGATACGGGATGACCTCGCCGGCCTGGATCGTCACGTCCCACTCGAGCGGCCGGTAGCCCTCGAGCTGGACCGCGATCCGGTGCGTCCCGGGCTCGAGCGTCAGCGGCTCGTTCGACGCCCCGAAGCTCCCCACCACCCCGACGTATTGCCCGTCCACGAACAGGTTGGCGTCGGACGGCTGGATGTCGAAGCTCACGCCGCCGTAGCTCGTCGTCCCCGGCACCGCCTGATAGTCATCCGCGTCGTAGCCGAACACGGTCGGCTGGTAGTCGCCAAGGTAGACCCAGGGGTACGGCACCGGGTAGCCGCACCAGATCCCGAACCCGATGTCCAGCCACGGCGAGAACGCGTAATACGGCCGGACGAAGTGGAACGGGTAGTACGGCCTCCATCCCCAAGGCCTGATGTAGTCGTGCGAGAAGTACGGGCGGATCCGGCCCGGGCCTGCGATGAAGCCGCGGCCGCCGCCGCGCTCCGCCCAGCGGTTATTCAGTCCGTACTGCGCTCCGCCATCCGTCCTCGGCACGGCCCGGCCGCCTCCCCGATACGTCCCGTTGTTATAGGTGCGCGGGATGGCCTGCGGCGAGGTGAAGGCCCGGGAACCGGACGTTCGCGGCAGCGCCTGCGGCGACCCGAAGGTGCGGGAACCGGACGTTCGCGGCAGCGCCTGCGGCGACCCGAAGGTGCGGGAACCGGACGTTCCGCGGCAGCGCCTGCGGCGACCCGAAGGTGCGGGAACCGGACGTTCCCGGCAGCGCCCGCGGCGCTACGAAGGTGCGAGGACCGGACGATCGCGAGAACCCCTGCGGCGACCCGAAGGTGCGGGGGCTGGACATTCGCGGCCGCGACTGCGGCATCGAGAACGACCGCGTCCGCGCCTGCGGCATCGAGAAGGACCGCGCCCCTGCCGATCCGCGGAACGAGGGCGACGAGAACGATCCTCGGGGCGAGCTGAACCTGGGCTGCGCGGACATCCCGCGGGGGGACGACGCGACGCGCCCGCCGCCGCCCGCGTAACCGCCGCCCCGATGGTTCTGCGCGGCGGCCGGGGCGACCGCGACGCTCAGCGCGGCAACGAAGACGGTCGAGATGAACGTCGATGAGCGTTTCATGTGCTTCTCCTGGCGCCGGCCCAGCTCACGTTCTGGTGCCCGACACCAGTGATTGCCGCAAGCACGATGCCAACTCGAACCGGACGATTTCAGCCCAATTTCTGTCGTTTTATCCGAGGCCACGGTCGAGTCGTACCCGGACGAGACCAATGGTCGAGCCTCGCCGGCGCGCCAGGAGTGGTGCCGGTCTCACCTGTGGGCGACCCTTCAGCGTTGCCTGTTGTAGGGCGACCCTTCAGCGTTGCCTGTTGTAGGGCGACCCTTTGGCGTACCTGTTGTAGGGCGACCCTTTAGGGTTGCCGCGTACAAAGCGAAGGGGCGGCAATCCGGGCCGCCCCTTCGCTTTCTCGCGCTTTCTCTGATGTGTGGGGCCGGCCTCCTGGCCGGCCTCAGTCATCCGTTACTGTCTCTCCAGCTCGCCCCGATACGGGATGACCTGCCCGGCCTCGATGGTCACGTCCCATTCGAGCGGCCGGAAGCCCTCGCGCTGGATGGCGATCCGGTGCGTGCCGGGCTCGAGCGTCAGCGGCTCGTTCGACGGCCCGAAGCTCCCCACCACCCCGACGTATTGCCCGTCCACGAACAGGTTGGCGTCGGAGGGCTGCATGTCGAAGCTCACGCCGCCGTAAACGGTCGCTCCCGGGACCACCTGGTAATCATCCGAGTCGTAGCCGAACACGGTCGGCTGGTAGTCGCCCAGGTAGACCCAGGGGTAAGGCACCGGGTAGCCGCACCAGACGCCGAACCCGAGGCTCAGCCACGGGGAGAACACGTAGTACGGCCGGACGAAGTGGTACGGGTAGTACGGCCTCCATCCATACGGCCTCACGTAGGTGTGCGAGAAGTACGGACGGGCCGGGCTCGGGTTGTACCCGCCGCGGTAGCTCGGCCGGGAGTACGTGTTATTCATCCCGTACCGCTGACCGCCGCCGCGCGGGATCGCCTGGGGCGACGCGTAAGTGCCGGGGCCGGCCGTTCGCGGCAGCGGCTGCGGCGCCGTGTAGGTGCGAGGGCCGGACGAGCGCGGTTGCGCCTGCGGCGCGCGGAGACGACCGCCCGCTCGGCGCGCCGCGGTAGGCAGGCGCCGAGGACGGGCCGCGCGGCGAACTGGGCCTCGCCTGGCCGCCGCCGCCGCCACCACCCGTGCGCGGGGCCGATGCGACACGCCCGCCTCCACCCGAGTTGCCTCCGCCACGGCGCTCCTGGGCCCCGGCCGGCAGCGCCGGCAGGCTCAGGGCGGCGACGATGACGACCGAGGTGAGCGTCAGTGTGCGGTTCATGGTCTTCTCCTGGTGCCGGCCCAGCTCTTGGTCTGGTGCCCGACGCCAGACTCTATCGCAATCGCGATGCCAACGGAAATGGGGGCATTTCAAGCTCATTTTGGGCCTTCCGGCGGACACGGCTGTCGAGACGTCCCCAAACGAGGACGACCGGCGAACCAATGTTGCATTGACGCTTGCGATCACCAGATCAGGCCACAACATCGTCGGGTCAAGCCCACGCACGCATCGTACAATGCAGCACGAATCACGGAGTTCATGCTCCAAACGGTGTTGGAGAGACACTACACGGAATCCTGCCGAGTGGATTCGTGAAATTCGTTGAAAAGGACGGCCATGGCTAAAGTTGCGCTCATCACCGGGATCACAGGCCAGGACGGCAGCTATCTCGCGGAGTTTCTCCTGAAGAAGGGGTACATCGTCCACGGGATCAAGCGGCGCGCGTCGCTGTTCAACACCGACCGGATCGACCACATGTACCAGGATCCCCATGTCGAGAACCGCGATTTCATCCTCCACTACGGCGACATGACTGACAGCATGAACCTGACGCGGATCATCCAGGAGGTGCAGCCCGACGAGATCTACAACCTTGCCGCGATGAGCCACGTCCAAGTCAGCTTCGAGACGCCCGAGTACGTCGCAAACGCCGACGGGACCGGGACGCTGCGGATTCTCGAGGCGGTGAAACTGCTGGGACTGACCAGGAAGACGAGGATCTACCAGGCCAGCAGCAGCGAACTCTACGGCAAAGCGCGGGAGACCCCCCAAAACGAACTGACACCCTTCTATCCCCGCAGCCCCTACGGCGTGGCCAAGTTGTACGCTTACTGGATCACCGTCAACTACCGCGAAGCGTACGGGATGTTCGCCTGCAACGGGATCCTCTTCAACCATGAGTCCCCGGTCCGAGGGGAGACCTTCGTCACCCGAAAGATCACCCGGGGCGCGTCCAAGATTGCGTTGGGTCTTCAGGACAAGCTCTACCTTGGCAATCTCGACGCCAAGCGGGACTGGGGCCACGCCAAGGACTACGTCCGGATGATGTGGATGATCCTGCAGGCCGACGAACCCGAAGACTGGGTCATCGCCACGGGGAAGACGACAACGGTTCGGGACTTTGCCCGGATGGCCTTTGCCTGCGCCGGCATCACCCTGGAGTTCCGCGGAACAGGGATTGACGAGAGAGGATGCGTGGCCTCCTGCTCCAACCCGCACTATCAGGTCGAGATCGGCAAACAGGTCGTGGCCGTGGATCCAAAAGTACTTCCGACCGACCGAAGTCGAGCTGCTGTTGGGAGACGCGACAAAAGCCAGGACGAAACTAGGCTGGATTCCGGAACACGACCTGCAGTCGCTCGTGAACGAGATGATGGCATCCGATCTCAAGCTGATGACCAAGGATGTCTATCTCAAAGAAGGCGGCTATCAAATCATGAGCTATTTCGAGTAGTCACTGTGGTAATCGGCACCCGACCATACTGCTCGATCGCGTCACGGTGCTGAAGGAACCACTGATACGTACTGCGCACGCCCTCGGAGAGCTCGATCTTGTGATGCCAGCCGAGCGCGTGGAGCCGACTGACGTCCAGGAGTTTGCGCGGCGTGCCGTCTGGCTTGCTGGTGTCCCAGGTTATCGTTGCGTCAGGGTGCACGATCTCTCGAACCGTCTCGGCTAGTTCGCGGATCGACAGGTCTTGCCCCGTGCCGATGTTGAGGTGGCCCAACTCGTCATAGTGCTCCATCAGGAAGAGGCATGCGTCTGCCAGGTCGTCCACGTGAAGGAATTCGCGCCTTGGAGCACCGGTCCCCCACAAAACAACTTCTTCGCGTCCTTGTTCCCTGGCGGCGTGGAATTTGCGGATCATCGCCGGCAACACGTGGGAGTTGGTCAGGTCGAAGTTGTCGTTGATCCCATACAGATTGGTCGGTGTCGCCGAAATGAAGTTGGAGCCGTATTGCTTTCCGTAGGCTTGGCACAACTTGATGCCCGCGATCTTGGCCAGCGGCGTACCATTCATTGGTAGGTTCGAGCGGGCCGGAGAGCAGATACTCTTCCTTGATTGGTTGCGGGCACTCACGTGGGTAGATGCAGGAACTCCCAAGGTAGAGGAGCTTCTTCACGCCGTACAGGTGGGCCGCATGTACCACCGTGGCGTGGATCATCATATTGTCGTAAATGAACTCGGCAGGACGTGTCGAGTTCGCGACGATGCCGCCGACGGTGCCCGCCACGAGGTATACGACTTCCGGGCGATTGGCCTTGAACCAGTCGTTGACGGCAGCTTGATCTCGCAGGTCCAGCTGGGCCCTGGTCGCCACGCGAATGTCTTCGAACCCCGCGTCAGCCAGCCTTCGCACCATTGCCGATCCAACCAATCCACCGTGGCCGGCGACATACACGCGAGCGCGTTTAGAACGAGTGGTCATATCAGTGTCCCGGGCGGATGGCGATCGCGGCCACGACGACGAACAGCGCCGCGATGCCCGGCATCTGCAGGCTGAACTCCACCGTCTCCTGGAGCGCGATGGCGACCAGGCCGGTGGTCGCGCCGACGCGCAGCCAGTATCCCATCGTGTCGTCCGCCTGTTCGCGGAATCTCCGACGGATTTCGCGAACCAGGACGAACAGCAGCCAGGCGGCGGGAATCCCGAGCAGCACGCCCGCCCTCGGCGGCGAGCTGCAGGTAGTCGTTGTGCGCCTCGACGTTGTGCGTGTCGAGGTTGTGCTCCTGGTAGAGCAGCATCGACGTGCCGTACGTGTTGAGGCCGGTCCCGGTCCATGGGAAGTCGCGAACGACCTTCACCGTGTCGGACCAGATTGGCAGCCGGCCGCCGAGCTCGGTGTCTTCGGCGTCGGCGAAGCGCCCGACCAGCGCGTCGAACCCCACCCAGCTCACGGTGAGCACCACCAGCAGCACGAGGTAGGCCAGGGTGACCGCACGCTTGGACCGCTGCGTGCGGCGGCGCAGCACCACTCCTGCCGAGATCGCCACGGCCAGCAGGAATCCGCTGATGCCCGATCGTGAGAACGTGAGGACGAGCGACAGGCCCATCACGAGAATCGCGAGACCGACGAGGATCACCCGGCTGGCGTCGGGCGAGGAGAACCACAGCACGCGCTCGCGCAAGACCGGCTTGACGCCGCGCATTCCGCGGTCCACCAGCGCGGTGAAATAGCCGATCGCGACCGGCAGGGCCAGCAGCATCCACCCGGCGAAGTGGTTGCGGTTGACGAACGGCCCGAACGGGTCCGTCCCGAAGATCGGCTTCCAGAATCCGTAGACCAGGCCGGTCTTCTGCGGGTCGTGAAGATAGATGCCGGACTGCACGATGCCGACCAGCGCCAGCGCCGCGCCGAGGACGACGATGCCCGCCGCCAGCGTGCGCAGGCTGCCCCTCCCGAGACCGCGCACCGTGCCGACGAGCAGCAGCGCGAGCGCGGTCAGTCCGGCCAGTCCGAGCCACGTGCCGGACGGGTCGATCGACAGCGGGTGGCGGTAGCCCGGTGCGGGCACCGCGTTCAGCGCGCCCTTGACCGCGGCGTAGCCGAGGTCGTACCGGACCAGGAAGCGGTCGGCGGCCGGGCTGATCGTCGAGAGCTGGCCTGTGCGTCAGCGGGATCAACTGCAGGCCGGCGACGAGCATGACGATCGCCAGCGCCGCGACGACTGCCCACGGCACGCGGGGCTTTTCGCCGGAGCCCGGGGCGATCCACCCGAGCGCGCCGACGGCCGCCGCGGCCCAGAACAGCGGCGTGTACGCCCACGGGTACACGGCGCCGAAGGCGAAGGCGCCCCAGGCGAGGACGAGCAGGATCAGGACGGAAAAGTACGCGGGCATAGACTGCCGACCAGCGTCAGGCCTTGGGCCTCAGTCCCATTCTCGCCGGTTTGAGGCCGAGCACGGGCGAGGCGCGGCGGCGGCGCAGCACCACGCCCATCACCATCATCCCGGGTCTCAACCTGGGAGCGATGATGGCCTGCCTTCACGCCCCCTTTGGTCTCGCGCACGAACGCCCGGCGCTATTGGCGATCAATGCGGGCTCTGCCCCGGCATGCGCCCGATCTTCGCTCTATCGCGTTCGGTATGACCGGCGACACGCGGAAGGCAAATCGCCACTAGCGTCGTCCAGAGGACACAAACGTCTGAACGGAATGTGCGCCTCTTCAAGTAGGTGAGGTAACCTTCCAACTTGTATGGCAGGAGGACCGATCGGTAGAAGGCGTCCCGGTCCCCATCGACCGATTCCAGTAACTGCTCTTCCCACCGAAGAGCGGTCGTAACGGGGTCGGTCACTCCGGGGCGGGTCCGAAGCACCTCTACCCAGCGCCCATCCTCGAGATTCACGTACGCCGGCACTTCGGGTCTGGGCCCAACGAGGCCCATGTCGCCGCGCACGACGTTCCACAACTCCGGAAGCTCGTCCAGCTTCGTCTTCCTCAGAAACCTGCCGAACCGGGTGATGCGAGTGTCCCCGCTGACGGTGATTTGGGGCCCGCGGTCGGTTCACGCGCATGCTACGGAACTTCAGCATCGTGAACGGTCGGCCTCCCCGCCCGACTCTTTCCTGACGGAACAGAACGGGACCAGCCGACGATAGGCGCACACCCACCGCGACCACCACCGAACAGCGGGGCCACCATGATCAAGAGAATGCCGGCGACGGCCGCGTCGAGCCAGCGGGGGATCCCGTTGCAACGCTCGGGCGCCGCTCTATTGTCACGCATCACATGGACATCCGAAGCAGGCCGCAGTCGCCCCGCTGACTCATCTGGAATGGCCTCTGACGACGTCCGTGACGGCGTCGATGACGTCCTGCACGTCTGCATCGGTCAACCTCGGATGCAGCGGCAGGCTCACGAGCCTCTGATAGTTGTCGTAGGCGACCGGGAAGTCGTTCGGCTCTGAAGCCGTACTTGTCCCGGTAGTACGGGTGGAGGTGATTCGGAATGAAATGAACGGAGGCCCCGATGTTCCTTGCCTTGAGCTCCTCGATGAACTGCCGCCGATCGATCGAAAGCCGATCGAGGTTGAGGCGCAGCGGGTAGATGTGGAGCGCGGACTCCACGTCGGGCCGTTCGGTTGGGATCTGCACTTCAGGCAGTTCCGAGAACGCTCTGTTGTAGGCGCTCACGACCTCTCGGCGTCGTTGCTGGAACAGAGGAAGCTTCTTGAGTTGCTGCAGTCCGAGCGACGCCTGGATGTCCGTCATGTTGCACTTGAATCCGGGGAGCACGACCTCGTAGAACCAGGAGCCTTCGGCGCTGTAGCGGTTGTAGGCGTCGCGGCTCATCCCGTGCAGAGCTCCACATCCGCGCACTTGCCACCAGATCTCACGTCGCCGAGCAGCATGCCTCCCTCGGCAGTCGTGATGTTCTTCGTCGCGTAGAAACTCAGGACGGTGGCGTTTCCTATCGTCCCCACCGTCCGCCCTTTGTACCGTGCCGGAAAGGCGTGGGCCGCATCCTCGAGGACGAACAGGCCGTGCCCTCGCGCCAGTTCCAGAAGAGGATCCATGTCGCAGGGATGGCCATAGATGTGAACTGGCAGGATCCCCTTCGTCTTCGGCGTGATCGCACGCGCCACTTGCACCGGGTCGATGCACAACGTGTCCGGCTCGACGTCCACGAGCACTGGACGCGCCCCGAGGTGTTCGATGACGTGCACGGTCGAGCAGAACGTCATCGTGGTCGTGATGACCTCATCGCCTGGCTTGACCCCGAGCGCCGCCAGCGCTACCAGCATGCCGTCGGTCGCCGACGAGACCGCGAGGGCCGCCGGCGCCCCCAGATTGCGCCGAATATCCTCCTCGAATCGCCTGACCTTCGGTCCAGTGGTGATCCAGTCCGAACGCAGTGTTTCGACAACCTCCGCGATCTCTTCATCGCCTAGAGAGGGAGGCGAAAAGTCCAGAAAACTACGACGCATCAACGCCCCTTTCGCGCACGGTGCCCAAAGAGTATTCGTTCAGCTGCCGGCCTGGTTGGGCCTCGAACTGTCCGTCGAGTCGACATCCACGTCTCTGGTAGAAACGACTCCCGGCGTTCTTGCCATCCGCGTCCGTGGGCAGATTGACGGTCAGGGCTCCGCGGCAGCGCGCCTCTGCGATGAATTGTCTGGCGAGCTTCAACACGTCGTGCGCCGTTGCGCTCGTCGACCCGCTCACACAACACTTGCAGACGGCGTGGCCCGGGTTCAGTCAATACGCAAGCACGTAGGGTTCATCTTCCGGCTCAAACGCGCTGGGGCTGAGGCTGTGAGGCTTGAGGGACAGAATACTGATCGCTGTGGCCTAACCGGCCAGGTCCGGCCGTTTCCCTTGCCGGATGTCGAGGTCTACGACGCCTCTGGACTCGTGACCGTCCTGGCCTTTCGTTTCTGGATGAAGGCATCCATCCTCTCGCGGCGTTCGTCGGTCCCGAACGCAACAACGCACATCTGCTTCTCGAGTTCCATGGCTTCCGAGATCGGCATTCCCATTCCGCAGTTAACTGCCCGCTTGGACTCGCGGAGGGCGACAGGGGAGGTTTCGATGATGCGCAGGGCAATCTTCATGGTGGTGCCCATGAGGTCCGTCGAGGATATCACTCGATTGACCAAACCGGCCTGGCAGGCCTCGCGGGCCGAAATCGGTTGACCGGTGAAGATCATCTCCTTTGCACGACGGGTACCCAGGGCTCGAGCTAATCGTTGGGTTCCGCCAAATCCGGGAATCAGACCGAGCGTCAGTTCTGGCAGACCAAGCGTCGCAGTCTCGCTCGCGAAGATGAAATCGCATGCGAGCGCGATTTCCAAGCCGCCGCCGAAGGCGAACCCGTTGACGGCCGCAATGGTCACGACGTCCTGCTGTTCCAATAGAAACGTGACGCGCTGGCCAAGGTCGAGAAAATCCAACATCTGAATCGGACTGAGCGTGTTCATCTCCTTAATGTCGGCACCGGCGATAAAGGCCCGGTCGCCGTCTCCGGTGAGAATCAGTACGCGAATCCGCTCTTCTGCCAGGCCGATGGTGAGAAAGTAGTCAAGTTCCTCGAGGGATGCGCGATGGAGGGCGTTGAGCGCTTCGGGGCGGCATACGGTGAGGACACCAACGGCCCCATCTTTATGGAAGCGCAGATACTCCATGGGTGTCTCCTTCCTCTTTCCTAACAGCCGATGAGCCGGGAAATCACAAGACGCTGGATTTCGGAGGTGCCTTCGCCGATCTGAAGGAGGCGCTGATCGCGATAAAAGCGCTCGATTTCGTAGTCCTTCATCAACCCATAGCCACCGTGAATCTGGACCGCCTCGTCGGTAACGTCTCTGGCGATCTCCGAACAATACAACTTCGCCATTGCCGATTCCTTTTGGAAAGGCTGTTGATGGTCGCACAACCAGCAGGCCTTGTACAAAAGGTTCCGCGCCAGTTCGATCTTCAAAGCCATGTCAGCGAGCTTGAAGGCGATGACCTGGAACTTGGCGATGGGCTTGCCGAATTGGATCCTGGTCTGTGCGTAGGACATCGCCAACTCGTAGGCTCCTTGGGCGCAGCCAAGGCCCATCGCCGCGATGGCCAAGCGGCCGCGATCCAGCGTCGCGAGCATCATGTGGCAGCCCTCCCCTGGTCGGCCGAGCACGTTCTCGGCCGGAACGCGGCAATCCTCAAAGAACATCTGCGCCGTGTCAGTCGCCCGCCACATCATCTTCCCGTGCATCGGCTTCGAAGTGTAGCCAGCGGTTCCGGTATCGACGAGGATGCAGGAGTACTCGTTCTTTTCGCTGGCCCCCCCAGTCACGGCCTGCACGGTCACTCCGGCGCTTACCGGGCCGGCTCCATTGGTGATGAAGGTCTTCGCTCCGTTGACGACCCACGCTCCATCTGTGAGCCGCGCAGTAGTCTTCGTGTTCCGGCTGTCGGAACCCGCCTCGGGTTCAGTCAGCCCAAAAGCCCAGACGGCTTCTCCGGTACAGAGACGGGGAACATACTTCTCCCGCTGTAGTTGGCTTCCATACATATAGATTGGCACCACACCTAGAGAATTGTGGGCTGCGACCGTGGCGGCCTGGGAGCCGTCCACTCGGGCCAACTCTTCGACCGCGATGATGTAGGACAAGTAGTCGGTGCCTTTTCCGTTCCATTCTTCTGGGATCGTCATACCGAACAGGCCCAAATCGCCCATCTGTTTGGTGATAGCGACGGAGAACTCCTCCTTCTCGTCCAGAAGCCGCGCTTGTGGCCGAATCACCGCCTCCGAGAACTCCCGAACCGTGGCGCGAATCAACCGTTGCTCTTCACCCAGCCAGCAATCCATGCAAATCCTCCCCCGCGTGGAAATCCAGGCTAGTTGAGTTCGTACCGGATCACGTTCATGCGCCTTCCCTCAACCGTGGTGAACTGTTGAACGTAGTCTGCTCCCGCCTTTCGGTGGTGGGCGTTGATTGCGTCGTTGTCAACTTGATCCGTCCATCCATACAGATAGGTGGCGTTGCGCTTGCGTGCTTCTTCTTTCATTCGCTCGGTGAACTTCTTGGCTATCCCTCGCCGGCGGAATTCGGGGAGAACCGCCATCGAGCTCCATTCGGCACTGTTGGCTTCCCTCGGCACTTGGCTGGGCTTCATCGCAGCCCGGAGCAATCTGGCAATGGTTCTCGGCTCCTTGAGAAGCAGAGGCACCGACGCAATCGCGTAACCTAACCCGTGAAACACAAGCTGCCTGCGAAAGAACGCTGCGGGTCGTGCCACGCCCAGAGACGTGCCAGCGACTCGCTGGGTTTCCTCGTCAACGTAGACCAGCGCGATCGCGTCGGGAACTTTCACATAGGCGCTATACAACAGCCTCAGAAATGGGCGTCCCAGCCTCGTCAGAAAGAAGCCAGGGAAGCTGGCAATGTGGATGTCTACCGCCTGCTCGATATGGCGTCCTTCCATAATTTCTACCATCTGAGCCCTCCACGTGCTGCGCGTGCTTCACTCCTGGAATTGCTGGAATGTGGTTTCAAGACCCATGGCGGGGTCCGCTGTTGCGCGTCAGCCTGGCGCCGACGGTCCGCGTGCCGAAGACGATGTCGCCGGCGGTTTAGCATGGCGACAGGGTCCTGACCGCTCAGCAGACGACGCTATTGTCACGCGCGCGTCCGCATTCTATGCCGTAGTGCTTCACGTCGGTGCCGGGATCGCGTTCACGCACCGCACCTGGCGTGGCAACCAGTGAACGGATGGCACCGCCTGCTGGAATCTGACTCGATTGAAGAGCTGTTGGAGTTCGGCGTCGTGTGAACTCCCCAATTCCCGATGAGACTCGCCTCCGGAGATGCTTTGACATCAGGGCTCCCAAGGCGAAGTATCTCCGATATCAGCGTCAATGCGTCGAGAGAACACCTTGGTCCAACGATTCGACTACTTCCGAAAAACGAGGATACTGGACATTCTTGTCAAATCGCAGCGCCAGCTCGTACGCACGGGCACCCATCTCTCGACGAGACTTCTCATCCTGGGCCAGGGCAGTCAGGACGTTTGCCAAGGAGACTGCATCCCCCCCCGCATAGTGGAGACCGATGCTGTGTCTTAGCAGAAGTCGCTCGAATTCGCCGGTCAAAGAACTCGCGATTGCCAATCCGGCTGCCATGTAGTCGTATCCTTTGTCCGGCATTGCGACGTTAGAGTCCGGCCCATACGCGCACAAACCAACATCACACACCTGATAGTACCGGACCAATTCTTCCGGGGCCAAGCGGCCCAAGTACCGAAGGTTCCCAAGTTGATCTCTGGCGATGGAGTCGACAAGGAAGCGACGAAGGGGCCCGTCGCCCGCGACGAGCATCCTGACGCGCTTGGACTCCGGGCGGCTGGCGAGCAACCGCGCAGCCCGCACTATTGTGGCAATGTCATAGTTACTCCCTAGGGTGCCTGCGTAGATCACCCACGTCTCCATCGGCTTCTTGCCCTTGTCGTTCTTCAACCTATCAAGATCATTTGGTTGCACGCCCATCCGACGAAAGGCCGTTACGTCAATTCCATTAAACACCACAGCATGGGGCCGGTTTAGGAGATTCGGCGCGTCCGTCAGGGCACTCTGCAGATAGTCCTCGCTTAACGCCAGAATCGCATCGGCGCGATGGCGAGAGTACCTCCGCAAGGCGTATAGCGCAGCAAAGATCCGGCGTTCCCAGCGTCGGACGTACGGTGGAAGCAGCATCTTGAACAGTTCTGGCCACAGATCAAACACGTCGATGACTAACGCGGCACCCGCTCGCCGAGCAAGGCGTGCCGCGACAAAGGTACTGAGCAGCGGCGAATCGTGGACGATGATGCAGTCTGGCTGCGTGTGACTACTCCTTGACCCCCACATCCTCCATGCATATACGGAATCCGACACTACACGGCGAAGGCTCACGTTTCGGGAATAGCGCACGGTCGGAACCATTCGAATGGACAGGTGTCGATTGACAGGTACGTCCTTCCAGCCATCAGAGAGAAATGCCTTGGTGTGATGCGAGAAATTGCTCGTCCACCAAAGAACGGAGTGCCCTCGCGCGGCCAGGAGTTCGCAGACCATTGATGATCGGGACTGACGCCACCCGTCCCCTGGAAGCTGATTCGCCGTGTTGAGATACCAGATGTGCATGGCCGACCGTTGAGTGAACTCCAGAGTTCGGACGAGAATCTGCGCCCAGATAGGCAAGGCCACTTGGACACGTTCAAGGGTGACGCGCTGTCGTTACACCCACTTACGGCATTCAAAAACAGCGTAGTGACAGGCCTACCCTCGGGGTGGGGACTCGGCGGCTGGCGATGACCGGAGGGCCGGTGGCAGGGCGACCTCGCAGGCCAGCAACTGGCGCAGGTCGGTCCGATACTCTTTCGAGTGCGCGTAATGCCCGACGGCTTCGCCACCGGCCTGTTCGAAGTAGATCGACGTCGTATCGAAGAAGATGAGCTCGAACTACTGATCAAGAGATGGCGCCGTCTGGTCCGCCTTGGCCAACGCGCCCAACCTGTGCATCGCGCGATACAACGGATGGAGACTCTGCTCCGTCACGCGTTAGTCCTCTTACCAGGGCTCGGCGGCGCGGTCCGGTGCATCGCTCTTTCTAGGCCGACCGCCGCCGGGTCGTCCCGCGTCAGCACACCTGGGGCATGGCCTAGCGTCGCGGCGCTCGTGCGTCACCTTTGTGGCGCCAGCGGAGCCGAAGTGTGTCCATGACGCGAAGGCGTTGTTGGTACATCCATGAGTACGCAGCCGAAGACACGGATTCGAGTCTCCGCGTTACGAGCAGTTCCGAGTCGGGCATGGTCTCGAGCAAGAACCGGCGCGCCTGCCGAGTCAGCTTGCCCTTCACGATGGCATTGATCACTTTGACCGGTGCGCGTCCAACACTATGCCGGGTCAACGCCCAAAACTGCTCCGTGCAGAGGTCCGCACGTTGAGAGCCGAATCGCTCGATCTGCCACGCGTCCTCTTCAGGTCTTAGCAGGTCGCTAAGTGTGGACCGTCGCCACAGGGCAACGGTCAGACTGAGTCTGTACCGCGTTCCTCGCGGTATCGGCCCGAACATGGATTCCCGGCTCGCGCATTGACCCAGCGGATAGGCCGACACTAACTTGCAGTATCCCACCGTGGGAGCACTCGCCGCGAGTAGCTGAAGGGACCGATCCACCTCACGGGTATCGACGCGCGATCGAAGCAGTAGGTCGTCGGTCCAAGTGAGGACAAACTCAGACTCAATTGAGCCGAGCATTTCGGCCAAGTTCTGAGCGTACGTCTTGTCGGTTCCTACCGCTAATGTCGCGGCCTTCGCAGTCGGGGAGTGAAGCCAGTTTGTGCCAAGAACGACGGGGTATGGGCAATCGGGCCAGCTACGGTCGAAATGAAGAAAGAACGTTCGCCATACGTCTGCGTATCGGTCACACGACGGCACGAGGATTGTAAGCCTCTTGTTTCCTTCTGCCAAGAGTGATCACCGCCTTTTCCGGGGGGTTGGCGTTATCCTCACAATGTCGTTCTCAACGCGAACCCCCCTCGGAGTGTGACCACATTGTACGAGCCGCCGAATCTCATCGAGCGTGGGCCACCCTGATGCCCCCGTGCAACAGCGAGCGTCGTCGATCAGAATTACATCTGCGTCTCTCGACGACGATCGAAGGAGGTGCTGCAGCTCATTCAACAGAGGGCTCTCGACCGAACCCATGGCCGTTATTCCAGCCGAGTAGTGTCCGTCCAGCCAGAACAGCGTCGGTGTGTCGAGCTTTACTAGCAGGTCTGGCAACACCGAGGCGCTATCGCCCTCAAGAATGTGGATGTCCGAATGGGCAGCAAACCGACGCCGCGCCTCGGCGCAGAGCGTCGGGCTCAGTTCTATGGAAAAGACTTTCGAGAACTGTCTCGACATCGCCGCGACCATGTCTCCTCGGTAGGTGCCCGTCTCGACTAACTGGGAGCAACAGAACTCCTCGCTGTACTTGCGCAGGACGGCACGTTTGTAGATGTGCGGTGGTGGAACGGGCTTGCCAGTCAAATGCCATTTAAGGAAGAGCAACCGGTCAAGAATCGCTGCCGCTAAGAAGTACAACCGCAGACTTCTGAGGAAACGGCCAACGATCGCGCGCATACTCTCCTCCATTTGGCTTCATCGCCCTCCTACTGTGGTGCCGGCCACAGGCCGCTACCGCGGCCAATCGGTCGTGGCTGATAGCGAAGTCGCTGAAAGAGGTCGTCGTAGGCAGCCGCGGAACGCTCCCAATTGAAGCGGTTGCGCACCGCTGCCTTGCCGGCTTCTCCTAGGGCTTTCAACCTTTGCGGCTGTTCGCTGAGGTCTCGAATCGCCCGTGACAGCTCCGGTATACTGTCGACGGTGATGCCGCCTGGTAGCTCGTCGACTGCCCCGGCACGCAGCGTGACGAAAGGCAAGCCGGCACCCATCGAGTCGAGTAGGACCAGTGGCTGCGCCTCAGTCAGTGAGGCTGTCGCGAATAGGTCGGCGGCCTGATACGCCGCCGCGATCTGACCGCGCTCAACGTTCTGTAGCACAAGCACTTGGCCGCGCGCCCTTGAAGCCTGTGTCGTGACCTTTGTGCCGTAGCGTGTGAGGGCGGAACCGATCAAGACCAGCGAGGCGTCTCGAAGGTTCGCCTTAGTGAAGGCGTCAATGAGTGAGACCTGGTTCTTCGTCGGTTGGAAGTTCGAGACGCACAACACGACGAATCGATTCCGAAGATTGTGCTCGCGCCTGAAGGCGGTCCGCTGCGCTGAGTCATGCGGCTGAAGCGCGCCCCCATTCGGTATTACGCTCCACCGCGCAAACCCAAGCTCCTGCATCAGCGCGCGATCATTAAGGCGACATCTCTCCGCCTTGTTTGACAGAAGCACTATATGGTCAAACAGCGGAATCAGGCGTCGGTAGCGACGCTCCTGTCCGAGGCGCAGAAGGCGCCGTACCAAGCCCCGCCAACCCGGCGGACCCCAATGAGTCGAGGTGCCGTGACTGGCCAGGACGTGCCTCCCCGGCAGTGTCGTAAGACACTGTTCTGCCAGTTCGACGAACGGGTTCTCCCAACTGACGAAGAGGTAGATATCTGCGGATGACCGCTAATAGATAGTCCCGGTACCCACTGACCTCACCCCGGTACGGTGATCCGTGGAGTCCTCTGCCACGAATGGAGAACCGGATCACCTCCAGGCCGCCAACGCCATCTCTGCGCGGCCGCCCGATGGACGTTCGCGTCGCCACCGTCACCTTGTATCCCATGTCCAGCATTCGTCCGGCCAACTCGAACGCTACGGTCGCGATCCCATTGCGTTCCGGCCAGAAACTGGGCGTCGCCATTAGGAGGGCACCTCGCGGGTCATCGACTGGCATGCGGCTCCCGACCTCTCCCCGTTGCCCACAGTCGGCCATCCTCGAGGATCTCGGCGAGGCGTTGTTCCATTCGGTGTTCTGCGCAGGCGCCGTCGATGGCCCGCCTCCCGGATTGCCTCGCGTCCGGACTCGTCGTTCAGGTACTGGCGTACTCTCTTTATCAACTCGTCATTACTCCTGAAGACCGCGACTTCCAACCCAGGTACGAAATGCCGGTCGAGGTCCGGAGTGTCTTCCGTCAACAAAAACCCTCCGGCGCCTGTCACTTCGAACACTCTCGCCTTTACTTGCGACGTACCACGACGTGACGAGCCACTGAAGTTAAGGTTGATCTTGGCGCGGCGAAAGACCTCGCTCATCTCCCGCGAAGTCAGAGGGCCACCTCGCGTGTTCCTGCCCCAGACTGAGGGATCCCCTCAAATACCGCTGGTAATCCGGGACCAAGGAGATCATCGTAGTCGGTCATGAACCGAAACGTGATCACCGCCCGGCGCGTCGGGCGCCTGGTGGACTGGATGGTCGGCGAGGGTCTGCACGCCAAGCGCGTGGACTCGCTCACGAACGCCGTCGGCGGCGTGGTGAACGCCGCCTCGCTGTCCATTCACGCCATTGGCGCCGGGCTGGCCAAGATGAACGGCCTCCACACGAAGCACGCGATCCAGCAGGTGGACCGGTTGCTGAGCAACGTCGGCCTGAATGTCTGGGCGCTCTTCGCCCAGCTGGGTCCCGTACGTCATCGGCGCACGCACCGACGTCGTGGTCGGCGTTGGACTGGACCGACTTCGACGCCGACGGCCAGTCGACCATCGCCCTGTCCTTGGTCACCGCGCATGGGCGGGCGCTGCCGCTGGTGTGGACTGATTGTCGAGAAGGCGCAGCTCAAGGACCGGCGGAACGAGTACGAAGACGTCGTCCTGCTGCGGCTGCGGGAGGTCCTGCCGCCTGGCGTGCAGGTGACGATCCTGGCCGACCGCGGCTTTGGCGATCAGAAGCTGTACGAACGCTCGCCGACCTGGGGTTTGCCTTCATCATCCGATTCCGCGGGCGTCGTGGTCGTGGAGAGCCGCGACGGCGAGCGGCGCCGGCGAACGACTGGGTGCCGGCCAACGGCCAGATCCGACACCTGAAAGGCGCCCGGGTCACGGCGGACCGCTCCCGCGTGGACGGCGTGGTCTGTGTCAAAGCCCGCGGCATGAAGGACGCCTGGTGCCTGGCCATCGGCGGGACCCCGGTGCCCGGCGCGGTCGCCGTGAAACTCTACGGCCGTCGCTTCACGATCGAGGAGGTTTGCCGCAGTCGGTTCGTTCAGCTCCATGTCCTTCGGACGATGCTGTCGTTCACCCTCTATTCTCCATTCCCTACTGGAGCAGACCTGCGCGAAACGCCTCGGTGTTCCGGCTTTGAGACCGTCCATCCACTTCTAGGTCTGCACTTCAGATCGCGACGCGTCGTCGAACGAGGCCCATCGCTCTGCGGTCGACACGCAGCGCCCCTGCCTCCCGCATCGATCCATGACGCTCCGCTGTCCAGAGCTGCGCGGTTGAGCACGCTCCAACGACCAGCCAGAACCACAAGCTTGTCGTAAGATCGTTCAGTAATGCGTATGTCGCCGTTGTAACGGCGATCGCAAAATAGGCTAAGCGTACTGGCCCGTCCTCTTCTCCCCTGTCACCGGTACTAGCAAGCCGTTTGATAAGGCCGCCGAGTAGTGCGGTTAATGCTATCAACCCAATCGGGCCTTGCTCCAATAGAAGTTGAAGGTAACTGTTCTCTGCGTGGTTCACCACGTCACCCAACGAGGATCGTAGGTAGGACCTGGCGTTTCCTATTCCGACTCCCAGCGGCATGGAGACGTACACGTCGAAGACCTCGCGCGCCAGGACGAGCCTCGACTGGTTGCTGTTGCCGCCCTCTTCGGACAGCGTGAATAGAGTCGCCCAGCGACCCGTGACACGTTCCGCCGCCTCTCGGGATGAGATAGACATTGACCATGCCATGAGCAGCGCAAGCGCTCCGAACGCGGCCGTAATACCGAGAATCCTCCGCCGTCTAGTTCCTGCGTACCGAAGGCCGACCGAGATGCCGCCAACCGCCATGGCCAGCCAGCAACCCCTGCCAAGGGAGAACACCATTCCAAGAGCGAGTAGCGGCGCTGTGAGGCGAGCGAGCCACCATCGGAGGTGCGTCCTCGAGACGTCCGGAGCAAAGAGGCCGATCCAGAAGGGCGCCTGCAGGTAGAGCATGTCGCCGTTTCTGGTCGAATCGGTGTAGGTTATCCCGAAATAGCCAAATGAGTGTTGGATCGAGTCCCCGGTGTTCTCGGTGATGTAGCCGTATACACCGTACGCGAAGGCGCACATCCCCGCTGCCCAGAGGCTCCACGTTAGGGTCTCGAGTGATCTTCGGCTACGAGCTGCGTTCGAAACGAGCCATGGCGTGAACACGAACAGCACCGCTTTGAAGAGAATCGCTGAGTCAATCTTAACCGCACCGATCGAGGAGATTATGATCGACAGCAGGTATCCTGCGGGGAACAGCGAGAGGTGCAGTGCGCGCGGAATCCGCATCATCCCCGAGACGGGCAGAACCGTAAGCAGCAGCGCAGTTGCAGGGACCACCGCGTACGGTAGCATAGTTCCACCTGCCTCGAATCGTAGATCGGAGACCGCGTAGGTCCCGAGGGACAGGTACAGGAGAGCTAGAAGCCATCGTCGCCAGTCTCTGGTCCTACCGAGGCTTCGATGTCTGCGATCTGTCACGGTGGGTCACCTGGTGGAAGGTCCGCTATGGCGCGGGTCCGCACCGCGCCGCATCTCAGAGAGCGAGCAGGAAATGTCGACCGCCCGGCCAGGTCGGTCTTGTACCTTGAGCCGCGGTTTGGAGTGCGGCTAGATATTGCGTCGCTGCATTACTCTCCTCGCGGCACCGCACAGGGCCGCGGCCTTGCAGAACGCCGCGACCGCGCCGTCTCACACTTGTCAACGACAGGCGACAAAAGCAACTTGGCGAGATGGAATGGTAATGCCCTTGCGGCCGACGGCGGTGCGTCGCCTCGCTGTAGCGCACCCAAGAGGACGCGTATGCTTGCTTTGTGATGCTGGCTTCTTGGCAAGCGAAACTCGGAGTTGCTCCTGTGGGTCCGCGTAACGAGCGGCTCGGATAGATTTGCGGCCGACCCCCGCGCGAGGAATTTCCACCAGAGATCATAGTCGTGCCCCACTCGCGTTAAGGCCACCGAGAACCCCCCTGTTAATCTGAGTGTTTCAGCGCGCATCAGCACTGAACTGTGAACGATGGGATTGTACCAGGGCATGGCCTTGCGAATACCAGCGTCAGTCACGGGTGGTCTGAATCTGTTGACCACCGTCCCATCCTCACGAACGACATTGCACCACGAGCCGACCAACACATGGTCCCTGTGCGTTTCAAGGAATTCGTATTGGCGTTCCAGTCGTGTGACGTCAGAGATATCATCGGAGTCCATTCGCGCAATGTATTCGCCACTGCAATGAGTTACCCCTAGGTTCAGTGCGCCACAGATGCCTGCATGCTGCGCTCTGATTACCTTGAGTCGCTCGTCTGCAAACGAGGCGAGGATCTTTGGCGTTTGGTCAGTAGAACCATCGTCGATTACGACAAGTTGGATATCGCGCTTCGTTTGCCGAAGCAGGCTCTCCGTCGAGCGTGCAATGTTCAACTCGTCGTTGTACACGGGTAGTAGAATTGAGATGCTCATCATCGAATTGGGGCAGGTGTGTTTGTTCCGCAGGACTTGGACGCAATCGACCGAAGGCTCACTCGATTGGTGTCGTTAGCTGGTGGCGGATTCCGGTCGGTTGCACGGTTCATCGTCAATCCGCTTCTCGGCCCCGATTGGCTTTCTGCTCCACAGCCGGCCCAAGACCACCGCCGAACCGATCAGCCAACCACACGCGAGCAGGAGGAAGGCGGCGGCGGTTTGCGGTCTCATCGGTCGCTGTCCTTGCAGAAGAACGGCCGCAGCGACCGCTGGCAAGTTCGCTCCGATGCCCACGACGATTCGCTTTATCGGAAAATGCACCCGAAAGTGTCGCTTCACCGAGCGCAGCGTCAGTCCGGTCGTCGCGAACATACCGATTGCGAGCGACAGACCTGCTCCGTGACCGGCGGAGTGCGGGACGAGCGCGATCATGCCACTGACAATCACAACCGCCCCGATAGCGTTAGGCAGTATTAGGTCTTGAGTTCGACCTAGCGCAAACACTGCGGTAACGAGCATGCTGTAGAGAACAAGCAAGAACTCAGTCGCTGCGCCCCACGCCGGTAGCCAGCCGACATCCTGAAACGCGGGCCCAACTAGGAATGGCGCCATCGACCCGCCCGCTGCTGCGATAAATGTTGCGAACATCGCCACGTAGGGAAGATAGGCTGATGCAAACTTGATCCAGATGTCTGCCTGACGGGCCGGTGAAGCATCCGCGATCTCTCTGTAGAAAGCCGGCCGCACATATTCTGTCAACACAATCTCGATGGCTGCGATCGGCGCTATTCCAATGGTGAGGCTCGTGGCCACCAACCCAAGGGTGTGGGGCGATGTCAGTTCGCCTAGGAGAAGTCGGTAGCCGGTGTTCTGCACCCAGTAAAGTCCAGTGCCTACGAGCAGAGGCCAGGCGAAACTGAGCATTGCTGGGTAGCTGATGTTGAGCCTCGCCCCGTCGTGCTGCCGGGGTCCTGCAAGTGTGAATAGAGCGAGTGCGCCGATGGCGGTATTAACCGTTTGACCGATCACCAGTCCGAGCAGCCAGAACTCTGTGGTCCGTTCGACTCCGACAATGAGTGCCGCACCGACCCCCACGGCTAGCCAAGCTCCCACATTGCTGCCGATAACGTAGACGCCTCGTTGGCCAATCGTGTTTACCGCCGTCAGGAGCGTTGATTGTGTTGCGCCAGTCAGGATCAGTCCAAAGCAGAGCGCTCCGATATGCCGTGAAGAGGCGCCCGTCGCGTATCTACTGTAGCCGGCCGATATCCAAATCACGTTCGCCGAGGCAAGCGCTATTAGTGTCTGAATTGCCACGATCTTCGTGATGGCCAAAGGGAGAATACCCTGCCGCCACCACTGCATACAATGTCGGCCAGTAAAGCTCGTGAGGGGGCTGATGAATATGAGGCTGAAGATAGCGGCGGTGCTCTGAATGATCGCTTGCGTCCCGATTTCGCTTGGCCCTAGAAGTGTTGTGCTGACTCTAACGGCAGCTACCGCCTGTGCTACCAGAAGCGCGCGGCCGCACGCCAATATCACTATTTGACGTCTGGCGACTGGTATCCTGCCGAAGAATGACTTCACGGTGTGTTACAGTCTTCGCTCTCTCCGACACGGACCGAGCAGTCGGAGCGCCTATTCACACTCGAGTGCCGAATGATCCACGGACGAGAAGGTCATCGGCCCAAGTCATCACGAATTCATGCGGCACCCGATGGGGCCATCTCGAGCAAGTTACTGGAGTAAGAAGCGTCGTCGCCGACGCAGAGGGTTGTCACCATCGGGTCTGAGGGTCGGCCGTGATTTGTTCCAAGGTAGACGGGGAAAGAACAGTCTGGCCAGTAAATTCGGAATTGTTCAAAGAACGGCTCCCAGATGTTCTGATACGCATTACATGAAAGCACCAAGATGCAGGCGTCCTGGCTCATTCCGCCGCCGTTACGATTGTTCTGCTCTCTTGGCATATTTGTGTGTCCCATGCTGAATCAGCCGACCGCCGGTTGTTGTCGGTTCAACGGTTCAACCGGAGAGCTTCTTGGGATTTGCGAACATGGTCAAGATTAGCTGGTTCAGGAGATGGGTGGAGACTCGGGCCAAGAGAACCCTGAAGGTGAGCGGCAACACGTCGCTCAGGCGCCCTAGCACTCGCCTAATCCTGCCGCCACTTTTGCCTCGTGGCCAGTTCATCGACCCAACTTTGCCCCAAAACCCATCGTCGAACCCATCGAGTGTCGACACAGCCGCCGGAAAGAGACCATGTGAGGCCAGGATATTGATGTCGCCTCGGTCTCCGCGAAGGGGGGGCAACCTGTTAGGCTCCGATCGCTTCCGCACGAAGGCACACACATTGGCGCCGCGCTCGATGAATTGCCCCTCTCTTACATCGAATCCTGACACAAGGAGCGTATAGATCAGCTGCCCGACATTCCACCCCATCGAGACGTGCCCCGCGGAGACAAAGTTGGTGTGGGGAGGGACAAAGACGACCAGGAGTCCCCCGTTCTTAAGTAGGCGATGAACATTGCGAAGAGCGACCGCTGGCGATGAGCAGTGTTCTAAGACGTGGCTCATCACGATCGCCTCAAACCCGGCGTCGATGAATGGAGGCGACATGATGTCGCCCTCGACCACGTGAATCCTCGTTCGGACGTCAGTAGCCGGGTCTCCGACTAGGTCGTAGGACCCGACCGCCAACCCAATCCCCACCACCGTCATTCCCCTCTTTGCAAGGTAGCGAGCAACCTGACCGGCCCCAATTCCGACGTCGAGAACTCGTCCACTTCTCGGCAGGGGAGCCGAATCAAGCAATTCGAGCACTCCGGCCATGCGTCGGTCCAACCGGCCTCCTCTACCACCCATGTCTTTGGGAATGGCCGCGGGCCGCTGATATGACGACCCCATTGTCATCGCCTTTCCAACATCGAGGGATCAGTTACGATTGTCGGCGTCAGCACTCCCGGAATGACGTAGATCATGCCAACAATCTCGAAGGGAACTGCATATTTGCCGAGCCCTGCACGGGCGCTTCCGGCCGCATCACGCCTTTCTCCTCGAGCAGGTCCTCGCCAAGATCGACTTTCTGGACGAGGCGCTCGAGCGACTCACGGCGGAGAGTGATCGGCGTCTGGCCCCACTTGAGCCGATGCTCGCGGCCCTCGATACGATTCCCGGTATGAACCGGCTCAGTGCCATCGGGCTCGTCATTGAACCGGGCGGCGACGTGCGCCACTCCCCGTCGGCAGGGCACTTATGCAGATGGAGCGGGATATGCCCCGGGCAGAAGGAAAGCGCGGGCAAGCGGCGCAGCGGCAAGAGGCGCAAAGGGAACTACTGCCTGCGCGCGGCGCTCGTCCAGCCGGCGTTGGGCGCCACGCGCAAGAACCGATGGGCCTTGCAGGCCCTTATCACCGCATCAAACGAAACCGGCGGCACAAGAAGGCCGTCGTCGCGGCGGGCATGAGATCTTCAAGAACGCCTACTACATCATGCTCGACGGCGTCAGCTACCACGAACTCGGCGCCGACTACTTCGATCGTGGGCGTGATCCGATTTCGTAGACACTTTCCGAAAGGTGGCTACGATGTCAGATATGGAGTCCCCACGACCATCCCGACGCCCGAAACGGGCGTTTACGACGGAGTTTAAAGCTGGAGCGGTGCGACTGGTCCTTGACGAGGGCCAGCCGATCCATCGGGTCGCCCGCCAGCTGGACCTCGGGCCCACCACCCTCGGCGAGTGGGTCAAGCGGGCGCGCGGCCCTGCGTCAGGCCGCATAGGCAACCTGTCTACTGAATCGGATAACGCCCATCGTGGGCATGCCGAGCGGGCCGTCCAGCGGCATGTGCACCAGCTCGAGGCTCTCGGGTCCCAGGTGACCATCGAGAAAGCCGCCTGACGGCCCCGCTCCGCTGCTCAGGCGAGAACCTCTGATGCGGCATTGGGCCTCTAACCCCATAGATCCTCATGATTGATCACATCTCCTCGCGCGCGAGGCGCCACCCTAACTCCGTTTCGAAGAATCGGGTGAGGCCGCGACCGAGGACGAGCCAGCCGGGGGTTCCGTTGTTCTTGATGTGCCCGCCGAGCGCGGCGATGCCGTGCATGGCATCTCGCATCGTCGGCCGTCGTGGCAGTTCGTAGCCGCGATGTTTCAGCACCTTCCGCAAGAGGAGCACTTGCTCCGCGTCAAAGAGATGGTCGACGGGTGTCGGTCCCGCCGCGCGGCCCAAATGCCGCAGAAGCAGCAGGCGCCAGGCCAGGGGCACAAACACCGCGAGCGCGCGGACGAGCCCGGCCAGGTTCGTCAGTTGCCGTTTCTCGAAGGCGCACCCGGTCTTGAGGGCTTTGAAGTACTCCTCGACCAGCCAGCGAGCGCGATAGTGATCCACCACTGCGGTTGCGTCCTCAAGACTCTGCACGGGTTCGGACGTGACGAGCATCCACTCGATCGGCGTTTCGCCGCGGGGCGGCGCCGGCTCCACCACGTGGACGGCTTGCATCGTCAGCGTCGGGACGCGTGTTTCGCTGTATTGGCGACGCTTGATGGTCACCGTCGCCCAGCGCACGTGGAGCGTCGCCAGGCGCTCCGCCCGCTCCGGGTGGCGGCCTCGGGTCTTGACCGCCTTCTGCGCGCTGCGCGGATTGAGCGGCACGGTCCGAAAGACGGTCCCCGGCCGGCGCGCCAGCACGTCCTTCACGCGGAGCTTGGCGTCGGTCGTCTGGCGCATGGGATCCCCACGAATCACGTAGCGGAGACCGGCCCGGTGCAAGTCCGCGAGCAGGTCGTAGTCATCCGCTTCTTGGTCCATCACATGGAACGCTTCCACGCCCTCAGGCAGGTCCCCCGACACCGCCAGCGCCAGCTGCTCCCAGCGGGCCGATTCCTTCTCCGCTCGCGACTTGGCGCGAGTCGCCTTGACCCGCTGGCTGGGCGTCATGCCGGTGTGCGCCACGGCGTCCCGGTGGATGTACGGATGCACGCCCAGCACCCCCAGCGGCTCGCGCGTCTCGTCGGCCGTCACCGCCAACGCGACATGGGCCAGAAACCCCTTGGCCCCGCCGCGCAGCACGCCCAAGCCCGCGCGGTCCCCGAGAAACCGAAACGTGCTGGTGTCATGCACCACCCGCACGGTCCCGTGTCCGCGCATCCGGGTCTGGGTCTGTCGCACGTGTCCGCTGAGCACGCCCGCCAGCGTGACCTTCCGATTCGCGAGGAATCGATACAGCGCCTCTCAATCGGCCACCGATTCCATCTGGTCCGGGAAACTCTGCCCCGGGTCTGGCGAGACGAGCGCCACAATCCGTCGCAGCCGCTCATCGAGCCGTGCGTCGCCGAGCGACTCGCCGTCGAACTCCGCCAGGACGTCTCCAACCTCAAATCCCGCGTGGTGTGCTCATGCCTCCTTATCAGATCACAGATGAGCGCTCAACGCGATCGGAGATGTGTAGGATCCTGAGCATCTACCTGGTTAGAGAGGGAGGGGACGACGATTGGGCCAGGGTCACCCCCGACCGCCGGCAAGAAGCGCCGCCACGTTTTCGGCGAGGCCGAGTCGGGGGACGCCACAGTCCGGCGTCCTCCGACTTCGGGCGTGTTGGTCCTACGGTGTGATCGTGAAGCGGGGACCGTCGGTCACGATGTCCCACTGGGCGGTCGAACCCGCGTTCCGTACCGATACGGCCATTATGTAGTCACCCGCAGACGGACCGGTCCACGTATAGCTCGCGACCGTGCTGTAAGGTTGGACAATCGTCCAAATCCCGGTCGTGTAGGATACCGCCAAAACTGGTACGTTAGTGGCGCAGCACCACCGGTTGCTGTTGCTATCCACGTGATGGTTGGCGTGCTGGCCGCAGACGCTGGGAACGTCACGCTCGCGTTGAATCCCGTGAGGCTCAGAGGGGCTGGCGGGGCCCCTATTGCGAAGATAGGCCCGTAGAACACCGCATCCCACTGGACGGTGGAACCCGCGTTCAGTACCGAGACGGCCATTATGTAGTTGCCTGTATCGGCGGTGCCTGGCGTCCAACTGTAGGTGTTGGAGGTAGAGTAGGGACGCACGATACTCCATGCTCCCGCCGCGTACGAATACCGCCAGAACTGGTAGCCCAGTGGCGCAACGCCACCGGTCGCCGTGGCGGTCCACGTGATCGAAGTGGTGCCGTTCGGCTGAACGGGAACGTCTGGTTCGCCGTCAGGCTCTGGATCACCAACGGCCCCGCCGTCGAGATCGTCGTTCGACGCGGTCGTCGAGTTCCCCGCCGCGTTGTAGGTCCACACGCGGTACTCCGAGGTCTGGCCCCCGGGAACCGTGGCGTCGGTGTAGGTGGTCGCGTTCGCCGGCGCCGTCCCTATCTGCGTCCACGCACCTGCTCCGACCTGCCTTTCGATCTTGAACCCGATCTCGTTGCCAGGATTCCCCAGCGAGGTGGCCGGCGGCGTGGGGTCGGTCCAGGTGAGCACGAAGCTGCTGCCAGAAAGCGTGCCCGCCAGGTTGGACGGCGCGCCGGGCACCGTCGCGGTGTAGGCGAACGACCATCGGCCGCATCATGTCGTTCTCCTCGTGGCCGAGGAGATGGCAGTGCCACACGTACTCCCACCCGAAATCGCTCAGCACGTTCACCACCGTGATCGCGTTGCCGTTGGCCGGGCTCGTCAACGTCAGGTTCACCCCCTCCAGCTTCGTCGGGTCGAGCAGGCGCACGCTGTTGGGAATGCCGAACGGGAGCGCCATCGAAACTGGCCTGATGGCCACGATGGCGTCCTCGAGCGGGTTCATCCGCACGGTGTCCTTCCACCCCACCTCGTTGGCGTTCGGCGGACGCAGCGCGCCGTCCCATCCCACGCGGTTGATGAGCTGCACGTTGAACAGGTGGAAGTGAATGGCGTGGGTGTCCACCCCGTTGTGCGTGATCTTCCAGATCTGCTGCTGCCCGTCGGCCAGCGTCTCCGTGATCGGATCGACGTAGCCGAGCGGGATCGTCGTCTGGTTGTTGAAGTTGGTGAACGGCAGCTCCACGCCGAGCGTGGCGTTCATGCGCCCGTAGTCGAGCGTGAACAGCTCCTGGATCGCCTTGGGCAGCATCGGGAACGCCGTGGGCGGCGTGCCTTGCGCCGCACCGATCGGCGTGTAGGTCAGCGACGTGTCGCCGATGCGGGAGTACGTGTCGGGGAGGGCGCTGCCAACGACCGTCGAATACGCGGACTCGGGGACGATCGGCGTCGGCTGCGACGCCCTGAACGCGTCGGGCAGGGCGGCCTGGAGATCCGCCAGGCTCACGCTGGTCGGGGACCCAGGGGCCGAGCCCACCTCGAACCGCATGAGGGTCCGTGTGTTCGGCCCGTAGCCGGGAAGCGTCGGGGGCGCGCCGCCGGTGGAAGTCTGGTCCGGGTCGCCCGTGTAATAGTCGAGGCGCGTGTCGTTCGCGGGAACCGGCGCCGGCGAATCGTTGTACAGAATCAGTTTCGCCCCCGCTGGTACGCCCGAGAAGTCCACGATGACGTCGGCGCGCTCGGCCGGTCCGAGGAGCAGGCCGTGCGTGGAGATGTTCAGGACGACGATGTTGCGGCGGTTGTACTCGTAGCCGACGGGCGTGCTCGGGATCACGACCGGCGCCGGAAGAATGCCGCCCTCCGTGCCGATCTGGATGATCGCCGGCCCGGCCGTCGTCGGGTCGGGCACGCCGCCGTCGCGGCCGTCTATCGGCCAGACGCTCGGCCAGCACTTCGTGGTGCCGTTCATCGGGAGCCCCGTCCCGCCGAGGGGAACCGGGCCCGCCGCAAACTGCGGAACCGCGAGGCCCTCGCCGCTCGCCGGCTTCGAGTCCACGGTGCACGGGCGGAACGGTCGCGGTGATGGCCGGCTTGGCGGCCTCGACCATCGCCACCTCGGTGTTGATGGAGGCCACCGCGGTCGCACCAGTGCCGCCGCCGCCCGTCAGGGTCACCGCGGGCGCGGACGTGTAGCCCGATCCGTAGGCCGTCATCGAAATGCCGGCCACGGTGCCGTTCTCGTCGATCACGGCGACCGCCGCCGCTCCGGATCCGCCGCCGCCCGTGAAGTCCACCGTGGGAGCCGTCGTGTAGCCCGTGCCGGCGGTCGTCACGGCCACGCTGACCGGCTCAGCGTAGTAGAGGCCGAGGTTCAGGTGCCGGTCGTTGGTGGCATTCAGGATCTGGAACCGATAGGCCTGGGCCGCCACCGGCAAGGTCGGGTACGCCGTGCCGTTCACGACGGGTGTGTCCATGAACGCTTCGGGGGTGAGGGACGGATTCGGCGTGCCGGGGCACATCAGCGGCGTGCCGGCCGGATACCCGATCGACGTGCACGGATACGGCTGCGCGCCGGCGACGAACGTGCCCGGGTCCTGAATCGGCCAGAACCACGGGCCGTAGTCCCATCGGCCGAACGGGTTCGCGCCCATCGCGTCGGCCGGGTTCTGGTTCGGCATGTAGACGTGCGGGAACCACAGATTGCCCTCTCCGGGCGGTCCGGACTGGTCGCCGCTCGCGTAGTTGCTGAAGATGGTCGTCCAGGTCGGGTCGGTGGCCGCGAGTTGTGCGGGCGGCGGAACGAAGGTCTTGTCCTGGATGACCAGCGGCACGCCCCAGTGATACACGCCGCCCAGGTCGGGGATGACCTTCTTCAGCGCCGAGTTGGCTCCCGTGACGTTGGTCCCGTTGATCAGGTCGTCCTCCACGGGGTCGGTCACCAGGTAGCCGGCCGCTTCACCGGCATAGACGTTCAGGCGGGTGATGCCGTAGGCGTGGTCGTGGTAGAACATCAGCCGCGCGCTCTGCTGGTTCGTCCAGTAGAAGGTGAGCGAACCATCAGCCGCCGGAACCATGTCGGAGACGTCGGCGGCCGATGCGCCCTTCTTCAGCGTCGTGCTCTCGCCGGCGGGCGCGGTCCATTGGTGCGGCGTGCCGTCGCTGATCCACGGGGTGGCGCCGCCGTGCAGGTGCAGCGTCGCGCGGTTCTGGGTGTAGTTGGTGCCGTCGGGGCCCGTGCCGGCGCCCATCACCGTGATATCGGTCGGGATGAAGAGATCGCCGCCGGCGCCGATCGGGAGACTATTGGTGAACTTGACGCGCACCGGCCTGTTGGCCTGCGCGATGATGACCGGGCCGAGGTAATGCGGCGGCTTCGGGACGATGGTGTTGTCCGCGGTCGTCGGATTCGCCACCGCGGGATCGGTGCCCATATTCGTCTGCACGTAACCCCGGAGCAGGGTGCCCTGCGCCGGTAAGTCGCCGTGCATCTGCTCGCGGTACTGGACGACCGAGATCTCGTAGTAGTCCGAACCGGGATAGGTGACCGTGTCGGGCGCCGCGATCGGGATGAACTGCCCGAGCGTGTTGGCGTTGCAGCCGGCCGGCGCCGTGCAGCCTGGCGCGCCGAGGCCGGGAAGGGCGTTGATGAACTTGTGAAGACCGCCGGAGACGGCTCCCGTCGCCGGATCGATCGCCGGAAGCGGGCTGTTGGCCCAATTGGCCACGCCGAAATAGTCCGCGTTCTGCACGCCGGCCGGCGGCCCGCCCGTAAAGCTCAGCTGCGCCGGCCCGCTTTGCAGACTGGTCTTGCCGGGGAGCGCAGGCGCGTTCTGGGTCGTGCTCTTCCTGGCGGCCGCCGCGGCCGCAGCCGCCCTGGCCTCCGCCGCTCGTTTTGCCGCGGCTTGGCGTTGCTTGTTTGTCGTGGCCCGCATCACGCCCGGCCGCGGTTGGAGGTCGCTGGTTTGGGCCGGCGGGGTTGCGGCCTGCTGCTTCTGCGCGAGCGCCGGGCCAACGCCCAATCCCAGGGCGATGACGACCAGCACCATACACAGAGCCCTCACGGGACGTTTACTCATGCCTGACTCCTGACTCGGAAGAGGGGGCAAGGTCCTGGACGGACCGAGCGAAACGACCGTGATTCGTGGCCGCGTCCAGGACTGGCCGGTGACAATCGATTGTGGGACTGTAGGGACCGGGAGGATGATGCGCAATGGTACGTAAGTACGAGGCGACCGCCGATCCCGCTCCGTAGGTCGGAACGATGAGACGCAGGGCTGCGAGGGTGGCGTCTGTGTCGCCACGTCGGGCCAGGCGGATCACGCGGAGAATGTCGCGTTCCAGGATCGGCCAGTCTGGAAGCGACTGGCGGCGTATCCTGGTGATCTTCTCGATACCGCAGGATTCGCGGTCTTCGGCGATCCCCTGCAGTTCTTCGTAGAGTTTCTCGCCCGGCCGAAGGCCCGTGAAGACAATCTGCATGTCCTCGTCCGGAACGTAGCCGGACAGGCGGATCAGGTGGCGAGCCACGTCGAGCACCTTGATCTGCTCGCCCATGTCCAGCACCATCACCTCGCCGGCCTCGCCCAGCGTGGCAGCGTGGAGCACCAGCTCGACCGCCTCGGGGATCAGCATGAAGAAGCGGCGAATATCCGGATGCGTGACGGTGACAGGTCCCCCGGCCTTGATCTGGTCCATGAAGCGGGGAATCACGCTGCCGTTGCTGCCGAGCACGTTGCCGAACCGCACCACGCTGAACTTGGTGCCGTTGGCGTGGCCATTGTTGGCCAGCCCCTGGACGATCATCTCGCACACGCGCTTGGAGGTCCCCATCACGCTGGTGGGGTTGACGGCCTTGTCGGTGGAGATCATCACGAAGCGCGAGACGCCGTGCGCCACGGCCGCGCGGGCCAGCACCCAGGTGCCGGCCACGTTGTTCTTCACCGCTTCGCAGGGACTTCCCTCCATCAGCGGCACGTGCTTGTGGGCTGCGGCGTGAAAGACCAACTGCGGACGGAATTGTGCCATGACCGCGTTCACACGGCGGCGATCCTTCATGTCGCCCACCAGCGCGTGGATTTCGCAGCCGCGGCCCCGGTCGCGCAAGTCGTTTTCGATCGCGAACAGGCTGTTCTCGTATCGCTCGAAGAGCACCAGGCAGCGCGGGCTGAAGGAGAGAATCTGACGGCACAGCTCCGACCCGATCGAGCCGCCGGCGCCCGTGACCAGGACAGTCTGTCCCCCAATCAGCCGACCGACCGGAGCCGGGTCGAGGCCGACGGGGGCGCGGGGCAGCAGGTCTTCGATAGACAAATCGCGGATCTGGCTGACGGTCACCTTGCCGTCCAGCACGTCGCGCAGGTTGGGAAGCGTCTTGATCGCCAGCTTGTAGGGTTCCAGCGCCTTGACGACCGCCCGAATCGTGGCCGGGATCGGCAGTCGGGATGGCAATCAGCACATCGTCCGGGTGCTCGCGCTCGACGATGTCCCGAAGCTCGGCCCTGGTCCCGAAGCACGGGTAACCCGTGGATTCTGTGCCCGACCTTCCGCCGGTCGTCGTCGATGAAGCCGATCGGCTCGCCGTGGTAGAAGGCGTGCCTCTTCATGTCACGCACGATCAGCTCGCCCGCGTCGCCGGCGCCGAAGATGAGCACCCTTCGGTCCGTGTTTCCACGGCTCAGTTCGCGCACCAGGCGCCTGATCGACCTGACGCCGCCCACGAGACATATGAGCAGCACGGCGTCGATGATGTACACGGAGCGGGGATAGACGTTCGATCCGAAGCTGAGGCGAACGATCGAGAAGAACACCACCGAGCTCGTGACGACGGCCACCACGATGTTCCGCGCGTCGCTGATGCCGGTGTAGCGCCACAGACCCTCGTACAAGCGGAAAGGAATGAAGGTGACGACTCGAACGAGTAGAAGCACGGGCAGCAGGGTGCGCGCCTGGGCGGCAAGCTCGCTGGGGACGACGCCGTCGAACCTGAGCCACAACGCCAGGTAATTGGACAGCGCGATGAGCCCCAGGTGCAGCACGACAACGACGACGCGCCGGTGCTCCAGGACCGTACGGAGCAAGCGTGCCGCAAGGCTCGCGTCGTTCGCCGGATTTGCCGGTGGGCCGATCGTCATTGCCGCGATGTCAGGTGTCTTTCGAGTCGACGTGCTGCCCATAATCGCGTCAGTCCGTTCGACTCGGCACGTTTCAGGCTTTCGCGCCGTGTCCCGCCCCGTAGTAGGAGGCGTACGACTTCCGGTAGTAGCTCGAGTAGTAGTAGGAGTTTCGCTGGACGTCCACGCGGTTGAGGACGCCGCCCAGGAACTTCGCCTTCGCCGACTCGAGCTGCTCGAGCGCCGTCGCCGCCGTGTGCTTGTTCGTGTGCTCGCACCGCACCACGTAGATGACGCCCTGCGCCACGTGCGCGATCACCGACGCGTCGGTCACCGCCATCACCGGCGGCGAGTCGATGATCACCCAGTCGAAATGCTCCTCGAGCGTCGCCAGGAAGTCCTTGAACCGGTGGGAGGCGAGCAGCTCCGCGGGATTGGGCGGCGTCACGCCCGAGAGGAGCAGCCACAGGTTCGCCACCGGCCCCGGCCGCACCGCCTCGCTGGCCTTCGCGTTGCCCACCAGCACGTTCGAGAGCCCCGGCACCTGCGGCTCGCGGAAGACCTCGTGCACGCGGGGCTTCCTCATGTCCGCGTCCATGAGCAGCACGCGCTGCCCCGCCTGCGCCAGCGCCACCGCCAGGTTGCGTCGCCACCAGCGTCTTCCCTTCGCCCGGCCCGGTGCTCGTCACGACGACCGAGCGCCCCCCCTCCTCGGCGGACGAGAACAGCACGTTGGTGCGAATGCCGCGGAACGCCTCGGCAAACCCCGCCGGCACGTCGGCGTGGAGCAGCGCGTCCTCCGCCGAGTCCTTGCCCTCGAGCACCGGCACCAGGCCCAGGAACGGCAGGCCGAGGTAGTGCTTGATCTCGTCGGGCGACTTGACGCGGTTGTCGAGGTACTCGAAGAAGAACGCCAGGCCGATCGCGAAGATGCCGCCGCCGAAGACCGCCAGGATCAGGTTCAGGAGCTTCCTCGGGCTGATCGGCGAGGTCGGCACGATGGCCGCGTCCACGACCCGGATGTTGGTGGACTTGAGCTCGGCGCTGACGCCGGTCTCCTTCGCCCGCTGCAGCAGGGCGTCGAACATCTGCCGGTTCGTGTTCGCGTCGCGCTGCAGCACGCCGTAGTCGATCCCCTTGCGGCTGAGCGCCATCGCCTCGGTCTTCTGCTGCTCGAGCGCCCCGACCAGGCTGTTCTCCTGCGCCTGCGCGGTTTCGTACTCGGTGCGGATCGACTGCACGACCTTCGCGATCTCGCCCTGGATCTTGGCGTCGGTGTCCTGGATCTGCGACTGGAGCCGGATCATCTCCGGGTGCTTCTCGCCGTACTTCTCCGCGAGCGACGCCCGCTGCCGCTGGAGATCCGCCGCCTGCCCCTTGAGCTGCTGGATGAACGGGCTCGCCAGGACCGCCGGGAAGGTGTCGAGCGCGGCCCGGTCGTGCTCGATCGCCGTGACCTGCTTGTAGAGAGCTTGCTTCTGCAGGCGCTCGGTCTTCGCTTTCGTCACCGCGCCGTTCAGGTCCGCGAGCTTCTGCACGGTGATGTTCTGCTTGTCCTCGAGCGACACCGAATCGGTCTGCTCGCGGTACTGCTGCAGCGCCTGCTCGCTCGTCTCCACCTGCTTTCGCTGCTCGGTGAGCTGCTGGCCGAGCCAGTCGGACGCCTCCCTGGAGGAGAGGAACTTGTTCTCGAGCGTCTGCTCGATATACGCCTTCGCCATCACGTTGGCCACCAGCGCCGCGAACTGCGGATCGGTGGACGAATACTTCAAGTCCACGAGCCGGGAGTTGCGGATGGGGCTGACGGTGATGCCGTCGAGAAAGGCGTTGATGATCTTCGTCTCCGACGGCGTCTCCGGGATCAGCGGGATGGCGACGCCGGGGACGGGCGGGGTCGGAATCGGCAGGGCTAAAGCCCCGCCCTACACCCGGAGTGCCAGGACCGGCAGGGCTAAAGCCCCGCCCTACATCCGGAGTTCCCCGCCCGACAGAAGAGGAAGTCACCCCGCCGACAGCAGCGGCGCGCAGGAGCAGCGGGTTCTTCCAGAGGTTCGCCGAGTCGAGCGCCCGCCGCGCCAGGCTGCGGCTCTGGAGGATCTTGTACTGCGTCTGGTAGTACTCCTGGGCGTCATACCCTCCAGACTGGCTGTCGGTCACCTGCTGGAACGGGACGACCTTGGGGCTCGCGTAGTCGATCTCCATCTGCACGCTCGCCTGGTAGATCGGCGTCCGCGTGAAGGTGTAGACGGTGACGAGCACGACGACCAGGATGAAGGCGGTCGTCGCGACGTACCGCCGCCGGTAGAGCACGCGCACGTAGTCGAGCAGGTGCGCGGCTTCGCCCTCCGGCGCCTCGGGGGGATAGCCGTTCCCGCCGTAACCCGGTGAAGCCTCATCGGCGTCGGCCGGCGCCGGCTGCGACCCGTGCCGCGACGTGCGATTCGAAAACGAGTCTCTCATCGCCTGCTGCGAGCGGCGCGAGGCGTCGGACTGCGCGCGCTGCGAATCGACGCCGGCAAGGTCCGATTCGGAACCGGTGGAAACGGGTTCAGGTTTTGACGGTGTCATTAGAAGAACCTCTCCGGGACGACGAGCGTGTCGCCTGGGTGAACCAGGTCGGTCAGCTTCACCTTGATTTCCTTCTTCACGCCCTTGACGATCCGCACGATCTTCAGCCGGCCGGTGGAGCCGCGGTCGGTGACGCCGCCCGCCAGCGACAGCGCCTGCATGACGGTCGTCTCCCTCGACTGCAGGGAGTAGGCCCCGGGGTTCTTCACCTGCCCGAAGACGTAGACCGTCTCGGCGCGCGGCACGAAGATCGTGTCGCCGTCGCGGAGGGCGACGTTCTTCGCCGCGCCGCCGCTCTGCAGGTCGTTCAGGTCCACGCGCACGGTCTCGGCGGCGTCGGTCTGCCCCGGCAGCACCGGGCCGCTCGCGGCCTTCCCCTCGGGCGCGTGCACGATCACCGCCTCGGTGCTCGCCGTCGGCGTCGTCGAACCGGCGCGCGAGAGCGCCTCGATGAGCGACATGTTGCCGGTCAGCGTGTAGGTGCCCGGGACGCGCACCTCGCCGACGATGAACACGCGCTGGCTGCGGTAGGTGTCCACGGCGACGGTGAGCTGCGGGTTCTTGAAGTAGCCGTCGGCCAGCCGCTTCTTGAGGTCGGCCTCGATGGCGCGCAGCGGCAGGCCGCCCGCCCGCACGCGGCCGATGAGCGGGAAGTTGAACGAGCCGTCCGCCTCGACGGTGAACTTGCCCGAGAGATCCGCCTGGTCCCACACGGTGATCGCGAGGACGTCCTGCGGCCCGACCAGGTAGTCGGGCGACGGCTCCTGGCTCGCGGCGGCGGTCAGCGGCACGAGCGCGCACGACAGCACCGCGACGAGCGCGAGCCGGCGGAGAGCAGTAGGCAGCTTGTCCGCCGTAGCCCGAAGGGCGAAGGCGGATAGGCCGCAAGCCGTAGGCCGTAAGCCGGTAGGCGGTTTCATCACGCTGTCACGCTGCATTTCAAAACCCGTAAGTGACCGAGCTGCCGATGCGCAAGCCGCGGTACTGCTGCGCCACGAACTGGGAACGGCGGGTGTAGTAATCCACGTTGACGCCGAGCCGGGTGGCCGGGCCGAGCTTGTAGCCGGCGCCGACGCCGTAGTACCGCACGGTGTCCACGCGGCCGGCCAGGCCCTGCACGTCGCCGAGCCCCAGCGTCGTCGCCAGCGCCTGGTCGATGACGCGGTAGGACAGCCGCTGCAGCCCCGCGTGCGCCTCGACGCTCCAGGGACCGCCGACCGACTGCGAGACGCCGCCGCTGACGCCGGTCAGCAGGTAGAACGGCTCGACCGGCTCGTACGAATAGGCCACGTCGCGGTTCACCTGGATCGAGAAGCGGGTCATCCCCATCAGCACGTAAGCCAGGTCCACCGACGCCACCGGCCCCGTGTAATCCGGCATCCCGGCCGTCTTCATCGTCAGGCGGCGGAAGCCGACGTGCGCCGACCCGCTGACGAGCGCGGTCGCGGCGAACTCCACGCCGGGCACGACGCGGAAGCCGTCGGAATCGCGGACGGGCGAGAACTCGAACCGCTCCTGCACCACGTCGGCCGCCATCACGAACCTTGTGAGCGGCGTCACCGCGTAGCGAAACAGCGCGCTTTCGACCGTCGTCGTGCGGTTGAAGGCATCCCGGAGGGAGTAGCCGAGGATCGACTCGTCGGTGTTGTAATCGACGCGCGTCACGACCAGTGAAGCCCCGAGGGTGGTCCGCTTCGACACCTGGAAGTCCGAGCCGGTGGACAGCGCCGTCTCGGTGCGCCTCACCCTCAGGTTGATCTCGTAGCCGGGACGGTCGCGCACGGTCAGGAACGACGCTCCCGCCCAGGGCCGCACGTGCAGCAGCGGCAGGTCGAGGCGCGCGCTGTCGGCCGTCCCGAACGCGCGCTGATCGGAGTACTGCGCGAAGTAGAGGTAGCTTCCCGACAGCTTGAGATTCAGCCGCGCCGGGCCGAGGCGCAGCCAGGTGTCCGCCGCCGGCGTGATGGTGGCCGTGAAATCGCTCTTCGGGTTGCTGTACTCGTTGAACACGTTGGTGTCCACGCCGAGGCTGGTGACGCTGAACGTCGGCGTGACGGCAAACGGGCCGACGTGAAGCCTGGCCGACGCGAACGGGTCGGGCTCCTGCGCCAGGGCAAGCACCGGCCATAACGCGAGACAGACGGCAAGCGGGAGGAGCGGTCTCAATTTGGAGGGAAGCACGATCCGAAGACGCCGGGGGCGGGTCTGGCGACCCGCCCACACTCACGCGCTCTACTGGCTCGGGCTGGTCGTCGACCTGGTCGCGGCGTAGATGCCGGCCACCGCGCCGCCGCCGGCCGCGGCCAGCAGGATGATGCCGCCCGTGGAGGTGAAGAACGAGCCGGTGCTGGTCGCCGCAGCGGCGCCAGTGGCGGCGCCGGTGCCGGTGCCGCCCGTGGCGGTCGCGGTCCTCAGCGCCACGCCCGTCACCGAGCCGGCTTCCATCGACACGGGCATGCTGGTGGCAATCACCGCGCCGTTGGCGTCCACCAGCTCGATCAGGTAGTTGCCGGGCTGGACGCCGGAAAACGAGTACGCGCCATTGACGGCCGTCTTCGAGGTCGCCACCACGTCCCCGTTCGTCATGCTGCGCAACCGGACCGTGCCATTGGCGATCGGGCTGCCCGCGCTGTTCTGAGCCGTACCGGTCACCCGGCCAGTTGCCGCCTGGGCCTGTGCCCCCGCGGCGAACGAAACGGTGGGCACGCCCAGCACGACGAGGGCGCAGGCGAGCGACAGCGCGATTAATCTCCTCATATGCCCTCTACTATCGGCACCAAGCCGAGCCGTGTCAAGGCCGCGGCAAAGGTTCCGTATCAAAGTCGCCACATCGCCCGACTATCGACCGTGACCGCCGTTGCCATTCGAACCGCCGGCGCCGCCTTTTCGCCAGGCAATCTTGAGCAGCCGCATCTTCCGGTAGAGGTTCGTGCGCTGGAGGCCGAGGGTGCGCGCGGCATCCGGGATCCGCCCGCGATGGTGTTCGAGGACGAGCGCGATGTACTCGCGCTCGAACCGGGTGCGCGCGTCGCGCAGCGTCCCCGAAGGCCCGAGCCTCTCGCCGGCCGCGTCGAGGCTGACGGAAGACAGGACGTGTTCGATCGTGATGGTCGGGCCCGGCGCCACGCGCGCCACCGCGGCCAGCACGGCCTCCAGCTCGGGCCCGTTCCCGCGCCACGGCAGCGCGGTCAGCAGGCTCAGCGCCGCCGAATCGATCGACTTGAGGTCGAGGCCCTGGCCGCGGCACGCCCGGTCGAGCAGGCACGCCGCCAGCAGAGGCAGGTCGTCGCGCCGGTCGCGCAGCGCCGGCACGTTGACGCGGCTCGCCGCCACCCGCCGGGCCAGGTCGTCGCGGATCCCCCCGTCGGCCACCGACGCGTCCCAGCCTGGCGCGGCCGAGGCGGCCGGCCGAATGTTGAGCGGCGTCGCCCGACGACCGTCTCCGATGTTCACTTCGCCATCGCGAAGCACGCGCGCCAGCCTGGCCTGCACGCGCTCGGGCGCTTCGGCCAGGTGCGCCAGGTACAGCGTGCCCCCCCGCGCCGACACGAGGGCGCTGCCGGCCGCCACCCTCTCGATCCGGCGCCGGTCGGCCGGCTCGCCGTGCGCCGGGTCCATGGTGCCGAAGATGGCGGCCTCCAACTCGTCGCCGGACCAGTCCGAGCAGTTCACGCGCACAAACGGCGCGTCGGCCCCGACGCTCCTGACGTGAATCTCGCGGGCGAGCATCGCGCGCCCCGACCCGCGCTCACCGCACATCAGCACGCCCCCCCGGCTCGAGGCCGCGCGCTCGACCGCGTCGAGCGCCTGGCGCATCGCCATCGAGCGCGCCACGATCGGCGTGCCCTGCAGCAGCGCCGCCCCCTCGCGGCGAAGGCCTTCCTCGGGCACCGCGCCGAGCAGGAGCGACACCGCCTGCGGGTCCAGCGGCCGGTGCAGGACGGCGGGAATGCCCGCCCGCTCGATCTCGGCCAACCCGCCGGGGCGCACCGGATCGGTGACGGCCAGCACGAACGTCGCGGGGCGCGCGCGCTTGAGCTCGGCCACGATCGCCGCGGCGCGCGGGTCGCCGAAATCGGCGATCACGACGCCCGACTGGCGGGCCAGAGCCGCCAGGGCCGACCGGGCATCGTCCATCCAGCGGGGCGACAGCCCGACCGCTCCGAGCATCGCCTCGGTCATCAGGCGCTCGGCGGGAGGACAGCAGAGATAGAGAGGTGAGTTGGGCAAGGAAAACGGCTACAGGCTACTTGAGCTTCTCGGTGACGACCTTCCCGCCCGGGAGATAGGTCAGCTTGCGGTCGGCGGTGCCGCGGCCGGTCGTGTCGAAGGCCACCGACTCGAGCGCGCCGTTCTTGTAGGTCTCCCACTTGTCCGGGCGGCCGCCGGGGCGCGTGGCCTCCTCCGCGCGAACCAGGACGGCACGCTCGTAGTGCTCGGTCCGGGTCACCTTCCCGTCGCGGGCGGTGGAAATCTCGAGGCGCCCGATGGTGCCGTCCGGGGCGGCATAGGCCCATTCATCGACGACGCCGTCGTTCCGGCTGGAGAGCCCGACCTTCTCGAGCTTCTGGTCCGGTCCGTAGTACTCCCAGCGGTCCACCTTGCCGTCGCCGTCGCCGTCGATCTCCGTGCGCAGCAGGCGTGTCCCGTCCATGTAACACCAGGTATCGATTCGTCCACTCTTCCTGGTGTCGTAGTCGAGCCGCTCCAGCCGGCCGGTCTGCTTGTTGTAGATCTTGTGAACCGGTTGGGGCCCGGCCGCCTGTCCCCCACCGGGCCGGCAGGCTGCCAGGGCGAACAGACAACAAGCTGTAGTGTACGCGAGCGCCAGTTTGCGCATAGCTTCGCCCCGTCGCTTACAGGCCCTGCTTCTCGCGATGGACCAGAAACGACCCCGCGTCAGCTTATGGACGAGGTCAGCCAGCGTGGGAGAGAACCGCAGACTCGGTATTGGCGAGTTGGTTCGCGCTACATTGTCCGAACGCGGACTCATGTGTCAATGATAAAGTTGCTTGTATCCTGATCGATACGGGCCTGCGGCGCGGCCGGACGCACGGCGGCCGAGGCGCGGCCCGGGCAGGATCGACAGGGTGGGGCAGGTTCGGGCAGTCTCTTGACGCTGCCGGCCCGCCGGGATAGTGTCGTTTCCATTATGTTGAGATCTGCCGCCCCGATTGTCCTCATCGCCTTTCTCTGGGCGCCTCCCGCGTTCGCCCAGGCGAAGCAGATCCGCGAGTGCGAGGCCGGGGACCAGCCGGCGTGCGCGGCCCTCGCCCGGATGGCGGCGGCCGAGATGGACGTGCGCCTCGCGGCGGTGCGGAAGCTCACCGACCAGGCGGTGCTGACCAATCTCGCGAAGACGAGCGCGGAGCGCGACGTCCGCGTCGCGGCCATCCGCGGCCTGATCGACCAGGACGCGCTCGCCGATCTCGCCCTGCACGCGAAGGGCGCGGTCGAGCGGGGCGCGGCGGTCGAGCGGCTGAAGAACCAGCAGATGCTGGCCGACATCGCGCGCCGCGATCCTTCCAAGTGGGTCCGGCAACGCGCCGCCAACTGCCTCACCGACGAGGGCCTGATCGCGGCGCTGGTCAAGGAGAACCGGAAGGAGCTGCTCCCGACGCTGACCGCGGGCGGCGGCATCCGCGACGTGACGGTGGACGGGAAGGCCATCAAGGAGACGCTGCTCGGCGTCACGACGCTCCTGCCGGGGCGCCACACGATCACCGCCGATTTCCTCGTGAAGGAGAACGTCACGTGGGAGGCCGGCAGCGTGAACTCGGTCACCCTCGACGCGCGGCTCGGCGCGTCGTACGTGCTCGAGGGCGAGCCGGGGATCGTGACGTGGGCCTATCTCTCCCCGCAGACGCGCCGCGGTCGCGGCACGTGGACGCTGGTCGTGCGCGAGGAAGTCTCGCCGGGGCCGGACCTGCTGCCGCAGTTCCTCAGACGGTAGTTCCCGGCAAGGCTAAAGCCTCGCCCTACAGCTGTACGCCCACCCTCTGCAGGCCGATCTTTTGCAGGCCGACCCTTTTGTTCCGGCAAGGCTAAAGCCTCGCCCTACAGCTGTACGCCCACCTTTTGTAGGCCGACCCTTTGCAGCCCCGCCTTTTGTAGGCCGACCCTTTAGGGTTGGCCGACGCCGTATCGGCCGAGCCAGGTGTGCATCTCGGCCAGCACGCGATCGTTCTCCTCGAGCGAGAACCCGTCCACGCTCTCGGTCCGCCGGCCGGTCGTGCCGTCCACCGCGCCGAGCGCCACGGTCTGGGCCGTGAGGTCGTGCGCCTCGCGGACGCCCGGCAGCAGGTTCTGTCCGCGCAGCCGCGACAGGGCCGCGATGATCCCCCACGCGCCCCAGTTGGACACGCTCGAAATGACCAGCCTCGTCGTCGTCGTCGCGCACGGCGGGCCCGCCATCGGCATCACCATCGGGATCGCCGCCGCGAGGTTGCCCATCCCGATCTCGTTGCCGCCGTCGCCGATCCCCACGCTCGCCTCGTGCGTGCGGAACACGTAGTCGATCTTGGCGTGGTAGCCGGACACGTCCACGCCGCGCATGTTGCGGTAGAGGCCTTCGCCGGTGAGGCCGCAGCGCTCGATGGCGATGGTGAGCGTCGGCGCGACGGTGCGCACCAGGTCGGCCGCGTGGAGCCAGCTCTCCTGGTGATCCGCGAACGGGAACTCCAGCACCTGCGCGCCCGGCCCGGCCAGCGCGCGCAGCAGCGGCGCCGTGTAGGCGTCGGTGAGGTAGTTCACGTGGGAGCCGAGCCCGGCGAGCACGCGGCCGAGGGCGACCGCGCCCGGCGGGCCGTCGGTCTCGGGGGCGGACCCGGCGGGGATGTAGAAGCCGGTGGCGATGACGACGGTCCCGAGCCGTTCGAGGATGAACGACGCCGCGCGCTCGCAGAAGTCCGGCGCGAGATAGGGCCTCAGCGCGGAGATGCCGCGATGGTCGCGCGAGAGGACGATGTTCTCGATGGACATGGACAGTCGCACGGCTTACGGCTTACGGCTTACGGCTTACGGCCTACGGGCGTAAGTCGCAAGGCGTAGGGCGTAGGGCGTTCAGATGACCGCAAACTCCGCGTCACGCCGGTCGGTGACGAACATGTGGCCCGGCGCGTGCGTCAGCATCAGCCGCGGCTTCGACGCCATGGCCACCGCCTGCGGCGTCACGCCGCACGCCCAGAACACGGGCACTTCCCCGGCCCGGATCTCCACCGGGTCGCCCAGGTCGGGCTTCGCGATGTCGCGGATGCCGATCGCCGCCGGGTCGCCCAGGTGGATGGGCGCCCCGTGGACCGCCGGGAACCGCGACGTCACCTGCACCGCGCGCACGACCTGGCCGGCCGGGATCGGCCGCATCGAGACGACCATCGGGCCGTGGAACGCGCCGGCCGGCACCGTGGGCAGCGACGTGAAGTACATCGGCACGTTGGTGCCCTGCTCCACGTGGCGGACCGGGAGGCCGGCCTCTGCGAGCGCCGATTCGAAGGTGAAGCTGCAGCCGATGAGAAACGACACGAGGTCGTCGCTCCAGAGCGCCTTCAGGTCGGTCGGCTCGCCGACCAGCGTGCCGTCGCGGTAGACGCGGTAGCGCGGCACGTCGGTGCGAAGGTCGGCGCCGGGCGCCATCAGCCGCGGCTCGGCCGACCCGGCCTCGACCACCTCGAGCAGCGGGCACGGCTTCGGGTTGCGCTGGGTGAAGAGCAGGAAGTCGAACGCCTGCTCGCGCGGCAGGACGACGAGGTTGGCCTGCACGAAGCCGGGGGCCAGCCCGGCCGTCGGGCGCGCGAGCTCTCCGCGGCGAAACGAAGCACGAAGCTCGGCTGGCGTCATAGTCGATCCGATTGGCAACCCTAAAGGGTCGCCCTACACACGGACTAGCCGGGCCTTGGCGACCCTGAAGGGTCGCCCTACGGAAGCCCGGCCTTCGACGACGGCTCTCGGCTGTCGGATGTCGGCGTTCGGCTTGCGGCGCTGTGACGCATGTCACGCCGAGAGCCAAGAGCCGAGAGCCAAGAGCCATCCCGATCGCAGAGAGAGGTAGACTAGTGCGGCACGGGAGACCCGGTCAAGGAGTGTCGATGCAGCGTCTGGCGAGGTGGACTCTTCGGGCCGCGGTGGCGGGTGCCATCGCCGCGGCAGCAACGGCCGGCGTGATGGTCCGGGCGCAGCAGCGCGCCCCTCGCGCGCTCGCTCTCGACGTATCCGTTTTCGATGCGGACGGGCGCCCGGTGGCCGGTCTCGGCGCCGCGCAGTTCGCCGTGACGGTTGACGGCGCGCCGCGCGGCGTCCGCTCGGCGCGGTACGTCTACCGCGGGCCGGGCGCGGAAGCCGCCGCCCGCCTGGCCGCGGGCGCGGCCGACCCGGCCGGGGCCCCGCTGTTCGAGCCCCGCCGCATGATCCTCGTCGTCGTGGACGAGACGAGCTTCCCGCGAGGCGCCGAGAAGACCGTGGTCGCGGCGGCCGACCGGCTGCTGGACCGCTTCGGCCCGGGCGATCACGTCGCCCTGGTCACGATTCCCCTGCCGGCCGACTCGCTGGCCCTCAGCTTCGGCGACGACCGGTCCTCGATCCGCGACACGCTCGCCCGCATCGTCGGGCGCGGGGCTCCGGTCGATCTGCTGGCCGAGGCGGCCGACACGCGTCTCGACGTGCCGACGGCCGCGGCGGCTTCGGCGGCGGCCACGTCTGGCGCCGAGACCGGCGCGGCCGCCAGGCCCGTGGAGGAGTCGAGGCAGGAGGCGACGCCGGCGAAGGGGCCGGAGGCGGGGCCCGGCGCGCGCGGCGACCGGCCGCTCGACGTGGCCACGCGGCTGCTCGCCGGCCTCGTGGTGGCGCCCGGCCCGAAGTCGGTCATCCTCGTCACGGCCGGCCTTGCCGACGCGGACCGTCCGGCGCCGGCCCTGTTCAGGTCGCAGTTGCAGGCAGCCGAAGCGGCCGCCGTGGCGTCCCGATCCGCGCTCTACGTCCTGGGCCTGCCGGCGCTCGGCCGCTCGGAGGGCTGGAACGACCTCGAGCAGTTGAGCCTCGCGACCGGCGGAAGCCTCGTCCGCGCCGGCCGCAACGTGGACCAGGCGCTCGACCGCGTGGGCCTCGCCTTGTCGGGGCTCTATCGGCTCGAGCTCGAGCCGGCCGCCTCCGACGGCGACGGCAAGCCGCACGCCGTCAAGGTCGTCGTCGCCCGGCCGTCGGTCACCGTGCGCGCCGCACGGCGCCTGGCGCCGCGCGACGATCCGCCGTTCTTCGCCGTCGCTCCCCCGCCTGCGACGGCGACGCCGACCGGCGATCGGCCCGACGAGCCGGCCGCGGCGCTCGACGCGGGCGCCGCCCGCCGCGACGCGCCCGAGCCCGACCCCGAGCTCGACACCGTCGTCGCGCGGGCCGCGGAATACATCAGCGGCTACTTCCGCGAGTTCCGGAACGTGGTCGCCGAGGAGGACTACATCCAGACGATCCCGGCGATGCGGCCGGCCGAGACGCGCGAGATGAAGTCCGACTTCCTCCTGGTCACCGCGGCCGACGGCAACACGTGGGTGCCGTTCCGTGACGTGTTCGAGGTGGACGGCCGCGCCGTCCGGGACCGCGAGGACCGCCTGCGCAAGCTGTTCCTGGAGGCGCCGCCCGGCACGGCGTTCGACGCGATGACGCGGGTGCAGGACGAGGGGTCGCGCTACAACCTGGTGGCGCTCGGCAAGACCGACATCAACATGCCGACGTTCGCGCTCACGATCCTGCTCGATCGGAACATCCACTCGTTCGCCTTCAAGCGCGGGCGCGAAGAGACGGTGGACGGCCTGTCCCTGCTGCGCGTGGATTTCCAGGAGACGGTGACGCCCACGCTCGTCAGGGGCACCGACGCCGGCGACGTCCCCTCGTCGGGCTCGTTCTGGATCGATCCGCTGACCGGGCGCGTCCTGAAGACGTTCCTGCGCGCCGCGCGGAACGCCGGCACCGCCTCGCTGGCCGGCCTCACGCTCGAGTCCACGGTGACCTACCGCCGGAGCGACACGCTCGGCCTGTGGGTGCCGGCCGAGATGCGCGAGACCTACCGGCTGCGCGGCAACACGGTGGAAGGGCGCGCGATCTACTCGAAGTTCCGCAGCTTCCAGGTGCGGACCGAGGTCAAGCACGACGCGGACCCTGAGACGGCCTGGCGCTGATCGCCGGCACGGAGGTTCCATGCGCCGCTGGGTGCAGGTGGCGGTTCTGCTTCTGCTGACGCTCACGATTGCTCCCGCGGCCCGCGAGAGACCGGCGGACCCGGTCGCCAGAATCCCGGCCGGACAGGCGGCGGTCCAGCCGGCGATCCAGCCGGCGGTCCAGTCGGCGGCCCTGCCCGCCGCGGCCGTTCCCGCACCGCTCGACATCTCGCCGCGCAACGCGAACTACCGGATCGAGGCGCGTCTCGACTCGCGCCGGCGCGTCGTCACCGGCCGCGAGTGGCTGACCTGGCGCAACATCACCAGCGCGCCGACTTCCGAGTTGCGCTACCACCTCTACTTCAACGCCTTCAAGAACTCGCGCTCGACCTGGCTGCGCGAGCGCGCGCTGGCCGGCCGGCTGCCTGGGCCGCTCTCCTCGCTGGACCGGAAGGACTGGGGGTGGACCGACGTGACGGCGATCCGGACGGCCGGCGCCGGCGGCGCCGACGTCGATCTGATGGCCGGCCGCCGCTTCGTCGCGCCCGACGACGGCAACGCGGACGACCAGACGGTGATGGCGGTGCCGCTGCCCCGCGCGGTGGCGCCCGGCGAGTCCATCACCGTGTATCTCGAATGGACGTCGCAGGTGCCGCGCACCTTCTCGCGCACGGGCGCCATCGGCGACTTCTTCTTCCTCGGCCAGTGGTTCCCCAAGGTCGGCGTGCTCGAGGACGGCGGCTGGAACTGCCACCAGTTCCACGCGAGCACCGAGTTCTTCTCCGACTACGGCGTCTACGACGTGACGCTCACCGTCCCCAAGGGGTGGGTGGTCGGCGCGACCGGCCTGGAGCGCGAGGCGCGCGACAACCCGGACGCGACGACCTCGCACCGGTTCTACCAGGAGGACGTGCACGACTTCGCCTGGACGACGAGCCCGCACTACCTGGTGCGGACGGCGAGGTTCGAGCAGGCGGGACTGCCGCCGGTCGAGATGCGGCTGCTGCTGCAGCCCGAGCACGCCGGCCAGGCCGAGCGCCACTTCGCCGCGACGCGCGCGGCCCTGCGCTACTACGGCCAGTGGTTCGGCCCCTACCCTTATCCGCACATCACGATCGTCGATCCGGCATGGCAGAGCGACGCCGACGGAATGGAGTACCCGACGCTGTTCACCGCCGGCACGTCGTGGCTGGCGCCGGCCGAGGTGGCCAGCCCCGAAGGGGTGACGGTTCACGAGTGCGGGCACCAGTTCTGGTACGCGCTGGTGGGCAACAACGAGTTCGAGGACGCGTGGATGGACGAGGGGCTCAACACCTTCTCCACCGGCCGGACGATGGCGATGGCGTTCACGCCGAATTACGCGTCGATCCGCGTGCTGGGCGGCTTCGTGCCGATCGTGCTGCGCGACATTCCGATCTCGCGCGCGGTGGACGAGAACGGCCTGGCCGACTACCGGGCCGGCGCGAAACTCGACCGGCAGTCCACGCCGTCGTGGCGCTACTGGCCGGCCGCGGGCGGCGCGCTGTCCTACAGCAAGACGGCGCTCTGGCTGAACTCGCTCGAGCGGTTCCTCGGCTGGCCGGTGCTGCAGCGGGTCATGTCCACCTTCTTCGAGCGGTACCGGTTCCGCCACCCGACGCCGCAGGACTTCTTCGACGTGGTCAACGAGGTCTCCGGGCGCGACATGACCTGGTTCTTCGACCAGGTCTACCGCAGCTCGAACGTGTTCGACTACGAGGTGGCCGACCTTCGCAGCGAGCCGGTCGGCGAGAGCGGCTTCTTCGAGGCGCGCGGCGAGGCCCGCTACGAGGCCGAGCGCGCGGCGCCGGGGCGATTCCGGACGACGGTCGTCGTGCGGCGTCTGGGCGAGGGGCTCTTCCCGGTGGACGTGCTGGTCAGGTTCGAGAACGGCGAGCGGGTGCGCGAGCGCTGGGACGGGCGTGAGCGCTGGAAGTTGTACTCCTACGAGCGGGGCTCCCGGGCGGTCTCGGCGCAGGTCGATCCGGACCGCGTGCTGCTGCTCGACGTCAACTACGCGAACAACAGCCGGACGCTCGAGCCGCGCGGCGGGGCGGCGGCGACCAAGTGGATGTGGAAGTGGATCGCCTGGCTGCAGGACGCGCTGCTGACCGCGTCGTTCTTCGCCTGAGGGCGCACGGGGCGTTATGGTGATACACGCCGTTCGCGACGGAATCGAGCGCGTCAGGCGCGCGCCCGCGGTGCTGCTGGGCGTGCTCGCGCTGACGTTCGTGCTGGCGCTGCCGCTCGGACTGGTGGTGCGCGGGATGATCGCCGGGAGCCTGGGCGCCAGCCTGGCCGCGGACACGGCCGCGAGCGGCGTCAACTCCGAGTGGTGGGACCTCTTCCTGTCGCAGGCCTCGGGGCTCGGGAGGACGTTCACGCCCGGGATCATTGGCGCGGCCGGCGTCATGTCGAACCTCGGCGCCGTGCTCGACGCCGAGCCGCAGGCGCTGGTGGTTATGGCGGCCGCGGGCGCGTACCTGCTGCTCTGGACGTTCCTTTACGGCGGCATCCTCGACCGCTACGCGCGAAACCGCCCGACGCGGACGGCGGCGTTCTTCTCGGCGTGCGGCGTCTACTTCTTCCGGTTCCTGCGCCTGGCCGTCGTCGCCGCGCTCGGCTACCTGTTCCTCTTCGGCGTGCTGCACGACTGGCTGTTCGGCGTGCTGTATCCGTGGGCCACGCACGACTGGACCGTGGAGCGCTCGGCGTTTCTCCTGCGCCTCGCCCTTTACGCCGTGTTCGGCGCCGCGCTCGCGGCCTTCAACCTCTGGCTCGACTACGCCAAGGTCAGGGCCGTCGTCGAGGACCGGCGCAGCATGATCGGCGCGCTCATCGCGGCGTACCAGTTCGTTCGCCGCCATCCGGCGCAAGCGATCGGGCTCTATCTCGTCGATGCCCTGTTGTTCGTCGTCGTGGTGGGCGTCTACCTGGCGGTGGTGCCCGGCGCGGGATCGACGGGGTGGACGATGTGGCTCGGAGTGGCGCTCAGCGAGGCGTACCTGCTGGCGCGGCTGTGGGTGAAACTGGTCTTCTGCGCGTCGGAGGTGTCGCTGTTCCAGTCGCTGCTCGCGCACGCCGGTTACGTCGCGGCCCCGGCGCCCACATGGCCCGAGCCGCCGTCGGTCGAGGCGATCACGGGCCCCGAACCCCGTGTGTAGGCCGGCCCTTCAGGGCCGGCGCGGTCGGCGGGTCTAAAGACCCGCCCTACGTACGGAAACCCTACACCCGGTAGTACTTCGCGATCCCCCACGCGAGCAGGCGCGCGGGCAGCAGGCGCTACGTACGGAGACTCTAAACCCGGTAGTACTTCGCGATCCCCCAGGCGAGCAGGCGCGCGGGCAGCAGGCGCTTGAGCACGAGCGTCAGCTTCTCGAACACCGGGCCGACCGCGTAACGCACGCCCGGCTCTGGCGCCGTGATGACGCGATGCACCAGGCGCGCGACGGCCTCGGGCGTGGCACCGTGCGTCTCGTCGTGTTCCATCACGGCAAGCGCCCTTGCCTGGCGCTCCTCGTAGGGCGACCCTTCAGGGTCGCCTTGCGCGTGGGCAGGCCAGGAGGCCTGCCCCACACCCGGTGTTGTCGGAGGAGCCTGTCGTGTGTAGGCCGACCCCGTCGTTGTAGGCCGACCCTTCAGGGTTGGCGCGCCCGCTCCTGCCATCCGGCGCGCGGCCGTGAACCCGGTCCTGAAATCGCCGGGCTCGATGAGCACCACCTTGACGCCGAACGGCGCGACCTCCATCCGCAGCGCCTCGGTGAACCCCTCGACGGCGAACTTGCTCGCGCTGTAGAACGCCTGGAACGGGATGGCGATCTGGCCGGCGATCGAGCTGATGTTGAGGATGCGGCCGCTTCCCTGCTGCCGCATGGCGGGCAGGACGGCCTGGCAGACGCGCACGGTCCCGAAGAAGTTGGTCTCGAACTGCTCGCGCGCCTCGTCCATCGTCGTCAGTTCGGCGGCGCCGGCCACGCCGAAGCCGGCGCAATTGACGACGGCGTCGATCCGCTCCTCGCAGGCGAGCACCAGGCCGACGGCCGCCTGCACCGAGCCGTCCGACGTCACGTCGAGCGGGATCATCCGGAGGAGCGGCGCCAGGTCGGACGTCCGCGCCTCGACCAGGGCGCGGGGCGCGTGGCGGCTCGTGCCGTAGACGCGGCAGCCGCGCGCGTAGAGGACCTCGGCGCACGCCCGCCCGATGCCCGACGAGGCGCCGACGACGAGGACGACCGGCGGACGCGCGGCGGTAGCGCTCGGCATGATCGGCACGCGCCTCAGGCGAGGATCGACCGCACGGCGTCCACGATGTGGCGGGCCGAGATGCCGAAGCGGTCCAGCAGCTCCTCGGACTTGCCGCTGCGCGGGATGTCGCGCACGGCCAGGATGCGAACCGTGGCCACGCCGGTCGTGGCCGCGGCGACCGCTTCGCCGATCCCGCCGCCGGCGTAGTGGTCTTCGACGGTGATCATCCGGCCGCGCGTCTGGGCGGCGGCCAGCTTCAGTGTCGCCTCGTCGATCGGCTGGACCGAGTAGAGGTCGATCACGCGAACGGCGATGCCGGACCCCTTGAGCTCTTCGTACGCCTTCAGCGCCTCGAACAGCGTCACGCCCGCGCCGACGACGGTGGCCACGTCCTTCTCGCTCGAGCAGAGGACCTTGCAGCCGCCGACCGGGAACCGCTCGTCGGGGCCGTAGATCACCGGCGTCTTGGGGCGCGACGTCCGGATGTAGGCCGGCCCTTCGTGGTACGCCGCCTCGACGACGAGGCGCTCGGTGCTGACGGCGTCGGACGGGTAGAGCACCGCGATGTCCGGCTCGGCGCGCATCATCGCGAGGTCCTCGAGCGCCATCTGCGACGGGCCGTCCTCGCCGATCGACACGCCGGCGTGCGACCCGGCCAGCTTGATGTTCAGCCGGCTGATGGCGGCCATCCGGATGAAGTCGTAGGCGCGCGTCAGGAAGCAGGCGAACGTGGAGGGGAACGCGATCGCGCCGCGGCTCGCCAGGCCCATCGCGGCGCCGACCATCACCTGCTCGGCGATGAAGTTCTCGTAGAACCGGCCCGGGAAGACCTTCTCGAACTTCTCGCTGAACGTCGAGTTCATCACGTCGGCGTCGAGGACGACCACCCGCGGGTCCGCCTCGCCGAGCTTGACGAGCGCGGTGCCGTACGCCTCGCGCGTCGCCACCAGGTCGCCGATCTTGTAGGCCGGGGCCGACACCTCGGCGCGGCCCGAGGGCTCGAGGGCCGCGGTCCGGGGGGCCGGCTGGATGGCGGGCGGCGGGCCGTCCTTCCCGCCGCCCTCGGGGACGAACTGCCCCTCGAGCTCGGCGATTGCGCGGGCCGCCTCGTCCTTCTTCAGCGGCCGGCCGTGCCACCCGTTGAGCCCCTCGGCGAACGAGATGCCCTTCCCCTTGATCGTCCGGGCCAGGATCATCGTCGGCCGATCGGTCGTCTGCCGCGCGCGATCGAAGGCCTCGAGCAGCGCGCCGAGGTCGTGGCCGTCGACGACGAGCGCGTTCCAGCCGAACGCGGTCCACCGGCGGGCGTAGGCGTCCATGTCGTGGCCGAACGCGGTCGCCTGGCTCTGGCCGAGCGCGTTGACGTCGGTGATGGCGCAGAGGTTGGCGAGCTCGTGGTGCTCGGCGACGTTGGCCGCCTCCCAGACCGAGCCCTCGGCGCTCTCGCCGTCGCCGAGCAGCACGTAGGTGCGGTACGCCGACCCGATCCGGTGCGCGTTGAGCGCCATGCCGACGCCCGCGGCGAGCCCCTGCCCCAGCGAGCCGGTCGCCACGTCGACAAACGGCAGGCGCGGCGTCGGATGCCCTTCGAGGTCGGACCCGATCTGCCGGAGCGTCAGCAGGGCGCTGCGGTCGAACGCGCCCGCCTCGGCCCACGCGGCGTACAGCAGCGGCGCGCCGTGCCCCTTGGAGAGCACGAACCGGTCGTTGTCGGGATCCTGCGGCCGCTTCGGGTCGAACCGCATCTCGGCGAAGAACAGCGCCGCGACGATCTCGGCGGCCGAGCAGCAGCTGGTCGGGTGGCCGCTGCCGGCAGCGGTCGTCGCGCGGATCGACTCGATCCGGAGGCGGGTGGCGACGTTGTGCAGGGCGGGAATCAGGGCGGTATCGGCTGGCACTGGGGACCTCCAGGTGACGTCGGGTGCGGATGGGACGATCCGGCCCCTATTATAATGGGAGCTGTCATGGCACACACGATCACGCTCATCCCCGGGGACGGCATCGGCCCCGAGGTCACCCGGGCCGTCGTCCGCATCATCGACGCGGCCGGCGTCCGCGTGGACTGGGACACCGAGGACGCGGGCCAGGCGGCGGTGGACCGCGTCGGCGAGCCGCTGCCCGCGAGCCTGCTCGACTCGATCCGCCGCAACAAGGTCGCGCTCAAGGGCCCGGTGACCACGCCCATCGGGAAGGGGTTCACCAGCGTGAACGTGGGCCTGCGCAAGGCGCTCGACCTGTTCGCGAACCTGCGGCCGATCGTCAACCTCGCCGGCGTGCCGGCGCGCTTCGGCCACCTCGACCTCATCCTGGTCCGCGAGAACACCGAGGACCTCTACTCCGGCCTCGAGCACGAGGTGGTGTCCGGCGTGATGGTGAGCCTGAAGGTGATCACGCGGGTCGCCTCGACGCGGATCGCGCGCTTCGCCTTCGAGCACGCGCGGCGCAACGGCCGGCGCCGCGTGACCGGCGTGCACAAGGCGAACATCATGAAGATGGGGGACGGGCTGTTCATCGCCTGCGCGCGCGAGGTGGCCCGGGAGTACCCCGAGATCACCTACGACGAGCGGATCGTGGACGCGGCGTGCATGCACCTGGTGATGCACCCCGAGATCTTCGACGTCCTCCTCATGCCGAACCTCTACGGCGACATCGTCTCCGACCTGTGCGCGGGGCTGGTCGGCGGGCTCGGCGTGGTGGGCAGCGCGAACCTCGGCGCCGACATGGCGCTCTTCGAGGCGGTGCACGGCACGGCCCCGGACATCGCGGGCCAGGGCCTCGCCAATCCCACCGCCCTGCTGCTGTCCGCGCTGATGATGCTCGATCACGTCGGCGAGGCGGAGGCGGCCGCGCGCATCCGCGCGGCGCTGGGCCGGGTGATGGCCCGGCCGGACGGGCGGACCAAGGATCTCGGCGGCACGGCGACGACCTCGTCGTTCGCCGAGGCCATTTGCGCGGTGCTATAGTCTCGGGGATCATGCGCGACGACATCTCCCGGGCCGTCCTCTCGCGCGACGAAGTCGTGCGCTACCTGCAGGGCACCCACGGCGAGAACGCCGACGAGGCCCGCGAGCGGGTGTACGCCTACCTCGAAGAGCTGCGGACGACGCAGCGCTACACGCTCTACCGGGCGCTCAAGCACCCGCTCTACCCGATCCTGCGGAAGATCGACCGGCACGTCGAGCACATCGACCGCGCGATCGCGGCCACCTCCGCCGGCCGGGTCATCTACGCGTCCAACCACAAGAGCCACACCGACTACCTCCTCGAGCCGCTGGCGCTCGACGACAATCATCTGCGGCCGCCGATCATTGCGGCGGGCATCAACCTGTTCGGCGGGCCGCTCGGCCTGCTGCACCGCCACGTGACCGGCGCCATCCCGATCCGGCGCAACACGAAGGACCCGGCCTACCTGATCACGCTCAAGGCGTATGTCGGCGAGCTGCTCCGGTCCCACGACCTGCTCTTCTACATCGAGGGGGGGCGCAGCTACAGCGGCGAGCTGAAAGCCCCGAAGACCGGCCTGATCCACGCGGCGATGCAGGCGGGCATGGACGACCTGGTCATCCTGCCGATGGCCATCTCCTACGACCTGATGCTCGAGGACCGCATCCTCGCCCGGCAGGGCGTGAAGCGGACCCAGCGGCCGTTCACCCGCGAGCTGGCCGAGATGATGCGCGACGCGGTCGGCTACCGGTCGCGGTCCTTCACCACGTTCGGCACGCCGATCCGCACGGCCGAGTACAACGCCGCGTCGCGGCGCGACGTGCTCGACCTCGCCCACCGGACGCGCGAGGCGATCGGCCTGCTCTACAAGGTGACGCCGACGGCGCTGGTCGCGGCGGCGATGCGGCCGTCGATCGAGCGCCGGGATCTCGAGGGGCGGATCGACATGCTGCTCGATCGGCTGCGCGAGCGCGGGGCGAACCTGTCGGTCTCGAGCGGACGCGAGGCGGCGGCCGCGGCCCTGCGGCCGTTCGAGAAGCGCGGGGTCCTCGTCGTCGAGAGCGGCCGCGTCCGTGTGCGCAGCCGGGCGATGCTCCGCTACTACGCCCGCACGATCGAGCATCTCCTCAACCCGCCGAAGCCCAGGGTCCACGTGGACGCCGAAGCGGTTTCGTAGGGGCGGCCCTTGTGGCCGCCCGGCAGCTGTAGGGCGACCCTTTAGGGTTGCCGGGATGTAGGGCGACCCTTTAGGGTTGCCGGGTGTAGGGCGACCCTTTAGGGTTGCCGGGGTGTAGGGCGACCCTTTAGGGTTGCCGGGATGTAGGGCGACCCTTTAGGGTTGCCGGGATGTAGGGCGACCCTTTAGGGTTGCCTCGCGTTGGGCATCTGTGACACGGCCGAAAGTCCAACGCCGCCAGCCGCAGGCCGGTGCTACCATCCTGTCGATGTCTGCCGCCGAGTCCGACCTCGATCGAGCGCATGAAATCGCCCTCGCCGTCCGCGGCGCGGGCGGCCGTGCGCTCATCGTCGGCGGCTGGGTGCGCGACCGCTTGCTCGGCCTGGCGTCGAAGGACATCGACATCGAGGTCTTCGGCGTCCCTGCCGCCGACCTCAGGACGCTGCTCGAGCGGTTCGGCCGCGTCGAGACGATCGGCGAGAGCTTCACCGTCTACAAGCTCGGGACGATCGACGTGTCGCTCCCCAGGCGCGACTCGAAGGTCGGGCGGGGCCACCGGGGCTTTCTCGTCGAAGGCGATCCCGCCATGTCGGTGGGCGAGGCGGCGCGCCGGCGCGACTTCACGATCAACGCGATCTCGTACGACCCGCTGACCGGCGACTACCTGGACCCGTGCGGCGGCCGGTCGGATCTCGACGCCCGCCTGTTGAGGCTCGTCGACGCGGCCGCCTTCGGCGACGACAGCCTGCGCGTGCTGCGGGCGATGCAGCTCGTCGCGCGGTTCGAGCTGACCGTCACCCCGGAGACGATGGCCGTCTGCCGGACGATCCCGCTCGACGACCTGCCGCCGGAGAGAATCTGGGGCGAGTTCGAGAAGCTGCTGCTGCTGCCCGCGCGCCCGTCGCTCGGCTTCGAGTTTGCCCGCGACGCCGGCCTCGTCTCCTCGCTGCTTCCCGAGATGGCGGCGCTCATCGGCTGCGAGCAGGAGCCGGACTGGCACCCCGAGGGCGACGTGTGGGTCCACACGCTGATGGTCATCGACCAGGCGCGCGCCCGCATCGACGACCTGCCGCGGTGGGCGAGAGTCGCCGTGATGCTGGGCGCCGTCTGCCACGATTTCGGCAAGCCGGCGACCACCGCGTTCTTCGACGGCCGCATCCGCTCGTACAACCACGAGGAGGCCGGGGTCGAGCCGGCCCGCGCCCTGCTCGATCGGCTGAAGGTCCACGCCATCGACGGCGTGGACGTGCGCGCGCAGGTGTTCGGCCTGACGGCGCATCATCTCAAGCCGGGCGCGTGGCACAAGGTGCGCGACCAGGTGGGCGACGGCGCCTTTCGGCGGCTGGCCCAGAAGGTGGACCTGGAGCTGCTCGCACGCCTGGCGGCCGCCGATTGTGTCGGCCGCGCGGGACCGTTCGACTGCACGGCCATGACCTGGTTCGTCGAGCGCGCCCGGATGCTGGGCGTCGAGCACGAGGCGCCGAGGCCGCTGCTGCTCGGCCGCCACCTGCTCGCGCTCGGCGTGAAGCCGGGGCCCGAAGTCGGCCGCATCCTGAGGCAGGTCTTCGAGCGCCAGCTCGACGGCGCGATCACGACGACCGAAGAGGGCATCGCGCTCGCTCGGGAGATCATCGCCGATCTGCGCCAACCCTAAAGGGTCGGCCTACACACGGACAGAGCGCGATCGTGCGGAGGGCGGGCCTTCGGGTCTGCCAAACCAGACCTGGCCTCTGGCATCCGGCTTGAATGCTCCTATGCGTGCACCCGCCTCGCGTTCGAGCCTTCTCGTATACCGGCTTGCGGCGATACTTCCTGACATTGTGTGTGCACATGCGGCGCCCCGTGTTCACCTCGGCGGAAGCGGTATCGCCCGTCCTCGAGCAATTCCGTCACTCTGCCGGTGAGCACGGGTTCGCACATCTGGCGTACTGCTTCATGCCCGACCACCTTCACCTGCTTTGCGAGGCTCGCACCGTCGAGTCGGGCCTCGTGTCGTTCGTCCACGATGCCAAGCAGCGCACCGGCTATGCGTTTGCGCGCCGCACGAGGACCCGTCTCTGGCAGCAGGGATTCTACGACCGCATTCTGCGGGATGAGGACGATATGCTGGCGGTGATCCGGTACATTGTGACCAATCCGGTTCGGGCAGGCCTGGCTCGCGACGTTGGCGAGTACCCGTTTTGCGGGTCGGACCTATTCTCGATGGACGAAATCTGCGCCTGCAGCGAATTGTGGGATCCGGGTGACCGACGCGCCAACCCTAAAGGGTCGGCCTACACACGGACGAAGCGCGAGCGCGCGTAGGACGGGCCTTCAGGCCTGCCGGCGCGCCAACCCTAAAGGGTCGGCCTACACACGGACGGAGCGCGAGCGCGCGTAGGACGGGCCTTCAGGCCTGCCGACGCGCCAACCCTAAAGGGTCGGCCTACACACGGACGAAGCGCGAGCGCGCGTAGGACGGGTCTTCAGGCCTGCCGACGCTCCGACCCTGAAGGGTCGCCCTACACTCGTACGCCGGACAGGTACTCCGTGAAGGCCTGCGGCTCCACGTTGCCGCCGCTGATGACCGCCACCACGGGCCCGCGCGCGTCGAGGCGCCCGGCCGCGGCCTCGGCCAGCACCGCCGCGACGGTGATCGCGCCGCTCGGCTCGGCCACCAGCCGCGCCTCGCGGAAGATCCACCGCAGCGCGCCCACGATCGCGCCGTCGTCGATCGTGACGATCCGGTCCACGAAGGCCCGCACGTGACGGAAGGTGATGTCGGCGGGCCGGACGGCCAGCAGGCCGTCGGCGATCCCCGGCGTCATCGGGATGGTCACCGGGTGGCCCGCGGCGAGCGACGCCGTCATCCGCGCCGAGCCGACCGGCTCGACGCCCACCACCTGCACCGACGGCCGGCTCCGCTTGAGCGCGGTGGCGATGCCCGAGATGAGCCCGCCGCCGCCGATCTGGACGTAGACGGTGGCCACCTCGGGGCACTGCTCGAGGATCTCCAGCCCGACGGTCCCCTGCCCCGCCACGGTGTGCGGGTGATCGAACGGCGGCACGATGACCAGCCCCCGTCGCGCCGCCTCGGCCTCGGCCCTCGCCTTCCGCTCGATCGTCGTCGTGCCCTCGAACAGCACCTCGGCGCCCAGCGCGCGCGCCCCCTCGATCTTCACGGCTGGAGCGGTGGTCGGCATCACGATGACCGCCGGGATGCCGAGGCGCCGGGCGGTGATGGCCGTCGCCAGGCCGTGGTTGCCCGACGAGTAGGTGAGCAGGCCCGCGCGCCGTGCGTCCTCCGGGAGCCTCGACGCCATGTTGAACGCGCCGCGGATCTTGAACGCGCCGCCCACCTGCAGGTTCTCGCACTTGAGCCGCAGCGGCGCCGCCTCCGTCCCGCCCCACGCGCTCAGCTCGCGGACCTCGATGAGCGGGGTGACGCGAGCCACGCCCGCAATCCGGGATGCCGCCGCGCGGATGTCGTCGAGAGAGACGAGATCGTCCATGCCCGTCACCTGAGACCGCCGTCCTCGCCGGCCGGCTTCGACCCGGCCCGCCACTCGCCGAACAGCCGCGCCGCGTTCCCCGTGATCGAGCGCACCGCCGGCACCCAGCCGATCGCGCGGGCGCGCGGGCTGCGCACCACCTGGTCGAGCGCCAGCGCGAGCGCGTAGGGCCCCATCTTCGCCTGCGCCTCCTTCAGCGGCACACGGCGCACGTCGGGCGGTGTCGGCGCGTGCGCGGCGATCGCCTCCACGATCTCGTTGACCCGCTCGTCGGTCTCGTCGGTCGCATGGAATACGCCCGAGGCGTCGGCCCGAAGCGCGAGCCGCAGGTAGAGCTCCGCCAGGTCGCGATCGTAGATCGCCGGCCAGCGGTTCTCGCCGGTGCCGACCACCCGGATGAGCCCGTTGGCGGCGTCGCGGAAGATGTCGCCGACGATCCCCCTCGACCCGCCGAAGACGATGCCGGGCCTGATGACCGCCGTCCGCAGGCCGCCGCCCGCCGCCGCCAGCACCGCCTGCTCGTGCGCGGGACGGTAGGTGACGATGGCCGCCGGGTTCAACGCGGCGTCCTCCGCCGCCGGGGCCGACGTCGGACCGAGCACCCAGATCCCCGACGTGTAGACGAGCAGCCTCGCCCGGCCCGCGTCCCCCGCGCGCGCCGCGTCGATGAGCGTGTCGATCGCGACGCGGTCGGCTTCGGCCCCGCGGGTCCCGTCGAAGCCCGCGTGGATGAAGACGTCGTGCCCCTCGGCCGCCGGGCGGTACGAGGACGGCTCGAGCAGGTCGCCGCAGAGCGGCGTGCCCCCGCGCGCGGCGACCCTCGCCGCGTTCTCCGAATGTCGGACGAGACCGGTCACCTGGTGCCCGGCCCGGGCGAACGCGTCCAACACCGCCGACCCGACGTACCCGCTGGCTCCGGTCAGAAAGATCCGCATGGTGTCCCACTCCCGTCTCAGACCCGATCCCTTTCATTCTATATGACAGCCTCGGGCCGGGCGGCGGCGTAGAATCCGTCCATGCCCCGCGACACGCTCCTCGACTTCTTCGAGGACCTCGGCTCGTGCCCGGGCGAGTTCCTCGTCCACGACGACGGGCTGAGGACGAGGCGGTATCGATACGACGAGGTGGCGGCGGCGGCAAGAGGGTTCGCCGGCCGCCTGCACGAGGCCGGGCTTCGCCGCGGGGACGCCGTCCTCATCTGGGCCGAGAACCGCCCGGAATGGATCGCCGCGTTCTGGGGCTGCGTCGTCGCCGGCATCGTGGTCGTTCCGATCGACTACCGGTCGTCGCTCGACTTCGCGCGCCGCGTGGCCGCGATCGTCTCGGCCCGCCTCGCGCTCGTGGGCGAGGACGTGCCGGCGATCGACGCCGCCGAGGCGCACTCGATCGGCCTGCCGGACGGGACCGCCACGTGGCGCCTCTCCCGCCTCGACTGGCAGGATCGGCGCGTCGCGCCCCGGGTGGCCCTCGCGCCCGACGCCGTGGCCGAGATCATCTTCACCTCCGGGGCGACGGCCGCGCCCAAGGGCGTCGTCATCTCGCACCGCAACCTGCTCGCCAACATCGTCCCCGTCGAGCGCGAGGTGCTGAAGTACAGGGGATGGGGCCGGCCGTTCTTCCCGCTGCGGTTCCTGAACCTGCTGCCGCTCAGCCACCTGTTCGGCCAGGCGATGGCCACCTTCATCCCGCCGATGCTGCCGGGCACGGTGGTGTTCATGCGCGGCTACAACCCCGCGGAGATCGTGGCGCAGGTCAGGAAGCGCCGGGTCTCGGTGCTGGTGTCGGTGCCCAAGATCCTGGACGTGCTGGCGCAGCACGTGCGGCGCGCGAATCCCGAGACAGCAGTGATGCCGGCCGCCGCCGGGCCCGTCGCGCTGCGCTGGTGGCGCTACCGGGCCGTTCACCGCGCCTTCGGCCCGAAGTTCTGGAGCTTCGTGGTCGGCGCCGCGCCGCTCGACCCGGCCGTCGAGGAGTTCTGGTCGCGGCTGGGGTTCCTCGTCATCCAGGGTTACGGCCTCACCGAGACGGCGCCGATCGTCAGCCTCAACCATCCGTTCTCCGCCCGCCGCGGCTCGGTGGGCAAGGCGATCGCGGGCGTCGAGGTGCGGATCGCCCCCGACGGCGAAATCCTCGTCAGGGGAGAGAACGTCACGCGCGGCTACTACGGCGCCGCCAGCGAGACGGCCGCGGCGTTCGAGGACGGGTGGCTTCGCACCGGCGACATCGGCGAGCTCGACGGCGACGGGCGGCTGTTCGTCAAGGGCCGCAAGAAAGAGATGATCGTCACGCCCGAGGGCCTGAACGTGTTCCCCGACGACGTGGAGCGGGTCGTCAACGCGCAGGCGGGGGTGATCGAGTCGGCAGTGGTCGGCGCGACGCGCGGCGGCGAGGAGCGCGTCCACGCGGTGGTCGTCGTCGAGCCGGGCACGGAGGTGGAGGCGATCGTCCGCGGAGCCAATGCGGCGCTCGCCGATCATCAGCGTATCCGCGGCATCTCGGTCTGGCCCGCTCGCGAGCTGCCGCGCACCGAGGGCACGGGCAAGCTGCGGCGGCGCGAGGTCAAGCGGTGGGTCGAAACGGGAACGGCCGCCGCCGCTTCGGCGGCCGCCGGGCCGTCGCTCGAGGCGCTGCTCGCCCGCTACGCCGGCGGGCGCGACGTGCGGCCGGAGACGACGATCGAGGAACTGGGCCTCAGCTCGCTCGAGCGCGTGGAGTTGATGGCCGCGATCGAAGAGCGGCTCGATTCGACGCTCGACGAGAATCGCTTCGCCGAAGCGCGGACCGTGGGCGACGTCCTCGCGCTGATGGCGGCGGCGGCGCACGCGCCGTCAGGCGTCGGCCTGGCGGCGTCGGAGACGCGGGCCCCGTCGGCGGCACCCGGGGTCCGCCCGGCCGCGGAGACCTGGACGATGCCGGGCTGGAGCCGGGGACGGCTCGTCTCGATCGGCCGGCGCGCCGCCCAGGCCGTCCTGCTGCTGCCGCTCACGCGGCTGTTCGCGCGGATTCGCGTGGAAGGGCTGGAGCGGCTGGCCGCCCTCGACGAACCGGTCGTCTTCGCCGCCAATCACCAGAGTCACATGGACACGCCGGCCGTGCTCGCCGCCCTGCCGAGCCCGCTCCGGGCGCGAGTCGCGGTGGCGATGTCCAAGGAGTACTTCGACGCGCACTTCCATCCCGCCGGCCGCACGCGCCGCGAGCGTCTCGTCAACGGCGGGCTCTACTACCTGGCGGCGGGCTTCTTCAATGCCTTCCCGCTGCCCCAGCGCGAGGCGGGCGCGCGCCAGAGCCTTCGCTACATCGGCGACCTGCTCGGCGATCGCTGGTCCGTCCTGATCTTCCCGGAGGGCGAGCGCACCGAGACCGGGCGGATCGGCCGGTTCCGGCCGGGCGTCGGCCTGATTGGCGCCCGGCTGGGGGTGAGGGTCGTCCCGGTCCGGCTCGAAGGGCTCGACCGCGTGCTGCACAAGTCGTGGAGGATGGCGCGGCCGGGCCGCGTCAGGGTGGCGTTCGGCGAACCGCTGACGCTCGACGGCGACGATTACGCGGCGCTGGCCGGGCGCGTGGAGTCGGCCGTGCGGGCGCTGTAATCCAAAGGCAGGCCTGGACTTCAGGGCCGGCGCCGGGTGGCTATACGCGACCCTGATGGTCGCCATTTACCAGCGGGACGCCATCTGGCACAATGTTTGAAGGAGGACAGGTTGTCGGTAGACGAAAAGCCCTTCGCTGATGGTCTGGTGCACACGCCCGAGCCGCTCGCGGCAGCGGGTACGGCGGAGTTGCGGGTTCCCGGTCCCCCCGCGGCGGAGCGGTTTCAATCCTGCCGCTGGCGCAAAGCCCACGAAAACGGGACGGCCGACTGCTGCGCCCACCGGGACGTCCTGCCGCTGACCGGCGCCAACGGCTTCGAGGCCACGGCGTGGTGCCCCGACTGCGGCTACTACAAGCTGCGCCGCACCCCGAAGAAGCGCGAAGACTACGGCTACTGAGCCGGCCGCGCCCTCCTACTCGCCGAATTCACTCGCCAGTTGAACCCACTCGCCGTCCGGGGCCAGTTCCCGGTACCGGCGCCAGTGCGTCCGGGCCTGCTGCGGGCGCCCGAGTTTCTCGAGCGTCACCGCGAGGTAGAAGTGCGCGTCGGCGTAGTCGGCATTGAGGCGCAGCGCCGCCTCGTAGGCCGCGCGCGCCGCCTCGAGGCGGCCGAGGTCGTGGTGCACGTTGCCGAGGTTGAAGTGCGCCTCGAAGACGTTGGGATCGAACTCGATGGCGCGCTCGTAGAGCGCCTCGGCCTCGGGCATGTGCTCTTCGGCGTAATGGATGTTGGCGAGGTTGATCATCGCCGGGACGAGCTCCGGATCGATCTCGAGCGCCCGGCGGTAGGCCCGCGCCGCCGCCGGCGCCTTCCTCGGGTCGCCGTCGTCGAGGGCCGAGCCGTCCCGGAAGGACTCCTCCGCCGACTCGGTGGTGCGGCCCGACCTGTCGGGCGCGAGATCGGACGGTCTCGCGAGCAGGATGACCTTGGCCGGATCCGCCTCGAGCCGGAAGTCGAAGGCGAGCTGCCCGAGGCGCAACGCCTGGAGCGACCGGAGCACGGCGCGAAACGGCGCGCCCCGCTCGAGTTCGGCATGCACCTGCCTGATGACGCCGAGATCGGCAAACGAGAGCGTGGCGTTGGCCCCGGCGCGGGACGCCGGCCGGATCACGTTCCACTTCCGCAGGTAGCGGAGATGATCCTCGCGAAGGAGCGGGTACCTCGCGAGCACGTCACGCACCGTCAGGCCCTGCCCCGGCGGCGGGCCCGGCGTGGGATCGGGCCTGGATACGTCCGCGCTCATGCGGGATACCTTGACGGAGCGACCGGGGAAAGTCAACGCCCGAGCGTTGGCGCGCTGGTACAATCATCCGATGCTGCTCGCCGGCGACATCGGAGGGAGCAAGGCGCTCGTCGGGCTGTTCGCGCCCGAGCCCGCGCGGCCGGATCGGGTGGAGGTCCGGAACTTCCCGACGCGCGAGTATCCGAGCCTCGAGGCCATCCTCGAGGACTTCCTCCGGGGACACGGCGGGCCGTCGGTCGTCCTGGCGGCCAGCTTCGGCGTCGCGGGCCCGATCGTGGGCCAGGCGGCCCGGCTCACCAACGTCCCGTGGGTCGTGGACGCGGCGGCCGTCCGCGCGCGCTTCGGAATCCCGCGCGTGACGCTGCTCAACGACCTCGAGGCGACGGCCTGGTCGATCCCGGTGCTGCGGCCTGACGAACTGGCCGTCATCCAGCAAGGCCGCCCGGTGCCGACGGGCAACGCGGCGGTCATCGCGGCCGGCACGGGGCTTGGCGAGGCGCTGCTGCACAACGTGGACGGGCGGATGGTGCCGTCGCCGACCGAGGGCGGGCACGCCGATTTCGCGCCGACGACGCCCGACGAGATCGCGCTGCTCGCCCACCTCGTCGTGCGCTTCGGGCGCGCCGACTACGAGCGGGTGCTCTCGGGGCCGGGCCTGGTGAACCTCTATCACTTCACCCACCAGCGGCCGTGCGAGGCCGGCGAGATCGACGCCGACCCGGCCGGGGCCCCCGCCCTGATCACGCGTTCGGCCCTCGAGCGCCGTTGCCCCGACTGCGTCCGCGCCCTCCAGATCTTCGTGTCGGTGTACGGCGCCGAGGCGGGCAACCTGGCGTTGCGCTCGATGGCGACGGCCGGCGTGTTCCTCGGCGGCGGCATCGCGCACAAGATCCTGCCGGCGCTCACCGACGGCCGGTTCATCGCCGCGTTCCGCGCCAAGGCGCCGCTCGACGAGATGGTGTCGCGCGTGCCGGTGTCGGTGGTGCTCAACGAGGAGGCCGGGCTGCTCGGCGCCGCCGTCCACGCCAGCCGCGCGGCGATGTGACGACGGGCAGGCACAAGGCCTGCCCCTCCGCGCGGTTGTCCGTCCTCCGCTGCCAGCGACTCCGGCGTTTGCGCTGGACCTCCGCCACGCGCTTCGGTAGACTTCAGGCACCCGCCAGGGAGACTCACGGGGGGTCCCGTCCGGTTGACGGCGGGCGCCGATCAACGACGACATGACCGTACCATCCACGCCAGGCGACCCGCACGGTCAGCCGGTCAACCGCTCGATCATGCTGGTGCTGGCCTACCTGCCGCCGCTGGCCGTCATCCCGTTTCTCGCCGAGAAGCACGACCCCGAGATCCACTGGCACGCCAAGCACGGGATCGTGCTGATGACGGCCGAGATGCTTCTGCTCCTCGGCCTGGTCGTCGTCTCGCTGGTGTTCGGCCTCCTCACCGGCGGGCTCGGGTGCCTCGTGGTCCCGCTGGTCCTGTTCTGGGTGCTCGCCATCCCGTTCCTCGGCTTCGTCACCCTCCACGTCATCGCCGTGATGAAGGCCCTGTCGGGCAAGCGGCTGATCGTGCCGATCCTCAGCGACTACGCCGACAGGTTCTGACGGGAGGATCGCGGTGAGGCCCAGGCTCCGCCTGATCGTCGCCGTCGGGTTGCCGATCCTGGCGGTCGTCTCCCTGCTCGCGCGCGACGTCTCGCGCCCGCCGGGCCACCAGGTGACCGCGCGCCTCGCCGTCTCGGCCATCCGCTGGTATCACACGTCGCTGTCGCCGCACCTCGGCGTCCGCTGCCGGTTCACGCCGAGCTGCAGCGTGTACGCGATGGCGGTGATCGAGCGCCACGGGATCGTGCGCGGCGGGTGGCTGGCGGCCAGGCGTGTCGCGCGCTGCGGCCCGTGGACGAAGGCGGGAACCGCCGATCCGCCGGAATGAGGCACGGTGGCTTGGTGGCGCGAGCCTCCTGGCTCGCCAATCGGCCGGCGAGGACGCCGGCCCCACCACGACGGAGCCTACAGCCCCGCTTCCTCGAACAGCGGCTTGGATCGTTCGTTGAGGAGGGCCCACAGCGCGTAGATGCCCAGGCCCGTGCCGAACGGCACGCAGATGAGGTCCACAACCGCGAGGACGATCGCAAACGCGCGGGCCCACTCGCGGAACCGGCGCAGCCGCGACCCGACCCAAAGATGCGCGGCCCCGAACAGCAGGCCGAGCGCGGCCAGCGTGAAGAAGACGGCCGCCACGATCCCGGCCGTCAGCGTGCCCCCGGAGGCCGGCGGCGAAACGGCCGCGCCGATGATGGTGGCGGCGATGCCCGTCGACAGCAGCGACACGCTGAGCAGCAGGCTCATCCCGCCCCACAGCATGAAGAGCAGGCCGACGAGATCGACGTGTTTCCTCATCGTCCGCTACGATAGGGGCGGCGCGCGAATCTTGTCAAGGCAACCTCGCGGATGGTACCATCCGGCCCGGATCACACATGCCTGACGAAACCAAGCAGCGGGAGTGCCCGATGTGCGGCGAGAAGATGCGCCGCGACGAGCGCGAGGTCGTCGACCTGATTCCCGGCACCTCCGAAGCGAAGCGGCACATGGCGGTCGAGTGGATCTGCCCCGATTGCGATTACTTCGAGGAGGAAGAGGAGAGCGGCTGGCAGCAGTGAGCGGAGGCCGACGCCGCGCCGCCTAGTGCGCGCCGAGCGTCAGGAGCACTTCCTTGCGGATGTCGTCGTCGACGGTTTCGAAGCTGAGCGCGGTCTCGCAATCGTCGCAGAGCACCTCGAGCACCGCCGGGCGGGTCTCGTCGGTGACGTCGACGCGCCCGTCCTCGATGCGGACGACGTGCATCTGCAGCGTCTTGACGAGGAAGTTCCTGGCGTTCCCGCAACTCGGGCAGATCATGGCCATAGTCTGGACTCCTTCTCCCCTCTGGTTCACCATCGTATGTGACCAGTGTATGGAATCAGCCCCTGCTGAGGCAATGACGAACTTGCCCGGGATCCTGCCGGGCCGCGCCCGGCGATGACCGCATCGAGGAGCACGCTATGGCCGATCAGCCGGTGACGACGTTCGAGATCCGGAGCGAAGCGCGCGGACCGCACTGGGTGGCGTGGCTCGTGCAGCCGGGCCAGCAGGGCCCGTATCGCTCGGTGCTGCACGTGGGGGCGTCGAAGGAGGAAGCCGAGGCGCGGGCCCGCTTGTGGGCCGCCACCCTGCCGGGTCAGATGGACAGGTCGTCGCGCCCGTCGTAGTCGAGCGGGTCGAACGGCTCGCCGAGACGAATCACCTTGTTCGCCCGGTGCGTCGTCAGCGTGCAGTGCGGCCCCTTGGCCTCGAGCGACACCACGGGCACCCCGGACGGACGCACCGTCTGGATGGCCACGATGCACCCGCACGGAAGCCGCTCCAGCGTCTCGAGCTGGATCTGGGCCACGTTCAGCACCGCGCCGCGACACCGCTCGCTCGTGATCATGAATCGATCTCGCCTGTCTTCTCGGTTTGCGCCCTTCTGTTGATTAGACGCGAGACCGGGACCGACGGTTGCATCAATCGCCGGCCGCGGCAGCCCCGGAGGCCGCATAGATGAGGCGGCGCTCCACCGGGCGGCCGGGGAAGATCGCCCGGGCCGCGCGAACGTAGAGCTCGATCTGCGCGGCATGCCAGGCGTGCGGCTTCCCGGTCTTGAACTCGACGACGACCAGGCGGCCGTCGGGCTGCTCGGCCAGGCAGTCGATGCTCCCGCGGACGATGACCGCGCCGCCGCCCGCGCCGGGCGCGGAGGCCGGGTCGAGCCGCAGCGAGAAGGGCACCTCGTAGTGGCACTCGGCGTCATCGAGCACGTCGATGACGTCGCGGCGCCGGCGCAGATCGAGAAAGGCGCCAACGGCCGCTTCGGCCATCCCGGACCGCACCGTCTCGGGCACGTCTCCCCGCCCGGCCAGGAAGGCGGACGCGCGCTCGACGAGCGCCGGCCGGTCGTCCGCCGGCAGGCCGTGACTCGCCTGGAACAGCCGGTGCACGACCGTCCCGACGAGCGCCGGGTCGCCGGCTGGCTCCTCGGTCGGATCCTCCGGGCCCGGCTCGACCTCTCCCTGCTCGCCGCCCGCGGCGCCCATCGCGTGCGCCGCGGCGCCGACGCGCCTGTCGCCGGCCACATCCACGAGCGGCTGAAAGTCGCAGGGCGGCACCGGGGCGCCGGCCCCCGGCGCGGTTTCCTCGACGCCGCGCGTCGTCCCGCCCGCGCCTTCGTCGCCGGCGGCGACGACCTGGAGAACGTGGACGCCGCCGTGTTCGGCCTTCCACTCGACGGCCGCGCCGCCGCCGGCCGCGTCCACGAAGGCCGCGCCGAGCGACGCGGGCAGCACTTCCCCGAGGCTGCCCGGCGCCGCCTTGAAGTGCCCGTCCTTGAGGACCGCCCCGAGGCAGAGCATCTCCCGCGCGCGGGTGACGGCGACATACAGCAGCCGCTTGGTCTCTTCCCGGTCCCGCTCCTTCACCGCCGCGTCGGCCTCGGGCAGGCTGCCTCCCACCGACACGAGCGGGACGCCGCCCGCCGCCGCCGGCACGACGAGGATCGGGTCGCCGCGGCCGCCGGTGCCGCGCGTCAGGCCCGTCACGAACACGAACGGGAACTCCAGGCCCTTGGCGGCGTGCACGGTCATCAGGTTGACGGCGTCGAGCGCGTCGACGACGGCGTTCGACTCGTCCCCGGCCGACAGCCGGTCCACGTGATCGGCGATGCGCGCCATCGTCGCGTAGCCGCGGTTCTGGAGGCGCCGCGCCATCGCGCGCACCTTCTTCAGGTTCTCGCGGGCCTGCGCGAGCCGCGGGCCGGCCAGCTCGAACGCGTAGGCGGAATCGACCACGATCCGGTCGAGGACCTCGGCCGGCGGCACCCGATCGACGAGCGGCAGCCAGGCGGAGAGCGACGCGCGCAGCCGGTCGAGCACGCGCCGGTCTTCGTCGCCGACGCCGTCCGGCACCGGATCGGCGCCCGAGATCACGCGCTCGGGATGCGGAGCGAGCCGCCGCACGCCGGGGTCCGAGAGCCGGACGAAGCGCGACCGCAGCAGGGCCGCCGCGCGCAGGGACAGGTCCGGCTGCCCGAGGTACCGGAGCAGCGCGACGAGGTCTTTCACCTCGTCGGCGTCGAAGAAGCCCAGTCCCTTGTAGACGTAGGTCGGGATCCCGCGCGCCTCGAGCGCGGTTTCGATCGCGCGGTGGCTGGCGCGCGACCTGAAGAGAATCGCGACGTCGCCCGGGCGGGCCGCTCGCGCGAGACCCGTCTGCCGATCCCGCACGACGCCCTCGGCCAGCAGGCGCTCGACCTCGGCGGCCGTCATCCGCGCCGCCTGGCGCTCGTCGGCCGCGGCCAGCAGGCGCACCCGGCCGCCTCCGCCGGCCGCGGCTTCGACCGGGAACCGGTCCCGCGCGGTGAACCGGAACGCGTCGGCGCGCCTGACGGAGGAATCGATCGACGCGAACAGGTCGTTGGTGAACGCCAGCAGGTCGGGCGCCGCGCGGAAGCTGCGCGCGATCGATCGCCGCACGCGCCCGTCGGGCCGCAGCGACGAGATGTAGCGGCGCGCGCGGCGGATGAGGCGGACGTCGGCGTCGCGGAACGCGTAGATCGACTGCTTCCGGTCGCCGACGACGAAGATGGATGGCTGGAGCGGCCCCTCGTGCGCCAGCCCCGCGCCCTCGCCCCACGACTCGATCAGCGACGCGACCAGGCGCCACTGCGTCCAGTTGGTGTCCTGGAACTCGTCAACGAGCACGTGCTGGTAGCGGGACTCCAGCCGGTAGCGGCTCTGGGCGAACTCGTCCATCTTCCGCAGGAGACCCAGCGTGCGGTGCAGCGCCTCGGAGAAATCGACCGACGCCTGCGCGTCGAGCGCGCGGCGATAGCGCGAGCGGGCGATCGCGAACAGCCGCATCGATCCCCGGGCCAGGGCGACGTTCAGGTTCCGATCGAACTCCGTCGTGAGCTCGGCCACCCGCGCGGCGCACGCGGCCAGCGCGCGGGAGTGGCGCGTCCAGGCGGCCGGCGTCTCGCAGTCGTCCTTGGAGAAGGGACGAGGCGGGCTCTTTCGCGGCTGCCCCTTGTCGTTCAGGAAGTAGCGCGCCAGGCGGTCGAGCGCCGCCCGGGCCGGCCGCGGGCCGTCCACCCCGGTGACCGGCTCGCTGAGGAGGCCCCTGGCCGCGGCGCGCAGGTCGGCGGCCACCAGCGCATAGGCTTCGTGGGCGACCGGCCCGTCCGCGGCGAACGCCTCGAGGCCGCCGTCGATCGCCTCGAGCGCCGACCGCAGCCGTTCCGCGGCGCGGTCCAGCGCCTCGTCGGGCGACGGCCCCGGGACGGCCGCGAGGTAGCGGCGGAGCATCGGCCCCGCCGACAGCCGCCGGTTGAGCAGCGCCTCGAGGCCGACGCGCACGCGACGCTCGCCGAGCACGGCCATCAGCAGACCGACGTCCGGGTCGTGAACGCCCAGCCGGCGCGCGGCGCGGAGCGCGCCGTCGAGCGCGTCCTCGACCAGCCGCGGCATCACCGTCTCGTCGGCGATGTCGAAGCCCGGGTCGAGATCGGCTTCGAGCGGGAACTCGCGCAGCAGCGCCAGGCAGAAGGCGTCGATGGTCGAAATCGAAATGTCCGACAGCCGATCGCGCAGCGTGTGCCAGCGGGCCTCGTCGGCGGGCGACAGCGACGCCTGGCGCCGAAGCTCGCGCACGATCCGCTCGCGCATCTCGGCCGCCGCTTTTCGCGTGAAGGTGATCGCGAGGATGCTGGTCGGGTCCACGCCGGCCCTGAGCAGCCTGATGTAGCGCGTCACGAGGACGTGCGTCTTGCCGGTGCCGGCCGAGGCCTCGAGCACGACGTTGTGCGCCGGATCGACGGCAAACGTCCGCGCCGCCTCGTCGCGGCGGACGAGCGGGTCGGGCGGCGGCGCGCCCGGCGGCAGGCGCGCGTCACTCGACATCGACGTAGTCCTTCCGGCACACCGAGGCGTAGGCGCAGTAGGTGCACAGCCGGGTCGTGGCCGGCCTCGGGGGGAACTCGCCCCGATCGATCCGGTCGATCGCGTCGAGCAGCCGGTCCTGCCCGTCGGCCAGCTTCGCCGCGGCTTCCGGCCCGTCGGCGATGACGACGCGGACCGGCTTCGGCTCGGCAAAGGCGATGTAGCTCGCGTCACGGACGCGCCAGGCCCCTCCGCGCGTCCGCGCGAGTTGTTGCGCCGCGCACACCGAGTAGATCGGCAGCTGGATCGTCTGCGCCGCGTCCGGGAAGCGGCCGGTCTTGTAGTCGACGAGGCGGAACGTCCCGTCCTCGAACAGGTCGATCCGATCGGCCTTCCCGCGCAGCCGGACCTCGCGCGTCTCGCCGTGGCCGGCGATCTGGAAGGGGCCGTCCATCTCGTGTTCGAGCAGCCGCTCGCGGACCGGTTCGGGGCGGGCGGCCTCGGCCGCCAGGACCAGCTCGCCGAGCCCCGGCGTGCCCACCGACCCGAGCAGCCGCACGCGCTGGAACGCGGCCTCGGCTGGCGGAAGCGTCGCCAGCAGCCGGCTGGCCACCTCGGCGAACCGCGACCGTGCCTGGTCGAGGACGTCCGCCGTAATGGCGCCGCCGCCCGCCGACTGCCAGGCCTCGAAGAAGGCCCGCATCACCTCGTGCACGAACTGGCCCTCGCTCCTCGGCGTCATCGAGGGCTCGTCGCTGACCTCCTCGGGCAGGCCGAGCACGCGCGACGCGAAGTACTTGAACGGGCACTGCAGGTAGGTGTCGATCGACGTGACCGAGTGCGCCGCGCGCCGGCCGGGGCCCGCGCTGCCGTGGAACTCGGCCGCGGTCGCCGCCGAACGCCGGTCCCGCAGCGCCAGCCATTCGGCGGCCTCGCCCGAGAGGATCTGGGGCACGGGCCGGAGGAGCGCCAGCGCCTCGTCGGCGAACACGGGCGTCGCCGGCGGCTCGACGCGCTCGACGGTCATCGGCGCCCTCGCCAGCTCTTCGAGCAGCGCCGACGGATTGACGATGGCGTCGTCCTCGAGGGTGAAGGCGGAGACCGACACCTCGCCGCGCGCGAGCGAGAGCAGGTCGGTGAAGGTGGCCCGCGCCGCGGCCAGTCGTGCCGACTCGGGCGGCCAGCCGAGCTCGGCCAGCAGGAACGCCGGATAGAAGATGTTGCGAGGGGACGGCTCGGGCCAGTCGCCCTCGATGAGGCCGGCGATGAACACCGTGTCGAACGCGCCGTAGCGGGCGGCCCGCGCGTCGACGACCTGGACACCGGCGCTGCCGCGGCGGGGCGAGAAGGTCTGCGCCTCGACCCACCGGCGGACCGTGGCCGCCAGCTCCTCGCACCGCACGGTCGGGTCGTCGAAGGCCAGGGCCGCCGCCCGCAGCCCGTCGAGGACGGACACGATCGCCCCGCGGGCGCGCAGGTGGCGGGTCCGCACCGCATCGTCGGGCATGTCGATGCGCTCGCGGGCGCGCAGGAACTCGAGCACGGTCGCCGCGTGGGCCGACACGGTCCTCGGCGAGCCGAGCGGGAGAAGCGCGTCGGCCAGCGCCGCGGCGGCCCGCGCCGCCGACGCGCCGGCGCCGGCCCACCGGTCGGCGAGGCGCGCGAGCGCGTCCCGGCTTCCGGCATACCGAGCCTCGGCCAGGCCGCGGTCGAACGCGTCGATCTCGTCGGCCGGCGGCCTGCCGGCGCCGTCGCCGCACCGCAGGTGAGGCGAGCGAAGCAGCGCCAGCAGGGCGCTCCGGGAGTACCGGGATTCGACAGCGGCGAAGATCAGGTCGAGCACGGCCGCCATCGGCTCGGCCGCGAGCGGCAGCGCGTCGGCCGCCTGGTATTCGATGCCCGCCGATTCGAACACCGTCCCCGCCAGGTAGACGTACGGCAACGGACGACCGAAGACGACCGCGATCCGGTCGAGCGCGGGCGCCGGCCCGGCACGGCGGGCCGCCTCCTTGATGCGCCGCGAGATCGCGCGCAGTTCCTCTTCACGGTCGCGGCTGGTGAAGTGCAGGCGCGCCGAGTCGCCCGCGGGCGCCGCCAGGCGCGGGTCCCCCGGAACCGCCTCCGCCTCGACCTGCTCGAGGCCGGGGATGAGCCCGTCGAGCCGTTCGTGCAGCCCCGACGCCAGCAGCGCCCGCGTCGTCACGATGTCGATCGCGTCCACGCCCGGCAGCCGCATCATCAGGTCGAAGTCGGCCGCGAAGAGGCCGCCCGAGGCATCGGCGGCCCGATCGCCGACCGTGACGACGAGGTGGGTGAACCCCGGGCGGGAGGCCGGGTCGATCAGCCTGCGCCGCAGCGCGTGCTCGTCGAGCGCGCCCGAGTCGGCGACGCGCCGCTCGAAGGCGCGGAAGGCCGCGAGGAGGAAGCGGGTCTGCTCGAGCAGGCGCTCGGCGCCGCGGTCGGTCGGCGCTCGCGGCTCCAGCTCGCCCACGACGATCCGTTCGAAGGCGTCCAGGCTGCGCTCGTGGCGGCCGAGCGCGTCGTAGAAGGCGAGCATCTCGGCCACCAGGCCGGGCCGAAGCCTGAAGGGCGGCCTGGCGCCGTTCGCGATCGCCTCGCGCGCGGCGGCCGCGAGGATCACCTCACGCTCGAGCGCGGTGAGACGCGGCTCGGCCAGCCCGGCGCGCTCGTGCATCCGCTGGTACCACTCGTCGCGGGTCAGCAGTTCGGGCAGCACGAGCGCGGCATCGCCGGCGGGCGGCGCGGCGCGGAACTGCAGACTTTCGAGGGTGTGCCTGAGCTGGGCCGCGGCGGCGCGGGAGGGCACGATCACGGCGCGGCGCCGGATGTCGGCGAGACCGCCGCCGCCGGCCAGCCCGTGCACCGCGCGCTGAAAGGCCGGCAGTGTCGCGGCGACGACCAGCCGGGTCGCGCGCGGCGTGGTCACCGCCTCTCCGGCGGGCGCGCGGCCTCGTCGATCTGCCGGCGCCCGCTGGTCAGCATCATCATCGACGCCGCGGCCGCGGACGAGGCGTTCCAGGCGGCGGTCATGTCTCCGGCCGCCACCGCCTGTTCGCGGACGCGCATCGCCTGCGCCCCCATGTCGGCAGCCGACTGCAGCGTCGCGTGGGCCGCCGCCATGTCCGGCGGGACCCGGATGAGCGAGAGCCGCCGGGAGATCGCGTCGAATCGACGCGCGAGGCCGGGCAGCAGCAGCGCTTCGGGGCCGGCCAGCGACTTGACGTCCTGGAGCATCGGCCTGAGCGCCGCGAGTTGCGCGACGAGGAGGTTGACCTGATCGCGGTAGACGCGGAACGAGGCGGCCTTGCGGACCCACTGGTCCCGCATCAGGCGGAGGCGGCGCGCCGAGTCCAGGCGCTGCTGCAGCACCGCGAGCAGTCCCGCCGCGTCGTCTTTCCGCTGCTGGCCGAGCGCGCGGTCGCCCGCCTCGAACGCCGCGATGGCGCGCTCCACGCCGTGCACGTCGGCGCGGGCGGCCGCCGCGTCCGCCTGGGACACGGCGGCGCGCGACAGATCGGCGTAGCGCCGCTCGGTCCTCACCTCGCCATTCAGCCGGTATTCGGCCAGCGCCCGCGTCGCCTCGGCCCACGGGGCCGACAGGCTCGCCTGGTTCTCGTCGATCGCCGCCATGACCGACCGCAGCAGGGAGATCCGCTCGGCCGGCACCTCGGAGAGTCTCGCGGCCGCCAGCGCCTGGTCGATCGCCTGCGGGATCGACGGGTCAGGCAGCAGCGGCATCGTCGGCGGCTGGAGGACGGCCACCAGGCTGAAGTCGAACTGCCGGACGCCGGCCGCGTCGCGAAGCTGGGACACGGTGCCCTCGAGCAGCGACAGCATGTCCTGGATGTCGTTCGCCCGGTAGCCGTAGTGCTCGAGCGGCCAGGACACCAGCAGGCGCCTGGTCTGCTCGGCGATCTGGAGCCGGCGCGCCGGATCCTTGGCCAGCCCGATCTCGCTCAGCGCCTCCGCCACCTGGCCCGTCAGGACGGCGAAATCCTCCTCGCCGCGCGTGCTCTTGTACTGCGCGTAGCGCGTCGCGGCGGCGTATTGGTCGGTGGACTCCCAGTTCACGACCGACGCCGGCAGCGTGACGAGCTGAAAGCGTTCGCCCCGCGGCGAGCCGATCGGCATCGAGAAGATGACGCGGTCGCCGACGCGCGCGAATTCGCCGTAGCACATCAGCGCGGAGCCGTCGTTGAGCACGATGCGGTAGAGCGGCCAGCGGCCCGCGGCGGAAGACTGGGCCGTCGCGCCCGCGGGCGCGGCCGGCGGAGGCGCCGCGGGGATTGGCGCGGTCCCGGCGGGTGGCGGCTGCGGCGGCGCGGCCTGCGTGGCCGGGGTCTGCGGGACCGCTGGCGTGGACGCGCCCACAATCAGCAGGGCGGCACAGAGTGCACGGCGGACGTGGCGCCTCGCGTCCATGGCGCCTCCAGCGTACGGGCATCACCAGCGGCCGTCAAGGTCGCCGGCACGCCGGCGGCGGATCACCACCTGTGGAAAAGATGTGCACGCGTCGTGCATATCCTGTGGAGGAGCTGACAGGCGAAAGAAAGTTCGCGCCGGATCGTTCGGGGAGACTTAGACCCGCGGTTGTGCATCCCCGCTTCGTTCTCCCTTTCGCTTGACCGGTTCCCGGATGCGCATAGAATGGTGGCTCGTTTGCTGTCCCGGTTTTGATCATCATGAACCTCGTTCGTCGTTTTCATGAAAGCATCGGTGGCCGCGTCTACCACATCGAAGCCTCGATGGTGGACGACGACCGATGGCGCGCGCAGATCGCGCGCCTGCCCGGCATGCCGACCGCGTTGATGCCCTTCTACGGCGTCACCGCCGACGAGGCGGCCCGGCACCTGTGTGACTGGCTCGCGCGCGCCCACCGCGTCTCGGCCGGCACAGCTTGACCTGTCCCGCTCCCTTCGCCGACATTCGTGACCATGACCAGACGCTTCCGCGCCCGCGCCTCTGCCCTGCTTGCGGTCGTCGCGCTCGTTCTTCTCGCCGCACCCGTCGTCGCCGGTGCCGCTGACGCGCCGCGCGTCCTGCTGGTCGCGACCGGCGGCACGATCTCGAACCGGAACGAGGGCCGGCTCACCGCCGAGGAGCTCACCAAGGCGATTCCCGCGCTCGACCGGTACGTGCGAGCCGAGACCGAGCAGTTCGCCAATGTCGCGAGCAGCGACGTGACGCTTGCCCAGTGGCTGCAACTGGCGCGGCACCTCAACGACGTCTATCAGAAGGACCCGGCGCTCTCGGGCATCGTGGTCACCAGCGGCACCGACACGCTCGAAGAGCTGGCGTACTTCCTCGACCTCACCGTGCGCGACGCGCGGCCGGTGGTCGTCGTCGGGTCGATGCGCAACCCGAGCACGCTCGGGTACGAGGGCGCGGCCAACCTGCTCGAGGCCTTCCGCGTCGCGGCCGAACCGGCGTCGAGGAACAAGGGCGTGCTCGTCGTGCTCAACGACGAGATCAACTCGGCGCGCGAGGTGACCAAGACCGACGCGCTGCGGCTGGAGACGTTCCAGAGCCGAAGCTACGGCTTGCTGGGAGTCGTGGACCCGGACCGCGTGGTGTACTACCGAGACGTCGTCAAGCGGCACACCGCGAAGAGCGAGTTCGATCTGGCCGGCGTCACGGCCCTGCCGCGCGTGGACATCCTCCTCGTCTACCAGGGGGCGCCCGGCGATCTCATCAGGGCGGCGGTGGACGGCGGCGCGAAGGGCATCGTGATCGCGGCGGCCGGCGCCGGGGCGACCGCGCCCGACCAGTCGGCGGGGCTCCAATACGCGGCGTCGAAGGGCGTGGTCATCGCGATCGCGACACGGACCGGGAGCGGCCGGATCGCGGCGGGGCGGAGGTCGTCGGTGGTGGCGGCCGAGGACCTGACACCGCTCAAGGCGCGGATCCTGCTGATGGCGGCGCTGACGAAGACCGATGACGTGGCGGTCATTCAGCGCATGTTCACCGAATACTGACGGCGGCGGCCGGCGGGTCTTTGACGGATCCTGGCGGGCTGGGCTACTATGAGTAGTTCCCACTCCGGGTGGGCCTGTAGCGCAGCTGGGAGCGCGCCTGAATGGCATTCAGGAGGTCACCGGTTCGATCCCGGTCAGGTCCACCAACCTCCGCTCGCCTGCGGACCCTTCCGCATTTCCTCGGCGAGCTACGGTTGGCAAGCCAGATTCCTTCCAGGTCGGATCCGTCCAGGGGCCACGCCGATCCGCCTCGGGTGCGCTCCGTCTCCCGGTCCGTCGCAAGTGTAAACGTCAGGGGTTGCGCTGGCGGGCGTTCGGTGTAGCATTGAGACCGTCATGAAGTGCCGGACAGCGCTGCTGCTTGTCCTCGTGATCGGTTCGTACGCTTGCGGTTCTTCCACATCGATACCTTCCGCGTCCACGTCCAGGTCGACGCCGCAGACCACCACGAAGCCCGAGCACCTGAGCTGGAGCCAGGCGGCCGCCTCCGACGCCGAGATGGCGTCGATCCGGTTCGCCGTCTACATCGACGGCTCCCGCTCCGAACTTGCTGGCTCGTCGTGCGCCGCCAGCGCCACGCAGGGCGTCTATGACTGCAGCGCTCCGCTGCCGACGCTGGCGCCGGGGTCTCACACGCTGCAGATGGCGGCGTACTACGTGGGCTTCGAGCAGACTGAAAGTCTGTCCCCGCCGCTGGTCTTCCTCGTCGGCCCGGGTCCGACCCCGGATACGCCCGACTAACGGCCGGAGTCGCCGCTCCCGTATCCGAGCTGGACGATGATCTCGCGGAGCGCGGCCGCGCTCGCGGTGAGCTGTCGGCGCTCGTCGTCGTCCAGCACGATCGGCAGGACCTCGCGCACGCCCTCCCGCCCGACCACCGCCGGCAGGCTCAGGCAGACGTCGGCGACGTCGCCGAAGCGCTCGACGTAAGTCGAGACGGTGAGCACGCTCTTCTCGTCGTGGAGAACGGCTTCGACGATGCGCGCCACCGACAGGGCCACGGCGTAGAAGGTGGCCCCCTTGCGCTGGATGACTTCCTTCCCCGCCATCACCACGGACTGGTGGATGCGCGCTTTCGCCGCATCGTCCAGCGGGGCGCCGCCCGGCGGCGCGTAACGGGTCACTGGGATCTGGCCGAGGCTCGCCATGCTCCACGCGAGCACCGACGAGTCGCCGTGCTCGCCGATGACGTACGCGTGGATGCTCCGCGGATCGATGCCGAACTCCTGGCCGAGCAGGTAGCGGAAGCGCGACGAGTCGAGCGAGGTCCCCGAGCCGATGATCCTCGAGGGCGGCGCGGCGAGCCGCTTGACGCTCACGTAGGTGAGCACGTCCACCGGGTTGGCGACGACGATGACGACGGCGCCGCGGTAGTGCGGGGCCATGCCGGCCAGGATCTCCTCGGTGATCGCCACGTTGCCGCGCGCGAGGTCGAGCCGGGATTCCCCGGGCTTCCGCCCGCGGCCGGCCGCGAGCACGATCACGTCGGCGTCGGCCACTCCCTCGTACCCCTCGGCGCGAATCTCGGGGTTCTCGAGGTAGGACGCGCCGTGCGCCAGGTCGAGCACCTCACCGACGGCCTTCTCGCGGCTGACGTCGATGAGGCTGACGCGGGTGACGATGTCCCGCAGCAGAAGCGTGTAGGCGAGCGTCGCTCCGACGTTGCCCGCGCCGATGATGGCCACCTTCATGCGGTCCCCTCCTGGACTCCCGAGTCCAGTGTACGACCGGCGCGGACACTTCGGGCTCCGCGAACCGTCGGGGGCGGCCCCTTTCGGATCGGGAAGGCCGCACGCCGCGCGGCGCTCACTTCCCCGTGTTGATCTTGAACGGCAGGTATCCCGGGCAGAACCCCATCGCGCTGGTCACCACGAAGACCACCGCGATGACGCCGAGCACCAGCGCCAACCAGCCGCCGATGGTGCCGCTGACGTAGAGGATGGCGATGAGGATCGCCACCAGCACACGGACGACGCGGTCTGCGAGTCCCATGTTCCTGGTCATCGGAACTCCTCCGTGCGGAAAGGCGGTTGTCGCGGATCGGGAACGAATTGTAGCACCGCGCCCGTGTTATGCGGGCGGTCTCCCCGCCGACGGCGAAGCTGCCACCGCCTCGACCTCGGCGAGGTCCACGCCGAACACGCGCCGGTAATCCTCGGGCGTGTCGATGTCCTCGAACGCGCCCGGGTCGTCCACCTCGACGTCGTGCGCGTCGGCCGCGTGCCGGTGCACCACGGCGCGCGCGCCGACCGAGACGTCGGCCACCCGCAACTCGTCGAGCACCCGGGCGTCGAACAGCACCGGGTGGCCGTGCCGGTCCTGCCAGAGCGGACGCACGATTGGCGCCGCCGAGCGCCACCACTCCTCCATCACCCGCCGCACCGTGTCGGCCGTGACGAGCGGCTGATCGACCGGCGACACCAGCAGCCCGAGCGGCGCGCGGCCGGCCAGGACGGCCAGCGCCTCCTGGAGCGACGAGAGCTGGCCGCGCGACGGGTCGGGGTTGACGACGAACCGGAGCGGCAGGCGCTCGCGCGCGGCGGCCGAGTGGACTTCGTCGCCCAGCGGCCCGACGACGGCCACCACCTCCGCACAGCCGGCGGAGAGGAAGGTCCGCGCGAGGCGGGACAGGAACCAGCCGCCGCCGGGAATCGGCAGGCGCGCCTTGTCGCGCCCCATCCGGGAGGAGAAGCCGGCGGCGAGAATCACGGCAGGTGGTGCGGGCGGCACGGCAGCATTTTACCCCGGCCCGGAAGTGCTAGAATTCGCGGATGCCGACTCCCGACGTGACGATTCCCTGCCAGCGCTGCGGCGAACCGATGAAGATGATCGACCCCGGCCCGGGCGACCCGTGGCGGCCGGACCAGTACTGGGTCTGCCCGAAGTGCGGCCGCCATTTCTGGTCCACCTACCCGGCCCCGGCGGCTCCCGCGCCGGCGCCAACCCAGCCGAAGCCGGAGGCAGCCCAGCCGAAGCCGGAGGCACCCGCAACCGGCGGCACGACCAAGAGTTAGTGGAGAGGGGACCGGCCGGGCCAGGGGCCTGGGGTTCGAGGCCCGAACGCCGGCCGGGCGCGCTTGACTTCCCGCACGGAAATTCCTACACTTGGCGCGATTTCCAGCTCAGCGTCTCACCCCCGGCCGTGCCCCGGCATCAGGCGGAGGGTGTTACAGGCTGGGAGTGTTTGCGTTTGCGGCGTTATTGCGTTTCACTGCACGTCCGTGGGACTGGACCGCACGATCCCCTCGGACGCGTCAGCTGCCTGCCACCTCCGGGATGTTCCTGGAGGGTTCGTTGATCGGAGGACACGGGTATGCCGACCGGGACCATCGCGCGTCTGCTCATCGACAAGGGGTTCGGGTTCATTCGTGACGAAGGGGGCATCGAGCACTTCTTCCACAGAAGCGCGGTTCGCGGCGCAGTGTTCGAGCTGCTGCGCGAGGGACAGCGCGTCGAGTTCACGCCGGAGGAGTCCGCGAAGGGTCCGCGCGCCGGCGAAGTTCGACTGATCGAAGGCTGAGTCCGACGTCAGCTCCCGGCTCCCGCGACTGCATCAGGGGGCCGGGCCCACCCCCGAATCTGCCCGGCTGGTTCCTTCCACCCGGCATCGGCGGCGCCGTTCTCGGGTCACTCGCCACCGGGAAGCGCGCGGCGCATCGCAGACGTCCGCCGTGCGCCCGGCCGTTCGTCCTCTGGTAGAATCTGTCCGGAAGCGAACGGGGCCCGGTGGCCCTCCCGGTCTTCAAAATCGGTCGCCCCCTGCTTGGCGGGGGGGCTGGGTTCGACTCCCAGGCGCTTCCGCCATTCGACTCGGCCCGTGCAACGTACTGGGCCTCGCTCATGGCAAGCCACTCGACTCGTGCGTGCGAGGGTCACCGGACAGACGGGCCGAGGCGAATGGCCCTGAGCGACCCCGAGCGAGCGCACGTGCACACGCGAGCGGACGGGAAGCTCGAAGGGCAAGACATCGGCGTCTGTCACAAGTCCCTGCTTCGTCTACATCGTCGTCTGTTCTGACGCCACCTTCTACGTCGGCTCCACGTCTGACCTACGCGAGCGCGAACGGGCCCATAACGAAGGACACGGTGCGGAATACACCGCTGCGCGGTTGCCCGTTCGCATGGTGTACTCAGAAACCCATGAGTCGTGGCCGGCCGCCCGGAAGCGCGAAGCCCAGATCAAGCGATGGTCTCGCGCGAAGAAGATGGCGTTGGTCGAACGAGACGGCCAGCGTCTCCACGCTCTCGCCAAACGTCGGGGCTGACTGCGCTCGTCGTATGGGACCGATACTTCAGGCGCAAGTAGGCGTTCTACTAATATTTTCGTAGACGTCCTTACCGGGTGCGAGTCGGGTGCCCACGGGGCGGCATCGTAGCAAGAAGCCCCCAGCAGCGGGACTTGCGGAATGTTCCTCCGCCTCACCCCTCGGCGCGAACGTTCCCCGCTCTCGGTCCCTTGGCCGATTCCTCCTCGTCGAAGCTGACCCGCTGGCCCTCGGCCAGCTCGTCGAAGACGCCCTCCGCCACGGCGCTGCGGTGGAAGAACCATTCCTGGCCGGCATCGTCGCGGATGAAGCCAAACCCTCGATCGCGCACCAGTCGCTTGATCATTCCGCTCGGCATACGACTCTCCTCACGTCGTGTCCCGTCAGGGACTACCTACAAAATACCAAGTTCCGGCGACAGCGCAACCCCTTACCGTCGAAGCCATCGTGACCACCGCGTCGCCCGAATCAGCTCGCCCGTCTCCGGCCGCCAGGTCAACGCGCGGGTGGCCGACCTGCGGAGCACCTCGGGGTCCGCGCTCACCACGATGGACGCAAGACGCCGGCTCTCGCCGACGCGCCGGATGAGACGGGCGGCGTCGGGCACGTCGCGGCGCTCGAGGCCGAGGCTGGGATGTTCGATCACGAGGATGGGTGGGTCGTGCGCCAGCGCGCGGCCGACGCGGACGCGAAAGTGCGTCAGCGCCGAGCCCGCCGACAGCGACTGGTCGAGAGCCGACGGGTCGATGCCGACCTCCGCCGCCATGCGCGCGGCCCGGTCCCTGATCTCGGTCGACATCGGATCCACGTCGAGCGTGTGTGCGATGGCGAGATTCTGCGCGATCGTCAACTGGTCGAGCAGCACCGTGCGCGGGTTGACGAGGCCGAAGCGTTCGAGCGACGCCAGCCACTCGTCGGGCGTTCGAAGCGAGGCGGTCGAACAGCCGGCCACAAAGATCTCGCCCTCGTCGGGCAGCGTCGTCCCGGTCAGGAGGTCGGTGAGCACCGCGGCGGCCTGTTGGTCAGGCCCGGCGATCGCCACCACCTCGCCGGCCTCGACCGACAGCTCGCGCAAGCGGAACGGACGAAGACCGCCGTGGTTCTTGACGACCGACCGGACGTCGACCAGGGGCAAGGGTGTCGCTCCCTAGCTCGTCGCGCCGTCCAGCCTGCGCTTGAGCCCCTCGAAGGCCTCGACCGGCAGTGAGACCGACCCGGGCCTGGCCGGGCCGTATGCCGGGTCGCCGTGATAGTCGGATCCCCCGCTCAGCGAGAGGCCGAGCCGCTCGGCCAGGACACGGTAGTGCGTGGTGATCTGCGGCGAGTGCTCGGGGTAATAGACTTCGAGCGCGTCCAGGCCGGCCGCCGCCATCGACGGGATCCACTCGTCGTGGCCCATGTGCCCGGGATGCGCGAGCGAGGCGAGCCCGCCCGCGCGGTGCACGAGGGCGATCACCTCGGCGGGAGACGGGGCGCGCCGCGGGACCCAGGCCGCGCCGGTTGCCGACAGATACTTCTCGAACGCCTCGCGGGTCGACCGCACGACCTGCTGGCGCACCAGCGCCCGCGCGAGCAGCGGCCGTCCGACCCACCCGCCCGCACGGTCCCCGTTCCCCTCGAAGACGGCGTCGTCGTCCAGGCGGACGCCGAGCGACCTGAGCTTCCCGATCATCTCGCGGATGCGCCGCACCCGGTCGGCCGCCTGCTCCTCCAGGAATGCCGAGAGGACGGGCGACCTGTGGTCGACGAAGTAGCCGAGCACGTGCACGTCCACCTCGTCCTGCATCGAGGTGATCTCGACGCCGGGCACCCATTCGATCCCGGCCTCGGCGCAGCCGGCGGAGGTGAGATCGAGGCCGGCCACCGTGTCGTGGTCGGTGACGGCGAGGACGCGGATGCCCGCCAGCCGGGCGGCCTGCACGACCTGCCGGGGCGACGAGCGGCCGTCGGACGCAGTCGTATGGAGGTGGAGATCGATCACGCCTCGACCCTGGTGCGCCGCGGCGCGCGGGCCGGCCGTCGGGGGCGCCGCCGCCGGCTGTGCGCGCGGTATTCGCGAATGAGCAGTTCCAGGTGGGCCCGCTCTTCGCCCGCGAACTCGAGGAAGAGCCGCTGGTCGTCCGGGTCCTCGAACCGCTCGCCATACCGTTTGAAGAACCGGTGCGAAGCCCGCTCGCACCGGATGGCGATCATCAGCGCTTGCTCGGGGGCGGGGCCGCGCGCCACCTGCTCGGCGCCGGCCGCGAACAGGCCGTTGGCCGCCCCCTTGAAGAACAGGAACGTGGGTCGCGACTCGAGCCGCGGGTCCTGCGCCAGCAGCCGCTGGTAGCGCTGCTCGACGGCCGCCAGGTGCCCGCGCTCGCCGTCGGCCAGCCGCTGGAACACGGCCTTGATGCGCGCGTCGGCCGCCGCGCGGCCGGCGCGGATGTAGAAGTCGAACCCGGAGCGCTCGGTCGCGATCGCGATGCGCATCGCGTCGCGCGCGAACAGCAGCTCGCTCGTCACCGCGTCGGGAGCCTCGGCCCGCCCGGTGCGGCACTCCCCGCAGGTGCCGTAAATCTGCAGCACGCTCTGCCGCGCCGAGAAATCCCTGGCCGCCGCGATCTCCTCGATGAGCGCCTCGATGTCCGAGCTGAGGAATTCCGCCGAGCGGTTGCAGGACTGGCAGATGAGGTGAAAATGCCGCGGGTGCCGGTACGAGTGCTCGAAGCGGAACCGCCCCTCGCCGAAGTCCACCTTGCGGGCGATCCCCGCCTCCACCATCCACTGCAGCGCGCGGTAGACGGTCGCCCGGCTGATCTGCCGATCGTCCCGGCGGACGAGGTCGTACAGATCGTCCGCGCTCAGGTGCCCCTCGTGCCGAAGAAAGACGTCGAGGATGGACTCCCGCTTGCTGGAGCGCTTGCTCCCGGCGGGACGCAGGCTGTCGACATCGGTCAGGGCGTGGGCCATGGCTGTTTCGGTCCGAGTCCGCTGAATTTCGTCCGGCCCGAGGCCGCGCCCGCCCCGGCCCGGATCAGTGACCGCCCTCGTCGTCCACGGTGAACGACTGGCCGCACCCGCACGTCGTCACGGCATTGGGGTTGTGGATGGTGAACCCGCCGCCGGCCACGTTGTCGACGAAATCCACCTGCGCGCCCTTGAGGTACCGGACGCTGATCGGATCGACGTAGAGCTTCACGCCGCTCGACTCGATGACCGTGTCGGTGGCCCCGGGGCCGTCCTCGATCATCAGGCCGTACTGGAATCCCGAGCAGCCGCCGCCCTGCACGAAAACGCGAAGGCCGGAGTCCTGCTTCTTCTCTTCGGCCAGCAACGCCGTGATCTTCGCCGCTGCCGCGGGCGACACGTTGATGATCGACTCGGTGACAGTGGTAGTAGTCATGTGGTGTTGGGGGTCTCCTTTCACCGATTATATCGGCTCCACCCGGCAGGCACAAGGCAGACGCCGCGAGAACAAGCGGCTCGCTGGGCCATGCAAGATGTTTATTTTAAAGGAGTTAACTTGAAGTGGCGGTCTGACGGCCGGCGGAAGCCAGGGGGTCGGGATGGCAGGGAGCGCTCCTTGCGCCTCTTCCCTGATCCCCGACCCCCGAACCCTGATCCCCGATCCCGATTCTCGCTACGCGAGCGTCGCCAGCTGCTTCGCCGATTCGGCCTCGACGTCCTTGTGCAGGCTGTTGCCGTGCGAGTCCATCGTCACGATGACCGGGAAGTCTCTGACCTGCAGGTGCCACATGGCCTCGGGCACGCCGAACTCCAGCAGCGACACGCCGGTCACCTGCTCGACGCACTTCGCGTAGAACTGCGCGGCGCCGCCGATGGCGCTCACATAGACGGCGCCGGACTCCTTCAGCCCGGCCAGCGTCTTGGCGCCCATTCCGCCCTTGCCGATGACGACGCGGATGCCGCACTTGCGGATGACGTCGGCCTGGTAGGGCTCCTCGCGGGCGCTGGTGGTCGGGCCGGCGGCCATCATCTTCCAGCCCTCGCCGTCTTTCAGGATGACCGGGCCGCAGTGGTAGAGCACGCCGCCGTGGAGGTCGACCGGCGGGTCGTGCTTCATCAGGTAGGAGTGCACCGAGTCGCGGCCGGTATGCATCTCGCCGTTGAGCAGGACGACGTCACCGACCTTCAGCGATCGGATCTGCTCGTCGGTGATCGGCGGGGCGAGTGTCACCTCGCGGCCGGTGCGCCTGAACCCGGCCTGGTCGAGCATCGGCACCACCGGGTGCGACGGGTCGCGGTAGAGCCACTTCTTGATCGACCCGTCCTTGGCGTCGAGCACCACGCCGAGCCGCCGGAACGCCCAGCAATCGTAGGCGACCGACACGAAGAAGCAGGCGGGCAGGCGGTTGAGCGCGCCGATCTTGCAGCCGATGAGCGTGGTCGTCCCGCCGAATCCCATCGTGCCGACGCCGAGCACGTTGACCGTCCGCATGATTGTCGCTTCCAGCTCCGCGAGCGCCGGGTCGGGATTCACGTCGTCGAGCGTCCTGAACAGCTGCCGTTTGGCGTGCAGGTAGCCGCCCGCGCGGTCGCCCCCGATGCAGACGCCGATGGCGCCCGGGCTGCACCCCTTGCCCTGGGCCTGCCAGACGGCGTGCAGGATGCACTTGCGGACCCCTTCGAGGTCGCGGTCGGCGCGTCCGAGATTGGGCAGCTCGCACGGCACCGAGTACTGGATGTTGGTGTTCTCGCAGCCGCCGCCCTTGAGGACCAGGCGCACCTCGACTTCGTCGCGGTCCCACTGCTCGAAGTGGATCGCGGGCGAGCCGGGGCCGAGGTTGTTCCCCGAGTTCTTGCCGGTCACCGAATCGACGGAATTCGGGCGCAGCTTGCCGCGCCGCGTGGCCTCGGCGAGGGCCTCGCGGATCTGCTGCACCATCCAGATCTGGTTGGCGCCGACGGGCACCTTGATCTCGAACGTCGGCAGGCCGGTATCCTGGCAGATGGCGCCTTCGCCCTCCGCGGCCTGGTCGATGTTCTCGGCGATGATGGTCAGGGCCTGCGAGGACTGGGTACCCGCGGGCTCGCCCCCGAGCGCGGCGGTCACGGCGGCGCGCACGTCGGGCGGGAGGTCGGTGGACGTCTTGATGACGAGCTCGAGAATGCTGCCGAAGAATGCTGGTAACATGGGGTGCAGTATAAACCACTCCCCACACGCCGCGCAGGCGAGGCCGGCCGTGTCCCGGCAGGCGGAGTCCGATGAGCGACCGCACCGAACGCGACCCGCTCGGAGAGCGGCGGGTTCCCGCCGACGCCTACTACGGGATCCAGACCTTGCGGGCGGCTGAGAACTTCCCGATCAGCGGCCTGCGGATGCCCGCAGAGCTGGTCACCGCGACCATCCTCGTCAAGAAGGCCGCCGCCGAGGCGAACACGGAGCTGGGGCGGCTCTCGGTCGAGGTCGGCGCGGCGATCTGCCAGGCCGCCGACGAGGTGCTCGGCGGGGCCTTGCGCGACCAGTTCATCGTGGACGTCTACCAGGCGGGCGCGGGCACGTCGCACAACATGAACGCGAACGAGGTGCTCGCCAACCGGGCGGCCGAATTGCTCGGCCGGCCGCGCGGTGTCTACGATCTGATCCACCCGAACGACCACGTCAACCGGGGGCAGTCCACCAACGACGTCTTCCCGACCTCCGTGCGGCTGGCGCTGCTCGTGGGCCTCGGGCCGCTCGTGGCGTCGGCCCGCGGCCTGGCGGACGCGTTCGGACAGAAGGCGGCGGCGTTTGCCGGTGTCGTCAAGGTCGGCCGGACGCACCTGCAGGACGCCGTGCCGATCACCGTCGGCCAGGAGTTCGGCGGCTACCAGGCGTGCCTGGACCGGGCGGCGGACGAGATCGAGCGAAGCGCGGAGGGCCTGCGCGAGCTGAATCTGGGGGCGACGGCGGTCGGCACCGGCCTCGACGCGGAGCCCGTGTTCGTCGAGCGGGCGATCGCGCGGCTCCGGCAGTGGACCGGACTTCCGCTGAGGCCCGCGGCCAGCCCCTTCCGCGTCACCCAGAGCATGGGCGATATCGTGACCTTCTCGGGCGCGCTGCGCCGGCTGGCCGTCGAGCTGGGCAAGATCGCGAGCGACCTTCGCCTGCTGAGCATGGGGCCGCGGGCGGGCCTGGCCGAGATCGTGCTGCCGGCGGTGCAGCCCGGGTCGTCGATCATGCCCGGCAAGGTGAACCCCTCGGTGCCCGAGATGGTGAACCAGGTCTGCTTCCAGGTGATCGGGTGCGACGTGACGGTGGCCGCCGCAGCGGAGGCGGGTCAGCTCGAACTGAACGTGATGATGCCGGTCATGGCCTGGAATATCATGCACGAGGTGACGATTCTCCGGGAGGCGATGAAGGCCTTCCGCGAACGCACGGTCGAGGGCATCGACGTGGACGCGGACCGCTGCCGCGAGCTGCTCGACCGCAGCACGGCCGTCGCCACCGCGCTCAGCCCCTACATCGGCTACGCCGCGACCGCGGAGATCGCGAAGGAGGCGGTGAGGACGGGCCGGTCGATCCGCGACCTCGTGCTCGAACGGCGGCTCCTCGACGGCTCGGCGCTCGACCGGATCCTCTCCCCAGAGGCGATGACCCGGCCGGGCGTGGCCGGGAAACACCCATGAGCATCCATCGTCTGCTCGTCGCGCTGATCCTGCTCGCGGCGGCCGCCGGTCCGGGCGCGGCCCAGACCACCGGCACGGCCGGCCGCCACACGCTGTTTCCGCCGACCGACCTCGGCCTGCTCGAGAGCCCCGACCGCGACATCTGGCAGAAGCCCGACCAGATCATGGACGCGCTGGGAATCGCAGACGGGTCGAAGGTGGCCGACATCGGGGCCGGCGGCGGCTACTTCACGGTGCGCCTGTCGAGGCGCGTCGGGCCGCACGGGGTCGTGTGGGCCGAGGACGTGCAGCCGGCCATGCTCGAGGCGATCCGGCGGCGGGTGGCGAAGGACGTGGCGAAGGACATCAACAACGTGCGGTTCCAGCAGGGCACCAGCACCGACCCGATGCTGCCGGCCGGTTCCGTGGACGCGGCGATCATCCTCGAGACCTACCAGGAGATCCAGTACGGCAACCCGGTGCTGTTCCTGCAGAACCTGCGGGAGGCATTGCGCCCGGGCGGCCGCGTCGGCATCATCGACTACAAGAAGGAGGGCGGCGGGCCGGGCCCGGACGGCGGCCGCCCGGATCCCGCGACGATCATCGCCGCGGCCGAGCAGGCCGGGCTCCGCCTGCTCAAGCGGGAGACGTTCCTCCCCTTCCAGTTCTTCCTCATCTTCGTGAAGTAGTGCGCAGAGCGAGTCTTCAGCCCTGCTCTCCAGGTAGGCCGGGCCCGGCGCGCACGGTATACTTGTAGGGTGAGCGATCGCCGGTCCAACAGGGCTCCCAGGGCCAGCGAGGCGGGCATGCTCGACGGTCCGAGGCCCGCCTCGCTAGCCATCGGGCCGCGCGTGCTCGACGTCGCGGAGCTGGCCGCGCTCGTGGCCGGCGACGAGCCCGGCGCGCACGGCGCGGTCGTGACGTTTGTCGGCACGGTCCGCAGCCTGAACCAGGGCCGCAGGGTCATCCGCCTCGAGTACGAAGCGTACGAGCCGCTGGCGCTGCGCGCGTTCGCGATCATCCGCGACGAGGTGGCCGGCCGCTGGCCGGCCTCCCGCATGGCGATCCACCACCGGACCGGGCCTGTCGCGCTCGGCGAGGCCAGCGTCGTCATCGCGGCGGCGGCGCCGCGGCGGGCCGACGCGTTCGCCGCGTGCCGCTACGTGATCGAACGGGTGAAGCAGATCGCCCCGGTCTGGAAGCACGAGTACTTCGAGGACGGGGACGTGTGGATCGAGGGGGCGGTGGCCGACCCCTCCGACGAGAAGGCGAAGGAGGAGGCGTTCCGCCGCTCATGCGCGTGACGGTGCTCTTCTTCGGGCGGCTCCACGACCTGGCGGGCCACCGCGAGCTGGCGTGCGAGGTGGCGGACGGGGCCACGGTGGCGACGGTCTGGCAGGCGGTGACGGGACGGCACCCGGCCGTCGCGCCATACGCCCGGTCGGTGTCGGCGGCGGTCAACGCCGAGTTCGCGAAGATGACGACGGCGGTGGGCGAGGGCGACGAGGTCGCGTTCCTGCCGCCGGTGGCGGGGGGATGAGCCGCAGGCATGATCGACAAACTGACGTCAGTTGAAGCTCGCTATACGGACCTGGCGCAGAAGCTGGCCGACCCCGCGGTGCAGGCCGACCCCGCGCAGTACCGCACGTACGCCAAGGGGCTGGCCGAGATCGAGCCGATCGTCGAGAAGTTCCACGACTTGAAGGCGGTGATGACGCAGGTCGCCCAGGCCCAGGAGCTGGCCGGCGGCGGCGACGCCGACATGCGCGAGATGGCCCTGGAGGAACTGCGCGAGCTCGAGGCGCGGCGCGACGCGCTCGAGAACGAGATCAAGGTCCTGCTGCTGCCCAAGGACCCGCTCGACGAGAAGAACGTCATGCTGGAGATCCGGGCCGGCACCGGCGGCGAGGAGGCGGCGCTGTTCGCCGGCGAACTGTTCCGGATGTACACGCGGTTCGCCGAGAACAAGGGCTGGCGGATCGAAGTCCTGTCGATGAGCGCGGCGGACGCGGGAGGCCTGAAGGAAGCGATCGCGATGATCGAGGGACGCCGCGTGTACAGCCAGCTGAAGTACGAGAGCGGCGTGCACCGCGTGCAGCGCGTGCCCGCGACCGAGGCCAGCGGGCGCATTCATACCTCCACCGCGACGGTCGCGGTCCTGCCGGAGGCCGAGGAGGTCGACATCCAGATCGACCAGAAGGACCTCCGCATCGACACGTTCTGCTCGAGCGGGCCGGGCGGCCAGAGCGTCAACACGACCTACTCCGCCGTGCGCATCACGCACATCCCGACCGGGCTCGTCGTCAGCCAGCAGGACGAGAAGTCGCAGATCAAGAACAAGGCGAAGGCGCTGAAGGTGCTGCGGTCGCGGCTCTACGACATCGAGATGCAAAAGCAGCAGGACGCGATCGCCAAGGACCGGCGGAGCCAGGTGGGCACCGGCGTTCGCTCCGAGAAGATCCGCACCTACAACTTCCCGCAGAGCCGGATCACCGATCACCGGATCAACTTCACGACGCACCAGCTCGTGAACGTCCTCAACGGCGATCTGGGGGAGTTGATCGACCAGGTGGTCTCGCACTTCCAGTCCGAGAAGCTGAAGGAAGCCACGACGGTTGCTTGATCCTGTAGTGGCCAGTGGCCAGCGGCCAGTGGCCAGTCAGTCACGCGTGATCCACTGATCACTGACCACTACGAGTACAGCCCCGGGCGGCTCATGACTTCGACCGCCACAATTCGTGAACTCGTCCGTGCCGCACGGGCGCGGCTGGTGGCCGCCGGCATCGACGCGGACGAGGCGGCGATGGACGCCGCGCTGCTCGCCCGCCACCAGCTCGGCTGGGACCTGGCGCGGCTGGTGGCCCACGACACCGAGCTGCCGCCGGCCGCATTCTCGCCCCGGTTCGAACGGCTCGTCGCCAGGCGAGCCGGCCGCGAACCGATCTCCTCGATCATCGGCCTCCGGGAGTTCCGCGGCCTGGAGTTCGAGGTCGGGCCCGACGTGCTGGCGCCGCGACCCGAAACCGAGATCATCATCGACGAGGCCGTGGCCCTTGTCGGGCGGCCGCTCAGCGAGGCAACCCTAAAGGGTCGCCCTACAGAAGCCTCGGTAGGGCGAGGCTTCGCCCCTCGACTTCGCTCGGGGTGCCCTGAGCGAGGGCGGCGGCCGCCCGAGTCGAAGGGCAGCCTTGCCGAACCGCCGCTCATCATCGACGTGGGCACCGGCAGCGGCTGTCTCGCCGTCTGCCTGGCCCGCGAGTTCCCGGCCGCCCGCCTCGTCGCCACCGACGTCTCGCCGGCGGCGCTGGCGGTGGCCGCCCGCAACGCGCGGCGGCACGGCGTCTCTCCCCGAATCGAGTTCGTGCGCACCTCCCTCCTCGACGGCGTGGGCGGCGCGGCGGCGCTCGTCGTCTCGAATCCTCCGTACATTCCGTCGGCCGACATCGAGGGCCTCGACCCCGAGGTGCGCGACTGGGAGCCTCGACAGGCGCTCGACGGCGGCGCGGACGGACTCGACGTGATTCGCGCGCTGCTCTCCGCGGTGCCGGCGGCCCTGGCCGCCGACGGCTGGTTTATCATGGAGTTCGGTTTCGGACAGGCCGCGGCCGTCGAGCGCCTGGTGCGGGAATCGCCGCTGTCGCTGGTGCGGATCGTCAACGACTTCCAGCAGATTCCGAGGACGCTGGTGGCAAGGATGCTGTAGGAGCTTAGTGGCTAGTGGTCAGTGGCTAGTGGTCAGTGTGTCACGCGTGATCGACTAATCACTGATCACCAGCCACTAGCCACTACTGACCATTCCGGATTCGGAGGACTGCGATGTCCTGTCTCTTCTGCCGCATCATCGCGGGCGAGATCCCGGGCACGTTCCTGTACCAGGACGATCGGCTCGTCGTCCTGCAGGACATCAACCCACAGGCTCCGCTTCACGCGCTCGTTATCCCGCGCCGGCACATCGCGACGCTCAACGATCTCTCGCCTGAAGACGACGGGCTGGTCGGCGAGATGGTCCGGCGCGCGGCGATCGTGGCGCGCGAAAAGGGGGTGGCCGACGGGGGCTACCGTGCCGTGCTCAACTGCAACCGGGAGGCGGGACAAACCGTCTTCCACATCCACCTGCACGTCATCGGCGGACGCCCGATGGCCTGGCCGCCGGGGTAGAAGGCTCAAGGCCCAAGGCTCAGGGCTCACGCCAAGAGGCTCAGGGCTCAAGGCTCAAGGCCCAGGGCGGCACGCGGTTCACGCCGTCACGGGCGAACGAGCAGGTAGGTGCCGCGCCGGGCGGGTCGGTCGAGAATGAAGTCCTCGACGACGTAGCCGCGCGCCAGGCACGACTCGAAGATCTCGCGCGTCGCGGACCGCCAGTCCCTGGCGAGCGGCAGGTCGCGCTGCTGCATCTCGGTGAAGCCCGTCGGAACGACCACGCCCAGCCGCGCGGCGTCGAGCGCGAGGTCGTGGCCGGCGGGCTCCAGCCACCGTCTTCCCTCTCGCACCTGGTTCACCAGGTTCGCCGCGGTCAGTTCGCGGCGGCCCTCCCCGGCTCCTCGCCCGGCTTCCCGCGCCGCGCCGTCCAGCCGTCCGACGACGCGCGCCGATCGCAGCCACCATTCCGCCACCAGCCGGTCGGTGGGCGTGCCCGCGTGCAGCGCGCTCGACGAGTCGGGATAGGCGTCCTCGTGGTACTCGTGGGCCACGGTGCCGAGCTTCGCGAAGTTCAGATGAGCGTTGCCGGCCTGGAGCGGGTCGAACGTCCAGGCGATGAGGTCGAGCCCGGAGGCCATCACGAGGCGCCGCTGCTCGAGCTTCAGGCGCCAGCCGAGGCCGGCGTCGCGGTGGTCCGCGTCCACGGCGAGCATGTGCGACCACTGGTAGGGCTTGCCGTCCCTGATGCCGGGCATCGCGTACGCGAATCCGACGAGCCGCTCCTGATCGCCGCTCGACGCTGCGCGGGGCGACCCCGAGCTCGCCGAAGGGTCGAACGCGCCGACGACGAGGCCGCCGATCCGGCTGGACACGAGGAGCATCATCGCCGGCACCGAGTCCTCGGCCGCCTGGTAGCCCCAGACCCGCTGCTCGAGGGCCAGCACCTGGCGAAACTCCTCGATCGTCGTCAGCGTGCGCAGTTGCATGGAACCTCTCCGCTTCACGCCTTACGCCTCACGGTCGCGAGGCGCAGGGCTGAAGCCCTGCGCTATCTGTTGATCTTGCGGAGCCTCACAGATGCGAAGACTCAAAGATAGCGCAGGCCTTCAGGCCTGCGCTACACGGAGGCCGACAAGAACATCCCCGGCAGTTCCAGGAGGCTGCCGATCACGACCGCCTCCTGCTCGTCCGGGGAGCGCACGCCATCGGGCGACACCCCGCCGCGCCGCAGCAGCACGCCCCGCATGCCCACCGCCCGCGCCCCTTGGATGTCGTGCGCGAAGCTGTCGCCCACCATCACCGCTTCTTCGGGGGATACCGCCATCAGGCGGAGCGCTGTCCCGAAGATGCTCGGGTGCGGCTTGTTGTAGCCGTGCTCGGACGAGGCCACCGCGACCGAGATGAGGCCGTCGAGCTCGAAGTGGCTCTGGAACGCCTCGAGCGAGCGGTGCGTGTTCGAGATCAGGCCCAGCCTCAGGCCGCCCGCGCGCAGCGCGCCCAGCGCCGGCAGCACGTCGTCGTACAGCTCGAAATGGCGGCACGCGGCCCACTCGCGGTAGATCTCCTCGGCGCACCCGTCGACGGCGGGCCCGGTCCCGCCCATCCGCCCGATGATGTGCCGGATGTACCGCAGGAAGAACGCCGGATCGTAGGCCTGGTCGTCCGAGTCGTGCAGGAGCGCCGACGCGCTGCTGACGGCCGCCGAGAACGCCGACGGGTCGCACGCGCCGATGCCGTGCTTCTCGCAGAACCGGCGGTACCCCTCGCCCTGGAAGGTCGGGCCGGGGTAGATGAGCGTGAAATCGACGTCGAAGAAGACGGCGCGCGTCACGGGCGGTTCTCCGTTGGTCTCAGGCGCTTCGCGGCTCGTACGGCCCCGCGATGGTCACCGTCGCCCGCTCGGGCACCAGGAAGCGTCTGGCCAGCGCGTTCGCGGCGTCGAGCGTCACCGCGCTCAGCAGGGCCGGCAGCCTGGTGTCGTGATCCATGCCGAGGCCGAACTGCTCGCACGACAGCAGGAAGGCCGCGATGCCGGCGTTGGTTTCGAGCAGCCTCGGCATCGACCCGATGAGATACCGCTTCGACGCCGCCAGCTCCCCGGCGGTCAGGCCCCCGTCGGCCATCCGCCGCAGCTCGTCGTCGATGGCGGCGATGGTGCGGTCCACGTTGGCCGGGTTCACCCCGGCGCGAATCACCATCGGCCCTTCCCCGAGGTTCGGCTCGAACGCGCTGAACACGTAGTACGCCATTCCCTGGCGCTCGCGGATGTTGTCTCCCAATCGGCCGCCCATGGCGTACTGGCCCAGCGCGTTGTTCATCAGCGAGAAGGCGTAGTAGGCCGGATCGCGGCGCGCGATGGTGTTGAAGCCGTAGGCGATGTCGGCCTGCGACTTGTTCATCATCGGGAAGACCGCCTGCCGGCGCGCCGCCGGGGCGGGCAGCGACGGCACCTCGATCACGGCGACCGGATCTCCGCGCCAGTCCCCGAACGCCTCGTCGGTCTCTTCGATCACGCGCGACGGTTCCACGTCGCCCACGACCACGACGACGAGCCCGGCCGGCGTGAAGCGGGCGCGGTGGACGCTCCGCAGCACGTGGCGGTCGATCCGCCCGACGGTGTCGATCGTGCCCTTCAAGCGGCGCCCGTAGGGGTGCGGGTGGGGGTAGAGCTGGGCCAGCTGCTCCTCGACCGCCACCATCGCCGGGTTGTCCTGGTCCTCCCTGATCGCGGTGACGATCTCGCCCCGGCGCGTCGCGATGTCGGTCTCCGGCAGGCTCGGGTTCCTGACCAGGTCGGCCAGCAGCGTCAGGATCGTGGAGAAGTCCTCGGACAGGCAGGTGCACGAGACGACGAACGCGTGGCGCATGGCCGACACGGTCACCGAGACGCCCCGGCTGTCGAGCAGCTCGGCCAGCTCCTCGCCGCTTCGAGACTCGGTCCCCCGGTCGATGACGCGGGAGAGGAAGTGCGAGGCCCCGTCGAATCCCGCCGGGTCGGCCACCGAGCCGGCCGGCATCGAGACGGAGATGGCCACCGCCGGCGTCACGTGCGACGGCTTGGCGATCACGGTCGCGCCATTCTCGAGGCGGCGCCGCACCGGCGAGAGTCCCCTCTGCGCGTCGATGGTCATTGCCGGCCCCTCGCTCCGGCCGCCGGCCGGGCGGCCCCTTCGCCCCTCACGCCGCCCCCTCCGGCCGGGATCGGCTCGAACCAGCCCACCGTGCGATTGGTCGGCCGCAGCACCCTGGCCGCCGCATCGGCGACGCGGTCGCGCGTCACCCGGCGGATCCGATCGCCGATCGACAGGAACAGGTCGGGCGACGCGATCGTCTCGAAGTAGCCGAGCTGGTGCGCGATGTTGGTGACGCTGTCGTTGTCGAACACCAGCCGCGCGCGCAGCTGGTTCCGCGCCTTCTCGAGCTCCTCGGCCGTAATCCCCTCGCGGGCCATGCGATCGAGCTCGCCGAGCGTCGCGCGCTCGACGGCGTCGCGCGCCGTCCCCTCGCGCGCCGTCACCGAGATCGTATAGAGATACGGGTCGGCCGTCGGCATCAGGCCGCCCGACACCGACGACGCCAGGCGCCCCTCGACGAGCGTCCGGTAGAGCCGCGCGCTCCGCTGCGGCGGCGGCGTCCTGAAGCTCGACCAGAGGTTGAGCCCCTTCGCGCCGGTCAGCACGGCGTCGGCGACCAGCGTCGGGACGAAGTCCTCGTCGGCCGCGGCCGGCGCGTGGTAGGCCACCTTCAGGTAGGCCGTCGTCCCCTCCTTCTCCACGACGACGCGCCGTTCGCCGAGCTGCGCCGGCTCGACGCTGATCGTCCGGGCCGGGACCGCGCCCGGGACCGCCTTGCCGAAGTGCCGGCGGACGCGCTCGATCGCCTCCTCCGGATCCACGTCGCCGACGATGACGAGCGTCGCGTTGTTGGGGACGTAGTACCGCCGGTAGTGGCCGTAGAGATCGTCGCGCGTCATCCGCTGCAGGTCGCTCAGCCACCCGATCGTCGGGTGGCCGTAGGGGTGCGCCTTGAACGCCGCCGCGTTGACTTCGATCTCGAGCAGCTGCTCGGGGTCGTTCTCGCCGCCCTCGAGCTCCGAGATGATCACGGTCCGCTCCGACTCGCACTCCGCCGGGTCGTAGAGGCCGTTGCTCATCCGCTCGGCTTCGATGAACAGCATCCGGTCGAGCGCGTCGCTGGTGGCCGTCTCGAGGTAGGTCGTCTGATCGATCCAGGTATACCCGTTCCAGCTCCCGCCGAACTCCTCGATGATCCCCTTGACCTTCTCGCGGGGGATGTTGGTGGTCCCCTTGAAGTTCATGTGCTCGACCCAGTGGGACACGCCGGTCCGGCCGGGCATCTCGTCCCGGGATCCGACCTTGTACCAGCACCAGACGGAGGCGAGCGGGGCGGTGTGGACCTCCTGGACGAGGATCTTCAGGCCGTTGTCGAGAAACGCCGTGCGGGGCGCGGGCGCGTCGCTCATGCGGCCATTATAGATGGAGGCGCGCCCCGGCGGCGCCGCAGCATGTAGAATGAATGGATCGTCAGACCGAGGGGCGAACGACGTTATGGCCGACTGGAAGGACACGCTCAACCTGCCGCGGACCGGGTTCCCGATGAAGGCGAACCTGCAGGCGGCGGAGCCCAAAGCCATCGAGGGATGGGACGCGACCGACCTCTACGGCCGAATCCGGGCCCGGCGCCGCGGGGCCCCGAAGTTCATCCTCCACGACGGCCCGCCCTACGCCAACGGCCGCATCCACCTGGGCACGGCGCTCAACAAGGTCCTCAAGGACGTCATCGTCCGTTCGCGGACGATGGCCGGGTTCGACGCCCCGTACGTGCCGGGCTGGGACTGTCACGGCCTGCCGATCGAGCTGAAGGTCGACCGCGAGCTGGGCCCGCGCAAGCGCCAGATGTCGGTCGGCGACTTCCGCCGCGCCTGCCGCGCCTACGCCGCGCGCTTCGTCGACCTCATGCGGACCGACTTCAAGCGGCTCGGCGTGATGGGCGGCTGGGGCGAGCCGTACCTCACGATGAACTACGGCTACCAGGCCGCGATCGTCAGGGCGCTGGCGCGGTTCATCGACCAGGGGATGGTCTACAAGGGCAAGAAGCCGGTGCACTGGTGCATCCACTGCCGGACCGCGCTGGCCGAGGCCGAGGTCGAGTACGAGGCCCACAGCTCGCCGTCGATCTTCGTGGAGTTCCCGTTCACGCCCGAGGCGATGCGCGACCTCGCCAGCCGCGTGCCCGAGCTGGCGGGCGTCGACAACCTCTCGGTCCTCATCTGGACGACGACGCCATGGACGATCCCGTCCAACCTGGCGGTCGCGTTCCACCCGGACTTCGTTTACGGGGCCTACCGCGTGGGCGACACGACGGTCGTCGTCGCCGAGGATCTGGCCGAGAGCGTGTCGAAGCAAGTGGGCCGCCCGTTCGGCGCTCCCCTGGCACGCTTTTCCGGGCGCACGCTCGAGGGGCTGCACTTCCGTCACCCGCTCTACCGCCGCGACTCGGTCGGCGTGCTGGCCACCTACGTCACGCTCGACCAGGGCACCGGGGCGGTGCACACCGCGCCGGGCCACGGGTCGGACGACTTCGCCACCGGCGTGTCCTACGGCCTCGAGATCTACGCGCCGGTCGGGCCGGGCGGCCATTTCCTCGATGACGTGGAGCTGTTCGGCGGCCAGCGGGTGTTCGAGGCCAACCCGAGGATCGAGGAGGCGCTGGCCGAGCGCAGCCGGCTGTGGCACCGCGAAGCGTTCGAGCACTCCTACCCGCACTGCTGGCGGTGCCACAACCCGGTGATCTTCCTGGCCACCTCGCAGTGGTTCGTGGCGATGGACGCGGCCGGGCTGCGGGAGCGGGCGATCGACGCCGTCAAGCGGATTTCGTGGCTGCCGGCGTGGGGCGAGGAGCGCCTGACGCTGATGCTGGCCAACCGGCCCGACTGGTGCATCTCGCGGCAGCGCTCGTGGGGCGTGCCGATCCCGGCGGTGGACTGCGTGACGTGCGGCGAGGCGGTGCTGACCGCCCCGCTGGCCGAGCGGGCCGCGGCGGTGTTCGCCGAGCACGGGGCCGACGCCTGGTACGAGCGGCCGATCGAGGAGTTCCTGCCCGAGGGCCTCGCCTGCCCGAAGTGCGGGGGCCGCGAGTTCGAGCGCGAGCGCGACATCCTCGACGTCTGGTTCGACTCGGGGGCGAGCCACGAGGCCGTCCTCGGCCACAGCGACGATCTGCCGTGGCCGGCCGACCTCTACATCGAGGGCTCGGATCAGTACCGCGGATGGTTCCAGAGCTCGCTGCTGGTCGGCATCGGCACCCGCGGCCTGGCGCCCTATCGGTCGGTCGTCACGCACGGGTTCTTCGTCGACGAGCAGGGGCGCAAGATGTCGAAGTCGATCGGCAACACGATCGACCCGCAGGAGATCATCAAGAAGAGCGGCGCGGAGATCCTCCGGCTCTGGGTCTCCATGGTCGACTTCCGGGAGGAGATGCGCGTCGGCCCCGAGATCCTCGCGCGCGTCGTCGAAGCGTACCTCAAGCTGCGCAACACGCTGCGGATCCTGGTGGCGAACCTCTACGACTTCACGCCCGAGACCGACGCGCTGCCGATCGGCCAGTTGCAGGAGCTGGACCGGTTCGCGCTGGCGAAGTACGCCGACGTCGCGGCCCGGGTGCTCCGCGCGTACGAGACGTACGACTTCGCGGCGGTGCCGCAGGCGGTCAACAGCCTGATCACGGCCGACATCAGCGCGTTCTACGTCGACGTGTCGAAGGACCGGCTCTACACCCTGGCGGCGAACTCGCCGGCCAGGCGCTCGGCACAGACGGCGCTCTACATCATGGCCGACGGCCTGGCGCGGCTGATTGCGCCGATCCTGCCGATGACGGCGGACGAGCTGTGGCGCTTCCTGCCAGGGACGCGCGACGACTCGGTGCACCTGGCCGACTTCCCCGCCGGCCTCGAGGCGCTGCTCGACGCCGAGCTGACCGGCCGGTGGCAGCGGCTGATGCAGGTGCGCGACGCGGTGAACGTCGAGATCGAGGGGCTGCGCAAGGCGAAGGTGGTCGGCAAGTCGCTCGAGGCGCGGGTCGAGCTGCGGGCGGCCGGCGACCTGCGGGCGCTGCTCGAGCGGCATCGCGACGACCTGCCCACGCTGTTCATCGCGTCCGAGGTCGTCCTCGGCGAAGGGCCGGCGGAAGGCGACGGCGCGGTCTGCCGTGAGTCGGACAGCAGCTACGCCGCGATCCTGGTCTCGCGCGCCGGCGGGGTGCGGTGCGACCGGTGCTGGCGGTACGTGCCGGCGGTGAGCAGCGACGCGGCGCGCCAGGGCCTGTGCCCGCGGTGCGAAGACGCGCTGGCGGAGACCCGTCCATGAAGCGCCTGTCGGCGGCCACCCTCGGCCTGGCCGGGACCATCATCGTGCTGGACCAGGCGACCAAGGCGCTGGTGCGCGCCTACCTGCCCGTGCACGCCAGCCGCACCGTCATTCCCGGCCTGCTCGACCTGACGCACGTGCAGAACAGCGGCGCGGCGTTCGGGTTCCTCAACGCCGTCAGCTTCCCGCACAAGGCAGGCGTCATCGCGCTCGTCTCCACGATCGCGCTCGTGAGCATCGCCGCGTTCGCCGCCGGCCTGGCGCCGCACCAGCGGCTGGCCCGCTTCGGCCTCGCGCTGATCCTCGGCGGGGCGGCCGGCAACCTGATCGACCGGCTGACCGCGGGCGTCGTGGTCGACTTCGTGGACGTCTACTGGCAGCAGTACCACTTCTGGGCGTTCAACGTGGCCGACTCGGCGATCACCGTCGGCGTGATCGGGATGATGCTCGACATGCTGGGGATCGGAAACCACCGGGACGCCGCCGCGCCGTAGACCGCCCATGGAACGCCACGAGTTCACCGTCGACCCGGACAGCGTCGGCCTGCGGCTCGACGTCTACCTCGCCGGCCTGCTCCCGCAGCACTCGCGCTCCCAGCTGCAGCGCGTCATCAAGGACGGCGGCGCCACCGTCCGCGGCCGCGCCGCCAAGTCCAACGCCACGCTCAAGGCCGGGGACGTCGTCACCGTCGAGATTCCCGACGCGGTCCCCGCGACGCCGGTCGCCCAGAACCTCGACCTCCCCGTCATCTTCCAGGACGAGGATGTGATCGTGGTGGACAAGCCGGCGGGGATGGTCGTGCACCCGGCGGCGGGGCACGCGGAGGGGACGCTGGTGAACGCGCTCCTCTTCCACGCCGACAACCTGAGCGGGATCGGCGGCGAGCAGCGCCCCGGGATCGTGCACCGGCTCGACCGGGGCACGTCGGGCCTGATGGTCATCGCCAAGAACGACTCGGCGCACCGCGAACTGGCCCGCCAGTTCCAGGACCACGAGGTCGAGAAGGAGTACGTCGCGCTGGCCTGGGGCGAGGTGCACGCCGGCCGCCGCATCGATCTCCCGGTGGGACGCGACCCGGTCCACCGCGAGAAGATGTCGACCCGGGCGCGGCGGTCGAGGACGGCGGTGACGCGCATCACGGCCGCGCGCAACCTGCGGGGCATCACGCTCGTGCACGTCGCGATCGCCACCGGCCGGACGCACCAGATCCGCGTCCACCTGAGCGCCATCGGGCACCCGATCGTGGGAGACCAGACCTACGGCGGCGTCCGGCACCGGATGCCCGCGGCCCTGCGCGCCGTCGAGAGGCTGGAGCGCCCGTTCCTCCACGCCGCGCGGCTGGTCTTCACGCACCCGCGAGAGGGCACGCGGATGGAGTTCACCTGCCCGCTCCCGCCGGACCTGCAGGGGGTGCTCGACGAGATCCTGGCAGTGGATGACGAGCGGGAGTGAAGGGGCGGGGGAATCCGGCGATCGCAAGACGCTCAGATGCCAGCGATGAGCGCGATCCCCGCCACCGTCTTCAGGTCCACGATCTCCCCGCGGGCGATCATCGCGCGGACCTCGTCGAGCGAGAACGTGCGCGCGCGGATGTCCTCATCCTCGTCCGGGCTGGCCGCCTGGCGGCCGGCCGGGGGCGCCAGCTCGGTGAGCGTGAAGAGGTTCATCTTCTCGTCGCAATAGCCGGGCGTCGGGAAGAAGGCGCCGACCGCTTCGACCTGGCCGGCCGCGAGGCCGGTCTCCTCTTCGCACTCGCGCACCGCGCCGGCCTCGGGGTCCTCGCCGGGTTTCAGCGTGCCGGCCGCCAGCTCCCAGACCCACCGGTCGACGGCGTAGCGGTATTGCCTCACGAGGATCACGTGGTCCGCGTCCGGCATCGGCAGCAACACGACCGAGCCCGGGTGCCGCACGACTTCCATCGTGGCTTCGATCCCCTTCGGCAGGCGGACCCGGTCCCGCTCCACGGTGAAGATCCGCCCCCTGTAAATCTCCTCGTGCGTCAGCCTCGTCCCGCGCTGCTCGTCCACCGTCCCCCCCCGTCTTCAGATCGCAAACACCCTCATGCCCTCTTCCATGGTCGCCGCGTGAATGTCCACCGTGTCGGCGACGTTCTGCGCGTACCCTCCGGCGAGCGTCACCACGACGGGGAGGTTCACCTCGCGCGCGGCCGCGAACACCAGGCGGTCGCGCCGCCGCAGCCCCTCCTTGGTGAGGCTCAGCCCGCCCAGCTTGTCCTCCTCGAACGGATCCGCGCCCGCCAGGTAGAAGACGATGTCCGGCCCGGACGCGAGGACGCGCGGCAGCGCCCCGACCAGATGCCGCAGGTACATCTCGTCGTCGGCATAGTCGGGCAGGTGGATGTCGAGCGAGCTCGACGGCTTGAACGCCGGGTAGTTGCGCTCCTGGTGCATCGAGAAGGTGAACACCGAGCGGTCGCCGGCGAAGATGAACGCCGTCCCGTTCCCGTGGTGCACGTCGCAGTCCACGATGGCGGCGCGCGAGATGGCGCGGTCGCGTTTCAGGACCCGGATGGCCACCGCCACGTCGTGGAACATGCAGAAGCCTTCGCCGTGGTCCTCCGACGCGTGGTGGAACCCGCCGCCGAGGTGGAGGCCGAGGCCCCGCGTCGGGTGGTGCGCGCCGGGGTCGCCGCCGGGATGGTCCACGACGTCCGGCGGCCGGGCCAGGCCGAGCGCGAGACGGGCGGCGAGCATCGTGCCCCCGCACATCAGGCGGAACCCCTCGACCACCGACGGCGTGGGGGTGAGCTCGAGCTGCGCCTGCTCCTCGAGGCTCAGCGTCCCGTCCCGCAGCTTCCCGAGGTAGTCGGCCGTGTGGACCAGCGCCAGCTCGTCCCACGTCGCGGCCGCCGGCTCGACGAAGTCGGACGTCGCCGCCAGGCGCCGGGCGACGAGCGCGTCGTGGAGGCGCGGGTACTTGCTGGTCGGGAAGACGTGCGCGCCGAGGTTGATGTGGTAGCGGGGCGAGTAGACGATGGCCGCCATCCTCGCCTGCCGCCTAGGAGGCGGCGCTCGGCTGCAGCTCGCCCGGGTCGGGCGGCGACGCGGGCGTCGCCTCGGCCGGCGGTTGCGTGAGCGCCAGGTCCAGCACTTCGTCGATCGTCGACACGAAGTGCGCGGTCATGTCGCGCCGCAGCTCCTCGCTGAGGTCCTCCAGGACGTTCCGCTCGTTGCGGGCGGGGAGGATGACCTCGCGGATGCCCACGCGGCGCGCGGCGAGCACCTTTTCCTTGACCCCCCCGACCGGCAGCACGCGGCCCGACAGCGTGATCTCGCCCGTCATGGCGATGTCGCCGCGCACCGGCCGCCGGGAGAGCTCGGAGCAGAGCGCCACGGCCATCGTCACGCCGGCCGACGGGCCGTCCTTGGGGATCGCGCCCGACGGCACGTGGAGGTGCAGCTCGGACGACTTGTAGAAGTCGGGGCTGAGGCCGTAGCGCGAGGCGTTGGCGCGCAGCCACGACAGGGCCGCCCGCGCCGACTCCTTCATCACGTCGCCCAGGTGGCCGGTCAGCGTCAGGGTGCCGCTGCCGCTCATCCGCCGCGCCTCGACGAACAGGACCTCGCCGCCGGCCGGCGTCCACGCGAGGCCGATGGCCACGCCCGGGTCCTTGGTGCGCTCCTCCATCTCCTCGTCGAGGAAGTGCGGGGCGCCCAGCATCTGGGCCACGACGTCGGGCGAGATCGTGATCGGGTCCAGCACCCCCTCGGCCCGCCGGCGCGCCGCCTTGCGGCAGAGGGCGGCGATCTCCCGCTCGAGGTTGCGGACGCCGGCCTCGCGCGTGTAGCCGCGGATCACCGCGCGGAGCGCCGCCTCGTCGAAGGCGATGACCTCGGGGGTGAGCCCGTGGTTGGCGACCTGCTTGGCCACCAGGTGCTCCTGCGCGATCCGCAGCTTCTCCTCCTCGGTGTACCCGGGGAGCTCGAGCACTTCCATGCGGTCGCGCAGCGCGGGCGGCACCGGGTCGAGCACGTTGGCCGTCGTGATGAACAGCACCTCGGACAGGTCGAACGGCACGTCGAGGTAGTGGTCGCGGAACGTGTTGTTCTGCTCGGGGTCGAGGACCTCGAGCAGCGCCGACGCCGGGTCGCCGCGGAAATCGGAGCCGAGCTTGTCGATCTCGTCGAGGATGAAGACCGGGTTCTTCGACTCCGCCCGGCGGAGCCCCTGGACGATCTGCCCGGGCAGCGCGCCGATGTAGGTGCGCCGGTGGCCGCGGATCTCGGCCTCGTCGCGCATGCCGCCGAGCGACACCCGGACGAACTTCCGGCCCACCGCGGACGCGATCGACTTGGCGAGCGACGTCTTCCCCACGCCCGGCGGGCCGACGAAGCAGAGAATCGGCCCCTTCACCTCGGGGTTGAGCTTGCGCACCGCGAGGTATTCGAGGATCCGGTCCTTGGCGTCCACCAGGTCGGAGTGGTCGTGGTCGAGGACGCCCTTGGTCCGCTGGAGGTCGATGACCTCCTCGGTCCTCCGCGCCCACGGCAGCGCCACCAGCCAGTCGAGATAGGTGCGCGACACCGTGTACTCGGCGGCGGCCACCGGCATCTTCGACAGCCGGTCGAGCTCGCGGAGCGCCTCCTTCTTCACCGGCTCCGGCATCCCGACCGCCTCGATCTTCTGGCGCAGCTCCTCGATCTCCTTGGTCTGGTCGTCCCCTTCGCCGAGCTCCTTCTGGATCGCCTTGAGCTGCTCGCGCAGGAAGTAGTCGCGCTGGTTCTTGCCGACCTCCGACTGCACCTGCGACTGGATCTTCGACCCGAGCTCGAGGACCTCGAGCTCCTTGATGAGGATGCGGTTGAGCAGGTCCATGCGGGCGCGGACGTCGAGCGTCTCGAGCACGTCCTGCTTGACCGGCGTGGTGATGGTGGTCAGGCTCGAGGCGATGAAGTCGGCGAGCTTGCCGGGGTCGACGATGTTGAGGGCCAGCGTCTGGAGGTCGTCGGAGAGCAGCGGCGAGAGCGAGACGACCTGCTGGAAGTTGGCCTTGATGTTCCGCTGCAGGGCGTCGATTTCGAGCTTGTCCACCTCGCTCGTCCCCTCGGCGGCCGCGACGACCTCGGCGCGCAGGTAGGGCTTGGCCGAGACGACCCGCTCCATCCTGAGCCGCGCCAGCCCCTGGACGATCAGCCGGAGGCTGCCGTCGGAGAGCTTGAACATCTTGTGGATGTGGGTCGCGGTGCCGACCGGGTAGAGGTCGGCCTGGCCGGGCTCGTCGACGCTGGCGTCGCGCTGGGTGAACACCGCGATCAGCTTGCCGCCGCCGATCGCGTCGTCGATCAGGCGGACGGAGCTCTCGCGGGCCACCGCGAGGGGCATGAAGGAGTTGGGGAACAGGACCGTGTCGCGGAGCGGAAGAACCGGCAGCTCCGGAGGAATCGACGGCGCCCTTTCCCCGTCCGTGGCATCACCGAACACAGGGCCTTCGGGCTCGTCGCTCATCGCGGGCTACTCCGTCGAAGGCCGGGCCGCTGCCCGGCATCGCCCGGGCGGGAGGGGCCGGCGAGGCCCCCGTCCCGCCTTCGGGTCCGGCCATCAGTTGGCAGAGTCGAGAAACAGCGCCGTGGACGACTGCCGCTGGGCGGCCAGCCGCTCGCGCCGCTGCGCGTTCTCGCGGGCCTCCTCGCAGTCGCGGCAGCGAACCGCGAACGGCAGCGCGCGCAAACGCTGGGGGGCGATTTCCTCCCCGCACTCGAAGCAGTTGCCGTAGGCCCCTTCTTCGAGGCGGCCGAGGGCTTCGTTGATCTTGTTGAGCGTCTCGGACTTCATCTGGATCAGGGCGAACTCGATGTCCTCCTGGATCCCGGCCTCCGAGCTCTCGCCCTGGTCAAGCACGTTGCTCATCTTGCCCGACTCGTTCTCGGTGCGAACGTCTCGAATCTTGTCGTGCAGCTGGCTGACTATTTCGCGCTTGCGATCCTCGAGCATCTGCTTGAGGGTGTCGTAACGTTCGGTGTTCATCTTGCGCTTCTTGACTGTTGTTGCCATGGCGCTGACGCTCCTTCCTGCGGCGTCGGCCCGTTTTTGGAGCCGTTATCTTAGCACGAGCCGTTATGCAAATGAACTGCCATTTTCGCTCGTGCGGTTTTTCAGGCGATCATCCGGGCCTGCCGGTCGGGTTCCTGCCGTTCCTGCACCGATCGGCCCGCCGACCCGTGTAGGAATTTCACCACCCGCCCGCCGAACTCCGTGGCCACTTGAGCGATAACATATTATGTTGCAATGTGTTACCGTCGCCAACCGGCAGCCGTTCAGCTGGTTCTGCCGCCGATGCTCATTTAGACGCCGGTTCTTCAGATCCGGTTCTCCGGCAGGAGAGTTTTCCGGGCGTCACCACCGTGGGACAATTCTGGACTCTCCCGGTGTCCCATTTGTGCGTCGCCCCGTGTGGCGAAATGGAGTCAATGTGGAGAGCTTGCCCCGGGGCCGTGGCTATGCGAAGCTGGCAGCCATGTTGTGCCCGCTGTGTCAGCAGCGTCACGCCCGGCGACAGTGCCCCGCGCTCGGCCGGACCATCTGCGCGGTCTGCTGCGGGTCCAAGCGCCAGGTGGAGATCCGCTGCCCCCCGGACTGCGGCTACCTGGTGGCGGCGCAGGCTCATCCGGCGGCGAGCGTTCGCCGGCGGCAGGAGCAGGACCTGGCCTTCGTGATGGCGATGCGGGACGGGCTGACGTCGGACCAGTCGGACCTGCTCCTGGCGCTGCTGAGCTTCGTGGCCGGGCTGCATGCCGATACGATCGTGAAGCTCCAGGACGAGGACGCGGCCGAAGGGGCCGGGGCGCTGGCGGCCACCTATGAGACGGCCGACCGCGGGCTCATCTACGAGCACCGGCCGACGTCGCTGGCGGCTCAGCGGTTCGTGACCGACACGAAGACCTTCCTGGCCCGTCTCGCGGCCGAGGCCGAGGCCGGATCGGCCAGGCGCGTCGAGCGCGACTCCGCCGTCGTGCTCAGGCATCTCGAAGCCGGCGTGCGCGGGGCGCGGAAGATCGTGGACGATGGGCCGGCGACGGCGCTCGGGATCATCGGCCGGTTCATCGCGGCGGTGCGCGCGAGCCGGCGGCCGGGCGGGGAAGCCGGTCGTCCCGGGGTCGAGTCGCCGCAGCCGCTCCTCGTCAAACCGTGAGCGGGAGTGGCCGGGGAGTTGCCAGGCCGGCGACATCGGGCCGGAGTTTGCTATAATAAGGGGCTCGTGTCTCGGCGGCGCCGGGCGCCGACAGAGGGAAGCGATCACTTTCCAGGAAGCAGAGTATGGCGAAGCGGTGTGAGATCTGCGGCAAGGGTCCCGTCGTGGGGCGCAAAATCAGCCACGCGCACAACGTGTCGGCCCGGCGGTTCGAGCCGAACCTGCAGAGGGTCCGCGCCGTCGTCGGCGGCGGCACCAAGCGGCTGCGCGTCTGCACGCGCTGCCTCCGCTCGGGCAAGGTCGTCAAGGCGGCGTAGGCGTATGCCGCAGGCCATTTCGACGCCGGCCGCGCCGGCGGCCATCGGTCCGTATTCCCAGGCCATCCGGGCCGGCGAGTTCCTGTTCGTGTCGGGTCAGATCCCGCTCGACCCCGCCACCGGGGCCGTGGTCGAGGGCGACATCCGCGCCCAGTCGCGGCGCGTGCTCGAGAACCTGCGCGCGATCGTGTCGGCGGCGGGCGGCTCGCTCGGCCTCGTCGTGAAGACGACGGTCTACCTGGCGGACATGAACGACTTCCCCGCCCTGAACGAGGAATACGGGAAGGTCTTCGGCTCCCCTGCCCCCGCGCGGGTGACCGTGCAGGTCTCGCGCCTGCCCAAGGACGTCCGCGTCGAGATCGACGCCGTCGTCCACCTCGGCTGACGCGTCGGTCAGCATCTTGCGAAGTACGATCTTACGAAGTTCGAAGGGGCGGGGCATAACCTGTAAGCCGCTACCGACTCTACTTCGTACTTCTTCCTTCGTATTCCCTCCCCTACCAGATCCCAAGATCGCTAAGCGAGGGGCCGCGATTCCAAGTCTCGCCGGGCCGCGGGCGCCTCGGCCTCGCGAGCCGGCTCGCGAGGCCGAGGCGCCCGCGGTTCGGCGGGACCCTGAATCGCGGCCGTTCATGCAGCGCGCCAGATCGCACGATCGCCAGATCGCACGATATTGCCCGTCAGCGTGCGGCCCGTTCGACCCCCAGGACTCCCGGCACCTTGCGGAGCGACTTGAGCACCTTGTCCAGGTGCTTCACGTCGCGGATCTCGATCGTCATGTCGATGTGATCGAGGTGGCCGTCGTGCGTCTTCGCCTCGATGCTGGTGATGTTGGTGTTGTCGTCGGCGATCTTCGAGCTGATCTCGGCCAGCAGCCCCTTGCGGTCCTCGACCGAGAGCGAGAGGTCGACGGTGTAGCCCCCCTGGTCCTCGCCCCGGTCCCATTCGACCTCGATCCGCCGGTCGGCCGTGTAGAGCAGGTTGGTCACGTTCGGGCAGGTCACCGCGTGGACCGAGACCCCCTTGCCGCGCGTGATGTAGCCGACGATCTTCTCGCCGCGGATCGGGTTGCAGCACCGGGCGCGGACGACCAGCATGTCGTCGGCGCCGCGCACCTTGATCCGGTCCCGGTCGCCCGAGAACGCCCGCCGCACGGCCGACACGACGCCCGTCGTCGGCCGCTCCTTGAGGTCCCCGGCCGGCACGAGCTTGTCGAGGACCTGCCGGGCCGAAAGCCGACCGAACCCGACGGCGGCCAGCATCTCGTCGATCTTCTGCAGGCCCGACGCGGCGGCGGCGCGCTGCAGCTCGGGGTCCGAGAGCAGCGTCTTGGTGTTCAGGTCGAAGCGCCGCAGCTCCTTCTCGATCAGGCGGCGCCCGAGGTCCACGGCCCGGACCTTCTCTTCGCCCTCGAGGAAGTGCTTGATCTTGTTGCGCGCCTTCGAGGTGACGACGAAGTTCAGCCAGTCGCGGCTCGGCGTGTGCCGGGCCTGGGTCACGATCTCGACGATGTCGCCGTTGTTGAGGTGCGAGCGCAGCGGCACCATGCGGCCGTTCACGCGCGCGCCCACGCACTGGGCGCCGACGTCGGTGTGAATGGCGTAGGCGAAGTCGATCGGCGTCGCGCCGCGCGGGAGCGGCTTGACCTGGCCCTTGGGCGTGAAGGTGTAGACCTCCTCGGGGTACAGGTCGATCTTCAGGTTCTGCAGGAACTCCTGGGGGTCGCGCACCTCCTGCTGCACCTCGAGCAGCTGCCGAAGCCACACGAAGTACGGCTCGTCGCGGCCGGCGCCGACCCGCCCCTCCTTGTACTTCCAGTGCGCGGCGATCCCTTCCTCGGCGCGCAGGTGCATCTCCTCGGTGCGGATCTGGACCTCGAAGGGAAACCCGCTCTCGCTGATGACCGACGTGTGCAGCGACTGGTAGCCGTTCGGGCGCGGCATCGCGATGAAGTCCTTGATCCGCCCCGGGACGGGGGACCAGGTCTGGTGGATGATGCCGAGCGCGGCGTAGCAGTCCCGGATCGTCCTGGTGATGACCCGCAGCGCGACGAAATCGTAGACCTGGTCGAGGTCGATCTTCTGCCGGCGCAGTTTCTGGTGGATGCTGAACAGGTGCTTGGTGCGCCCGGCGACCTCGACCACGGGCACCTGCGCGTCCTTCAGCTTCTGGACGATCGTCTGCCGCAGCTGCTCGACCACCCCCTCGCTCGCCTTCCGGCGCCGCTCCACCTTCGCCCGGAGCAGGTCGTAGGCCTCCGGCTCGAGGGCGTGGAACGCCAGCTCCTCGAGCTCGTTCTTCACCTTCGACATCCCGAGGCGGTTGGCGATCGGGGCGTAGATGTCGAGCGTCTCCTGCGCGATGCGCTGCCGGCGGTCGTCGGGCAGGAACTTGAGCGTCCGCATGTTGTGCAGGCGGTCGGCGAGCTTGACGAGGATGACGCGGATGTCGTCCACCATCGCCAGCAGCATCTTCCGGAAGTTCTCGGCCTGCCGCTCCTCGGTCGACGCGAAGGTGATGGCGCCGATCTTGGTGACGCCCTCGACGACGTGGGCGACCTCGTGGCCGAACGTCCGGTCGAGGTGCTCCGCGGTGGTCAGCGTGTCCTCGACGACGTCGTGGAGGAGGCCGGCGGCGATCGTCACCGGGTCCATCTTCATGTCGGTGAGGATCGTGGCGACCTCGAGCGGGTGGACCAGGTAGGGCTCGCCCGAGTGGCGCACCTGTCCCTTGTGCTCGAGGGCCGAGAAGACGTAGGCCCGGCGGAGCAGTTCGAAGTCGGCGTCCGGGTTGTACTCCCGGACCTTTTCCAGCAAATCCTCGAAACGGATCACGTGGGCGCGGTGTCTAATCGAATTGGAGTGCCCGCGGCTCCCATCATAGGGGCCGCCACAGGGGGGGTCAAGTTCGGGAGGCCGAGGCAGGGCCCGGAGCGTGCTTGACTTGTCAATTTTGCGTTCACTATACTGGCCCGACTACCCGGACCCCCGTGCTGGAGCCGGGGGGCTCACTTCGTCACACGAATTAACCTCTCTTCGCGATCATCATCCGAGACCGTAGAAGACCGAACTCCCGCGGTTCGGGGGCAAGGGGGATGCAATGCAGAGGCGGTTCAAGGCGGCAACGCTGGTCGTGGTACTGGCAGCCTTCAGCCTGACGCTCGCCGGGTGCGCACAAATGGGCGTGCTGAAGGCCCGGAAGGCGTTCAAGGAAGCGAACGTGTTCTACCAGCAGCAGGACTACAAGCGCGCGGCCGACAAGTACGAGGTCGTGGTGCAGAACGACCCGAACTTCACATCGGCCTACTTCTACCTTGGGAACAGCTACGACAACCTGTACAAACCGAGCCGGAAGGGCGAGGCGCAGAACGACGAGTACCTGAAGAAGGCGATCGAGAACTACCGGAAGTGCGCCAGCGAGGAGAAGGACCCGAAGCTGAAGCAGCTCTCGCTCCAGTACCTCATGGCGGCCTACGGCCCCGACAAGGCGAATGATCCCGCCCAGGCCGTGTCGATCATCGAGGAGATGATCAAGATCGACCCGACCGACGTGAACAACTACTTCATGCTGTCCAAGATGTACGAGGACGCCGGCAACTACGAGGTCGGCGAGCAGTACCTGCTCAAGGCCAAGGAGATGCGGCCGAACGACTCGAACACCTATATGCAGCTGGCCGGGTTCTACAACCGGCAGGGCGAGTTCGAGAAGACGATGCAGGCGCTGCAGGAGCGCGCCGACAAGGAGCCGACCAACCCCGAGGCCTTCCACACGATCGCCGCGTATTACTGGGAAAAGGCGTACCGCGACTTCCGGCTGAAGGACGCCGAGAAGCTGAGGTACGTCGAGCTGGGGCTCCAGGCCGAGGACAAGGCGCTGCAGTTGAAGCCGGACTACGTCGACGCGCTGACCTACAAGAACCTCCTGCTCCGCTCCAAGGCGCTCCTGATCAAGGACCCGGCGCAGCAGCAGGCGCTCATCAAGGAAGCCGACCGGCTCCGCGATCAGGCGATCGACCTTCGCAAGAAGAAGGCCGGCGGCCAGTAATCCGCGCCGGCCTGTCCTTCCGCGTGCATCCTCAGGGGCCGCTCGACCGAAAGGGAGGGCGGCCCTTCTTATGTACACTGCGTAATCGGAACTGACGCTGAGGGATCGGAACTGACGCTGAGGGATCGGAACTCACGCAGAGGGATCGGAAGTCACGCAGAGGAGGCGGAGACCATGCGGTCGGCATTTGTCGTGCTCGTCGGGATGACCGCGGGCGGCGTACTGGCGGTGGTTCTCCTCGCGGGGCAATCGCGGGTCTCGTTCCCCCGCATCGACGCTGCCGCGCTCCTCGCGCACACCCGGACCCTGGCCTCCGCCGAGTTCGAGGGGCGCGCGCCGGGCACGAAGGGCGAAGACCGAACCGTCGCCTACCTTGCCGACCAGTTCAAGCGGTACGGCCTCGAGCCGGCCGCGGCTGACGGCTCGTACTTTCAGAGGGTGCCGCTGGTCGGCCTCACGCCGGACCCGCGAACCGAGCTGGTGGTCGCCGGAATCCCGCCGGCCGGCGGGCCTTCGCTCCGCTTCGCCTACGGCGACGACGTCGTCGCCTGGTCCAAGCGGATGGTGGACGCCGTCGCCCTCGACCGGTCGGAGCTCGTCTTCGTTGGCTACGGCGTGCAGGCGCCGGAGTTCAAGTGGGACGACTACAAGGGAACCGACCTGAAGGGAAAGACGCTCGTCTTCCTGATCGGCGACCCGCCGGTGCCCGACCCGGCAGACCCGACCGGGCTGGACCCGCGCGTGTTCGGCGGCAAGGCGATGACGTATTACGGCCGATGGACGTACAAGTTCGAGATGGCGGAGAAGATGGGCGCGGCCGGGGCGCTCATCATCCACGAGACGGGTCCGGCGGGCTACCCCTTCAGCGTGGTGCAGGTGAAGACGGGCGAGCAGTTCGACATCGCGCGGCGCGACCGGAACATGAGCCGCTCGGCCGTCGAGGGGTGGCTGTCGCTTGAAGCGACAGGAAGGCTGCTCGCGCGGGCGGGCACGAGTCTCGACACGCTGAAGAAGGCCGCGCTCGGCCGCGGCTTTCGTCCCGTGCCGCTGGGGCTCATGGCGTCGATGACGCTCCGCAACACCGTGAGGACCATCGACTCGCGCAACGTGCTCGCGAAACTGCGGGGCGGCGACGCCGCGGCCCGGAACGAGTACGTTCTGTACACGGCCCATTGGGACGCCTTCGGCCTGGGCCGGCCGCTTGGCGGCGACCCGGTCTACCACGGCGCCGTGGACAACGCCGTGGCCGTGGCGGGGCTCCTCGAGATCGCGCGCGCCTACGCGCAATTGCCGGCGAGGCCCCGCCGGACGATCGTGTTCCTCGCGGTGACGGCCGAAGAACAGTTGATGCTCGGATCGGAGTATTACGCCGCCAACCCGGTCTACCCTCTCGCAAAGACGCTCGCCGTCGTCAACCTCGAGATGCTCAACGTCCATGGCCGCACGCACGACCTGACGGTCGTCGGGCTCGGCACGTCGGACCTCGACGACATCGCCCGAAAGGTCGCGTCCGAACAGGGGCGCGTCCTGAAGCCCGACCCGGAACCCGAGCGCGGCATGTACTATCGTTCCGACCATTTCTCGTTCGCGCGGCGGGGAGTGCCGGCCTTCGAGCCGGACCACGGCGACCTCTTTCTCGGCAAGCCGGCCGGCTACGGTCTCGACGTGCGGAAGGCATTCTTCGGAAAGCTCTACCACACGCCGGCCGATACCGTGAAACCTGACTGGGACCTGAGCGGCGGCGTCGAGGACCTGCAGCTGTACTGGATGGTGGGCTACCTGGTGGCCCAGGGCGAGAAGTACCCGCAGTGGAAGCCGGGGGCAGAATTTGCGATGCCGCGAGGGCGCTGATAGGCGCACGGCCGAAGCCGTGCGCTATCCGACACCCATACTGATAGCGCAGGGCTTTAGCCCTGCGCCGTGGCATAAGCCGCCCGTACAAACGAATGGACGGCCGGCGCACCGGTTGCGCCAGCCGTCCGTGAGGTGGTCGCTCTGCTGGCCCGGCGCGCCGCCGTCAGCGGCGCGCCCGGGTATTCCGTTACTGCGCGCCGCCGGTCTGGACGCCTGCGGCCGTGCGCATGCCTTCGGTGACGATCCCGACCTTCTCGACGCCCGCGCCCTTCGCGGCGTCGATGACCTCGACGATGTCCCCGTAGCGCAGCGTCGGCGCGCCGATGATGAACATCGTCTTGTCCTTGCGCTGCTCGAAGATCGCCCGCAGGCGGGTCTCGAGCTCGGCCATCGTCACGTCCTGCTTGTTGACGGTGAGCTTGCGGTCGGCCGAGTAGTCGACGACGATCTGGTCGGTCGGCGTGACATCCTTGGTCGCCGCCTTCGTCTCGAGCGGCAGGTTGATGTCGAGGCCCTTCTGGCTCAGCGGCAGCGCGGCGAGGAAGATGACGAGCAGAACCAGGAGCACGTCGATGAGCGGGGTGACGTTCATGTCCGCACTGGCGTGCGGGACCTCGCCCTTGACGATCTTCTCGGCTCCGTGGTGCAGGTGTGCGTGTGCCATGTTAGCGCCCTCCTCCCGAGCCCTGGCCGATCTTGCGCTCGGTGATCAGACCGATGTTCTCGATCTGAGCGGCCCGCAGCTTGTCCATGGCGGCCATGATGGCTGAGTATGGCGCGTCCACGTCGGCCTTGATGAGCACGATCTTTTCCTTCTTGGCCTCGAGGGCCTCGGTGACCTTCTGGGTCAGATCGTCCTCGCGAACCGGCACCGAGTTCAGGAAGAAGCGCTTGTCGGCTGCAATGGCGACGACGGTCTGCTCCTGCGTCTCGGGCTTGTCGGCCGAGTTGGACGCCTGAGGCAGTTTGACGTCGACGCCTTTCTGAAGCATCGGCGCGATGAGCATCATGATGATCAAGAGCACCAGCATGACGTCGACGAGCGGCGTCACGTTGATGTCCGCCTTCAATCCGCCTTTGGCGCCGCCAACATCCATTGCCATTGTGGCGATCTCCTAACAAAACTAACCAGACTGACACGTGCGAGCCCGTCCACGGAAGCGGGACACCGGGCAGGGCTTGCACCCTGCCCGCGGCCGTCTGGAACCGTGGAACGCGGGCCGACCGACTACGCCTTCTTGATGAAGAAGTCCACCATCTCCGACGAGGAGTTGTCCATCTCCACGTTGAAGTACTCGATCCGGCTGGTGAGGTAGTTGTAGAACCACACCGCCGGGATGGCGACCAGCAGCCCGAGCGCGGTCTCGACCAGCGCTTCCGCGATGCCGGCCGACACGGCGCCGATGCCGCCCGACCCGGTGGCCGCGATGCCCTGGAACGCGTTGATGACGCCGACGACGGTGCCGAGCAGGCCGACGAACGGGGCGGTCGCGCCGATGGTCGCCAAAGACGACACCATCTTCTTCAGGTCGGACGCGGTGAGCGCCGAGGCGCGCTGGATGGCGCGGCGGACGGTGTCCACCGTGTCTTCCTTGCTCATCTTGTCCGAGCTCTCCTGCGAGTACCTGGTACTCCTGCAGGGCCGCGAGCACGACCTTGGCGAGGTGGCTGTAGCGGTAGTCCTTCTTGGTCGCCAGGCCGATCGCGTCCTTCAGACGGCCTTCCTTGAGCGCCTTCGCCACCTGCGGGGCAAACAGCTTGGACTGCTTCCGCGCCTGGATGTAGGTGTAAATGCGCTCGATGGCCACACCGAACGACAACATAGACATGGCGAAGAGGACGTAGGCGATACCCTTCGCGAACATTCCCATCTGGTTCCAGATTTCGAGCAGATTCATCTGACCATCCTCCGAGTATTCTGAACGAGTTACCTGCCACCGGGCCCGCCCGGCCACTGTCGCGCGTCTGAAGCGATCTCCTGCTCCGCGCTACCCTACTGCAGCGTGAAGTTGACCGTGACCGTCATGATGACCGGCACGGGCACGCCGTTCAGGAGCGTCGGCGTGAATTCCCACTGTTTGACCGCGTCGAGCGCGGCCTGGTCGAGCAGCGGGATCGAGCGCAGGACCTTGGCATCCTTGACCTTGCCATCGGCGCCGATGGTGGCCTCGATGATGACCACGCCCTGCACGCGGGCCGACTGCGCGATCGCCGGGTAGACCGGCCGGACGTCCCTCGTCTTGTTCGGGGGCTTGATGTTGCCCCCGACGCGGACCGGCGCCTGCGGCGGCGGCGGCGGCGGCGGCGCATCGGGCAGCCCGCCGACCACTCCGCCCACCACGCCGCCCGGCACGCCGCCCTCGACGCCGCCCGCGACCCCCTCGAGCCCGGTGTTCAGGCCGGACTCAGGCTTGATCTGCGACGGCGCCTGCACGGGCGCGGCATTCGGGTTGACGTCCATCTGGACCTTCGGCGCGGCGGCCGCGGCCGGAGGCGGCGGAGGCGGCGGGGGTGGCGGCGGCGGCGGCGGAGCCGCAGCAAACGCCATCATAATCGGCGGCGTCGGGAGCACATCGGCCGCCATCAGCGGCACGATGACAATCGCTCCGATTATGACCACGTGCACGAGAAACGAGAGTGGCACCGTGTACCACTTCTTGCTCCCGATCTTGATGGAAGGATTGACTACGTCACCAAACAGATCGCGTGGCACCGTCTACTCCTCCTGCTCGTGCGTTCTCAGGCAAGGCGGCCGATTATAGCGAGTCCGAAAAACGAGTGTCAATGGACGGCCGACCTAGACACGCCTGATTGATTAGACACCGATTATGGAAAAGTGGGTGATCGGGAACGGTCGGGACAGGCTTGACCGGGGACGCCCGCTGGACCGAAATCGAGGCATTGTATCGGCCAGCCGGAACCCAAGTCAAACTGAACCGCGTCGCCGGTCCGCCCGCGGGCCCGGAACACCGTCCCGGGCCCCGGTCCGCCCCTACTTCCCCACCGGGATCCGCATCCCGTAGAACGACCGCCACACGAAGACCAGCGACACGGCGAAGAACGCGCCGCTCAGCATCCAGCTCACCGACGAGCCCGCCTGCCGGGTCAGCTGCACGGCCAGTTCGACCGCGAGCAGGCCGAACAGCGTGGTGAACTTGATGACCGGGTTCATCGCCACCGACGAGGTGTCCTTGAACGGGTCGCCCACCGTGTCGCCCACCACCGTCGCGGCGTGGAGCGGCGTCCCCTTCTCCTTCAGCTCCACTTCCACGATCTTCTTGGCGTTGTCCCAGGCCCCGCCCGCGTTGGCCATGAAGATCGCCTGGTAGAGGCCGAAGATCGCGATCGACACCAGGTAGCCGATGAAGAAGTACGGCTCGAGGAACGCGAAGGCCAGCGTCGAGAAGAACACGGTCAGGAAGATGTTGAACATCCCCTTCTGCGCGTACTGCGTGCAGATGGCCACGACCTTCTTGCTGTCGGCCACCGACGCCTTCTCGCTGCTCTCGAGCCGGATGTTCTGCTTGATGAACTCCACCGCGCGGTACGCGCCGGTCGACACGGCCTGGATCGACGCCCCGGTGAACCAGTAGATCACCGCGCCGCCGGTGACCAGCCCCAGCAGGAACGGCGCGTGGAGCAGCGACAGGTTGGCCACCAGGTCCGGCTTGAGGCCCTCGGTCAGCATCACGATGATCGAGAAGATCATCGTCGTCGCGCCGACGACCGCCGTGCCGATGAGCACCGGCTTGGCCGTCGCCTTGAAGGTGTTCCCGCCGCCGTCGGCCGCCTCGAGCAGGTCCTTGGCCACGACGAAGTCGACGTCGAAGCCGTAGTCCCGCTTCAGCTCGGCCTTGATGTTGGGCAGCGTCTCGATGACCGACAGCTCGAACACCGACTGGGCGTTGTCGGTCACCGGGCCGTAGGAGTCCACGGCGATGGTGACCGGCCCCATGCCGAGGAACCCGAACGCCACCAGGCCGAACGCGAACACCGCCGGCGCCAGCATCATCGACTCGGGGAAGGTCGTGCTGACGAGGAACCCGATGCCCATCAGCGAGACGATGGTCAGACCCAGCCAGTAGGCGCTGAAGTTGCCGGCCACCAGGCCCGACAGGATGTCGAGCGACGCCCCGCCCTCGCGGGCCGAGGTCACCACTTCCTTGACGTGCGCCGAGTTGGTGGACGTGAACACCTTCACCAGCTCGGGGATGATGGCGCCGGCCAGCGTCCCGCACGTGATGACGGTGGAGAGCTTCCACCACAGCGTCCCGTCGCCGAGCGCCGGGATCAGCAGGTACGACACCAGGTAGGTGACCGCGACCGAGACGATCGAGGTCAGCCACACCAGCGTCGTCAGCGGGTGCTCGAAGTTCATCCGGTCCGCGTCGCCGTACTTCGCCTTCGCCCACACGCCGTTCAGCAGGTACGAGCAGCCGCTGGTGAAGATCATCATGATGCGCATCACGAAGATCCAGACGAGCAGCTGCACCTGGACCAGCGGGTCGTGCACGGCCAGGAGGATGAACGAGATGAGCGCGACGCCGGTGACCCCGTAGGTCTCGAAGCCGTCGGCGGTCGGGCCCACCGAGTCGCCCGCGTTGTCGCCCGTGCAGTCGGCGATGACGCCCGGGTTGCGCGCGTCGTCCTCCTTGATGTTGAAGACGATCTTCATCAGGTCCGACCCGATGTCGGCGATCTTGGTGAAGATGCCGCCCGCGATCCGCAGGGCCGCCGCGCCGAGCGACTCGCCGATGGCGAAGCCGATGAAGCACTGGCCGGCGTAGTCGCCCGGGACGAACAGCAGGATGGCCAGCATCATGAACAGCTCGACGCTGATGAGCAGCATCCCGATGCTGATCCCGGCCTTCAGGGGAATCGCGAACGCCGGAAAGGCCTTGCCCCTGAGGCTGGCGAACGCCGTCCGCGAGTTGGCGAACGTGTTGATCCGGATGCCGAACCACGCGACGCCGTAGCTGCCGGCAATCCCGAGCACGCTGAACGCCAGGATGATCGCCACGCGGCCCGGCTCGAAGTGCTGCAGGAACCCGAAGTAGATGACGATGATGATCCCGATGAACAGCTCGAGGATCGCCAGGAACTTGCCCTGCTGGAGCAGGTACGTCTTGCACGTCTCGTAGATCAGCTCCGAGATCTCGCGCATCGACTCGTGGACGGGCAGCGCCTTCAGCTGCCGGTAGACCACCAGGCCGAAGAGCAGCCCCAGCACGCACACCAGCAGGCCGCCGGTGAGGAGCGTGCGCCCGCCAATGCCCATGAACTCGGCCTGGCCGAGGTCGGGCAGCTTCAGCGAGGCCTCGCCGCCGACGTTGCCGACGGCCTCGGCCGCCTGCAGCGCGGGCGCGGCGGCCACGGCGACCGGCACCATCAACACGGACACGGCAGCGACCGCCGCCAGGAGCGCCGCGCAGGCGCGCCGCCCGCCGCGGACGCGGGCGCCGGCGCGTTTCAGGAGCACAGGGAACACGTTCATGTCACCTCTTCGTACTGTCGTCGACAGCAGACAAGCCCACAGATTATAGGGAAGCCCGGGTCAGGATGCCAGATCTCCCCCGGCCGGCCCGCCGACCGAGATCCGATCGGCCATCGCCATCCCGCCGGTGAGGAAGATCCGCACCCCCTCCTCGACGCTGATGTCCGGGAACCGCAGCGACTCGAACGGGTACACGAACACGTCGCCGAGATACAGGTGGTTGGTGGGCACGTAGACGACGGCCAGCCTCTCCGGCCCCTTCCCGGGCCCGAGGTCGGCGTCGAACTCCTTGGTCAGGAACCCGAGCCTCGCCGGGCCGGCCGCGTCCTGCACCATCACCACGCGCTTCAGCCCCGACTCGTTGTCGGGCGAGAACGCCGTCAGCAGCTGCTTCACCGGCGAGTAGACGGTCCTGAAGACCGGGACCCGCGCCAGGTACCCCTCGACCCGCGCCAGCATCCTCTTCCCGAGCACGTTGCTGGCCACGACGCCGACCAGCAGCATGAACACCACCGTCGTCGCCACGCCGAGGCCGGCCACGTGACGGCCCAGGAAGCGGTCGTAGACGGGACCCGTGAGGTCGTCGATGAGATTGAACACCCACAGGATGGCCGCCACGCTGATGATGAGCGGGACGGCCACGAAGAAGCCGGTGATGAACCGGCGCCGCAGCCAGAGAATCGCTCGAGGTGCAGGCATGATGTTACCGGGCCACCAACCAGACGACGACCGACGCCGCGAGCGCCAGCCGGTACCACGCGAACACCGACAGCGGATGCCGGGTGAGATACCGGATGAACAGCCGGACGGCCAGGTAGCCGACAATGCCCGACGACACGATGCCGACGGCGAAGATCGTCCCCTCGCCTGGCGGCAGCCCGTGGCGGAGCAGCGACCGGTTCTTCCAGACCTCCATCGCGGCGGCGCCCAGAATCGCCGGGATGCTGAGCAGGAACCCGAACCGGGCCGCCTCGTCACGCCGCAGGCCGAGCGCCATGCCCGCCGAGATCGTCGCGCCCGAGCGCGAGACGCCCGGCACGAGCGCCGCGGCCTGCGCGCAGCCGATGACCAGCACGTCGCGAATCGTCAGGGAGTCCTGCCGGCGCCGCTTCGCCCCGAACCGTTCGACCGCGAAGAACAGCAACGCCACCAGGGCCAGCGTCGCGGCGGCCACCAGCGGCGTCCGGATCCGGTCCTCGACGTCTCTCAGCAGCAGCCCGGCGACGACCGCGGGGACCGTGCCGATCACGATGAGCAGCGCCATCCACGCGGAGGGGTCGGGACGGGCGCCGAACAGCGTGCCGGCGCGCGGGACCGCGCGCACCATGGCCAGGATGTCCGGCCAGAAGTACACGACGACGGCGAGGAGGGTCCCGACGTGGCACGCCACGTCGAACGTCATGCCGAGCTGGTCGGCGTTCCAGCCGAAGAACGCGCGGGCGAGGATGAGGTGGGCCGAACTCGAGACCGGCAGGAACTCGGTCAGCCCCTGGATGACGCCGAGCAGGATCGCATAGACCAGCACCATCGCCCCGGCCGCGGTCTACGAGGCACGGGGGCCGCCGCGCGCCCCCTTGCGCTGGCGCGCCGTCACCGCGGGCTTGGCCGGCGCGGGCGCCGGCGCCGAGCCCGCGATCCGGGCGCCGCCCTGGCCGTGCCGCCAGAAGGTGACGATGGCCGCCGCGATGAACACGCTCGAGTAGGTGCCGGTGATGATCCCGACGATCATCGTGAAGGCGAAGCCGCGGAGCACCTCGCCGCCGAAGAAATACAGGGCGATGACCGACAGCAGCGCGGTGCCGCCGGTGATGACCGTCCGGTTCAGCGTCTGGTTGACCGCGACGTTGACGATCTCCTTGATGTTGTCCTTCCGCATGCCGCGCAGGTTCTCGCGGATCCGGTCGAAGATCACGATCGTGTCGTTGGTCGAGTAGCCGGTCATCGTGAGCAGCGCGGCGATGATGTTCAACGACATGTCGTACCGGAAGAACATCAGGAACGCCGTCGTGATCAGGATGTCGTGCAGCGTCGCGACCGTCGCGCCGACGGCGAAGCTCAGCTGGAACCGGAACCAGAGGTAGAGCAGGATGAAGAAGAGCGACAGGCCGAACGCCCACGTGCCCTTGCTCGCCAGCTCCTGGCCGACCACCGGGCCGACGACGTCGGTCCCGGCCACCTCGAACGTCCCGAGGTTGGCCGCCCTGACGGCCGACTGGATCTGGTCTGCGGTCTTCGTCAGCTCGGTGCCCGACTCCCGGCCGGTGTGCGGCACGCGCACCATGATCTCGCGCTGCGCCTCGGGGCCGTAGGTCTGGACGACGACGTTCTGGCCGCCGCCGGGGAAGTTCTTGTCGAGCGCCGTCCGGACCACGTCGATGCTCGGGCGCTGGCCGCTGAACTGCAGCAGCACCTGGGTGCCGCCCGAGAACTCGACGCCGAGCGGGATCCCCTTGGTCCAGATCATCACGACGCCGGCGATGATGACCACCCACGAGAGCACGAGGGCGTGCCAGCGGTACTTGACGAAGTTGAAATTCGGGTTGTGGAAAATCTGCATGGCTAGATGCTCAACGTGTCGGAGTGGCGCTCGGCCAGGACCATTTCGAACATCGTCTTCGACACGAAGGTGGCGGTGAAGAGGTTCGAGATCAGACCGAAGAAGAGCGTGGTGGCGAACCCGCGAATCGGCCCGGTGCCGAACTGGAACAGGAACGCCGCCGAGATCAACGCCGAGAGATGCGTGTCAACCAGCGTGAGGAACACGCGGCTGAACCCCGTGTTGATCGAGGCCCGGACGCCCCGCTGGGCCGCCAGCTCCTCCTTGATCCGCTCGAAGATCAGCACGTTGGAGTCGACGCCGACGCCCATCGTCAGGACGAAGCCCGCGATGCCGGGCAGCGTCATCACCGCGCCGATGTAGGACATCGCGCCGAGCAGGATGATCAGGTTGAAGACGAGCGCCACCACCGCGTTCATGCCGGAGAGGCGGTAGTAGAAGAGCATGAACAGCGCGACCAGCACGAGGCTGGCGAGCGACGCGATCACGCCCGACTTGATCGAGTCGGCGCCGAGCGTCGGGCCGATGGTCACCTGCTGCAGGTAGGTCAGCGACGCGGGCAGCGCGCCCGACCGCAGCTTGAGCGCCAGGTCGTCGGCCTCCTGCATCGTGAAGCTGCCGGTAATCTGCCCTTCGTCGGCGATCCGCCCTTCGATGTTCGGCGCCGAGACGACGGTCCGGTCGAGCACGATCGCCAGCCGGCGGTTGATGTTCTCGCTGGTGGCCTTGGCGAACTTGGTGGCCGCGTCCGCCTTGAGCGAGAAGTGGACGGCGGGCGAGTTGTACTGGTCGGGCCCTTCCTTGGCGCCGCGCAGGTCGCGGCCGGTGATGATCGGCACCTTGCGCACGAGGTAGAAGACCGCCTGCGGCTGCTCGCCGGCCGTCGCGCGCCCCTCGATGCCCGGCAGCACCTCGGTGTTGGGCGGCTCCTGCCCGTTGGTCGCCTGCAGGAGCGCCTCCCTGGTCGGCGCCGGCCCCTGCTCCACCAGTTTCAGCTCGAGCAGCGCGGTCGACTGGATGACGCTCTTGGCGCGCTCCACGTCGGTCACGCCCGGGAGCTGGACGAGCAACTGGTCGTCGTTGCTGCCCTGCAGCGCGATGAGCGGTTCGGTGACGCCGAGCTCGTTGACCCGGCGCTCGATGGTCTGCTGCGCCTGGGTGACCGCCTGCCGCGCGAGGTCGAGGGCGATGTTCGGCTTCATCCGGAAGGTGTGGGTGCCTTCCGAGCCCCCCTCGCGGTTGAAGCTCGCCGTGAGGCCGGCCGCCGTCTGCCTGAACAGCACGTCCTGGGCCGGCGGCACGCCGCTCACCTGGAACTCCTGGGGACCGTTCACCTTGACGGTGAGGCCGGTGATGCCCGCCTTCTCGGCGTCCTCCCGCACGCGCTCGGCCGTCGTCTCGGTCTCGAGCTTCAGCGCGTCGTCGGTGTTGACGCGGAGGACCAGGTGCACGCCGCCCTTGAGGTCGAGGCCCAGCCGGATCTTCTTCCCCGGCGGGACGATCGCCCACAGGCAGGCACCGATGATGGCAACGATGAGGAGGATGCGCCAGCGAAGGTTGTTCATGCTTGGGTGTTGTCGGGCACGACCGGGTCCTGGCCCTGCAGACCCACGATCGCGGCCTTGGAAATCTCGATGTTCACCTTGTCCGCCACCTGGAGCTTCACCGAACGGTCGGCGATCTTGACGATCGTGCCGTACATGCCGCCGCTGGTGATCACCCGGTCGCCGACCTTGAGCGCCTCGAGGAACTGCGAGACTTTCTTCTGCCGACGCTTCATCGGCAGCAGCAGCACGAAGTAGACGATGGCCAGCATGAGCAGCATGGGCAGGAACACCGCCCAGGGGCTGCTGTTGTCGTTCGGTGCGGCCATGGCCACGACCGTGAGCGTGTGATGTATCAGTGTTGTCATGAGTCGACCGGCCGGCGGGCAAAAGTCCGACAGTATTCCAGTCTCAGCTCCTCGAGCGAGCCAAACACTATAGCCTCCCTAATCCGGCTCATCGTGTCAAGGTAAAAGGTGAGGTTATGCAAGGTGTTAAGCATCGCCGCGCCGATTTCCCCGGCCAGAAAGAGGTGCCGCAGGTAGGCCCGCGAGAAGTTCCGGCAGGCGTAGCAGCCGCAGGCCGGGTCGGCCGGGGCCGGGTCGTCGGCGTAGCGGGCGTTCTTGATGTTCAGCCGCCCCTCGCTCGTGAACAACTGGCCGTTCCGGGCGTTGCGGGTCGGCATGACGCAGTCGAACAGGTCGACGCCGCGGGACACCGATTCGACCAGGTCCACCGGCGTGCCCGTGCCCATCAGGTATCGGGGCCGGTCGGCTGGCAGATGAGGGGTCGTGGCCTGGACGACGTCGTACATGATCTCGGGCACTTCCCCTACGCTGAGACCCCCGATGGCATAGGCGTCGAAGCCAAGCTCGACCGTGGCCTGCGCGCTGGCGACACGTATATCTATATAGGTGCCACCCTGCACGATTCCGAACTGGGCCTGGCCGGGGTTGGTCCGGCGCGGCCGGCCAGGAGGCCGGCCCCACACATCTTCTCCTGTGGTGCCGGCGTCCTCGCCTGTGGCGCGAGCCTCCTGGCTCGCGATCTCGAGGAACCGTTGCCGCCCCCTCTTCTCCCACCTGAGCGTCCGCTCCATCGACGCCGCCGACTCGTCGCGCGTCGCCGGGTAGCCGAGGCACTCGTCGAGGACCATCGCGATGTCCGACCCGAGGTTGGCCTGGATGTCGGTCGCCCTCTCGGGCGTCAGCAGGTGCTCGCTGCCGTCGAGGTGCGAGCGGAAGCAGATGCCCTGCTCGTCGATCGTGCGCCGCGCGCCGAGCGAGAACGCCTGGTAGCCGCCGCTGTCGGTGAGGACGGGCCGGTCCCAGCCGATGAACCGGTGCAGCCCGCCGTGGCGGGCGATCAGGCGGTCGCCGGGACGGAGGTGGAGGTGGTAGGTGTTCGAGAGCATGATCTCGGCGCCGAGGTCGACCAGGTCGCGCGGCAGGATGCCCTTGACCGCGCCCTGCGTGCCGACGGGCATGAACGCCGGCGTCTGCACGACCCCGTGGGCCGTCGTCATCTCGCCGCGGCGCGCGAGGCCGCAGGCGGCGATCACCCGGAATCCGAAACTCGTGGCCATTGCGGTATAGTATGTCGGGATCGGAACGGCGAGCCTGCCCGCATGGCTGCCGCGGCCTCTTCGTGCCTGGACCACCTGCCTGTCGTGACCACCCTGGGGGCGTCGACCTCGTGAAGAAACTGCGCATCGGCGTGATCTACGGCGGACGATCGAGCGAGCACGAGGTCTCGCTGGCCTCGGCCGCGTCGGTCATCGCGAACCTGGACAAGGGGCGCTACGAGCCCGTCCCGATCCGCATCGACCGCGACGGGCGCTGGTCGATCCCCGACCACCCGCCGACGACGGTGGTGGCGGGCGACGTGATCGCGAAGGCCCGGCAGGAGTCGGGGCGGCCGGCGCGAAGCGGTCGCGAGGCGTGCCTGCTGCCGCACCCGGGCGAGGAGACGCTGCTGACGTTCGAGCGGGCGAGCGGCGAAACGCCCGGGCGGGAGAACGCCTACGTCGCGGGGCTCGCGCTCGACCTGATCTTCCCGGTGTTGCACGGCCCGCTCGGCGAGGACGGCACGGTGCAGGGGCTGCTCGAACTGGCCGGCGTCCCGTACATCGGCTCCGGCGTGCTCGCCTCGGCCGTGGCGATGGACAAGGCCGTGATGAAGACGGCCTTCGCGGCGCGCGGCCTGCCGATGGTGAAGCACCTGGTCGTCTGGCGCGACCAGTGGGAAGCCTCGCCCGACGAGGTGACGGCGACCGTCGGCGCGCGGCTCTCGTTTCCCGTCTTCGTCAAGCCGGCCAACCTCGGTTCGAGCGTCGGAATCTCGAAGGTGAAGACCCGCGGCGATCTGGCCGCGGCGATGGGCCTGGCCCTGGAGTTCGACCGCAAGATCGTCGTCGAGGCGGCCGTCCCGGCCGCGCGCGAGATCGAGTGCTCGGTCATCGGCAACGACCGCCCCGAGGCGTCGGTGCCCGGGGAGGTCGTGCCGTCGCGGGAGTTCTACGACTACGAGGCCAAGTACGTCGAGGAGTCGAAGACGATCGTGCCCGCGCCGCTCGATGCCGCGACGGCCGCCGAGGTGCGCCGTCTCGCGACCGAGGCGTTCCTGGCCGTCGAGGCGTCTGGGTTCGCCCGCATCGACTTCCTGCTCTCCCGCGAAACCGGACGGCTCTACGTCAACGAGATCAACACCATTCCCGGCTTCACCACGATCAGCATGTTCCCCAAGCTGTGGGAGGCCACCGGGCTCGGCTATCGGGCGCTGCTCGACCGCCTGGTGGACCTCGCCTTCGAGCGGCATGCCGCCAGACAGCACTTCCGCACGAGCCATCCGTAGGCGGCCCGTCGCCGGCCGCCGCCTCTCGCGGGCCGCGCGATGGACGGCGATCGTGTGCCTGGTCCTCGGCGCCGCCGCCCGCGTCGCGGCCGCGGGCCCGATCCCCTATGCGCCGGCGCTCGCCCGGTGCTACGACGCGATCCTCGACGCGCGGTTCGACGACGCCGAGGCGGAGATCGCGAAGGCGTGCGGCCCGGCGCCGCCCGAGACGTGCGCGCTCATGCGCGCCAACGCCCTCTGGTGGCAGATCCAGTTGAACCCGAACGACCGGTCGAAGGACCCGGCGTTCGAGTCCCAGGTCAACCGTGTGATCGACCAGATCGCGCAGTGGACCGCGCGCCAGCCGAAGCGGGCCGACGCGTGGTTCTTCCTCGGCGCCGCGTACGGGCTGCGCGTGCAGTTCCGCGTGCTGCGGACCGAGCGGCTCGCGGCGGCGCGCGACGGCAAGCGGATCAAGGAGTCGCTCGAGCGGGCCCTCGCCCTCGACCCGTCGCTGCAGGACGCGTACTTCGGCATCGGCCTGTACCACTACTACGCCGGCATCGCGCCGGCCATCCTGAAGCTCCTGAGCTGGCTGCTGGCCCTGCCCGGCGGCAACCGGGTCGAGGGGCTGCAGGAGATGTGGCGGGCGCGCAACCGCGGCGAGCTGCTGCGCGGCGAGGCCGACTACCAGCTGCAACTGATCGATCTGTGGTACGAGCACAAGCCGGACGAGGCGCTCACGCTGCTCGACGGCCTGCGGGCCGCGTACCCGCACAACCCGCTCTTCCTCCAGTCGATCGCCGACGTGCAGGACGTCTACCGCCACGACCACGCGGCGAGCCTCGACGCGTGGCGCACGCTCGACGCGCTCGCGCGCGATCGCCGCGTCGGGTTTCCCGAGATGAGCCAGGTGCGCGCGCGCCTGGGGATGGCGGCCGAGCTCGACGCGCTCGGCCAGACCGCCGCGGCGATCGAGCACCTGAAGGCCGTCGTGGCCGCAAGGCCGACCGCGCCGTACGGCGCGGCCGCGCTCGCCTGGCTGCGGCTCGGCGCCGCCTACGACCGCGTGGGGCTCCGCGACCGCGCGCTCGAGGCGTATCGGGCCGCGATCGGCGCCGCGCCGCCCGACGACCCGGACGACGTGCGCGACCGGGCGCGCGAGGGGATGCGTCGCCAGCCGAACGCGAAGACCGCGGCGCGAGCCCTCGATCGGTTGCGCGTCCCGCGCTGAACGCGCGCCCGACACGAGTCCCCGCGTGATCCGATCGCGACGATCGCGCGATCGGATCGCCACCGGACGACGCGATCGCGACGCGCGTCGTCACTTTCCGCTTGACTTCATTTTTTTCTCAACCATAATCTACATGCAGTATGAGCGAGGTGGGCGTAGGCCACGCCTTGTGATCCCTCGGCGGATTCTTGATAACTGAACCGCAGGTCGCCGGGAGGACAAACGGCGAAGAGCACGACTCGCCGAGCCTCCCGATTCCGGAATGACTCGCGAACGACGCGAGCGACGAAGCGGAGCGCGAACCTCGAGGCCGCATCCGTTCTGATGTGCCCGACCGGGTCGCCAACTCACGCACATCCCACTGACGAAGGGGGGGATAAAGACATGGCAAAGAAAGTTGCAAAGAAGCCCGCCAAGAAGGCCGGGAAGAAGCGGTAAGCTTCGGCTGCCGCACGAAGAGGGGGCGAGCGTCGCCCCCTTTTTTATTGTACCCTTCGACTCGCTTCGCTCGCTCAGGGCCTGCGGCGGTTTGCGGGCCTGTTGTTCTCTCCCGTCATCGTCTTCCCGTCCCACACGCGCACGCGGAGAATCGGGTCGCCCGGCTGGATCGTGTCGAGCAGGTCGAGGCCCGACACGATCTGCCCGAACACGGTGTAGCGCCCGTCCAGGTGCGGCTGCGGCGAATGGGTGAGGAAGAACTGGCTGCCGCCGGTGTCGGCCCAGTCGAGCGCCATCCCCATCGTCCCTCTCAGGTACGGGCGCTCGTTGATCTCGTCGCGGATCGTGTAGCCGGGCCCGCCCTCGCCGTCACCCCGCGGGTCGCCGTCCTGCGCGACGAAGTTCGGGACCACGCGGTGCCACGTCGCGCCCTTGTAGAATCCCTTGCGCGCGAGCGTCATGAAGTTCAGGCAGGTCAGCGGCGCGTCGAGCACCGCCATCTCGATCTCGATCGTGCCGCGCGGCGTGTCGATGTACACGTGAGGCGACACGGCCGGCGAGGTGAGGTCGGGCGAGTCGTAGAAACCGGCCGGCCGGGTGACCGGCGCCGGCCTGATCGCGGCGTCCGGATCGGTCGCCGGCTCGATCGGCCTGAGCAGCGCCGCCGCGTGCACGCGCACCGCCCAGTCCTTGTCCGACAACGCCTCGCGCAGCGTGGCCCGCGCCGCCTCCTGGCCGTAGGCGAGCAGCGCGTCGAGCGCCGCCGCGCGCGCGACGTAGGTGTCGTCGTGCGCCGCCGCGTGGAACGCGTCGACCAGCGCGCGGTCGGCGCCGGGCGGCTTGAGCGACGAGAGGCCCGCGGCAGCCGCGCTGCGCACGACCGGGTCCGGGTTCTTCAGCGCCTCGAGCAGCACCTGGCCCGTCGACGGCGCCTTCAGCTTCACCAGCGCCGCCAGCACCGGCGGGATCACCCGCGCGTCGGGGTCCTTCAGCATCGCCGAGAGCCGGGGCAGCGCCGACTCGCGGTCGAGCGTGCCGAGCGTGGCGGCGAGCGCGGCCCGCACGGTCCAGTCCTGATCCGGATCGAGGCTCGAGAGCACGAAGAGGAAGCTCGGCGCGTCCACCTCGCGCAGGCTGCGGAACGCCGCGGCGCGGACGGCCGCCGACCGGCTCGACACCAGGTCGAGGAGCGGGTCGAGGGCCCCCGCGGCGTGCGCGGACCCGAGCGCGGTCACCACTTCGATCCGGAGCAGCGGGTCCAGGTCGGGCACGCGCAGCAGTTCGAGCAGCACGGGCCCCGCCTGTCGATCGCCGATCGCGCCCAGCGCCTTCACGGCGGAGATCGCCGACCGCGTGTCGCGCCGCCAGCCTCGCGCCAGCGTCTCGAGCGCGCCGACGGCGGACGGGTCCTTCAGGGCGCCGAGGCCGCGCGCCGCGAACGCCCGGCCGTGCTGGCTCGGGCCCCGCGTCATCGCCATCAGCAGCCCGAGCGCGCGGCGGTCCTCGGTTCGCTGGACCGCGGCGGCCACCGGCCACCAGTCCACCCGCGGGGACCCGGTCGGGCCGACGACCGTCGAGGCGAGCGCGTCGTAGGCCTTGAGCCGCCCCAGCGCGAGCACCGCAAGGCGAAACGCCTCGACCGGCGGCGCGTGCGTCTCCTCGACATCGTCCGGCCCGACGCCGGCCAGCGCGCCGGACGCGATCGCTCTCGACGCGATCTCGCCGATCGCACGGCTGCTGGCGGCGTCGCCGATCGCGCCCAGCGCCTCGGCCGCCCTCCCCTGCACCAGCGGCGACGCGTCGCCGAGCGCCGCCCTGAGCGCGGTGACCGCCGCGCGATCGCGCAGCAGGCCGAGCGAGAACGCGGCCATCTGCCGCACCTCGGGCTCGGGATCGCCGGAGAGCGCCGCGGCGAGCGGCGCCGCACCCGCGCCGAGCCCCACGCGCCCGATGGCGAGGGCCGCCCTCCGCCGAATGCGCGCGTCGGCGTCGGTCAGCAGCCGCGTGAGATCGGCCGATGGCGCCGGCGGGACAGCCGGCCGGCTCTGGGCCGCCGACGGGAGCGCCCGCGGCACGATCTCACTGCCGGGGGCGACCGGGTCGCGCAGGATCCGCTGATCTTCGAGCCGCAGGATCCAGGACAGCTTCGGCTCGTAGGCGATCGAGGGCACCGACGCGGGCGGCGGCGTCCGCACCGTCGCGCACGCGCCCCCCACCAGCATCAGCACGGCAACGGCCGGCGCCGCGAGGGCGGCACGACCACTGTGGGACGATCGACAACCGGTCATGGCGTTTTCATCGGGCCCGGTCGGGGCGTCACCGGGCCAGCGTCTCGAACCGCAGCGTGGCGCGCGCGATGCGGTCGGCGTCGACCGCCACGCCGAGGCCCGGCCCGGCGGGTACGGCAATCGTACCATCAGAGGCCACTTCGACGGCGGGCTCCACCAGATCCGGGACGAAATAGCGGCGGCTCGCCGCCACGTCGCCCGGCAGCGTGAAGTTGGGCAGCGCCGACAGGTGGACGTTGTGCACGCGGCCGACGCCCGACTCGAGCATTCCGCCGTGCCAGACCGGGACGCCGGCCGCGGCGCACAGGTCGTGCACGGCGATCGACTCGGCGAACCCGCCCAGCCGCCCCGGCTTGATATTGACGATCCGGCAGGCCCCCGCGTCGATCGCGTCCCCCGCCCGCCGCGGCGAGTGCACCGACTCGTCCAGGCAGATCGGCGTCTTCAGCCGCCGCTGCAGCCGGGCGTGGTCGGTCACGTCGTCCTCGTCGAGCGGCTGCTCGATCATCATCAGCCCGAAGGCGTCGAGCGCGGCCAGGCGGCCGGCGTCGGCGAGCGTGTACGCCGCGTTCGCGTCCACCATCAGCGGGATCTCGCCGAACCGCTCCCGCACCCTGCCGACCACCTCGACGTCCCAGCCGGGCTCGATCTTGATCTTCACCCGGCGGTAGCCGGCGTCGAGTTCCACGCGGATCTTCGCGGCCAGCTGGTCGAACGACTCCTGGATGCCGATCGACACGCCCGTCGCGACCCGCGCACGCACGCCGCCGAGCACGGCCGAGAGCGGCCGCCCCTCCGCTCGCGCGTGGAGATCCCAGGCCGCCATCTCGAGGGCGGCCTTCGCCATGTTGTGGCCGCGGACGGCGCGAAAGGCCGGGAACACCTCCCGCGGGTGCGCGAAGTCCAGGCCGAGCAGCGCCGGCCCGAGGAAGTCGGTGATGAGGTGCCAGGCCGTCTGGTTGGTCTCCGCGCTGTAGTACGGCGTCGCCCCGGCCACGCACTCGCCCCACGCCTCGAGGCCGTCGGCGAGCAGCCGCACGAGGATGAAGACCTTGTCGTCGGTCCGCCCGAAGCTGGTTCTGAACGGGTGCACCAGCGGGAGCCGCAGCAGCCGGAGCTCGAGGCGATCGACCCTCACGCTGATCCTCCAACTTGCCTGGATGCTGCCTAGTCCCTCGTCCTCGGCACGTAGTACCGCGTGCCCCGGCCCATCCCGCGGATCTGGCGCAGCAGGTCGTCGAGCGCGTCGTCGCTGCCGGAGAGATCGATCTGCGAGGTCTCGACGACCAGCAGGGGCGTGGCGGAGTAATGGAAGAAGAAGTGCTGGTAGGCCTCGTTGAGCTTCTGCACGTAGACCGGGTTCGGGCTGTAGCCCTCGTGGTCGGCGTCGCGCGCGCGGAGCCGCTTGACGAGCAGATCGGAGGGCGCCTGCAGGTAGACCACCAGGTCCGGGAGCGCGACGTCGCGGGAGAGCAGCTCGTAGAGCCGCTGGTAGATGAACAGATCGTTGTCGTCGAGATTCAGGTAGGCGTAGACCCGGTCCTTCTCGAACAGGTAGTCGCAGATGGTGAGCTGGCTGAACAGGTCCGTCTGCCGCAGCGACTCCTGCTGCCGGTGCCGGTTGAGGAGGAAGAACAGCTGCGCCTGGAGGGCGGCGCCCGGCCGCTCGGCGTAGAAGTCCGCCAGGAAGGGGTTGTCCGTCTCCTCCAGGACCGTCGTCGCATCGACGTGCGCGGCCAGCCTCTCGGCGAGCGCCGTCTTGCCGACACCGGGTGGCCCTTCGAGGGCAATATAACGGAAATCCAAGGCGGGGCCGAGTATAACGGAAAACGCAAAATGCGGTAAGCTCCATCAATGGCCTGGTTCACCAAGACCCGCAAGCCGATGGCGCCGCCCGACCAAGCCAGCCGGGTGCCCGAGGGGCTGTACGTGAAGTGCCCCGGCTGCAGCCAGGCGATCTACAACAAGGATCTGGCGGCCAATCTGTCGGTCTGTCCCCGGTGCGCGCATCATTTCCGGATGACGGCGACCGAGCGCCTGGCGACGCTGTTCGACGGCGACTACCAGGTGCACGACCCCGGCCTGGTGTCGACCGACCCCCTCGAGTTCACCGACACCAAGCCTTACAAGGATCGGCTGCGGACCAGCCTGGCGGCCACCGGCATGAAGGACGCCGTCGTCACGGCCATCGGCCGGCTGGAGGGAATCGAGACGGTCATCGCCTCGATGGAATACAGCTTCATCGGCGGCAGCATGGGCGTGGTGGTCGGCGAGAAGGTGACGCGGGCCATCGAGCGGGCGATCGACCGGCGGGCCCCGATGATCATCGTGTCCTGCTCGGGCGGCGCCCGCATGATGGAAGGGGCCCTGTCGCTCATGCAGATGGCCAAGACGTCGGCCGCCCTGGCCAGGCTGGACCGCGCCGGGCTGCCGTTCATCTCGGTGCTCACCGACCCGACCACCGGGGGCGTGACGGCCAGCTTCGCGATGCTGGGCGACCTGAACATCGCCGAGCCCAAGGCGCTCATCGGGTTTGCCGGGCCGCGGGTCATCGAGCAGACCATCCGCCAGAAGCTGCCCGAGGGGTTCCAGCGCAGCGAGTTCCTGCTCGACCACGGCTTCATCGACATGGTGGTCGACCGCCGCGAGCTGAAAGCGACCATCGCCCGGGCGCTGACCTTCATGGGCGCGCGTGCCGCCGCGGCCGGCGAGCCGGCCTGACGGGACCGGTCAGTCGTGGATCCCCTCTCCTACCTGTTCGGCCTCGAGAAGCTGGGCATCAAGTTCGGCCTCGACAACATCCGCACCATCGTCGGGGCGCTCGGCGACCCGCAGGACGCCTGGCCCTCGGTCATCGTCGCCGGCACCAACGGCAAGGGATCGGTGTCGGCCATGATCGAGACGGGCCTGCGGGCCGCGGGCCTGCGCACCGGGCTCTACACCTCCCCGCACCTGGTGCGCCTCGAGGAGCGGTTTGCGATCGGCGGCGTGCCGGTGGACTCCGCGCGCCTGGTGAGCGCCGTCGGGACGGTCCGCGACGCGGTCGAGCGGCTGCGCGCCAACCGGCGCCTCGACACCGAGCCCACCTTCTTCGAGGTGACGACCGCGGCGGCGTTCGAGCTGTTCAGGCAGGCCGGCATCGACTTCGGCGTGCTGGAGGTCGGCATGGGCGGGCGGTGGGACGCCACCAACGTGGCGACCCCGCGCGCGGCGGCGATCACGACGATCGACCTCGACCACGAACGGTTCCTCGGCCACACGATCGCCGCGATTGCCGGCGAGAAGGCCGGCGTGATCAAGCCGGGGATGCGCGTGGTGGTCGGCGAAACCAAGCCCGACGCGCTGGCCGTCATCGAGCGCGTGTGCGCCGCCGAGCGGGCCGTGATGGTCCGGGCGGGCGACGGCGTCTGCGCGGACGTCCTGCGCCTCGACGGGGGACGGCCGGTCGTCGCGCTCGCCACGCCGGTCCGCGACTACGGGACGCTCCGGCTGTCGCTCGGCGGCCGTCACCAGGTGCGCAACGCGGTGACGGCGGTGCGGCTGCTCGAGCAGCTCGAGTCGTGCGGAACGCCCGTGCCGGCGGGCGCCGTCGCGGCCGCCGTCACCGACACGCGGTGGCCGGGTCGTCTCGACCTGGTGGCCGGCCCGGACGGGCGGACGGTGCTCTGCGACTCGGCCCACAACCCGGCCGGGGCGCGCGTGCTCGCCGACTACCTGCGCGAGGTCCACCCCGACGGCCTGCCGATCGTCTTCGGCATCATGAAGGACAAGGACGTCGGCGGCACGCTCGGCCCCCTGCTCCCGGCGGCCACGCACCTGGTGCTCACCCGCCCGAAGACCGACCGGGCCCTGCCTGCGGCCGCCCTGGCGGAGGCCGCTGCCCGCGCCGGGTGGCGCGGCCCGCTCGAAGTCGAAGACGACCCGGGCGCCGCGCTCGAGTCGGCGTGGCGGCACTCCCCGACGATCTGCGCGGCCGGCTCGATCTTCCTCGTGGGAGAGGTGCTCGCCCGGCTCCGGTCGAACACGTGATATTCTCTCGGCGTTCTCAGCAACCGACAGTCGTCGGCCACCCTGGCACGGGCATGCGTCTTCCTTCCTCGGGAACTCCGGTCCGCCTCGCGGTGCTGGTCGCGGGCCTCCTCGCGGCCACGGTCGCGCCGGCCCTGGCCCGGCAGACGGCCGCTCCCGACACCGGGTTCGAAGCCTGCCAGCAGTGGACTGCCGTCCAGGTCGAGAAGAACCACATCAAGCTGTCCGGGGCGGTCGAGTGCCGGCGCGGGGACTTGGTGCTGTTCGCCGACCAGGCCGAGATCTGGACCGACACCCACCGGGTGGTGCTGACCGGCAACGTGACGTTTCGGCAGCGCGACGCCCAGATCACGGCCGACCGGGCCGAGTTCAACGCCGAGACCCGCCTGGGCACCTTCTACAACGCGAGCGGGTTCGCCGTCATCACCAACAAGGCGAAGAAGAGCCCGATGGGCGGGCAGGAGCCCGACGCCTACTTCTACGGCGACACGATCGAGAAGATCGGCCCCGACCGGTACCGCATCACCCACGGCGGGTTCACGACGTGCGTGCAGCCGACGCCGCGGTGGCAGATCACCGCCCGAACGGTCACGCTCCGCCTCGATCACTACGCCCTGCTCAGAAACGCGGTGATGGAGGCCAAGGGGGTCCCGGTCTTCTACCTGCCCGCCGTCTACTACCCGATCACGAAGGACGACCGGGCCACTGGGTTCCTGATGCCGACCTACGGCACGTCGACATACCGCGGCTACTCGCTGAGCAACGCCTTCTTCTGGGCGATCGACCGCAGCCGGGACCTCACGCTGGTCGACGACTGGTTCTCGAGCCGCGGCAACGGCATGGGCGCCGAATACCGGTACGCCTCGGCCCCGGGCTCGTCGGGCTTCGTGAAGTTCTACCGGCTCAGCGAGCACGCGTCCACGATCCAGAACACCGACGGCTCGTCCAGCCAGATTCCCGGCGCCTTGAGCTACCGGGTGCAGGCGAACGCGGCGCAGGCGCTCGCGGGCCACTGGTCGGCCCGCGCGAGCGTCGACTACTTCACCAGCCTCACGGTCCAGCAGGCGTACAACACCAACATCTACGACGCCTCGAACAGCACGCGCACCTACAGCGGCAGCCTCACCGGCAACCTGGCCGGGTTCACCGTCAACGGCCAGTACGATCGGACCGAGTACTTCTCGGACGCCAACGACTCGACGGTCACCGGCGGCACGCCGCGCGTCACGCTCACCCGCAACGAGCGGCCCCTGTTCGGGACGCCGCTCTACTTCTCGATGAACAGCGAGTACGTCACGCTCACGCGCGAGACCAAGTCGGCCGGCACGATCACCAACCGCGGGCTGAAGCGCGCCGACCTGATGCCGACCATCCGGTTCCCCTTCACGAGATGGTCGTTCCTGACCGTCAACTCCTCGGTCTCGTGGCGGGGCACCTACTGGACGCGCAGCCTGTCGCCGGACGGCAGCGGGGCGGTCGTCGACGACCCGCTCGGGCGATCGTATTTCAACGCCGAGTCGCGCATCACGGGACCGGTCTTCACCCGGGTGTGGAGCACCCCGGAGAGCAGCTTCGCGGAGAAGTGGAAGCACTCGATCGAGCCGTACCTGAACGTGCAGCACGTGACGGCGATCGGCAACTTCAACCGAATCGTGCAGCTCGACGGCACCGACTACATCCTCGGCGGCAACACGCAGGCCGACTACGGCGTGACCAACCGCGTCATGGCGAAGCGGAAGACGGGAGCGACCTCGGACGCCAGGGAGATGTTCAGCGTGGTCCTCTCGCAGACCTACTACTCGAACCCGCAGGCCAGCCTCTACGACTCCAACTACTCGACCAGCTTCTCGGGCCTTCCGCCGAGCCACCGCTCCCCCGTCCGCCTCACGGTGCGGGCCACCCCCACAGACCAGCTCAACGGCAGCTTCAAGCTGGAGTACGATCAGCGCCAGGCGGGAATCCAGAGCATGGCCGCCGACGGGCAGGCGACCCTGCGCAGCTGGCTGCGCCTGACGGCCGGGTACAGCGAGCGGCTGACGAGCGCGCTCGCCAGCGTGCCCCAGCGCGACCGCTTCTTGAACGGCACGGTGACGCTCAAGTCGGACGACAACCGCGTGGGGGGCAGCTACAGCTTCAACTACGACATCGGCCGCTCGACGATGTTGACGAGCCGGATCATGGGGTACTACAACGCGCAGTGCTGCGGGTTCGCGGTCGAGTACCAGACCTACAGCTTCGGCCAGACGGGCGTGCTCTCCGGCCTGGGCAGCGACCGCCGGTTCAACTTCACCTTCACGCTGGCGGGCCTCGGCACGTTCTCGAACTTCTTCGGCGCCCTCGGCGGCGGCGGTGGCGGCACGCCGATGCAGTAGCGGCAAGGAGCGGACATGAAAGGACTGATCCTGAGCGGGGGGAAGGGCACGCGGCTCCGCCCGCTCACTTACACGAGCGCCAAGCAGCTCGTGCCGGTGGCCAACAAGCCGGTGCTCTTCTACGGCCTCGAAGCCCTGGCCGACGCCGGCATCCGCCAGGTCGGCGTCGTGGTCGGCGACACGGCCTCGGAGATCCGGGCCGCGGTGGGCGACGGGTCCCGGTGGGGCCTCGAGGTGACCTACATCGAGCAGGACGCGCCGCGCGGCCTGGCGCACGCGGTGCTGGTGAGCGAGCCGTACCTCGGGCGCGAGCCGTTCGTGATGTACCTCGGCGACAACCTGCTGAACAAGGGGATCCGCCCCCTGGTCGAGGAGTTCGCGGCCCTGCGGCCGGCGGCGCAGATCCTGCTGACCCGGGTCCCGGACCCCCAGATGTTCGGCGTCGCCGAGTTGCGGGACGGCAAGGTCGTCCGGCTGGTCGAGAAGCCGACGGCCCCGCCGAGCGATCTCGCCCTGGTCGGCGTCTACATGTTCGGCCCGGAGATCTTCGAGTCGGTCAAGCGAATCCGGCCCAGCGCGCGGAACGAGCTGGAGATCACCGACGCCATCCAGGACCTGATCGACCACGGCCTCGAGGTGCGCCCGCACATCGTCGATGGCTGGTGGAAGGACACCGGGAAGCTCGAGGACATGCTCGAGGCGAACCGCCTGATCCTCGACACGCTCTCGCGGCGGATCGAGGGGACCGTCGACGCGGCCTCGCGCATCGAGGGCAAGGTGGTCATCGAGGCCGGGGCGGTCGTCGAGCGGTCGGTGGTCCGGGGGCCGGTCATCATCGGCGCCCGCGCCCGCATCACGCACGCCTACATCGGGCCGTTCACGTCGATCATGAACGACGTCGAGGTGCGCGACGCCGAGATCGAGCACAGCATCGTCCTCGAGGGCAGCGTGATCAGCGACCTGCAGAACCGCGTCGAGGACAGCCTGATCGGGAAGAACGTCCGCATCTACCGCGAGCCGGTGAAGCCCTCCGCGTACCGGTTCATGCTGGGCGACAACTCCGAGGTCGGCATCCGGTGGTGAAGGAGTCTCTATGACCGAACCGAAGGCGTACGCGCACGCCGCGCGCAGCCCGCGCATCGCGGGCGTGAAGACCAAGGCACTCGCCGTCGTGCCCGACGAGCGCGGCTGGCTGATGGAAATCCTCCGCGCCGACGACGGCGAGATGTTCACCAGGTTCGGGCAGGTCTACGTCACGGCCACCTATCCCGGCGTCGTGAAGGCCTGGCACTATCACAAGGTGCAGACCGACACCTTCGCCTGCGTCCTCGGCATGGTGAAGCTCGTGCTGGTCGATACGCGGCCCGGGTCGCCCACCGAGGGGGCGGTCAACGAGTTCTTCATCGGGTCGCAGCGGCCGACGCTGGTGCAGGTGCCGAATCTCGTCTACCACGGCTGGAAGTGCGTCGGCGACACCCTGGCGCTGGTCGTGAACGTGCCGACCGAGCCCTACGACCGCGACGACCCCGACGAGTTCCGGCTCGATCCCCACGGCACCCTCCCTTACGATTGGAGCCGACGCGATGGTTGAGGTCCTGGTCACCGGCGGCGCGGGATTCATCGGCAGCAACTTCGTGCGCCACGCGCTGGCGGCCCATCCCGACTGGCGGGTCACCACGCTCGACAAGCTGACCTACGCGGGCCGCCTCGAGAACCTGCACGACGTCGTGGACGACCCGCGGCACCAGTTCGTGCGCGGAGACATCACCGACGCGGCGGTGGTCCGGCCGCTGGTGGCGCGGGCGAACCTCGTCGTGCACTTCGCGGCCGAGACGCACGTCGATCGGTCCATCCTGGCCGCCGGCGACTTCATCCGCACCGACGTGTTCGGGACCTTCGTGCTGCTCGAGGCCGCGCGCGAGGCCGCGGGGCTGCGCCGGTTCGTCCAGATCTCGACCGACGAGGTGTATGGCACCGTGCCGACCGGCGCCAGCCGGGAGACTGACGAGCTGAGGCCACGCAATCCCTACGCCGCGAGCAAGGCGGGCGCCGACCGGCTCGCCTACAGCTACTTCGCCACCTACGGGGTGCCGGTGATCGTCACGCGGGCGTCGAACAACTACGGCCCGTACCAGTTTCCCGAGAAGGTGATCCCGCTGTTTGTCACCAACGCCATCGACAGCGAGGCCCTGCCGCTCTACGGCGACGGCCTGAACGTGCGCGACTGGCTGCACGTGGCGGATCACTGCCGGGCGCTGGACCTGGTGATCGAGCGCGGCGAGCCGGGCGAGGTGTACAACATCGGCGGCGGCAACGAGGTCACCAACCTCGACCTGACCAGGCGGATCCTGGCGGGGCTGAACCGGCCCGAGGATCTGATCCGGCCGGTGGCCGATCGCCCCGGCCACGATCGCCGCTACTGCCTGGACACGACGAAGCTCGGCGGCCTGGGCTGGCGCCCGCAGGTCGACTTCGCGGCCGGCCTGGGCGAGACGATTTCCTGGTACCGGCAGAACGAGTGGTGGTGGCGGCCGATCAAGCAGGGCGATCCGGCCTTCAGAGCCTACTATTCCCGGCAGTACGACAGTCGATAGCGCGAACGCGAACCCTGACACCAGGCGCCGGCCGCCGAGGCGGCTTCATCCTGATGCGAGTGCTCATCACCGGCGCGAGCGGCTACCTCGGGCGGGCCCTGGTCGCGGCCTTCCGCGCCGGCGGATACGATACCGTGGCATTCTCGCGGCACGCGACCTCGAGCGGCGTGCCGGGAGAGAAGGTCGACGGCGACGTGAGGGACCCCGACGCGGTCGCGCGCGCGGCCGGCGGGTGCGACGCCATCTGCCATTCGGCGGCGCTGGTCGGCGTGTGGCGACGGCGCCGCCAGGAGTTCGACGACGTCAACGTCGGGGGCCTGCGACGGGTCCTCGACGCCGCGCGATCCGCCGGGATCCGGCGCATCGTCTGCACGTCGTCGTTCCTCGCGCTGCCGCCGACCGGCGCGTCGGCGCCGGCGTGCTGGAACGACTACCAGCGGACGAAAGTGGCGGCCGACCGTGTGGCGGCCGACGCCGCTGCGGCCGGTGCGCCGATCGTCAGGGTCTATCCCGGGGTCATCTACGGCCCGGGCGCGCGGACCGAGGGCAACCTGGTGGGCGCGATGGTGTCCGATCACCTGAGCGGACGGCTGCCGGGCGTCGTGGGCGCGGACCGTGTGTGGTCGTACGCGTGGATCGAGGACGTGGCGCGAGGGCACGTCGCCGCGATGGAATGCGGACGGCCGGGCGCGACCTACCGGCTCGGCGGTGAGAACGCGCCGCAGATGCGCGTCTTCGAGATCGTGCGCGAACTGACCGGGCGTCCTCTGCCCCGCCGCATCCCGGCCGCGCTCGCCGCCGTCGTCGGGGCGGCCGGGGAACTGGGGGCGAGACTGACGGGCCGGCCGCCGCGGCTCACGGCCGGCACGGCGAGAATCCTCGCGCACGACTGGGCGATGGACAGCTCGGCCGCCGTCGGCGACCTCGGCTACCGCATCACGCCGCTCGACGACGGGATCGCTCGCGTCGTGGACCAACTTGGCGGCGGCCGGAGCGGGCCGCGGCCCCCGGAGCACACGGCGTGAACACCTTCTCGGAATCCCGGCGTCAGACGCTGCACATGGCGATGGCGTCGTTCGCCCTGCTGCTGCGGGTGCTCACCTGGTGGCAGGCGGCCGCGTGCGCGGCGGCCGCGTTCCTGTTCAACCTGTTCGTGCTGCCGCGCGTCGGCCGCGCCGTCGCTGTACCGGCCCGGCGACGCGGCGCGAGGCTACCCGCTCGGCATCCTGTTCTACCCGCTGTCGGTCCTCCTGCTGATCGTCGCGTTCCCCCGGCGCCCGGACATCGTGGCGGCGGCGTGGGGCATCATGGCGTTCGGCGACGGCGCGGCGACGCTGGTCGGCACGCGCGTGAAGAGCCGGCCCATCCGGTGGAACCCGGACAAGACGATCGCCGGGTCCGCGGCCTTCATCGTCGCCGGCGCGGTGGCCGGCGCCGCGCTGGCCTGGTGGACGAGGCCGGCCGTCTCGCCCGCGCCGCCGATGCTGTTCACGCTGGCCGCCCCGGCGCTGGCGGCCGTCGCCGCCGCCGGCGTCGAGTCGATCCGCGTGCGGCTCGACGACAACATCTCGGTGCCGATCACGGCGGCCATCGTGCTCGGCGGCCTCGCGCTCGTCGACGGCGCGTCGTGGGCGGGCGCGCGCGCCGCGCTGCCGCCGGCGCTGGCGTACGCCGCCCTGGTCAACGTGCCCGTCGCCGCGCTCGGCTGGCGGGCTGGCACCGTGACCCCTTCGGGCGCGGTGGTCGGCGCCGCGATCGGGATCGCGGTGTTCGCGGGGGCGGGGCCGGCCGGGTGGGCGCTGCTGTTCGCGTCGTTCCTGGCCGCCACGGCCTCGACGCGGCTCGGCCTCAAGAGGAAATCGGTGCTCGGCATCGCGGAATCGCGCGGCGGGCGTCGCGGGCCCGGCAACGCCGTGGCCAACACGGGGCTCGCCGCGTTCGCCGCCATCCTCGCGGCGATCTCGCCCTATCGCGAGGGGGCGCTGCTGGCCATGACGGCGGCGCTGGTGGCCGGCGCCAGCGACACGGTGGCCAGCGAGATCGGCAAGGCGTGGGGCGCGCGCACCTACCTGTTCCCGGCCTTGACGCGCGTGCGGGCCGGCACGTCCGGCGCGGTGTCGCTCGAGGGGACCGGGGCCGGCGTGATCGCCGCCCTCGCCCTCGCGGCGCTCGCGATGGCGCTCGGTCTCGTCAAGGAAAGCGGCCTCTGGTGTGTCACGATCGCGGCGACCGCGGGGTCGTTCGTGGAGAGCTCGCTCGGCTCGACGCTCGAGGCGTCCGGAACGCTCGACAACGATATGCTCAACTTCATCAACACGGCCCTGTCGGCGGCGTTCGCCGTCGCGCTGGCCTGGCTGGTGGCGCGATGAGCCCCCGCTCGCGAGCCGGACTCTACCTGGAGTTCGCCCGGCCGTTCACGCTGTTCGCCCCGGCGCTGGGGATGGCGTCGGGCGGGGCGACGGCGATCGGCGCGGCGCCGCGCGAGCCGTGGAGCGTGTGGCTCCTCATCTACCCGCTCGTCGGCGCCGTGATGGCCGCCACGCTCAACGCCGCCTCGAACGGCCTGAACCAGATCTACGACCTCGACATCGACGCGGTGAACAAGCCCGGGCGCCCGCTGCCGAGCGGGCGGATGACGATCCGCGACGCGTGGGCGTTCACGATCGCCGCCTTCGCCGCCGCGTGGCTGCTGGCCTGGGTCATTGCACCCGGCGGGAGGCACGAGTGCTTCTGGCTGGTGGTGGCGGCCACGATCATCACGACGCTCTACTCGGTGCCGCCGTTCCGCACCAAGCGCCTCGGCCTCTGGGCCAACCTGACGGTCGCCATCCCTCGAGGCGCGCTGCTCAAGGTTGCGGGCTGGTCGTCGGTCAAGACGGTGATGGGCGTCGAGCCCTGGTTCATCGGCACGATCTTCGGGCTGTTCCTGCTGGGCGCGACGACGACGAAGGACTTTGCGGACATGGAGGGGGACGCGCGCGGAGGCTGCCGCACGCTGCCGATCCAGTTCGGCGTCCGGCGCGCGGCCTGGATGATCTCGCCGTCGTTCGTCGTCCCGTTCCTGCTGATCCCGGTCGGCGCGTGGACCGGGATTCTCACCGGCCGCTTCTGGCTGCTCCAGACGCTCGGCGCGGTGATGACCCTCTACGGCGTCTACGTCTGCTACCTGATGCTTCGTCGGCCCGAGGACCTCGCCGTCGAAGAGAATCACGTCTCCTGGGCGCACATGTACCGGATGATGTTCGTCGCGCAAGTCGGATTCGCACTCGCCTATCTGTTGTAAACCGGTCCCCACGGGGGTGGCGACCATGACGCACGCGAGCGGCGTCCGCGCGGCCGTGCTGGCCTGGACGGGTGTGGTGCTGGTGTCGATCGTCCTCCTCGGGCTGACGCGGTACACGACGCGCGACCCGGACTCGCGCCTGTACGCGGGCATCGCCGCGCGCCTCAGCCAGCAGCCGGTCGACCGCTGGATCGCGCCGGAGTGGTGGGGGCTCTGGGGCTTCGACGCGCCGTATTACGAGCACCCGGTCGGCATCTTCCTCGCGCCGGCGGCGCTCGCGCGCCTGGGCTTCCCCGCCGACCAGGCCGCCTACGCGGTGAACGTCGTCTACCAGGCGGCCAGCCTCGCGCTCATCGTCCTGCTCGCCCGCGTCTTCGTCGATCCATCCGAGGCACGGGCGCTCGCGTGGATGCTGCAGCTGCTGCCGATCGCGTTCGTCTTCCGCATCCGCGCGAACCACGAGTACGCCGTGCTCGCGGGTTTGCTGCTGGCGGTGTATTCGACCGAGCGGGCGCGCGCCCGGCCGATCTGGACGCTGGGCATGCTGGCCGGCCTCTGCGTCGTCCTGCTGGTCAAGGGGGTGTTCGCGCTGATCGTGCCCGTGACGTGCGCCATCTGGCTCGTCGCGAGGGCCAGGCAGGCGGCCGGCGCGCCGCCCGCGTGGCGCGCGCTGACGGTGGTCGGCCTCATGCCGGTCGTCGCCGCGCTCGTCGCGTGGGGCTACGACGCCGAGTACCTGCAGGCTACCGGCCGCTCGTTTCTCGCCGTCTATCGAAGCCGCCAGGTCCCGCCTGACGCGCTGGCGGTCACGATGTCGTGGTGGGCGGTGCCCTACACGACCGTGTGGTACCTCGGGCGGATCGTGTGGTACGCGTTCCCGTGGAGCCTGTTCGCGGGCCTGATCGCCTGGCGCGCCGTGAGGAGCGGCGACGCGTGGCCGTGGCGGCGACGCGGCCGAGAGGCGCTGAACCGGCTCCAGTCTCCGGCCTGTCAGGGCGCGTGGTTCGCCGTGGCGTCGAGCCTGCTGCTGACCGCCGGGTTCTCGCTGGCCGGGCGGAAGGCCGACCGGTACCTGTTCCCCGTCTACTTCATCCTCGGCGCCGCGGGCGCCGTCGCGGCCGTCCGCCGGTTCGGCTGGCTGCGGCGGCTGGTCGATCGCCTCGACCGGCCCTGGGTGCCGGCCCTGTTCTACCTCGTGCTCTTCCTTGCGGCGCTGCTCACGGCCGGCCGGCTGCCGGTCCTGACGTTCTGGCGGTCCTGATCTCGGACGGGGCGGAGGCGAGGCGCACGGCTAAAGCCGTGCGCTATCCGCTGAACGTGAGGGACAATTTCCAGCTCCGATAGCGCAGGGCTTCGGTGGGATCAGATAGCGCAGGGCTTCAGCTCCACCAGATAGCGCAGGGCTTCAGCCCTGCGCCTCACGCCGTGTGCAGCAGCGCCTGGATGCGCGCCTCGGTCGGCGGATGGGTGCTGAAGAGCGAGAGCACGCCGGCGCCCGAGAACGGCTTCATGATGAACATGTGAGCGGTCGCCGGGTTGGCGTCGAGCGGCACCCGCGCGACCCCGACCTCGATCTTCTTGAGCGCGTCCACCAGGCCGTAGGGGCTGCCGACCAGTTGGGCGGCGCCGGCGTCGGCGGCGAACTCGCGCGAGCGGGAGATGGCCGCCTGGATCATCATCGCCGCCACCGGCGCGAGGATCATCGTCATCAGCAACGCGATCGGGTTGCCGCGGTTGTCGTCGTCGCGACCGCCGCCGAAGAAGGCGGCGAACTGCGCCATCCGCGCGATCATCATGATGGCGGCGCCCATGGTCGCGGCCACCGAGCTGATGAGGATGTCACGGTGCTTCACGTGCGACAGCTCGTGGGCGATCACCCCCTCGAGCTCGTTCTCGCCGAGCATGCGCAGGATTCCCTCCGTCGCCGCCACGGCCGCGTGCGCCGGGTTGCGCCCGGTCGCGAAGGCGTTCGGCGACGGGTCGGGGATGACGTAGACCTTCGGCATCGGCAGGCCGGCGCGCTGCGCCAGCCGCTCGGTCACGCGGTAGAGCACGTGGTCGGGACCGACCGGCTGCGCGCGGTACATCCTCAGCACGATCTTGTCGGAGAACCAGTAGGACGCGAAGTTCATCAGGACGGCGAACCCGAACGCCATCACCAGCCCGTTCGCCCCGCCCAGCGATTCGCCGATGAGCAGGACGAGCGCGCTCAACAATCCGAGGAGGAGTGCGGTCTTCATACCGTTCGCCATAGACGCTCAGTATCCTACAAGTCAGGCGCTCTCGCATCAGGCAGGCGACCTGCGCCCTGCGACTTGCGGCCCTTCGGGCGCGCTCAGGGCCGCCCTGAGCAACGTCGAAGGACGGCGGCGTCACGCTGTGGCGGGCCGCCAGTCGCGAGTCGCCAGTCACGGACCGGCTGGCGCGTCTCGCCAAGGACGGCAATCTGTTTCATAATCGTCGGATGAGGAGCCAGTCAGCCGCCCTGATCTTCGCCGCTCTTCTGCTCGTCTTCGCCGCCGCCGCGCCGGCGGGCGCGCAGTCGCCACCGGCCGCCGCACAGCCCGCCGCCCAGGCCCCGGCTCCAGCGGCGCCCGAGCAGGCCCCCACCGAGGTCTCCCTCGGCGCGCCCTTCTACCCGAAGATGGTGTTCCTCGGATCGTTCGACGCGGGCAGCGGCCAGCGCTATTACCTGTTCGGCGCCGACGCGTCGTTTGACGACGTGGTGGCGTGGTACAAGACGACGCTCAGGATGCGCGGCGAGCTGGTGTTCGACCAGCCCGCCACGCAGATGTTCGACATCGGGAAGTACCGCGAAGAGACCATGGCCTTCCCGCCGAGCGTCACGGTGAAGGACTACACGTGGGGCGGGATGGCGGGCTACCCGAATCCGAAGCCGGCGGGCGAGCCCGCGCGCTTCAGGACGCTGATCCAGATCGTGCCCAACCCGGCCGCGGCGCCGCCCGCCAAGCACGAACCGGGAATCGACTGAGCCGCCCGGCCCGGCGGGCCGGCCCCTACCGCCGCTTCCGCGCGGCCGCCTTGCGGCGCCGCGACGGGCGCGCCGCCTCCTTCTCCGCTTCCTTGGCCATCTCGGCGACCAGCTGCAGCGAGGTCTGCGCCGAGAAGATGATTCCGATCCAGAACTCCGACGCCTCGGCCTCGCCCGCCAGCAGCGCCTGGGCCTCATCGAGTGACTCGATCGCGTCGGCCAGCCGCTCCATCGCCAGGTCGTGACCGCCCTTGGTTGACTTCTTCGCCATCGCGCGCTCCTTGTGCATGAACGTTCGGTTCAACCTCACAGGGTACACGCAACCGGGGCGGCTCGGCCAGCTAGTCGAGCAGGAAGTTCACCGTGACGGTGAAGACGACCGGGATCGGGCTGCCGTTCTGGAGCGTCGGGGAGAACTCCCACTGCCGGACCGCGTCGAGCGCGGCCTGGTCGAGCAGCGGGACCGAGCGCAGGACCTTGGCATCCTTCACCTTGCCGTCGGGCCCGACGAGGATCTCGCAGATGACGACGCCCTGGACCTTCGCCTGTTGCGCCGCCTCGGGGTAGACCGGCCGGACATCCACAACCTTCGTTGGCGCCTTGATGTCGCCGCCGACGCGAACGGCCTCGGGAGGCCAGTCGGTCATCGTCTCGTCCCGGCCGAGCACACCGGAGGTCGGGAGCACGAAACGCACGCTGACGGTGAACGCGACCGGGATCGGGTTGCCGTTCTGGAGCGTCGGGGAGAACTCCCATTGCCGCACGGCGTCCAGGGCCGCCTGGTCGAGGAGGGGAATCGACCGCAGCACGCGCGCGTCCTCGACCTTGCCGTCGGCTCCGACGAGGACGTCACAGATCACCACGCCCTGGACCTTCACCTCCTTCGCCAGCTCGGGGTAGACGGGCCGGACATCGAGGGTCTTGACCGGCGGCTTGATGTCGCCGCCGATGCGGACGGCCTCGGGATGCCACTTCGCTGTCGCTTCCAGCCGGGCCGATGGACCGGTTGCCGAGAGCCTGAAGTTCACGGTGACGGTGAACACCACCGGGATCGGGGTGCCGTTCCTGAGCGTCGGCGAGAACTCCCACCGCCGCACGGCGTCCAGGGCCGCCTGGTCGAGGAGGGGAATCGACCGCAGCACGCGCACGTCCTCGACCTTGCCGTCGGTCCCGACGAGGATGCCGCAGAGCACCACGCCCTGCACCCTCGCCGCCTGCGCCGCCGCCGGATAGACCGGCTTGACGTCCACGACCTTCTCCGGCGGTTTGATGTCGCCGCCGACGCGGACAGCCTCGGGATGCCATGCGGCCTCCGCGGCCTGCTGGGGCATCACGCCAGGCCTCGACTGCTGCTGCGCCAGCGCCACGTCCGGCGCCGCGGCGCTCGCGACGGGCTGCGGTTCGCCGGCTCGCTGCAGCGGAACAGCCGCGACCGCCAGGCGGCCGACGGTGAAGACGACGGTCGCCATGATGAGGACGGCGGACGCAATACGGGCCTTCGACATGGAACCCTCCTTGACGAGCAGCGCCACCCGCTGTTTCAGGTGGGCGCGTTTCAGGAACAGGGACGCCGGGGTCAGGACCAGGCGGGGAACGGGCCTGGCGATACGCAGGAGCGCCTGCAGGTACGGCTGCCTGGCGCCGAGGCGGCGGACGACTTCCCGATCGACCAGTTGTTCGCGCGCCAGTTGAATCTCGTTGATGAGCCACCAGACGCCGGGGTGGAACCAGAACACGGCCCGCGTCACTTCGTCGGCGACGTTCCAGGCCCAGTCGGCGCGGCGGACGTGCAGCAGCTCGTGACACGCGATGGCCGTCTGCTCCTCCCCGGGGAACTGCTCGAAGTTCCGCGGGACGAGTACGACGGGTCGGCGAATTCCGCAGGTGACCGGCCGGCTGGCCGTGGCGGACACCAGGAACTCGGCGTCGGCGCAGGCCATTTCCGCCGCGCGCACGATCGACCGGGGACGCGGCTCGAGCGGGCGCGCCGACCGTCGCAGGCGTCTGAGCGTGAACAGTCCGAGCGCCAGCCAGCCCAGGCGAAGCAGCACGCCCGTGGTGAGCACCACCGCCAGCGCGACCGGCGACGGCCACCCAAACCGCGCGGGAACCGATGCCGGGACGAGCGCCCGCGGCACGGCGCCCGGCGGTGCGCCCGCGACGGCGGTCGCCGACGCCGCCGCATCCATCATCGCGGCGGCGGGCGGCGGGGTGGGCCTGATGGCCCAGGGCTGGAGCAGGGGAAGCGTGAGGCTCGCGACGAGCACCGTCCGCCAGATCGCCGCCCGCACGCGCGGCGACCAGACGCCGAGCAGCCGCGGAAGCGGCGCGGCCACCGCCACGAGCACGCCGGCCTGAAGGGCCCACGCGACGAGGTTGGCCGAGGCGAGGGCGTTCATCACTCGGCCTCGCGGATGAGACGCTCGATCTCCTCGAGTTCCTCGGGCGACAGCTTGCGGTCCTCGATGAGGTGCACCAGCATCGGCTGCGCGGACCCGCCGAAGACGCGGTCGACGAACTCGCGGACCATCGAGCGCACGCACCTGGCTGCTCGGGCCGCGTCGGCCGGTAGACGTAAGCACGGTCCTCGCGCTTCGCCTTCACGTAGCCCTTGCGCTCGCAGCACCCGCATCACCGTCATCACCGTGGTGTAGGCGACCCGGCGCCGCTCGAGCAAGCGTCTCGTAGACGTCGCGCACGGTCGCCTGGCGCTTCTGCCAGACGATCTTCATCAGCTCGAGTTCCTGGGGCGTCAACGTCACGCTGGCGGGTCTCATATACTATTAAAATAGTACTACTTATTTAGAATGTCAAGGGGGTTCGGCCGGGCGCCAACCCGATCCCTCATCGAAGCCCCCGATTGACCGGCGTCAGTGCCGATCGCTCATCGAAGCCCCCGATTGACCGGCGTCAGTTCCGATCCCTCATCGAGGCCCCCGATTGACCCGCCCGTCCTCCGATTACATGCTCTGTGATACATTCCCCCGCCGGGGAGGACGCTGCCATGACATCGCCGTTCATCCGCCGATCGCTCGGCCTGCTGATCGTCGCCATCGCGCTGCCCGCCGCCGCCGCGGCCCAGGACCGGACCGCCTGGATGGACATCGCCCGCACGCCGCCCATGGGGTGGAACAGCTGGAACAAGTTCGGCTGCAACGTCAGCGAGACACTCGTCCGCGAGGTCGCCGACGCGATGGTCTCCTCCGGCATGAAGGACGCCGGCTACCAGTACATCGTCATCGACGACTGCTGGCAGGTCGGGCGCGACAGGAACGGCACCATCGTCCCGGATCCCGAGCGGTTCAAGAGCGGCATGAAGGCGCTGGCCGACTACGTGCACTCGAAGGGGCTGAAGTTCGGCCTCTACTCCGACGCGGGGGCGAAGACGTGCGAGGGCCGGCCCGGCAGCAACGGGTTCGAGGTCGAGGACGCGCGCCAGTACGCCGCCTGGGGCGTCGACTACCTGAAGTTCGACTGGTGCAGCACCGACGGCGTCGACCCGAAGATCGCCTACCCGACGATGCGCGACGCGCTGAAGGCAGCCGGCCGGCCGATCCTCTTCAGCATGTGCGAGTGGGGCACGAGCAAGCCGTGGACCTGGGCGCGCGGCGTCGCACACATCTGGCGGACCACCGGCGACATCCAGGATCGCTGGACGAGCTTCACGCGGCTGCTCGACCTGCAGGTCGGCCTCGAGAAGTACGCGGGCCCGGGCGGCTGGAACGACCCCGACATGCTGGAGGTCGGCAACGGAGGCATGACCGTCGCCGAGTACCGCGCGCACTTCAGCCTGTGGTGCCTGCTGTCGGCCCCGCTGTTGGCGGGCAACGACATCCGCAGCATGACACCGGAGATCCGCGACATCCTGACCAACAAGGACGTCATCGCGGTTGACCAGGACGCTCTGCAGCAGGGGCGCCGGATCCGCAAGGACGGCGACCTGGAGGTGTGGGTGAAGACCCTGGCGGGCGATGCCCGCGTGGTGGTGCTGCTCAACCGGGGCCGGGCGGAGGCGCCGATGGCCGTGTCGTGGCAGGAGCTCGGCCTGCCGTTCGACGCCGACCTCACGGTCCGCGATCTCTGGACGAAGAAGGATCTGGGAGTCGTGAAGGGCACGTTCTCGGCCCGGGTGCCGAGCCACGACGTGGTGATGATCAAGGTGGCGAGATAAACGTGTTTTGTCGAGGTACCGTATGCGTCGATTCCTGACTGTCTGCTCGATCCTCTGCGCTGCCGGCACGTGGTTCCTCCACGCGCAGCAGCCTGTCCCGAAGGACACGGCGGCCAGGCCTGCCGCCGCAGCCAAGGCCGCACCGGCGAAAGCCGCGCCTTTCACGCTGTCGGTCGACAGCATCATGAGCGGCACCAAGCTGGTCGGCAACGCGCCAACCGGCGTGCGTTTCCTGCCCGACTCGTCGCAGATCGTCTTCTCCTGGCAGAAGCCGGGCGAGGACCGCGCGAGCAGCTACGTCGTCAATCGCGACGGCACAGGCCTCAAGCAACTCTCGGCCGAGGAGGCGCGCGCGCTGCCGACGGCGCCGACGGGGCGGTTCGACCGCGCACGAAGGCGCATGCTCGTCGCCGAGGGCGGCAACATCGCCGTCTTTGACGTCGCCACCGGCGCGCGGCGGCAGCTGATGAAGACGGCCGCGATCGAGTCGAACCCGCGGTGGGCGCGCGGCGACACGGCGGTGACCTTCGTGCGCGACGGCAACCTGTTCCTGATGACGCTCGACGGCTCGGCGGCGGGGCCGGCCGAAGTGCAGCTGACCGACGTCGCGGCGGCGGCTGGTGAAGCGGCTGCGGCCGGCGCGGGCGGCGGGCGTGGCGCCGGGGGCGGAACCGGCCAGCGCGGCCAGGCCCAGACAGGCGCGCAGGGTGCGCGCGGTGGCCTCGACCAGACACAGGTGACCGAGTCCCAGCGCGTGCTCCGCCAGGAGGAGCTGGCGCTCATCGAGCACCTCCGGCGCGAGGCCGAGCAGCGTCAGCGCGGCGGGGCGGGAACCGGCCGCGGCGGACGCGGCGGCTTTGCGGGGATGGGCGGCGGCGCGCCGGCCGAACCGATCGCCCGCTTCACGCCCGCGCCGCGACAGGCGGTCACCGACATGCTGCTCTCGTCGGACGAGCGCTACGTGTTCATCGCGGTGACCGAGCGGCCGGAGGTGGCCGCGCGCAACCAGGATGTGCCGAACTACGTCACCGAATCGGCCTACCCAGAGATGATCAACGGCCGCAGCGACGTCGGCGACTCGCAGGCGCACCGGCTGCTGGCCGTTCTCGATCTCAAGGGCAACAAGACGACCTGGGCCGACGCGTCGGCGTTCGCCGGCAACGAGAAGCCCGCCAAGCCCGGCGACGCGGCGAAGCCCCGGCTGGTGGACTGGAGCCTGCCCGAGTGCTCCGACGACGGCAGCCGGTGCCTCGCGTCGGTGAGGTCCGACGACTACCACGACCGCTGGCTGGTCACCGTCGACCCGGCGACCGGCAAGGCCGCCTCGCTCGACAACCTGCACGACGATGCCTGGATCCGCGAGGCCGTGGTGTCGAGCGGCACGGGCGGCGGCGGGTTTGGCGGCGGGCCCTTCGGCGGCGGCGCCGTCACGTGGCTCCCCGACAACAAGCGCGTCATCTACCTCGCCGAACGCGACGGCTGGATGCACCTGTGGACGCTCGACGTCACCTCCGACAAGCCGGCGCCCAGGGCGCTGACGAGCGGCAAGTGGGAGATCTCCAGCGCGCGGCTGTCCGGCGACCGCACGAAGGTGTACTTCACGGCGAGCGAGGTGCACCCGGGCGAGCACCACTTCTACTCCATCCCGGTCGATGGCGGAGCGTTCACGCGCATCACCACGACGACCGGCGGCCACGAGGTCATCGTCTCGCCCGACGAGAAGACGCTGGTGGATCTTTTCTCCACCATCAACCGGCCGCCCGAGATCTTCGTGATGCCCTTCGCCGCCGGCGCCAAGGCGACGCAGGTGACGACGACGCCGACGGCCCAGTACCTGGCGTTCAAGTGGATCGAGCCGAAGGTCATCACTTACAAGGCGCGCGACGGACAGATGGTCTACGCCCGCCTCTACACGCCCGAGATGATCGGCGCCCGGCGCGACCCGCGGCACCCCGCGGTGCTGTTCATCCACGGCGCCGGCTACCTGCAGTACGCGCACAAGTACTGGTCGGGCAGCTACTACCGCGAGCACATGTTCAACCACCTCCTGGCCTCGCGCGGCTACGTGGTGCTCGCGCCCGACTACCGGGCCAGCTCGGGCTACGGCCGCGACTGGCGCACGGGGATCTACGAGCACATGGGCGGCAAGGACCTCGACGACGTGGTGGACGGCGCGAAGTTCCTGGTGGCGACCGAGGGAGTGGACGCGAGGCGGATCGGGATCTACGGCGGCAGCTACGGCGGGTTCATGACCCTGATGGCGCTGTTCACGACGCCGGACGTGTTCGCGGCCGGCGCCGCCCTGCGGCCGGTGGCCGACTGGGCGCATTACAACAACAGCTACACCGCGCCCATTCTCGGCCTGCCGCAGACCAACCTCGCGGCCTACAAGCGCAGTTCACCGATCTACTTCGCCGAGGGGCTCAAGAACCAGTTGCTCATCTGCCACGGGATGGTGGACACCAACGTGTTCTACCAGGACACCGTCCGCCTGATGCAGCGGCTCATCGAGCTCAGGAAGGAGAGCTGGTCGGTGGCGCCCTACCCGGTCGAGGATCACAGCTTCACCGAGGAGACGAGCTGGGCGGACGAGTACAAGAGGATCTTCAGGCTGTTCGAGGGATACCTGAAGAAGTAATCGGGGGCTTCGATGAGGAATCGATTCCTTCGATGAGGAATCGGGGGCTGCGCAGAGGAATCGGGGGCTGCGCAGAGGAATCGGCGCCTTCGCAGAGGAATCGCAAACTGATGCCTGTCGGTCGGTGGTCGGGGCAGCCGGCGTGAGGCCCCGACCACTGGCCGATATCGGCGGTGAGCGACTACCTCTTCACGGGCTTCGCCGGTTCGGCCTTCCCCGGCGCCTGCTTGGCGATTACCAGCGCCTTGATCTTGGCATAGGTGGCCTGCGGCACGATCTTCTTCGACACGAGCTGGCCCTTCCCGGTGTAAGGGCGGCCGTCGATGATCTTCTGCGCATAGGCCTCGCCGATGCCGGGCAGGGCAACCAACTGCTCCTTGGTCGCCGTGTTGAGGTCGACCAGTTCGGCCTTCTCCGCCGCCTTGGCGGTCTCGGCCTTGGCCGGCACGGCCGGCTTCTGCGCCGCCGTGGCCGCCGGCTTCTGCCGGCCGTGGTCGCCGCCTTCGTGGCCTGGGCGAACGTCGCCGTCTGGGCCACCAGCAGTGCCGCCGCCGCGAACATCAGGGCACGCGTCACGAGTTTCATGCTCAGTCCCTCTTGTCGTGCAGGGGCCGACAATTCGGCCGCTCGACCTACCACCTATCAAGTCGCGTACCAACAGGGCCTTGGCTGAAAACCGGGAATTACCTGGCATCCTGGCGCAGTCGGCTCGCGGACACGCCGCCCCGCCCAGGCACGACTGCCACAGTGGGGCGAAACGGGCGGCGGGCGCCTACGTCAGCCGGCGCAGGATGAAGCACTTGAGGTAGTACGACTCGGGCACGCCGAGCAGCACCGGGTGGTCGCGGGCCTGCATCCGCTTCTCGACCACGTTCACGTGCGCCATCGCATCGGCGGCGGCCTCGTGGACGACCTGGCCGAACGTCGCCTCGTCCACGTTGTAGGAGCAGCTGCAGGTGACGAGCGTGCCGCCGGGGTTCAACAGGCGAAGCGCGCGAAGGTTGATGTCGCGGTAGCCGGAGAGGGCCCGCGGGACCGAGGCCTTGTTCTTGGCGAAGGCGGGCGGGTCGAGGACGATCGTGTCGAACCGCTCGCCCTCCCGCTCCAGCCGGTGGAGCTCGTCGAACACGTTCGCTTCGCACGCGTGGATCTGCGGCAAGCCGTTGCGCGCCGCGTTGGCGGCAATCCGCGCCACGGCGTCCCCCGAGATGTCGACGGCGGTCACCTCCTCGCAGCGGGCCGCGAGCCGCATCGCGAAGCCCCCCTGGTAGCTGAAGCAGTCGAGCATCCGGCCCCGGGCGTAGTCCGCCGCCGCCACGCGGTTCTCGCGCTGGTCGAGGAACAGCCCGGTCTTCTGGCCCTTCCACGGGTCCACGTCGTACTCGATCGGGCCCTCGCGCACGGTGATCGAGGCCGGGACGTCGCCGTGCAGGACCTCGACGCGCGGCTCGAGCCCCTCGAGCGCCCGCACCTTGACGTCGTTGCGCGCGAGGATCCCGCGCGGCGCGATCAACTCGACCAGCAGCCTCGTCACCGTCGGCAGCACCCGCTCGGCGCCCTGCGACAGCGACTGCAGGACCAGGTAGTCACCGTACCGATCGACGATCAGCGACGGCAGCAGGTCGCCCTCCGCGTGGACGAGGCGGTAGGCGGTGGCGTCGATGGCCAGCCTGGCCCGGTAGCCGATCGCCTGCTCGAGGCGCCGGCGCCAGAACGCCTCGTCCACCGGCTCGGCCTCGTGCGACAGCAGGCGCAGCGCGATGAGCGACCGGTCGCTGTAAAGCGCCTGCCCCACGGTCCGGCCCCGTGGGCCCTGGACGGTGACGACGTCCCCCGGGTCCGCGCGCACCTCGAGCACGTCGCTCCGGTAGATCCAGAGGTGTCCGGCCTCGATTCGCTGCTCGGCGCGCGGCGCGATGACGACGGAGGGATGCATCGGGCTAGCTTAGCGCAGGGCTGAAGCCCCGCGCTATCTGGACAGTCGGCTCTCGGCTCTGGGCTTTCGGCTTTCGGCGGTGTCCGGCTCGGGGCTCCCCGTCCCTCCCTCGTCCCTCGTCCCCCGTCCCTCGTCCCTCGTCCCCGATCCCCGATCCCTGATCCCCGATCCCCGACCCCAGGTTCCTGTACAATCTCCAGGTGCGCATTGCCATTGGATCGGATCACGCCGGCTACCAGCTCAAAGAGCTCATCAAGTCGCACCTGGCGGGGTCGGGCGTCCAGGTGGACGACCTCGGGACGACGAGCGAAGCCTCGGTGGACTATCCCGACTATGCGGCGGCCGTGGCCCGGCGCGTGGCCTCTGGGGCGAACGACCGCGGGATCCTCATCTGCGGGACCGGGATCGGCATGTCCATCGCCGCCAACAAGGTGCACGGCATTCGCGCCGCGTCGGCCGAGAGCCTGGAGGCGGCGCGGCTCAGCCGCGCCCACAACGACGCCAACATCCTGACGCTCGGCGCCCGGATCACGCCCGCCGATCTCGCGCTCGGCATCGTGCGGACCTTCCTCGACACGCCATTCGACGGCGGCCGCCACCAGCGCCGCGTCGACAAGATCACGGCGCTCGAGAACACGCACGCGGATGTCTGACGGCAGGGTCGGTGCGGCCGGCGCGGGGAGCCTGTCGGCGGCCGTCGCTCGAGTGTTCGCCGAGGGCGGGCCGCTCGCGCAGGCCGTGCCGGAGTTCGAATCGCGCCCGGGTCAGCAGGCCATGGCTGTCGCGGTGGCCCAGACCATCGAGAGCGGCCGGGTTCTGCTCGCCGAGGCCGGCACGGGAACCGGCAAGACGATCGCCTACCTCGTCCCCGCGATCCTGAGCGGGCGGCGCGTGCTGGTGTCCACCGGCACCAAGACGCTCCAGGAACAGATCTTCACCAAGGACCTCCCCGTGCTGGAGGCTTCGCTCGGCGTCCCGTTCCGGGCGACGTACATGAAGGGGCGGGGCAACTACCTGTGCCTCCACCGCTTCGACCAGCTCCGCGACAACCCGATGTCGATGGCCTTCGCGGACCCGGACGCGGTCGCCGCCATTGCGGAGTGGTCCGCGCGCACCGACACCGGCGACCGCGCGGAACTCGAGGACCTGCCCGAGGACCTCGCGATCTGGCCCGAGCTCTCGGCGACGTCCGAGAACTGCATCGGGTCGGAGTGCCCGCGCTACCGCGACTGCTTCATCACGCGCATGCGGGAGCGCGCCGCGGAATCCGATCTCGTCATCGTCAACCACCACCTGTTGTGCGCCGACGCGTCGGTCCGTCAGAACGCGTACGGCGAGGTGATCCCCGAGTGTCACATCGCCGTGATCGACGAGGCGCACCAGCTCGAGGACGTCGCGACGCAGTACTTCGGCCTGACCGTCAGCACTTACCGGTTCGAGGACCTGGTGCGGGACGCCGAACGCGTCGTGGCCGGCGGGGCCTTTCGGGGCGACGCGGCCGAGATGCGACGGGCGCTCGACCACGTCCGGGATCGGGCCGTGCTCTTTTTCGCCGCCCTGCGGCAGGTGGGCGCGGCGGCCGCGGCCGCCGCGGGTCGTCCCGCCTCCGGGTCGCTCCCCGAACGCCTGCGGGTCACGGCCGAGATGCTGGCCGACGCGCAGGGTCACGGGGCGGAGCTCGCGGGTGCGCTCGACGGCCTGCAGGGCGTCGCGGCCCTGGCCCCGGAGGCCGGGGAGGACGTGGCCACCGTTGGCCGCCGCGCGGGGGAGATCCGCGACGAGCTGCAGATGCTGCTGCGGGCCGGCGACCCGGACTACGTCTACTACCTCGAGGCGAGGGGCCGCGGCGTCTTCCTCCGCGCGTCGCCCATCGACGTGTCGTCGATCGTGCGAGAGCTGCTGCTCGACCGCATGCAGGCGACGGTGCTGACGTCGGCGACGCTGAGCGTGGCGGGATCGTTCGACTACGTGCGCAGCCGGCTCGGCGTGCGCGACGCCGACGAGATCACGCTGCCCTCCGAGTTCTGCTACCAGGAGCAGGCCATCCTCTACCTGCCGCTTGGGATGCCCGACCCGCGCTCCCCGGCGTTCGCCGGGGCGGCGAGCCGGGAGATTCTCGAAATCCTGACGAGAACCGAGGGGCGGGCCTTCGTGCTCTTCACGAGCTACTCCATGCTGCGAGAGGTGGAGCGGGACCTCGCCTCGGTCCTCGATTACCCGGTGCTCGTGCAGGGCCGCGCACCGCGATCCGTGCTGTTGCGGCAGTTCCGGTCGCTCGGCAACGCCGTGCTGCTGGCCACGTCGAGCTTCTGGCAGGGCGTGGACGTGGTCGGCGAGGCGCTGAGCTGCGTGATCATCGACAAGCTGCCGTTTGCCTCGCCCGCCGAACCGGTGACCGCGGCGCGCATCGAGGCGATCAACGCCCGGGGGGACAACGCGTTCGAGCAATACCAGCTCCCGCTCGCCATCCTGACGCTCGAACAGGGGCTCGGCCGCCTCATTCGCCATCGACGGGACCGAGGCGTCCTGGCCGTGCTCGATCCCCGCATCCGGTCCAAGGGCTACGGCTCCAGGTTCCTCGCGGCGCTGCCGCCCGCGCCAGTGGTATCCAAGCTGGACGATATTGGACGGTTCTTCGCGCACTGACCCGGCGATCACGGGCCGAACCGTTCAGGCCGGGCTGGCGCGGAATGTGCACTTGGTGTCGGCGAGCGGCGGCAACAAGGGCGGCAACAAGGGTTTGGGGGGGCCCGGCTTTCGGTGTAGACTAGGCGCGACGGTACCCCCACCGCCATCCTACTAGCCTTATCTCTACCTCACGGAGGATTGTGATGTCAGCCGTACTTACCGGCCGGCGCGTACTGCTCCTGGCCTGTGTCGTGTTCGTCGCGTTCGCCCTCGCGCTGCCCGCAGCCGCCCAGTCGACCGGGATGGTCAAGGGCCAGGTGATCGATGTCAAGGGCCAGCCCGTCGAGGGCGCGAAGATTACCATCGAGTACAAGGACGGCGGCGGCCGGGTGTTCACGACCAAGACCAACAAGAAGGGCGAGTACACCCAGATCGGCCTGACCCCCGGCAACTACAAGGTCACCGCGGACAAAGACAAGGTCGGGTCGCAGTCGTTCGACGCCCGCGTGAAGCTCGGCGATCCCACCGAGGTCAAGTTCCAGCTGGGCGCGGGCGCATCGGGCCCGAGCAAGGAAGAGATGGCGAAGGTGGCGGCCGTCAAGCAGCTGTTCGAAGAAGGCGTGGTCGCGAGCCGTTCGGGCGACCACGACGGGGCGATTGGGAAGTTCAATCAGGCCGCGGGGTTGATCCCGTCGTGCTTCGACTGCTACTACAACATCGGCTACGCCGAGGCGCAGAAGAAGGACTACCCGAAGGCCGAGGAGGCGTTCAAGAAGGCCATCGAGCTGAAGCCCGATTACGTCGAGGCGTACAACGGCCTGGCGACCGTCTACAACGCGCAGAAGAAGTTCGACGACGCGCAGGCGGCCAGCCAGAAGGCGGCGTCGCTGGCGGTGGCCAGCGGCGGCTCGGGCGCGGGTGTCGGCGTGGACGCGCTCTATAACCAGGGCGTCATCGCCTGGAACGCCGGGAAGGCCGAGGACGCGAAGAAGGCGTTCGAAGAGGCGCTGAAGGTGGACCCGAAGCACGCCAACTCGCACTACCAGCTCGGGATGTGCTTGATCAACCTCGGCAAGATGCCCGAGGCGCTGGCCGAGTTCGAGTCCTACCTGCAGGTGGCCCCGGACGGCCAGTACGCCGCGCAGGCGAAGGCCCTGCTCGCGCAGCTCAAGAAGTAGGGACGGGAACGCTCGACACCGAACTGGCCGCCCGCCTGTCCGACATCCGCGAGCGGATGGCCCGCGCCGCCCGCCGCGCAGGCCGCCGGCCGGACGAAGTGCGGCTCATCGCCGTCTCGAAGACGTACCCTGCGGGTGACGTGCGCGCGGCGTCCGCCGCCGGCCAGATCGACTTCGGCGAGAACCGCGTGCAGGAGGCGCTGGCCAAGATCGGCGAAACCGCCGACCTCCCTCTCCGCTGGCATCTCATCGGCCATCTCCAGTCGAACAAGGCGCGGAGGGCGGCCGCGAGCTTCGCCTGCATCCATTCGATCGACGGCGTCGATTTGCTCGAGGCGGTGGACCGGGCTGCGGCCGACGCCGGCCGGAGCCCGGAGGTCCTCGTGCAGGTCGATCTGGCCGGGGAGCCGACCAAGCACGGCGCCGCCCTCGACGCGGTACGGGACCTCGTCGATCGCGCCCGCCGGGCCCGGGCCGTCCGCCTGGCCGGCCTCATGCTGCTGCCGCCGTTTCTCGAGGACCCCGAGGCCGTGCGCCCGTACTTTCGCCAGCTCCGGGAGTTGCGTGACCAGCTCTGTGACGGCGGCGTGCCCGCCGTCCTGCTCCGCGAGCTCTCGATGGGCATGAGCCACGATTTCGAAGTGGCCGTCGAGGAAGGTGCTACGATGGTGCGGGTTGGCACCGCCATCTTCGGCCCGCGCCCGCGCTGAGGCCGCGCCTGAAGCCCGGCGGCGGATCGGACGATACACTAATCGCCGGATGCGTGCGCCCCGGGTGTCCCCGCGGAGCCGGCGGCAGAGGAGCGAAATCATGAAGGTCACCCCGCTCGACCTGAGACAGGCCAAACTGCGGGTCGCCATGCGCGGCTACGATCGCAACGAGGTGGACGCGCTGCTCAGTGAAGTGGCCGACGACTACGAACAGGCGTTGCGCGAGACCGATCGGATGCACCAGGAGCTGGAACGCGTCGAAGCGGTGGTGGCCGAGCACCGGGAGCACGAGCGCAACCTGCGCAACACGCTGCTGACGGCCCAGCGCCTGTCCGACGAGATCCGCGAGCACGCCGAGCTCGAGGCCCGGCGCGTCACGCAGGAGGCCGAGGCCCGCGCGGAACTGGTGCTCCAGAAGTCGCAAGCGAGGGTCGAGGAGGTCCAGCGGGAGATCGACAGCCTCAAGCTGCGGCGCCGCGATGTCGAGACCAGCCTGCAGTCGACGATCGCCACCCTGCGCAACGCCCTCGAGTTCGTGCGCGAGCAGGAACTCAAGGAGCGCGACGACAAGGTGCTGCTCCACCGCCCGCGCCAGGCCCAGGCCGAGCCGGCGCCCCCGGCGACGCCGCAGGCCCAGGCCGTCGGCGAGACGCCCGGCGCCGCCATGAAGCGCCTGCTGAACCAAAACGGCGAGGAACCGTCATAGTCACCGCCGACTTCATCATCCGCAACGCCCGCCAGGTCGTCACCTGCGCGGGCCCCGCGCCGCGACGCGGGGCCGCCCAGAACGTCATCACTCCCGTCCCCGCCGGCCTTGTCGCGTCCCGGGACGGGCGGATTGTCTACGTCGGAACCGAGGACGGGTTCGGAGCGGACGGGCAGGCGGCGCCCGGCGCGGTCGTGCTCGACGCCGCACGGGGCACGGTCGTCCCGGGTTTCGTCGATCCCCACACGCACGTCGTCTACGCGGGCGATCGGCGCGAGGAGCTGCGCCGCCGCCTGGCCGGCGCCACCTATGCCGAGATCGCGGCCTCCGGCGGCGGTATCGTCAGCACGGTGAGCGCCACGCGCGAGGCGTCGGAGGACGCGCTCGTCGACTCGGCGCGCCAGCGGCTCGGCGAGATGCTGCGGTGCGGCACCACGACCGCCGAGGCCAAGAGCGGGTACGGGCTCGAGACCGGGACGGAGCTGAAGATGCTCCGCGCCGTCAGGCGGCTCGCGGCCGGGCAGCCGATCGACCTGGTGGCCACCTTCCTCGGCGCTCATGAAATCCCCGTCGAGTACCGCGAGCGCCGCCAGGCCTACCTCGATCTGCTGGTCGGCGAGATGATCCCGGCCGTGGCGGCCGAGGGCCTCGCCGGGTGGTGCGATGTCTTCTGCGAAACGGGCGTGTACACGCCCGAGGAGTCGCGCCTCATCCTCGAGGCCGGCGCGAGGCACGGGCTGAGGCCGCGCATCCACGCCGATGAACTCGCGGCCAGCGGGGGATCGGACGTCGCCTCGGCGGTCGGCGCCCGCTCGGCCGATCACCTGTTGTTCGTGACGCCGGCGTCGGCCGACAGGATGGCCGCGTCCGGCGTGGTGGCCACGCTGTTGCCGGCGGCCGCCTTCTACCTGAAGATCGGTCGCTTCGCCCCGGCGCGCATGCTCATCGAGCGCGGCGTCGCCGTCGCGCTGGCCACCGACCTCAATCCCGGCGGCGGCTTCACGCCGTCGATGCCGTTTGTGATGACGCTGGCCTGCTTCGCGATGGGCATGACGCTCGAGGAGGCGCTCGTGGGGGCGACGCTCAACGCCGCCTACGCCATCGGCCGCGACGCCGAGGCGGGCAGCCTGGAGCCGGGCAAGCTGATGGACGCCGTCGTGATCGACGGCGAAGTCGTGGATCTCATCCGCGTGGGCGCCCCCGCCATCCGGCACGTCGTCAAGCGGGGCCGCGTCGTGGCTTGAGCCTTGAGCCCCCAGCCGTCTTTCCTTGAGCCCTGAGCCTTGAGCCCTGAGCCTTCTTACGGGCGCACCCACACCTTCACGTCCGGCTTGAAATCCCATGGACGGAAGTAACCCGGCAACAGCTGCACCTGGTCGGTGTACGAGCCGGTGATCGTCAGCTGCGACGCGGGTTGCGGAGAAGCGAACTCCGGCGCCGTGGGTCCGTTCTGACAGTTGTAGGGCGGTGAGGACCCTCGCCTGACGAAGAGCTGGACTGGCGCGATCGGGACGCTGTAGCTGGCCGCCGAGTCCATGGCGGCGTCGCAGAGTTGCGGCTCGGTCTTCCGGTCGCCAAACTGCGCCAGTTCCTGGAGCGAATCCTCGAACCGGTAGAACGTCCAGTAGGCGTTGCCGATCCTGAACGCGCCGTGGAGCACCACAAGCGCCAGCGCGATCTTGATGAACGTCTTGATCATGGCACACCACCCGCGACCCGATTCCGAGATTACCCCTGTCTATCAGCTTCTCGGCCAATCCGGCCCCGGGGATTAGCCCCGCCCGCGCCTCAATGGACGATGCGGAACATCCGGCCCCAGCGCGTCCGGGTGAAGAACTGGGTGACGACGGTATACAGGTCCTTGATGGTGGCGCCGATCCCGGTCTGCTCGTAGTCCTCGGTCGTCGACTCGTAGGACCAGTAGATCATCACCGCCTGCCCCTTGACGTCCTCCTGCGGCAGCAGGCCCCAGTACCGGCTGTCCTCGGAGTTGTCCCGGTTGTCGCCCATCATGAAGTACTTGCCGGCCGGAATCGTGATCGGGCCGTACCGCTCCCGCAGGTCGGTGGAGGTGACCTCGGCGTACGCCGACGGGCTCTGCGGCGGCTCGAGGAAGTGCACGTAGGGCTCGTCGAGCGGCTTGCCGTTGATGTAGACGCGCTTGTTCCTCACCTCGAGCGTCTCGCCTGGCAGCCCGATGACGCGCTTGATGAAGTCGCGCTCCAGGTTCCCCGGATACTTGAACACGATGACGTCGCCGCGCCGGATCGGCCGCTCGGGCAGCAGGGCCCGCTCGAACGGGCTCAACGACGGCCCGAACACGAACTTGTTCACCAGCAGGTGGTCGCCGATGAGCAGGTTGTTCTCCATCGAGCCGGTGGGGATCTTGAACGCCTGGACGACGAACGTCCGGATGAAGAGCGCGAGGATCACCGCGATGACAATCGATTCGAAGTACTCGCGGACGGTGGACTTGCGATAGGGCCCAGGCGCGGCCGGTGCCGGCACGGCGGCCGGTTTCGACGAGGTCGTCTTCTGTTTCTTCACACGCAACTCCCCGATCCCCGATCCCTGAATCCTACTCGTCCGCGTCGACTTTGAGAACCGCGAGGAAGGCTTCCTGCGGGATCTCCACCTTCCCGACCCGCTTCATCCGGCGCTTCCCTTCCTTCTGCTTCTCGAGCAGCTTGCGCTTGCGCGAGATGTCGCCGCCGTAGCACTTGGCCAGGACGTTCTTGCGCAGCGCCTTGACCGACTCGCGCGCGATGATGCGGCTGCCGATGGCCGCCTGGATCGCCACCTCGAACATCTGCCGCGGGATCAGGCTCCGCATCTTGCTCGCCAGCGTCCGGCCCCGCTGGTAGGCCGAGTCGCTGTGCACGATGATCGACAGGGCGTCCACCGGGTCGCCGTTCACGAGGATGTCGAGCTTGACCAGCCGCGACTCCCAGTAGCCCGTCACGTGGTAGTCGAGCGACGCGTACCCGCGCGAGATCGTTTTCAGCCGGTCGTAGAAGTCGAGGACCACCTCGTTGAACGGCAGCTCGTAGGTGATGAGGACGCGGTTGCTCGCCAGGTACTCCAGCGTCTTCTGGACGCCGCGCTTCTCCTGGCAGAGCGTCAGGATGCCGCCGACGTGCTCGGCCGGCGTCAGGATCATGGCGGTGATGACCGGCTCCTCGAGCTTCTGAATCCGCCCGGCGTCGGGGAGCTTGGCCGGGCTGTCCACCTCGTGCACCTCGCCGTCGGTCGTCGTCACGCGGTAGAGCACGCCGGGGGCGGTGGTGATCAGGTCCTGGTTGAACTCGCGCTCGAGCCGCTCCTGGACGATCTCCATGTGCAGCAGGCCGAGGAACCCGCAGCGGAAGCCGAAGCCGAGCGCGGCGGACGTCTCCGGCTCGTAGAAGAACGACGCGTCGTTCAGCCGCAGCTTCTCGAGCGCGTCGCGCAGTTCCGGGTACTCGTGGCCCTCGACCGGGTAGAGCCCCGCGAACACCATCGGCTTCAGTTCCTTGAACCCCGGGAACGGCTCGGTCGTGGGCCGCACCGCCTCGGTGATCGTGTCGCCGAGCTTGGCGTCGGCGACCCGCTTGATGCCGGCCGTGATGAAGCCGACCTCGCCGACGCCGAGTTCGTCGAGCGGCGTCGCCTTGGGCGTGAACGCGCCCACCTCTTCGATCAGGTACTCCTGGCCCAGGGCCATCAAGCGCACCCTCATGCCCGGGCGGACCACGCCGTCGATGACGCGCACGACGATGACGACGCCGCGGTAGGAGTCGTACCAGGAGTCGAAGATGAGCGCCTTGAGCGGGGCGCCGACGTCGCCGCCGGGCGGGGGCAGCAGGTGCACGATCGCTTCGAGCACCTCCTTGACGCCCGTGCCCACCTTGGCGCTGGCCAGGATCGCGTGGGTGGCGTCGAGGCCGATGATCTCCTCGATCTGCCGGCGCGTCTCTTCCGGCTGCGCCCCGGGCAGGTCGATCTTGTTGATGACCGGCACGATCTCGAGGCCGTCGTCGACCGCCAGGTAGGCGTTGGCCAGCGTCTGCGCCTCGACCCCCTGCGCGGCGTCGACCAGCAGCACCGCCCCCTCGCACGCGGCCAGCGACCGGGTCACCTCGTACGAGAAGTCCACGTGGCCGGGCGTGTCGATCAGGTTGAGGATGTACTTGTTCCCGTCGGCGGCGGCGTAAGTGAGGCGGACCGGGTGCGCCTTGATCGTGATGCCCCGCTCCCGCTCGAGGTCCATGCTGTCGAGCAGCTGCGCCTCCATGTCGCGCGACTGCACGGCCCCGGTCAGCTCGAGGAAGCGGTCGGCGAGCGTCGACTTGCCGTGGTCGATGTGCGCGATGACGGCGAAGTTGCGGATGAAGCGAGGGTCCATCGGGAGCTATTGAGTATAGCAGTATAGGGACGAGGGACGAGGGACGAGGGACGAGGGACGAGGGACGAGGGACGAGGGACGAGGGACGAGGGACGAGAGACGAGGGACGAGAGACGAGGGACGAGAGCGCGGGACGAGAGCGCGGGAGCCGGGAGGCCGTTGACGTCGTCGGAAATGAAAAGACCAGGAGCGCCACCGCACCCCTGGCCTCTGGTGGTTTCCGTCCCCTCGTCCCTCGCCCCTAGCTCCTCGTCCCTACTTCGCCACTTCCGCCTTCAGCACGACGTGCTCGCCGGCGAACTGCTGGACGACCGAGAGGACGCCGGTGTAGAGGAAGCCGACCTGGAACAGCATCAGGAAGGGCACCGTGGCGTAGATGCCGTTGGCCAGCGCGTAGAACACCGTCCAGGTGAAGTAGAGGCCGAGCGCCAGCTCGATGAGCGGCTGGACGGCGACGGTCTGGCGGTACTTCTTCGACTGCCACTCGTCGGTGTCGCGCTGCACCACGCCGTACTTCGGCGTGCGGGCGAACTCGCTCTTCTTGTCGAGCAGCGCCTCGACGACCGCCTTGGTGTTGTTGACCGACAGCCCGATGCCGATCGACATCAGGAACGGCAGGTACTTCAGCCGCGCCTTCCAGGTGAGCGGGTACAGTTCCCGCTGCGAGACGATGTAGAAGTTGGCCACCGACGCCGTCGCGGCGAAGAAGAGCGGCACGTCGATGAGCAGCATCTCGTACCAGCCCATGTTGTACCGGATCACCATCGACGGGAAGATGAGCAGGCACAGGGCGGCCATGAGCAGGTAGTTGAAGTTGGCCGTCAGGTGCATGAACGCCTCGGCCTTCACCTCGAGCGGCGCGTCGGACCGGAGGATGTGCGGCAGCAGCTTGAGGCAGGTCTGGATGGACCCCTTCGCCCAGCGGTGCTGCTGCGACTTGAAGGCGTTCATCTCGACGGGCACCTCGGCCGGCGCCTCGAGGTCCGGCAGGAAGACGAACCGCCAGCCCTTGAGCTGCGTGCGGTAGCTGAGGTCGAGGTCCTCGGTGAGCGTGTCGTGCTGCCAGCCGCCGCCGTCGGCGATCGCCTCGGGCCGCCAGATGCCGGCCGTCCCGTTGAAATTGAAGAAGCGGCCCGACCGGTTGCGCCCGCCGTGCTCGAGCACGAAGTGGGCGTCGAGCAGGATCGACTGCACCTTGGTCAGCAGCGAGTAATCCTGGTTCAGGTGGGTCCAGCGCGCCTGCACCATGGCCACCTTGGGGTCGGCGAAGTGGGGCACCGTCCGCTTCAGGAAGTCGGCCGAGGGGACGAAGTCCGCGTCGAAGATGGCCACGTAGCGGCCGCGCGCCACCTTCAGCGCGGCGTCGAGGGCGCCGGCCTTGTAGCCGCCCCGGTCGTCGCGGTGGATATACTTGACGTCGAAGCCCTGGGCGGCGTACCGCTGCGCCGCCAGCCGGGCGATATCCTGCGTTTCGTCGGTCGAGTCGTCGAGAATCTGAACTTCGAGCTGGTCCTTCGGATAGTCCATCCGGCAGACGGCCTCCACCAGGCGGTCCACCACGTACATCTCGTTGAAGAGCGGGAGCTGGATCGTGACGGGAGGCCAGGCCTCGGGCGGGGCGGGCGTCACGACTTTGTCCCCCTTGTGCTTCATGTAAAGATACACAAGGTAGTAGCGATGCCAGCCGTAGACGGCCAGGATGCTCAGAATGAAGAAATACGCCCCGAGGATCAGGGTTTCGGTGGCCGTCATAGGGTCAAGGTGCCTCAGCCGACAGGAAACGGTCGATTATACCGCCTTGCCCCATCAGGTCCAACCGTCTTCGTGAGGCGCCGGAGCTTTTGATGAATCTGCCGCCCCTTCGCGACCTCCTCGAACAAGTGTCGCACGGTACGCTGCCGGCCGCCGAGGCGGAGCGGCGCCTGATGGAGTACATGCGCGAGCTGCCATTCGAGGACCTCGGCTTTGCGCGCATCGACCACCATCGGGCGCTGAGGCAGGGGTTCCCCGAGGTCATTCTCGGTACAGGCAAGAGTCCGGCCCAAATCGCCGCCATCGCTTCGCGCATCGTCAGCCGGGGCCATTCCCTGCTGGTGACGCGAACCGATGAGCTGGCGTTCGGCGCCGTGAGGGCCGAGGTGCCGGGCGCGACGTTCCACCCGGACGCAAGGGCTATCACATTGCAACAAAAGGACATCTCGGCCGGACGCGGGCTCGTGCTGGTCGCCGCGGCGGGCACGTCCGACCGCTCCGTCGCCGAAGAGGCCGTCGTCACCGCCGAGCTGATGGGCAACCAGGTCGAGCGGCTCTACGACGTCGGCGTGTCCGGCCTGCACCGCCTGCTGAGCGCGCACGATCGCCTCACTGCGGCGCGCGTGATCGTGGTCGTCGCCGGCATGGAAGGGGCCCTGCCGAGTGTGATCGGCGGCCTGGTGAACGTGCCGATCATCGCCGTCCCCACCAGCGTCGGGTATGGGGCCAGTTTCGGCGGCGTGGCGGCCCTGCTCGGGATGCTGAACAGCTGCGCGAGCGGGGTCTCGGTGGTCAACATCGACAACGGCTTCGGCGCGGCGACCATCGCGAGTCTAATCAATCACTTATAGACAGGCTCGCGGCTGGCGGCCGCGTTCCGCTGCCCGCAATGCCGGTCCCCGTCTTTCGGCCGTGATCCGCTGCCAGTTCCAGAGATCGCACGATCGTGAGATTCCATCCTGTGCTAGCATAAGAGGTTGCCTCTGCCGAAACGGCCGGCAGACGGATGTGCAGTCCGACTTTCCTCAGATCGGTCCCCAACCCCTATATGCAGCGAGCTGCACAGCAAGCCCTGGAGTTTCATCGGATCGTCGAGGTCGTGCGCAGTTTCGCCGCGACCCCGCTCGGTCGGGAGCGCCTGGCCTCGCTGCGCCCGCAGTCCGACCCGCGCCGGGTCGCCCAGTCGCTCGGGGGGACGACCGAGGGCACGCGCTACCTCGCCGACGGCGGGCTCTTCCCGCTGCAGGCGCCGGCCGATGTCGGCGCCACGCTCGCGGCCCTGGCCGTCGAGGGCCGTCCGCTCGAACCGCTGCGGCTGCTCGGCCTCGCCGACTTCCTCGACTCGATCGACGAGACCCGCGCGGCCATCAAGCGCGCGGCGGGCAGCTACCCCTTCATGGCGTCGCTGGTCGACACGGCCGCGTCGTTCAAGACCGAAGTCGCCGACATCCGTCACAAGGTCGATCCCGGCGGCGAGGTCAACGACCAGGCGAGCGGCGAGCTCCGGTCGATCAGGGATCGCCTCCGGAAGCAGCGCGCGCGGCTGCGGACGACGCTCGAGTCGTTCCTGCGCGGCCGCGACACGTCCCGCTACCTGCAGGACCAGATCGTCACCGACCGCAACGGCCGGTACGTGCTCGTCGTGCGCGCCGAGCACCGGTCGGCGATCCCGGGCATCATCCACGGCAGCTCGGCGAGCGGCGCCAGCCTGTATCTCGAACCGCTCAGCACGGTCGAGATCAACAACGACGTCGTCGCCCTCGAAGAGCAGGAGGCCGCGGAGGTCCACCGGATCCTCCTGGCCCTGACCGACGCGTTCCGCCGCCGGGCGCTCGATCTCCAGCGGACGCTGGAGGCGGCCACCGAGCTGGATGTCGTGCAGGCGAAGGCGCGGTTCTCGCAGGTGGTGGGCGGCGTCGAGCCGGTCATGTCGAACGACGACGGGATCGAACTCCGGGCGGCCCGGCACCCGCTGCTGATCCGCGCCGTGGCCGAGCGGCTGTCCGCGGCGGGCGAGGTCTCCGAGCTGGCCGAGGGGCCCGAGGGAGCCGTGCCGCCGACCGGCGAGGGCCGGCCGGTCGCCGGAAGCGCCGCGCCCGGCCGGGTGGCGCGCGCCGCCGAGCCGGTCCCGGTGGATATCCTCCTGACCCCGCCGGCCAACGTACTCGTCGTCACCGGCCCGAACACCGGCGGCAAGACCGTCGCGCTCAAGACGACCGGGCTGCTGGCGCTGATGGCCCAGACCGGCCTGCACATTCCGGCCGCGCCCGGCTCCCGGCTGCCGGTCTTCCGCAGCGTGTTCGCCGACATCGGGGACGAGCAGTCGATTGCCGCCAACCTGAGCACCTTCTCCTGGCACGTCACCAACATCGCCGGCATGGATCGGATGCTGGCGCTGCCGGCGCTGGTGCTGTTCGACGAACTGGGCTCGGGCACCGACCCGGGCGAGGGCGGCGCGCTGGCCACGGCGGTGGTCGACCACTTCAAGTCGCGCGGGGCGATGGTCGTCTGCACGAGCCACAGCGAGGCGGTCAAGACCTACGCGACGACGACGCCCGGCGTGGTGGTGGCGGCGTTCGGATTCGACCCCGAGTCGTTCGCGCCCAGCTACCGGCTGGTCTACGGGTCGCCGGGCCGGAGCCTCGCGCTCGAGATCGCCGGCCGGCTCGGGCTCGGCGCCGCGATCCTGACCAGGGCGCGCCAGAACCTGAGCGAACGCGACGCGCGGCTGGCCGAGCACCTGGCCAAGATCGACCAGAACCTGCACGACCTCGATCACGAGCGCCGGCTCGTCTCCCGCGAGCGCGAGCTGCTCGGCGAGTCGGAGTCGCGCCTGAAGGCCCGCGAAGAGGGGCTGCGGCAGCGCGAGGAGACCATCCGCCGCAAGACCGAGGACCGGCTGGACGAGCGGCTGCGCGACGCGCGGCGCGAGATCGACCAGGTCATCGACGACCTCAAGAAGAAGGCGGCCGAGATGACCGCGCAGGCCGAGCGGCAGATGGCCAAGCGGACGCTCAACGGGCCGGCGATCTCGACCGGCGACGCGGGGACGGCGAGGCTCGAGGCGCGGCTCGCGGTCGAGGCGGCGGCGGCCCGGTTCCACGGCGGAGAGAGCCCGCGCACCGAGGTGCCGACGCCCCTCGAAGGGCGGCCGTCGGTGGGCGACCGCGTCGCGGTGGCCGGCCTCGGGCTCGAGGGCACCCTGGCCGCCCTCCACGGCGACGACGCGGAGGTCGACATGCAGGGCAAGCGGCTGCGCGCCCGGGTGGCCGACTTGCGCGTCCTGGTCAAGGCCGGCGGCGCTCCCGCGGCGGGCCGCGTCAACGTGAACGTGCAGCTGCAGCCGCGCGGGGACGGGGCGACGGCCGACCTGAACGTGATCGGCTGCACGGTTGAAGAAGCCCTCGCCCGGACCGAGCGGTTCCTCGACGCGACGCTGCTGGGCGACCAGCGCACCATCCGGGTGATTCACGGGTACGGCACCGGGCAGCTCCGGCGCGCGATCGCCGAGTACCTGAAGAACCACCCGCTGGTGGCGAACTACCAGCCGGCGGCGCCCGAGAAGGGCGGCGGGGGCGTGACGGTCGTGGAATTGAAGGAATAGCGCGTGGCCCTGGTCCCGCACAGCTTCATCGACGACCTGCGGGCCCGCGCCGACATCGTCGCGGTCGTGCAGGACTACGTGCCGCTGAAGAAGTCCGGGGCGACGTGGAAGGGGCTGTGCCCGTTCCACGGCGAGAAGACGCCGTCGTTCCACGTGAACCCGGACAAGGGCTTCTTCTACTGCTTCGGCTGCCAGACGGGCGGCGACGTGTTCAAGTTCGTCGAGCTGCAGGAGAAGGTCGGCTTCCAGGACGCCGTGCGGCTCATCGCGCGCAAGTTCGGGATGACGGTGCCCGAGCCGGCCGGCGCCGACGAGAGCGACAGCGTCGAGCGGGAGACGCTGCTCAAGATCCAGGAGGTGGCGGCAACCCGGTTCCGGGAGCAGCTGGCCTCCGCGGCGGGCGGCACCGCGCGGCGGCAATTGGCGGCGCGCGGGATCGGCCGGGAGACGATCGAGCGGCTCGGGCTCGGGTTCGCGCTCCCCTCGCGCGAGGCGCTGAAGACGGCGCTCGTCAAGCAGGGGTTCGACCTCCCGCTGCTCGTCAAGAGCGGCCTGGTCGTGCAGCGCGAGGACAGGCAGACGGTCGATCGGTTCCGCGGGCGGCTGATGATTCCCATCTGTCGCGACAGCGGATCGGTGGTCGCCTTCGGCGGCCGTGCGATGGAGGCGGACCAGCAGCCGAAGTACCTGAATTCGCCGGAGACGCCGATCTACTCGAAGGGCCGGACGCTCTACGGGCTGCACCTGACCAAGGCGGACATCCGGCGCGTCGGCTACGCGGTGCTGGTCGAGGGGTATTTCGATTTCGCGCTGGCGCTGCAGGCCGGCGTGCTGACGGTGGTCGCCTCGTGCGGGACGGCGCTGACCCCGCAGCAGGCGCACCTGCTGCGGCGGTTCGCCTCGAAGGTCGTGCTCAGCTACGATCCCGACGCCGCCGGGCAGGGGGCGGCCGAGCGGTCGTCGCTGCTGCTGGTGCAGGAGGGCTTCCTGGTGAACGTCGCCCTGCTGCCGCCCGGCGACGACCCGGACGGATTCATCAGGAAGAACGGCGTCGCCGCGTACCTGGACCTCATCAAGGCCTCGCGGCCGTATGTCGAGTACCTGATCGACCGGGCGGCCCAGGGGAGGGATTTCGGCAGCGACGAGGTGCGGCGGGAGTTCCTGAACCGGATGCTGCCCGTCGCCGCGCAGATCCCGGACGCCGCCGGCCGGGACCAGTTCGCCGACCGGCTGGCGCACAAGGCGCGCATCACCGAGGATGTCGTGCGCGCCGAGATTCGGAAGGCGGCCGTGGACCGGCGGACGACGCTGACGGCGAAGGAACTGCCCAGCTTCGGGCAGATCCGGCCGGCCGAGCGGGGCCTGATCTGGGCCGTGTACCACGACGAGGACGGGGCGCGGACGGCGTTCGAGCGGCTGGCGGCGGAGGATTTCGAGATGCTGCTGACGCGGGGGATCCTGGAAATCGCCCAGGGGCTCTACGACCGCGGGGCCGAAGACGTCCCTTCGGGGCTGCTCGCACGTCTAAATAGTGACGAGGCACGGCTGGTCACCAGCATCGCCGCGGTGGCCGAGCAACCCGTGCCGGCGGCCGAATCGGCGAGCGAGCTGAGGCTGATGCGCCTCGAGCGGGAGCGCGGCGGCCTGCAGCGCGACATCGAGCGCCTCCAGTCGGGAGACGCCGGCGGCGAGCCGCTCGAGGACCTGCTGCAGCGGAAGGTGGAGCTGAGCCGGGAGATCGACCGGCTCCGGATGGCCTGAACATCGGGACGGATGCGTGAACATCGTGATTTCGAGGAGGACTGCCCTTGTCGATCGAGGATAAATACGACGAGGTACGGCAGCTGATCTCCATCGGCAAGGAGAAAGGCTACCTGCTCTACGACGAGGTGAACGACCTGCTGCGGTCGGACATCACCTCGCCCGACGAGCTCGACGACCTGTTCAACACGTTCGGCACGGCAGGGATCGAGGTCGTCGACTCCGAGCAGAAGTACCGCGAGGACAAGCAGGAGGCCGGCGAGGAGCTCGAGCTCGACCTGACGCCCGGCGCCCTGGACAAGACCAACGATCCCGTCCGCATGTACCTGCGCGAGATGGGCACCGTGCCGCTGCTGACCCGCGAGGGCGAGGTCGAGATCGCCAAGCGGATCGAGCGCGGCAAGCTGGCCGTCATCAAGTCGATCTCGCGCACGCCGACCGTCGCCCGGAAGGTGATCGAGATGGGCGATCGCCTCAAGGCGCGCGAGCGCAGCATCCGCGAGCTGGTGATCTTCAACGACGAGGAGATCACCGACGAGCGGATCGCCGAGCGCACCCGCGAGGTGCTGCACCAGATCGACGCCGTCCGCAAGGCGCGCAGCACCTACGACAAGCTGCTCCAGAAGCTCGCGGCGACGCCGAAGAAGGACAAGCGGAAGTACCGCCGCGCCCGCTGGAAGACGCTGCGGGCGCGCATCGCGGTCTCGCAGCTCATCCGGGCGATCGAGTTCACCGAGTCGGTCAAGCGGCGGCTGATCGAGGACATCAAGGAGTCGGTGGAGCGCGTCCAGCGGCTGCAGCGCGAGGTGGACGGCCTCGAGCGGCTGCTCAACCCGAAGACCAAGAAGGCCAAGCTCAAGGAGGACGACCGCAAGACGACGGCGCAGCGCCAGCGCGAGTTCAAGGCCGAGGTCAAGCGCCAGGCCGACGAGCTCGAGGAAACGCCGGACCAGCTCCGGCGCACGCTCGACACGATCCGACGCGGCGAGGCGCAGGCCGAGCAGGCGAAGAAGGAGCTGGTCGAGGCCAACCTGCGGCTGGTGGTCTCGATCGCCAAGAAGTACACCAACCGCGGCCTCCAGTTCCTCGACCTGATCCAGGAAGGCAACATCGGCCTGATGAAGGCGGTCGACAAGTTCGAGTACCGCCGCGGCTACAAGTTCTCGACCTACGCGACCTGGTGGATCCGCCAGGCGATCACGCGCGCGATCGCCGACCAGGCGAGGACCATCCGCATCCCGGTCCACATGATCGAGACGATCAACAAGCTCATCCGCACCTCGCGGTCGCTCGTGCAGGAACTCGGCCGCGAGCCGACCTCCGAGGAGATCGCCAAACGGATGGACATCCCCGTGTCGAAGGTCCGCAAGGTCCTCAAGATCGCGCAGGAGCCGATCTCCCTCGAGACGCCGATCGGGGAGGAGGAAGACAGCCATCTGGGCGACTTCATCGAGGACCGCGGCGTCGTGTCGCCGGCCGACGCGGTGATCAACCTGAACCTGCGCGAGCAGACCGAGGCGGTGCTGAAGACGCTGACGCCGCGCGAGGAGAAGGTGATCAAGATGCGGTTCGGCGTGGGCGACGGCAGCGAGCACACGCTCGAGGAGGTCGGCCAGAACTTCGCGGTCACCCGCGAGCGGATCCGGCAGATCGAGGCGAAGGCGCTCCGCAAGCTGCGGCACCCCTCGCGGAGCCGGAAGTTGCGGGCGTTCCTCGAGGGACGGACTTAACGTAATCGGGACTGACGCCTGTCAATCGGAACTGACGCAGAGGAATCGGTTCTGACGCAGAGGAATCGGGGCTGACGCAGAGGAATCGGTTCTGACGCAGAGGAATCGGGGCTGACGATTGTCAATCGGTGAGGACCGCAAGGACACGCTCACGCGGTTCATCCGCGAAGTGTGGAGCGAGGGACACGTCGCAGCGTCGGAGAAGTACGTCGCGGCGAGGTACACGATTCATCACGATCCGGGCGACCCGTGGGAAGGCCGCGAACTCGACCTCGCGGGCTACCAGGACCGCGTGGCCATCTCGCGCGCGGCGTTCCCGGATCAGCGCTTCGACATCCAGGAACTGTTCGCCGACGGGAACGCGGTCGTGATGACGTGGCTCTGGGCCGGCACGCACAAGGGCGACATCCCGGGGTTTCCCGCGACGGGAAAGCCGATCCGGATGTCGGGCGCGACGGTCTACTACTTCGAAGGCAATCGGCTCACCGGACACTGGCAGATTACCGATCGCCTGGGGGTCTACCAGCAATTGCGGCAGGCGTCCGCAGGCGCCTGACCGGCACCGAGGCCGGACGACGTCGCGCGAGTGGCGCAGCCGCAGGTCGTGAGCCGCGAGCCGGATTCCGCCGAGAGCCGAAAGCCCAAAGCCGAGAGCCCTCTAGCGTGCTCGGGTCGTCGGTCTGCACGCCGACTCGCGAAGCAGCGGCACGATGTCCCGCTCGAACACCGACGCGTCGGTTTCGCCGGCATGCTGAGCCCGGATGCGGCCGTCGCACCCGATGACGAAGGCCACCGGCATGCCGAGGATTCCCCCGTAGCGCTCGGCGAGCTTGGCGTCGCCAATGGCCACGGGATAGTTCATCTTCAACTTCTGGTAGAAGGCGCGCACCGGCGCCGCCTCGTCGTCGAGCGAGATGCCGATGATCTGGACGCCCCGGTCGCGGTACCTCTTCTGCAGATCGACGAAATGAGGAATCTCGGTCAGGCAGGGCGCGCACCAGGTGGCCCAGAAGTCGAGCAGGACCACCTTGCCGCGATACGCGGCGAGATCGAGCGCCTTCCCGCTCACGTCCTGCAGCGAGAACACCGGAGCGGGCTGGCCGATGGCCGGCGCCGCGGTCTGGCCCTGGCACGGCGGCGACAGCCAGGCACCGGCCGTGAGACAGGCCGCCAGGATGGCGGCGATTCGGATCTTCACCTCATTCCCCTCACGCCGGTTCCGGCCCCGACACGCGCCGCGGCACTACCGGCCCCTCGCCACCGGGTAGCCCTTCTGCATCCAGTCGACCCCGAAGTTGCGGGGGATGTCGAGGGCCTTCACGCTCGTAAACCCCATGCCGCGGAGCGCGTCGTAGGCGGGATGGATCACGGGGCATTGATTCCAGGGGCAGCACCCGCAGTAAATCACGAGGGGTGTCCCGCGCGGCAGCGCTTCGACGCGCTTGCGGAGCATCGCGAGCCCGTCCGGGCTCGAGGCCGGACCGACGTACTCGGAGCCCGGAATGTGCGCCTGCAAGTACAGGACATAGAAGCCGACCTGGAGGATGACCGGCTTGGGACCGCTGGTCGCCTTCAGAATGTTCACCAGGTCCGCCGGCTGGATCAGCGGCGGTTCGGCTGCCGGCGACGGGGCCGCACTCAAGAAGACCGAGGCCAGGAGAACAAACGCGATGGCACTCGGCACGACGCGCGGGCGCATGGATTTCACTGGGCCTCCCACGGCTAGATTACCATCCCTGTCTTTCCGCAGAGCCCTGAGCCTTGAGCCCTGAGCCTTGAGCCTCTTAGCTTGAGCCCTGAGCCTTGAGCCTTGAGCCCTAAGCCTCCTGGCCTCCGGCCCCCGGCCCCGCCTTCTTCTGCCGCGGCCGCCGCATCACCCACACCAGCGGGATCATCAACAGGAACAGGATCCCCAGCAGGTAGAACAGGTCGAGGAAGCTCATGACCGACGCCTGGCGGACGACCTGGCCGTAGATGACGCCCATGGCCTCCGGGGTGCGGCCCGCGGTCCCGCCCCCGAGCATGTCTCCGATGGCTGAAGTCGCCTGCTGGACGCCCGGGTTGTACGCCGTGATCCCCTCCACGAGCCTCGCCTGGTGGAGCTGCGTCCGCCGCGCCAGCTCGCTCGTGACAAACGAGATCCCCACGCTCGATCCCATGTTGCGGATCAGGCTGTAGAGGGCCGTGGCAAACCCCATCGCCTCGAGCGGGATCGGGTCCATCGCGGTCGTCGTCAGGGGGATGAACACCATGGCCAGGCCGGCGCCCTGGATGATCTGCGGCCACAGGAAGTCGGTCCCGCCGGCGGACAGATCGAGGCCGGCGTAGCCGAAAAACGCGACGCTGGCCAGGGCAAGGCCGCTCATCAGGAGGATCCGCGGATCCCACCGCCGGCCGAGCAGCATCCCGGTAATCGGCAGGAATATGACGGTGCCGATCCCGCGCGGCGAGGTCCAGAGCCCCGCCGTCAACGCCGAAAAGCCCAGCAGCTCCTGCATGAACAGCGGCAGGAGCACCAGGCTGCCGAACAGCACGAAGCCGAGCACGCCGCCGATGAACGTCCCGGTCGTGAACGTCACGTAGCGAAACAGGTGGAAGTCGACGATCGGCTCGCGCGCGCGAAGCTCCCGCACGACGAACGCCGTCAGCCCGACGAGGGTGACGACGAGGAGAGCGACGATGAAGCGCGACGAGAACCAGTCGTCCTCCTGCCCCTTGTCGAGCATGATCTGGAAGGCGCCCATGCCGACGGCGAGCAGGCCCAGCCCCCACACGTCCACGTGCCTGGAGACCCGGCGCATGTAGGGCGGGTCGGTGATGAAGTAGTGCATCATCACCAGGCTGATCGCGCCGACGGGCAGGTTCACGTAGAACACCCAGCGCCACGAGTAGGTGTCGGTCAGCCACCCGCCGATCGTCGGCCCGAGGATCGGGAGGGCGATCATCCCGAGCCCCCAGAACGCCATCGCCTTGCCCCGCTCCTCCACCGGGAAGGCCTCGAGCAGCACGGCCTGCGACAGCGGCACCAGCCCGCCGCCGGTCACCCCCTGCACGACGCGGAAGAAGATCAAGGCCGGGAGCGTCGGGGCGATGCCGCACAGCAGGCTCGACAGCGTGAAGCCGGTGACGACGGTCATCAGCAGGCGCTTGCGGCCGAAGTAGCTGGCCAGCCAGCCGCTGATCGGGAGGATGATGGCGCTCGCGACGATGTAGGAGGTGAGGACCCAGGTCGCTTCGTCGACGGTGGCGGAGAGCGATCCGGCGATGTGGCGCAGGCTGACGTTGACGACGGAGGTGTCGAGCATCTCCATCGCGGCGCTCAGCATGACCGCGATGGCCGGCATCCACCGTCCGTGGACGTGTTCGTGCGAAAGGTCGTTCAACGCCGGATCCCCTGACGTGTCGCCCTATTATAAGGAGGGGCTTCTGATTTTCCTTCCGGTGCCGCCAGCAGGCGAGGCGCGGGCCGCCGGGTCGGGTTTTCTTTGGCCGCAGGGACGGCACGAGGTAGACTTGTCGCTGGCCGGCCCGGGGTCGGCCGACCGATCGGCGCCGGATCGGCGTGGGCCCATAGCTCAGCGGTCAGAGCCGCCGGCTCATAACCGGCCTGTCCCAGGTTCGAATCCTGGTGGGCCCACCAGCACCAGCATGCCAGACACGCCAAACGCCGCACGCAGTCGGAAACGCCGCATCCGGCGCCTCGACAACAGGCGCGCCACCACACCCAGGCTCCGCGCGGCGGGGCCTTTTTCATTTGATCGACAAGTACCGCATGGACGCTGACCTCGAACGTCTCATCCGCCTCCAGCAGATCGACCTGGCCGCCGAAGCGGCCCGCCGCCGCGTCGCCGAGCACCCGGCGCTCGTCCAGTCGCTCGACGCCCGGCTCTCCTCGGCGACCGCGGCGCTCGAAACCGCGCGGGCGAAGGTCACGGAGAACCAGGTGGCGCGGCGCGCCGTCGAGAAGGATCTCGCGACGGTCCAGGGCCGGCTGAGCAAGTTCAAGGGCCAGCTCATGGAGGTCAAGACCAACAAGGAATACACGGCCATGCTCAAGGAGATCGAGGCGGCGCAGAACGAGGTGCGGCGTTTCGAGGACCTGATCCTGGAGCGCATGCTGGCGCACGACGATCTGGCGGCCACCGAAAAGGCCGCCGAGGCCAGGCTCGCGGCCGACAAGGCCGTGATCGCCGCCGAGCGGAAGCAGATCGAGGAGGAGACCGCTCGGCTCGAACGGCAGATGGAGGAGACGACGCCGGCCCGCGCGCGCCTGGCCGCCGAGGTGTCGCCGGGCCTGCTCGCGACCTACGAGACCGTGCGCGAGCGGCGGGGCTCGGCGGTGGTGGAGATCAGGGGCGGCTACTGCAGCGCCTGCCACGTCCGGATCCGGCCGCAGGTCGCCAACGATCTCCGTCGCAACGAGATCATCTTCCAGTGCGAGAGCTGCAATCGGATCCTCTACTTCCCGCCGCAGGACCCGGTGCCGGCCGCCAGCGCGAACGGGGTCGGCCTCTGATGGTGGCGTACATCGACGGCGGGTCCCGCGGCAATCCCGGCCCGGCCGGATTCGGCGTGCGCATCGAGGACGGCCACGGCGCGCTGGTCGACGAGTGGCACGGCGCGATCGGCATCGCCACCAACAACGTGGCCGAGTACCGCGGGCTGCTCGCCGCGCTGACCTGGGCGGTCGAGCACGGCGTGCGGTCGATCGAGATCAGGTCCGACTCCCAGCTCCTCGTCCGGCAGATGCTCGGCGATTACCGCGTCAAGAACGCGGGGCTCCTCCCGCTGTTCAAGGAGGCGCGCGCGCTCGCGGCCCGCATCCCCCGCGTCGGCTTCACCCACGTGCGGCGCGAGATGAACATCGAGGCCGACCGACTCGCCAACGAGGCCATGGACGGCGCGGACGGCCGTTAGCCGGGTGTGGCCGCCCGGGGGGCGCGGCTCCTGATGACCGCCGCGATTCGTCCCGTCCCCGGGCCGTCGCGGCGGTAGGACGCGAACCACTCCGGGTGGCTGGCCGTGCACAGGCCCGCCTGGTGAATCGCCCCCTCGCGCACGCCGCACGCCCGCAACTGATCCCGGTTGGCCGCCCACAGGTCGAGCCTGAGCGTGCCGGCCTGGTCGCGCGCAAACCACCTGTCGATTTCACCCGCGAATCCTGACGCCCGGAACGCGTCGATGATCTCATCGCCGACGACGTAGCAGCAGGGGCCGATGCTTGGGCCCTGCGCCACGACGAGGTGCCGGGGTTCCGCGCCGAACTCGCGGGCCATGGCGGCCACGGCGGCCGGCGCGGCGCCCGCCGCGGTCCCCCGCCAGCCGGCATGGACGGCGGCGACGGCCCCGGTCCGCGGGTCGGCCACGAGCAGCGGCACGCAATCGGCCACCACGACGGCCAGCGCCACCGTCGGGTCGTCGGTCACCAGGATGTCGGCCGCCGGCCACGAGGCTTCGCCCTCTCCGCGCTCGCGGCTCGCGGTCGGACCGCCCGCGTCCGGGTCGCCGCCGTGCCCGCCCGCCCGGTGGACGACCACGTCTCGGCCGTGAACCTGGTTCAGCCTCAGCAGGCGGCGTTCTGGAACGCCGACCGTGGCGGCCACGCTGACCCAATCCGCCGCCTCGCTCTCGCCCTGCAACCAGAGTTGACGGGTGGTGAAGAAATGGTCGGCCACCTCGGCGAGAGGCCCCGACTGCAGGGCGGTTCCCCAGGGCTGCCGCATCCAGGCGAATCCATCGAGTAGGGTCATGTGTCCCAGGTGTCGCCGGTTTCTCAGCGCCCGCCCATCAAGATGACATGGGCCATCGCCAGCGTGTCGGTATGGGTGATCGTGATGGCCGAGCTGCGTCCGCCCAGGGCCGCGAAGCGCGCGGCGGCGGCGCCGTGCAACTGGAGTTGCGGAGGGCCGTCGCGCCGGACGACCTCGATGTCCTTCCACACGACGCCCTGCGAGAAGCCCGTCCCGAGCGCCTTCATCGCCGCCTCCTTCACCGCGAACCGCGCGGCGAAGTGCTGGGCGGCGTGACGACGGGCCTGGCAATAGGCGATCTCGGCGCTCGTGAAGATCCTGGCCAGAAAACGCTCTCCGTGGCGCGCGATCACGTCGGCGACGCGGGGAATCTCCGCCGCGTCGAGGCCGATGCCGATGATCTCCATCGCGCAATCGTACACGGATCCGCGCCGTTTTCGTCAGGCTCCGTCGATCCGCCCCGGGCGAACCCGACGGGCGCACACTCGGAGGCCATGTTCCCGGCCCGCGCAACCGGCGTTGGCATCCGGCGCGGCGCCCCGCGGCGGCCGGTCGGCCGGCGCGGGAACGCGGCGCCCAACGCACGACGAGCCAGTCGCTTAGCGCGCCGATCCCGATCCCGGCCGGTGGGAACGACGCTTGCTCTCGTGTGGGTCACGAACGCCTCGCACCGCCAGCGCCCGCGGGACCATCGCGTTCCGGCCGAGCGTCCCGGGCGACGGGTGGGGCCACCAACAGGGAGGCCGCAGATGCTCGTCAAGATCAACCGCAACGACAGGGGCAACCCGCCAGGGAAGCTGGCCGACGCCGAATTGCACTTCAACGAGGGCGCGCTCGACGGGCTGAAGCTCATCGGGTTCGCGGTGTGGGAGCGGCGCAACGGCAACGGCCGCAACGTCACCTTCCCGGCCCGCCAGTACTCGGTGAACGGCGAGCGGCGGAGCTTCTCGCTCCTCCGGCCGCTCATCGACGGCGGCGCCCAGGATCGGCTGCGCGACCTGATCCTCCGAGCCTACGACGAGCACGAAGAGCAGGCGGCCGTCGCGGAGTGAAACGCCGGGGCGCCGGGCCGCCGCGGCTCCGGCGACAGCGGTCACCCGGCCTGGCCGGCGCCGCGCCATGTCAGCTCCTCTCGCAGGCCGCGGTCGAACTCGCGGCGGAGGAACTCGGGCTTGACGCCGCCGCCGATGATGTCCCACGGCAGGAGCCGATCCTGGCTGCGGTCTCGGAAGACGTACCAGTCGGGATCGATGCCGGCCGCGGCCGCCGCCGCGCGCCACTGACCGCCGTTGCGCTCGGCTTCCTCGATCACGGGAGCGACACGGCGGTCGCCGAGCGACAGCAGCGCCTGGTAGAACGAGTGCCGCTCGGACTTGATGGTGAAGAAGACGTTGTCGATGCCGGCCACCAGGTGACGCAACCGCCGCATCTTGCGCTCGGTCGCCTCCGGCGCCTCCATCGGCATCCACTGGTAGGCCGTTCCCGGTTTTGGGACGAGCGGGTTCACGCTGGCCACGATGCGGCCGATGGTGCCGCGGCTCCGGGCGTGCCGCAGCATGATCTCCCGCAGGCGGAGGGTCAGGTCCCGGATGGCCACCAGGTCGTCCTCGGTCTCGGTGGGCAAGCCGATCATGTAGTAGAGCTTCAGGTTCTCGATGCCCGAGGCGAACACCAGGTCGGCCCGGTCCAGGATGTCGGCGTTGGTGACCGTCTTGTTGATCACCCGTCGGAGGCGGTCCGACCCGGTCTCGGGCGCGATCGTGATCGTCCGCTCTCCGCTCTCGTGCAGCAGGCGGACGATGGGCGCGGTGATGTCGTCGAGCCGGAGCGAGGCCGGGCTGATGTGGTAGCCCAGCTCGAGAAGCCGGCCGAGGATCCGCTCGATCTCCGGGTGGTCGCACAGCGCGATCGACACGAGGCCCACGCGGGACGCGTGCGGCCGCGCCGCCTCGGCCAGGCGAAGAATGCGGTCGGCGTCGAACGACCGGACGGGCAGGTAATTGTACCCGGCCCAGCAGAAGCGGCAGAGATTGGCGCAACCGCGAACCACCTCCACCAGGAACCGGGACCCGAACTCGGTGTCTGGTGAGAAGACCGTCGTGGCCGGCGGATCGGCCAGGTCCGCCGCGCGGAGCGCGGCCTTCATCACCGGCGCGCACGCGCCCGACCCGGCGACCGGCTCGAACCTGTCCACTCGCCCGTCCTCGCAGTACCGGACGTCGACGAGTGACGGGACGTACATGCCCGGTTGTCCCGCGAGGCGACGCTGGACCGCGGCGCGGCCGCCGCCGGCTCTGGCCGCGTCCACCAGCGCCGGCACGAGGACTTCCCCCTCGCCGGCGCAGACCACGTCGACAAACGGCGCGAGCGGTTCGGGATTCAGGAAGCTGGTGGCGCCGCCGAGGACGACGAGCGGGTGGCGGTCGTCCCGGTCCGCGGAGCGCTGCGGCAGGCCGGCGAGGCGCAGCATCGTCAGGACGTTGGGATAGTCCCACTCGAACGACACGGAGAAGGCGAGCACGTCGAAGTCGGCGACGGCGGTCTGCGACTCGAGCGCGAACAGGCGAACCCCGGTCCGGATCGTCTCGGCGAGCTCCTGCCTGGGCGGCAGGAACACCCGTTCGCAGACCGCGTCCTCGCGCTCGTTGAAGAGGCGATAGACGGTCTGGAACCCGAGGTTCGACATGCCGACGAAATAAGTGTTGGGGAACGCCAGGGCCACGCGCAGGAGGTCGGCGTGCGGCTTGCGGAAGACGCCAACCTCGCGCGAGAGAATCGTCCGCGCCCGTTCGCGTTGTTCCCAGGAACTCATGGCACCAGATTGGAGAGACGGCCATGGCAGTCGCGGACGAGCGTCGGGCCGAGCGCCAGCTGGAGTTGAAGCGCCGGCGTTCGCGTGTGCCGTGGGTCTTTTCAGTCTACCACGCGCCGGGCGGGCCTCCCGGCCGCGCCCGGCACGCGTGTTCGGAGGGCGGCTACCCCTGCCGTCGCAGGAACGCCGGCACGTCGAGCGGTGACGGCTCCCCCGCCTCTGTACCGTCGTCGGGCGCCGGCGCGGCCGGCGCGCCGTTCACCACGGCGCGCGCCTGGGCCGGCACGGAGATGATCGAACGGCGGCGCACCGGGATCGACGGCGTCGCCGAGCCGGTCTCGGCGGCCGGCGCCGCCTGACGGTGCTCGTCGTACCAGGTCTGGTAGCTTTCGATGGCGACCGGCGTGTCGCCGCCGGGCCGGACGCCCCTGCCGGCCCGGCCGTCGCCGAACCCGGTGGCGATCACCGTGATCTTCACGCGCTCCCCGAGGCTCGGGTCGACCACGGCGCCGAAGATGATGTTGGCGTCCGCGTGGGCCGCCTTGAAGATCGTCTGCGAGGCGTCGTTGACCTCGCCGATGCCGAGCGTCGTCCCGCCGGTGATGTTGATGATGACGCCGCGCGCGCCGTCGACCGACGCATCCTCGAGCAGCGGGCTGGAGACCGCCTTCATCGCCGCTTCGGTCGCGCGGTCCGGGCCTTCGCCGATCCCGGTGCCCATCACGGCGACGCCCATGCCGCTCATGATCGCCTTCACGTCGGCGAAGTCGAGGTTGATCAGTCCCGGCACCAGGATGAGGTCGGAGATCCCCTGGATGGCCTGGCGCAGCACGTCGTCGGCCGCGGCGAAGGCGTCGAGCAGCGACTGGGCCCGGTTGACCGCGAGCACGCGCTCGTTCGGGATGGTGATGACGCTGTCGACCGTCTCGCGAAGCTCGATGAGGCCCTGCTCGGCCTGCCGGTTGCGCCGGCCGCCTTCGAAGATGAACGGCTTGGTGACGACCGCGATGGTCAGCGCCCCGATCTCGCTGGCGAGGCTGGCCACGACCGGGGCCGCCCCGGTGCCGGTGCCTCCGCCCATCCCGGCCGTGACGAACACCATGTCGGCGCCGTCGAGCGCCTCGAGCAGCCGCTCGGTATCCTCGAGCGCGGCGGCGCGGCCGATGGCGGGGTCGGCGCCGGCGCCCAGCCCCTTGGTGAGCTTCTCGCCGAGCTGCACCTTGATCGGCGCGACGCTCTGCTGCAGCGCCTGCACGTCGGTATTGGCGACGATGAACTCGACGCCCTTGAAGCCGGTCCGCACCATCCGGTTCACGGCGTTGCTCCCGCCGCCGCCGACGCCGATGACCTTGATCCGCGCGCCCAGACGGCGCGGGTCCTCACCGAGTTGGATCCGCAGCGAGTCGGCCACTGCGTCGCTGCCGGGGATCAGGTGCTGCACGTTCGCCATTCACGCCTCCAGGTCTCGCGCCCTTAGATGTCAACCGCCCGTTCGATTTCGTGTCGTCGTGTCCGCGCCGTCCGCAGGCCGCCCTGCGCCGGCCGCGGATCAGGATCCCGCCGGCCTGCCCGCCTGTGCCTTCAGCATCTGCGGGCGAACCAGAGCCAGCCGCGCGCGGAGCGGCATGCGGATCACCGTGCCGTCGCGCAGCCACGTCCCGCCCCGCACGAGCGCGCCGTGGTCCCGCGGCAGCGCCGCCGGGACCCGGCCGACGAGGGCCGGTCGCGCCGTCGTCGCCGGCGTATCGCGATGCTGACTCATGCTGCCTGCCCCCCTCGGCTCCCTACATGAACTCCTGCCACCACCGCCGGAACTTCCCGGCCAACCCCGACCACGGCCCTCCCCCCTCGGCCGGCGCGTCGCGCAGCGAGAGCGTGTAGGCGCGTTGCGCGAGGCCGACGGCGGTCGCGAAGGCCGGGCTGTTCACGTGATCGGCGAGCCCGCCGCCGATGCCGGCGGGCAGCCCGCGCCGGATCGGGAGGTCGAAGATCTGCTCGGCGATCTCCGGCAACCCCTCGAGGATGGCGCCGCCGCCGGTGAGCACGATGCCCGAATTGAGCGCCTTCTCGTAGCCGGCGTGCCGGATCTCGTCCCAGACCAGGTGGAAGATCTCCTCGGCCCTCGGCTGGAGCACCTCGGTCAGGATCCGCCGGCCCATCACGCGCGGGCGGCGCCCGCCGACGCTCGCCACCTCGATCGTCTCCTCGTCCTCGACCATCCCGGACAGCGCGCAGCCGCTGCGCCGCTTCAGCTTCTCCGCCTCGGGGATCGGCATCCGCAGGCCGACGGCGATGTCGTTGGTGAAGTGATCGCCGCCGACCGGGATCACCGCCGTGTGCCAGAGGCTGCCGCGCTCGAAGATCGCCAGGTCGGTCGTGCCGCCGCCGATGTCGAGCAGCGCCACGCCGAGCTCCTTCTCGTCGTCGGTCAGCACGGCCGTCGCGGCCGCGAGCGGCCCCGGGACCGTGCCGGCCACGTGCACCGACGCGCGGTTCACGCAAGCCACGATGTTCTGCGTGGCCGTGACGCTGCCGGTCATGATGTGGACGTTGACCTCGAGCCTGGTGCCGCTCATGCCCACCGGGTCGCGAATCCCGTCCTGGTCGTCGACCACGAAATCCTGCGGGTGCACGTGCAGGATCTGGCATCCGGTCGGCAGCGACACGGCCTTGGCCGCGTCGATCGCCCGGCCGACGTCCTCGTGGGTGATCTCGCGGTTCTTCCCGGACAGGGCCACGACGCCTCGGCTGTTGAACCCCTTGACGTGGAGCCCGCAGAGCGCGAGGTGCACGTTGTCGATCTCGATGCCGGCGGTCAGCTCCGCCTCGACGATCGCCTTCTTGATCGACTCCACGGCCGCCTCGAGGTTGACCACGCGGCCGCCGCGGATCCCGGTCGACTCGGCGACACCCATGCCGACGATGCTCAGGCTGTTCTGCTCACCCGGCTCGCCGACGATGGCCGTCGTCTTCGACGTGCCCACATCGAGGCCGACCAGGTACCGTTCCTTTCGCGCCACGCCCCCTCCGCCGCCAGCCCACTGGCCCCTGACCCTATGCGCCCTGCGCCCTGCGCCCTACGCACGTCGTACTTCGTACTTCGCACTTCCTACTTCGTACTTCCCCGTCCCTCGTCCCTCGTCCCTCGTCCCTCGTCGCCATGTGCCTGGCGCCCGCGCCGGCGCTGGCTATCGACCCCGTCCCGCCTTCCGGGCGCCGCCCGCGCGCGCCGCCGGGGTGGCCGCCTTGACCGGGGTGGCCGCCTTGACCGGGGCGACCGAGGCCTGCGACCCGACGTAGACCCGCTCGCCGAACCGGAGATCCACGTAATCGATCGCCGGCACCTGCTCGCGCAGCGCCGGCGCCAGCTCGATGTACGACTGCAGCCGCTCCAGGAACCGCTCGTCGCCCAGCCTGACGCGCGCCGTGTCCTGGTCGAGGATGACGACGGCGTCGCGCGGGTCCGACACGTCGACCTGCGAGATCCGCCGGGCCAGGTCGGGGCGCGTCCGCACCTCGCGCAGCAGGTTCCACGCGAGCGACACGCGCCGCTCGTTCGCGCCGGCCTCTTGGCCGGCGCCGCGCACGAGGCCGTCGATGATCGGCAGATCGAACTCGGCGTATCTCGGGCCGTACTCGTCGATCTCGTCGCCGCGCTCGTCCACCAGGAAGAGGCTCTCCCCCACCCGTCCGATCGCCATCGGGCGCCTCTCGACCACGCGCACGACGATCGTGTCGGGGAGCGACCGGCTGATCGTGGCCTCGGCCACCCAGGGCGAGTCCAGCACGCGGCGGCGGCAGTCGTCGAGCCGGACGCGCAGGACGTTCTGGCCGCGCACCCCGTCGAGGAGGGCGAGCACGTCCCCCTTCGACAGGTGCCGGGTGCCGGTGACCTCGATCTGCGCCACGCGCAGCATCGGCGCAGAGAGCACCACGACCGCCGCCCACGCCGCCAGCCCGATCGCCGCCGCCGCCGCGACCAGCACCATCGCCAGGCGGAACCACGTCCGCCAGGGCGCGTGGCGCCGGCCGGGCTTGACCTGCGCGCGCAGGAACCGACGATCGGCAGCAAGGGTGACAGGCACGGTCACACGCCTCTCGATCCGCTGTCGCGCGCCGCCCGGCCGCACGCGCTCACGACGTTCCCGCCTTCAGCTCGGCCAGAATCACCTCCGACGCCGCGCCGATCGTGCCGGCGCCGAGCGTCATCACGACGTCGCCAGGCTCGGCCAACCGGGCGACGGCGGACGGCACGTTCCGGATGTCCCGCACGACGTGCAACGGCCCCGTGAAGTCGCGCCGGATCGCCGCCGCGAGCGCGTCCAGCGTGACGCCTGGAATCGGGTCCTCGCTCGCCGCGTAGATGTCGGTCAGCACCACGACGTCGGCGCCCGAGAGCGCCGGGCCGAACCGGTCCATCAGCTGCCGCGTGCGCGAGAAGCGGTGCGGCTGGAACACCACGACCAGCCGCCTTCCGAAGGCCGCGCGCGCCGCGCCGATGACCGCCGCGATCTCGGTCGGGTGGTGGCCGTAGTCCTCGATCACCCGGACGCCCCCCGCCTCGCCGTGATCCTGGAACCGCCGTTCCGCGCCGCGGAACTCGCCGAGCGCGGCGGCGATCGCCTCGAAGCGCACGCCGAGGTCCAGCCCCACCGCCACGGCGGCGAGCGCGTTCTGCAGGTTGTGCCGCCCCGGCACGTGCAGCACGATCGAGCCCAGCGTCGCCGCTTCTCCGCCTCCGGCCGCCCCGCGGCGCACGACCGTGCACCGCCAGTCGAAACCCGAGCCGCTGACCGCGATGCCGCGGCAGTCGGCGTCGGGGGCGTCGAGCCCGTAGGTCGTCACCCGGCGCGTCATCGCCGGCAGCAGCCTCCGCAGGTGCGCGTCGTCGGCGCACGCGACGATGGTCCCGTAGAACGGCACCTTGTTCGCGAAATCGACGAAGGCCTGCTGGAGGTCCTCGAAGTCGCGATAGCTCTCGAGGTGCTCGTGGTCGATATTGGTCACCACCGCCACCGACGGCGTCAGCTTCAGGAACGACCGGTCGCTCTCGTCCGCCTCCACCACCATGAACTCGCCCCGGCCGAGCCGGGCGCTGCTGCCGAACGCGCTCAGCCGCCCGCCGATGACCGCCGTCGGGTCGAGGCCGCCCCGCTCCAGCACGAGCGCGATCATCGAGGTGGTCGTCGTCTTGCCGTGGCTGCCTGCGACCGCCACGCTGTACTTGAGGCGCATCAGCTCGGCCAGCATCTCGGCGCGCGGGATGACCGGGATGTGGCGCCTCCTGGCCTCGACGATCTCCTCGTTGGTCGGCCTCACCGCCGACGAGTACACGACCACGTCCGCGTCTCCGACGTGCGCGGCGTCGTGCCCTTCCTCGACCCGGACTCCCAGCGACGCGAGGTGCGCGGTGACCGGGGAGAGCTTCGCGTCCGAGCCGCTCACGGCGTACCCGAGGTTGGCGAGCAGCTCGGCGATCCCGCTCATGCCGCTGCCGCCGACACCCACGAAATGCACCCGCCTCGTGCGTCCCAGCACCCGTTACTCCGTCGCCGACGCCTGCTGCGAGATGTTCAGCAGCACGCCCATGGCCGCCAGGCTCACCAGCATCGACGAGCCGCCGGCGCTGACAAACGGCAGCGGGATCCCTTTCGACGGGAGCAGGCCGACGACCACGCCGAGGTTCACCATCGCCTGGAGGCCGATCATCGTCGTGATGCCCACCGCCAGCAGGCAGCCGAACGCGTCGGGCGCACGCCGCGCCACGCGGAGCCCGCGCCAGATGATGACCGCGAAGCAGAGCAGCACGATCACCGAGCCGACCAACCCCCGCTCCTCCGCGATGACGGCGAAGATGTAGTCGCTGTGCGCCTCCGGCAGGTAGAACATCTTCTGCACGCCAGCCATGAACCCCTTGCCCCACACGCCGCCGGTGCCGACGGCGATGAGCGACTGGATGGTCTGGAATCCCTTGCCCAGCGGGTCGTCGTACGGGTTCATGAAGGCGAGCAGCCGCTGGCGGCGGTACGGCGCGAACAGCATGATCGCGACAAGCGGCAGCGGCAGGACGAGCAGCGCCGTGACCACGCGTCGGTACGGCAGCCCTGCGACGAACACCATCGCGCACGCCGTGGCCAGAAGCACGATGGCGCTCCCGTAGTCCGGCTCGACGACGATGAGCGCCATGAAGACCAGCAGCAGCGCCGACGCCTGGACGAGCCCCGGGTCGAGCGGCTCGTGTTCCTCCAGCCGGCGCTCGAGCACGGTGGCGACGAACAGGATGGCCACGAACTTGGCGAACTCCGACGGCTGGATGCCGAGGCCGCCGCCGATGCCGAGCCACCGGTGCGCGTTGTTGATGGGCCGGCAGAAGAAGACCGCGACCAGGCCGAGCACGGTCGCGCCCGCCAGCCACATGAGCGCCGTGCGGTTGCAGAACCGCCGGTAGTCGACCGTCATCGTGGCGAACAGGCCCACCAGCCCGAGCGCCACCCAGATGCCCTGCCGGATGACGAAGTACGCCGGGTCGTGGATCTTCTCGCTCGCGGTGACGACCGACGCGCTGTACACCCAGGCCATGCTGATGGCGAGCAGCACCAGGGTGGTGGTGAACAGCACCGCGTCGGATTTGAGCTTTCGCGCCATCTCTCGTCGCCCCCGCCCCATGTCGCCCGGGCCTAATGCCCTGGCCCGATCGATCCGAACACCCGACTGCACCTCGGATGCCTGTGAGCCGCGGGCAGTCATCAGTCAGCCGGGGTCGAGACACCGACCTCGCAGACTGGGGCAGCCTGCGTTCCCAGCGGTCAGCTCTCAATCGCACCGACCGGCTGACGACTGCTCACGGCTCACGGCGTCCGTGATGCGCTTCCACGAGCTTCAGCACTTCCTGCTTGAAGACCCGTCCCCGCTCCGCGTAATCCCGAAACATGTCGAAGCTGGAGCACGCCGGCGCCAGCACGACGATGCCGCCCGGCGGTGCCGCGTCGAGCGCCGCCCGCACGGCGTCCGGCATCGACGCGGCGTCGATGACCGGCACCAGGTCGGCCAGCGCCTCGCGCACGATGGCCCGCGCCTCGCCGATGGCGACCACTGCCGCAACGCGCGCGCCGACCGCAGGGCGCAGGTCGCGGAAGTCGCCCCCCTTGTACCGGCCGCCGACGATCGGCACCACGCTCCCCTCGAAGCTCTCGATCGCCCGGCGCGCCGACTCGACGTTGGTGGCCTTCGAGTCGTTGACGAACCGGACCCCGTTCACCGTCGCGACCGGTTCGAGCGCGTGCTCGAGCCCCGTGAATCCGGAGACGGCCGCGCGGACGGCGTCCGGCGGCGCGCCCGCCAGCATGGCAATCGTCGACGCGGCGAGCACGTCCGACAGCAGGTGGCGCCCGAGCAACCGGACCTCGCCGACCGGCAGCAGGGGCACCTCCGCCTGTCCCTTCACGCGCCACACGAGCCATCCGTTCGAGAGCACCGTGCCCTCGTCCAGCGCGCGGTCCAGCGCGAACAGCCGCGTGGGCGCGTGCGCCCTTCTGGCCGCCAGCCTCATGGCCGGCTCGTCGTCCGCGTTCACCACCGCCCAGTCGTCGGGGCCCTGGTTCGCGAAGACCCGCGCCTTCGCGGCGGCGTACTCGCGCAGGTTCGCGTGCCGGTCGAGGTGGTCGGCCGACAGGTTCAGCAGCGCCGCGATCCACGGGTGGAAGGTGACCGTCGTTTCCAGTTGGAAACTGCTCACCTCGACCACGTGGATCGTCGCCTCCGTCGAGGCGTCGACCTTCGCGGCAAGCGGCGCCCCGATGTTCCCGGCCACCGGCGCGTCGAACCCGGCCGCGGCCAGCATCCGGCCGACCAGCGTCGTCGTGGTCGATTTGCCCTTCGTGCCGGTGATGGCCACGATCCGGCCCCGGAGCAGCCGCGAGGCCAGCTCCAGTTCCCCGATGACCGGCACCTTCGCGCGCCTCGCGCGGGCGAGCGCGGGCAGCCGCAGCGGGACGCCGGGGCTGAGCACGACGAGGTCCGCGGAGCCGAACAGCTGCGGCTCGTGCGGACCGAGCGCCAGCGCCACGCCGGCCTCGCGCAGGCGTTCGGCGTCGGGCAGGTCCGGCTTGAGGTCGGCCAGCGTCACGCGGGCGCCCCGCCGCGCGAGCAGCTCGGCGGCGGCGACGCCGCTGCGCGCGGCGCCGACCACCACGACCCGCAGGCCAGCAACCTCGAAGTCGGACATCCCGGTTTCCATCCACGGGCCGTCAGGCCCTTCTGGTAATACCTGCGACGGCTGGACGCGCTAGGCCGCGAACTCGCTCGCCAGCCGCTCCACGACGCGCTCGGTCCTGATTCCGCGCGATCCCTTCACCAGCACGAGGTCGCCCGGCTGCACGAGCGTACCCGCGATCTCGGCGGCCTCGACGCTCGTCGCGGCGTGCGTCACGGCCGAGTCCGGCATCCCCTCGTCCACGGCGGCCCGCCCCAGGCGTCGTGCTGCCTCCCCGCCCACCGTCACGAGCCGCGCGAGCCCCGCGGCCGCGGCGGCCCGGCCGCACGCCTCGTGCAGCGCCACGCTCTGCGGCCCGAGCTCGAGCATCTCGCCGAGCACGGCCACCCGGCGCGCGAACCGACGCTCGCCGGCCATCACCGCGAGCGCCCCGCGCACGGCGCCGGGGTTCGCGTTGTACGCGTCGTCGATGACGACCACGTTGCCGCCGAGGCGGATCACGTCGCCCCGGTGGGCCGACGCGCGCAGCGTGCGCGCCCGGCCGGCCACCTGGCCCAGCGGCACGCCGAACTCCACGGCCACGGCGACGGCGGCCAGCACGTTCAGCAGGTTCCCGGCCCCGAGGAGCGGCACGTCGAGGCGCAGCGTGCCGACCGCGGTGTCGACGCGCGCGCCCATTCCGTCGATGCCGCGGTCCCCGATCGCCGACGCCCTCACGTCCGCGCCGCCCGAGGTGCCGAACGTCACGACGCGGCCCGGGAACGCCTGAACCCGCGCCATCACCCGGGCGTCGTCCGCGTTGGCGACCAGCAGCGTGCCGCCGGTCGCCCCGTCGAGCACCTCCGCCTTCGCGTCGGCAATCGCCTCGACCGACGGGAAGAATTCCAGGTGGACCTCGGCGACGTTGGTCCAGACCCTGACGTCGGGCTCGGCGATCTCGACCAGCCTCCGGACCTCGCCGGCGTGGTTCATGCCCAGCTCGACCACCGCCACCTCGGTCCCCTCGTCGAGCTCCAGCAGCGACAGCGGGAGTCCGATGTGGTTGTTCCGGTTGCCCGACGACCGCATGACCCGGTAGCGAAGTTCGAGGAACGCGGCCGTGACGTCCTTCGTCGTGGTCTTGCCCGCGCTCCCGGTGATCGCCACGACCCGCGCGCCGGAACGGCGCCGCACCCAGCGCGCCAGTCGCTGCAGAGCCCGCGTGGTGTCGGGCACGACGACCAGCGCGCGGCCCGCCACCAGATCCGGCCGCAGCGCCGGCATCGGCTCTCCGATGACCGCGCCCGATGCCCCGCCCGCCAACGCCGCCTCCACGAAGTCGTGCCCGTCGTGCACGTCGCCTCGGATCGCGACGAACAGATCTCCCGGCGTCAGCGTCCGGGTGTCGATGGACACGCCCGACACGGTCGCGGCCGCGTCACCCGCCAGGAGCCGTCCGCCCACCGCGCCGACCAGGTCCGCCATCGTCCAGTTCATCGGTGCCCGTCACCCCCGCCCCGCGCGCCGGCGCCCGAGAGCGTCCTGCGCCACGGCGACGTCATCGAACGGGATCTCGCGGTCGCCGATGACCTGGTACTGCTCGTGCCCCTTGCCGGCGATCACCACGACGTCGTCCGGCCGCGCGAGGCTGATCGCCCGCTCGATGGCCAGCTTGCGGTCGACAATCGCCATGTGGGGCGTCGGCTTCGGCGGCGTGTACTTCGGCTGGCCCTCGCGCGACTCGGAGGGCCGCGTGCGCTCGGACGGCATCGCCACGCCGCGCTTGATCTCCTCGATGATCTCGGCCGGGTCCTCGCCGCGCGGGTTGTCCGACGTGATGATGACGAGGTCGCTCAGGCGCGCGGCGACGGCGCCCATCAGCGGCCGCTTGGTCCGGTCGCGCTCGCCGCCGGCCCCGAACACGGTGATGAGCCTGGCGGTGGCCAGCGGCCGCGCCGTCTCGAGCAGGTTCTTCAGGGCGTCGTCGGTGTGGGCGTAGTCGACCACCACGGTCACGTCGTCGTCCCGACCCGAGACGACCTGGAACCGGCCGGGCACGCGGTCGAGCGCGGCGAGCCCCCGCTCGATGGCCTCGACCGGGAGGCCGCAGGCGATGGCGGCGCCCATCGCGGCCAGCACGTTGTACACGTTCGGCCGACCGACGAGCCGCGAGCGGACCTCGATCGATCCGGCCGGCGTCTGCACGTCGCAGTCGAAGCCGCGGAGCGAATAGGTCAGCGTCGAGGGGTGGATGTCGGCGGCGCGATCGACCGCGTAGCTCAGCGTTCGCCCGGCGAGGCCCGACAGGGAGGCGCCGCGCGGATCGTCGAGGTTGACGACCGCGGCGGCGTCCGGCCCGAGCATCTCGAACAGCCTTCGCTTGGCCCGGAAGTACGACTCCATGTCGCCGTGGAAATCGAGGTGGTCGCGCGTGAGGTTCGTAAAGACGCCGGCGGCGAAGCGCGTCAGATCCACACGGCGCTGCGACAACGCGTGGGAGGACACCTCCATGGCGCACGCCCCGCACCCGCGGGCGACCATCTCGCGCAGCATCTGCTGGACGTCCACCGATTCGGGCGTGGTCCGCGTCGCCGGCCGATCCTCGCCGCCCGTGCGGTACACGATCGTGCCCAGCATGCCGCAGCGGATGCCGGCGGCCTCGAAGAGCGCGTTCACCAGGTAGGCCGTCGTCGTCTTCCCGTTGGTGCCGGTGATCCCGACGACGGCGAGGTCCCGCGACGGGTGCTGATAGAACGCCGCCGCGAGGCGCGCCAGCGCGAGGCGCGCGTCAGGCACGACGATCCACGGCGAGGTCGCGCCGGCCGGCGGTCCGGCCTCGGCGACGACCGCCATCGCGCCCCTGGACAGCGCCTGGACCGCGAACTCGGCGCCGTCGAGCTTCTGCCCCTTCAGCGCCACGAACAGCGAGCCGGGCGCGACGCGCCGGGAATCGTAGGCGACGGCCTTGACCCCGCGGCCGGCGAGCGACGGGTCGACGGCGGCCAGGTCGGGAGCCAGGTCGCCGAGTGAGGCGAGGAGGTGGCCCAGCGTCATGGGCGGCTCCCCGCGACCGGACGGCCGAGCGCCAGGCGGCAGGCGCCGCCGACCTCGAGCGCGGTACCGGGGAGCGGCTCTTGCTCGATCACGACGCCCTCGCCCGAGACGCGCGGCGTGATGCCCAGACGCGCGAGCACGCGCAGCGCTTCGCGGAGGCTGAGCCCACGGAGTTCCGGCAGGACCACCTGGCCGGCCAGCAGGGGGGCGGCGACCGGTACGATCGAGGGCGGCGCCGCCGGGCCGGCGGCCTTGACCTGGCGGCCCGCGTCGCGGCGCGCGACGAGCACGCGGGGCGCGGGGTTGACGTTCGGCGCGACGCCGAGGTAGCGCAGCGCGGCCTCGGCGATGCGGCTGAAGATCGGCGCCGCGACCGTGCCGCCAAACGGCGGGTTCGGCCCGCGCGGCGTGTCGATGACGACGATGATCGTCAGCGCCGGATTGCGCGAGGGCACGAAACCGACGAACGAGACGTTGTAGTCGTGCTCGAGGTAGCGGCCGTTCTGGTTCTTGTTCGCCGTGCCGGTCTTGCCCGCCACGGTGAAGTCCGCGAGCGAGGCCGCCTTGCCGGTGCCCTGCGTCACGACCTCTTCCATGATCGCGGTCATCGCCGACGCGGTGCCGGCCGAGGTGACCCGGCGGATCACCTTGCGGGGCACGGGGGCGCGCCCGTCGGCGCCGATGACCGCCCGCACGATCCGCGGCTGCACCAGCTCGCCGCCGTTGGCCACGGTGCTGGCGGCGGCGGCCATCTGGAGCGGCGTCACGCTCACCTGGTAGCCCATCGACACCGACGCCAGCGCGCCGTCGGTCCACTGCGACGGCTGCCAGACGATCCCGGCGCTCTCGCCCGGGAAGTCCGGCGACAGCCTGGTCCCGAACCCGAAGCGCTCGACGTAGCGGCCGAGCCGCTCGGCGCCGAGGCGGAACCCGATCTTGATCGCGCCGACGTTGCTCGACTTGACGATCACGTCGGTGAAGCTGAGCGTGCCGTAGTGGTGCCCCTGGGCTTCCCGAACGACGCGCCTGGCGCCGATCGCGATCGAGCCGTTTCCGGTGTCGATGAGATCGGTCGGGCGCATCGTCTTCTCTTCGAGCGCCGCCGACGCGGTGACGATCTTGAACGTCGAGCCCGGCTCGTAGACGTCCTGCACGCCGCGGTTGCGCTCCTGGTCGGACGAGTAGAGGGCGTACGAGTTGGGGTTGAACGTGGGGTAGCTCGCCAGCGCCAGGATCTCGCCCGACGCCGGATCCATGATCACCACCGAGCCGCCCACCGCCTTGTTCTCGAGGACGCCCGCCGCGAGCTCGCGCTCGGCGATGTGCTGCAGGTTGGCGTCGATCGTCAGCTCGAGCGACTCTCCCGGCACGGGATCCTGCCCGACGCGGTTGAACACGTGCGGTTCGCGCTTCCGGCCGTCGAACTCGAGCAGCACCTGGCCGGGACGCCCGCGCAGCTTCGCGTCGTAGGTGTGCTCGAGGCCGGCCAGCCCCTTGCTGTCGGCCCCGACGTACCCGAGCACCGCGGCGGCGAGTTCGCGGTTCGGATAGAAGCGCCGCGGTTCCTTCCTGAAGAAGACGCCGTCGATCTGGAGCGCGGCCACGCGGCGAGCCTGGTCGTCGTTGATCTGGCGCCTGACGTACGCGAACGCGCCCTTGCGGCTCAGGCGCCTTGTCAGCAGCGCGCGTTCGGGCCCGTCACAGTCGCCGAGCGCGCCGCAGATCCGTGAAACCACCTGCGCCGGGTCCTGCAGCTTGCTCGGCACGGCGCACACCGTGTCCACGTCGAGGCTGTACGCGAGCACCTTGCCGTGGCGGTCGAGGAGGTCGCCCCGCTGGGCCGGCACGTCGAAGAGGAGGGTCCGCTGACTCTCGGCGCGCTTCTCGAGAGCCTGGCGCTGGAAGATCTGCAGGTTGACCAGACGGGCCAGGACGGCCAGCGCGCACAGGCCGAACAGCACGGCGACGATCCCCAGGCGGCGCCCGGTGGTGCGTCTCCAGCTGCAAGAAGCGCGCGGCTCGACCATGTCCTGTTCCTAGCGCAGGGCGACGACCGAGGACGGCGGCGCCGGCGGCGGCACGATGCGCTCGATCACCACGGCGTTGTCCCGTCCGGGGGCGACGAGATGAAGTTGGTTCGTCGCCAGCCACTCGATGCGGGCCGGCGATTGCAGCGACGCGATCTCCAGGCGCAGGCGGCGGCCGATCGCGTCCTCCTCGGCGAGCGAGCGGTGGACCTCCTCCAGCCGGTATCCGTGCGACACCGGCACCGAGCGCTGCCAGCCGTCGAAGAGCGCGGCGGCGAGGACGACGGTCCCGATCGCGAGCCACCGCCGGAATTCCACCTGCCGCGACCGATCGACCTCGAGCACCACCTGCTGCGGAAGCAGCACGGGGTCCATCTCGAACGCCGTGGTGGGATGTGCCCTGCCGTGCATGTCGTGGTTCCCTTCCGGAGAACGTGTCCTAGGCCACGCGCTCGATCGCCCGCAGCTTCGCGCTCCGCGCGCGCGGGTTCGCCGCGACTTCCTGGTCGGTCGGCTGCATGGCCCGCCGGGCCAGCAGCCTGAACGACGACGGCTCGTCGGCCGAGAGCCGGCGGAGCGTGTGCTTCACCACGCGATCCTCGAGCGAATGAAACGCCAGCACGACCAGCCGTCCGCCCGACGCGAGGCGCCGGCACGCCCGGTCGATGAACTCCTCAAGCCCCTCGAGCTCCTCGTTCACCACGATCCGCAGCGCCTGGAAGGTCCGCGTCGCGGGGTGAATGGGGCTGTATCCCTTGCGCGGCACCGCCCGCCGCACCAGCGCCGCCAGCTGGCCCGTCGTCGACACCGGGCCCGCGCGCCGCGCGTCGACGATCACCCGCGCGATCCGACGGGAGAACCGCTCTTCGCCGAACCGGTAGATCACGTTTGCCAGATCCTGCTCCGACAGGTCCGCGACCAGGTCGGCGGCCGTCGGGCCGGCCGATCGATCCATGCGCATGTCCAGCGGCTCGTCCCGCTGAAAACTGAACCCGCGCCCCTCGCCGTCGAACTGCAGCGAGGACACGCCGAGGTCCGCCAGGACGCCGTCCACGCTGCCGATCCCGCGCTCGTCGAGCACGCGGCCGATCTCGCGGTAGTTCGCGTGCACCAGCTCCACCTGGCCGCCCCACCGCGCCAGGCGCTCCCGCGCGACGGCCAGGGCGTCCAGGTCCCTGTCGATCCCGACCAGCCGCTCGGCGCCCGCCCCGAGCACCGCCGCCGCGTGGCCGCCGAGGCCGACCGTGCAATCGACAAACAGCCCGCCGCGCCCGGGAGCGAGGGCCTGCACGACTTCGGCGCTCATCACCGGAACATGCTCGGGCATGGGCGTGGCCGTCCCGATTCGCGGTTACGGGATCACGGTCTTGCCGGCCTGACGCAGCAGGCCCGCCAGCACGCGACGGTCGGCATCGGTGAACGGCGCCGAGGCGAGGTCGGCCTTCAACCGCTCGAGGTTCCAGATCTCGAGGTGATCGAAACTGCCGACGACGTCGACCTCGCCAGCCATGCCGGTCTGCTCGCGCAGCCGCTGGTGGATGAGCACCCGCCCCTGGTTGTCGATGGCCGCCACCTGGCCGAAGAAGCTGGTATGTTTGAAGAAGCGATCGACTTCCGGATCGCGGACCAGCCCCTGGGCGCCAAGCTGTCGTTCGATTTCGGTCCAGACCGACATGGGATAGACGCACGCGCACACGCCGTCGAGGCTGGTCACGAACAGATCGCGTCCGTACTGCTCCTCGATCGAGGCGAGGAAGTCGCGCGGGATCTTGAGGCGGCTCTTGTCGTCGATCTTGGCCGTGAAACTGCCGCGCAACATGACAGGTCTCCCACCTCACTCCACTCTGGACCACACGGATGGTAAGGGACGGGCTTGGGGATGTCAATCCCCAAGAGACAGAAGCAGTTGGCCCTGCGCGGCTCGTTATCAGATTTTCGTCTTTTTTTCGCCCCTGGCAGAGCCGGAAACGCCAGGAAATCGCCGTTCCGGCGCCGGGCCGGTGCCCCTGCTCGAGCCAGCGTGGTAGCATCTTCAGCACGCCATGCTACGAACCGCGCTGATTGGGTTTCCTTCGTCCGGCAAGACCACGCTGTTCCAGCTGATGACCAGCCACCACGAGGCGCCGCGGACGGGCCACGGCAAGCTCGAGGCGGTGGTCGGCGTGGCGCGCGTGCCCGATCCCCGCGTGGACCGGCTGGCCGCTCTCTACACGCCGAAGAAGAAGACGCCGGCGACCGTGGAGTTCGCCGATCTCGCCGGTCCTGGCCGGAGCGGCGCGCAGGCGCTGCTCGACGTCGCGCCGTATCGCAACGCGGACGCGCTGGTGCACGTCGTCCGCGCGTTCCACGATCCCACGGTCACCCACCACGCCGAGGCGATCGACCCGGCCGCCGACGCGCAGGCCATGGACGACGAGCTGCTGCTCGCGGATCTCGCGGTCACCGAGAAGCGCCTCGAGCGGATCGACCGCGACCTGAAGAAGGGGCGGACCAGCGAGCTCGAGCGCGAGCGCGACCTGATCCTCCGGTGCAAGGACGCGCTCGAAAACGGCCTGCCCATCAGGGGCCTCGGGATGACCGACGACGAGCGGAAGATGCTCAGGGGCTTCCAGTTCCTCTCGGCCAAGCCGCTGCTGCTCGTCGTGAACCTCGATGACGCGGACACGCCGATGCTGGCCGATCCCGCGCGCGCCGCGGAGGCGGCGGGCCTGACGACGTTCCTCGCGCGCGCGCACACCGCGGTCGTGGCGGTCTGCGCGAAGATCGAGCTCGAGATCGGGCAGCTCGACGCCGCCGACGCGCAGGCGTTCCTCGCCGACCTCGGCCTGGCCGAGTCCGGCGTCGACCGCGTCATCCGCACGACCTACGATCTGCTCGGATACATTTCGTTCCTGACGGCCGGCGAGGACGAGTGCCGCGCGTGGTCGATCCCGCGCGGCATTCACGCGCAGGCGGCCGCCGGCGAGATCCACACCGACATCGCGCGCGGGTTCATCCGCGCCGAGGTCGTCCGCTTCGAGCACCTGGTCGCCCGCGGCTCGCTCGGCGCGTGCCGCGAGCACGGCGAAGTCAGGCTCGAGGGGAAGGACTACGTGGTGCAGGACGGCGACGTCATCAACTTCCGGTTCGCGACCTAGCCCGCGCCCGCTCGGACGCGACGCGCCAGGTGGAGACAGCGTGGCCTCACCCGAACAGACGTCGGTCGTGATCCCCGCCTTCGACGAGGCTGACGTCATCGCGGACGTGGTCTCGGGGCTTCGCCGCGCGGCCGACTGGCACCAGATCCTCGTCGTCGACGACGGGTCGCACGACCGGACGGGGGACGCGGCCGCCGCGGCCGGCGCGCAGGTGGTCAGGCACCCCTACAACAAGGGCAACGGCGCGTCGGTGAAGAGCGGCATCCGCGCGGCCACCGGCGAGTACGTCCTCATCATCGACGCCGACGGCCAGCACCAGCCGTCCGACGCCGTCCGCCTGGTCGCCCGGCTCGGCGAGTACGACCTTGTCGTGGGAGCGCGGACGCACGCCACGCAGGCGACGTGGACCAGACGCCTGGGGAACAAGGCGCTGAACGCTCTCGCCACCTACCTGACGGGACGGCCGATCCCCGACCTGACCTCCGGGTTCCGCGGCGCCCGCCGGCACCAGCTCCGCGAGTTCCTCCACCTGCTGCCCAACCGGTTCTCGACGCCGACGACGACGACGCTGGCCTTCGTCAAGGCCGGCTACAACGTGGCGTTCGAGCCGGTCGAGGCGCGGCCGCGCGTCGGCGCGTCGAAGATCCGGCTTCTCAGCGACGGCACGCGGTTCTTCCTCATCGTGCTGAAGGTCGTGACGATCTTCAGCCCGCTGCGGGTGTTCCTGCCGGCCAGCCTGGCGTCGTTCGCGCTGGGCGTCGGCTACGCCATCTGGACCGTCGCCACGCAGTCGCACGTGACGAATTCCTCGGTCCTGCTGATCATGCTCGGCGTCATCGTCTTCCTGATGGGCTTGGTGTCGGAGCAGATCGCCGCGCTCCGGTTCGAGCGGCGCGAGTAAGCCCCCCGGGCGTATACTGACCGGAGAGGTGAGCCCATGAGATGGCCTGGTTCGTTTATCGCGGCGGCGCTCGTCGTCGGGATCGCGGGGCCATCGTCGGCAGGCCAGGTGCAACTGACGATCCGCGACGGGCTGGTGACGCTCGAGGCGAAGGACGCCACGCTGCGCGAGATCCTGGCGGAATGGGCAAGGGTTGGCCAGACGCGCGTCGTCAACGGTGAGAGCGTCGCCGGCGGGCCCCTGACGCTGCAGTTGACCGACGTCCCCGAGCGACGGGCGCTCGACACGCTGCTCCGCTCGGCGGCCGGGTTCATCGCCGCGCCGCGCCCGGTGCTGCAGCCGTCGCTTTCGACCTACGACCGCATCGTCCTGATGCCAGGTGTGCGCCCGGCCGCCGTGCCTGGCGCTGCCCAGGCGGCATCTCCCACGACCGGCTTTCAGTACACGTCGCCTACCCCGCCTGGCAGCCGAACAATCTCGCCGCCGGTCATCTCCGGCGACGACGAGAGCGAACCCGACCAGGGCGAGGGCGTGACGCCGACGGTCCTATTCCCGGGCCAGCGGCCGGGGATGCTGACGGGAAGCCCGTACTCGACGGGCGCGGGACAATTCGGAACGCCCTCGGGGCAGCAGCCGGCGCTGCCGACCTCGGCGCCGCGTCCCGGAGTGCCGACGGGGCCTCCGCCGCCGATAAAGTGAACAGGGCCTGGCGGCCAGGAGTGAGCGAGGTCGTCGTCGCGCGCCGGGCGCCGCGCGCGGCCTCGCGCGACTGCCCGACGTCTGGGACGGGACGACAATGCGGGTGAAGATGTGAAGCCACTGGTTGGATGGGTGCTGGCCGGCGCGCTGCTTGCCACGGCGGAACCGGCGCGGGCCGGTGAGGTGAAGCTGTCGTTCTCGAACGGCCTGGTCACCGTCGTGGCCACCGACGCGTCGCCGCGCGAGATACTCGGCGAGTGGGCGCGGCTCGGGCAGGTCCGCGTGACCAATCTCGATCGTCTCGCGGGCTCGCTGGTCACCCTGCAGTTGACCGACGTGTCGGAAATCCGCGCGCTCGAGACGATCCTCCGCGGGACGGCGGGCTACATCGCGGCACCCCGTCGTGAACCGAGCGCCACCATCTCCCGCTACGACCGGATCCTGCTGATGCCCGGCGTCGCGCCGGCGATGGCCCCGGCCGCCTCGTCGCCTCAGCCACCGAGTGCCGGCATGGGCCGCGGACGTCCCGGCCAGCCGCCGTTTGGCGCATTTGGCGGCGGTGGGGCGGGACCGGCCGGGGACACGCCCGGCTACCCGGCGTCATTGGGGGTGAACGTCACGAGGCCCGAGCCGAACCGTCCCGTCACCGGGAGCGGCGTGCATCAGTCATACGAGACCGCGCAACCGGGGACGATCGACGCCACGCAGCAGGCCGGGCCACTGCCAACGTCGTCCCAGGTGCCCGGGGTGCCGGTGGGACCGGCGGGCCAGGTGATTGGATCCGCTCGACCGGGGGAGGCCACGACCAAGCCGGCCGGTCAGCGGCCGGGGACCGTCGGGCCGATCAAATCACCCGAGTAGGCGAGGGTCCGGAAGGCTCAGGGGCGCGTTCCTCCGCGGGTCGAGCCCAGGCCCGCATCTCCGCTTCAGTCACCCGGTGATAGCGCAGGGCGCGCCCATGTCGCGACGCGAGGCGCAGAGCGTACAGATCCCGCAACTGGACCAGGTAGCCCAGCGCCTCGCCCGTCGACATCTTGCTCTCGCCCGCGCTGCGGTCGGCGAAGACGAACGGGATCTCGGCGACCGACGCGATGCGCGCGCGGCTGAGCAGTTCGAGGCAGATCTTGAACCCGGTGGCCGAGATGCGCACGCCTTCGACGGCGCGCCGCCTGACGAGGAAGAGGCCCGACGTGGCGTCGCGGATCGGCGTGACCGGGCGCGCGAGGAGGCCGGCCAGGCGGGACATGATCCGCCGCCGCCACGGCCAGTTCAACGATCCGCCGCCGGGGACGTAGCGACTGCCGACCACCATGTCGGCGTCGAGCGTCCGCAGCGCGGCGAGCATGGCCGGCAGCACCGCCGGCGGGTGGCTCAGGTCGGCGTCCATGACGCCGAGCACCTCGCCGCGGGCCCGCTCGAAACCGGCCAGCACGGCGCTGCCGAGCCCCATCTTCCGCTCGCGATGGACGACGTCAATCGGGTACCGCGCGGCGAGTCGATCGGCGAGTTCGCCGGTCCCGTCCGGCGAGTTGTCGTCGACGATGACCATCTCGCCGGCGATTCGGTGGTCCGAAAAGACCGAGACGACGGCCGACACGAGCCGCTCGAGCCCGGCGCGCTCGTTGTAGGTGGGCACGATCAGCGAGAGTTCACGCCCGTCGGTCATGGTGCCGTCCCGAGGCAGTCCAAGAATTGTGGCCGATCCGGCGCGACGGCTCCAGCGTTTTTCGCCGGTGACCGCGCTAGAATGTGCGGGTGGCCGACATCGTTCGCTTTCGAGACGCGGACCACCGCGCCGTGGACCAGCTGTATCGGCGCGTGTTCGGCCACGACGCGGCCGACGCCAGCGAGTTGCGCTGGCACTGGCAATACCTGCAGAACCCGAACAACCCGCCCGGCGGCCCGCAAATCTGGCTCGCGCGCGAAGGCCCGACCGTCGTCGGCGAGTACGCCACGATGCCGCTGCGGCTGTCGCTCAAGGGCGTCGAGATCGCCGGATCGTGGGGCATGGACGTGATGGTGGTGCCGGAGCGTCAGCGCCAGGGCATCGGCGAGGCGCTGATCCGCACGTGGGACCAGCAGGTCGGCGCGTCGCTCGTCCTCGGGCCCTCCCCCGCGTCGCAGGGCCTGCTCCGGAAGCTGCGGTGGCCAGACGTCGGGCCCGTTCCCTGCCTGGTGAAACCGCTCACGCGCCGGGCGCTCAGCAACCCCGGCTGGCCGAAACCGATCAACCGGCTGCTGTCGGCGGTGAGCTGGCCGTTCATCCGCCTGGTGGCGAGAACCAGGCCGCTCGGCGCTCAGGTCGAGCCGCTCCGCCACTTCGACGCGCGCTTCACCGATCTGTGGACCGCCGTCGCTCCCGCGTTCGGCCTGGCCGTGAGGCGCGACGCGCCATACTTGAACTGGAAATACGCGGACCCGCCGCACGTGCGCTATTCGATCGTGGCGCTGAAGCGGGATGAGGCGGTTTGTGGCTATGCCGTGTACCGCCACGCGCGGGGGACGCGCGGGCGCGTCACGCTGCTCGTCGACTTCCTGGCCGATGCGGACGACCGGGTCGGGTTCGAGACCTTGCTGCGCTGGGTGGACCGCGAGGCGCGAGCCGCCGATTCGGACACCATCCGCGTCTTCTCGATGCACGGCGGGTTCCGCAGGCTGCTCCGCCGTTCGGGCTACTTCGGGGTGAAGTCCACCGTCGGCTTCACGGCCAGGATCAACGCCGTGTCGGTGCCGGACGACTTCTACAGCCACACGGACGACTGGCACGTCACGCTCGGCGATTCCGATCAGGATCGGTAGGCCTGCCGGGGGGCGCGCGTATCGGAGGGTGTCATGCCGCTGATGGAGCAACTGACCAGGACGATGGCCGAGGCCATGAAGTCGCACGACCAGGTGCGCCTGGCCACGGTGCGGATGTTGAAGGCCGCGCTGATGAACCGGGAGGTCGAACGCGGCCGCCCGCTCACCGACGTCGAGGAACTCCAGGTCGTCGCCATGCTGGTCAAGCAGCGCAAGGACTCGATCGACCAGTTCGGGCGTGGGGGCCGCCAGGACCTGGTGGACAAGGAGACCGCGGAGTTGGCCATTCTCGAGGCGTACCTGCCGCCGGTCGTCGAAGCGGGCGAGATCGACCGCGTCGTCACCGAGGCCGTCGCCGAGACGGGCGCGGCCTCGCCCAGGGACATGGGCAAGGTGATGAAGGCCGTGATGGCGAAGCTGGCCGGCGCGCAGGTGGACGGCAAGGCGGTCAGCGACCTGGTTCGCAGGAAGCTGGGCGGGTGACGCCCCGCGCCGTGCCCGATCCCGAGGCCGTTCATCGGGGCGGAGCCCGCCTGATCCGGTCGGCCGGCGTGGTCGGGCTGGCCACGATGTCCAGCCGGATCCTCGGCCTGATCCGCGACCTCGTGCTGGCCCATGTCTTCGGCGCCGGCAACGAGATGGACGCCTACACGGTCGCCTTCCGTTTCCCGAATCTGCTGAGAGACCTCTTCGCCGAAGGCGCGATGAGCGCCGCCTTCGTGCCCACCTTCACGCGCGTGCTCACGACCGAGGGCAGGGCGGCGGCCTGGCGGCTGGGCAATCTCGTGATCACCGCCCTGCTGATCGTGACCGGCGCGATCGCGCTGGCCGGCATGCTCTTCGCCTGGCCCCTCGTGAGCCTCGCCGCGGCGCGCTACGCCAGCGTGCCGGGCAAGCTGGAGCTCGCCGTGTCCCTCGCGAGAATGATGTTCCCCTTTCTCACCCTGATTGCCGTGGCGGTCGGGCTGATGGGGATGCAGAATTCGCTGCGCCGCTTCTTCGTGCCCGCCTTCTCGCCGGCGATGTTCAACATCGGCACGCTGGCGACGATGGCCGTGCTGATCCCGGTGTTTCGCGCGTACGGCGTCCGGCCGATTTTCGCCGTGGCGATCGGGACGCTGGTCGGCGGCGTCGGGCAGGTGGTGGTCCAGTGGCCGGGCCTGCGGCGTGAAGGGTACCGCTTTCATCCGCGCATCGACTGGCGCGACTCGCGGCTGCGCGAAGTCCTCACGCTGATGGGCCCCGGCACGATGGCGCTCGCCGCCGTGCAGATCAACATCCTGGTCAACACCATGCTGGCGACGAGCCAGGGCGAGGGGGCCGCCTCGTGCCTGAACTTCGCCTTCCGCGTGATGTACCTGCCGATCGGGATCTTCGGCCTCTCGGTCGCCACGGCGGCCATCCCGGCGCTGTCGCACGACGCCGCGCGGGGCGACCCGCAGGGGATGCGCGCCACGTTCTCGAGCGCCCTGCGCACGATGCTGGTGCTGACCGTGCCGGCCACCGCCGGCCTGATGGTGCTCGCCACGCCGATCGTGGCGCTGCTCTTCGAACACGGGTCGTTCACCCAGGCCGCGGCCTCCGGCACGGCCGCCGCGCTCTTCTTCTATGCGCCCGGGCTCGTCGGCTACTCGGCCATCAAGCTGGTCGTGCCGACCTTCTACGCGCTCAGGGACAGCCGGACGCCCGTCGCGGTCGGCGCCGTGTCGGTGGTCTTCAATGTCGCGGTGAGCCTGCTGCTCGTGAGACTCCTCGGGTTTCCGGGGCTGGCCCTCGGCACCGCGCTCTCGGCGATCTTCAACGCCGCGGGGCTCCTGTGGCTGCTTCGACGCCGGCTGGGGTCGATCGACGGGCGCCGCGTCGTGCTCGCGGCCGGCAAGGTGGCCGTCGCGGCGCTGGTGATGGCGGCGGCTGCCTGGGCCGGCGAGCGCTGGGCGGAACTCGTCCTCCCCGGGCACTCGACGCTCGCCAGGCTGGCGCACGTGGCCTCCGGCATCGGTCTCGGCCTGGCCGTCCTCGCGGCGGCCGCGCGGGTGCTTCGGATCGTCGAATTCGAGGAGGCCCTCGCCGCGATCAGGGCGAGGCTGTTCGCCCCGAAGTCGGCCTGACGACTGTGGTACGATCGAGGGCGAACCCGCTCGAGATCGGCCGCTGACGATGCCCTATACCCCGGCTTCCCCGCGTTCGGTGATCTACCAGATCGGCCCCGGACCGATGACGCCCGCGGTCAAGATGCTCCTCTGGGCGAACATCGGGATGTTCGTGCTGACGTGGCTCGCCCCGGACATCGTGCCGCTGCTGGGGCTCCAGCCCGCGGCCGTGATTTTCCGGCTCAGGCTCTGGCAGCCCGTCACCTACATGTTCCTCCACGCCGGCGTGACGCACATCCTGTTCAACATGCTGGCGCTGTGGATGTTCGGCGTCGAGCTCGAGCGCCGGTGGGGGCGCGACTTCTTCCTGAGGTTCTACTTCATCTGCGGCATCGGCGCGGCGGCGACGACGATCCTGCTCTCGCTCGTTCCCGGTGAGCTGGGCGCGGTGATGTGGGGGTCGCTGACCGTCGGCGCCTCCGGCGCGATCTACGGCCTGCTGGTCGCCTACGCGATTTACTTCCCTCACCGGCCGATCTACATCTGGGCGATCATCCCAATCCCCGCCCGCGTATTCGTGCTGATCATGGGCGCGATCGCGTTCATGTCGTCGATCGGCGGCGACCAGGGCGGCGTGGCGAACTCGGCGCACCTCGGCGGCCTGGTGGTCGGCTACCTCTACCTCAAGTGGGGAGGCGGCCAGCCGATGGCCGAGATCAAGTACCGTTACGTCAAGTGGCGGATGAACCGGTTGCGCCGCCGGTTCGGCGTCCACGACGGCGGCCGGCAGGACTGGGATCGCCGCGTGCACTGATCACGACGGCTCACGGTTTACGGCTCACGCCGGACTTACGGCGTCATGGGGCTCACCCTGGCCCATGAATACCGCAGTTCTCGCGCACGGCGCCGGTCGTCGCGGCCACGCCCGATCGAACGCCGCGTCTCGGGTCTGCCGCTTCGCCCCTCGACGTTGCTCGGGGCGCTCTGAGCCTGTCGAAGAGCGCAAAGCGGCCCCTCCCCGGCGCCACGGTCGGAGCAGGTTTACGCTTTGCTTCGGGCAGATCCCTGCGGCGCGGCATAGGGCCTACCGGGCCGCGTCGCCAAGCGGCCGCGAGTCGGGATCGAGCCGGCGGGCCGGGATGCCTCGCGAGGAGGCCTTCGGAGCGGGCCGGCCGCCGACGACACGGAAAGCGACGAGCGCGTGCCGCGATTTCCCGGGCGCAGCCCGTGCGGTCGATCCAGCGCGAATAGGGCCAGCCCGACGCAGGGAGGCCGGAAATCGCGGCACCGCGAGGACGCTTTCCCGGCCCGCGGAGCGGCCGACGAGCGAGGCGCCCGGCCCGGCCGGCGACTCAGAATCGCGGCCTCGACGCGTGCCCCGGCACTCTTGTCTGAACACTGCGTCATGAGCCTGGGCTCACCCTGGCCCATGAATACCGCAGTTCTCGCGCGCGGCGCCGGTCGTCGCGGCCACGCCCGATCGAACGCCGCGTCTCGGGTCTGCCGCTTCGCCCCTCGACGTTGCTCGGGGCGCTCTGAGCCTGTCGAAGAGCGCAAAGCGGCCCCTCCCGGGCCGCACGGTCGGGGCAGGTTTACGCTTTGCTCGGGCAGATCCCTGCGGCGCGGCATAGCGCCCACCGGCCCCGAAGGGTGACCTACAACGTTCCTCTTGTGACACGCGCGACACCGCCCAGAGCCTGGAGCCCAGAGCCAAGAGCCGGCATCCAGCGGTCAGGTATAATGAAATGACCCAAGTTTCCGCAGGTTTCTGGCCGGAACGGATCGCCGCATGGAAACCCCGACCCTGGTCCGCGATGCAGACAGCGTGTCGCTGACGCCTGACGTTCGGCTCGCGGCCTACCGCTGGATGCTCCTGTCGAGGAAGCTGGACGACAAGGAAATCCAGCTCAAGAACCAGAGCCGCATCTTCTTCCAGATCAGCGGCGCCGGGCACGAGGCCGTGCTGGTGGCGGCCGCGTTCGCGCTGCGCCCGGCCTACGACTGGTTCTTCCCCTACTACCGCGATCGGGCCCTCTGCCTCGCGCTCGGCGTGACGCCGTACGAGATGCTGCTCGAGGCGGTGGGTGCGCGCGACGACCCGGCGTCGGGCGGCCGGCAGATGCCGTCGCACTGGGGCCACAAGCGCCTGAACATCGTCTCCCAGGGGAGCCCGACCGGCACGCAGTGCCTGCAGGCGGTCGGCTGCGCCGAGGCCGGCCGGCTGTATCAGCGGCTGCCGGACATCCCCGGCCGTGACACGCGCCAGCACGCCGACGAAGTCGTCTACGTCTCGCTCGGTGAGGGCGCGACGGCGGAAGGCGAGTTCTGGGAGTCGCTCAATACGGCCTGCGGCAAGCGGCTGCCCGTCGTCTATCTCGTGGAGGACAACGGGTACGCCATCTCGGTCCCGAAGGAGGTGGCCACCCCCGGTGGCGACATCTCCCGGATCGTGCGGTCGTTCCCCTCCCTTCAGGTCCTCACCGTCGACGGCACCGACTTCCCCGAGAGCCTCCGGGTGATGCGGGAGGCCGTCGCTTACGCTCGCGCCCGTCAGGGTCCGGCGCTCGTCCACGCCCAGGTCATCCGGCCGTACTCGCATTCGCTGTCCGACGACGAGCGGCTCTACAAGACGCCGGCGGAGCGGGAGGCGGAGGCGGCCCGCGATCCGATTCGCATCATGCACCGGCGGCTGACGGCCGACGGCGTCGCGACCGCGACCGACCTGGATCAGGTGCGGGAGGCTGTCGAGCGCGAGATCGAAGAGGCGGCCGCGCGGGCGCTCGCCGCCGCGCGGCCCGAGAGAGAGACGGCGCGCCTGTGGGTCTTCTCGCCGGATGTCGATCCGACGTCGGCGGACTTCGAGACGACCCCGCGCCCCGAGGGCAAGCCCGACACCATGGTGGCCGCGATCAACCGGACGCTGCGCGACGAGATGGCGCGCAACCCGGCCATCGTCATCTTCGGCGAGGACGTTGCCGACGCGACGCGGGAAGAAGCGCTCTCGGCGGTGCCGGGCAAGGGCGGCGTCTTCAAGGTCACCCACGGGCTGCAGCGGACGTTCGGCGCATCGCGCGTGTTCAACTCGCCGCTCGCCGAGGCGAACATCATCGGCCGCGCCGTGGGCATGGCGGTCCGCGGCATCAGGCCGGTCGTCGAGATCCAGTTCTTCGACTACATCTGGCCGGCGATGATGCAGCTGCGCGACGAGATGGCGATGATGCGGTACCGATCGGGCAACAACTTCTCGTGCCCGATGGTCGTGCGCGTGCCGATCGGCGGCTACCTCAAGGGCGGCGCACCGTACCACAGCCAGTCGGGCGAGAGCATCTTCGCGCACTGCCCGGGCATCCGGATCGCGTTCCCGTCGAACGCCGTCGACGCGGCTGGGCTGCTGCGGACGGCCGCGCGGTGCGACGACCCGGTGATGTTCCTCGAGCACAAGCACCTCTACCGGCAGACCTACAACAAGGGCGAGTACCAGGGGCCGGACTTCATGATCCCCTTCGGCCGCGGCTCGCTCGTCAGGGACGGCGAGGATCTCGTCGTCCTCACGTGGGGCGCCCTGGTGCAGCGCACGCTGCTCGCGGCGCAGCAGGCCGAGAAGGAGGGGATCAGCGCGGCGGTGTTCGACCTGCGGACCATCGCGCCCTACGACTGGGAGGGAATCGCCGCGCTCGTGCGCCGCACGAGCCGCGTGGTCGTCGCCCACGAGGACCAGCTCACCTGCGGCTTCGGTGCCGAGCTGGCCGCCCGGATCGTCGGAGAACTGTTCGAGCACCTCGACGCGCCGGTTCGCCGCGTGGCCGCGCTCGATACGCCCGTCGCCTACTGCCCCGACCTCGAGGAAGTCATCCTGCCGCAGAGCGGGGACGTTCTGCAGGCCATCAAGGCAACCGCGCGCTACTGACGCACGCCGCGCCTACTCCTCGGCCGGCAGGCTGGCGGGATCGGTGGAGGTCAGGCGGGCGACGGCGACGCCAATCAGGATCGCGACGGCGCCCGCGGCCTCCCTCCGCCCCACGTGGTCGCCGAGGAAGACGACGGCCGTCGTCAGGGCCACGACCGGCGTGAGGTTCGAGTACATCGCGGTGCGGATGTTCCCGATCCGCTGGATGGAGGTGTGCCAGATGAAGTACGCCACAAACAGCGCGAACACCGCCGAGGCCGCGAGCGCCGTCCACGCGACGGCCGACACCCGCCCCCAGTCCAGCGCGACCAGCGAGGGAAGGCCGAACGGGAGGTACATGAGCGTTCCGACGGCCATGGTGTAGCCGGTGACGGCCAGCGGAGAGTGTCGCTGCATCAGCGAGCGCGACCAGACCGCATAGACGGCCCAGCAGACGACGGCCCCCAGCGTCACCAGGTCGCCGACCAGGGAGTCACGCGAGACGCCGGCCCCCGCCCCGACCACCAGGAAGACGCCCGCCAGCGAGAGCACCGCCCCGAGCCAGTAACGCGTCGAGACGCGCTCCTGCCCCGCCGCCACCGCGAGCGCGGTCACCACCACCGGCGAGCAGCCGATGATGAGCGAGCTGTTGGCGACGGTGGTCAGCGACAGGCCGCCGATGAACCCGAGCTGGTAGATGAAATGGCCCGTCGCCCCGAGCGCCAGGATGGCGAGCCAGTCCCGGAGCGGGATGTTCCGGGCGGAGCGGAAGAACCGGCCGCCGGCCGGTGGATCCCCTCCGTCGGACCGCCCCGAGCGCGCGAACGCCAGCACCGCCAGAAACAGGATCGAGGCCAGGCCGAGACGCAGCGCGTTGTAGCCGAGAGGCGGGATCTCCCGAAGCGCGATCTTGACGACCGCGTAGTTACACCCCCAGATGAGGGTGCACAACACCACGAGGATATCGATCCGCACGGGGATTCGCGGCGGGAAGAAGGACAGGCCGGCAGGAGGGGCGGTCACGTCGCGCCCCGGTCCTGCCGGCCAAGATGGCCCGCGCCCTGTTCTATCCTCCGAACGGCTTCAGGAAGAACAGGATCAGCGAGATCAGCAGCACGTAGATGACCAGCGACTCGATCAGCACGAGGCCGAGGATCAGCGCGAACCGGATGTCGCCCGTCGCGCTGGGGTTGCGCGCGATGGCCTCGGCGGCCGAACTCAGGCCCTTGGACTGGCCGAGCGCGCCGAACGCCGCCGCGATCGCCAGCGCGAACCCGGCCGTGATGATCGACCACTTGGCCACTTCACTGCCGCCCGCCGCGGCGGTGCCCTGGGCGAAGAGCGGCGCGACCATGCCCGCGGCCACGAAGAATACCGTCAGCGACCATGTCAGCGATTTGCGCACGATAAACGCCTCCTCCGAGAATCAGCAAGGCCGCGCGGCCTTGCGCCTTCACACCGACTTCGCGGGGACCAGCGCCCCGCCGCGCCGCGGCGTTCTCAAGCCGCGTGAGCCTCCGCCGCCACAGGCGCCTCGCCGTGCGACTCGTGCCCATCCGATCCGTGGTCCACCACCACCGCGCCCGCCAGGTAGATCGTCGTCAGCATCGCGAAGATGTAGGCCTGCAGCGCCGCGGTGACGAGCCCGAGGAACATCATCGGCAGCGGCACCAGGACCGGAACGATGCTGGCGAGGATCAGGATGACCAGGTCCTCGCCGAAGATGTTGCCGAACAGCCGGACCGAGAGCGACAGGACGCGCGACAGATGGCTGATGATCTCGATCGGAAAATAGATCGGCGCGATCCAGATCGGCGCGCCCGCCGGGACCATGAAGTGCTTGATGTACCCGAGGACGCCCTGCTCCTTGAACCCGTGGAACTGGTAGTAGACGAAGACGGTCAGGGCGCAACCGAGCGTCACGTTGAAGTTGCTCGTCGGCGACTTCAGCCCCGGGACCAGCCCCATCAGGTTCCCGAGCAGGATGAAGATGAACATCGTCCCGACCAGGGGGAGGTAGGTGCGCCCCTTGGGGCCGATGTAGTCGTCCAGCATCCCGTTCAGGAACGAGAGCGCCTCTTCGAGCGCGATCTGCAGCTTGCCGGGGTTCTCGACGCTCAGGCGCGTGCGGATGGCGAGGCACAGGACCGAGACGCCGATCAGGATGAGCAGCGACATCACGATGAAGTCGGGGATGACCTCGCCCGGCTTGAAGGTGAACCCGAACGGGCGCAGCGCCGCCGCCACGGCCGGTCCGAAGACGGCGTTGAACAGCTGCACGATCCAGAGCGAGTGCTCGAGCTTCTCCATGGTGTTACGGGTGTCCCCGGTGGGATGTCGCCCGGGACGAGCGCATCACTTGCACCGCCGCGGCCACAAACGGCGCGGTGGCCCCAGCCAGCAGGCCGATAGGGTGCACGCGGAAACATGCCAGCATAACGTACGCCCCGACGGCCAGTAAAGCGTACCTTCCGAAGAACTTCAGCGCGAGCCAGGCGCGGCGGCCGGCCGTCAGGGCGGGCCCTCGCCCGGACTGGTCTCCGTCCTCCGTCTCTCCGACGGCCTCCGCCGGCCTCGCCCCTTTCGACGCCACGGCCAGGACGACGTCCACGCCCCCCTTGATCGCCAGGTACGAGACCGCCGCCAGGGCTCCCCCCGCCAGGACGCCGGCCGCGCCGTCGGGCCGGCCGCGCTCGAGGGCCAGCGCGATGGCGGCCATCGTCACGCACGCGACGACGCCGTCGCGTTCGAACTGCTTCAGCATCCGGTCCGATTCGGAGGCGGGCTTCACCGCTTCTCGTCCCGGCCCACCGCGTTCGCCGTGCGGACGACGTTGACGATGCCGGCCGCGATGCCGATGAAGAAGAACACGATGAGGAACAGCGGCGTCGTCCCCAGCCAGCGGTCGAGGGCGTAACCGATGAGGAAGCCGAAGACGACGGCGAGGACAAACGCGATCCCCACGGCGCTCAGGGCGCCGAGAGAGCCGAGGGAGGACTTATCTGGGCCGGCCATGCTTTGCTGCGCAGGCCTGAGGGCCTGCGCTATCCGGGCGCTGACCGGGGCCTGCGAAATCTGAGAACTGACGGTGATAGCGCAGGGCTTCAGCCCTGCGCCGACAACTAGCGCAGCGTCAGACTGATCCCCGCCACGCCCAGCGTCCGCGCGGAGAACTCGGCGATTTCGAACAGCGGGCGCGGGTAGATTCCGATCGCAATCGTCCCGACGATCGTGACCGCCAGGAGAACGGCCATCGCGGGCGTGATGACCGGCTCTGACCCGGTCGGCTCTCCCTTGAACCACATGAACACGACGACGCGCAGGTAGTAGTAGAGCGACACGGCGCTGTTGAGCACGCCGATCACCGCCAGCCAGTAGTATCCGCCGTCGATCGCCGCGCTGAACAGCCAGAACTTGCCCATGAACCCGGCCGTCGGCGGGATGCCGCCGAGCGAGAGCATGAACAGCAGCATCGCCGTCCCGGCCAGCGGGCTGCGCTGGAACAACCCGCTCAGGTCCTTGAGCTCCTCGCCGATCACGTCCTGGCGCCGGAGCAGCGTGACGACCGCGAAGGCGCCGAACTGCATGAAGGCGTAGACCACGAGGTAGACCAGCGCCGCCGTGATCCCGACCTGCGGCACCCAGGTGGCCGCCACGATGGCGATGAGCAGGTAGCCGGCGTGGGCGATCGAGGAGTAGGCCAGCATCCGCTTGATGTTGCTCTGCGTCAGCGCGGCGATGTTCCCGACGGTCATCGTCAGGATCGCGAGCGCGTAGAAGAGCAGGCTCCACTGGTCCTTCACTGCCGGGAGCCCCTCGAAGAAGATCCGGATCAGCATCGCGAACGACGCCGCCTTCGAGCCCACCGACAGGAACGCCGTGATCGGCGTCGGGGCGCCCTCGTACACGTCCGGCGCCCACATGTGGAACGGCACCGCGGCGATCTTGAAGCCGATCCCGGCCACCACCAGGATCACGCCCAGCGGCAGCCAGGGGTGGTGGGACTCCCCGGCCAGCAGCGTGGCGATCGTCCGCAGGTTGGTCGTCGCCGTCAGGCCGTAGAGGATCGACATCCCGTAGAGCAGCAGGCCGAGCGAGAACGTGCCGAGCAGCAGGTACTTCACGGCGGCCTCGTTCGACCGCCGGTTCGGCTTGATGAACCCCGCCAGGACGTAGAACGAGATCGCCATCGTCTCGAGACCGATGAAGATCGTCACCAGGTCGAGGGCGCTCGCCATGAACATCATGCCGAGCGTGGCGGACAGCACCAGGAAGTAGTACGTCCCCGGCCTGGCGCCCTCGACCTGCAGGTACCGCGGCGACATCAGGATCGTCAGGCCGGCTGCGAACAGGAACAGGAACTGGAAGAAGGTCGCGAATCCGTCGACCGCGATCATGCCGCGGACGGCGGTCGTGTGCGCGCCGGTATACGGGGCGAGCGTCACCGCGGTCAGCACCAGGCCGGCGAGTGAAATCCAGGCGATCATGCCGTGCCGCGCCTTCGGCACGAAGGCGTCGAGGAGCAGGACGAGAAGCGTGACGCCGGTCAGCACGAATTCCGGCGTCAGCGCGGCGAAATCGCTGGGCGAGTAACCCGCTGGCATTACCGTCCTCCCGTCGCCTTGGCGGGCACCCCGGCGGGCTCAGGCCCCTTCGGCGCTCCCGGCGGCGCCGGCTGGGCGGCGGGCGCGGCCTTCGACGGCGCGTCGGCCGGCACCGTCCCGGTCACGCCTCCGGCCGGCGCGGCCTCGTCGGGGCCGCACGTGGCCGTCTGCCACTTCGACGCGGGCGCCTTCTGCTCGCAGTCGGCCGGCGTGGCGGACGCGGTCTGCGGCAGGTACTGCGGGCTGACGCGGGCGATGACCCGGTCCACCGACGTGTTCAGCCGGTTCAGGAAGGGGGTCGGGTAGATGCCGATCCAGACCGCCATGATGATGAGCGGCACGAACGTCACCACCTCGCGCAGGTTCAGGTCGTGCAGGTGCTCGTTCTTCGGGTTCTCGATCTTGCCGAACATCGTCCGCTGGTAGAGCCACAGCATGTAGGCCGCGCCCAGGACGATGCCGCTGGCGGCGACGGCCGCCCACATCTTGTTCACCGTGAAGATCCCCTGGAGGATCAGGAACTCGCCGATGAACCCGTTGAGCGAAGGCAGCCCGATCGACGACAGCATCATCACGCCGAAGATCGCCGCGTAGAGCGGCATCACCTTCGACAGCCCGCCGTACTCCGAGATCTGCCGCGTGTGGCGCCGCTCGTAGACGATGCCGACGATGAGGAAGAGGGCGCCGGTCGAAATGCCGTGGTTGATCTGCTGGATGATGCTGCCCTTGATGCCGACCGGGTTGAGGGCGAACATCCCCAGCATCACCAGCGCCATGTGGCTGACCGAGGAGTAGGCCACCAGCCGCTTCCAGTCGCGCTGCGCCATCGCGACCAGCGCGCCGTAGATGACGCCGATGATCGACAGCACCGCGATCATCGGCACGAACCTGTGGCTCGCGTCGGGCAGGATCGGCAGGCTGAAGCGGATGAACCCGTACGTCCCCATCTTCAGGAGGACGGCCGCCAGGATGACCGACCCGGCCGTCGGCGCGTCGGTGTGCGCGTCGGGCAGCCAGGTGTGGAACGGGAACATCGGCACCTTGATCGCGAAGCCCAGGAAGAAGGCCAGGAACACCCACCACTGCAGGTTGGTGTCGAAGCCGTGCTGCTGGAACTGGACGATGTCGAAGGTGTGCTGGCCGGTCTGCGGGTCGGTGTAGTTGTAGTAGAGCGCCAGGATGCCGAGCAGCATCACCACGCTGCCGGCCAGGGTGTAGAGGAAGAACTTGATGGCCGAGTAGAGCCGGCGGTCGCTGCCCCAGATGCCGATCAGGAAGTACATCGGGACCAGCATCACCTCCCAGAACAGGAAGAACAGGAGGAAGTCGAGCGAGACGAAGGCGCCGAGCATGCCCGACTGGAGGATGAGCAGGAAGATGTAGTACTCCTTGACCCGCTCCTTGATCGCCGTCCACGAGGACAGGACCGCGATGGTGCCCATCAGCGTCGTCAGCAGGATCATCAGGACGGCGAAGCCGTCCACGCCGAGGTGGTACTCCGCCCCGATGGACGGGATCCACGGCGCCCGCTCCAGGAACTGGTACGACGGGTCCTTGTAGTCGTAGAGGAACCAGAGCGGCAGCGACACCAGGAAGCCGGCGAACGCGAACAGGTTCGCGATCCAGCGGATGGCGTTCTCGCTGCGCTTGTTCACGAACATCAGCACCGCGGCGCCGACGAGCGGCGTGAACAGGATCAATGACAGCAGATGCTCTCTCATAGCTCGTTACCGGGCCAGCAGCAAGTAAAGGCTCACAAACGCGAAAACACCGAACAGCATCAGCAGCGCGTAGTTCTGGATGAGGCCGGTCTGCAGGCGCCGGAACACGAAGCTCGATTCCTGCAGGATCGACCCGACCAGGTTCACCAGCCCGTCGACGATGTACTTGTCGAGGATGCCAGAGAACCAGGAGGTGAAGATCGTCAGCCAGCCCGACCCGTTGACGACCCCGTCCACGACGGTGCGGTCGAACACCCACAGGCCGCTGGCGCTCGCCATCGTGCCCCGGATGACCGTCGCGTCGTACAGCTCGTCCACGTAGTACTTGTTGGTCAGCACCCGGTGCGCCCCGGCGAACCTGGCCTTCAGGGTGGCGGCGATCTCCGGCTTCCGCACGTAGAATCGCCAGGCCACGGCGAGGCCGAGGATGCCGATGAGGAGCGACAGCCCCATCAGGCCCACCTCGCCGGCCTGCGACATCTCGGCCGCCTCGGGTTTGGCCGCCTCGGGTTCGGCCGGCGAGGACGCCGGCCCCACAGGATCTCGTGTGGCGCCGGCCTCCTGGCCGGCGGCAGCCACCTGCACCGGGTAGAAGCTCGGGTGCAGGAACTCCTCGATGGCGTTGCCGCCGCCAAGCGCCTTCGGGACGCCGACCAATCCGGCCACGACGGCGCCGACGGCCAGCACCACCAGCACGTAGCTCATCGACCTGGGCGCTTCGTGCGGGCCGTGCCAGGCGCCGTGTCCCGCCGGCGAGGGCGCCGCGTGGCCGTGTGTGGCGCCGGCCTCCTGGCCGGCGTGGCCGTGCTCCCACGCGGGGCCGCGGTAGCTGCCGAAGAAGGTCAGCGACATCAGCCGGAACATGTAGAACGCCGTCAGCAGCGCGGCGAGCGCGGCGCCGGCGTAGACGAACTTGTTCTTGAGGAACGCCTGCAGCAGGATCTCGTCCTTGCTGAAGAAGCCCGAGAGCGGGAAGATCCCGGCGATGGCGAAGGTGCCGATCATCATCGTCCAGTAGGTGATCGGCATGTACTTCTTCAGGTTGCCCATCTTCAGCATGTTCTGCTCGCCGGCCATCGCGTGGATGACCGCGCCGCTGCCGAGGAAGAGGAGCGCCTTGAAGAAGGCGTGCGTCATCAGGTGGAACGCGCCGGCGGCGAACGCACCGACGCCCATCGCGATGAACATGTAGCCAAGCTGCGACACGGTCGAGTAGGCCAGCACCCGCTTGATGTCGTTCTGCACGAGGCCGATCGTCGCGGCGAAGAGCGCCGTCAGGACGCCGACGATCGCCACGACCTCCATCGTCATCGGCGCGTGCAGGAACAGCTGGCTGTTCCGGCCCACCATGTACACGCCGGCCGTCACCATCGTGGCCGCGTGGATCAGCGCCGACACCGGCGTCGGGCCCTCCATCGCGTCGGGCAGCCAGACGTAGAGCGGGATCTGCGCGCTCTTGCCCGTCGCGCCGACGAACAGCAGCAGCGTGATGAGCGACAGGGTGCCGAACTGCGCCGTCTCCACCGGCATCGTCGAGACCGCCGCGGCCACCGTGCGGAAGTCGAACGAGCCGAAGGTGACGAAGATCAGGAACACGCCGAGCAGGAAGCCCCAGTCGCCCACGCGGTTGGTGATGAACGCCTTCTTGCCCGCGTCCGCCGCGCTCTTCTTCTCGTACCAGTAGCCGATCAGCAGGTACGAGCAGAGGCCGACGCCCTCCCACCCGACGAACATGACCAGGTAGTTGGCGCCGAGCACCAGCGTCAGCATGAAGAAGCAGAACAGGTTCAGGTAGGCGAAGTACCGCGCCACGCCGCCGCGCGGCTCGCCGTGGATGTAGCCGGTCGAGTAGACGTGGATGAGGAATCCGATCCCGGTGACGACCAGGATCATCATCGCCGACAGCGGATCGAGGCGGAACGCCCACGGGATGTGGAGCGAGCCCATCCGGCCGCCGCTCATCGCCAGCGCGGTCGCCGGGAACCAGTCGAACAGCACGACGTCGTGGACCCGCGCCTCGGGCGCGAGGCCGAGGAGCTGGACGAAGGCCGCCAGCGACACGCCCAGCGCGAGCGCCATGGTCGTGCACGCGACCAGCCCGGACGTCCGCTTGCTGAAGAAGCGGATGCCGAAGATGCCGTTCACGGCCGCGCCGACGCCGGGCAGGAGCGGGATGAGCCAGATCAGATCCATTACCACCTCATGAGACTCATCTCGTCGATGTTCACCGTTTCCTTGTTCCGGTAGAACGCGAGGATGATGCCCAGGCCGACGGCGGCCTCCGCCGCGGCCACGCACACGACGAAGACGACGAACACCTGGCCGACCGCGTTCTGCCACAGGTTGGAGAACGCGACCAGGTTGATGTTGACCGCGTTCAGCATCAGCTCGATCGACATCAGGATCACGATGATGTTGCGGCGGAACATCACGCCGACGACGCCGATGATGAACAGCGCCGCCGACAGCACCACGTAATGCAGCGGGGTAATCGGAATCATACAGGCAGCCCCTAGAGTTCCCGGCGCGCCAGCACGATGGCCCCGACCATCGCGACCAGCAGCAGCATCGACGCCAGCTCGAACGGCACCAGGTAGTCCTGGTACAGCGCCGTCCCGACCAGCGCCACGTTGTCGGGCCCCATCGCCCGCACCGGCGCCATCGCCGCCGCCGGCGAGACGTACTTGTAGACCACGATCGCGATCAGTTCCGCCAGCACGACCAGCGCGCAGGCGACCCCCAGCCGGCTCCGCCGCCGGCGGTCCTGATGCGCCTCGGGCGGCCGCTTCAGGTTCACCAGCATGACGACGAACAGGTAGAGGACGACGATGCCGCCCGCGTAGACGACGACCTGGATGACGGCGAGGAACTGCGCCCCCTGGAGCACGTAGAGCGCCGCGATGCACAGGAAGTCGGCCACCAGGAACAGGATGCTGTGCACCGTGTTCCGGGCCGTGACGACCAGCACGCCGAACCCGAGGATCAGCGCGGCGAGCGTGTAGAACGCGATTGCTTGACCCATAGCTTCACAGCCGTCTGCTAGTAGCTCAGCCACACCTTCACGGCGGCCGTCACGATCACGTTCGCGATGGCCAGCGGGATCAGGACCTTCCAGCCGAGCCGCATCAGCTGGTCGTAGCGGTAGCGCGGCAGCGTCGCGCGAATCCACAGGAACACGTAGAGCAGCAGGAACGTCTTGACGACGAACCACATCCAGCCGGGCGCCAGGCCGAAGAACTTCAGGAACGGCACGTTCGCGAACGGCGCCAGCCAGCCGCCGAAGAACAGCGTCGTCGCCACCGCCGAGACGACGATCATGTTGGCGTACTCGGCCAGGAAGAACAGCGCGAACCGCATGCCGCTGTACTCGGTGTGGAAGCCGGCGACCAGCTCCTGCTCCGCCTCGGGCAGGTCGAACGGCGCGCGGTTGGTCTCGGCCAGGCCGCCGACGAAGTAGATGAACAGCGCGACCGGCTGCACGAAGGCGAACCAGACGCCGTTGGCGTTCTGGGCCTCGACGATCCTGACCATGCTCAGGCTGCCCGACGCCAGGATCACGCTCACGAAGGTCAGCGTCACCGCGACCTCGTAGCTGATGAGCTGCGCCGACGCCCGCAGCCCGCCGAGCAGCGAGTACTTCGAGTTCGACGACCAGCCGGCCAGGATGATGCCGTAGATGCCGATCGACGCCACGGCGACGACGTAGAGCAGGCCGACGTTGATGTCGGCGACGTAGAGCGGGATCGACTTGCCGAAGAAGTTGACCGTGCCCCCGAACGGGATGACCGCGAAGGCGATGATCGCCGGCACCAGCACGATGATGGGCGACAGCGTGAAGACCGCCCGGTCGGCCCGTGCCGGCGTCAGGTCCTCCTTGATGAACAGCTTCAGCACGTCGGCGATCGGCTGCAGCACGCCGTGCGGCCCGACGCGCATCGGCCCGAGGCGCACCTGCACCCAGGCCTGGACCTTGCGCTCGAGCAGCACCAGGTACATCACCGTGACCAGCACGCCGGTCAGGACGACGACGATCTTGATGAGCGGAATGACGAGCAGGTCAATCATGCGTTTCCGTCAGCCTTCAGCCGTCGGCCGGTTACCTGTCCACTTCTCCCAGCACGATGTCGATCGTGCCGATGAGCGCGATGACGTCCGCCACCAGGTGGCCGCGCACCAGCCGCGGCAGCGCCTGGAGGTTGCAGAACGACGGCGGGCGCACGCGGAGCCGGTAGGGGCTCGTCGACTTGCCGTCGCTCGCGATGAAGTACCCGATCTCGCCCTTCGGTGACTCGTTGGCGTGGTAGGTCTCACCCGCCGGCGGCTTGATGATCCGCGGCACCTTGGCCATCACCGGCCCCTCGGGCAACCCGCCCACGGCCTGGCGGATGATGCGCACCGCCTGCCGCATCTCCTCGAGCCGCACCAGGTAGCGGTCGTACGTGTCGCCGCGCGAGCCGACCGGCACGTCGAACTCCATCTCGGCGTAGGCCGCGTAGGGCTCGTCCTTGCGGACGTCGCGCGCGACGCCCGAGCCGCGCAGCGGCGGCCCGCACAGCCCGACCGCCACGGCGTCGGCCGCCGAGATGACGCCGATGTTCCTCGTCCGCTCCAGCCAGATCCGGTTCTGGGTGAGCAGCGTCTCGTACTCGTCGAGCTTCTCCAGCTGGATGGCGCAGAACTGGAGCACTTTCTTGTCCCAGCCCGGCGGCAGGTCCTGGGGAAGCCCGCCGATCCGCATCGAGTTGTACGTCAGGCGCGCGCCGCAGAACTCCTCGAACAGGTCGAGCACCAGTTCCCGCTCGCGGAGGCAGTACAGGAAGACGGTGACCGCGCCGATGTCCATCGCGTGGCTGCCCAGCCAGACCAGGTGGCTCGCCAGCCGCTGCAGCTCGGCCAGGATCGTCCGGATGTAGCGGGCCCGCCTCGGCACCTCGAGCGACAGGAGTTTCTCGACCGACTCGACGTAGGCCAGGTTCGCCGCCGACGACGCCACGTAGTCCAGCCGGTCGGTCAGCAGGATGATCTGCGTCCAGTCGCGGTTCTCGGTGAGCTTCTCGACTCCCCGGTGGAGGTAGCCGATGACCACGTCCGCATCGACAACCTTCTCGCCATCCAGCTTGAGGACCACCCGCAGCACGCCGTGCGTGGCCGGGTGCTGTGGCCCCATGTTGATGACGAGCTCGTCGGTGTCGAACATCGGGCGGGCGACGTCGGGTTCCATTTACTCGATCTCCGATTCGTTGACCGACTGCCTCACCTTCAACCACTCCTGCGGGCTCTCGAGGATCAGCTCGCCCGGCCCCTCGAGCGGGTAGTCCTTGCGCTGCGGGTGCCCCTGCCACTCCTGCGGCATCAGGATCCGCCGCAGGTCCGGGTGGCCGTCGAACGGGATCCCGAACATGTCCCAGACCTCGCGCTCCAGCCAGTTGGCCGCCGCCCAGAGTCCCGAAACCGACGGCACGGCGTCGCCGTCCGCCACGCGGATCTTCATCCGCACGCGCCGCCGGAGGCCGGTCGAATACAGGCAGTACACGACGTCAAACCGCTCGCCCGACCGCCCCAGCCAGTCGACCGCGGTCACGTCCGAACAGTAGTCGAACGCGGTCCCCGAGTTGTCCCGCAGATAGCGGGCGACCTCGAGCAGCCGCGGCGACGCGACGATCACCGTCCAGTCACCGACCCAGTAGCTGACCTGCGTGACGGCGCCGGGGAGCGCGTCCTGCAGCGCCCGGATGTACTCGGGGATCGGCAGGTCGGCCGGTGGCGGCGGGTCGGGCGGTCCGGGCGGCGCCGGCGGCGCCTTCTCGACCTTCGGAGCGGCCGCAGCCGGTTTCGGCGCGGCGGCCGCCGCCGCGGCCGGCGGCGCGGGCGTCGGGCCTGCGGGATCGGTCTTCTCGGTGTCAGCCATGGGAGTCGCTTCGTGCCAGGGCGGCGCGCTCGCCGCAGATCATCGCCACGCGGTCTAGCGAGGCGGGCCTCAACCCCTCGAGCAGGCCCGCCCGCTAGACCTAGGGACGCTGTTGACTGGCCCCGCGCATGCGCGGGGCTCTAGACGTCTTGAACAGAGGGTGAACGTCGACAGAACTTGACTCATTCGCAAAGATCATGGCCGTTCAAGACGTCTACGCCCACTCGAGCGCGCCCTGCTTCCAGGCGTACGCGTAGCCGACGATGAGGATGAAGAGGAAGACGATCATCTCCACCAGGCCGAACAGCTTCAACTGGTGCATGATGACCGCCCACGGGAACATGAACACCGTTTCCACGTCGAAGACCACGAACAGCATCGCGATGATGTAGTAGCGGATGCTGTACCGATCGCGGGCATCGCCCCGCGTCTCGATGCCGCACTCGTACGGCTCGGCCTTCACCTTGCCGTAGCGCTCGGGCCGTATCAGCCAGGCGAGCAGCAGCGCCACGATGGCGAACCCGACCGCCACCAGTACGAAGAGCACGATGGGGATGTAGGCTTCGAGCATGATCGGGCGTTATGGCAAGTTGAAGCTGAACCCGTGTCCGGGGAGGCACGCCGCGCCCGCAGCGACAGTCTCTGCGCTGCCGACGGGGTCAGGCCCCTGGTGGTGCAAAGGGCCCTCACCCTCGCACGGTACCGCCCGGGGACCCCGCTCCACCAGCGGCGAGACACACGAGAGCAGCAAGCGTGATCGAGCGATGATCTCGGGTGTTTATAGCATGCCCCCCGGGGGGTGTCAAGAAATGGCGCACACTCGCCCGAAACACTCCGCTAGCCGCAAGTAATTGAGTATCAATGAGTTTCAGCCGCGTCGCCGCCTTGACCCCCGGTCCGGCCGGGTCCTATACTGAACTTGCCGGCCAGCGCCAGCCAACCGGGGAGAAGCCATGCCCAGCCTTGCACGTCTGCTGCGGATCGTGCGCTCGTTGACCGTGCTCGCGTTCGTCGTGCCGTGCGGCCTCCTGGTGATGGCTGCCGCGCCGCGGCTCGCCGCCCAGGCGCGGGCCTCCCGGCCGTCCGATCGGCTGATGTACGTGAGCGTCCTGACCAGGGACGGCACGCCGGTCACCAACCTGGCCGCCGCCGATTTCGTGGTCCGCGAAGACGGCGTGATCCGCGAGGTCGTACGCGCCGAGAGGGCGACCGAACCGATCACGCTGGCGGTGCTCGTTGACACCTCGCAGGCCGCGGCCTCCTACGTTCCCGATGTCCGGCGGGCCCTTGCCGGCTTCGTCAAGCGGATGGCCGAACGCAATCGCGTGGCCATCATCGGGTTCGGCGAGCGGCCGACGGTCTTCACCGATTACACGCACGACCTGACCTTGCTCGGGAAGGGTGTCGACCGGGTCTTTCCCATCGCCGGCAGCGGGTCCTACTTGCTGCAGGCGGTGGAGGAGACGTGCGACGGGCTGGCCAAGCGGGACTACGATCGCGCGGTCATCCTGGCGATCACCGCCGGCGGGAGGGAATTCAGCGACCAGGACTACCAGCAGGCCCTCTCGAGCGTCCGGAAGGCGGGCGCCACATTCGACGCGATGGTCTTCAACTCCGACCCGCCGAACCTCACCGACTCCGGGCAGCGCAACCGCGAACTGTTCCTCGACTCGGCGACCAGCGCCAGCGGGGGAGAGCGGGTCCTCCTGCTAAGCAGCATGGCCATCGACGGCGCGCTCACCCGCCTGGCCGACGAGCTGGCGAATCAGTACCGGATCGCCTACGGGCGACCCGAGACGTTGATTCCCCCGCAGAAAGTCGAGGTCAGCGTCCGGCAGCCGGGGCTGACGGTCCGCGGGACCCCGGTCCTCGTCAGGCCGCGATGAGCGTGTCGGGCCTGGCCCGGTGGACGTGCGCCGGTGTGGCCGCCGCCCTCGCGGTCGCCGGCGGGAGGCCGGTCGTCGCACCGCTCGAGGCCCGGGGGCCGTCGGCCGACCCTGTGGCGGTGACGCGCCAGACGCGCGCCTTTCGCACCGGCATCGACATCGTCTCGCTCGCCGTCACGGTCACCGACCCGGCGGGGCGTTTCGTCACCGACCTCGCGCCCGGCCAGTTCCACGTCTTCGAGGACGGCGTCGCGCAGGAGGTGACCTACTTCAACCGCACGAACCTGCCGATCGCCCTCGCCCTCCTGCTCGACACCAGCGCCAGCATGGAGGAGCGGATGACGATCGCCCAGGACGCGGCCATCGGGTTCGTCCGGCGGTTGCGGCCGCACGACGTGGCCGAGCTGGTCGGCTTCGATCGCGACGTGCGGATCATCCAGGGATTCACGGCCGACCCGGCGGCGCTCGAGCGCGCCATCCGCTCGACGACGGCGGCCGGGTCCACGTCGTTGTACAATGCGATTTACGTATCCCTGAGGGAACTGCTGAAGAACCGGGCCGCCAGCGACCAGGAGGTCCGGCGGCAGGCCATTGTCGTGGTGTCGGACGGCGAGGACACCTCGAGCCTGGTCGGCTACGACGAGGTGCTCGACCTGGCCAGGCGGTCGGAGACGGCCATCTACACGGTCGGCCTGAGGTCGAAGACCGACGTCGTCGACAAGGCGTTCAAGGAGGCGGATTACGTCCTGCGCCAGCTGGCGCAGGAGACCGGCGGCCGCGCCTACTTCCCCGCCCGCATCGAGGACCTGGCTGGCGTGTACACGCAGATTGCGGACGAACTGGCCAGCCAATACCTCCTCGGGTACACCTCGAAGAACTCCAGGCGCGACGGCGCGTGGCGCCGCATCGCCGTGCGGGTCGACCGCCAGGGCGCCACGGCGCGCACGAGACTGGGATACTTCGGGCCCTCGGGAAAATGATGAGGACGACGTGAACGCGATTCCCCTGATTCTGTATCTGGCGGCGGGCATCCTGTACGCCGTGCACTTCACCTCGCGCGACGCGGGAGTGGGTCGCGCGGGAACCGCCGTGCTGACGCTCGGCGTCGTGGCGCACGGGTTCGTCACCGGCATGCAGACGCAGGCGGCCGGGCACGTGCCGATCGCCGGCGTCGCGCAGGCGATCTCGGTGTTCGTGGGGCTGCTGGCGCTGGCCTACCTCTACATGGAGATGACGACCGGGGAGCGCGCGCTCGGCGTCTTCATCGCGCCGCTGCTCGTCGCGCTGCAACTGCTGCGCGTGGTCAGCCCGGTCGTGGAAAAGCGGGTGCCCATCCTCGAGAGCCCCTGGTTCGGCGTGCACGTCGCCTCGCTGCTGTTCGGCTACGCCTGCCTGGCGCTCGCCTTCGTCGTCGGCCTCACCTACGTGCTGCTCTTCAAGGAGATCAAGGCCAAGCACCTCGGGTTCTTCTACGCGCGGCTGCCTCCGCTCGAGTCGCTCGACCTGATGAACGCGCGCACGGTCGTCCTGGGCTGGGTGTGCATCACGATCGGCGTCATCGCGGGCGTCCTGTGGACGCTGCAGGCCAGGCAGGGCCCCAACGTCGACCCGCGCGTCCAGGCGATCACGCTCGCCGATCCGAAGATCCTCGGCGCGGCGGTCACCTGGGCCATTTACACCTTCGCGCTCTACGCGCGGAGCCGGGGCGCCGGCGGCAAGCGCGCGGCCTATATCTCGGTCATCGGGTTCGCCATCGTGCTGTTCAACTTCGTGCCGATCGGCTACTTCCTGACCCGCAGCCACAACTTCGGGGGGTGAGGACGCCGGTATGCACCTGTTCCTGCTCGGCGTGAGCCACAAGACGACCCCGGTGGAGATCCGGGAGCGTCTCGATTTCGCGGCCCGGGGACTCGCCCCGGCGCTCGAGGCGCTCTCGCGCCGCCCCGCCGCCAGCGAGGCCGTGGTGCTGTCGACGTGCAACCGCGCCGAACTCTACGTGGCGTGCGACGAGGTGCCGGCGGCGCGGGCGGATCTGATCGCGTTCCTCGCCGATTATCACGGCCTCGAGGCCGGCGTGCTCGCGCCGCATCTCTACGAGCTGGTCGATGCCGAGGCCGCGCAGCATCTGTTCCGCGTCGCCGGCGGCCTCGACTCGCTCGTCGTCGGCGAGCCCCAGATCCTGGGCCAGGTCAAGGACGCCTTCGCGGCGGCCGCCGAGGAGCGCACCGTCGGCCCCGTCCTGAACAAGGTGTTCCCCTGGTCGTTCACCGTCGGCAAGCGGGTCCGGACCGAGACGGCGCTGTCGGAAGGCGCGGTCTCGATCAGCTTCGCGGCCACGGCGCTGGCCCGGAAGATCTTCGGCGACCTGAAGGGCCGCAGCGCCGTGGTCGTCGGCGCCGGGGAGATGGGCAAGCTGACGGCGCAGCACCTGCAGGCGCAGGGCGTCGGGCGCATGCTCATCACGAGCCGCACGCTCGCTCACGCCGCCGCGCTCGCCGAGTCGATCGGCGGCACGGCGGTGCCCTGGGCAGACCTGTTCGCCACCATCGGCCGATCGGATATCGTCATCTCGGCCACCGGGTCCCAGCTGCCGATCCTGACCCGGCCGCAGGCCGAGCAGCTGATGCGGGGCCGGCGGAACCGGCCCCTGTTCCTCATCGACATCGCGCTGCCGCGCGACATCGACCCGGCGGTCGGCGACCTCGAGTCGGTCTTCCTCTACAACATCGACGACCTCCAGGCGGTCGTGCAGGAGAACCTGGCGCGCCGCGCCGCCGAAGTCTCGCGGGCGGAGGATATCGTCGCCGGCGAGGTGACGAAGTTCGAGGCGTGGCTGGCGACGCGCAGCGCGATTCCGACCGTGGTGGCACTGCGGCAGCGGTTCGACGCCATCCGCCGACGCGAGCTCGAGCGATTGCAGCCGAAGCTGGCGGGCCTGCCGCCCGAAGCCGCCGCGCGGGTCGAGGAGATCACGCGGCTGCTGGTCGAAAAACTGCTCATCACGCCGACCGAGCAGCTCAAGTCCACCCCCGACCCGGAGCGGGTGCGAGCCTACGCCGACGCCCTGACGCGGCTGTTCGCGCTCGATGCCGAGGAACCGGCCCAAGGCGAGCCCGGTCGGGATTCGCCCGCGAGGCGCGCGGGCGACGCCGGCACGTCGGTGACATCGTGAAGGCTCTGCGTCTGGGAACCCGGGGCAGCCAGCTGGCGTTGTGGCAGGCCCGCACGACGGCCGCGCTGCTGGAGCGGGCCGGCGGTCCGCGGTGCGAGGTGGTCGTCATCAAGACGAGCGGCGACCGGCTGGCCGAGGCGCCGCTCTCGGAGGTCGGCGGCAAGCGGCTGTTCGTCAAGGAGATCGAAGACGCCCTGCTGCGCGGCGACGTCGACTTCGCCGTCCACTCCTGCAAGGACATGCCGGCGGTCCTGCCCGACGGCCTGACGATCGGCGCGGTGCTCGCGCGCGAGGATCCGCGCGACGTCCTCGTGCTCCCCGGGGCCGCGGGCCGCCCCTCGACGCTGGAGGACGTGCGCGCAGCGATGGGCCGCGAGCGGCGCATCGGCACGAGCAGCGTGCGGCGCATCGCCGAGCTGGCGCAGGTGCTGCCCGAGGCGACGTTCGTGCCGATCCGCGGGAACCTCGATACGCGGCTCAGGAAGCTGGACGACGGGCTCTACGACGCGCTGGTCCTGGCCGCGGCCGGGATGAGGCGGCTCGGCTTCACCGACCGCATCTCGTTCTCGCTGCCGGTGGAGGCGTGCGTGCCGGCGCCGGGCCAGGGGGCGATCGCGATCGAACTCCGTGCCGACGCCGCGGCGACACGGAGCGCGCTCCGCGCCATCGACGACCCGGAGACCGCCGCGGCGATCGAAGCCGAGCGGGCGCTGGTCGCCGCGCTCGGCGGCGGCTGTCAGACGCCGATCGGCGCCGTCGCCGTGACGGCGGGCGATGATCTCGACTTGCACGCGGTGGTAGTCTCGTTGGACGGCCGACAGGTCGTGCGCGGGCGCGACCGCGCGCGACGGGCCGAGGCTGCCACGCTCGGCGCGCGCCTGGCCGAGCGCCTGCTCGCCGGGGGCGCGGGAGCCATTCTCGAGGACGTGCGGCGTGCCCAGAACTAGCCGCAGGCACGTCGCGGACGCCGCTATGAAGACACCGATCGTCTACCTCATCGGAGCCGGACCCGGGGACCCGTGGCTCGTCACCGTGCGCGGCCTGCGCTACCTCCGCAAGGCCGACGTGGTGATCTACGACCACCTGGTGCACCCGCGCCTGCTGCGTCAGGCCCGGCCGGACGCCGAGCGGATCGACGTCGGGCCGGCCGCGCCCGAGTCGCTCGAGCAGGAAGCGATCTGCTACCTCATCGCCGAGAAGGCGCGCGAGGGGAAGGTGGTCGCCCGGCTGAAGTGGGGGGATCCGTTCGTCTTCGACCGCGGGGGCGAGGAGGCGCTTTTCCTGCACGAGCACGGGGTGCGCTTCGAAGTCGTCCCCGGGATTCCCGGTGCCGTGGGCGCCCCCGCCTACGCGGGCATTCCTCTCACCTACCCCGGCGGCGGCAACACGGTCACATTCGTGCGCGGGCACGAGGCGGCCCACGCGAAGGCGCCGCGCGTGGACTGGGCGAGCCTGCACAAGCTCGGCGGCACGGTCGTCTGCTATTGCGGCGCCAGGCAGCTGCACGGCATCCTCGACTCGATGCTGTCGCACGACTGGCCGCCCGCCGAGCCGGCGGCCCTGGTGTCCAACGGGACGCTGCCCGAGCAGGAGACCGTCCAGGGCACGCTTGGCGAGCTCGCCAATATGGCGCGCGAGACGGGGTTCAAGGACCCGGCGATGCTGATCGTCGGCCGCGTGACGGCGCTCCGCGAGCACCTGCGGTGGTTCGACGCCCGCCCCCTGTTCGGCACGCGGATCGTCGTCACCCGCCCGCGCGAGCAGGCCGCGGACCTGGTTGAAGCGCTCGAACAGCTTGGGGCCACCGTCATCGAGGCGCCGACCATCCGCATCGTCCCGCCCGAAGATTTCGCGCCGCTCGACGAAGCCTGCGCCAACGTCGGCCAGTACGACTGGGTCGTGTTCACCAGCGGGAACGGCGTCGACTACTTCTTCGAGCGGATGCAGGCCGGGCCGACCGACGTGCGGGCCTTCGCCGGCGTCAGGGTGTGCGCCATCGGCCCGGGAACCGCGGAGCGGCTGGCCCAGCACGGCCTGAAGGTCGACCTCGTGCCGCCGGAGTTCCGCGCCGAGGCCGTCATCGAGGCGCTGCGCGCGACCGGGGACCTGACGGGCCAGGCGTTCCTGCTGCCGCGGGCCGACATCGCGCGCGAGCTGCTGGTCGATGAGCTGCGGCAGTCGGGCGCCCTGGTGACCGAGGTGACCGCCTACCGGACGGTGCCGGTCGAGATCGGGCGCGACGGCGAGCCGGACATCTACCGCATGCTGCTCGATCGCAAGGTGGACGTGCTTACCTTCACGAGCGCGTCCACGGTGCGCAACTTCGTCCGGCTCTACGGCCTGGAGCCGGTCGCCGATCTGCTGCAGCAGGTCGCGATCGCCTCGATCGGGCCGGTCACGGCCGAGGCCGCGCAGCAGTGCGGGATCCGCACGACGATCGTGCCGACCGAATACACCATCCCGGGGCTCGTCCGGGCCATCGTGGAGCACTTCGAGCGAGCCTGAGCCGGGATCGGCCCTCCTCGCGAGAGAGGTTCAGCATGTCCAGTTCCGACGCGTCGTTCCGGCTCGATCTCGCGCGCCGCGGCCGCCGCCTGCGGCGGTCGCCGGGCATCCGGTCGATGGTCCGCGAGACCCGCCTGTCCGCGGAGACCTTCATCTATCCGCTGTTTGTCTGCGACGGCGCCGGCGTCCGGCGCGAAGTGACGTCGATGCCCGGCGTGTTCAACCTGTCGGTGGACGAGGCGGTCAAGGAATCGGTGGCCGCCAAAGCCGACGGCGTGCCCGGCGTGCTGCTGTTCGGGATTCCGGCGTACAAGGACGAGGTGGGCTCGGCGGCGTACGACGCCGGGGCGCCGGTGCAGGCGGCGGTGCGGGCCATCAAGAAGGCCGACCCGTCCATCGTCGTGGTCACCGACGTGTGCCTGTGCGAGTACACCTCGCACGGCCACTGCGGCGTGGTGGTGGACGGCGACATCAGGAACGACGAGAGCGTGGCGCTGCTGGTCAAGACGGCCGTGTCGCACGCCGAGGCCGGCGCCGACATCATCGCGCCGTCCGACATGATGGACGGCCGCATCGGCGCCATCCGGCGCGCGCTCGACGATCGAGGGTTCGACCAGGTGGCGCTCATGTCGTACGCCGCCAAGTACTGCTCGGCCTTCTACGGCCCGTTCCGCGAGGCGGCGGACTCGGCGCCGAAGTTCGGCGACCGCCGCACGCACCAGATGGATCCGCCCAACGTCGAGGAGGCGCTGCGCGAGGTGGCCGAGGACATCGAGGAGGGGGCCGACATCGTGATGGTGAAGCCGGCGCTGCCCTACCTCGACGTGATCGCCCGGGTGAAGGCGGAGTTCGGCTACCCGACGGCGGCCTATAACGTCAGCGGCGAGTACTCGATGCTGAAGGCCGCCGCGGCGAACGGCTGGATCGACGGGCCGCGCGCCATGATGGAGATGCTCGTCGGCATCCGGCGCGCCGGGGCCGACATCATCATCACTTACTTCGCGCGCGAGGCTGCGCGCCTGCTCCGATAACCCATGAAGAAGCTCCGTACGTCCGCATCCTCCCGGTTGTTCGCCCGCGCCCAGAAGATCCTGCCGGGCGGCGTCGACAGCCCCGTTCGCGCCTTCACGGCGGTGGGCGGCGATCCGCTGTTCATCCGGTCGGCGAAGGGCGCCAGGATCACCGACGTCGATGGCAACACCTTCATCGACTACGTGATGTCGTGGGGCCCGTTGATCCACGGGCACGCGCCGGCGGGCCTGGTCAGAGTCGTCGCGGAGACGGCCCGGGCCGGCACGAGTTACGGGGCGCCGACCGAGGCCGAAGTGCGCCTGGGCGAGAAGGTGCGGGCGATGGTGCCGTCGATGGCGCGCGTCCGCTTCGTCAACTCCGGCACCGAGGCCACGATGAGCGCCGTCCGGCTGGCGCGCGCCGCCACCGGGCGCGACCGGATCATCAAGTTCGAGGGGTGCTATCACGGCCACGCCGACCCCTTCCTGGTCAAGGCGGGCTCGGGCGCGACGACGCTGGGCTTTCCGACGAGCCCGGGGGTGCCGCGCAAGGCGGTGCAGCACACGCTGCTCGCGACCTACAACGACCTGGCCTCGGTCGAGCGGCTCTGCGACACCAATCGCCATCAGATCGCCGCCGTGATCGTCGAACCGCTGGCGGGCAACATGGGGGTCGTGCTCCCCGCCGACGGGTTTCTCGCCGGCTTGCGCGACCTGTGCGATCGCCACGGGATGCTGCTGATCTTCGACGAGGTCATCTCGGGATTCCGTGCCGCGCCCGGCGGCGCCCAGCAAATCTGGAAGATCGGGCCGGACCTCACGTGCCTCGGCAAGATCATCGGCGGGGGGCTGCCGGTGGGGGCCTACGGGGGACGCGCGGACCTGATGGAGTACGTGTCGCCAGCCGGGCCGGTCTACCAGGCCGGCACGCTTTCCGGCAACCCGCTCGCGATGGCCGCCGGCCTCTGGTCGCTCGGCCGCCTGTCGAAGCCGCTCTACACGCGGATGGCCCGCCTGGGCCGGATGCTCGCCTCCGGCCTGGCCGAGGCGGCGCGGGAGGCGGGCGTCGCGCTGCAGGTGAACGCGCACGGGTCGCTGCTGACGCCGTTCTTCACGAGCGCGCCGGTGCGCGACTACCGCTCGGCGCTCCGGTCGAACAGCGCGCAGTACGCCGCGTTCTTCCGCGGCATGCTTGCGCGCGGCATCTACCCGCCGCCCTCCCAGTTCGAGGCCTGGTTCCTGTCGGCCGCCCACACCGAGGCCGACGTCAGGAGGACCGTCCGCGCGGCCAGGGCCGCGATGAAGGACGCGCGGGAGTCATGAGGCGGCACGAGACGGTCGGCGTGCGCGTCGGCGCGGTCCAGGTCGGCGGCGGGGCGCCGGTGGCCGTGCAGTCGATGTGCAACACCGACACGGCCGACGTCGAGTCGACGGTCCGGCAGTGCCTGGATCTGGCGCGGGCCGGCTCGGAGCTGCTGCGCGTGACGGTGAACCTGCCCGCGGCGGCCGACGCCGTGCCCGAGATCAAGCGGCGCCTGCTCGACCAGGGGTGCGACGCGCCGCTCGTCGGCGACTTCCACTACAACGGCCACCTGCTGCTCGCGCGCCACCCGGCGTGCGCGCGGGCCCTCGACAAGTACCGCATCAATCCGGGGAACGTCGGGTCCGGCTCGCGCCGCGACGAGCAGTTCGCCACCATCTGCAAGGTCGCCGTCGATCACGGGAAGCCGGTCCGGATCGGCGTGAACGGCGGCTCGCTCAACCAGGATCTCGTGATGCGGCGCATGCAGGAGAACACCGACCGCGGCCTCGGCCTGACGTCCGAGGAGGTCATCGACGAGTGCATGGTCCTCTCCGCGCTCGAGTCGACCGACCTGGCGCTCGAGTCCGGGCTCGACGCGGACCAGATCATCATCTCCTGCAAGGTGTCGCGCCCGGCCAGCCTGATCGCCGTCTACCGGAACCTCGCGGCGAGGACGCGCCAGCCGCTGCACCTCGGCCTCACCGAGGCGGGCATGGGGATGAAGGGCCTCGTGTGGTCGTCGGCGGCGATGGGCGTGCTGCTGAGCGAAGGGATCGGCGACACGATCCGCATGTCGCTCACGCCGCGGCCCGGCGGCGACCGCCGCGAAGAGGTCTACGCGGCGCGCGAGCTGCTGCAGGCGCTCGGCATCCGCGCCTTCGCGCCGAGCGTCACCGCGTGCCCGGGCTGCGGCCGGACGACGAGCACGACGTTCCAGGATCTCGCGGAGCGGATCCAGGGCTACGTGCGCGACCGGATGCCCGACTGGCAGGCGCGCTACCCGGGCGTCGAGAACATGACGCTGGCCGTGATGGGTTGCGTGGTCAACGGGCCGGGAGAATCGAAAGCCTCGAACATCGGCATCAGCCTGCCCGGCACGGGTGAGGCGCCCAACTGCCCCGTGTTCGTCGATGGCCGGCACTTCACGACGCTCAAGGGCACGGCCGAGGAACTTGCCGACGCGTTCCGCCGCCTGGTAGACGATTACGTCGAGACGACGTACGGACCGCGGCCCAGGACTTAAGCCAAGAGACTCAAAGCTCAGGGCTCACGGCTGAGGGCCCGGGGCCCACGACGCGGCGCGCGGCCGTGTTACGATGCGCCGCGATGGCCGGCAACTCCGAGCTCCGCCAGGCGCTCCGGCTTCCGCACGCGACCGCGATGGTCGTGGGCACGATCATCGGGGCCTCGATCTTCGTCCAGCCGTCCGAGATGAGCGGCGCGCTGCCGTCGATTCCCGGCCTTCTGCTGGCCTGGATCGTGGCGGGCGCGCTGACCGTCGTCGGCTCCCTGATCTGCGCCGAGCTGGCGTCGGCGTATCCGCGGACCGGCGGCATCTACGTGTTCCTGAGCGAGACGCTCTCGCCCGCGGCCGGCTTCCTGTGGGCGTGGGCGATGTTCTGGAGCATGCACTCCGGGATCATCGCCGCGCTCGCCGTCATCTGCGCCCGGTACGCCGCCTACCTGGTCCCGCTCTCCGCCACGGAACAGCGCGCGACGGCGATCGCCGTCATCCTGCTGCTGTCGGCCGTCAATTACATCGGCGTGCGATTCGGGAGCCGCGTGCAGGCCACGATCACGGTCGGCAAGCTGCTCGCCGTGGTGCTGATGATCGCGTTCGGGTTCGTTGCCGGGCGGCACCTCCCGCACTTCGTCGGCGGGCGCCCGACGCCGGATCTCCTGACCCGGTTCCCTGCCGCGGTGGCCGCGGGGCTCTTCTCCTTCGGCGGCTGGCACATGGTGACCTACGTCGCAGGCGAGACGGTCGGGGCGCGCCGGACCATTCCGTTCGCCCTGATGATCGGCACGGCGATCGTGACGGCCTGCTACGTGGCGCTGAACGCCGTGTACTTCTACGTGCTGCCACTCGACACGGTGATCTCGTCCTCGCGCGTGGCGGCCGACGCGGCCGACGCCGTGCTCGGGTCCGGCGGCGGCACCATCATGTCGGCGCTCGTCGTGTTCTCGACCTTCGGCGGCCTGAGCGGCCTCATCCTGATGGGTCCGCGCGTGTACTTCTCGATGGCCGCTGACAGCCGCTGGTTCGGCTGGCTCGGGGCCGTCCATCCCCGCTTCCGGACTCCGTACCGGGCCATCGCGCTCCAGGCCGCCTGGGCGTCGGTGCTGGTGGCCACCGGCACCTACCGCGCCCTGTTCACGCGGGTGGTCTACACGGAGTGGATCTTCTTCGCGGCGCTGGCCGTCGGGCTGGCCGTCGCCCGCCGCCGGCCGGACTACGCGCCGGCCTACCGCATGCCGGGATTCCCGGTGGTGCCGGCGCTGTTTGCCGTCGTGGCCGCTGGCGTCACCATCAGCGCGCTCGTGGCCGACCCATCGGAGGCTCTGCTCGGCCTCTTGCTGGTCGGCGCCGGACTTCCGGCGTACTATTTTGGCAGGCGGCGGCAGGCCCAGGCTCGAGACGCCACGTCCTGACGCCCGAACAGAGCACGACACCGCTCAGAGCGAAGCAAGGAGACGCCGACATGGCGATCGTCGACTTTCACAACCACTACTATCCGCCGGCGTACCTGGACGCGCTCAGGTCGAAGGGCACCAGCGTGACGGTCGGCGAAGACGCCGACGGCAACCCGCTGCTGTACTACCCGGGCGACTACAACATCGTCGTCAGAGGGCATCGCGACATCGCCTTCCGCGAACAGGTGCTCGACGAGCTGGGCGTCGATCGGCAAGTCGTGACGCTGACCACGCCGGGAACGCACGTCGAAACTCCGCAGCGCGCCGCGGACCTCGCGCGCCTGGTGAACGACGAGTTCGCCGAGGTCGTCGCCACCCGCGGACGGCGCTTCGCGGCGCTGGCCACGCTCCCGCTCAACGACCCTGCGGAATCGGTGAGAGAGCTCGAGCGGGCCGCGACGAAGCTCGGCCTGCCCGGCGCGATGGTCTTCAGCAACATCAACGGCGTGCCGCTCGCCGACGAGCGATTCTGGCCCGTCTACGAGAAGGCCGACGAGCTGGGCGCCATCCTCTACATCCACCCGAACCACCCGGTGAGCGTGGAGGCCATGACGGAATACTGGCTGATGCCGCTCGTGGGGTTCCTGATGGACACGACGCTGGCGGCCGCGCACCTCGTCTTCGCGGGCGTCACCGAGCGCTTCCCCCGCGTCAACTGGGTGCTCGGGCACCTGGGCGGCGCAATTCCCTATCTGGCCGAGCGGCTCGACCGCGGGTTCTACGCGTTCTCGGAATGCCGCCAGCACATCACGCGCCCGCCGAGCGAGCACCTGAAACGCTTCTATCTCGATACCGTGAACTTCGACGCGAACGCGCTGAAGCTGGCGATCGCCTTTGCCGGAGCGGACCGGGTGATGGCCGGCAGCGACTACCCGCACCAGATCGGCAGCATCCCCAGGATGTTGTCGAGCCTTCGGTCGCTGGACATCGGCGAGGCGGACAGGGCGGGCATTCTCGGCGGGAACGCGGAGCGGCTGCTGAGCGGGACGGGAGTCAGCGCATGAGGCGGACAAGGCTCGGCCACGTGGAAGGCCTGAAGCCTGGAGCCCGAAGCCTTACGCCCGCGTGATCACCGCCAGAACATCAGCTTCTGGATCCACTCGATGCGGGTGAGGTCGTTGTAGATCACCGTGACCATCAGCAGCATCAGTGCCGCGAAACCGGCGAGCAGCATCCCCTCCTTGGCCTTGGTGCTGAAGTCGCGCCGCGCCAGCCCCTCGAGCGCCATGATGAAGATGTGGCCGCCGTCGAGCACGGGGATGGGCAGCAGGTTAATCAGCCCCAGGTTCAGGCTGATGTACCCCATCAGGCTGAACAGCGCCATCCAGCCGAGCGCCGCCGACTCGCCCGACAGTTGTGCGATGGCCACCGGCCCCATCAGCTGCCGAGGCGAGGTCTCCCTCGTCAGCAGCCCCACGAGCGTCTGGAAGATCTGCGTCCCGAACTCGTAATTGCGCTGCACACTCATCTTCGCGGCCGCCCACGGTCCGAGGTGCACGCTCTTGAGCGCGTCGAGCAGGCTGATGCCGACCCAGCCCTTCTTGCCGCGCAGCATCGGCGTCACCGGCACGTCGAGTCGCTGCCCGGCGCGCTGCACGCCGAACACCACGGGGCGGTTCGGATACTTGGCGATGGCCGCGGTCAGCTGCGATCCGTAGGTGATCGTCTGCCCTTCGAAGCTCAAGATGACGTCGCCGGCGCGCAGACCGCCCTTCTCCGCCGCCTCGCCGGCGAGCACCTGGGTGATGGTCGGGTGAACATCGGGGTACACGCCGATGTCTCCGACCTCGTACTTCGTGCGCGCATCAGGCGTAACCGACAGGGTGAGTCTCTCGTCGCCGCGCACGATATCGACGGGGATGTCCTTGTTCGCCCGGGCCCCGATGGCAATCGACAGGTCCTCCCAGGTCGGCACCGCGTGGCCGGCCACGCGGACGATCCGGTCGCCCGGCCTGATGCCGCTGCGCTCGGCCGGCGACCCCTTCTCGACGGCGCCGATCACCGCCGCCCGGTCGAGGAACGCCGGGACCAGGGCCCCGTGCATCAGCACGATCCACATCAGCACCAGCGCCAGCAGGATGTTCATCACCGGTCCCATGATCAGGACCTGGAACCGCTCCCACTTGGTCTTCGAGAGGAACTCGTCGGGATGGCCGGTGCGCGGGTCGTCCGGCGTCTCGCCCGCCATCTTCACGTAGCCGCCGAGCGGCACCGCGCTGATGCAGTACTCCGTGCCCCCGCGGTGGAACCCGACGATCTTCGGCCCGAACCCGAGCGAGAAGGTGATGACGCGGACGCCGATCCGCCGGGCCATCAGGAAATGGCCCAGCTCGTGCACGAAGATCAGCACACCGAGCACGAACACGAACGAGACTATGGTCAGTAGCAAGGGAAACCCTCAGCCTTCTAATTGTACTGTGGGCGCGAGCGCCTGGGAATATGCGCGGGCCCAGAGGTCGAGCGACCGGATGTCGGCGAGGGTATTCACCGGAGCCGGGGCGTGCGCGCCCATGGTCTGCGCGATGAGCCGCGGGATCGCCGTGAAGGCCAGACGCCCCGCGAGGAACTCCTCGACGGCCACCTCGTTGGCCGCGTTGAACACCACCGGCAGCCCGCCGCCGGTTTCGAGGGCCCGATACGCCAGGCGCAGGCCCGGGAACTTCTCGTGGTCCGGCAGGTGGAAGTCGAGCCTCCCGCAGCGCGCAAGGTCCAGGGACGGGAGCGGCGACGACCACCGTTCGGGATAGGAGAAGGCGTACTGGATCGGCAGCCGCATGTCGGTGACGCCGAGTTGCGCGAGGATCGACCCGTCGACCATCTCCACCATCGAGTGCACGACCGACTGGGGGTGCACGACGATGTCGATCCGATCGGGCGGGACGTCGAACAGCCACCGCGCCTCGATGACCTCGAGCCCCTTGTTGATGAGCGTCGCCGAATCGATCGTGATCTTCCGTCCCATCCGCCACGTGGGGTGCTTCAGCGCATCGGGCGGCGCCACCGCGGCCAGCGCCTCCGCCGAGTGGCCGCGGAACGGCCCGCCGGACGCCGTGAGAATCAACCGGCTGATCTCGTGCGACGGCCGCCCGTGCACGCACTGGTGAACCGCGTTGTGCTCGCTGTCGACCGGCAGGATCTCCACGCCGCGTCGCCGGGCGGCCTCGGTCACGAGCGCGCCGGCCATCACGAGCACTTCCTTGTTCGCCAGCGCGATCGTCTTCCCCGCCTCGATCGCGGCGAGCACCGCCTCGAGCGCCGCGGTGCCCGACGAGGCGCACAGCACCATGTCCACGTCGGGGCGCGTCGCGAGCGCCACCAGGCCGTCCGACCCGTGGCCGGCGATCTCGGTTGCGGCGGCGCTCCCGTGCCGGCGCAGCCGATCGACCGCGGCCCCCGACGCCATGGCGACGGCGCGCGGCCGGAACTGCCCCACCTGCTCGGCGAACAGCGCCACGTTGGCGCCGGCGGCCATCGCGACGACCTCCAGCCTGTCCGGGTGCGACTGGACCACCGACAGGGCGCTGCGCCCGATCGACCCGGTCGACCCGAGGATCGCGAGGCGTCTCACGACCGCCACCTAAGCGCCATATTTCAGCACAATGTAGAACACCGGCGCCGCGAACAGCATCGCGTCGATCCGGTCCAGCACGCCGCCGTGCCCCGGGACCAGCGCGGAGCTGTCCTTGACGCCCGCGCTTCGCTTCAGCAGCGATTCGAACAGATCGCCCGCGATGCCGAGACCCACCAGGGCCAGGCCGACCAGCAGCACCCAGCCGGTCGTGCGCCCCGGCAGCCACCAGTGGGCCAGCGCGGCCATGGCAATCGGCGCCAGGACGAACCCGCCGATCGCCCCCTCGACGGTCTTCTTGGGGCTGATGGCCGGCGACAGGCGTGTCCGGCCAAACAGCCGGCCGGTGAAGTACTGCGCGGAATCGCTGACAACGACGGTCGCAAGCAGCAGCAGCACCGCTTCCCGCCCGGCCAGCGCGCGGAGCGCGACGAAGGCGCCCAGCGGCAGGCCGAGGTAGATTGCCGGGAACACGGCCGCGGCGATATCGCCGAGCACCCCCGGCGCCGGGGCCCTCGTCGCGACGACGACCCCGCCCAGCCCGACGAGCGCGGCCACCAGCGGCAGTTCCAGCGGCACGCCGAGACCCACCGCGGCGCACGTCGCCATCGCCGCCGCCGCCGACACCGCGCGCGGCACGCGCGCGCCCAGGGCTTCGGCCAGCCGCGCGTACTCGACCAAGGCGAGCAGGAGCACCCCCTCGGCGATCACCAGCAGCAGCCACGGCGGCAGGAACCAGATGCCGCCGAAGAAGATGACGACGAGGACCAGCCCGGTAAGGATGCGAATCATGTAGTCGGTCTACAGGGCGCCCGACGTGTGGCGAGCCGGCTCGATTCCGCCGTAGCGGCGGTCGCGCTTCTGATACGCGACGATCGCCTCGAGCAGGTGGCGGCATCGGAAGTCGGGCCAGAGCGTGTCGGTCACCCAGATCTCCGCGTAAGCGATCTGCCAGAGCAGGAAGTTGCTGACGCGCATCTCGCCGCTCGTGCGAATGAGCAGGTCCGGGTCGGGCTGACCGGCCGTATAGAGGCAGCTCGCCAGGCGGCTCTCGTCGAGCTCCGCCGCCGTGATGCCGGACTCGATGAGCCGCCGCGCGGCATCGACGATCTCGGCGCGACCGCCGTAGTTCAACGCGATGTTGAACTGCATCCCCGAATTGCCGGAGGTCCGCTCCACCGCGAGGGCGAGCTCCCGCCGGACGTCCGGGGCCAGCTCGTCGGGCCGGCCGATCACCTTGAAGCGAATCTCGTTCCGGAGCAGCGTGTCCAGCTCCAGGCGGAGGTAGCGCTTGAGCAGCGTCATCAGCGTCGTGACTTCGGCCCGCGGCCGCTTCCAGTTCTCGACCGAGAACGCGTAGAGCGTGAGCACCTGGATCCCGAGCCGCGCGGAGGTCTCGACCGCGTCGCGCACCGCGTCGATCCCGGCCCGGTGCCCCTCGACCCTCGGCAGGTGCCGCTTGGCCGCCCACCGCCCGTTGCCGTCCATGATGATGGCCACGTGCGCGGGCAGCCGGGTGAAGTCGACCTCGCGCGCCAGCGCGGCTTCAGGCGACCCAGGCGGAACCCATTCCAGGATCTGTTCGAGAGACATACCGGTGCCCCGCGAGGCAAGGTCCGATCTTACAGGCTGCCTCCCGGCGGAGCAAGGGAACCGGGCTGGGCCGCGGGGCCCGGGGCATACTCGACCCCGACGAGAAACAGGCCGGCGGGAGGCGCTGTTGGACCGGCCAGCGCCCGGTCGCCGGAGGCGAGCAGACCCGCAATCGACGCCGGGGCCCGCCGGCCGAGGCCGATTTCCACGAGCGTCCCGACCGCGTTCCGCACCATGTGCCGGAGGAAGCCGTCGCCGCACATGTCGAACGCAACCAGCCGTCCGCCCTCCGGCCGCGCCGGGAGCGTCAGCCCCCCGGCAACCTCCATTGTCGCCAGGACCTGGACCCGTGCGAGCGCGACGGTCCTCACCGTCGACTTCGCCGCGCTGCCGGCTCCCTGCAGGGCCGCGAAGTCGTGTCGCCCCTCGAGAAGGCGGGCGGCCTCGGCCATCGCGGCGATGTCGAGGGGCCGCGGCACGTGCCAGACGTACCGTCGTTCGAAGGGGCTGACGAGCCGGTCGTTGAGGACGAGGTAGCGATAGGTCTTCGACCGCGCGCCGTAGCGTGCGTGGAAATCGTCGGCCGCTTCCGAGACCGAGAGCACCCGGACATCGTCGGGCAGCCTGGCGTTGAGCGCACGCGCCAGCTCGTCGAGCGGGATCGGATGCTCGAACCGGCAACTGGCGACCTGGCCCAGCGCGTGCACCCCGGCGTCGGTGCGGCCGGCGCCCACGACGACGACCGGGCGGCCTTCGATCGCGGCGAGCGCGCCCTCGACCAGCGCCTGGACCGACACACCGGAAGGCTGACGCTGCCAGCCCACCAGGCCGGTGCCGTCGTACGCGAGGACGATCTTGAGGGAGCGGGACATGCCCCCCCTTACTGGTCGTGCGCCACGGCCACCTGGCGGGAGCCCGGCTTCTGAATCGGCACGCCGCTCGCGCAGAGAGGACAGGCCGCCGGGTCGTAGGTTGGCAGCGCCAAGTCGAGCAGCGCGTGCAGGGGGACGTCGAGGTCGGCGGTGCCGCCGCTGCGATTGACGATCGCGACGGCCGCCACGACCTGCGCGCCGGCCGCTCTCGCCACCTGCATGGTCTCGCGGGTGGACCCGCCGGTCGTGACGACATCTTCGACGACGAGCACGCGTTCGGCGTCGCTGAGGCTGAAACCCCGGCGCAGCCGCAGGCAGCCGTCCTCACGCTCCGCGAAGATCGCCCTGACGCCGAGCGCCCGCGCCACTTCATGGCCGATGATCAGGCCGCCCAGCGCGGGCGAGAGCACCGTGGTCGGCCGGAGAACCCGGACGCGGTCGGCCAGGTCGGCCCCCAGCACGCCCGCGTGCTGCGGGTGCTGGAGCACCAGCGCGCACTGCAGGTAGCCGGGGCTGTGAAGGCCTGACGACAGCCGGAAATGCCCCTCGAGCAGCGCCGAACAGCGCCGGAACAGGTCGAGCAGCTCCTCACGGTTCATGATCCACTCCGTCGGCCGCAGGCGCGCCGGCGGCCGCTTGTTCGGCCGACGGTCGCCATGAGCCGGGATCGTTGATCGTTGGGCGAGACCCCGACGCTTGTCAAGCGCCGGCGCGGCCCCTGCCCGTTGACCACGGCCCCGGGGACGAGCAGAATTGGCCGATGGTCAATTGGCGATCCCACGGCATATTCCGGCGTGAGGCCCGCTGGATGTTCGTCCTCACCGTGCTCATCCCGCTCCTGGCCCTGACGGCGACGATCCTCGTTCCCTGGGCCGCGCGGAGACTGCGTTGAGTCGAGCCGTTCACGGGCCTTGTTCCCCCGCTCCACGCCCGGCCGCCTCATGAGCCGTGCGGCGTGTGAACCGTGGACGCCTGGTTATCGTCTATATCTAGGACCTGTTCTGGAGCCACTCTGATGTCTGATATCACTCGTCGCCTCGTCATCGGCCTCTTGGCCGTGGTCGTGCTCGTTCCGGCCGCCGCCTTCGGCCAGGCCGCCGCCGCGCCGGCCGGCCAGCAGACCACCCCTCTCCGGCGGCTCTCGGTCGAGGATGCCGTAAGGCTCGCCCTCGAACAGAACCTGTCGCTCCAGGTGGAGCGACTCAACCCGCAAATCCAGGACCTGGCCGTGGCCCAGGTCAGGACGGCGTGGACACCCACCATCAGCTCGACGGTCTCGAACTCGGCCTCGACGAACCCTGTCAGCAGCTTCCTCTCGGGAGCGTCGAACCAGTTGATCAGCAAGAACTTCGGTGTCACGGTCCAGGAGAGCCAGGCCCTGCCCTGGTACGGGTCCAATTACAACGTGACCTGGAACAACAGCCGGAGCGAGAGCAACAGCGTGTTCAGCAGCCCGAACCCGTCGCTCACCTCGAATCTCGGCCTCAGCTTCACCCAGCCGCTGCTCCGCAATTTCAAGATCGACGGCAACCGGCAGCAGTTGCTTATCAGCAAGAAGAACCGCGAGATGTCCGACGTGCAGCTGCGGCAGACGGTGCTCGTCACGATCCGCAGCGTGAAGAGCGCCTACTGGGACCTCGCCTACGCCGTCGACAACCTCAAGGTGCAGCAGCAGTCGCTCGATATCGCCCGCGAATCGCTGCGCGACAACAAGGCGCGGGTCGTCGTCGGGACGATGGCGCCGATCGACATCGTCGAGGCCGAGGCCGAGGTGGCGCGCAATGAAGAGGCGGTGATCGTCGCCGAGGCGCAGATCACGCGCGCCGAGGATGCCTTGCGTCAGCTGGTCTTCGACCCGAAGGTCCCCGACTTCTGGGGGATGAAGTTCGAACTGACCGACTCGCCCACGTTCCGCGCGCAGGACGTGAATGTCGATGCCGCGGTCAGGGCGGCGCTCGACAAGCGGACCGACATCGTCAACATGCGCAAGACGCTCGAGTCGGCCAACATCACCATCCGCTATTACAAGAACCAGACCTTGCCGGACCTCAGCGTCCAGGCGGGCTACGGGCTTTCGGGGCAGGGCGGCACGGCCTACACCTTCAACGATTCGTTCCCCCCGGTTCCGACCTCGGTCGTCGAGAACGGCTACGGGTCGGTGCTCTCGCAGATGTTCAGCAACGACTTCCACAACTGGTCGCTGGCGGTGACGGTGGCGTACCCGATCGGCCGCAGCAACGCCGAGGCCTCGCTGGCGAGGGCGAAGGTGTCCTACAGCCAGTCCGAACTGCAGTTGCGGGGCCTGGAGTTGTCGGTGGCCACGCAGGTGCGCGAGGCGGCGCGGACGCTGAACACGAACCGCAAGCGCGTGGACGCCACGCGCGTGTCGCGGGAGCTGGCCGAACGCAAGCTGGTGGCCGAGCAGAAGAAGTTCGAAGCCGGCATGTCGACCAACTTCCAGGTGATTCAGGCGCAGCGCGACCTGGCGACGGCGCGCAACGCGGAACTGCAAGCGGTGCTCGACTACAACCGCTCGCTGGTCGATTTCGAGACCGTCCAGGAGGCGCCGCTCTCGGGCGGCGGCGTGACGATCGGCACCTCGGGCCAGTAGGACCCCGCCCGGCGGGGCGGCCTGCCGGGCGCCGCTCCGCGCCGATCGCCCCTCGGCAGCCCTGAAGGGCCGCCCTACACACGGTCCCGTCCCTCGTCCCTCGTCCCTCCCTCGTCCCTCGTCCCTCGTCCCTCCCTCGTCCCTCCCTCGTCCTTCCCTCGTCCCTCGTCCCTCGTCCCTCCCTCGTCCCCGGTCCCTGATCCCCGATCCCCGATCCCTGTCGAGCTATACTGCCCTTGTCCGTGTTCTCCTTGCAGATCGACACCGCGCGCACCTGGCGGGGCGGCCAACAGCAGGTCCTGCTGACCGCGCAGGGGCTCGCCTCCCGGGGTCATCGTGTGGTCGTCGTCGCCCATCCCGACGGCGAATTGCGTCGCCGGCTTCCTGCCGGCCTGGAGGTCGTGCCGTTCGCGCCCCGGAACGAAGTGGACCTGCCGGCGGCGTGGCAGCTGTCGCGCGTGATCGGTGAGCTGCAGCCCGAGGTGGTGCACGCCCACGATTCGCACGGCGTCGCCGTGGCCGCCACGGCCCTGTCGATCGCCTCGCCGCCCCGTCGCCCCGCCCTGATTGCCTCGCGCCGCGTCGATTTCCACCTGAACGCCAACGCCTTCTCCCGGTGGAAGCACAAGCAGGTGAATCGCTACGTGGCGGCCTCCGAGGCGATCCGCGCGATGCTCATCGAGGACGGGATCGCGCCGGCCCGGATCGTCACCGTGCACGACGGAATCGACGTCGGTCGGGTGGCCGCAGCCGAACCGCTCAACGTGCGGGAGGAGTACTGGTTCCCGCCGCACTCCCCGATCGTCGGCCATACCGGCGCGCTCTCACCGAGCAAGGGGCAGAGGTTCCTCGTCGACGCCGCGGCGATCGTGGTCCGCGAGATGCCGGAGGCTCGGTTCCTGGTGCTCGGAGAGGGCGAGTTGCACGACGCGCTCGAGCATCAGATCAGGCACCTGCACCTCGCGCAGCACGTCGTCCTGACGGGCTTCCGTGCCGACGTAATCGGCGTGCTGAAGGGGCTCGACCTGTTCGTGATGAGCTCGGTCACCGAGGGCCTGGGCACGGCGCTGCTCGACGCGATGGCCGCCGGCCGGCCGATCGTCGCGACCCGCGCGGGCGGGATTCCCGAGGTGGTCGTCCACGGGGAGACCGGCCTGCTGGTTCCGCCGCGTGACGCCCCGGCGCTGGCCGCCGGAATCTTGGAGCTGCTGCGGGACCCCGAACGCCGGTCGCGCTTCGCGGCGGCCGGATTCGCGCGGGTGCGGGATCGGTTCAGCGTCGATCGGATGGTGGAGGAGACGCTCGCCGTGTATGCCGGGCTGGTCGGCACCACCCCCGCAGAGGACATCGAGAATCCCGCGACGGCCGATTGAGGCCGCACTGGTCCCGCATCCCCACGTGACAGAGGGCGAAGTCGTAGCGCACCGGGTCGTCCGGGTCGAGCCGGCGCAACGCGGAGGTGATCTCCGACGCCATGCGCCATCCGGGGCTGAGCCGGCGCGTCAGCCCGAGGCACCGCCCGACCCGGATCACGTGCACGTCGAGCGGCACGACGAGCTGCGACGGGGAGACGCCCGACCAGGCGCCGAGGTCCACGGCGTCGGCGCGCACCATCCAGCGCAGGTACAGGTTGAGGCGCTTGCACGCGCTGCCGGCGGACGGGCGCGAGAAGAAGTACGACAGGCCGCGGCGGCGCGGATGCGCATCGCCGGCGAGCGCAAGTGCGCGACGCGAGAACGACTCGAGCGAATGCTCGACGTCGACGCCTCCGGCGTCGTGACCGCGGAGGAAGAACCCCTCGATCGAGCCGGCCTCCTCCATCATCCGCCGCAGGAGCAGGACCAGCGCCGCGAGGTCCTCGCCTCTCGTCCAGCGGTGGCCGAGCGGGTCGAATGCCCCGCCGTCGCGCCGGGGATCGAACTCGCGAACGAACGCCGACGGCGCCGGCCCGAGCACGGAGAGCAGCCGCTCAATCGACTGCAGGATGCTGGCGACACGGCCGAACGCGAGGCCTGCCGCGAAGAACCCGACCACTTCCCGATCCGCGTCGTCCGGGTAGCGCCGCACGAGATTCACCGGGTCGGCGACCGCGTCGGCCTGGTTGTAGCGCGCGTACAATTCGTCGAGCGCGGCCTTCAGGCCTGCCCGCGAGCGGGCCGGGTCCTGTCGGCGTGTCATCTCCGTTCAGCGGCGGCCTGGAGCGCCGCGGTTCCGGCGACGTCGCCGTTCACGAAGACGGTCCGGCCGCCGACGATCGTCGCCGCGACCGCCCCCCGCAGCTTCCACCCGTCGAACGGCGAGTTGCGCGACAGCGACTTCGACTTCATGACGTCGACCATGACCGCCGCGGACGGGGCGATGATCGTGATGTCGGCCGGCCGCCCGGGCCTGAGGCTGCCGCCGGGGAGGTTGAGGATCCGGCTCGGGTTGACCGACATCAGCTGGACCAGCCGCCGCAGGGTGACGACGCCCCGGTGGACGAGCCGGTCGAGCGCCAGCGACACCGCGGTCTCGAGGCCGATGATGCCGAACGGCGCCCGGTCGAACTCCACGGCCTTCTCGTCCTGCTGGTGCGGCGCGTGGTCGGTGGCGATCACGTCGACGGTCCCGGCCCTCAGCCCCTGCACCACGGCATCGACGTCGGCCCGCTCTCGAAGCGGCGGGTTCATCTTGAGGTTGGTGTCGTAGCTCGTCGGGCCGGTCAGCCGTTCGTCGGTCAGGCTGAAGTGATGCGGCGTCACCTCGCACGTCGCCCGGAGGCCGCGGGACTTGGCCGCGTCCATCGCGCGCAGCGCCTGCCGCGTGCTGAGGTGGGCCAGGTGGACCGGGCTGCCGGTCATCTCGGCCAGCGCGAGGTCGCGCTCGACCATGATCGATTCGGCGGTGGCCGGGATGCCGCGCAGGCCGAGCAGCGAGGCGACGTAGCCCTCGTGCGCCACGCCTTCGCCCTTGAGCGTCGGCTCCTCGCAATGGTCGATGACGGGGATGCCGAACATGCCGGCGTACTCGAGCGCCCGCCGCATCAGCAGCGCGGACGCCACCGGCTTCCCGTCGTCGGACACGGCCACGCAGCCGGCGCTCCTCAGCTCGGCGATCTCGGCGAGGCTCTCGCCCTTCATCCCCTTCGACACGGCGCCGATCGGGTACACGCGCACCGCGCCGACCAGCGCCGCCCGTTCGACGATCGCCCTGGTGACGGCGGCGCTGTCGTTCACCGGCTGGGTGTTCGGCATGCAGGCGACGGCGGTGAACCCGCCGGCGGCCGCCGCGGCGGTCCCGCTGGCGATGGTCTCCTTGTGCTCCTGACCCGGTTCCCGGAGGTGGACGTGCATGTCGATGAAGCCGGGACAGATGACCAGGCCCTCCGGGATCTCGAGGACCTCGACGCCGGGCTCGACGGCCAGGTCCTGCCCGACCGCCGCCACGCGGTCGCCGTCCAGCAGCACGTCCCTCACGCCGTCGATCCCCTGCGTGGGGTCGACCAGATGCCCGCCCTTAAGCAGCCGCTTCATGTTCAGCTCCACCTGCCAGTAGATACAGGATCGCCATGCGCACGGCGACGCCGTTGGCCACCTGGTCGAGGATCACCGACGAGGGGCCGTCGGCCAGTTCCGACGCGATCTCCACCCCGCGGTTCATCGGTCCAGGGTGCATGATGAGCACGTCCGGTTTCGCCCGGCGCACTCGCTCGGGCGTCATGCCGAAGACGTTGAAGTACTCGCGCAGCGTCGGGAAGTAGCCGCCGAGCATGCGCTCGAGCTGGATGCGCAGCATCATCACGGCGTCGGCCCCTTCGACGGCGGCCTCGATCGACGAGGTCACGTGCGCCCCGGTCCGCTCGAAGCCGACGGGCATCAGCGTCGGCGGGCCGCACAGCCACACGTCGGCCCCCATCCTGGTGAGCAGCAGCACGTTCGACCTGAGGACCCGGCTGTGGAGCAGGTCGCCGCAGATCGCCACCTTCAGCCCGGCAATCCTCTGCTTCCGCTCGCGGATGGTGAATGCGTCGAGCAGCGCCTGCGTCGGGTGCTCGTGCATCCCGTCGCCGGCGTTGATGACGCCGGCCCTGCAGATTCGCGACAGGAAGTCGCACGCGCCGGAGGATGGGTGCCGCACGACCAGCAGGTCGGGCGACATCGCCTCGATGTTGTGCACCGTGTCGGCCAGCGTCTCGCCCTTGACGACGCTCGAGGTGCTGGCGGCGATGTTCAGCGTGTCGGCGCTGAGGCGCTTCTCGGCGATCTCGAAGGAGGTCCGCGTCCGCGTGCTCGCCTCGAAGAAGAGGTTGACGACCGTCTTGCCGCGCAGCGCGGGCACCTTCTTGATCGGCCTGGAGGAGATTTCCTTCATCGCGACGGCCGTGTCGAGGATGAGCGAGATCTCGTCGGCCGACAGCTCGGCGATGCCGATCAGGTCCTTCCTCCGCAGCCGGCTGGCCGGGATCGCCGACTCGTCCGCCTGCGGCCCGGCCGTCGTCGTGGGTGTGGTGTCCGGACTCATGCCTCGTCCTCCCCGGATGTCTTCTCGATGACCACCTCGTCGCACCCGTCGGTCTCGGCGAGGCGGACCGACACGCTCTCGTTGTGGGAGGTGGGCAGGTTCTTGCCGACGTAGTCGGCCTTGATGGGCAGCTCCCGGTGCCCGCGGTCCACGATGACCACGAGCTGGATCGCCCGCGGGCGGCCGAAATCGATCAGCTCGTCGAGCGCCGCGCGGATGGTGCGGCCGGTATACAGCACGTCGTCGACCAGGAGGATCACCCGGTCGTCGATCGAGAACGGAATCTCCGTGCTGCGGACCAGCGGCTGCGGCCCGACGGCGTGGTGCATCAGGTCGTCGCGGTAGAGGGTGATGTCGAGCGCCCCGACCGGCACCTCCTGGCCCGTGATCTCCTTGAGCCGGGCGGCGAGGCGGGCGGCGATCGGGACGCCGCGCGTCCGCACGCCGACGAGCGCGAGGCGGTCGACGCCGCGGTTGCGCTCCACGATTTCGTGCGCGATCCGGGCGAGCGAGCGCGCCATCCGGTCCGCGTCCATCACGACGGGCATACGAGCTCCTTGAGGTTGGACAGGCGGGCAGTCGGGCCGCGACGGACGGCCGCCGGGCGGGTGTGAGCCGGGATGAACGGGCGAGGAGGTTCGTGCATGCGGGATCTTGTCGGCCTCACCGGGCCGCCTTAAAGAACACCGGCAGTATAGCACGCTCTCTTGCCACGAGGCCGGCGCCACCCATGAGTCGGTAGCGCGGGCGTCCTCGCCCGCGTTCGCCTGGGAGGAGGCGTCGCACCACAGGCTGCTATACTGCCAGCGATGCCAGTGGATGTGGAGGCCGAGGTCCTGTTCTCGACCCGCCTGTCGGACGACTACGCCGTCATCGGCTTCCGGGCCCCGGCCATCGCGGGCGCGATCCGCCCGGGACAGTTCGTCATGATTCGGACCGCGCGGGGCGACGTGCCCCTGCTGCGCCGGCCGTACTCGGTCTTCGACCGGCTGCGCGACGCGGACGGGCGCCCCGTCGGGTTCTCGATCTTCAACAAGGCGGTCGGCACCGGAAGCCGCCTGCTGTCGGCGGCGGCGCCCGGCGGCACCTTCTCCTGCCTCGGACCTCTCGGCCGGCCCTTCACGCTCCCGCCGGCGGGCGCGGAGGCGTGGATGATCGCCGGGGGAACCGGGCTGGCGCCGTTCGCCACGCTCGGCGAGGAACTGGCCGCCGCGGGCACGCGGCGACGCCTCTTCTGCGGCGCGCGCACGGGCGCCGAGCTGTTCTGCCTCGATCGGTTCGAGCCGCTCGGCGTCGAGACGGTGCTGGCCACCGAGGACGGCTCCCGCGGCGAGGCCGGGCGGGTGACCGTGCCCCTCGCGCGCGAGCTGGCGGCGCGGTCGGGCGACACGCCCGTCGTGCTCTACGCCTGCGGCCCGGAGGCCATGCTGAAGGCGGTGGCCGGGCTCGCGGCCCGGCACGGGCTGGCCTGCGAAGTCGCCACCGAGCGCCGGATGGGCTGCGGCATGGGCGGGTGCTACAGCTGCGTCATCGCGGTGCGGACACCGGACGGCGGCGCGCGGTTCGCCAGGTCGTGCCTCGAGGGCCCGGTGTTCCCGGCCGCCGACATCGTGTGGGACGACATCGACCGCTGACGGCACGCTTTGGTTGGGCAGCCATGGATCTCTCAGTTCGGATCGGATCGCTGCAGCTCAAGACGCCGATCATGTCGGCGAGCGGGTGCTTCGGCTACGGCCTGGAGTACGCCGACGTGGTGGACCTCTCCACGCTCGGCGCCGTCGTCGTCAAGGGGCTGTTCCTGAAGGAGCGGCCGGGGCACCCGCCGCCCCGGATCGTCGAGACGCCGGCCGGGATGCTCAACGCGATCGGCCTGCAGGGCATCGGCGTGCACCGCTTCGTCCGCGAGAGGCTGCCGGAGCTGAGGGCGAGGGGCGCCACCGTCATCGTCAACATCTGCGGGACGACCATCGACGAGTACGCCGAGGTCGCCCGCGTGCTCTCCGATGCCGAAGGCGTCGCGGCCCTGGAACTGAACATCTCCTGCCCGAACATCAAGGAGGGCGGCATCACGTTCGGGTGCCACCTTGGCAACACGCACGATGTCGTGTCCGCGGTGCGCCGGGCCACGCCGCTGCCGCTCATCCCGAAGCTGACGCCGAATGTGACCGACGTGGCGTCGTTCGCGCGGGCGGCCGAGGAAGCCGGTGCCGACGCGGTGTCGCTCGTGAACACGTTTCTCGCCATGGCCATCGACGTCGAGACCAGGCGCCCGCGGCTGTCGAACGGGATGGGCGGGCTGAGCGGGCCCGCAATCCGGCCGATCGCCGTGCGGATGGTCTTCGAATGCGCGCGCCGCGTCAGGATCCCGGTCATCGGGATGGGCGGCATCACGTCGGCCGCCGACGCGCTGGAGTTCATGATCGCCGGCGCCACCGCCGTCCAGGTCGGCACGGCGACGTTCGTCGACCCGTTCATCTGGGGCAAGCTCGACTCCGGAATCCGCGACTACATGAACCGTCACGGCATCGAGCGCGTGGCCGACCTGGTCGGCACGCTCGAGATGCCCGGAGACACGCGCCGATGAAGGAACTGCTGGTCGCGCTCGACGTGGATTCGGCCGGGCGAGCGCTCGAGCTGGCGCGCGAGCTCGCGGGAGTGGCCGGCGGCGTGAAGGTCGGCAGCCGGCTGTTCACGTCGGAAGGGCCGTCGGTCGTCCGCCGGCTGGTGGAGGACGGTCATCGCGTCTTCCTCGATCTGAAGTTCCACGACATCCCGAACACCGTCGCGGGCGCGGTCGCCGCGGCCACGCGCCTGGGCGCCTGGATGATCAACGTCCATGCGTCCGGCGGCCTCGACATGATGCGCGCCGCCGGGGCGGCGGCGGCGGACGCCGCGGCCGCCGAGGGCCTGGCGAAGCCGCTGGTCATCGCGGTGACCGTTCTGACGAGCCTCGACCGGGCCGCGCTCGGGCGCGTGGGCGTCCGCACGCCGGTGCTGGAGCAGGTCGATGCGCTGGCGGCGCTGGCGGCCGAGGCCGGGTTGGAGGGAGTCGTCGCCTCGCCGCAGGAAACGTCATGGCTGCGCGAGCGGCGGGGCCGCGGGTTCGTGATCGTGACGCCCGGCATCCGCGGTCCTTCGACTGGCTCAGGGCCGCCCCGAGCAACGTCGAGGGGCGGCGCCGCCGCGGCCGGCGGTCGCGCGGACGATCAGGCCAGGACCATGAGCGCGGCGGACGCGCTCGCGGCCGGGGCCAGCTATCTCGTGGTGGGACGGCCGATCATCGGCGACCCGCGGCCACGCGAGGCGGCCGAGGCCATCCGGTCGAGTTGCGCGGCCGGGCGGTAGGACCGGCGACCCGCTGATGCTGCGGGCTGCGGGCGGTGAACATAACCGCCGTTCCTAGACACGCTCGACCCGGATCCGCGGCCCTTCGACTCGCCCCGAGCCGTGCCGAGGGGCGGCGGCGGCAGTCGCCGAGCCACTCTCACACAGATCCACTGGTGGCGCTGAGATGTGATTAGCGGCGAGCGCCAGCAACTCCGGCCGCAGAGATAAGGACGTCGCGGTCGTTGCTGGCGATCGCCTTCATGATCGCGTCCTCGGTCAGACCGGCCAAGCGCCCGACGATCACGAGCGCCATCCGCGCGTGCCCCCGACTCGTCCAGCGCGCCATCTCGACCAACGAAGGCATCGCCCGCTCGCGCAAGAGCGCGAGAAGATGGGTCTCACGCTTGCGCGTCAGTTCGGTCAGCGCGAATGCCGCCTTGTTGCGGTCTGTCCAAAACGGAGAGTTCAGAAGATCGACGAAGGGATCGGCAGCAACGCGAATCCGGAGTTCCGGGTTCCGGTCGGCGTAGCCGGCGATGATTGCGAGCGCGCGCATGGCGTTATTGCGCACGTCCGCGTCTTCGTCGCGCATGGCCGCGGAGAGTGGGGCGACGATGCTCTTCTTGTCTGCAGCGTACCCAAGAACCTGGGCCGCGAGCGCCCTGTCGGCTGGGTGGCTGGCGTGTGCGAGCACGTCGCGCAGCCGCGTCTCGTCACGAGCGGCGAACGCGACGAACTGCTCCTCAATGGCACGGACCTTCGCATCAGACGACAAGCTGTGTCCGCGGCTGTCATCCTCCGCGGAGCGACCGTTCATCACCGCCGCCTGGAGCGCTTCATCGAACGCGTCACCAGCCCGAATCACGTCGTCGTGAAGGCGGACCGATCCCCTCGGCGGCGGCGCAAACGTCGTGGCGTTCCCGCCCGCTTCGACGATGCCCACGTACAGGATGCTTCTGCCGGCATCACAGCACACGAGGTTCACCTGGACGCCCCTCACGCCGGGAAGCGCCCGAATGCGCTGCTTCGCCGCTTCGATTGTCTGTCGTGCGGCGGCGTCTGACTCGGGCAGGGTGGTCCCTTCGCGAATCTGAAGCGCGTCTCGGATCTGCTGTTCGGTGGTGTGTGTCAGCCCGTAGAAATCGATGATGCCGATCGGGGGGATCTGCGCAGCCACCAGTGAGCCGGCCAGTGCGAGGACGAGCGTCAACGACGACCGGAACATGACACTGTCCTTTTCGCGCGCCGCGCCTGGGTCACGCGAGGCGGGGCAAGGCGCCCCGGATACTGCCCGGGTGGAATCTCAGCGAGCGTTGGAGAAGCGCCTGGCCAAGTTCGGCGGGATCGCCTCGAAACGGACGGCCGTCCGCGTCGAGGACGGCGCGTCCCGCTTCCTCGGCGGGCAGCGAGGCGACGACCCTCCGCGCCGCGGAAAGCTGCTCGTGCCAGGCGCGCGACAATTCGGCCGCGTCAGGCGTGTGGCCGGCGAAATCGAGTGCCTGGAACTCCTCCTGTGAGTAGCGTGCGGTCCGGGTGGCTTCCGCCAGAATGCTCGAAGGGCTGAACCCCGGGTCCTTGCCGCAGGCGGCCCACGCGAGGTAGCCGAGGGGCTGGACCTCTCGATCGCAGGTCAGGGTGTCCACGAAATCCCGTGCTTCGACGCGGCCAACGAGTGCAAGGACCTTGGCCGTCGCCAGATCGAAGGGGTGTAGAGTGAGCCCGAGATCGGGGTGTTCGACAAGCGGGAAGAACCGGTAGGCGCTGTCGCGCGCCCATTCCATCCGGACGGCATCAGCGCCCCGCCGGACCTCCGCCTCAACGAGGCCCGGGCGGTCGCGGAAAACGCGCACCGCGTGGCCGGCAGTTTCGAGGAGGACACGATCGGCCTGCCACGAGGCTGCAAGCGCCTCCTCCGTGTCGTGGAAGACGTCGAGGTCGCGGGAGAGGCGCGGCGCGGCGAGCCACTCGTTGAGCGTCGCGCCGCCAGCCAGGTAACTCTCGCCGCTCGCTACTCGGTTGCGCGCGAGGAGCCGGCAGACGTCTCGCTGGTAGAGGCTGAGAGCCATCGCTTCACCGCTCCCACACGCCGGAAGGCGTCCGCGTCTCCGTATCGCTGGATGGCATCCAGAACCCGCGATGCCTCGGTCGTCGTCTCGGGGTAGTATCCCTCGCGCAGGAACCAGAGACAACGCACGCGGTACTCGTCCACGAGGCGGCGGAGGCTTTCGGCCTCTGCTGGGGTGCCCGGCGTCATAGTGACATGATAACCGCGGTTCTACAAAAGCCAGACCGAGCCGGGCAGGGCTGGCGTGGCGACCCCCGGTCCGCCGATCACACCGGTGCCAATAGGCGCGATCAGCGGCCTCTGCCGATGCTGCGGGCTGCGGGCGGTGAACATAACCGCCGTTCTCAGACATGCTCGACCGGGATCCGCGGCGGCGCCAGCCGCCGCGCCACTCTCACACAGGGCGTATTGTCGCGCCGGGAGCGAGGAACACAAGCGCCAATCGACCTCGCGCTCGCAGCTCCGCCGGTCCGGCGCCGACGGCCGGGCCGAAACTCCCTCAACACGGGTCGTCGTAATCCGGTATGGGCTCTCGATCGTAGGTGAGGCCGGACCTGTCGTCGGCGGCCAGCCCCTCACCACCCGCCGCGAGGAGCGGCCCTTCGACTCGCTCAGGGCCGCCCGAACCATGCCGAGGGGCGGCGGCGCACGTGCCGGTGCCGGTGCGGGCACCTCGGTGGGCTCGCCGAGATGCCGGAGGATCCGGCGGATCACCTCCGCCTGTTCGACGAGCGCGATGCGCCGGGGCAGGACGCGGCCGCGGCCGGGGGCTCCGGAGAAGTCAGGTTCGGGACAGCGCCTCGGCGACAAACTGGTTCAGGCTCTCGCCGCGTGCCATCGCCTTCAGCACCAGCTTCTTGTGCAGTTCCTTTGGAATCCTGACGACGAACTTGCCGCTGTAGCTGCGGGCGGCGTCACCCTTGGGAGCGGGCATCTTTCCGTCGAGTACATCTTCGACCAAATCCTCGACAATAGCCGCCAGCTGTGACGCCACCTTCGCCTCGCTCGTCCCGTGGCAGCACTGCCCGACAAGAGGCGGGGCGCTGCCCACGTAGCATCCGTCGGCCTCGACATGATGCGCGCCGCCGGGGCGGCGGCGGCGGACGCCGCGGCCGCCGAGGGCCTGGCGAAGCCGCTGGTCATCGCGGTGACCGTTCTGACGAGCCTCGACCGGGCCGCGCTCGGGCGCGTGGGCGTCCGCACGCCGGTGCTGGAGCAGGTCGATGCGCTGGCGGCGCTGGCGGCCGAGGCCGGGTTGGAGGGAATCGTCGCCTCGCCGCAGGAAACGTCATGGCTGCGCGAGCGACGAGGCCGAGGCCATCCGGTCGAGTTGCGCGGCCGGGCGGTAGGACCGGCGACTGTCCGGCCCCGACCGCCCGCCGGTTCGTCCGGGCGTGCTACTTCGCCGTGATGATGAAGTGGCCGCGCCGGTTCTGTGACCAGCAGCTCTCGTTCTCCTCGGTGCAGAACGGCTGCTCCTTGCCCTTGCTGACCACCTGCAGGCGGTCCCCGCCCACGCCCAGGCTCACCAGGTAGCTCTTGACGGCGTTCGCACGCCGCTCGCCGAGCGCGAGGTTGTACTCGGCCGTCCCGCGCGAGTCGCAGTGCCCCTCGATGGTGGCCTTCACGCTCGCCCACCGCTTCAGCCAGTCAGCGTCCTTCTGGAGCACCGCCCGATCCTGGTCCTTCAGCTCCGACTTGTCGTAGTCGAAGAACGCGTCGGTCAGCGGCTTCTCCGCATTCAGCTGGTCGAGCGACTTGGCCGCGAAGATCTGGTCCTCGGTCAGCGGCGCAGGGGGCGGCGGCGGAGGAGGAGGGGGCGGCGGAGGGGGCGGCGGCGGCACCGGCGCGGGCGCGGCCACCGGCGGCGGAGGCGGCGGCGGCGGAGCCGTCTGCGGCGGTTTCTTGTGGCAGCCGGCCGCACCGAGGCCGATGGCGGCGACTGCAAGGGCAGCGACCAGGTAGCGAATCGAGCGTGTCATGGTGATTCTCCTCGAACACCGTCTCCCGGGCACGGCCAGGATGCGAAGCTGAGGCCACGGAGAAGGAAATCGGCGAGCCGGTGGCCGAAACCGGGCGGCAGATTTTCAGCTTAGCCGTTTGATCCGGGGGTGTCAAACGCGCGGCCCCGCGCGCGCGAGCCGCGATGCGCGCCCGCGCGAGCCTACAGGACGGTGCGCAAGGGCAGCACCTCGTTCAGGCTGCCGGTGCGGTAGCCCTGGAGGTCGAGGCTGACGTAGCGGAAGCCGATCGCCTTGAGGTCTTCGACGATGGCGCGCCGCACGTCGTCGTCGAGCGCCCGGCGCATGTCGGCCGCGTCGAGCTCGAGCCGGGCGATCTCGCCGTGGTGCCTCACGCGGCAGTGCCGGAACCCGAGCGAGCGGAGCACGTCCTCCGCCTGCTCGATCATCCGCAGCTTCTCCACGGTGACCGCGGCGCCGTAAGGAATGCGGGAGGACAGGCAGGCCGAGGCCGGCTGGTCCCAGGTGGGCAGGCCGATGCGGCGCGACAACAGGCGGATGTCCGACTTGGTCAGGCCGGCCTCGTCGAGCGGACTGCGAACGCCGTGCTCGCGCGCCGCTTCGCGGCCCGGCCGGTAGTCGCTCCGGTCGTCGGCGTTGTTCCCGTCGACGACGGCCGCGAGCCCCCGCGCGCGGGCGAGCGCGGTGAGACGGCCGAACAGTTCCTGCTTGCAGTAGTAACAGCGATTCGACGGGTTGGCGGTGTAGTCGGGCGAGTCCATCTCGGAGGTGGCGATGAACTCGTGGTTGAGCCCGCACTGCCCCGCCACGGCGAGGGCGAGCTCGCGGTGCGCGGCCGGGTAGCTCGGGCTGTCGGCCGTCACCGACAGCGCGCGATCCCCGAGCACGTCGTGGGCGATGGCCGCCAGCAGCGAGGAGTCGACGCCCCCGCTGAAGGCCACGACCACCGACCCGAGCTGGCGGAGGATCCGCCGAAGCGCGGCCTCTTTCTCCGCGAGCGTCTCCGCGTCGATCTGTTGGGATTCCCGGGGGGCACGGTTACTCACTCTTCCAGGTCCTCGTCCTCGTCGTCGTCTTCCTCGAGCTCGTCCTCGTCCTCCTCGAGCTCGTCTTCGTCCTCGTCCTCGTCGGACACGACATCGAATTCGATCGGGGCGACGGCGATCACCTCGAGCTCGGTGCCGCATTCCGGACAGTTGATCTGGTCGCCCTTGTCGACGTCGAACTCGTCTACGTCGATGTCGGCTTCACACTCGGGGCAAATGGCCATACCCCATCCTCCCGAAGGCGCTCGCCCGCGTCAAGAGGGACGCGCACCTTCGACGTGATCCCGCGTCGTCCCGTCCGAGGCTTGTATCGAGGGCGGGCCGGGATTATAACGAGATCCCGGCGGCCGCTGCAATTGCCCGGCCGCCGGCGGTCCGCCCGTCGCGATCCGGCGGATCTAACGTTGCACAACCACGCTCCCGATAAGAGGGATCGATGACCGCCGGAAGTCCCGCCACCAAGACCGTCCTCATCGCCGGCGAGTCCACGTTCGTGCGCGAGCGGTTCCAGGCCGTTCTCCAGGAGGCCGGGCATCGCGCCGTCCTCGCGCGCAGCGCCGCCGAGGTGCTCGGCCGGGTCCGGGCCGACCTCGACGAGATCGACCTGCTCGTGCTCGACCTGCGGCTCCCCCAGACATCCGGCGCCGACCTCGTGCGCGCCGTTCGCAAACTGGATAACGGGCGCCTGCCCATCCTCGTCTTCAGCGGAACGATCACCAGCGCCGAAGAGGTCCGCGAGCTCGCCGCGCTCGGTGTGGCAGGCTATGTCAACGAGTATAGCGCGGTGCAGCACATTCTCCCCTCGCTGGCGCCGCACCTGTTCCCCGACAATTTCAACCGGCGGTCGAGCCCGCGAGTGGTGCTGAGCATCCCGGTCGCTTACCGGTGCGACGACACCATCACGGCCGTGCTCACCCTCAACATCGGCAAGGGCGGTCTCAGCCTTCGCACGATGAGCCCGCTGCCGGTCGGGGCGAAGACCCGGGTCCGCTTCGCCCTCCCCGGCGACGACCGGGAGATCGAAGCCGACGCGAAGGTCACCTGGAGCGACAGCCGGATCGGGATGGGGCTGCAGTTCGATCGGCTCGCGCCCGCAGACCAGGCCTCGATCGACGAGTTCGTGGACGAGCACTTCTTCACCGCCCGGGGCTGACGCCGGGGCCGCTCCCCTCGCTTCCCCCGCCCCCCTGCGCCCGCCGGCCGACCCGGCCACCCCCTGCCATCCTTGCCGGCCGTCTGAGGCTTCGACTACCATGAAAGATCGATCTGGTTTCAACGGAGCATCAGCGTGATTGAGGTCCAGCACCTGACGAAACGGTACGGCCGGGTGACGGCCGTCGACGATGTGAGCTTCCGGGTCGAACGGGGGGAGATCCTCGGCTTTCTCGGCCCCAACGGCGCGGGCAAGACGACGACGATGCGCGTGCTCACCGGCTACCTGCCGGCCACGTCCGGGCGCGCGATCGTGGCGGGCTTCGACGTCTTCGAGCAGCCGCTCGACGCCAAGCGCCGCACGGGCTATCTGCCCGAGACGCCGCCGCTCTACCCCGAGATGACGGTCCGGGAGTACCTCGGCTTCGTGGCGCAGATCAAGGGCATACCGGCCCGCGACCGCAAGAGCCGCGTCGACGTGTCGATGGAGAAGGCGCGGGTGACCGACATGGCCGCCCGCCACTGCGGCAAGCTCTCGAAGGGGTACCGCCAGCGCGTCGGCCTGGCGCAGGCCCTGATCCACAACCCGGACGTGCTCATCCTGGACGAGCCGACGGCGGGCCTCGACCCCAAGCAGATCATCGACACGCGCGAGCTCATCAAGCACCTGGCCGGCGACCACACGATCATCCTCAGCACGCACATCCTGCCCGAGGTGGCGCAGACGTGCCAGCGCGTGGTCATCATCAACCGCGGCCGGGTGGTGGCCGTGGACTCCCCGGAGAACCTGACGCGCCGGCTCGGCGGCGCGCAGACGGTGTACGTCCAGCTCGACGGCGCGTCGGACGAGGCGCCGGCCGCCTTCCAGCGGGTCGCGGGCATCACGCGCGTCACCGAGGTCGACCGCCAGAACGGCATCGTCGGCTACGAGGTGGAGAGCGCGGCCGGGCAGGACCTGCGCCGCGACATCGCGCGGGCGGTGGTCGCCTCCGGCTGGGGCCTGCTGGAGCTCAGGCCGGTCCGCATGAGCCTGGAGGACATCTTCCTGCAGCTGACGACGGAGGAGCCGTCCGGGGAGGCAGCGATCCAATGACGAACATCCTGGCGATCGTCCGCAAGGACTGGAAGGGCTACTTCGCGTCGCCCATCGGGTACGTGGTGATCGGGATGTACGCGTTCATCTTCGGGTACTTCTACGTGGTCGGGCTGAACTGGTTCCTCCAGGCGAGCCTGCAGTCGGCCGGCGGCGGCGCGCCGATGAACGTGAACCAGCAGATGATCCGCTACGTGTTCCTGAACTCGACGGTCATCTTCCTCTTCGTGGTGCCGCTCATCACGATGCGCACCTACGCCGAGGAGAAGCGCTCGGGCACGATCGAGCTGCTGATGACCTCGCCGGTCACCGACTTCCAGATCATCATCGGCAAGTTCCTCGGCGCGATGTCGCTCTACGTGGCGATGCTCGCGGTGACGCTGGTGCACATCGCGGTGCTGTTCCTGTACGGCCGCCCCGAGTGGAAGCCGATCGTGACCGGGTATCTCGGCATGGTGCTGCTCGGCGGCTGCTTCGTCTCGGTCGGCGTGTTCTTCTCGAGCATGACGAAGAACCAGATCGTCGCCGGGATGTTCACCTTCGCCGTGCTGCTGATCTTCTGGGTCATCGACTGGATCGGCAGCCTCGCGGGCCCGACAGGCGCGCAGATCACGTCCTATCTCTCGCTCACCGGGCACGTCGAGGACTTCCTGCGCGGCATCGTGGACACCGGACACATCGTCTATTACCTGAGCTTCATCACCTTCGGTCTGTTCCTGACGGCCAAGGCGGTCGACAGCGAGCGGTGGCGGGGGTAGCGCGCGATGCTGAAACGAGCTTTCGACACGATCGGGTGGCTGGGCACGGCGCTCGTCCTGGCCGCCGTCGCGGTGTTCTTCCTCAAGGCCGAATGGCAGCCGTACTCGCGCTGGCTGGCGTGGGGCGGCCTGGTCTGCATCCTGCTGTACACCCTCGGCCAGTGGCGCGAGGTGTCCAAGGTGTTCGCGGGCCGGTCGGTGCGCCTCGGCACGATCTCGGGCGCGTCGATCGTCGTGGTGCTCGCGATCCTGGTCGCGATCAACTACATCTCCTCGCGCGAGCACAAGCGGTGGGACCTGACCGCGTCGAGCGAGTTCACGCTCGCGCCGCAGTCGATCAAGGTGCTCAAGTCGCTCGACAGCCCGCTCAAGCTGACGGTGTTCGCCAAGGAGGCGGAGTTCCCCACCTACCGCGACCGCCTCGGCGCGTACGAGTATGTCTCGAAGAACGTCTCGACCGAGTTCATCGATCCCGACAAGCGGCCCGGCCCCGCGCGCCAGCTCGGCATCCAATCCTACGGCACCATCGCCGTCCAGTACAAGGGCCGGGTCGAGCGCGTCGTCGGCGACTCCGAGCAGGACCTGACCAACGGGATCATCAAGGTCGTCACGGGCAAGGAACGAAAGATCTACTTCACCGAGGGGCACGGCGAGAAGGAAACGGCCAACACCGAGCGGACCGGCTACAGCGGGATCGCGGCGCAGATGGTCCACGACAATTACAAGGTGGAGCCGCTGCCGCTCGCGCAGATGGGATCGGTGCCGGCCGACGCAGCGGCCGTCATCGTGGCCGGCCCGAGGACCGATTTCCTGCCCGGTGAGATCGACATGCTCAAGGCGTACCTCGCGAGGGGCGGGCACGTCTGCCTGCTGCTCGATCCGCCCGACAAGCTGGACAGCCCGCCGCTGACCGGCCTCATCGCGCTGGCCCGCGACTGGGGCATGGAGGTCGGCAACAACGTGGTCGTGGACGTGAGCGGCGTCGGCCGCATCTTCGGTACCGACGAGACGGTCCCGGTGGCGGCGAGCTACCCGCCGCACCCGATCGTCCAGGATTTCAAACTCGTCACGGCATTCCCGCTGGCCCGCTCGGTGACGGCGGTCACCGGCGGCGTGGGCGGCCACGTCGCGCAGCCGTTCGTCGAGACGAGCACCAGGAGTTGGGCCGAGACCGACATGAAGACGTTCCTGACCGGCGGGAAGATCGTCTTCGACGAGAAGAAGGGCGACAAGCAGGGCCCGATCTCGATCGCGGCGGCGGCCTCGGCCCCTGCGGCCGCGCCGGCGCCGGCTGCCAAGCCCGCCGCCGACGAGCCGAAGCCCGAGTCCCGCGTCGTCGTCTTCGGCGACTCCGATTTCGCGTCGAACCTCGCGCTGGGCGTTCCCGGGAACAAGGATCTCTTCATGAACGCCGTCAACTGGCTGGCGCAGCAGGAGAACCTGATCGCCATCCGGCCGCGCGAGGCCGAAGACAGGCGAATCACGATGACGGCGGGCCAGCAGCTCCAGGTCGTCCTCCTGTCGCTCATCCTCGTGCCGCTGCTCGTGTTCGGCAGCGGCGTCTACGCGTGGTGGCGGAGGCGGTAGATGCGCGGAGTGAAATCGCTGCTGGTGCTGGTGGTGGTGCTGGCCGGTCTCGGCGCCTACGTCTACTTCGTCGAGTCGAAGAAGCCGCAGGGCCAGGAGCCGACGCTCGGCCCGAAGGTCTTCACGGTCAAGGCCGACGCAATCGACGAGCTCACGGTGAAGTCGGCGGGCGGCGACAGGACGACGCTCAAGAAGGCCGGCGGCGCCTGGCAGATCACCGACCCGGTCAGCGCGCCGGCGGACGAGGCCGAGGTCTCCGGCATCGTGACCGGCCTGGCCACCGCCGACATCGTGCGCACGATCGACGAGCACCCCGGCGACCTCGCGCAGTTCGGCCTGGCCGAACCGCGCGTGGACATCACCTTCAAGGCGGCCGGGAGCACGCGCCCCCAGCGGTTGCTCATCGGAGACAAGACGGCGACTTCCGGCGATCTGTACGCCAAGATCCCCGACCAGAAGAAGGTGTTCCTCATCGCCGGGTCGTTCGACGCCTCGTTCAACCGCGGCACCTTCGACTTGCGGCAGAAGGCCGTGCTGACGTTCGAGCGCGACAAGGTCGACCGTCTCGCCGTGCAGTCCCCCGGGGGGTCGGTCGAGCTGAGCCGCGCCAGCGGTGAGTGGCGGATCGACAAGCCATACCAGGCTCCCGCCGACTACGGCACGGTGGAGGGCCTGATCGGGCGCGTGCAATCCGCCCAGATGAAATCGATCGCGGCGCAGGATGCGGCCGACCTGAAGCCGTACGGCCTCGACAAGCCCGACGTCTCGATCACGTTCGGCCTCGGCAGCTCGCAGGCCACCCTGGTGCTGGGCAAGAAGACCGACGCCGGCACGGTGTACGCCAAGGACGCGTCGCGGCCGATGGTGTTCACCGTGGACGCGTCGCTCGTCGAGGACGTGAAGAAGCCGGCCGACGACCTGCGGCGCAAGGACGTCTTCGAGTTCCGCGCCTTCAACGCCACCGCGATCCAGATCACGCGCGGCAAAGAGACGCTGGCTTTCGAGAAGACGACCGGCCAGGGCAAGAACGCCGGCGAGAAGTGGCGGGAGACGACACCGGCCGCCAAGGACGTGGACCCGGCGGCCTTCGACACGTTCCTGACCAAGCTCTCGAACCAGCGCGCGCAGTCGTTCGTCGCGGCCGGGTCGAAGACGAAGACCGGTCTCGAATCTCCCGTGATGGTCGTGGCCGTGCGCTTCGACGAAGGCCGGAAGGAGGAGCGGGTGTCGTTCGGCCGCGTCGGCTCCGATGTCTACGCCGCCATCGCCGGACAGCCGGGCGCGACCAAGGTCGACACCGCGGAATTCGAGGACGCCATCAAGGCGCTCGACGCCGTCAAGTGACGCCGGTGGCACGCGCATGACCCGCCTCCGCAGGATCCGCTTCCCCCACCTGGCCGCGTCGTTCCTGCTCGGCCTCGTGCTGGCCGCCGGAGCCTGCGCTCCGAAGACGCCGCCGGCCACGATGCCGAAGCCGGCGCCAACCGCACCAACCATTCCGACCGCTCCAACCGCGTCGCCGGCGCCGGCGCCGACCGGACGGCCGGTTCCGGCCCCGCCCGTCACGCCGGCCACACCAGCCACACCGGTCGAGAACCTTCGCAGGGCGTTCGACGCCATCTTCGGCGCGCCCGGGTTCGACCGCATGCAGTGGGCGGTGCAGGTGCAGTCGCTCGCCACGGGAGAGACGCTCTACAGCGAGAACCCGTCGAAGCTGATGATGCCGGCGTCGAACATGAAGATCGTCACGCTGGCGGCCGCCGCCGAGCGTCTCGGCTGGGATTTCACCTACGAGACCCGGCTCGTCACCTCCGCCCCGGTCGTCCGCGGCGTGCTCGACGGCGACCTGGTGGCCGTCGGCAGCGGCGACCCGACGATTGGCGGGCGCGGCGGACCGGCGACGCGCGTGTTCGAGGCATGGGCCGACCAGTTGCGCGCCGACGGCCTCACCGGCATCAAGGGACGGATCGTCGCCGACGCACGCGCCTTCGACCGGGAAAGCCTCGGCGCCGGCTGGGCGTGGGACTACCTGGCCGCCGACTACGCCGCGGGCGTGTCGGCCCTGCAGTTCAACGAGAGCGTGGCCGACGTCGCCGTCCGCCCGGGCCCCTCACCCGGCACGCCGGCCTTCATCGAGGTGCGGCCGATCGAGAGCGGCCTGATCCTCGACAAGCAGGTCATCACGGTCGACGGCGGCGAGGCCGACATCGACGTGGCCAGGCTCGCGGGATCGAACCGCCTCATCGTACGCGGCACGATCCCCGTGGGCTCGGGCGAGGTGATCCGGGCAGCCTCCGTCGATCGGCCGGCTCTCTACTTCGCGCGGATGCTGCGGGCGACGCTGGTGGCAAAGGGCATCCGCGTCACGGGCGGAGCGGGAGAGTTCGAGGACGTCTACCCCACCCCGCCCACCGAGCCCGTGAGGGTGCTGCTCTCCCACCGGTCGGCGCCGCTCTCCGAGATCGCGCGCGTGCAGATGAAGGTGAGCCAGAACCTGTACGCCGAGACGCTGCTGCGGACGCTGGGCGCGCAGTCCGGCGAGGGTACCGCCACGGCCGGTGACATGGCCGTCCGCGAGGTGCTCGACGCCTGGGGCATTCCGAGGGACGCCTACGTGCTGGTGGACGGATCGGGGCTCTCGCGCTACAACTACGTTTGCGCGGAGATGCTGGTGAAGATCCTGGCGCACGTGTACGGGGACGCGCGTCTGCGCGATCCGTTCGTGGCCACGCTGCCCGTCGGCGGCCAGGACGGCACGCTCGCGCACCGGTACGTCGGGACGCGCGCGGCGAACAACGTTCGGGCGAAGACCGGGTCAATCGCCAACGTTCGAGCCCTGTCGGGCTTCGTCACCTCGGTGGACGGCGAGACGTTCGTCTTCTCGATCCTCGCCAATCACTTCAACCTGCCGCAGGCCGAGATCGACGCCGCCACCGATCGCGCGGTGGTGATGTTGGCGGAGTTCACGAGGAACGCGCAGCGCTGACGCCGCCAGCATCCTTCGCAGCAGGCAGCGGATCACGGTCGGAGGCCGGGCAGCGGGACGGCTGGCAGCGGAACACAGCCTGAAGCCCGAGGCCTGAAGCCCGAGGCCCATACCTTACTGACGTTCCAACCGAGCCCGGGCTGTCGCCAGGATCTGCGCGAGGTCGCCCGTCAGGCCGCCGCACTGCGCCAAATCCGCCCTCCCGCCTCCCCTGCCGCCGAAGGCCGCGATGAGCGCCTTGAGCGCCGCCGCGCAGTCCGCCCGCCCGTCCTTCGAGCGCGCCAGCACCGCCACATAGGGCGTCGTCGTCGAGAACAGCGCGACGCGGTAGCCCGGCGACCCGCAGATGGCGAGCGCCATCGACCTGAGCTCGTTCTGGTCCTTGCCTTCGATCGCCTTCACGACCTGGCGGACGCCGCCTGCGTCCTCGGCCGACGCCGCCACGGCCGCCGCCTCGAAGCCGGCCAGCCGCGCCTGGAGGTCGCGGACGAGCTTCTGCCGGTCCTTCCCCTCGGACTGGAGGCGCTCGACCGCCGCGGGCAGTTCCTCGGGGGCGACCGAAATGTGCCGAATGCAGCCGGCTACCACGTCGCGATACCGGCGCAGCGATCCGAGCGCCCGCCCGCCGCAGACGAACTCGAGCCGCGTGCCGCCGCGCAGGCGCTCGGCCGAGAGCACCGCGATCAGGCCGACCTCGCCCGTCCGCGTCACGTGCGTGCCCCCGCACGCCGAGAGGTCGTAGGCCTCCACGTCGATCAGCCTGAGGATGCCGCCCCGTTCCGGTTCCTTGCGCAGCGGGAGCGTCGCCGCCTCCTCGCTGCCGACGAACCGGATCGCCACCGGGCGGTCCTCCCAGACGATGCGGTTGGCCTCGGTCTCGGCCGCGGCGATCGCGTCGGCCGGCAGATCGAGCGACAGGTCCACGGTGGACACGGCCGCGCCCAGGTGGAATCCGACTGTCCGAGCGTGGTGCAGGTGGTCGAATGCCGCCGAGAGGATGTGCTGCCCGGTGTGCTGCTGCATATGATCGAGCCGGCGGTCGCGGTCCACGACGCCGCGCACGCTCCGTCCCGCCTCGATCTCCCGGTCCAGCACGTGCCAGATCTCCCCGCCCTCGGACTCGACCACGTCCACCACGCGCGCATCCCCGAGCGTCCCCGTGTCGAACGGCTGGCCGCCAGAAGTCGGGTAGAAAGCCGTAGCATCGAGCGCGACCGCGGGCCGGCTGTCGAGGCGCGTCACGCCGGTGACAACGGCGTCGAACTCCATCCGCTCCGGGTCCTGGTAGTAGAGGCGGTTGGTCATGCGTCAGTCCCCCGGCACGACGATAGTCGGCCGCAGCCGCAACAACGCGGGGTCGGGCACGCCGGCCTCGGCGAATCCTTTCGCGCGGAGCCGGCAGCTGTCGCAGTGCCCGCACGGGCGTCCCGTGACGTCCGGGTCGTAGCAGCTGTGGGTCAGGCCGTAGTCCAGGCCGAGCGCGAGGCCCCGCCGGATAATCTCCGCCTTGGTCAGCAGGATGAGCGGCGCGTGCACGCGCAGCGGCGCCCCTTCGACGCCCGCCCTGGTGGCCAGCACCGCGAGGCGCTCGAAGGCCTCGATGAACTCCGGGCGGCAGTCCGGGTAGCCCGAGTAGTCGAGCACGTTCACGCCGATGACGATGTCGCGAGCGCCGAGCGCCTCGGCCCACGCCATCGCGAGCGACAGGAACACGGTGTTCCGGGCGGGCACGTAGGTGACCGGGATGTCCTCGGCGGCGAGGTCCCGGTCCTTCGGCACATCGACCGCACCGGTCAGCGCCGAGCCGCCGAAGGCGGACAGGTCCACGCGCAACTCGACATGGCGGGCCACGCCGAGCGCCCGTGCCACGGCCCGCGCCGCCGCAATCTCGCACGCGTGCCGCTGGCCGTACTCGACGGTCAGGGCATACAACTCGAATCCCTCGCTGGCCGCAATCGCCGCGGCGGTCGCCGAATCGAGGCCGCCGCTGAGCAGGACCACGGCGCGAGGCCGGTCGGGCGTCGGAGAAGCCACAGGTCGCCTGCCTCCGTGTCGCGCTACACGCCGCGCGTATCCGGTCCCCAGATCACCTTGTGCACCTGCAGCTGCAGGCGCACGGGCAGCCGGTCGGCGAGCACCCACGCCGCCAGTTCGGCCGGGGACATCCGCCCGTGGACCGGCGAGAAGAGGACGCTCGCCACCCGAGGCGCCAGGCCGTGCCGGGACACGACGTCGCTCGCGTACTCGTAATCGCGCCGGTCGGCGATCACGAACTTCACCTCGTCGCGCGGACCGAGGCGCGTCAGGTTGTCCCAATCCGTACTGCCGGCCTCGCCGCTGCCCGGGCACTTCACGTCCATGATCCGGACGACGCGGGCCGGCACGCGCTCGACCGACACGTGGCCTCCCGGTCTCGAGGAGCACCTCGTGCCCGGCGTCCAGCAGGCCCTGCAGGAGCGGATAGACGTCGGCCTGCAGCAGCGGTTCGCCGCCCGTCACCTCGACGAGCCGGCATCCGTACGACGCCACTTCAGCCAGCACGTCGTCGACCTCGCGCTTGCGTCCCTCCGTAAACGCGTACGCGGTGTCGCACCAGGCGCACCGGAGATTGCACGCCGTGAGCCGGACGAAGACGCACGGGAGCCCGGCATAGCTGGACTCCCCCTGGATCGAATGGAAGACCTCGTTGACCGTCAGCATTCCCGTTCATTGTAGTCCACGGTCGCGGAGCGGTCGCCGGGCGCCGGGCGCCGGCGGCCCGACACGGCTATAATCCGGGGGAGGTCAGCCGATGTCCAAACCCATCTTCTACTGCAAGCCCACGTGAACCACCTGCCGCAACGCCAGGAGTTTTCTGGCGCAGAACGGCGTCGAGATTGACTTCAGGGACATCGTCAAGGAACCGCCGCCGCGCGCGCTTCTCGAGAAGCACATCGACGGCAGCCGCTTTCTCGACTTCGTGAGCCGCCGCAGCCCGGTGTGGAAGGAGCAGCCCCTGCCGGCCACCAAGAGGCAGGCGATCGACCTGATGCTGAAGCAGCCCAACCTCATCAAGCGCCCGGTCCTGGTGCTCGGCTCCGAGGTGGTGTTCGGCTTCGACAAGGCTCGGTATGAAATGATCAAGAAGGGATGAGGGTGGAGGGACGAGGGATGAGGGACGAGGAACGGGGGACGGAGGACGGGGGACGAGGGCGGTGCGACACCACCGTTAGCCGTTAGCTGTCCGCCTTCAGCCCCGAGCCGTGAGGCGTGAGGCGTAAGCCGTAAGCCGTAAGGCGTGCTCAGAAAATGGCGCCGGGGCTCGGCAATCCGCTCGATGACGGGGTCGCGGGGGGACGGGTTGGCGCCTGGCGGGTCCTGTCGCCAGGATCCCCCAGCGTCCTCGCGCACACAGCGCTTGTCACGGGCGTCGCGCTCGGCCCGCTGGGGGAGGCTCCGCGCCCGGCTTGCCGAGCGACGAGCGACGGCCAAGTCGGACACCGACGCCACGCGTGGCGTCGGTCGCGGAGAACGCCTGGCGCCACCCGCCCGTCGGGGGATCTCCGGCCGGCCACCGTCGAGTCGCCAACCCGCGTGGGGCGTGTTTAGAACAAAGCGCCGCGGCCAGGCGGCCCGGTCGGTCCGATGCCGCGCCGCAGGGATCTGCCCGAGCAAAGCGTAAACCTGCCCCGACCGTGGTGCCAGGGAGGGGCCGCTTTGCGAGCCGGCAGACCCGAGACGCGGCGTTCAATCGGACGTGGTCGCCACGCGCGGCGCCGTGCTCGGCAGCTGCCATTTTCATGGGCCAGGGTGAGCCCCGGCTCATGACGCAGTAAGGCGGACCAGTTCGATGAACAGCGTTCGGGTCGGAACCTCCGGCTGGAGCTACCCCACGGGCCGAGGCACATGGAACGGCCTCTTCTATCCCGCCCGGGGCACGCGAGGATTCCGCGCGGCGGACGAGCTGGCCTATTACGCGGAACACTTCGAGACGGTGGAGGTGAACTCCAGCTTCTACCGGCCGCCGGAGGCGGCGACCACCGCCCGCTGGGTCGCCCAGACGCCGCCCGGCTTCGAGTTCTCGCTCAAGCTGCACCAGCGGTTCACCCACACCGTGCCGATCGGCCACGGGACGCCGCCGCCCGACGAGGACCGTGACCGCCCGAGGGTGCCGCGGCCCGAGCCGAAAGAGGCCGACCAGTTCAAGGCCGGCATCGACCCAATCGCGCGAAGCGGGAAGCTCGGCGCCGTGCTCGCCCAGTTCCCACCGAGCTTCCACTTCGGCGAGGACTCGCTGGCGTACCTCGTCCACCTGCTCGAGACGTTCCGCGAATATCCGATGGCGGTCGAACTCCGGCACCGCTCGTGGAGCGATGCGTCCGCTGACACGTCCGACGTCCTCGACCCGTTCGAGGCGGCCTGGGTGCAGATCGACGAGCCGAAGTTCCGCTTGTCGATCCGGCAGGACCTCGCGCCGAACACCGAGCGGTTCTACTACCTGCGGCTGCACGGGCGCAACGCGGCCCAGTGGTGGTCGCCCGAGGCGGCCGAGGATCGCTACAACTACCTGTATTCGCCCGATGAGCTTCAGACGTTCGCCGAGGTCGCGGCCACCGTCGGGCCATCGGTCAGGAAGGCCTATCTCTATCTCAACAACCACTTCGCCGCCAAGGCGGTCGTCAACGCGACGATGCTCCGGCACCAGCTCGGCCAGCCGGTCACCGGGGACTACCGCGAGGAGATGCTCGACGCGTACCCTGAACTCTGCGCCATCGTCCCACCGCAGGAGGGCGGCCTGTTCCCGATTAGGTCAAAAGCCCGCAACTGAGGCCCGCGAATTGCGGGAGGCCGACAGGTGGGCTACGATCAGGAATTCCGAATAGTGGACAAGAGGGGTCGATGCGAGTTGTCTTGGCAGATCTCAAGGGCCGCGGCGGCTTTGTGTCCAAGGACACGGTGGCCGGCGGCTTCGGATCGCGGTTCAGGACGTTTTCGCGGACGACGGCCTGGGTGCACCGTTTCAAGAGCCAGTACCATTACACGCCCAGCGTCCACCTGGCCTACATCGCGGCCATTCTCGCCGGCGCGGGTCACGAGGTGCTCTCGACCGACGAGGCGCCGATCGACGCCGACCTCGCCATCGTGTTGAGTTCGCTCGTGGACCACCGCCACGAGACCGAGTGGGCCGACATGATGCGGGCCCGCGGCACGCGGGTCGGCTTCGTCGGGCTGACGGCGACGAAGATGCCGCAGCTGTTCGCGGATCACGCCGACTTCATCGTCGCCGGAGAGCCGGAGGCGGCGGCCTTCCGGATGGCCCGCGGCGAGCGGCTGTCCGGCTTGTGCGAGAGCGAGCCGGTCGAGAACCTCGACTCGCTGCCGTTCCCCCGCTGGGACCTGGTCGCCCAGAGGAACCGCGCCGGCATCCGGATGGTGGCCCGGCCGGTTGGCGGCGGCTATCCGCTGCTCTCGAGCCGGGGCTGCCCGGAGTTCTGCACCTACTGCCCGCACCGGATCCTGGCGCCGTACCGCACGCGCTCGGTCGGCAACATCGTGGACGAGATCGAGCAGATGTGCCGGCGGCACCGGCGCCCTTACATCATCTTCCGCGACGAACTGTTCACGGAGTCGCGCGAACGCGTATTCGAGTTCTGCAAGCAGATCAGGGCCCGCGACCTGCACATCCGCTTCGAGTGCGAGACGCGCCTCGACCGCCTGGACGACGACCTGCTGCACGAGATGTACGGCGTCGGCCTGCGCATCATCGGGTTCGGCGTCGAGTCGGTGTCGCCGGAAGTGCTCAAGCGGGTGGGCCGGCGGCCGATTCCCGAGGTCCACCAGCAGCACATCATCGAGAAGTGCCGCGACATGGGAATCGCCACCTCCGCGTTCTTCGTCCTCGGGTTCCTGACCGACGACTGGCACTCGGTGATGGCCACGATCGACTTCGCCAAGGACCTCGGGCCGACCTTCGCCCAGTTCAAGCTGCTGACGCCGTACCCGGGCACGCCGCTCTTCAAGCAGGTCGAACCGCGCATCGTCGAGACCGACTGGGAGAGGTTCGACGGCTTCACGCCGACCTTCACGCACCCCAACCTGTCGGCCGGCCAGCTGCGGTTCCTGCTGGGAGCGGCCTACACGCACTTCTACATGCGGCCGTCGTACCTCGCGAACATGATGCGGATTCACAATCGGCACGTCCGCGGATGGGTGGAGCGGCTCGACCAGCGCGCCGCGGCCCGCATCAACCGGTGGGAGGCCGGCGTGATGAGACAGGTCGCATGCTGACCGCCGTTTCCCGCTACGGGGCGCGCGTGCACCCGACGACCCAGCAGATCGTCGCCGCGTGCCGGGAGCGGGGAGAGTTCATCAAGGGGCCGCAATTGGCGGCGTTCGAGCAGGCCTTTGCAGCGCGGCTCGGGGCGAAGCACGCGGTCGGCGCGTCGTACGGCCGGACGGCCTTCTATCTCATCCTCGAAGCCCTGCAGCTTCCTCGCGGATCGGAAATCGTCCTGCCGGCGCTGACCTTCTGGGTCGTGCCCGAGATGGCTCGCGCGGCCGGCCTGCGCGTGCGCTTCGCCGACGTCGACCCGGCCACGTCCTGCCTGGATCCGGCGGCGCTCGAGCGCGCGATCACCGAGAGGACGCGGGCCGTGGTCCCGACGCACCTGTTCGGGCTGCCGTGCGACATGGACGCCATCCTGGATCTCGCGGGGCGGCACAACCTCGCGGTCATCGAGGACTGCGCGCACGCGCTGGGCGCCACCTACCGCGGCCGGCCCGTGGGGACGTTCGGCGACGGGGCGCTGTTCAGCTTCCAGACGCTGAAACCGCTCAACTGCTACGGCGGCGGCATGGCGGTGGTGCGCGACGCGCCGGTGGCCGCGCGCCTCCGGGCGCGGGTGGACTCGCTGCCGTGGCCGCACGAGAAACGGATTGCGAACAGGCTGCTGGCGGGGCGGCTGCTGCGCGTGTTCACGAGGCCGCGGGTCTTCACTTTCACGGGCTTCCCGGTCTACTGGGCCGCGAGCCTGTTCGGCGCGCAGCCGGACGCCTGCCTCGCGGAGAAGATCCGGCCGTTGACGCCGCTGCCCGACGGCTACCTGGAGCGGTTCCCCAACGTCCAGGCGGCGCTGGGGCTCGCCGGGCTGGACCTGCTCGACGGCTGGACGGCCGCCACCAGGTCCCACGCCCACGCCCTGAGCGTGGCGCTGGCCGGCATTCCTGGCGTTCGCGTGCCGGCCGAGCCCGCCGAGCGCACGCACGTCTATTACCAGTATTGTCTCGAAGCGCCCAGGCGCGCGGAACTGGTCCGCTCGTGCATGCGCCGCGGCGTGGATGTCGAGATGCGGCACGTGGACGTCTGCCCGCAGCTGGACCTGTTCGCGGCCGAGCGGATTCCGGCGCCGGGCGCGGAACGAGCGGCGCGGGCCATCCAGGTGCCGGCCTACGCGTCGCTCACCGATCGCCACATGCGCCGGGTCACCAGTGTCGTTCGGAAGGCGCTCGAGGCCGCGGCGCCGCCCGCCCGTCCACATCCGATGGAGGGCGCGCGACCGTGAACCCCGCGCACTGGCCCGGCGGTCTGGCTTATCTCGCCGTCTTCGTCGCCGCCATCGTCGAGGGCGAGGTGGTGTTCATCACCGCCAGCGTCCTCGTCGGGCGCGGCGAGTTGAATCCCCTCGGCGTCCTGCTGGCCGGCGCGCTCGGGGGTTCCGCCGGCGACCAGTTCTTCTTCTACGTGCTGCGCGGACGACTGCACCGGTGGCTCGACCGGTTTCCGCGCGTCGCGCGCCGCCACCAGGCGATCACCGCTCGCGTGTCGCAGCATTCGACCGCGATGGTGCTGGCCTGCCGGTTCCTGCCCGGCCTGCGCACGGCGATCCCCGCGGCGTGCGCGTACGCCGGGGTGAAGCCCGTCAAGTTCAGCAGCCTCAACATGGTGAGCGCCCTGGCCTGGGCGTCGGCCATCCTCGCGACGGTCGCGTGGGGAGGCCCGACAGCGATGGCCTGGATCGGGCTCAAGGGCTGGTGGGGACTCGCCGTGCCCGCCGTCCTGCTGGTCGTGTTCTTCCAGTGGCTCGGCCGGTCTACCGCACTCCCACCCTCGGACACCAACGGCTGATCACGCAGGCCGCGCAGCGCGGGCGGATCGGCCGGCACACGTTCTGCCCCCAGGTCACCAGGTAGAGATTGATGTCGGCCCACCACCGTCGGTCGGCCGCGCGGTAGAGCGCCTGCTCGGTCTGCTCCGGGGTTCTCGTCTTCACCCAGCCGAGGCGGTTCGCGATCCGGTGGACGTGCGTGTCCACGCAGATGTTGTCGCGGCTGGCGAAGGCGAGGATGAGGACGAGGTTCGCCGTCTTGCGGCCGACGCCTGGCAGCGTCAGCAGCTTCTCCATCGTCTCCGGCACCTGTCCGCCGAAGCGCTCGAGGAGCAGCCGGCACGTGGCGCGCACGTGCCGCGCCTTGTTGCGATAGAAGCTGACCGGGTAGATCAGCTTCTCGATCTGCCTGACGGTCAGCGCCCTCATCGCCGCCGGCGTGTCCGCGGCGCCGAACAGGCGCTCGGAGGCGGCGTGCGTCGTCGCGTCCTGCGTGCGGGCCGAGAGCAGCGTGCCGATGAGCACGTGGAAGGCGTGGTGCTGCCGCGCCTCGGCGATCTTCTCGATGGCCGGCAGCTCGTGGTCCTCGATGGCGCGGGCAAGCGCGCGCATCACCTGCGGAACGGGAAGCGTCCTGTTTGGCATGGGTCGCTCGTGCCTGTTCACCCGGCAACCGGCGTCAACGGTTCCCGGCCCGCGAGCACGGCCAGCACGTTGTCGACGGCGAGAGCCGCCATCGCGGTCCGCGTCTCGGTGGTCGCGCTCCCCAGGTGCGGCGCCAGGACGACGCGGTCGAGCCCCAGCAGCCCGGGGTGTACCTGCGGCTCCCTCTCGTAGACATCCAGCGCGGCGCCGGCGATCAGCCGTTCGCCAAGGGCCCAGGCCAGCGCGCCTTCGTCGACCACCGGCCCTCTGGAGGTGTTGACCAGGTAGCCCGATCGCTTCATCCGCGAGAGCGCCTGGCGGCCGATCAGGTGGCGGGTCTCGGGCGTCAGCGGCACGTGGAGCGTCACGACGTCGGAGGTGGCGAGCAGGCGGTCGAGCGACATGATCTCGACGTCCGGCTCGCGGCTCGCGCCTGCCCGCCATAGCCCGGAGGGCGACGGCAGGGCCGACGACTGGCGGTCGGGGCCGGCCTGCGGCGCGTCCAGCGAGCAGGCCGCGACCCTCATGCCGAAGGCCGGCGCGCGCGCGGCGACGGCCGAGCCAATCCTCCCGAGGCCGACGACGCCCAGCTGCTTGCCTCGAAGTTCCATGCCGAGCATGAAGTCGAGCGCCCAGCCTCTCCAGGTTCCGCCGCGCAGCAGCCGCTCCCCTTCCGCCACGCGGCGCGTCACCGCGAGGATGAGCGCCCAGGTGAATTCGGCGGTGGCCTCGGTGAGCACGTCCGGCGTGTTCGTCACGGGAACCCCGCGGGCCCGCGCCGCCGCGACGTCGATGTTGTCGTAGCCGACGGCGATGTTCGCGACGATCCTCAAGTCCACGCCGGCCTCGAGCACTTCGCTGTCCACGCGGTCGGTCAACAGGCAGAGCAGCCCCTGCTTGCCCCGGACGCGGGCCAGCAGCTCGGCGCGGGAAATCGGGTCGTCCCCCTCATGCAGGTCGACCGTGCACGCGGCCTGCAGCCGCGCCAGCACCGGCGCCGGAATGCGGCGGGTGAGCAGGACGGGTGGCTTCACGCGCGGGCCCTGTAGGCGTCCCGGCACTTCTCCGAACAGAAGTAGCGGACCGAGCCTCGCTCGGCGAGGGTGACCGCGTTTTCGGGAGGAAGGAACGTGCCGCAGACCGGATCGCGGACCATCTGGACGCCCCGTTCGGGCGGGCCGCTCCGCTGCCCCCGCGGGCGCGAGACGCCGTCGATCACGCCCGACACCACGCGCCAGAATGCCCGGACGACGAGCATCACCAGCAGGAGCAGGAGGACGAAGCGAAGCAGGATGCCCATGGGCGAACAGGAGACGCGGCTACATGCCGGGCGGCGTGGTCGACGGGTTGCCGCCCAGGTTCGGGTGCGCCGACTTCAAGCCTTCGAGGGCCTTCCTGGCCACGTCGGCCTCGGGCGAGGTCGGGGCCACCTTGATCAACCGATCCCACGACTCGGCCGCGCCCTTCAGGTCCTGCTTGCCGAAGGCCAGCACGATCCCCTGGTTGAGCAGCGTCTTGGCGTGCTTCGGGTCCGCCTTCAGCGACTCGGCGAACTGCTGAAGCGCGCGGTCCGGCTGATTCATGTAGTAGAACGCCACCCCGAGGTCGGTGCTGACGTCGGCGCTCCTGGGGTTGATCTTCAGCGCGGCCTCGTACCAGGTCACCGCCTCGGAATACCGCTCGGCGTCGAAGTACAGGTTCCCGAGCTGGACGCGAACCGCGGCGTCCGAGGGGCTCTTCTCCGCGCTCGCGCGCAGGACCTGCGCCTGCGCTTCGTCGAGCGCGCGCGGCGCCTGCTCGGCGGGGGCCTGGGCCGCTGCCGCGTTCGCCGCCGGCTGGGCGGCCGACACAGGGGCGGCGACCGCGCGAAGCGGTCCGGCCTGCTGGGTCCCGATGATCCAGCCCACGAGGAGTCCGAAGAAGGCGCCCGCGACGCCGAAGACGATCGATTCAGGTTTCATGGTGGTCCAGGGGAATCACTCGATCATAACAGCGTGCGTCTGAACCAGTCCAGGATCGAGGCGGTCAGGTCGGGCTGCCGCCCGAGCATGGTGGTGCCGTGTCCGGCGCCGGTCAGGATCCGGAGATCGCGCACGCCGGGCCCCGACTGCGCGAGCTGACGCGTGGAGTTGGCCGCGTAGTTGTCCTCCTGGCTGGCGACGAGCAGCGCCGGCCGATCCCCGTATCTCGTCATCGCCGCCTCGGGCCGGAGCCCGCGATAGTCGAGGCCCGGGGACAGCAGCACCAGCGACCGCACGGTCGGGTCGCCGGCGGCGAAGAGGATCGCGAGGTTCGCGCCGATCGACGCCCCCGCGATCCCGATCCGGTTCGGGGAGACCTCGCGGCGGGTGGCCAGGAACGCCCGGGCGGCTTTCACATCCGCCATCATCCTCGTGAGGTCGTCGAGGCTGGTGCCCTCGGGCAGCGGCCCGGAGGCGCCGTGGCCTCGCAGGTCGATGGCGAGCGCCACGAACCCGGCATCGGCCAGCCGCGCGGCGACCGGCTGCCAGTCCTCACGGCTCCGGCCGAGCGCGTGCAGCAGGAGGACGGCCGGTCCCGGTCGCGCCGGCAGGTAGAGCGACCCGACGATCGCCACGCCGTCGTCGGTGCGGAACGTCACCTCCTGAGCCTGCGCGGCCCGGAGCGGCGCGGCCGCCGACATCAGGAGCGAGGCGAACAGGAGGGCTTGCCCGATCATCGCGGCTCCAGCAGCGCGACCATCTCGCGCACGGCGCGGTCGAGGCCGACCAGCGCCGCGCGGGCGATGATGCTGTGGCCGATGTTCAGCTCGGCGATCTCCGGCGTCGCCACGATCGGACGCACGTTGACGTAGGTGAGGCCGTGACCCGCCAGAACCTCGAGCCCCTGGGAGGCGGCGGCGCCGGCGGCCTCGCGCACCGCTTCGAGGCGGGAGGGGCGATCGGCCGCGGAGGCTTCGGAGTACGCGCCGGTATTGATCTCGATCGCCTCGGCGCCCACGGCGTGCGACGCGGCCACCTGGGCCTGGTCGGGATCGATGAAGATGCTCACGCGGACACCGGCCGCCCGCAGCGTCTTCACCGCGCTCGCCACCGCCTCGCGGTTGACGACGACGTCGAGGCCGCCCTGCGTGGTGAGCTCGTGCGGCTGCTCGGGGACGAGCGTGACCTGGTCGGGCCGGATGCGCGAGGCGATCGCCGTCATCTCGGCCGTCGCGGCCATCTCGATGTTGAGCTTGGTCGAGACGACCTGGCGCAGCAACTCGACGTCGCGCTCCTTGATGTGGCGCCGGTCGCCGCGCAGGTGCACGGTGATCCCCAGCGCCCCGGCCAGCTCGGCCAGGAGCGCCGCCGCCACCGGCTCGGGCTCGCGGGCCTTGCGCGCCTCCCGGATCGTGGCGATGTGGTCGATGTTCACGCCAAGTCGCATGGTCGATTCCTCTCTCACCTCGGCGTCGCGTCCGGCAGCCCGCCGTCGACGGGAATGGTCGACCCGGTCGTCGGCGTCTGGCGGGTCACGAAGAAGACGACCGCGTTGGCCACGTGCCTGGCGGTCACACCGGCCTTCAGCAGGTTCCGACTCCGATAGTACGCCTCGAGCCCCGCCTCGTCGAGGCCGCGGGCGCGCATCCGGTCGGGCCCGACCTCGGCCCACAACCCGGACTTGCGGCCGCCGTCGGAGAACACCGCGTCGGGCGAGACCATGTTGACGCGCACGTCGAGGTCGGCCATCTCCAGGCTGGCGATCCGGGCGAGCTGGTGCGCGGCCGCCTTGGTCGCGCTGTAGGCGCCGAACTTCGCGCCGGGCGCGAACACGTTCTTGGTAGACACCAGCACCACGTCGCCGCCGGTCGCCTGCGCCCTGAAGTGGCGCGCGCACTCGGCCAGGACCAGCAGCGTCCCCTCGACGTTCACCCGTTCGAGGCGCTGGAATGTCTCGAGATCCATCCGGTCCAGCGGGGCTACGTGGGCGATGCCGGCGTTGGCGACCACGATGTCCACACCGCCCCAGGTGGACGCGACGGCGCGGAACGCCGCCGCCACCGACGCCGCGTCGGTCACGTCCAGCGGCACCCCGACGATCTTCGGGCCGAACCTCACCGCCAGCTCAGCCACCAGGCCGTCGAGCGGCGGGCCCGGCAGGTCGGTCGCCGCGACCAGGCACCCCTGTTCCAGCAACTCCCGGCACACGCCCGAACCGATCGCCCCGGCGGCCCCCGTGACGAGCGCCACCTCGCCGGACAGGGGGCCGACGCCACGCCCTTCGAGCTTGGCGCGCTGAAGCGGCCGGTACTCCATCTTGAACAGGTCCGCCTCGCCCAGCCCCTCGGTACGCCCCGAACGCCGCGACCTTCGCCTTGACGGCGAGCGTCTGCGCGGTGATGTCGAGCGCGATGGTCGACGAGACCAGATCGGGCCCGGCACAGAACGCCCCGAGCCCAGGCATCAGCACGACGCGCGGCAGCGGGTCGAACGGCGCCATGCCGGCCGGCATCAGCCCGGCGTGACGACCGACATACGAATCGTAGCGGGTCGCGTAGTCGTGGACGGTCGCCTGGAGTTGGGCGCGAAGTCGATCGAAGTCCTGGTAGTCCGGCGCCTCGACAAACGCCGGCCATGCCTTGGTGCGGATCAGGTGGTCGGAGGTGAGCGGGGGCGTCGACGCCAGGTCGCGCGCGCCGTCGGCGTCCACGAACGCCAGCACCTCGGGGGTGACGAGCGGCCGCACGATCATCCGCCGGTGCGGCCGGTCCGGGTCGCCGGTCTTCGGCGCGAGCAGCCCGCGCAGCATCGGCGCCACGAGGCCGGCACGCTCGGCGGCAACGGCCCAGGGGGTGGGCGCCGGCGCGCGCAGGAACCGCGTCGAGCGTGATTCCAGGTGACGCTCGGCTTTGGTCACCAGCTCGATCATCGCCTCGTACGACCCTCGCGCGTCCTCGCCCCAGGTGACGATGCCGTGACGCGACCAGATCATGGCGCGGGCGCCCGGCTGACGCTCGACGGCGTCGGCCGCCGCGCGGGCCAGCAGGAACCCCGGCGCGATGTACGGGAGCACGATCACGTCGTCGCCGAACACGTCGCGCGCGAGGCGGTCGCCGTCGGGCTGGTTGGTGAGCGCGAGCACGGCGTCGGCGTGCGTGTGGTCGATGAAGCGCCCGGGGAGGAAGGCGTGGACGAGGGTTTCAATTGAGGGTGTCGGCTGCGGCGCAGGGCTGAAGCCCTGCGCTATCTGATGATCCTTGGCAACGGTGCCCTGCGGCGACCGTTGATCCCCGGCGACGGTGCCCTCCGGCGTCCGGCGATCCTTCACCGCGAACATCAGGGCGCGCAGCTCGCGAGCCATGGTCGGGTCGTCGATCGAATCGAGGACGCGGAGCTTCCGGAGTTGGTCCAGGTCGAGCGCGAGGTAGGCGTCGGGCTCGATGGCCGCCATGTCCGCGCCCGACGCCTTCACGTACAACGCCTGACGCCGCTCGCCGACGATCGTCGTGTGCAGGTCCTTGACCGACGTGTTGCCGCCGCCGTGGAGGACGAGCGACGGGTCGGCGCCGAGCAGCCTCGCCGAATAGGCCCGGACCGCGAGGACGTCGCCCCAGCTGGCCGCGTAACGGTCGGCGAACCGATCCGCCTCGGCCTGCACCCAGCGAGAACGCATCTTCAGCCTCCCCGACCAACCGCCTGGAGCATGAATGCGGCATTGGCGGCCGCAGCCTTGCCGTCGAACACGGCGCTCCCGGTGACGATGAGCCCGGCGCCGGCGGCCGCGATGGCGGCGACGTTCTGCCGCGTGACGCCGCCGTCCACCCCGAGGACGATCTGCCGGCCCGAGGCCGCGATCATCGCCCTGGCCCGGGCCATCCGATCGAACGTCGCGGGAATGAACTTCTGGCCGCCCCACCCGGGGTTGACGGCGAGCAGCAGGAGCATGTCCATCTCGGGCAGCAGCGGCTCGACCGCCTCGAGCGGCGTGCCCGGATTCAGCGCCACGCCGCGCACGATGCCGCGGGCCGGGTCGGCGGCGTGGGCCATCGTCCCCAGCGCCTGGAGGACGCGGTGGATGTGCGTGCACGACTCCTGGTGCACCGTGATCAGGTCCGCGCCCGCGGCCACGTAATCGGCGAGCGTCGCCAGCGGGTCGCGGATCATCAGGTGCACGTCCTTCAAGAGCGGCGTGCGCAGCGCCTTGACGAACGGCGGCCCCACCGTCATGCCGGGCGTGAAGGCGCCGTCCATCACGTCCACGTGGGCGACACCGATGCCGGCGCGGTCGAGGACCGACAGCTCGGACCCGAGCGAGAGCAGGTCCGCCGTCAGCAAACCGACGCTGACGGCGGGCCGGAGCGAGAGCAGGCGTTCGAGATTGGTCATGCGCGTGGCCGCACCTTGGACCGGTTCCCGCCGTCAGCCGGCGACCGGAACCGTGCGCTCGTGCTTGATCGTCTGGTACAGCTCGAACGCGCGCTCGGGCGTCATCAGCTCGTGCACGACCTTCTGCACCGCCTGGATCATGGCGACGGGCGCCTCGGACTGGAAGATGTTGCGCCCCATGTCGACGCCGGCCGCCCCCTCGCTGACGGCCCGGTACGCCATCGTCAGGGCCTCGAGCTCCGGCAGCTTCTTGCCGCCGGCCATCACGACCGGCACCGGGCACGACGCCGTCACCGACTCGAAGCCCTCGGCGACGTAATACGTCTTCACGAACTGCGCGCCGAGCTCGGCGCAGATCCGGGTGGCGAGCCGGAAGTACTGGGCGTCGCGCACCATGTTCTTCCCCACCGCGGTGACGCCGAGCGTCGGCATCCCGTAGCGGTTGCCCATGTCCACCATCCGGGTCATGTTGGTCACCGTCTGCGTCTCGAACTCGCCGCCGACGTAGACCTGCACCGCCATCGCCGACACGTTCATCCGCAGCCCGTCCTCGACGTCGACGGCCAGCCGCTCGTTCGACAGCTCCTTGAGGGTGCTGGGGCCGCCGCTCGCGCGCATGACGACGCCGTGCCGGAACGCGGCCGGGACGGTCGTGCGCAGGATGCCGCGCGTCAGCATCAGCGCGTCGCAGTACGGCAGCAGCGGCACGATGTTGACGTCGATCCGCTCGAGCCCGGAGGTCGGGCCCATGAAATAGCCGTGGTCGATCGCCAGCATCACCGTCCGGCCCGAGCGCGGGTTGAAGATCCGCGACAGGCGGTTCTGCATGCCCCAGTCGAGCGCGCCGGCCCCCTTGAGAAAGAACGCCTCGTTCCGGGCCGGGACGTCGAGGTGGTACTCCTTGGTCTTCTTCAATCCGTCGAGGTCTGCCATGAACACCCTTCTCCCGCGGCGGCGACGCGCCGCCGCTCACCTGTCACCGTGTCACGCGAGGTGCGCCCGCACCTCCGCGGCAATCTGTTCCGCCCACGCGCGAATCTCGTCCTGGTCCCGCCCCTCGATCATGATCCGCAGGAGCGGCTCGGTGCCCGAGTAGCGCACGAGCAGCCGGCCGTCGCCGCCGAGCTTCCGCTCGACGTCCGCGCAGGCGGCCGCGACCGGCGGCACCTCGCGCCAGTCCCGTCTCTCCCTGACGCGGACGTTCACCAGGATCTGGGGATAGGTCGTCAACTGGGAAGCCAGGTCCTCGAGCTCGCGCCCCGTCGCGGCCATCACCTGCAGGACGTTGAGCGCGGTCACCAGCCCGTCGCCCGTAAAGAGGAAGTCCGAGAAGATGACGTGCCCCGACTGCTCGCCGCCGAGCACGAGGTCGCGCTTGATCATCTCCTCCATCACGTACTTGTCGCCGACCGGGCAACGCACGAGACCGATGCCGCTCTCGCGCAGGGCGATCTCCAGCCCGATGTTGCTCATCACGGTCGCCACGATGGCGCCGTTTCTCAAGCGCCCGGCCGCCTGCAGGTGCCGCGCGGCGACCAGCATGACCGCGTCGCCGTCGACCACGCGCCCGCGGTGGCCGACGAAGATGGCCCGATCGCCGTCGCCGTCGAACGCGATGCCCAGCCGGCACCCCCGCTCGACCACGGTCCGGGCCAGCCGCCCGGGGCTCGTGGACCCGCAGCCCAGGTTGATGTTTCGCCCGTCCGGGGCGCAGCAGAGGGGCACGACGTCGAAGCCCAGGTCCTCGAGCAGGCGCGGCGCCAGCGCCGACGTGGCGCCGTTGGCGCAGTCCACCGCCACGCGCAGGCCCCTGAGCGCGCCCGCGCCCGGAATCGCCGTCCTGGCGTGCGCCAGGTACGGCTCGCTGAAATCGCTCTCCTCGAGCGGCGGCGCTTCGCCGTCAATCGCCGACCAGGACAGGTCGGCCACCGCCTGCTCGATCTCGGTCTCGAGTTTCTCGGTGAACTTCTCGCCCGCACCCGAGAAGACCTTGATGCCGTTGTCCTCGAACGGGTTGTGCGAGGCCGAGATCACGACGCCCGCGTCGAACGCGCCCTCGCGCGTCAGGTAGGCGACGGCCGGCGTCGAGATCACCCCGGCGCAGGTGACCGATCCGCCCGCACCCCGGGCCCCGTGCGCCAGCTCGCGGCCGATCCACGCGCCCGACTCGCGCGTGTCGCGCCCGATGAGCAGGCGGTGAGTGTCGGCGGCGCGCGGCAGGGCCCGCACGAGCGCGGCGCCCAGTCGTCGAACCGTCGGCGGGTCGAGCGGCGGCGTACCTGCGCGCCCGCGCACGCCATCTGTCCCAAAGAGTCGTTCGGCCATTGATGTCGGAACCCAGAATCCCAGCGTCCGCGGAGAGCCGGTGGCGTGGAACTACCTGATCCTCACGCGCACGGTGGCGGGGTCGGTCCTCACCACGACGAAGTCGGGGGACGGCTCCACCCGAACCGTAAGATTGTACTGGCCCGGTCCGAGGCCGGCAAGGTCGACGAACGCCGACAGCGAGTCGGGGCGCAGCGCCTCGACGACGTCCTTGGGTCCGCGGACGGTGACCGAGATGCCGGCGGGGCGGGCCTGGGCCGACAGGCGGGAACCCATATTGCGGATGTGCACGGGCACCTGCGTCATCACGCGATCGACCGGGTTGGGCTGGATCTGGACCGTCACGTCGGCGTTGCCGGGCGAGCTCAGGCGCAAGCCGGGGTCGGACAGCCCGATGACGACCGCCTCGCGTATCGGTTGCCGCGCGCCTGAAACCGAGATTGGCTCGGTATTGGCCTCCTTGAGGCGCAAGACGGCGCTCTCGGGGCCGGCGATCTCGACCGTCTCCGGGCTGACCGTGACCGGGCCGACGGCGTAGCCGGCGGCGGGTTCTCCCTCGATCACCGGCACGACGGGCACGCGCCGCACCAGCGTCGGTTCGAACCTCAGGGAGATGATCGCCGGCGTGACGTCGACGACATCGACCCCGAACGGCGCCCGCACCTGGGCCGGCGTCATGTGGAAGAACCGCCGGCCCGGCCGCGCGCCCGACAGGTCGGCCTCGGCCACGACGTCGGAGGCCGACAGCTGGCCCAGCAACCCCGACGGGCCCACGACGCGCACCTCGACGGTCGACGGCGGGTCCTCGACCAGCTCCAGCTGGGGCGGCCGGTTGCGGAGTTCGAGCGGCACGCGCAGGCTGCGCTCCACCGTCTGCTCGCCGGCCAGCGTGAACCAGAGGCCGAGCGCCACGATGACCGAGAGGAACTTCAGGCCGAGATGGCGGAACGGGTGGTAGGCCATCACGCGTCAACCGGGCGCGAGAGTTCGCGCGAATCCCGCCGCGGCCCGGTCAGCAGTTCGCGCAGCCGCTGCCGGAGCGCGTCGGTGGTCATCGGACTCTCGATGCCGCCCTCGATCGCGAGCGAGATGCGCCCGGTCTCCTCGGAGACGATGACCGTCACCGCGTCGGTCTCCTCGGTCAGGCCGATGGCGGCGCGGTGGCGCGTGCCGAAGTCCTTGCTGACGCGCGGATTCACCGTCAGCGGCAGGAAGCAGGCGGCGGCGGCGATCCGCTCGCCCTGGATGATCACGGCCCCGTCGTGCAGCGGCGTCCCCGGGCGGAAGATCGTGACGAGCAGGTCGTTGGTGACGGTGGCGTCGAGCGGGATGCCGCCCTCGATGTAGTTGCGCAGCCCGATGCTGCGCTCGATGGCGACGATGCCGCCGACCTTCTGGCCGGACAGGATCCCGGCCGCCACGACGACTTCCTCGATCATCTCCTCGGCGCGCTGCGGCCGCGTGAAGAACGCCCCGAACGGCGTGCGCCCGAAGTGCGCGAGCGCCCGGCGGATGTCGGACTGGAACAGCACGATCAGGGCGAACACCAGGTAGCCCACGATGTTGCGGATGATCCAGTTGACCGTCTGCAGGTGGGCCCAGCGCGACACGTAGAACAGCAGCACGAGCAGGCCCGCGCCCACGGCCATCTGCACGGCGCGGGTGCCCCGGACCAGCGTGAGGATCTCGTAGATCGCGACGGCGACGATGAGGACATCGATGAGATCCCTCCAGCCGAAGTGGCTGAGCACGGAGAGGAGGGTATCGATGAAGGTCACTCTCTGCTGGCTCCCCTGAGAATCTCGTCCGCGACCCGCGCGACCTGGACCATCTCGCCGGCGGCGTGCACGCGCACGATGTGGGCCCCCTCGAGAACGGCGGCGGTCACCGACGCGGCCGTGCCCCAGTCCCTCGCCTGCGGCGGCAGGTCCCCGAGCGCGCGCGTCAGGAACGACTTTCTCGAAGTCCCCACGAGGATCGGCCGGTCGAGCGCGGCGACCTCGGCCAGGCGCCCCAGCAGCGCGTAGCTGTGCTCGGCCCGCTTGGCGAACCCGAGGCCGGGGTCCACGACGATCGCCTCGCGGGCGACGCCGGCGGCCTCGGCCGCGGCCACGCTCGCGGCCAGCTCGCCGCACACTTCCGCGACCAGGTCGGTGTACACCGCTTCGCGGTACATGTCGGCCGGGCGTCCGCGCATGTGCATCACGACGAGCCCGGCGCCGGCGGCGGCCACGACAGCCCCGAGGCCCGCATCATACCTCAGGCCGGAGATATCGTTCACCAGAGCCGCGCCCTCGTCCAGGGCGGCGCCGGCAACGGCGGCCTTGGTGGTGTCGATGGAGATCGGCAGGCGCGTCTCCCTGACGATCCGGCGCAGTGCGGGGAGCAGGCGCCGAAGTTCCTCCTCGGCGTCGACGGGAGCCGCGCCGGGGCGCGTCGATTCGGCGCCGAGGTCGAGGAGGTCGGCCCCCGCCGCCTCCGCGGCCAGGGCGATGTCGAGCGCGCGGCCGGGGTCGACCGAGAAATCGTGGCCGGAAAAGGAATCGGGCGTGAGGTTGACGACCGCCATCACGTGGGTGCGCTCGCCGAGCTGAAGTCGGCGGCCGCCCGCAAGCGGCACGGTGTAGCGTCGTCGTGCGTGCAATGTCGTCCGGCGTCACCTCGCGACGGAAGGCCGAAGACCGCCTTCCGCCCGGCCGCGGTCTACTCTTGCGGCACGGGTTTCTGGATGGGCGGAAGCGGCGCCACCGCCGGCGCGCGATCGCGCGTCCTGGCGCGGGCTTCGTCGTCGTTCGCCGCGCTGGCCGCCGCCGCCAGGGCCTGCCCGATCTCCTCGACCGTGCCGCCCCCGGCCAGCCGGCGCACCTGCTCGCCGTCGAGCACTTCGTGGGTGAGCAGCGCCTCGGCGATGCGCGTCAGCGCCTCGCGGTGCTCGGCGAGCATCGCGTAAGCCCGCTCGTACTGCGTGCTGACGATCCCCTTGACCTCCTGGTCGATCTTGATCGCGGTGTCCTCGCTGTAGTCCTGGTGCTGCGCGATCTCGCGGCCGAGGAAGATCTGCTCCTCCTTCTTGCCGAAGGTGAGCGGCCCCATCGACTGGCTCATGCCCCACTCGCACACCATGCGGCGGGCGAGGTCGGTGACCCGCTCGAGGTCGTTGCCGGCCCCGGTCGTCACGTTGCCGGCGGTCAGCTCCTCCGCGATCCGGCCGCCCAGGAGGATCGCGATCTCATCCTCGAGGAACGAGCGGGAGAGATTGTGCTTCTCGTCGATCGGCAGCTGCTGCGTGAGGCCGAGCGCCATGCCGCGCGGGATGATCGTGACCTTGTGAATCGGGTCCGCCCCGGGCAGCAGCACCGTCAGCAGCGCGTGGCCGGCCTCGTGCACGGCCGTCACCCGCTTCTCGGCGTCGCTGATGATCATCGACTTGCGCTCGGTGCCCATCAGCACCTTGTCCTTGGCGAACTCGAAGTCGAGCATCCGCACGACCTTCTGGTTGAACCGCGCGGCGTAGAGCGCCGCCTCGTTCACCAGGTTCGCCAGGTCGGCGCCCGAGAAGCCGGCCGTGCCCCGCGCGAGCACGCTCACGTCGACGTCGTCGGAGAGCGGGATCTTGCGGACGTGGACGCCGAGGATCCCCTCGCGCCCCTTCACGTCCGGGCGGTTGACGACGATGCGGCGGTCGAAGCGGCCGGGCCGCAGCAGCGCGGGGTCGAGCACGTCGGGGCGGTTGGTCGCCGCCACCAGGATGACGCCGTCGTTCGACTCGAACCCGTCCATCTCGACGAGCAGCTGGTTGAGCGTCTGCTCGCGCTCGTCGTGCCCGCCGCCGAGACCCGCGCCGCGGTGGCGGCCGACGGCGTCGATCTCGTCGATGAAGACGATGCACGGGGCGTTCTTCTTCCCCTGCTCGAACAGGTCGCGGACGCGGGAGGCGCCGACGCCGACGAACATCTCCACGAAGTCCGAGCCGCTGATCGAGAAGAAGGGCACGTTCGCCTCGCCCGCCACCGCGCGCGCGAGGAGCGTCTTGCCCGTGCCGGGCGCGCCGACGAGCAGGACCCCCTTGGGGATGCGGCCGCCGAGCTTCTGGAACTTCTGCGGCTCCTTCAGGAACTCGATGATCTCCTGCAGCTCTTCCTTGGCCTCGTCGACGCCGGCCACGTCCTTGAACGTCACCTTCTTCTGCGCCGTGGAGGACAGCTTCGCCTTGCTCTTGCCGAACGAGAGCGCCTTGTTCCCGCCGCTCTGCATCTGGCGCATCAGGAAGATCCAGAAGCCGATCATCAGCAGGATCGGGGCCCAGTAGACGAAGATGACCGACCACGCGTTCTCGCTCGGCTTCTTGGCGATGATCTCGACGCCCTTCTGGATCAGCGCGTTGGCGAGGCCGTCGTACTGCGCCGGGGCGTAGGTCCGGAACGTCTCGTTGGCCGCCGTCTTATAAACCCCGGTCACCTCGTTCCCGGTGATCGTCACCGAGGCGACCTGGCCGGCGTTGACCTTCTCCATGAACGCGCTGAAGCTGACCTCGCTGTCGCGCTGCTGGAAGTTGGCGGAGAAATTCCAGATCAGCAGCGCCGCCACGGCCAGCACCATCCAGAACAACAAGCTCTTCAGCGTCGAGTTCACCCTCGTTCTCCCCTCACCGTCAAGATTACCACGGCGCGCGTACGCCCGGTCACGCGGAAATCCTCGGAAATCGCGTATCCGGCCACCCAGACGATCTGGTCGTCCCGGTCCACGACGAGCGGCACCCGGTCGCGCTCGTCGCGGGGCACCCGGCGGTCGACGAAGACGTCCTGAAGCTTCTTGTGGCCGCCGAGGCCGAGCGGACGGAAGCGGTCGCCCGGCCGGCGGTACCTGACCGCCAGGCCCGACACCAGGTCCGCGTCGACGACGGCCGTCCACCGGCTGGAGCCGGGGTCGAGAACGCCGACGGCCTCGAGGCCGCCGGGGCGAAGCTCGGACGAAAGCGCGCGACCGTCACCGAGGACGGCCTCTCCTGGTATAGACAACGATTCCCGGAAAAAGATTCCCGGCGCGCCCATTGCCGGTTCTCCAGCCCGGCCGCGCCCCTGGGCCGGCACGATCTGCAGCCGCCCGGACCCGGAGAGCGAAGCGCGCACCCCGGGAAGCGCCGTCGGCCCGCGGAGGGAGCCGCGGGCGAGAGCCAGCAGGCGCTCGGCCTGGTCGAACCCGACGAATCTCCCGCCCGACGCCTGCTTGAGCGCGAGGCTCGCGACGCGGCGTGCCAGGGCGATCGGCAGACCGGTGAGCGCGCGGGCGTCCAGCGTCAGGCCTGCGCCAGGTTCCGGCTCCGCGATCTGCGCCAGCCGGCCGGCGGCCAACTCGTCGAGATAGTCCGCGTCGGCCCGAGCGCTCTCGGCCGCCCGGGCCAGCGCCTGGCGCGTCGTCGGCGCGATCTGCTCGAGGACCGGGATCACCTCGTGCCTGATCCGGTTCCGGAGGTGCCGTGGATCGAGGTTCGACTCGTCCTCCCGGAAGGCCACGCCGGCCGCGGCGAGGTAGTCCACCAGTTCCCCGTGGCCACAGTCGACCAGCGGCCGGACCAGGGCCTCGCGGCTGACGGGCATGCCGCCGAGGCCCAGCGTGCCCGCGCCGCGGAGCAGGTGCATGAGCACGGTCTCGGCCTGGTCGTCTCTCGTGTGGCCGACGGCCACGTGCGTCGCCCCCGCGCGCTCTTTCGCGCGATCGAGGAACTCGTAGCGAAGGCGACGGCCCGCCTCTTCGATCGAGAGGCCCAATCGCCGGGCGGCGGCCCGCACGTCGCCGCGGCCGGCGTCGAACGGCAGCGAAAGCCGATCGGCCAGCGCCTGGCAGAAACGCTCGTCCTCGCCGGCCGCTTCACCTCGAAGCAGGTGGTTGAAATGCGCCAGGCCGACGAGTTCGATCCCGAGGCGGGCGGCCGCGTCGTGCAGCAGGCAGACCAGCGCCGTCGAGTCTGCACCGCCCGACGCCGCGACGATCACGCGCGCGCCGGGCGGAAGCAGGCCGTATCGCTCGATCGTCCGGCAGACTCGCTCGGTGAGGAAGGACATCGAGAGCGAGCACACTCAGGCGAGAGGTGAATCTGGTGCCGGTGCAGGGACTTGAACCCCGGACAACGCGGATATGAGCCGCGTGCTCTAACCATCTGAGCTACACCGGCGTAAACGCCAATGATATCACGGCTTTCCGTCGCTCTCAACCAGCGCGGCCGCCAGCAGCGGGATGAGCAATTCGTGGTGGCCGACCAGGTAATACCCGCGCCCGATGCCCGCGGTCGGGCGGCTCACCACGTTGACCTGCGGGCGGTACAACTTCGCGAAATCCAGCGTCACCGTCGTCAGGCCGTCGAGGCGACAGCCCCGGTTGCGCGCGAGCGACACGGCCTTGAGGAACACCTCGGGCAGGATCACCGCCGACCCGCAATTGAGATAGACGCCCTTCTCGAGACGCGACACGTTCGACGTGAAATAGCGGAAGTCGCGGAGGCTGCCCTCGCCGATGGCGGCCCCCGACGCCGCCGGGTGCATGTGCACGACGTCGGTGCCGATGGCGACGTGCACCGTCAGCGGGATGCCCAGCCTGTGCGCCGTCGCCGCCACCGACCCGTGCTCGTGCTGCGGATGGCGCGCGCACAGGTAGCGGCCCACGGCCTGCCCGAGTCCGAGGCCGGCCGCCACGCCCTCGTTGATCGCGCCGTTGAGGAGGCGGCCGGTTTCCTCGGCCATGCCGAACCGGCCCTCGCCGAGGCTGGCGTCGACGTCCTCGGACGTCGCGCCCGACAACGCGATCTCGAAATCGTGGATCAGGCCGGCACCGTTGGTGGCGAGGGCAGATACGAAGCCGCGCTCCATCAAGTCGATCAGGACAGGCGAGAGGCCGGTCTTGATCACGTGCGCGCCGAAGCCCCACAGGATTCCCCGGCCCCCCGCCCGGGCCGCGCTCACCGCGGCCACCACCGCGCGAAAGTCGGCGGCCGCGAGGATCGACGGCAACGAGTCCAGCCAGCCGGTGAGGCCCGATCCGGGCTGGTAGGGCTTGGCGAAGTCCTCCGCCCGGGCCTTGCTCGGCCGGCTCTTCAACGGATAAGTCCGAATCCCGGACAGGTCGAATTCTTCGTAGGGAAAGGGCATGGGAACTCTCTGGGCGCAGGGCTGAAGCCCTGCGCTATCTGCTGACTTCCGGGCGGCCCGGCGCAAACCTGAAGCCGGGCGCTACCTGCCGGCTCTCAGATAGCGCACGGCTTCAGCCGTGCGCCTGGCTCCGGCCCCGCGGCTTGGATTCTACCCCTGCGGCGCCGCGCCGTCACAGGATGAGCATCGCGTCGCCGTAGCTGTAGAAACGGTAGCCGCGCGATACAGCCTCGCGGTAGGCGCCGAGCACGGCCTCGCGCCCGGCGAACGCGCAGACCAGCATCAGCAGCGACGACCGCGGGAGGTGGAAATTCGTCAACAGGCCGCCGACCACCCGGAACCGGTGTCCGGGATGGATGAACAGCTCGCTCGTCGCCGGTCCGGCCGCGACATGCCCGTCCCCCGCCACGCCCGCCGTCTCGAGCGCCCTGGTCGTCGTCGTGCCGACAGCAATCACGCGACGCCCTGCCGCGATCGCCGCGTCGATGGCAGTCGCCGACTCCGCCGGCACGTCGAAGCTCTCGGCGTCCACCTGGTGGTCCTCGACACGGTCGGCGCGGACCGGCTTGAAGGTGCCGTAGCCGACGTGGAGCGTGATGTCGGCGCGCTCGACTCCGGCCGAGCCCAGCCGGTCGAGCAGCCGCGTGGTGAGATGCAGGCCGGCCGTCGGCGCGGCGATCGACCCCCGCTCCCGGGCGTAGACGGTCTGGTAGCGCTCGCGGTCGCCCGGGTCGTCGGCGCGATGGATGTACGGCGGCAGCGGCATGTGCCCGATGGCATCGATGACGCGCTCGACCTCGTCGCCGTTTTCGGCCCAGAGCCGGATCGTCCTCCGGCCGTGGAAGTGCTGCGCGAGAACCTCGGCCCAGAGCGCCAATCCGGCGGCGGCGAACCTGACACGCGCGCCCGGGTGGAGCTTCTGCCCCGGGTGCATCAGCGCGTCCCACCGGTCCGCCCCGAGCCGGCGGACCAGCAGGCATTCGACGGCGCCCCCGGTCGGGTCGCGGTGGCCGAGCAGCCGCGCGGGAAAGACCCTGGTGTTGTTGACCACGAGCAGGTCGCCCCGCCGGAGGAACTCGGGCAGGGCCGCGACGTTGGAGTGAGCGACGACGGCGCCGGAGGTTCGATCGAGGACGAGCAGTCGCGCCTGGTCCCGTTCGAGAACGGGCTGCTGGGCGATCTGCTCGGAAGGTAAATCGAAGTCGAACAGGGACACGTCCACCGGGACAGTGTAGCCCGGCTCGCGGCTTACGCCGGTGACTAGTGGACGACGGGCTGGATCGCGATCTTCGACTGTCGCCAGTCTTCGGCGAGGAGCGACCACATCAACTGGTCGAGGTAACCGCCCTCGCAGCGCAGGCCCTGTCGCGCCACGCCCTCCGGCACCGAACCCACCTTGCGAGCGGCGCCGTTGGCCCGCCCGTTCCGAACGGCGGCCCGGGCCTCGAGGCGATGCACCCCGACGGTGTTGAAGAGGAATTCGAACATGAGCTCGGCGCCCGCGGCGAAGATCCCGGTCCCCCAGAACGGCGATCCGAGGGCGGCCCCCCACTCACCCAGCTCGGGGCGCCGATCGTCCAGGCGAACCTGGAAGATCCCGATCGGGACGTCGTAGCCCTTGGGCACAACGGCGAAACAGATGTGCCGGCCCGTCCGGCGCTCGGCCTGCGCCCATTCGATGAACCGCTCGAAGCCGGCGACGTCCGCCGGCGGCGCGGACATGTACCGGCGCACTTCGGGCGTCGTCAGCATGGCGAACAGCGACGGCGCGTCGGAGCGACGCACCTCGCGCAGCGTCACGACGCTGTTGCACAGTTCCGGCACCTCGACGGTCCAGTCCGCGTCGCCCGCGGCCGCCGGCCTGCTCGCCGGGGGACGAACCGTCGCCAGGCCCGCTTCCAGCCTGGACGTCATCTTCGTGCTCATCGGATGGCACCGGAGGCAAGCATGTCGTTCACTCCCCACACGATGTTGTTGGAGGAGACGCCCCACACGATGTTGGCGGGATCCAGACGTCCCCACACCGTGTTACCCGGCCCGCCGGCCTGGCCCCACGTGACCTGGGTGGGCGAAGCGGCATCGGCCGCGCCGACGAGATTCACGCCCCACACAATGTTCACGCCCCAGACGATGTTCACGCCCCAGACGATGTTGACACCCCACACGATGTTCACGCCCCACACGATGTTCACGCCCCAGACGATGTTCTGGGCGTTCGTGCGGTCGTTCGACACGCCCCACACGATGTTCTGGGCGTTGGTGGTGTCGTTCGACACGCCCCACACGATGTTCTGGCCGTCGGAGACGCCCCACACGATGTTGTTGCCCCAGCAGGGCGAGTTGGTCAGGAGCACCGAGCCCGGCACCTGCCAGACGCCCCACACGATGTTCTGTTCCCAGAGCAGGGTCTCGCCGCCAATCGTGGTGCTCGGCATGGGCACCGGGGCGATCCAGGGGCTGCCGTAGGGCACGTCGTTCTCGACGGCGCCAGCCAGCTGGATGGCCCCGACCGCGTTCAGTCCGCCGCCGCCCTGTGTCAGCCGGTCGTATTCCACGCCGTTTCCGTCGTGAACGGGGAAGGCGGAGTACTGAAGGATGGCCTTGACCGCGTTGGCCGACAGCGCATTCCGGTTGTGCGAACCGTCGCCGGCCGCCGCTTCCATGGCGAGCGCCACCACGCCGGTGGTCACGGCCGTGGCCATGCTGGTGCCGCTCAGGCGCAGGTACTGTCCGCCGCCTCTCCCGGTCACCTGCAGGTTCGGGTAATTCGTGTAGAGCGTGCTGCCCTTGGCGCCGTCCGACACAAGGCGGTCGCCCGGAGCGACGATGTCCGGTTTGGCGAACGCGTCGTACCAGCTCGGCCCGCGCGAGCTGAACGGCGCCACCTGGTCGTCGGACCGTACCGGCGTGCCCTGCGTGAGCAGAGCGCCGACCGTGATGGCCGACGGCGCGTTGCCCGGAGAGGTGATGCCGGCGTAGCCGGCCTGCCCCGTCACCGGATTGAGGCCGCAGTTGCCTGCGGCGGCGACGACCACCAGACCGGCGCGCGTGGCCTGCTCGATGGCCTGGACGAGCGGGTCCGACGCCGCGGGCTCGAGAATCGGGTGGCCGATCGAGAGGTTGATGATATCGACGTGCAGGCGCTGCCGGTTCTCGACGATGTACTCGATCGCGGTCACCACGTCGGAGGTGCGCCCCTGGCCGGTTGCGTCGAGCACCTTGAAGATCGTCAGCCGCGCGTCCGGCGCGACGCCGGCGTACTGTCCGCCCGACAGCGTCCCGTCGCCGGCGATGAGGCCGGCCACATGGGTGCCGTGGCCGTAATCGTCGTAGGCATTCCCCCTCCGCAGCGTCCCACCGGTGAGATCGTAGAAGGCGACGATATTGCCCGCCAGGTCCCTGGTCGGCTGGACTCCGGAGTCGATGATGGCGATCCCCACGTGCTTCCCGGTCGGCGAGTTCGAGTCGAGGCCGAGAGTCGCCCGCAGGAAGCTGGCGGCCGTGTCTGATTGGCCCTTGGATGCGCCGCCGGTCGGCGTCACCACCGCGTCGGAGGACACCGACAGGACGTTCGGATTGGCGGCCAGGCCGGCCAGCGCCGTCGACGGCACCTCCAGCGCGAGCGCGTCAATCGAGGCGTGCTCTCGCGGAACGCCATACCCCTGGGCCCGGAGCCGGTCTCTCACGGCACCGCGGGCGCCAGGCACCGTGCGCACAATCACATGCTGCGCGCTCGCGTCGGCCGCCGCCGCCGTGGCAAGAGCCCTGTCGAGTTTCTGGTTTCCGCGCTGCGCGGCAGCCGGGCTCGAGAACCCCGCCAGGCCCAGTACCACGACCGCGGTGACGACAGAGAGAGAGGGGAGGTGTTTCACGCCGGTCAGTAGAGCAATCGGCCGGCCAGCCCGTCGCGGCGGTGGCAGAATTTCGTAAGTAATTGAATATGTTGACGTTACACGAGATGCCGCGCCGCCAGCTCCCGCCAGGTCGGCTCGATCTTGTGCAGTTGTTGAACACCCCACGGCCGGGCCGGGTGGCTGATTCTGCAATTGGGCCGTTTTTCCTAGTGTTTCAGGCCTTCAGCCGGTGTCATATTGCTGGACACGGCTGTGCCCGGAGGCCGCGGTCAATCGAGAGCCTGGCCACAAATGGCGGACGGCTGCCCGTACACCCCATCATCCGGGGGGTCGGACCGTAGAGGCCGGTCTCTGGCCTGTTCCGTATTGGAACATCGCGGAGTGCAATGTTAGGCGCGAAGCCCGCCGGAAACGGGCGGACGAGGCGGGTGGCGCGCCCCGGGGACGGCGGGGCCGTCCCCGGAGCCACCGGTCAGATTGCCCAGCGCAGGAGGACGGCGCCGATGGTGAAGCCGGCGCCCACCGAGGCGAGCAGCACGAGGTCGCCCTTCTTCAGCCGGCCCTCCTGGACGCACTCCTCGAGCGCCAGCGGGATGGTGGCCGCCGTGGTGTTCCCGTATTTCTCGAGATTGATGATGACCTTGGCCGGATCGATCCCGAGCCGGTCGGCGGCGGCCGTGATGATCCGCCGGTTGGCCTGGTGCGACACGAACAGGGCGATGTCGTCGGCCTTCAGGTGGTTGCGCTGGAGGATCACCCGGCTGATCTCCTCGGTCTTGCGCACGGCGAACTTGAACACCGCCTGGCCGTCCTGCTTGACGTAGTGCAGGCGCTGCTCCACCGTCTCGCGGCTCGCGGGCCTCAGGCTGCCGCCGGCCGGCATGTTCAGCGACGCCCCGCCGCTGCCGTCGATCTCGTGGGCGAAATCGAGGATGGCGAGGGCCGGGTCCTTCGCCTGGCTGACGACCACGGCGCCGGCGCCGTCGCCGAACAGGACGCAGGTCGCGCGGTCGGTGTAGTCGATGATGCTCGACATCACGTCGGCGCCGACGACGAGCGCGTGCTGGTGGCGCCCGGTCGACACGAGCTGGCTGGCGGTGGTGAGGGCGAAGTTGAAGCCCGAGCAGGCGCCGGCCAGGTCGAACCCCCACGCGTGGTGCGCGCCGATCTTGTGCTGGATGAGGGCGGCCGTGCTCGGAAAGAACATGTCGGGCGTCGTCGTGCCGACGACGATGAGGTCGATGTCGTCCGGGGTCAGGCCGGCCCCGGCGATGGCCTTGAGGGCCGCCTGCGTGCCGAGGTCCGAGGTGGCGACACCGGGGTCCACGATGTGGCGCGTATGGATGCCGGTGCGCTGCAGAATCCAGTCGCTCGTCGTGTCGACCATCTTCTCGAGGTCGGCGTTGGTCAACAGGCGGGGCGGCACGTAGGTGGCCAGGCTGGAGATCTCGGTGGGCCGCCCGCAGCCCAGCCCCGAGGGCCGATGATCCGGTATGAGGGTCCGACCGTCGTCGCTCGCCACGCATCCTCCTCAGAAATAGGCTCAGGGCTCAGGCTGCCCGCCACAGCCCGACTTATCCGCCGCAGCCGCATCGCGGCGAAGGCGGAGGGCGAAGGCGGGGCTCGGGGCCTACAGCAATCGCTGCTCTCTCTCCGGCGCGCGCAGGCCGAAGTACTCGTAGGCCCGCGCCGTCGCCACCCGCCCGCGCGGCGTCCGATCGAGGAAGCCGACCTGAATCAGGAACGGCTCGAAGATCTCCTCGATCGCGTCCTTCTCCTCCGAGATGGCCGCCGAGATCGTGTTGAGGCCGACCGGCCCGCCGCCGAACTTGTCGATGATGGTGCGCAGCAGCCGGCGGTCGATCTCGTCGAACCCGTGCTCGTCCACCTCGAGCAGTTTCAGCCCCGCGACGCCCAGGTCGAACGTGATCTCGCCGTCGCCGCGCACCTGCGCGTAATCGCGCAGGCGGCGCAGCAGCCGGTTGGCCACGCGCGGCGTGCCGCGCGACCGGCGCGCGATCTCGTCGGCGGCGCGCGTCTCGATGCCGACGCCGAGCAGGCGGGCCGACCGCCGCACGATCTCCTGCAGGTCCACCTCACCGTAGAAGTCGAGGCGGTGGACGATGCCGAAGCGGCTGCGGAGCGGCGAGGTCAGCAGCCCGGCCCGGGTCGTCGACCCAATCAGGGTGAACTTCGGGACCGGCACCTTGATCGACCGCGCGCTCGGCCCCTGCCCGATCATGATGTCGAGCTGGTAGTCCTCCATCGCGGGATAGAGGATCTCCTCGATGGTCGGCGACATCCGGTGGATCTCGTCGATGAAGAGCACCTCGCGCTCCTTGAGGTTGCTCAGCATCGCGGCGAGGTCGCCGGGCTTCTCGAGCACCGGTCCGGACGTCGACCGGACGGGCACGCCCAGCTCGTTCCCGATCACGTAGGCGAGCGTCGTCTTGCCGAGGCCGGGCGGGCCGTAGAGCAGCACGTGGTCGAGGGCGTCCCCCCGCTGCTTGGCGGCGGTGATCGAGACGATGAGGTTCTCGCGGATCCGCTCCTGCCCGACGTACTCGTCGAGCGTGCGCGGCCTGAGGCCCGCCTCGAACTGCGTGTCGTCGTCCACGCGCGACGGGGTGATCACCCGGGGATCGGACATAACCGGCCATCGCCTGGCAGCCCTAAAGGGCCGCCCTACAACAGGAGGCGTGAGGCTTCAGGACCGTGCACCCTCGTCACGCGGTGATCCGCTGCCAGCTGCACCGCACCCCGGCCGCAGACCGTGATCCGCCAACCGCCTGCCCTACGACATCCGCCGCAACGCGTCCCTCAACAACCGCTCGAAGGTCCGGCCGCCGGGAGCCCCCAGCGCCCCGTCGACGGCCTTCTCCGCAAGAGCGCGATGATATCCCAGATTGAGCAGCGCCGAGAGCAGATCGGCGCGAAGCTCGGCCTCTCCCGAGGGCTCTCCGGCCGCGGCCGCCGCTTCCTCCGCCCACGGCTGTTTCAGCCGGTCCTTCAGCTCGAGGCCGATCCGCTCGGCCGTCTTCCGGCCCACGCCCGGGACCTTGGTGAGACGGGCGACGTCGCCCGACTGGACGGCGCGGATGAGGTCTCCCGGGTCGATCCCCGACAGCACCGCGAGCGCCAGCTTGGGACCGATGCCGCTGATGGCGATCAGGCGCTCGAACACCTGCTGTTCGAGCGCCGTCCCGAAGCCGAACAGGACGATGGCGTCTTCACGCACGTGCGTGTGGACGCGCAACGACACCGTGCCGCCGGGCTCGGGAAGGTGGTAGAAGGTCGAGAGCGGAACGAGCACCTCGTACCCCACCCCGCGCACGTCGACGACGAGGCGCGTGGCCTGCTTCTCGAGGACGGTCCCGGACAATCTTGCAATCATAAGGGCCCCCGGCTCTGGGCTCTGGGCCCTGGGCCTTGTCCGGCTGCCGGCCTCGAGCCGGACACCGCCGAAAGCCAGGAGCCGAGAGCCTAGAGCCCTTTCAGCTCCCGCCACGACCGGGGCTTCCCACGCGCCTCGCGCACCTGTTCCGCGACGGCCGGCGGTCCCTGGCTGTGGACGTGGCAGATGGCCACGGCGAGCGCGTCGGCCGCGTCGTGCGGCGTCGGCACCTCGTCGAGTCCCAGCATCAGCCGCACCATCTCCCCGACCTGGTGCTTCTCGGCGCGGCCGTAGCCGACGACGGCCAGCTTGATCTCGGCAGGCGTGTACTCGGCGACGGCGTATCCGGCCTCGATGGCCGCCAGCACCGCGACTCCGCGGGCATGTCCCAGCTTGAGAGCGCTCTGGACGTTCGCCGCGTGGAAGACACTTTCGATCGCCACGACGTCGGGCCGGTGTTCGGCCAGCAGGGCGGCCAGGCCCTGGTGGATCCGGAGCAGTTGTGCGGGAAACCCGAGGCGCGGCAACGTGACGATGGCGCCGCACGCCACGAGGCGGTGGCGGCTGCCATCGGTCTCCACGCACCCGTAGCCGGTGCGCTCGGAGCCGGGATCGATCCCGAACACCTTCACGAGAGCGAAGCCTCGATCTCCTTCTCGTCGATGTCGAAGTTCGACCAGACGTGCTGGATGTCCTCGTGGTCCTCGAGGACGTCCATCAGCCGCAGCATCGACTGCGCTTCCTTGCCCGTGAGCCTGACGAGCTCGAACGGCACCATCGCGACGGCCGCGCTGACCGGCTCGACCTCGAGCTTGCGGACGGCCTCGCGCACGGCATCGAACGCGTCGGGCGCGGTGAGGACCTCCCAGCTGTCCTCGTCGTCCACCATGTCGTCGGCGCCCGCTTCGAGCACCGCCGCCATCAGCACGTCCTCGGCCACGAGGGACTTCTCGATGATGATCTGTCCCTTCTTGCTGAACTTGCGGAGGGCCGTGTTCCGGTCGGCCATCTTGCCGTTGTACTTGTCCAGCATGTGGCGGAGCTCGCCGACGGTCCGGTTCTTGTTGTCGGTCAGCCCTTCGAGGATGATGGCCGTCCCGCCGGGGCCGTAAGCCTCGTAGACGACCTCCTCGTAGTTGACGCCGGGCTCCTCGCCGGTGCCGCGCCGGATCGCTTTCTTGATGTTCTCGGCGGGCATGTTGGCGGCCTTCGCCTCGGCGATGACCGTGCGCAGCCGGGGGTTGGTGTCGACATCGCCCCCGCCGGCCCGCGCCGCGACGGAAATCTCCTTGATGATCCGTGTGAAGACGCGCCCGCGCTTGGCGTCAGCGGCGCCCTTCTTGTGCTTGATCGTATGCCACTTGGAATGGCCGGACATGCTGGAACTCCAGTGAAATCAGCAGGAAAATGGAGGGCGAATTGTACCACACCCCCGCCCGTCGGCGGTAGCGGGGGCCACGGGCTACAGGCTACAGGCTGCGGGCCTGACCGCCTCTGCCACGCGTGGCTCGGCCTGAAGCCTGAAGCCCGTAGCCTGACGCCCGTAGCCTGAAGCCCCGCTCATTACTTGTTCCACGAGATCTCCAGCGTGCCCCTGAGCTGGCGCCCGGGGGAATCGTAGACGCGGCCGAAATCGGCCCGCTCGACGTCGCGCTGCACCGCGCGGCCGTTGTTGTGGCCAGTGAGGTTGAACACCTTCAGGCCGAGGCGGGCGGGCAGGCGGAACGGCAGCTGCAGGGCCTTCTCGACGGCAACGTCGAGCGAGACGAACCTCGGGAACCGCGCGTCGTTGCGCGTGCCGACGACGTCCCAGTTCTCGTCGATCCGCGTGTAGGGGAACCCGGACCGGATCTCGAGGAATGGCGACGCGGTGATCTGCCAGGGCAACGAGATGACGCCCCAGGCGAGGAACCGGTGCGGGACGTCGGCCGCGAGCGGCCCGACGGCGGCCGGCAGCACCTGGGCCGGGGAACGGTCGCCCACCACCGTGTTCAGGTCGTTGAGGTCCCCCTCCGTCCTGGACCGGACGTAGGACAGGTAGAACTGCCGCTCCCCGTGCGCCGACCGGTAGCCGGTCGTGACCTCGAGGCTCCGCGCGCTGGACTCGCCGTCGCTGCTCAGCAGCATTTCGCCCGTGGTCGGGCCGAGGATCGTCGGGTTGACCGTCCACTCGTGCCGCCCGAGGCGCTGCTGAATCGCCGCCCGGGCCATCCAACCGCCCCGGAGCGTCTGGTCGAGCTGCACGTTCCACGTCGTCGCCCGAGGGATGGCCAGCGGCCCGACCTGTCGATTGGTGAACAGCCGCGACGAGAGGATCGCCTGCCCTGACGGATCCAACAGCGTCTCGAGCCGCACCTGGCGCTGGGTGAAGACGACCGGAGAGAGCAGCGGTTTGTCGGTGAACACGCCGGCGCCGGCGGTCAGCTTGGTCGAGTTGGCCCGGAGATCGTAACTGACAACGGCGCGCGGCCAGAACGCCTGCCCGCTGGCGGACGTGTTCGCGTCCCAGCGCGCCCCGACGCTCACCTTCAGCCGCGCGCCCACCGTCCAGTCGTCCTGCACGAAGGCCTGCCGCTCGGTCAGCGACGCGGCGAGCGCGCCAGGCCCGCTGAACTCGTAGCGGCGGGCGAGCGTCTCGTCGCTTCTCACGTACTCGACCGGCCGGCTCACCTGGAGGGCCGACCCGGTCAGATACGCCACCGCGAACCCGGCTTTGACCAGGTGTTCGCCGTGCCACGTGATGGCCCCTCTCGACCAGGTCGTGCCGACCTCGTAGCGCTCGGACTGCTGGTGGCGCGACCTGAAGTAGCTGCCGTAGATGCGTTGGTGGGCCACCACGTAGGGCTGGAGCTGGTCGCTCGTCAGGTCCAGCGTCAGGATCCGGGCATGGAAATGCGACTCCAGCGTGCTGCTGCTTCCGAGCGCGACGCGATCGGTGAGGGCAAAGCTGACGCCGGTCGTGCGGAGGTCGGGCACCGTGTCCGCCGGTTCGAAGGCGCCGAGCCCGTAATGGCGGCTCCAGGCCGGGGAGCCGAGCAGCCGCAGGGTGATGTGATGCGACCCGTGCGGCTTGATGTCGAGCCGCGTGAACGAGGACCAGCCGTGCTGGCTGCTGTCCTGGCGGCCGACGATCGTGTTGGTCTGGAACCGCTCGTACCGGTACTCCACCGACTGCGCGAGCCAGACGTGACCCGGCACGATCGGCCCGCTCGCGCCGAGCGTCGGCTGCCAGGCCTCGACGCCGAACGTCCCGCCGCCAGAGAGCCTGGGGCGCGGGAAGAGGCCGAGGACGCTGAACGAATAACTGTCGACGGCCGCCCTCGTATTGACGACCGTGACGCCACCGGTCGCCGGCCCCTCCGCGGCCGGCGGCAGCGGAGAGTACACCTGGACGCTGTCGATGGCGGTGATCGGCAGCGACAGCCTCGGCTCGCCGGAGAACGGGTCGGTCTCACGTATGTGGTCGAGGAGCACCGTGCCCTGCCACGACCTCGCGCCGGAGACGCTGATGAGACCGTCCGGCCCTCGCACGGCCCCCGGCAGGAGGGGGAGGGCCGAGTCGTACCGCATCCCGGAGACCGGCGCCATCTTGATGATCTCGCGGTCCACCGTGGCCGGCGCCGTCGGCTCGGCCGTCGTGAACACGCGCGGGGCCTGGGCGACGACCTGGGTCTGCTCCTGGAATCCGCCGAGATCGAGCGTGAGGTCCACGTTCAGCGGCTCGGGGCCCGCGGCGAGGCTGGGGCGGACGGCGGACTTGAATCCCGACAAGTCCGCCGTCAGCGTATAGAGCCCGTACGGCACGTCGAAGGCGAAGTGCCCGACCGCGTCGGTGTGCACCACCAGCGGCGGCTGCGCTTCGTGTGTGAGCGACACGGTCACGCCGGGCAGCGGCAGACCGGAGGTGTCCGACACCTTGCCCTCGATGCGCCCGCGCGGAGCCTGCGCCGCCGCCGCGACGGATGCGCCAGCCAGCAGAACCGCTACGACGAGCGCCGCGAGTCTCATGGCGGGGGTCTCCTGTCGATCGACGGGAGTGCTGATTATAGGCCCACACGGGTCACCGGCGCGCCGCGAGCAACAGCCAGACCTCCGCCCGGAGGTCCCAGGCGCGCCCCCGGTAGTCGCCGAGCACCGCCGTCACCCGAAACCCGGCCTGCTCGACCAGCGCCGCCACCCGGGGCAAAGGCAGCGTTCTGAACGTCAGCGAGAACCGGTGCCGCCGGGTCCGCCCGCCGCGCGATTCGACATACTCCTGGTCGAAGATCGTCAGCTTTCGGCGCCGGTCCTGCCGCACCGATTCCACCAGCGTGACCCGGCCTCCCGACGTGCCGAGCTTCCCCCGAAGCCTCGCGCGGTCCTGGTACTCGTCCCACGCCGGCAGGTCGGGCACCAGGTCGATGCCGAGCGTCCCGCCGCGCTTCAGCACGCGCGCCGACTCGGCGAGCGTTGCCGAGAGATCCCGCTCCCTGGTCAGCGACTGGAGGATGCCATACGGCGCCATCACGGCCGAGAAGGACCGGTCCGGGAACGGCAGCGCGCGGATGTCGGCCCGGACCAGCCCGGGGCGCTGCGCCAGCGGCAGGCGCCGGGCCCGGCGGCTCGCATAGGCCAGCATCGGTTCGGAGCGGTCGACGCCGACGACTCGAACGCCGGTCCGCGCGGCCGGGATGAGGATCCGGCCGGTGCCGCAGCCCAACTCGAGCAGGGTCCCCCCCTCCCGCCGGGCGAAATCCTGCCAGAACCGCACGTCCTTCCGCCCCATCGTCCGCGCGTTCTCCCAGTCGTAGAACCGCGCGTACTCGTCCCAGCCCTTCCAGCCTTCGGTAGCCATGCGTTCACCGGTCCCTCGTCCCTCGTCCCTCGTCCCTCGTCCCTGTCTTCGGTCCCTGCGAATGATACTATCTGCCCATGCTGCCGGCTCCGCCCGACGCGCTCGCGACCTGGCGCGACGAGTTCCCCATCCTCCGCCGCTCGCTCTACATGATCAGCAACTCGCTCGGCGCGATGCCGGCGGCGGCCGCCCGATCGCTGGCCGAGTATGCCGACACCTGGGCGACGCGGGGCGTGCGGGCGTGGGAAGAGCGCTGGTGGGAGATGGCGCTCGAGGTCGGCAACGCCGTCGCCTCGATCATCGGCGCCCCCGCGGGCTCGGTGTGCATGCACGACAACGTGACGTCGGCGCAGATGGCGGTGCTCTCGTGCCTCAGGCCCGAGGGGCGGCGGCGCACGATTGTCTGCTCGGCGGCCGACTTCCCGTCAGTGGTGCACCTCTACCGCGCCCAGGTCCCGCTCGGGTTCGACCTGCGCGTGGTGCCGGCGGGGGCGGACCTGAACGTCGACGAGCAGCGCCTGGTGGACGCCATCGACGAGACGACGCTCGTCGTCGCCTTCTCGCACGTCCTCTTCCGCACCTCGTTCATCGTCGACCCGCGGCCGGTCGTGGAGCGCGCGCGCCAGGTCGGGGCGCTGACGATGCTCGACGTCTACCAGTCGGCCGGGATCGTGCCGCTGGACGTGACCGGGCTCGGCGTGGACTTCGCCACCGGCGGCTGTCTCAAGTGGCTGTGCGGCGGCCCGGGCAACGGGTTCCTCTACGCGCGCCCGGACCTGCTGCCGACGCTCCACCCGCGCTTCACCGGCTGGCTGGCGCTCACCCGCCCCTTCGCCTTCGACATCGACGAGGGTGAATTGCGCGAGGACGCCATGCGCCTGATGAACGGCACGCCGCCCGTCCCGGCCTATTACGCCGCGCTGCCGGGCCTCGGGATCGTCGGCCGGGTCGGCGTCGAGCGGATCCGCGAGCACTCCAAGCGGATGACGGCGCGCCTGCTCGAGCTCGTCGATCGGCGCGGGTGGCCGACGCCGACCCCGCGCGACCCGGAACGGGTCGCGGGCACGGTGGCCATCGACGTCCCCGACGCGCTGCCGGCGTCGCGCGGCCTCAAGGCGCGCGACGTCCTGGTCGACTACCGGCCGAAGGTCGGCATCCGGGTCTCGCCCCATTTCTACAACACGTCGGAGGAAATCGACCGCCTGGTGGACACTCTCGGGCACGTCCTCGCCGAGCGCGCGTTCGGCGGGACGACGGCGTCGAGAGTGACCTAGCCCGATCGAGGAGTCATTCATGAGCACCTTGTGGAGTAGTCGATACGCCCAGCGCACGCAGCGGATGACCAGCTCGATCATCCGCGAGCTGCTCAAGTTCACGGCGCAGCCCGACATCATCTCGTTCGCCGGCGGCCTGCCGGGCCCGGACCTGTTCCCGGTCGAGGAGGTGAAGGAGGCCGCCGAGGCGGTGCTCGAGACCAAGGGGCGCATCGCCCTGCAGTACAGCACGACGGAGGGCTACCCGCCGCTGCGCGAGATGATCGTCCGCCACATGGCGCGCTACGGCATCGTGGTGGACATCGACAACGTCCTCATCACCAGCGGGTCGCAGCAGGCGCTCGATCTCATCGGGAAGATCCTGGTCAACCCGGGCGACAAGCTGCTGATGGAGAACCCGACCTACCTCGGGGCGCTCCAGGCGTTCACGATGTACGGCGCGGAGTTCGCCACCGTCCCGGCCGACGACGACGGGATGATGACGAGCCAGCTGGAGGACGCGCTCCGGAGCGGGCCGAAATTCATCTACGCGCTGCCCAACTTCCAGAACCCGACCGGCGTGACGATGCCGATCGCGCGGCGGCAGGAGCTGATCCGCATCTCGGATCACTACGGCATCCCGATCATCGAGGACGACCCGTACGGGCAGCTGCGCTACGAGGGCGAGCACATCAAGCCGCTCGTCGTCCTCGACGCCGAGTGCCTCGAGTGCGAGCACAACGGGAAATACACGGGCAACGTCATCTACCTGAGCACGTTCAGCAAGACGCTGGCGCCCGGCCTGCGCATGGCGTGGATCGCGGCGCCCAAGGACGTGATCAACAAGTTCGTCCAGGCCAAGCAGGGGACCGACCTGCAGTGCAGCACGTTCGACCAGATGGTGGCCTACGAGGTGGGGCGCGGCGGGTTCATCGACCGGCACGTCCACCGGATCCGCGAGGTCTACGGCCATCGCCGGAACGTGATGCTGGCCGCGCTCGAGAAGGCGTTCCCGGACCCGTCGCTGGGCGTGCGGTGGACCAGGCCGCAGGGCGGGCTGTTCCTGTGGGCGACGGTGCCGGAGTGGATGGACACGGCCGACCTGCTGAAGGACGCCGTGAAGGAGAAGGTCGCGTTCGTGCCGGGAGCGCCGTTCTTCCCGAGCGGCGGCGGCCACAACACGATGCGGCTCAACTTCAGCAACGCGCGCGACGCGCAGATCGAGGAAGGGATCGCGCGGCTCGGCCGGGCCGTGATGAGGCGGGTCGAGGCGCACAAGGTAGGATGAGCGGATGAAGAGCCGCGTCGCCGTCCTGCGGGTGGAGCCGCCGACCGTCCTCGAGTCGATCGAGCGGCTGTCGGAGCTGGCGGGGATGCGCCAGGCGCTCGCGCCGGGCGCGCCCACGATCCTGAAGGACAACATCTCCTGGCACTTCCCGTTTCCCGGGGCGAACACGACGCCCTGGCAGCTCGAGGGCACGATCCGGGCGCTCCGGGGCGCGGGCTACGGCGACCTGACGTGCGTCCAGAACAAGACCGTCGTCACCGACGCGTTCAAGGGGGAGGACCTCAACCGGTACGTGCCGATCCTGTCCCGCTACGGCGTGCCGATCCTCTACAACTTCCGCGAGCAGGACATGACGTGGGTCCGCTACCGGCCCAAGGCGCGGATGCACGTCCTCGACCGGATCTTCCCCGAGGGGATCCACATCCCCGACTACTTCCCCGGCCGGAACATCGTCCACCTGCCGACGGTGAAGTGCCACATCTACACGACCACGACCGGCGCGATGAAGAACGCGTTCGGCGGCCTGCTGCACAACCACCGGCATTACACCCACTCGTGGATCCACCGGACGCTGGTGGACCTGCTGGCGATCCAGAAGGAGATCCACCCGGGCGTGTTCGCGGTGATGGACGGCACGACGGCGGGCAACGGCCCCGGCCCGCGGACGATGTACCCCGTGGTGAAGAACGTGATGCTCGCCTCGGCCGACCAGGTGGCCATCGACGCGGTGGCGGCCAAGCTGATGGGTTTCGACCCGATGGGGATCGAGTACATCCGGGTCGCCCACGAGGATGGGCTCGGCGTCGGCGACCCGCGCGACATCGAGATCGTCGGCGACGACGTGTCGAACGAGTCGTGGGGATTCCGCGTGGGGGACAACCTGGCCAGCCTCGGCGGCGACCTGTTCTGGTTCTCGCCGCTGAAGGTGTTCCAGAAGCTGCTCTTCCACACGCCGATCGTCCACCTGTTCGTGTTCGCGTCGGAGACCTACCACGACTACTACCGGTGGCCGGTGAAGGATCGCCGGACGTTCGAGCGGTGGAAGCGGGACACGGGGTGGGGGAAGCTGTTCACGGAGTATGGGGGATAGGGACGAGGGGCGAGGAACGAGGGGTTCAGTAGCCAGTTGCCAGTGACCAGTTGCCAGTGTGTCACGCGTGATCGACTGGCCACTGACCACTAGCCACTGACCACTACTCCGCGGTCCGTAAGAGTCAAAGAGAACCTATGGCGCAGGAGCAGTCGTCCTTCTACCCGCGTGTGTTCGCGACGGTCACCGCCGCGGTGCTCGGCCTGGCGATGTTCTGGATCCTGCGGCCGTTCGCCGGCGCGCTGCTGTGGGCCGCGCTGCTCGCCTTCCTCCTCTTCCCGCTCAACGTGCGGCTCCGCGGGAGGCTGGGCGGCCGGAACAGCGCCGCGGCGCTGCTGCTGACCATCGCGGCCATCCTCATGGTGGTCGTGCCGACCATCCTGCTCGGCGTGATGTTCGCCACGCAGGCGGTGGCGCTGGCGGGGCAGCTGCAGGCCGCGGCCGCCCGGCACCCGATCCAGGGCCCCGGCGGCCTCTCCGACCTGGTGGACACCCTCGCGCAGCGGATCGGCGGCTGGCTGCCCGTCCCGGTGGAGCAGATCCGCGCCTCGGTGCTCACCGCGGGGGAGCAGCTCGCCCAGTGGGCGGTCGCGCTCGGCGGGTCGCTGTTCACCTCGCTCCTCGGCCTGGTCGTCGCCACCGTCATCGCGCTGTTCGTCCTGTTCTTCTTCCTGCGGGACGGCGAGCTGATGGTGACGCGCGCGATGGTGCTCGTGCCGCTCGACGACCGGCGGAAAGCGCACCTGCTGAACCACCTGGCCGACGTGACGCGCGCCGTCGTCCTTGGAGCCCTGGTCACGGCGCTCGTCCAGGGCACGCTGGCCGGCATCGGTTTCGCGCTCGCCGGCGTGCCGTGGTCGATCGTGTTCGGCGTGCTGACGATCGGCGCGGCCGTGGTGCCGGTGGTCGGCACGGCCCTGGTCTGGGTGCCCGTCGCCGCCTGGCTGGGCTTGTCCGGTCACGTCGGGGCGGCGCTGTTCGTCCTGATCTGGGGAACCGCGGTCGTGTCGTCGGCCGACCACGTGGTCCGGCCCTTGTTCATCTCGAGCCGGGCGAAGATTTCCACGCTGCCGGTGTTCATCGGCCTGCTCGGCGGGATCGCCGCGTTCGGCGTGACCGGGATCTTCCTGGGCCCGGTGGTGATCGCCCTCGTCCTCGCCCTGCTCGAGTTCGCGGAGGAGTCCCGGACAGAGACCGCCGGTTCGAAGTGACGGCGGCTCGACGGTGTAGTGGTCAGTGTTCAGTGGCTAGTGGTCAGTCGACCACGCGTGGCACACTGATCACTAGCCACTAGCCACTTCACTGTCACTGTCACTGTCCCAGTCCATGTCAATGCCGTTCCTCGAGTCTCTTCCCGGTTCCGTGATCCTCGGCCCCATGGCGAAGGGGTGCAATCTCCCCTACCGGCGGCTGTGCGTGGAGCTTGGCGCGCGCGTGACCTGCAGCGAGATGGCGCTCGCGCGGCGGTTGAAGCAGAACCGGCGGCCCGAATATGCGCTGATCCGCCGGGCGCCGGAGGAGCCCTGCTTCGGCGTGCAGCTGGCCGGCAACAAGCCCGAGGAGATGGCGTGGGCCGCGGCACTGGTCGAGGAGCGCGGCGCGAGCTTCGTGGACGTCAACCTCGGGTGCCCCATCGACTATTTCACCAGCAAGGGGCTCGGCGCCGCCCTGGCGCGGCAGCCCAGGCGCGTCGCGAAGATCGTCGAGGCGATGAAGCTCGCGGTGAAGGCGATCCCGGTGACGGTGAAGTTCAGGCTCGGCTGGAACGACGACCAGCGGAACTACCTCGAGGTCGCGCGGGCGGCGGTGGACGGTGGCGCGGGCGCGGTGTTCGTCCACGGGCGAACGCGCGACGCGCGCTACCGCTTCGCGGCCGACTGGGAGGCGATCGGCGAGGTGGCGCGCGCGGTGAGCGTCCCCGTCGTCGGCAACGGCGACCTGCTGTTCCCCTACGAGATCGACGCGGCCCGGGCGCGGTCCGGCTGCGCGGCCGTGGCGGTGGCCCGCGGCGCGCTCATCAAGCCGTGGATCTTCGGCGAGGCGACCTCTGGTTACCGGGACATCCCGGCCGACGAGCGGCTGGTCCTCTACCGGCGATACGTGGCGCTCGCGCTCGAGCACTGGGGCGACCACGAGCGGGGCCGCGGCCAGGTGGCGGAGTTCACGCGCTGGCACTTCGGGTTCTGGTGCCGCTACGCGCCGCGCCGGCCGGACGGCAGCTGGCCGGGCATGCAGGAGCGCGAATCGCTCGACTTCGCGCGGACGCCGCTCGAAGCGCTGCTCGCGCGCCAGGACCAGGCGGCTCACGCCTGGATCACCGCCCGGCTGCTGGCCGGAGAGGATGTGGACCCCGCCGCGGCCCCGGCGCCCTCGGAGGCCGACGAGCAGGGCGCCGATTTCGAAGTGTCAGGGTAGAGAAGGCTCTTGGCTCTCGACTCTCGGCGCCATCCGGCGCACGGCATCGCGCGCGGCGGGCGCCTGACTTGCGGGCGCCGCTGTACACGCGCGGCGCCACCCTGGTCGCCTGCGGCGCCGGAATCCCGTGGAGGTTACCGAGCGTTCTGGCGCAGTCGGCCGAGTTCCTCGTCGAGCAGGGGCAGAAGGTCGCTGCGCGAAAGGGCGTCCTCGAGCATCCCGAGCGTGGACCTGATCAGGCCGACGTCGAGATCACCGAGACGTCGCGTCAAGATGCCGCGGACATCGTCGAGGTCCTTGGTCCGACCGGCGAGGATCTTCGTGGCGATCACGTCCTCAGGACACATGATGGGCACCGTGACGGAGCCCATCTCCACCGGGATCGCGCGTTCGAGAAACAGCTCTTCGAGGCCGGGGCCGCCGAGCACGAGGTCGAGAGGGAGCCCGTTCGCCGAGTAGACGAAGGGGAGCACCCGTGTCCGTCGCACGAACTCATCGCTGGCGGCCCCACGCAACTGGAAGCCGGCGGCCTCGAGGGCGCGGGCGAGTGGCTGCCAGTCATCCGATTCGAGGCGCACGGTCACATCGACGTCTGCCGTGAGTCGCGGGCGTCCCCACACGAGAACGGCTTGAGCGCCGAAGGCATACCATGGGATCCCAAGGCGGGAGAGTACCGCGGCCAGCGCGACGAGCAGATCAGCGGGAGCGGTTGACAGGGACGGCACGGAAGGCCTCGCTCAGGCGGAGGTGAACGGCCAGGTCGGCCGCCCGTTCGTCCGGATCGGGCCAGTCGGGCCTGAGCGCGTGAGCGTGTCGGCGAAGCTCGTCGCCGAGGGCCAGGGCCTGCCCGGCGGTCAACCGATGGTCTTCCTCGATCCAGAACCGGGCCTTCATGCGCGCCACCGCATTCCAGTCGCGGATCAGGAAACGCCGGACGTCGGCCCGGTTCACCATTCGACGATCATAACATCGGGCCCGTTCCCTGGCGTCAGAACCGGACGGTCAGGATGACGCCTTGCCGGGCAGGCGTCGCGACGGTGAGGATTGTGAATCCCGGTCCGCTCACGTCCGGGACCCCTCCGTGGCAGTCCTCGGTCGCGACGGCTATCGCGGCGAGGCCGGCGGTGGCGCGGCGATGAACAGAAGACCGGTTCTCGGACTCTGGAGACGGGCGCTGGCGGCGGCGCCAGCCGCCGCGCCACTCTGACACGGTCAATCGGTACTGACGATTGTCAATCGGCGGCTTCGCAGAGGAATCGGGGCCTGACGATTGAGGCATCGGAGACAACAGGCCGCATGAGCGGTCTCCGGCGGGCTGCAGGGTCGGGTCGGTGAACATGATTCTCTACGTCAGCTCCCGCGAAGTGATCTCGTACTTGAAGCCCTCCGGGTCGAGGCTATCGATCCTTCCTGCGTCGGTCTCGGCCTGCGGATACATCAGGAACGCAACGAGCCCTTCCCTGGAGCCGGGCAGCGCAACGTCGTGGGCGAAGTTGTAGGCCATCCAGTTCATCTCCCATGAGCCGAACAGGCGGGTGCGCGCCTTGCTCACCATCTCGTCCGCAAGGGGACGATTGCCCGGCGGCTCGTCCAGTACAACTTTGCGCACATCGGCCGGATCCACCGGCACCCATCCGTAGTCCTCGAGGTAAACTTCGGCGCGGCAATGCTGCGCCTTGCTGATATTGGGTGACGATGCGCCGAGGCTCTTGTAGCCCAGCGCCGAGGGCGCCACGCGGATGCCGTACACATCGCGCGCGGGCAGTCGGGAAGCGCGGGCCATGCCGACGAACAGGGCATTCAGATCGGCGCACTTGCCGCCCAGGTCGCGCGACTCGAGCATGAAGCGGATGTTGCCCAGTCCGCAGCCGCGCGTCTTGGGATTGCGGAAAGTATTCACCACGATCCACTCGTAGAGGGCGCGGGCCTTCTCCAGATCGGTCTTTGCCGAAGCCGTAATCCCGGCAGCGGTGTCCTTGACGATTCCGTCGGTCGGCAGCAGTTTCGTTGGCCGCAGGAAGTGCTGCAACTCGGCGCGGGATGGCCGCGCGGTCGAGGGATGCGCGAAGTCCACGGCGATGTTGCGCGTCTCCAGCCGGCTCGTGACCGTGAGCGCCGGCTTCACCCCGGCGGGGAACCGGGCGGCCACCATGCCCAGGCCATCGGCACTGTCGCGGACCAGTTCAGCCTTGCCGCCCGGGGCTTCAAAGCGATTGGCGAGCGGCCGCTGATAAGGCGTACGCGTGAGCAGCGGCACGGGCACCCAGACGCGGGTCGCGCCCGCGGGCCTGAGGACCTCGATGCGGGTGGTGACTTCAAACGTCCGCCAGCCCGTCTCCTCGGGGGTGGCGCCGAACAGTCTTCGTGCGGGCAGCGCCACCGAGGCGCAGGCAACAGCCGTGGTGCCGAGAAACTGACGACGGTTCATTCCATGCCTCCGCATGGCCATTTTAACAGCCTGCGGAACCACGGCGATCGCCGCCGACGCCGACTTGTCCGAACCCCTGCCCGTGAAGGTCGCGCGGTCCGAGCCCTACTCCGGCAAAGCGACTTGGGTATACTGAACTTGGGCTACCCGCACATGACAGGTCACGACCCCCCCACCGGCCAATCCGCCGATGAGGCGACCACTTTCCTCGGCGGCGCGGGCCTCGTCGGCCGCACGGTCTCGCACTACCGCATCCTCGCGAAGCTCGGCGAGGGCGGGATGGGCATCGTCTACAAGGCCGTCGACGACAGGCTCCATCGCACCGTCGCACTCAAGTTCCTTCCGCCGCGCGTCGGCGACGACCTCGAATCGAGCCGGCGACTTGCGCAGGAGGCCCGCGCCGCGTCGGCTCTGGACCATCCGAACATCGTCGTCGTCCACGACATCGACGTCACGCCCGAAGGCGCGATGTTCATCGCGATGGCGTTCCACGAGGGCGACACGCTCCAGGCGCGCATCCGCGCGGGGCTCTCGGTCCGGGATGCCGTGGATGTCGCGCGGCAGATCGCGCTCGGGCTCGAGCACGCGCACCGCCGCCACGTGGTTCACCGCGACATCAAGCCGGGCAATGTCATCGTGTCGGGCGACGGCATCGCGCGCATCGTCGACTTCGGCCTGGCGAGACCGGCAGACGCCATGGCCAGCATCGACGGATCGATCACGGGCACGCCGGCTTACATGTCCCCCGAGCAGGCCGCTGCCGAATCCGTAGACCAGCGGACGGACCTGTGGAGCCTTGGCGCCGTGCTCTACGAGATGCTCACGGGCAGCCGGCCGTTTGCCGGCGACACCACCCTCGGGATCCTGCACGCGATCGCGACCAAGACCCCGGCGCCGGTCCGGCGCCTGCGCCCCGAGGTGCCCGACGTGGTCGCGTCGATCGTCGATCGCGCACTCGAGAAGGATCCGGCCCGGCGCTACCAGTCCGCGACCGAAATGGCGCGAGACCTCTCTGCGGCACTCTTCACGCTGAGCGCACCTCCGCTCGCGCCCTCCCGGTCCGAACGATGGCCGCGACGCCCGGTCGTCGTCACGGTCGTCATCCTGGCATCCGCACTCGCCGCAGGCACCTGGCTCTACGCTCGTTCAGCGCGCCGCGCATGGGTACGCGAGGAGGCGATCCCGCAGATCGCGGCGCTCCGGCGCGAGGACAAGCCGCTTGCCGCGTTCTTCCTGCTGCGGCGCGCCGAGTCGGCGCTTCCCGGAGATGCCGGGCTCGCGGCGATCTCAAAGGACCTGACCTTCGCGACCACCATCACGTCATCGCCCTCCGGGGCCACCGTCGAGATACAGGACTACCTCAGCCCCGATGCGCCGTGGTGGACGGTCGGGACGACCCCCCTCGAGAAGGTCCGGCTGCCGCACGGGTATTTCCGGTGGCGCGTGTCGAGGACCGGCTCCGGCACCTATGAGGTCGGCGGCAGTACGACGCCGAGTCGGCACGTGTCGTTCGAGGACATGGCGCGCGCGCCGCACGGCATGGTTCCCGTCGACGGCGGGCGGTGGGCCGAGATGGTCGGGTTCCTCGGCTGGCTGGGCCCGTACAATCTTCCTGCGTATGACATCGACCGGTTCGAGGTCACGAACCGGCGCTTCCAGGCGTTCGTGGACGCGGGCGGGTACGCGGATCCGCGCTACTGGAGAGAGCCATTCGTGCGCGACGGTCGCACGCTCGGCTGGAAGGAGGCGATGGCGCGCCTTCGCGATCGGACGGACCGGCCCGGGCCCTCGACCTGGCGCGCGGGCCGCTACCCCGACGGGCAGGCCGATTACCCCGTGTCGGGCGTGAGCTGGTATGAGGCCGCGGCGTTTGCCGTCTTCGAGGGCAAGAGCCTTCCCGTGATCGCGCAGTGGTTTCGCGCCGCGCCCCCTTTCGCCGCCCGGTACCTGGCGCCGGTGAGCAACCTGTCGTCGTCGTCTCCCGCCGAGGTCGGCCACTTCAAAGGCATCGGGCCGTGGGGCACGTACGATATGGCCGGCAACGTCCGCGAATGGTGCGCGAACGGCGTGCGCGGAGAGGAGCGGCGGTTCATCCTCGGCGGGATGTGGACCTCCCCGAGCTACCTCTACGGCGATCCGGAAGCGCTCCCGCCCTTCGATCGTTCGGAGGGCAACGGCTTCCGGCTCGTCCGCAACCTGGGCCCGGTTCCGGCAGCGGCACGGGAAGCGAAGGCCCTCTTCGACTCTCGTGATCCGGCACACTTGAGACCGGCATCGGACGAAGCGTTCCGCGCCTACCGGAGCCTCTACGAATACGACAAGTTCCCGCTACGGGCGCGGGTGGAAGCGACCGATGCTGCCGCGGACTGGGTCCGCGAGAAGGTCAGCTTCGATGCCGCGTACGGCGACGAGCGCGTGCCGGCGTATGTGTTCCTCCCGAAATCGGTGCGGCCGCCGTACCAGGCCGTGGTCTTCTTCCCGAGCGCGCGGGTCTATCACATCGCGTCGAGCGCGACGCTCGGCGACATGGAGTTCGTGGACTACGTGATCCAAAGCGGCCGCGCGGTCATCTACCCTGTCTACCAGGCCACCTACGAACGCCTGAGCCCGAGGGACCGTGAGCGACGCGCAACGCTGCCCAGCGCGGCGCGCGGACGCGAAGTCCTCATCGAGCAGGCCAAGGACGTCCAGCGCGCCGTGGACTACCTCGAGAGCCGCCCGGACATCGACGCCGGCAGAATCGGCTACCTGGGCGTGAGCATGGGCAGCGCGTTCGGCGTGATCTTCGGCGCGGTGGAGGATCGGTTCAAGGCGATCGTGTGGCTCGACGGGGGCCTGTTCCTCGACACACCGGCGCCCGGGACGGACCAGGTGGATTTCGCGCCCCGGATCAGGAAGCCGGTGCTGATGATCAACGGCCGGTACGATTTCGTCTTTCCGCTCGAAGCCGCGCAGCGCCCGCTGTTCCAACTCCTGGGGACGCCGGCGGCCGACAAGCGGCACGTCGTACTCGAGACGCCGCACGACGTCTCGGCGGCGCGCCCGGAACTCATCAAGGACGTGCTCGCCTGGCTCGACAAGTACCTGGGCGCCGTGCAGTAGGATAGGTCTCGCCGCAGGGCATCGTCGCCACGCCCACCTTCAGCGCCTTCATCTCCGGGATCGCATCGGTGTCGCCGCTGCGAACATGCGCTCGCCCGTCGAACGCGTCACGACGTAGCCGAGACAACAGGCAGCATCAGCGGCTTCCGAGTGCGTGTGGGTGCAGCGCCGTGAAGATAACGCCCGGGCTCAGACGCTCGCGACATCTCGGCACGGGCGAGGTCTTCACCAGTTCGGGGAGGCTACCAGCGGAAGCGACCAAGGCAGTAGTTCTTCCACTGGAGAATCAAATCGACCGCCCGCAAGACACCATGCTCGTCCGGCAACTGCAAGTCGAGCTTCACCAGTTCTCCGGGGTCGGCGGAGTCGGTCTTCGCGTCTCGGACCGGCTGGAGTCGACGTCTCAGCCATGTTTCCGTCGATGGGATCGAGCAGTCCTCTCGAGCCGGTCGGTCCTCTGAAACGCTCGGTCACACGAGCGGCATGCGGACGGGGAAGCGGCGGGCCCAACTCCTGCTATCATCGGACCGTGGATGAGAAGGTCGTCGGACGCCGCCGGACGGACGGAAACGACCCGGCTGCCCTCCAGCGCACGCTCGCTGCGGTGCGACGGACGGGGGCACTCGTGCCACGGGGCGTGTACCGGTTCCGGACCTTCGAGGAGGCTGACACGTGGATGACCCGCATGATCGCGCGTACTCACGTGAGCCGCAACTCGACGACCTCGCCCGGCTCGGCCGCGCGCTGAACGCGCACCAGGTCCGCTACGTGTTGATCGGCGGCTTCGCCGTCATCGCGCACGGCGGCGCACGTACCACCAAGGACATCGACCTCCTGATCGATCCAGCTCCGGACAACGTTGCCAGGGTCCGCGACGCCCTTCAGATTCTCGAAGACAACGCGGTCAGCGAGGTTGCCGACGGCGACGTGGCGCGCTATTCGGTTGTCCGCGTCGCCGACGAGATCGTGGTCGACCTGATGGCCGCCGCCTGCGGCGTGGACTACGCGGAGGCGAGCCGTGACGCGGTGCCGATGGTCTTCGGCGGCGTGGAGATGCCCGTGGCGAGTCCACGGACGCTGATGCGGACGAAGAACACCGTCCGGCCCTCCGACGCCGCCGATCGCGGGTTTCTCCAGGCGCTGATCGACGAGTCCTCGCGCTGAGCCTGGCCGTCCTGGCGGACAGGCCCGCTGACTTCTCGGCGGGTGCGCAGCGCAGCGGCCATCCCGCCATCGCTCGCCCGCAGTCGAACGCAGGCGATAGACGGCGAGTCGAAGCAGTGACTCACCGGCCTCGTGAGGCGAGCCTCTCTTGAAGGTGCGCGGCCAGGTCATCCGTGCTAGCATTCGCCCACGCAGTAACCCGCCGGTCTTGATCAATCGCGGTCGGACGCGTCCCACGCAGGCTCGGCATCCCCGGGCGCCTGTCGTCCGCCTCGGAGGTTCCACGCCCCGCATCCGCGTCCCAAAGGGAGAGGAAAGCCATGTTCACTCGCCCGAAGGCCCGAATCCTCGTGCTCCTCTCGCTCGTGCTCTCGGCACTCTCGCTCGTCGGCGCCCAGCAACGGGCCCCGCAGGTCGCTCTGGACGCGAAGACCGCGGCGCTCGACCAGCGGCTTCCGGTGACGCCCGAGATCACCGTCGGGGCGCTCCCGAACGGGCTCGCCTACTACGTGCGGGCGAACAAGCAGCCGCTCAACCGGGCGGAACTTCGCCTGGTGGTCAAGGCCGGGTCGGTGCTCGAGGACGCCGACCAGCAGGGTCTTGCGCACTTCACCGAGCACATGGCGTTCAACGGCACGAGCCACTTCGCCAAGAACGAGCTGGTCCGCTTCATGGAGTCGATCGGCATGCGGATGGGACCCAGCGTCAACGCCTACACGAGTTTCGACGAGACGGTCTACATGCTGACCGTGCCCACCGACAAGCCGGAGGTCATCGAGAAGGCGTTCCTGATCCTGGAGGACTGGGCGCACAACCTGTCCTTCGATCCCACCGAGATCGACAAGGAACGCGGCGTCATCGTCGAGGAGTGGCGGCTGGGCCGGGGGGCGGGCGCGAGAATCCAGGACAAGCAGTTTCCCGTCCTCATGAAGGGATCGCGGTACGCCGAACGCCTGCCGATCGGGAAGAAGGACGTCATCGAGACGTTCAAATACGACACGCTGAAGAAGTTCTACAAGGACTGGTATCGGCCCGACCTGATGGCGGTGGTCGCCGTCGGCGACTTCGACAAGCCGATGATCGAGCGCCTGATCAAGCAGCACTTCGGTCCGTTGCAGAACCCGAAGAACGAGAGACCGCGCCCGGTCTACCAGGTCCCCGACCAGCCGGGCACCCTCTACGCGATCGCGACCGACAAGGAAATGACGACGACGACGACGGTGGTCTACAACAAGCTCCCGGTTCGCGATCAGAGCACCGTCCGCTCCTACCGCGACAAGATCGTGGAGCGCCTGTATTTCGGCATGCTCAACTACCGATTGTCCGACCTGACGCAGAAGGCCAACCCGCCGTTTGTCATGTCGTCGACCTCGCGCGGGCGGTTCGTCAAGTCGAAGGAAGCGGTCATTCTGGGCGTTATTGTCCGGGACGGGGGGGTCGAGCGAGGCCTGGATGCGGCATTGACCGAGACGGCGCGCGTTGCGCGCTTCGGGTTCACCCCGACAGAGCTCGACAGGCAGAAGCGGGAGTTGATGCGGAGCCGCGAAACCATGTTCGCGGAACGGGAGAAGCGGGAGTCGGCGTCGTTCGTCGCGGAGTACATCCGGAATTTCACGCAAGACGAGGGCATCCCCGGCACCGCCTTCGAATACGCGCTCCATCAGCGTTTCGTGCCGGAGATCACGCTGGCGGAAGTCAACAAGCTGGCCAGCGCTTGGGGCGGTGACGCCAACCGCGTCGTCCTGGTGAGCGCGCCGCAGAAGGACGGCGTCGTGGTGCCGGACGAGAGGACGCTGGCCGCGGTGATCAAGGGCGCCGCCGACAGAAAGATCGACGCCTACGTGGACACGGTGGGAACGGCGTCGCTGCTCGAGGCGCCGCCGAAGGGCGGGACGGTCACCAGGACGACGACGAAAGAGGCGTACGGCATCACGGAATGGGAACTCTCGAACGGCGTGAAGGTCGTCTTGAAGCCCACCGACTACAAGGCCGACGAGATCCAGTTCCGGGCGTCCAGTCCGGGCGGCAACTCACTGGCCGCCGACAGCGACTACAACGCGATCCGCTATGCCGACCAGGTGGTGTCGCTCGGCGGACTGGGACGGTTCAACGCAATCGAGCTGCGGAAGGTGCTGGCCGGCAAGGCCGCGTCGGTGTACGCGACCATCGCCGAGACGGAAGAGGGCCTTTCCGGCGGGGGTTCGCCCAAGGACATCGAGACCCTGTTCCAGCTCATCTACATGAGCTTCACGCAGCCGCGCGCCGACGCGGAGGCGTTCGCCGGATTCAAGGCTCAAATGAAGGTGAGGCTGACCAACCAGCAGGCGAGCCCTTCGTTCGCCTTTGCCGACATGTTGCAGAAGACGCTGACGCAGGATCATTCCCGCGCCAGGATGATGACGGCGGAGATGGTGGACCAGCTCGATCTCGAGAAATCACTGGCCTTCTACAAGGACCGGTTCGCCGACGCGAGCGATTTCACGTTCGTCTTCGTGGGGACGTTCGATCTGGCCACCATCAAGCCGCTGGTCGAGCAATATCTCGGCGGACTTCCGTCTGCGCGACGCGCCGAGACCTGGAAGGACGTCGGGATCCGGCCGCCGCAGGGCGTCGTGCAGAAGACGGTGGTGAAGGGACTCGAGGCAAAGAGCCAGGCCGGCATCGTGTTCACCGGCCCCTTCCAGTACGACCCTGAACACCGAATCGTGATGCGGGCGCTCGGCTCCATCGTGCAGACCCGCCTGCGCGACCTGGTGCGCGAAGAACTGGGCGGCACCTATGGCATCGGGGCGTCGCCCAGCTACGTCAAGGCGCCGGAGCAGAGGTACTCGTTCACGATTCAGTGGGGCTGCAACCCGGACCGGGTGGGCGAGCTCGTCAAGGCGGTCTTTGGCGACATCGCGGACCTGAGGGCCAATGGCCCGACCGAGAAGCAGGTGAACGACGTGCGCGAGCAACTGCTGCGCGACTTCGAGACCAATGTCAGGCAGAACAGCTATCTCGTGACGCAGCTCTACTTCAAGTACCTGTTCGGCGAGGACCCCAAAGGTCTGTTCGAGATGCCGGCGGCCTACAAGAAACTCACGCCCGCCGCGATCCAGGACGCGGCAAAGGCGTACCTGACGCCGGAGAACTACGTGCAAGTGACGCTGCTGCCGGAGACCAAGACCGCGCCGGGCCTCTCGGAGCAGATCGCCAGACTGCTGCGGCCGCCGCTCCCCCGGCCGGCGACCGCGTGGGCGTACTGAGTATTCGTCGTGTGCGGGGGCGAGTCCGAACGCTCGTCCCCGCCGGCACGACCCGCCGGCCGGCGCGCAGCAATCAGCGAATTCCGAGCCCATCAATATCCGACCACCGGTCCCCGGCCTCGGCGGACCAGCCGAGCGCTCCGACGTAGCCGGCGCTGCGAGCCGCCTGGAGGATCTGGGACACGCTGCGGCCCGAGCCGGCCGTCGGGAACTCGCCAAGCCAGAGCGGACCGTCGAGGCCTTCCGCCACCGGCGCGTCGAGGGGCGCGCGGCGCTCACGCTGGTCGTACCAGTGCACCTGGTAGAAATCGAGGCCCAGCCCCTTCACCAGCTTCAGCCCCCGCCACGACGCCAGCCCCACCGTCGCCTGATGCCGCGTCTGCTGGTGCACGCGGGCGACGCACCCGCCGATGAATTCGCGCATCGGCGACGGCATCATGCCGGCGAAGGGATTCAGGGTGCCGTAACCTGGCGTCACCCACTCGGGCTCGTTGACGATGTCCCAGGCGACGATGGCGGGTTCCCGGCCGCAGCGGGAAAGAACGGGGCCGACGACACGCTCGAGCAGCTCTTCGCGCCGCGGCCTCGACGAGGTCGCGTGTCGATGTCCGCCGCACGTCGCGCCTTCGATCCACCGGCGGCGGCGCCACCACGTGAAGTCGAACAGCGTGAATACGATCGAGAGGCGACGCCGTCCCGCCTCCTCGACACCCGCCTCCAGGTCGCGCCAGAAAAGGTCATCGAGACCTGCGGCTGCTCCGTCCTGCCCGAAGCGCACACCAGCCCGGCCGTCGCACAGCATGAACCACCGCACGACAGTCAGGCCGCGGTCCGCCAGCCGGCCGAACGCCTCCGAGAGCCGCTCGCGCTGCGCGGGCCGGCCGACTCCCCCGTCCGGCTGCCACGGATTCGCGCCGAAGTCACAGCCGTACTGCAGCCACGGCAGGTTCACGCCGACGAAGAAATCGGTGGAGATCATGGCTCGGCACTTGTCGCACAGCGAGGTCGGCTGCACTGTCAGAGCCACTGCCGCCGGCGGAACCAGATCAGCATCGTCACCACCGTGGCCAGACAGACGCCCCAGAAGACGGGATAGCCCCACATCCACTCGATCTCGGGGAAGTGCTTGAAGTTCATGCCGTAGACGCCGGCGAGGAACGTCAACGGGATGAAGATGGTGCCGATGACGGTCAGCACCTTCATGACCTCGTTGAGCCGCTGGCTCATCGCGCTCATGTAGGTCTCGGTGAGGCCCGTCGCCATCTCGCGGTAGGTCTCCACGATGTCGATGATCTGCACCGTGTGGTCGTACACGTCGCGCATGTAGGTGCGCGTCGCGTCGCTCATGCACGCGTGCTGCTCGCGCTGCAGGGCGCTGATCACCTCCCGCATCGGCCAGACCGCGCGGCGCAGCAGCAGGAGTTCCCGCTTGAGCGTGTGGATGTCCTGGATGGCGGCCGGCGTCGGTCGCTGCAACACCTCGGCCTCGGCGTCCTCCAGACGGTCGCCGTAGAACTCGAGGATCGGGAAACAGTGGTCGACGATCGCGTCGAGCAGCGAGTGGACCAGGAAGCTGGCGTCGTTGGACCTGAGCCGCGATGCGGGCGTCAAAGCGCGCTGCCGGACGGCGTCCCACACGTCGCCGCGGCTCTCCTGGAAGGTGAGCACGGTGTGGCGGCCGAGAAACATGCTGATCTGCTCGCTGCGCAGGTGGCCGTCGGTCAGCTCGAGCATGCGCGCGACGATGAACAGGCGCGCCTGCAGGTCGCCATCGTCCTGGTACGGTTCGACCTTCGGTCGATGGGTGACGTGGAGGAGGTCCTCGATGGCCAGGGGGTGCAGGTGATACTTCTCGGCCAGCCCGCGGATGACTTGCAGGTCACCGAGGCCGTCCACGTTGATCCAGCGCACCGTGGCCCACTCGGGCCGATGGACGGCGAGGAACGCCGCGAGGTCCTTCACCTCCTGCACCTGCGCCTGCTGGGCCCCGTAGTCGATGCAGGTGATCGAGACCGGTTCCTGCGCCGGCGGCATGCGCGCGAGCTCGGTCAGCTCGATCCCGGCGACGGCCCCGGGCTTCGACCGCTTGCGGAGCCGCGGCACGCTGAAATGCGGCCGCCTCGATTTGGGATTGGCCTTCTTGGTCATCGCGTTCGCGCCTCCACCTTGCCTGAACGCCGGTAGTATACCCTCCGGCATTCAGCCCGAATGCCGCCCGCCCCCGGAGCCGAGACCTGTCGCGGGCATGTCCGTACTGAAGCCCGCAGAGTGTTTTGCAGTTGCTGCGCTCGAGTTGCTCAGCGTGCGTCGCAGATTCTGCGGCGCACGATAACGCTCGAGGCGGATTCTCTCGACGATCGTCGCTTCCACACACGGAATGGCCCGTGCAATGACGATGCTAGAATGCGTTATGCCTCGAACACGAACCGCTCAGGCGCCAACCACGGCCAGAGTCAAGCGCGGTGCGGCTCGCCGGCCGCCTGCGGGCGAGACGCTCACGCCCGCCGAACGGCGCGCCGTCGTCATCGGCCGTCGCGAGCTGGCCGCCGGCGACCTGGTGACGCTGGATCGGCTGTCCCGTGAATTGGGAGGTCCGCCTCGCCCCGAGCGCGGCGCGCGCCGTTCGCGGAGCGCCCCCCGCTGACCGGATGCGCCTGCTCACAGCCCTGATCGGCATGGAGCAGGACCCCTTCTCCGGAGACGTACGCCGACTCCGCGGCCGGCCCTGCTCCTGGCGCCGGCGAGTTGGCGACTGGCGGATCCTCTTCTCTCCTGACCGCGCGGCCCGCATCGTCAGCGTCGCCGCGATCGTCCGCCGAACTACGACAACTTATTGAGCACGGTACGGGGCTCTCGCCGTCCAGGAGGCGCTGCCCTGCGAGCCGACGTCAAGGGAGCGCGACTTGGCGCCGGTCGAGTTTACAGGCTACGATGGCGCGCACGTGCGATCGATCGACCTGTTTTCCGCGCGGCGCTCACCGCGAGACGGTGGCGACGCCGGCGCGAGAGGTTCCATGAGCATCATCTTTCATCGAGGTCCGATCCTGGCGGCCCTGGCGACCGCCGTCATCGGCAGCGGGGCGGCCATCGAGGCCCAGAAGCCGGCCCCGGCGCCGGCTCCACCGGTCACGGCCGCCTATCGTTCTCCGCAGGAGGTCAACGCGGCGCTGGTTGCCATCAACAAGGCCAACCCCGCGCAGACGGCCTTGCACCGGATCGCGACGAGTCCCGGCGGCGTCGAACTGACCGTTCTCGAAATCGGCCCCGAGGCGGGCAAGAAGGCCCACCGGGTGCCCGCCGTCTTCGTGGTGGCCAACCTCGAAGGGGTCCTGCCGCTCTCCACAGAAGGGGCGCTCGCGCTCGCCGACCGGCTGATATCCAGCCCCGCCGCGATGAAGAACCTCACGTGGTTCATCCTGCCCAACGGCAACCCCGACGCGGCCGGCCGGTATTTCCGGAAGCCGCTCGTGGCCGACGAGCGGAACGCCAGCAAGTGGAACGACGACATGGACGACCAGACCGACGAGGACGGACCGGACGACCTCGACGGCAACGGTCTCATCACCGAGATGCGGGTGAAGGATCCCGCCGGCGAGTGGATCCCGGTGGACGGCGAGCCGCGACTCATGCGCAAGGCCGACCCCGCCAAGGGCGAGAAGGGCCTCTACAAGCTCTACACCGAGGGGATCGACAACGACGGCGACGGCGAATACAACGAGGATCCGGCCGGCGGCACCAACATCAGCATCACCTTCCCGCACCTCTTCCATCCCTGGACGGCCACCGGCGGCCGGTGGCCGGGCAGCGAGCCCGAGACGTTCGGCATCATGAAGTTCGCGATCGATCACCCGGAGATTGCGATGACGTTCGCGTTCGGATCGTCGAACCTGTGCCTGCAGCCGCCGGCCGGGAGGCCGCCAGGGCAGCTTCGACGCGACCGCCATCAAGATCCCCGAGCGCATCGCGCCCCGCCTGGGCGCCGACCCGAACCGCACGTACGCGATGAAGGAGATCGTCGAGATGGTCCGGCCGCTCGCGCCGCCGGGATTCGAGATCACCGAGGGGATGATCGCGTCGTTTCTCGGCCTCGGGGCGGTGGTGAACCCGCTCGACGACGACCTCAAGTTCTACAAGGAACTCTCGGACCAGTACAAGGAGTTCCTCAAGACGGCCAAGCTCGACGCCAGGCGGCTCGATCCGGCGCAGCCGAAGGACGGGTCGTTCGAGCTGTGGTCGTACTACCACCTCGGCGTGCCCGTGTTCTCGATGGATCTCTGGACGCTGCCCGACGCGAAACCCGACGACAAGGAGAAGTCGGGCATCACGCCGGAGTCGCTCGAGGCGATGGCGCCCGACGCGTTCGTGGCGCTCGGCGAAGCGAAGATCGCCGCGTTCCTGAAGGAGGTCGGCGCGCCCGACTCGATCCGGCCCGCGATGCTCATCGAGGGCGTCAAGTCCGGCAAGATGACGCCGAAGCAGATGGCGGGCATGCTCAAGCAGATGCCGAAGCCGAAGGACGCGTCCGGGGCCGACCCGAAACAGAAGGCGCTGCTGGCGTTCAGCGACAAGCAACTGCAGGGCAAGGGCTACGTGAGCTGGGCCCCGTTCAAGCACCCCACGCTCGGGGACGTCGAGATCGGCGGGATGGTGCCGTTCACCGACACGACCCCGCCCGCTTCAATGGTCAAGCCGCTCGTCGACGGCCAGGTGCCCTGGGTGCTGAAGCTGGCCGAGAAGCTGCCGCGCCTGAAGATCCTCAAGAGCGACGCGCAGGCGAAGGGCGCCGGCGTCTACGCGCTCACGGTGTGGGTCGAGAACGCCGGCTACCTGCCGTTCCCGACCGCCATGGGCCGGAAGAACCTGCACGTGCCGCCGGCCATCGTCCGGCTGAGCGCGAGCGGCGGCGCGAAGGACCTCACGTTCCTCTCGGGCCGCGCCCGCACGACGATCAACGAGATCGACGGCGGCCGGAGCGCGAAGCTCGAGTGGCTCGTGCAGGTGCCGCCGGCGATGGCCGGGATCGACGTCGCGGTCGAGTCGGCCAACGCGGGGGGTGACACCGGGCGGATCAACCTGGGCGGCGGGCAAGGAGGTGCGAAATGAGCGCGCGTCACGGGATCGGCACACTCACGCTCGCGGCGCTGGTCGCCGCGTCCTCGCTGCTCCTCGAGGCCTCGCCGCAGCGGGCCAGGCCCGTCGCGAAGCCCGCAAACGATCCGCAGGCCGCGGCACCGGCGACCCAGTCGCAGCCGATCACCGTTCCGCTCAGGTTCGACCGCTACTACACCTACGAGCAGGTCGGCGAGGCGCTGCGGGCGCTGCACGCCGCCTACCCGCAGTTGACGACGCTCGAGGTCGTCGGCAAGAGCGAAGAGGGGCGCGAGATCTGGGCGATGACGGTGAACAACCCGAAGACCGGCGCGGCGCTCGACAAGCCGGGCGTCTACGCCGACGGCAACATCCACGGCAACGAGATCCAGGCGGGCGAGGTCTGCCTGGCGCTGCTCAATCGCCTGCTCACCGGCTACGGCCAGAACGAGCAGATCACCAAGCTGGTGGACCGCAACGCCTACTACGTCATCCCGTCGGTCAACGTCGACGGCCGGTATCACTTCTTCCACGATCCGAACAATCCCAGTTCGAGCCGGAGCATCCGGATCCCGAAAGACGACGACCGGGACGGGCTGGTGGACGAGGACCCGCCCGACGACCTCGACGGGGACGGCAACATCTGCATGATGCGGAAGAAGGACCCGTTCGGCCAATACAAGACCGACCCCGAGGACCCGAGGCTGATGGTGCGCGTCAAGCCGGGCGAGAACGGCGAGTGGACGATCCTCGGCGAGGAAGGGATCGACAACGACGGCGACGGGAAGCTGAACGAGGACGGCGAGGGCTACGTGGACGGGAACCGGAACTGGGGCATCAACTGGGCGCCGCCTTACGTGCAGCCCGGGTCGGGCGACTACCCGTTCGAGGCGGCGGGCATGCGCGCCATCGCGAAGTTCCTCGTGGATCGCCCGAACATCATCGTCGTCTTCGCCTTCCACAACAACGGCGGGATGTACCTCCGCGGGCCGAGCACGAAGGCCGAAGAGCCGATGAACGCGTCCGATGTCGGCGTCTACGATCATCTGGGGAAGAACTTCGAGCAGATCGTGCCGGGGTATCGCTACCTGGTGTCGTGGAAGGACCTCTACTCGACTTACGGAGACTTCACCGACTTCACCGACAACGTCGTGGGGTCCTACGGTTTCGTCGGTGAGCTGTTCGTCACCGAGTCGGAGACCTACCGTCCCCCGCCCAAGCCTGGCGCCGCGGCGACGCCGGCCGCCGACGTCATGGATATGATGGGCGGTAGCAACGACCAGGAGCGCGAGCGCCTGAAGTTCAACGACAACGTGGCGCAGGGCGACCTCTACAAGCCGTGGAAACCGTTCAGGCACCCGCAGTTCGGCGACATCGAGATCGGCGGCTGGGTGAAGATGAGCTCGCGGCTGCCGCACCCGTTCATGTTGAACGACCTGGTGCACCGCAACGCGTCGGCCGTGCTGTTCGCGGCCTCGCAGACGCCGGTCATCTCGCTCGACGTGCTGCCGCCGGTGAGGGCTGGCGCGGACCTCTACAGGGTTCGCGTCCGCGTGGTCAACGGCGGGTCGATCCCGTCGCTGAGCTACAACGCGGTACAGCGCAAGCTCCATCCGCAGGACATGCTGAAGGTGTCGGGCCCGGCGGTGAAGGTGGTGGCCGGCGGCCGGGTGACCGGCCTGCCGATCGAGACTGTCACGTACAAGGCGAACCGCCCGGAGCTGCAGTTCCTCCAGGTGCCCGGCGACGGCAAGCTCGAGTTCGAGTTCCTGGTGTCCGGCAAGGGCGAGCTGACCGTCGCCTACCAGTCGCTCAAGGCGGGGAAGGCCGCCAAGACGGTGGCCCTGCAATAGCCCGGCGGCCCTGTGAGCGCGTGCGACACGCGATTCCTGACCGGGGGGAGCAACGGCATACGGGCTCGTGCGTCGCGGTCGGCGCCCGGCAGCAGGAACCGCGGCGCGCCCTACGGACCCTGGATCGCGGCGGCGGACCGCAGGCCGATGCGGGCCGCCAGTCGATCGAACCGCGGATCGCTCCTGAGCGGCTCGAACGGCGGCGAGACGCGAAGCGCCAGCAACCCGCCGTCGCGCAGGGCGAGGCCGCGGTCGAGCCACTCGAAGGCGCGGTCCGCCTCGCCCAGCCCGGCGTGGATCGCGACGATGCTCTTGACCGGCGCGGAGCCGGCCATGTCGCCGGCGGTCAGCCGCTCGAGCAGGGCGCGCGCCTCGGGCTCGCGGCCGGAGCGCCCGCAGGTGTGGCCGAGGAACCCGAGCGTCATCGGATCCGGCGAAGCGGCGGCCGCCCGCCCGAAGATCTCGATGGCGTCGGCGAGCCGGCCCTGCGCCACGCGCACCCAGGCGAGGACGATGTGCGCCTGGAGCGCGTCGGGATACAGACGGAGCGTGTCCTCCGCCTGCCGGGCCGCCTCGTCGTGGCGCCGCGCGAACAGGAGCGCCCAGGCGACGGTCGAGTTGGTGAACGGCGAGATCGGGTCCAGGGCCAGCGCCCGGTGCGCGGCGGCAATCGCTTCGTCCTGGTCGTCATCGATCCACGATCGGCACACCGAGTCGAGGAGGTGCGCCCCTTCGTTGCTCGGCGCGGCCTCGATCGCGCGGCGAACGCTGGCCGCGGCACCGTCGAAATCCCAGTCGGAGCAGAGACGAACCCAGGCGTGCGCCACGTGCGCGTCGCTGAGGGCCGGGTCGAGCTCGACCGCGCGCAGCGCCGCCTGCTTCGCCTGCGCGTAGACCTGTTGCCAGGGCGCGTGGCCCCAGTAGCCGATCATCATCAGGCTGTAGGCGAGGCTGGCGTACGACGGCGCGTAGCCCGGGTCGAGGTCGATCGCCTCGCGCAGGTGGGCCAGGCCCTGCTGGATCTCCGCGCCCGACCATTTCCCGAGATGGAAGCGCGCCTTGAGGTACGCCGTGTGCGCCTCCGGCCGGGGCGTGTGCCCGCCGGCGGCCCGCCTCACCTCGATTGGCGCACGGTCGTCCGGCGCGAGCGCGGCCTGGGTGGCCGACGCCACCTCTCGCGCCACGGCGTTCAGCAGGGCGAGGAAACCGCCGGGCTCACCTTCGTAGCTCTGCGCCCAGAGATGGCGTTCCGGGTTCATCGCGATCAGTTGTGCCGTGATGCGCAGGCGGCCGCCGTGGTGGAGCACGTTCCCTTCGACGATGGCGTCCGCCCGGAGCTGGCGGGCGATGTCGGCCATCCCCAGCCGCGACCCCTTGAGACCGAGCACCGACTGGCGCGAGATGACCCGCAGGGAGGCGATGGCGGCGAGTTCAGTGATGAGGCCGTCGACCACCCCGTCCGACAGGTAATCGTCGGCCGCGTCGCCGCCCAGGTTGTCGAACGGCAGGACGGCCAGCGTCGGGTACCGGCGGCCGCAGCGTTCGATCGCCGCGACGAAGCGGTGCCCCCGCCTGGGCAGCGTCTCGATGAAGCGCGGGGCGCGGGCATCGTCGCCAAGCGCCGCGCGCAGGCGGCCGAGGCAGTAGTTGAGGCCCGCGTCGAAATCCACGAACGTGTCGCCGCCCCAGAGCGCGCGCCGCAATTCCTCCCGCGTCACGAGGTGACCGGCCCGCTCCACCAGCGTCTCGAGCAGACGTGCGGGTTGCGGCGCCAGCCGCACCTCCCGTCCGCCGCGGGTGAGTTCCAGGCTGCGCGGATCGAACTCGAAGGGCCCGAATCGAACCCGCTCCCCCTCGTCCCGCTGGATCGCCATGCGGCCCCCCGCGCAAATCATACTCTCGCCGGCAGCGGAAGTCCCCTGCCTGCTTGCTGTTGCGCCCTCATGGTTTGCTCATGCGTTCCTTCGCGTGCGGCGATGGCGCAGCCGGCGCCCTCCGCGTAGATTCTGGGCGGAGGTGACAGATGCACGAGTCCAGACGCGCCCGATTGATGGTGTCCTCTCTTCTCGCCGCCGGGCTGCTCGCGGCGGTCTTCCTCGCGACAGCGGCGCTCCGGGCGGACGGTCGCCGTGAGGCTCCGGCGATCGCCGGCACGTGGGCCTTCTCCACGTCGCTGGCGACGGTCGGCATGCCGGGGGCCACCTTGGCGGGGATGGTGACGTTCAACGAGGATGGGACCCTCGTGTACGACGACGCGCTGATGTTCGGCGGCGGCGCCCAGCTGTTCCCGTGGAAAACCTCTCCTTACCATGGAGTGTGGCGGGCGACGGGGCGCAACAGGTTCGGCGGGACGTCGATCGCCATGCTGTTCGATCCGGCGACGGGCGCGATGGTGGGATTCGTCCGCGCACGGTCCTCGCTGCGCTTCGCCAGCGGCGACTCGAAGATCGTCGGCACAATCTTCACCGAGACCGTCATCTGCCCCAATTCGTTCAGCTGTCCGGACCCGGCCAATCCCGGGGTGCAGTGGACGCCGTTCGGCAACCCGGTTGACGGCTTCCCCGTCGTGTTGACGCGCGTCGTGCGCGTGCCGGCCGGCCCGCTGCAGTAGACCGCGGCGGAGTCGGGCGCTCAGCGAATGTTCCTGAACAGCAGGTTCTGGTCGGCCATCGGCTGCCGGGGCGTGGAGCCCTGGACCTCGACAAACGCCATCGGCGATATCAGGTAAAGGTACCCGTGGTTGCCGTAGGTGTCGGTCAGCACGCCACGGCCGTCTGCGCGAATCGAGCAGGTGGCCGTGTAGGACGCATTGGTCACGACCGGGCCGTTCGCGTTGCTGTCGAGGAAGCCCGAGAGATTCCCGCTCGAGTCGCCCGTCATCAGCCCGGCGCTGGTCGTCGCCTGTGTCGCCGCAGAGCGCCCGAGCAGGTCGAAGACGTCGGTCCCCTGGAGAGAGGCATTCGAGAACGGCCCGTGGCAGCGAAGAGGTTCCGGTAGAACAAAACCGATGCCATCGCGAACCGATCGATTTGACGGGGAATCCGCTGATGCGAACGAAGCGTCTGCCCAGGCGATGAGTTATTCCGGCGATTTCGAGGAACGTCAGCCTGGATGACCGGGCCTCGAGGTCCGGCCCGCGCGCGGCTGGCGAAACCGCGGACGCCGAGGCGATGGGTTTCACAGCCGTGCCGACCCAACCGCGTCGGACTTATAATTCCTGTCGTGGTCCGGAATGGAGGGGTCTATGAGCTTGATTGCCCGCGCGGGAATCGTCGCCGCTGCAGTCGTGTTGTCGTGCGGCGTCGTGGGGTCTGCTCAGCAGTACCCGACGACGGACATCGCGGGCGGACGGGGAGGCGAACGGTCCTCCGATCCGGAGCCGCCCGCGGGAGCGCGCGTCATCGAAGTGCGGATCTGGGCCGGCAATACCATCGAGGCCGTGCAGATGGTGTACGTCCTGCGGGATGGGCGGACGGTCGAGGGCCCGCAGCACGGTGGGACGGGCGGTCGGCCCACCAGCTTCACTCTCGATCCCGATGAGTTCATCATCGGCGTCTCCGGCCGGTATGGGGACAGGATCGACTCGCTCCAATTCATCACCAACAAACGCATGTCCGAGATGTTCGGCGGGAGCGGAGGCACCTGGGACTATCGCCTCGACGTCCCGTCCGGCAGCCAGGCCGTCGGCTTTGTCGGCCGCTCAGGCGCCCTCGTCGATGCAATCGGACTCGAGTATGCTTCTCTGCCGCGCGTCACCGACATCTTCTCCCGCATCTTCCCCAGGGAGCAGACGCCGTCGGGTCAGTACACCCAGACGCAGGTGGCAGGAGGGGGCGGCGGCAGTCCCTTCACCGATCAGGAGGTCGCAGCGGGCGCCAGGGTCGCCGAGGTGATCGTGCGCGCGGACGACACGATTGACAGCATTCAGGCCGTCTACCTTTTGCCTGACGGCCGCACCGTGGAAGGGGCCCGGCACGGCGGCGCCGGGGGCCGACCCTCCCGCTTCCGGCTCGAGAGGGATGAGTACGTCACCGGTCTCGCCGGCCGGTTCGGCAACGTCGTCGATTCTCTGAGCATCATCACCAACAAACGGCAGTCGCCGACCTTTGGCGGACGCGGAGGCGACCGGGACTTCCGTTTCGACGTCCCGCCCGGCAGCCAGGCCATCGGATTTGCGGGCCGCTCAGGAGATGGACTCGATGCGATCGGGCTGGTGTACGCTTCGACCCCGCGCCGAACCCCCTTCCGTCCGGACCGCGAGGCAGCGGGTCAGCGCAGGGAGGAGGTGCCTGGCGGTGAGGGCGGCATTCCCTACACGGATGGGGAAATCGCACCGGGCGCCAGGCTCGCCGAAGTGATCGTGCGGGCGGGCGACATGATTGACAGTATTCAGGCGGTCTACCTGCTGCCCGACGGCAGCTACGTGGAAGGGGCTCAGCACGGCGGCTCGGGAGGCCGGCGTTACAGCTTCCGGCTCGACAGCGACGAGTACATCACCAGCCTTGTCGGCCGGTCCGGCGCGGTCGTCGAATCTCTGACCATCGTCACGAACAAGCGGACGTCGCCGACGTTTGGCGGTCGCGGAGGCACGAGGGACTTTCGGTTTGATGTCCCGCCCGGCAGCCGGGTCATCGGGTTCACGGGACGGGCCGGAGACAAGCTGGACGCGGTCAGCCTCGTCTACCGGCGGGGAGGGTCCCCTTCGCGTTAGCTTGATTGGCCGGATTCTGTAATGGGCGCGGATCCCCGGAGCTCCGCTCGAGTTCGAGGAGAGGCCATGATCTACATCTTCGGCAAGGACACGTGACCGTACACCCTGGCCGCCCGTGAGGATTACGGCAGACGCGGCGTCGAGTTCGAGTACGTCAACGTCAAGAAGGACCGTGCGGCGCTGGACCGCATGCTCGCAATCACCAAGGGCCGCCGAGACGTGCCCGTGATCGTCGACGGCGACACGGTGACGATCGGCTTCGGCGGCACATGAGGGGTCTAGCCGGGCTGCCGGGTGCAGCTCTCTCGACCCTGCGCGGCGCTCAACTCCGCTCGGTACTCAGCTGCACCTGTTGGCAGGGTAGCTGTAGGCCGTACCGTCGATGGTGACATTGAAGCTGGTGACGGTGAAGAGCGTGTAGTCGTTGTGGATATTCGTCCAGTTGAGGGTGTGCGTCTCCCCTCCCGACGACGTCGTCTCGGTGAACGAAATCAGGCCCTGGACATTCGCGCTATACACGCTGCCGCTTCTCCACATGTGGAGGACGGAGACGTTGAAGCCGCTGACGCCGAAGCAGACCGCTTGCGTTGGCTGCGTCGCGCTGCCGCCGCAGGACTCGAGGGAACAGAGAACGACCGCGAGGAGGAGAGCGAAGGCGACGGTTCTCGCGCACTTCATAAGAACCTCCATGATGTCCGCTGTGTGACCTGGGACAGGGTCGGTGACGCCACGGACAGCTCGCAGCCGTGACCGGCATCAGGAGGCGCACACCCCACCTCTGCCGGCCCTTGCTGGCAGCAGTCTCTGCCCGTCTCACAGGTGTGTCAAGCTGGCTCGGAGAACAGCTGGCTCGGAGAACCTGGCTCGGAGAACCGGCGACAGCGCAACCCGGAGCGAACGATACCGCTTGCAGATCGTGTGTCCAGCCGTCACGCCCATCAGCCCGTGGAGTGGGAGTGCTTTCCCGGGTTTGACAGCCCACCCGGCCCGTGCTACTTGTTCGAGCACACTGTGAGAGGCGGGTGCCATGGCTGACCCGGAGTTGGTGAACGAGCTCGCGCGGAGGGCCGGGGTTTCGCGTGCCGACACCGAGGCGGTGCTCGAGGCCCTGGCGCGGTTCGCGCCCGAGCGCCTGCAGACGACGATCCCCTGGTCGATCGCCGATGACGACACTCCCGGCGCCACCGCGACGGCCTGGCGCTCGAAGGCGGCCGGGCTGATCAGTCCCAGCGTCGAGTGCCGCCGCTGCTGGTTGTAGAACACCTCGATGTAGTCGAACAGTTGCTCCTTCGCCAGCCCGTAGCTGTCAAAGTGTTCGCCCAACTCCGCCTTCACCGTCGAGAAGAAGCTCTCCATCACCGCGTTGTCGAAACAGTCGCCGCGACGGCTCATGCTGCACGTGACCCCGAACGTCTCGAGAACGGCTTGGTAGTCCTCGCTCGCGTACGTGCAGCCCTGATCCGAGTGGTGCAACAAGCCCGCCTCGGGACAGCGGCGCTTGATCGCCATCCCGAGCGCCTTCAGCGTCAGATGCCGGTCGTTGACCGCGCTGACCGCCCACCCAACCACGAACCGCGAGTACAGGTCGAGGATGGCGGCCAGATAAAGCTTCCCGCCTTCACCGACCAGAAACTCCGACGTGTCGCCGACCCACCGCTGATTGGGCGCCGCCGCGGTGAAGTCCCGATTGAGCAGATTCGCGGCCACCGGCTGGTCGTGGTCGCTCATCGTCGTCGTCTTGAATCGCTTGCGCGCGCGGGCCTTCAGCCCTTCCTCGCGCATGACCCGCGCGACGCGTTTGCGGCTCACGTGGACGTCCTGGTCGGCCAGATCGGCCTGAATCCGCGGGCTGCCATACCGGCGCCGGCTGGTGTCGAACGAGGCCCGCACCAACACCCGAAGCCGTCCGTCCGTCGCCGCGTGCTTCGATTCCGGTCGCGTGCGGGCCGCGTAGAACCCACTGCGCGACACCTTGAGACACCGACACAACGCACTGATGGGATACGCGGCCTTCTCGGCGTCGATGAACGCGAACTTCACGCATTCTCTTTCGCGAAGAAGGCCGCCGCTCTTTTTAGGATGTCGCGCTCCATCCGGAGCGTCCGCACCTCTTTCCGCAGCCGCCCCAGCTCCTCGCGCTCCGCCGTCGTGAGCACGCCGGGCTTCCCCGTGCCCCGATCGGCCCGGGCCCGCTCGACCCACATCCGCAACGCCGACTCGGTGAGGTCCAACTCGCGGGCCGCCTGGCCCACGCTCTTGCCCTCGTCGATCACCAGCCGGACCGCTCCGGCTTTGAACTCATCCGTGAAGCTCCGCCGGACCCGTGAGGATCTCTTCTCTGTGGCCATCGATGCCATCGTATCCACCTTTCCGAAAGTGTCTACGAAACCGGATCACGCCCACACCGGCGCACACCGGCAGCGAAGCAGCGTCAGGGAGCTGGCGCGCAAGGACCACCGCGATCAAGCAATTGAGGGGAGACGGTTGAGACACGCGGGACCGGCGTCGGGTGCGATGAGCGCGGGCAGGCCGCACACGGACCGGGGTGACAAGCGCGCTTCCGGGGGCGTTCCCCCTCTCGTTCCCCCCGCGACACGCAGGACAGGACCCGTCAGGCCGTGCCGACCAGCCGCTCCAGGCGCAGGTACGACTGGGTCACGGGGACCAGTTCGACGCGGGTCTGGACACCGTCGCCGACCACGGGCTCGAGCACCCGGTGGACCGTGCGAATGTGCGCGTCTCGGGCGTCGGAAAGCGCGGGCGGAAGCAGCAGACGTAGCCGCCAGGAGGGCAGCGCCGAAAGCAGCCCCGTGTGCAGCGTCAGGAAGGTCCGAAACGCCGTCGGAAACGGCGTCGTGACCAGGTACAGAAACAGGCAGGATCCGTCCGGCGTCAGGCCGATCGGGAAGGGGTCGGGAAACGGCCGGGCGACACCACCGACCGTCGTCCGGGGCAGCGCGTCCGCCGGCACGCACCACGGTGCGTTCGTGAAGGTCGCGACCTTGTCCTTGGCGAGGCCGAGCCAGCGGATACTCGGCTCGGCGAGCACGCCGTCGAGCACCATCAGACGTTCGACGGCGCGCCCGACACTCATCGGCCGGCGGTGCCGGTGATCCGGCTCGCCGAGCAGCCGGTACCAGGGCTTGTACTGGATGTGGTAAATCCGTCCGCCGTGCGCCGGCGCGGCCAGGTCCGTCCTCGCAAAGCCGCCCGTGATCAGCTGCTCGAAAAACCGGTGCGAGTGGCGGCCGTCCGCGACGCCCGCAAACGTGCGGTACTGCCGCGGCAGGCACACCCCCGAGTGCTCCAGGACCAGCACCAGAAAACGTGCCTGCCGCGCGGCGAAACCGAAAGCCCGCACCGCGGCGACCCAGTCGCGGTCTTTCATACGGGGATCAGCACGCGACCCGCCACTACCTCCGACGACAGTTCAGCAGAGTGCCCCGATAGCTGCGCGGTCGTTCGCCGACGCGCCTGCGAATCGTGGACCATTCTCCCTATGCGACGCGGCGGCTCACTTGACGGACCGTGTGGCAGTCAGTTCGGAAATCCACAGCCCCGATGCGGCCGCTTCTATCCGGACAATCGTATAGCCGCCTTCGTTGACCGAATCCCTGAGCTGGAGCTCCACGGCATCCCTGTAACCCCGGTCATTCGTCATGTGCCACGCGGCGGTCAGCACCTTTCCGAGCAGTGGTTCCCAGAATCCACTGGTGAGTGCCTGAGCACCCTCCGTAGGCAGCGGAACTGGCGGGGACAAGCGTGTGCACCGGACGGTATCGTCGAGTGAGTCCACGGCGACTCGGACGATCGAGTGATCGAAGATCAGGTCAACGCTGTCGACGAAATCAGGTAAGTCCGGAGACGCATACATTCTCACCTCGCGCAGAGTGCGCGTGTGCTCGTCACTGACGAAGGGGCTGCGCATGTCGTCATTCGTCCCGGGCACGGGTCAGTACCTCTGCGCTTTCGTCGCCGCCTGCTTGACCATCTTCAGCGCCTTGACCGCCTGGGCATCCCCATTGGCGGCTCTCTGCGCAACCTCGGACAGCTTCATATGTTGCAGGTAGGTTGCTATCTCATTCACTTGGCTCGCCCCGCCACCTCTGAGGCGGATAGCCTGGGCGACCGTGTTCTCGGCCAACGGCGCGATCGTGCCAAGGAGCCTGAGCACTTTCGGCGACAGCGCCGCGGCCATCATCACTCCGCTCTTGCTGCATCCCGCCCAGTCGGCGGCACAGTCGGCGGCGGTGAGGATTTCGGGAGCCACTACATACCCGAAAGCCCTGAGAGCCTTGACGATCAGATCGACGGGCGGCCCCGCGCGCATGCCGGCGTCGACCAGCACGCGGTCGAATGGGTCGAAGTACTGGTAGGTTCCGACGGCCTGGCCGGCGGCGTTGTAGATAGTTCCCGAGAACGGGCCGCCCTCAAGAGTATATCCTTGCGCAAAGCCCTCGAACTCGTTCCAGCCGCCCGTGAACCAGAATGGCGTGCCGCCCCTGGTGTGGACGATGTAGTCCGTTCCGGAGGGATCAACGAAGCGTAGGGGGTTGTTCCGCGCGTACGCATAGGCGTTCCAGCTTTGCGGGTCGCCGGTGGCACCTCCAACATGCCCAGGATCCACCGTGGTAAACCGCCCCAGGTTGGCCCGGTAGTAGCGGGCGCCGAAGTAATCGAGGTCCAGCTCGGCATCCCGCTCCTTCCCAGTGAACAGCCCCTTATCCACCGGGTTGGTCCCCGGACCGCCGCCCGGCGCGAACCATTCCTCGCCGAACGGGAGGAAATCGTGCCGCGCAATCACCTCGCCCTGGTCGTTCGTGATGGCCCGGACCGATCCGAGCACGTCGAGATGATAGTACTCGACGCGCTCGCTCGCCGGCGGCGGGTCGAGGTCCTCCGAGCGACTGGCCACGCTGCCGAGCGTGGGGGTATCGACCGCGGAAGGTTCATTGGCGTCCGTGGCTGACTCCGACATGGGACCGGACGGCACGGGCTGCGGCTGGCTGCACGACGCCGGGACGGAAGCACCGCGTGTCTTCAGCAACACGTCCCATATGGGTACCGTTCGACCGGACTGCAGATGCACGGCGCCCCGATACCGGTAGTAGTTCCCGAGACCGTCTCGGCGTCCGGTTGTCCGGTACGTCAACTCGATCGACGCGATCCCCACGGCGGACAGCGGCACCAACTCGTTGGGTTGCGAGACGCCGTCATGATTGGCGTCCACCCACAGCCGCAGCCGCGCGAAGACCGCGTCGGCGGCGCTGATACGCCCGTCCCCGTTTCCTCCGAGCGCCGGCGTGTCGTGCGCCGCCAGCAGCGTGAAGCTGTTGTCGCCGGCCGCCGGCTTGTGGCGACGCGGCACCGACGCCGGCATACCCAAGAGTTCCGGCCCCGTCGTGATCGCCCCGTCGCCGTCTAGATCCAGCGCGAGGAACGCCGCGCCCGACCCGGCACGCGTCCACGCGATCTGCTCCGGCTGGCCGTCGCCGTCTACATCGAACAGCACGCCGTCACCGACGTTGGTCAGACGAATCGGCGAGCCGTCGAGCGTCAACACCAGCGGGTCCTCAAACTGCTGCTGGCAACCGCAGGACAGGTCGTCCCACATGCCACCGTCCCGCTGGCACGCCTGCGCCTGCGACCCGTCGGGGTCGCACGGCAGCGCCTGGAAGACGGCCGTGCACGTCCGGGCCTGACTCATGAAGACCGACCCGCTCGTGCAGCCGGTGCCCTGCCACCCCACGAACTCGTACCCCTCGGCCGGCTCGGCCGTGAGCTGCACCGTGGTCCCCGAACTATATGATGCCGCGCACGTGGCCCCGCACGCGATGCCGCTCGGCGTGCTCGTCACCGTACTCCCATCGCTCCCGTCCCCGGTCTTCTGGATCGTCAGGGTGTAGCTCGGCGGGAGATTGAAGGTGGCCGCGCAGCTCTTCGCGGCGGCCAGCATCACGACGCCGTCGGTGCAGTCGGCATCTCCCGACCAGCCGGCGAAGGTGGAACCCGTCACCGCCGTCGCCGTCAATGTGACGACGGACCCTACCGCGAAGGCGCTCACACAGGTCGCCCCGCACGCGATCCCGCCCGGCGCGCTGGTAACCGTGCCTGTTCCCGAGCCCGCCTTCGTGACCGTCAGGCCCACCCGCTGCGTGAAGACGGCCGTGCACCCCTTCGCCGCACCCATCGTCACCACGCCGTCGGCGCAGTCCGCGTCGCCCGACCACCCGCTGAACACGGCGTCGCTGGCCGGCGTCGCCGACAACGTCACGATCGTGTTCGGGGTGAAGGTCGCACACCCTGCCCCACAGGAAGTCCCGGCCGGGGAGAGTCCCACGGTCCCTGAGCCGGATCCGCCGGTCGCCACCACCAGTGTGGCCGACGACGAGAAGGTCGCCGTGCACGTCGCGGAACTCGTGACCGTCAGCGTGATGGTGGGGCTCGTCCCCGCGCAACTGCCGCTCCACCCCGTGAACCCGGAGCCCTGAGTCGGGACTGCGGTCAGGGTGATACTCCGCTCGGCCGGGTACTGGCCGCTGCAGGTGGTCCCGCAGGTGATCCCTGAGGGATCCGCCGCCACCTGGCCCGACCCGGATCCCGCTTTGGTGACGGTCACCGTGTACGACACGTCGGGTCGGACTGCTGCCAGCAACCGGGAGCCCGCGTAGATATAGTCGGTATCCCACACCAGCTGTCCGCTGGCTACTTCGTATTCCGCCAGGAGCTGCTCGCCCAGTCCGTGCACGTAGTAGTGCGGGACGCCGCCCTTGATCTTCACGGCCCGCATGCCCGAGGCGTCGTACCGATGGGTCACCGTCAGGCCGCTCCCCATCTGCGCGGTCTCGAGCAATCCGGCCGGCGTGTAGCTGTAAAGACCCCGGCCGTCCACGACGAGCTGGCCGAGATCGTTGTGCCAGAATCCTTCCGTGACCACACCGCCAACGGTCGTGGAGACGAGCCGGTTCTGGTCCGCCTCGTCGTACTGGTAGGTCGTGGTCCCGCCCGCGTCGGTCCGGCTGACACGGTTGCCGACGGCGTCGTAGTCGTACGTCAGCGTACCCCACGGCCCGACGGCCCGTTTCAACCGATCGACCGGGTCGTAGCCATTCGTGAAGTCGGCGCTCATCCCGGGACGGGCATCACCTATCGTCTTGATGTTACCTTCGTCGAAATAGGTGTACGCCAAGCTCAGGTACCTGCGCCGTTCGTGCCGTGGGTCACGCTGGTCGGCCAATAGGTTACCGGATCGTAGCCGAAGTGATTGGACACGCCGTTGCCGCTCGTGTACTCGGTCACCTGACCGGACGGATGATACCCCATACCCGACGCGTAGGTCCGCGCGCCGTCGGCCACCGACTGGATTCGCCGCTGGTCGTCGAACCCGTAGCTGACCACGCGCCCACTCGGGTAGGTGACGCTGCCGACCTGGTCGTAGCCGTTCGGTTCGTAGGTCGTCGTGAAGGTGCGCCCCGGGTCCGTGGTGACCGCGTGGATCGTGTCGACCCGCGAGGTCAGCCGCGACGCGTCGTCATATGTGAATGTACTCGACGCGTACGGGTTGGCAATGGTCAGGACGTTGTCGGACCACGGGTCGTCGTAGGTGGTGTCGGTGGTGTAGGAGGAATCGCCGCTCGTCACTTCGTGGTACAGGCGATTCACGTCGTCGTAGTCATAGGTGACAACGTGGCCGAGGGCGTCGGTCTTCGTGTGGACGAGGCCGTTCAGGTAGTAGGTGTAGTCAGTGCGGCCCGACTCGGGCTGGATCTCGTAAAGGAGCCGGCTGGTACCTGGAATGTAGTGATACTCGCGGTCGAGAACCCCAGGGGCGTGCACGGTCGTGAGCTTGTCGATCACGTTATAGGCATAGGTCGTGTCGTCACCCTTCGCGTCTTGAACCCCGACGAGCCGGGCCCCGTCCGGTCCGCCGCTCGCCTGCCACGTCTGGATCGTCGTGCGCCAATCACCCAGGCCGAACGGTTCGGTGATCGTGACGGTGGATCCCTCGGCACTCCGTCCGTAACTGTACGTCGTCGTCTTGCCTGCCGTCGTCTTCGTCTTCACCCGACCAAGGGCATCATAGGTGTAGGAAGTGCCGACCTCCGAGTCCGTGAACGGCAGGCTCTGGAACACCTTGCGCCCGAGGGCATCGTAGTCTGTCGTCGTGACTGTAGGTGGATCGTTGGCAGTTGGCGGGTTGACGACGGTTTGGCGCGTCCGGCCGTATCCGTCGAGGTAGGCGCGAGTCCAAGTGACGCCTCGCGACACCTCGACGTACGGGCCGTCGGGGTCTGATGGGGAAACGGCATCAGCCTCGTGGTCGTAATTGGTCGCTGTCGGCAGCCCGGTGTGGGGCTGCGCGGCCGGGGGCGTGCGGAGCGTCTCGCGCTCCAGCGCGTCGTCGTGCTCGAAAAGGGTCCGGCGGGTGAACGCGCCATTGTTATAGTCTCTGGCAACCCAGTCGATGGTCCCGGTCGACGTGAAGTGGCGCCGGATATAGTAGTGCGACGTCCGCGTTTCGCTGGTGCGCCCCCACTGGTGGCTGTACCCGACAGACTTCTGCTCGCCGTCCATGACGTTGAGGAGGTTGCCCCAGTCGTCCCGTGCGTAGGTGGTGGTGATCCCCTCGACCGTCTTGCTGGTCATGAAACCCCAGTTATCGTAGAAGCCGCTCGACACGACGGGCGCGGGACCATCCGGGTCGACGGTCACCGACGCGACCTTGCCGCGGATGTAGCGCGACCCGAATTCGTGCCGATAGGTAATCGCGGTGGTTCGCGTGAAGTCGCCATAGGTGGTGATGCGTCGAGGCTGCCCGAAGTCGGCCCACAACCCCGGATCTTGCGGGCCGTAGGCATACTCCGTCCGGTATGTGAACCCGTCCCGCATGGTCGTCTTGGCGCGGACGAGAGGCCCCCCGACAGCCCCGAAATCAACGTCGGAGCGGTTGATGGTCTCCGTCTCGACCGGATCCGTCTGGCCGCTGGGGACGACCGTCCGAGAGAGCGCAAGGCCAGTGTATTGGTCGACCGTATACGTCGTCTTCGTGCCGTCGGGATCTTGCATGGAGCGGCCCGCCGCCACGAAGTCCTCGCCAGGGGCGAGTTGCTGAAACGACCACGTCCCGACGGCGAGTTGGGGCCCAATCGTGCTCCGGGACGCTACGTACCTCCTGATCACCGGATGTGACGCCCCACTGCGAGGGTCGTCATTGAAGCCGCTCACGAGGCCGATGGTTTCGTACTGGATGACGCCTCCAGTCGGGGTCGTCACCGTGAAGTGATCGGACTGGATACCCGCCGGCGTCCGATCAAATACCCATGCTCCGTGGGTGGCCAGTGTCACGCGATGAAGGTTGCTGGAATCCGCCCATTCGAAGGTCCATGTCGCCGTCCCATAGGTCATCGTTTGCAGCGTGCCGGTTTCGGCGTCGTAGGTGAACGCCACCTGGCGCATTTGGTTGTCGCCGAGCGGTTGGCCGATGCTGGTGAGTTGGGGGCCACTTGGCCCGTCAACGTACGTGTACGAGATGACATTGCCAAACGGATCGCTCTCTTGCAGGGGGAGGCAGACGTGGGTCGTAGCGTCGCATCGGCCATAGAGCACCGTCACGCCATTCGGCTTCTGGAGGAGATGAGTGCCCCGCTGGTAGCGCCAGAACTCGGGGGACAGGTACTCGTCGTCTCCTGCCACCCCGATTTGCTCCAAGTAGTGCGAAGTGCCGTCGGCGGAAATGACCCGCGGGGACACCAAAGCCTCCGCGATCGAACCGGGTCCGATCCGCCACCTCCAGTGCTTGGTATTCAGCGACAACGTGACATCGAGGTCGATCAGCCCGCTCCCCGGCAGGTGGAGCAACGGGATGATGAGCGCTAAGTTACCCGACGTGAGATCGATGTTCTCGAACGGCGACGGCCTCAGCGATGGATGGATCGGGTTGACACCCTCAGCCTCCAGCGGGGCCGGAACTTCGCCATCATCGGGTGATTGGTCCCCAGGCGCCGGAACCGCCGGGCTGGACGCACCAACGAGGGACCACCGCGTAGCGGCGTCACGCGCTGCCAAGCCCTGCGAGGTCCACAGCCCCAGCAGGGCAACGACGAGCACGCCCAGTGCCGCCCGGTATGCTGCGACGACCCACGGACCGCATGCGACGCGCGTCGAGGAACATGATGGCATCGGTATCCTTCCCTCGTGGATGCAGTGAAAGATGTAACCGACACGCGGTGCGGCGTAACCCGGATTGCGGCCAGCACAGCCGTGTACTTGTTAAGAACGTTGGAGAAGGCCGAAAGTGTCAAGCGGGATCAAATAATCCCGTTGCCCACATCGGATTGGCCCACTCCACATTCGACGCGCTTGACACTTTCGGCCCTCCCGTGTGTTCTTGTGATCTGAGGAAAGGGCGCGAACCCACACTCTTCTCGCGGAGAACGAGGTTTCGAGTCCCATTCGAATCGGAGGAGGCCCCATGATCTACATCTTCGGCAAGGACACCTGACCCTACACCCTGGCCGCCCGTGAGGATTACGGCCGACGCGGTGTCGAGTTCGAGTACCTCAACGTCAAGAAGGACCGTGCGGCGCTGGACCGCATGCTCGCGATCACCAAGGGACGCCGCGACGTCCCCGTGATCGTCGACGGCGACACGGTGACGACCGGCTTCGGGGGCACTTGAGGAGTCTGACGGGGCTGCCGGGCGCAGCCCACAGGTCCCGGAGCGCAGCGGATCCCGCCCGCCACCAAATCCACGGGTTTGACAGCCCACCCGGCCCATGCTACTTGTTCGAGCACACTGTGAGAGGCGGGTGCCATGGCTGACCAGGAGTTGGTGAACGAGCTCGCACGGAGGGCTGGGGTTTCGCGTGCCGACACCGAAGCGGTGCTCGAAGCCCTTGCGCGGTTCGCGCCCGAGCGCCTGCAGACGACGATCCCCTGGTCGATCGCCGGTGACGATGCCGCCGGCGCCACCGCGACGCTGGGCGGGTCGGACGAGGTCGAGGCCCTCATCGCCGAGGCCGGACGGCACCCGCTCGGCCTCGAGTTCCTGCTCGAAGGAGACCTGGCGGCCGTGGCGATCACGTTCCGGACCCATGCCTTCACGGTCGAGGCGGCACGCCGGCAGCTCAGGCCGGACGCGCGCTGAGTCCTGAGACCGGAGACCACGAGTCGGAGCCGCGGAGGTCCGTGATGAGTCTGCCCGAATCGGTGATCGCGTGCGAATGCTGGGCACGCGACGGGCTGCAGTCGATGCCCGTGCTCGTGTCCACCGACGACAAGGTCGAGATGCTCGACCGCATCGGCCGGTCCGGCTTCAGCAAGATCGAGGTCACCTCCTTCTCCAACCCGAAGCTGCTGCCGCAATTCGCCGACGCGACCGACGTCCTGAAGCGCATCGAGCGGCGGCCGGACGTCTCGTACGTCATCCTGATGCCGAACGCCAAGGGGTTCGACCGCTTTGAGGTCTGCCAGAAGGAGGGGTACGGGGGCGACGAGATCATCCTCATGATCTCGTCGAGCGAGGCGCACAACCAGCTCAATTTCCGGATGACGCACGCCGAGGCGATGGCCGAGCACGCGGCAATCATGAAGCGGGCCCACGCGCTCGGCGTCCGTGTCATCGGGTGCGCGGGAACGGTCTACGGCTGCCCCGTGAGGGGGGACATCCGGACGGCGGACGTCGCGAAGGTTGTCCGCTTCTACGTGGAGGAGGGCGCCCGGACGATCATGCTGGGCGACACGACGGGCGTCGCCAACCCGAAACTGGTGCGCGAGCGGGTGGGCGAGCTGATGGCGATCTTTCCCGGCGTCGAGTTCATCGCGCACTTCCACGACACGCGCGGGACCGGCATCGCCAATTCGGTGGCGATGTTGGAGCTCGGCGTTCGCTACGTCGATTGCTCGATCGGCGCCATTGGCGGCCAGCCGGCGACCGGGGCCGCCAAGTACTCCGCGGGGTTCACCGGGAACACGTGCAGCGAGGACCTCCTGGCGGTGCTCGGCGAGATGGGGGTGCGGACCGGGATCGACATCGAGCGTCTCATCGACGCCGGCCGCCGCGCCGAGGAGATCCTGGGCCAGCGGCTGCGGTCGAACGTCATCAGGAGCGGTCCGGTCATCCACGGCGAATCGTCGCCGCACAAGGAGCCGGGGACCACCGTCGCCGCCACTCGCGGCACCGGCGTCGTTTCATGATCGAACTCTCGGGCGTCAGCAAGCAATTCGACGGGACGCGGCGGGTCACCGCGCTCTCCGGGGTCGACCTGAAGGTGGCCCGGGGCGAGCTGGTGTCGATCGTCGGGCCGTCGGGGTCCGGCAAGTCCACGCTGCTCAACCTGATCGGCGGCCTGGATCGGCCGAGCACCGGCGACATCCGTATCGACGGCCAGCGGCTCGGCGGCCTGTCGGACGACCAGCTCACGCTCATCCGCCGCGACAAGCTCGGGTTCATCTTCCAGTTCTTCAACCTCCTCCCCTCGCTCTCGTGCCTCGAGAACGTCGCGCTCCCGCTCCATCTCCGGGGCTGGCCCCGGCGAAAGGCCGTCGCGCGCGCGCGTGAGCTCCTCGACCTGGTCCAACTGGGGACGCGGCTCGATCACACGCCGGACGAGCTCTCCGGCGGGGAGCGCCAGCGAACGGCCATCGCGAGGGCGCTGTCGATCTATCCGCCGATCCTGCTGGCCGACGAACCGACCGGCAACCTCGACACCGGCACCGGGGCGGAGATCCTCGACCTCATCCGGGATCTCCACGGGCGCCTCGGCGCCACCGTCCTCATCGTGACGCACGACCTGACGGTGGCCCGGAGCTGCCCGCGCACGCTCACCATCCGCGACGGCCGGGTCGTCGGGGACGAACGCCGATGATCCTGCTCAGGCTGATCAGCTGGCCGTACACCCGCAGGCACCTGGTCCGGACCCTCCTGACCACGGCGGGCATCGTCCTGGGCGTCGGCGTGTTCGTCGGGATGCACACCGCCAACCAGTCGGTCCTGTACGCGCTCCACGAAACGGTGGACCGGATCGCCGGCGCGACCCAGCTGCAGGTCACGGCGGGCGAGAGCGGATTCGACGAGAGCGTGCTCGAGCGGGTGCAGGAGAGGCCCGAGGTCCGCGTGGCGGTCCCGGTCATCGAGGCCGTGGTGGACACGGCGCTCCCGGGCCAGGGCAGCGTGATGATCCTGGCCGTCGACATGACGGGCGACCGGTCCTTGCGCGACTACACGCTCGAAAGCGGCGACGAGGCGGTGGTGGACGACCCGCTGGTCTTCCTGGCGCAGCCCGACTCGCTGATCGTGACGCGCGAGTTCGCCGAGCAGAACCACCTGCGGACCGACAGCGCGGTCCCGATGCGAACGATGGACGGCCCGAAGCGGTTCGTCGTGCGCGGGATCATGAAGTCGAGCGGCCTGGCGAAGGCCTTCGGCGGCAACCTGGCGATCATGGACGTCTACGCCGCGCAGAAGGTGTTCGGGCGGGGACGCAAGTTCGATCGGATCGACCTGGCGGTCACTGGCGGCTACTCGATCGAGCAGTGCCGCGCCGCGCTCGAGAAGACGCTGGGCCCCGGCTTCGAGGTCGAGACGCCGGCCAGCCGCGGCCGGCAGTTCGACTCGGTCCTCCGGGTCTACTCGGTGACGGTGAACATCACGAGCCTGTTCGCGCTCTTCATCGGGATGTTCATCATCTACAACTCGTTCGCGATCGCGGTGACCCAGCGCCGGGCCGAGATCGGGATCCTCAGGGCGCTGGGCGCGACGCGCCGGCAGATCCGCGCGTTGTTCCTGGCCGAGAGCGCCGTCGCGGGCCTGGTCGGCTCGACGCTCGGCCTCGGGTTCGGCTACCTGCTGGCGAGGGGGACGGCGGGCTACGTCGGGCAGATGCTCCAGGGGATCTCCGGGATCGCGCAGCGCGTCGAGGACGTGGCCACCGACCCCAGGCTGATGGGTCTCGCCGTCGTGATGGGCGTCGCGACCAGCATGGTGGCGGCGTTCGTCCCGGCGCGCAACGCCGCGAGGGTCGATCCCGTGCAGGCGCTGCAGAAGGGGCGATACCAGGTGCTCTCGGCCGGCGAGAACCGCGCGCGCCGCCTGGTCGCCCTGGCGTTCGCGGGCGTCTCGGCCGGGTGCCTGGTCGTCAGCAGGAGCGACGTCGTCTTCTACGCCGGCTTCATCCTCGCCATGGCGGCGGCGCTGCTCCTGACGCCGGCGCTCGCGCTGTGGCTCACGCGCGGTCTCCGACCGCTGCTCGGCTGGCTGTGGCCGGTCGAGGGCGCGCTGGCGGCCGACAGCCTGATCCAGGCGCCCCGGCGGACGTCGGCCACGGTGTCGGCGCTGATGCTCTCGCTGAGCATGACGATCGGCCTCGGCGGGGTGTCGAAGGCCAGCTACGAATCGATCGCCGACTGGATGGGCACGGCGCTCAACCCGGACCTGTTCGTCACCGCCTCGCCGACGCTGACCAGCCGCAGCTTCCTCTTCCCGGCCTCCCTCGAGCGGACGATCGGGCAGGTCGACGGCGTGGAGCAGGTGCAGGGCGTCCGCACGCCGCGCATCCGGTTCCGCGGCACGCCCGTGCTGCTCATCGCCGTCGACGATGCGAGAAGTGGGCGGCCCGGGCCGGGCGGAGGCCGATCGAAGGCCGGCCCGACGAGGCCTACCGGCTGGCCGCCGAGGGCCGGGGGACGATCCTGTCGCAGAACCTGGCGTCGATGAAGGGCCTCCACGTCGGCGACGCCATCGACCTCCCCACCCCGTCCGGCCCGCTCCGTCTCCCCGTCGTCGGGATCATCGAGGACTGGTCCGACCAGCAGGGCTCGATCTTCCTCGACCGCAGCGTCTACCGGAAGTGGTGGAACGACGACCGCGTCAACACGTTCCGCGTCTACCTGCGCAAGGGCGCGTCGGTGCCGGAGGTCCGCCGGACGATTCTCGCGCGGCTCTCGGCCAACCGCCGCCTGTTCGTGCTCACCAACGAGGAAGTCCGGAGCTACATCACCGGCCTGACCGACCAGTGGCTCGCCCTGTCGTACTCGCAGATCGCGGTGGCGGTGCTCGTGGCCGTGCTGGGCATCATGAACACGCTGACCGTCTCGATCATGGACCGCCGGCGGGAGCTGGGCGTGCTCCAGGCCGTGGGCGCCCGGCGGCGACAGGTCCGCTACACGATCTGGATGGAGGCGCTCGGCATCGGCTTCGTGGGCCTCGTGCTCGGCCTCGGCCTGGGCGCCATCAACCTGCACTACGTGCTGGACATGACCCACCGCGACATCAGCGGCATGCTGATGCCTTACCGATACCCGACCGGGATCGCGCTGATGCTCGTCCCGATCATCCTCGGCGCGGCGCTTGTCGCCGCGCTGTGGCCGGCCGAGTCGGCCGTGCGCGGCTCGCTCGTCCAGGCGCTGGAGTACGAATGAGGGGCCACGATTCTTGTCGGCTTCCGGCTCTCGGCTCTCGGCTTTCGGCCGAGTCACGCGTGACAGAGCGATCGACCTTCCTGGTCGCGCCGCTAGTGGCCGCACTCTTGCTTTTCCTTGTGCCCGCCGCGTCGTTCGGGCAGGAGGCGAGACGGATCATGGAGGAGGCTCAGAAGCGCACCCGCGCCTCGTCCGAGCACTACGAGGGCACGCTGCAGGTGTTCGACGCGAGAGGGAAGATCAGCGACAAGCGGTGGACGTTCGACCGCCGGGGCTCACATGGGTCGAGCCGGTCGATCCTCCGGTTCACCGCGCCGCCGGAGGTCAAGGGCGTCGCGCTGCTGGTCGTGAACCATCCCGACCGGGCGTCGGATCAATGGATGTGGACGCCGGCCATCGAGCGCGACCGGCGCGTCGCGCTCCAGGACCGGTCGCAGCGGTTCTTCGGCACCGACTTCAGCTTCGAGGACCTCGAGGAGCGCGACGTCGATCAGTACGACTTCGGCATGGACGGCGAGGAGACGCTGAACGGGGCCGCCTGCTGGCGGATCGTCGCCACGCCGCGCGCGACCAAGAGGTCGCAGTACACCCGGTCGCGCGTGTGGGTGCGAAAGGACAACTACGCCTACCAGCAGGTCGAGAGCTTCGTCAAGTCCGAGGTCGTCCGGATCCTGAAGTACAGCGACATCCAGAACGTGCAGGGCATCTGGACCGGCCGGACGCTCGAGATGACCGACCTCCGCCGCAAGAGCCGGACGGTGCTGAAGCTCGACGAGCTGAAGTACAACGTGCCGATGAGGGAAGAAGACTTCACGCTGCAGGCGCTCCGCCGAGACCAATGAGGACACAGAGGGCCGTGGCCGCGTCGTTCCTGCTGGTGATGGCAGCGTCGCTGCCTTCTTCCGCCCAGCGCGTCACCCAGCGGGGATCGATCGAGGCCACGGGCATCGCTTATCCTCTCGAGTCGTCCTTCGGCGGCCAGCGGTGGATCGGCGAAGCCCTGTTCCGGCAGGAGGCGTCGTGGCGGCCGGTCCAGTGGCTGTCGCTCGCCGGGGCGTTCGACGCGCGCGCGGCCACCAACGACTACGTGGATCGGAGCTGGTCGATCGACTGGAGCGACCGCGGTCCGAAGCGGCCCGCGCTCGCCGTCCGGCGGCTGAGCGTCGCGGCCCACCGCGGCGGGCTCACGTTCGAGGCCGGAAAACAGTTCGTCAGGTGGGGCAAGGCGGACATCCTCAATCCCACCGATCGCTTCGCGCCACGCGACCTGCTCGAGGTCGTCGACAACGAGGTCCTCGCCGTCACGGCCGCGCGGCTGACCTACGAACACGGAGCCGACACGCTCGACCTGGTCGTCTCCCCTCGCCTGACGCCGAGCCGGCTGCCGCTCACCGGCGATCGCTGGTTCCCGTCGGTCGCCGCGGTGGCGCCACCCGGAAGCCTGCCGCCAGGGGCCGCCGCCTGGCCGGTCGTCGTCGTGGGATCGGAGTTCCCGACGCGGCCTCAGCTTGGCATCCGCTGGAACCATGTCGGATCGGGCCTCGAGTACTCGCTCTCGGCGTACGACGGGTATAACTACCTCCCCGCCGGCCAGGTGAGCGTGAACCCAATCGCACTCCGATTCGAAGTGACGCACACCTTTCCGACCATGCGGATGGTCGGCGGCGACGTGGCCTGGCCGCTGCGGTGGTTCACGCTGAAGGGCGAGGCCGGCTACTTCTGGACGACCGACCCGGCGACCGACGACTACGGGATCTACGTCGTGCAGGCCGAACGCCAGGCCGGCGAGTGGACGATCGTCGGCGGCTACGCGGGCGAGTTCGTGACCGCGACGCGATCGGTCCTGCCGGCGCAGTTCTCGGCCTTCGACCGCGGATTGACGAAGACCTTCCTGGGACGCGCCTCGTACACGATCGACGTGAACCGGAGCCTCGCCTTCGAGGGCGCGGTCCGCCAGAACGGCCGGGGTTTCTACGTCAAGGCCGAGTACTCACAGGCCGTCGGCCAGCACTGGCGCGCCACCGCCCGGACCGATCTGATCGGCGGGGCGCTCGACGACTTCCTGGGACAGTACCGCCGGAACTCCTCCGCCCGCCTCATTCTCCGCTACAGCTACTGACCGCGGGCGCGGCCCACGGACCAAATCAGATAGCGCAGGGCTTCAGCCCTGCGCAATTTCCGCCAGGCCGAACAGCCGGCCAGGCGGCGACGTTTGCACGCCGCATGGCCTGTTTCGCGGGATTCCTGGGGGAATTCGCGCATCTCCCCGGGCACGCGGCGTGCACGGACGACGATGTACAATGCGAACCGTGGCACGGGTCCCGCCATTCGATCGCCGTGCGACGTACGAGGATCTGGTTGCGCTTCCCGATAACCTCGTCGCCGAGATCGTGGATGGGGAGCTCCACGCCTCACCGCGGCCGGCGCCGCGTCATGCGGTGGCCGAGACGGCTGTCGGCATGCTGCTCGGCAATCCCTTCCACTTCGGCCGCGGCGGCCCGGGCGGCTGGTGGATTCTCGCAGAACCGGAGCTTCATCTCGCGTCCAACGTCCTCGTTCCCGACTGCGCCGGCTGGCGCCGGAGCCGGATGCCGTCGATTCCCGAGAAGGCCTACTTCGAGCTGGCGCCCGATTGGCTGTGCGAGGTCATCTCGCCCTCCACGGCCTCGCTGGACCGGACACGGAAGCTCTCCGTGTACGCGCGGGAGGGTGTGCCTCGCGTCTGGCTGGTCGATCCGCTGGCGCGGACGCTCGAAGTGCTGCTCCTCATGGCGGGGCGCTGGACCATCGTGGCTTCGCACGCGGGGCACGAGACCGTCCGCGCCGAGCCGTTCGGCGAGGTCGAGCTGGCGCTCGCGGATCTCTGGGTGGACTGAAGGCCCATGGCCCGAGGCTCAGGGCCCAAGCCAGGAGGCGCCCAGGGCTCATGCCCGGAGGCTCAAGGCGCCGGCGTTCTCACCGGTAGGGCGAGGCTTTAGCCTTGCCGGTCATCGTTCCGCGGTCTTTCGCCAACCTCCGCCGGCGAGATCCGTCTAAAGCCCCAGGACTGTCGTGCAGGACGTAGAATCCAGCCAGAAGAGTCTCCCGTGACCCTGCCACTTGTCATCGAGCGTCGGATCGCCGACCTCCGGTGGGCCGTCAGGTCCCTGCGCCGCGCGCCGGCCGCATCCGCCATAGCGGTCCTCTCGTTGGCGCTTGGCATCGGCGCCAACACGGCCATCTTCTCGATGGTCAACACGCTGCTCCTGCGGACGCTCCCCGTCCGGTCGCCGCAAGAGCTGCGATTCGTGGTGTCGAATCCCCGCGACCCTCGCCTCTCGTGGAACTACCCCGACTACCTGGCCTTCCGTGACGCCGTCGCCGTTCCCCTGGCGGCCGCGGCCAGCGTTCAGCCGATCGGCGTCCAGGCCTCGGACAGCGCCGCGGACGCCGCCGAACTGGCGCCGAACCAGTTCGTCTCGGGCAACTACTTCAGCGTCATGGGAGTGACGCAGGAAATCGGCCGGCTCTTCAATGCCGCCGAAGACCGCCGACTGGGCGCCTCGCCCTACGCCGTGCTCGGCTACGACTACTGGCGCGCGCGCTTCGCCGGCGATCCACGGGTGGTGGGACGGACAATCCGGGTCAACGGCTACCCGCTCACGATCATCGGCGTGGTGCGGCGCGGATTCAGGGGAACCGACCCCACACGATCTCCCGGCCTTTATGTGCCGCTGACCATGCATTCCGAGGTGGGCAGCGTGCCGCCCGGAATCTGGAACACGCGCCACTACTGGTGGCTCCGCGTGATCGGGCGCGTGGCGGCCGGCGCGAACATCCCGTCGCTCGAGACGCGCCTCACCAACATCGCACGCACGCAGGACGACGCCGAGCGGCAGGAGAATCCGCGGATGGCGGCGCGCGGGGAACTGGTGACGGTCGCGCTGATGCCGGGCGCCCGCGGCTACACCTACTCGCGGAACACGCTCGAGAAGCCGCTGCTCGTCCTGATGGCCATCGTCGCCGCGGTGCTCCTCATCGCCTGCGCCAACGTCGCCAACGTCCTGCTGGCGCGTGGAGCCGGGCGCGGACGCGAACTGGCGATTCGCATGGCCATGGGCGCCGGGCGCGGCCGGATCGCGTCGCAGCTCCTGACCGAGAGCCTGGTGATGTCTCTGGCAGGCGGCGCGGGCGGGATTTTCCTCGCCTGGTTCGGCGGCGCGGCCCTGCTCGCCCGGTTCGTTCCGCACGCGGGGGGCGGGCCCGTCGACATCGACGTCTCCCCGGACCTCGCCGTGCTGGCGTTTACCGCGGCGATCTCGATGGGGACGGGGGTGCTGGCCGGACTCGCCCCGGCCATCCAGGCGTCGCGGTTCAGGCTCGTTCCGGCGCTCAAGGCCGACACGACCGGCGCGGCCGGCTCATCACGTGCTCTCGTGCGGCGCCTGCTGGTGGTCAGCCAGGTCGCGCTGTCGCTGCTCCTCGTCATCGGCGCTGCGCTCTTTGCGCGCAGCCTGGCGAATCTCGAACGCCTCGACCTCGGCTTCCAGCGCGACCGCCTCGTCATCGCCTTTGCCGATCCCGGGAGCAACGGCTACAAGGCGCAGCGCCTGCACGACTTCTTCGAACGAATGCGCGAGGGTGTCGGGCGCGTGCCGGGCGTGAAGTCTGCCAGCCTCGCGGTCATCACGCCGCTCGAGGGCAGGCGATGGAACGGTGCCGTTTCGGTCGACGGCTATCAGGGGCGGCAGGGCGAGGAGCGGGCGGTCGACATGAACGCCGTCGGCCCGCGCTTCTTCGAAACCATGGGAATCCCCGTGCTGCTCGGCCGCGAGTTCCTGCCAGAGGACAGCCCGTCGGTCGTGCCCGAGCCGCGGGAACGCCTGTCGCGCGAACCCGAGCCGGAATTGCCGGGTCCGCTGCACGCAGTGGTCAACGAGAGCTTCGCCCGGAAGTACTTCGGCGGCGGGAGCCCGCTCGGCCGCCGCCTTTCGATGACCGAAACGTTCGACGCGGCCCGCGCTTACGAAATCGTCGGCCTCGTCAAGGACGTGCGGTATTTCGGCCTGAGGGAGAAGCCCGAGCCGATGATCTACCTTCCGGTCTGGCGGGGAGTGACTTCGTCGCTGAGACTCGCGATCAGGACGCGCGGAGAAGTGGCCGGCCTCGCCCAGTCGATCCGCTCGGTCCTTGCCGGTATCGACGTCGCCGTCCCGCTGCGGGACCTCAAGACCGGCGAGGAGCAGATCGACAACGACATCGTCCAGGACAGGCTCGTGGCCACGCTCGCCACCCTGTTCGGCGGACTGGCGCTCCTGCTCGCGGCCATCGGACTCTACGGCGTGCTCGCCTACCTGGCCGCCCGCCGGACTCGCGAAATCGGGATTCGCCTGGCGCTCGGCGCCGGCCGGGCGAGCGTGCTGTGGCTGGTGACGCGGGATGCGGTCCTGATGGTGGGGGTCGGAGCGGCCATCGGCCTCGGGGCGGCCGCCGGCGCCGCGCGGTTCTTGCGGAGCCTGCTGTTCGGCCTCGACGCGCACGACCCGATGACGGCGGCCGTCGCAACGCTCGTGCTGCTCGCGGCCGCCGCGCTCGCCGTCATCGTGCCCGCGCGCCGCGCGATGGCGATCGAACCCAGCCAGGCCCTGCGGGACGAGTAGCGGTCGGCGCGGTCTCCCGCGCGAGCCCGCTACCGGCCGCCCACCGCAAAGACGACGCCGGCGGCCAGGCGGTACTGCCACCCGGACCCGATATCTTGCAGCGTCATCCACCGGAAGTCCGTCTGGAGCCTGACGGCCACCCTGGGGCTGACCTTGAAATCGATCCCCGCGCCCGGCTGGACGGTGAACGCGTTGTATGAAATGCCGACCTCGCTTCGGGAAAAACTCGCTCTCGACATTCCGACCAGCGTCTGTGCGAACGGCCTGAGCTGTGCGTCGCGGCCGAACACGTACCGCCCGCCGCCGAGGAAGCTGTGCTCGCTCACGTCGATATATCCCCCGGGTGTGATCACGCTCTTGTAGTTCCCACCGATCTCGCCAACGATTGCCAGGTGGTCGGTGACGTGGCCGGCAACCGACGCGACCCAGCCGGCCGGCAGCGTCATGTCGCTCTCGCCCAGCAAGGCCCACGAGACGCCGACATCGACCGATGGCTTCTTTTGCGCGGACGCTGGCGAAGCGTCCAGCAGCATCAGCGGGGTCGCGATGATGGCGAGCACGGCCATTCCGCAGGATGTTCTGCGCTTCATCTCGGCCTCTCCTGTCTCTCACGGTTGCGAGCAACGGCACGGAAGTCCCGCCGACACTAGTGCCGCGGGCTGCCGACTGTCAACGGAATTGCCGGAAGCAGTCGAGGGGCGGAGCCAGAACGGCTGGCCTTGCGCTGCGGCGGCGGCCCTCAGGACCGGAAGATCGCCAGCGCGCGCCTCAGCACCTCGGCCAGGTAGAGGCCGCTGACACCGACGATCAGGGCGGACTCGACGAGGCGCGAACCGAATGACGCCGCCGGTCCCGAATCCGGTCGTTCGAGCGCGCGGTGACACCGCTCGCGGATTCGGTCCGCGCGTCCGCGGTCCACGTCGAGCGCCCGCAGCCGGTTCAGCTCCAGGATGGGGCGATCCTCCCCCGCCCGTTCCATCACGGCGTGCCTCCTTGATCGCCATGGGCGTCGTCGCGGTTCGACGCGCCGATCATCGCCGACAGGAGAGCCCTGCCCCGCGCGAGCCGCTGGCGCATCGCCTCTGGCGCGATGCCGCACACGCCGGCCGCCTCGGTCGGCGTCAGCCCTTCGATCCCGACCAGCACCAGCGCCTCGCGGGTGCGGGCCGGCAGCGCGGCGAGGGCCCGCTCGACCCGTCGTTCCAGCTCGCCGGCGGCTGCCTCTTCGAGCGGCGACGGGTGCTCCCGGGCCGCCGGCCAGAGGTTGGGCAGCGCGGCGTCGAACTTCTCCTCCACCATGCGCGACCGGCAGTAGCTCCAATACAGGTTGCGCGCGACGGTGAACAGCCAGGGCGCGAGCCGGGTGTCCGGGCGCAGCTCCGGGGCGCTCGTCACGACGCGCAGCCAGGTTTCTTCGAGCAGGTCCTCGGCCACGTCGCGGCGACGACAGGATCTCAGGAGGAAGCTGAAGAGCCTGGACCGATACGCGTCGTAGACCGCGTCGAACGCGGCGGCGTCCCGTCGCCGAAGCCCGTCGACGAGGGCGAGCTCGGTCTCCCGGTCCATGTCCGTAAGAACGCGCCGCGGGCGCGAGCGTGACGCACGTCACGCTGCCTGCCCGCCGCCCGTTGTACTCAGTAGACACCGGGTAAACGGAGGTGGACCATGGTCGGCATCTACTTGATGGGATTCGTCATTCTCGTGAGCGGCGTCGGCGTGCTCGGGGCGGCCATCGCGTACGCGATTCGGCCCACCGAGCGCAAGCTGATGCTGCTGCGGCCGCTCACGCTGGCCGCGATCTTCGCCTCGATCTGCAGTTTCACGGGCGGCCTGGCGACGGTGCTGAAAGGCGCCGGGGCCACTCCCGAATGGAACGCGCACTCGGTGGGGCTCGCGCTGATGGGGCTTTCGGAATGCGTGGTCCCGCTCTTCGTCGCGTTTGCGTTTCTCGCGGTGGCCTGGCTGCTCGTGACGCTCGGCCTGCGCCGCCAGGCCTGACCGGCGGCGGCGAGACGACTGGCCGGCCGCGTCGCGTCTTCCTACAGGGACTCCAGTCCCAGCGTCGCGAGCGACAGGCCGGTTCGCTTCTCGAAGTCGCCCACCGACGCGAACGGAGCCTTGTCGCGTTCGCGCTGGATCTTCTCGCCGGTCGCGCGGTCGGCGCCGGCAGCCAGCCAATCGGCGTCGCCCGCCGCGTTCAGGTCGAACTCGAGCGCGAACTTCTCCCCGAGGGCCTTCAGCTCCAGCATCACCTTGGGCGCGCGGACGGGCACGACCGGCCCGATCGCGCTCCTGAGCGTCTGGGGGTCCCTCAGCGCGGCCTCGACGACGAGGTCGCGCAGGGTGTCGAGCTCGGCGAAGAGCGCCTTGGCGCCGCCGAGGTCGAGACTGATGCCGTCTCGGTAGAGCGCGGCCCACTTCTCCCGGACGTCCGGCCTGGCGGTCACGCCGCGAGTGACGCTCACGAAGCGCGAGACCGCCACAGCCCGCTCCGGCGACCCCGGCGCGCCGACGGCGGCGACCAGATCCACGATGTCCGGCCGGAACCCGTTCCGCGCGGGCAGCGAGGCGATGGCCTTCAGCAGTTGCTGCTCGGCCGCCTGGAGGCCCGGCTGATCGAGGCCTTCGCCCGGCTTCGCGCCGGCCCGGTCGGCGAGCGTCGCCGAGATCCAGAAGAGCGTGGACGCCACCACGCCTTCGGATGCGACCATCGCGCCGGCGGGCTTGAGCACGGCGCGGTCGCGCGCCGGATCGAACTGCGATCGCAGGTAGTCGCCCGGGTAGAGGTGGCCCTCGAACGCGGGCCAGGTCTCGCGCACGGCCTGGTAGCGCGCCCAGCTCTGCGAGAACGTCATCAGGTCGGTGATGGGCCCGTAGAACTCGGCCCGCCGGCTGTTCTTCAGGTCGAACGCCGGCGCGAGGCGGTGGTAGAAGGCGCGCTTCTCGGGGTCGCGTACGTAATGTCCGAGCAGCGTCTCGAAGTGGATCGCGTATCCCTCGGCCATGGCCGTCAGCGGGTCGGTGACGGCGAACGTCGTATGCGGGACCGAGGACCAGCCGCCCGACGGGTGGCGGCCGCGCGCGGCGATCATGTGCAGCACGTGGCCGCCCTCGTGAAGCAGCGTGTCACTGAGGCTGCGCGGATCGGCCTCGAGGATGATGTAGGGCACGTCCGCGTGGTCTTCCACGACGCCTGCCCGCTCGAGCCGGAACCCGAACTCCGCGTTGTTCCCGCCGGGCCGGAGCAGGACGGCGAGCTGCCCTTGCGGCCAGCTCCGAGGGGTGCCGAGCGTCCTCCAGGCCCACGCCATGAGCGTCCGCGTGAAGGCCGCCGGCTCGTTGTCCAGCCACCGCTCGCAGTCCTTCAAGCGCGGATCGCTCGCGGCCAGCTCCCTCAGCAGCGGCGGGCCGCTGGTCTTCTCGCCCGGCACCGGCTCGAGCCAGAGGACCGGAACCATCGAAGCCCCCGGCGCCGCGGCCGGCTGGCTGCGCGCCTGGGACGACGGTTGGGCCAGGACGGGCGTGGCGAGAAGCAGAAGAGTCGCGAGCAGGCGGATTCGGAAGCTCATGCCGGTACTAGACGTGATTGCGGCACGCGGGGTTCGGAGGCAACCCTGAAGGGTCGCCCTACACCCGGTCCTGTGGGAGCAGGGCTGAAGCCGTGCTCTACACCCGGTCCTGTGGGAGCAGGGCTGAAGCCGTGCTCTACACCCGGTCCTGTGGGAGCAGGGCTGAAGCCGTGCTCTATCTGATGATCCATGGCAGCGGTGTCACGATCTTGTGTAGGGCGACCCTTCAGGGTTGCCTCCCACCGCCGTCACCCTCTGGAACTCCCCGAGCGAGATCGGCACCGCCACCTTCAGCATCAGCGTGAAGAGGAGGAACCCGAGCGCGAAGACGCCGGCGGCCACCCGCAGCTCGGTGAGCGACGGGTAGTACTGGTAGATCTCGCCGAGGGCGTCCGGCGTGAGGCCGGGGACGATGAGCCCCATCCCCTTCTCGATGTAGCAGCCGGCGTAGACGGCGAGGCAGCCGATGTTGAGCGTGATCCAGTTGCGCCGCATCCGCGGCGTGATGAACAGCGCGAACGCCGCCACGTTCAGCGTGACCGCCGTCCACGCGTAGGGCACGAGCGTCCGGTGGGCGCCGAGCCCCTGGTAGTAATACCTCGTGAACAGCAGGTGCTCGGTGTCCGAGTAGTACTCCTTGAACGCCTCCGCCCCGTGGAGGAACAGGTTCAGGAACATCGCGTAGGCCATCAGCTCGGCGATCTTGTGGATGGCCTCGTCCTGGATCTCGAACGAGGTGAACTTCTTCAGCACCTGCAGGACGACCAGCAGGATCGCGGGCCCCGAGCAGAAGGCCGACGCGAGGAACTGCGGCGCCAGGATCGACGAGTTCCAGTACGGCCTCGCCGCCAGCCCGTTGTAAAGGAATGCCGTCACGGTGTGGATCCCGACCGCCATCGGGATCGACAGCAGCACCAGCGGCACGACGATTCGGGGGTTGTAGTGGTGGCCGTGGTACGCCCGGTAGAGGATGTGCGTGGCGACGACGAAGTTGATGAGGAAGTAGACGTTCAGCACCAGCACGTCCCAGGCGAGCAGCGACCGCGGGAAGTTCAGGTGCCCGAGAAACGGCACGAGGTGCCAGTAGCGATCGGGCCGGCCGATGTCGACGGTGACAAACAGCAGGCACATCACGATCGCGCTCAGCGCCAGCAGCTCGCCGTAAATGACGATCTCGCGGATCGGCTTCCAGTTGTAGACGTACGCCGGGATGACCAGCACGACCGCCGCGGCCGCCACGCCCACCAGGAAGGTGAAGTTGCCGATGTAGAAGCCCCAGCTCACCTGGTCGCGCATCGCGGTGACGATGAGGCCGGTCCGCACCTGGCTCGCGTAGGCCAGGACGCCCGACGCGATCAGGATCAGGAGCCCGGCGATCCACGCCCAGTAGGCGCGGTTGCCGCGCAGCACCAGCCGGAGGCTTCCGGCCACGAATCGAGAGAACAGGCGGAGGGTGTTCACCGAGTACCTCTACGTGGCGTAGAAATAGAAGAACTTGGGCACGGTGTTGAGCTCTTCCTTCAGCACCAGGACGCGCTTGTTCTCGATGATGTAGCGGATCTCGCTCTCCGGGTCGAGGAGGTTGCCGAACTTCCGCGCGCCGACCGGGCACACCTCGACGCAGGCCGGGTAGCGGCCGTTCTTCGCCCTCGTCCGCTGGATGCAGAAGGTGCACTTCTCGACGACGCCCTTGGGCCGCGGGCGGTTGCCGAGCACGTGCGTGTTCGGGTTGAGGTGCCCGGCCGGGATCGTCGGCTCGCCCCAGTTGAAGTGACGCGCGCCGTAGGGGCACGCCGCCATGCAGTAGCGGCAGCCGATGCACCAGTCGTAGTCGATGACGACGATGCCGTCGGGCTCGGTCCAGGTGGCGCCGACCGGGCAGACCTTCGTGCACGGGGGGTTGCGGCACTGCTGGCACGCCGTCGGCACGTAGAAGTGGTTCTCCTCGGGCACCTCCGCCGGATGGTAGTAGGGGTCGGCGTGCGTGAAGTCGACGCCCCGCTCCTTGTCCATCTGGAGCACCCGGATCCACTGGATCTGCGGGTCGCGCGACTCGTTGTTCTCCTCGACGCACGCGTACACGCAGCGGCGGCAGCCGATGCAGCGCGAGATGTCCAGCGCGTAGGCGAACAGCACGTTCGGCAGCGGCCCCTCGTCGGCCACCGTGACCGCGGTCTTGTAGCGGGCGGAGTACTCGCGCTCGAGATCGCGGACACGGCTCCTGAGCGTGTCCTTCGACACATCGTGCAGCCGGCGGGGCCCGCACGCGGTCATGATCCAGCCGGCGGCCGCCGCGCCGGCCAGCGACGCGAACTCGCGCCGCGACACGCGCGGGAGGCGCGGCTTGCCGTCCTCCTTGCGTCGCGAGGCCGGCTCGACCGGGATTGGCGCTCGGTCCATCGGAGTCTCCTGCTTACCTGCCGGGCCGCGTGGGAGGCACGGGTGCCGGCCTGGGCACGAGCGGCTTGAAGTGCGGTTGATGGGGGTTGTGACAGTTGACGCACAGCAGGTACGTCTTGTGGCCGTTCCACTGGCCGGTCCGGCGTCCGTGCACGCCCACCCGCCAATCCCGGTACTTCTCGCCGTGGCACTGGCCGCAGAGCCGGTAGGACTCGTCGAACGGCACCAGCTCGCCGCTCGCCAGGTGCAGCACGTCGCGGTTGTCGGCGTTGTGGCAGTCGAGGCACCAGAGCTGCGCGGTCCCGTGCTTGAGCACGATGTCGGCGTGCATCTCGGTCAGCTCGCGCCTCGTGCGGTTGACCTTCATCGACGCGTGGCAGGTCGAGCAGGGGAAGATCCCCTCGGTGAACGGCGGCGGCGGCACCTCGAGGTGCTCGGTCTTTCCGCCCGTCGCCTCCTGTCCCGTCGCCGTCTGGCCCGCCCGGGCCGCCGTCTGGCCCGCCCCCTGCGGGCCCGGTCCCGCCTGCGCCCACAACGCGCCGGCGGCGACCGCGCACACGGGCCCGGCGACAGCGAGGCCGAGAAGCAGCCGCGTCGCGCGCATCATTTCTCCTCCCGGTTCCCGCCTTCCCCCAAACCGCCGCGCGAGAGCTCGAGCACGCGCTTCATCTCGCGCAGCCACATGGCCTGGAACACCTGCAAGCGCTGGCCGACCGTCGCCGCCACGTTGCCGACGACCGCGTACCCGACCGCGGGATGGGCCCCAAAATAGTCCAGCAGGGCCGCGCGCCCGTAGACGAGCAGCTCGGTGTCGATCTGCGCCGTGGCCTTGAGCGTGAACCGGTGCGGCGGGATGAGCGCCGACCACCCCAGCGTCTGGCCGGCCACGCGCTCCTCGACGAGGATGTCCTCCTCGTGGCCGAACACCTGCATCGGCAGCGTCAGGTTCACGCGGCCCCGGTCGATGATGTAGAGATGGTCGGCCGGCGCGCCGAGCTCGAACAGCACGGCGCCGCTCGGCAGGGAGAGGCGGCTTCCAATGGCCAGCACGGCCGCGGCATCCGCAGCGGGGACCGACTTCAGCAAGTCCAGATGGGTGTCCGCCATCATCGTCCTCGGGAGAAGAGGCGGAAGCGGGGGACGGCCCTGCCGGGCCGTCTCTCACACCGCGCCATGGTAAACGACTTCACTCAGTGAATCAGCGGGGATTCGGTCCGGCAGTTGAGGACCTCGGGGGAAGGCAGGCTGATGAACGACTCGGCCGCCGCCTGTTCCAGGCGGATGTGCTGTTCGATCTGCAGCAGGAGCACCTCCAGCGGCACGGCCGGCTGCCGGTGGAACGCCCGGTGCGAATCGGCGAAGAAGCGTTCCGGCACCGCATCGAGCCGCGGCTGCGCGGGCAGCTCCGGCGTCCTCTCCGTGCGCGTGGCCGAACCGAACGCCGCCGCCGTCACCGCGAGCCCGAACATCGCCAGCGCAAGACCCATCAGGAACATGATCATGGGACGCTCCTTCCGTTGGCCCATCACAAAGCACGTCCGATGCCAGGTCTGCGGGAACGGTTTTCCGCCAGATTTCCTGGGCTCCGCACCGGTGACCGCACGCCGGCTGACAAGTTGGCAGGAGGGGGATGACAGGATGGCAGGCTCGAGCCTTACGGCGGCTCTCGGCTCCGGGCTCTCGGCCCTCGGCGGTGTCCAGCTCAAGCCAGGAGACTCAGGGCTCATGACTCATGGCTCAGGCCAAGAGGCCCGGGACTCAAGGCCTGCAACGCGGCCTGCTTGAACGTTATAACGGATGTGGCTACACTCAGACCATGGTCCTCGAACTCAAGCTGCGCAAGGTGGGCAACTCGGTCGGTCTGGTGCTGCCGAAAGAGGCCCTCGCGTATCTGAAGGTCAGCGTGGGCGACACGGTCTGCGTGACTGAGGCGGGGGACGGCAGCCTGCGCATGAGCCCGACATCGGCGGACGTCACGCGGCAACTCGACGTGGCCCAGGGCATCATCCGTCGCTATCGAAACACGCTGCGCGAGCTGGCCAAGTGAGGCGACCAGAGTGGGTGCTGCCCGAGACGGTGATTGCCCTCCACGAGCAGTTGCTGGCGGTCTTTGGCGGGTCCCCCGGCGTGCGTGACGCTGGCCTTCTGCAGTCCGCGCTGGCTCGGCCGCTGAACCTGCTGGTGCGCGGCCGTCCCACGGCGTTCGATTTGGCGGCCTCGTACGCCTTCGGACTGGTGAAGAACCACCCCTTCGTCGACGGGAACAAGCGCACGGGCTTCGCGGTGGCCGTCCTGTTCCTGGAGCTGAATGGCTGCCGGTTCGATGCGGCCGAGGCCGACGCGACGATTCGCACGCTTGCCCTGGCGGTGGGAGACCTGAGCGAGCGAGGGTTTGCCGACTGGCTCAGGGCGAATTCGCGCTAACGGACCCGCGCTCGCGGCCCGCCTTCGCATGAGCGGCAGAGCTGGCGGGCCCGCGATCTTCGGCGCGCGTTCGGCGGCGTTGATCGCGCGCCGCCGCAGGCTCACAATCAGATCGGGACCCCAACCATGCCTTCGATTGCGACGCTCCCGGAAGGAGCGGCAGCCAGCGGTTTCGCTGGGAGGCACTCCGAGTGCAGGTCGCAGTCCCCGATCGGAGGAAGCGATGAGTTCAGTACGCGTACTCGTCGGCACCCGCAAGGGCGCCTTCGTGCTCGACGCGGACGGCGCTCGCAGGCGCTGGCACGTCCGTGGGCCCTACTTCGGCGGCTGGGAGGTGTATCACGTCACGGCGTCGCCCGCCGACCGCGACCGTCTCTACGCGTCGCAGTCGAGCGGCTGGTTCGGCCAGATCATCCAGCGCTCCAACGACGGCGGGAAGACGTGGGAGGCGACGGGGAACAAGTTCGTGTACGACGGCGCGATGGGGACCCACCCCTGGTACGACGGCACGCCGAGGTCGTGGGAGTTCTCCCGCGTCTGGCACCTCGAGCCGTCGCTGACCGACCCCGACACGATCTACGCCGGCATCCAGGACGCGGCGCTGTTCCGCTCCACCGACGGCGGCCACTCGTGGGCGGAGCTCTCCGGCCTGCGCCACCACCAGACCTCGGCGTCGTGGGCGCCGGGCGCCGGCGGGATGTGCCTGCACACGATCCTCCTCGACCCGCGCAACCCTGGGCGGATGTACGTCGCCATCTCGGCGGCCGGCGCCTTCAGGTCCGACGACGGCGGTGAGAACTGGCGGCCGATCAACAAGGGGCTGAGCTCCGGCGAGATGCCGACGCCGGACGCGGAGGTGGGACACTGCGTGCACCGGATCGCGATGCACCCGTCGCGGCCCGACGTCCTGTTCATGCAGAAGCACTGGGACGTCTGCCGGAGCGACAATGCCGGCGAGTCGTGGACCGAGGTGAGCGGCAACCTGCCGACCGACTTCGGCTACGTGACCGCCGTCCACGCGCACGAGCCCGACACCGTGTACGTCATTCCCATCAAGAGCGACTCGGAACACTATCCGCCCGACGGGAAGCTCTGCGTGTACCGCAGCCGCACGGGAGGCAACGAGTGGGAGCCGCTCACCAAGGGGCTGCCGCAGCGCCACTGCTACGTCAACGTGCTGCGCGAGGCCATGGCGGTGGACTCGCTCGACTCGTGCGGGATCTACTTCGGCACCACCGACGGCGAGATCTACGTGTCCGCCAACGGAGGGGATGCCTGGACGGCGGCCGTCCGCGACCTGCCGCCCGTGCTCTCGGTCGAGGTGCAGACGCTGTGACCATCGACGTCGTCCTCCCGGCGCACTTGCGGACGCTCGCGGGCGTTCATGCGGGGGTGTCGCTCGAGGTCGAGGGGGAGGTCACCACGCGCGCGATCCTCGACCAGCTCGAGTCGCGCTACCCCGTGCTGCGGGGCACGATCCGCGACTACCAGACCCTTCGTCGCCGGCCGTTCCTGAGGTTCTTCGCGTGCGGCAGCGACGTGTCGCTCGACTCGCCGGACGCGCCGCTGCCGAGGGGGATCGCCGAGCGGGCGGAGCCGTTCATGATCGTCGGGGCCACGGCGGGAGGATGAGGCGCGCGCCTGCGGCCGTCGTTGATTGAAACCTAACGATAGGTTAAACTCGGGTCGATGACGTGGGGCGAGTTGATCCGGCTCCTCCAGGCGCACGGATGGCGCGAGACGCGAACCGGGAAGGGCAGCCACCTGCTCATGACCCACGCCGGGCGTCGCGCCGTGATCTGGGTCAGTCGGCATACGAAGAAGGAAGTCGGCACCGGGCTTGCGCGGCAGATCCTGAGGGACGCGGGAATCGAGCGATGACCACTTCGCAGCACTTCGCCGTGGTGTTTCAATACGAGGAGAACGGCGCCGTGAGCGCCTACCTCCCGGACCTGCCCGGCGTGTACGCGGCAGCCGACACGCTCGCCGGCGCCAAGCGTGGCATCCGGGAGGCGCTCGCGGGATACCTGGACGCCATGCACAGTCGAGGCTGGCCTCTCCCGGCGAGACGGGCGGAACTGGCGGTGGCGCGAGTGGACAGCGCTCGAACTGGGGGGCGCGTGTCGGTTGTGGGCGTTGGGGCGCTGCTGGGGCGGCGGACGAGCGCCGCGAAGGCTGTCGCATCGCGTGCGAACGGGGCGCGCGGGGGCCGGCCCCGCAAAACGGCGGTCTGAGCGGCGGAATCCCGGATGACTGGGTCCCGATTCCCGATCGCGGGTCGCCCCTTGGCCTGGGGGATTCGACGGGACCGCGCACGGCGCGGCCCTCACGCGCGGAATCGCTGGCGATGCCGGTGTTCGCGTACATCTGACGATAGCGCTTCGAGATCAGCACGAACGCGAGGCGGGCTTTCAGCGATTTCGCGCACCGCGACCGGCGCCACACCAGGGGAAGGCTGTAGAACCGATGATGCGCGCGCGGCGCATGGCGTCGAGGAACTCGCCGTCCTGGGCCGCCTCCATCGTGATCTGGGTGAAGAAGATCACGTCGGCGCGGGCGACGCGGCCGGGATCGAGCGGCTCGAGCGTTTCGTCGACGAGGTGCGGCACGCCTCCGCGCGCGGAGGTCCGCGGCTCTGTCGTGCGGGCTACCGGCCCTGGGGCCGCGATTGTGCGTCGTCAGCAGGCTTCGATCTGGAGTCCGATCGGTCGAGCGGTTTGAGCGTCGAGGATCTTGCCGGCGCCCAGGACGAGCCAGATACAGGAGTGAAGGTGCATCGCGGAGACATGGGGTACACTCGGCGTCACGAGCCCTCAACTCACACGCCCGGGTGACATGCCATGGTCAGACGCTTCACGATCGCGCTGCTGGTCGCGCTCTTGTCCGGCTTCGCACTCTACGGAGCCGGCCCGCGGCCTGGCGCGCGCCAGCCGGCGGCCACGCGCTTGCGGTTTGCCATTTCCTTTCCCGCCGCCCGCGGCGCCGCGCCTCGTGACGGCCGCATCATCCTGGTCGTGTCGAACAACAACGCCCAGGAGCCGCGCTTCGAGAACGACGTCTACAATCCGAAGACGCAACCCGCGTTCGGCATCGACGTGGACGGCCTGAAGCCCGGGCAGGAGGCCGTCATCGACGCCTCGGTCGCGGGCTACCCGCTCGCGTCGATCGCGGACCTTCCCGCCGGCGACTACTGGGTGCAGGCGGTCTTCCACCAGTACGAGACCTTCCACCGCGGGGACGGCCACACCGTCAAGCTGCCGATGGACCGCGGCGAGGGGCAGCACTGGAACCGCGCGCCCGGGAACCTGCTCAACAAGCCGGTGAAGGTGCACGTCGATCCGCGCGCCGGCGGCGTGATCCGGCTCTCGCTCGACCAGGAGATCCCGCCGCTCCCCCAGCCGCAGGACACGAAGTACGTGAAGTACGTGCGCATCAAGAGCGACCGGCTGACGAAGTTCTGGGGACGGCCGATGTACCTGGGCGGGATCGTCGTGCTGCCCGAAGGATTCGACGAGCATCCCGACGCGCGCTACCCGTTGATGATCAACCACGGGCACTTCCCGCGGGAGTTCCGCGGCTTCCCTCCCGCGGCCGGCGCTGCCCCGGGCGGGCGCGGCGGGCAGTTCTTCGCCACGTGGGCAGGGCCGGGGTTCCCGCGGATGATCATGCTGCTCATCCAGCACGCCAACCCCTACTACGACGACTCCTACGCGGTGAACTCCGAGAACGTCGGCCCTTACGGAGACGCGATCAACGAAGAGCTGATCCCTTACATCGAGCAGCGGTTCCGAGGGTTGGGCCAGGGCTGGGCCCGCGGCCTGTTCGGCGGCTCGACCGGCGGCTGGGAAGCGCTCGCCTCGCAGATCTTCTACCCGGACAACTACAACGGCACCTGGGCCTCGTGCCCCGATTCGATCGACTTCCGGCAGTACGAAGTGATCGACATCTACAAGGAAGCCAACGCCTTCTACATCGACAGCGACTGGAAGAAGACGCCCCACCCGGACGGCCGCAATTACCTGGGCCACATCCAGGCGACGCTGGAGGAAGACGTCCGGTGGGAGCAGGTGCTCGGGCGAAAGACGCGGTCGGGCGAGCAGTGGGCGATCTGGGAAGCCGTCTACAGCCCGGTCGGCAAGGACGGGTACCCGAAGCCGATCTGGGATCCGACGACCGGGGTCATCGACCACGGGGTCGCGGCCTACTGGCGCGAGCACTACGACCTCCGCTACATCCTCGAGCGCGACTGGGCCACGCTCGGCCCCAAGGTGCGCGGCAAGATCCACATCTACGTCGGCGACATGGACACCTGGTACCTGAACAACGCGGTGTACCTGATGGAGGCCTTCCTCAAGAAGGCCGCGAACCCGCCCGCCGACGCGGTGGTCGAGTACGGCGACCGCGCCGAGCATTGCTGGAGCGGCCACGACCAGGCCTACTGGTTCCGCAGCTTCGAGAAGCGGATCCTCGAGACCGCGCCGAAGGGGGCGGATCTCGCGAGCTGGCGTTACTGAGACCGCCGGCATCCGGGCGATCGTTGTATCATGGCGCCGCCCGATGGTCCCGGAGGGTCCCATGCGCAGGATGCTGTTTCGAGCTGCATGCGGTGCCGCGGTTGCCCTCTCATTTTCGGCCGGATCGGGCGGGATGGCGGCCGCGCAGGCCAGGCCGGTCGTCACAATCGACCCGCCTTGCCCCGTGCTGCCCGTACGGAAGCCTGATCCCCCTGTTCAGATGCGCATCACCTACGATCCCGCGGCACCCGGTGCCCGGCTCGCCGGTGCGCGCGCCCTCTCGATCGACATCGCCTTCAACGCTTCCTACTACCAGGACAACCATCGCTCGGTCGCGATGACCCGGACCCCTGACGGGCGGTGGCAGGGGACGCTTACGTTCGACACCAATTGGCTTGCGTTCGGGCTCTTCTACGCCCGGGACGATCGCGACCATATCGACAACAACGCGGGCCAGTACTGGGAAGTCCTTACGTGCGGCGCCGACGGCATGCCGTCGGCGCGTGCCGTCCCCTACCTGGCGGCGAGCTACACCGGCGACGCGCTCGCCGACGGGATCCAGCGCGCGCCCGATTTCGACCGGGCGATCTCGATTCTTCGGGAATGGATGGCCGAACATCAGAACTCGACATTGTTCGTCACCGACGTCTGGGGCTATCGCCTGCGCCAAGGTGGGCGAAGCGACGCGGCGTTCACTGCGCTCGTGCCGGAGATCGAGAGGTTCGTTGCGGACCACCCGGACAGCGAAATCGCACTCGCACAGGCGCTGCAGTTTGTGAGCACGTGGAGAGCGCGATTGCCCGCGACCCTGTTCGCCACGACGCAGGCGGCGTTGACCAGGCTGAACCCGAAGGCCTCTTTCCCCAGGGCCGTCCTGGCGGAGGTGGTTTGGAAGCGGATAGCCGACGAGAAGGACGCGAGGCGGCGAATACAGATGTACGAGGACTTCGCTGCCGCCTACCCCGGAGACGGCAACACGCAGCTTGCATATGCGCGCGCGTTCATGGCGGCGGCGGACAACCTGAAGGAAGCACCGGCCGCCGAGCGAGCCTTCCAGAGGTGGCGCGCCTTTGAACCGGCATCGCCCGATCCGTACGCGTCGATCGGCGTCTTCTACGTGGAGCAGAAGATCGAGCCTGGCGAAGCCGTGCGGATGCTCGACCGGGCGATAGAGTTCTGTCAGACACCGCCGACTGGTTCCGCCCGGGCGGGCGGCAACAGGCAGGCGGTCACCGTGACCTGCGACGAGCCGGACCCGGGTAATCCGGCGCCCGGGCAGGCACGGCTGAAGCAGGCAGTTGCGAGGATCCGCTACTGGCGGGGCCAGGCCCTCGCGCAGCAGGGCGAGATGCCGCGGGCGGTCGAGGATATGCAATTCGCGGCGGGCCTCCTCGGCGACGACGCGAAAGTGGTGTTGACCCTGGGGCAGGTCGCCGAGAAGGCCGGCCGCAGGGACGTTGCGCTGGACGCCTACCTGGAGGCGGCGTCCGCACCCTACCAGACGAGCCGCGAACCTATGGATGCGTTGAGGCGCGTGTTCGTGGCCGGCGGCATGGGCACGGAGGATCAATTGCAGGCCCGCATCGCGGCGCACATCGCGGCGCGCCGGAAGAAGGCGGCGGCGGACTTCAAGCCCGTTCCCATCGAGCGCCCGGCGCCGGCGTTCGGCGCGACGCTGCTCGACGGAAGCAAGGTGTCGCTCGCGTCGCTCAGGGGGCGCCCGGTGGTCCTCAACTTCTGGGCGGTCTGGTGCGGTCCCTGCGTGGCGGAATTGCCAGGTGTGCTGGAGTTCCAGCGGCGAAACCCACAGGTCGCGGTCGTTGCGGTAGCCAAGGACACGAACATCGCCGAGGTGCGCGCCTTGCTGGACAAGCGCAAGCTCAAGGACCTTCGGGTGGCGGTCTCGGACTCGACCGCGCAGGCATTCGCCGTCGAAGCGGTGCCCGCCACCTACGTCATCGACGCGAGCGGGCGCATCCGTTTCGTGCACCTCGGCTCGCTCGACGATTTCGTCGCGGTGATAGAGAAGGAAGTGGCCCAGATGCTCCCGCGGTATCCCGATGGCGGGATCCACCGATAGACGGATTAGGCCGCGCGGTTTCTCCTTCCCCGCAGGCGCACCGCGATCTATGCTTGGCCCCGAAAATCGAGGCCGGTCTGGCATCTTCTCGATGTTGTCGTACCCCTAGGCCCACCTGGGAACCACTCGTATGCGCACTCATGGGTGTCGGTCGCTGGTCGTCGTTCTCCTCCTTGTCTCCTCGCTCTTCGTCCTGCAAGCGTGCGGCGGCGGACAGAAGTCTCAGGAAACGGCGCCCTCCATCAGATGGACTGCGCCGCCAAGTGTGGTTGCAGGGAATGCTGGTTTCACCCTGACGGTGATAGGGACGAGCTTCCGCTCCGGGGCCGTCGTGCGATGGAACGGCGTTTCGCTGTCAACGACATTCGTCAACGCGACCCAGCTCGCGGCGATGGTGGAGGGCAGCCGCCTCACGGCCAGCGCGACTGTGACGATCACGGTCGTGAACCCTGGCAGCAGCGGTAGAGCGTCGAACGGCGTGTCGTTCGCCGTCGAGAACTCAGTACCGGTCGTGCTGAGCCTCACGCCGTCCTGGACCTCGCCTGGCGGCGGCGGGATTCAGCTCAGTGTCGGCGGTTCCGGCTTCTCGACCAACTCGCAGATTCAGTGGAACGGCACCGCCCTGCCGACGACATTCGTCAGCGGCCACGAGCTCAATGCCGGCATACCGGCCGTGAACCTCGCGTCTGAAGGCATCGCGAGCGTCATCGTGAGCAATCCATCACCCGGCGGCGGGACCTCGATCCCCCGGTATTTCACGATCGGCGCGGCGAGGTCCGAAGCCAATCACATCACCAGCCTCGGCATGCTCGTGGCCGGGATGGTATGGGATGCGTCGCGCGCCCGGATCTATGCGGCGCTGCCCGCGACGGCCCCCAGTGGCAACAGCGTGGTCGCCATCGATCCGGTCACCGGCTCGACAGCCGCCCCCGTTCCTGTCGGTAACGGCCCCAACCTGCTGGCCCTCTCCGCCGACGCATCGCACCTCTGGGTCAGCCTCGACGGCGCGAACGCCATTCAGCGCCTGACACTGCCGGACCTGGCTCCCGACATCAGGATCGACATTCCTCCGAGCTGGGGCCGTCCCCAGGTCGCGCTTGCGATGCAGGCGGCGCCCGTCAGCCCCAATACCCTCGCGATCATCCGCGGCGACCGGGGGTTCGGCGCGACGAACCCTGCCGTGACGATCTACGACGATTCCGTTCAGCGCCCAGGCACGACCACCGGATATTACGCCAATCTAGCGTGGCTCCAGTGGGGCTCGGATGACCGCACGTTGTATGGCCAGAGCGAATCCAGCGCAGACTCCTCCTTTGACGTGTTGAACGTCGATGCGTCGGGCGTCCGGTTGGACGCCCACTACGGCCACCTCTTCCCCGGGGCCTACCTCTACACCCACTACGATCGCTCCGCGGGAAGGGTCTACGGCGACGACGGCCGCGTCTTCGACCCATCGACCAGCGTACTCACCGGGACCTTCAACTTCGGAGACCTCAGCCTTTACACCTGCCTTCCCGACCCGGTTGGATCCGTCGTGTTCTGCCTCGGTCGCGATGCGAGCCAGGAGCGTTCAGGCGCCGGCTTCATGCTCAGGGCGTTCGACAAGACCACCTATCGCGGAATAGGGGACCTCCGGATTCCCTATGCCACGGGCGAACCGCAGAACCTGATTCGCTGGGGTAATTCGGGAATCGCCTTCAACACCACGCCGGTCCGACTTGGCGACACGGCGGCCATCTACTTCGTCGACGGCCCCTTCATCAATGCATCGGCCGCTCCGGACTTCTCGGGGGGCCAAGTCACAGTCCCACTACCAATCCTGACCGCCATCGCGCCGGAAAGCGCGACCGTCGGGAGCCCGGGCGTCGTCCTCACGATTTCCGGATTGGAGTTCCTGTCCACGGCCACGGCCTACTGGAAGGGCGAACCGCTGGCGACGACCTTCCACTCGTCCACCGAATTGCAGGCGGTGGTTCCTGCGTCGAAGCTGGCGCAGGAAGGTCCCGCCACGGTCTCGGTCGCCAATGATAGTTCCTCTTATGCCGCCAACTCGCTGGCGTTCACGGTGCTGCCCGCGTCGAGCGGCATGATCGTCCGGAACCTCTCCAGCGTGGACATCGCGTGGGATGCGCTGAGTTCGAGGCTCTACGCGCCGGTCTGGAGCGCGGATTCCCGCTACGCCAATTCGGTCGTGGCCATCGACCCCGCCGACGGCAGCGTCTCGAAGGTCGCGGCCGTCGCCGCAGACCCCGTCATTCTGCGCATCTCGCGCGACGGAACGCTCGGGTACATCGGCTTCAACAACGTCAATCTGGTCACGCAATTCCATGTGCCGGCGCTCGATTCGCTGACGAGCTGGAGTCTCGGCGTGGGCTCGCCGTGGGGACCCTACTCGGCCACGGACATCCAGCCGGCGCCCGACACGGCACAGACGACCGCGGTTGTCTATGGATCGCCGGCCTGGTCGTTCCAGAGCAAGGGTCTGGTCATCTTCGATAACGGCGTGGCCCGCCCGCAGCATCTCGAGTCCAACATCGGGAGCAACAAGTTGTACGGCTCGCTCCAATGGGGTCTCACTGATTCGCTTCTCTACGCGGTGGACAACGAGAGCTCGTCATTCGACCTGTCCACGATTGGCGTGGACGCGACCGGCGCAGCGTTTCTCGGGTCCGTTCGCGGCGTGCTGACGCAGCTCCATGCGACGATCCACTTCGACCGGACAACGGGCTACCTCTACGCCGACGATGGGTACGCGACTGACCCGGCGACGGGCGGGCACCCGGGCAGGTACAACGGGTCGGGCCTGCTCGTCCCAGACTCCTCGCTCAACCGTGTCTTCATCCTCGGTCAGACCTCGTCGCAAGCAGACTCGAACGACTACACGATCGCCTCCTTCGACCAGGTCAACTTCACGCCGGTGAGCTCCCTGACGCTTCGCGGTCTCGTCGGCATACCGGCGGCGTTCATCCGTTGGGGAACGTCGGGCCTGGCGATTGTGACGTCCAACGCGAACTGGGGACCGACCTCGGGGCCCGCCGGCATGCTGTATATCCTCGACAACCCCACCTTCGTTAGCGCCACGCAGCAGGTTCAGGCGGGGGTCGATAGCCTGGCGGTCGGTCTCATGGCGCAACCGGGCCACGCTGCAGTCTCTTCGTCGAAGAGCAGCAAGCGCTCGGCGGGCAGCGTGGGCGGGGTTTCCCGCCCGCACGCGAAGCGAGGAACGAGGGCCCCCAATGACCGCCGGTAGCAATCGAGGCGGTGGTCCTGCCGCCCAGCCCCCGGGAGCCGCGAATATGAGCACTCATGGGTGTCGGTCGTCGGTCGTCGTTCTCATCGTCGTCACCGCGTTCTTCCTGTTGCAAGCGTGCGGCGGTGGCTCCAACAATGGAGGGAATCCTGGAGGGACGGCGCCCTCCATCGTCGCCATCTCGCCGACGAGCGTGGCGGCAGGGGCTGCCGGCTTCACCCTGACGGTGACAGGTGCCAACTTCCTCTCGACCTCAACCGTGAAGTGGAACGGTGCCTCGCTGGCGACGACCTATGTCAGCGCGACTCAGCTCACGGCGGCGGTCGAGAGCGGCCGGCTTGCCGCCGGCGCAGCCGTCACCATCACGGTGGTGACCCCGGGCACTACCGGCGGGACGTCGAGCGGCGTCTCGTTCACCGTCAACAACCCCGTGCCGGTGCTGACCGACCTCGCGCCGTCCTGGGCCGGGGCGGGGAGCAGCGGGTTTCCACTCACCGTCGAAGGCTCCGGCTTCTCGAGCGGCTCCGTGGTTCACTGGAACGGAGCCGCGCTGACCACGACTTGCGTCAGTGGCAATGAACTGACGGCCAGCCTGCCGACTGCGAACCTCGCCTCCGTCGGCACCGCGAATGTCACCGTCGTCACGCCATCGCCGGGCGGCGGGACGTCGACCGCCGTCGTCTTTACCATCGGCGCGCCGACGGCAGGAACCAATCACATCACCAGCCTGAACATGGCCGCGACGGGGATGGTGTGGGACGCGTCCCGTGGGCGAATCTATGCAGCGGCGCCCGCCTCGGCCGCAAACGGCAACAGCATCGTCGCCATCAATCCCGTGACCGGCGCGGCGGCCACACCCGTCTTCGTGGGCAGCGACCCCAACCAGCTCGCCCTCTCCTCCGACGCGGCGCACCTCTGGGTCAGCCTCGATGGCGCGAGCGCCATCAAGCGCCTCGCGCTGCCCACCCTGACTTCCGACTTGACGATCGCTCTCCCTTCCAGCTGGCACGGCCCCCAGGTTGCGCTTGCGACGCAGGCGGCGCCCGTGAGCCCCAACACTCTCGCGGTCATCCTCGGCGACCGCGGGCTCGCTCCGCCGGACCTCGGCGGCGCGGTCATCTACGACGGCGCCGTCCAACGGCCTGCGACGATCCCCGGGACCAGCGCGGATATGACCTGGCTCCAGTGGGGCCCGGACGACAGCACGCTTTACGGCCAGAATGGCGGCGATTCCGGCGCCAACTTCTACGTGATGAACGTGGACGCCACTGGCGTCCGGATGGGCACCAACTACTGGTACATCTTCTCCGTCGCCCCCATTCAGAGCCACTACGATCCCGCAACCGGGCGGGTCTACGCCGATGACGGCCGCGTCTTCGCCCCCTCGACCGGCGAACTGGCCGGGACTTTCAACCTGCGGGATTTCCACTCCACGCCTGTCTGCCTCCCCGATCCGGGCGAACCCATCGTGTTCTGCCTCGGTCGTGATGCGAACCAGGTCAGTGCAAACGCCGGCCTCACGCTCCGTGCCTTCGACAAGAACACCTATCGTCAGCTCGGGAACCTCCAGATTCCAGGCGCGACGGGTTCCGCGCAGAACCTGATTCGTTGGGGTCGCGCGGGCGTGGCCTTCAACACCATTCCCGTGAAGGTTGGCGACACGGCGGGCGTCTACCTCGTCGACGGCCCGTTCGTCAGTTCATCGGTCGCGCCGGACTTCACCTCCGGCCCGGTGGCCAACCCGCTGCCGGTCCTCGCGGGCATCAACCCGGAAAGCGCGACCGTCGGAAGCCCGGGTCTCGTCCTGACGGTCTCCGGCTCCGAGTTCCAGCCCACCGCCACGGTCTACTGGAACGGCGGGCCGCTGGTCACGACCTACGGCTCTTCCACACAGTTGCAGGCGGTCGTTCCGGCGTCGGAGCTGGCCCAGGCGGCTTCCGCGACGGTCTCCGTCGCCAACGAGACCTCGTCGCGTGCGGTGAACTCGCTGGCGTTCACGATACTGCCCGCCTCGAGCGGCCTGATCGCCCGGAACCTCTCCAGCCTGGACATCGCGTGGGACGCGTACAGTTCCCGGCTCTACGCGCCCGTCTGGAGCGCCGACTTCCTGTACCCCAATTCGGTCGTGGCCATCGACCCCGCGAGCGGCAGCATCTCGAAGGTCGCCGGCGTCGGGGCCGACCCTCACATCGTCCGCATTTCGCGCGACGGAACGCTCGGGTACACCGGGTACCTGGACGCAAACCTCGCCACGCAGTTCCACGTGCCGGCGCTCGACTCGATGATGAGCTGGTCCCTCGGCACAGGCTCCTTCTCCGGACCGCTCATGGCGATGGATATCCAGGCGGCTCCCGACACGCCGCAGACGACCGCGATCGCCCTCGGCACGCCGACATTTCTGCCCGAGGCGCAGGGCCTGGCCATCTTCGACAACGGCACCGCCCGCCCGCAACGTCCCGCGGCGGTCGGCAATCTGTACGACACGATCCAGTGGGGCCTCACCGATTCACTCCTCTACGCGGCGGATAACGAGAGCACGGGGTTCTCGCTGTACACGCTCGGGGTGGACGCGACCGGCGCGGCGCTCCTCCGGACGGATCGGTCCGTGCTGACGCGCTCCCACGCGACGATCCATTTCGACCGGGGCACTGGCTATCTCTACGCTGACGACGGCTACGCGACCGATCCGGCGACCGGCGCTCATCTGGGCGGGTACAACGCGCGGGGCCTGCTCGTTCCCGACTCTTCGCTCAACCGAGTCTTCATCCTGGGTCAGACGGCATCACAGAATGGCACGAGCAACTACACCATCTTCTCTTTCGACCAGTCGAGTTTCGCGTCGGTGAGTTCCCTGACGCTTGGACATCTCGTCGGCACTCCGGTGGCGATCACCCGCTGGGGGGCGTCGGGCCTGGCGATTGTGACCTGCAACTCGGGCGCGGGGCCGGACTCCGGGCCCGCCGGCATGCTGTACATTCTCGACGCCCCCACCTTCATCAGCGCCACGCAGCCCTCCCAGGAGTCACTGAAATGAGCCCGCGGTGTCGATGGACGGTACTCGGTCTCTTGGTCGTTCCCACGCTCTCCCTGCTGCTCGCGTGCGGCGGCGGATCCAGCGGCGGAACGCCCGCGCCGACGGGACCATCCATCACCTCGATTTCGCCGACGAGCGTGGCGGCAGGGGCTGCCGGCTTTACCCTGACGGTGGCAGGTACCAACTTCGTCCAGACCTCAGCCGTGAACTGGAACGGCGCATCGCTGACGACGACCTATGTCAGCGCCACTCAACTCACGGCGGTCGTGCCGGACAACCGGCTGGCGACCGGCGCGGCCGTGACCGTCACGGTCGTGAATCCTGGCAACGGCGGGACGTCGAACGGCGCCGCCTTCGCGGTCAACAACCCGGCGCCGGTCATGACGGCGATCGCGCCGACCTCGGTCCCGGCGGAAACCGGCGGCTTTCAACTCACGGTCGATGGCTCCGGCTTCTCGAGCGGCTCGCAGGTTCGTTGGAACGGCACCACCCTGCCCACGACATATGTCCGTGCCGACCAACTGACGGCCAGCGTACCGGCTGCGAACCTCGCGTCAGCCGGCTTCGCGAGCGTCACCGTCGTCAATCCGTCGCCGGGCGGCGGAACCTCGATGGCCCACGTCTTCTCGATCGGCCCGGCGCCGCGGGGATCCAGTCCCACGCACGTCATCAGCCTCGGCATGGTCCCGACCGGAGTGGTGTGGGACGCGTCCCGGGGCCTGATCTATGCGGCGTTGCCCGCGTCGGCCGCAAACGGCAACAGCGTGGTCGCCATCAACCCGCTCACCGGCGCGGCGGCCGCACCCGTGTACGTAGGCACCAACCCCGCCCTGCTCGCCCTTTCCTCGGACGCGTCCCACCTGTGGGTCGGCCTCGACGGCGCCAACGCCATCCAGCGGGTGACACTGCCGGACCTGACTCCCGACGCGAGGATCGACCTCCCACCCAGTTGGCACGGTCCCCAAGTTGCAGTTGCGATGCAGGCGGCGCCGGTGAATCCCAATACCCTCGCGGTGATCCTTGGCGACCGCCAGATCACCCCGCCGGGCATCGGCGGCGTGGCCATCTACGACGGGGCCGTCCAGCGGTCCACGACGATCCCCGGAACCCCTGACGGAATGACATGGCTCCAATGGGGATCGGACGACAGCGCGCTGTATGGCCAGAACGGCTCCAGTACCGGCTTCGAATTCTACGCGTTGACCGTCGACGCCTCGGGCGTCCGGATGGGCGCGAAGCACGCCGGCGTCTTCCCCGAATTCTGGGAGCAAAGCCACTACGATCGCGCCACCGGGAGGGTCTACGCCGACGACGGCCGTGTCGTCGACCCGGCGACCGGCGACGTCGTCGGAGCCTTCAGCCTGCCGAACTTCCACGTCTATGCCTCCCTCCCGGATCCGGCGCAACCCCTCGTCTTCTTCCTCGGTCGTGATGCGGCCCAGGACTATTCGCGCAGCGGCTACACGCTCCGTGCCTTCGACAAGAACACCTATCGCCAGCTCGGGAACCTCCAGATTCCGAATGCGACTGGCGCCGCGAAGAACCTGATTCGTTGGGGGAGTGCGGGGGTCGCCTTCAACACCAGTCCGGTCTACACGGGCGACGTAGGAGCCCTCTACATCATCGACGGCACGTTCATCAACGCATCGGCCGATCCGGGCTTCACGGGCGCCGATACCGCCGACGTGCTGCCGGTCCTCACCGCCATCGCTCCGGAGAGCGCGGTCGCGGGCAGCGCGGATATCGTCCTGACGGTCTCCGGGGCGGAGTTCCAGTCCACGGCCACGGTCTACTGGAACGGCGAGCCGCTGGTCACGACCTATAACTCCTCCTCCCGGCTGGAGGCGGTCGTTCCCGCTTCGAGCCTCACCCAGGAAGGCTCCGCTACGATTTCCGTCGCCTACAACTCCTCGTTCTACGCCGCCAACTCGCTGGCGTTCACGACGCTGCCGGCCTCGGGCGGCATGATTGCCCGGAACCTCTCCAGTGCGGACATCGTGTGGGATGCACACAGCTCCCGGCTCTACGCGCCCGTCCGGAGCGCCGATCCCCAGTACCCCAATTCGATCGTGGCGATTGACCCCGCGACCGGCGGCGTCTCGGCGATCGCCGCCGTCACGTCGGACCCCGCCATCCTGCGGGTCTCGCGCGACGGCACGCTCGGTTACGTCGGCTTCCGGGCCGCCAACCTCGTCACGCAATTCCACGTGCCCGCGCTCGATTCCATGATGAGTTGGAGCCTGGGCGCAGACTCCTTCAATGGACCGTACAGCGCGATGGACATCCAGCCGGCGCCGGACACGGCACGGACGACCGCCGTGTCTCTCGGCGCGACGACCGGCGTCAGTCCTGCCAACCGGGGCCTGGCCGTCTACGACAACGGCATCGCCCGTTCCCAGCGTCCCAGCACGTTCGCCAAGCTGTACAACACGCTCCAGTGGGGCCTCACCGATTCGCGCCTCTACGCGGCGGAAAACGAGGCCGGCGGATTCGAGCTGTATACGCTTGGCGTGGACGCGACCGGCGCGACGCTCCTCAGGACGGATCAGGGCGTCCTGACGGCCTTCTACGTAAGGATCCATTTCGACCGTGGTACTGGCTACCTCTACGCCGACGACGGGTACGCGACCGATCCGGCGACCGGCGGCCACGTCGGCAGGTTCAGCGCCTGGGGCCTCATGGTTCCCGACTCGTCGCTCAACCGCGTCTTCATCCTCGGTCAGACGACGTCACAGAGCGGCACTGGCGACTACACGATCTTCTCCTTCGACCAGTCCCACTTCACGTCGGTGAGCTCCCTGACGATTCGGGATCTCGTCGGCAAACCGGTGGCGATGACCCGGTGGGGAACATCGGGCCTGGCGATTGTGACCGACAACTCGAATGCGGGTCCGACCACCGGGCCGGCTGGCATGCTGTATATCCTCAACGACGCCAACTTCGTCCGGTAGCGATCGCGGAAGTCGCGGTGAGCGCGGGCGGCCAATCCGAGATCGTTCGCGGTCAGCCCGCACGCAGGAGCCACTCGAATGCGCACACAGCGGTGTCGGTGGCCGGTCGTCGTGCCCATGGTGGTCCCCGCGCTCTTCTTGCTGCTCGCGTGCGGCGGCGGCCCCAGCCAGCCGGCGGGGACGGTTCCTTCCGTCAGCAGTATCTCGCCGGCATCCGCAGGGGCCGGGACTTCTGGCCTCATCCTGACGGTGATGGGGAGCGCCTTCCGCCCCGGCGCATCTGTCTGGTGGAATGGGGCCCCGCTGACGACGACTTACGTCAGCGGCAGCCAACTGACGGCCAGCGTGCCGGCGGCGAACCTCGTGTCACCGGGCAGCGCGAATGTCACCGTCGTCAATCCAGCACCGGGCGGCGGAACCTCGACTGCCGTTGTCTTCACGATCGGCACGCAGCCTGCCCAGTCCAATCACATCACCAGCATCGACATGGACGTGGCCGGGATGGTGTGGGACGCTTCGCGGGGCCGCATCTACGCGGCGCTGCCCGGCACCAGCGCCAACGGCAACAGCGTGGTCGCCATCGATCCGGTGACCGGCACGACAACCACCCCGGTCCCCGTGGGCAGCGACCCGAACCTGCTCGCCCTTTCCTCCGACGCGTCGCACCTCTGGGTCAGCCTCGACGGCGCCAACGCCATTCAGCGCCTGGCGCTGCCCACCCTGACTCCCGACTTGAAGATCAACCTGCCTCCCGGCTGGCACGGCCCCCAGATCGCGCTGTCGATGCAGGCGGCGCCCGTAGGCCCCGACACCCTCGCGGTTCTTCTCGGCGACTACGGGATCGACTCGCCGGACACCGGCGGCGTGGCCATCTACGACGGTACGGTTCAGCGGCCCACGACGATACCCGGCACCGACCCGGACATGACATGGCTCCAATGGGGCGCGGACGACAGCACGCTGTATGGCCAGAACGGAGCCGACTCCGACGACAACTTCTACGTGATGAACGTGGATGCTTCGGGCGTCCGGATGGGCAGGGATTACGGCCACATCTTTGGTGTCTACCGCGGCCAGAGCCACTACGACCGCTCCACCGGGCGAGCCTACTCCGAGGACGGCCGAGCCTTCGAGCCGTCCACCGGCACACTCGCCGGGGCCCTCAACCTGCAGGACTTCACGGAACGCTATGCCTGCCTGCCCGATCCGATGGAGCCGACCGTGTTCTGCCTCGCTCGTGATACGGACCAGTTCACTGCGTCCCGCGGCCTGACGGTCCGTGCCTTCGACAAGAACACCTTCCGCCTGCTCGGGAACCTCCGGATTCCGGATGTCACGGGCCGGCCGCGGAACCTGATTCGCTGGGGCCGAGCGGGGGTCGCCTTCAACACCATTCCCGTGAATGGCGGTGATGTCGGGACCCTCTACTTCATCGACGGGGGGTTCATCAATTCATCGGCCGAGCCGGACTTCACGGGCGGGCAGGCCCTCCAGCCGGTGCCCGTCTTCACCGCGATCGCTCCGGAAAGCGCGACCGTCGGGAGCCCGGACCTCGTTCTGACGGTTTCCGGCTCCGAGTTCCAGCCGATCGCCACCGTCTACTGGAATTACCAGCCGCTGGCCACCACGTACCATTCTTCCACCGAGCTGCGGGCGGCCGTTCCTGCCTCGTTGCTGGTCCGGGAAAGTTCCCCCACCGTCTACGTCGCCAACGGGACCTCGTCTTATGCCGTGAACTCGATGGCGTTCACGGTGCTGCCGGTCTCGAGCGGCATGATCGTCCGCAACCTCTCCAGCACGGACATCGCGTGGGACGCGCACAGCTCCCGGCTCTACGCGCCCGTTTGGAGCCTGGATCCCCGGTATGCCAATTCGGTCGTGGCCATCGACCCCGCCAGCGGCAGCATTTCGAAGGTCGCCGGCGTCGGGGCCGACCCCGCTCTCGTGCGGATTTCGCGCGACGGCACGCTCGGGTACGTCGGCTACGCGATCGCCAACGTCGCTACGCAATTCCACGTGCCGGCGCTCGATTCGCTGGTGAACTGGTGTCTCGGCACAGACTCCTCTTTGGGACCGTACAAGGCACTGGACATCCAGCCCGCGCCCGATGCGGCGCAGACGGCCGCGATTATCCTCGACACGCCTGACTTCTCCGGTGCGGACCGGGTTCTGACCATCTTCGACAACGCGGTCGCCCGTCCGCAACGTCCCCCGTCTTCCCACCCGTACGGTTGGCTCCAATGGGGCCTCACCGATTCGGTCCTTTACGCCGCGGGAGGACTCCAGTTGTCCACGATTGGCGTGGACGCGACCGGTGCGACACTGCTCCAAACCGAATACAGTGTACTGCCGCAGACCTTCGCGAGGATTCACTTCGACCGGGGTACCGGCTACCTCTACGCCAACGACGGCTACGTGACCGATCCGGCGACCGGCGGCCAGGTGGGCAAGTACAACGTGTCGAGCTTCCCCTGGCCGGGCTTCCTCATCCCCGACTCGTCGCTCAACCGCGTCTTCATCCTGGGGCGGTCGTCGTCACAGTACGGCACGGGCGAGTACACAATCCTCTCCTTCGATCAGGCCCACTTCACGCCGGTGAGCTCGCTGACGATTGGGAATCTTGTCGGCGATCCCGCGGCGTTCATCCGATGGGGAGCATCGGGCCTGGCGATCGTGACCTACAACCCGGTCGCGGGGCCGGCGTCGGGACCGGGCGGCATGCTGTACATCCTCGACAATCCCGCCTTCGTCAGCGCCACTCAGCCGGTGCAACCCGGGGTCGAGAAGCTGGCGGTCGGTCTAACGTGGCAGCCGGGCCGCTCCGCGATTCCTCCGACCACGGTCATCAAGCGCTCAACGGACGGCGGAGCAACGAGCCCTCGTCCGCGCGCCAGGAAGGAGACGAGGGGCCCGGTGGGACGCTAGGTGCGGTCTGGGGTTGGAGGCTCAGGGCCCGCCGCCTGGCCTCTCGTCGGTGTGGTTCTCATGGTCGTCCCCGCGCTCGTTGCCGCACGGCGGGTCGCGGCCTCTCCCCCCTTGAGGCACAGCGTCTAGTTGGCCCATCCGAAAAAGTACGCCGCCACGGCGACCGTGTCGATGAATCCATGAGCGAGGATGCACGTCCACAGATTCTTGCCGGAGACGAGGAACGCAATGCCCAGGATCAAACCCGCGATGCCGGAATCGACGATGCCTGCCGGGCCCTTGTAGTAATGGCCGTAGCCGAAGAGAATCGAAACGGCGATGATGCCAAGCCAGTAGGCCAGGGTCGCGCGCCGGCCGAGATCGGCGGCTCGCGTGAGCAGGTACCCGCGATAGCCCATCTCTTCACCGAAGGCCGCAAAGGTCCAGACGAGTCCGAGACCCAGCAGCGCGTTCTTCCAATCGCCCGAGATGGCCGTCGCTCCCGCCGGAGCCTTGATGGGCGGCCAGAACTGTTGCGTCAGAGGCTCGATGACGAAACTGCCCAGCGTGATGCGCAGTGCCGCCGCGGCGGCCGCAATGACGATGATCCAAACCCACGATTTTGGACGCGTCAGCCCAACGTTCTTCCATCCTCCGTCGCGGAAATGAATCGAGAGCCAACCGAGCACGAAGAGGATGGGCACCTCATTGGGGACCACGCGATAGACGTTGTGCCCAATCACGATCGCGGCACCCACGAGAAACTCCAGTCCGCTGAGCCCACGCCGAGCGGAAGGCGTCATCGTCATAATGTCCTCACAGGTGGCGCCGGTCGTCTATTGCCCGGCCACTCGTCATCCGGCTCGGTCGCCCTTCGCGATCCCGAGGGTGACATCGTGGTCACCGCCCTCTGGTCGGACCGCGAGAGGCGGCTGGTTGAAGCATCAGCGATCGTCCGCTACTATACAGCCCTCCGCTCTCAGGAGGTTTCTCGATGTATGCCTCCCGCGTGATTGCCGGACTCGTCGCCGGCGCAATCGGAGCCGTGGCAGGTTTCACGGCGGCCGCCGTGGTCGCCTACCTCACGTACGGGGACTGGACGTTCGACCCGTTCCCGGCCCCGGGAGTGAGCCGGGGCTACCGCCTGTCGCTCGTCGCTTTCGCCGTGGTCTTCCTCCCCGTCATGGTGGCCGTGTTCAAGACTCTCGAGCGCACTGGCCTCGTCGGCGATCCCCCGGCCCGGCAGAATACGCTGGGATTGACCGACCGGCCGACCGATCCGAACGAATACGATCCCCGGTTCGGCCCTCTTGAAGACCACAGGAAGAGGTAGCGCCTCCGACTGGCTGGCTGGCGCCTTACGCCTCACGCCTTGCGCCTTGCACCTTACGCCATACGTGCCGCGCCAGGATGACTGACCACTGACCACTAGCCACTGGCCACTGGCTACCCTCCGCCCCCTGCCAATTTGACGCGAGGCGTCAGGTTCTGTCACGATGCCGCCGGGTTCCCGAACACCACCTGACGCATGAAAGCTCGACTCACCCGGACCACCGTCGGCCTGGCCGTCGGCATCACCGTGGCCGTTTCCTCGGTGCTGGCCGCCTCGGCGTTCTTCTACTCGCGGCACCACTTCCAGAGCCTGCTGGAGACGGCGCGCGAGTCCAGCCTCGCGCAGGGGGAACTCATCCGCGTCGCGCTCGAGCACCAGATGATCGAGAACGACCGGACGCTCATCGCACAGATGATCCAGTCGTTCGGCGGCCAGCCGAGCGTCGAGCGTGTCGTGCTCCTCGACCGCACCGGCCACGTACGCTACTCGAGCGTGCCGCTGGCGCAAACGGCCGACCTCCGGCCCGGCTCCCCCACCTGCCAGGCGTGCCACCAGTACCCCCCCGCGCAGCGCGGGTCGAGCCGCGTGCTGGAAACGAGCGGCGGCACGGTGCTGAGGACCGTCGTGCCCGTCAGGAACCGCCCTGCCTGCTACCCATGCCACGACCCGTCGCACCGGATCAACGGCATCCTGATCCTCGACCGGAACGTCGGCAGCGTGCGCGCCTCGATCGACCGCGACATGGTTTGGATGGTCGGCGGCACCGGCCTGGCGACGCTCGTCCTGGTCGGCGCGATCGCCTTCCTCGTCCGCTTCGTCATCCTGCGCCGGCTGCAGCGGTTCGAGACGACGGCCCGCCAGATCGCCTCGGGGGATCTCGCGCGGCGGGTGCCCGACGAGGGCTCGGACACGATCTCCTGGCTCGCCCGCGAGTTCAACGCGATGGCCGACTCGGTCACCGGCCTGGTGGGCGAGGTGCGCAACCAGCGCGAGCGGCTCGAGACGGTCATCAACAGCATCGACGACGGGATCGTCGTCCTCGACGGGGCGCGCACGGTCGTGGCCGCCAACGACGCGTTTCTCGCGCGCACGGGCGGCCGCCGCGAGGCGCTGGTCGGCTGCTGCTGCGCCGACGCCGCCTCCGGGGCCTGCCAGGTCGGCCAGTGCCCGACGCTCGCCTGCCTGCAGTCTGGGCAGCGGCAGGTGCGGCTCTGCGAGCGCACCGAGCCGGACGGCCGCGTGCGGTGGGAAGAGGTGCACGCCTCCCCCATCGCCGACGAGCACGGCCGGATCGCCCACGTCGTCGAGGTCTGGCGCGACATCTCGGACCGGCGCGCCGCCGAGGCGTCGATGGCCGAGTCGCACAAGCTCGCCTCGCTCGGCCTGCTCGCCTCCGGCTTCTCGCACGAGCTGAACACGCCGCTCGCCACCGTCCTCACGTGCGTGGAGGGGATCCTGCGCGAGGTGCGGACGCCGGAGGACGGCGGCCCTCAGCCCGGCCGGATCGGCGACAGCGCGGCGATCGCCCGCGAGCAGATCCTGCGGTGCCGCGGCATCACGCAGCACTTCCTGCGGATGGCCCGCGGCCAGTCGTCGCCCGGCGACATCGTGGAACTCGACGCGGTGGTCTCCGCCTCGGCGCGCCTGGTCGAGCCGACGGCGCGGGCGTCGGGCGTCACCCTGGCCGTCGAAGGCGCGCCGCCGGGCCTGCGCGTGCGCGCCGACGAGGCGTCGCTGCAGCACGCCGTCATCAACCTGCTCATCAACGCCGTGCAGGCCTGCCGGCGCGGCGGAACGGTGACGGTCACCGCCGAGGCCGGGGACCCGGCGCGCGTTCGGGTCCGCGACAACGGTTGCGGCATCCCGCCCGAGCACCTGAAGCAGATCTTCGAGCCGTTCTGCAGCATGCGGAAGGGGGGGACGGGGCTCGGCCTGTTCCTCTCGCTCAACTTCGTGAAGGCGTGCGGCGGCGACATCACCGTCGCGAGCGAGGTCGGGTCCGGGTCGACATTCGAAATCGCCCTGCCCGCCTTCGAGCCAGGCGCTCCGATGGAGGAGGCGAGGACGTGAAGCCGCGACCGACGATCCTGCTCGTCGACGACGACGACGCGTTCCGCGGCGTGATGGCCATGGAGCTCGGGCGCGCGGGGTTCACCGTGAGCGGCGCCGCGTCGGGCGGCGAGGCGCTGCGCGCGGTGGCCGAGACGCAGCCCCAGGTGGTGCTGCTCGACCTCAACCTGCCGGACATGACCGGCCTGCAGGTGCTCGACCGCCTTCGCACGGCGAGCCCCGCGAGCGAGGTGATCATGCTCACCGGCCACGGCTCGATCGACACGGCCATCGAGGCGATCCGCGCCGGCGCGTTCGACTACATCTCCAAGCCATGCCCGCTCGACGAGCTGGAGGTGCGACTCGAGCGGGCGCTGGAGCGCCACTCGCTGAACCGGCGCGCGACGCTGCTCGAGCGGGGTCTGACGCCGCCCGATCTCGGCCGCGTGTTCGTCGGCGAGAGCCCGGCGTTCCGCCGCCTGGCCGACCTCATCGGGCGCGTGGCGGCGGCCGACTCGGCCGTGCTCATCACAGGCGAGACCGGGACCGGCAAGGAGATCGTCGCCAAGCTCGTGCACGCCCGCAGCCCGCGCCGCGAGAAGCCGTTTGTCGTCGTCGACTGCGCGGCGCTGCAGGAGAGCCTGCTCCAGAGCGAGCTGTTCGGCCACGAGCGCGGGGCGTTCACCGGGGCCGACCGCGCGAAGTCCGGCCTGTTCGAGGTGGCGCACGGCGGCACGATCTTCCTCGACGAGATCGGCGAAGTCTCTCTGCCCACGCAGGTGAAGCTGCTGCGCGTGCTCGACACGTCCACCTTCCGGCGCGTGGGCGGGACGGCGGAGATTCGCGTGGACGTGCGGCTGCTCGCCGCCACCAACCGGGACCTTCCCGCGATGGTCAGGCAGGGGCTGTTCCGGGAGGACCTCTTCTACCGGCTCAGCACGATCTCGCTGCACCTGCCGCCGCTTCGCGAGCGGAACGGGGACGTGGACCTGCTGGCCCGGTACTTCGTCGCCCAGCTCAACGAGCGGTTCGACCGGCGGAAGCGGATCGGCGAGGCGGCGCTCGAGATGCTGCGCGGCCACGACTGGCCGGGAAATGTCCGCGAGCTGAAGCACGCCATCGAGGCAGCGCTGGTCCTGTGCGACGGCGACGAAGTGCGGCCCGAGCACCTCGTGGCCGCAATCAGGCGCCGGCCGGAGGAACAGCCTCCCGCCTCGGCGGACCCGCTGCCGACGCTCGAAGAGCTCGAGCGCGGTCACATCCGCCGGGTGCTCGACGCCGTCCACGGCCACCGCGGCCAGGCGGCGAAGACACTCGGCATCAGCGAGCGGAACCTCTACCGCAAGCTGAGGGAGATGGGGTGGAGGAGCTGAAGGAGTCGGCTTACGGCCAACCCTCCGGCCCGCGCCGCCGCGCAGGGCTGAAGCCCTGCGCTATCTGATGCAAGAACGACCGGATAGCGCACGGCTTCAGCCGTGCGCCGCCCCTCCAGCCCATCTGTTGTCCGCTGTGTTACCATCGATCAGACCTCAATTTTCGGACTTGATCGGGCACCGAGGTGGACGCGCGGATCCTCATCGCCGCCGCGGACGGTGATTTGCGGGCGGGCTTGTGCGACCTGCTGGCAAGCCACCCCCTCGAGGTCACGGCCGCCAAGCCGCTCGACCTCCTGACGGTGCTGGTGCGCCGGCCTTCGATCCGCGTGCTCATCCTGGTTCAGAGCGTCGCGGAGCGCGTGCTCGACCTGCTCGAGGCCGCCCGCGAACGCCGGCCAGACGTCTCCATCCTCCTGCTCTGCGAACAGCCGACCGTCGCCGACGCCACCGAGGCGATGCGCCGCGGGGCGGAGGATTTCGTGCCGGTTCCCTACGTGCCCGAGGTCCTCTGCAAGGAGGTGGCGCGCATCCTCGAGGCGGCCGACATGCGCGACCGGCTCGCCGCGCTCCACCAGTTGGTCGCCGACACGTTCGGGTTCGACCGGATCCTCAGCCGTTCGGCCTCCATGCGGCCCGCGCTGGAGCGCGCGATGGCGGCCGCACGGAGCGACACCCCGGTCCTGCTGGTCGGCGAGACCGGCACCGGCAAGGAACTGCTGGCGCGGGCCATCCACGCCAACGGCCGCCGCGCGTCGAAGCCGTTCGTGCCGGTCAACTGCGCGGCCCTTCCGCGGGACCTGTTCGAGAGCGAGCTCTTCGGCCACCGCCGCGGGGCGTTCTCCGGGGCGGGCGCCGATCACCCCGGCCTCTTCGTGGCGGCCGACGGCGGCACGCTCTTCCTCGACGAGGTGGGCGAACTGCCCGCCGATTCTCAAGCCAAGTTGTTGCGAGTCCTCCAGGACGGAGAAGTCCGCCCCGTCGGCGGGCTCGAGAGCCGCCGGGTAAACACCCGCATCATCGCCGCCAGCAACAGGACGCTGGCCGCGATGAAGGGGGGGGCGATGCGGCAGGACCTGTTCTTCCGGCTCTCGGTCCTGGTGATCGACCTTCCCCCGCTTCGCGAGCGCATGGACGACCTCCCGCTGCTCGTCGACGCCACGATCCAGCGCCTGCGCGAGCGCGGCATCCCGATCGACGGGGTGGACCGGACCGCGCTCGATCTGATGGCGCAGCAATCGTTTCCCGGGAACGTCCGCGAACTGCAGAACCTGGTCGAAGGCGTCGCCGTCACGCTCGCCGGCGGGCGCAGGACGATTGGCGTCGACGACGTCCGCGGCTGGCTGCGGCGCCGGGGGCCATCGCCAGACGGAAACGGGCTGAAGGAGGCGGGTGTGCTGCCCCTCCGGCTCGATGAGCTCGAGGCGTGGGCCATCGCGGAGGCGATGCGCCGGACCCGCGGCAACAAGCGACAGGCGGCCCAACTGCTGGGAATCTCGCGCGACACGCTCTACAGAAAGCTGGAAGAAGTGGACGCGGTCTCCGCCATGCCCGGCGTTCGGACACGCCCCGCAAACGACTGACACAACACCCGTTGTCCGTCGCTTGTCCGATTTTCTGACAACCCCGCCGTATCGCTGACCTCTCAGGCGTTCTCGCCGTCTTCCTCTAGATCGATGTCCCACTGGCAGTTTGCCGATCGACGGGCGGCGCGCGGCGCCGGCGCGATTGTTGCCAAGGAGAACACGGAGACGCCGTCGCCGATCGACGTGGAGGGCACATGATGAGCGTTCGCCCGGAAGTCCAGCGCAAGAGCTGGTGGCAGGGTTCGGTTCTCGCCATTGCCGCCCTCATGTTGAGTTCCGCGGCAGCCGAGGGCGTGCCGGCCTTCGCCCGGAAATACCAGACCAGCTGCCAGACGTGCCACACGATGTTCCCGAAGCTGAACGCGTTCGGCGAAGCCTTCCGGCTGAAGGGCTACCGGATGCCCGGCGAGACCGAGGACATGGTCAAGGAGAAGCCGGTCAGTCTCGGCGCTCCGGCCTATAAACGCCTGTGGCCGAGGGCGGTCTGGCCCGGCGAGATCGCGAGCGCCGTCCCCCTGGCCGTGAACGTCAAGATGGCGGTGGTCAACAGCTCCACGCTCAACCCCGACGGAACGGTGACCAGCATCAAGAACGACTTCCAGTTCCCGCAGGAAGCGAACATCTTCGGCGCCGGCACGCTGGGCGACCACATCTCTTACTTGGGCGAGGTGACGTTCGCCGAGAACCCCGACGGGTCGTCGAGCGTCGAGCTCGAGCACGCGCGGCTCCAGTTCGACTCGCCGTTCGGGCGCGAGGATCTCATCCACATCCGGATCGGGAAGTTCGCGCCCAACCTCGCGGACGGCTTCCAGGAGATGTGGATTTCGACCGACGCGGCCATCGACTCGGTGTTCGCCTACAACCCGATCGGCCTGCGCGGCGGCGTCGGCCTCGCCGGCGACATCAGCCCGCAGCCCATCTCGCTGCCGGACCGGGTTCGCGGGATCGAGGGCTACGGCATCATCAACCACCGGGTGCTGTGGGTGGCGGGCGTGGCCAACGGCATCTCTCCCGGATCCAACGGCCAGTTCGACGGGAACAACAGCAAGGACTTCTACGCGCGCCTCGACTACAAGTTCGGCGGGATGGGGCTCGACGGCGACATGGGCGGCCGGGAGGCGCCGGCCGAGAACTGGCGCGACGACTCGGTGAGGGTCGGCGTCTTCGTCTACCGGGGCGACGGCAGCGGGATCAACTACCCGGTCCCCTTCGACGACTCCACGGTCAACCTGCAGGACGCGCACTTCCTGCGCACGGGCGTCTATGCCAGCGCCTACTTTCGCGACCTGAACGTGTTCGGAGCCTACGTCCACGGTTCCGACACCATCCAGCAGTTCAACCCGGACAGCGGCGCGTTCCTCGGGCAGGGGCAGCCGACCTACGACTCGGCGTTTGTCCAGGCCGACTACGTCATCTACCCGTGGCTGATGGCCTCGGCGCGGTACGAGACGGTGAAGGTGGGCGACCCGAGCGTCCCCAGCCTGCGGTCGGGAGTGTTCAACCTGAGCGCGCTCATCCGGGCCAACGTCAAGGCGATGGTCGAGTACCAGCGGGACCTGCGCACGGGCGAGAATCACTCGCTCAACGCGCTCATTCGCTTCGCTTTCTGACCGGGCACGGCGTTATCTTGGTTGAGGAGGTTCCCTCATGCGCAGCTATCGCCTGTTCGCCGTCGTCGTCGGTCTCTCGGCCGTGGTGTTCCTCTCGTCCGGCGATCGGGTCGCCGGAGCCGGGTCGAACATCTCCGGCACCGTGAAGGCCACCGGCCTCAGCTCCAGCGCCGATGCGGTCGTCTATCTCCAGGAGGCGCCCGCCGGGAAGCCCGCCGGCCCGGTGACCATGGACCAGAGAAAGATGCAGTTCATCCCCCACGTCCTGCCGGTGATGGCCGGCACGACGGTGAAGTTCGTGAACTCCGACCCGACGCCCCACAACGTCTTCTCGCCCGACTACGAGAAGTACAACCTCGGCACCTGGCCCGAGGGGCAGTCGAAGGACTACGTGTTCTCGAAGTGCACCAAGTTCCCGTGCGCCTACACCCAGCTGTGCCGCATCCACCCCGAGATGGAGGGGTTCGTCGTGGTGCTCCAGAACCCCTACTTCGCGGTGAGCGACCGCGAAGGGCACTACGAGATCCGCGACGTGCCGCCCGGCAAGTACGTGGTCGCGGTCTGGCACGAGAAGCTCAAGGCGCAGCCGAAGCCGGTGACGGTGGAGGCGGGGCGCGGCGCGGTCGTTGACTTCGTGCTCGGGAGGTAAGCGGTGGCGGAGGCCCCGGCGACCGGGCGCAACTATCTCACCGTGGTGCCGGGCCTCCAGTACTTCCTGGACCTGGTGCCCTGCAGGAGCGCGTGCCCCGTCCGCACCAACGCGGGCGGATACGTGCGCGCGATCGGCGTCGGGGACACGGCGGGCGGATACGCGATCGCCCGGGCGCCCAACCCCCTGGCCTCGACCTGCGGGCGCATCTGCGCGCACCCGTGCGAGACGAAGTGCCGGCGGGGGCTCATCGACGAGCCGATCTCGATCCGCGCGCTCAAGCGCACGGTCACCGAGCGGCACGGCGTCGAGAGCGCGTTCGGTACGGCCGCGCCGTTCCCGCTCGTCCCGCTCGGGCTGGCGGCGGGCGCCGCCGACGGCGCGGCGCGGGTCGCCGTGGTCGGGGCCGGGCCGGCCGGGATCGGGTGCGCCCACGATCTCGCGCTGCTCGGCTACCGGGTCACCATCTTCGACGCGGCGCCGGTCGTCGGCGGCATGCTCTACCAGGGCGTTCCGGAATACCGCCTGCCGCGGGACATCATCCGGGCCGAAGTGGACCGCGTCCTCGCGCTCGGCGTCGAGCTGAGGCTCAACTGGCGGCTCGGGCGCGACTTCACGGCGAGCGACCTGCGGCGCAACGGGTTCTCGGCGGTGTTTCTCGGCCTCGGCGCCTCGCGCGGCCGCGGCCTCGGCATCCCGGGCGCCGACCTGGACGGCGTGATCAACGGCGTCGACTTCCTCCTCAACGCCAACCTGGGCTATCACGTCACGCTCGGCGAGCGCGTCGTCGTGGTGGGAGGGGGCAACGTCGCCATCGACGTGGCGCGGACCGCGCTGCGCTACTCGCCCGAGGACACGCCGGCCGCGCTGCCCTCCGGCGCCCGGGACCTCCTGCACTCGTGGGGCTACGACAACGCCTTCATCGACGCCGCCCGGACCGCGCTCCGGCTGGGCGCCCGGAGGGTTCAGCTGGTTTCGCTCGAGGCGCGGAGCGAGATGCCCGCGCACCCCGACGAGGTGCGCGAGGCGGAGGAGGAAGGCATCACGCTGCTCCCGGGCCGGGGCCCGAAGTCCATGGTGGGAGCGGCCGGCCGGGTGACGGCGGTCGAAACGCTGGACGTCGCGTCGGTCTTCGACGAGCGGGGCCGCTTCAATCCGACGTTCGTGCCAGGCAGCGAGAAACGGGTCGAGGCGGATACGGTGATCCTGGCCGTGGGCCAGCAGCCCGACACCGAATGCCTGTCGGCGGACGCGCAGATCGAGATCACTCCGCGAGGGCTGGTCGCCGTGGACCCGGTCACGCTCGCGACGACCATGCCGGGGGTCTTCGCCGGCGGGGACCTGGCCTTCGGGCCGCGCATCGTGATCGACGCGGTGGCCGACGGCAAGCGCGCGGCCCTGGCCATTCACCAGCACCTGGGCGGCTCGCTGGTGCCGCGGGCCCGGGCCTGGTTCCGGGCGATCGAGCTCCACCGCGCCGGCGATCCCTACGACCGCATCCCCCGCCAGCAGGTGCCGGCGCTGCCCGTCGCGCGCCGGACCGGCTTCCGCGAGGTGGAGGAAGGGTACGGCGAAGCGCAGGCGCGCCTGGAGGCGTCGCGGTGCCTGTGGTGCCACGTCGAGACGGTCTTCGATTCGGAGCGGTGCATCCTGTGCAGCGGGTGCGTGGAGATCTGCCCGGAGGCGTGCCTGGCGCTGGTCCCGATCGCGCGGCTCCGGGGAACGGCGGAGCTCGAGGCCATCCGCGCGGCCCTCGGCGCCGACGCCGACGCCGGGGCCATCGTGAAGGACGAGGAGCGCTGCATTCGCTGCGGCCTGTGCGCCGAGCGCTGCCCGACAGGGGCGATCACGATGGAAATGCTGGAGCTGGATGAATCGCCCGGGACCGCCCTGGGGCTGTTCGCCGAGCGGATGCAGGAGACGCGCCGATGAGCCCGCTGGACCGCCTGAGCCGTACCCTGGACCGTCGCGGCTTCTTCTGGGTCGGGTGCGCGTCGATCGCCGCCGCCAGCGTCGGCTTCCTGGTCAGTACGTTCCGTTTCCTCGTGCCCAACGTGCTCTACGAGCCGCCGTCGCGTTTCAGCGTCGGCCCGCCGGCGCAGTTCCCGCCGCAGACGGCGACGTTCCTCGCCGACAACCGCCTCTTCATCTTCAACGGCGCCGACGGGTTCTACGCCGTCTCGTCGATCTGCACGCACCTCGGGTGCAACGTCAAGCGGACGAGCTGGGGGTTCGAGTGCCCGTGCCACGGCAGCCGGTTCGACGAGAACGGCCGCGTGATTCGCGGGCCCGCGCCCGCGCCGCTGAACTGGTTCGCCCTGACCCTGTCGCCGCGCGGCGACCTGGTCGTCGATCTCGATCGGACCGTGGGGCCCGACTTCAGGTTGCGCGCGTAGCCGCGACGCGGACGGCGGAAGGCGGCGGCGCGCGCAGGAACGCGAGGGACGAGTGGCCGACCAGGTGGACACGACGGTGACGCGGCGGGCGATCCGGTGGGCGACGGCCGTCCGCCAGTCGGTGTGGCGCATCGGGTGGCCGCGGACCGACAAGGACCGCGCCGCCTCGATGATCTCGAGCCTGTTCCTCCACATCCACCCCGCTCGCGTGTCGCGGCACAGCCTGAAGGCGGGTTACACGCTCGGCCTCGGGCTGGTGTCGGCCCTCCTGTTCGGGATCCTGACGCTGACCGGCCTCGCGCTCATGCTCAACTACGTCCCGTACCCGAACGAGGCGTACCGCAGCATGAAGGACCTGCAGTTTGTCGTCACCTATGGCGTCGTGCTGCGGAACCTGCACCGGTGGTCGGCGCACGCGATGGTGCTGGTCGTCTTCCTGCACCTGTGCCGGGTGTTCCTGACCGGCTCCTACAAGGCGCCGCGCGAGTTCAACTGGGTGATCGGCGTCGCCCTGCTGCTGCTGACGCTCGCCCTGTCGTTCACCGGGTACCTGCTGCCGTGGGACCAGCTGGCGTTCTGGGCGATCACCGTCGGCACCAACATCGCGGCGTACACGCCCGTCATCGGCCGCCGGCTGAAGTTCCTGCTGCTCGCGGGCACCGTGATCGGGCCGATGACGCTGCTGCGCTTCTACGTGCTCCACTGCGTCATCCTGCCGCTCGCCATGCTGGTCCTCCTCTCGCTGCACATCTGGAGGGTCCGCAAGGACGGCCTGAGCGGCGCGCCGGCTGCGGCCGCGACGGTGGAGACGGAGACGGACGGCGGATTCCCCGCCTCGACCCGCACGTACGGCCTGATGGCGCTGACCCGGCGGCCCACGGTGTCGGTCGAGTCGCGGGACCCCGACGACGAGGTGTTCGCGTGGCCGCACCTGCTCTACCGGGAGGCGCTGGTCGCGCTGGGCGTCGTGATCGTCCTGCACCTCATCTCGCTCGTGTTCATGGCTCCGCTCGAGGAGATGGCCGACCCGACCCGGACGCCGAACCCGGCCAAGGCCCCGTGGTACTTCCTGGGGCTGCAGGAACTGGTGCACTACTCCGCGCTGGTCGGCGGCGTGATCGTGCCAGCCCTGCTGGTCGTGACGCTGCTCGCGCTGCCTTACGTCGACCGCAATCCGCACGGTGCGGGCCGGTGGTTCGCGCCGGAGCGGCGGGTCGCCAACACCATCTTCCTGGTCGCGGTGCTCCTGTTCTCCGCGTTGACGGTGATCGGAACCTTCTTCCGGGGCCCGTACTGGGCCTGGGTGTGGCCATGGCGGTGACGCCAGAGGCCGTCGGCGGTACCAGCCATGCGTGAACCTCAACACGCGCCCGCGTCCGCCCACGCCGCGTTCGCGCTGCTCGGCGTCGCGTTCCTGGCGGTGTTCTCCTGGGTCTACCTGGGCGAGCAGGGCGCCGAGTGGCGCCGCTACCAGGCGACGTTCCGCGCGCTCGAGGCGAAGCTGGAGAACCCCCACCAACTGGCGCAGGCGTCGCCGGTGGACGGCCCCCGCCAGATCTGGCTGCCGGACCTGCAGCGGGTGGATCGCTGCACGACGTGCCACCTCGGCATCGACGACGCCGTGTTCAGCGCGGCGCCGCAGCCGTTCCGCACTCACGGCGGCACCTGGCTCACCACACACCCGACCGAGCGGTACGGCTGCACCGTCTGCCACGAGGGACAGGGCCAGGCGACCGACTACCGCGACGCGGCCCACCAGCCGATCCCGTTTGTCGAGCGCCCGATGCGGCCGCTCGAGACGATCGAAGCCAGCTGCGGCAGCTGCCACCAGTCGATCGACACGCCGGACGCGCCCAGGCTGACCGCCGGCCGCCGGCTCATCGTGGCGTCGGGCTGCGTCGCCTGCCACGACATCCCCGGGTTCCAGGGCCTGACCTTCAGCGGTCCATCCCTCGAGTCGGAGGGATTCAAGGTCCGGCCTGACTGGCTGCGCGCGTGGCTGAAGGACCCGAAGGCCACGCTCCCGGGCTCCAAGATGGGCAACTTCCGGCTCAAGTCGGACGAGATCGCCGGCCTGCAGGCGTTCCTGCTCTCCCAGCAGGCGCAGGTGCCGTCGGCCGGCGCCGGCGTCGACTGGTCGCGCGCGAACTCCGACAACGGGCGGGCGCTGTTCGGCGAACTCCGGTGCGTCAGCTGCCACGCCGTGAACGGGCGCGGCGGCACGATGGGGCCGGAACTGACGGTGGTCGGCGACAAGGTGCGGCGGGACTGGCTCTTCGGCTTCCTCAAGGACCCGTATCGCGATCAGCCCGAGACCGCGATGCTCGAGTATCGCCTCACCGACGACCAGGTCAGGGATCTCGCCTCGTTCCTGCTGCAGAACTACACGAGCGGAGGGGCCGGCCCCGAGCCGCCGCTCCCGTCGTTCCAGGACGCGACGGCCGTGGCCGCGGGGCGGAACACGTTCATTGCGCGGGGCTGCTACAGCTGCCATCGCCTCACGGGCATCGCGAACTCCGGAAAGTTCGGCCCGAGCCTGGCCGGCGTCGCCGACCGCGACCCCGACCAGTTGACGTACGGGAACAGCCGCGCCCGCCACACGACCGACAACTACATCTTCGTCAAGCTCCTGCACCCCGACGGCCTCGGTTCCCCGTCGTTGATGCCGACGTTCGACTTCACCCCGGTGCAGGCCGCGACGGTCACCGTCGCCCTGGCCGGGCTGCACCAGAACGACCTGCCGGCTTCGCGCGTCGTGAGGCCGTCGTCGCCGCCCGCCTACCGCCCGCAAGGGCAGTTCGGAGAGCTGGTCAGGCGCTATCGCTGCCTGAGCTGCCACCGGATCCAGGGCACGGGGGGTGACCTGTCGACGGTTCCTCTGGACCGCATCGGGAGCCAGTTGCAGCGCGACTACATCGTGCGCTACCTGCTGAACCCCGGCGCCGTCCGAGTGAGCGTCGAGGCCCGCATGCCGCAGTTTCACATGCTGCCCGAGGAGGCGAAGACGATCGCCGACTACTTCTCGACCGTCTTCGTGGACGACGCGATCGACGGGCGCTTCGCCGGCCTCGAACAGGCTGACGCGCGCCGAGGACAGCAGCGCTTCGGTGAGCTGGGTTGTGCCGGGTGTCACCAGGTCGGCCTGAGCGGCGGCTACGTCGGTCCCGACCTGTCGAACACCGGCAAGCGGCTCAAGGCGGGGTGGGTCGCGACCTGGCTGTCCGACCCGCAGCGGCAGAAGCCCGGGACCGTCGACCCGAATTACGGCCTCTCGGCGCCGGATATCCGCGACCTGACCGCCTACATCATGTCGCTCGGCGTCGGGCCGGCGCCCGCTGCCGGACCGGCGGCGTCGAAGAACGGGAGGCCGAAATGACGCGCGCGCGCCGCCTGGCGGCGATCGTCGCCCTCACCTCGCTGGCCGCGTGCCGGCGGCCCGCCCCTCCCGCCCAGGAGCCGGTCATCGACGCACTGAGGGCGGAAGAGCAGCAAGTCGGGCTCACCTACGCCGAGTCGCTCGGCCGGCCGGTCTTCGCGCAGTATTGCGCGACCTGCCACGGCGACGCCGGCAAGGGCGACGGGCAGAATGCGTCCACCCTTTCCCCCCAGCCGCCCGACTTCTCGACGTCGAAGGCGATGGCCGACCCGGCGTACGTCCGCCGCGTCATCATGGAAGGGAGCGCGGCGGTCGGGCGCTCGCCCCTCTCGCCTCCCTGGGGACGCACGCTGACCGCGCAGCAGGTGGACTACCTGGTCCTCTACTGCCAGGCGCTCGCCAGAAAGAAGTGAGAGAACGACCGTCAGATCATCCTGCGATCGTGCGATGTCAGGATCTGGCGATCTCCCGATCGCCGCGCCGGTTCACTTCGCACGATCGCAAGATCCCAAGATCGCAAGATGTGGCGTCTCCTACTTTCGTGCGGGGACGAGCCGCTTGAGTTCCTCGAACCAGTTCTGGACGAGGACCATCTCGGTGACGGGCGTGGGCCTGGTTTGTTCGAGCTTGACCATCAGGAATCGCTGCCCATCCATGGACAGATCGTAATTGCGTACGGGAGATCCCCGCCCGTATCCCGCCCGTTCAAACAGCAGGTGTGGCTTGCTGGTTGCGAAGCCGCCGTCGGTTCGGACGTCCGCAGCCCACACTTGATCGTTCATACGATAGAAGAGCTGCTTCCCGTCTCTCGCCCACAGCGGCTGGAAGCCCCCTTCGTTCGACACCTGGTGTTTCATCCCCGGCCCCGGAAAGGGCCTCACGTAGACCTCACCGCGACCCGATTCATCAGACGTGTAGGCCAGCCAGCGGCCGTCCGGCGAGAACTCGGGAAACCATTCACTGAACGGCGAATCCAGGAGAGGCCGCACGCGTCCCGAGCGCGCGTCCATCAAGAGGATCTTGGCGCCTCCGTCTACGCGGTCTTCAACCAGAGCGAGTGTTTGCCCGCTTGGGAGCGAAGACCATGATCCCGGGACTTGCTCGTGCTGGCTCGTCGTATGGCGTTCGATCGGCAAGCTGCCGTCGGAAGGTTGCGAGAACAGGTTCAGGGCTCCGTGCCGCCCTGCGAAGAGGATCCGCTTACCATCGGGAGTCCAGATCGGGTATTCGGCCCAGCCTTGGGTGATCAGTTGACTGTTGGCGCCGGTGCTCAGGTCGTAGACCCAGACGCGCCATTCGCGCCCCATGGTCGCGTAGGCAATTCGCTGGCCATCCGGCGAGAGACGCGGAGCGAAGAAGGGCTTCTGCAAGGGCGTCGCAGGCTGCTCGGTCCCTTGCTGGTCCACCCAGACGAGCGAATGCTGCTTGTCGGGAAGTACGCCGCCCGCTGCGTAGACGAGCGCCCCTGAGTCGGCAACCGCGAACTGACCGGCCCCCGTGTTGAATTGCAGGCTGGTCGCAAAGGCCTGCATGACGTCTTCCACGAGGGGGGCCGGTTGGCCTACAACCTCCGACCTGGCCGGGTCGAATCGGGCCGCCATGAGCGTGCCTTGCCTGAGGAACACCAGATGTCCCGTGGAAACGTAGCTCGCGTGAGAGGCATCTTGGAGCAGGACATGCCACTCGCGGGTGTCGAGCCGAAGCAGGGCAAGCCTGGGCTGCGTGTCCCAGCCGTGCCGCATGACGGTGAACAGCACGGTCTTCCCATCTGGGAGCCAGGATGGCAGGCGGTGGCTCGCCTCCTCACGCTTTGGATCGGGCGTCGTCAGAGCCTCCGGCTTCCCACCGTCGGCGGAAACGCTCGAGAGCCCCGAGGTTCCTCCCGCTGCAAACACGATGGTGTTGTCAGGACCCCAACTGGCCCCGAAGATCTCGGCCGCCTCGCACAACTGAAACGGCACGCCGCCTTCGAGAGGTACCTTCATCAGCTTGCGGTCCGCCCAGAATCCCACCCAGCGGTTGTCGGGTGACAGGAAGGGGTTGATGCCACCTGCCGTCCCGGTGATGGGCTTTGCTCCCGTCTGGTCCATCCTCCGCATATACAACCGGGGCTTCGCTTGTGGGCCGGGGCTCTCCTCGATCGCGCTGTAGACGATGAACGCAGCGTCGCTCGAAATCGCCATGGCCGTGCGGCTCGGGCGCTCTCTGTCCATCTCCCTGCGCATGCCGTCGAGCCAGCGGCCCGGCTCGACCTTGATGGTCGATCTCACGACCGGCAACGCTGAACCGGGACTGGCATACCGTGTCAGCACCACGCCTGCAACCGCGCCGGCCACGAGGATGGCAACCGCGGCGGCGGCCAGCCACGCGGTCGAGAGTCGCCGGTGAGCGGCGTTGGGTCCGGAGGGAGCCACCAGGTTCCCTTCGAGCGCGAGCGAGGCGTCCGCGATATCCCGGTAGCGGAGCTTCAGGTCTTTTTGCAGACAGCGCTCGAGGACCGGCTGGATCCTGGCGCGGGCGTCCACGGGCAGCGCCGACCAGTCAGGTTCGCCAGTGAGGATGGCAGCCAGCGTCTCCGCGGCCGAATCCCCTGTAAAAGCCCGCTTGCCCGTCAGGCACTCGTAGAGGATGCAGCCGAATGCCCAGACGTCGGTCCGCCTGTCCAGTCGCCGGCCCTTGGCCTGCTCCGGGCTCATGTAGGCCGCGGTGCCGAGAATCATCCCGGGATGGGTGCGCGCGCCGGGTGTCGCAGGAGAAGGTGACCCGTCGGTGGGCGACATCTCGCCCGACAGTCCCCTGGCGAGTCCGAAGTCCAGGACCTTCACCTGTCCGTCGGGTGTGATCTTCACGTTCGCGGGTTTCAGGTCGCGGTGGATGACGCCCTTCTCGTGCGCGGCCTCGACGCCCTCCGCGATCTGGCGGCAGATCTCAAGCGCCTCCTCGAGCGCCAGCGGACCTCTGGCCAGCTTCACGGCGAGCGTTTCTCCTTCGACGTATTCCATCACGAGGAAACGCCGGTCCCCGTCCACTTCGAGGCCGAAGATCGCCGCGACATTCGGATGACTCACCGATGCCAGGATCTTGGCTTCTCGTTCCAGCCGCGCCAGCCGCTCGGTGTCTGTGGCGAAGACCTCTGGCAGGAACTTGACGGCGGTATCCCGCTCGAGGCGCTCGTCCCAGGCGCGGCACACCACACCCATGCCGCCGGCGCCAATCTCCTCGACGATGCGGAAATGGGAGATGGTGCGTCCGACCAGGTTGTCCGGAGCGGCCAGCGCCTGTTCGCGGGCGAGAACCTCGGCCGCCACGACGATCGCGGGCCGTTCGAGGAGGTCTTCGGCCTCCGCCCGACTGGCGAGCAGGCGCTCGACTTCGGCCCTGAGCGCCTCGTCGTCCGCGCAGGCTTCATCGAGAAAGGCCTTGCGCCCGGCCGGGTCGAGCTCCAGTAGGTCGCTGTAGATCTGCTTGATCTGCTGCCAGCGGTCGGCATTCATGGCTGCGCCCCGCGTTTGAGCTCACCGAGGAGCCAGGCCTTCGCGTGATTCCAATCCTGCCTCACCGTGCGGTCCGATACGCCCAGCACCTCGGCGGCTTCCTTCTCGCTCAGCCCGCCGAAGAAACGCAGCTCCACCACCTTCGCCTCTCGGGAGTCGATGCCCGCCAGCGTCGTCAGGGCGTCGTCCAGCGCGGCGAGGTCCGCGCCCCGATCCGCCGCGGGGACGGCGGCCTCGTCGAAGACCACCTTCAGCGTGCCGCCTCCCCGTTTCTGTGCGGCGCGCGACCGGGCGAACTGCACCAGGATCCTGCGCATCACGTTGGCGGAGATAGCCAGGAAGTGAGCGCGGTCCTTCCAATCGACCGCGCGTGCGTCGATCAGCCGAAGGTAGGCCTCGTTGACCAAAGCGCTCGTCTGCAGGGTGTGTTCCGGGCGCTCGCCCATCATGCAGATGTGCGCGAGCCGGTGCAGTTCGTCGTAGACCAGGGGAATGATCCTGTCCAGGGCGGCCTGGTCGCCGCGGCGCCAGTCCTGGAGGAGCCCGGTCACTTCGCTGGGGGAGCGTCCGGTCATGGAATCCCCTGCCACAACCACGGTCGGAACACCCGGATTCGGGGATTGTAAGGCCGTGGCGGCCAGTCGGCGCAGGTTTCTCGCTCCGGGCGCCACGAGGGGCCTGGGAGCCCGTTTCCGTTTTCGAGGCCGGACTGCGCATTAGGGGGTGAGGAGGAGTCTATGAAATTCGCCAGGTTCGCGCGGGTCGCTCTCGTCCTGACTGCGGTCACGCTCGTGCTAGGCCTGGGCCTGACCCCGGCCGGGCTCGGAGCGGCCCCAGGACCGCCCAACGGGCCCGACCACGGTGTCCGGGTCAGCGGCGCGGTCGAGTACGTTCAATGGGTCCAGAGCACGGACTACTACTTCGACCGGAACGGGAATTTCGTAAACCCGGGCCATGTGCTGATTTGGAAGCTGCACGGCGATCTCGAGGGTGTCTATGTCATAACGGTCACGTATGTCATGCCGCTGCCGCCTCCCTATACGGTCGACTACTCCTTCGAGGGGTACGCGACGTTCATAGGAACGCTGAAGGGCAAGCAGACCAACTGGGTGGCCAATGTGGAAGGTGCCGGGCACTTCAGCAATTTCGCCGCCTTCGCAGGGCACGAATCATGGCGCTCGAAGATCTTCAATTCCACCGGGTCCCTGTCTCACCTGTCCGGCGACTTTCTCATCAGCGGTGACTTCGACTTCTCCGGGGCCACCACCGGGGAGCCCTACACCTACTCGGGCAAGGTTCGCTTCGACAACGACAAGCACAGGTAGACGCGTCCCCGGCATCCTCAGTGCGGCCAGCGACTGGCTGCGCGCACACAGGAGGTTCCATGAAGCGAAGAGCGTTTCTTTTGTCCCTCGCCGTTGTCCTTCTCGCCCTCGTTCCCGTTCGCGCCGCGGACGATGGCCGGCGTGGTGAATGGTCGAACATCTACGTGTTCGGCGACAGCCTGTCCGACAACGGGAACTTCGTGAAGATCCTCGGGCCGATCGAGCAGTACCTGTCTCCGTTCCATTACTGGCAGGGTCGCTTTTCCAACGGGCCCGTATGGGCCGAGTACCTTGCCAGGCAACTTCACGCCAACCTGCTCGATTTCGCAGTCGGCTCAGCCACGACAGGCGACACCACCCACGGGTACTTCTATCCGTACGTTCCCACCGTGCTCGATCAGATCCGATCGTTCAAGAACAGCCGGGTCCATATCCCGGCCGATTCCCTCTTCATCGTCCAAGGTGGCGGCAATGATTTCATGGTGACGCCCGTCGAGGATCTTCCGACTGTCCCCGGCTCGGCAGTTGCGAACATCATGACGGGTCTTTCGATCCTCAAGCAGGCCGGAGCGAGGCACTTTCTCGTGCTGAACCTGCCCGACATGGGAGCGGGGCCGGGTTCCAGGCTCAACGGCAGCGACTACTGCGCATACGTCAGTTGGCTCTCAGTCATGTACAACCAGGCCCTTTCGGACGCCGTGAGCGACTTCGCGGCCGCCAATCATGACATCACGATATCCGTGGTGGACATCTTTGGTTCCTCCAACGCTGTCTTCGCAATGCCCCAGAAGTGGGGTTTCACGAACGTCACCGACGTGTCGCCCAACGCCGTGGATCCCTACCAGTTCGGGTCGGACTATTTCTTCTGGGAAACGATTCACCCGACGACGAAAGCCCATCAGGCGTGGGCGGGATTCGTGGAGAAGGCCGTGGACAGGCTGGAAAGGCGGGACAGGCACGAGAGATAAGGTGGCGGTCAGGTCACCCTGCAATCGAGCGGTCTGGCTGAGTAGTCGGAGCTTCCGCAGAGCAGTCGGGCACTTCGCAGAGAAGTCGGGGGCTTCGCAGAGTGGTCGGAGCTTCCGCAGAGCAGTCGAGCTCTTCGCAGAGTAGTCGGGGGCTTACGGCGAGAAGTCCGGCCGAGAATCCCGACCACTCAGCGTCAGTGCCCGACTACTCAGCGTCAGTGCCCGACTACTCAGCGTCAGGGCCCGACTACTCAGCGTCAGGGCCCGACTACTCGTCGTCCTGGTCCGGTCTGGCCGGCCGCGCTCTCACGAACGCGGCGCGCACCGGCGGCGGCATGATTGCCGCCGGCCCCTTCACCGACCTCCAGATGATCTCGTTGAGCAACTGTTCGGGGGCGCGGTCGGCTTCGGCGAGGTACATCCCGGCCGAGGCCGCGGCGCCCCACGCGTTGGCGCGGTTCTTTTCCTGAACGTCGATGCGCGCCGCGCGCGCCGCGAACGGCGTCGGCACCGGCGTCGCCTGGAACGCGGCGTACATCGGCGTGGCGCCCGCGTCCAGGTTGCTCATCGGCGGCAGGCCGAGAACCAGCTCGATCGTGCGCAGCATCGCGGCCGTGTCGTAGAGCGTCGAATCGACGGCGCCGCGCCTGGTGAACGGGCTCGCCACCAGGGCGACCGAGCGGTGCGTGTCCACGTGGTCGGGCCCGGCCTGGGCATCGTCCTCGAGCACGAAGATCGCCGACTCCTTCCAGAACCGGCTGTTCGAGATCGCCTCGACGATACGGCCGAGCGCCGTGTCGTTCTCGGCCACCATCGCCCGCGGCGTCGGGTAGCCGGCGCGCGTGCCGGCCGTGTGGTCGTTGCCGAGGCGGATGATGTTCAGCCGCGGCAGCTCACCGTTCCGCTCGAACTGCTTGAACTCCTCCAGCCAGACGTCCACGCGCTTGTTGTCGGGGATTGTCAGGTCGTAGGGCGCGTAGTTCGGGTGGACGCGGCCCTTGAGGCCGGGCACGGTGGCGACGACGTCGCCGACGCCCGAGTCCTTTTCGCCCTCGGGCTCGGGGCCGCGCATCGCGAACTCGCCGTAGCTGCGCACGCTGACGCCGGCGCGGACGGCCGCATCCCAGATGTAGCCGTTCATCGGCGCGGACACGTTGCCGTAGGCGTTGCGCATCGCGCCGCCGCCCTCGCTGTTGTAGCGCGCGCCGCGACCGCCGTAGTTGGTCGGCCAGATCTTCTCGACGAAGTCGGTGGCGTAGGCGCCGGTCGAGTAGGCGTGGCCGTCGAAGCTGACCTCGGCGTCCACGTAGAAGTTGTCGAGCACGACGAACTCCCGCGCGATCGCGTGGGCGTTGGGCGTCACCTCCTCGCCGAACAGGCAGAGATTCGGGTCGCCGTTGCCGCGCTCGAGGTCGCCGAGGATCTGGTCGTAGGTGCGGTTCTCGCGAATGACGTAGAAGACGTGCTTGATGGGCGACGGATCGCCGACCTTGCGCGGGATGGGCGAAGCCACCGGCGCCGAGGCCGGAGCGAGGATCGTGCTGGCGGTGAACGGTGTCATCGCGTAGACCGTCTTCGTCATGGCCTGCAGCGCGGCTTTGTCGGGCGTCGGCAGGATCGAAAGCGACCCCTCGAGCATCGAGCCGCTGTACCTGCCCCTCGGCCCCGGGGATCCCGGGGTTGCTGCCGCGCGGGTTGGCCGACGAGGTCAGCCCCTTTCCCGACAGCACGAAGATCTTCGAGCCGTCGCGGCTGAAGTCGGCCGCGGTCGGGTACCAGCCGGTCGGGATGAACCCGTCCACCGACGAGCGGGCCGGGTCGCTCACGTCCACCACCGCCACCGCGTTGTTGTCGGCGTTGGCGACGAGCAGCGTTCTGCCGTCCGGCGAGAGCCCCAGACCGTTCGGCGTCGCGCCGGGCGGGGCGTTCGGGAACAGCGCCACCGAGACCTGCTCCCTCGCCGTCTTCGAGACGACGTCCACCACGAACACGCTGTTCGTGTTGGCGCAGGCGACGAACAGGCGCGACGCGTCTTTCGACAGCACCATCGCGTTGGGATGTTCGCCGACCGCGACGTCCCCGCGCTTTTCGAGCGTCGCGGCGTCGAACACCAGGACCTTCGCGCCTCCCCACACCGACACGAACACCGTCTGGCCGTCTGGCGACACCAGGCATGTGTAGGGTTCGGCCCCGACGTCCACGGTCTTGAGCACCAGGCCCGCCTTGAGGTCGACGAGCGTCAACGCCTCGCCGAGCACGTGGACCGCGTAGAGGCGGCGCCCGTCGGGCGAGACGGCGATGCCGCCGACGAAGCTCTGCTCGACCGGCTCCGGCCGGTTGATGCCGGGCATCGGCTTCTGCGTGTCGCGGCCGAGCGCGTAGACCGCGCCCGCCGTCAGTTTGCCGGGCGTCCAATAGAACTCGTTGACCGTCGTCTGGCCGGCGCCGGAAGAAAAGACGCGCCGCTTGTCGGGGTGCCAGACCAGGCCGAGCCAGGCGTGGTCGACGTGGGTCTTGGACGCCACGTAGCCGCGGTCGAGATCGACGATCGTCAACGTCGGCTTCTGGTAGCCGTTGTTGGTGACGACCAGGTATCGGCCGTCCGGCGATTCGGCCATGGCGAGCGGCAGGTCGCCGATCTGGATGTGGCGGCCGGCCGGCTTGATCTTCCAGCCGTTGGGCAGCAGCGTGACCCCGGCGCCGAGGCTCCCGGGCAGCGCGGCCGGCGGCGGCGCGAGCCTGGCGACGGTGACGATGCCGGCGGCGACGAAGAGGGTGCAGGCGGCGGCAATGGCGGTGAAGGATCGGCTGCGTACCATTGGGAGATTCTAGACCGAAGGCGGAGGGCGGTGGGAGGAATCGGGGCCGCGCTGAGCGAGGGCGTAAGATGGGGGCATGATTCCAGCATCCCCGCGCCGGCGCCTGGTTCGGCTGTCCGTCCTGCTGCTGGCCGCCCTGTTCGTCGCTGCCTCGGGCAGCGCGGCCGGGCAAGACAAGCACCCGTTCGGCATCGACGACCTGGCCTCGCTGCGCTCGGCGCACGCGCAGGCGGTGTCGCCCGACGGGAAATCCGTCCTGTTCGGCGTCTCGTTCCAGGGCGAGAAGGGCCCCGTCAAGCGCGAGTGGCACCTCATCGACGCGACCGGCGAGCACGGCCGGAAGCTGGATCTCCCCGAGCCGTTCACGCCCGTGGGCTTCATGCCCGACGGCCTGGCCCTGTTCGGCGCCTACCGGATCGACGGGAAGCCGCAGGTCGGGATCGTCCCGCTCTCGAGCGACAGGCCCACGCGGACGATCGCGCTGCCGAACGGCGTCGGCGGCGCGGCGCTCTCTCCCGACGGGACGAGATTCGTCGTCGCCTCCGACCCGAGGCCGGCGGACCCGCTCGGCGAGGTCAGGCATGTCGTCGCCAACGACGTGCGCAACCTCTACGTGGTCGCCACCGACGGGTCGGGCGGCTCGTGGTGGTGCCCCGAGCTGACCGACATCAGCGATTACGCCTGGTCGCCCGACGGCTCGCGGATCGCCGTGGTCACCCAGCTCCAGAAGATCGGGAACCACGACGTCAGCTCGACGATCTCGGTCTGCGGCGCGGCGGGGGTCCGGAAAGTCGCGTCCATCGCCAACGCCGTCTCCGGCATCGCGTGGGCGGACGGCGGAACCGAGCTCGCGTTCGCCAGCAGCACGACCGACGTGCTCACGCCCGACCACCTGTGGACGGTCCCGGCTGGCGGCGGGACGCCGGTCGATCGCACGCCGAAGCTCGAGGGGTCGGCGACCGGCGTCGCCAACGATCCGCGCGGCACTGTCTGGGTCGAGATGCACAAGGGCACGGCGATCGAGGTCTACGCCTGGCGGGACGGCAAGCTGACGCCTGCCTTCCGCTGGCCGGATGGCATCGTGGCCGGACTCCCGGCCTGCTCGCCCCTTCGAGCCGCGCCGGGCGTGCTCGCCTTCACGGTCGGCGATCCGACGCACGCAACGAACGTGGCCGTGGCGCAGGAGTCGGGCCTGCGGAAGATCACTCACGAGGGGGACGACGCGCTCGCGAGGATCGCGCTGGGCGACATGCGCGTCGTTTCGTGGACCGCGAAGGACGGCACCCGGCTCGAGGGGCTGCTGACGCTGCCGGCCGGCTACGAGAGCGGGAAGCGATACCCGTTCCTGGTGCTGCCCCACGGCGGGCCCGAATCGAACGACCTCCTGGGCTTCGACTTCCTCTCGCGCCTCGTAGCCGGCTTCGGCTACGTCGTGCTGCAGCCGGAGTACCGCGGCTCGACCGGCTACGGGTCGGAGTTCCTGCAGGCCATCTACCAGCACTTCGGCGATCGGGCGTACAGCGACGTGGAGAGCGCCACCGACTTCGCCGTCGCGCAGGGCTGGGCCGACCCGAACCGCCTCGCGATCTTCGGCTGGAGCGCCGGCGGGTTCATGACCGCCTGGACCGTCACGCAGACCGGTCGCTACAAGGCGGCGATCGAGGGGGCGGGCATCACCGACTGGCTCAGCTTCATCCCGACGAGCGACATCGCGCAGGTCGATTACGACCGTCGATTCCAGGAGAAGGACGCGGCGCCGTTCCTCCGCTTCTCCGCGGTCATGTTCGCCGACCGGGTGACCACGCCGCTGTTGATCCTGCACGGCGAGGCCGACGAGCGGGTGCCCATGCTGCAGGGGCGCGAGCTCTTCGTGCTGCTCGCCGAGCGCGGCAAGACGGTCCGGATGGTCACCTATCCCGGCTCGCCGCATTTCCCGACGCTGGCCGAGCAGCGGCGCGACGTGTTCGTGGAGATCCGCGATTGGCTGGCGAAATACAATCGGGACTGACGCAGAGGAATCGGTTACTTCGATGAGGGATCGATGCCTTCGCTGAGGAATCGGGTTCTTCGATGAGGGATCGGTTGCTTCGCAGAGGAATCGATCTCTCTGCGTCAGTTCCGATTACAGGTCAGTGCCGTACAAAGAAAGAGGCCGCCTATCGCTTTCGCGACCAGCGGCCTCGGAGATATCCCCGGCAGTGACCTACTCTCCCACAGAGTCGCCTCTGCAGTACCATCGGCGGTAGCAGGCTTAACTTCCGTGTTCGGAATGGGAACGGGTGTGGCCCTGCTCCTATGACCACCGGGAAATTCTTTGAACCCACCCCGCCGACCTTGCGGTCGTGCTCGGCGACGATGCGCGCCTGAGGGCGCGGGGCGATTCAAACTTGAGAAAGAACCGAGCGTGCCCACCGCAGCTCGCGAAGCGAGCGAAGGCGGGGACAACTGAATACCCTGCAAACGGCAGTTCCCGACGCGGCGCACGCACCGCGTTAAGAATAGTTATGGTCAAGCCTCACGGCTGATTAGTACCAGTAAGCTTAGGATGTCGCCATCCTTACACACCTGGCCTATCACCTGGTAGTCTTCCAGGAGCCTTTAGGAGCCTTACGGCTCGGGAAATCTCATCTCGGGGAGGGTTTCACGCTTAGATGCGTTCAGCGTTTCTCCCGTCCGCACATGGCTACCCAGCGCTACCCTTGGCAGGATAACTGGTACACCAGAGGTGCGTCCATCCCGGTCCTCTCGTACTAAGGACAGCCCCCCTCAAATTTCCTACGCCCATGGCAGATAGGGACCGAACTGTCTCGCGACGTTCTAAACCCAGCTCACGTACCGCTTTAACCGGCGAACAGCCGGACCCTTGGAACCTGCTACAGCTCCAGGATGCGATGAGCCGACATCGAGGTGCCAAACCTGAGCGTCGATGTGAACTCTTGGCTCAGATCAGCCTGTTATCCCCGGCGTACCTTTTATCCGTTGAGCGATGGCCCTTCCATGCGGAACCACCGGATCACTAAAGCCTGGTTTCCCACCTGCTCGACTTGTAAGTCTCGCAGTCAAGCTCGCTTATGCTTTTGCACTCTCCGGCTGATTTCCAAACAGCCTGAGCGAACCTTCGCGCGCCTCCGTTACAGTTTAGGAGGCGACCGCCCCAGTCAAACTACCCGCCTAGCAGTGTCCCTCTCCTGGATAACAGGAGCAGGTTAGAACGCCGAAGCATTAAGGGTGGTATCTCACCGTTGACTCCCCGGACCCCAAGAAGCCCGGTTCAAAGTCTCCCACCTATCCTGCGCATAATGCGTCAGCATTCACTACTAAGTTGTAGTAAAGGTGCACGGGGTCTTTCCGTCTAGCCACGGGTAACCGGCGTCTTCACCGGTACCACAAATTCGCAGTGCCCCTCGTTGAGACAGCGCCCAGATCGT
>CAVQXT010000003.1:0-800000 GCA_963717945.1 uncultured Acidobacteriota bacterium | reverse complement strand
CCGCCCGTCGATCGCCTGGCCGAGCGTCACCCGGCCGCGCTCGTCGGTGATCCGCCCGTCGTTGAGGTAAATGCCGCCCCCCTTGATCGCCCGGGCGGCCTCCCCCTTGGACGCCGCCAGGCCGGTGAGCGCCAGCAGTTCCGCGATCGCCAGGCCCGGCTCCGCGAACCGCCCGGCCTCGACCTCGGTCGACGGCACGTCGGCGAACACCTCGAGCACGTCGTCCGCCTTCGCGTCCGCCAGGCTTCCGCCGAACAGGATCGCGCTCGCGCGCTCGGCGCGCGCCAGGGCCTCGTCGCCCCGCACGAGGCGCGTCACCTCGCGCGCCAGCTCACGCTGCGCGACCCGCTTCTCGGGAGCCGACTCGAGTTCCGCCGCCAGCGCCGCGACTCGGTCTTCCTCGAGAAACGTGAAGAATTTCAGGTACTTCACCGTGTCACGGTCGTCGGTGTTGAGCCAGAACTGGTAGAAGCGGAAGTCGGAGGTCAGCGCCGGATCGAGCCACACCGCCCCGGCCTCGGTCTTGCCGAACTTCACGCCCGACGCCGTTGTCACCAACGGCATCACCAGGCCGTGCGCCTTCCCGGCCCGCAGCTTCCTGATGAGGTCCGCCCCGGCCACGATGTTGCCCCATTGGTCGCTGCCGCCAAGCTGCAGCGTGCAGCGATAGCGGTCGAACATCACGAGGAAGTCGTAGGCCTGCAGCAGCGAGTAGGTGAACTCGGTGTACGAGATCCCGTCTTCCGACTCGAGTCGCCGCTTCACCGACTCCTTCGCGAGCAGGTAGTTCACGGTGAAGTGCTTGCCGATGTCCCGCAGGAACTCCATCAGGTTGAGCGTCGCCAGCCAGTCGGCGTTGTTCACGATGCGGGCCGGGTTGCCCGGCGCGTCGAAGTCGAGGAATCGCTCGAGCTGGGCGCGGATGCCTTTCAGGTTCTCTTCGATCCGCTCGAGGCTCATCAACTGGCGTTCCTGCGTCTTGCCGCTCGGGTCGCCAACCATGCCCGTGCCCCCGCCCGCGATCGCGATCGGGTTGTGGCCGAACCGCTGGAGACGCGCGAGAGCCAGGAGCGGCAGCAGGGACCCGACGTGCAGGCTCGCCGCCGTCGGGTCGAAGCCGATGTAGCAGGTCACCTTCTCGCGCGCGAGCAGGTCGCGCACCCCCTCGGTGCCTTCATGCACCATGCCTCGCCACTCGAACTCCTGGTAGACGTCGCTGGCCATCACCTCTCGTCCCTCCCGTCGCCGCGTTGGCGAGCCACTCATTCTAACGCGGCCCGACCTGGGCGAAATCGCTCAGCCGGGCATGCCGGCTTCCGGCCACGGGCCTCAGGCTACGGGCGGCGTCGCGCGGGCCACGCGTGATCCGGCCTGAAGTCCGAGGCCTGAGGCCTGCGGCCCTCTTCGGGAGCAGTCCTTTAAGGTTGTCTCAGGGGCGACCGAAGGAACCGCCGCCCCTCGATCGACCAGGCCCCGGTGAGCACCAGGCGGATCGCTTCCGGATACAGCAAGTGCTCCTGCTCCAGGATCCTCGCCGACAGCGTCTCGGCCGTGTCGTCGTCCAGCACCTGCACGGCCCGCTGGAGCACGATCGGCCCGGCATCGAGATCGCGGTCCACCAGGTGCACGGTGGCGCCGCTGACCTTCACGCCGTGGGCCCAGGCCTGCTGCTGCGCGTCGAGTCCCGGGAACGCGGGCAGCAGCGACGGGTGGATGTTCAGGATCGCGTTGGGAAACGCCTCGATGAAGACCGGGCTCAGGAGGCGCATGAAGCCGGCCAGGCAGACCAGGCCGACCCCCCGGCTCCGCAGGGCTGCGACCAGGGCCCGGTCGTAGTCCTCGCGGCTCGGGTAATCGCGATGCGCGAGGCACAGCGTTTCGATCCCCGCGCGGCGCGCCCGCTCCAGCCCCGCCGCCTCGGCCCGGTTGGAAATGACGACCCCGATGCGCGCGTCCAGCGTGCCGCCGGCCATCGCGTCGATGATGGCCTGGAGGTTGGATCCACGGCCGGAGATGAGGATGCCGAGCGTGCGGTTCATGGAAGGCTCAGGGCTTACGCCTCACGGGCTGAAGGCCGACGGCTGACGGCCGTTTCACACTGCCCACCGCCCACGTCGTACTTCTTACTTCCTACTTCTCACTTCTCACTTCTCACTTCTTAGTTGCGTCCTATGAGTAGGTCACCGCCCGCTCGCCCGCGATCATCTCGCCGATGACGCGCGGCTGCTCGCCCTGGCCAGTCAGTGTCGCGAGGACCCGGCCCGCATCCGCCGGCCGGCACGCGACGATGAGCCCGATCCCCATGTTGAACGAACGATACGCGTCGTCGGTCGGCACCCGGCCCGCGGCCGACAGGAACCGGAACAGCGCCGGCACCTCCCACGCGCGGCGGTCGATACGCGCGCCGAGGCCGGCCGGGAAGATCCGCGGCAGGTTGTCGGTGATCCCGCCGCCGGTGATGTGCGCCAGGCCGAGCACGAGCCCCCGCTCAGCCAGCAGCGGCTCCACCGCCTTCAGGTACGAGCGGTGGACGGCCAGCAGCGCTTCGCCGATCGTGACGCCGCCCAGTTCGGCCACCACCGAGTCGACGCGCAGGCCCAGCTGCTCGAAGACGATCCGGCGCGCGAGCGAATACCCGTTGGTGTGGAGGCCGGTCGACGGCAGGCCGACCAGCACGTCCCCCGCCTGCAGCCCCCGCCCGTCGACGACCGCCGCGCGGTCCACCCCGCCGACGATGAAGCCGGCCAGGTCGTACTCGCCCCCGGCGTAGAAGCCGGGCATCTCGGCCGTCTCGCCGCCGAGCAGCGCGCACCCGTTGGCGCGGCAGCCGCGCGCGACCCCCGACACGATCTGCTCGGCCACGTCCGGCGCGAGGCGCCCGGTCGCCAGGTAGTCCAGGAAGAACAGCGGCCGCGCCCCCTGCACCAGGATGTCGTTGACGCAGTGGTTGACCAGGTCTTCGCCGACCGTGTCGTGCCGGCCGGCCATGAAGGCGACCTTGAGCTTGGTGCCGACGCCGTCGGCACTCGCCACCAGCACCGGGTCGTCGAACCGGCCCGGCTCCAGGCGGAACAGGCCGCCGAACGACCCGATCTCGGACAGGACCCCGGGGGTGAACGTCGAGCGCGCCAGGCCCTTGATGCGCCTGACCACTTCGGTCCCGGCGTCGATGTCAACGCCCGCTGTCTTGTAGTCCATATGCGGCTTACTGCGTCATGAGCCGGGGCTCACCCTGGCCCATGAAAACCGAACGCCGCGTCTCGGGTCTGCCACTTCGCCAAGCGGCCCCTCCATGCCTGAGCGGTCGGGGCAGGTTTACGCTTTGCTTCGGGCAGACCCTGCGGCGCAGCATAGGCCCGATTGGGCCGCCGTCGCCCCGGCGCTCTTTTCTGAGCACGCCTTACGCCTCGCGAAGGGCCGACGGCTGATGGCCGAGGTTCGTACTTCGCACTTCGCAAGATCGCAAGATCGCCCGATCACAAGCTGTCCTCCGCCTCACGGCACCAGCTTGAGCGGCAGCTGGATCTGGGCGGCCTGGTCCCTGGGAAACGGCACCGGGTAGCGGCCCGTGTAGCACGAGGTGCAGAACTCGGAACCGTGCGAGTTCATCCCGGCGAGCATCCCCTCGAGGCTCAGATAGTAGAGCGAGTCGGCGTCGAGGTAGGTCCGGATCTCCTCGAGCGTGTGCGTCGCGGCGATCAGCTCCGACCGCCGAGGCGTGTCTACGCCGTAGAAGCACGGCGAGATCGTCGGCGGACAGCTGATGCGCACGTGCACCTCGCGGGCGCCGGCGGCCTTGATCATCCGCACGATCTTCCTCGACGTCGTCCCCCGGACGATCGAGTCGTCGATGAGGACGACGCGCTGGCCCTCGAGGATGCTGCGGACCGGGTTCAGCTTCACCTTGACGCCGAAGTGGCGGATCGACTGCTGCGGCTCGATGAAGGTGCGCCCGACGTAGTGATTGCGGATGAGCCCCATGCGCAGCGGCAGCTTCGCCTCCTCGGCGTAGCCGATGGCGGCGCACACGCCGGAGTCGGGCACGGGCACGACGACGTCGGCGTCGACCGGCGCCTCCTGCGCCAGCCGCCGGCCGAAGGCCGTGCGCGAGGTGTTGACGCTCTGGCCGAAGACGTAACTGTCGGGCCGGGCGAAGTAAACGTGCTCGAAGACGCACTGCGTGCGGGGGGCCGGCGGGAACGGCATGACCGACCGGACGCCGGACCTGTCGATGATGACGACCTCGCCCGGCTCGACGTCGCGCTCCCACGTCGCCCCGATGAGGTCCATCGCGCACGTCTCCGACGCCACCACGACCGCGTCGCCGAGCCGGCCCAGCGCGAGCGGCCGGAACCCGTAGGGGTCGCGGGCGGCCACGATCCGGTCCACCGTGGCGAGCACGAGCGAGAAGGCGCCGCGCACCTGCGCGAGCGACTCGATGATCGCATCCTCGACGCGGGACGCCTTGGATCGGGCGTACAGGTGGAGGATGACCTCCGAGTCGCTGGTGGTCTGGAAGATGGCGCCGTCGCGCACCAGTTCGTCGCGCAGCTCGTCGGCGTTGACCAGGTTGCCGTTGTGGCAGAGCGCGAACTGGCCGTGCTGGCAGTCGATGAGCATCGGCTGCGCGTTGACCAGCTTGCTCTCGCCCGCCGTGGAATACCGCACGTGGCCGACGGCCAGCCGTCCGGGGAGGCGCGACAGCTCGGCCTCGCTGAACGCCTCGGCGACGTGCCCCATCGCCCGGTAGGCGATCAGGCGCTCGCCGTCGGACGCGGCGATGCCGGCGCTCTCCTGGCCGCGGTGCTGGAGCGCGTACAGCCCGAGGTACGCCAGTTTCGACGCTTCGGGATGCCCGAAGATGCCGAAGACCCCGCACTCTTCGTGGAGCTTGTCGAACATGACCACCGATCCCCTGGACCCAGGTAACCTAATCGACAGACGGCTTACGGCTTACGCCTTACGGCCTTGTCCGCTGCCTGTCTTCCGACCGTGGTCCGCTGACCCCGGCGCCGCTACACACGAGCCTCTACCGGAAACACCCTTTCGAAGATCTCGTCCACGTGGCGCAGGTGGACCGCCAGGTCGAACGCCTGCTCGATCTCCCCGGCCGCCATCACCCCGCGCACGTCGCCGTCGTCGAGCAGCAGCTGCTTGAACGGCCGCTTCTCGTCGAACGACCGCATGGCGTTCCGCTGCACCCACTCGTAGGCCTGCTCGCGCGACACGCCGCGCCTGGCCAGCTCGAGCAGGATCGTCCCGGAGAACACGACGCCGCGCGACCGCTCGAGGTTCTCGCGCATCCGGTCCGGGTGGACGACCATGTGCCGGACGATCTTCGTGAACCGGCGCAGCACGTGGTCGAGGGCGATGAAGCTGTCGGGCAGGATCACGCGCTCCACCGAGGAGTGCGAGATGTCGCGCTCGTGCCAGAGGGCGATGTTCTCCATCGCCGCCACCGCGTTGCCGCGGAGCAGCCGGGCGAGGCCCGCCACCTGCTCGCACCCGATCGGGTTGCGCTTGTGGGGCATGGCCGACGAGCCCTTCTGCCCGGTCTCGAACGGCTCCTCGACCTCGCCGATCTCGGTCTTCTGCAGCCCGCGGATCTCGAGCGCGAACGTCTCGAGCGAGGAGGCGGTGATGGCCAGCGTCGCGAGCAGCTCGGCGTGCCGATCGCGCTGGATGATCTGCGACGAGACCGGCGCCGGCTCGAGGCCGAGGCGCGCGCAGACGGCCGCCTCGATCGACGGGTCGAGGTGGGCGAAGGTGCCGACGGCGCCCGAGAGCTTGCCGACGTTGATGGTCGCGCGCGCGCGGCGCACCCGCTCGACGTCGCGCTGCGTCTCCGTGTACCAGAGCGCCAGCTTGAGGCCGAACGAGATCGGCTCGGCGTGCACGCCGTGCGTCCGGCCGATCATCGGCGTGTGGCGGTGCTCCTCGGCCCGCGCCCGGATCGCGTCCGACAGCGCCGCGAGCCCCTGGAGGATGAGGTCGCACGCCTCGCGCATCTGCAGCGCCTGGGCCGTGTCGATGACGTCCGAGGAGGTGAGGCCGAAGTGCAGCCAGCGCGCCTCCTCGCCGACGCGCTCGGCCACCGCCGTCGTGAAGGCGATGACGTCGTGCCTGGTCTTCGCCTCGATCTCCTCGATGCGCGCCACGTCGAACCCGCCCCGCTCGCGGATGGCCGCGGCCGCCGACGCGGGAATCACGCCGGCGTCGGCCATCGCCTCGGCCGCCGCCACCTCGACCTCGAGCCAGGTCTCGAAGCGACGCTGTTCGCTCCAGATCCGTCCCATCGCGGCGCCGGTGTATCTGGGAATCATGAGCACCTCACCGAGGATGACGACTCACGGGCCGAGGCGCAGCCGCTCGGCCGGGTACTGCCAGCCGTCGAGCGGGCCCAGCACGGTTCCGGCCAGCGCCCCGTCGGCGAACAGCGAGGCGGCGACGCGCTGGAGGTCGGCGGAGGTCACCCGCTCGATCCCCGCCAGGGCCTCGTCGAGGCCGAAGTGCTTGTCGGCGTAGATCTCCTGGCGCCCGAGCTGCGACATGCGGCTCGCCGTGTTCTCGAGGCCCAGCATCAGGCTGCCCTTCAGGTGATCCTTGGCGCGCCGGACCTCCGCGTCCGGGATCGCCGAGCGCTTGACGTTGCGCAGCTCCTCGACGACCAGGTCGATGACCTCGCCCACCGTGTCGTTCGCGCACCCGGCGTAGATCGTCAGCAGGCCCGTGTCGCGATACGCGCTCAGGCCGCTGAAGATTGAATAGGCCAGGCCGCGGCGCTCCCGCACGTTCTGGAACAGCCGCGAACTCATCGACCCGCCGAGCAGCGTGTTCAGCACGTAGCCGATGTACCGGTCGTCGTCGCACTGGGCGTGCGCCGTGGTGCCGAGACAGACGTGACTCTGCTCGAGCTCCTTGCTCCGGACCCTGAAGGCCGGCGTCGCGTCGGGCCGCCGGTCGTCCACCGCGTCGCCGGTCGTCGCCACGTCGCCGAACGCCGCCTCGACCAGCTCGCGAACCCGCGCGTGCTCGAGGTTCCCCGCCGCCGAGATCACGAAGTTGCCGGGGGTGTACACGCGCTCGAAGTAGCGCCGCAGCACGTGCTCGTCGAGGCGCTCGACCGACTCCCGCGAACCGAGAATCGGCCGCCCGAGCGGGTGTCCCTCCCAGAAGCCCTCGGTGAACAGTTCGTGCACGAGGTCGTCGGGCGTGTCCTCGACCATCTTGATCTCTTCGAGGATCACCTTCTTCTCGCGTTCGATGTCGCCGGCGTCGAGCGCCGGGTGCAGCACGACGTCGGCCAGGATGTCCACGGCCCGCGGCAGGTGCTCGTCGAGGACCTTGATGTAGTAGCCGGCGTACTCCTTGGCCGTGAACGCGTCGAGCTGACCGCCGACCGAGTCGATCTCCTGCGCGATGTCCTCGGCGGTGCGCGTCGCGGTGCCCTTGAAGAGCATGTGCTCGACGAAATGAGCGATGCCGCTCGATTCCGCCGGCTCGTGGCGCGAGCCGCGCGCCAGCCAGACGCCGATGCTGACCGAGCGCACCTGCGGCATCGACTCGGTGAGCAGACGGAGACGGTTGCCCAGCACCTCTCGGACGATCATCGGACGCCGCGGACCCTTCGCCGCGCCGCACCCTCGAACGGGCAGACACGCCCGCGGCGGCCCCGACCGCCAGCCGGCCCGCCGACTATCTGCAAGTGATTGATAGGTAATGAATTAGCGCTGACGGCCACAGGCCATCATAGCACGCCGTGCCGCGCGCGACAACGGGAGCGAGGGGCACACCGACGCCTGAGTTAGTCGTAAGATCAAAGGCAGAGGTCCGCGGAGGCAACGGTGGGGACGGTGTCGGGAGGTGACGCTCGTGCGGCATCGGCATCGGGGACTCTTCGTGCTGGCCCTGCTCACCTGCTGCCGAAGTACGCCCGACGCGCTGGCGCAGTCGACGGCCCGCCTGGTCATCCGGGGCCAGTCCCAGACCCTCCACCTGTACGGTCCGATCGACGGCGAGCCCGTCATCGTCTCGAGCGGCGACGGAGGGTGGTTCCATCTCGCGCCGCACGTGGCCGACGTGCTCGCGGCCAGAGGGTTCTTCGTCGTGGGCCTCGACGTCAAGGCCTACCTCGAGAGTTTCACGTCTGGCGACGCGACGCTGCGCTCCGACCAGGTGCCGGCCGACTACAAGGCGCTGGCGGAATTCGCCGCCAGGCGCACGGCGAAGAAGGTCACGCTCATCGGCGTGTCTGAAGGCGCAGGCCTGTCGGTCCTGGCGGCGGCAGCTCCCGGAACGAAGTCGCTCGTCGCCGGCGTCATCGGCCTCGGCCTTCCCGACGTGAATGAGCTGGGCTGGCGCCTGCGGGACTCGGTCACCTACCTCACGCACCGCATCCCGAACGAGCCCGTCTTCAGCGTGGCGGCCATCGTCGGCGAACTCGCCCCGCTTCCGCTGGCAGCGATTCACTCCACCGAGGACGAGTTCGTGCCGCTCGCGCAGGTGCAACGCCTCATGCGCAGCGCCGGCGAACCGAAACGGCTCTGGGTCGTCAGGGCGTCGGACCATCGCTTCAGCGACAACCAGCCGGAGTTCGACCGGCGCCTGCTCGACGCGATGGCGTGGGTCAGGCAGAACGCGCCGCATGAGGACGACTGATGCGTGAGCGAATGGGCCGGGCGCTTCCGGCCGTCATCGGGCTCGCGCTCCTCGTCGTAGCCCTGGCAGTGCTGCGGGAGGAACTGCGCACGGTCGGGTGGCACGCGGTGACGGGCGCCATCGCGCGCACGCCACCCTGGCGGATCTGGTGGGCCGTGCTCCTCACCGTCCTCAGTTACGCGACGTTCACGGGGTACGACCTCATCGCCCTGGCGTCCATCGGGAGGCGCCTGGAGCGGGGACGGGTCGCGCGGGCCTCGTGGCTGGCCTACGCGGTCGCCAACAACATCGGCTTCGCAATGCTGCCCGGAGCGACCATCCGGTTCCGGTTCTACACGCGGTGGGGCGTCGGCGGCGAGGATCTCTCCCGGATCATCGTGTCGTCCACCGTCACCTTCTGGTTGGGGCTCCTGGCGGTCGGCGGACTGAGCCTCGCGCTGGGTCCCCTGGCCGGCGCGCACGGGATGGTGGCGCACCAACTGGTCGTGCCGGCCGGCTGGCTCATGGTGCTGACGTGCGCGGCGTATGTCGTCGCGACGGTCCTCCGGCGCCAACCGGTCCGCATCGGGACGTTCGAGCTGCCCCTTCCGTCGAGCCGGATTGCGCTCGCGCAGTTGACGGTGTCCGCGCTGGACTGGGCCCTGGCCGGCGCGGTGTTCTACGTGCTCCTCCCGCCGAGCACCCTGACGTTCCCGGGCCTGCTCGGCGCATTTCTCGTCGCGCAGCTGGCGGGCCTGGCGAGCCGCGTGCCTGGAGGCGTGGGCGTGTTCGAGGGGCTGATGGTGCTCCTCTTGAGGCCCGTTCTCTCGCCGGCCGACCTGCTCCCCGTGCTGGTCGTCTATCGCGTGGTGTACTACCTCCTTCCGCTGACCGGCGCGCTGGTCGTGCTCGTCGCGGACGAGGCCCGGGAACGCCGGGCCGATGTGGCTCGCGCGAGCGCCCGGTTCGGCCGCTTCGCCGAGATGGTGACCCCGCGCGTCATCGCCGCGTTCACGTTCATCGCCGGGCTGATCCTGCTCTTCTCCGGCGCGACTCCCGCGGCACGGGGTCGGCTGGCCCCTCTCGGCGGCGTGCTGCCGCTGGGCCTGATCGAAGCGTCCCACTTCCTCAGCAGCGTCGTCGGCGCCGGGTTGCTGCTGCTGTCGCAGGGGCTGGCGCGCAGGCTCGACGCCGCGCACGCCCTCACGTTTGCCGCCGTCGCGGTCGCCGCCGTCGCGTCCCTGCTCAAAGGCGGCGACTACCTCGACGTCGCGATGCTGGCGGGCCTGCTGCTGGTGTTGTGGCGGGCGAAGCCGGCCTTCGACCGCAGGGCCGCGCTCTTCGACGCGCCGTTCTCCGCCACGTGGGCCGCGTCCGTCGTCGCGGCGCTTTCAACGTCGGTCTGGTTGGGATTGTTTGCGTTCAGACACGTGGAGTATTCCGGTCAGTTGTGGTGGCAGTTCGAGCTGTACGGCGAGGCCTCGCGCTTTCTTCGCGCCTCGGTCGGAGCCGCGGTGCTGGTCCTGCTGTTCGCGGTGTCCCGCCTCCTGAGGCACGCGCGGCCCGAGACCAGCGAGCCCACCGAGGCCGACCTCGCGGACGCGGCATCTGCCATCGCGGCGCAGGCGTCCACGTTCCCCTATCTCGTCTACTTGCGCGACAAGACGCTGCTCTTCAACGAGCAGCGGACCGCCTTCGTCATGTATGCGGTACAGGGAAGGACGTGGGTCGCGCTTGGCGATCCGGTGGGCCCCCCGGAGTCTCACCCCGACCTCATCCGATCCTTCCTGGAGCGGTGCGACGACTACGGGGGCATCCCGGTCTTCTACCGCGTCTGCAAGGAACGCCTCCATCAGTACGCGGACTTCGGCCTGACCTTCGTCAAGCTCGGCGAGGAGGCCGTGGTGGACCTCGGGACCTTCACGCTCGAAGGCGGGCACGCCAGCAAGCTCCGGCAGATGGTGCACCGGTTCGAGAGGGACGGAGGCACCTTCCGGGTCGTGCCGATCGCCCAGGTTCCGCAGATCCTCGACGGGCTCCGCGAGGTGTCCGACGACTGGCTGAGGAACCGACCGGGAGCCGAGAAGGGGTTCTCTCTTGGCTTCTTCGATCCGGCGTACCTGTCGCGCTTCCCGGTGGCGGTCATCGAACGGCAAGGGCGGATCCTGGCGTTCTGCAATCTGTGGCCCGGCCCGAACAGGGTCGAACTGTCTTCCGACCTCATGCGGTATCACCGCGACGCACCGAAGGGCGTCATGGAGATCCTCTTCTCCCACCTGCTCACGTGGGGGAAGAAGCAGGGCTACCAGCGGTTCGCTCTTGGTATGGCGCCACTGTCGGGGGTCGAGACCTCGCCGGTCGCGCCGCTGTGGAACCGGCTCGGCGCATTCCTGTTCGAGCACGGCGAGGCGATCTACCGGTTCCAGGGTCTGCGCGCGTTCAAGGACAAGTTCGAGCCGGCCTGGGAACCTCGTTACCTGGTCTACGTGGGAGGGATGAGACTCCCGCGCATCCTGGCGGACGTCGCGGCGCTCATCGCGGGCGGCTATCGCAAGGTGTTTCTCGGGTGACGGCGCAGGCCTGAAGCCCTGCGCTATCTGCAGAGAGGATTTCGGAGGGTCCCGGATAGCGCAGGCCTTCAGGCCTGCGCCACTGCCGACCGCCTCGTTGTGCCTCACGCCTGACGCCGTGCGTCGCGGGCCTATGTGAGCAACTCGGCGAGTCGCTGGGCCGCCGACTTCTGCGTCCCCTCCACGATGAGCTGGCCGCAGGCCGCGCGAATGTCGCGCCCGCGGCTCTTGCGAACCGACACGGTCAGGCGGCGGTCGGCGAGGATGCGGGCGAACTCGTTGACGCGCTCGTCCGACGGGCGCGCGAACGGGATGCCTGCCGCCTCGTTCAGCGGGATCAGGTTCACCTTCGCCTTGAGACCGTCGAGCAGCCGGACCAGCCGGCGCGCGTCCTCGCGCGAGTCGTTCACGCCGGAGAGCATCACGTACTCGAACGTGATCCGGCCGCGGCGCCTGACCGGGAACCGTCGGCACGCGTCGATGATGTCCTCGATGCGGTACTTCCGGTTGGAAGGGACGAGCAGGTCGCGCTGCGCCTCGGTCGTGGCGTGGAGCGACACGGCGAGGTTCGGCATGAAGGGCTCCTGCGCCAGGCGATCGAGCGCGGGCACCAGCCCGACGGTCGAAACCGTTACGCGCCGCGGCGGCACCGCGAACCCTTCCGTGTCGCCAAGGATCCGCAGCGCCTTCATCGTCTCGTCATAGTTGTGCAGCGGCTCGCCCATACCCATCAGGACGATGTTGAAGCGGGAGGTAGTGAGGCCGAAGGCGACGGCCAACGCGCGGACCTGGCCGACGATCTCGCCGGCGGTCAGGTTGCGGGCGAGCCCCATCTTCCCGGTGAGGCAGAAGGCGCACTTCATCGCGCAGCCGACCTGCGTCGAGATGCAGAACGTGTCGCCCGGAGAGTCGGGGATATACACCGACTCGATCCGGCGGCCGTCGTCGAGCTCGACGAGCAGCTTCGTCGTGCCGTCCGACGAGCGCTCCGAGCCGGCGACGAGCGGACGCGAGACGCGGACGAGCGCCGGAAGGCTCGCGCGGAGCGGCTTGGACAAATCCGTCATCAGCGCGAAATCGGTCACGCCGCGGGCGAACACCCAGCGGAAGAGCTGGCTGGCGCGGTACGGCTCGATGCCGTGCGATTCGAGCAGCAGCTCGAGCTCGCTCCGCTCGAGTCCGGCGATGTCGGGCAGCGGGTTGGCGTGGGGCGCGGCCATCGGAGTCCCTTCGACCCATTATGACGGATTGTCGCCGGCTCGCGGCTCGCGGCTGGCGACCTGGGGCTGAACCAGATCACGTGTTCGACGAGCATGAGGCGTGTTCAGAAAATGGCGCCGAGACGAGGCGGCCAGGTCGGCGCTATGCCGCGCCGCAGGGTCTGCCCGAAGCAAAGCGTAAACCTGCCCCGACCGTGCGGCCAGGGAGGGGCCGCTTTGCGGAGCGGCAGACCCGAGACGCGGCGTTCAATCGGACGCGGCCGCCACGCGCGGCGCCGTGCTCGGCAGATGGCATTTTCGTGGGCCAGGGTGAGCCCCGGCTCATGACGCAGTAAGGCGTAAGGTGGACGGCCTAGTCGACGATCGCTGCCGCCGGAGGGTTCGCCGAAATCGGCCGCACGCGAATCCGTTCGTTCCGCGCGTGCCCGGGGCCGATGCCGAGCTTCAGGTAGTTGTCGGTCAGCGCGAGCGACCCGTCCTCGATCGTCAGCGCCGGCAGGTCCCGCCCCACCATGCGTTCGTAGAACAGCCTGGTCTTCTCGCGCCCGATCGCCCGAAGACGCTCCGCCCGCCGGCGGATCTCCGGACCGGGAACCCTCGCGCCCATCCCCGCCGCCGCCGTGCCCGGCCGATCCGAATACGGAAACACGTGAAGGTGCGTCAGCGGCAGCTCGCCGAGCGCCTGCATCTGCAGGTCGGCATCACGCTCGGTCTCACCCGGAAATCCGGCCATGATGTCGGTCCCGATGGCGGCGTCCGGCATCCGGTCGCGAATGCGGAGCACGATCTCGCGGTAGCGAGCGGCCGTGTATGGGCGGCGCATCGCACCCAGGATGCGGTCGCTCGCGTGCTGCAGCGGCAGGTGCAGGTGCGGCGCGAACCGCGGCGAGGCCGCCACCAGATCGACGATCTCGTCGCTGCAATCCATCGGTTCGAGCGAGCTGAGGCGGAAGGTTACTGCCAGCGACTCAGCCTGGCGATCGAGGGCCTGGAGCAGGTCGATCAAGCTACAAGGAGGCTGAAGGTCCCGGCCCCAGGAACCGAGGTGCACGCCGGTCAGCCAGATCTGCCTGAACCCTGCCTCCGCCAGGCTGTCCACCTCCCGCTGCACCCGTCGAAGCGGAAGGCTGCGGCTCGTCCCTCGGGTGGTGGGGACGATGCAGTAAGCGCACGCCTCGTCGCACCCGGTCTGCACCCGCAGGGGATAAGCCGTGCGGCCCCGGTCGCCGGGCCGCAGCGACGCGCCCGGTGCGTTGTCATCGACGAGCGCGCCGGGCAACGCGTCGTCCGGGCGCGGCAGGAGGGTGACGCCGGGCAGTTGGTCGACATCGCCCGGCCGCCGCGCGGCGTAGCAGCCGGTCACCAGGATCCGTGCCTGCGGGTTGAGGCGCCCGACGCGGCGGATGGCGGACCGGGCGGCCTGATCGGCCGCGGCCGTCACGGTGCAGGTGTTGACCACCACGACGTCGGCGGTGTCGGGCGCCGAAGCGACGCCGCCCTCCGCGATCATCCGGCGCTCGATCCGGCACGAATCCGCCTGGTTGGTCCGGCAGCCGAAGGACAGGACAGAAAACTTCATCCGCGCAGTCTTTCGGCGGCCCGCTCCACGTTCTCGGCCAGCTGCGCCTTGTACTCGTCGAGGCGCGCGGCCACGGCGGGGTCGCCGACGGCGAGGATCTGAGCGGCCAGCACGGCGGCGTTCACGGCGCCGGGCTTGCCGATCGACACGGTGGCCACCGGCACGCCGGGCGGCATTTGCACGGTTGACAGCAGCGCGTCGAGCCCCTTGAGCGCGGAGGAGTCGATCGGCACGCCGACGACCGGCCGCGTCGTGTGGGCGGCCACCATGCCGGCCAGGTGCGCGGCCGCCCCGGCGCCGACGATGAAGACCTTCACGCCGCGCGAGGGGGCCTCGTCGAGCAGCCGCCGCACGCGGGCGGGCGAGCGATGGGCCGAGGCCACCGTCATCTCGCACGTGATGCCAAGCTGCTTCAGCACGTCGACGGCCGACTGCATCACCGGGGCGTCGGAATCGGATCCAATCAGGATCAGAACGGTTGTGTCGGACATATTCAGTTCCGAGTAGTGATCAGTGGCTAGTGGCTAGTGGCTAGTCGATCACGCGTGACACACTGGCCACTAGCCACTGACCACTGGCCACTACAGTGTCTGCGAGCCTGCTGCCCGAATAGCCTTCAACCCAATGTCCTTCCGCATGAAGGCCCCGTCGAAGGCGATGCGCCGGGCGCCCTCGTAGGCGCGGGACACGGCCTGGCGGTAGTCCTGCCCCTCGGCCACGACGGTGACCACTCGCCCGCCGGTCGTCACGATGTCGGCCCCGCGCCGCGCGGTCCCGGCGTGAAAGACGACGACGCCCGGCACGCCGGCCGCGGCGCCGAGGCCGCTGATGACCTTGCCGGTCTCGTACTTGTCAGGGTAGCCCGCCGAGGCGACGACCACGCCGACCCGCGGCCAGTCGCGCACGCGGCACGAGTCCTGGCCCAGGCGCCCCGCGGCCGCGTCGCGCAGCAGCGGCGCCAGGTCGCCGTCGATCATCGGCAGCACGACCTGCGCTTCCGGGTCGCCCATCCGCACGTTGAACTCGACGACCTTCGGCCCCTCGGCCGTCAGCATCAACCCCGCGTAGAGGAAGCCGCGGAACTCGCGCCCCTCCCCGCGCATCCCGTCGATGACGGGCTGGATGATCGTCTCGCGGATCCGGTCGAGCATGTCATCGTCAACCAGCGGGCTCGGCGCGAAGGCCCCCATGCCGCCGGTGTTCGGCCCCTGGTCGCCGTCGAACGCGCGCTTGTGATCCTGGGCCGTCGGCAGCAGCACGGCGCGCCGGCCGTCGGTGAGCGCGAACACCGACGCCTCCTGCCCCTGCATGAACTCCTCGATGACCACGCGCGCGCCCGCCTCGCCGAAGCGACGGTCCACCATCATCGCCCGGATGGCGAGGCTGGCGTTGAGCTGGTCGGAGGCGACGACGACGCCCTTTCCGGCGGCGAGGCCGTCGGCCTTGATGACCACCGGGAACCCGAACTGCCGGGTGGCCAGCACCGCCAGGGCGACCTCCGGCGACTCGCACACCTGGTATCGGGCGGTCGGGACGCCGTGCCGGGCCATGAACTGCTTGGCGAACGCCTTGCTGGACTCGAGCTCGGCGGCGAGGCGCGTCGGTCCCAGCAGCAGCCGGCCGCGGGCGGCGAACAGGTCGGCGACGCCGCGGGTGAGCGGCAGCTCGGGACCGATGACGGTGAGGTCGGCCCGCTCCCGCTCGGCCAGGGCGAACACCGCGTCGGGGTCGCCGGCATCGACCGCCGCCACCCGCGCCGAGTCTTCGACGCCGGCGTTCCCCGGGGCGCAGACGACCTCGTGGGCGCCGCCGTCGCGGGCCAGGCGCCACGACAGCGCGTGCTCGCGGGCGCCGGAGCCGACCACCAGGATCTTCATGGGCGTCCGTCTACCGAAGATATGTTGCTGGAAGACAAGCGGTTAGGCGATCATCGCGCGAGCGGATCCCGGCGCCCAAGCCCGGCAGTAATTAATTGACTCCACGTCATCTTTGGGCCTAGAATCCGCCACTGCTTGTGATAGCCTAACATATTCTCGGGTTTTCAACGGTTTACGAAGGTGCCAGCCGGGCCGGTGAGGGGGTGTTCCAGGGCGTGGCTGAAGTCAAAGTGCAGGAAGGCGAGTCGGTCGAAAGTGCCCTGCGTCGGTTCAAGCGGAAGGTTCAGCAGGAAGATATCATCAAGGATATCAAGAAGCATTCCTTCTACCTGAAACCGGGGGACAAGCGCCGGGCCAAGCAGGCGCTGGCGCGGAAGCGGAGCCGTAAGAAGCTCCGGCGCGAGATGGAGTAGCCAGAACGGGGGATCCATCGATGGAATTCCAAGACAAGACCCTGCACTGCGTGGATTGCGGGGCGGAGTTCATCTGGACGGCGGGAGAGCAGCTCTTCTTCGCCGACAAGAACTTCAAGAACGAGCCGAAGCGGTGCAAGGCGTGCAAGACGAAGCGGGCAAGCCGGCCGGCGGGGGCGGGGCAGGCTCGCGAGCGTGTCGAGACGCAGACGACCTGTTCGGAGTGCGGGCGGGTCACCACGGTTCCGTTCAAGCCGACCCAGGGGCGCCCGGTCTACTGCCGCGAGTGCTTCCAGCAGCGGAAGTTCGTCGGCGCCGGCGGGGACGGCGCGTAGGGAATTCGCATCGGGGAACCGGGGGGCCGCGTCGTCTGCGCGGCCCCTTTTTCTTTGTGGGGCGGCCCTCGTCGGTTGACGCTGTTTTCTTCGCTACGCTAAGATGAAGCGCCTCGGTACGGCAGCTTGCGACCCGCCCGATCGTCTGGTGGCGACAGGTTGCGCGCCGTGAGGCGGGGAGGTAATGGCGGCATGCACATTCACGAACGCGCGGTCGGAGACGTGACGATCATCGACGTCAACGGCAGGATGACTCTCGGCGAGGGCCAGGAGTTGCTGCGGGACAAGGTGAACAGCCTCATCCAGCAGGGCCAGAAGAAGCTGGTGCTCAACCTCGCGGAGGTCCCCTATATCGACAGCGCGGGGCTCGGCGAGATCGTGCGCACCTACACGACGGTCAGCCACCAGGGCGGCGCCTTGAAGCTCCTGAACCTGACCAAGCGCATCCAGGACCTGCTGGCGATCACCAAGCTGCTGACGGTTTTCGAGACGTTCGACGCCGAGGCTGACGCGGTCGGCAGCTTTGGTAAGAAGGGTGCCTGACCTTCCCCCCGCGCTGACATGGCGCGTCAGCCATTCGTGGATTCCGTGAGCCGGGACGCCTCTGCCGCCGGAGACGTCCCGGGCCGTTCCCGGCTGGGCAGCCTGTTCGTCTCGCTGCGGCCCGGCCAATGGATCAAGAACCTCGTCGTGTTCGCCGGCCTGCTCTTCGGCCGGCGACTGTTCGACCCGGTCGCGCTGGCGCAAGCCTGCGCCGGCGCCGCGATCTTCTGCGCCCTGTCGGGCGTCGTCTACCTGCTCAACGACGTCGCCGATCGGGAGGCCGACCGGCGGCACCCGCTCAAGTCGAGTCGGCCGATCGCGTCGGGCGCGCTGTCGCCGGGGCTTGCGCTGGCGACGGCCGCGGCGCTCGCGGCCATCTCGCTGGCGCTGGCGTACTGGCTGCGGCCGGCGTTCGCCGTGGTCGCGCTCGCCTACGTGCTGCTGCTGGCGGCCTACTCGGCGCGCCTCAAGCACGTCGTGATCATCGACGTGTTGACGATCGCGATCGGGTTCGTGCTGCGCGCGGTGGCCGGCGCGGTGGTCATCGACGTGGCGATCAGCCACTGGCTGCTGGTCTGCACCGTGCTGCTGGCGCTGTTCCTCGCGCTCAGCAAGCGGCGCCACGAGCTGACGCTGCTGGCGGACGGCGCCACCGAGCACCGGCGCATCCTCGGCGAGTACAGCCCGTACCTGCTGGATCAGATGATCGGCGTCGTCACGGCCTCGACGCTGATCGCGTACATCTTCTACACGATCAGCCCGGAGACGGTGCGGAACTTCCACACCGAGTACCTGGCGCTGACGATTCCGTTTCCGCTCTACGGCATTTTCCGCTACCTGTACCTCGTGCACCGGAAGGAGGGAGGCGGCAGCCCGGCCGAAATGCTGGTCACCGACCGCCCCCTGCTCGCGTGCGTGGCCCTGTGGGCCGCCACCGTCGTCCTCATCGTCTATGGGCCGACCGAGTTGGCGGGCATATTCAGGCAGCATTCATGACCGCGCGGGCGTAGCTGTGCCCCCGCCCGCCGCAGGCACCTGGCACGTTTTCGCAGCCGATACCGATGTCCGATCCCAACGCCCGTTTCCAGACGGTGAACGTCGAGCAGATCATGGCGCAGATCCGCGCGCGGATTCGCGAACGTCGCGGCGCGGACCACGCTGACGAGCAGATTCGCGAGCTGGCGTCGGCCAGGATCGCGGGCCTGGTCGGCTCGGACCCCGCGCACGCGGAGATGCTCGAGCGACTTCGGCGCGGCGTCGCGGCGACGCCTGACGGCGCGCCCCTCGACGACTCGATGTTGTATGGGCGCCCGGGGCCGCTGCGGTGGATCCGCCGCCTGCTGAGCCCGATCCTCGGGCTTTTCCTCAGCCCGAAGGGGATGGTGCGGGCCCTCGGCCAGCAGGGGGACGCCGGCGCCCGGCACGAGCAGTCCAGCGCCGTGCTGTTCCAACTCGTCGAGAACCTGGTGCTCGAGACGACGCGTCTCGAGGTCGAGGTGAAGAAGCTCGAGATGCGCCTCGAGTCGCAGGCGACCCGCTTCGATTTCGCCGAGCGGCGCGCGCGCTCGCTCGAAGGGATGGTCCGCTCCCGATCCGATCAGCCTCCCGAACGAGAGAACGTCCAGGGACGCGCGCCGCGGGAGCAGAGCGCACCGGTTCCGGCAAGCGCGGTCGCCCAGCCGGCGGCGGGGCGTGACGCCGAACCGGCCGGCGGCAGCGAGGCGCGGCGGCGGCGGCGGCGACGGCGCGGCCGGCGCGGACCGAACCGGGCGCCCGGCGAGAACGCCCCGGGCGGCGCGGAGCAGGCGCCAGCCGGCAGTGCGGAGCAGGCGCCGGCGGGCGGCGACGGCGCGCAGGCTGGCGAGGCGGCCGTGACGAGCGGCGCCGAGGCCCCGGCGCCAGAGCCGCGCGACGAGACGCCGCCGACGCCACCCGAACACGACGACAACGACCAGTGAGACACGCCGTCGTCGTCTCGCCCGACGGAGCCATCGGCCACCGCGGTCCTGCGGCCGCGACGGTGCCGCATGGTTCGAGGACACCGTGAAGATTGCGTTCATCGTCCCGCGTTACGGGACCGAGATCCTCGGCGGGCCCGAGTACCACTGCCGGCTGGTCGCCGAGCGGATGGCCGAGCGGCACCAGGTCGACGTGCTGACGACGTGCGCCCGCGACGCCGCCACGTGGCAGAACGAATACCCCGAATCGACCGACCGCGTCCGCGGGGTGATGGTCCGCCGGTTCGCGAACGCTCACCCGCGCGACCTCCAGGCGTTCGAGCGCCTGTCGGCGCGCGTCTTCTCGCCAGGCCACACCGCGTCCGACGAAGCGGAATGGCTGCGGCAGCAGGGGCCGTGGTGCCCGCCGCTCATCGATTACCTGTCGCGGCACCACGCGTCGTACGACGCGCTGGTCTTCTTCGGCTGCCTCCACGCGCCGTCGATCGTCGGCCTCGAGATCGCGCCCTCGCGCAGCATCCTGGTGCCGGCGGCGCACGACGAGCCGGCCCTCGGCCTGTCGATCGTCAGGGAGACCCTCGGGCGTCCGCGGGCGATCGCCTACAACACCGCGTCCGAGCGGCGGCTGCTCGCCTCGCGGTTCCCGATTCGCGCCGAGGTGCAGGACGTCATCGGCTGCGGCGTGGACCTGCCGCAGCACCACGCCTATCCCCGGCTGGGCCCCGGCGCGACCGATGCGACCGCAGAAGAAACCGAACAAGGTCGCGACGGTGAGACGGAGGCCGGCGGGCCTGTCCGCCGCAGTTCTCACCTCACCTCGCGCGGCGCGATGTTCCGGCGGCGCCACCGGCTGCACGGCCCGTTCGTGCTCTACGGCGGCCGCATCGAGTCGGGCAAGGGGTGCGAGGAACTGGTCGAGTACTTCAGCACTTATGTCGAGGCCGGCGGCGAGGCGTCGCTCGTGTTGATGGGCGTGAAGCTGATGCCGCTGCCCGAGGAGCGGTTCATCACCTTCGCGGGGCTGCTCTCGGAGACCGAGCGCGGCCAGGCGCTCGAGGCTGCCACCGTCGTGGTCGTGCCGTCGCCGGTCGAGACGCTGTCGCTGCTGGCGCTCGAGGCGTTCTCGGTCGGCACGCCGGTGCTGGCCAACGCGCGCAGCGAGGTGCTCGTGGACCATTGCCTGACGGGCAACGGCGGCCTCTTCTACGCCGACCGGGACGAGTTCGTGGAAGGCCTGACGACGCTACTCGCCGACGAGCGGCTGCGGGCGGCGCTCGGCCGCAACGGGCGCGAGTACGTCCGCCGGAACTACCGGTGGGACATCGTGCTGGCGAAGTACGAGAGGATGGTCGGGGAAGTCAGGAAGTAAGACGTACGAAGTACGCGGTAGGCAGTAGGCAGCTGGCAGCGGACCACGGAATGGGGACGCCGAACGGCTCAGCGGTCAGCGGACACGAGGCGAGAGCCGGCATCCACGCGTAGGGGCGGGCCTTGTGCCCGCCCGTCAAGGCCTTGTGCCCGCCGTCAGCGGTCGGTCCAGGCCAAACCGACCGTCAGCGAGTCTTCTCTCAATCCGCTGGCGGCCGACCGGCGGAAGGTGACGAACGGCCCCAGGCACCAGTCCCCGCGCAGCCTCACGTCGAACCCGAGCCCGGCCTCCCAGGCGGCGCCGAACAGCGCGTTCTCATCGCTCTCGTGAGTGAACGTCTCGTCCTTCATGACGAGGAGGCCCGCGCCCAACCGGACGTGGAAACCGGACATCTTCGACGGATAGATCTTCGCGACCGCCAGGAGCGAGAGATTGAGGCCGCCCGGCGCGTCATCAGGCCCTCCGAGGGCCGCCTGGGCTCCGGCCTGGAAACCCACCAGCAGATGCTGGTCGATGACATATCCGCCACCGCCGGCAACGCTCACGTGACCAGGGTCGTCGGCGGAGCCGAAGACGACGCGGTGCAACGGCCCGCCCCCGATGGACACTTCCGCCCACACCGGCCTGGACGGCGCCGGCTCCTGGGCCCGGGCGAGACCGGGCGCGAGAACGAGCGCGAACAGCGCCGCCGCGCACATCAACCATGACACAGTCATACTCGGGCGCACGCGGAACGTCATGAGCCTCTCCCCCGTCGCGGTATGAAGCATGACCACCCGGCGCGTTACAGCCCGGAGCCAGGTGGATATCGCTAGCGCCGAGAGGGCGGTCATCCGGATCCCGGGACAGACGTGGGCGATTTCGTTCGAGTCGCCGGCGCCGCTCGGCGGCCAGGAATCGACGCGTTCGACAAGACGCTGGCCTGCGGACCAGCGGACGGCTTCCCTCCCGCCGACTAGCTGTTGAACCTCGACCCTGCCCACACCGCTCCCCGACCCGGCCACCGACGACTCCTTCGCGAGATTCATGAAGGACAAGGAGTTCGCGAACGCGTTGAAGGAAATGCGCGGCAAGTAGGCCTGCCCATTCCCTGCGCGCGGCGCCGTCACGAACGTCCGCGCTGCTCGCGCGCGGCGTCGAGGAATGCCTGACCCTCACGCTCGGCTCGCCCGCGGGGGCAAGAACCCGTCACGATCGCGGGCCCGTCCACCTTCGCCTGGCCATGGCGGACCCACCGTGGCCCGGTCCTGCGCAGGGCTGAAGCCCTGCGCTATCTGGAGACGGCGCGCGCGTGCTCAGAAAATAGCGCCGAGGCGAAGCGGCCCGGTCGGTCCGATGCCGCGCCGCAGGGATCTGCCCGAGCAAAGCGTAAACCTGCCCCGACCGTGGTGCCAGGGAGGGGCCGCTTTGCGAGCCGGCAGACCCGAGACGCGGCGTTCAATCGGACGTGGTCGCCACGCGCGGCGCCGTGCTCGGCAGCTGCCATTTTCATGGGCCAGGGGGAGCCCCGGCTCATGACGCAGTAAGGCGTCAGCCGCAAGGCATGAGGCGTAAGCCGGAAAGTCCTACGACTCGGCCGGATCCTCGTCGCTCCCGTTCGCCGCGTCGTTCTCGCCGCGCCGGCGGCGGGAGCGGATCTCGTGCCGCTTGATCATCTCGTTGAGCGTGGTCGGCTTGAGGTGGAGCAGCTCGGCCGCCCGCTTCTGCACGCCGCCGACCAGCTCGAGCGTGGACTCGATCAGCCGCCGCTCGAAATCCGCCGTCACTTCGTTGAACGAGATCCCCTCGTTGGGCAGGTTGAACTGCGGCATCCTGAACACTGGCCGCTTCCGCACCTGCTCGGGGACCAGGTCCTCGCCGATCGTCGCGCCGGTGGTGAGCACGACGGCCCGCTCGATCACGTTCTCGAGCTCCCGCACGTTGCCCGGCCAGTCGTACTCGAGCAGCAGGTCGAGCGCGCCGGGCGTCAGCTCGAGCCCCGGCTTCTCGTTCTCGGTGCCGTACTTGTGGAGGAAGTGCTGCGCGAGCAGCGGGATGTCCTCTTTCCGGTCGCGCAGCGGCGGCAGCTGCACGGTGATGACGTGGAGGCGGTAGTAGAGGTCCTCGCGGAACCGCTGCTCCTCCATCATCTTGTGCAGGTCCACGTTGGTCGCCGCGATGATCCGGACGTCGACCTTGATGTTCTCGACCCCGCCGAGGCGCATGAACTCGCGCTCCTGCATCACGCGCAGCAGCTTGGGCTGCGTCTCGATGGGGATGTTCCCGATCTCGTCGAAGAAGATGCTCCCCTTGTCGGCCATCTCGAAGAGCCCCTTCTTCGGGTAGACCGCGCCGGTGAAGGCGCCCTTCACGTGGCCGAACAGGTTCGACTCGAGCAGGTCCGGGGGGAGGTTCCCCGAGTTCACCGTCACGAACGCGCGCGGGGCCCGCGGCGAGTTCGAGTGGATGGCGCGGGCGACCAGCTCCTTCCCCGTCCCGCTCTCGCCGCCGATCAGGATCGTGGACCGGCTGGGCGCCGCCTGGATGATCAGGTCGAACACCTGCCGCATGCGCTGGCTGCGGCCGATGATGTTGCCGAACTTGCTGTAGCGCTCCTGGAGGTTCTGCCGGAGCGCGCGGTTCTCGGCGACCAGCTGGGTGCGCTCGACCGCGTTGCCGAGGACGACCAGCACCTCGTCGTTCTTGAACGGCTTGGTGACGTAGTCGAACGCCCCGCGCTTCATCGCCGCGATCGCGGTCTCGACCGACGCGAAGGCCGTGATCATGATGACGGCGATGTCCTCGTCGATCTTCTTGATCTCGTCGAGCACCGCGAGCCCGTCCATGCCGGGCATCATCACGTCCACGATCGCGGCGTCCACCGGCACCGACCGCGCGATGTCGAGCCCCTCGGCGCCGCCCGACGCCAGGCGGACGTCGTACCCCTCGCGCGTGAGGAGCGCCTCGAGGATCTCGCGCATGATCTCTTCGTCGTCGATGACGAGCACGGTGCCGGGTCGGGCCATAGTCAGGCAGACGGGAAAGGGGTCAGACGGCGCGACCGGTGCGCGGGATCGATGCGGGCGCCGCGAGCGGGAACGACAGCGTGAACCGGGTCCCGACGCCGACGGCGCTGTCGCAGGCGATCGCGCCCTCGTGCTCCCGCACGATGCCGTAGGTGATCGACAGGCCGAGGCCGGTGCCCTGGCCGATCTCCTTGGTCGTGAAGAACGGGTCGTAGATCCGGGCGAGGCGGTCGTTCGGGATGCCGGCGCCCGTGTCGCTCACCTCGACGACGGCCGCGCCGTCGGCCGTCCGCGTGCGGATGGTCAGCCAGCCCCCCTTGGGCATGGCGTCGCGGGCGTTGATGAACAGGTTGAGGAAGACCTGCTGCAGCTTGAACTCGGTGCCGAGCACGACCGGCCCGGGCGACGGCATCTCGCGCCGCACCTGGATCCGGGACACCCGGAACTGGTGCTCGAGCAGCGACAGCACGTCGGCGACGACGACGTTCAGATCGACCGGGGCGCGCTCGGGCGCGGCCGTCGCCGGGCGCGAGAGGTTCAGCAGCCCGTTCACGATCTTCGCCGCCCGGAACGTCTGGCGCTCGATCTTCTCGAGCAGGCGCGTCTTCGGGTCGTCGGGGTCGGCGCCGTCGAGCAGCATCTGCGTGAAGCTGGAGATGCCGGTGAGCGGCGTGTTCACCTCGTGCGCCACGCCGGCGGCCAAAAGCCCGATCGACGCCATCTTGTCGGAGATCTGGAGCTGCTCCTCGAGCTGCGCCCGCGCCGTCACGTCGTCGACGATGACGACCGTGCCGGTGTCGGCGCCGCCCGACAGCGACTGGAGCGGCACGGCGGTGATGTTGACCAGCGCCCGGCCGTCGCCCCCGACCGCCGCGGCGAGCGGGAACCGGTAGACGGCCCCGCCCTGCGGAGACTGGTCGCGGGCGTCCCGCACGGCGTCGCCGAAGGAGGGCCCGAACAGCTCGCCGAGCGTCCGGCCGACGGCGTCGGCGCGGGCGGCGCCGTGCAGCTGCTCGAGCGCCCGGTTCCAGCGCAGCACGCGCTCCTGCCCGTCCACCACCGCGAGGCCGGCGTCGAGCGACTCGAGGATGTTCTCGTTGAACTCCCGCAGACGCCCGAGCTCCTCGGCCTTGAGGTGCAGCTGCCGGTAGAGGCGGCCGTTCTCGAGCGCGGTCGCCGCCTGCCCGGCCACCGCCGCGAGCAGCGCCAGGTCCTCCGAGTTGAGCGGCTCGGCGTGCGCCTTGCGCCCCAGCGCGAGCACGGCGATCGTCGACTCCTTCGAGACGCACGGCACGAAGTAGTACAGCTCCAGCTCGCGCCACCCCTCGACATCGCCCGGGGCCATCCCGTGTGTCGTGACCGGGTCGTCGAGGTCGATCGTCGCGCCCGACGCCAGCCGCGCGCCCAGCGCCGAGGCGCGCCCGAGCCGGACCGCCGTGCCGTCCATCCCGGCCGACCGGATCGCCACGAAATCCCCGGTCCGCTCCTCGGCGAGCAGCAGCGTCATCCGGTCCACCAGCAGTGTCTCGGTCACCCGCGACACGATGCGGTCGCCGAGGCGGTAGAGGTTCAGGTCCGCGCTGAGGTCGCGGGCGAAGCCGACCAGCGCCCGCCGGTAGTCGTAACGGTCGCGGTAGAACGCCCGGTCGAACGTCGCCTGGATCACGTTCTGCAGCGGCCGCGCCACCAGCACGACCACCAGCGTGGCCAGCATCGCGATGACCGAGGTGTGCTCGCGCGAGCCCTCGAGGAAGATCCAGCCGGCCAGCCGCAGCAGCACCGCGTAGATGGCCGCGACGGCCGCGAGCGCCGCCGCCCACACCATGCCGCGCTTGACGATCACCTCGACGTCGGCCAGGCGGTAGCGCACGATCGCCGACGCGAAGGTGAGCGGGATCAGGCTGAGCGGGATCGCCGACAGCTCCATCGGCAGCGACGGCTTCATCCCGAGCGCGAACGGCACCGCGTAGCCGAAGGCGAACGGCAGCCCCCCGAGCGCCGTGCCCCACGCGATCCACCGCAGCTGCCTCCGGGCCGTGACCGCCCGCACCTCCTTGAACGCCCGCATGATCACGACCAGGCCGGCGCACAGGAAGATCGACAGGTACAACGGCTCGAACCGGTCGAGCGTCTGCACCACGCCGTTGACGTAGAACTGCTGGTTCTGCGTCGCCCGCACGACCGCCACGACGCGGGCCGCGCCGAGCAGCAGCGCCGGCAGGTAGACCAGCGGCCACAGCCGGCTGCCGAGCGGCGTCGTCACGAACGTGCGCGGGCGCTCGGGAAAGAAGAAGGTGAAGTGCAGGAACAGCGGCGGCAGCAGCAGGACCGCGGCCGCGTCGGCCCAGTAGAAGAACCAGTCGAGCCGGTCCAGCCGGCCGGAGAAGGAAAACACCGCCCAGCCGAAGAACGTCCCCGCCAGCCAGAGGAAGTGGAGCGTCGCCGGGTGGCTCGGCCTGCGCAGCCTCACGCTCGCGCCCACCAGCAGCGTGAACAGCCCGATCGGCGCCAGCACGAAGTAGAGGCCGACGTTGCCGAGCGGCACCGACGCGAGGCGGAAGCTGAAGGCCTCCGACGTCCCCAGCCTGAGCACCCGGTACTCGACCGGCTGCCCTTCCTTGGATTGGCGCAGGATGTTCCAGACGTCGGCCGACTGGTCGACAAACTGCCCGTTGATCGCTTCGAGGAGGTCGCCCGGCTTGATGCCCGCCTGCGCGGCCGGCGTCCCCGGAGCAACCTGGAACGCCGTCACCCCTTCGACCCGGTTCACCCACAGCACGCCGTCGTCAGCCTCGTGCGAGGTGGCCCGGATGACCATGTTGGCCAGGCCGAGGACGAGGAGGATGGCGGCGACGCTCAGCGTCAGCAGGGACGGCGTGAACGCGGGCCACCCGGGCCAACGCCACAGGACCTTTCGTCGGGTTGCCGCCGCGCTTGCTCGCGTGTTCATCACCGGGTTGCCGACCAGTCGGCGTTGATGGCCGAAGAGAGCAAACGGCATACCATGGCTGAGATTCGGCCGTGGCTCCGCAAATAAATGCAAAGACTGGAATTACCGTTCGACGCCGCCATGCCCTCGCTCGATCATCCAACCAAATGGACCCCGTGTCCACAATAGTGTATTAAGGGCGCCGAACTCCGGCGAACCAGACAACAAAGGCGGGCGTCTGGCGCCCGCCCCACGAGTCCCCGCACGACCCGTTCGCCCGGGAGGCGGCCGTCAGAACCGCACGACGAATCCTCCGAGGATTCGGGTCGGCGGCCTGACGACCAGCAGTTCGTCGTACGCCGAGCTGTCACGCGCGGATTCCCTGAACACGTTCTTGACGACAAACAGCACCTGCCACTGGGCGGCCGTGAAATCGAGGAACGGCAGCCGCTGGGTGACCTGGACGTCGAACCTGGAATCGAACCCCGGGCCGGCCGTGTCGCCCTCGCGCCGGGTGAACCCGTTGCTCAGCCGGTAGGCGACGTAGACGTGCGTCTCGGTCAGCGGCAGGTCGGTTTCAATCGACGTGGACAGGCCGTGCAGGTGCTCCCGGCTCGCGCGCGGCGCGAAACCAAGCAGGAGCAGCTCCTGGCCCTGAGCCGCCGTCCACCACCGGGCCTCTGTCAGCTCGTAGGCCAGCGAACCCCGAAGGCGCGACAGCAGGTGGTGCGTGACCCCGATGCTCCATCCTCGCGTCAGCACGTCCCCCGCGTCCACGACACCGTAGTGTCCCGGCTGGCCGGTCACGGCGTCGCCAAAGAACACCATCTGCTGGTTCGTGGTGTCCTGGTAGAACGAGCGGAGCGCCAGCGAGACACCCGGCGTCAGGTCGTGCTCGATCGCGGCGTCGAACTGGGTCGTCCGCTCGGGGACCATCGGCGAGTAGGCCACGAACGTCCGCTCGGGCGGCACCCACAGGCCGCCGGCAAACGGCTCGAGGAACTCCTCCGCCCCGGGGGCCAGCTGTCGCTGGGAGGCGCCGACCCGAAGCCTGAACCGCTGGATCGGCACGACGGTGACGACGACGCTCGGGCTGACGAGCCCTCCCCCCGCATGTAGTCGTACCACGCGAGCCGCCCGCCGTAGTCGACAAACAGTCGCGGCGCCACGGTGAATCGGCCCGCACCGTAGAGCAGGCCGGCGGCGCGGTCCCCGGGTTCGGTCCGCTCGAGCGACACGTGGGCCATCGGGGTGGTCGACGTCAGCCGCTGCGAGCTGTAGGCGAAGCCGACGTTATAGAGGTTCCTCGACGGCGCGCGGTTCCGAAACCCGCCGGAGAGGAACCAGGAACCCGGGATCGCCTGCGTCATGACGCGGGCCGACCAGTCGCCATAGCGCCAGGCCGGACCGGTCAGCGCGAAGAACGCGGTCCCGCGCATCGAGTCCGACGACGACGGCCCCTGGCCGCCGTCGAACGACCCTGAGGTCATCAGGTTGACCTGCCCGGTCACGGGCAGGTCGCTCAGGAGTCTCACGGGGGCGCCGAGGGCGCGGGCAAAGCCGGCCCCGGACGCGGCCGGCTGCTTGCCCCCGGCCGGGCTTCCGTCCTTGGCCGGGGCGTTCGACGCCCGGTCGGTCGTGTCCTTGAGGACGCTCCGCGGCAGGTGACGAATCCGCCACGCGGTCTCGCCGCGATCCTCGGGCGCCCTGGTCGAGACGTCCGAGATGCCGAACGGTTCGAGCGACAGCGGGTCGAACCCCGGTTCGACCGGCGCGAGCCCGGCGGCAAGCACCTTCATCGGCGGAGGCGGCGTCCTGGGGGCGGGAGGCGTCGCCGCCGTCCCCGACGCCGCGCGCTGCAAGGTGATGGCGTAGCGCTCGGGTGAGGTGGGGCGCACGTCCACGAACTGTCGGCGCGACGGCACGAAGCCGGCCAGGTGAGCGCGAAGAACGTACGGACCGGGCGGCAGCCCCAGCGTGAACACGCCGCGCTGGTCGGTCACCGCGACGGCGCTGGTCGCGCCGAGCGCGGACACCATCGCCCCGGCGAGAGGCGTGCCCCGTTCGTCGGCGACCACGCCCTGGAGGAAGCCGGACGCGGCGGACGCCACCCGGTGCGCCGACCCATCGAAGGCGGCGCGGGCATCACCGGGCTGGGCCTGCGCGGCAGGGGTCCACCCCGCCATGCAGGCCACGACCGTTGAACCGACGATCGCCAAGAGGCGGTTCATAGGCTGGCTCTGACCACCCGACGCTCGGGCCGAGTGTCGTGCACCGGGCCCGCAGGCCCGCTCGTCCATGTTCCGACAGGGCCGGCTGAGGGTCGCCTGTCGGTTACCCCGGCATCACCGTGAACTGCGAGTTCTCGACCTTCGACTTGCCCGTCACCTTGTCGGTGATCTTGATCTCGAGGCGGTAATTCCCTTCAGGGAAGCTCTCGAGCGGAACGGCCGTCCCGACGAACACGCCGGTCTTCACGTCGAACTTCGGACCGAGCGTGGTGGCATTGAACTGCTGCGGCGGTGTCCGGTTGAAGAACTTCTCGCCGCCGTCGGCCTTGTGGTAGAACGCGAAATCCACCGTGAGGTTCGGCTGGCTCGTCGCGGCGTCGAGACCCGGGTTGTAGACGTACATGCTGACCGCCAGCCACGCCTTCTTGTCGAACTTGGCCTCGAGCGGAATCGCATCGGAGGAGACCGTGAAGAAGACGTAAGGGTTCCTGCTCGGGTCGCTCTGCACCTGCGGCTGCTGGGCGGGGTCGGCGGCCCCCTTGGTGAGCAGCACCGAACTGGTCGCCAGCGGCGCGGCCGAGTAGTCGGGCACGGTCAGGGCGGTCTTCAGCAGACCGGCCTTCGGCTGGGCCTTCTTGTCCCTCACACTCGCCGAGGGCTCCTTGAGCAGGACGTAGACGTCGTAATCGCCGGCCGGCGCCATGATCGCCGACGGGATCCGGAACCCGGCCCCGGGCTGCCCGTTCAGGGTGAACGTCTTCAGGTCCTCGAAGGCGTATTCCACCTTCGGCGGCTGGGCGCGCAGCTTGTCGGCGGCTTCGGCGAGCTCCACGTTCTCGGGATCGAGTCTCGCCTCGTTCTCCGCCTTGGCGAGCGAGGCCTTGTACGCCGCCTGGGCCTTCTGCTGCTCGGCGACCGTCGCCTTGTTGGCCACGCGGACGTAGTAGGTCACCGACGCCGGGAGCTTCTGGTCCTTGTCGAGAAGCATCAGGAACGGCACGTACTCCTTGCCGTCCCGGCCCCTCATCGAGTGGGTGAGCCACGAGAACTTGATGTCGGACGGCGCCGGCTGCCCGGCCATCACGTCGTCGACGACCTTGACCGCCGCGGCGATCTCGGCCTGCCGGGCCTTGTCGACCTTGGGGTCGGGCTTCTTGTCCTGGGCCGCCGCCTGGAGTGAAGACGCGAGAAGAGCGATGACGAGGGCGCTAGCCAGCGACAGCACCCGAACACGGATTAACATGACGACTCTACCCCCACAGTACGTCGGAATGACGAATCGCTGGATCATAGTCGCCGGCTGTCGCGAAAGTCAAAGCCCGGACCGCCCGCGGCCAGCTCAGCCGCGACGGCCCGGAAGGCCCGCGTGCTATGATCCGAAATCACGGGAATTCTCCAGCGTGTCCGGCCTGAGGGGCGCTCATGCTCGATGGAGCCATGGTCATCGTCCTCGCCGGCGGTGCCGGCGAGCGGCTCTTCCCGCTCACCCGGGAGCGGGCCAAGCCGGCCGTCTTTTTCGGCGGCCCTTACCGCATCATCGACTTCGTCCTGAGCAATTGCATCAACTCCGGGCTCCGCCGGATCTTCATCGCCACCCAGTACAAATCGCTCTCGCTCAACCGGCACATCCGCATGGGCTGGAGCATCGTCTCCGAGGAGCTCGGGGAGTTCATCGAGATTCTGCCGCCCCAGAAGCGGGTGGGCGAGAACTGGTATCTCGGCACGGCCGATGCGGTCTACCAGAATCTCTACTCGATCGTCCGCGAGCGCCCGCGCCACGTGGTCGTCCTCGCCGGCGACCACGTGTACAAGATGGACTACAGCCGGATGCTGCGGTTCCACCGGGAGCGGAAGGCGGCCGTCACGATCGCGACCATCGAGGTGCCGATCGAGGAGTCGAAGCGGTTCGGCATCGTGCAGGCCGACGAGCACGACCGCGTGAACGGGTTCCAGGAGAAGCCCGATTCCCCGGTGCCCTCTCCCGGGGCGCCGCAGTTCGCGCTGGCCTCGATGGGCATCTACGTCTTCGACGGAGACATCCTGGTCCGGGCGCTCGAGGCCGACGCGGGACGCGACACGACACACGACTTCGGCCGCGACATCATCCCGTCGCTCATCGGCGAGGTCCCGACCTTCTCGTACCGGTTCTACGACGAGAACAAGAAGGCGGCCAAGTACTGGCGCGACATCGGCACGCTCGACGCCTACTACGAGGCCAACATGGACCTGGTCCAGGTGAGCCCGGAGTTCAACCTGTACGACCCGGAGTGGCCGCTCCGGACCTACCAGCCGCAGGCGCCGCCGGCCAAGTTCGTGTTCGCGGAGAGCGGGCGCCGGTGCGGGCAGGCGCTGGACTCGATCATCTCCCCCGGCTGCATCGTGTCCGGGGGGCGGGTCACCGGCAGCGTCCTCTGTCCGAACGTGCGCGTCCACAGCTTCTGCCAGATCGACCGGTGCATCCTGATGCCGGGGGTCCGCGTCGGCCGCCACGCCCGGATCCGGCGCGCGATCGTGGACCGCGACGTCTGCATCCCGCGCGGCGCCGTGATCGGCTACGACGCCGACGAGGATCGCCGGCGGCATACCGTGTCCGACCAGGGCGTCGTCGTCGTGACGCGCGACGACGACCCGGTCATCCGCGAGATCGACCCCGAGACGCTCAGGGCCGAAGAGCAGGCCGACGGCCGGGGCGGGCCCGGCCAGGAGGACTGGCGCGAGACCGGCCTGGTCGAGGATACTGACTGCTCCGGCCCGGCGCCGAACGCCGGCCGTTCCGGGTGATCCCCGAGCTTCCGCCGCCGAGAGGCGGCACGAGGAGACGTTTCGTGAACATCACGCGCGTGCACGGCCGGGAGATTCTCGACTCGCGGGGCAACCCGACCGTCGAGGTGGACGTCGAGGTGGAGGGAAGCGTGCGGGGACGGGCCGCGGTGCCGTCGGGCGCGTCGACCGGCCAGCGCGAGGCGCTCGAGCTGCGCGACGGCGACAAGGCGCGCTACCTCGGCAAGGGCGTGCTGCGGGCGGTGGCCAACGTGAACGACGAACTCGCCCCCGCGGTGGTGGGCCGGGACGCGACCGACCAGCGGGCGATCGACACGATCATGAACGCGCTCGACGGGACGCCGACCAAGAGCCGGCTCGGGGCGAACGCGATTCTCGGCGTGTCGATGGCGACCTCGCGCGCGGCCGCCCTGGCGGCCCGCGAGCCGCTCTACGCGGCGATCGGCCGGCTGGCCGGCCGCCCGTCGGACGCCTTCGTGCTGCCCGTCCCGATGATGAACATCCTCAACGGCGGCGCGCACGCCGACTCGAACGTGGACGTCCAGGAGTTCATGGTCGTGCCCCTCGGCCTCCCGTCGTTCCGCGAGGCGCTCAGGGCCGGCGCCGAGACGTTCCACGCGCTGAAGTCGATCCTCAAGCAGCACGGCCTGTCGACGAGCGTGGGCGACGAGGGCGGCTTCGCCCCGACCCTCAAGGCGAATCACCAGGCGATCGAGTTCGTGGTCGACGCCATCACCAAGGCCGGCTACAAGCCCGGGCGCGACGTCTCGATCGCGATCGACACGGCGGCCAGCGAGCTCTGGGAGGACCAGAGCCCGGCCGGCGCGGCGCCCGACGCGCGCACGGGACGCTACCTGTTCAAGAAGTCCGGCGACACGCCGAGGACGTCGGCCGAGATGGTGGACATGTACGCCGGCTGGATCGCCCAGTACCCGATCGTGTCGATCGAGGACGGCCTGGCCGAGGGAGACTGGGCGGGCTGGGAGTTGCTGACGCGCCGTCTCGGCGACCGGGTGCAGATCGTGGGCGACGACATCTTCGTCACCAACCCGACGATCTTCAAGCGCGGAATCGAACGGAAGATCGCCAACAGCATCCTCATCAAGCTCAATCAGATCGGCACCGTCACCGAGACGCTCGACGCCATCGGCATGGCGCGCGCCGCGGGCTACACGACGGTCATCTCCCACCGCTCGGGCGAGACCGAGGACTCGACGATCGCCGACCTGGCCGTGGGCACCTCGGCCGGGCAGATCAAGACCGGGTCGGCGAGCCGGTCCGACCGGGTCGCCAAGTACAACCAGCTGCTCAGAATCGAAGAGGAACTGGGCTCGCGGGCGCGGTACGCGGGCCGCGAGGCGTTCAGCCAGGTCCGCTAGAGGGTGACTGCTCACGCGTCCGCCCTGCTCGACGTCCGGCGCCTGACCACGGTCTTCGACGTGGAGGGACGGGCCCTGCCCGCCGTCGATGACGTCAGCTTCGAGGTGCGGAAGGGCGAGACGCTGGGGCTGGTCGGCGAGTCGGGCAGCGGCAAGACGATGACCGCGCTGTCGATCCTCCGGCTGGTCCAGCCGCCCGGACGGATCGCCGGGGGGAGCGTCCTGTTCGAGGGACGCGACCTGATGACGCTCGGCGAGCGGGAGATGCGCCGGGTGCGCGGCGCCGGGATCGCGCTCGTCTTCCAGGAGCCGATGACGGCGCTCAACCCCGTGTTCACCGTGGGCGACCAGATCGCGGAAGCGATGACGGTCCACGGCATCGAGACGCGGGCCGGGGCGAGGCGGCGGGCCGTCGAACTGCTCGCCGCCGTGCGCGTGGCCGACCCCGAGCGCTCGGCGCGCAGCTACCCCCACCAGCTCTCGGGCGGCATGCAGCAGCGCGTGCTGATCGCGATGGCGCTCTCGTGCCATCCATCGCTCGTCATCGCCGACGAGCCGACGACGGCGCTCGACGTGACGATCCAGGCGCAGATCCTCGACCTGCTCCGCGAGATGCGCCGGGCGTTCGATCTGTCGATGCTGCTCGTCTCGCACGACCTCGGCATCATCGCCGGCACGGCCGATCGGATCGCGGTGATGTACGCCGGCCGCCTCGTCGAGCAGGGCCCGGTCGGGAGCGTGTTCGCGTCGCCGGCGCACCCGTACACCAGGGGGCTGCTCGCGTCGATCCCGCGGGCGGACGGCGGACGGCGGCTCGCCGCGATCGACGGGGCCGTGCCCGCGATCTCGGAACTGCCGCCGGGGTGCGCGTTTGCTCCGCGGTGCCCCGACGCGGTCCCGACCTGCCGCGCCGAGCGGCCCGTCGAGACGAGCGCGGGACCAGGCCGCGTCGTGAGCTGCCACGTCCACGGACAACCCGGGCAGGGAACGGCATGCCGCTCCTGACCGTTCGCCGCCTCGTGAAGGAGTTCCCGCGCGGTCGCGGCTGGTGGGGGCGCCAGGCCGCCGTGCGCGCGGTCGACGATGTGAGCTTCACGATCGAGCCGGGCGAGACGTTCGGCCTGGTCGGCGAGTCCGGGAGCGGCAAGACGACGACCGGCCGATGCGTCCTCCGGCTGATCGAGCCGACGTCCGGGGAGGTGCGATTCAAGGACGTGGACGTCCTGGGGCTTTCGCGCGAGGCGCTGCGCCGCGCGCGGCGCGAGATGCAGATCGTCTTCCAGGACCCGTACTCCTCGCTCAACCCGCGCATGCGGGCCCGGCGGATCGTCGAGGAGCCGCTCGTCATCCACAAACTCGGCACCAGGGCCGAGCGCCGCGATCGGGTGGCCGGGTTGTTCGAGCTGGTCGGCCTCGACCCGTCGCACCTCGACCGGTACCCGCACGAGTTCAGCGGCGGCCAGCGCCAGCGCATCGGCCTCGCCCGCGCCCTCGCCCTCAACCCGTCGCTCATCGTCGCCGACGAGCCGGTGTCGGCGCTCGACGTGTCGGTCCAGGCGCAGGTCGTCAACCTGCTCATGGACCTGCAGGAACGCCTCCGCCTCACCTACCTGTTCATCGCGCACGACCTCCGGCTTGTGCAGCACGTCTGCAGCCGCGTCGCCGTCATGTATCGCGGCCGGATTCTCGAGACCGGCGCCACGGCGGACCTGTTCCGCCACCCGGCGCACCCCTACACGAAGGCGCTGCTGTCGGCCATTCCGGTGCCCGACCCGGACGCCAGGCCACACCGGATCGTGTGGGGCCCGGACAGCGTCGATCTGCAGCTGCCGCTGAGGGAAGTCGAGAAGGGACACTTCGCAGCGATTTGAGGAGGGCCGAGGCGCAGGCCTGAAGGCCTGCGGTATCCGCAACAATCATCAGATAGCGCAGGCCTTCAGGCCTGCGCTACGCGGCCGCGTTCTACGCTGCCCGTCTGACGTCGTCCTCGATCTGTCCGTCGCGGATGTGCACGACGCGGTAGGCGTGCTGGGCGATGTCGGCCTCGTGGGTGACGAGGACGATGGTGTTGCCGGCCTGGTGCAGCCGCGAGAACAACGCCATGATCTCGACGCCAGTCTTGCTGTCGAGGTTTCCGGTAGGCTCGTCGGCCAGCAGGATCGACGGGTTGTTGACCAGCGCCCTGGCCACGGCGACGCGCTGGCGCTGGCCGCCGGAGAGCTGGTTGGGCCGGTGCATCATGCGGTCGGCCAGTTCGACCTTCTGGAGCGCGCCGCGGGCCCGTTCGAGACGCGTCGTCGAGGGCACGCCGGCGTACACGAGCGGCAGCTCGACGTTGTGGAGCGCCGTGGCGCGAGGCAGCAGGTTGAAGGTCTGGAAGACGAACCCGATCTCCTCGTTCCGGATCCTCGCCAGCTCGTCGTCATTCATCTGGCCGACCTGCTTGCCGTTGAGCAGGTAGCTGCCCTTGCTCGGCGTGTCCAGGCAGCCGATCAGGTTCATCAGCGTGGACTTCCCCGACCCGGACGGCCCCATGATGGCCACGTACTCGCCCCGCTCGATGTTGAGGCTCACGCCCCGGAGGGCGTGAATCTCCTCGCTGCCCATCACGTAAGACTTCCACAGGTCGCGCGTCTCAATCAGTGCCATCGGTACAGAGTCCTTCCCGCAAGCTTACCCGGAGGATACGAGCTCCCCCCGTGGAATGTTCCTCGACCGGCCGCGCGCTCAGGTCTTCAGCGGATTGACCACGCGGACGTCACCGTAGCAATGGCCGTCGGACAAGTCCTCCGAGTAGAGCACGTCTGCCCCGGCCGACTGCGCCGCGTGGATGACGAGGGCATCCCAGAAAGAGACCTTGTACCGCTGCTCGATCTCGAGCGCAGCCAGGATCGCGTCCCCATCGTTGACGACGACGTGCCAGGCCAGGTAATCGGAGACCAGGTCGCGCGTCTCCTGGATGTCGAGCGGTTGCGCGGCCTTCTTCCGCACGTTGACACAGAGTTCCTGCAGGACCTGCGTGCTCACGACCCCGGCTCGCGTCTGCCACAGTTGCACGACGAGCGCCCGGGCCCGTTCGTGCTTCGGGCCGGCCGACGCGTCGTGCGCGTACACCAGGATATTGGTGTCGACGAAGCACTTAGCGCTCATGCAACTCGTCCCTGGTCGCCGGCCGGCGCCACCCAAGCGATGGAGCGCGGCGCAGGCGCCCGAGCGCCCGCCGCCGCGCGCGGTCAAAGCCCTGGCGCTCGCGGACGAGGGCCTCGATCCGATCGGCCAACAGCGCGCTGATCGATGAGCCTTCTTCGGCGGCCAGGATCCGAGCCTCGCGCAGAAGGTCGGAATCGAGCTTCAGGGTGACGTTGGTTTTCATGGTCCCAGGCAGCCGGCACAATCTATCGTGCTACACGATTCTACGTGCCATCGCGCCACCGGTCAACTTCGCAGCACCTGGCCCCCGGGACACGCACCGATTCGCGCACGGGGGGGTGGCTGTCGCGCCCGCCTTACGGCAGAACCACGGGCGGCTGGTCCGGCTGTGGCGGCGGGACCTTCGTGCGGAACAACGCCGCGCCGATCAGCCCGCCGAGCGTCGAGAACACGACGCTGACACACAGGGTGAAGAACCCGCCGATGATGAATCGGAGGACGCTGAAGCCGGCGTTCTCGCGCAACGTCTGGAGGACCGGGCGGGCGTTCTCCGGCAGGTCCATGTTCTCGAGGAGACGGGACATGAACTGCGTCGCGACGGGTCCCCAGAAGATCGCGAGCGGGAGCGCGATCACCTGCCAGACGATCGCGCCGAAGATGCCGGCGAGCAAGCCGACGCTCGCGCCATCCCCCGTGGTAATCGGGGCGGCCTGGTTGTGCTGCAGGAGGTACGCGGCGACCGCGCCGCCCGCCAGCACCCAGAGGCAACAGCAGGCATTCCCGAGATTGATGATGGGCAGCGCCGACAGGACCCCGAGCAGGAGTCCGCCGAGGAGGGCGGGTTGGAGCTTGGAAGACGGCATGGCTCCTCACGCAAGACGATTGAGTGACGAGACGTCAGTGGCTAGTGGCCAGTGACCAGTGGCCAGTCCGTCACGCGTGACAGACTGACCACTAACCACTGGCCACTGGTCACTACCCTGCAACCCTCAGTCGTAATACTCCCGCCCCAGGTGCGTGATGAGCTCCTCGCCCCGGAGGTAGCGCAGCGTGTTCTTCAGCTTCATCAGCTGGATGAACAGGTCGTGCTCGGGGTAGAGGCCGCGCGCGTGCATCGGGCTCTTGAAGTAGAACGACAGCCATTCCTGGATGCCGCTCAGGCCGGCGCGGTGCGCCATGTCGAGGAACAGCACCAGGTCCAGCACGATCGGCGCCGCGAGGATCGAGTCGCGGCACAGGAAGTTGACCTTGAGCTGCATCGGGTAGCCCAGCCACCCGACGATGTCGATGTTGTCCCAGCCCTCTTTGTTGTCCCCGCGCGGCGGGTAGTAGTTGATCCGGACCACGTGGCACAGGTCTTTGTAGAGCTCCGGATACAGGTCGGGCTGGAGAATGTAGTCGAGAACCGACTTCTTGCTCTCTTCCTTCGTCTTGAACGACTCCGGATCGTCGAGCACTTCACCGTCGCGGTTGCCGAGGATGTTGGTCGAGTACCAACCCTTGATCCCGATGAGGCGCGCCTTCAGGCCGGGGGCGATGATCGTCTTGATGAGCGTCTGCCCGGTCTTGAAGTCCTTGCCGACGATCGGGCAGCCGTTCCGCTGCGCGAGGTCCATCAACGCGGGGATGTCGACGGTGAGGTTCGGCGCGCCGTTGGCGTAGGGGATCCCTTCCTTCAGCGCGGCGTAGGCGTAGACCATGCTCGACGGGATGTTCACGTCGTTGGCCAGGAGCGCCTTCTCGAACGCCTCGATCGTCTGGTGCACGTCGCTCTCGGTCATGAAGATCTCGGTGCTCCCGCACCAGATCATGACGAGACGGTCGAGGTGGTTCTCCTTCTTGAACCGGCGGATGTCGGCGCGGACCTGTTCGGCCAGGTCCATCTTGTTGGCGCCCTTCTTGACGTTCGGCCCGTCCAGGCGCTTCACGTAGCGGCGGTCGAACACCGCCGACATCGGCTTGATCGCCTCCAAGTCCGGCTTGATCTGCGCGAGCAGCGCGGGCTCGAGCACGCCGGCCGTGGTGGCGGCCTCGAAGCAGTTGTCCTCGAAAATGTCCCACCCGCCGAACACGATGTCGTCGAGTGAGGCCAGCGGCACCAGGTCCTTTATCAGGGGAGTGCGCCCCTCGGTGCGCTTGCCCAAACGGATCGTGCCCATCTGCGTAAGCGAGCCTATCGGACGCGCGATCCCCTTGCGGACCGCCATGACGCCGGCGATGAATGTGGTGCTGACGGCCCCGAGGCCGACCAGCATGATCCCGAGTTTGCCCTTTGGAGGGGCGATTTCAGATGGTGAAGTCACAAACGGGAACTATATCATGAGCCATTGCCCGGATCGTCACCGAACCCCCGGGCGGTCCCGGTGTCTAATCGTTTGCAGGACGCTATGTCGAATTTCCGCGATTTTCTCTTCAACCGCGACAGCCAGTCTCCTTACGCCCTGGCCCTGGCCATGGTGGCCTTGCGCATGGGCGAGCGCCTGCTCCTGGCGGGCGACGACGCCCGGCTGTTCGCCCACCTCGCCGGCAAGGTCGGGCTGACCGGCCGGGTGGTCGCGGTCGCCAGCTCGGCCGACGCCGCGGCCGGAATCGCGGCCGAGGCCGCGTCGCTCGGCGTCCTGCTGGAGGACATCAAGCCGGGCGCCTTCCCCGCCCTGCCGGTCGCCGACGGGGAGTTCGACGTGGCCGTCGTCAACGCGGGGTCGTCGATGCTGGTCGGCCTCGACCGTGAACGACGCGTCGAACTGGCCCGCGAGTTCGGCCGCGCTCTGCGGCCGAACGGGCGGCTGGTCGTCATCGAAGGACAGCCCAAGCGGCTCTTCGGCCTCGTCGGCGGCGGGGCCGCGCCGGGCCTCGACACCTTCCGGGCCGAAGGGGGTGCCGCGAAGCTGCTCGAGGCGGCCGGGTTCCATCCGGTGAGGGTGCTCGCGGATCGCGACGGGCAACGGTTCACTGAAGGCCTTCGACGATAGACGCGGCCCATCCCGACCTTCGGCTCTGGGCTTTCGGGCTCTTGGCGGTGTCGGGCCTTGGGCCAGAGGCCACGCCAGTTCTGTTCGCTTCTGAGTGTCTCAGGAATCGTCCTTACTACGAGGTCGGGTTTCGCCCAGGCGCGCTGGGCGTTCAGCCCTGCAGACCAGTGCCGACGGCGTCTCGAGAATCACCCGTTTGACGAGACGCCCGTCTACGTGGCGTTCTCGGTCCCGAGGCAACGTCCCATCCGCCTCTCCCCCGCTGCGATAGAATGCGCGCATCATCGGGAGGGCCAGCTATGCGCGGTGCGTCAGCGACCGCCATCGGCTGGAGCAGTCCCGGCGTTGGAAGCGGTGTTGCGGCTAGACGATGGTCAAGCGCCGGGGGGGTGAACCTATGGTCGATCGAGCGGCGAGAGATCGAGTGGCAGAACTTCTACGCCACCTCGTCTCAGGCCGAATCACGAACTTCGAATTCGAAGATGCATTGCCTCGCCATTCTGAGGATCGTGCGCTCAAGGCGGTATTCTGGAATGGATCGTGGCTCCTCTACGACGATCGTCTCGAGCACACACTCGTCGGCGCGCACGCCCTCCGGCGGGAGGGCCGACGCGAAGTGGCCCGATGGATTCTGTTCTTGAAGTCAGATTTGCCGTACGAATGGCCGCCCGCGTTGTGGTTGTTTCGCTGTCCCGGCTACCTTGTGGTCCTGGCGACGCTGGGGATCGCAGGTGCGCTGGCGGCGCGAAGGCTGAAACGCGCGGGAGACCTCACGGTGTGGCCGTTCATTCGCCGGTCAGATTATGAAATGGAACTCAGTCGGCCCACCTACTTAGCAGGTACCTCCTGATGACTCGGCAGCCCCGCCGATCGGCCCGGTCGTGACGCGCCGCAGGCGGAGTCGAGGGCGGACTGGGACGACCCGCGCCGTTCTGACAGGACTTTCTCGGACCGTCGCGATTGAGAACTCGGGGTGCGTCAATGCCTACCGGAGAGCCGAATAAACTCCTGGAAAGGGATCTCTCAAGAGTCGCGGCCAAACCCATTACCGACATTGCGAGCCCGCTCCTTCAGGAACTGGTAAATGCCGGGCTGATGGCTTTTCTCCGTTGCGAGGTGGAGGTCGCCGACAAGGGTGTCGAGAATGAAGACGTGGCAGCTTTGATTCTGTATCGCCACATGATCGAAATGGTCGACGGAATTCAGGTGCTGGTCCTGCAGAGTTGCGGCACCGCTGCGATTCCGCTTCTGCGTAGCGAGTTCGAAGCCAGCATGGGGTTGTCGTATCTGCTCGGGGATGCCGACAGGTACCTCCAACGGTCACTTTCCTGGCTCGTCGCACATCTGCACGGTGCGATCAAGGGCCGGAAAGTGCTCGACCTGAGTAGCCAGGGAGGCAAGGAATTCGCACAGTTCTATCAAGAGGAGTTTGGGCGAGTCGTCCCAGAATTATCGCAACCCGAAATTGCAGCCGAGATCGCGGCAATGGAACGGGCCCCACAGAATGCCCAGTTCTCGCCTATCGAGGCCGAGTATCAACGCACGAAGACACTCCGGAATCGCTCCCCGGAGTGGTTCTCTCTCTTCGATGGTCCGAAGAACCGGGCGGAGCTGGCCAAGCTCCTCGGTCGCGGTGCAGATTACAGGATGTGCTACGGAGACTGGTCGTCACTCGGCCACGTAACCAGCTTCACTCGTTACCTGTCGACGCTGAACGCCAAGCCGGCTTTCGAGGCGGTCCGCAGGCCCAACGAACTCCAACTGGTCTCGCAGATGGCGGCCATCCTCCTGCTGCGCGCAACTAGAGAGATGATCGGCACATTCAGAAGCGGTGAGAATCTGACCCCGTGGTACTCACGCGACGTGAGGCCATTTCTTAAGGGCTTGGCGGCACTGGAAGTCACAGTCGAACCAAGAACCGAGCCGTGAAGAGTAACAGAACTGCCCGACCCGCCCACGCCTCTCTCGCGGGCGCCCTGCCCACTTCGTTGCTGTCGGTAGCTCCGCCGCTCCTCCAGACGGTCCGCTCCACAGCGCCACACGGCCCGGTTACGCCGCCAGTTCTCGCGCAGTACGCCGCCAGACTACCAGTCAGCCCGCCGGTCTCTCCTCGCTGCGATAGAATGCGCGCATCATCGGGAGGTCCAGCCATGCGCGGGGTTCCGGTACTCGCCAGTTTCGTTTGTTCTTGTGCACACGCACGAAGGCCCCTTGCTGTGATCGCGGTGGTCCTGATTCTCGTCGTCGCAGCCGTGTCGGTCAGCACTGCGCAGACGACGCAACCTCCGCAGTCGCAGCCGCAGACCCTGGCCGGGGCCGAACTGGAGGCGCTTCGGCACGAAGCGGATAAGGGTGACGTAGCGGCGCTGTGTCAACTGGGCGCCATCTACGAGCATGGGCAGGCCGTCCCGAAGGACGAGGCCGAGGCAACTAAATGGTTCATGCTCGGGAACATGCTGTCGGGCGCCTTGGAGAATAGCTGTTCAGACGAATTGTACCGGCGGTTGAAGCAGATGCCTGCGGAGCAGCGCGCCGAGGCGGAGAAGCGGGCGGCAGAGTGGCGCAAGACAGTGCACTTCACTGAGCCTCGTTTACGGAAGGAGGTCAAACCGCATTACGACAAGGAGGCTATGCGGGCGAAGATCACAGGCGACGTGGTGCTCGCGGTGGTGCTTGATACCGATGGCAATCCAGTGCAGTTTCGAGTCGTGCTATCGCTTGACGACCGACTGGATTCGGAGGCGGTAAAGGCCGCGCGGAAGTGGCGCTTCGCGCCTGCGAGATTCGGCGATAGGGCGGTGCCGTGTCTAGTGCACGTTCAGATGAACTTCGCAATCAAGCAGTGAAGAGCCGTCGCTGAATCCTGACATGTCGCGCTTTCCTCGACTGACATATTCCTGACGGCGCCCGGTCTGCTTGGCGATGGCCCCAGCGCCCGGATAGGGTCGAACCACTCCTGGAGCGTCCCCGCCTGCCGACCCCTCGCTGGAGCAGTCCCAAATACGCCTGAGCGGGATCATCTGCAGCTGAGTGCCGGCCGGCCAGCACTGGCCAACCGGCTCGTTGGATTCTCGTTTCGAGGACTTTCGGCAGGCCGGTCGAGTATCTACTCAACCGGCCCATCGGGCGTGAATTTGGGCCATCTACGCCGCGACCGGCAGCGGCCCGCCGATCGGTACACACGGTAGCGGTCCGTTTGGGGACGCCACTACCCTCCCTGAACTAAGCGGCCAGGCGGGCAGTCAAGTTGTAGGGGTTCAAGCCCGTTGGGGATTCGAACCCGTGTCCCGAGAATCGTAACCAGACTCCACCAGGTACCTGTGACGTTGGGACTTGGCCGCTGCCGCGGCATGTTCCAGCAATCACTCGTTTGACGAGACGCCCGTCTCGCGAAGCGGTTGTGATGCGAGGCAGCGTGCCGCCGCCCTCCTCCCGTTGCGATAGAATGCGCGCAGCATCGGGAGGTTGATGCCATGTCAAGTGTCGCGGCGGCCATCGGCGGCCGTCCCTCTCGGCTCCACCCCCGCGTGCGGCATGTCCTCTGATATGCCAAACCCAACCCCATCATTCTGCCAGTCGTCTAGAGTGCGTGACGCGCCGCTTCGGTGGGAGTCCCGATGAAGACCATTGCAGTCGTCGTCCTCATCATTGCGGGGTCGATCGCGGCGGAGCCCGTTCGACCAGGGCACGAGCCGCGTTCTCCCCGCGCACAGGAGACGCAGGCGCCGACCGCCCTGAGGGATGCCGTCCGTCAGGCGGACAAACTGCTTCGGCTCTACCGCGAGACGGGGAAGACCGAGGAGGCCAAGGCAAAACTCCTGGCCCACCTTGCCCGGTGCGATTCAGCCTTTGGCAAGAACCCGGAGTACTTGCTGGCGAAGTGTGAGTACCTTTCGGCGATCGGGGAAGACAAGCAGTGGCGCGAAGTGTTCGAACTGGTGCCGGACGACGCCCTGAGTAAACCGCTCGACCTCAAGAACCGAATCAGCTTCGCCTACAGCACGCGACCCGCAGCCACCGTGGCGCTCGTGCGAAGGCTCGCCTCCGACAGCTCCCCCCAGGCCAGAGTGCTTCTGCTGGACTTCGTGCACAACAGCCTCGCGCAGCAATTTGCTCCGGTGACGAAGCCGACTGTCGGAGACCGCCTCGATCCGTTGCTCGACGGCTTGTGCACGCCGGACACGCCGGAACTCTGCACGATCACTTCAGGACTTCGGACGTGGGTGCACGCGCAGAAGGTCGTGGCGGATACGAGCGCGCTCAAGGCGCTGCTGGACGCCGAAGTCGGCGGATACGGCAGTTACTCACCTCGCTATCGGTTGCTTCTCGCCGGATTGGCTGAGCGCAACCCCCTGCTGCGAGAGCAGGCGATCGCGATTCGCGACCGCGTGATCGCCGAGCTCCTTCCTGCCACCGAGGCGCCGGACACGACGGTGCCCTTCCAGCAAGGCAGGCGGACGCTCAAGAGATACTGGCTCGCCTTTGCATCGGACGCGCAAGCGAACGCTTTGTTTGCCAAGGGCGACGACGAGGAGGGGATGCGGTTTCTGCGTCTGGCAGCGGAGTGGAGTGCCGACCGGCAAGATGTTCTGGTCGACAGGGCCTTCTACGAGCGGGTCACTCTCGGCGGCCGTTCCGAATACAAGTCGCCGCTCGCGCAACGACTCGAGCGCGGGGGCAGCCTCGAGGAGGCGCTCAAGGTCCGCGCCGACCTCGCCCGCCTCGCTCCGGCGGCACTCCCTGAGCTGCGGCGCTTGCACACGCTCGCTCGACCGGGGGAGTCATTCAATCGATACTGGGCTGAACAGCGTCTTCAGGATGCGCCCGTCGCGCCTGACTTCACTCTGCGCTCGGTAGGCGGACCCAAGATCACGCTGTCTTCGTTCAGGGGCCAATGGGTGCTGGTCGATTTCTGGGGCACGTGGTGTGAGCCGTGCGTCCAAGACGTGCCGACGACCGAGCGGCTGTATCGCACGTTATTGGACGCGGGAGCGAAGGCGGCATTGTTGACCATCGCCGTGGAAGACACCGTCAAGGAAGTTCGCGCCTTCATGCGGGCTCGGCAGTTGACGTTTCCCGTCCTGATGGCGAACGCAGACGTTGTGGATCGATTCAAAGTGCCCCACTACCCTTACCGGGTCCTCGTATCTCCCGACGGGCACTTCATGGAGTTATCCAACGGCGCTGACTGGGCGGGCCAGGTCGAGAGCGTGCTGATCCCAAACGTCGTCGCATCTCGAGCGAAATGAATGCCGGGGAGATCGCTGTCAGGCCACGACCGATGAACGCGTGACACCGCCGCAAGCCGTGCCCTTCGACTCGGCTTGAACAACGACGAGAGGCTCGCTCAGGGCACCCCGAGCAATGTCGAGGGGTGAGGCGTGTTCAGAAAATAGTGCCGGGGCTCGGCAATCCGATCGATGACGGGACCGCGGGGGCGGGGGGACGGGTTGGCGCCGGCGGGTCCTGTCGCCAGGATCCCCCAGCGTCCTCGCGCACACAGCGCTTGTCACGGGCGTCGCGCTCGGCCCGCTGGGGGGCCCCCGCCTGGCGCCACCCGCCCGTCGAGACATCGCCAGCCGGCCTGCGTGTGGCGCCAACCCGTGCGCACGACCGGCCGAGCACAGAGAATGCCCTTTTCATGGGCCAGGGTGAGCCCCGGCTCATGATGCAGTGCTCAGAAAATAGTGCCGGGGCGATGCCGCCCAATCGGCCCTATGCCGCGCCGCAGGGTCTGCCCGAAGCAAAGCGTAAACCTGCCCCGACCGCTCAGGCAGGGAGGGGCCGCTTTGCGAAGCGGCAGACCCGAGACGCGGCGTTCGGTGTTCATGGGCCAGGGTGAGCCCCGGCTCATGACGGAGTAAGGCATGAGGCGTAAGGCGTGAGCCGACCTCGGCCCTCCGCCTTCAGCGTCAGAAGTAGAAGAGCTGCAACTGCGCCAGCACCTGCGTCCGGTCCGGCAGCCCGTCGGTGTGCTGGCGGCCGGCCGTCACCTTGATGTTCCGCTGGTGGCTCGCCATCCAGTAGGCCACGCCGGCCTGCCAGATGTACTGGTTCGGCGTCAGCGGGTCGGCAAACGTCTTCTTCGAGAACTGCACGACCGGCGTCACCCGGCCCCTGAGCAGGTGAACGCCGACCTCGACGAGATACGTGTCCTGCTTCGCCAGTGTGGGCAGGAACGTGCCGCCGTCGAACCGCATCCAGTCGAACTGCGCGGTCAGCGCCTGCTCCCCGCCGTTGATAGGCTGCTCGACGAACATGTCGGCCGCGTACGAGTGGTACTCCTTCTGCGTGTCGAAGCCGGCGCCGACGGCCACGACGCGCTTGCTCCCCTGCCAGGTGCCGCCGTAGAAGAAGCCGGTGTCGGCAGCGAACGGGATACCAGACGGCCCGACCGGCCACGCGGACGGTGTTGCGCGCCTCGGGGCCGCGCACCCCCTGGAAGACGCCGAGCCGGTACTCGAAGTGTTGGTTCAGCGGGTAACCGCGCACCTCCGCGCCGTAGTCGCGGCCGACCCGCGATCCGAGCGGCGTGCTCTCGGTGAAGATGTAGGGGCCGTAGTCCACCGGCAGCAGCGTCGTCCGCCGACTGGTTGTGGTCGTGCCCGAGCGGCACGAGGATCATCCCGGCGTCCACCATGAACTCCTTGCTCTGCGTGTAAGTAAAGACCGCGTCCTGGATGTAGACGTTCCCCGCGTCCTTGGCCCCCGTCGGATTGGTCGAGCGGGACGTGTCCGTCTTGCCCAGGTTCGGGTCGTCGGTCTCGACGAAGAACGTCCACTTGTCGGAGATCTTTCCGCCGAACATGATCCGCAGCCGCCGCAGGAACACGTTCTTCGACTCGCCCGTCCCGTCGGGCGTGTCGACGATCTCGAGCTGAGGCTGCGCAAGGAATCCGATCTTGAGGCTGGCCTTCCCGTCCTTGCTCTCGATCTGCCACTGCGCGGATGCCGGCCGGACCGACGCCGCGAGGATCAGACCGCCAGCCAGGGCGGCAACCGCGAAGTGACGAAGGGTCTTCATAGAGCGATCAGCCGTGTCCCTCTTCGTAACGCGTCTTCACCCGCTGGACGGCTCCCGGGTCGGCCAGCGTCGTCGTGTCGCCGAGCGCCCGCCCCTCGGCGATGTCGCGCAGCAACCGGCGCATGATCTTACCTGAACGCGTCTTTGGCAAGTCGGGCGTGAAGAAGATGTCGTCGGGCCGGGCGATGGCGCCGATCTTCTTCGCCACGTGCTCCTTGAGGTGCGCCGCCATCTCCGGCGTCGCGGCGACGCCGTCCTTGAGCGTGACGAACGCCGCGATCGCCTGCCCCTTGATCTCGTGCTGCTTGCCCACGACGGCCGCCTCGGCGACGTCCGGGTGATCGACCAGCGCGCTCTCGACCTCCATCGTGCCCACGCGGTGGCCGGCCACGTTCAGCACGTCGTCCACGCGCCCGAGGAGCCAGAAGTAGCCGTCCCGGTCGCGCTTGGCGCCGTCGCCGGTGACGTAGACATCCGCGCCCCACCGGTTCCAGTACTGCCGCACGTAGCGTGTCGGGTCGCCGAAGATCGTGCGCAGCATCCCGGGCCACGGCCGGGTGAGCGCCAGGTAGCCGCCGCCCACCTTCACCGTCTCGCCGCGCTCGTTGACGATCTCGGCCTTGACGCCCGGGAACGGCCTGGTGGCCGATCCCGGCTTGAGCGTCGAGATGCCGGGCAGCGCCGTGATGAGGATGTGCCCGGTCTCGGTCTGCCACCACGTGTCGACGATCGGGCAGCGGCTGCCGCCGATGTGGACGTAGTACCACATCCACGCCTCGGGGTTGATCGGCTCGCCCACGCTCCCGAGCAGCCGCAGCGTCTTCATGTCGTGGCGCCGCGGCCAATCGGGGCCCGACCGCATGAAGGCGCGGATCGCCGTCGGGGCCGTGTAGAAGACGGTGACGCCGAGCCGCTCGATGATGTCCCAGAAGCGGTCCTTCTCGGGCCAGTCGGGCGCCCCTTCGTACATCACGACCGTCGCGCCGAGCGCCAGCGGCCCGTAGACGACGTAGCTGTGGCCGGTGACCCAGCCGATGTCGGCGGTGCACCAGAACACGTCGTCGTCTTTGAGGTCGAAGACCAGTTTCGTGGTGGCGTAAACGCCCGTCAGGTATCCGCCGGTCGTGTGGACGATCCCCTTCGGCTTCCCGGTGGTGCCGGACGTGTAGAGGATGTAGAGCATGTCCTCGGCGTCCATCGCCTCGGGCTCGCACCAGGCCGGCGCGTCCTTCACCAGGTCGTGGTACCAGATGTCGCGCCCTTCGGTCCACGCGATTGGCATCGGGGTCCCGCCGCCGCGCCGGAGCACGACCACGTGCCGGATGCTGGGCGTGCCGGCCAGCGCCTCGTCGGCGGTCGCCTTGAGCGGGACCACGCCGCCGCGACGGTAGCCGCCGTCGGCGGTGACGAGCACGGTCGCCTGCGCGTCGTTGATCCGGTCGCGCAGCGACTCGGCGCTGAACCCGCCGAAGACGACGCTGTGCACGGCGCCGATGCGGGCGCACGCGAGCAGCACGACCGGCAGCTCCGGCACCATCGGCATGTAGACCGCCACGCGGTCGCCGCGGCGGACGCCCAGACCCTTGAGACCGGCTGGCGAACCGGTTCACCTCGCGGTGCAGCTCCCAGTAGGTGAGTGTGCGCGAGTCGCCCGGCTCCCCCTCCCAGACGATCGCGGCCTTGTTGCGGCGGGCCGTCCGGATGTGCCGGTCCACGCAGTTCACGCTCGCGTTGAGCGTGCCGCCGACGAACCACTTCGCGTGAGGCGGATTCCACTCGAGCACGGTATCCCACCGGCGGCTCCATTCGAGCTCGCCCGCGAACCCGGCCCAGAACGCCTCAGGGTCCTGGTCCGCCCGTTCGTAGATCGACGCGTCGCCCGCGTTGGCCTGCTGCCGGAACAGCGGGGGCGGCTCGAAGACGCGGTCCTCGCTGAGCAGGGCGTCGATGTCGCCCAGTGACGGATTCGGCGGATGGGCGGACTCCTCCATCGCTCCTCCTTGACGGCTGACGGCTTGCGGCCTACGCCTTACGTCTCACGCTCCACGGACGGCGCTGGAGAGCCAGGCGCGGACCGGGTCGGCGCAAAGGGCGAATTGCGAGGTCCGCCGAGCTGAGCCCGGCGCGACGAACCGGGCCACGACTGGCGCCTCACGCCGTCCGCCATGAACTCTGAATGTCTTTACCCAGCACCAGTATACGTGAGCTAGGGTCGACGCCTGATGTCGAGCTGGCTTATGATCCCGGGGTGCATCTGTTTGCGACGGCCATAGGCCTCAGCGTCCTCGGGAGTTTCGGGAGCCTGCTCCTGGCCTCGGTGCTCCTGCTGCTCAAGCCGAAGGTGCGGATCGGGTCTGGTCCCGCACCTGATCAGCTACGCCGTCGGCATGCTGCTCGGCGTGGCGCTGCTGTCGATCCTGCCCGAGGTGCTCCGCGACCTGAGCCCCGCGCGGACGGGGATGGTCCTGCTCGCCGGCATCATGGGCTTCTTCGTCCTCGAGAAGCTCGTGCTCTGGCATCACTGCCACAGCGAGGACTGCGAGACGCACGGCCGGCCCGGCGCCCTCATCCTCATCGGCCACGGCTTCCACAGTTTCGTGGACGGCGTGGCGATCGGCGCCGCGGTCCAGACCTCGATCCCGCTTGGGGTGAGCACGGCCGTCGCCGTGGCCCTGCACGAAGTGCCGCAGCAGGTGGGCGATTTCGCCGTCCTGCTTCACGCGGGCTACCGGCGCGGGCCGGCGCTCGGGCTGAGCGTCCTGTCGGCGGCCGGTGCCGTCACCGGGACGGTCGCGGCCTTCCTGGCGTTCGGGTACGCTGCCCGGCGTGCTGCCCTACGCGCTGACGGTGGCGGCCGCGAGCTTCCTCTACATCGCGATGGCGGACCTGATGCCCGACCTCCACAAGGGGCACGTGGACGTCAGCGCGTTCGAACAGCTCCTGCTGCTGGCGGCCGGCATCGCCACCGCCTTCTGGCTCCGGGAGTAGCCGACGCTCATGGACCGCGACCAGTACCTCGCGTCACTCCAGAAGCTCTGGCGCCAGGAGGTCGAAGCCGCGACCACGTATCGACTGCTCGGCCAGCGCGAGACCGATCCGCGCCGGCGGGACATCCTGCGCCAGCTGTCGGAATCCGAAGAGCGGCACGCGGCGCGGTGGAGCGCCCGCATCGAGGCGGCGACCGGGCGCGCGCCGGACCCCGGGTCGGTCCATCAGTCCCTCAGCTTCCTGCAGAAGCTGGGCGATCAGTCGGTCATCCTCCACCGGCTCGAGGAGGAAGAGAACATCGCCGAAGAGGAGTACCAGCGGCTGACGGCCGCGTTCGTCGATCCCGCCGACCGGCTGGTGGCCGACGAGGTGTCGCGCGAGGAGCGCGAGCACGCGAGGACGCTTCACGCGCTCGCCGGGCCGCCCCCGTCGCCGCGCAAGGTGCTCGACGCGATTCTCGGGCGCGAGCGGTGGCACGTTCGCGGCAAGGGCTGGGTCGGCGACGCGATCTACGGCGTCAACGACGGCCTCGGCGCCGTCTTCGGCATCGTCTCCGGCATGGCCGGGTACACGGGCGGCAGCAGCGTCGTGCTGGCCGCGGGCCTGGCCGGCACGCTCGCCAGCGCGCTCTCGATGGGCGCCGGCGCGTATCTCGCGTCGAAGTCCGAGCGCGAGATGTACGAGTCGGAGGTCGGGCGCGAGCGGCGGGAGCTCGAAGCCGATCCGGACGAAGAGCGCACCGAGCTCGAGCTCTTCTACCAGCTCAAGGGCTTCTCGCCGGCCGAAGCGCAGGCGATGGTGGGCCGGCTGCAGACCGACTCGAAGGAGTTCCTCAAGGCGCTGGTGCACGAAGAACTGGGGCTCTCCGAGGAGAGCTTCCCCAACCCGCTGCGCTCGACGATCTCGGCCACCTTGTCCACCGCGGTCGGCGGGATCATCCCGGTCATCCCGTTCCTCTTCACCCACGGGATGCGCGCCGTCGTCGCCTCGTTCATCATCAGCACGCTCGCGCACTTCGCCGTCGGCGCCTCCAAGGCGCTCGTCACGACGCGGCCGTGGTGGGCGAGCGGCACCGAGATGACGGTGGTCGGCATCATGGAGGCGGCCATCACCTACGGCCTCGGCGTCCTGTTCGCCGGCCACTGAGGCTCAGGGCTCGAGGCTCAGGGCTCACGCTAAGAGGAAGGCTCAGGGCTCAAGGCTCAGAATGAGAGCCTCAGCCCACCTTCGCGAGCAGCGCCCTCATTTCGGCATCGGTCCTCAGGTCGTTCTCGACCGAGAACGCGTTGAACGAATTGGCCAGGTTGCCCGCAAGCGCCCGCTCGACATCGTTGTTGACGACGCCGGTCAGCGTAACGTGCCCGTTGTCGACGATGATGTGAATCGGTGGATTCTGCATCGACGCGTACCGCCAGAAGTCGGGGTTCCCGTAGATCGCCCGCGCGATCCGGTACCGCAGTTCGTCGTCGAAGAACGAGACGGGCAGCGTCTGGATCTCGTTCCTGACCGCGGTGACCCCCCGCACCCGAGCCACGCGGTTCGCGATGTCGCCCGCCTTGAACGGCATCGTCACCTCGCCGGTGAGCGTCACCACGCCGTGATCGACGCGGCCGCTGATGTTGTCGAAGACGGTGAACCTCGGGTAGGTGACCACTTCCCGCGCGACGTCGCCGAATATCTGCGCATCGCTCCGCACGCCCTGACCGTGCACGGCGCCCGAGAGCAGCAACGCCACGGCCCCTGTCAGCGCGGCCTGCTTCAGCATGGGGTAACCCTCCTGATGAATGAGTCCCGGCGCGATGGCCGACCTCATGCAGGCGCAGGCAACCGTACTTGAAGAGATCAAAGCGCGTGCCAGTCGCACGTGCCGGGACAGGAAGGAAAAACGCGCGGAAGTCGGGATCTGCGGGGTGCCGCCGTGCCTGAGCTGTGCTCCGGCGGGGACAAGGGCGACGGCGGGCAGGCGTGAGCCTTGAGCCCTGAGCCTCTTAGCCTGAGCCTTGGGCCTTGAGCCTTGAGCCCGTGTGGAGCCGCGCGGCAATCGCGTCGGGATCGGCGGCCGCCACGTCGAAGACGGCGGTGTCGGCCGATCCCCACCGGGCCCTGACCGCGTCCACCACCGACTCCCGCACGACGAGCAGCAGGGCGCCGGCGTCTCCGTGCGCGAGCGCGTCCAGCGGCTGCGCCCATCCGCCTCCCGACAGCTCGAACGGCCCGACCTCATCGACGACCACCACGTCGGCCCCGCGGGCGTCGTCGGTCAGCGCGCGGCGGCCGAGGGCGAGCCCCTCGGGCGAGAACGCGAATCGGCTCCACCGCGCGTGCGGCCCGCCGACGTTCCCCTGCTCCCGGGCCAGCGGGACCCGCTGGCCGGTCGCGAGGTTGACCAGATCGAAGCCGGTGCGGCGGCCGCCAGTCAGGATGCCCGGCGCCACGATGCCGGACACGCGAACGCCGCGCGAACGCAGGCGGTCGACCACGGCCAGCGTCAGTGTGGTCTTGCCCGACCCCGTGGCGCCGGTGATCACGACGGCGGGCCGCGCGGTGGAGTCGCCGCCGCCGGCCGCGACGAGACCGTTGGCGATCTGAAGCAGATTCACGACCAGCTGCCCCGGCCGGCGCCAGAGCCGGCGCTGCTCCGCCAGCGCCGAGGTGAACGCGGGCAGGGTGGCGAAGGCGACGCCCAGGGCGTCGGACAATCCGCGCAGGCCCCGGCGCTCGACGAACGCGAGGATCGACGGATTGCGCAGCTCCACCGAGATGGCGGTGAACCCGAAGAGCACGATCGTCGCGCGCAGCACCATCGCCGCGCCGGCGGCCAGGCCGTCGGTCATGCCGGCGAGGCCGTGACGCGCGCCGCCCAGCAGGAGGCCGGCCAGCAGCATCACCACCGCGAATTCGATCCACAGTGACGGCCGGCGAATCCTGGCCGCCGCCCGCGGATAGGCGCCGAGCACGATGGCCGAGAAGGCTGCCGCGTAGATCGCGCTCGCCCAGAGCGGCAACAGGCCGACGCCGGTCATGCCGGCGACCATCGCCCCGGCGACCAGCGCCAGCCGCGTCAGCGACCACTGGCCCTCCGCGGTGATCGGCGGGCCGGGAAACCAGGGGCTCGGCGCGCCGGGAGCCGGGGCCGCCGCGGTCGCCGCGCCGGCCTGCCGGGCGACGCGCAGGCCGAACAGCGCGGCGAGGAGGCCCGTGCACATCTCGAGGCCGACCAGCGTGACGATCAGGTCGAACGGGCCGAACGAGGAGACGCCGAGCGACCGCGAGGCGTAGGTGTAGGCGTCCACGTACAGGCGCACGACGTCGGTGCCGAACGCCACGAGCGCGTTCAGCACCCGCTGGGCCATCGACCAGGAGACGGCCAGCGCGCCGCCGACGAGGTATCCGGGCACGCGGTTCCGGAAGATCCGGACGGAGGACTCGAGCAGCACGCCCTCCATGAGGATGCCGATCATCGGGCCGAGGATGACCGCGCTCGGCGACACCGACTTCATGAGGGCGCAGACGAGCGCCGTGCGCCAGATGAGCCCCTTCTCGGGCGACGCGCGGTGGCTCGCGGTCAGGATGGCCACGCCTCCCGCGGCGAGCACGCTGCCGGCGAAGGGAATCCTCAAGTTGTGGAGGAAGCTGCCGACGACGATCTCGACGGCGGCCCACAGGCTGCCGTAGACGGCGGCACGCTGCCAGAGGCGGATCTGGCTGCTGGTCATCGCGCCATCGTATCGCGAACCGGTTGAAACGCCCCGGTCTCGCGTACGTAGGCCGCCCCTTCAGGGGCGGCATCGGCTGGCGGGTCTACGTACGGCGGGCGCCCGTTTCCCACGAGAAGAGCGCCCAGCGCATCGGCGCGTCCGGCTGGCGATCGCGGCGGGCCTCGAAGTAGGCCGCGAGTCGAGGCACCTCCTCCTCGCTGAGCCCGCCGAGCATCCGGTCGATCCGCGCGCGGAACTCCTCGAAGTCGGCGGCCAGCGCCAGGCGGTTCTCGCCGGGCAGGTAGTCGAGCGTCGGGTGGAGCCCCAGCTGGTGCAGGATGCCCACGACGCACAGGTAGTCGGGCAGCGCCGACGCCTCGCGGCCGATGGCGCGGCGCACGTCGTCGCCGACCAGGTGACCGTCGGCCGGGTAGGTCACGTAGACGCGCCGGCGGGCCCTGGCCTGGAGCTTCGCGATCGCCGCCTCGAGGTCCGGCACCGCCGTGGATCTCGACGCCACGACGATGTCGCACACGGGAACGTCGGTCCAATCGTCGTCCCAGGATCGGAGGATCGGCGTGACCGCCGCGAGACCGCGAGCCTGCGCGTTGGCGACGAAGGCCGACAGCATGGTCGGGCTGTGGTCGAGCCCGTAGACGCGCGCGAGATGCGGCGCCGCCGACAGGCCGATCGTCCCGGGGCCGCATCCGACGTCGAGCAGCGTCGAACAGCCGGCGAGGTTCATGCGCGCCAGGAACTCCCGCACGTAGGGCGTGTCGAATCCCCGCTCGCTCATCGTCGCGGCGCGGCCGTTCCAGTAGTCGGGCGATCGTTCGGGCCGGTTGGCGGCCCGCACGCGCTCGCGGTAGAAACTCGCGTAATCGATCGTCGAAGGATCCATCAGCTATCCCGGTGCAGCCTTGAGCCCTGAGCCTTGAGCCTTTTGGCCTGAGCCTTGAGCCTTTTGGCCTGAGCCGTAAGGCGTAAGCCGTGAGCCGTCAGCCGTCCGCGGCGGCGTCCTCGTCGGGCAGGACGATCTCGAAGACCGTTTCGACGCCGGGCGTGCTGCGGACGCCGATCCGGCCGCCGTGACGCTCGACGATCGTCTTGACGATCGACAGGCCCAGGCCGCTGCCGGCCGCGTCGGATCCGTCCGAGCGCGAGGCCTCCGACTTGTAGAAGCGATCGAACACGTGCGGCAGGTGCTCCGGCAGGATGCCGGTGCCGTTGTCCGCGACCGACAGGGCCACGCCGTCCGCCCGCCGCTCGACCTCGAGCCGGACGCGGCCCCCGGGCGCGACGTGGCGCAGCGCGTTGGCCGCGAGGTTCTGCAGCGCCTGCTCGAGGCGCATCGGGTCGGCGCGCACGAGGATGGTCTGGTCGCCGCACGATTCGAGCGCCACGCCGCGCTCCTGCGCCGCGCGCCCGTGACGCTCCAGCACGCGGGCGAAGATCGGCCCGATCGGCACGTCCTCGAGACAGAACTCTCCGCCGCCGGCCTCGAGCCTGGCGAGGTCGAGCAAGTCGCCGACGATCCGCTCGAGGCGCAGCGACTCCTCCCGCACGATCCCCAGGTAGCGGGTGCGCGTGGCGTCGTTGAGCGCGATCGACGGCATCTCGAGCGTCTCGAGATAGCCGCGAATGGCGGTCAGCGGCGTCCTCAGCTCGTGGGAGACGTCGGCGAGCAGCTGGCGGCGGACGCGGTCGGACACCTGCAGCGCCTCGGCGCGCTCGGTGAGATCGTCGGCCATCCGGTTGAAGGCCTGCGCCACGCCGGCGATCTCGTCGCCCCCGGTTTCCGACGCCCGCGCCGACGTGTCGCCGGCGCCGAGCCGGGTGGCCGTGGCGGCCAGTTCCTGCAGGCGGCGGTTGGCCGGCCGGAAGACGAACACCGCGGCCAGCGCCCCGACGCCAATGACGAGCACGAGCGCGATCAGCAGCAGCACCGGGCCGATTTCGCGCGCGACGAATTCCGACGGCCGCCCTGCCTGGACGAGGACAGTGCCGACCGTCTGGCCGCCGACGACGACCGGCGCCGCGGCCATCCGGCGGACCCGGAGCATGCCCCGGCCCTCCGGGCTGCTGAGCGGCGGCCGGCCGCCCATCCCCGGCGGCCGCTGGCGCAGACGGCGCACGAGCCCGGGCGGAGGCGGGCCCCAGCGCCCGGAGAAGATCGTGCCGTCCTCCATGATCAGCCAGACCGGCCTCGGGAGGCTGCCGTACCGGTCGGCCAGGTGGCGCTCGACTTCGACCAGGCCGTGCGCCTGGATTTCGGCGGCGACGCCGGCGGCCACCGTGGACGCGAACGCGTCGAGCGCGGGCCCCGACACGTCGCGCTCGGCGCGGACCACGACGACGAGGAAGAGGCTGGCCTGGATGACGAGCGTCAGGCCGAGGAAGCACACGAACCCGGCCGCGATTCGCCAGTAGAGACTGCGGTACCAGGCGCGTTCGGGCATGGCGATCACACGTCGGCGAGCTTGTACCCGACGCCCCACTGCGTGAGGACCAGCGCCGGGTTCGCGGGATCCGCCTCGATCTTGTGGCGCAGGCGTTTGACCAGCGTGTCCACGCTGCGCTCGGTGACGAACGTGTCGCCCTTCCAGATCTTGGAGAGCAGCGCCGTACGGCTGAAGACGATCCCCGGGTGCTCGGCGAACAGCAGCAGCAGGTTGAACTCCTGGTTGGTCAGGTCGACGTCACGCCCCCGGACGCGCGCCGTCCGGCGCGCCGGGTCGAGATCCACGCCGTGCACTGACACCGTGCGCGGCACCAGGCCGGCCGCGGCCGGCTCGCCGCCCGCGGCGGCTTCCGAAGCCCGCCGGACACGTCGGAGCAGCGCGTGCGCCCTGGCGACCAACTCGCGGACGCTGAACGGCTTGGCGAGGTAGTCGTCGGCGCCGCTCTCGAGCCCCAGCACCTTGTCCGCCTCCTCCCGCCGGGCCGTGAGGATCAGGATCGGGACGTCGCGGTTCTGTCCCTCGCGCCTGATCGCGCGGCAGACGGTCAGGCCGTCGAGGCCGGGGATCATCAGGTCGAGCACGATCAGGTCCAGCTTCTGCTCGCCCGCGATCTGCAGCGCCTGGCGGCCGTCGCCGACGGGAATGCACGTGTAGCCCTCGAGCTGCATGTGCAGGCACACCAGTTCGCGGATGTGCGCCTCGTCCTCCACGACCAGCACCGTCGTCGCCATGGTCACTCCCCGATCCGACCGCGCTGGCGCGCGATCATCATCGCCCAACCTGGCGGTGCAGCGGCCCGGGTTGGCCCGCTGTCACACTAGTTTCACAAGCTCGCCACGCGGCCGACACCGACGCCTTGTCTATCCTGTCAGAATCGGCAAGGGCCTGGGAGGGCACAATGACAAAGAATACCAAGGTTCGGTCGTTGGTGGGGCTGGCGATTGCCGCCGGCGTGGTCGGCATCATCGCCGCGGGAGTCATCTTCGCGCAGCAACCGGCCGGCCCGGCGCCCGGCGGCATGATGATGGGCCGGGGCCAGATGATGGGCGGACGCGGCCCGATGGGCGGCGGCCCGTTCGCCGGGATCCGCCGGGGCCTTGCCCAACTCGGCCTGTCGGACCAGCAGAAGACGCAGATCAAGGCGATCTTCGCCGGCCACAAGGCGGACCTCGAGGGCTTCGCCTCGAGGATGCAGCCGGCGCGGCAGGCGCTTCACCAGGCGATCGTGAGCGGCGCCGACGAGGCCGCCATCAGGAAAGCCGCGGCTGGCGTGGCGGCGGTGGAGGCGGATATGGCCGTGTTCCACGCGGCGGTTCGAGCGCAGGTGTTCGCCGTCCTGACGCCCGAGCAGCAGGCCAAGGCCAACCAGCTGCAGGTGCAGGCGCCACAGCGTTGGATGGGCCGCCGAATGGGCCGGGGCTTCTAGCTCGCCCTGCAATTGGATCGGGACGAATTTCAAGACCTGCCACCTGAGATTCGTCCCGATCCGTTTCGGTCCTGAAGCCCGGCAGGCGCGCCAGCCCGGGCAGACGCTTGGCAGTGGCCCGAGACCGGGTGTTGGTGGTAGGGTGTCACGGACATTCAGCCGACCACCACACACTGACCAGTCGTCGCCGGCGGCCGTCGCCTATGCTTCGCGGAATCCACTGTCTCCTCGCCGTCCTGACGCTCATCCCCGGCATCGCCTCGGCCGGCGGCGTCGGGCCGCGCGCCTCCGCCGCCCCACCGACGCGAATCGTCGGCCGCGTGATCGACACGAAGACACGCGCCGGCATCGGATCGGTGCAGGTCGTGCTGGACGGCCAGGCGGACGAGGCGACGACGACCGCCGACGGGGCGTTCCGGTTCGACGACGTCGCGCCCGGGCGTCACGAGGTGGTCGCCTTCCTGGTCGGATTCTCCGCGTCCACTCCCGTCGTCGTGACCGTGGAACCCGAGGCCGAAGTTCAGGTGGAGGTCGAGTACAGCCTCCAGGTGACGACAGAGGTGCGCGGGACGGCGTCGGCGTCGCCGGCGAGCCCGCCGCAGGTCGTGCTCGGCACAGCCGAACTGACCGGCCCACAGATCACCTCGGCGATCGGGGGCCTCGGCGACGTGGCCAGAGTGATGCAGCTCAGGCCGGGCGTCGCGCCGTCACAGGACAACCGGAACGATCTGCTGGTTCGCGGCGGCGGCGCCTGGGAGACCGCTGTTCGCGTGGACGGCTTCGAGCTGCCGACCGGCAGCCACTTCGCGTGGCCCGGCAGCTCGGGCGGAGGCATCAGCCTGGTCCCGTCTGGCGCCATCCAGAACGCGTCGCTCGACACCGGCGGCTTCTCGGTGGCCTTCGGCGAGCGGGCCTCCGGGGTGATGGACGTCCAGACCCGAACCGGGGCGCGGGCCCAGATCGGCGGGCGGGCCGAGCTCACGGCGGGTGGCGTCTACGGCCTGGCCGAAGGCCGGCTTCCCGCACCCAACGGGCAATCGGGCTCCTGGATGGTGTCGGCGAGGCGCAGCATCCTCGAGATGGCGGTCTCGCACGGCAACTCGCGTGCGGCTCCGAGCTACGTCGATCTGATGGGCAACCTCGACGTGCCGTTGTCCCCGATTCACCGCCTGCACGTCCTGGGGTTCGACGCGTCGGACGGCCTCGAGGTGAACTGGGCGATGTCGGCGTCCGCGCTCACCGGCAAGGAGACCCTGCGCCTCGGCGGGGTGAGCCTGTCGAGCGCCTGGTCCGACAAGACGCGGACCGATGTCTCGGTGAGCTGGGCCTCGAGCAACACGTCGCTCAGCGAGGTGCAGCAGACCGCCACCAGCTTCTCGAACACGTCGCTCGAACGGTTCCTGCGCGCGCGGGGCGAGGTCCGCCGGGCGATCACGCCACGCCTTCACGTGCTGGCGGGGGCCACGATCAAGCACTCCGACGTGCATTTCGACCTGCAGGACGGCAGCTTCCGCAACGAGTGGAACATCCCCGTGCCGGCGATCGAGGCGTCCTGGCACGACGCCCTGACCGACCTGGCCGGATACACCGAGGTGAACGGGGTGTTCGGGCCGGCCGAGGTCACCGTCGGCGTGCGGGCCGATCACTCCGGCCGGACGGCCCGCTGGTACATCAGCCCGAGGACGCATCTCCAGGTTCGGCTCGGATCGCGCTGGCGGGTGACGGGCGGATGGGGCGAATATCGCCAGGACATCCCGGACGTCTGGCTCGGGTCGAACGTGGCCAACCGGTCGCTCGATCCCGTCAAGGTCGTGATGCTCACCAGCGGCGTGGAAGGGGCGCCGTGGCAGGGGGGCTGGTTCACCGCGGAGGGATTCCGGAAGCGCTATACCGGATACCCGATCGATCCGAGCGTGCCCTCGCGGGTGCTCATCAGCGCGGGCGCCGACTTCGAATCGCCGCTGGTGGGGATCCTGGCGCCCTCGGGCCTCGTGCACGCCGACGGCGTGGACACGTCGTTCTCGCAGGACTTCAAGGGCGCGCTCACGCTCAGCCTGGGCTACTCGTACTGGGACGTGCGCGAGTTCAACCTCCTGCAGCAGTGGCTCCGCGCCGACTACGACGTCCGCCACCAGGCGCGCGTGTGGCTCGTCTGGCACAAGCCGAAACGGTGGTCGGCCACCGCCCTGTGGCGGTACGCATCGGGCCGGCCGTACACGCCGTACGACGTCGCGGCCTCCCTCCTCGCGGGCGCCGGCCGCATGGATCGCAGCCAGACCAACGCGGCCACCGCCCCCGCCTACCACCGGCTGGACGTGCGCGCCGAGCGGGTCTTCGCCAGGCGCCACTCCGCCATCACGGTGTTCGTGGAAGTGGACAACATCTACAACCGGGCCAACGTCTACATGTACGAGTGGTCCAAGGCGCTGGGGCAGACCCAGCCGATCCTGCAGTGGGGCCTCACGCCGATCGGCGGCGTCCGGATCGACTTCTGAGCGAACGCCTCACGGCGCGCGGCGCTCAGAGACCCCGACCGCCGCAGCCGCCGCGACATCCTGAACCAGGCGACCCACAGGCCCGCCGCGATCGCGACGAGGAGGATGCGCTCCCACCAATCCTGGATCATCAGGCCCTGGAAGCCATGCTGGTTGAAGGTCACCGTCAGCGGCAGCGTCGAGACGTAGATCGCGACACCGAAGGTGATGGCTTTCAGCCTGAGCCCGCGCCTGGTGCGCGCGAACGCCTGCTGCTCGAGCGACGGCGCCGGCAGCGTCACGGGCGGCAGATCCGCCCGGCGCGCCTCGTCCACCTGCCTCGCCAGGGCCCCATCGGTCTTCAACCACTCCTCGACCAGGGCGCGCGTGTCGGAGGTTGCCTCCCCGGACAGGTAGACGGTGAGCAGATCGGAGACGACGTCACGTGTGATCTTCATGTGTGCCTCTCCCCGCGCGGGCCGTCCCGCCTCCCGCCAGGCGTGCCTCGGCCAGCTTGAGGCGCGCCCGGTGCACCTTGACCTTCGCCGCCGCCACGGTGATGCCCAGCGCGGCGGAGATTTCCTCGTACGACACCTGCTCGTCCACCCGCATGAGAAGCGCCGAGCGATCGACCTCGGGCAACGCGCCAATAGCCCTTAGCACGAGTGCGAGGTCGCGCTGGTCGGTCGCGCGTTCCTCCGGTCCGGGGCGCTCGTCGACGGCGTCCCGGTCGAGCGGCGCGCGGCGCCGCTGGTCGCGCACGTGGTGCAGGAACAGGTTGCGGACGATTGTGAAGAGGTAGGCGCGGACCGTCGGCAGCTTCACCCGCTCCCACGCCGTCCACGCCCGGACGAACGCCTCGGAGACCAGGTCGTCGGCCAGCGCGGCGTCGCCGGACAAATACAGCGCGAATCGCCGCACGTCCCGGGCATGCGCGTCGTAGATACCCGCGAAATCCGCGAGCGGCGCCGCCCCCCGGCCTTCAGCATGGGTCATCCGCGTCCTCTCCTGACAGATCTATCCCGCGGAGGGCCGGAAGTTACGGATGGAGAGTGTCGGGAGGGCGGTCGGCCAGTCGGTCCTTCCCCCGCTTGACCACCCACCAGATGATCGCCGCGAGCATCGCGAAGGCCGCGCCCATGCTCCCGATGAACAGCCAGAGGGTGTGGTAGAGGATCGAGGTCGGCTCCACCCTCGCCTCCATCTCGAGCGGGTCGCCCTTGAGACGGTCGGCGAGCGTCTGATCCCAGAGGAGGATGTTGCCGCGCAGCAGGTTGTCCTCGCCGGCGTTGTGGTAGGCGATCTTGCTCGGCAGGTGCAGCCGGAACCCGACGAGCTCCTTCCCGGTCCAGCCCACGTCGCCCACGGCCTTGCCGGCCGGCTTGCCCAGGTCCTCGCGGAAGCGGAACAGGCCGCCGCTCCGGTCGAAACGGATCGTGGCCCACGAGAACATCGGGTCGAGGGGCAGTTTCCGGATGTCGGACACCTCCAGGCGGAGGTGCGCGAACCGGCGGCCGTGCTGGCGCGAGCTGCTGACGCGAACGACGCGGACACCCGGAGATTCGTAGAGCGCCGCGATCCGCTCGCGATCGACGCGGGCGGTCGGCGACGTGTCGAGATCGACGCCGCGCAGCGCGACCAGCGCCGCGAGCGACGCGTTGACGTAGACGGTCGCCGACCCGTCGAGCGACAGGTAGATGTCTTCGTCGTACTCGTATTGCTTGAAGAACTCCGGCGCCCGGCAGCCGGCGGCCGCCAGAAGGAGCACGACCGTCGCGAGCAGGCACCCGGCCGCGCCCCACCGGCGCGGCGCTCCCACGTTCAGCATGTTGGCCAATGATAATATACTGACCATACCCTCCACGCCTCGATCGGCCTCGGAGCGTGTTCGAGGACATCGAGAACACGCTCCGAGACGGAACGCCGTTTCCTGCGGCCCCGCTCACGGCGGGGCCGACGACATCTTCCAAGGCCGGCCCGGCTCACGGAGCGGTCTCTGCACAGCCTCCAGCGCCCGGCCCGGAGGATGTTTCGCACGTCACGATTGGGGCCGTGGAAGATGTCTATGACGACCGAACGCCCGACCTCATCGCGACCCGTGCTGTTCCTCATCGACGGCCACTCGCAGATCTACCGCGCCTATCACGCGATCCGCGGCCTGACCGGCCCGGACGGCCGGTCGACGGGTGCCGTCTACGGGTTCGTCGCGATGCTGCGCAAGCTCATGACCGACCAGCGCCCGGACCTGGTCGCCTGCGCGTTCGACCTGGCCGGCCCCACGTTCCGGTCCGAGCTGGCCGCCGACTACAAGGCCAACCGCCCCCCCATGCCCGACGACCTGGTGGCCCAGATTCCGTTCGTGCAGCGCGCGTGCGCCGCGCTCGGCGTCCCGATCCTCTCGTGCGAGGGGTTCGAGGCCGACGACGTGATCGGGACCGTGGCGGATCGGGCGGTGCGCGAGGGCTACCAGGTGGCGATCGTCACCGGCGACAAGGACATGTTCCAGCTGGTCGGCGACGGTGTGCGCGTCTTCAACCCGCGGGACGACGGGACGTGGTACGACGCCGAGGGGGTGAAGGAGAAGTTCGGCGTGCCTCCCGGCCTCGTGGTGGACGTGCTCGCGCTCATGGGCGACCCGGTCGACAACATCAAGGGGGTGCCGGGCGTCGGGGAGAAGGGGGCGCGCGACCTCATCACGTCGTTCGGGTCGCTGGACGCCCTCCTCGCCCGGGCCGGGGAGGTCACGCAGAAGAAGTACCGCGAGTCGCTCGTCGCCAACGCGGACCTTGCCCGGCAGAGCCGCGAGCTGGCGCGGATCCGGCGCGACGCGCCGGTCGCGTTCGACGTCCCGTCGTTCCGCTACCACGGGCCCAATCAGCAGGCGTGCTTCGAGCTGTTCGGCGAGCTGGGGTTCCGGTCGTTGCTCAACGAGTTCGCGCCCACGGCGGACACGGTCGCCAGGGACTACGCGATCGTCGATCACCTCGAGGCGGTGCGCGCGCTGGCGGCCGAGCTCCGCGGGGCCGGCCGGTTCGCCCTTCGCACGCTCACGACGGCGGGACCGCTGGTCCAGGCCGACCTGGTGGGCATCGCCGTCGCGACGGGCCACCGGAAGGCGCGCTACATCCCGCTGGCGCACCACGCCCTCGACGCCGGGCCGCAGCCCGACGGCCGCGCGGTCATCGACGCGCTCCGGCCGCTGCTCGAAGACCCCCAGGTCGGCAAGGTCGGGCACGATCTGAAGCTCGACGCGATCGTGCTCGCGCGCTACGACGTGACGCTCCGGGGCCTTTCGTTCGACACGATGCTCGCCAGCTACCTGCTCGACGCCACACGCTCGTCGCACCCGCTCGAGGAGTGCGCCCTCGAGCACCTCCAGTACCGCGCGATCGCCGAGGAAGACGTGCGCGGCCGAGGCGCCAGGGCGCGCGGCATGGACGAACTGCCGCCGGCGGCCGTGCTCGACTTCGCCGGCGAGCGCGCGGACCTCGCCTGGCAGCTCGCCGATCGGCTGGCCCCCGAGCTCGAGACCAACGGCCTCGAGCCGGTCTACCGCGAGCTGGAGCTGCCGCTGGTGCCGGTGCTCGCCGAGATCGAGCGGGCCGGCATCAAGGTGGATACCGGCGTGCTCGGCCACCTGTCGGAGCGGCTCGAGCGGGAGCTGGCGGCGCTGAGCGAGAGGATCTTCGACGGGGCCGGCGGGCGGTTCAACATCAACTCGCCCGCGCAGCTCTCGGAGGTGCTCTTCGAGAAGCTGAAGCTGCCGGCGGGCAGGCGAACGGGGAAGACGAAGACCGCCTCGACAGCGGTCGAGGTCCTCGAGGAGCTGGCCGCGAGCCACGAGGTGCCGCGCCTCGTGCTCGAGTGGCGCAGTTTGCAGAAGCTCAAGGGCACCTACATCGACGCGCTGCCGCAGCTGGTGAACCCGGAGACCGGGCGCGTCCACACCTCCTTCAACCAGGCGGTGGCGGCGACCGGGCGCCTCAGCAGCAGCGACCCCAACCTGCAGAACATCCCCGTCAGAAGCGGGCTCGGCCGGGAGATCCGGGCGGCGTTCGTCGCGGAGCCGGGCCACCGGCTGGTGTCGGCCGACTACTCGCAGATCGAGCTGCGGGTGCTGGCGCACCTCGCCGGCGAACAGACGCTCGTCGAGGCGTTCCGCCGCGGCGAGGACATCCACGACCAGACGGCGCGGCGCGTGTTCGGAAACGCCAGCGGCCTCGACCCGCACGAGTTGCGGCGCCGGGCCAAGATCATCAACTACGCGCTGCTTTACGGGAAGACGGCGTTCACGCTCGCCAAGGACATCGGCGTGTCGCAGCAGGCGGCGCAGGCGTTCATCGACGCCTACTTCGACGGCTTCCCGGGCGTCCGGCGTTTCATCGACGACCTGCTCGAAGACGCCCGCCGCACCGGCGTCGTCAAGACGATGACCGGCCGGCGGCGGCTGGTGCCGGAAATCGCCAGCCACAACGGGCAGGTGCGGGCGGCGGCCGAGCGCGTGGCCGTCAACCTCCCGATCCAGGGCACCGCCGCCGACATCCTCAAGCGCGCGATGATCGACGTGCAGCAGGCGCTCGAGCGGCGGCGCGCGAAGGGCGGGCGCGCGCGGATGATCCTGACCGTCCACGACGAACTGGTGTTCGAAGTGCCCGAGGGCGAGGTCGATGAGGTCGTCCCCCTGGTGAAGGCGGGGATGGAAGGGGCGCTGTCGCTGGCGGTGCCGCTGACGGTGGACGTCGGCGTCGGCGCCAACTGGCGGGACGCGAAACCGTAGGGCTCAAGGCCGAGGGCTCAAGGCTCAAGCCAAGAGGCTCACGGCTCAAGGCTCAGGGCTCAGGGTCTCGGGGCCGTGGGCCGTGGGCCTGTTGAGTCCTGAGCCCTAAGCCGTCGCCGGCCGCCCGAGGCACGAGGGCGGCGTCTACTTGTTCGGCCAGTCCTTTTTGACCGATTCCCACGAAGCCTGCAGGACGGCGGTCACCCGTTCCCGGTCGGCGTCGGTCGACGCCATCAGCCGGGCGCGCTCCGGGAGGATGGCCTGCAGCACCAGTTGGTTGACGTCCGCGCGCAGGGCGCGGCCTTGGTCTCCCGCCAGGGGGGCCCTGACCCAGGCGGCGACGGCAGCATCCCACGCGTGGGTCAAATCCCCTAAATATCTGTAGGAAGCCGCAAGCCAGTAGGCGGCCGCCGAAGACACAGGCATTCGACCTAAACTCGCAATCGCCCGGTCACGAACGTCCTGGTAGAGCTGCTCCCGGTTGCCGGCGGCGCCAGATTGCGCCTGGCGGTCGAGCGAGGTCGCCCACCAGTCGAAGACCCGGTCGAACGTCACGGGCCCCAGGTCCTCCCCCCGGTCGAGGACGCTCGCGAACAGTTCCGCCGCCGGCCCGAACCCGTCGTCCAGGTAAAGCGCCTCGCCGAGGCCGATCAGGTAGTCGGTACGGTCTTTGGGAGTCAGGCGAGCCGGCTGGATATCGCCAAGAGCCTGGCGGGCCGACACCAGGGCCGCGTGGTCGGTCGTCTTCCTGAACAGCTCCAGGTAGGACCGTGCGACCAGGAGGTTGGCGGCATCCGCCGAGGGCGTCGCGCGCAGACGCGCGGCCGTCTCGATGGCCTGCTCGTAGCGGCCCTGGTTGTAGAGCTGGCGGGCCGGATCGAGCGCCTGTTGCGCGCCCGCCGCGGACGCTCCCAGGACCCCCAGGAGGGCCGCCACCGAGACGCACACGCTAACCCTTTGCAGAGCATGGACTTGTGTGTGTTGACAGCCCGGCATTTGATATAATCCTCTCGCCATGGTGGAGCCGACCGTCATCCCGCGGTCCGAGCACGCGCTGTCGCGCCGCGATGTCGATTCCGACGCGCTGAAAGTTCTGTACCGTCTCAAGGAGGCCGGATTCATCGCGTACCTCGTGGGCGGCGGCGTTCGCGATCTGCTGCTCGGACGACGGCCGAAGGATTTTGACATCGGCACCTCCGCGCATCCGTACCAGGTCAAGCGGCTCTTCCGGAACTGCTGGGTGATCGGCCGGCGCTTTCGCCTCGTGCACGTGAAGTTCGGCCAGAAGATCATCGAGGTCGCCACCTTCCGTCGCCTCTTTCCGCCCTCCGACGCGCCCGAGGATCCGCAGCCGCACGAGGAGAGCCGGGTTGAGACCGCGCGCGAGAGCGCGGCGCGCGACTTGCTGATCCGCCGCGACAACACGTTCGGCACGCCGGAGGAGGACGCGTTCCGCCGCGACTTCACCGTCAACGCGCTCTTCTACGACATCGCGACCTTCTCCATTATCGACTACGTCGGCGGCTTGCGCGATCTCCGCGATCGAGTCATTCGCGCGATCGGCGATCCCGACGAGCGATTCCTCGAAGACCCGGTGCGCATGCTTCGCGCCGTGGCGTTCGCCGAGCGGCTCGGCTTCACCATCGACCCGCCCGTCATCGAGGCGATCCGGCGCAACCGGGGAGCGATCGCCCGCAGCTCCCCCGCCCGCCTGATCGAGGAGTACTACAAGATCCTGCGCACCGGCGCGAGCGTGTCGGTCTTCCGCTCGGCGGCACGCCTGGGCCTGCTCGAAGCGATCACGCCGGAACTGCAGCACGAAGCCGAGGACGATGCGCTGCGGCAGTCGCTGGAGCGGCTCGACGCGTATCGCCGGCGCTTCGCGTCGGCGCCGGACGGCTTCTCGAACCCGGTACTGCTCGGCAGTCTGCTGGTGCCGCTTGGGTTCTCGCCCGCCGACGGCCACCCGTCGGCCGAGAACGGCACGTCGTGGCTCGGCGCGCTGCCGGTGGCGCGCCGCGACGTCGAGCGGCTGGCGCAGCTGCTCGCCCTGCAGCGGCGGCTGCGCGATGCCAATCTCTCCGCGCGGTCGGCGCGGGCCCTGCTCGCGCGCGGCGCGTTCGCCGACGCGCTGGCGTGGCTCGAGATTCACGGCGAGGACCCCGACTCGGTGGTCCGCTGGCGCTCGCTGATGAGCGAGCTCGCCCAGAGCGGCTCGCTGCCCGAGCCGCCCCCTCGCGTTCCCGCCCGCCGTCGCCGCCGTCGTCGCCGCCGCCCGGGGCCGCCGGAACGGCAGTAGACTCGCGCTGCCAAATGGCGCAGGGCTAAAGCCCTGCGCTATCTAGAGAAATACCAGATACCGCACGGCTTCAGCCGTGCGCCCCGAGTCGCCGTCGGGGTGACACTACCGCGAGGCGTAACCCGGTGACTGCATAGTTCTCTCCCCCCCTGCATAACCTTCCGTTTGCTTGACCTCCCGTCGCCTGCTGGAGTGTAATCGCCCTCTGCACGATGATCGCTGGAGCGGCCGGACGCCCCGCCCGCGGCATTGACCACCACATGGAGCATTGACGATGGCCGACGACTTTCTCTCGCTGCGCGACTTCACCCCGGAACAGGTCCGGCACCTGCTCGACCTGGCCGCCGACATCAAGCAGCGGCCGGAGGCGTATTCCACCGCGCTCAAGGGCAAGACGCTGGCCCTCATCTTCGAGAAGCCCTCGCTGCGCACCCGCGTGTCGTTCGACGTGGGGATCCAGCAGCTCGGCGGGTTCTCGGTTTACCTGTCGCCGGCCGAGATCAACCTCGGCAAGCGCGAGTCGATCCACGACGTCGCCAAGAACCTGGAGCGGATGGTGCAGGGAATCATGATCCGCACCTTTGCCCACCAGGTCGTCGAGGAGATGGCCCGCGAAGCCTCGGTCCCCGTCATCAACGGCCTGACCGACTACAGCCATCCCTGCCAGGCGATGGCCGACTTCCTGACCGTCCGCGAGGTGAAGGGACGGACCGAGGGGATCAAGCTCGCGTTTGTCGGCGACGGCAACAACGTCGCCCACTCGCTGATGTTCGCCGGAGCCCTGCTCGGCGCGCACGTCTCGATCGTGACACCCGCCGGGTACGAGCCAAAGGCGGACGCCCTGGCGTGGGCCACGGCACAAGCCGCCAGGACGGGCGGCAGCTGCGTGGTCACAAGCGATCCGGTCGAGGGCGTGCGCGGCGCGGACGTCATCTACACCGATGTCTGGGCGAGCATGGGCCAGGAGGCCGAGGCGGCGGCGCGCAGGAAGATCTTCCTCCCCTACCAGGTCAACGAGGCGATGGTCGCCCACGCGAAGCCGGACTACTCCTTCATGCACTGCCTGCCCGCCCACCGCGGCGAGGAGGTCACCGCCGGCGTCATCGACTCGCCGCACTCGGTCGTGTTCCAGGAAGCCGAGAACCGGCTGCACGCCCAGAAGGCGATCATGCTCGACCTGATGGCCTAGCCGATGCCGCGCAGCGCACTCGTCGCGATCGGCGGCAATTCGCTCATCCGGGCCGGCGAGAAGGGCACCATCGAGGAGCAGCTCGCCAACACCCGGCGCACGGCCCACGCCATCGTCGGCCTGATCCAGGACGGGTTCAGCCTGGTGGTGACGCACGGGAACGGGCCCCAGGTGGGGGCGGCGCTGCTCCGGTCCGAGCGCGCCTCGGACCAGGTGTACGGCCAGTCGCTCGACGTCTGCGACGCGACGACGCAGGGGGAGATCGGGTACCTGCTGCAGCAGTCGCTGCACAACGAGCTGGCCTCGGCCGGCCTGCCGGTGCCGGTGGCCACGGTCCTGACGCAGGTGGTCGTCGACGGCGACGACCCGGCGATGCGCCACCCCACCAAGCCGATCGGGCCGTTCTACTCGCGCGCCGACGCCGAGGAGCGGGCGCGCGCGCTCGGCTGGCAGGTGGTCGAGGACGCGGCGCGCGGCTACCGCCGCGTCGTGCCGTCGCCCGAGCCGCGCGAGGTCGTGGAGGAGCAGGTGATTCGGGATGCTGCTCGCCCAGGGGGTGCTCGTCATCGCGGCCGGGGGCGGCGGCATCCCCGTCGTGCGCACCCCGACCGGCCTCAAGGGGGTCGAAGCGGTCATCGACAAGGACCGGGTGTCGGCGCTGCTGGCCAGCCGTCTCGGCGTGGACTGCTTCATCATCTCGACCGACGCCGACCGCGTGTACGTGGACTACCGCAAGCCGACACAGCGGCCGCTCGGGCGCGTCACGGCCTCGGAGATGGCGGGGCATTATGCCGCCGGGCAGTTCCCGCCGGGCAACATGGGACCGAAGATCGAGTCGGCCCTGCGCTTCCTCGACCGCGGCGGGCGGGAGGTCGTCATCACGTCGTACGACCACCTCCGCGCGGCGGCTCACGGCGAAGCCGGGACGCACATCGTGAACGCGTGACGGAAGGCGACGGCGCAGGCCTGAAGGCCTGCGCTATCTGTTGACTGACGGTCTGGACATCGACGGCGGATAGCGCAGGGCTTCAGCCCTGCGCGGCGGAGCCGTAAGCCGTGAGGCGTAAGCCGTAAGGCGTAAGGCGTTCTATGAAACTCACCCACGTCGTGGAGTCGCAGCAGTTCACCGTGCCGCTCCTGATGGAGCTGTTCGCGAGAACGCGCCAGATGGAGAAGGTGGCCGCGCGGGGCGGGACGCTCGACTACCAGAAGCGGATCATGGCGTCGCTGTTCTACCAGCCGTCGACGCGGACCCGGTTCTCCTTCGAGGCGGCCATGTACCGGCTTGGCGGCCGCGTGCTGTCGACCGAGCAGGCCGGCTACTTCTCCTCCGAGGTCGAGGGGGAGCAGCTCGAGGACACGATCCGGATCCTCGGCGGCTACTCCGACGTCATCGTCATCCGCCACACGCAGGCGGGCGGCGCGAAGCGGGCGGCCGAGGTCTCGAAGGTGCCGGTCATCAACGCCGGCGACGGCAACGGCGGCCAGCACCCGACGCAGGCGCTGCTCGACCTCTACACGATCTACCGGGAGCGGCCGATCGAGGGGCTGAGCATCGCCTTCATCGGCGAGCTCGACCGCGGCCGGACGGCGCGCTCGCTGGCCTACCTGCTCAGCAAGTTCGAGCGCGTGAAGGTCTACTTCGTCAGCCCGCCCGAGATGCAGATGAAGCCGGACATCCTCGAGCACCTCGACGAACACGATGTCTGGTACGCCCTCGAGTCGGACGCCTCCAAGGTGCTGCCCGAGGTGGACATCGTCTACCAGACGCGCATCCGCCCCGAGCGGCTGACCGACCGCGGCAGCCACGGCGGATACACCATCGACGCCACCGTCCTGCAGACGATGAAGCGCGATGCGCTCATCCTGCACCCGCTGCCGCGAACGGTGGAGATCGACAAGGCGGTGGATGCCGACCCGCGCGCCCTGTACTTCCGGCAGGCGAACAACGGGTTGTTCGTGAGGATGGCGTTGCTGACGATGCTGTGGGACGAGTAGAACATTGTTCGGCCTACGGCCTGCGGCGTACGGCTTGCGATGAGGCGCGCGTGCTGCGGCCGTAAGGCGTGCGCCGTAAGCCGTAAGCCGGTGAGAAGGAGCCCGTGATGAAGACAACCGACTACATCGAGCTCGAGGACGAGTACGGCGCCCACAACTACCACCCGCTCGACGTCGTCATCGCGAGGGCCGAGGGCGCGTGGGTGTACGACGTGGATGGCAAGCGCTACCTCGACTGCCTCGCCGCGTATTCGGCGGTGAACCAGGGGCACTGCCACCCGGCGATCCTGAAGGCGATGCTGGACCAGGCGCGCAAGGTCACGCTGACCTCGCGGGCTTTCCGGAACGACCAGCTGCCGCTGCTCTACAAGGAACTGCACGACCTGACCGGCTTCGACGCGGCGCTGCCCATGAACTCCGGGCGCCGAGGCGGTCGAGACCGCGGTGAAGGCCGCGCGCAAGTGGGGCTACAAGGTCAAGGGCATTCCCGACGGCAAGGCCGAGATCATCGTCTGCGCGAACAACTTCCACGGCCGGACGATCACCATCATCAGCTTCTCGACCGACGACCAGTACCGGGACGGCTTCGGGCCGTTCACGCCCGGCTTCAAGGTCGTCCCCTACGGCGACGCCAGGGCGGTCATCGACGCCATCACGCCGAACACCTGCGCCTTCCTGGTCGAGCCGATCCAGGGCGAGGCCGGGATCGTGGTGCCGCCGTCCGGCTTCCTCCGGGAGACCTGGGAGGCCTGCCGCCGGAACAACGTCCTGTTCATGGCCGACGAGATCCAGTCGGGGCTCGGCCGCACGGGCAAGCTGTTCACCTACATGCACGAGGGGATCCGGCCCGACCTGGTGATCATCGGCAAGGCGCTGTCGGGCGGGTTCTACCCGGTGTCGGCCGTGCTCGCGTCGAAGGCGATTCTCGGCGTGTTCAAGCCGGGCGACCACGGCAGCACGTTCGGCGGCAACCCCCTGGCCTGCGCCATCGCGCGCGCGTCGCTGCGGGCGCTGGTCGACGAGAAGATGGTCGAGAACTCGGCCGACGCTCGGGGCCTACTTCCTGGAGCGGCTGCGCGCGATTGGGAGCGCGAAGGTGAAGCAGGTGCGCGGCCTCGGCCTGTGGATCGGCGTCGAGATGACGGGGCCGGCCAGGCCGTACTGCGAGAAGCTCAAGGACGAGGGGATCCTCTGCAAGGAGACGCACGAGCACGTCATCCGCTTCGCCCCGCCGCTCGTCATCACGAAGGACGAGATCGACTGGGCGGTGGAGAGGATCGCGAAGGTGATCGGGGGATAGGGATCGGGGATCGGGGATCAGGGATCAGGGCTATTCACGCGTGACTTGCGTGATCGTCCCTGACCCCCGACCCCTGACCCCTGGTCCCGTTGATAACGCACGAAAGTCAGCGAGGATTACATGCACCGGACCAAGACCATCATCATGGGCGCCGCGGGGCGCGACTTCCACAACTTCAACACGGTCTACCGCGACAACGAGCACTACGACGTCGTGGCGTTCACCGCCACGCAGATCCCGAACATCGACGGCCGCAAGTACCCGGCCTCGCTGGCCGGCCATCTCTACCCGAAGGGGATCCCGATCTTCGACGAGAAGCAGCTCGAGTCGCTCATCAGGAAGCACGGCGTCGAGGAGGTGGTGTTCGCCTACAGCGACGTCCCCTACAACTACGTCATGAGCCGCAGCTCGCTCGTCAACGCGTGCGGCGCCCACTTCAAGCTCCTCGGCGCGCAGCCGACGATGATCAAGAGCACCAAGCCGGTCATCTCGGTGTGCGCCGTGCGGACCGGGTCGGGCAAGAGCCAGACCAGCCGCCGCGTCGCGCACCTGTTGCAGAAGCAGGGCCTGAAGGTCGCCGCCATTCGCCACCCGATGCCCTACGGCGACCTCGAGAAGCAGAAGGTGCAGCGCTACGGCAGCCTCGCCGACCTCAAGAAGCACAAGTGCACCATCGAGGAGATGGAAGAGTACGAGCCGCACATCGTCGAGGGGATCATCATCTACGCCGGCGTCGACTACGGCGCCATCCTCGAGCAGGCGCAGGCCGAGGCGGACGTCATCCTGTGGGACGGCGGCAACAACGACATGTCGTTCTACCAGTCGGACCTGTCGATCGTCGTGGCCGACCCGCTGCGCGTCGGCAACGAGCTGAGCTACTACCCCGCGGAAGCCAACCTGCGGATGGCCGACGTCGTCATCATCAACAAGATCGACAGCGCCGAGCCGAAGGCGGTGGACCAGCTTCGGGCCAACATCCGCAAGGTGAACACGAAGGCGACGGTCATCGACGCCGCGTCGCCCATCTTCGTCGAGCACCCCGAGCGGATCACGGGCAAGCGGGCGCTGGTGGTCGAGGACGGCCCGACGCTGACCCACGGCGAGATGAAGATCGGCGCGGGCGTGGTGGCCGCGAACAAGTACGGCGCGAGCGAGCTGGTGGACCCGCGGCCCTACACGGTCCGGTCGATCACCGAGACGTACAAGAAGTACCCGGGAATCGGGATGCTGCTGCCCGCGATGGGGTACGGGAACGAGCAGGTCAAGGATCTCGAGACGACGATCAACCGGGTGCCGTGCGACGTGGTCGTGATCGGCACGCCGATCGACCTCAACCGGATCGTCACGATCAAGAAGCCGACCGTCCGCGTGACCTACCAGCTCCAGGAGATCGGCACGCCGAACCTGGATCAGGTGGTCGGGGAGTTCGTGAAGAAGAACGTGAAGAGATAGGACGTTAGAAGTAAGAAGTACGAAGTGGACGGTAGGCGGTAGGCAGTGTGTCACGCGTGATCTGCTGCCTACCGCCTACTGCATACTGCCTGCCGCCTACTGCGCCGGCATGCCCTCGTCGACGCCGACCCTCCCGCCTCCGACGGGTGCAGCGACCTCGAGGGCTCACCCCTAAAGCGAAAAGGCTACCATCACCGTCATGATCACGGGCACCGGCACGCCCTTCAAGAGGGTCGGCGTGAATTCCCATTGTTTGACCGCGTCGAGCGCGGCCTGGTCGAGCAGCGTAATCGAGCGCAGGACCTTGGCATCCTTGACCTTGCCATCGGGTCCGATGGTGGCCTCGATGATGACCACGCCCTGCACGCGCGCCGACTGCGCGATCGCCGGGTAAACCGGCTTCACGTCCCTCGTCTTGGTCGGCGGCTTGATGTCCCCTCCGACGGGGATTGGGGCATCACCGCGCTCGGAGGCGGGCGGGACAGCGGCGACCTTGCCTTCAGCGCCGCGTGCAGACACGGCGGGCTGATTGAAGTAGAACGTGACGGAGATCGGACAGCTCTCGCCCGGGAAACTGTCCGGCAGCGGCTGGGCCAGGCTGGCCGCGAAGATCGCCTTCCGCGCCGAGTCGTTGAAGGCAGCCACGTCGCTCGGCGTCGCGACGACGATGTCGGTCACCGAGCCCGATTTGTGGACGACGAAGGTGACGACCACGCGGCCCTTGGTCGACGCCAGCTCTCGCGGAATCGTCCAGGAGCGGTTGACGGTGCCCATGAACGTCCGGACCCATGGCCCGAAGTTCACCCCCTTGCTGTCGAACTTGACGGTGGCCGTGCCGAAGGCTGCCGGAGCCGGCGCCGTGGTGTCTCCGCGCTCGAACCGCGCGTAGCTGCCGGACGTCAGGCCGTTGAGCGTCAGGATGCGGGTCTGCAGCGCGCCGCTGAGGATCCGGTAGCGGTCGAGGCGGGCCTCGGTGGGACGCCCGGAGCTCTCGACCTGCGTCTCGAGCAGGGCCAGCCCGTTCTGGAGCGCCACGACGCCCGATGCCGCCGAAACCGGCTCGCCCGGCGCGCCCAGGATCTCGTCGAATCGCCTGAGCAGCGTCTGGCCCGACTCGATCGTCGCGGCGTCGGTCGTTCCCTTCAGCTTCGCGCCTACTCTCGCCCTGATCGCCCTGGCGCGCTGGATGGCGCGGTTCGCGGCGCTGGCGCTCCCGCGGATCTGCATGGCCAGATCGAATTGCGCCTCGAGGTCCGCCTGGCGCGTCGCGGCGAGCGGCAGCGACGACACCACGTCGAGCGGTTCCTTCGCCGTCTGGCCGAGCGCGGTGATCCGGACGACGTAGTGGCCCGGCGGAACGAGGGGCCCGGGCGAGTACCTGGGAGGGACCCCTTCCGCCAGGGCCGCAAAGTACCCGCTGGCGTGCAGGTCCCACGTCACCGTCTGCTGTCCCGGCCTCGTCAGGGCCTCCGACAGCAGCAGCCGGTCGGCGGCATCCGCCGCCTGGCGGTATTTCGCGCCCCCAGACCACCCGACGACGACGGCGCCCTTGGCGTCGAGCACGTCGATCTCGACGAGGTCCGCCGGCTGCTCCAGCGAGTAAACGAACACGGCGCGCCCCGACGGGTAGGCCGTGGCGGTTGGAGGCTGCAGGGTGACGCCGGCTTTCGCGGGCTCCTGGGCGGACCCGACCGCAGGGGACAGGAGCAGCGCGCAGACGGCCAGGGCGGTGAGCGGTCGGTGCATGGACAGGGATGTTATCACCGGCTCTCGGCTTTCGGCTCTCGGCTCTCGGCCGCGTCCGGCTCAGGGCTGAAGCTAAGAGGCTCAAGGCTCAGGGCTTAAGGCTCAGGGCCCAAGCTAGGAGGCTCAGGACTCAGGGCTCATGGCTCAGGCGGCTTCCTCATCGACAGCCCGCTCGGCGTAGAGGGTCTCTGGAGCGATGTCGGCACCGTTGGGCCAGGCGACGGTGCCGCCGTCGATGAAGAATCTCTGGAAGTAGACGGGGTCCTTGAGTGGTTCGAAGACGGGCCCATCGAGCCAACCTGAGAAGTCCACCGTCTTCGCCACGTCATCATTGAACGTCAGCCGGACGCGGTAGCCGCCTCGATACTCCGCGCGAATGACCGTGGGAAGAAACGTCATGGTCTCCTCACTCCAGCGGCTGGATGCGGTCCAGCGCCCGACCGGCTTTCATCTACTTGTCCCAGCCGCGGAACAGGCGCAGAATGCGACCGACTGGCTAAACTCGATGGCTGATCGGGAGTCGTTTGGGAGGTCCCGGCCCGGAATGTCGAAGTTCCGGCTGAACGACGTTTCGCTGCATCACTCACCTCTATGGTTACACCAGACACTTGGCTGATTCCCATCGTGTTCCTTGGCAGTTACCTCGTCTTGGGAGCTGTAGTGGGGGGAATATTCGCAGCGCTAGCCTCGCGCGTCCACGACATTCGGCCCTGGACATTCGCAGCCGATGTACTTCTCGGCGCCCTCGCAGGCTTGCTGGGAGGAGCGATTGTCGGGCGGGCCGAGGCTGCCGTCACCACATATATCAACGGCAAGGCCATCGGTGGGTGGCAGGCTTTTGTCGCCAACCATGAATTCGCACTCCCGGCCGCATTTGTACTCGCCACTGTCGCGACAGGTCACATATTCGTGGCCGCGCGCCATCGGCCACCACGCGACGCGGCCTAACCAGCGGCTTCACCAGCGCTGGCAGCCAACGGGCGGCGCGATGGCCGCTGTGGCTGTCCGGATCGGGCTTGCGGGCGCGACCGTCCGGACCCGGACGACAAACCCGGGCTACCCCGCCGTACACGCGCAGGGCCGCCCGATTCGCATCGAGCGGCCCGTTGGGTTCGTCGCCATCGGCGGGTCTGAAGCCCCGCCCTACGTGGGTTAGTGCTAGAAACCCGCCCTACACCCGGTCAGGCCGTTGCCGACGCCGCGATGTGCTGACTTTGGTATTTTCACCACGGGCTGCTGAGCCCTGAGTCGTGAGCCTCCGAGCATAAGCCTTGAGCCCTGAGCCGTGAGCCCTGAGCCCTCTTACCCGTTCTTCTTCTCGAACTCCTTCATGAACGCGATGAGCTGGTCGACGCCTTCCTCGGGGAACGCGTTGTAGATCGACGCGCGCAGGCCGCCCACCGAGCGGTGGCCCTTGAGGCCGTCGAGGCCGGCCGCCTTGGACTCCTTGACGAACTTCGCCTCGAGCTCCTCGTTCGGCAGCCGGAAGGTGACGTTCATCCGCGACCGGCAGTCCTTGGCGGCATGGCCGCGGAAGAACCCCGAGCGATCGATCTCGGCGTAGAGCTTCGAGGCCTTGCGGGCGTTGATCGTGTCGATCGCCTCGAGGCCGCCGAGCGAGACCAGCCACTTCATCACGAGGCCGATCATGTAGATCGTGAACACGGGCGGCGTGTTGTAGAGCGAGTGCTCCGGCACGTGCGTGCCGTACTGCAACATGATCGGCAGGTTGGCGTACGACGGCCGCTCGGCGGCCTTCTTGACCAGGTCGTCGCGGACGATGACGAGCGTCGCGCCGGCCGGGCCGAGGTTCTTCTGCACGCCGGCGTAGATCAGGCCGTACTTCGTGACGTCGATCGGCCGGCTGAACATGTGCGACGAGGTGTCGGCCACCACCGTCGCGTCGCCGAACTCCGGCAGCGTGTGGAACTCGACGCCGTGGATCGTCTCGTTGGTCGTGATGTGGACGTAGGCGGCGCCCGGCGTGAGCTTCAGCTCTTCCTTCTTCGGGATCCGGATGTAGTTCTCGGCCTTGTTGTCGAACGCGACGTTGACGGCGCCGACCTTCCTGGCCTCCTTCACCGCCTTCGACGACCAGGCGCCGGTCACGACGTAGTCGGCCCACGACCCGGACGGCAGCAGGTTCATCGGCACCATCGAGAACTGCGTGGTCGCGCCGCCCTGGAGGAACAGCACGTGGTAGTTGTCGGGAATGCCGGCCAGCTTGCGGATGTTGGCCTCGCACTCGCCGATGATCGCTTCGAACGTCTTGGACCGGTGGCTGATCTCGACGACCGACATGCCGACGCCCGGGAGCGCGACCAGGTCGCGCTGCGCCTCCTCGAGGGCGGGCAGCGGCAGGACGGCGGGTCCCGCCGCGAAGTTGAATACGCGGGTGATGGTTGCCATGGACATAATCTCCTCGATGACAGTCTGGGAAACGGGCCGAGGGCTGCAGGCTGAGGGCTGAAGGCCAGACGCCGTCGGCCGGCCCTCAGCCTTCAGTCTTCAGCCTTCAGCCGAATGTGTCACGCTAACTCGACGACGCTGACCTCCATGATGCCGGCGCAGCCCTTCAGCGACTCCAGGAGATCGGCCGGCGGAAGCTTGTCCACGTTGACGCGGGCGATGGCCGCCTCGCCGTTCTCGAAGATGATGTTCTCGGTCTCGTGCGCGTTGATGCCCGCGGCCGCGAGCTTGCCGAATATGCACGAGGCCACGCCGGGCTGGTCGCGGTGGCGCACGATCATCGAGTACTTCGCCGCCGACTTCTTCGCGAGGTTCACCACGTTCGGCACCCGCCCGGTCTCCTTGAACGCCTTGACGATGCGCACCGTCTCGGCGGCGATCGCCTCCTGCGCCTGGTCGGTGGACGCGCCGATGTGGTGCGTGCCGTAGACGCCCGGCAGGCCGAGCAGCTCGTGCGTGTAGTCACCGGTCCCGCTCGCCGGCTCGCCCGGGTAGACGTCGAGGCCGACGCGGATCCCCTTCTCCTTCACCGCCTTCGCCAGCGCCTTGTAGTCCACCACGTCGGGACGGGCCGTGTTGATGACGCAGGCGCCCGGCTTGAGCTTGTCGATCACCGCGGCGTTGACGATGTTCTTGGTCATCGGGCTCGCGGCGAGGTGGATGCTCAGGATGTCGCACTTCTCGGCCACCTCGGCCGGGGTCTCGACCACCAGGATCCGCTCCTGGATGAGGGCGCCCGCCCCGGGCCGCACCTGCAGCATCAGCGGCAGGTCGACGGGGATCGCGTCGCGATCGACGCGGACGCCGATCTCGCTCCAGATCACGAGGTTCATGCCGAACCCCATGGCGCGCCGCGCCAGCTCCTGCCCGATCTTGCCGAAGCCGAGAATGCCGAGCGTGGCGCCGTAGAGCCCCTTCGACTTCGAGTACTCCTTCTTGTTCCACTTGCCGCGCAGCAGGTCCGCGACGTTGTCGGGAATCCGCCGGTCGAGGGCGAGGATCAGGCCGAACGCCAGCTCGGCCACCGCCAGGGAGTTCTTGCCCGGGCAGTTCGACACGTAGATCCCGCGCTTGCTCGCCGCCTTCACGTCGATCGTGTTGTAGCCGGCGCCCGCGCGCACGACGAGCGCCAGCCGGCCCGCGTCCATCATCGGCTCGGTCACCTGCGTCGAGCGGACGACGAGCACGTCGGCGCCCGTCTTCGCCAGCGCCTCGGTGAGCGTGGCATCCTTGAGATCCGGCTCGAAGACGACCTCGCACCCGGCCGCCTTGAGCCCCTCGATCCCGCTCTTCTCGAATTTGTCAGCAACGAGCACTTTCATGGCTGTGCACCCTTGGGCGTGGCTGGCCACGCCCGGTTAGATGAGATGACTGAGAAGGCCGTCTCTGAGTTTCGGTTCGAACCAGGTGGACTTGGGGGGCATGATCTCGCCGGCGTCCGCGATCCGCATGAGGTCGTCGACGCCGACGGGGAACAGGGAGAACGCGACCGCCGCCTTGCCGCCGTTCACCAGCTTCTCGAGCTCGGAGGTGCCGCGAATGCCGCCGACGAAATCGATCCGCTTGTCGCTGCGCGGGTCGCCCACGCCGAGCAGCGGCGAGAGCACCTGCTCCTGCAGCAGGCTGCAGTCGAGCGTGCTGCCCACATTGGTCGAGCTCACGGCCGCCTCGAGGCGCAACGTGTACCACTTCCCGCCCAGGTACATCGCGACCTCGCCCTTCGTGGTCGGGCTCGGCGCGCCGGCCGTCACGGCCACCCTGGACTTCAGCTCCGCCAAAAACGCCTCGGGCGTCTTCCCGGCCAGGTCCTTGACGACGCGGTTGTACGGGAGGATTTGCGTCTGGTTGTCGGGGAACGCGACGGCCAGCATCCAGTCGGCCTCGCCGTTCTCGGAGGCGCGCGCCTGGTCGGCCAGGTACTTCCGCGTGCGGCTCGCGCTCGCGGCCCGATGGTGGCCGTCGGCGATGTAGAGGCACGGCAACTCGCCGTACGCCTTGACGACCGCTGCCAGCTCGGCGCCGGTGACCGCCCACACGGTGTGGCGCACCCGGTCGGCCGACTCGAAGTCGAACAGCGGCGCGCCCGCAGTCACCCGTGCCGCCACCGCGTCGATGGCGGCCGTGTGCCGGTAGGTCAGGAAGACGGGCCCGGTCTGTGCCCTGAGCGTGCCGATGTGGCGCGTGCGGTCGTCCTCCTTGTCGCGCCGCGTGTTCTCGTGCTTCTTGATGAGGCCGGTGTCGTACTCCTGGATCGAATAGCAGGCGGCCAGCCCGGTCTGAGAGTGGTTCCCCATCTTCAGGCGGTAAAAGTAGACGGCCGGCGCGTCCTCGACGACGAGCGGCGCCGTGCGGCGAAGCGTCGTGAAGTTCTCGAGCGCCTTCTCGTAGACGGCGGGCGAATACGGGTCGGTGGCCGGCGGCAGATCGATCTCCGCGCGCGAGACGTGAAGGAAGCTGAGCGGATTGCCGGCCGCCAGCGCCCGCGCCTCCTCGGTGTTGACGACGTCGTACGGCACGGCGGACACGCGATCGACGTTCGAAGATGAGGGCCTGAGCGCGCGGAACGGGCGAATGATAGACATCTGATGACTCGCGGCGGGCCGCCCGGTATCCCGGACAGCGCAGAGGGTTATGAGGGGCGGAATCCGACGGCGGCAAGGCCGCTGACTAGCCTTAATTACCGGAAGCGTGGAAGAGTGTCAAGGACAACGGCTCAGGGCTTACGGCTCAGGGCTCAAGGCTCAGGGCTCAAGCCCGGAGGCTCAAGGCTCAGGGCTCAAGCCCAGAGGCTCAAGGCTCAGGACTCGAGCCAACGGGCCCTGGGTGGCAGGCTCTCGGCCTCCGTCCGCTACACTGAAGACATGCCAGATGCGATCAAGCTGCCGGACGACCTGGCACAGTACGTTCGCCGGGCGTCCGTCGTCGAGTCGGACGTGCTGCGGCGGCTGCGGGAGCTGACCGAAGCCCGCCCCGACGCGAGCATGTTGACCTCTCCCGAGCAGGCGCAGTTCCTGGCGTGGCTCGCGCGCCTCGTGCGCGCGCGGCGCTGCCTGGAAATCGGGGTCTACACGGGCTATACCACGCTCCGGCTCGCCGGAGTGTTGCCCGACGATGGCCGCGTGGTGGCGTGCGACCTCAGCGAGGAACTGACGGCCATCGCCCGGGGGTACTGGCGAGAGGCCGGCGTGGAGGGCAAGATCGACCTGCGCGTCGCGCCGGCGACGCAAACGCTGGATACGCTTCTTCGGGACGGGCAGGCGGGGACGTTCGACCTCGCCTATATCGACGCGGACAAAACATCCTACCCGGCCTACTTCGAGCGAGCGCTCGCGCTCGTCCGTCCCGGCGGCATCATCGCTGCCGACAACGTCCTCCGCGGAGGCGACATCGTCAATCCGGCTTCGCCGAGCGCCGAGACCCGCGTGATGCGGGCGTTCAACGAGCAGGTGCGCGGCGACGCCCGGGTATCGATGTGCCTTCTGCCCATGCGCGACGGCCTCACGCTTGCGCAGAAGGTGTGTCCCTAAGGCGGGTGAGTATCCTTTCGCGCGTCTCCCTCGTCTTGGAGCTGAACACGGCCGCAGCTCCAGGCCGAAGGAGGCAGTCACATGAAAGCCCTGCTCGTCGTCGCCATTGCGGTGATCGCGCTGTCGCCGGGCGTCGTTTCCGCGCAGACCCCGAGCACCGTGAAAGCCACGCCGCCCGCCGCCGCTCCGAATTCCGGGGCCTGCTCGTCCTGCGGCGCGACCACCCCCGCCCCGGCCGCAGCTCTCCCGACCCAGATCAGGACGATTCCCGGCACCACCGAGACCATCGCCGTCGGCAAGGTCGAGAACCTGGTCCCGATCGGCGTGCTCACCGTGCTGGGATGCGAGAAGTGCGCGGCGGAGGCGGTGAGCTGGGCCCTGCAGCAGGGCAGCTCGTTCGACGACGTAGAGCGCGCGCTGCGCACCGTCGCCGCCATGCAGAAGCTGGACTGCTTCAAGGCGCAGTTCGGGGCCGACGTCAACGCCCGCATGGAGAAGCCGCTGGCCGCGGCGTGGGATGCGCTTGCGCAGGCCCGGGCCCACGCGGCAAGATGAGGGCGCCAGAGACGCGGCCATGATTCCCGACGACGAAACAGGCGCGCTCTTCAAGACCTATCACGGCAGGATCTACCGCTATCTCCTGGGCATGGTCCACGACCCCGCCGAAGCCGAGGACCTTGCCCAGGACACCTTCCTGCGCGCCTACGAGCGCCGCGCGTCGCTGCGCGACAAGAACGCGGTTCGCGGCTGGCTGTATCGCATCGCGACGCACGTGTGCCTGGACCGGCTCCGGCAGCGGGCCTCGGCGGTCTCGCTCGACGGCCCGGAGGGCGCGCGGGTGATGGACTCGGCAGCCATCGACCGCGCCTTCAGCCGTGGAAGTCAGCGAGCGGCACGAGACGGGCGTCTGCGTGCAGCGCTGCCTCGACTTCCTCTCCGACGACTACCGCGCCGTCATCCTGCTGCACGAGGCGCACGGCCTCACGGCCCCGGAGATCGCCGGCCTGCTCGGCGAGAGCGTGGGCAGCGTCAAGATCCGTCTCCATCGCGCCCGCCGCAGGCTGCAGGAGGTCATGCAGATCGGCTGCGCGATCTCGGAGCAGCGCAGCGGAGTGCCCTGCTGCGAGCAGAAAGGGCTCGACGAGATCGATGTCGAAGGCGCGCGCCGTCTGCTGAAGAAGTAGGCGGCGGCGCAGCTCAGCGCCGCCGCGCCAGCAGGAATCTCGCGCCGCCGTCCTTGCCCGCGGCGAAGAGCGGCAGCGCGAACTCGGGCACGCCCTCCTCGCGCGCGAACGGCTCGAGATCGCGGCGGACGACCCGGACCTCTTCGAATCCCGCCGCGCGTCCGAGCGCTTCGAGCGCGGCCGAATCGTAGAAGGCCAGGCGCGACGCGATCGGTTCCGGCGCGGCGGGCGTGCCTTTCATCTCCGGATCGGTGCCGAGCGCCACGAGCCGGCCGCCGGGTTTGAGGACGCGGCGAATCTCCGAGAGCGCGCGGACGGGGTCGGGAAGAAAGCCCAGCACGCCGGTCATCGCGGCGCACGTGAAGGTGCCGTCGGGCCACGGGAGGGCGGACGCGTCACCCTGCCGGATCTCGAGCCGGCCCTGCGCCACCGCGTCGCGGTTCGCCTCCAGCGCCAGGCGGACCATCTCGGCGCTGTGGTCGATCGCCGCCGCGCGGCAGCCGCTGGCCAGCGCGCGGTTCAGCAGCGCGCCGCCCCCGCACGCCACTTCCACCAGGTGGTCCCGCGCGGTCAGCGCCAGCTCGTCGAGGATCACGCGGAAATTGGGATAGTGGAACACGGGGTCCGCGTAGATCGCCCTCGAGTCGGCCCCCGCAGGCCGGCGCGCCCGCCTGTCGGTAATCCAGTCCCCCAGAGCGGCGGGAGCCATCGCGTGCAGCAGGGGCGCCGCCACCTGGTCCGCGAACCACCCGACCAGTTCCCGCGGTTTGCCGACCTCGCCGCCCCAAGTCTCGTTCGTCACCGTCACCCGCGTCCCGCCCTTCGCCCGCTGCACCCTGAAGGCGAGCGTGGTCGGCCGCCCCGGCTTCCACGGCGGCGCGTTCCACTTCAGCGTCAAGCCGAAGCTCGGCCCCTTTCCGCGCTTCCAGGTCGTGACGGTGGCGACCTCGGCCGTCCCCTCGCGAACCCGGCCCTCCGGGCCGGGCTCGAAGCGAAGGCCCTGCCGCCCGAGCGCGGTCTCCAGCTCGCTCACGAGGAGGTCGAAGACCCGTCTCGGCGCGAGCGCGACGACGAAGACTCACCTGTATGGTCGCCATAAGGCGCACCCTGGCCTAGCTCTCTTCCGGCGCTCCCCCGGTTCGCGCCACGTCCTCGGGTTTGATCTTCTCGACGTTGAACTTGTTCGCGGCCGCGAGCATCCTGCCGAGGACCTCGTCGAAGTCGAACGAGGTGGACTTCGAGAAGCGGATCGGGTTGAGGCGCGCCACGACGAACGGCTTGAGGTAGGGGCTGGTCAGGCCGCGGGCTCTCAAACGATCGACGATCGCGGCGACGCGGTCGTCGATCTCGAGCAGCTTCGCCGCGCGCGACTCGCGCGCCTCGAGCGCGGCGGGCACCGGCCGCTCGATGAAGTCGTCGATCCGCCGCAGAAGCGAATGGTAGGCGCCGCCGCTCAATCGCGGCCGCTGCTCGTAGGCGACGCCGAGCGTCAGGTACGGCGCCTCTTCGAACTCGAAGGTGTAGTCGCTCTCCTTGGCGCCCCCGTCGCGCGCCAGCTCGCGCGCCATGCGGATCGTCTCGAGCGACTTCTCCCGGAGGTTGTGCGCCTTCTCGGTGTTGAGCGCGAGGATCTTGAAGGCCACCTGCGGATCGGGCAGCAGCAGGGCGATGACCGACCGCGCGCCGAGGCGCTTGAGCGCCTGCAGCCGGTGGTTGCCGTTCGGCGTCCAGTAGCGATCGTGCTGGCGGATGGCGATGACGGGATCGAGGAACTGCCCGATCTTCTCGATGACCGTCATCAGCCGCTTCACGTGCGGCTCGGACGGGTCGCGCTGGTAAGGCGTCGGATCGACGCGGTCGATCGGCAGCGCCACCAGCAGCACGTCCTTGCCGCCGAACGGATCGCGGTAGCTGCCGAGCAGCGCGCCGCCGTCCCGCTCGACCTGCGCGACCAGTGCCCTGGTGTCGCCGGATGGAGCGGCCTTCGTTTCCATTGGGCCAAGTCCGACCGAGGCCGGCGAAACCTTCTTGCGCCGACTTACGACCTTCTTCCGGGCCATGAGGCCATTGTAAGGCGGCTCTCGGCCTCGGCAGGGGTCGGAGCGGTTTTCCCGGATTACAATCTTCTACTTTCGATTTTGTAACACCGGAAAACCGCTCCGACCCCTTCAGTGCTATCGCGAAGTCGGCGCAGCACCACGAACCGGAGCCGCCGCCGCGACCGGGTGCGCCAGTTGTGCGAGCAACCGATCCCGCTCGGCCGCGAACTGCGCCATCAGGCCGGCCGGGATCGGCTCGCCGGGCGGGAGCGACCGGAGCAGCGTCAGCGGGTTGATGGCGGCCCCCCGCAGTTTGACGCGGTAGTCGAGGTGCGGCCCGGTCGCCAGGCCGGTCATCCCGACCCTCCCGATCAGGTCCCCCTGGCCGACGCGCTGCCCGGCGCGCACGGCCATCGAGGAGAGGTGCATGTAGAAGGTCTCGTAGCCGCTGGCGTGCCGGAGGTGCACCATCCGGCCCCCTTCCCCGCTCCACCCGGCCGACACCACGACGCCGCTGGCGACCGAGACGACGGGGCTCCCGGACGGGGCCCCGTAGTCCACGCCGAGGTGCGGCCGGAGGACCCGCAGGATCGGGTGCATCCGCGCCCTCGAGAACCGCGACGTCACCGGCGCGCCGAACTTCAGCGGTGACTTCAGGAAGAACCGCTTGAGCGACCGGCCCTGCGCGTCGTAGTGGGCCGGCTTGCCGCCGGGCACCGTGTACCGGATGGCCGACAGGACACGGCCGCCGCTGGTGAACTCGGCCGCCAGCACGTCGCCGTAGGACGAGAATTTTCCCTCGCGGTAGACCTTCTCGAACGTCAGGTCGAAACTGTCCCCCGGCTGCAGTTCCGTGTTGAAGTCGATCTCGCCGCTGAAGACGTCCGCCAGCTCGATCGAGAGGTCCGCCCCCTCGCCCGCCTGCTCCATCGCCGCGAAGAGCGATGTGGACGAGGCGGAGATCTCGCCGTGCGCCCACGCCGGCACCCGCTCCTTCTTGTAGGGCACCACCTCGACGGTCAGCTCCTCGGGCTGACGGTCGGAGGGGCCGAGCACGCGGAGAAAGCGGTCCTGGTCGATCTCGTACTCGAACCGGCGGACCAGGCCGGAGAAGGTGCGTTCCACCAGGTAGGCATGGTCCGCCTTCAGCCGGCGCGGGTCGAAGACCGTGCGCGTGAGCGACACGATGGCGGGCACCAGGTCGGCGCGCAGGCGGGAGGAGGCGAGCAGCGCGGCGAGCGTCGTGCGGTTCGGGACGCGGCCGCTCGTCGATTCGGTTTCACGCGCGAGGAACACGTCGGGCCGGGCGGGCGCCGGCCGCGGCGGGTCGCCGGTCCTGGTGCACGCCGCTCCGAGTCCCACAACGAGCGCAAGGCTCAGAGCGGCGCCAGTGCGGCAGTTCAAAGGTCGCGCCGGCCTCCTGGCCGGCCGTGACGTCGTCGCCCCATCCTACTTGCGCGGCTCGCTCGAAGGCGGCACGAGCCCCTTGAGCCGCAGGTAGGTCACCAGGTTGCCGTAGTGCTCCTGGTCGTGCGTCACGTTGCCGAGCAGGAAGCGAAGCTTCATCGCGGGCGGCGGCGCCGGCTTGGCCTGCGCGCCCGGAGCCGCCGGGGGCGCCGGGGGCGCCGCGACGGGCTCGACCGCCATGGCATCGGTCATCGAGGCGTAGACCGCCGAGCAGTAGGCGTTCGAGTCGGCGATCGCCTTCACGAGATCGGCCTTGGCGGTCTTCTTCTCGAAGTCGTTTCCCTGGTTGGGGTTCTTCTCCCCCTTCACGCGGGAGCAGTACGAAAACTGCGAGTTGGCCACGTGGCCGAGGATCTCGCCGAAGCTGCGGACCTCGGGGGTCGGCTTGAACGAGAAGTTCTCCTCGGGCATCTTCTCCGCGGACCGGGCGAGGTAGCCCGAAACCGTGTCGAACGAGGCCTTCAGCGCCTTGCTGAACGGGTCGGCCGTGGCGCCGGCTCCCGGTGCCGGCATCTGCGCCAGCGCGGGACGCGTCATCGCGATCGTGCACACTACGACCAGCAGCACTCGTTTCATGGTGTTCTCCCTCAGAAACGAAATGCTACAGCGGATGGCGGGCTGCCGGCAACACGGCAAGGAGCGCGGCCAGGAGTCCGAGTCGGCCGGCCGTAATGGCGACCCGCCGGCGGAGCGCCGCCCAGCCGTTTCGGATGGCGGCTGGCGGCCCCGCGACCGTGCCCGATGCCGATCGGAGGGGGGCGGTCGAGTCGAGCGACGATCGGACCGCCGCCAGACGACCGCCGGAGGATCCACCCGGCGTCTGCGCGGGTCCCGACCCTCCCGCGGAATTCCCGGCGTTCCGGGTCGAGCCCGGTTCCACGGCCTCGAGATAGGCGACCACCGCCGACGGCCGCGACCGGAGGCGCGGCTCGTCGTCGACCACCTCCTCGAACGCGGCGGCCGCTTCGGCTGCCGTCCGGAAGGCCGACCGCATCTGGACCTGGAAGCAGCGCAGCAGCCAGGCCCGCATCGCGGGCGTCCCAAGCGGGCGGCGGCCGTCGGCTGGCGCGGCGGCGTCGGCCAGCATTCGCTCGACCTCGTGCGGATACTCCTCGAGAGCGACCGGCCGGCCGAGGACGAGCGCCAGCGTCAGCATGCCGAGCTGGACGACGTCGGTCACCTGATCGAACCTGGCGGAGCCGGCTCCGGACGGAACGGGAATCTGGAAGGTGGTCCACAGGGCCGCCCTTCCCATCCGAAGCGGCTCGAGAGCCGGGGAGAGCAGGTGCTCGACGATCACCGCCCGCCCGTCGGGGCAGACCACCACCCGCTCGGGGGCGAGGGTGCCGTGCGCGAGGTCCGGGAAGGCGCGATGGAAGTCCGCCATGGCGCCGGCAATCTGACGGGCGAGGCTTCGGACCGCGCCCGGGCCGGGCGCGATGCCGCGCTCGGCCCCTCGCCGCAGCAGGTCGGACAGGCGGATGCCGGAAACGGCAGCGGAGACGATGACGAGCTGGTCGGGGGGTCCGGGCACGCGCTCGACCCGGTGGATCGCGGCGAATCCGGGATGGACGAACGCCGACAGCCGGCTCGCCCTGGCGGTGATTGCGGCCTCGGTCGTCGCGGCCGCCGACAGGTCCGAACACAAGCGGAACACTTCTATGGCTGAGCCGTCCGGGTCGGTCGCCCGGTGCCTCAGGCCGAGTGCGTCCGCGAACCAGTCTTTCTCCACCTTCGCTCCCCCGCGACACGCCTGCGACACGTGCCGCTCCAGTCGACTAAAGGAAAGAAACCCATGCGTGTGCAAGACCGGCACCACCCCGGACCTCCCCAGATCGGCTCGAATTCCTGGACATTTCGAGGACGGGCTCCGTGGCTGGCAACGTCCTGGCTGGCGTGAGTTACGTTCCGCCCGAGGGAAGGTCAGAATTGTAATCGGAGGGCATACGGCCGCGGGGGTGGCCGAGCGGGTGAAGCGGACTTCCCTTGCGGCCTTTCGCTTGAACTTCCCGGGGCGCCGCTCGATCATGAACTCAGCGAGCCTGCCGCGTCACGCGGCACGTCGCGAGGACACAATGAACCAGCGACTTCGCTTCGCGCTCTTCATCGTCGTGTCTATAGGAGTGTCTCTGTGTGGGCAGGGAGTTGGAGCGCAGACGGGCCGGGCCGCGCCGTCCGGGACGACTCGCACCTACTACGTGGCGGCCGACGAAGTGCAGTGGGACTACGCGCCTTCAGGCCGCGATGAGGCGATGGGGCATCCGTTCGACCAGATTGAGAAGGGCTATGTCGAATCGGGCCCGCATCGCATCGGTCGCGTGTACAAGAAAGCAATCTACCGCGAATACACGGACGCGACATTTTCGACGCTGAAGCCGCGCCCCCCGGAAGAGCAATACCTGGGGCTGGTGGGTCCGGTCTTGCGCGGGGCGGTGGGCGACACGATCAAAGTCGTGTTCAAGAACCACGCGACCCATCCCTACAGCATGCATCCGCATGGCGTCTTCTACGCGAAGGACTCCGAGGGGGCCGACTACAGCGATGGCACATCCGGCGCGGACAAAGCAGATGGGGGCGTGCCGCCTGGCGCGACGCACACCTACGTGTGGAAGATCCCGGAGCGCGCCGGCCCCGGTCCGCGCGACCCCAGCTCCGTCTTCTGGCTTTATCATTCACACACCGAGGAACTGCGCGACGTGGCGTCGGGCCTCTTCGGCGCCATCGTCGTGACGCGGCGCGGGATGGCGCGCGCGGATGGCCGGCCGACGGACGTGGATCGCGAATTTGTGAGCATGTTCATCGCGCTGAACGAGAACGAGAGCTGGTATCTCGACGACAACATCCGCGATCACACGACGGATCCGAAAGGCGTGGACCGCGCGGACAGTCACCCGATCACAGCCGACGGGATGGCCGGAACGGTCGTGGGAACGGGGTTCGTCGAGACCAACATCAAGTGGTCCATCAACGGCTACCTCTTCGGCAACATGCCGATGATGACGATGAGGCAGGGCGATCGCGTCCGTTGGTACGTCGCCACGCTCGGAGACTTCTTCAACGCGCACACGCCCCACTGGCACGGCAATACCGTGCTGGTCGGGGGACAGCGCACGGACGTCGTGGCGGTCGAGGCCGCCCAGATGATCACGGCAGACATGGTGCCCGACGCGCCAGGCATCTGGCTGTACCACTGCCACTTCAGCGACCACATGATGGCCGGAATGGTCGCCCGGTATGAGGTGAAGCCGCGTTAGCCGCCAGTCGCGTTTCGATCTGTGGCGGTGGCGACGTCAACACGTCGCCAGCGCGCGGACGACCTGCCGAGAGAATTGATCGGCGCGCCGGCGGGCCTCCCCGTCACTCGAATCCGGACGGGTCGATCACGGCGACACCTTTGGGCGGTGGGTCGAAGTGCCGCCGGTCGAGCGTCAGAATGGCCTCGGCCTTGGCCTGCCTGGCGCACGCCGCGATCACGGCATCGTAGCTCCGGCCGCCGCCGATCCCCGTGGCGGCCAGCCGGCCCAGAAGCGCGACATGCCCTTGACCGTTCAGCGTCACAATCGTGGCGTGATCGACGAAGTTCGCCTTGACGAGCGCCCAGGCATCCGCGGGCGCGAGACGGTGGGGCGCGGGCAACCGGGTCAGGACGGCGTAGGTCTCGACGAGGGCGTGGGCCGCCACCGCAAGTCGTTCGCCCCTGTCCAGGCGCTCCTCGATGGCGGCGAGCGCCGCCTCGTGGCGCTCGTGCCACGAACAGACCGCGGCAATCATGCAGCTCGTGTCGAGCGCGAACGCTCGCACGGTCAGCCCCGACCCCGGCGTGTCGCGAGATCTCGGCGGGCGCGTTCAACGGCCGAGGTCCTGAGCGGGGCCACCTTCACCGCCGGCAGCGCCACGAGCAGGCGCCCCCGGCGCCGCAGCGTCACGGCCAGCGGTTGCGGCTCGATCTCAATCACCCCGTCGTGCCAGCGGACCTCCAGCGGCACGCCCGGTTCCAGCGCCGCGCTCCGGCGGATCTCGCTCGGAATCACGAGGCGCCCGGCCGCATCCATGGTAGTAGTCATGGTAGTACATATACCATAAGTCATGGCGATGACGGACCCGCGCGCCCGGGGATCTCGTGTACCCCTTGCGGCTTCGCTGGCGCGCTCGCCGGCTCGCTTCAGTTCCGACTGATGTCGACGATGGTGATCGCCCCGTTCTGGGTGCCCACGGCGAGGCGTCCGCCGCCGGCATCGAACGCCAGTGAATAGGGCGGCGTCTCGAGGGGAACCGTCTTCACCAGCGCGTGCGTCGCCGTGTCCCACACGTAGGCGGCCCGTTCCCGGGGGCTGGCCGTCGCGAGCCGCGTCCCGTCCCGCGTGATGGCCATCTTGAGCACGGCACCGGCGTGGTTGCCGAAGGCGCCAACCTGTTGGCCCGAGTCCACGTCGTAGACGAGTACCTGGCCGGTGTCGTCCCTTCCACAGAACAGATGCACGCCGTCGGCCGCAAACGCCATGGCTCTCGGGATGTCCGGCATCGGAATGGTCTGGAGGACCTTGCTGGTGGCGCGATCGCAGATGAGAACGGAGCCGACCGGGTCGGGTGGAGGCGGATTCCCTCGCGTTCTCTGGTGGGTGCCGATGGCAAGCCGGTCGCCCTTCGGGCTGATCGCGACGTTCCCGGACGGAGAAGCCTCGAAGCCGATCACCCCGGCATCGCGCGGCTGGCCCTCGGGCAGGCTCCACCATTGCACGGCGATGCTGCCGCGAGACCTGTCCACCGCCACGCGCACGAGTATGCGGCCGTCCATGCTGGCGGCCAGGTCGTCCGAACCGAAAGAGAATGGCGACAGCACGATGGTGCGGCCGGACTCGAGGTCCAGCACTCGGGTCTGGCTGGCTCTGCCTCCGGCGCGGGCGCCGGGCATGACGTAATTGCACGCAAGCAACCTGGCGTCAGGCGTGAGCGCGCGGGAGAGGGGGTTGAGGTCGCTGCCGAAGTCCCGCGTCGAGACCACCGTCCCCTTCTTCGCGTCCCACACCGACAGGGCCCGCGGCGTGGCGGAGACCAGGCGCGAACCGTCCGCGTTGAATCCGAGTAGCGTGATTGCACCCCCGGTCATGGCCAGCGGGCGCTGGGGCGCGACGGTCGCGGGGCCGTGCCCGCACCCGGAAACTGCCAGCGAGAGCAGGACCGCGCCCGAGTGCAAGCGGAGTCGCATGGTGACGCTCCTTTCCGGCATCGAGAATGCGCAGGCGTGCGGACGGCCGGATTGTAGCACCGAGGAGGGCGAGCATCGGAAGCAGCGGTGCCGCCCGATTCCTTCGCGTCAGCACCGATTCCTCTGCGTCCGAACCCGATTCCTTTGCGTCAGTCCCGATTAGCTCCGCTCCGTCCCGAGGCGAGGCTCATCGACTTCAGCGCGCCCGCGCGCGCCCGCGCCTCGGGCTCCGAGCCGAGTCGGTCGACCGGCCATTTCAGGCGCCAGGTCCAGTTGCGGTCGTCGATGCGGGCGGGCACGTTGATCCGATCCCGCCAGCCGAACACGTCCTGGACCGGCAGCAGGAGGATGTCCGATCCCGACTTGAACAAGACGTCGAGCAGCAGATCCCGGAGCGCCGGCGAGAAGCGACCGGCGGCGGCGTCCAGCGTCGGCACGCGCTCGGCCACGCCGGGAGTGGCCAGGACGGCGGCCCGCTCGTCGGCGTCGAGGCCGTCCCACCAGGCGGCCATCGGGTCGGTGTCATGGGTGCCCGAGGCCGCCACCGAGACCTTCGGGTACGTCGCCGGGTCGCGGTACGGCTGGCCCGGACGGTCCCAGTGCCGCTCCCAGCGGAACACCTTGCAGCCCGGAACGCCGAGCCGCGCGAGCGATTCCCGGACGAAGTCGGGGACGGTCCCGAGGTCTTCGGCGAGGACGCGCGCGCCCGAACTGTTGAAGATCGAGAGCACCGTCTCGCCGAGCGCGAGCTGCGACGGCTCGTCCGCGGGATCGAAACGCGCCGGCGACCCGTCGTGGGAGAACATGTAGGTGCGGTAAAAGCCGACCAGGTGATCCACGCGGTAGCCGTCGTAGAGCGCCGCCATCCGGCGGGCCCGGCGGCGCAGCCAGTCGAAATCACGCGCGGCCAGCTCGTCCCAGCGGTAGGCCGGCATCCCCCAGTTCTGCCCGGTCGCGCTGAACGCGTCGGGCGGCGCGCCGACCGACACGTCCAGGCGGAACGACGGGGCGTCGGCCCAGACGTCGGCGCTGTCGCCGTCGACGGTGAACGCCAGGTCGCCGAGCAGGCTGACCGGCCGGGCGCGCGCCTTCGCTTCACGCCACTGGGTGTCCGCGACCCACTGCAGCCACTTCCGGTAGCGCACCTCGCCGGCGAGCCGCCGCGCGGCGGCAGCCAGGGCGTCGGGCTGACGCTCGGCGAGCGGCGCGGGCCAGTCGCGCCACGGGCGCTCCTGCGCGTCGGCGTGCAGCGCGCGGAACAGCGCGTAGTCGGCCAGCCACCAGGCCTCGGCGGCGGCCCAGGCGTCGAAGGCCTCGGCGCCCTGCCCGCCTTCCGCCGTCCGTCTCCGCTCGAACTCCCCGAACGCCGCCCGCAGCGCCGGCTCCTTCACGCTCCGCACGAGGGCGTGGTCGATGGCCGCCGATCGGCGGGCCTCGTCCAGCCGCTCCTGCCACTCGCGGCCCATCGCCTCTTCGCCGCCGATCGCCCGAAATTCCGCGACCCCAGGCACGCTGATGAAAATCGGATCGATCGCCATCGCGGTCATCGCGGAGTAGGGCGAGCGCTGGCCGATCGCCATCTCGCCGATCGGCAGCAGTTGCAGCAGGTCCAGGCCGGCCTCGCGCAGCCACGACGCGAAGGCCGGGATGCCGCCGATTTCCCCGATCCCCCAGCTCGCGCGAGAGGGGATCGAGAAGAGCGGCACGAGCAGCCCGGCGTGGCGGCCTGCGGAAAGCGGCATCGGGTCCCTCACGCTGAGGCGCGCGCCAGCAGCCGCGCGGCCCCTTCCCCGAACTGGTCAGGCGACGGCAACAAGCTCACCACGACGAAGGCCTCGTGCGGGAAGTCGAAGAAGTACCCGGGGTGGACGAGCACGCGGTCGCGCTCGAGCAGGTCGAGCACGAGCGACTCCTCGCTTCTCGTCGCCGGCACGCGGACGACGGCCGACCAGCCGCCCTCGACGCGCAGCACGGAACAGGACGGGTGGCCCGCGGCGAGCGCCTGCAGCGCGCGCAGGTTCCCCGTCACGCGGTCGAGTATCTGCTCGCGGATTTCCCGGCCGGCCGCGAGGAGCGGGCCGACGGCGTGCTGCACGGGCGTCGAGACCGAGAGAAACGTGTCGCAGACGATCTCGAGGCGGGCCAGCGCGGCCTCGACGAGCGTCGGGGGGCCGCCCGCCGCTATCCAGCCGAGCTTCAGCTGCGGCAGGCCGGCCGATTTCGAGAGGCCGCCGAGGCTGAACGCCAGCGCCTCGTGCTGGTCGAGCACGCGCGCCCGGTCGGGCCGCGGATCGATCAGGTAGTCCGAGAACACCTCGTCGCCGATGAGCGCCAGCCCGCGCGACGCGCAGAGGCGGGCGAGCGACGCGAGGTCGCCCCGGGCGATCATCGACCCGGTGGGGTTGTTCGGGCTGACCACCAGGACGGCGCGCGTCCGGGGCGTGACGGCCGACTCGACGGCGTGCGTGTCGATCGACCAGGTGCCGTGGAAGTCGAGCGGGTAGGATCGCACCGCGACCAGCTCGAGCCGCGTCAGGTGCTCGAACAGCGGGTAGCTCGGCACCGGGACCAGCACCTCGTCTCCGGGGTTGCACAGGAGCTTGAACAGGAAGGCGTACGCCTCGCTCGTGCTGGCCGTCAGCACGACGCGAGACGGATCGACGGGCGAGCCGGGCGTGCCGATCGCGGCGGCGACCGTCTCGCGCGCGGCCGGCAAGCCGAACGGGTGCGGGTCGTAGCCCAGCCCTTCCGGCGCGGCGAGCGGGGCCAGCACGCGGTCCGGGTAGGTCAGCCCGACCCGGGTCGGATTGGTCTCGGTCAGGTCGATCACGCGAACACCCCCTGCCCGCGCGGCCAGCTCGGCGCTGGTCAATCGATTGGGCGCGAGGTCCGACGGGGTGCGCGTCGAGAACATTTATCTACGTTAGACTAGCCAAAGGAAACGGACTAGGACTAATCGCGGTCAGTTATCAGTTGCCAGTCGCCAGTTGCCACTGTGCCACCATGACAGACTGACAACTGACCACTGGCCACTGACAACTGCAGCGCCGAGAGATATGGTGGACCTCTTCGTCGAGATCGCCCGGCTGAAGCGCGAGATGAACGCCGTCATCCTGGCGCACTACTACCAGGAGCCCGACATCCAGGACATCGCCGACGTCATCGGCGACAGCCTGGCCCTCTCGCAGGCGGCCGCGAAGACCGACGCGTCGGTGATCGTCTTCTGCGGCGTCCACTTCATGGCCGAGACGGCCAAGATCCTCAACCCGGACAAGCTGGTCCTGCTGCCCGATCTCGCCGCCGGCTGCTCGCTCTCCGACAGTTGCCCCGCGCCGGAGTTCGACGCCTTCGTGCGGGCTCATCCTGGCCACACCGTCATCACCTACATCAACTCGAGCGCCGCCGTGAAAGCGCTGAGCGACATTATCTGTACCTCGAGCAACGCCGAGAAGATCGTCCGCCGGATCCCCTCCGATCGCCCGATCCTCTTCGCGCCGGACCAGCACCTTGGACGCTACGTCATCAAGCAGACCAGCCGCGACATGGTGCTCTGGCCCGGCGCCTGCTCGGTGCACGTCACCTTCTCGGAGCGGCGGCTGATCCGCCTGAAGGCGGAGCACCCGGACGCCCTCGTGCTGGCCCACCCCGAGTGCGAGGAGCGCGTGCTGCGCCTGGCCGATCACGTCGGCTCGACCACCTCCATCCTGAAGTACGCCACCACCAGCCCGGCGCGGAGCTTCATCGTCGTCACCGAGGCGGGGATCATCCACCAGATGAAGAAGGCATGCCCGGACAAGGAGTTCATCCCGGCGCCGCCCGACAGCGGGTGCTCGTGCAACGAGTGCCCCTACATGCGCCTGAACACGCTCGAGAAGGTGTATCTCTGCATGCGCGACCGCAGGCCGGAGATCTCGCTTCCCGAGGATCTGCGCCTGAGATGCCTCGTTCCCCTGCAGCGGATGCTGGAGATGAGCGCGTAATGCCGCCCGGCCTCGACCCGGTCTTCGTGCGCGAGCAGGTGCGGCGGTTCCTTCGCGAAGACATCGGCGACGGCGACATCACGACGCTCTGGACGGTCCCTGACGGCACGCTGGCGCGCGGCGCCATCGTCGCCCGCCAGGCCTGCGTGGTCGCGGGGCTTCCGGTCGCCGCCGCCGTGTTCGCCGAACTCGACGAGCGCGTCGTGGCGGAGGCCGCAGTCTGCGACGGAGCGGCGGTGGCCGCGGGCGCGCGGCTGATGCGGCTGGCCGGGCCTGCCGCGCCGATCCTCTCGGGCGAGCGGCTGGCGCTCAACCTGCTCCAGCGCCTGTCCGGCATCGCGACGCTCACGCGCCGCTACGTGGACGCGGTGGCCGACACGCCGGCCTCGGTCTCCGACACGCGCAAGACGACGCCCGGGCTTCGGGCGTTCGAGAAGTACGCCGTCCGCGCGGGCGGCGGGCGCAATCACCGCGCGGGCCTCTTCGACGCCGTCCTCGTCAAGGACAACCACGTCGCCGCGGCCGGCGGCGTCGCGGCGGCGTTGCGCTCGGTGCTCGCCCACCCGACCGGCGACCTGGTCGTGGAGGTGGAAGTTGACTCGCTGGCGCAGCTCGTCGAGGCGCTGGACGCCGGCGCGCGGGCGGTGCTGCTCGACAACGTGTCGCCGGCGCAAACGGCCGAGGCGGTCGCTCTGGTTCGCGGGCGTCCGGGCGGTCCCGCCATCTGGATCGAATCGTCGGGCGGCGTCACCCTGCAGAACATCCGCGCCTACGCCGAGGCGGGGGTGGACACTATTTCCGTCGGCGCCCTGACCCACTCGGCGCCCTCGGTGGATATAGGGCTGGACTTCGAACAATGAGCGATCGGATCGACGTGCTCGTCATCGGCAGCGGCCTCGGCGGCTGCTCGGCCGCCCTCGCCGCCGCCCGCCACGGCGCGCGCGTCGTCATGCTCACCAAGGCGGGGCGCGCCGAGGACTCGAACACCTGGGAGGCGCAGGGCGGCATCATCTACCGCGCCGACGACGATTCGCCCGACCTGCTGGCGGCCGACATCGTCACCGCCGGCGCGGGGTTGTGCAGGCCCGAGGCCGTGGAGATCCTGAGCCGAGAGGGGCCGCGGCTGGTCGAGCAGGTCCTGCTCGGCGTGGCGAAAGTGCCGTTCGACCGGCGGGCGGACGGAGAGCTGGATCTGACGGCCGAGGCCGCGCACTCGCGCCCGCGGATCGTCCATCGCGCCGACGGGACGGGTCGCGCCATCGAGGAGTCGATGCTGGCGGCGGTCAGGCGCGAGCCCCGCATCACGATTCTCACGGGCCGCAGCGCGATCGACTTGCTGACGCTGTCGCATCACTCGCGCAACCCGCTCGACATCTACGCGCCGCCGACCTGCGTGGGCGCCTACGTGTTCGACCAGGCCTCGCGCCGAGTGGATACGCTGCTCGCACGGGAGACGATCCTGGCGACCGGCGGCCTCGGCCGCATCTTCCTGCACACCACCAACCCGGCGGGCGCCTGCGGCGACGGCGTGGCCATGGCCTACCGGGCGGGGGCGCGCTGTCTCAACATGCAGTTCATCCAGTTCCACCCCACGACGCTCTACCACGGCGGGGAGCGGTTCCTGTTGTCGGAGGCGCTGCGGGGGGAAGGCGCGCGGCTGGTGGACGGGACCGGCCGCGAGTTCATGACCGACTACCACCCGGACGGCTCGCTGGCGCCGCGCGACATCGTGGCGCGCGGCATCCACCAGATGATGCACGAGACCGGGTCGCCGTGCGCCTACCTCGACATCAGCCACAAGCCGGCGGCGTGGATCCTGGAGCGGTTCCCGACCATCGCCGGCCGGTGCCGCGAGGCCGGTTTCGACCTGACGGCCCAGCCGATCCCGGTGGTGCCGGCGGCGCACTACAGTTGCGGCGGTGTGGACGTGGACGGCGAGGGACAGTCCAGCCTGCGCCGGCTGCGCGCGGTGGGCGAGGTGTCGTGCACCGGGCTGCACGGCGCGAACCGGCTGGCGAGCACGTCGCTGCTCGAATGCCTCGTCTGGGGCACGCGCGCCGGCGAGGCGGCGGCGAAGTGCTGCAGGTCGGGCGCCGCCGAGTACTTCCCCGAGATCGCGCCCTGGCAGTACGAGACCGAGCCGGTTGACCCGGCGCTGGTCGCACAGGACTGGCTCACCATCCGCCAGACGATGTGGAATTACGTCGGGCTGGTGCGGAACCGCCGGCGCCTGGACCGGGCGCACGCCATCCTCCGGGAACTGCACATGGAGATCGGCAGGTTCTACGGGAAGGCGGAGCTCGGCGACGGTCTCATCTCCCTTCGCAACGGCGTGCAGACGGCGCTGGTGGTGCTGCTGGCGGCGATGGAATCGAGGGAGAGCCGGGGCTGCCACTACCGCACCGATTGACACCTGCCTTTTGTAGGCCGCCCCTTCAGGGGCGGCGCGTGAGGGTCCGTCACGCCGTCCGGGTCCGGAGGGCGTCGCCTTGCGAGCCCAGAACTTCACCAGAAACGCGGCGCCGTCCTAGCGTCCCGTGTCTTGCCGTTGGGGTTCACGCCGGGCCTGTCCCCCCATCCCCAACGGCGAGATCGTGGGCCGGCTTGCGTTTCTTGGTACCCTGACGATGCGAACGGTCCATGGCTCGCTCTGGCGCCGCCCTCCGGGCCCGACCGGCGGAGGATGACCCGCCTGACTCGGCCCGAAGCCTGTGGCCTGTAGCCCGAAGCCAGTTGCCGCCAGCCGGTGCCAGGCGCCCCCCTTCTAGAACGTGAACTGCAGCCCTAGGTGGATGTAGCGGCCCAGTGGATCGTAGGTGCCGTAAAAGCCCGTCGCGGCGTCGTTGGCAATCATGCCGGGGGCGAGCGGCGGTTCCTTGTCGAACACGTTGTTGCAGCCCGCGACGAACTGAATCCCCTTCCTGATGTTCCAGGTCACACCGAAGTCCAGGTAGTTGGTCGTCGGAATGTCGTAGATGTTGTTCGCCCTGGCCAGCGCGACGTACTCAGGGTGCGCCAGGTACGAGTTTGGGCTGGCGTAGTCGATCGTCACGTGGCCGAGCAGGCGCCAGCCGACCGACAGGGTCACACCGTGCGTGGTTTCCCACGAAAAGCGCGCCAGGTGCCGCCACCGCGGGAGAGGATTCCGGCACGTGTTGCCGAAGTAGCCCGCGCAGTCGTAGTCGTACAGCCCGGTGTCGGTCTCGTTCTTCATCAACACGCTGCCTATGACGCTGGCCGATACCACGCCGAGTTCCCCAATCGGCCGGGTGTAGGTGGCGTTGACATCGAGGCCCTCGGTGAGAAACACGCCGACGTTCTGGTTGTTGGTCTCGATGTAGCCGTTGCGCGTCAGCCACAGCGACCCAAGCTGGTCGCGGTGGATGAAGGCGCACAGCGCGATCCTTCCGGCGGCGCACCCATTCATGATGTCCTCATACCCCAGCGCGCCGATCGTGTCGTTGAGCTTGATATGGAAGTAGTCGAGGGCGAGCGTGAAGCCCGGGACGTATCTTCGCGGAGTCGCGACCAGGCCGCCGGTCCAGGTGTCGGCGACCTCGGGCTTGAGATTCAGGTTCCCGCCGCTGAGGGCGTTGTATCCGCCGGCCTCGTTCTCCGGAATACTCCCGTACTGCGCGGCGGTGACGCCCATCAGCTGGCACTGGGCCAGTGTCGCGGTCGGAGTGGCTCCTGCGCAGATGTCCGTGCCGCCTCCGAGGTAGAGGCTCTGTGGCGCGTACATCTCCTGTACGTTCGGCGATCTGCTCGCCCGGTTGTAGCCGACACGGAACTTGAGGTCCGGGGTCGGCGCCCATGATGCCTGCAGCTTGTAGGTGAAGTGCGAGCCGGTGGTGTCGTAGTGTGACAGCCGATAGCCGGCTTCGAGGCCCAGGTCCTTGACGAGCCGGTGGTCCTGGACGAGAGGCACCAGCCCCTCGGCGAACAGCTCCTTCACGCTGTAAACGCCCGTCAGCGATGGAATCGCCCCTCCGGACCCTGCGCCCAGGCCCTGCTCCAGGGCCGAATCGGCATCGACGTAGAGGAACTCCTGGCGGTACTCCGCGCCGATGGCGACCTTGACGCCCTCGACCGCGGCGGGGGAGACGGCGCCGTAGGCCTTCAGATCACCCGACACCTTGCCGCTGACGACGCGCGTCCTCGTCCCACCGTTTTCAACCTCCTTCAACTTGAGGTAGTTCAGGGCCTCCTCGGTGACGCCGCCCGCCTTGAAGATGTTCCACGGCACGCAGGACGTCGCGTCGTTGATGCACCGCCACGTGCTCGGCTGGCCGCGCGTGCCTGTCACCAGCAGGGCATTCTGCAGGCGTTCGATATCGAAGTCGTTGTCGTACGACCAGGGGGCGTGGACCTCCGCCTGCAAGGCGTAGGCGTCGTATTTCCAGACGTCGTTGATGTCCCCGCGCGCGCCTGCACTGAAACGCAGGGAGTTGTGTTCCATGTGGTTGACGCGGGGACCGGATTCCACGCTCCGCCTGAGGACGAGGACAAAGGCCGTGTCGTTCGGTCCGTAGCCCATGTCCGTGCAGAGCAACTGCACTTGCTGGGCGCTCAACATCGGGTTGTCGCAGTTGAGCTGGGTCGTCGTGCCGAAGTCGCCCGACGGGGCAATCTGCGAGTCGGTGACGTCGGTCATGAACATGACGTCGCCATACAGGGTGAGGTGTCGGCTCCGGTCGTAGTCCATGAATGCGCCGCCGGCCCACCGCTTGTCCGGGCGCTGCATGAAGTTGTAGGGCGCGTAGTTCCACACGTCCGATGTCGTGCGCGGTCTCAGTTGGTCCCCGGTCGGATCGGTCGTGGGGTTCAAGTCCAAGACGTACTTCTGGAACCGGGAGAACGTGGAATCGTAGACGAGGAAGTAGCCAGCCGGGATTATCGTCGAGCCGCCGCACACCGGCCCGTTCATCGTCACGCTGCTGAGAGCACCGAGAGAGCAGTTCGTGTAATCCCGCTGGTCCTTGGTGATCGCGCTCGTGGAGCGGTAGTCGAGATAGAACGCCGCATGCCCCTTGCCGTCGGCGAACTTGTTGCCGAACGCGAAGTTGAAGTCGATCGGCCCGCCGTTCCAGATGTTCCCCTTGGGATAGGTGAATCCGATGGTCGCGTTCATCTGCTGGGCCAGGGTGTTCCGGTTGTCGTGCTGGAAACCGCTGATCTGCACGCCGCCGCGCACGCCGGTGAAGTCGCGGTCGAGAATGAAGTTGACGACGCCCGCCACGGCGTCCGCGCCGTAGACCGCCGACGCGCCGCCCGTGAGGACATCGACGCGCTTGACCAGTGCCGACGGGATGAAGTTCAGGTCGGGTGAGACGTCCCAGGGATCACCGCTGGCCATCCGGCGACCGTCGAGCAGGATCAGCGTGCGGCTGTCGCCCATGTTGCGCAGGTTGACCGTCGCCGTGCCGACCGAACCATTCGAGACCGTAGAGTTCTGCGCGGTGAAGACCTGCGGCAACGTCGTCAGGAGGTCCTCCAGGCGGGTCATGCCGCGATAGGTGAGTTCCTCGATCTCCAGCGTGGTGACCGGACTCATCGCTTCCAGCGTGGGCCTGGGGATCAGCGATCCGGTGACCTGGACCGCTTCGGCCTGGCCGCCAATCTGGAGTGTGACCTCCACGGTGATGTTCTGGCCGGCCACCACGGTCAGCGGCTTCGCTTGCGTGGCGAACCCGGAGAGCTCGAAGCGGAGTTCATACGAACCCGGCGCAACCCGGTCGACGACGAATCGGCCGCTTGCATCGGTGATGACTGTACGGACGGCGCCACCGGCGCCCTTCACCGTCACGGTCACTCCGGGCAGCACGCCGCCGGTCGCATCGGTGACGATGCCTGTCAGGCGGGCGCTTTCGGTCTGGGCGGCTACCCCCAGCGGCCACCCGAGGGCGAGGAGCCAGATCATCGCCAGCCGCCACGCCGCGCGTGACGCCCGTCCCGCCGCCGCCGGACCTTCGCGGTCCATGGCCGCCTCCTTACTGAGTCGACTGTCTGCCCATGTACGTGCGATGGAAGTCGATCCGCGGGTGGTTACGGTTGGGGTAAATCAGGTCGTCGCGCCGGCTTCGAACCTGAGCGAAGACGCGAATGAGAGCCGAGTCTGGCAGTAAGGCCACAAGGCACCAACGGTGGTCGGGAACCGCCCGTCACGGCCGTGTGGAGAGAACAGGATTCTAGCACAGCCGTTGGGAGTCGGCAGGGTTGGCCGTCGTCGGCTATAATCAGGCCGCCTTCCCATCGCAGTCGTCGTCCAGGGCCAGGAGAGGTCGGCGGCGATGACACTCTCGCCCGGCACCAGGCTCGGTCCCTACGAGGTCACCTCCGCCATCGGCGCGGGCGGAATGGGCGAGGTCTACCAGGCGCGCGATACGCGGCTCGATCGTACGGTCGCCATCAAGGTCCTCCCTGCGGAGATCGGCACCGATCCGGAACGCCGCGCCCGCTTCTCGCGCGAAGCGAAGATCATCGCGGGGCTGAGCCATCCCCACATCTGCATCCTGCACGACGTGGGCGAGCACGAGGGCACGACGTTCCTCGTGATGGAGCACCTGACCGGTGAGACGCTGGCCGATCGTCTGCAGAAAGGGCCGCTGCCGCTGGACCAGGCGCTCGGTATCGCGACCGACGTTGCGGATGCGCTGTCTGCTGCGCATCGCCAGGGCGTGATCCACCGCGACCTCAAGCCCGGCAACGTCATGCTGACCAAGGCGGGCGCCAAGCTGCTCGACTTCGGCCTGGCGAAACTGGCGGGCCACGGCGAGCAACCGGCGGCCGCGAGCCTGGCGTCGGCGCCCACTCGGACAGCGCCGCTGACAAGCGAGGGGAGCATCGTCGGCACGCTCCAATACATGGCGCCGGAGCAGGTCGAGGGGAGACCGGCGGACGCGCGAACCGACCTCTGGGCGCTGGGGGCGATCCTCTACGAGATGCTGACGGGCCAGCGGGCGTTCGAGGGCGGCAGCGCCGCGAGCCTGATCGCCAACATCATGAACGCCCAGCCCCTCGCGCTGGCGACGCTGCAGCCGGTGACCCCGCCGGCGCTCGATCGGCTGATACGGCAGTGTCTGGCGAAGGCGCCCGAAGATCGCCCGGACACGGCCCACGACGTGGCCAATGCCCTGCGTTGGCTGCGGGAAGGCAGCGGCGTCGACGCAACGACGCCGCGTGTCCAGTCACGGCGCCTGCGGGGCGTGTGGACGGCGCTCGCGATTACTGCGGGGCTGTGTCTCCTCATCGCGGGTGCCGGCCTCACGTGGCTGCTGCGCCCGGCCCCGCCCCGGGGGGCCGTGGCGCGCCTGACCATGGACGTGCGTCCGGCCGAGGAAGTGCACAGCGGCCGTGTCACCTGGAACGCGGGCGGCGCGCTGACGGCGCTGACGTGGACGCCGGACGGACAGGCCCTCGTGTTCGTGGGCCGCAAGGACGACGTGCAGCAGCTCTACCTGCGGCGTCTCGACAGCCCCGAGGCGCGCCCGCTGGCCGGGACCGAAGCGGCCGAGGCCCCCGCAGTGTCCCCCGACGGGCAGTGGGTGGCATTCTGGGCGGCTGGCGCGCTCAAGAAGGTGCGGCTGACCGGCGGTCCCGCGGTGCAACTCGCGCCGGGGATCGCGGGGGTTCCGTTCGGCCTGGCCTGGGACAGCTCGGGCGCGCTGTACTTTGGCAACCAGGCGGACGGCGCCATCTGGAAGGTCCAGCCCGGCGGCTCGCTGGTTCGGGTGACGACGCGGGGCGCGACCGAGTTGTTCCACAGCCGGCCCAGCCTGCTGCCCGGCGGACAGAATCCTGCTCTATACGGTGGAGAGGCACGTGGTCATCCCAAGCGATGAGGAGATCGTCGCGCAGACGCTCGGGACCGGACAGCGGACCGTCCTGCTCCGCGACGCGACCGATGCGCGATACGTCCCGACCGGGCACCTCGTCTTCATGCGCGAGGGCGTCTTGCTGGCGGTGGCGTTCAATCCTCGCACGCTGCAGGTGCAAGGAGACGTGGTGCCGCTGCTCGACGGGGTCGCGCACGCGGTCTCGGCGCTGGGCGCCACTGAGGATCGGTCTCTGGCGGGACAGTTCGCGGTCGCCTCAACGGGCAGCCTGGCCTGGCTGGCGGGTTCGGTGGCGCCCCCTGAGGCCAGGGCGCTCGTGGCCGTGGACCGCCAGGGACGCGTGACCCCGCTGAACGCGCCGGTGAACAGTTACGGCATCCGCGTCCGGCTGGCCCCCGACGGAGGCGAACTGCTCCTGAACGTCCTGGGTCGCCACGACACCGCCCTCTGGACGTACGACCTCGTGCGCGGCACGCTGACGCAGGTCTTCCGGGACGGCGAGGCCACGCATCCTGTCTGGACGCCGGACGGGCAGCACCTCGTGTTCTGGTGGAACAAGGACGGCCGGCGGTCCCTCGCATGGCGACGCGCCGACGGGACCGGGTCGCCGGAATCGCTCGCGGGAGACCTCATTCCCTCGTCGTGGACGCCGGATGGCCGCCGACTCGCGGCGGTGGACTTGGAGCACAACACCTTCGTCGTGCTCACGGTCGAAGATGGACGGGCCACCGTCACCCCGTGGCCGAACGCTCCCAGCAACGCGGATCATCCGGAGTTCTCCCCCGACGGACACTGGCTCGCCTACGCGTCGTGGGATTCCGGCTCCAACCAGATCTACGTGCAACCGTACCCGGGCCCGGGTCCTCGGGTTCAGGTGCCGCCCCCTGACGGGGTTTGCCCGGCATGGCGCCGAGACGGCCGGGCCCTGTTCTATCTGGCAGAATCCAACGTGCCCGGCAGGGGTCGCGTGATGGAGGTCGACTTCCAGCCGGGGACGCCGCCCCGGATTGGCAGTCCCCGGCAGGTCCTCGAAGGCGACCCCAACGACCTTCTCTTCGTCGCCGACGCGACCCGGGCATACGACGTGTCGCCGGACGGGCAGCGGTTCTACGTGCTCCAGAGCCGCTCGAAGCCGCCGATTCCGCACGTCACACAGATCAACATCGTGCTGAACTGGTTCGAGGAGCTGAAGGCGAAGGTGCCGGGCAAGTAGGCTACCGCGCGAGCGCTTCCACATCCCCCATCTCGATGGGAATGGGCCTCCCCAGTACCCTGCACCCCGTCTCCGTGATCACCACGTCGTCCTCGACGCGGATGCCCCCGAAGCCGCGGAACTTGTCGATCACGTCGTAGTTCAGGAAGTCGATGAACCGCCCCTCGGCCCGCCACTTGTCCATGAGCGTCGGGATCATGTAGATGCCCGGCTCGACCGTCATCACGAAGCCCGGCTCGAGCGCGCGGCCCATGCGCAGCGATTTGAGGCCGAACTGCGTGCTGCGCGTCACCGTGTGGTCGTAGCCGACGTGCTGCTCACCGAGCCCCTCCATGTCGTGCACGTCGAAGCCCATCATGTGGCCGAGGCCGCACTGGAAGAACATCGCGTGCGCCCCTTCGCGCACCGCCGCGTCGAGATCGCCCTTCATGCAGCCGATCGCCTTGAGGTCCTCGGCCAGGCTGCGGCAGGCGAGAAGGTGGACGTCCATCCACTTGATGCCCGGTTTCGCGGCCGCCAGCGCCTTCTTGTGCGCGCCGAGGACCGCCTGGTAGAGGTCGCGCTGCGGGCCGACGAACTTCCCGCCGATCGGGATCGTGCGAGTGATGTCGCTCGCGTAGTGCAGCAATGATTCGGCGCCCGAGTCGTTGACGGCCATCTGCCCGGCCTGCATCAGGTTTTCGTGCGAGTGGTTGTGCAGCGTCTCGCCGTGCACCGAGAAGATGATCGGGAAGGCGAGCTGCGACCCGCGCGACTCGACCAGGCCCGCCATCGCACCCGCCACCTCGCGCTCGTACATGCCGGGGCGGGCGATCTTCATCGCGAGCACGTGCATGTCGTGCGCGAGGTCCAGGGCGGTTTCGATCTCGCGGATCTCTTCTGGCGCCTTGTAGGCCCGCTGCGCCACGACGGCCTTGACCAGCGCGGTCGACGCGTGCGGGTTCACCATGCGCGGCCGAATCCCCACGAGATAAGTAATCGCCAGCACGTTGTCGTGGCGGTACTGGGGCAGGTAGTGGATGCGCCGCCCCTGCCGGACCGCCTGGTCGAGCGCGGCCCCGAGCTCGTCGCGCGTGCCCGTTGAGGTGACGCCCGCCTTCGCGGCGCGCTCGGCGATGGTCGGCTGCGGCCCGCGCCAGACGATGTCGTCGATCGTGAAGTCGTCGCCGTAGACGGTCTGGGTCCCGGCGTCGACGTCGATGATGGCGGAGAGCTCGGGGTCGTTCAGGCCCCAGTAATAGAGGAACGACGAGTCCTGCCTGAAGTGGTAGGTGTTATCGGTGTAGTTCATCGGCGAGTCGTTGTTGCCGATGAACAGGAGCAGGCCGTGCTTGAACTCCTGCTGAAGCCGCGCGCGGCGTGCGCTGTAGATGGTCGCATCGAACATAGCCTCTTCCCCTCCAGCTCCCTGCCAGTTTACCGTTCGCCGGCCACCATGGCCCGCTGCGTGAGTGTGACGTCGCCGGCCTGCAAGGTCACGACGTAGGTGCCTGGCGCAACCGGCTGCCTGCCTGCGCCCGTCATGTCCCAATCGGCCCGGTTCAGCCCGGCTTCCCCCGGGCCGGTCAGCGTCCTGACGTCCTTGCCGGCGGAGTCGGCGATCGTGATCTTCACCGGCCCGCCGGCCTTGCTCTTCAGGAAGTAGTCGAAGTGCATCTCCTCGTCGTTCGGCACGAGCAACGTCCGGTCGCCGTAGAACTCGAAGTTGCCGAGCGCGCCCGGCGGCGGCAGCGGCCGGGGCTGCACGGCGAAGAAGTACGCGGGCCTTTCGAACGCTCCCTGCTTCGCCTCTGTCAGCCAGGCGGTGCCGGCCACGTAGAGGCCGCGGCCGTACGTCGCCACGATCAGGTCGCGCTCCCGCGGGTGGATCAGCATGTCGGTCACCGGGACCGTCGGCATGTTTCCCTTCAGCGCGACCCACCGGCGGCCGCCGTCGAGCGACACGTGGACCCCCTTGTTGCTGCCGACGAAGAGGATGTCGGGGTCCTTCAGATCTTCGACGATCACGTCGATCGCCCGCTCGGCGAGGTTGCCGGAGATCGACGTCCACGTGGCGCCGAAATCCGTCGTCTTCATCACGACCGGCTTGAACTCGTCGAAGCGCCGGCCGTTGCGCGTGACGTAGGCGGTGCCCGCGTCGAATTTCGACGGCAGGACCCGCGTGGTCGCGTAGTAATCCGGCCCGCCGCCCGCCCCCACGATCTTCGCCGTGACGTCGGTCCAGCCCGCCCCGTGGTTCCGCGTCACCTGCACCCGGCCGTCGTCGGTCCCGACCCAAATCACTCCCGGAGTGATTGGCGACTCGGCGATCGTCGTGATGGTGCAGTACTGGACCGTCGATCCCGGAGGCGAGATCTTCGACGCGTCGTTGGTGGTGAGGTCCGGGCTGATTTCCTCCCAGTGGTCGCCCTGGTCGACGGATCGGAACAGGACCTGCGCGCCCGTGTAGAGGATGTGACTGTTGAACGGCGACAGCGCGAGCGGCGGCGTCCAGTTCCAGCGCGGCGGCGGCTGCCCGGCCGGCCGCAGGGGCGTGATCGCCTTCCGCGTCCGGGTCCGCTGATCGAGCCGGTAGTGCCCGCCCCACTGGAACGTGTTGTAAACCCAGCGGCTGTCGGTTGGGTCCACGCGGTTGTACATCCCGTCGTTGTCGCCCACCGTCACCCAGTCCTCCGGTCCGACGCGCCCTGCCGGACCGTTGATCGGCCCGCGCCACGAGTCGTGGTCCTGCAGGCCGCCGTAGATGTGGTACGGGCGATCCATGTCCACGCCGATCGAATAGAACTCGCCGCCCGGGATGTTGGCGTAGTGGTCGCACGTCTTCCCGGCGTCGTAGGAGATGTGCACACCGCCGTCGCTCCCGAGGATCCAGCGGTCCGAGTTCTGCGGGTCGATCCACATCGTGCGGAAGTCGCCGAACGCCTTCGCGAACAGGCTCCGGTCGTCCCAGGTCAATCCCTTCCACGTCTTGCCCGCATCCTCGGAGCTGATCAGCGAATCGCAGTTGACGATGATCCGCCTGTCGTTGTTCGGATCGACACGGATCTGGTTGAACGAGTACCCGGCCTTCGAGCTCATGTCCTCGGCGGCCGTGTTCGTCTTCCGCCAGGTCCTTCCACCGTCGTCGGTCCGATACACCTCGCCGCCGAGGTTCCTTGGCTGCGGCTGCTGGCCGCGCGCGCGGTCGCGCCTGGCTTCGTCGTCGGTGGGCGGCCTGGTGCCGAAGTTCTCGGTGACCGCGTAGAGGATCTCGGGGTTCTTCTGGTAGATGTCGAGGCCGATGCGACCCTGCTTGACCGGGAGGCCGCCCGTCAGCTTCTTCCACGTCTTTCCGCCGTCGGTCGTCTTGAAGATGCCGCTGCCCTCGCCGCCCTCGATGAGCTTCCACGGCCGCCGCTGCACGTCGTACATCGCGGCGTAGAGCGTGTTGGGATGTTTGCGGTCGATCACGAGATCGATGGCGCCGGTCTGCGCGTTGACAAAGAGCGACTTCGTCCAGGTCTTGCCGCCGTCGGTCGTCTTGAAGACGCCGCGCTCGTCGTTTGTCGACCACAGCCGCCCCATCGCGGCCACATAAACGATGTCGGGATTGGACGGGTGGACGACGATACGGCCGATGTGCTGGGTCTCGCGGAGCCCCATGCGCTGCCAGGTCTTCCCGGCGTCGATCGACTTGTAGACGCCGTCGCCCGGGTAGGCCACGCGCACGCTCGAGGCATCGCCCGTACCGACCCAGACGATGTTCTCGTTCGACGGTGCGAGTGCCAGGCAGCCGATGCCCGTGACGTCCTGCCCGTCGAAGACGGGCTGGAATGTGGTGCCGTTATTGGTGGTCTTCCACACGCCGCCGTAGCGGACGGCAACATAGAAGGTGTAGAGGTGCGACTTCTGCGGCGCTTCGGGGACGGCGATGTCGGACACCCACGAGCCGGCGCGGTAGGGGCCGAGCGCGCGATACGTGAAGCCGGCCAGCTTGTCCTCGGTGAAGGACTGCGACGGGGACTGGGAGAGGACGGAGACGCCGGCGGCGGACAGGATGACCGCCAGCGTCGCGATGAGCATCAGCGACTTTCTCATATGCAGGCTCTCGGCTCTGGGCTCTGGGCAGTGTCCGGCTCGCGGCCGAAAGCCGAGAGTCGAGAGCCGAGAGCCGTTCTCTACGCAATCGCCCTGTCAATCGCCGGGCTCGGCGTCGTGAAGAACTTCGGGCCCTGCTCGGTCATGTAGAAGCAGTCCTCGATCCGGATCCCGAACTCCCCCGGGATGACCAGCATCGGTTCGTCGCTGAAGCACATGCCGGGCGCGAGCTTCGTCTTGTTCCCGCGGACGAGGTTGGTCCACTCGTGCCCGTCCATGCCGATGCCGTGGCCCGTGCGGTGGGGCAGCCCCGGCAGCTTGTAGTCGGGGCCGAACCCGTGCTCCGCGTAGAGCTTCCGGGGTGCCGCGTCCACCTCCTCGCACGCCGCGCCCAGCTTCGCCGCGGCGAACGCCGCCGCCTGGCCGCGCTTGACGAGGTCCCAGATCTCGCGCTGCCGCCTGGTCGGCGTGCCGATGACGACCGAGCGGCTCATGTCGGAGCGGAAACCGTCCACCGAGCAGCCGCCGTCCATCAGGACCACGTCGCCTTCGCGGAGCGGCCGGCGCTTGACGCTGCCGTGAGGCGACGCCGTCATTTCACCAAACGTGGCGCCGATGCTGCCCTCGGCGCCGAGCGCCCGGTGCGCGGCGGCGGCCAGCGCGCTGAACTCCTCGGCCACCATGCCCGGAGTGAGCATCGGGATGACCGCGCGGTACGCCTCGTTGGTGATGTTGTTGGCGCACTGCATGAGCGCGATTTCCTTCGGCGTCTTGATCACACGGCAGCCGATGGTCACCGGGTTGGCGATGACGATGTCGATCGCCGGCGCGGCCTTGCGAAGGCCGTCGGCGATGAAGAAGCGCGCGTACTCCTCGAAGCCGACGCGGGCGGCGCCGCGGTCCTTCAGCACCTGGGCGATCCGCTCGAACGGGCTCTCGTCCTCCTCCCAGGTCCGCACGTCGCTGCCGATCGTGATGAGTTCCCGCGCCCGCCCCTCCTCGAACTTGGGGCAGACGTAGGCCACCTCGCCGCGCGCCGGCAGGATGGCGACGAACGTGCGCTCGCTCGCCCACCAGCTGATGCCGGTGAAGTACATGAGGCTGGTGCCCGAGTCGAGGATGACGGCGTCGATCTTGTTCTCCGCCATCAGCCGGCGCGCCTTCTCGACGCGCGCCTTTCTATCGTCGGCGTTGATGCGGACGACGCCGCCGGTCATGGGCTTGAGATGAGCGAACCGACTGGAAGACAAAGGCTGGCCCTGCGCGGCCTGCAGCGGGCTGGTGTTCGCGATGAGGCCCGCCCCGGTGGCTAGTGCTGACGACTGCAAAAACTTGCGACGGTTGATTGACATGATGTCTCCTTCGTGCGTAGGGCGGGCCTTCAGGCCCGCCGGACTCGCCGGCCCTGAAGGGCCGGCCTACGTACGAAATGCGTACTGTCAGGGTCTCTACCGCTGTCCGTAATACGCCCCCGGCCCGTGCTTCCGGAGGAAGTGCTTCTCGCTGAGCGCGCCCGGAAGTGCCGGCGCGTCCGGCGCGAGCGCCATCGCGTGCCACGCCATGCAGGCCACCTCTTCGAGGATGACGGCGAGGTCGGCGGCCGCGTGCGCGGATTCCGCCCAGCAGAACGGCCCGTGTCCCCTGACGAGCGCGGCCGGCACGTCGGCGGGATCGAGGCCCGCGAATCGCCGCACGATGACCAGCCCGGTGTTCCACTCGTAGGCCGACCGGATCTCGTCCTCGGTCATCGCATCGGTCACCGGGATCGGCCCGCGGAAGTAGTCGGCGTGCGTCGTCCCCAGGCAGGGAATCTCGCGCCCGGCCTGCGCCCAGATGGTCGCGAACCGCGAATGCGTGTGTGCGACCGCCCCGATTCCGGGAAACGCCTGGTAGAGCGCCAGGTGCGTCGGGAGATCGGATGACGGCCGGTATGGCCCTTCGACCACGCGGCCCGCCAGGTCGGTGACGACGAGCGCCTCGACGTCCAGCTCGTCGTAGGGGACACCGCTCGGCTTGATGACGACCAGGCCCGACTCGCGGTCGATCGCGCTGGCGTTGCCGAACGCCTGCACGACCAGGCCGTGGCGGGTCAGGGCGATATTCGCCTCGAGCACTTCCAGGCGGAGACGGGCGATGGCACTCATGACCGTTTGGCCTCTGCGGCAATTCGCCTGAGCGCCGGCAGCACGGACCCGACCGCCGCCGGCCCGGCGTCCGGGCGCCCCATGGCGAAGTACAGCGCACGGTACACCGAAAACAGCTTCTCGTACACGGCGACCTGCCGCGGATCCGGCTCGACGACGTCGAACCCCGGGCACAGCGCATCCTGGGCTCGTTCGATCGTCGGGAACGCGCCCGCCGCCATGAACGCGAAGATCGCCGAGCCCAGGCTCGTGATCTCGGCCTTCGGCACCAGGATCGGCATCCCGAGCACGTTCGCGTAGACCGTGTTCAGCGTCGGGTTCTTGCGCGGGATGCCGCCGCCGTTGATAACGCGACGAATCGGCACGCCGTGCTCTTCCATGCGCTCCAGGATGATCCGGGTGTGGAACGCCGTGCCTTCGATGGCGGCGAACAGGTGATCCTGCGGCGTGTGCGTGAGGTTCCACCCGAGCGTCACGCCGCCCAGCTCGGGGTTGACGAGCACCGTCCGGTCGCCGTTGTCCCACGTGAGGTGCAGGAGGCCGGTCTCCCCGGCCCGGTACCGCTCGAGGCCGTCCGAGAGCGCCGCCACCGTCGTGCCGCGCCCGGCGCGCGATCGCGTCGAAGATGTCGCCCGTCGCCGAGAGCCCCGCCTCGATCCCGGTCAGCGCCGGGTGCACCGATCCCGGGCACGACCCCGCACAGGCCCGGCACGCAGGCGGCCTGTGTCGCTGACGGCGATGATGCAGGTGGAGGTGCCGATGACGTTGACGACGTCGCCGAGACGCACGCCGGCGCCGACGGCGTCCCAGTGGGCGTCGAACGCGCCGACCGGGATCGGGATGCCGGCGCGCAGCCCGAGCCTGTCGGCCCAGGCGGGCGCGAGGCGGCCGGCGAGGCGGTCGGAGGTGGCGAACCGGCCGGTGATCTTCTTGCGCACGCCCGACAGCAGCGGGTCCACCGCCGTCAGGAAGCTCTCGGGCGGCAGTCCGCCGAGCGCCGCGCTCCACATCCACTTGTGGCCCATCGCGCAGACGCTCCGCGGCACGTTCGCCGGATCGGTCATCCCGCACAGCACCGCCGCCACCATGTCGCAGTGCTCGAACGCCGTGACGAACCGGCCGCGCTTCCCGGGATTGTGACGGAGCCAGTGCAGCAGCTTCGAGAATCCCCACTCCGATGAGTAGGTGTCGCCGCACCAGTGGATCGCCTCGAGCCCCGTCTCGTGCGCGACGCGCGTGATGAGCGCCGCCTCTTCCCACGACCGGTGGTCGCACCAGAGGTAGTAGTCGTCGAGCGGCGTGAGCCCCTCACCCACCGGGATCACGCTCGACCCCGTCGTGTCGAGCGCGAGGGCCTCCACGGCGGCGCCGTCAACCCCTGCCGCCGAAAGCGCGCGCCTGGAGGCGAGCGCCAGCGCGTCCATCTGGTCGTCGTGGCTCTGCGTGGCCAGGTCGGGGTCCTGCTTGCTCCGGTGCAGCGGGTATTCCGCGACGCCGGATCCCAGCCGGCCGCGCTCCGAGTCCACGATCGACACGCGCACGCTCAGGGTCCCGAAATCGACGCCGGCGACGACGGACATGCTCGCTTCCTTTCGCAACCTCTCTCGAACAGGGACGAGGGACGGGGGATGAGGGACTGAGGTTGTGCCTCGCGGGCAGTCCGTCCCCTGGTCCCTCGTCCCTAGTCCCTCGTCCCTACCTGTGCCGATACACCTCCCACCCCAGGTACTTCGTCGTCGCCTCGTGGACGATGGCGGCCACCGAGGAGAGGTTGGCGGCGACGTGGTGCTCGAAGCCGTTCTCGCAGATGAAGCGGAGCAGCCGCTGCATCTCGGGGATGCGCACGACGCCGGCGCCGCCGAACGTCTGCAGCGGGTCGCTCGTGAACGCCCCCTCGCCGACGTAGCCCCAGATTCGGCCGCGCGCGTCGTCGGTCGAGAAGCGGGCGAACGACATCGGCCCGGCCTTCACGCGGCCGACGCAGGTGCCGAAGGTGTTCTCGCGGCCGACCGTGCCCGCGATGATCGCCTGGTAGTCCATCCGCACGTCCTCGAAGAAGTGCTTCGGCAGGTTGCTGCAGTGGAAGCAGACGGCCTTGTCGGGATCGTCGCCGTAGTTGTTGTTCCAGTCGAGGAGCGCCGACGGCGTGCCCGAGGCCAGGCGCAGCGCGTGCATGCCGATGACGCCGCAGATGTCCACCTCGCAGGCGCTCGACATCAGCTCGTCGCTCATCATGCTCATCACCGTGCAGGGGACGACGCCGAAGAACTCCTCGAGCGACGTCCAGCACTGCACGGCGCTAATGGCGACGTCGGTCTCGCGCATCCAGGCGTCGATGACCGCGCCGAGCTTGGCCATCTTGACGAGCGCCGGCGCCGGGACGCCACCTGTTGGCACGTAAGCCCGGATCGCCGCCAGTTTCGCCTGCACTCCGGCGTCGTCGTCTTTCAGGCGGCCGATGCGGCCGACGATCTCGGAGAGGTCGATCGGCTCGACCGAGATCCCGGACGCCTCGAGCAGCTTCTCGCTGAACCTGACCGTGTTGAACGCGGCCGGCCGCGCGCCGATCGCCCCGATCCGGAGGCGCCGAAGCCCCTTCACCACCCGGCAGACGCCGAGGAACCAGTCGAGGTCGCGCGCGAACTCGGGCGAGGACGGCGACTCGGTGTGGCGGGTGGTCAGCGAATAGCGGATGCCGTACTGCTTCAGGTTGTTGCAGGCCGACATCTTGCCGCAGAAGCTGTCGCGGCGGTCGTCGATGGTCATCCGCGACGGCGCGTCGGGCGTGGCCTGGATGAGCACAGGCACGTCGAGGCCGGCCATCCGCAGGGCGTCCGCGATGCCGCGCTCCTCGCCGAAGTTGGGCAGCGTCACGACGACCCCGTCGATCTCGTCCCGATGCCGCCGGAACAGGTCGGCGCAGATCCGCGACTCGGCGCGCGTTTCGACCGCCCCGTGCTTGGTGTCGTCCGGGCCCGGGACGATCGCGTTCACGCCCGCCTTCGCGAGAACGGCCAGCATCTCCTCGCGGCCGCTTCGGGCGAGATGGTCGGGGAAGAAGCCGCGGTTGCCGACGATCAGGCCGATGTTCATGGGATCCTCTACGGCTCACGGCTTACGGCTTACGGCTCACGGCTTACGGCTCGCGACCGGGTGCGTCTAGCCGTTGAAGTACAGATACGCCGCCAGGATGAGCGCCAGCACGACACCCGAGTTCACGACGTCCCATCTGTTCCAGCTGCGTCGCGACACGCGCTGCTGCTCGGCGCTGACGGTCGCGTAAGTGAGGCCATCGAGCTGCGCCTCCGAGGGCGCCTCGGTCGCGTAGCTGACGCCGATGAGCACCGCGGCCGACACGACGAAGATCAGCAGGCTGTAGTACTGGAAGTAGATGTTGTTGACGATCCAGAGGAACGAGCCGACGCCGTAGCCGGATTCGAAGCCCGACAGCTTCAGCGTCACCGGCGTATCGACACCCAGGCGGAAGGCGCCGAGCACGAAGCCTGTCGCCAGCGCCGACAGGCAGCCCTTCGCGTTCAGCCGCTTCATGAAGACGCCGAAGAAGAAGACGGCGAAGATCGGCGGCGCTAGGTATGCCTGCACGCCCTGCAGGTACTCGTACAGCCCGCGCGCGCCCTGGATGACCGGGATCCACAACAGGCCGACCAGGACCATCGCGGTCGTCGCGACCCGGCCGACCCAGACCAGCTGGTGCTCGGTCGCCTTCGGCCGGAGCTTCTGGTAGAAGTCGATCGTGAACAGCGTCGAGCAGGCGTTGAAGACGCCCGCCAGCGAGCTCATGAGCGCCGCCAGGAGGCCGGCGACCACCAGGCCGCGGAGGCCGGCCGGCATCACCTGCTGGACCATGAGCGGATAGGCCGCCTGGGCCTCGGCCGCGATCGTCCTGCCCTGCGCGTCCACCATCACCCCGAGCCCGGGCGCCTTGCCGGTGCGCGCCAGCGCGATCGCGATCATCCCGGGGATGATGAAGATGAACACCGGCAGCAGCTTCAGGAAGCCCGCGAAGATCGATCCCCGCCGCGCCTCCGTCTCGTTCGGCGCGCCGAGCGTCCGCTGGACGATGTACTGATCGGTGCACCAGTACCAGAGCCCGATGATCGGCGCGCAGAAGAGCATCCCGATCCACGGGTAGTTGGTGTTGAAGTACCACGCCATCCGGCCAGATTCCTTGACCGGCGCCCACGTCGCCTTCGACGCCGGGCGGGATCAGCGGCTTCCAGAGGTTGAACATGTCCGACGGGAGCGCGGCCCGCAGCGCCGTCCAGCCGCCGAGCTTCTCGAGCCCGAACACCGTCAGCAGCAGCGACCCGGCAATGAGGATGAACGTCTGCACCGCCTCGGTGTAGGCGACCGCGCGCATCCCGCCCAGCACGGTGTAGAGGCCGGTCAGCAGGACGACCGCGACCGAGCCCACCCAGAAGCTGTTGAAGGTCAGGCCCGCGATCTCGACGCGGAGTTCGGGCAGCAGCGTGCCGAACACGACGCCGCCCGCGAAGATGCCGACGGCGATCTTCGTCAGCACGTAGGCCACCAGCGAGATGGCCGAGAGCGCCCAGCGCGAAGCCGGCGAGAAGCGGCGCTCCAGGAACTCCGGCATCGTGTAGACCTTCGACCTCATGTAGAAGGGGACGAAGACCCACGCGAGCACGAGCAGGCACCAGGCGTGCAGCTCGTAGTGGGCGAGCGCCACCCCGCTGGTCGCCCCGGACCCGGCGAGGCCGACCAGGTGCTCGGACCCGATGTTCGAGGCGAAGATCGACGCCCCGACGATCAGCCAGCCGAGGTTGCGGCCCGCCAGGAAGTAGTCGTCGGTCGTGTCCCTGTTCTTCCGGATCACCCACGACGTCAATCCCAGCAGCAGCGCGAAGTAGGCGAAGATGATCGCCCAGTCGATGGTCGCCATGCGCCAGCTCCTACCTGGTGCGGGTCACGATCCGCATCTCGAACACCTGGGCCGTGGCCGCCTGGCCCTGCGGCTGGATCCTCACCACAACCTGCGCCTTCCCTCGCGTCAGCGCCTCGGGAATCGGGTACTCGAAGTCGAGCATCTCGGTCGGGTGATAAGGCAGCGTCTCGCTCGCGATGCGCTCGCCGTCCACGAGGATGTCGAACGCGCGCCGACGCCCCTCGCTGCCGCGGCAGGAGAGCGCCAGCGCGAGCGGCACGCCTGGCCGAACCTCGAGCGTGTAGGCGAACCACCCGTCGCGAGCGGCCTCGCGGCCAAGGCGGCCGTCGAAATCCGGCTGCGTCGCGCCGGACGCCTGGTAGCCGTGGGCCTTCTCGCTCCCCGGTGTGCCGAGGTCCACCGTGTCGAGGGTCCGCGCGGCGAGGCCGCGCTGCCGCGACTGGGCGGCCGCCGCCGCCTTCCGGTGTGCCTCCCATTCCGCCGCCGTGTAGACGCTCCAGTAGGCCGTGTACCTGATGTCGGACGCCCGGTAGAAAGGAACGAGCGTGACCTCCGCCCCCGAAATTGGATCGGGACGAATTTCACTTTCTGCAACAGCCGACACTAGACCTGCGCGAATTGCAGTTTTTGAAATTCGTCCCGATCCAATTTGGACCGGCAGCCGGAACGCCAGCGGCGAGCCGGGGACCGGCTTCACCGACGACAGCAGCATGCGCGCGTCGCCGATGAGGCCCGGCACCTCCGGCATGGCCATGCGCCTGACCGGCGGCGAACTGGGGCCGTAGCGGACGGCCGGCGTCAGCCCCTCGCGGCCGAGATCGCCCGCCAGCAGGATCGGCCCGTAGAGGAACGCCACGACCTTCGGGTGGTCCGGCAACGCCTCGACGCGCAGCGTCATCGGCACCCGGATCGACAACGTGTCGCCGCTCCTCCACTCGCGGTCCACGGTGACGTAGGAGCCGGGCTTTTCGGGCACCGACTGCGCTGTGCCGTTCACCGCGAGCGACATGCCCGAAGTCGCCCACGACGGGTAGCGGACCTTCACGGCGAGGCGGACCGGCCTTGCGGTCGTGAACACCAGCTGGCTCGAATCCTCCTCGGGGAAGCGCGTCTCCTGCCGGACGCGAAGTCCCTTGTCGCGCCAGTCCAGCTCGGAGGCGATGAACAGGTTCACGTAGAGCGCGTCGGCGCCATGGAAGTAGATCGTGTCGGGGTACTTGCCGTGGTTCTCGAGGCCGGTGCCCACGCAGCACCAGAACGACGCGTCCGGCGTCGAGTAGGTGCGGAACGCGCCGGGCAGCAGCGGACAGTAGTAGATCATCCCGCCGGTGGCCGGGTCCTGGGATGCGAGGATGTGGTTGAACAGGCCGCGCTCGTAGAAGTCCATCAGCGCCGCCGACGGAGCCCACGAGAACAGGTGGCGCGTCAGCTTGAGCATGTTGTAGGTGTTGCAGGTCTCCGACGCCGACGCGCCGAGGTGCTCGGAGAATCGCTCCACCGGAAAGAACGACTCGTCGTCGCTGTCGCCGCCGTTGGCGAACGAGCGGTGCAGCGCCACGCGGTCCCAGAAGAACGTCGCGATCGCGCGGTAGTGGGCGTCCCCGGTCATCTCGTATTCGCGCGCGGCACCGATGATCTTGGGGATCTGCGTGTTGGCGTGCAGCCCGTCCAGCGTGTCCTCGCCCCGGGCGAGCGGGTCCAGGATGAAGGCGTGGTCGAACAACCGGGCCACGCGCAGATACTCCGCGTCGCCCGTCGCCGCGTAGAGGTTGGTGAGCACCTCCACCATCCCACCGTGCTCGGTCATCAGCATCGCCTGCTGCTCGTCGCGCGTGAGGCGGTCCATCCGGAACTTCACCCAGGCGGCCTGCTTCTCGACGACGACGAGCGCCTGGCGGTTGCCGGCCAGCTGGTACATGTCCAGGAGGCCGGCCATGATCTTGTGGAGCGTGTAGTAGGGCGCCCACACGCGCTGCCGGGCGTCGACGCGGTCGAACAGGCTCTCTGGAAAGGCCGAGAGATACCCCTCGTGGTAGCCCCTGGACGGCGAGGCCTGCTGGACCCTGGCCAGCTCCGCCACCATCAGATCGCCGCGCGCCTTGAAGCGCGCGTCGCCCGTGCTGGCGTACATCAGCGCCAGGGCCGACAGGTAGTGCCCGACCGTGTGACCGCGCAGCTCGACGTCGGGAGCCTCCCAGCCGCCGAGCGGCTTCGCGGCTGACGGCAGGCCGACGTTCACGCGGAAGTTGTGCAGGAGGCGGTCGGGATCGAGGTCGAGCAGATACCGCTGGTCGCGCACCATCGCGTCGCGGAACGGGCCGTCGAGCAGCCGCACGTCCTGGAGCGGAAACGGCACGGCCTCGAGCTTGACGGCGGGGACGAGGGACGAGGGACGAGGAATGGGGGACGAGGCGCTACGCCAGGCTGCGCCGACGATCACGGGGATCAGCAGGAAGAGGGAGAAGGCTGCCGGACGCCACCGGTTCATATTCGTCTCCGCATCGCCCGCGGGGCGCGGGCCCAGCCCTCTTGCCCTCGTCCCCACCGTCGTTTCGCCCGCGCGGGGCCGGGAGTACGTGAACGTTCACGGTATAATACACGGCGCTTCGCGGCGGGACAACGAAACGGCTCAGGGCTGAGGGCTGAAGGCTGAGGGCTAGGGGCTGAAGGCCGAGGGCTGAGGGCGGCGCACGCCGGATGCGGCGTGCGGCCTGAGCCCTGAGTCCTGAGCCATGAGCCTCCTGGCGTGAGCCCTGAGCCCTGCACAGGGAGTGGCCATGGCAGCGCGAAGGTACGGGCAACCGATCCTCGCTGTGCTGGTGGCATCCTGCGCTCGCCCCCTGGTGGTGCGTCGACCCGAGCGCCGTGTCCGCCCAGCAGAGCCCTGGGCCTCCGCGCGACTACCCCGTCCAGCCCGTGCCCTTCACCGCCGTCCACCTCGACGACGTGTTCTGGGCGCCGCGCATCGAGACCAACCGGACCGTGAGCGTGCCGTTCGCTTTCGAGCAGTGCGAGCTCTCGGGCCGCGTCGAGAACTTCATCCAGGCCGCCAAGGCGCTGCGCGGCGAAGAGATCGCCAACAAGAAGCTGCCCGGCTATCCCTTCGACGACACCGACATCTACAAGGTGATCGAGGGCGCGTCCTACACGCTCAGCGTCCACCCCGATCCGAAGCTCGACGCCTACGTCGATTCCCTCATCGCGAAGATCGGTGCTGCGCAAGAGCCGGACGGCTACCTCTACACGGCCCGCACGATCGACCCGCAGCACCCCCACCCCTGGGCCGGCAAGGACCGCTGGGTCCTCGAGAAGGTGGACAGCCATGAGCTCTACGACCTCGGCCACCTGTACGAGGCGGCCGTGGCCCACTACCAGGCCACGGGCAAGCGAACGCTCCTCGACATCGCCCTCCGCTCGGCCGACCTGCTCACGCGCACGTTCGGGCCCGGGAAGAAGTCGATCTGGCCCGGGCACCAGATCACCGAGATGGGACTGGTGAAGCTGTACCGCGTCACGGGCCGCGAGCAGTACCTCGCCCTCGCGAAATTCATGCTCGACCAGCGCGGGCCCGACGGGAGCCAGGGCGCGGGGCGCACTTACAACCAGTCGCAGGCGAAGATCGTCGACCAGACCGAGGCGGTCGGCCACGCCGTTCGCGCCACCTACATGTACTCGGGCATCGCCGACGTCGCCGCGCTCACCGGCGACGCGGCCTACCTGAAGACGTCGGACACGATCTGGGGCAACCTGGTCGCGAAGAAGCTCTACATCACCGGCGGCATCGGCGCCACCGGGCGCGGCGAGGCGTTCGGCGGCGACTACGAGATGCCGAACATGACGGCCTACAACGAGACCTGCGCCGCCGTCGGCAACGACTTCTGGAATCACCGGCTGTTCCTGCTCCACGCCGACTCGAAGTACATCGACGTGATGGAGCGCACCCTCTACAACGGCCTGCTGTCCGGCGTCTCGCTCGACGGCAAGGCGTTCTTCTACCCGAACCCGCTCGAGTCGGCCGGCCAGCACGCGCGAAGCCCGTGGTTCGGCGTGGCGTGCTGCCCGGGCAACATCACGCGCTTCATGGCGTCGGTGCCGGGCTACGTCTACGCGAAGAGCGGCGGCACCATCTACGTCAACCTGTTCGCGGCCGGCTCCGCCGACGTCCGGCTCGACGGCGGCCGTGGCATCACTCTCCGCCAGGACACGCGTTACCCGTGGGACGGAAGGGTGCGGCTCACCGTCACACCCGACCGCCCCGCGGACTTCACAATCGACGTGCGCATCCCCGGCTGGGCGCGCAACGAGCCGGTCCCGAGCGACTTGTATCGATTCCTCGATCGCGTGACGGACCCCGTGGTCGTGAAGGTCAACGGGGCGGCGATCCCGCTCACGCTCGAAAAGGGATACGTCCAGCTTCGCCGCACCTGGCGGCCGGGCGACGTGATCGACTTGGTGCTCCCGATGCCGGTCCGCCGCGTCGTCGCAAACGATCGCGTCGAGGCCGACCGGAATCGCGTCGCCCTCCAGCGCGGCCCGATCGTCTACGCCGCCGAGTGGCCCGACAGCGCGAGCGGCCACGTGCGCGACCTGGTGCTGCCCGATTCCGGGGCGCTCGGCGCCGAGTTCCGCCCTGGCCTGCTCGGCGGCGTGACGGTCATCACCGGAAAGGCGTTCGGCCTCGCCTACGACGCGCAGGGCAGGGTCGTGAAGACCGCGCAGGCATTCACGGCAATCCCCTACTACGCCTGGGCGAACCGCGGCCGCGGCGAGATGCTCGTCTGGATTCCCCGCGTCGAGTCGGCGGCCCGGCCGACGCCGTGGCCGACGGTCGCGACGACGAGCACGGTGACCGTGTCGGGCAAGAGCCGCCGGAACCCGAAGATGATCAATGACGGCGAGGAGCCGGCCTCGTCGAGCGACTCGGCCTCGTACTTCGACTGGTGGCCGGCCAAGGGCACCAGCGAGTGGGTGGAATACGCGTTCCGAAAGCCGGCCGCCGTGTCCGAGGTCGAGGTCTACTGGTTCGACGACACCGGAAGCGGCGAGGTCCGCGTGCCCGCGTCATGGCGCATCCTCTACCGCGACGGCGACACGTGGAAGCCCGTGCGCGCGACCGACCAGTACGGCGTCGAGAAGGACCGCTACAATCGGGTGCGGTTCAGTCCCGTCACTACCTCCGGCCTGCGCCTCGAATTGACGATGCAGCCGAAGTGGTCGGCGGGCCTGCAGGAATGGAAGGTGCGGTAGTGAAGGCGCGCCAGGCTCCGCCGGCGCACCCGGTCGGCATCAAGGACATCGCCCGGGCGAGCGGCGTGTCGATAGGCACCGTGGACCGCGCCCTCCACGACAAGCCGGGCATCAATCCCGGCACGCGTGGCCGGGTGCTCGCGACGGCCGCCGCGCTCGGCTACCGGCCAAACCTGGCCGCGCGGCATCTCAAGTCGCGCACGACGTTTCGCATCTCGGCGCACTTGCCCGAGGAGATCGCGCTGTTCTGGGACTCGCTCCGCGACGGCATTCGCGAGGCCGCCGCCCCGTTCGCGCCCACGCTGTCGGTCGAGTTCAGGAGCAGCCCGCGCCTCGGCGAAGGCGAAGGCGAGCTGTTCGAGCAGGCGCTCGAGAGCGGCGTGAACGGCATCATCGTCGCGCCCGGCGACCCGATCGCGCTGGCCCCCCTGATCCTGCGGGCGGCGACGCAGAACATCCCTGTCGTGTGCGTCGTCACTGACGCGCCGGCCTGCGAGCGCCTCACCTCGGTCTCGGCCGACCCGTTCACGGTGGGGTCGGTGGCCGGCGAACTGCTGTCGCGTTTCCTGCCCGGCGGCGGCGACGTCGCGTTCTTTACCGGGTGGCTCGGCACGGAGGACCACGCCCAGAAGCTCCGCGGATTCCGGTCGAGCCTGGAGGAGGTCGGGCGCGGCGTGGACCTGGTGTCCATCGTCGAAGCGCACGACGACGAGCGGGTGGGATACAGGCGCGCGCTGGCGGTGCTGGACTCGCACGAGGATTTGCGGGGCATCTACGTCAGCACCGTCAACTCGATGCCGGTGCTTCGGGCCATCGAGCGGAAGCGCCGCATCGGCCGGGTCGCGGTGGTGACGACCGACCTCTTTCCCGCGCTGGTCCCGCAGATTCGCGCCGGACGCGTGGCCGCGACGATCTACCAGCGTCCCGTGAGCCAGGGCCGCCAGGCGCTTCAGGCGCTCTATCAGTTCCTGCTCGACGGCACGCGCCCGCCCGAGCGGATCAAGGTCATCCCGCACGTCGTGATGCGCAGCAATCTCGACCAGGTGCTCGAGAGGATGGCGTAGGAACCAGCGCCGTACACAGTCGTGGCTAGTGATCAGTGGCTAGTGGCTGGTGGATCACGCGTGATCCACTGACCACTAGCCACTACAAGTGTCCGTGCACGTACTACCGGCTCGCCATCACCGACACGACCTCACCCTGCTGAGCGCGAATCAGCATTTCGCGTTCGGCGTGGGTCGGGATGAACTTGAGGTTGATGTCGTCTCCGGCGAGCGACAGGCTCGACAGCAGGTAGTGACTTCCGTAGTGGTTGAACCTGGCGACCGTATCGACGGGCCTGGACTCGCCCTCCACGATGGCCTCCAGGAACCGGGCCTCGGTCCCGTCCGACCTGCGCACCACGACGAGCCTGCCCCCTCCGTCGTTGGTAATCGTGAACGAGTAGACGCCGCTCGGGAACGAGTGCCCGCCGAGAGAGAACTCGAACGGGACGTCGCACTTGACGATGGTCTGTGCCTGGGCCTGCGAGGTGACGCCCAGGGCGAGCACAACGACTGACGCGACGAGCAGCAGCCGGATGGTGGACGTTCTCATGGTGCCTCTCTCCTTCGAAGACTCGAAAGTCAACCGTTTCAGTGAATGCCCGCCCGTAACCCCTGCAATAAATGGACCATTTGAGTCCGCATATTGGCCTGCCTCCGCCCTCGAGGGGCCAGTTGCCGAAAGCTCCACGATTTCGCAGTAAACCGGCGCGAAGCCCCATGCGGGGTGCGTCGGCTCGAGGGCGCGCGGGGGACCTTTGGGCCCCCGACGCCGTTCGCAAACCGTAGTCATTTACGTGAAACGAATGGCGGACTCGATGTTAAAGAGGACAGCAAGTCACCTCGGGAGGACGGGATTCGGCCAGGCGGGCAGCGGACAGGGCCCGGTCGTGCAGGCTGGCGGCATGCGACTGGCGACTTGCGGCGGTGCCACGGGCGTCACGTCGTGGCCCGGGCGCAAGCCGCAAGCCGCGGGCCGTGAGCCGGTGCCGTCCTCCCCCCTTCGGGTGACTCACTTCGCATCGCCCGGGTGATGTGCGATGCTGTGCCCACCTCGTAGAGTGGGCGCATGAGAACTGATACCTGCACCGATGCCCTCGACACGCGACAGGTCTTCAAGGTTTACGCGATCGTGGCGTGGATCGTCGGCGGGCTCCTTTACGGATGGGGAGGGCTCTGGTTCCGAGCCCCGCTGATGGCCGGCGTGCCGTACTCGGATTGGATGACGGTGCGGCTCGTCGGGGCCGTAGCGCTCGGCGTCGGCTTCCTGGCCATCGCAATGGCCCGTACCAAGGACGACGATGCCCGCCGGAGGGCGCTCGGTTGGTGGGCCGCCGGACATGCCGTCGTCCTCGCCGGGGTCGCCGTCCAGTTCTGGGCTCTGATCGGCCTGGAAGACCTCGGGTGGGGCGGCGCGGTGGCGCTGGGTGTGCTCCTCACGGCGACCGTCCTGTTCCTCTTCTCGTGGAAGACCGCCGACGGCATGCCGTGGGGCGGCTTTCGCGACGAGGACCACGAGTCGGTGCTCGCGGAGGTCCGCAAGGCATCCCTGGGGCGCCTGCGGTCGAACTACGAGGAGCAGATCCGCGCGGCCGCCAGCCAGGAGGAGCGCCACCGGCTGGCGCGCGATCTCCACGATTCGATCAAGCAACAGCTCTTCGTCATCCAGACTGCCGCCGCCACAGCCGAGGCGCGCTTCGGGAGCGACGCGGCGGGCACGAGCGCCGCGATTGCGCAGGTCCGTGAATCGGCGCGCGAGGCGCTGGCCGAGATGGACGCGATGCTCGATCAACTGCGGGCGGCACCGCTCGAGAACACGGGTCTCGTCGAGGCACTGAAGAAGCAGTGCGAGGCACTGCGCTTCCGCACCGGCGCCGACGTCCGGCTCTCGATCGGGGACCTTCCGCCGAGCGAGAGCCTCCCGCCGGGCGCACAGCAAGCCATCTTCCGCGTCGCGCAGGAGGCCCTCGCCAACGTCGGCCGGCATGCGCGCGCAACGCTCGTTTCGGTCACGGTCGACTCGACGCCCTTCAGCGTCGAGTTGCGGATCCACGACAACGGCGTGGGGTTCGACGCGGGGCAGGCAACGACCGGGATGGGCATGAACAACATGCGGGCGCGCGTCGAGCCCCTCGGCGGCGTCCTGGCGGTGACCAGCGAGCCCGGCAATGGCACCCTCGTTCGCGCGTCCGTCCCTCATACGCCGCAGATCTCCGCCGCCGACGTCGCCGCTTACCGCCGCCGCGCGCTCTTCTACGCCGCGTTCTGTTTGATCTGGCTGGGCGGGCTCCCGCTCTGGAACCTCCAGCGCGATCGCATCGATCTCGTGATGTGGGGCGTGTTCATGGTCTTCAATTGCGCGGTTGCCGCGCGGGGCGCCCTCGCCTATCGTCGCGCGCGGCGTTCAGCGTCGAGCGCGACTGAGGGAGCGAGGACGGCATGACGAGTCCAATCCGCGTGGCTCTGGTGGACGACCACCGCGTCGTCACGCGCAGCCTGAAGGCGTACCTCGAGTCGTTCCCCGATCTCGTCGTGGTGGGCACCGCGGCGAACGGTGAGGATCTGCTCGAGCACATCGACGAGTGGAAGCCGCAGGTCGTGCTGCAGGACCTGTTGCTCCCCGGCGGCATGGACGGCATCGAGGCGACGCGGCGGGTGCTCGAGCGGCGGCCCGCGGTTCGCGTCATCGCGCTGACCGCGTCGATCGACGAGGCTCGCATGATGGGCGTGCTGCGCGCCGGGGCCGCCGGCTACGTCCGCAAGGACGCCGAGCCGGAAACGCTGCTGGCGGCGGTGCGCGCGGTCGCCCGCGGCAAGACCTACATCGACCCGTCGGTCAGCGACCAGGTGCTGCACGCATCGTCGCCGCGCGACGAGTTGACGCCGCGCGAGCGCGAGGTGGCGCGGCGGCTCGCGCTGGGGTTGTCGAACAAGGAGATTGCAGACGCCTTGTGCATCAGCGAGGAGACGGTGAAGACGCACGTCGCGAGCGTGCTCGGAAAGCTGCAGGTGGAGAACCGCGCGCAGGCCATCGTGCAGGCGCTGAGGCGAGGACTGGTAACGCTCGAGGAACTCGATTAGCCGCGCCGGGCTTCGGGCCTCAGGCTTCAGGCCGGAACAGCGTGACGCGGCCCGTAGCCCGACGCCCATAGCCTGAGGCCTAGTCCGCCGCCTATTTCTTCGTGTAACCCTCGGGAATCCTGAACTTCTCACCCGGGATCGGGTCGGTCGAGATGCCGGTGACGGTCATCTTCATCGTCATGTTGCCCATCTGGCCCATCACCTGCGCGATCTGACCGGTGCCCTCGATGGTAACGTTGATCTCCTGCTCCATCGCGACCCCGGCGTCCGCCAGCGCCTTGGAGACCTCGACCATCGCCTTGGCCTGCGGCCCCTGGCCGAACGGCAGAATACTGTGGCCGGCCGCGGCGAGCACCTTCTGGGCCGCGTTGAAGTCCGCCACGCCGGGGCCGTCCTTCGCCAGCCACACCGGGCCCGTCATCTTCATCGTGAGCGTCTCGCCGCCCATCGTCACCGGCATGACGACGTCGACCGTGAAGCCCTGGCACGCGCGCCCCAGGATCTCCTTCGTCTGCCCGGTCGGCTTCACCGACGCCTTGACCTCTCCGAACGTCATGGGCATGCCGGCCATGGCCTGCTGCGGATCGAACACCGTCACCTCCTTGGTGACGTGGTTCAGCATCAGCACCTGCTTGGCGGCCGGGTCGAAGAGGATCGACACGTCCTGGCTCATGAGCTTCGCGTCGGAGCGGACCCTCGTCCCCTTGACCAGGGTCGTCGTCACGCCGCTCGTCGCGATCGGCCCGGCGTTTATGGATATGCTCATCGTCACGGTCACGTCGGCAAACGCCGGCGCGGCGACGAGGACCAGGACGATCAGGGCGATCCAGAGGCGCTTCATGGACATCCTCTCGGGCTTCAGGCTACAGGCCTCGGGCTTCAGGCCGCAAGAGCGTCACGCGTGACATGGCCCGACGCCCGTAGCCTGCAGGCCGTAGCCCGTAGCCTGCTACTTCCTATTCTCCACCCCCACCGCATCCAGCAGCCACACGCCCCGTCCGTGCGTCGCAATCGCGATCATCCGGTCGCGCGGCTGGATGTTCAAATCGAGCACGAACACCTGCGGCAGGTTGCCGCCGAGCACGCTCCACGTCGCGCCGCCGTCGGTCGTCGCGTACACGCCCATGTCGGTCCCCACGTAGAGGATCTTCGGGTTGGTCGGATCCTCGCGGATCACATTCACCGGCCCGCACGGAATGTTGCCGACGATGCTCTTGAACGTCTTGCCAAAGTCGGTGGACTTGTAGATGTAGGCCGCGAACTCGTCGTCGCGCTTCCCGTTCTGCGTCACGTACACGGTGCCCTCGTCGAAGGCCGACGGCGTGATGCGCGAAATCCACTTCCGCTGCGGCAGGTTCGAGGTGAGTTCCGTCCACGCCTTCCCGCCGTCGCGCGTGATCCACAGCCGCCCGTCGTCGGTGCCGGCGTAGACGAGGCCGAAGCGCATCGGCGACTCGGCCAGCGCGAACAGCGTCTGGTAGGGGATGTCGCCGATCATCTTCGGATCGTTGCCGGTCAGGTCGGGACTGATGCGCTCCCACGTGTCGCCCTGGTGCATCGAGCGAAAGACGTACTGCATGCCGTGGTAGACGACGTTGGGATCGTGCGGCGAGACGATCGTCGGCGCCATCCACTGGCCGCGCAGCGGCGGCTCGCCGGGGCCGACCCTGGGCACGATGTTCGTCTCCTCGTAGGCCGTCGTCCCGAAGCGGGACGGCCGGCCCGGCTTGGTGAGGTCCGCGCGGTCGAGGTTCCCGTAGAAGCTCGAGGCGTAGATCGTGGTGTTATCGCTCTTGTCGATCGCGTGCGTCGTCCCCTCGCCGCCGAGCGTCTCTTCGAACGCCTGCGTCGGGATCTTGTCTCGCCCCTTGCTCAGGTCGACGACCGCACGGTAGCTGCCGTGGTCCTGCACCGAGCCGTAGACGCGCAGCGGGCTGCCGTTGTCGAACTCGATATTGAAGAAGGTGGCCACCGGCAGGTTCGTGGTGAACTGGCGCCAGGTCTTCCCGCCGTCGTACGACATCACCACGCCGCCGTCGTTGCCGTCCAGCAGGTTGTCGGGGTTGGCGGGGTCGATCCAGAGGGCGTGGTGGTCGGTGTGCATGCCGCGCAGGACCTTGAAGGTCTTGCCGCCGTCGGTCGACTGGTTGAGCATCAGCCCCTGGAAGTAGACGACGTTCTCGGTTGTCGGATCGACGCGGATCTGCGAGAAGACCCATCCGTAGGTCGCCGCCGCGCCTTCCATGAACGCGTTCGACTCGCTCACCTTCCTCCAGCTCTGCCCCTTGTTGTCGGACCGGTAGATTTCGGCGCCCTTGATCGTCCCTTCCTTCTGGCGGCCGTAAGAGTCGAGGTCGCCGGGCTTGGCCTGGTGCGCGATCTCGTAGTTGTCCACGAAGGCGTAGATCACGTTCGGGTTCGAGCGGGCGATGTCGATCCCCGTGCGTCCGCGGCCGTCTGGCGCCGGGAGCCCGTCGTTGATGGGCGTCCAGGTCCTGCCGCCGTCGATCGTCTTGTGGATGCCGCTGCCGGCGTAGCCAGGCAGGGTGCGCGGGTCGTTCCACTTCTGGCGGATGCGCTGCCAGGTCGTGGCATACAGCACATTGGGGTCGGTGGGATCCATCACGAGATCGTTCGCGCCGGTCTTCGCGTCGACGTAGAGCACCTTCGCCCAGGTCTTGCCGCCGTCGGTCGTCTTGTAGACGCCGCGTTCCTCGTTGTCGGTCCATTCATGGCCGCCGGCCGCGACGTAGACGATGTCGGGGTTGGTCGGGTGAATGACGATGCGGGGGATGGTCTGGGTCGAGGCCAGGCCCATGTGCTGCCAGGTCTTGCCCGCGTCCACCGACTTGAACATCCCGACGCCGGCGTTCGAGCTGCGGAAGATGTTCGCCTCGCCGGTGCCGAACCAGACGATGTTCGGGTCCGACGGGGCGACCTCGACGTTGCCGCCCTGGACCGAAGCCGCCTGGTCGAACGTCGGCTCGAACGTCGTCCCCTCGTTCTCGGTCTTCCAGAGGCCGCCCGAGGCCGTGGCGACGTAGATGACGCGCGTCTTTCCCTTGCGGTTCGCCACCGCGACGTCCACGACGCGGCCGCTGATGCTGGTCGGCCCCAGGAACTGCCACTTCAGAATCCTTGAACGGGGATGCGCCGCGCATCGAGACGAATGTGTCCCACGCCTTGAGGCGAAAGGCGGCGTCGGCCGGAGGGGTTTGCGGACTGGTCGTCGAAACGCCGGCGGCGGCCTTGGGCGGCTGGGCCTTTGGCGTCTGTGCCGACAGGGGGCTCTGAACGGTCAGCAGGAGCGCGGCGAGGACGCCGAGCGCCAGGATTGCGGGGCGGCGGCAGCGGAGAACGGCCATGGAGAACCTCCGATAAATTCCAGAAGCACAGGGGGTTGGAGGGCGGCGCACCGTGAGCTGGGCGTATTGTATACAAAACCGCGTGCAATTTGCGATGCCCCGCGGTACATTGGCCGTGACCATGACGCGCGCTCCCGCGAAGACCACCCGCCTCCGCCCGGGCGACGGCTGGCTAGCCCGTCCGATCCCCCGCGCAACAGCGGGCCAGCCACTCCGGCGGGCGCCCGGCGGCGTCCCGCCGCGCGAAAGGCTCGGTCCCGCGCCGCGAGGTCACCTCGTCGGCGTACCAGAGGCTGCGGGACCTGATTGTAACCGGCCGGCTGGCCCCCGGCGAGCCGCTCATCGAAACCGAGCTGTCGGCGCGGCTCGGCGCGAGCCGGACGCCGATCAGGGCCGCGCTGCAGCGGCTGCAGCAAGAAGGGTTCGTGAGCAGCTCGCGGGCCGGCTCGATGCTGCGCGCGGCGGTCGCCCCGCTGACGGCCGACGACATGCGCGAGGTGTTCCTGATGGTCGGCGCCTACGAGGCGGCGGCCGCCAGGGCGAGCGCCGGCCTCGCCGAGCAGGGTCGGCACGCGCTGGCCGGCCGGATGGCGCGGCTGACCGACCGGCTGCACTCCGCGACCTCGTCGCAGCCGCCGGACATCGCGGACGCGCTCGACGCGCACGTCCGGTTCCACCGCGCCTGCACGGAGGCGGGCGCCGGGCCGCGACTGCTGGCCGAGCTCGAGGTGCTGCGGCCGCAGGCCGAGCGGTACGAGCGTGTTTACGCGAGCGCGGTCGTCCATGCGTTCGACGAGACGTCCCGCGAGCACGCCGCGATCGTGGACGCGATCCGCGCGGGCGACGCCGACGGCGCCGAGCGCGCCGTCCAGCGGCACTGGCGCGCCTCGGCGGCGCGGTACCGCCAGGTCGTCACGATCCTGGGCGAACGGGGAAACTGGTAAGGAACCGACGTGACCTGCACCACCTGGACCGACCCGGCGTTTCTTGGCATGCCCGACGTCCAGGGCACCATCCTGCAAATCGAGCGGTTCGCCCTCCACGACGGCCCCGGCATCCGGACGACCGTGTTCATGAAGGGCTGCGCGCTCCGCTGCGCCTGGTGCCACAGCCCCGAGAGCCAGTCGCCGCAGCCCGAGTTCATGCCGCTCCCCGATCGCTGCGTCCAGTGCCTCTCGTGCACGAACGCCTGCCCGTTCCACGCGGCCCCGCCGGCGGCGAGCGGCGCGCCGATCACGCCGGCCGCGTGCACGACCTGCGGCGCGTGCGCGGAGGCCTGCCCGACGGGCGCCCGCGAGCTGGCCGGCCGCACGATGAGCGTGGACGCCGTGATGGCCGAAATCGAGCGCGACCGCATCTTCTACGACGAGTCCGGCGGCGGCGTCACCTTCTCGGGCGGCGAGCCGTTCATGCAGCCGGTCTTCCTGGCGTATCTGGTCGGCGCCTGCCGCGCGAGCGGAGTCCACGTCGCCATCGAGACGTGCGGTCAGGCCGACACGCGCGCCCTGCTCGACGTCGCCCGCGACACCGACCTGTTCCTCTTCGACGTGAAGCTCGTCGACGACGACCGCCACCGGGAGTACACCGGCGCGTCGAACGTCCTGATCCTGCGCAATCTCGAACGGCTGATGGCGGCGCGCGCCGCCGTCCGCGTCCGCTTCCCGCTCATCCCGGACGTGAACGACGACGACGAGAACGTGCGCGCCGTCGGGGCCCTGCTCGCCTCGCTCGGCCTGACGCGGGTCGACGTCCTGCCCTATCACCGCGCGGGGCTGGCCAAGTACGACCGGCTTCAGCGCCCCTATCGCCTTTCCGACACCCAGCCGCCGACCCCCGATCGGCAGGCTCACGTCGTTCGCCTGCTGGAATCCTGCGGGCTCATCGTCCAACCAGGAGGAGCGTCATGACGGAGCGCGTCGCCAGGCTGCGCCAGGAAAGCCTCGACCGGAAGCCCACGCTGTCGACCGAGCGCGCCGAGCTGATGACCGCGTTCTACCGCGAGGCCCCTTCCGCGCCGCTGCCGATCCTGCGCGCGCTGTCGCTCCAATGCCTGATGGAGCGAAAGGCGCTCTGCATCCTGCCGGGCGAGCTGATCGTCGGCGAGCGCGGCCCGGCGCCCAAGGCCACGCCCACCTACCCGGAGCTGTGCTGCCACTCGATCGAGGACCTCGACATCCTGAACTCGCGCGAGAAGATCTCCTTCGCCGTCGACGACCGGGCGCGGGCCGCCTACCGCGAGTCGGTGATCCCGTTCTGGCGCGAGCGGTCGATGCGACACCGCATGTTCCAGGAGCTGCCCGACGCGTGGAAGCACGCCTACGAGGCCGGCGTCTTCACCGAGTTCATGGAGCAGCGCGCGCCGGGCCACACGGCGGCCGACGGGAAGATCTACTTGAAGGGCCTGGCCGGCCTCCAGGCGGATATCGACCGCGAACTGGTCGCGCTCGACGACCTGCACGACCTCGACGCGTACGACAAGCGGCAGCAGCTCAAGGGCATGCGGATGGCGGCCGACGCGGTGATCCACTTTGCCCGGCGCCACGCCGAGGAGGCGGCGCGCCTCGCCGCGGCCGAGCCCGACCCGGTCCGGAAGGCGGAACTCGAGCAGATCGCCGCCAATTGCGCGCGCGTTCCCGAACACCCGGCGCGCACGTTCTGGGAAGCGCTGCAGGCGTACTGGTTCGTGCACCTCGGCGTCATCACCGAGCTGAACACCTGGGACTCGTTCTGCCCGGGACGGCTCGACCAGCACCTTTACCCCTACTACAAGCGGGAGACCGAGGCCGGCACGCTGACGCGCGAGCGGGCCAGGGAACTGCTGCAGTGCTTCTGGGTGAAGTTCAACAACCAGCCGGCGCCGCCCAAGGTCGGCGTGACGGCGGCCGAGAGCGGCACGTACACCGACTTCGCCAACATCAACAACGGCGGCCTCAAGCCCGACGGCAGCGACGGCGTGAACGAGGTCTCGTACCTGATCCTCGAAGTCGTCGACGAAATGCGCCTCCTGCAGCCCTCGTCGAACATCCAGCTCAGCAAGAAGAGCCCGGACCGGTTCCTGAAAAAGGCGTGCGAGGTCATCCGGAAGGGCTGGGGCCAGCCGTCGATCTTCAACGCCGACATGGTGGTCGCCGAGCTGGTCCGGCAGGGCAAGGCGGTCGAGGACGCGCGCGGCGGCGGGGCGAGCGGCTGCGTCGAGGTGGGCGCCTTCGGCAAGGAAAGCTACATCCTCACCGGCTATTTCAACCTGCCGAAGGTCGTCGAGATCACGCTCAACGACGGCGACGATCCGCGCACCGGGCGGCAGATCGGGCCGAAGACCGGCGACCCGTCCGCCTTCACGACGTTCGACCAGTTCCTCGAGGCCTTCCGGCGCCAGCTCCAGCACTTCATCGACGTGAAGATCGCGGGCAGCCACGTCATCGAGCGCATGTACGCGACGATGATGCCGGCGCCGTTCCTGTCGGTCATCACCGACGACTGCATCGCCAAAGGGCGCGACTACAACGCCGGCGGCGCGCGCTACAACACGCGCTACATCATGCCGGTCGGGCCGGGCACGGCGGCCGATTCCTTGTCGGCCATCAAGTACCACGTGTTCGATCGCGGGCACCTCACCATGCCCGCGCTCGTCCAGGCGGTGCGCGACGACTTCGTCGGCCACGAGACCCTGCGTCAGCTGCTGCTGAACAAGACGCCGAAGTACGGCAACGACGACGAGTACGCCGACGCGTTGATCGTGCTCCTCTGCGATGAGCTGTTCCGCCGGATCGACGGGCGGCCGGGGCCGACCGGGTCCACCTATCACGTCAACTACCTGTCAACCACCTGTCACGTGTACTTCGGGTCGGTGTGCGGCGCGACGCCGGACGGCCGCCACGCCTGGGCGCCGGTGTCCGACGGCATCTCGCCCGCGCACGGCGCGGACCGGCGCGGCCCGACCGCGGTCGTCCGGTCGGCCTCGCGCATGGACCATGCGCGGAGCGGAGGCACGCTGCTCAACCAGAAGTTCACGCCCGCGACGCTCGAGGGGCCGGAGGGGATCGACCAGCTCGCGCACCTCGTGCGGGCGTACTTCAAGCTGGACGGGCACCACATCCAGTTCAACGTGGTGACCGCCGGCACGCTTCGCGCCGCGCAGAAGGACCCGGAGAAGTACCGCGACCTCATCGTCCGCGTCGCCGGCTACAGCGACTACTTCTGCGACCTGACGAAGGGATTGCAGGACGAGATCATCGAACGCACGGAGCAGAAGGGGTTCTAACAGGCTGCGGGCTACAGGCCTCAGGCTTCAGGCCGAGATGGCGTCACGCGTGACACGGCCCGAAGTCTGAAGCCCGAAGCCTGTAGCCGGAAGCCCGTGATCGGCCGGGCGCATATAATGCGTCCCTATGACCCGACCCTTCCGACCGACCTCGATCGCCGCGGTCCTCGCCTTCGCGGCCTGGGCCGCCTGTCTCGCCACTGACGTCCGCGCGCAGCGCGCCCAGCCCTCCCAGGCGCCGGCCGAGAGCTGGCTGCTCCGTCCGCAGCAGGTGTTCGACGCCACGAGCGAGCAGGCCCACCCGGGCTGGGTCGTGCTCGTCACCGGCAACCGGATCGCCGCCGTCGGCCCCGCGGCCTCGGTCGCGCCGCCATCCGGCGCCCGCACGGTGGACCTGCCCGGGATGACGCTCCTGCCCGGCCTCATCGAGGCGCACACCCACATCTTCCTGCACGCCTACAACGAGACGCCCTGGAACGACCAGGTGCTGAAGGAGTCCGAGGCCTACCGGACCATCGAGGCCGTGAAGCACTGCGAGGCGACGCTGCTCGCCGGCTTCACGACCATCCGCGACCTCGGCACCGAGGGGGCGGGCTTCGCCGACGTGGACGTGAAACGCGCGATCGACGAGGGGATGATCCCGGGCCCGCGCCTCTTCGTGGCCACGCGGGCCATCGTCGCCACCGCCAGCTACGGCCCAGGCCCGGCCGGCTTCGCCCCGAACGTGGACACGCCGAAGGGCGGGCAGGAGGCGAGCGGCATCCCCGAGATGCTCAAGGCGGTCCGCGAGCAGATCGGCCACGGCGCCGACTGGGTGAAGCTCTACGCCGACTACCGCCGCGGCACCGGTCCCTCGGTCCCCACCTTCAGCCTCGACGAACTGAAGGCGGCGGTCGAGGAGGCCCACAGCGCCGGCAAGCCGGTCTCCGCCCACGCCTCGACCGCCGAAGGGATGCGGCGGGCGGTGGTCGCCGGCGTCGACACGATCGAGCACGGCTACGGCGGCACCGACGAGGTCTTCCGGATGATGGCCGAGCGCAACGTCGCCTTCTTCCCGACGCTGACGGCGGTCGAAGCGTCGGCCGAGTACTCCGGCGCCTACAAACGCGGCGGCACGCCGACGCGCTCGATGGAGCAGGCGAAGCAGGCGTTCCAGCTGGCGATGAAGAACCACGTCGTCATCGGCCTCGGCGGAGACGTCGGCGTGTACTCGCACGGCGAGGACTACCGGGAAGCCGAGTGGCTCGTGCGCGACGGCATGACGCCCGCACAGGCGCTGCTCGCGGCGACGGCCGTCAACGCGAAGGTGCTGCGCCAGGCCGACCGGATCGGGACGATTCGGCCCGGCCTGCTGGCGGACCTCGTGGCTGTCCCGGGCGATCCGACCGCCGACATCACGACGCTCGAGAAGGTCGCGTTCGTGATGAAGGACGGTAAGATCTACAAGAAGTAGCAGAAGCACAAGGCTGAAGCCTTGTGGCGACGGACGAAACGCGATGGTCACGACCGGTTCACTCGCCGACACGGCCTACGCACGCCTTCGCGACAGCATCGTCACGCTGCGGCTGGCGCCAGGGGCGCGGCTCACCGAGGTCGAGCTCGGCCGCCGCCTCGGCATCAGCCGCACGCCGGTGCGCGCGGCGCTGCTCCGCCTGGAGCAGGAGGGGCTCGTCGAGACGCGCGGCGTGAAGCGATCAGGGCGCGTCACCGTGGCGCCGATGACCGACGCCGACATGCGCGAGCTGTTCCTGATGGTCGGCGCGCTCGACGGCGTCGCGGCCCGGCTGGCTGCCGAGCTGCCCGAGTCGCCGCGGCGCGCGGTGGCCGGCGCCGCCGACACCATCAACGCCCGCCTCCGTGCGGTCTCGGGATCGGGCGCGGCCGACATCCGGGCCGCCCAGGAGCTCGACACCGAGTTCCACCACTGCTACGAGCGGGCGGCCTCCGGTCCCCGGCTGCTCGCCAAGCTGGCCGCGCTGCACGCGCGGCGCGAGCGGTACATCCGCGTCTACACCCAGGCGCTCTTCCAGACGCACCGCCAGCAGGAGTCGTTCGACGAGCACGGCGCGATCGTGGCCGCCATCGCGCGCGGCGACGCGGACGCCGCCGAGCGGCATGCCGTGTTCAACCACCGGAACGCGCTGGAGCGGTACAGCCGGGTGGCCACGCGTCGGGACGAGCGGGAAGGCTGGAATTGATCGAACCGTCGAACGGGAGGCATTCATGTCGCTGATCCAGGAGAAGATCGCCCAGGCCGCCGGCATCCTGCGGGAGCTCGACGTCCCGTGCTGGCTCACCTTCGTCCGCGAGACGGGCATCAACGGCGATCCCGTGATGCCGTTCCTCGCGCCGTCCCACGTCACCTGGCACAGCGCCTTCCTCGTCATGGCCGACGGCGAGGCGCACGCCATCGTCGGCGAGTTCGAGCGGAAGACGCTCGAGGAGACCGGGGCCTACCGGCGCGTGGAGGGACACGTGCAGGGCGCGAAGGCCCCACTGCTCGAGTTCCTGCGGAGCCGGAACCCGTCGTCGATCGCCGTCAACTACTCGATCGACAGCGAGGTCTGCGACGGCCTGACGCACGGCATGTACCTCACGCTCCAGGCGTGGCTCGCCGAGATCGGGTTCGAAGGCCGCCTCGTGTCGGCCGAACGGGTCATCTCGACGCTGCGGGCGCGGAAGACCGACGAGGAGTTGTCGCGGATGAAGACCGCGATCGGCCTGACCGAGGACATCTTCGCCAAGGTCGGACGATTCCTCGCGCCGGGCGTCACCGAGCGCGACGTGGCGGAGCACGTGGCGGCCGAGGTGCGGAACCGCGGGCTCGACGTCGCGTGGGAGGCCGGCACTTGTCCGGCGGTGTTCACCGGCCCGGACACGGCCGGCGCGCACTATTCCCCCACGGGCCGCCGGGTCGAGCGCGGCCACATCGTCAACATGGACTTCGGCGTCAAATACCTCGACTACTGCGCCGACCTGCAGCGGACCTTCTACGTCCTCCGCGACGGCGAGTCGGCGGCGCCGGCCGAGGTGCAGCGCGGCTTCGACACGATCGTGCAGTCGATCGAGGAGTCGCGGAAAGCGCTCCGCCCGGGCGTCACCGGCCAGTCGATCGACGCGGTGGCGCGAACGCTCATCACTGGCGCCGGCTACGACGAGTACCCGCACGCGCTCGGCCACCAGGTCGGCCGCTTTGCCCACGACGGCACGGCGATTCTCGGGCCGGCCTGGGAGAAGTACGGCCGGCGGCCGTTCGTGCCGGTCGAGGTCGGGATGGTGTTCACGCTCGAGCCGCGACTGACCGTTCCCGGCTACGGCGTCGCGACGGTCGAGGAGATGGTCGTCGTCACCCCGACCGGCGCCGAGTACCTGTCGGGACAGCAGACGAAACTGGCGCTCGTCCGGTAGGACGATGGCGGCTCTCGGCTTTGGGCTCTCGGCTCTCGGCCGTACCCGGCTGACGACCGCGGCTCGGCCGTAAGCCGAGATGCGAACCTTGGTCTGCCGGCCGTCTGGAACCGTCCGGATCCGGACGGCGCTGCTCGCCCTCGCACACCGTGTGGCGCCGGCGTCCTCGCCGGCGTTAGCGCCGGCCCCGCCGTCGTTGCCAGGCCCTGAGCCCTAAGCCCTGAGCCTTGAGCCCGTTAGGCGCCCCATGCAACCTTGGGCCGCTCCCGTGCGTATCTATGGCATCGGGCTTGCGATGGTGACCTCGTCAGAATTCCTCTGGCACCACCGCGCGAGACGTGCTGCCATGTCGATCGCCGCTGCTTCGCTCAAAGCGTCCGGCATCATTGCCATCACCTGCGTGGTGCTCGCCGTGTCGACCATCTGGCTCGTCCTGAGCGACCCGGTCGCCGTGGCCACCGCCGTCCAGTCGGGCGATCTGACGTCGGCTTATACCTTGGTTTCCCACGCCCTCGCGGAAGCCCTGCGAACACTGCTGAGATACCTCTGAACGCCGCGCGGCGCCTGACGGGCCCGTGATAGCATCCCCGAAATGAAGATCCGTCGCTCCGGCCGCGTGCGGCCAGTTGTCCTGGCCCTCTTCGTCGTCCTCGCCTTTGCGACCGCGGCGCCGGCCCAGCCGGGCCCGGCCACCCCGATTGCCCCCGCCGACCTCGACGCCCACGTGCAGGCCGTGATGAAGGCCTTCGACGTGCCCGGCCTCGCCCTGGCCATCGTCAAGGACGACGCAGTCGTGGTGGCCAAGGGATACGGCGTGCGGAGGATGGGAGAGCCGTCCCCGGTGGACGGGAAGACGCTGTTCGGCATCGCGTCGAACACGAAGGTGTTCACCTCCACGGCGCTCGGGCTGCTGGTCGAGCAGGGCAAGCTCCAGTGGGACGCGCCGGTCGTCAACTACCTGCCCTGGTTCCAGCTCTACGACCCCTACGTGACCCGCGAGCTGACGATTCGCGACCTGCTCGTCCATCGGAGCGGCCTCGGCCTCGGCGCGGGGGACCTGCTCTGGTGGCCTCCGAGCACGTACAACCGGAGGCAGATCGCGAGCCGTCTGCGTTACATCAAGCCGGCCACCAGTTTCCGAAGCGCGTACGCCTACGACAACGTGCTCTACCTCGTCGCCGGCGAGGTGATCGAAGCCGTCAGCGGCGAGTCGTGGGAGGACCTTGTCGCCACGCGCATCCTGGCGAGAGTCGGCATGACGAGCAGCAACGTGAGGCACTCGGCGGCCGCGGGCGGCGGCAACGTGGCCTCGCCGCACGCGAGCGTGGACGGCACGGTCCGCCCCATCGCGCCGTTCGACAGCGACAACACGAACCCCGCGGGCGGGATCAACTCGTGCGCCGAGGACATGGCGAAGTGGCTGCGGCTGCTCCTGAACGAGGGACGGCTCCCGGACGGCTCCCGACTGTTCAGCGCGGCCACGTGGCGGCAGATCTCGACGCCGGTCACGCCCGAGCCGAACAACCCTCCTCCACCCGAACTGCCCGCGCTGCGGACGAACTTCCGGGGTTACGGCCTCGGCCTCGAGGCGCGCGATTTCAAGGGGCTCAAGGTGCTCACGCACACGGGCGGCCTGCCCGGCTACGTCTCCCGCGTGCTCATGATCCCGGACCTCAAGCTCGGCGTCGCGGTGCTGACCAACCAGGAGTCGGGCGAGGCGTTCGACGCGATCGCTTACGCCGTGGCCGACGCCTACGCCGGCGGCGCGCGCACCGACTGGCTTGCCGGATACCAGAAACTCCAGGCGCGCGCCGCGGCCGCCGTGGCCGAGGCCGACCGCAGGACGACGACGGCGCGAAATGCCGCCTCGAAGCCGTCGCTGCCGCTGGCCGCCTACGCCGGCACGTATCGGGATGCCTGGTACGGCGATATCGCGATTGCGATGGAGGATGGCAAGCTGGTCATCCGGTTCACGAAGACGCCCGCGCTTGTCGGCGACCTCGAGCCCTGGCAGTACGACACGTTCGTCGCCAGGTGGCGCGACCGGGAAATGCGCGCCGACGCGTTCGTCACCTTCGCGCTCAACCCGGACGGGACGATCGACCAGGCGAAGATGCGGGCCGTCTCGCCGTCCACCGATTTCAGTTTCGATTTTCAGGATTTGCTCCTCAAGCCGGTGAAGTAGAGGTTGTCGATGAAGACCCATCTGCTGTTCGCCATCACCATTGCCATTGCCATGCTCTCAGCTCAGCCCGGCGCTCAGAACCTGAAGTACCCGGTCGCCCGGAAGGGGACCCAGGTCGACACCTTCTTCGGCGTGAAGGTGGCCGATCCCTTCCGGTGGCTCGAGAACTCCGACTCGCCCGAAACGCGCGCCTGGATCGACGCCGAGAACACGGTGACCTTCGGCTACCTCTCGAAGATCCCGGAACGGACGGCCATCAAGGCGCGGCTGACCAAGCTCTGGGACTACGAGCGCTTCGGCACGCCGTCGCGCGAGGGATCCTGGTACATCTTCGCGAGGAACTCGGGCCTCCAGCCGCAGGCGGTCATTTACAAGACGAAGTCGCTGTCCGCCGCACCCGAGGTGCTCATCGACCCCAACGCGCTCTCGAAGGACGGCACGGTCGCGCTCGGCACCATCTCGTTCACCGACGACGGCCGCTACATGGCCTACTCGCTGGCCGCCAGCGGGTCGGACTGGATCGAGTGGCGGGTGCGCGACGTGGCTACGTCGAAGGACCTGCCCGACCTGGTGAAGTGGTCCAAGTTCAGCGGCGCCTCGTGGCTCAAGGACGGCTCCGGCTTCTACTACAGCCGCTACGACGAACCGAAGGGCGAGGCGCTGCAGGCGCTCAACAAGAACCAGAAGGTGTTCTTTCACACGCTGGGCGCGACGCAGGACAAGGACGCGCTGGTCTACGAGCGGCCAGACAAGCCCGACTGGGGCTTCGGGGCCGAGGTGACCGACGACGGCCGCTTCCTGCTCGTCACGCAGACCGAGGGAACCGACAACCGGAACCGCGTGTTCGTGCGCGACCTCGGCAAGCCCGGCAGCGCCATCCAGCCCTTCCTCGACGCCTTCGATGCCAGCTACTCGGTCGTCGGCAACGACGGCGAGACCTTCTACGTGCTGACCAACAAGGACGCGCCGCGGTTCAGGCTGGTGGCCATCACGCTGCAGCACCCGGCGGCCGACGCGTGGAAGACGCTCGTCCCCGAGGCGCCCGACAAGGCCGTGCTCGAGAACGTGGTGATGGTGGACAACCGGTTCGTGGCGCTGTGGATGACCGACGCGCATCACGCGCTGCGCCTGTACGGCCTCGACGGCAACGCGGGCGCGGATGTCGCGCTGCCGACGCTCGGCGCCGTCGCCGGCCCGACGGGCCGGCGGTCGCACAAGGAGATGTTCTACTCGTTCGGCTCGTTCCTCTACCCGACGACCGTCTATCGCTACGACTTCGCCGCCGCGAGGAGCGAGGTGTTCAAGAAGCCGACGCTGGCCTTCGACCCGAGCGGTTACGAAACCGTCCAGGTCTTCTATCCCTCGAAGGACGGCACGCGGATCCCGATGTTCCTCACCTACAAGAAGGGGCTGCAGCGCAACGGGATGAACCCGACGCTGCTCTACGGCTACGGCGGGTTCAACATCTCGACGATGCCGGCCTTCTCGCCGGCGGCGGCCGGGTGGCTGGAGATGGGCGGGATCTACGCGGTCGCCAACCTGCGCGGCGGCGGCGAGTACGGCCAGGCCTGGTACGACGCGGGCCGGCTGCAGCACAAGCAGAACGTGTTCGACGACTTCATCGCGGCGGCCGAGTACCTGATCCGCGAGAAGTACACGTCGACGCCGAAGCTGGCCATCCAGGGGGCCAGCAACGGCGGCCTGCTCGTCGGCGCGTGCCTGACCCAGAGGCCGGACCTGTTCGGCGCGGCGCTGCCGGCGGTCGGCGTCATGGACATGCTCCGATTCGACAAGTTCACGATCGGGTGGGCGTGGCGGTCCGATTACGGCGAGCCGGACAAGAACAAGGCGGACTTCGAGACGGTGATGAAGTACTCGCCGCTCCACACCATCAAGCCGGGCGTGAAATACCCCGCCACCTTCGTGACGACGGCCGACCACGACGACCGGGTGGTGCCGGCGCACAGCTTCAAGTTCACGGCCACGCTCCAGGCCGCGCAGGCCGGGCCCGCGCCGATCCTGATCCGGATCGAGACCAAGGCCGGGCACGGGGCCGGCAAGCCGACCGAGAAGGTCATCGAGGAGCGCGCCGACATGTTCGGCTTCCTGGTGCGCGAGCTTCACATGACGCTGCCGGCGGGGTTCGGGAGGTAGGGACGAGGGAATAGGGACGAGGGAGGCGGAAGCCGAACGCGGCGGTATCCCGCCGGCTTGCGACTTCCGTCTGGCGACTTGCGGCGGCCTCAGGGTTTAGAGCAGTGGAGCGATATGCCTCTTCGCGCCTCGCATCTGGGGTGAGCTGGCAGCGGACGTTCGCGAGCACCCGCACGCGCTCGAAGCCCGCTATCGCATCCGGCCTGCAGACCTCGACGCGCTGGGCTCGATGTTCGGCACGCGTTCGGAGGTCGCGCTCCTTCGGAGCCTCACATGAAACGTCTGTCTGCAGTTGTCCTTTGCGGCCTCGTCGTTGCTGGAGTCGCGTCCGCCGCGCTCGTCGCTGTGACTCGTCGAAGCCAGCCAACACCAATCGACGGCTACTGGGCCGGGACGATGACGATGAGCGACAAGGTCGTTGACGTCACCGTGTCCTTCGACAAGACGACTGGCATGCTCTCGAGCAAGGACCTGATGGTTCTCGACGCGCCCATCAGCCGATTGCGTGTGGAGAACGGCAAGGTCGCCTTCGCCTGGATGGCTGACGCTGCGCTGCAGTTCGAGGGAACGGTGCAGCAAGGTCGAATCAAAGGGACGGTGACCATTCCTGGTCTTCCGCCGAGTCTCCCGGTCACGTTCGCCCTGGCCAGGCAGTCCGGCGCCGCACCGGTCAGGTCGTACTCGACCGAGTCGCTCACCATCGCAAGCTCCGGCGCGCGCCTCTCGGCGCAGATCTACGTGCCCGGGACGCCGGCCCCCCACCCCGCCCTCGTCTTGCTGCACGGCTCCAGCGAGGGTTCGAAGGATGCACACTCGTACGACGCGGACTTCTTCGCCACACTCGGCTTCGAGGTGCTGATCTTCGACAAGCGGGGTTCGGGCGCGTCCACTGGGAATTCCAGGACTGCGACCTACGACGACCTGGCCACCGATGCTGCCGCCTGCCTCGACGTCATGCGCCAGCGTCATAGCGTCGATGACCGGAGAATCGGTCTGTGGGGCTACAGCCAGGGCGCGATGCTGCTGCCGCTCGTCCTCACCAAGACTGCCATTCCCGCCTTCTTGATCGGGAAGTCACCCGAGGTCGATGGCGAGTCGGAGGCCGCGGCCTACGCCGACTCCGTCCACGTGATGCGCGCGGGTGCGCCCGCCGCCAGCGGCCAGATCGTGACCGACAGCCACAGGCGAGTCCAGGCGATGATCCGCGCGGGAAGCGATCGCGCGGCCGTGCAGGCCTTCATCAGGCAGAATGCCCGGCAGTACCCGTTCATGAACCAGACAGGACTCTACGGGGACATCACCATCGACACGGATGAATTCGAAGGCTTCTACTGGAAGGGCCGAACGCAGGACTTTCGACGGCTCTGGGAAAAGGTCCGTGTTCCCACCCTGGCCCTGTTTGGTGAGGACGACGACTATATCGATGCCGGGAAGAACGTGTCCCTTCTTTCAGGCTTCGACAATCCACGCATCACCACGAAGCTGTTCCCCCGGGCCAACCACGCCCTCAAGAAGGCATTCAACCCGGCGAAGTACCCGGACATCGACTGGCCCAGACGCATCGACGCGCCCTACGAGTGCGTCGCGCAATGGCTCGGCGACACCGTCCTGCGCCGACAACCGTGATAGTGGTCCGTGCCGGGCGCCGGCCGAAAAGACGAAGGGCGGGACAATAGGCCGCATTAGCAGGATCCGGCGACGCGCGGGCTGCGGGCGGTGAACATCAGGCCCGTGACCAGACGCCGGCGACCGGGGCTGGCGACACCGCCAGCCGCCGCGGCACTGCGGCCTGTCTGCTCGCGCCGGGTTCGCGTTCATCCGGACAACAAGGCAGCGTGATGCTCATTCAGCCACGCGACAACGTCGTCACGTAGGGTCACCGCGAGGGTGCGCATGGCCTCGGCGTCGGCGTCAGAGACAAGGCCCACTCGCTCGTATCCCGTGATGTTCCGTTTCTTGCGAAACGCATCGAACGTTGCCACCACCTTTGCGTCTGTGCCGACCGTTTCCCGGAGCGATTGGATCACCCGGTGGTGATGGGCATCGCGCGACGCTCTATATCCAGCCGCCGCCAAGGCAGCTGTCGCTGCCTGCAAGCCGGCATTGTCGGCGATGTTCATCCGCCAGTCGGCGCTCAGCCCTTCAGCGGCGCTGTCGGCGAGGTCGCGCTCGACCACTTGCAGCAGGTCGCGGATTTCGTTTCGGCTGGTCTGGTGCTTCGTCACCCAGCCGTTTCGCTCCCAGTCCGACAAGCTCATGGTCTCCTCCGATGATGAACATCCGCGGCTCACCAAGCACAATCGTGAGGAAGTGGTGTTTGGCCCGGAGCTTCGCCCTGAATTCGTCCACGGGGTAGACCGTTGGATTGACTTCCCTTCCCAGCCGCTCCTGAGCGCGAGCCAGAGACGCCACGACGTCCTGGAACGGCGCGTCACCGACGACGAGCAGGTCGATGTCGCTGGCGGCGCGGAGTTCGCCACGGGCGGCGGAGCCGAATACAAACGCCACCAGCACGCGCTCGCCGAGGGGGGCCAACGCCTCTCGGAGCAGATCGGTCAGTCCCGCCGTCTTCGCGAACAGGCCGTGAAGCTCCGGGAAGATCGGCGCCTCACGGTTGGCCTGAAAGTAGACCTGCTGCCCCCGAGCGGTCCGGAGTAGCAGTCCGGCCCCCGTCAGTTGCTCCAATTCCCGCTGGGCAGCGCCGAGCGCGGCGCCGGTACTGCGGACGATTTGGCGGAGGTAGAAGGACTCGTCGGAATGGCCGAGCAACCAGCCGAGAATCCGGCGGCGCGTGCTGCCAAACAACACCGTCGCGGCATCGGCGGGGCCCACAGGAACCGTGGCGTGTGTTCCCATAACGAGTACAATCGTACTCACAATAGGAACGCTACGTCAACGACAATAGGCCGCATTAGCAGGATCCGGCGACGCGCGGGCTGCGGGCGGTGAACATCAGGCCCGTTACCAGACGCCGGCGACCGGGGCTGGCGACACCGCCAGCCGCCGCGGCACTCTCACACAGGGCGTATTATCGCGCCGGGCGGCAGGAAGACAAGCGCCATCCGACCGATGCCCACACGTCCATCCTCCCCGGCGTAGACGGCCGGGCCGGACGCTCCTCAACACGGGTCGTCGTAGTCCGGTGCGGGTTCTCGATCGTAGGCCAGGCCCGGCGCCTCGTCCCCTGCCAGACGTCTTGAAGGGCCAAAGTCGTTGCAAATGAGTCAAGTTCTATCGACCTCGCTCATGCCCTTCAAGACGTCTACAGCCCCGCGCACGCGCGGGGCCCACCAACAGCGTTCCTAGGCTAGCGAGGCGGGCATGCTCGACGGTCTGAGGCCCGCCTCGCTAGGCCTTGGTCGCCGGCCGCAAGAAGCGGCGGCGGCCGCGCCGGCGCCGGTGGCGGCACCTCGCTGGGCTCCCCGAGATGCCGGAGGATCCGGCGGATCACTTCCGCTTGCTCAATGAGCGCGATGAGCCGCATGCCGTGACCGCAGCGCGGGCATGCGAGTACGTCGAAGCCGAAGGCGCGCCGCATCAGCGCGGCCCATGAGCGGGTGGCCGGGTCGGTCGTCGAACGCCGTTCTGCATCCGCGGGGGCGCCACCCCCGTCACGGGCGCCATCGGCGCCGCCGTGCGCGGTGGCGGCGCCATCGCCGACTACCGCCGACCGCCAGCTCGCGCGGGGCGCCCGCACCCCGTAGTACAGCACGAGGTTGACGCGCGGCCGCGGCGTGATCGCGGCGAGCCGTTCCAGGAACTCCGTCGGCTCGAACAGGATGTGCGTCGTGCCGTCGCTCCAGCGGTGCCGCAGCCGGAGCAGCACCTGGCCGTCGGGCGTCACCTGCAGCCGCTCCTCGGCCACCGGCGGCCGCAACCCGTATCGGCATAGGCGCTCGAGACGGTGACGGTGCGCCGCCGGGGCGACTCCTCTGCCCAGCGATCCGGCGCGAACCCGTCGTCGTCGCGCATCGACTGACTTGGCAGCCGCCGCGCCTCGTCCCTCTTGCCGGGTTCTGACGATGCGGGCATGATCGCGTCGTGGCGTCACGCGAGAACAGCCGGCTCGTGTACTCGACCGACACGGGAAGGCTGTGCCCCGACTGCGGCCGGCCGGTTCGCGACTGCCGGTGCCGCACGCGCAGCGCAGACGAGCCGCTGCCGGTTCGGGTCATCGCGAAACTCCGCCTCGAGAAGGCGGGGCGCGGGGGCAAGGTCGTCACCCTCGTCTACGACCTGCCGCGCCACGCCGCCTTCCTCGAGGAGCTGGGCCGGGACCTGAAGCGGGCGTGCGGAGTGGGGGGCGCCGTGAAGGACGGCGCGATCGAACTCCAGGGGGACCTCCGCGATCGGCTGCGCGAACTCCTCGCGAAGAAGGGGTTCGGCGTCAAGGGGTGACTTCACCACGCCCGTCTCGAAGCAGTTGCCTCAGCGGGGGCTCTTGAGGTCAAATGCGCCTTACATCCTCGCCACAAGCTCATCTGGAGGGTCGATGGAGGACCGTCTTGCGTCGCTCGAGCGGCAGGTGCGCGACCTGTCGGGCGCCGTGGTGTCGCTCGAACGGCGGCTGGCCGCCCTGGAATCCGGGCCGGCGCAGGAGGCCGGTGATGGGCTGACGTCTTCGCCCTCGGCCGCGGCGACCCGGGAACTGCCGGCCGCCGCGATTGGCTCCCGGTCCGACATCACGGTGGTCACCGTCCTGTCGCTCGTGGGGCGCACCTGCCTCGTGCTGGGCGGCGCCTACCTGCTTCGCGCGCTGACCGACGCGGGCACGCTGCCTCGCGTCGGCGGCACGGCGCTCGGCCTGCTGTATGCGGTGGCCTGGCTCTACCCCGCCTACCGCCTCGATGCGGCCGGCCGCCGGCTGGTGGCCCCCTTCTATGGCGTGGCCACCGCCCTCATCGCCTTCCCGATCCTCTGGGAGGCGGCCGTCCGCGTGAAGCTGCTCACACCGGCGGAGACGGCCCTCGCCATGGCGGCCGTCACCGCGCTCGCGCTTGTCGTCGCCGCCATGCGGCGCATCCAGTCGCTGGCCTGGATCATCACCCTCGCCGGCCTCGTGGCGGCGCTCCTGCTGCTGGCGGCCGTCGAGCCGTCCGACATCTCCCTCGGCGTCTACCTCGCCTTCCTGGGCGTGTGGACGCTCTGGCTCGGCTACTCGCTCGACTGGATCTGGCTGCGGTGGCCGGTCGCCTTCGTCGCCGACTGCTACGTGCTCTTCGTCGCCGGATCGGTCGTCGGCCCGTGGCACAAGGGGGACCCCGGCGCCGTCATGGCGCTGCAGCTCGTGATGTTCGCCGGTTACCTGATCAGCATCGCCGCACGGACGCTGTGGCGGTCGCGGGAGGTGGTCCCGTTCGAGGTCGTCCAGACGGGAGCCCTGCTCGTCGTCGCCTTCGGCGGCGCGGTCTACGTGATGGGCTCCACCGGCGCCGGGGCGACGCCGCTCGGCCTCGCCAGCCTCGTGTTCGGCGCCGGCAGTTACGGCGTCGCGTTCGCGTTTGTCGAGTGGCGGAACGGCGGCTGGAAGAACTTCACGTTCTACACCTCGCTGGCGGTGGTCTTCATGGTCGCGGGCGTGGGGCTGACCGCGGGCGCGCCGGGCCAGGCGGCGGCCTGGGCCGCGCTGGCGATGGTCGCGTCGTTCCTGGGCTACCGATACCGCGCGATCGCCATCGGGTCGCACGCCGCCGTCTACCTTGTCGCCGCGGCGGTGTCCTCCGGCCTGCTCGACATCATCGCGAACGGCTTCACCGCCTCGGCCGAGCACGTCTGGGCGGGACTGCCGCTGGCCGCGTGGGCCGTGCTGGCCGCGACGGCGGTCTGCGCGGCGATCCCGGCAACCGTGCGCGGCCAGTCCCCCGGACGTTACCTGCGGATCCCGAAGGTCGTCGTGGTCCTCCTGCTGCTGGCCGGCGTGGGAGCCGCGTTCATCACCTCTGCGGCGTCGCTGCTCGCGGGACAGCCCGGGGGCACGGCGGACCCGGCGGCGACGGCGGCGATCCGGTCGGTGGTGTGCGCGGCGGCCGCGCTGCTGCTGGCGTTTCTCGGCGGCCGCGGCCTGTTCCCCGAGGGCCGCTGGCTGACCTACGTCGTGCTCTCGGTGGGCGGGCTCAAGCTGCTCGTGGAGGACTTCCTGCAGGGCCGGCCGGCGACGCTGGTGCTGTCACTGGCCGTCTACGGCGCGGCGCTCATCGTGGCGCCCCGGTGGTCGCGGCGCCGCACTCCGCCTGCTCCCTGAGCCCGCCGGTTTGCGCCCTTACGGCGTCGGGTTCGGCTTGTCCGTCCCTCTCGCGGCTCCGCCCTGGACCGGCAGGATTCGGAACGCCGGCGCCACGTAACTTTGCGGTACGTACTCCGCCGGAATGGCCACCCGGTTCCCCTCGCGAACTCCAAAGTAATGAGGCGACATGATCTCGACGCCGGCCTGGTAGAACTTGTCCTGGATGTTCTGGTGGAGATCCGAGTAGGTCTGGGCCATCAGGTTCGGCTGGTCCGTAAAGGCGTTGATTTCGTAGCTCACGTAGAAATCATTGAGGGCCGTCTGCAGCACGAACGGCTTGGGCTGATCCAGGATGTTGGGCGTGGCCCCGGCCGCGCTGATCAGCAGTTCGTGCACGTGCCGCCAGGGCGCGTCGTATCCGATCGTGACGCTGGTATGCAGGATCAGGCCCTCCTGCCTGGCGGCAGAGCTGAAGTTGATGATGTGGCTGCTGAGCACGATGCCGTTCGGGATGGAGATGTCCACGTTCTTGATGGTGCGGATGCGCGTGACGAGCAGGGTCTTCTCGACGATGTCCCCCACGGTGTCCCCGATCTGAACGCGGTCCCCCAGCTGAAATGCGCGCGTGTAGGTCAGCACCGTTCCAGCCACGACGTTGGCAACCGCGGAGGACGACCCGAGAGAAAGCAGCACGCCGAAGAAGATCGACACCCCCTGGAACGCCGGGGACTTCGAGCCGGGAAGATACGGGAACGCGACGACCAGCGTGAACGCGATGATCAGGAACCGGACGATCCTGTAGGTCGGCATCGCCCATTCCGCGAAGAAGCCGGGAATCGAGAGGCTTCCGTTGGCGACCTCCCCGAACAGGAACTTCACGAACTTCGTCACGTAGTACGCGACAGCGAAGATGACCACCACGAAGAACAGATCTGGCACGTAGCTCGTCAGGGCGTTCCAGACGATCCGCAGCGGCGTCAGGAGATAACCGATCAGGGTTTGGGAATATCCCCTCGTCCAGGGGAAGAAATTCGTCACCGTCGTCACGTAGGCGTACAGCAAGGCGAGGGAAATCACCAGCCTCCCGGCTCGCGCGGCCGCAAGCAGCAGGCTGGTGATCCGCTCGGCAGGCACCAGCTCGAGCTTCTGAATCCGAATCGAGCGGATGTAGACGCCGTGCCATGACTCCATCGTGGTGTAGAGCCTCCTGAAGCCGAGGCTGAGGAGCGTGAAGAGCACCAGGAGGAGCACGGTGGCGATCAGCGAGTAGAGGGCGCCGAACAGGATCGTGCGCAGGCTGTGCTCGTCGCGCAAGGCCAGCGCCGCGCGCTGGATCACCTGCGTGTAATCGTTCGCCAGTTCCTGGCGCGTCTTGCCAGCGGCCTGCGCGTCCGCATCGGTGACCGTCGCGACCACGACCTGGTCGGACACGATGGCCGTCGTCGTCTCGGCGTCCTCCGTATGAAGGGCGCGGATTTGCGCGGCGGACTGGCCCGACAGCCACTGCACCCGCTCGGCAATGGTCTTCGCGCGATCCTCGGGGGAGAACGTGAACATCCTGGCCGGAACGTAGAACAGCGTCTGGCCCGCGACGATGACAGGCGCGCCAGCCGGCCGCGCACCAGGCGCGGCGGCCGGCGCCGGTGGCGTGGCCGGAGGGGCGGCGTGTGCCGGGAGGGCCGCGGAAACGGCAAGCGCCAGGACCGCGAAAGCGAACGCGCACGTCAGTCGTCGTGACGGCATCTAGACCTCCAGGACGGCGTAGTTCAGTCTAACGCCTTTGACGGCCTGCCGAGTTGACGGCACGCCATGGAGGTGTACGCTGGACGGCGGGGGCGGTGCAGCGCGTCGGGGTGGAGGGCGAACACGCATGGCGTCTGCGACATCGCTGGTCGAACTGCTGCTCCTGCTGCTCCTCGCCGCCTCGGCGGTGGCGCTGCTGGCCAGCCGCCTCCGCCTGCCGTACACCGCGGCCCTGGTCTTCGCGGGCATCGGGATCGATCTGGTGCGCGGGCCGATCTCGTCGGTCCTCACCACCATCGGCATGGCGCCCGGCCGATTCGACATCCTGACGCCGGAGATCGTCTTCACGCTCTTCCTGCCGGGCCTGCTCTTCGAATCGAGCCTGCACCTCGACCTTCGCCAGCTCAAGGAGAACGTCTGGCCGATCGCGGTGCTGGCGGCCGCCGGCGTGGTGGTCGCCACGCTGACCACCGGCTACGCGGTGTCGCTGTGGCTCGGCCTGCCGGTGGCGTCCGCGCTCGTCTTCGGCGCGCTCATCAGCGCGACCGACCCGATCTCGGTCGTCGCGCTGTTCCGCGAGCTGGGGCTCCACCGCCGCCTGACGCTGATCGTCGAGGGCGAGAGCCTCTTCAACGACGGCACGGCCGTCGTCCTCTTCCAGATCCTGCTGGCGGCGGCGCTCGGCGCGAGCGTCGGCATCGGCCAGGGCGTCACGCGCTTCGCCACGATGGCCCTGGGCGGCGCGGCCCTCGGCGCGGGACTGGGTTACGCGGGCAGCAAGCTCACCTCCTTCGTGGACGAGGCCCGCGTCGAGATCACGCTCACGACCATCATCGCGTACGGCTCGTACCTGGCGGCGGAGCACCTGCACGTCTCCGGCGTGATCGCCACGGTGGCGGCCGGGCTGGTCGTCGGCAACGTAGGCGTCGTCAGGGGCATGAGCTCGACCACGCGGGTCGCGCTGGTCGGGTTCTGGGAGTACCTGGCCTTCGTCATCAACTCGCTGCTCTTCCTGCTCATCGGCATCGCCGTGCACGTCCGGGACCTGGTTGGCGCCGCCGGCCCGATCGGCCTCGCAGCCGCGGCGGTGCTCCTGGGCCGGATGTTGACGGTCTACTCGCTCACGCCGCTGAGCAACCGGCTCTCGCCGCGGATCCCGCTGGCCTGGCAGCACGTGCTCTTCTGGGGCGGCCTCCACGGGGGCGTCTCCATCGCCCTGGCGCTCGGCGTGCCGGCGGCCCTGCCCGGGCGGGCGCTCATCCTCAACCTGACGTTCGGGGTCGTCGCGCTGTCGATCGTGGTGCAGGGCGCCACGATGCGTCCGCTCGTCTCGTGGCTCGGCCTGGGCCCGACGGGCGAGGATCCCTACGCGCGCCTCAAGGCCGAGCAGCTCGCGGTGGCAGGGGCGTGGACGGAACTGCGGGTGCTGGCCGAACGGCACCTCGTCACCGCCTCGGTGCAGGAAGAACTCGAGGCGGAACTCAAGACCAGGCTGAGGTCGATCGATACGGCCATCGCCGTGTCGCAGCAGGCGAACCCGGCGGTGGCCGACGACGAGCGGCGCATCGCCCGACTGCGACTGGCGCTTGCCGAGCGCAGCGCGCTCCGGCGCGCCGTCGACGACGGAGTGGTGACCGAGCGGGCGGCGAGGCCCTCGCTCCTTCGCGCAACCGAGCGGATCGACGCCGAGAATCGCCGGACGCCGGCGTGAGGATGGCCCTCCGTCACGCTCGGTTCGAGACCTGCGGCCCCGCCGGCCTCGCCGGCCCTGGAACCGCAGATCTCGACGGCCGAGCGCGGGGAACGGCGTTACTTGCGGACGTCGATCTCGGTGGCCACCTTCGACTCGCCCTCCACGGTGTAGCGGACGGTCACCTGGGCGCCGTTCATCGTCGCCAGGCCGGCCACGCCCTGTTCTGCGCCGACGATCTTCGTGTCGTCGGTGAAGGAGAACATGATCGTCGAGTTGTCTTCCTTTTTGACCGTGATCGTCTTGGCGCTCACGTCGACCTTGTCGAGCGTGCCCGTCAGCGACATCTCCTGTGTGGCGGCCTGGTGCTTCCGAGCGACGCGAGTCTGCGCCGCGAGGGACGCCGGCAGGCCGACCGTAGTGGCGGCAATCGCCATCGCCATGATGAGCTGAGTCAGTTTGCTTGTCATTCTGCACACCTCCGGGCGGGCAGGGTGCAAGATCCGTGCGACACCGAGCAGCCGTGAAGCGCACCAGAATCCGGGCTCCACGCGCGCGGGATCGTGAACAGACTTCCGGGCGCGGCGCTTTTTACACGGTGCGGCCCGAGGTCTGCCGTGCCGAACGGTTGAGGTTCGCCGCCTCGACCAGGCGGATCTCGGCTTGACAGGCGCGGCCGGCTGCACTATTAATCAGGCGCTTCGTGCCGCAGACAAGGTCAGCCTCGAGACGGTTCCCACTATCCCGGACTTCGCGTTCGTTGAGCCAGGTTCCCCGCCGATGAATCCAAGGTCGCAAGCGCCAATTGCCAGCACGGCCGCTGCCGTCGTGTTCGTCTCTTGTCTCGCGCTCTTCACGGGAGTGCCGGCGCTGGCTGGGCCGGCGAGCCCGGCGGCGCTGCGCCTCAACGCCATCCAGGCGGCCGTCGACGGCCTCCGCGGCCGGCTCGCCATCCGCGAGACGGTACAGGTGGCCGTCGTGCCCGCGAACAAGTTGTTGCTGTCGGTCGAAACGGAGAACGGTCGTGGTGGCCCGTTCCACCTGTCGATCGACGCCGTGTTCCTCGAGGAGCTGACGAGCGACGAGCTCGATGCGGCGCTGGCCCACGAGCTGGGCCACGTCTGGATCTTCACGCACCACCCGTTTCTGCAGACCGAGCGGCTGGCCAACGAGATCGCGCTCCGCGTGGTCGAGCGGAGGCAGCTCGAGCTCGTCTATCGCAAGATGTGGGCGCGGCTCGGCCGAACCGGTGAGGTCGACGATGTTCTCGGCGAACCGATCGATGCCGCCCCGCCACTGAAGAAAGCGCGGTAGCCGGCCGGCGGCGTACCGGTTCGCCAGATCGCACGATCGCAAGATGTTCAGATCGTGATCGTTCCCTGCAGGTACGGGACGGCCCGCCCGGCGATCTCCACCCGGTCGCCGGCCAGGCGGCAGCGCAGCCGCCCCCGGCGTTTCGAGAGCTGCATCGCCGTGAGGACCGGCTTGCCCAGCCTCGCCGACCAGTAGGGCGTCAGCATCGTGTGCGCCGAGCCGGTGACCGGGTCCTCGGCGACGCCGACTCGCGGCGCGAAGAAGCGCGACACGAAATCCACCTGCCGGCCGGGCGCGGTGACGACGATGCCGCGGGCCTCGACGCGGCCGAGGGCGGGGATGTCGGGCGCGAGCGTGGCCACGTCCTCCTCGAATTGGTAGACGACCAGGTAGTCGGTCTTCCCCTTCAGCGTCTCGACCGGCTTGCCGCCGAGCGCGTCGAGCAACCCCGGAGGCGCGGGCGCCGGCTCCGGGCGGCCGGCCGGGAAGTCCAGCACGAGCAGCTCCCCTTCACGCCTCACCTTCAGCGGGCCGCTCTTCGACGCGAGTTCGATCGTGTCGCCCGGATACCGGTCGTAGGTGAAGATGACGTACGCCGTGGCGAGCGTCGCGTGCCCGCACAGGGCGACCTCCACGGCGGGCGTGAACCAGCGGATGTGGAAGCCGCGCTCGGTCGGCACGTAGAACGCGGTCTCGGACAGGTTGTTCTCGAACGCGATCTTCTGCATCGTCTCGTCGGGCAGCCACGCCTCGAGGGGGCAGACCGCGGCTGGGTTGCCGCCGAACAACCGATCGGCAAAGGCATCGATTTGGTAGAGACGAATTTCCATGAGCTCCTCACTGTCAGGGGGCTGACGGTTCTGTAGTAGTGGTCAGTGGCCAGTGATCAGTGGTCAGTCGATCACGCGTGACACACTGGCCACTCGCCACTGATCACCAGCCACTACGAAGCGTCACTGCTCTACGCGTCCTCCCCAATGGTCGCGTAGTAATCCGCCACCCGCTGTCGCGATCCCTGGCGCGTGTAGACGTCGGGGCGGCGTGATTCAATCATATCGGCGATGACCGCCGCCCGGCGCGCGGCGAGCACCACCGACGCCCCGCGAGCGGCCAGAAGTTCGGCCAGCGCCGCTCCAATCCCGCTGCTGGCCCCGGTGATCACGACAACCTTGTCCATCATCTCCGCACCTCTGGCTGCAGGCCTCGGGCTTCAGGCTTCGGGCCGAATCCGGCCGAAGGCTGAGGGCTGACGGCCGAAGGCCGTGTCGCGCGTGCTCCGCTGCCAGCCGCTCCGTTTCCCGTCCGCGGACCGTGATCCGCTGCCCCGTATCCCCATTCTCCCACTCGCAGCTTCCTGTAGTACTGTTCCCCCCATGCGCACCAGATTCCTCCTCCTGCTCGTCCTGCTGGTCGGCCTTGGACTGGCCGTGTCGGCTCAGCGGACCGTGAAGCCGGTGCTCCACGGCCGGCACTGGGTGGCGATCACCGGCAAGCCGCTCGGCGCCACCGCCGGCGCGAAGATCTTCGAGAAGGGCGGCAACGCGATCGACGCCACGTGCGCGATGCTCGCGTCGGTCTGCACGATGTGGGACACGCTCAGCTGGGGCGGCGAGACGCAGGCGCTCATCTACAACCCGAAGACCGGCAAGGTCATCGCGATCAACGGGCTCGGCGTCGCGCCGACCGGCGCCACGCCGGAATTCTTCCGCAGCAAGGGGATGGCGTATCCGCCCGAGTACGGCCCGCTCGCCGCCGTCACGCCGGGCACGCCGGGCGGCTTGATGACCATGCTGGCCGAGTTCGGCACGATGAGCCTGAAAGAGGTGCTCGCGCCGGCCATCCAGATGGCCGACGGCTATCCGATCGAGCAGCAGCTCACCGACACCATCGAGCGCCAGAAGCGCGAGATCAAGAAATGGCCGCCGTCGATGGCCGTCTTCCTCCCGCACCTGGGCCAGCCGCACGAGGCGCCGGAGGCCGGCGAAGTCTTCAAGCAGCCGGACCTCGCGGCCACCCTCCGCAAGCTGGTCGAGGCCGAGCAAGCGGCGCGCGCGGCGGGCAAGAGCCGCAAGGACGCCATCTACGCCGCCTACGACCGGTTCTACAAGGGCGACATCGCGCGCGAGTTCGTGCGCGGCTCGCGCGAGCTGGGCGGTCTCATCACCGAGGCGGACCTCGCCAACTGGAAAGTCCACATCGAGGAGCCGGTCGCGACGCGCTACAAGGGCATCGACGTCTACAAGCTGAACACGTGGGTGCAGGGGCCGGTGATGCTGCAGGCGCTGAACATGCTCGAGCCGATGGACCTCAAGGCCATGGGCTACAACAGCGCCCGCTACATCCACACCCTCTACCAGGTGATGAACCTGACGTACGCCGACCGCGACTTCTACTACGGCGACCCGTACATGCCCCCGGCCACGCCGCTCAAGGGGCTGCTGTCGAAAGAGTACGCGCGCGAGCGGACGAAGCTGATCAACTGGGACAGGAACGATCCCAACGTGAAGCCCGGCGATCCGTATCCGTTCCAGGGCGAGACGAATCCCTACACGAAGTTCCTCGCCAACTGGCCGCCTCCGCCTCCGAAGGCGACCGGCGCCGAGGGGAACCGCACGTTTGAGGAGGCCTTCACCGCCGGCACGACGTCGATCGAGGCGGCCGACGAGGAAGGCTGGGTGGTGTCGGTCACGCCGAGCGGCGGCTGGGTCCCGGCCACCATCGCCGGCCGGACCGGCGTCGGCATGAGTCAGCGGATGCAGGCGTTCGTCCTCGACGAAGCGATGTGCCCGTTCAACGTCGTCACGCCCGGCAAGCGCCCGCGCTCGACGCTCACGCCCAGCCTCGCGCTCAAGGACGGCAAGCCGTATCTCGCGTTTGCGGTCCAGGGCGGCGACACGCAGGACCAGAACCTGCTCCAGTTCTTCCTGAACATGGTCGAGTTCGGCATGAACGTCCAGCAGGCGACGGAAGCGGCCAACTTCAACAGCTACCAGATGCACAGCACGTTCGGCGACCACCGCGCGGAGCCGGGGCGGATGACGCTCAACGACGAGATGCCGCCCTGGGTGCGGGAGGATCTCGCACGGCGCGGCTACAAGCTGGACTACCTGAAGCTGACCTCGGGGCCGATCAACGCCATCTTCTTCGACCGCCTCCACGGGACGATGTGGGGCGGGTCGAGCAACCACGGGGAGGATTACGGCATCGCGTGGTGAGCCGAGGCCCCTTGCGCCGCCCGCTCAACCGACTCGACCCAGAGCACGGTGATGAGCGTGTAGATCAGCACGAGGAAGACGTCCACCACCAGCGGCACCGCGGGGCTGGCTGCCCAGAGCCGGTCCCGCACCACCGCGACGACCGTCATCACCGAGAACAACGCCACGTAGGCGCGCGCGAGCGTCACGACGCTTGCGCGCCACGACGCTTCGGGCAGCGAACGCGCGCCAGCCAGCAGCCAGATCCACGCCGCCAGGGCCAGCGGGTACGACGCTGCGGCCAGCGCGCCGCGCAGCGGCGTGAAGAGCGCCGTGCTCGCCTGGAATTGATACGCGCTCCACCCGACGACGAGCAACGCCGAGTAGAGAAGCGCCAGGTGCTTTGTGCCGCGGCGCACCCGTCGTGCCGCCCTGCCGCCGAGCAACTGGTGCACCACCGACACGCAGCCGTAGAGACAGCCGACCGCGAACAGGGCGCCGGCCAGGAAGACAAGCGCCATCAGGCGCATGGCGGACGCCGGCGTCATGGTCGTCAGGACGAACTGCCGGAGGCACGCGTCCACCAGCCGAGCCGACATCCACAGGTTGTATAGGACCAGCGGAACGGGCAGGAACGTGATCGCGTGCGGCACGCGGCCGAACGCCGTGCGAACCAGCAGGGCCAGCGACACGAACGTCGCCGCAAGCGTCAAGACCAGGCCGAGGATGACGGTGAGAGCCACGGGCGGATGGTATCACTCGTAATCGGAACTGACGCAGAGGGATCGGTTCTGACGATTGAGGAATCGGTTCTGACGATGAGGGATCGGAACTGACGATTGAGAAATCGGTAATGCTTGTCCGCCGAAGTCGAGCATGCGACGAAGGCGGAACGCCGAGGAATCGGGCCGCCAGTCGCGAGCCCCCAGCCTCCAGCCTTCAGCCCAAGAATGGTCTTGACATTGTATTAGTATATTAATACACTCATATACGGATATGAACAGGACGAGCTTCGGCCCGCTCTTCCGCCGCGACATGGCCAGCGGCGTGCCCGTCTATCGCCAGATCATCGACCAGATCCTGGGCGGGATCGCCGCCGGCACCCTCGCACCCGGCGACCAGTTGCCCACCGTCCGCCAGCTCGCCGTCGACCTCGCCATCAATCCCAACACCGTCGTCCGCGCTTACCGCGAGCTCGAGATCCGCGGCGTTCTCAACACGCAGCAGGGCGTGGGCACCTTCGTCACGACCGTCCCGGTCCAGCCCGACGATGCCGAGCGGCAGCGGCAGCTCGACCAGCTTGTCGGCGAGTTCGTCGCCCGGGCAGGTGGCGCCGGCTTCTCCGCCGCTGCCCTGATCGAACGACTCCAGGAGTTCCTTGCCGAGCAAGGGAGGCAATCATGAGCAGAGGGATGGAATTGTTCACGCCCGGCCCAGGCCGCACGAAGTCGTCGAGCTCGGTCGGGGGCGCGCTGTTCGCCGGATTCGTGATCGCCGGCGGGCTCATTACCGCGCTGACCAGCCACGTGGCGCCGGTCATCGTCGGTGCCCTCGTCGGCGTCTACTTCCTGTTCGCCATCCGAGTTGCTGATCAGTGGGAGAAGGTGGTGGTCCTTCGCCTCGGGCGCTACCGCGGGCTTCGGGGACCGGGCTGGTTCCACGTCATCCCGATCGTGGACACGGTCAGCGAATACGTGGACCAGCGGATCCGCGTGACCGACGTCCGGGCCGAGACGGCGCTGACGCGCGACACGGTGCCGGTGAACGTCGACGCGATCGTCTTCTGGGTCGTCTGGAACGCGGAGAAGGCCATCCTCGAGGTGGCGAGCTTCGCCGAGGCAATCGCGCTCAGCGCCCAGACGGCGCTGCGCGAGTCGATCGGCCGGCACGAGCTGGCGCAGATGATCACCGAGCGCGAGACGCTGGGCCACGAGCTGCAGCGGATCCTCGACGAGAAGACAAGCCCCTGGGGCATCACCGTGCAGTCGGTGGAGATTCGCGACGTGAACATCCCGAAGGAACTCGAGGACGCGATGTCACGGCGCGCCCAGGCCGAGCGCGAGCGCCAGGCGCGCATCATTCTCGGCACCGCGGAGACCGAGATCTCCGACAAGTTCGCCCAGGCGGCGCTGGTCTACCGCGACAACCCGATCGCCCTGCACCTGCGCGCGATGAACATGCTCTACGAGGCCATCAAGGAACGCGGCTCGATGGTCATCGTCCCCTCGTCGGTCGTGGAGACGATGGGGCTCGGCGGGATGCTGGGCACGGCGGCGCTCGGCGGGATGGGGCCCGGCGGGCCGGGGCCCGGCGCGATGGCGCCCGGCGAAGCGGCGAAGGCCCAGTAGCGCGAACGCTCGCGGAAGGAGGCTGTATGGGCTCCGAAGGCCACGGCGGCCGCACTCGCGAAGACGACTACCCGGAGATCAACTGTTCGCGGATCAAGGTGGGCGGCGACGTCGGCGGGCTGTTCTTCGTCGTCGGCATGGTGGTGTGCACGCTCATCGGCGTGCCCGAGTCGCGAGGGTTTCTCGGCGCCTCGCTGGCGGGCGGCGTCATGGTCGCCGCCACCCTGCTCTGGTGGCATCGGAGGCTCCGGGGACAACACTGAAACTGGGTCATGACTGGCGGCGGTGTCACGCAGGTGAACCAGGGCCGGCTGGTACCGAGGGGAGACTAGCGATACCTGCACACCGAGCGGCAAGCGGGGCTGCTATCCCTGCCAGACCTGGTGGTGCAACGCGCCGACCACGAACCTAAAAGATCCTCGCTTTCTCGCGTGATCTTCGGGTCATCCGGACCTCCGCCGACCCTGGTACCGGTCGTGCACGACGATGTACAATGCGAATCGTGCCGAGGGTCCCGCCGTTCGAGCGCCCCGCGACGTACGAGGATCTCGTCGCGTTACCAGACAACCTGGTCGCCGAGATCGTGGACGGCGAGCTGCACGCCTCCCCGCGACCCGCGCCGCGCCATGCGGTGGCCTACGCAGGAATCACCGCTCTGCTGCACCCGGCGTTCCATTCGGGGCGCACCGGTCCGGGCGGCTGGTGGATCCTGGCCGAACCGGAACTCCACCTCGGGCCCGACGTGCTGGTGCCGGATCTCGCCGGCTGGCGCCGCACGCGCATGCCCCACGTGCCGGAGACTGCCTACTTCCCCCTCGCGCCGGACTGGGTATGCGAGATTCTCTCGCCCTCCACGGCCTCGCTGGACCGGGCGAAGAAGCTCGGGATTTACGCTCGAGAGAGTGTCGGCCACGCGTGGCTGATGGATCCGATTGCGCGGACGCTCGAGGTCCTGCGCCTCGAGGGCGGCAGGTGGAGCATCCTGGTCACGCATGCAGGCGATGCCACGGTTCGGGCGGAGCCGTTCGAGGCCATCGAGTTCAGCCTCGGCGAGTTCTGGGTGGAGTAGGCTCGCGGCTCGCGACTCGCGGCTGACGACGGCATAAGCCGTGACGCGATGAATTCGGGACAGCCCGAGCTTGCAGAAGAGCGACTGGCGACATCTGCGCACCGAGCGGCGAGCGGTGTTGCTGTTCTGGCCAACCCTGACCGTGGGTATCGTCGCGCACGGACCTGAAGCTGCTCGAATTCTCGCCCGATCGCGCCGTTGCTGGCCCTGCCGTCACGCTGGTACCGCTCGTGCACGACGATGTACAATGCGAATCGTGCCGAGGGTCCCGCCGTTCGAGCGACCCGCGACGTACGAGGATCTCGTCGCGTTACCAGACAACCTGGTGGCCGAGATCGTGGACGGCGAACTGCACGCCTCTCCACGGCCCGCGCCGCGTCATGCGGTGGCATACGCCAGGGTGACAGGCCTGCTGGGCTCGGCGTTCGACTCGGGCCGCGGCGGTCCCGGCGGCTGGTGGATCCTGGCCGAACCGGAACTCCACCTCGGGCCCGACGTGCTGGTGCCGGATCTCTCCGGCTGGCGCCGCGCGCGCATGCCTCACGTGCCGGAGACCGCCTACTTCCCTCTCGCGCCAGATTGGATATGCGAGATTCTCTCGCCCTCCACGGCCTCGCTGGACAGGGCGAAGAAGCTGGGCATCTACGCCCGGGAAGGCGTTGGCCACGCGTGGCTGATGGATCCGATTGCGCGGACGCTCGAGGTCCTGCGCCTCGAGGGCGGCAGGTGGAGCATCCTGGTTACGCATGCAGGCGATGCCACGCTTCGGGCGGAGCCGTTCGAGGCCATCGAATTCAGCCTCGGCGAGTTCTGGACCGAGTGATTTACGGCTGAGGGCCGACGGCTGGCGGCCTCGTCTGGATTCGGGCTGCGGGCCTCAGGCTACGGGCTACAGGCCTCAGGCCGCGCCACGGGATTTCCTCGTCGCGTACAGCGTGCCAGGCGGGACACCGCCCGAAGCCTGTGGCCTGAAGCCTCGACTTCGCAAGATCGCACGATCGCGAGATGGTCTGTCCAGCCTAGATTCTTCTGAACTTCTTCGCCGCGCGCAGGGCGACGCGGCTGACAATCCACTGCGGCGTGTACCGCGCGAGGGCGACGATCGCGCGGTTCACTCGCCCGTTGACGCATACGATGTCGCCGCGCATCACCGCGTCGTACGCCTGGCGGGCGACCGTGTCGGCGTTCATCCACATCCAGCGCGGCAGCCGGCTCACCTGGCCGCGCATGTTGTTCACGTCGTGGAACTCGGTGTAAGTGAACCCCGGGCACAGGGCGGTGACGTGCACGCCGGCCGGCTGCAACTCGAGAGCGAGCGACTCCGAGAAGCGGATGACGAGCGCCTTGGCCGCGCCGTAAAGCGTGTGCCCGGCCGTCCCCGGCAGGAGACCCGCCACCGACGCGACGTTGACGATGAAGCCGCGGCGCCGCGCGACCATGCCCGGCGCGAACAGGTGGCACAGCTCGGTGACCGAGGCCACCATCACCTGGATGAACGCCCGGTGCGCCGCCCAGTCGGAGCTGAGAAAGCCGCCGGGCAATCCATAGCCGGCGTTGTTCACGAGGGCGTCGATGGTGAGGCCCGCGCGCGAGACCTCGTCGAAGAGGCGAGCAGGCGCCTCCGGGTCGGCCAGGTCCGCCACGATGACGTGGGCAGAGCAGCCGTGAGCGGCCGCGAGTTCCCGCGCCAGCGCCTCGAGCCGGTCGGCCCGCCGCGCGGTCAGCACCAGGTCGAACCCGTGCGCCGCGAACTCGCGCGCCATGGCGGCGCCGATCCCGGCCGACGCGCCGGTGACGAGCGCCGTCATCCTCTCGGTCCCGTCAGGCATACCCGAAGTGTAGCAAAGCCGGCTCTCGGCTCTGGGCTTTCGACTCTCGGCCGTGCCTGCCGTCCGCTGCCAGCCACTTCGCTTCCCGGCTTCCGACCATGATCGGCCGCCGGCCAACCAATCTCCCGTCCTTCGACCGTGATCCGCCGCCAGCTATCTACTTCTTCTCCTCCGCCTTCGCCGCCTTCTTCCGCGTCTCGAGCTGCTGCTTCATGTAGTCCTCCATCTCGAGCCGCGGCACTCCCTTCGTCCACCAGTCGGGCGCCGGCTTGCCCATCAGGAAGTGGTCGAAGAACTCCTTCATGCGCACCGTGTAGTCCTGCTGGTTCGGCGGCTTCGCCAGGCCGTGGTTCTCGCCCGGGTACTCCAGCATGACGACCGGCTTGCCCAGGCGGCGGAGCGTATTGAAGTACTCCACGCCCTGCGTGAAATCGACCGCCCCGTCCTTGTCGTTGTGCAGGATGACGAGCGGCGTCTTCACGTTCTTCGCGAAGTTGACCGGCGAGTTGCGCACGTAGGCTTCCCAGTTGTCCCAGTAACCGCCGAGGAAGCGCCCCTGGCTGCTCTCGAAGATCGCCTGGTTCGCCCCGCCGCTGTTCTTGTAGATCAGGCTGTACATGCTGACCATGTCGGTCAGCGGCGCCCCGGCCACGGCGGCCGCGAACAGGTCGGTCTGCGTCAGGGTGAACGCCGTCTGGTAGCCGCCCCACGAGTGCCCCTGCAGGCCGATGTGCTTCGGATCGACGACGCCGGTGGCGACGGCCGCCTTGACGGCGGCGGTCAGGCACCAGACGGCCGACATGCCGGGGTCGTTGAGCCGGTAGGTGATGTCCGGCATCAGCACGGCGTAGCCGTTGCTCGTGTAGACCGACTTGTTGAACCCGTTGGCGCTCGGTGTCGTGAACCCGTAGTGCCCCTGCGACAGCTTCTCGTAGATGTAGACCAGCGTCGGGTAGCTCTTCCCCTTCACGTAGTTCGCCGGCAGGAAGAGCGACGCCTGCAGCTTCTTCGTCGGCCCGCCCTTGCCGAGCGTCACGGTGTAGTCCACGATCTGCGCCCCGCTCGACCAGGTGAATGCCTTGACCTGTTCGCCGAGGTCGGTCAGCTTCGTTCCGCCCTTCAGCCCCGCGTCGGAAAGGTAGTAGTCGCCCGGCGCCGACGGCGTGGATTTCGTGTAGAGGTAGACGTCCGCCTTCTTCGCCTTCAGCAGGCCGAACGTCGCCTCCTCGAACACCAGCGGCTGCACGCCGGCCTTGCCCGGCTCGAGCCTGGCGACGCCGCCCTTCTTCGTGTACTCGCCGAACATGTCCACGTAGCGGGGCGCCGAGAGGTCCCACCCTTTCTCGTCGGGGTCGAGGCGCAGCAGCCGCCGGTACCGGATCCCGTCCTTGCGGCCGTTCACCGTGAGGTTGACCGCCTGCCCCCCGGCGGCCGGCACCTTCCAGAGGTCCCAGCCGTCCGACAGGATCACGGCGTCGCCGTCCTTGGTCCAGCCGAGCGCCGGCACGGGCGGCTTGACCACGTTCTGGTCGTTCTCGACGTTGATGAAGGAGGTCGGCACCGTCCTGGTGATGCTGGCGGACTGGCCCGTCGTCATGTCGTAGACGAAGTAGTTTCCGTCGTCGTAGTAGAGGAACTTCGTGCCGTCGGTGGCCGCCTGGTTCACCCAGCGCGCCTTCTTGAGCGCGAGCTTGCGTTCCCCGGTCCGCATGTTGACGACGTACACGTCCTGGTAATTGCGGCCGTCGAGATTGCCCTCGAGCTCGTACTCGCGGACGTCGAAGCCCATGGCGTATTGCGCCCTGGGCCCCGCCGACACCGAGCGCACGCTCTCGTCGGCGAGGCGGATGAACTTCTTGTCGTCCACCCGGTAGATCGAGAGGAAGCTGAAGTTCTTGTCCGCCTGCTCCTGCACCTGCTGCTCGGACTGCAGCCGCGGGTCCTGATAGTTCCAGATCACGACGTCCGGCTTCTCCTCGTCGGGCGTGGCGTCGTCCGCGGCGGGCGGAGCCGCGGGCGCCGACTCGGCGGCGCCAGGCTTGGCGTCCGGCTTCGCATCCGGCTTCGCATCCGACTTCTTCGGCTTGCGGATCCCGAACGTCAGCGCCGAGAGGTCCTCGGTCCACGCCGGCGTCCGGTTGGGGCTGATCGCCATCCCGTCCGGGAACGTCTTGTCGGAGGCCGGGTCGTAGACGGTCTTCTCCGGCTTCGGCTGGCCGAGTTTCGTGAACGCGACGACGGCGTAGACCTTGTCTTTGTAGCGCTTGTCCTCGGTGCCCTTCAGCACGGCGAGACCGTCGCCCTTCTCGGTCCACGCGAGCCGCTCGTACGACGCCTTGCCGCTGTCGAGCGGCGACACGGTGCCGGTCTCCATGTTGTGGAGGACGAGGGCGTTGCCGAGCTTGTCGGCCGCGTCGATGGTCACGGCCAGGAACCGGCCGCTCTTGTCGAAGGCGAACTCGTTGACGTTCCCGAGGTTGAGTTCAGATCCGGTCGAGAGCTCGTGGAGGACGAGGTCGGTGCCCTTCGGCCGCTCGTCGGCTGCCGTGCCGGCGGAGGCCCCGGCGGCCGGCGCGGGGCCAGCGGAGGGGGTCGCCCCGCCGCCCGGCGCGTCTGCGCCGTACTTCTTGAGCGCGATCCACCCGCCGCGCTCGCCCGCGAAGGCGAACCGCTGGATCTTGTCGATTCGCGTCTCGCTGCCGTCGGCCAGGTTGACGATGACGACTTTGTTCTGCACGGGCTTGTGCTGCTTCTTCAGCTGGGCCGCGTCCTTCTTGGCCGGCGCCACGTTGAAGGCCAGCCAGTTCGAGTCGTCTGAAAAGGCCAGCATCCCTGGCGTCGTCCTCGTGTCGCCGACGGCGAAATGGTGCGTCTTCTTGCCCTGCGTCTCGCGGACGATGACCTCGCTGTCGCCGTCGAGCGGCGACAGCCGGTAGGCGAACCAGCGGCCGTCGGGTGACAGCACGGCCTGATTCACGCTCTTCCAGGCCAGGATGTCTGCCAGCTCCATCGGCCGCGGCGCGGTCGCCTTGGCGGGCGTTGCCTGGGCTGGCACGACGGCGGCCGGGGCCTGCGTGGACGCGGCGCGCGGCGCGGGCTGCAACAGGAAGATGAGTGCGGCGACGAGGAGGATCGGCATCAACAGACGGCGTCGATTCATGGCTGAGTTCTCCAGAGTGGCGGATACGTCCGGCGTCGGGTGGCGTCATCGCAGGGCTTCAGCCCTGCGCTATCTGAAGCTACTGGGCAGCGGCCCTGCGCGATCCGGGAATCCTCAAGTGATCGGCAGATAGCGCACGGCTTCAGCCGTGCGCCGCTGCCTCGCGGCCCGCCCTACGAATTGGGGTTCGTCGTGTCGAGGATCCGGTCGGCGAAATTGATCATCTCGCGGACATACGCCCGCTTCTCGAGGTAGGTTCCCGGGAAGAAACTGCGTTTGAAGCCGTAAATCAGGATGTCGCGCACCTCGCGCTCGGTGAGCGCGAACGCCTCGGTCGCGCGGCGGATCTCGTTGGAGACCGTCGTGTTCGACACCAGGCGGTTATCGGTGCAGATGGTGGTCGACAGCCTCCGCTTGCGCATCTCGGCGAACGGGTGCCGGGCCAGGTCGGCGCTCAGCTCCGGCACGGTCTGCTGGTTCGACGTCAGGCACACCTCGATCGTGATCCGCTTGTCGGCGATGAACTGCGCCAGGCGTTCGACGTAGGCCCGCTTGTCGGCGATGCGCCCTTCCTTGATCTTCGACGCGTCGAACAGCCAGGTGCCGTGGCCGATGCGGTCGGCGTGGAGCATGCCGATCGCCTGGAAGATCGACTCGGGCCCGTAGTCCTCCCCCGCGTGAACGGTCTTGCCGAGGAAGGCCTCGTGCGCCACCTGGTAGGCCAGCCTGTGCTCCTCGGCGGGGTGGCCGTGCTCTTGCCCCGCCAGGTCGACGCCGACGACGAGCAGCCCTTCGTCGTGCTTGAGGCGGGCCGCCGCGCGCGCCACCTGGATGCTCGCCGCCGAGCACAGCTCCCGCGGGGACGCCTCGGGCAGGGCGTCGAAGATCCGCTTGTAGCCCTCGGAGTGCTCCGGCGTGAACGCCCTCAGGGCGCACAGGATGATGCCTGCCACGAAACGCGGTTCGCGGCCAGACGCCACCTCCGGCCTCGCGTTGAACGCCCGCGACGCCCGACGGATCCCGGCGTCCACGGCCCTGACGACGTCGGAGAAGTCGAACCCGGACCGCACGTGAAGCTGCGGCGCGAAGCGGATCTCCACGTATCGCACGCCCTCGGCCTGGCAGTCCTCGCACAACTCGAAGGCCGCGCGCTCGAGCGCCTCGCGGTCCTGGAGCACGGCGACGGTGTATTGAAATCCCGCCAGGTATTCGGAGAGGTTCGCGTAGTGGTCCCGGAAGACGATCTCGCGCAGACCGGCCTCGCTGAACGACGGCAGCGCGGTCTTCCGGCGGCGGGCCAGGTCGATGACCGTCGGGAGCCTCAGCGAGCCGTCGAGGTGCACGTGGAGGTCGGTCTTCGGCAGCCGGCGAATCACCTCTGGCGTCATAGCGGGCATAATAAGCCCGAACCGGTCGAACGGCCAGCGTCGCCGGCGCGTCGGCCGTCGATTTGACGCGAGCCATGAGGCTCGCGCCACAGCAGGCAATGTGTAGCGCCGGCCTCCTGGCCGGCGGATGGTAGCGCCATGAGCTGGGATGATCCCGACGAGGTCGTGAACGAGTTGAACGCCCTGGTGCCGCAGGCCGAGACGCCGATGTCGGCCGACACCGGGCGGCTCGAAGAATGGCTGCGGGCGGTGGTGGCCCGGCACGGGGCCGACTTGCTGCTGGTGGCGGGCAGCCCGCCCGCAGTGCGCATCGACGGGGAGGTCAGCCGCCTCGAGGAGGCGGCGCTCGACGGAGACGACATCGAGAGCGTGGTCCGTCCTGCCCTGCCGTCCTACGCGAGAGATCGATACGACGAGGCCAGGATCGCCGACGCCTCGTGGAAGGTGCCGGGCCTCGGCCGGTTCCGGATCAACCTCCATCACGAGCGCGGCCGGCCGGCGGCGACCATCCGCGCGCTGCCGGCGCGGGTGCCCAGGCTCGCGAATCTCAACCTCCCCGGCAACGTCGAGCTGCTGTCGCGGATCCCGCACGGGCTGGTCTTGATTGGCGGCGCCACCGGCTCAGGGAAAAGCACGACGCTCGCCGCGATCGTGCACGAGATCAACCGGCGCGACCGCCGCCACATCGTCACGATCGAGGACCCGATCGAGTACGAGCACGTCCACGACGAGTGCCTGGTCGAGCAGGTGGAGATCGGGACCGACGCGCCGGACTTCCCCACCGCGCTTCGCGCCGTCGTCCGCCAGTCGCCCGACGTCATCGTCATCGGCGAGATGCGCGACCCGGAGACGATGCGCATCGCGCTCGCCGCCGCGCAGACCGGGCACCTCGTGCTGACGACGATGCACACGACCGACGTGGCGTCGACCGTCGGCCGGATTGCGGATTACTTTCCGAACGAACGGCAGCCGACCATCAGGCAGGATCTCGCGATGGGGCTGTCGGCGGTCTTCATCCAGGCGCTGCTGCCGCGCATCGGCGGCGGGCGGATCCCGGCGGCCGAGATGCTGATGGTCGGGTACGGGGCGAGGCAGCACATCCGCAAGAACGCGCTCCAGCACCTGAACCAGGAGATCACGATCACGCGCAAGACAGGGTCGTTCACGCTCGAGGATTGCCTGGTGAGCCTGATCCGGAAGGGGCTCATCGAACGGAGCGAGGGACTGTTGCGCGCCTGGCACCCCGACGAGTTCGAGAAGGCGCTGGCGGCGGCGGGGGTATAAGGCGAGGCCGACGGATTCGCCGGCTTCGGTCACTCCACCTTGCTGAATTTCTCTCGCTTCGCGCCGCACACCGGGCACTCGTCGGGCGGTTCGCCGACGACGGTGTGGCCGCAGACCTCGCACACGTACAGGTCGGCCGGCGGCAGGTCCTTCCCGGTCTTCGCCGCCTCGAGCGCCCGGCTGTACAGCGCGTGGTGAGTCTGCTCGACTTCGTTCGCCCGCTCGAAACTCGTCTGCGCGCCCTTCTTGCCCTCGGCGATGGCGGTCGCGATGAATTCCGGATACATCGTCGTGAACTCGTAGTGCTCGCCGGCGACGGCCGCCTCGAGGTTGCTCAGCGTGTCCTTGACGTGCCCGGCCACGCGGAAGTGCGCGAGCGCGTGCACGGTTTCGGCCGCCGCGGCGGCTCGGAACAGCTTCGCGATCTGCGGGAAGCCGTCGGCCATGGCTTTCTTCGCGAACGCGAGGTACTTGCGGTTGGCCTGGCTCTCGCCGGCGAAGGCCGCCATCAGGTTGTCGTCGGATTTCATGACAAGGCTCCTCTATAAGACCATTACGGTCAGCTTGGAAGCCTACCACAGACTCCGCCGCCCCTGAAGGGGACGGCCCACAGGACCGTGTGTGGCGGGGCTTCAGCCCCGCCGAAGCCTGGAGCCTTGAGCCCTAAGCCCCGGGCCCCGGGCCGGACACCGCCCGGAGCCCAAAGCCCGGAGCCGGGAGCCTGCCTACTGATTCGGCCTGAGCAATTCGCGGAACGTGAGCGTGTTGATGTCGCGGAACATCGGCGTCCGCGGCGGCAGCAGGGAGATGGTGAGAAAGTCGACGTCGAAGTTGTAGCCGCGCGTGGGTGGTGAGTAGACCACCTTGCAGCACTTGTAGATGCCGATGGCCTGGCGGTTCGTGTAGAAGCTCACGATCGACCCGCGGTAGTTCAGCGTGTCTCCACCCCAGTTCTCGATGTAGCGCAGGAAGTTGTGCGCACCGCCGTCGGTGCCGAAGTCGAGACTGTCGTTGGCGGTGTTGCTCGTCGGTCGAGGGAACGTCGGCCCCTTTCCGGCGATGACGGCCATCCGGTACCACGTCGTGACCGCGGCGCGCGCCGCGGAGGTGACGTCGTGCGGCGCCTGGAAGCTCCCGATGTCGTTGAAGCTGTTCGAGAGCAGCGTCACGGCGTCGGCGATCACCGCGGCCGAGACGTGGTCGGTGCCCGGTGTCGCGCCCCAGTCGCTACCCGCGGCATTCGGGGCGTTGAAGTTCCCCTGCACGTAGGCGGGGTTCTCGGCGACGATCGCCAGGCCCTGCGATCCGTTGTGCGGCAGCCTGAGGCTCACGACTCCCGCGGCGTCCCTGTAGGCGCCGTTGACGATCTTGAGCGCCCGGCGGAAGAACACCGGCGGGTTGACCCGCGCCTCGTCCGGCACGATCGGCGTGGTGAGGGTGACCGGCGTGCCCTGGGCCCAGAAGCTGTCTGTCGAGGGCCCGGACGTCGTGCTGGCCTGGTAGCCCTTGCCCGTCGCCGGCGGCCAGTTCAGGACGGCTGCGGTCAGGGCCGCGGGCCACGCCGGGGTGTGCGCCAGTGCCCACGATGGGTTGCCCGCGAGGGCGTAGGCGGTGCTGGCGGTCGGAAAGAGCCTCGGCACGCCGCCGTAGGTGTCCAGAACGCCGTTTCCGTTGGCGTCCTCGCCGGTGTCGAGGGTCCCGTTCGACACGCTCTGCGCCGACGCTGGGTTGAGGATGTCCTCGAACCCGAATTCGCCCGTCTCCTGGTCGTCGCCGAAGCCGTCCGCAAGGTAGAGGGTGCCATCCGCCGCGGTGCGCGGGTTGGCCACGCCGTCGGCGCCGAGGTTCTTGTTGCCGCGGCGGTCCGAGAAGTAGACGACGTAGCCGGTGACGTCCATCGTGTCGGCGTGAGTCCCGAGCCACGTCTGCAGGTTCTTCACGTCGAGTTCCACGTAGTGCATGACGCCGCCGGCCAGCGGCACAGAGCCGACGGCCAGGTCGTCCCGCCTCGCGCCCTCGCGGGGGTCGTAGAGCACGTTCGGGATGTAGTCGGTCGGGGCGTTCGACCAGGTCCCGAGGCTACCGTTGTTGCCGGTGTGGCCGCACGTCCCGTTCGTGCCCGAGGTGTAGGTGGAGGGCTTGTCGCGCACGCGCTGCAGCCGGATGACGGCGTTCGGACTCGGGTCATCGTTGGCCGAGCTCGCGCACGTCGTGCCCTCGCTGTTCCACGTGCCGGCGTTGGAGAGGTTGCGGCCGGTGAAGCCGAGCTTGAGGATCTCGACGGTCACGTCGATCCAGTTGCCGTTCCGGTCCTGGCGCTCGATCTTCAGGTAACCGTCGGCGATCGGCGCGCCCGCAGGAAGGCGGTAGCCGAAGCCCGCGGTGGTGGTGGGCTTGACGTAGGTTCCCTCGAGCGCAAGCGGGATGTTGTTCACGAAGTAGCCCGTCATGCCGAGCGACGTCTGGTACGTCGCGTCGCGCGCGAGCTTCGCGAGATTCACCGGCGCCGTCGCGGTCACCGTCTGCAGGCCGGTGATCTCGGACGCCCGGTCCGAGAGCAGGATGCGGACGCTGGCCATGTTGAAGTACCGCTGGCCGAGGACGATGGTCGTATCGGGCGCGACGATCGACGGGCGGCGGATGATGTCGATCGGCATCGCGCCGTCGCTCACCAGGGGCAGGTCGAGCCGCGTGGCGCCGGTGCGGCCGTTGCGGATGCGGTTGGCGTAGGCGCCGGTGGACACGTTCGTCCATGTCGGCTCGTTTGCCGTGTTGCCCGCCACCAGCACCATCGTCGGTTTCCCACTGACCGTTTGCAGCGTGCTCGGCGGCACGCTGGCCACGTTGACACTGCCCTCCTGGGGCGAGCCGCTGCAACTGCCGTTGCCGCACTTGAGCGCGCGGAACGGGGGGCTCGTGGCGCCCGTGGTGGCGATGTTGACGGTGCCGAGATGGCCGCTGGTCGCGATCGGGACGCCGTTGGCGAGGTGCGTGCGGACGACTTCGCCGACGGCGGTCACGACGTCTCGCAAGTACAGCGTCGAGCTCTGGGAGGCCAGGTAGAGGTTCTGGTTGGTGTGCACGCGGCCGCCGAAGTCGAAGTCGACCCCGGGGAAGAAGCTCAGGTCGTTTTCCGAGAACACGCCGAACTGGAAGACCGGCACCGCCGCGGTCTGCAGGACGCGCCGCATCTTCACCTCGGCCGCGCCGCCCAGGGTGGCCGCGCTCGCCCGCGCCGTCACGTTCACCTGGTAGGGCGTGAGCAGGGCCTGCAGCCCCTGGAAGGCCCCGTTGGGAACCGTCGCGGCCACTTGCGGCTGCTGGGTGATCGTGTACCCCGAGCTGCCGTCCGGCGCCAGGAAACTGAACCCTGGGAGCGTCGGCGGCTGGGCGGCCAGCGCGTTGATCTGGGCGGCCGTCGGGCTGTAGTTGCCCCCGACGAACAGCGCGCCGAGGTCGGCGGTGAGCTTCTCGAGCCCGGCATGGGCCGCCGCGTACGCCTGCGTCTGATCGCGGTTGATGCCGCTCGCCTCCTGGTCGGCCCGGATGGCGGCGAAGAAGCCGATGAGCAGGGCCGACATCAATCCCATGATGAGCAGCGTCGACAGCAGCGCCATTCCCGAATCGTCAGGGTCGCGCCGTTCCCGTGACGGCCCGTTCGTCCTGGCCGTGAGCGCCCGCCGCCGTGTGTCGTTGGTCGTGCCGTTCATCGTCGTGCCTTTCGTCCCAGAGTCCTCGACCTACTGATACCTGTTGACGAGCGCCAGGCTTCGAAGGCTGACCTGCGTCGCCAGGGCGTTTCGGAAGAACCGCTTGGTCACCGAGAACGTCTGGGCCGATCGCCCGGCCAGGTACACGTTCACCTTCCGAATCTGGTTGGGCGAGCACGCGTCGGGCGCGCACCGGCCCGTGCCGGCCAGGTCGGCCGCCACCATCTTCACGTTCGACGGGTTGCTGTCGCCGTCCACCATGTCGTAGGAGAACTGCAGGTTGTCGATGGCGAACGCCACCGCCATGCCCCGCTGGTTGACCGGCAGCGCGGGCGGCCCCCAGTTCAGGTGCCGCATCAGCCGCGGCGTCGTCGGATCGATCGACGTGTCCAGGTAATACGAGATCATCCGGATGCGCGAGACGAGCGCCGTGTTGTTCCCGGTCGGCGCGCTCGCCTGCAGGTCGTCGGCGGTCCCGTTCAGCCCCGCACCGAACTGGTTGAGGTTCATCGGGTCGCCGGTCGCGAAGGTGAACGTCTGGTTGCCGTCGACGGCGGTCACGTACACAAGGGAACTGACGCTGCCCTTGGTGAACATCATCAGGTCGCCGACCCCCACGTCGTCGCCGCTGCCGCTGCTGACGTCGAGGCCGCCGGTGTAGGTCCCCGCGACGAACGTCGTGCAGTTGGGCAGCGTCCCGGAGGCGCACTGGGCGGGCAACGCGACTCGCGCCCAGTGCCCGTTCAGCATGTCGGAGCTGTAGACCGGCACCGAGTCGAGCATCGAGTCCACGGCGATCGTCGTCACCATGTCGGTGGCCACGTCGTTGATCGTCGGCCCGCACCCGGGTCCGACGGTGACCGCGGACAGCGTCAGGATCCCGGCGTCGAACTGCGTGCAGGCGCTGCCCTGGGGATGCGGACGCTGGATCCGCGCCGCGCTGATCCCGCTCGGCACCTGCACGACCCGCCCGGTCGGCAGCCCCTGGCCCACCTGGATCAAGTCGCGGACGATCAGGTCGGCCCCAATCCGCAGGTTGTTGTTCACGTCGATGATGCCGCGCGAATTCTCCACGGAGCGGAAGGCGTTGCTCACCGAGGTCATCGCGACGGACATCACCGCGAGGACGATGAGCATCGCGATGAGCAGCTCGGCGAGGCTGAATCCCGCGTCGCCGGTCGGGTGCTGGTGCGTGTTGCGCATGGAACGCCCCTACGAGTACGACGAGATGAACGTCCGGAGCACGTAGCTGCCACGCTGCGGACCGACCTGGTAACTGATCGTGACGACGACCTGACGCAGATCCGGGTTGATGGGGGTCAGCTCGAGGATCTGAATCTCCCGCGTGAACCCGTTGAGCGGCGTCGCGATGTCGTCGGCCGTGCCGAGCTTCCCGTCCGGCCCCGGGTCGCGCACGGTCTCGAGGCCGGCGCCCACATCGTCGGCGGTGTTGACGAGGCCGTCGGCGCCCGCGGCGTACAGCGGCTGCGGGCCGTCGAGAAACACGCCGCCATTGGCCACGTTCCGGATCTGGGCCCAGGTGATGACGCGCGTGTCTCGTGCCGTGTGCACGCTCTCGACCGCCTCGCGCGCCTTCTCCCGCGCGATCAGGTTGGCCGACGAGGTGGACATGTGGCGCATGCCCAGGTAGAAGGCCTGCGCCATGCCCAGCAGGCCGACGCTCAGGATGACGAGCGCCAGCAGGGCTTCGATCAGCGTGAAGCCGGCCGCGGCGCGGGAATGGCTGTTCGACACGGTGTCCTCCCTCCGGTCCGTCATCATGGTCAACTCGTCCACTGGCTCCCGCTCCAACGCCACTGGCGGATGAGCGCCGTCGGCCCGAAGATGGTCACCGCGCGGGCGCTGAGCGTGTCGTTGGCACGGCCGAGGAAGATGGTGCCGTTGATCGGGTCACCGTGCTGGTCAATCAGTTGCCCCTCGCTCGTGAAGGAAATCGACGTGGCCGCCCCGAACGAGGTCGCCGAACCGTTGCCGAAGGCGTCGGGGGTGTCGGGCACGCCCGCGAACTGGAGGAAGCTCACGCCGTTCTCGAACCAGACGGTGGTGATGGCGGTCAGGGCCCCGCTGGGCACTTCCACCCGGGAGATGACGATCTGATTCGGCGTGTTGAACGCCACGCGGACGTTCCGGCGCTGGCTGATGGCCTGCTCGCGGGCCGTCCGAAGCGCGGAGCCGACCTGGACCATGCCGCTGTCGGCCTTGCTGGCCTTCAGCGCCCGCGGCGTGATCATGACGGCCATCGCGCCGAGCACGCCCACCAGGCCGACGACCACGAGCAGTTCGATCATCGTGAAGCCGGCGCGCCTGAGGACCGCCCGCCGCCCGTCCGATTCCCGGACGGCCTGCCCGGTTGACAACTGGTGCATAAGACTCGAACCCCCAAATGCGGCCCGCCCGCCGGGTTCTGCCGGCGAAACGCCGCCGCGATGAGCCACTGAAGGGCAAGCGGCGCGCCATCGGCCCGGCCGACCGGCTGGGGCCGTTTCTGGCGGGATCCCGCCCGGCCCGGCGGAACGAACGGGCCCGAGTGTCTCAGGAGTGAACAGGGGATTACGCTTCTGTCAGAGCAGCCCGAGCTCCAGCCGGGCGGCGTCGGACATGCGGGCCGGCGACCAGGGGGGGTCCCAGACGATTTCGACAAACGCGTCCGTCACGCCGTCGATTTCGAGGACCTTCCGTTCGACTTCGACCGGGAGCGACTGCGCCGACGGGCAGGCCGGCGCCGTCAGTGTCATGCGGATGTGGACCCGTCGCGCTTCGTCGATGTCGATGTCGTAGACGAGACCGAGCTCCCAGATGTTGACCGGGATCTCGGGGTCGTAGATCGAGCAGATGGCCTCGATGATCTTCGGACGCAGCGTGAGGGCGAGGACGGGGTTGGGCATAAACATCTTCACCGGCTCGCGGCTGAAGGCTTGCGACTCGCGGCCTTCAATCGCCGGCCCTGAAGGGCCGGCCTACGTACGGAAGATCGTACGTAGGCCGGGTCTTTAGACCCGGCGGACGGCCGTGTGCCGTCAGGCGTTCTCTACTCCGTTGTGACGGCCTGTTCCTGCGACACCAACGCCGCGTGCAGCGTGTGCCACGCCAGGCTCGCGCACTTCACGCGCGCGGGGAACTCGCGGACCCCGCAGAGGACGCCCAGCTTGCCCAGGCCGGCCTCGACTGGCTCGTCGGCGGCCGAGACGACCATCCGGCGGAACTGCTCGAACATCTTCTCGGCGTCCTCGACCCGTTTCCCCCTGACGGCGTCGGTCATCAGCGAGGCCGACGCCCGGGAAATCGCGCACCCCGCCCCCTCGAACGCCACACGCGCGATCACCCCGTCCTCCACGTCGACGTGCACGGTGAGGTGATCGCCGCAGAGCGGGTTGATCCCCTCGGCATGGTGATTCGCCTCGGGCAGCGGCCCGAAGTTCCGGGGCCGCCGGTTGTGATCAAGGATCACCTCTTGGTAGAGCTCGCGCAGGTCGGCCATCAGCCGAACAGCTCCCTCACGCGCGCCAGCCCGTCAATGAGCCGGTCGACGTCATCGTGGCTGTTGTAGAAGGCGAACGACGCCCGGGCCGTCGCCGCCACGCCGAGCCGGTGCATGAGCGGCTGGCAACAGTGATGCCCGGTGCGGATCGCCACGCCCTCGCCGTCGAGCACGGTGCCGATGTCGTGCGGGTGCGCGCACGACATCACGAACGACACGATGCCGGCCTTCTCTCTCGGCCGCCCGAACACCGTCACGTCGTCGAATTCCGACAACCGCTCCTCGGCGTAGTGCGTCAGCGCCGCCTCGTGCGCGGCCGCCGCGTCGCGGTCGAGGCCGCCGAGATAGTCGATCGCGGCGGCGAGACCGATGGCGCCGGCGATATCCGGCGTGCCGGCCTCGAACTTCGCCGGCAGCGTGTTGTAGCGAACCTCGTCGAGCGTGACCGAGCTGATCATGTCGCCGCCGCCCTGCCACGGCGGCATCCGGTCCATCAGGTCGGCCCGGCCGTAGAGCACGCCGATGCCGGTCGGGCCGAACAACTTGTGGCCCGAGAACGCGTAGAAGTCGCAGCCGAGCGCCCGCACGTCGACATCCAGGTGGGAGACCGCCTGCGCGCCGTCCACCAGCACGGGGATGCCGCGGGCGTGGGCGAGGCGGACGATCTCGGCCACCGGGTTGACGGTCCCGAGCGCGTTCGACACGTGGCCGATCGCGACCAGGCGCGTGCGATCGAACAGCAGCCGCTCGTACTCGTCGAGGCGCAGCGTGCCCTCGTCGGTCATCGGGACGACGCGAAGCCGCGCGCCGGTGGCCTCGCAGGCCATCTTCCACGGCACGAAATTGGAGTGGTGCTCGAGAATCGACACCACGATCTCGTCGCCCGGCCGGAGCAGCGGCCGCGCGTAGGCCTGCGCCACCAGGTTGATCGCTTCCGTCGTGCCGCGGACGAACACGATCTCGCGCGCCTCGCGCGCGTTCAGGAACCGCTGCACCGCGGCGCGCGCCCCTTCGTAGGCGGCCGTGGCCCGCTCGGCCAGCGTGTGGACGCCGCGGTGGATGTTGGCGTTGTCGGTCAGGTAGTAGCGCGAGACCGCGTCGATGACGGCGCGGGGCTTCTGCGTGGTCGCCGCGTTGTCGAGGTAGGCCAGCGGCTTCCCGTGCACCTGCTGCTGCAGGATCGGGAAGTCGCGGCGCACCGCGGCCGCGTCGAACGGGCGCCGGTCGGCCGCCTCGTGTTCGTCTGCCGAGATCCGTGCCAGCGTGCTCATACCCCGCGCTCCCTCGCCGGCGCGCCGGGCAGCCTGGCCGCCAGCAGACGCTCGATCTCCGCGCGCAGCGGGTCGAGACCGATCCGGCTCGTGACGTCGGTCAGGAACGCGCGGATGAGCATGCCTCGCGCCTGGTCGAGGCCGATGCCGCGCGCCCGCAGGAAGAACAGCGCGTCCGCGTCGAGCTGCCCGACCGTCGCGCCGTGGGTGCACTTCACGTCGTTGGCGAAGATCTCCAGCTGCGGCTTGGTGTTCACCTGCGCGTCGTCGGCGAGCAGGAGCGTCTTGTTGGTCTGCTTCGAGTCGGTCTTCTGCGCGTCGGGCCGCACCCGGATCCGGCCGTTGAACACGCCGCGCGCGCGGCCGTCGAGAATCCCCTTGTAGAGTTCGCGGCTCGTGCCGTGCGGCATCGCGTGGTCGATCTCCGTGTGGTTGTCGATCAACTGGACGCCGCCGCCGAGGTACAGGCCGTTCAGCGTGCAGTCGGCCCCCTCGCCTCCGAGGACCGCCACCGCGTCGGTCCGCGCGACGAGGCCGCCGACCGCCACCGCGTGCGCCGACAGCCGGCTCGACCGCCCGAGGTGGTACTGCGTGTGCCCGATGTGAAAGGCGGTGAGCGACTCGCGCTGCACCCGGCAGTGGTCGAGGCCCGCGCCCTCGTCCACGACGAACTCGGCGACCGCGTTGGTGAAACCGAGCGACGGGCCGACGCTGGCGAACACCTCGACGATGCGCGCCTGGCTGTGGCGGCCGAGCACGGCGAGCACGCGCGGGTGCGACACGGCCGGCGCGGTCGTGAGCGTCGAGAGAAACAGCACCTGGATGGCCGGCTCGATCACCGCGCCGTCGGACACCTCGATGACAACGCCGTCTTCGAACGACGCGGTGTTGAGCGCCGTGAACGACCGGCCGTCGATGCCGGCGTGGCGGCCCAGGAAGGGCTCGAGCGCGGCCGGGCGCTCGGTCAGCGCGTCGGCGAGCGACGAGACCGCCACCCCGGACGGCACCAGGCCGGGCGTGGAGAGACCTGGCGCGAACCGGCCGTCCACGAAGACGAACGCCGGGCCGTCGAGACCGGGAACGAGAAACGGCGCGACGTCAGCAGCCGGGACGACGGCGGGAGGCGCCGGCAGAAACGACGTGTCGGCGATCGGCGCCACGCTCGTGAACCGCCATTCCTCGTCTCTCGTCGTCGGGAAGCCTGTGCGCCGGAACGCGCCGATGGCGGACTGTCGAAGCGTCCGGAGCCAGGCCGGTTCGTTCGAACGGGCGTCCTGCGCCCGCTCCAGCATCGAGAGATACGCGCTCGCCTTGGTGGCCATCTTTCCGTCCCTGTCGGCGCAGGGCTGAAGCCCTGCGCTATCTGACGTACGCCCTCCGCCGCCACCCAACTCCAGATAGCGCAGGCCTTTAGGCCTGCGCAGCAGCCTTCAGGCCTGCGCTGCTGCTTCGAGCCAGCCGTAGCCCTTGTCCTCCAGCTCGAGCGCCAGGTCCTTGTCGCCCGACCGCACGATCCGGCCGTCGGTGAGCACGTGGACCCGGTCGGGGACGATGTAGTTGAGCAGCCGCTGATAGTGCGTCACGACGATGGTGGCGCGGTCAGGGCTGCGCAGCGAGTTGACCCCGTGCGCGACGATCTTGAGCGCGTCGATGTCCAGGCCCGAGTCGGTCTCGTCGAGGATCGCGAGCGTCGGCTCGAGCACCGCCATCTGGAAGATCTCGTTGCGCTTCTTCTCGCCGCCCGAGAACCCGTCGTTGACGGGCCGGCTCATCAGCTCCTGGTCCATGCCGAGCAGCGCCATCCGGTCGCGCACGAGCGCGGTGAACTCCATGGCGTCCAGGTCCGGCTCCCCGCGGTGCTGGCGGACGGCGTTGAGCGCGGACTTCAGGAAGTACATGTTGTTGACGCCGGGGATTTCGACCGGGTACTGGAACGCGAGGAAGAGCCCTTCACGCGCCCGCTCCTCGGGCTGGAGGGCGAGCAGGTCGAGCCCCTTGTAGGTGACCGACCCGTCGGTGACCAGGTAGTCCGGCCGCCCGGCCAGGACGCCGGCGAGCGTGCTCTTGCCCGACCCGTTCGGCCCCATCACCGCGTGCACCTCGCCCGCGCGCACGGAGAGGTCGATCCCCTTGAGGATCTCCTTGTCGCCCACCCGGGCGTGCAGGTTCCGGATTTCCAGCATTTCGGTGATCGCCATTCAATCGACTCCCAGCAGCGTAGTGGTCAGTGGCCAGTGGTCAGTCGGTCACGCGTGATCGACTGGCAACTGGCAACCAGCCACTGGCCCCTGTTAACGGCACGGGCGCGCGCCGTTACGCATCGCCCTATCCCACTGATCCTTCCAGCCTCACCCCGAGCAGCTTCTGCGCCTCGACGGCGAACTCCATCGGCAGCTCGCGGAAGACCTCCTTGCAGAAGCCGCTGACGATCAGGTTGACGGCGTCCTCCGTGGTGAGGCCTCGCTGCCGGCAATAGAAGATCTGGTCCTCGCCGATCTTCGACGTGGACGCCTCGTGCTCCATCTGCGCCGAGCTGTTCTTGATCTCGATGTAGGGGAACGTGTGCGCGCCGCACTGGTCGCCGATGAGCAGCGAGTCGCACTGCGAGTAGTTGCGCGCGTTCTGGGCGCGCTTGCCGATCTTGACCATGCCGCGGTAGGTGTTCTGGCCGTGGCCGGCCGAGATCCCCTTCGAGACGATCGTGCTGCGCGTGTTCTTCCCGAGGTGGATCATCTTCGTCCCGGTGTCGGCCTGCTGGTAGTTGGCCGTGACCGCGACCGAGTAGAACTCGCCGACCGAGCGGTCGCCCTGGAGGATGCAGCTCGGGTACTTCCACGTGATCGCCGACCCGGTCTCGACCTGCGTCCAGGTGATCTTCGAGTCGGCGCCGCGGCAATGCCCGCGCTTGGTGACGAAGTTGTAGATCCCGCCCTTGCCGTTCTTGTCGCCCGGATACCAGTTCTGCACGGTCGAGTACTTGATCGTCGCGCGCTCGAGCGCGACCAGTTCCACCACGGCGGCGTGGAGCTGGTTCTCGTCGCGCATCGGCGCCGTGCACCCCTCCAGGTAGCTCACCCGCGCCCCCTCGTCGGCGACGATGAGCGTCCGCTCGAACTGGCCGGTGTTCTGCGCGTTGATGCGGAAGTAGGTGGACAACTCCATCGGGCAGCGCACGCCCTTGGGCACGTAACAGAACGAGCCGTCGCTGAACACGGCCGAGTTGAGCGCCGCGAAGAAATTGTCCGAGTAGGGAACGACCGACCCCAGGTACCGGCGAACCAGGTCGGGGTGCGTCCGCACCGCCTCCGAGAACGAGCAGAAGATGATGCCGAGATCCGCGAGCTTCGCCTTGAAGGTGGTGGCGACCGAGACGCTGTCGAACACCGCGTCGACCGCCACGCCGGAGAGCGCCTTCTGCTCTTCGATCGGAATGCCGAGCTTCTCGAATGTCCGGCGGATCTCCGGGTCCACCTCGTCCAGGCTGCGAAGCGCCTTGTTCCGCTTCGGCGCGGAGTAGTAAATGATGTCCTGGTAGTCGATCGGGTCGAAGCGGACGTTGGCCCAGTCGGGGTCCTCGAGCGTCAGCCACGTGCGGTAGGCCTTGAGCCGCCAGTCCAGCATCCACTCCGGCTCGTCCTTGAGCGCCGAGATCTGGCGGATGACGTCCTCGTTCAGCCCGCGGGGGACCGTGTCGGCCTCGATGTCGGTGACGAAGCCGTACTTGTAGTCCCGGCTGGTCAACTCCTCGATCGCCCTGGTTTCCGTGCTCATCGGCAGTTCCTTCGAACGGCCGCGGATGAGGTTGGGCTGACCGGGATTGGGGGCCGGCTCCCGGTCAGTCTCTCTATCCGACCGTTCTGGTCTCCAATATAGCACGAAAACAGGACAATAACAGTCCGATATCTGGATGGGCTGACGGCCGAGTCCGGCTCCCGGCTGGCGACTGGCGGCTCGCGGCCAAGCCCGGCAGCGACTCTCGGCGTGATGCTCCTGGCGCCGCCGCAGGCCGCAAGCCAAATGCCGGTTGCGCCGAAGCTATAATCCCCTCGATGAAACATCGTCTTCGCACTCGTTCCTTCGCACGGTCCGCCCTGCTCTCGGCCCTTGCCGCGGCGCTCGCGTTCGCGACGCTCCACGCCCGCCAGGCCGCGCCCGCTTCTCCCCCGGCGCCCTCGGGGGCGAACGCCCTGGCGCGCGACATCTACCGCGAACTGGTCGACATCAATACCACCGAGTCCGCCGGCGGCTCGACCAAGGCCGCCGAGGCCATGGCCGCCCGCCTCCTCGCCGGCGGCTTCGCGGCCGCCGACGTGCGGGTGCTCGGGCCGAATCCGAAGAAGCAGAACCTGGTCGCCCGCTACCGCGGCACCGGCGCCGCGCGGCCGCTCCTGCTGCTCGGCCATCTCGACGTCGTCGAAGCGCGGCGCGAGGACTGGTCGCTCGACCCGTTCACGTTCGTCGAGCGTGATGGTTTCTTCTACGGGCGCGGCACCTCCGACATGAAGGACATGGACGCCTCGTGGGTCGCCAACCTCCTCGAGCTGAAGCGCCAGGGATACCGGCCGAACCGCGACATCATCCTCGCGCTCACGGCCGACGAGGAGAACGGGGACTCGAACGGGGCCGAGTGGCTGCTGCGGACCCATCGGGACCTGGTCGACGCCGAGTTGTGCCTCAACGAGGGCGGCGGCGGCCAGATGAAGGACGGGCGCTACGTCTCGAACAACGTGCAGGCGGCCGAGAAGGTCTACCAGAGCTTCGCCCTCGAGGTGCGCAACAAGGGCGGGCACAGCGCGCTGCCCTCGAAGGACAATGCGATCTACCGGCTGGCCGCCGGCCTGGCGCGCCTCTCGGCGTTCGACTTCCCCATCCGCCTCAACGAGGTCACGCGCACCTACTTCGAGCGGATGTCGCGCGTCGAGCAGGGTGACGTTGCGCGGGACATGCGCGCGGTCGCCGCCACGCCGCCGGATCTCGCCGCGGCCGGCCGCCTGGCGAAGTCGCCGTACTACAACGCGCTGATGCGAACCACCTGCGTGCCCACGCTTGCTCCAGGGCGGCCACGCCGAGAACGCCCTGCCGCAGCTCGCGCGGGCGGTGGTCAACTGCCGCATGCTCCCCGACGACACCACGGAGAACGTGGGGCAGACGCTGGTCCGCGAGCTCGCGGACCAGGAGATTGCCGTCACCCCGGTGGCCCAGGCGAGGCCGGGGCCGGCCTCGCCGCTCTCTCCGGACTTGATGCGCGCCCTCGACCGCGTCACGTCGGAGATGTGGCCGGGCGTGCCCGTCGTGCCGGTGATGGGCACCGGCGCCACCGACGGCAAGTGGTTCCGCATGGCCGGCATCGCCACTTACGGGCTCGGCGCCTTCGAGAACGTGGACGACATCCGCTCGCACGGCCGCGACGAGCGGATGGGCGTGCGCCAGTTCTACGAGGGGCGCGAGTTCCTCTACCGTCTCATTCGGGCGCTCACGGAGTAACCGTAAGCCGTGGGTCTTGCTGAACGCCCCGTCTCGGGTCTGCCACTTCGCAAAGCCGTCCCTCGCAGGCTTGGGCTTCGGGACCATCATGGCTTTGCTCCGGGCAGACCCTGCGGCGTGGCATGATTGTCCGACCGGGCGTGAGCCGTTAGCCGTGAGCCGTAGCATCGACCTGATTCCCTCGACATGTCTTATCGCGCTGTCACTCGCTCCCCCCGTGGCCCGTTAATCGCCCCGCCGATCCAGGCCGATCCGGCGGTCGTCGCGTCCTTTCTCGACGATGCGGCGCATTATCCCGGCGGCCGGGCCGACGGCGTGGTCTTTCCCCGGTCGGAGGCGGAGGTGGCCGCCATCCTCGGCGAATGCCGCCAGGTGCTGCCCATCGGCGCGCAGTCGTCGGTGACCGGCGGCGCCACGCCTCTCGGCGGCATCGTCCTCAGCACCGCGAAGATGGCGGCGATCCTCGAGGTCGCCGACACCTTTGCCAGGGTGCAGCCCGGCCTGCCGGTCGTCACGCTCAAGCAAGCGCTCGCGGCCGACCGGCGCTACTATCCGCCGGCGCCCACCTACGATGGCGCGTTTGTCGGCGGCACGATCTCGACCAACGCGTCGGGTGCGGCGACCTTCAAGTACGGCAGCACGAGGGACTGGGTGCGCGAGCTCACCGTGGTCCTGGCGTGCGGTGAGGTGATCGACCTCGAGCGGGGACGCGTGCACGCGCATCCGGACGGCTTCTTCGAGATCGAAACGTCGGGCGGTGTGATCAAGGTGCCCGTGCCCACCTACCGGATGCCGGACGTGCCGAAGCGGTCGGCCGGCTACTTCGCGGCGCCGGGGATGGACCTGATCGATCTGTTCATCGGCGCCGAAGGCACGCTGGGGGTGGTCGTCGAGGCGACGCTCGGCGTCCTGTCTCCCGCGCCGGCCACCTGCCTGGCGCTCGTGCCGTTCCCCGACGAGGCGCGCGCGCTCTCCGTCGTCGCCGATCTGCGCGAGCGGTCGCGGCGCACGTGGCGCGAGCACGGCCCGCGCGGGCTGGACGTTTCAGCCATCGAGATGCTCGATCGCCGCTGCCTCGCCATGCTGCACGAGGATGGCAGCGACCGGAAGCACGGCATTTCGCTCCCGCCGGATACCGACGTCGCGCTGCTCGTCCAGCTCGAACTCGCTGGCGGGACGACAGGCGAGGACGCCTACGCCCAGATCGCGGCGGCGCCGGAGCCTGGGGGTGACGCCACACCGCTCGGCCTGTTCTGCCGCCTGCTGGACCAGGCCGGCGTCCTCGACCACGTGGACGTCGCCGTGCCCGGCGACCTGGCCCGCGCGCAGCAGTTCTTCGATTTTCGCGAGTCGGCGCCGGAGGCCGTCAAGCAGCGCGTCGCGCTCGCCAGGGAGCGGACCGGGCAGGACATCCAGAAGACCGCCGCCGACATGATCGTGCCCTTCGACCGGTTCGGCGAGATGATGGCGATCTACCGGCGCGGCTACGAGCGGCGCGGCCTGCCCTACGCCATCTGGGGGCACGTCTCGGATGGCAACGTTCACCCGAACGTCATCCCTCGAACGCTGGCCGACGTCGAGGCCGGCCAGGCGGCAATCCTCGAGTTCGGCCTCGAAGTCGTCGCGCGCGGCGGGTCGCCGCTCTCCGAGCACGGCGTCGGCCGGAGCGCGATCAAGCAGGCGCTGCTGCGCCAGCTTTACGGCGACCGCGGGATCGAGGAGATGCGGGCGGTCAAACGCGCCCTCGACCCCGAGGGGAAGCTCGCGCCCGGCGTCATCTTCCCGTAGGGGTCGGAGCGGTTCTCGAGGCGGTGTCGCGCGGATTGGACTCGAGCACACGGAGACTCATCGAAATGGACATAGGGGATGCACAGCGCGAGATGCGCACCAGATTCGTCGGGGGCTTCTACGGGAAGCTCGCGACCGGCGCCGCCCAACGCGGAAGACGATGGGTGAATCCGCTCGAGAAGATGGCCGGTTTCCTGGTCCCGGAAGCCGGCAGTAACATCGGGAGTAGGGACCGTCCCGGTACGACGAGTCCCGTGTGGCCGTAGCGACTGGCCTCGGAGGGTGACCGTGCCGCGCGTCGTCATCGTCGGCGGCGGGTTCGGCGGCCTTTACGCCGCGCGGGCGCTGGCGAGGGCGCCCGTCGACGTGACCGTCATCGATCGGACCAATCACCACGTCTTCCAGCCCCTGCTCTACCAGGTCGCGACCGCGAGCCTCTCGCCCAGCCAGATTGCCTACCCTATCCGGGCCGTCCTGAGCCGGCAGCGGAACACCCGGGTGATCATGGGTGAGGTGACTGCCATCGATACGGCGCGGAGGCTGGTCACGCTGACCGACGGCGCGGTTCCGTACGACTTCCTGGTCCTCGCGCCCGGCGCCCGGCACTCCTACTTCGGCCATCCCGAATGGGAGGCGGAGGCCCCCGGCCTCAAGACGCTCGACGACGCCCTCCGCATCCGGGAGCGGATTCTCATCGCCTTCGAGCGGGCTGAGCGGGAGGCCGAGGCCGTCCGGCGCCGCGCGCTCCTCACCTTCGTGGTCGTCGGCGGCGGGCCGACCGGCGTGGAGCTTGCCGGGGCGATCGGCGAAATTGCCTGCCTGGTGATCGCGCGCGACTTCCGCACGATCGATACAAGAGAGGCCCGCACGATCCTTGTGGAGGCGGGACCGAGGATCCTGCCGGCCTTTCCACCCGAACTCTCCGGGAAGGCCGCTCGCTCGCTGATGCGGCTGTGCGTCGATGTGCGAACCGGCCAGGCGGTGACGCGGGTCGAGGACGGCGCCGTGTGGCTGGGCGTCGAGCGGGTCGCGACCGGGACCGTGCTGTGGGCGGCCGGCGTCGAACCCTCGCCCATCGCGCGGTCCCTGGGAGTGCCGCTCGACCGTGCCGGGCGGGTGATCGTGAATCCGGATCTCACGATCCCCGGCCACGCCGAGGTGTTCGTCATCGGCGACCTGGCGGCGTGCGCGGACCCGGCGGGACAGCCTCTCCCGGGGCTCGCGCCCGTCGCGATCCAGCAGGGGGAGTACGTCGCGTGCGCCGTCGTGGCGGAGGTGCGGGGCGAAGGACGGGAACCGTTCCGCTATCGCGACCGGGGCACGCTGGCGACCATCGGACGCAACGCGGCGGTGGCGAGCCTGCCGGGGATCCGCCTCTCGGGCTATCCCGCCTGGTTGCTGTGGTGCTTCATTCATATCCTGTGGCTGATCGGGTTCCGAAACCGCTTCCTCGTGATGATCGAATGGGCGTGGGCCTACCTGCGGTTCGACAGGTCGGCGCGGCTGATCACCCGCACGGCGGAGGACGGGCGGACGGACTCGAGGAGGTGATGATCGTGGACCACACCGATTGCGGGATGCCGACCTTCACCGACGAGGGCCTGCGCCGCCAACTGAAGGGACGCGGCGTCAACGCCGACGACGTGGCGTTGCTTCCGTTCGACGACGTCGAGGATTCGGTGCGGACGGACCTCGACGCCTACGATCGATCGCCGCTGGTGCGTCACGACATCCCCGTGCGCGGGTTCGTCTTCGACGTGAAAACCGGCCGCGTCCACGAGGTCGCGCGCAAGCCGAAGGCGAGAGCCGCGGGCGCGTAGACGCCGGTCCGCGGCGGCCGCGACCGCTAACCGGGGAGATTCGCCATCTCGCCGGGGATCGGACGGTCCTCGATGCCGAGGTGGCGCTCGACCTGCTGCTCGATGAACAGGGCCTGGTCGGGGGACTGGAGACCGCGGACGAGCCTCGTCTTCGCCCCGTTCCGCAGGACCGCGCTGACCTGGTAGCTGCGGTTGACGCCGTTCCTGCCGCGGCTGATCTTTTCCTCGCTGAAGAGCTGCTCCACCGATTCCGCGGACAGGACCTTGTTGCCCGGCCACGGCAGGGGGACGTGACGGACCTGGATCTCGCCGGGGCCGACGCGGACGAGCGTGCGGTTCACGAAGCCGGCGACGGTGAAGTAGGACAGGCCCACCCCGACGGCCACGTGGACCACGGGAAACAGCTTCATCGGCAGCGGGCTGCCGTCGGTGAACGCCATGAAGTACCAGAAGGCCAGGAAGCCGTCCCAGAAGACGCAGAAGAACAGCAGGAACACGAACGACGGGGAGAACCACCGGCGCGTGATGACCAGGTCGGCGCCGTCCTGCGCCACCGAAAAGCGCCTGGGCAGATCGACGACCGGCTTGCGGGACTCGGCCCGCGCCCCCGGCACCTTGTCCGCGAAGCCGAACACCGCGCCGCAGGCCGAGCACTTGGCGATGGCCGCCTGGACGTTGATGTCCTCCGAGGGGATCGAGCGGCCGCATTGCGGGCATTCGAGCTGCACTGGCGCCTCCTCGAGCAGCCTGGAACCGTCTTCGGCCCGCGCCGGACCGCCGGTCCGCCAGCTGGTCTGCCAGACGACTTCGTTCGGCTCGGCGTGATCGGTGGCGTCGGTCATGTGCGGCGCGATCGCGACCGTGTCGTCGAGCGCCCCGGCCCCCCTCCGAGCGTGACCCACTCGGCGCACGAAGGGGTGGCCGTCGTGCCGGGCGTGGCCGGCGGCGCGGCAGTCGGCGCGGCCTGGCGCTGGGCCGACGCCGTCACGCACGGGGCAAGAGCGACGGGGAGTATCAGGCTGCGCATCTGGAGACGATACACGAAAGGAGGGGCGGTGGGGCACGCGCGTTCGCGGGCTCCGCTCGCGTGTTGAGGCATAATCCGGCGCATCAGACCGAGAGGGAGAGACCTTCATGCATGCCGTACAGCGCGTCCCGGCCGCCGTGATCGCCCTCGTCTCCTTTGCCGCCTGCGTTTTCGCGGCACCGCGGCAGGCCGCTCAGCCCTCGACGCAGACCGAGCTGAGGGCCAGCGCCTGGAAACTCCTCGGCGCTGCCGCCAGCCACAGGGAATCGCCCGGGCGGGTCAAGGCCATCCGCGCATTGGGCGTCTTGCGCGGAGATGTGGAAGGCGAGGCCCTGGCGCTCGCCGCGATCGAAGACACCACGCCCGAAGTGCGCGCGGCCGCCGCGGACGCCCTCGGTGAAATGCGCTCGACCGCCGCCATCCCCAAGCTGCTTGCCGCGCTCGACGACCGCGATGTCACCGTGGCCTGGGCCGCCTCGGGCGCCCTCCTTTCCATGAAGGCCGGCCAGGCCTACGACATCCCCTACGAGATCCTGACCGGCAGGCGCAAGGGCAGCGCCTCGCTGTCCGCGCAGGCTCATGAAACCCTGCGCGACCCCGAGAGGATGGCGGACCTCGTCCTCACCCACGGAGTCAACTTCGCCCCGTACGGCGGCTACGCACTTGCGATCTTCAAGGGGCTCCAGGGACGCAGCGACCTCCGGGCGCGCGCCGCGGCGGCGCTGGCGCTCGCGCACGATCCCGACCCGCAGGCGGGCCGGGCCCTGGTCGAGGCCGTTCTTGGAAGGAATGGCGTCCTTGAGAGAGAGGCGGTCGTCCGCGTGGCCGCGCTGCGGGCGATCGCCGAACGCGGCGACACGTCGCTGCTCCGCGACATCGCTCCCGTCTTGACCGACGAAGACGAGAACGTCCGCCTCATGGCCGCCGCCGCGGTGCTGCGGTTGACCCCGTCGCCGCGCCGCCCGGGCTAGGAGGCCGTCCGATGACGCAGTGGACGGCCTCCCGGGAGCGTGTCCGCTCGCGCGTCATGCTCCCTGCGCCCGCTCCTTGTATCGCTTCGCCGCGGCAAGATCCTTGCGCAGTTCGTCCGCGGTGCGCCGCGGACCGTAGCCCGGCGTGTCGCGCTGGATTCTCCAGCTCTCCTCGAGCCGTCCCCCGTCGAGCGTGTCGAAGCCGAACCGATCGATCAGCTTCGCGACCGTCTTCCTGGCCTCCGCGTCGTTGCCGAAGATGGCCAGGGCCCGCCGGTTCTTCGAGCCGGCCGGCTGACCGTGCGTGGTCAACTCGGCGGCGTAGATGTGGTTGAACGCCTTCACGACCTTGGAGGCCGGCAGGTGCGCTTGGAGCAGTTCCGCGGTCGTCGTGGACTCGTTGTCCAGCTCGCGAATCTGCCCGTCGCGCTGGGGATAGTAGTTGTTCGTGTCGATGACGATCTTCCCGGCGAGCGGTTCGACGGGCACCTGCCGGTAGTTCTTCAACGGGATCGTGACCACCACGATGTTCCCCGCCTTTGCCGCTTCGAGGGGCGTCGCCGCCCGCGCCCGAGGCCCGAGTTCCGCGACGAGCTCCTTGAGCGACTCGGGTCCCCGCGAATTGCTGACGACGACGTCGTAGCCGTTCTTCACGGCGAGCCGGGCGATCTGACTGCCGATGTGCCCGGCGCCGATCAAGCCGATGGTCTGCATGGCGAAGTTCTCCTTCTCCCTGGTTCTCCCCGGGTGCAACCGCTGAGCTGTGAAAAGCCCGTGGATCGATTCTACGGCAAAGGGGGGAACGGGGGCCCGCCGCCGGAGCCACTTGTGCTACAACGTGCTACATGGCAAGGGCTGGGTCGAAAACCGTCGGCGTGCGCGAACTGCGGCAGAACCTGAGCGTGCACCTGGATCGGGTGAAGGAGGGAATCACGCTGACGGTGACGGAACATGGACGGGCCGTCGCCGAATTGAGACCCCTTTCGCCAGAATCCGATCAACTCGCCCGCCTTGTCGCGGACGGCCGGCTGAGGCCACCGCGCCGGTCGCCACTGGCATTGCCGCGCCCGTTGCGCCTGACGCTCGACCGCCCGGTATCCGCCCTGCTCGAAGAGTCTCGCGAGGATTCGATCTGACGATGCCCCGCTCCGCCTACCTGGATGCGTCGGCGCTCGTGAAGCTGGTCGTGAGTGAACCGGAAACAACAGCGCTCGAGCGGGCCATTCTGGATCGCGACGCGCTCTTCACTTCTGAAGTCGGCGCGGTCGAGTTGCGCCGCGCGATCGGCCGGACCGGCCATCCCGCCGCGGCCGATCAGGCCGAAGCCGTGCTCGATGCGGTCTTCCTCGCCGATCTCACGCCCGCGATTGGCGCGCAAGCCGGTCGCCTGCAGCCGCCGTCCCTGCGAACGCTCGAGGCCATTCACGTCGCGACGGCGGCGAGCCTTGCGCTGCCGGACCTGGACTTCATCACCTACGACGAACGACAGGCCGCCGCCGCCCGCGCCCACGGGCTTCGCGTCCTGCAACCCGGCCGACCCTGAGCGCGCTGCCGCCGGGAGGCCCATCTCACACGCGTGGGCGACCGCGAACGCCGCGCTCTATCAGTGTCGGACGAACGCGAAGCCTGCGCTGTCGGCGTCGAACGAGCCGGTGAGATGAGTGGCGTCGGTGAGCGTGCCGGTGAAGATCCTCACGGGCCCGCAGTCGTACCGGTCGGATCAGGCTCCACCTGAAGCCTGGAGCCCGAAGCCTGGAGCCCGAAGCCTGGAGCCTGAAGCCTGTCTGCCGTGAAGTGTTACCCTGTGGTCAGCGACGCGCCCGGCACTTCGTACTTCGTACTTCGGATTTCGTACTTCGCACGCTCGCAAGATCCGACGATCTCGATATGCCCGCCCTGCTGCATCGCCTCTCGATCGTCGAGTACTTCACCTTCGGCTTCGGCACGATGGTCGGCGTCGGCTGGCTCGTCCTGATGGACGACTGGCTCGGGCGCGGCGGGCCGGCTGGCACGATGCTCGGCTTCTTCCTCGGGGGCCTCCTTCTCCTGCCGATCGCCCGCGTCTACGGCTCGCTCGTCCGCCGCATCCCCGACGCAGGCGCCGAGATCGCCTACACCGAAGGCGTCTTTCCCCCGCTCCTCTCATTCGCCACGGGCTGGACGATGGTCCTCGCCTACGCGATCGTCTGTCCGTGGGAGGCGGTCGCGATAGGCAATCTCCTCGCGCGGATTTTCCCCTCGCTCGACTCGTGGCCGCTCTACGCGCTGGCCGGGAAGACGATCTACGCGCCGCGCCTGGCGGTCGGCCTGGCGCTGACCGGCGTGATCACGGCGGTGAACCTGCGGGGGATTCGGCCGAGCGGCCTCTTCCAGGACATCACCACGTTCGGGCTGATCGGGGCTTTCCTCGTCTTCATTTCACTCGGCCTGACGCGCGGCCACGCGGCGAACATGCTGCCGGCCTTCGCGCGCCCGGGCACGGCGGGCGCGCTGCTCTCGATCCTGCTGGCGGTGCAGATCGTGCCCTACTTCATGACCGGCTTCGAGTCGGTCGTGAAGGGATCGGAGGAGGCGCGGCCGGACTTCGACCGCCACCAGTTCGCCCGCGTGATGTATCTCGCCGTCGTCGCCGGCTCGCTCTTCTACGTCGTCATCGTCGGCGCGGTGGCGTTCATCCATCCATGGCGCGACATCGTGTCGGGGCACGTGGGCACCGAGGTCGCGTTCGAGCAGGCGTTCGGGTCGCGCGCCATCGCCGAGCTCGTCCTGGCTGCCGCCTTCCTGTCGCTGCTCAAGGTGTTCAACGGGAACTTCGTCGCCGCCACTCGGCTGATGCTGGCCATCGGGCGCCGCGGCCTGGTCCACCCGGTCCTCTCGCGCGTCCATGCGTCGCACGGGACGCCCTCGGCCGCCATCTGGCTGGTGGCGGGGCTGACGGCGGTCACGGCGTTTCTCGGGGATGCGCTGCTCGTGCCCATCACCGAGGTCGGGTCGCTGGCGGCCGGCGTCGGCTGGCTCTCGGCCTGCGTTGCCTGGCTGCTGCGCGTCGATGACGAACCGAGATGGCCTGCGTATGCGGGGGCCGTGGTGTCAGTCGGCCTGATCGCAATGAAGGTGCTGCCGTTCGTCCCGGGGAGCTTCACCGCCGCCGAGTGGATTGCGCTGGCCGCATGGCTCGCGCTCGGGCTGGATGTTCTGGACGATGAAGCGGTAGCCGGCCGACGGCTGACGACTGACGGCGTCTGTCCGCCGTAGCTCACGGCTGAAGCCGTGCGGTATCTGGAGCACTTTGATCAGATCGCGCGGGCGCTTCAGCTCTGCGCCGGCCGCCGGCCGTCAGCCGTCAGCCGTCAGCCCGTGTGATACAGTTCTCGCAGACTTTCCATGAGCGACCGCAAGTACCGGCAGCGCGGATATCAGGACGATGAGCGCGACCGCAAGCCGGCGCCGAAGCCGCAGGGTCCGCCCGGACCACGGCCCCGCGGGGATCGGCCCGAAGGCCCGCGCACGCCGAACCTGATGCCGACGCGCCAGGTCGTGCGGTGCGCGAAGTGCGGCGCCGAGATCACCTCCCCCTTTGCGGCCGAAGGCCGCTGCTCCAAGTGCGGCGTGGACGTGCACACCTGCGCCCAGTGCGTCTACTTCGACCCGGGCGCGCGCTTCCAGTGCATGCAGCCGGTGCCGGAGCGGATCGCGCCGAAGGACGTGAAGAACAGTTGCCCGCTCTGGGAGCCGCGGAAAACAGTCGAGCGCGAGACGCACTCGGTCGCGACCAGCTCTGCCCGCCAGGCATTCGACGACCTGTTCAAGTAAAAAAAGCCGCCGCCCTCTCGCCTTTCGAAGCGGAACCAGCTAAGCTGATCCACGGGTTTTGCGAGGGTGGATTGGTATGGCGCAAACCTTTGGTAGAAGTGCCAATACCGTCTTCATCGTCACGCTGATCGGCCTCGTGCTGGTCGTGGGCGGCCTCATCGGTCTGGGCTACGCCCTGCAGAGTTCGCCCTACACCACCCGGGCGTTTGAAGCCCGGACCCAGCCCATTCAGTTCAGCCACGAACGCCACGTCGGCGGCAACGGCATCGACTGCCGGTATTGCCACACGTCGGTCGAGACGTCCTGGTTCGCCGGCATCCCGCCGACCAAGACGTGCATGAACTGCCATTCGCAGATCTTCAAGGACTCGCCCTTCCTCGAGCTGGTGCGGTCGAGCTTCCGCGACAACCGGTCGATCGAGTGGACGCGCGTCCACGATCTGCCGGATTTCGTCTACTTCAACCACAGCATCCACGTGAACAAAGGGATCGGCTGCTCGACCTGCCACGGCCGGGTGGACCTGATGCCACAGCTCTACCAGGTGCAGACGCTGCAGATGTCGTGGTGCCTGGACTGCCACAGGAACCCGGAACTCTACGTGCGCCCGCGCGAGTCGGTGTTCGACATGACCTACCGGCCGCCCGCCGATCAGCTGGCGCTCGGGAGGAGGCTGGTCGCGGAATACAAGATCCAGAGTCTGACGAGCTGTTCGACGTGTCACAGGTAGGGACGAGGGACGGGCGACGAGGGACGAGGGACGAGGGACGGGGGACGGGCGACGGACGGAGGATTCGAGAATCGGGATTCAGGATTCAGGAAGTTGGCCTAGAGCCGAGCGCCGAAGGTCGAAAGCCGGGAGCTTTCGGAGCATGTAGGGCGACCCTTTAGGGTTGCCTTGGGGATTCAAGAGCAGGGACCGCTCGACTGGACCACCCATGAGCGACGAGGCGAGCAAGAGCGGCGGGCTTGAATACTGGCGCAGCCTCGACGAGCTGGCCGACACGCCCGAGTTCCGCGAGGCACTCGGACGCGAATTCCCGCAGGGGGTGACCGAGCTGCTCGATCCCGTCAGCCGGCGCACGTTCGCCAAGCTGATGGGCGCGTCGCTCGCGCTGGCGGGGATCACCGCCTGCACGCGCCAGCCGGCCGAGAAGATCGTCCCCTACGTGAAGCAGCCCGAGGAGATCGTCCCGGGCAAGCCGCTCTACTTCGCGACGGCGATGCCGATGGCCGGCTACGCCGCCGCGCTGCTGGTCGAAAGCCACGAGGGCCACCCGACCAAGATCGAAGGCAATCCCGATCATCCGATCAGCCGCGGCGCGACCGACGTCTTCTCGCAGGCGTCGATCCTCGGCCTCTACGACCCGGATCGGACGCGCACGCTCACCTACCGCGGCGAGATCCGGCCGTGGAACGACTTCCGCTCGGCGCTCAGGGCCGCGGTCGACGCCTCGCGCGGCCGTGGGGGCGACGGCGTCCGGCTGCTGACCGGCAGCGTCACGTCGCCGACGCTGGCCGGTCAGATCCGCCGCCTGCAGGCCGAGCTTCCCAACATGGTCTGGCACCAGTGGGAGCCGGCCGGCCGGGACCAGGCCCGGGAAGGGGCGCGCCTCGCGTTCGGCGAGTACGTGGACGCGCAGTACCGCGTCGATCAGGCGCAGGTGGTCGTGGCCCTCGACGCCGACGTGCTCGGCTGCGGCCCGCTCGGCGTGAAGTACGCGCGGGAGTTCGCCGCCCGGCGCCGTGTCACCGGCGGCCGGCGCGAGATGAACCGCCTCTATGTCGTCGAGCCGACGCCGTCGGTGACCGGCTCGATCGCCGACCACCGTCTCCCGCTGCAGGCCGGTCTCGTGGGGCCGTTCGCGCTCTCGCTGGCCGCCGCGCTGGGAGTGCCCGGGGCGACGCGTTCCCCCGCCGCCGATCAGTTCGCCACGTGGATCGCGCCGCTCTCACGCGACCTCCAGCGCCACCGGGGCTCCTGCCTGGTCGTCGCGGGCGACGACCAGCCGGCCGCGGTGCACGCCGTCGTCCACGCGATCAACCAGGCTCTCGACAACGTCGGCCGCACCGTCGTTTACACCGAGCCGGTGGAGGCAAGCCCGATCGACCAGCTCTCCTCGCTGCGCCAGCTCGCGGCGGACATGGGCGCGGGCAAGGTGGACACGCTCGTCGTCATCGACGCCAACCCTCTTTACACGGCGCCGGCCGACCTCCACTTCGACGAGCGGCTGATGAGCAAGGTCCGCCTGCGGGTGCACCTGGGGCTCTACCACGACGAGACCGCGGCGTACTGCCACTGGCAGGTTCCCGCCGCGCACTACCTGGAGTCGTGGAGCGACGCGCGCGCGGGCGACGGCACCGTCACGCTGATCCAGCCGCTCGTCGCGCCGCTCTACGACGGCCGCACGGCGCACGAGATTGTCGGCGCGATGTTGTCGTCCGATACCGCCCAGTCGAGCCACGACGCGGTCCGCGCCTGCTGGCAGGATCGGACCCGGCTCAAGGGCGACGACTTCGAGACGTTCTGGCGCAAGGCGCTGCACGACGGGATGGTTGCAGGCACCGCCGCGCCCGCGAAGACGGTGACGGCACGCCCGGTGGATCCGTCGTGGATCCCGGGCGGCGGAAAAGGGCGAGAGCTTGTGTTCCGGGCCGATCCCGCGGTGTTCGACGGCCGCTTCGCCAACAACGGCTGGCTCCAGGAGCTGCCCAGGCCTCAGACCAAGCTCACGTGGGACAACGCGGCGCTGGTCAGCCCGGCCACGGCCGCGCGGCTCGGCGTCGGGAACCGCCAGGTGGTCGAACTGAGCTGCCGCGGACGCCGGATCAACGCGCCGATCTGGATCCTGCCCGGCCAGGCGCCCGACTCGATTACCGTGCATCTCGGCTACGGGCGCCGGCGCGTCGGCCAGGTGGGCGAGGGCGTCGGGTTCAATGCCTACGCCCTTCGCACGAGCCTGGCGCTCGGCTCCGATTACGGCCTCGAGGTCCGCTCCACCGGTGACCGTCATCGCCTGGTCAGCGCGCAGAACCAGCAGACGATGGAGGGGCGCGCCATCGTCCGGTTCGCGACGCTCGAGGAGTTCAAGCGGCAGCCCGATTTCGCGCACCGGCAGGTGGAGAAGCCGGACCAGTCCACGACGCTGTACCGAGACTACGAGTACAAGGGCTACGCGTGGGGGATGTCGATCGACCTGAACACCTGCATCGGCTGCAACGCGTGCATGGTGGCCTGCCAGTCCGAGAACAACATCGCCGTCGTGGGCAGCGACCAGGTGGACCGCGGGCGCAAGATGCACTGGATCCGGGTCGATCGGTATCACACCGGCGACGCCGAGCGGCCGACCGCCTTCAACCAGCCCGTGCCGTGCATGCAGTGCGAGAACGCGCCGTGCGAGCTCGTCTGCCCGGTCGGGGCCACGTCGCACAGCACCGAGGGGCTGAACGACATGGTCTACAACCGCTGCGTGGGCACGCGCTACTGCTCGAACAACTGTCCCTACAAGGTGCGGCGGTTCAACTTCTACCTGTTCCAGGACTGGACGACGCCGACGCTGAAGATGATGCGCAACCCCGACGTCTCGGTGCGGAGCCGCGGCGTCATGGAGAAGTGCACGTACTGCGTCCAGCGGATCAACGAGGCGAAGATCGAGGCCGAGAAGGCGGGCCGCAAGGTCCGCGACGGCGAGATCGTCACCGCCTGCGAGGCGGTGTGCCCCGCCCAGGCCATCGTCTTCGGGGACATCAACGATCCGGAGAGCCGGGTCGCGAAGCTGAAACAGGAGCCGCTCGACTACGGCCTGCTCGAGGACCTGAACACTCGGCCGCGCACGACCTACCTGGCGGCGCTCCGGAACCCGAACCCCGAGATGCCCGACGCCGCGGTGCCTCAGGAGCCTGAGAGGTGACGATGCCGACAGGCCGCCCGCCGTCCGAGGTGTCGCCCGTGCCGCCGGTGATCGCGCCCGGCTACACCTTCGCGACAATCAGCGACAAGATCGGCGCGATCGTCCTCACGCGGCGGACGCCGGTCGGCTGGCTGGTGGGCTTCGGGATCGCGGCTGGCTTCCTGGCGCTCTTCCTGACGGCCGTCACGTGGCTGTTCATCAAGGGCGTCGGCATCTGGGGGATCGACATTCCGGTCGCCTGGGGCTTCGCGATCATCAACTTCGTCTGGTGGATCGGCATCGGCCACGCGGGCACGCTCATCTCGGCGATCCTGCTGCTCCTGCACCAGTCGTGGCGCACGTCGATCAACCGTTTCGCCGAGGCGATGACGCTGTTCGCGGTCATGTGCGCGGGGATGTTCCCGATCCTGCACCTCGGGCGGCCGTGGCTGGCCTACTGGCTCTTCCCCTACCCGAACACGATGACGGTCTGGCCGCAGTTCAGAAGCCCCTTGATGTGGGACGTGTTCGCGGTCTCCACTTACGCCACCGTGTCGCTCATGTTCTGGTACGTCGGCCTGATCCCGGACCTCGCCACGCTGCGCGACCGCGCGACCACGGTCACCAGGAAGGTGATCTACGGGGTGTTCGCGCTCGGCTGGCGCGGGTCGGCCCGGCACTGGGCGCGCTACGAGACGGCGTACCTCCTGCTCGCCGGCCTCGCCACGCCGCTGGTCATCTCGGTGCACACGGTGGTCAGCTTCGACTTCGCCATCGCCATCGTCCCCGGCTGGCACACCACGATCTTCCCCCCCTACTTCGTCGCCGGCGCCATTTACTCCGGCTTCGCGATGGTGCTGTCGCTGGCGATCCCGATCCGGGCGGCCTACGGCTTGAAGGACTTCATCACCGACCGCCACCTCGAGAACATGGCGAAGGTCATGCTGGCGACGGGCCTCATCGTGGCCTACGGCTACAGCATGGAGGCCTTCATCTCCTGGTACAGCGGCAACGTCTACGAGCGGTTCATGTACTGGAACCGCATGACGGGCCCTTACTGGCCGGCGTACTGGGCGCTCATCGCCACCAACATCGTGACGCCGCAGCTGCTGTGGCTGAAGAAGGTCCGGCGCAACATCCCCTTGCTGTGGGTGATCGCGATGATCGTCAACACGGGGATGTGGCTCGAGCGGTTCGTGATCGTCGTGACCAGCCTGCATCGCGACTTCGACCCGTCTTCGTGGGGGATGTACTACCCGACGATGTGGGACTGGTTCACGTTCACCGGGACGTTGGGCTTGTTCGTGTTCATGTTCTTCCTGTTCCTGCGCTTCCTGCCGGCGATCTCGATCTTCGAGATGCGGACGCTGCTGCCGGAGGCGAAAATCAGGGACGAGGGATGACAGGTTCGTTCCCAGTTGTCAGTGGCCAGTTGCCAGTCTGACACGCGTGACCGACTGACCACTGGCCACTGACAACTGACCACTACGCGGCAGCAAGCTAGCAGGCGGACGAACGAAAGATGTCAGACCACTCCGACTCTCGCTCGAGCGGCCTATACGGCCTGATGGCGGAGTTCGAGAGCCCGACCGCGCTCGTGGCGGCGGCGCGCCGCACGCACGAGGCCGGGTATCGCTGGTTCGACGCCTACACGCCGTTCCCGATCGAGGAGCTGCACGAGGCGATCCACGCCCGCCGCACGGCGGTGCCGCTCATCGTGCTGTTCGGCGGGATCCTGGGCGGCCTGTCGGGCTACGGGCTGCAGGACTGGGTGTCGGCCGCCGCCTACCCGCTCAACGTGGGCGGCCGCCCCTACCACAGCTGGCCGGCGTTTGTTCCGATCACGTTCGAGATGACGGTGCTCTTCGCCTCGCTGGCGGCGGTGGTCGGCATGCTGGCGCTCAACCGCCTGCCGAAGCCGTATCACCCCGTGTTCAACGCGCCGCGCTTCGAGCTGGCGACGCGCGACCGCTTCTTCCTGTGCATCGAGTCGGCCGACGCGAAGTTCGACCCGGCCGCGACGCGGACGTTCCTTCTGAGCCTTGGCCCTCGCGAGGTGACCGACGTTGAGCCGTAAGACACCGCTCCTGCTCCTGGCGCTGGCCGCCGCGGCGCTCCTCGCCGGCTGCCGCCAGGACATGCACGATCAGCCGAAGCTCAAGCCGCTCGCCGAGAGCGACTTCTACAGCGACCACCGGTCTGCCCGGCCACTGGTCGAGGGTACCGTCGCGCGCGGGCACCTCGACGACGACCCGTTGCTCGACACCGGGAAGATTGAGGGCAAGGACGCCACCGAGTTCCCGTGGCCGGTCACGAGCGAGGTGATGGCGCGCGGCCGGGAGCGCTTCAACATCTACTGCGCGCCCTGCCACGACCGGTCGGGCAGCGGCGACGGGATGATCGTCCGGCGCGGTTACCGCCGCCCGCCGTCCTACCACATCGACCGCCTGCGACAGGCGCCGGTCGGCCACTTCTTCGACGTGATCACCAACGGGTTCGGCGCGATGCCGGACTACCGCGACCAGGTGCCGGTGGCGGACCGGTGGGCGATCATCGCCTACATCCGCGCGTTGCAGGCCAGCCAGAACGCCACGCTCGAGTCGGTGCCGCCCGCCGAGCGCGAGAAGCTGGCGCCGGGAACGGGGAGGTAGCGCACGGTGAACGACAGGGCCATTCCGGAGCTCTCGGGCCTCGCGCGCGGGGCGCTCGTGGTGGGCGCGCTGGGGGTGGTCGCTTCGCTCGCCGGGGCGTGGCTCGACCCGGCGCAGTTCTTCCGGTCCTACCTGGTCGCCTACCTCTACGTCGCCAGCCTGTCGCTCGGCTGCCTCGCCGTCCTCATGGTTTCCAACCTGACGGGCGGCAGCTGGGGCGTCGCCATCCGGCGTCCGCTCGAGGCGGCCGCCGGCGTGCTCCCGCTGCTCGCGGTGCTGTTCGTCCCCCTGCTCTTCGGCCTGTCCTCCCTGTACAGCTGGACTTCGCACGCGACGATGATGGCCGACGAGGAGCTCAGGCTGAAGGTGGCGTACCTCAACGTGCCGGCCTTCATCGGCCGCGCCGTCTTCTACTTCATCGTCTGGCTGACGCTCGCCTTCTTCATGATCCGGTGGTCGAGGGAACAGGACCGCACGGGCGACCCGCGGTACGGCGACCGGATGCAGAAGCTGAGCGGCGCCGGCGTCGTGATCCTCGGCTTCACGGTGACCTTCGCGGCCTTCGACTGGGCGATGTCGCTCGACCCGAAGTGGTTCTCGACGATCTACGGCATGGCCTTCTTCGCCGAGCAGGGCCTCGGGGCCATGGCCTTCGCCAGCGCGATCGCCTACCTGCTGGCGCGCCGCCCGGATTACGCGAAGGCGCTCAAGCCGACGGTCCTGAACGACCTCGGGAACCTGATGCTGGCCTTCGTGATGGTCTGGGCCTACCTGGCGTTCTCGCAACTGCTCATCATCTGGGCCGGAAATCTCCCGGAGGAGATCCGCTGGTACCTGCGCCGCATCAGCGGCGGCTGGGAGTTCATCGCCGGCGGCCTGGCGCTCTTCTATTTCGCGGTGCCCTTCGGGGTGCTGCTGGGGCGCAACAACAAGCGTCAGCACCAGCGCCTGGCGGCGCTGGCCGTCGGCATCCTGATCGTCCGGGCCGTCCACATGTTCTTCCTGGTCGCGCCCGAGTTCTCGCCGGGGCGTCTCACGGCGCACTGGCTCGACCTGGCGACGCTGGCCGGCCTCGGCGGCGCCTGGACGGCGATGTTCGTGCGGCGCCTCGGCCTGCTGCCGCTGCTGGCGCCCAACGACCCGCTCCTGCCGGGAACGCTCGCGAGGAAGCACTGAAGGGTCCGACATGATGCGCGAGAGGCACGAACCCGGCGAAACGCCGCCAGACGCGGCAATGGGACACGAGATCCGCGACATCTCCACGCGCGTGGTGGTCATCTTCGGCATCTCGCTGTTTGTCGGGGCGGTGATCGTCCACGTGCTGCGATCTGGCTGGTCTACGCGCAGTTCGCGAAGGCCGCCGCGCGTGCCTACCCGCAGGAGTATCCGATGGCGCACGTCGGGGCGCCCCGGCTTCCGCCCGAGCCGCGGCTGCAGACGCAGCCGCGCGAGGAACTGCAGCGGATGCGCGCCGACGAGGACCGGGTCCTCGACTCCTACGGCTGGGTGGACGCGCAGCGGGGCGTCGTCCGGATCCCGATCGAACAGGCCATGGCCTTGACGGTCGAGCAGGGGCTGCCGGCGCGCGCCGGCGGGGCCCCCGACGCGCCCGCGAGCGGGCCGGACAAGTCGAACTCCGGACGGACGCCGCCGGGGTCCGGGAGGTGAACATGAGGCACGGGTGGGTCCCGGTGGCGCTCGTCCTGATCCTCGTGGCGCTGGCGCGGCCGGCGGCCGCGCAGTACAACGGCGTGCCGGCGTCCGGGATGATGACCAAGGGCGGGATGCCGGCCGGCATCACGCCGAACGAGCTGAAGAAGGTGTCGTTCGACCAGAAGCTGGGCGTGCAGGTGCCGCTCGACCTGCCGTTCCGCGACGAGACCGGCCGCGCCGTGCAGCTCTCGCAGTACTTCACCGGCCGGCCGGTGATCCTCGCGCTCGTCTACTACGAGTGCCCGATGCTGTGCGTCCAGGCGCTCAACGGGCTCGTCAAGTCGCTGAAGGTCCTGGCGTTCGAGCCGGGCCGCGACTACGCGATCGTCACCGTGAGCTTCAACCCGGACGAGACGCCGAAGGAAGCGGCCGCGAAGAAGGACGAGTACGTCCGACGACTCGACAAGCCCGGGGCGGCCGACGCCTGGCACTTCCTGACCGGCACCGAGGCGTCGATCCGCGTGCTGACCGACACCGTGGGCTTCCACTACGTCTACGATCCGGAGACCAAACAGTACGCGCACCCGACCGGCATGATCGTCCTCACGCCGGAGGGGAAGATCTCGAAGTACGTGTTCGGGATCGACTACGGGCCGCGAGACCTCCGCTTCGCGCTCATCGAGGCGTCGGACCACAAGGTGGGGACGGCGGTGGATCGGCTTCTGCTCTACTGCTATCACTACGACCCGACGACCGGGAAGTACGGCCTGGTGGTGCTGACCGTCCTGCGTATCGCCGGCGTTCTCACCGTCGTCATGATCGGCGGCTTCATCCTGCTGATGCGGCGCCAGGAGCGGCGCGTCAAGGCCGAACAAGGCGGGCCGGCGAGGCCCGCGGCGAACTGACTATGCCGGCTTTCCCGCTGTTTCCGCCCGAAGCGTCCACGATGGCCGGGAAGGTCGACGCCCTCTATTTCTTCCTGGTCGCGGTCAGCGCCTTCTTCGTCGTCCTCATCGCGGGGCTGGTGGTGGTCTTCGGCATTCGCTACCGGCGGCGGGCGAAGGACGAGACCGGCGAGGTGGTCGTTCCGTCGCTGGCGCTGGAGTTGGCGTGGACCATCATTCCGCTCTGCCTCGGCCTGGTGATGTTCGCCTGGGGCGCGAGGCTCTACTTCACCCAGTACGAACCTCCGGGCGAGACCGAGGACGTCTACGTCGTCGGCAAGCAGTGGATGTGGAAGTTCGAGCACATGAACGGCAAGCGCGAGATCGACGAGCTTCACGTCCCGGTCGGGCGGGCGATCCGCCTGACGGGGACCTCCGAGGACGTCATCCACTCGTTCTACGTGCCCGCGTTCCGCATCAAGGCGGACATGATCCCGGGGCGCTACCGGACGATCTGGTTCAACGCGACCAAGGTGGGGACCTACCACCTGTTCTGCTCGCAGTATTGCGGAACGCGGCACTCGGAGATGCGCGGCGAGGTCATCGTGATGCCGGTGGCCGACTACGAGACCTGGCTCGGCGGCGGCGTTTCGAACGTGCCGCTCGCCGCGCAGGGACAACAGGCGTTCCAGGATCTGGCGTGCGTCACCTGCCATCTGGCGAACGGCCAGGGCCGCGGCCCGTCGCTCGTGGGGGTCTTCGGCAGCAAGGTCCAGCTCGACAACGGTCAGACCGTCGTGGCCGACGACGCGTACATCCGCGAGTCGATCCTGTCGCCGACGGCGAAGATCGTGGCCGGCTACCAGCCGCTGATGCCGACCTTCCAGGGCCTGGTCAGCGAGGAGCAACTGCTGACGCTCATCGAGTACGTCAAGTCGCTGAAGGCACCCGAACCCCGGACTCCGACGAAGTGACGAGCATGGACACCCACGGTCTGCCCGCGACGAACTTCCTCAACGCCGACTACAGCCTGACGTCGTGGCTGCTCACGACCGACCACAAGCGGATCGGCCTGATGTTCCTCGGGACGATCACCTGCTTCTTCGTGCTGGGCGGGACCTTCGCGGGGCTCATCCGGCTGGAGTTGCTCTCGCCGGGCGGCAACTTCGTCTCCGACGAGACCTACAACAAGCTGTTCACGATGCACGGCATCGTGATGATCTTCATGTTCCTCATCCCGTCGATTCCGGCCGTGCTCGGCAACTTCCTGGTGCCGCTCATGATCGGGGCGCGGGACCTGGCGTTCCCGAAGCTAAACCTGCTCAGCTACTACATCTTCCTCGTCGGCGGGCTGTTCACGCTCTACGCGATCGTGACCGGCGGGGTGGACACCGGGTGGACCTTCTACACGCCGTTCAGCACGCAGGCGTCGCAGACCAACGTGATGACGGCCGCGATCGGCATCCTCATCATGGGGTTCTCGTCGATCCTGACGGGGCTGAACTTCATCGTGACCATCCACACGATGCGGGCGCCCGGGCTGACCTGGTTCCGGATGCCGCTCTTCCTCTGGTCGATCTACGCGACGAGCCTCATCAACGTGCTCGGCACGCCGGTGCTCGCCATCACGCTCTTCTCGGTGGCGATCGAGCGGGGGCTCCACCTGGGGATCTTCGACCCGGCCTACGGGGGCGACCCGCTGCTGTTCCAGCACATGTTCTGGTTCTACTCGCACCCGGCCGTCTACATCATGATCCTGCCGTCGATGGGGGTGGTGAGCGAGATCATCCCCTGCTTCGCGCGCAAGAGCATCTTCGGCTACAAGTTCGTCGCCTTCTCGAGCCTCGCCATCGCCGTGTTCGGCTTCCTCGTGTGGGGCCACCACATGTTCGTCGCCGGCATGTCGGTCTACGCGGCGATGATCTTCTCGATCCTGAGCTTCATCGTCGCGGTTCCCTCGGCGGTCAAGGTCTTCAACTGGACGGCGACGCTTTACAAGGGATCGATCGAGTACCAGACGCCGTTGTTCTACGCGCTCGGGTTCATCGGCCTGTTCACCATCGGCGGCCTGACCGGCCTGTTCCTCGCCTCGCTCGGCGTGGACGTGCACGTGACGCAGACCTACTTCGTCGTCGCGCACTTCCACTACATCATGGTGGGCGGGGCCTTGTTCGGCTACCTGGGCGGGCTGCACTTCTGGTGGCCGAAGATCACCGGCAAGACGTACCCGGACATCTGGGGGCGGGTGTCGGCGGTGGTGGCGTTCCTCGGGTTCAACCTGACGTTCTTCCCGCAGTTCATCCTCGGCTACCTGGGGATGCCGCGCCGGTACCACACCTATCCGCCGGAGTTCCAGGCGCTCAACGTCCTGTCCACCGCGGGCGCGTCGGTGATGGCCATCGGGTTCATCATCCCGGTGTGCTACCTGCTGTGGTCGCTCAAGTACGGCGAGGCCGCCGGAAAGAACCCCTGGGGCGCGACGGGCCTCGAGTGGACGACGCCGTCGCCGCCGCCGACGTTCAACTTCGACGAGACGCCGGTCGTCACCGGGCCCCCGTATGCCTACGAGCGAATGGAGGCGACGCGTGGCTGACATCGCGACCGCCCCGGCGCACGACCCGCACCTCAGGCATCAGTTCGACGATGCGGGACAGCAGCACGAGGCGGCAACGGCCGGCATGTGGCTCTTTCTCGGGACCGAGGTGCTGTTCTTCGGCGGCTTGTTCTGCGCCTACATGATCTACCGCGTCTGGTACCCCGAGACGTTCGGCGCCGCGAGCCGCACGCTGGACCTCGCGCTCGGCGCGACCAACACCCTGGTGCTCATCACGAGCAGCCTGACGATGGCCTTCGCCGTGCGCGCGGCGGCGACCGATCGGCGGCGCTTGCTGCTGATTCTGCTCGCGGTGACCATGATGCTCGGGGTCGTCTTCCTCGGCATCAAGGGGGTCGAGTACTACCAGAAGTTCGTCGAACACCACATCCCGGGAATGGGATTCCACTTCGAGGGGCGAGCGCCGGCGCGGGCGAACCTGTTCTTCACGCTCTACTTCGCGATGACCGGCCTGCACGCGTTGCACATGATCATCGGCCTGGGCGTGCTGACGGTGATCTTCGTCATGGCCGCGCGCGGCAGGTTCTCGACCGCGTGGCACACGCCGGTCGAGATCAGCGGGCTCTACTGGCACTTCGTGGACATCATCTGGATATTCTTGTTCCCGCTCCTGTACCTGGTGGACAGACACAGGTAATCGGAACTGACGCAGAGGGATCGGAACTGACGATGAGGGATCGGCTCTGACGCAGAGGGATCGGAACTGACGACGAGGAATCACTGATGGAACACGTGGTCGTGCGGCCGAGGACCTACTTCGCCGTCTACATCGCGCTCGTGTTGCTCACGGGGCTCACGACGGCCGTGGCGTTCTTCGACCTCGGCCTGGCGAACCCGGTCGTGGCGCTGAGCATCGCCATCCTCAAGGCGACGCTCGTCGCGCTGTTCTTCATGCACCTGAAGTACGGGTCGCGACTGACCTGGGTGATCGCCGGCGCGGCGCTCTTCTGGCTGATGATCCTGCTGCTGCTCATCCTGAGCGACTACGCGACCAGGGTGCCGGTCAGCATCTGAAGAGGCTCAGGGCTTGAGCCCTGAGCCTTGAGCCTTGAGCCTTCTTACCGTCCGCGGCTGCCGCGACGCCCGCCGGCGGCCGGCGCCGCCGCGTCCAGCGCCACCGGGCGGCCGTCCACGTAGACCTGCTTGATGGTCGTCTTCTCGTCGAACAGGTCGCCGTCGGTCACCACCAGGTTCGCGATCTTCCCCTTCTCGATCGTCCCCAGCCGATCGGCCACGCCGGCGATTGTCGCGGCGTTGATGGTGAGCGCCCTGATCGCGGCGTCGGCCGCCAGCCCGCCCTTCACCGCCTTCGCGGCATTTCGAACGAAGTCCTTCGGGTCGGTCAGGCCGCCCGATTGGAACGCGAACAGGATGCCCGCCTTGTCGAGCGCCGCCGGGACCTTCGGCGCGTTCGCCCGCTCCCGCAGCGTGCGGACCGGCTCGTCGGCGTCGGGGGCCAGCGACCGCGGCCGGACCGGGTAGTTCAGGCTGTAGACGACCCGCGCGTTCTGCGCTTTAAGATCCGCGCCCGCCTCGTCGGCCTCGAGGGCGCCGGTGACAATCGCGTCGAGCTTGAATTCCTTCGCCAGCGCCAGCGCCCGACGGATCTCGAGGACGCTCGCCGCCTCGAACGCGACCGGCAGCTTCCCCGCGAGCGCCGGCTGCAAGGCGTCCAGCGCCGGGTCGTAGACCGGACGCTCCACGGGCCCTTTCGCCCGGGCGTACCGCGCCGCCTCGAGCTGGTAGTGGCCGCCGTCGAGGAACGCCTGCCGGACGAAGGCGATGACACCCATGAGCGACGCCGGGTAGCCGCCGCCGCCGTCCCGCAGCGGGAACGAGACGTGCAGCGCGACCGGGCTCCGCAGCACGTGCAGCCCGCGCCGCTCGTCCGCCACGTTGCCGATCTGCGGCGCGTCCTCGGGCGCCACGACGTTGACGAGGGTGCTGCGGCCCTTGATGAGATCGCCGGTCGGCACGGCCAGCGCCGAGGTGATGCCGGCGGTCGCGAGGCGCCGGAGTTCGGGCGCGTCCGCGCGGAGGTACGCGGCGGCTTCGAGCTGCGGCCTGAGGATGGACTGCCGCCTGGCACGCTCGATCTCCAGCAGGGTGCGGGCGTCGGCCGGCGGAGGGCTGGCCGGGATCGAGAGACCGGCCGTCGAGCCCATGTCGATCAGGCCCGGGTAGACCGTCAGGCCCTTGCCGTCCACGACGACGGCGTCCGCCGGCGCGGCCACCGAGGCTCCGACCGCCTCGATGAACCCGCCGCGAATCACGACGGTGCCCGCGTCGATCGTCGCGCCGGCGGCGGTGACGATCCGCGCGCCGGCGATGGCGTAGACGTTGGGGGCCTCGGCGCGGCCGGCGAAGACGAACGCGGCAACCAGCGCGGAGGCGAGGAGGATGGCGGATCGTGGGTGTCTCATGGCGTCCTCCCGCTACCGCTTCAGGTAGCGCTCGTAGAGCGACAGGTGCTTGTTGTCCAGGTCCACGTCCTGGCCGTTGATGATCACGTGGATCACCGGCGTGCGAACCTCGAGCGGGTCGCCCCGCGCGACGATCAGGTTCGCCAGCTTGCCGGGCTCGATGCTGCCCACGCGGTCGGCCACGCCCAGGATCTCCGCGGCGTCGATCGTCAGCGCGCGGATCGCCTCGTCGCGCGAGAGGCCCCACGCCACCGACATCGCCGCCTGGTACGGCACCTGGCGGACGTTGGCGTTGTCGCCGGTCGCGAAGGCGAACTTCACGCCGGCCTTCGAGAGCTCCGCGGCCGCCTGGTAGCTGGCGGCGTGGAACGCGTCCTCACGCGTCGGCAGCGCCAGGATCGATCCCAGGATCACCGGGACGTCGTTGGCCTTCAGCAGCGGCGCCACCAGCGCCGCCTCGGGGCCCGAGCAGATGACGATCCTGATGTTCACGCGGTTGGCGAACGCCACGGCATCGCGGATGTCCGCCGCGCGCGCGGCGGTCGTGAAGAGCGGCAGCTGCCGCTCGACGACCGGCGCCAGCGCTTCGAGCACCCAGTCGGTCCGGCGGTTGGGGCCCGCGGCCTTCGCGTAGGCCCGCGCCTGGTCGAACAGGCGGGCCAGCGCGTCGAGGCGCGCGTCCCGATCGCGCCTCATCTCGTCGTAGGTCCGGTCGCCGCCGCCACCCGCGCCGCGCCCGCCGCCCCGCCCTCCGCCGCCGCCCACGCCCGGGAACTGGAACGTGATGCCGGCAATCGGCTCGAGCGTGCTCTCCTCCCAGGTCCAGCCGTCCAGGTTCATCACGGGCACCTGGCCGCCGAGCACGCCGCCGTTGGGGAATACCGCCACGGTGGTCACGCCGTTGGCGCGCGCGACGGGGATCGACTCGCTGTCGTTGTGATACGCGACCACCGTCCGCATCTGCGGGTTGTAGTCGAGCATCTCGGTGGTGTCCTCGTAGCCGCGCGGGCCCGGCTCGGCGAGGCCAATCGTCGTCTTCGCGTTGATCCAGCCCGGGTAGACCTCGGCACCGGCCGCGTCGATCACCTTCGCGCCGGCGGGGATGGCCACCGTCGCGCCGACGGCTTCGATCTTGCCGTCGCGGATGACGATCGTGCCCTTCTCGATGACCGGCTTCGACACCGGGACGATGCGGGCGTTGGTGATGGCGAGCACGCCCTTCGTCCTGACGCCGGCGGTCATCTTCGGCGCGAGCCGGGAGAGATCGGCCCGCCGCGCGGCGGCGCCGCCGGCGGCCATCGACGAGACGGGCGCGGCCGGGCCCCCGCCTGGAGCCGCGGCCGTGTTGCCGCCGCGCCGCTGGCCCGCCTCGCGCTCGGCCTTTTCGGCGGCGACGAGGTCGGCCTTCTCCTTGTCCACCTTCGCCACGCGCTCGACGTCGGCCTGGCGGTCGTAATAGAGCGTGCCGTCCACGTAGGTGCGATCGACGACGGCGTACGAGCTGAGCGGGTGCTTCGTCCAGACGACGAGATCCGCGTCCTTGCCGACCTCGATCGACCCGACGCGCTGGTCGAGGTGCAGCTGCTTCGCCGGGTTGATCGTCACCAGCTCCAGCGCCTGCTGCTCGGTCAGGCCGCCCCAGTGCATCATCTTCGCGGCCTCGGTGTTGAGGCGGCGCGCGTGCTCGGCGCTGTCCGAGTCGATCGAGACCACCACGCCGGCCTTCATCATGATCGCGGCGTTGTAGGGGATCGCGTCGATCGCCTCCACCTTGAAGCCCCACCAGTCGGAGAAGGTGCCGACGCCGGCGCCGTGGGCGGCCAGCTCCTTCGCCACCTTGTAGCCCTCGAGGCCGTGCTCGAAGGTGGCCACCCTGAAGCCGAACTCCTCGGCGACGCGCAGCATCATCAGCATCTCGTCGGCGCGGTACGCGTGGACGTGCGCCAGCCGCTTGCCCTCCATCACCTCGACGAGCGGCTCGAGCTGCAGGTCGCGGCGCGGCGGGATGACGTCCTCGCCCGCCTTCTTCCGCGCGGCGTAGTCCTGCCACTCGCGCTGGTACGCCTTCGCCCGCGTGAAGGCGTCGCGGATGACGAACTCGACGCCGGGCCGGCTCGCCGGGTAGCGCTGCGGCCCCGCGCCCGCGCCGGCCGTCCGCATCGCCTTCGGGTTCTCCCCGAGCGCGAACTTCAGGCCCGGCACGCCGGCGTCGAAGACCAGGTCCTCGGCGCGGGCCTTGCCCCAGCGCAGCTTGATGATGGTGTTGGTGCCGCCGATCGGGTTGGCGCTGCCGTGGAACACGCTGGCCACGGTGACGCCTCCCGCCAGGTCGCGGTAGATGTTCACGTCCAGCGGGTCGAGCACGTCCAGCACATTGGTCATCGAGCTGACCGTCGTTCCCGCCTCGTTGGTCGAATCCTCGGCGATGTGCGAGTGCTCGTCCACGATGCCAGGCGTCACGAACTTGCCGGTCGCATCGACGACCTCGGCGCCCGCGGGCGCCTCGAGCCCGGCGCCGACCGCGGCGATCTTGCCGCCCCGGACGATGACGACGCCGTTGGGGATCGTGCCCTTGGTGACGGTGAGGACCGTGCCGCCCCTGATGACGATCGTCTGGGCGGAGCTTCGGGCCGGCGCCTGCGCCTGCAGGGCCACCGCCCCGGTCAGGGCGCCGGCCGCCAGGATCGCCAGGGTCGGCCATCGGAAGAGTTGTCGACGAGTCACGCGTGCCTCCAGGTGAATGTCGCCGTCGAATCGTTGAGGCCGTGCCGCCAGGCTGACGGCGGGCGTAGGGTATCACGTCACCGCCGAGCTAGGCGCGGGGAACTGATGAGGGGCGTTCGGCTTGCGGCTTGCGGCGTCATGAGCCGGGGCTCGCCCTGGCCTGTGAAAACCGAACGCCGCGTCTCGGGTCTGCCGCTTCGCAAAGCGGCCCCTCCATGGCTGAGCGGTCGGGGCAGGTTTACGCTTTGCTTCGGGCAGACCCTGCGGCGCGGCATAGGGCCGAGTGGGCGGCGGCGCCCCGGCGCTATTTTCCGAGCACGGGCTGCGGCTTCCGCCTTACGGCTTACGGCCGTCGGATCTGAGCCCTGGGCTCTTCTGGCTCGATGTGTGGGGCCGGCTTCCTGGCCGGCCGGGCACGCGAGCCAGAAGGCTCGTGCCACACACCGGAGTCTGACGATGTCCGGCAGCCCTGAAGGGCTACCGGTGAACGAGGCCCCGCCGAGAGTCGGAAGCCGGGAGCCGAAAGCCCACTCCGAGAACGAGCGGGGCTGGCGGTCGCCGAGCGAGCCTACTTCTTGGCGAGTCTCGCCAGCACCGCGAGCTCTCTCAAGTACTGCTTGATCGGGCGGGCCGGCGTGCCCCAGAACAGCACGCCCGACCCCCTGATGACCTTGCCGCTCGGCACGCCGCACTGGGCGCCGAGGATGGCGCCGCTCTCGATCCGCACGTGGTCCGCTATGCCGACCTGGCCGGCGACGATCGCCCCGCTCTCGATCACCGAGCTTCCCGCGACGCCGGTCTGCGCGGAGATCACCACGTCCTCGCCGACCGAGACGTTGTGGGCGATGTGCACCTGGTTGTCGAGCTTCGTCCCCCGCTCGATCCGCGTCTCGGCCAGCGCGCCCCGGTCGATCGTGCACGCCGCGCCGATCTCCACGTCGTCCTCGACGACGAGCCGGCCGACCTGCGGGAACGATTCGTAGCGCCCGGTTGACGCGTCGCGGACGTAGCCGAAACCGTCGCTGCCGAGCACCGAGCCCGCGTGGACGACGACCCGCGCGCCGAGCGAGGTGCCCGAGTAGACGGTGACGTTCGACTTGATGACGGAGTCGTCGCCGATGGCGACGCCCGGGTTGATGTGGACGCCGGGCCCGACGACCACGCGGTCGCCGAGGCGGACGTCCGCGTCGACGACGGCGTGCGGGCCGATCGAGACGTCGCGGCCCAGAACGGCGGACGGATCGACGACGGCCGACCGGTGCACGCCGGGCGCCGGCCGCACGGGCGGATGGAGGCGGCCGATCACCCTGGCGAACGCCAGCCGCGGCTGCTCGCACGTCACCAGGCCGCCGGCCGCGCGCGACGCGCCTGCCGCGAACGCCCCGGCGATGACGATGCCGGCGGAGGAGGAAAGCGCCGCGGCCAGCGCCCGGGCGTCCTCGACGAAGATGACGTCGCCGGGGCCGGCGGCGTCGGCCGGGGCCGCCCCGCTGACCGCGACCGCGGCGTCGCCCACCACCGTCCCGCCGGCCAGTTCCGCGACCTCGCGCGCGGTGAGCGTCATATCGTGGGCACCGGCTCGGCGGCCTCGGCCAGCTCCATCCACGAGAACCACAGCGGGTGGCGCGTCTTGTACCAGCGGAGGACCTCGACGAGCGTCCGCTGCTTGTCGTAAGGGATGACCTCCGGCGGGATCCGATCGAAGTGGACGCGGATCCTCGTCGAGTCGACGAACTCGAGCGCCTCGGCGCAGAGCGTCTGCAGCTCGTTCCGGATTCGGCCGGAGTCGGAAATCCGAACCGGCCTCGTCATGAACGGTTCGCCCGCGAGGAACCGGCTGAGCAGGGGGCTGAAGACGAGGCGGCTCTGCTCGAGCGTCTCGCCGAGGCGCAGCGTCAGCGTGATCCGCTTGTCCCCGCCCGCCGAGGCGAGCCTCACCGTCGAGCGGTAGACGCCGGGCTCGACCTGCTGGACGCCTGGCGCCCCCGAGTAGGGGTCGGGGCCCATGTAGCCGGAGACCGCCAGCACCTCCCACCGCTTCTCGGGGAAGAAGTCGTCGGCGGTCAGCGTCGACCGGCCGCACAGCAGGCCGGCTGACGCCGCCTCGCGAATCATGCGCGCGTAGTGGCTCACCGTCTCCCGGTCGGCCGGGCTCCCGATGAGCGCCCCGATCCGGCCGCCGAAATCCGGCGTGTCCGGGTCGAGCCGCATCACCTCCTGCTCCTTCTCCCAGGGCAGGTCGAAGTGCGACGTGAACGGCACCATCGAGACGTCGAGGCCGAGCATCGGGCCGAGCGTCGCCGACTGGACGGCCTCGGCCGAGGCCGCGTAGCCGTCGGTGATGAACAGGTGCAGCGCCCCCTCGGCGTCCTTCCAGGTCCCCACCCTGAAGGTCGGGGCGTAGGTGCCGGACTCGGTGAAGGCCGGGATGCCGCTCGGCAGCATCCAGCCGTCCTCGACGACGTGCACGCCGTGCTCCTGCCAGGCTTTCCACAGCGACGCGATGCGCGGCGCGCGAGCCTTGCCGCCGAGCGTCCACACGTGGATGTGATCGCGCCGGATCCCCGGATAGGTCTGCTCGATCGCCTCCACGACCCGGCCGCGCGGCGTGCGGAAGTTGATGAGCCAGGCCCGGTCGGCGGCCGTCCGCACGACCTCCTGCGGCATGACGACCATGCCGACGTAGCCCTCGTACGGGCGGGAGATGTGGAGCGGCTGGTTGAACAGGTGCAGCACGGTCATCGGCCCGCTCGGGCTCCCCTTCGCGAAGCGCGAGGTGTTCTCGAGCGTGTCGATCGCCGCGCCCCACACGGTGATGCGGGACGACTTGAGCTCGTCGTAGAAGCCGTCCCAGCCGTAGGTCGGGTCGTTGAGGAGCCGCACCACGCGCCGGTCGAGCCACCGCGCCACCTCCGGGCGCGCGTAGACGCGGCCGAACCCGATCTGCGGGTTCGACCCCATTTCGGGCGTCTCGCCCGCCTTCGGCATCAGGCCTTCGCCGAGGCACACCATGATGGCGTGGTTCTCGGGCAGCTGCCGGGAGAGGTACCAGAGGCTCTCGCTCATCGCGTACGCCGAGATGGCGTCCGCGTCCTTCTTCACCTGGTTGAGCGCGGCCTTGTCGAGGTGCGCGCCGGCGCCGGGCTTGCCGAAGACCTGTGTGCCGAGCGCGGTGACCGCGCCCGTCATCGCGAACAGCCGCTCCATGCGGCCGTCGAGGAACGACAGTTCCTTGGTGAACTCCTTGGCCGGCTCCCCCCGAACCCACGCCACCTCCACGTCGTCGAGCCAGAGGTGGAAGCGGCCGAGGATCGGGCGGGTATCGAACGACCACTGCGCGATGATGTCCTGCTTGTCCTGCAGTTTCTGGTTCATCGAACGCTCCGGGTCAAGGGCCCAGGCTTAGGCGGTCTGGGCCATCGTTCGCGCCCACGTGTCGCGCAGCGGCACCGTCCGGTTGAAGACGAGCGAGCCTGGGGTCGTGTCCGGGTCGACGCAGAAGTAGCCGAGCCGCTCGAACTGGAAGGCCGTGAGCGGGGCCGCGCCGCCGAGGCCGGGCTCGACCTTGCAGCCCTTCAGCACCTCGAGGGAGTTGGGGTTCAGGTACGATTTCCAGTCGCGGCCTTCCTCGGCGTCGTGCAGGTCGGCGACGGTGAACAGCCGATCGTAGAGCCGCACCTCGGCGCCGAGCGCGTGCGCGGCCGACACCCAGTGAATCGTGGCCTTCACCTTGCGCCCCGCGGGCGACGATCCGCCGCGCGTCGCCGGGTCGTAGGTGCACCGCAGCTCGACGATCCCGCCCGCCGCGTCCTTCACCACGCGCTCGCACTTCAGGAAATAGGTGCCGCGAAGCCTGACCTCTCGGCCGGGCGAGAGCCGGAAGTACTTGGGCGGCGGCACTTCCTTGAAGTCGTCCTGCTCGATGTAGAGGACCTTCGAGAAGGGCACCGACCGGGTGCCCAGCGAGGCGTTCTCGGGGTTGACCGGGATCTCGATCGGCTCGACCTGTCCCTCGGGATAGTTCTCGATCACGACGCGGAGCGGCCGGAGCACGGCCATCGCGCGGCGCGCGCGGCGGTTCAGGTCGTCGCGGACCGCGTCCTCGAGCAGCGCCACGTCCACCATGTTCTCGCGCTTGGCGACGCCGATCCGCGCCGCGAACTCGCGGATCGACTCGGGCGTGAAGCCGCGCCGCCGGAGGCCGACGAGCGTCGGCATGCGCGGGTCGTCCCAGCCGGAGACGAGCCCCTCCTGGACGAGCTGGAGCAGCTTGCGCTTGCTCATCACCGTGTAGGTCAGGTTCAGGCGCGCGAACTCGATCTGCCGCGGCTTGCTCGGCACCGGCAGGCTCGCCACCGTCCAGTCGTAGAGCGGCCGGTGATCCTCGAATTCGAGCGTGCACAGCGAGTGCGTGATGTGCTCGATCGCGTCCGAGATGGCGTGCGTGTAGTCGTACATCGGGTAGATGCACCACGCGTCGCCGGTGCGGTGATGGGTGGCGTGCCGGATGCGGTAGATGACCGGGTCGCGCAGGTTCAGGTTGGGCGACGCCATGTCGATCTTCGCGCGCAGGACCTTCGTGCCGTCCTCGAACTCCCCCTTGCGCATCCGCTCGAACAGGTCGAGGTTCTCCTCCACCGGGCGGTTCCGCCACGGGCTCTCGGTGCCGGGCTCGGTCAGCGTCCCGCGGTGCTCGCGGATCTGGTCGGCCGTCAGCTCGTCCACGTAGGCCTTGCCGTCGCGGATGAGGCCCAGGGTGTACTGGTAGATCCGCTCGAAGTAGTCCGAGGCGTAGTAGAGCCGGTCCGCCCAGTCGAAGCCGAGCCAGTGGACGCTCTCGATGATCGAGTCCACGTACTCGACGTCTTCCTTGGTCGGGTTGGTGTCGTCGAAGCGCAGGTTGCAGGTGCCGCCGAACTCCTGCGCGACGCCGAAATTCAGGCAAATCGACTTGGCGTGGCCGATGTGCAGGTAGCCGTTGGGCTCGGGGGGAAACCGGGTGGCGACGCTCGAGTGTTTGCCCGACTCGAGGTCGCTCTTGATGATCTCGCGGATGAAATCTGACGGGGCGGGCTCCGCCGCGCCGGAGGGCGTTGGCCGCCGCCCCTCGCTGTTATTCGGGGCGGCCCTGAACTTGTCGAAGGGGCCAGGGGCCTCGGAACTGGTCATAGTCAGGGAGTATATCAGGCGCCTCAAGGCGCCTTCACGCGCAACGCCGCCGGGCGAATAGGGCGTCGACCGCGGTCCCGCCAGGGGTCGTGGCCCCGTCGGTCACTTCAACCCGGCCAGGAGGTCGGCGCATCCGACCGCGCGGATCTCAAGCCGGCCGGCCCTGAAACTATAGGGTCGGGCGATATGGGGAGACACGACCAGGTTTCTGCCCGACGGATAACTCTCGCGGAACGCCCCGAGGCTCCTGGCATCGAACCGGTCCGGGCGGATCTTGCACTCAATGGCATCGACCCTGCCTCGCCGCGGCACGACGAAGTCGACTTCGCGGTCGGACTTGTCGCGCCAGTAGGCGACGGCGCGACCATCGGGCGTTGCGCGCAGTATGTCAAGAACGAGATGCTCCCACAGCGGTCCCCGGTCCTCGTCGCGCAACTGGGTCCAGCCGCGCACGAAGGCGACGAACCCCGTGTCGAAGCCGTAGACCTTCGGTCTTCGCACGAGCTCCCGGCGCCCGCCGCCGTGGAACGGCGGCACCGACACGATCGCGCACGCGACGGACAGCGCCTCGAGATGCGCCTTGACGGTCGGCCGGCTGATGTCGCACTCGCGCGACAGCGCCGAATAGTCCGCCAGCCCACCGCTCTGCCGGAGCATCAGCCGCAGCAGGTTCAGGAATCCCGTTCGCTCGCGAATCCCGAACAGTTCCTGGATGTCGCGTGCGTAGAAACTGTCCATCCACTCGCCGTACCATTCGGGCTCGACGGCCTCGGCCAGCAACGGCTCGGGCAGCCCGCCTCTGAGCAGCCGGTGATCGAGGTCCGGCGGCCCGAACCCGGCCTGGCATTCCGTCCAGAGCACCGGCGGAAGCGGCACGACCGTCTTGCGGCCGGTCAGCGAATCCCGGAACTTGCGCGTCGCCGAGAGCGTGGACGACCCGGTCGCAAGCAAACGGAGCGACGGGCACTCGTCGGCCCCGATCTTCAGGACGCGAGACGGATCCGGCAGGCGGTGGATCTCGTCGAAAATCACCGTGCTCCTGGCGGGAATCGATCGATAGAACAGCTCGGGGTCCTCGAGGCGGCGCGCGGTAGACGGCAGGTCGCAGTTCAGGTAGGTGGCCGACGGCAGCATGCGGACGAGGCTGGTCTTGCCGACGCGCCGGACGCCGGCCAGCCAGACGATGGGGCGGGCCCGCCACGCGGCTTGAACACGTTCTGCCCAGTAGGGCCGCTCGATCATGAATACATACTTACCATTTGGACGTCCAATTGTAAAGTATGGTTTCGCGTCGAGCGGGCCGCCAGGAAGCCGTTGTCCCGCGCCGGCCGTCAGGGCACCCTGACGCGCAGGCCACGCGGACGCACGGCCGCGCTGACCGTCGAGCCGCCCAGTGACGGCTCGCCGTCGACGTGGAACGGGAGCGGCCCCGCGCCGGTCACCCGGACCCGGGAGCCCCGGAGCATCGTGACGCCGGACGCCTTGTCGATCGTCCGGTCGAGGAGCCGCAGGCCGAGGCCGACCCTCCCCAGCGCGCCCCGCTCCTCCACCACCACCACGTCCAGCATCCCATCGTCCGGGACGGCGCGCGGGGCGATGACGGCATTCGAGCCGTACTGCGGCAGGTTGGCGATGGCGACCACCAGTGCGTTCGACTCGAGGCGCCGATCGTCCACCTCGACCGTGTAGCGGCCCGCGACGTAGCCAAACATGGCCCGCAGCGCGCGGGCCGTGTAGCGCAGCGGACCTCGACGCTCGCCCCCCAACGAGTTGAACTCGGCGGCCATGGCGGCGTCGAAGCCGACGCCGGCCACGTTCAGGAATGGACGGCCCTCGATCTCTCCGACGTCGATCCGGCGCTCGCGGCCGCCCAGCGCAATGGCGAGCGCCTGCCCGGGGTTCGTGGGAATGCCGAGTTCGCGGGCCAGGCCGTTGCCCGACCCGGCGCGGACGATGCCGAGCGCGGCAGCGGTGCCGACCAGTTGAGACGCCACCTCGTTGATCGTCCCATCGCCGCCCCAGGCGATGACCTCGGTGCAGCCCTCGGCGACAGCCTGCCTGGCCAGTTCGCGGCCGTGACCCGGCCGCTCGGTCAGCACGACGCGGCCGTCCGCATGGTGGCTCGCGAGCGCCTCCCGCACCAGGCGGACGCGCTCGTCCACCGACAGGCCGCGCCGGCTCCCCCCGGCCACGGGGTTGATGATGATGACGACGGACATCGGCGGGAATGTAACACGAACGGGCTGACGGCTTTCGGCTTCCGGCGTTCGGCCATGTCACGCGTGCCACGCGGCGCGGCCGGCCAGGAGGCCGGCGCTACACATTGTCTTTGTGGCGCGAGCCTCCTGGCTCGCGTCCGCTGCCAGCCACCTGAGCGGTTGCTTCCCCTGCGCCCCCGGAGAGATGATGTGCCCGACACAGCAAGGGAGGACCGATGTACCGCACGATCGAAGATTTTCGGAAGTCGATGAACAGCGAGCGGGACAACACCCTGAAGGTGCTGCGCGCGCTCACCGACGCGTCGCTCGCCCAGAAGGTCGGCCCGGGCGGCCGGACGCTCGGCCGGATCGGGTGGCACATCACGCAGATGTTCGGCGAGATGGGCAGCCAGATGCACCTTCCGGTCGAGGCCGCCAGCGAGAAGACGCCGCAGCCGGCGACCGCGAAGGAGATCGCCGACGCCTACGAGTCGGGCTCGGCCTCGCTCATCAAGGGCGTGGAGGCCACGTGGACCGACGCCGACCTCCTCGTCCAGATCGACATGTACGGCGAGAAGTGGGCGCGCGGCTACGCGCTCTGGGGCCTCATCGCGCACGAGATCCATCACCGCGGCCAGATGACGGTGCTGATGCGCCAGGCCGGCCTGGGCGTGCCGGGCGTCTACGGCCCGTCGAAGGAAGAGTGGACGAAATACGGGATGCCGACTCAGGAGTAATCGGAACTGACGCCTGTCAATCGGACCTGGCGATTGAGGAATCGGACCTCTCGATTGAGGAATCGGGCCTGACGATTGAGGGATCGCCGTACTTCGTACTTCGCCAGCTCGCACGATCGCAAGATCCTCGGACACACCGTCGGTTCCCGGTCTCGGTTAGAATTCCCTTCCGGAGGCGTCGGTCCACGGAGGAGTTGTGTCTGATGTCGAGAACGGCACCTACATGGGGTGCTATGTCTGTGGCCTCGAGAACGAGGCCGGGTTGCGGATCCCGTTCCGGAAGGACGGCGAGGGACGAAGCCGGGCGGAGTACGTCGCGCGGCCGGAGCACGCCGGCTGGCCCACGGTCATCCACGGCGGCCTGCTGTTCACGCTGATGGACGAGGCGGTCGCCTGGGCGTGCTCGTACGCCGGGAAGCGCTGCGTGACGGCGAGGGCCGAGGCGCGATTCCGGGAGCCCGGGCGCGTCGGCATGCCGCTCGTCATCACCGGACAGGTGACGAAGAAGAGCGCGCTCGCCCTCCGCGCGCACGCCGAGATCCACGTCGGCGACGACGCGGGCCCGGTTGTGGCCGAACTCGACGCCGTGATGGCGGTGACGCGCCAGGGTCGCCAGGAGTCTCAATCATGAACCGCATGCTCGGTGCGCTCATTCTCTCGCTGCTCGTTCTCGCGCCGCAGCCGGCGGCGACCGAGGCGCGGCCCGCCATCCTCACGCTTCGCGACCAGGCGGCTGTCTACAACGCCTGGCTCGAGTACCGGCTCGACCACATCCTGCCGGAGCTGATGCGCCAGGAAGGCATCGACATGTGGCTCGTGATCTGCCGCGAGGACAACGAGGACCCGGTCTTCTTCTCGCTGGTCCCGTTCAACAACCTCTACGCCAGCCGCACGTCGATGCTCGTCTTCTTCGACCGCGGCGCCGAGGGAATCGAGCGGATGACGGTCAGCCGCTCCGGGATCGGCAAGGTCTACCGGAGCGTGTGGGAGCCGGAGAAGATCGAGCAGTGGGCGCGCCTGGCGCAGATCGTCAAGGAGCGCAACCCGAAGCGAATCGGGATCGACAAGTCCGACACGTTCAACTTCGCAGACGGCCTCACCTCGACGCTCGAGAAGGAGCTGATGGCGGCCCTGCCACCCGAGTTCGCGCCCCGCGTGCAGTCGGCCGAGCGCCTGGCCGTCCGCTGGCTCGAACGCCGCTCGCCCCAGGAGCTCGAGACCTACCCGCACATCGTCTCGATCGCCCACAGCATCATCGCGGAGGCGTTCTCGCCGGCCGTCATCACGCCGGGCGTGACGACGACCGACGATGTGGCCTGGTGGCTGCGGGAGCGAACGCGCCAGCTCGGGATGACGAACTGGTTCCACCCGACGGTGGACATCCAGCGGCCGAAGGACAGCCCGTACCAGGACAGCCCGGTCATCCATCGCGGCGACTTCCTCCACTGCGACTTCGGCATCGTCTATCTGAGGCTGTGCACCGACACGCAGGAGCTGGGCTACGTTCTGAAAGACGGCGAGACCGACGCGCCGAAGGGGCTGAGGGACGGGCTCGCGCAGGGCAACCGGCTGCAGGACATCGAGATCGCGGAGATGAAGGCCGGGCGGACCGGCAACCAGGTGCTGGCGGCGGCCCTGGCGCGCGCGAAGGCCGAGGGGCTCAGGCCGAGCATCTACACGCACCCGCTCGGCGCGCACGGGCACGCGGCCGGTACCAACATCGGCATGTGGGACATGCAGGGCGGCGTGCCCGGCGTCGGCGACTTCCCGTTCTTCGACGACACGGTGCACTCGATCGAGTTGAACGTCACGGCGGCGGTGGCCGAGTGGGGCGGCATGGACGTCCGGTTCCCGCTCGAGCAGGACGCCGTGCTCGCGAAAGACGGGGTCAGGTTCCTGGACGGAAGGCAGACGGCACTACACTTGATTCGATAGGTGATCACCTCAATCTTCGCTCTTCTCGTGTGGCTGACCATCGCCGCCCCCGGGCCGGGCCAGGGCGTCCGCGTCGTCGACAGCGTGGACGTGTCGTCGGCACGCGACGAGACTGCGCACGCGTTCGCCGGAGAACAGACGCAGGGGGGCGAGTCGGCGGGCCTGAAGTGGCGGAGCGCCACCGGCTGGTTCAGTTACTCGCTTCGGACCTACGACGACAGTCCGCTGACCATTCTCTTCGTGATCGCGGCCGGCCCGGGGGATCGGGAGACGTTCGACGTCCTCGTGGACGGGACGAAGATCGCGACCGTGGACCGCGCGGCCGGTCAGCAGCCGCGCGAAGAGGCGAAGTTCGAGGTGCCCTTCCCGCTCACGAGGGGGAGGCTCTCGGTCACCGTGAGGCTCCAGGCCCACGCCGGCTCACGCACCGCGCGCGTGCTCGAAATCCGGACGGTGCAGGAACACTTGGAGTAACTGTAGTGGCTACTGGTCAATGTAGTGGCCAGTGGTCAGTTGCTAGTGGCTAGTGTGTCACGCGTGATCGACTGACCACTGACCACTGGCCACTGACCACTGGCCACTGACCACTACGCCATGCCCGAAGGCGAGCGGCGGACCGACCGAAGCTGCTTCCCTATCTCCGCCAAGTCCGCGAGCGTCCTCTCCAGGTCCGCGGCGGTCGTCCGCGGGTTCATCAGCGTCACTCGCAGGACCCTCCGTCCTCCGAGCATCGTCGTCGTGATCCAGCCGGTGCCGGACCGGTTGTAGTCCTCGCGCATCCGGAGGTTCAGCGCGTCGAGGCGATCCTCGGCCACGTGCCTCGCAGACCGACGTAGCGGAAGCAGAGGATGTTCGACTCGGGCTCGTGAATCGCCGCGAACTCCGGGTGCGCGACGACGGCCGCGTGCATCAGGCGGGCGTTGGAGCAGAGATGGTCGTAGAGCGCCCCGAGGCCGTCGGCGCCGTGCCGCTGCAGTGCCACCCACACCTTGAACGCGTCGATGCGCCGCGAGCAGGTGAAGCTGCGCAGCCCCTGGTCCCAGCTTCGCGAGCCGGCGCCCGCGTGGAACAGGTACGGCGCCCGCTGGCTGAACGCCGCCTCGAGGTCGCGCCTCGTCGCGCACGAGGACGACGCTCGCGGTGAGCGGCATGAGCATCATCTTGTGCGGGTCCCACGCGATCGACCGGGCGCGTTGAACGCCGGCGAGGCGATGGCCGTGCGTCGGCGACAGCAGGGCCGACGCGCCGTGGGCGCCGTCGACGTGCAGCCACACGTCCCGCTCCTCGCACAGCCGGCCGATCGACTCCAGGTCGTCGAACGACCCGGTGGCCGTCGTGCCCGCGGTGGCGACGACGGCCATCACCAGCCGCCCCTCGCGGGACAGCCGGTCGAGTTCGCGCCCCAGCGCGTCCACGTCCATCTTGAACGCCTTCGACGGGATGACGCACGCGTTGTCGGTGCCGAGGCCCAGCTCGCCGATCGCGCGGGCGACACCGTAGTGCGCGTGCTCGCCGCAGACGACCACCGGCGGGTTCGCGCCGACACCTTTCTTCCAGGCGTCCGGGACGGCCGCCTGGCGCGCGGCCAACAGTCCGGCGAACGTCGCCTCCGTGCCGCCCGACGTGAACGTGCCGCCCGCGTCGGGGCCGAAACCGGCCAGGGCGCACATCCAGCGGACCACCTGCGCCTCGATCACCGTGCCCACCGGCGACATCTCCCAGACCGCGCCTGACTGGTTGACGGCGGCCGTCAGTGCCTCGGTCCAGACGGCGACCGGAAGCGGCGCCGACACCTGGTGTCCCATCGACCGGGGATGCGTCAGGCGGTTGCAGTCGGGCAGCACGTCCCGCTCGAGGCGGGCCAGGACGGCCTCGATATCCTGCGGCCCGCGCGGCAGCGGCTCGCCGAACCGGCGGGCCAGGTCGTCGGCGGTGAGCGGCGTCGAGACGCGCCCGCTTCCACCGCGCGTCTCTGCGAAGTAGCGGGCGACGACGGCGACGAAGGCCTGCGCCACTGCCAACGAGGAATCGGATTCGAGGTCGGAGAGGATGGGGTGTGATGACATGGGCCGTGTGGCGCAGGGCTGAAGCCCTGCGGTATCAGAGGATTCTCGTACAGGGCTGAAGCCCTGTGCCAACCGTTGTATCACCGATCATCTTATCGCGGCCGCGCCTCCGCTGCTGTCGCTCGAACCATCCGGCGCACTTGCCTCCGGGAGACGGGACGGGAATAATGTCGCCGGCGTACGAGCACGCGTCGTGTCACCGGCGTTGGCTGTTTCATCGACGTGTTGAGGAGACCGCATGGACTGCTCCAGGTGTGGAAATCCGGCCGCTCCGGGCGCCGCGTTCTGCAGCGCGTGCGGAAACCCGATCTCCGGCGTCGCCCCGCCACCGCTGGCCTTGCCGGTCCCGGCAGTGTTGAAGCGGCCTGCGGTGGTCACCGTACTGGCCGTGCTTCAGTTCGTCGGAGCGGCGTTCTGCTTCTTTGCGGCCATCCTGACGCTGTTCATCTCCCTCGCTGGCGGCTCCGACGGTGGGCGCGCCGTCCTTCTGTTGGGGCTTCTGGAGGCGGCGGTGGGAGCGGCGCAGCTGGTGTGCGGAATCGGCCTCATCAGGCTGAAGCCTTTCGGCCGCATGATGCAGCTCGTGATGGCGTGGATCGGGCTGATTGGCATCCCGATTGGGACCGTCATCTCGATCCTCATCCTGGTGTACCTGTTCAAGCCGGGAATCAAGGCCCTCTTCTCCGGAAGGCAGCCCTCCGAGTTCAGCCCCGAGGAACTCGCCCAGATCGAGGAGGTCGGTCGAGGTTCCTCGCTTGCGCTGGCCCTCGCGGCGGTCGTTGCCTTCTTTGTACTCATTGCGGCGATCGGAATCATCGCCGCGATCGCGGTCCCCGGACTGATGCGCGCGCGCATCGCCGGCAACGAGGCCTCGGCCATTGGATCGCTCCGAGCCATCAACTACGCCCAGTCGGCGTTTGCCTCGAATTGCGCGCAGGGCTCCTACGCGACGACGCTCGTTGCCCTGGCGACCCCGCCCAGTGGCAGCCAGGCGGAAGGGTTTGTCGGCCGCGACCTGGCATCCGACCCGGTGCTCATGAGCGGGTACACCATTCGCCTGGTCGCCGGCGATTCGACCCCGAACGTCACGCCCGCCTGCAACGGCGCCAGGATCGCCGCGTCTTACTTCGTCTCAGCCGATCCCGCCACGCCAGGTGTGACCGGAATACGGTTCTTCGCGACCAATGCGGAGGGGACGATCTTCGCATCGACATCGCCCATCCCAGTGACCTTCACGGGTGTACCCGTCGGCTCGACGCCGCTCCAATAGCAATCAAGCCGGAGAGCTAATTGGATCGGGACGAATTTCAGTTTCTGCCACACGGTATGGCGGATTCGAGAATCGTCCGAATCGAGTATTCCCTGCCAATGGTTCCTTCGATAGCGGCTACCTGACCATCGCAGATTTTGAAATTCGTCCCGATCCAATTAATCCGGTGAGCTCGGTCTCGATGTTGTCGAAGAACACGCCCTGCAATTGTCCCGGGCGGAGGCGCGGCAGGTCGAGCTCGAGCGTGTGCTCGCGGTCCGGCGCGATCGACGACAGGTCCGCGTAGAAACCGACGAACGTCCGCGGCTCGGCTCGCACGGCCGAGTAGGCCTTCCGAAGTTCCACCGGCTGCCCGTCGATCGCGAGGCGCGCCTCCCAGGCCGGGTCGGGCTCGGCGATCTGCACGAACAGCAGCAGCCGCTCCGGCGCCAGCCATGTCGTCCGGTAATCCTCCGCGGTCCAGGGGATCGGCCACGCCTGACGCCTGGCGGCGAGCTGGTCGAAGATCCGCCTGGGCACGCTGAAGTGCGCGACATACCGCCCGCCCGCAAACGTCGGGTCGTCCTCGCCGACCTGCTCGTAGTGGCGAAACGGCTCGCCGGCGAACGAAACCGTGAACGCCAGCGCGCCGGCCGACGTGCGGATCGATCGCGCCGGCTGCCCGTTCACACGGACCTCGGCCACCGTGCCACCCGCGGGCGCCGTCACGAGCCACTCCTGTGTCGTGCCGACCTCGCCGCGGACGCCGTCGATCGAGACGACACCGTCGCGCACCGTCACCCGGCCGACGGCCCCGAACAGCACGGGCTCCGCCGGCCTGGCCGGCGCCGGCCCGATCTCGAGCACGAGCGCCGAGCCGCCGTCCATCTCGATGGCGACGCGGTCGCCGGCCCGCCAGAAGCCGACGCCCGGCTTCCCCACCAGTCGTCCTTCGTCCGGGAACAGCTCCCTGATCTGTGCCGCGCCGAGCCCCGAGAAACCGATCGACTCGTCGAGCGTGAACTCCGCTTCGAGGCGGCGGCCGTTGGGGTTGAACAGGAAGACGTAGCCCCGGTCGCCGACGATCGCCGACGTGCCGTCGATCCGGCCGATGGCGGGCTGCCCGAGGATCGTGCGCGTGTGGCGCAGGTACTCCTTGTGCGTCGCCGTCCAGTCGATCCAGCGGCGGAACCACTGCCGGTCGGCCTCCGAGAACGCTTTGTGCTCCTCGATGTCGCGCGCCGGGATCATGTCGATCACGTTGTTCCACCCGGCCACGGCGATCGACGAGAGCAGCGAGTAGCGCCACCCGAGGTAGTCCCAGTCGCGCACGCGGTACGGCAGCAGCATTACGCCGCGCCCGGTCTTCTTCTCGGGCATCTCGCCCGTGTCGTCGCCGCGCGAGGTCTGGTGGGTGATGAAGCCGGGGACGAGCTCGCTCGGCGCGAACTCGTAGTTGCGGTAGCGGTAGGCCGTCCACCGCTCGCGGTCCGCCGACACGCGGTCGAAGTGCAGGTCGGGGAACGGCACGAAGCTCTCGGGCTGCTCGTCGTTGAAGGTCGGGTGCGGGTAGCTGCCGGCCAGCCAGCCCCACGGGCCGTAGAGGTGATACGCCTGGCGGCCGTCGATGACGATGTCGGGGATGCGGCGGCGAAGCTCCTCCATCACGCGCCGCCAGCCGGCCCACTGCGCGTAGCGGCTGGTGCCGTCCATGTTCAGGAAGGTGTGGTCGAACGAGTAACCACCGAGGCCCAGGCGGTGGTGAAACGCCACCAGCGTCTCGATCAGCCAGTCCTGCAGGCTGCGAAAGCCGAGGTTGCCGTACAGGCGGCCCGCCTTGCTCCCGCGCGTCGTCAGCCACGCGGGATTCTGCGAGAAGGCGAGCACGGGATAGACGTAGGCGAGCAGCTTGATCTTCCGCGACGCCGCGAAGTCCAGCATCTCGCGAACCGACGGCGGGACCGGGCCGTTCGCCGGGTTCCACTCGTTCTTCCGGATCTTCTGGCCGAAGCCGGCCCACAGGAGGTTCTCCCAGCTCCAGTCGTCGGTGCTGTCCTCGCGCCTGGCGAGGTCGGAGTTGGTCGGGGCGAAGATCGCATACTCGGCGCCGAGCGCCGCAGCCGTGTCGAGGACGCGCTTGTACTCGGCGCGGCCCTCCGGCGTCGCGATGTCGATCTGGTAGTCGTTCAGGCACCAGGGCACGAACACGTTCAGCGGGCGGTCCGGGCGCGAGAGCGTGAAGGCGCGAACCATGCCGGTGAACGCTTCAACCTCCGCTTCATCCATACCCGGCGCGACGTCGGCAGAGCCGACCTTCCACTCCGCGAGCATTCGCTCCGGGCAGGATGCGGCCGGTCGCCAAGTAGGGCGCGATGAGGCCGCGGTCCGCGACGAACGGCCCGTCGGCCGGGTTCCAGTCGAGGTCGGGCTTGTAACGGAGTGAGAACGCCTCGCCGTCGCGGCGGAACTCGAGGAACGGGTTCTGCGCGACCACGAGCAGGCCGCGGCCCCCGCCGAACCTGAGGCACGCGCCGTAGTCGCCCGTGCCGAGCGTCGGCCGCGCGCTTCGCGGCACGAACTGGCCGACGATCGGCTCGCCCACCGCCTCGTCGAACACGACGACGTCGGCGACACGGTATGGCTTACTCCCGCCCTCAATCGAGATCTGCTTGCTGAGGAAGCCCCACCCTTCAGCCAGCTCGTAGACCACTCGCACGCGGTACGGCGCGGCTGGCCACGTGTAAGTCACTCGACCGTTGGCCGACTCTCGTTCCGGGAGCGGCAGCGCGCGGCTCGCCATCGCCCGGCCGTCGATGGTGATCTCGAAGTCGTCGCGCGGCAGCCGCACGGTGAAACCCGGCGTCCCCGTCGAGATCGCAACGAGCCCGCGGTCGCCGAACTCGGCCGAGACGAGGCCGTTCGGAAGGGTCACGGGCGCCGCGCCGACCGCGGCATTGGAGAGCCGGGCACAGCAGACGATCACCACCGCGAGAGGAAGGCGTCGCATCGTCATGGCGCGGGTATTCTAGTCCGAGGCCGACCTCGGCCGGCCAGGAGGCCAGCGATCCAGGGCCGGCGAGGACGCCGGCGCTACACATTGTCCGTGTGGCGCGAGCCTCCTGGCTCGCGGCGCCCCTGCTGCTATCATGGTGCCGCTCGGGGCCGGTGCCGGGCCTGGAGGTTGCCCTGAAACGCGTCGTCATCGCCGCAATCGCGGTCGTCGCCCTTGGCGTCGGCGGCGCCCAGGGCCATCGCCAGCGCCTCGTCGGCCCGCCCGCGCCCCTCGGCCCGCTCCCCTCGGCGCGCCAACTCGAGTGGCAGGACCTCGAGTTCTACGGCTTCCTCCACTTCGGCATCAACACCTTCACCGGCAGGGAGTGGGGCTACGGCGACGAGAGCGAGTCGCTCTTCGCCCCATCGGCGCTCGACGCCCGCCAGTGGGCCCGCGTGGCGCGCGACGCCGGGATGAAGGGGCTCATCATCACCGCGAAACACCACGACGGCTTCTGCCTGTGGCCCAGCCGCCTCACCGGGCATTCCGTGAAACGAAGCCCGTGGAAAGCGGGCCAGGGGGACGTTCTCCGCGAGCTGGCGGACGCGTGCCGGGAGTACGGCCTGAAGCTCGGCGTCTACCTCTCCCCCTGGGACCGCCACCACGCGGCCTACGGCGCGCCCGAGTACCTTGCCTACTACCGCGCGCAGTTGCTGGAGTTGATGACCGGCTACGGCCCGCTCTTCGAGGTCTGGTTCGACGGCGCCAACGGCGGCGACGGCTATTACGGCGGCGCCCGCGAGACGCGCCGCATCGACGGCCGCACTTACTACGGCTGGCCCGCCACGTGGTCCCTCGTCCGGCAGCTCCAGCCCGGGGCGGTGATCTTCAGCGATGCCGGGCCAGACGCGCGTTGGGTCGGCAACGAGAAGGGGGTGGCGTTCGAGACGTCGTGGTACGGCCTCGACCGTCTCCGCACCTATCCCGGCGACCCGGCTTACGCGCGGGATTTCGCCCGCGGGCGCGCCGACGGCAGCGACTGGGTGCCGCCCGAGGTGGACGTCTCGATCCGCCCCGGGTGGTTCTATCACCAGGCCGAAGACACAAAGCTCAAGAGCGTCGACGAGCTGATGACCATCTACGAGCAGTCGGTCGGCCGCGGCGCGAGCCTGCTGCTCAACATTCCGCCGGATCGGCGCGGCCTCATCCCGGAGGTGGACGCCGAACGGCTGCGCGCGTTCCGCGGGGCCGTCGACGCCGCGTTCCGCGTGGACGTGGCCCGGTCCGCGACGGCCTCCGCCACCAACGTCCGGGGCGGCCTGGCCGCCTATGGCGCCGGCCGCGTCAACGACGGCCGGGCCGACACCTACTGGGCCACCGACGACGCGGTCACCAGCGCCAGCGTGACACTGGCGTTTCGGAAGCCGACGGCGTTCGAGCGGGTCGTCATGCAGGAGTTCATCGCCCTCGGCCAGCGGATCGACCGGTGGACGGTCGAGGCGGAAGTGGACGGCGGGTGGAAGGTGGTGGCCGAAGGCGCGACGATCGGCCGGAAGCGGATCGTGCGCTGCGGCGTGTTGACGGCGAGCCGCATCCGGGTGAACATTCTCGCCGCGCGAGCCTGCCCCGCGCTGGCGTCGGTCGGTGTCTACTAGGGGTCGGCGCGGTTCAGCCCCCACCCCTTCTTCTGCAGGAGGTTGCATGAGAGCGAAGGTCTTCATTCTGTTCGCGCTGCTCCTGGTCGCCACTGCGGCCTCGGCCCAGAAGCCCCTCCAGGACTTCAAGGGGCTCACGGACCCGGCGCTCTTCACACGGATGCCGAACTTCTTCCTGATCTCCGCGGCCTCGGTGGACGACAAGCAGTTCGACAGTTACCAGTTCTTCGTCACGGGACCGAAAGGCGTCGAGCGCAAGGCCGTCGAGGGCCACCGCGTGACCTACCGCTACGTCCTCGACAGGAGCACCGGCGCCGGGCCGAGCGCCCTGCAGATCCGGCGCAACTACCAGGACGCGGGCGGTCGCCTGGGCGGCAAGACGCTGCACGAAGACGCCTACCGGGCGACCATTCTCATCGCCAAGGGGAGCGCCGAGACGTGGGTCGAGGTGGCGGCTCGGGTGGGCTACGAGTACCAGTTGACCATCGTCGAGCGCCAGGGGATGGCGCAGGATGTCGTGGCGAGCGCCGACGCGCTCAAGAGCGGGCTTGCCGCGACCGGCCATGTCGAGGTGCCCGGCATCTTCTTCGACACTTCGAAGTCCGACATCAAGCCGGAGTCCGAGGCGGCACTGAAGGAGATTGTGAAGCTGCTGCAGGCCGATCCCGCGCTGAAAGTCTGGGTGGTCGGCCACACCGACAATACGGGCGCGGAGGACATGAACGTGACGCTCTCGCAGGCCCGGGCGGCCGCCGTGGTGAAGTCGCTCGCGGGGATGGGGATTGCGCCGGCGCGGCTCGGATCCCACGGCGCCGGCCCGTTTGCGCCGGTCTCGGAGAACAAGACCGATGAGGGGAAGGCGAAGAACCGGCGCGTGGAGCTGGTCGCGCGCCAGTAGAGACAAGAAGGGGTCGGAGCGGAAGAACCGCTCCGACCCCGTTTCGCCAGCCCTAAAGGGCCGGCCTACCTCACGGGCGACCACAAGGGTCGCCCCTACTTCAATCCGCGCGCCTTGAGCAACGGATCGACGCTCGCATCCCGGCCGCGGAACGTCTTGTACGCCGTCATCGCGTCAACCGTCCCGCCCTGCTCGAGCACCTTGCGGAAGGCCTTCGCCGTCGCCTGGTCGAACAGGTTCCCCTTCTCCTTGTACGCCTGGAACGCGTCCTTGTCGTACACCTCGCTCCAGATGTAGGCGTAGTACCCGGCCGAGTACCCGCCCGAGAACACGTGGCTGTAATAGGGGCTGCGGTAGCGCGGCGGAATCTGCGGCAGCAGCTGGATCTTGTCCATCGACGCCTTCTCGAACGCGGTCGCATCCTGCGGCGCGGTCGTCGCCAGCGTGTGCCAGTCCATGTCGAGCAGCGCGGCCGCCAGGTACTCGACCGTGATGAACCCCTGGTTGAACTGCGCCGACTTCTCGATCTTGTCGACGAGCGCCACCGGGATCACCTCGCCCGTCTTGTAGTGCTTCGCGTAGAGCTTCAGCACCTCGGGCTCGAGGCACCAGTTCTCCATGATCTGCGACGGCACCTCCACGAAATCGCGCGGGAACCCGGCCAGCGTCGGATAGGGCACCTTGCCGAGGAACCCCGCGATGGCGTGCCCGAACTCGTGGAACAGCGTGTTGACCTCCTCGAGCGTCAGCAGCGCCGGCTCGTCGCCCGACGGGCGCGTGAAGTTGCAGACGTTGGTGACGATCGGGCGCACGACTTTGCCGTTCCGGACGTAGCTCCCGCGCAGGCGGCCCGTCCACGCGCCGGTCCGCTTGCCGGGGCGCGGATGGTAGTCGGTGAGGAATACGGCCAGGTGCGCGCCGTTGGCATCCTTCACTTCGTACGCCTGCACCTCGGGGTTGTAGACCGGGAGGTTCGGCAGCGGCGTGAAGGTGATGCCGTAGAGCCGGTGGGCCACCTCGAACGCGCCCTGGACGACGTTATCGAGCTTGAAGTAGGGCCTGAGCGCCTGGTCGTCGAGGTCGAAGCGGGCCTTCCGCACCTTCTCGGTGTAGTAGCGCCAGTCGCCGGCATCGAGCGTGAAGTTGCCGCCCTCCTTGTCGATCGCCGCCTGCAGGTCGGCGGCCTCCTTCAGCGCGACGGCACGGGCCGGCGTCCAGAGCTGGTTCAGCAGGCCGTAAACGCCCGCGGGCGTCTTCGCCATGTTCTCTTCGAGGACGAAGTCGGCGAAGGTCTTGTAGCCGAGAAGCTGCGCCCGCTCGACGCGCAGCGCCGCGATGCGCGACACGGTCTTCTTGTTGTCCCACTCGTCGTTGTGGTCGCCGCGGCTCGTGTAGGCGTTCATGATCTGGCGCCGCAGCTCGCGGTTGTCCGCGTACTGCAGGAACGGCCAGATGCTCGGCGCCTGGAGCGTGAACACCCACTTGCCCGGCATCTTCGCCGCCTTCGCCGCCGCGGCGCCGGTCGCCACCACCGAGGGCGGCAGGCCCTTGAGGTCTTCCTGCCTGTCGATGACGAGCTGGTAGGCGTTGGTGTCGTGAAGCTGGTTGTCGCCGAACTTCAGGCTGAGCATCGACAGCTCGGCATTGATCTTCCTGAGCTGATCCTTCCTGGCCGGGTCGAGGTTCGCGCCGGCCCGCACGTAGCCCTTGTAGACCTCTTCCACCAGCATGATCTGGATCGGCGTGAGCTTCGACGCGGTCCGCTTGTCGTAGACCGCCTTGATCCGCTGGAACAGTTTCTCATTCAGCCGCACGTCGTCGCGCAGCGCGGAGAGCAGCGGCGTCACTTCGCGGTTGATGGCCTGCAGCTCCGGCGTCGTGTCGGCCGACTGGAGACCGCCGAACGCCCCCTGCACCTTCGACAAGAGCTGGCCCGAATACTCGAGCGCCTCGATCGTGTTCGCGAACGTCGCCGGCTGCGGGTTGTTGACGATGGCGGCGATTTCCTTGCGGTTCTGCTCGATGCCCGCCTTGACGGCCGGCACGAAGTGCTCGGGCTTGATCTTCTGGTACGGCGGCACCTGGAACGGCGTCGTCCACGGCTCGAGCAGCGGGTTGCCGGCGATCGCGGCAGTGGGCGGCGCGACCTTGGCCGGTGCGACCGGGGCCTGCGCCCACGCGGGCGCGCCCAGGACAAAGGCAACGACGAGGAGAAGGGCGATTCGTTTCAGCATGATGGACCTCAGGGACAGGTGCCGGATTCCGGGCCCTACGCCCGGACGGGGGGCAGGTCAATGTACTGAGCGGCCGCCAGCCGAGTCAAGAGCCCGCGCCCATGCGCGGCCGCCAGACGGCTTTCGGCTCTCGGCTTTCGACTCGCGGCGGTGTCCGGCTGGCGACTGGCGACCGTATCACGCGAGTCACGCGCTCGCCAAATGGCGCAGGCCTGAAGGCCTGCGCTATCTGGGGGGAGTGCTCAGATAGCCAAATGACGCAGGCCTGAAGGCCTGCGCTATCTGGGGGGAGTGCTCAGATAGCCAAATGACGCAGGCCTGAAGGCCTGCGCTATCTGGGGGGAGTGCTCAGATAGCCATCTGAAGAAAGTAGTCAGATACCGCAGGGCTTTAGCCCTGCGCCTCACCGGCTTTAGCCCTGCGCCAGGTACGGGATCGTCATCGGCCCCTCGGGGAGGACGGCAACCGACGTCGCGGCGCCGCGACGGTCCAACTCGGCGGCCAGCCGCCGCCCGATGTCCGCGACCGGCTCGAGATGGGCGGCGCTCACCTCGTCCGGGTCGAGCTCGCTGAAGAGGGCGACGCGGGCTTTCAGCAGGATCTGCGCCAGGATCTGTGCTTCCCACTGGTCGTAGAGCGAGAATCCCGGCGCCACGATCGTGTCGAGGACGGCCCGCGCGTCCGGGCGGCCGGTCATCAGCCGCTTGAAGTTGCCGTGCGCCGGGAAGCCGTCGTTGCAGCGGGCGGCCGCCAGGATCAGGCCGCCGGGCTCCACGATCTGCGCCGCGGCGGACATCCCCTTCACCGCCTGGTAGAGGTTCTGGTCCAGCGGATACCCGGCGTTGGTGGTGACGACGACGGGGAACGGCCGGTCGCACGCCACCATCGCCGACGTCCGCGCCTCCAGGCAGCCGGCGCGGTGGGCTTCGAGCACGTCACCGCAGAAGAACCCGGTGATCTGCTGCTCCCGGTTGACCGTCGCGTTGACGCAAAAGTCCACCGGCGCGAGCGAGCCGTTCGCCCGGATCTGGTCCTGCGTGGGATTGTCCTCGAGACGGCCCCAGGTGCTCCGCGGGTCGGCAATCACCTCGGCCCGGTGATAGTGCATGACCGAGTCGATGTCCGCCAGCGCCGGGAACACCCCCTTGTAGCCGCCCGAGAACCCCGCCATGAAGTGCGGCTCGATGAGGCCGACGACGATCCTCCGGTCGGCCCGCAGCCACTCGCGGTTGAGGAGCACCGGGCGGCCGTCGGGCGAACGCCCGGCGAAAGCGAGGCCCGACGGTTCGTGCGCCGAGTGGTTCACGACCTTCAGGCGCCGCGCGGCCTCGGCGCCGACCATCGCCCCCAGCTCCGCGTCGGTGTTCGCCCGGTGGGAGCCGGTCCCGTTGACGATCGTCCACTGCGCGTCCGGAACGTGCGACAACTCGTCGAGCAGCCAGGCGAGAATCCGGTCGGTCGGCAGGGGTCGGGTGATGTCGGGGATGGCGACGGCGAGGCGCTCGCCGGCCCCGACGATCTCCCGAAGCGGCCTGGTGCCGAGGGGCGCCCGGACGGCGTCCCGGAACGCGCGCGCCTCGTCGGCGAGCCCCGGCACGAACACCGGCTCGAAGACCGACACGCGATGAGCCGAGAGTTGGAGCGAGATGGCGCCGCGCCCGTAGCGCAGGGGGACGATCATGGCGGAAGGATAGCGCGGAATGAGGCTCAGGGCTCATGGCTCAGGGCTCAGGCCGGAACGGTCCGGCCGGCCAGGAGGCCGGCGCCACACCGCACCGCCCCAGGCAACCCTGAAGGGTCGCCCTACAACAGGCCTCTGGCTCTGGGCTCTGGACTTCAGGCGGTGTTTGGCGTTGGGCCGAGAGCCGGGCACCGTCGAGAGCCGAAAGCCCGGAGCCGAAAGCCCTCCCGGGGCGCGGTCGCAGCTTGACGTCGTGGCCGCGCCCCAGGTACTGTTGCCCCGGTATTGTCAGATCCTCGGTCCTTCCATCCACTCCAAGGAGCGGTTGCATGAGCAACATTCGTCCCGTCATCAAGGCCTGCGGTGTCGCGCTTGCCGCGGCGCTCGCCCTCGTGATCTTCACCGGCGACCTCTCGGCCCAGGCCCTCTCGCCCGAGGTGCTCAAGGCGTTCTCGTTCCGGGCGATCGGCCCGACCAGGCAGAGCGGACGCTTCACCGACATCGCCGTGCCCGAACTCGAGCCGTGGACGATCTACGCCGCCACTGGCTCGGGCGGCCTCTGGAAGTCGGTCAACAACGGCCAGACCTGGGAGTCGATCTTCGACAACCAGCCGGTCATCTCGATCGGCGACATCGCCGTCGCTCCCTCGAACCCGAACATCGTCTACGTCGGCACCGGCGAAGCCAACAGCTCGCGCAGCACTTACTACGGTGACGGCGTCTACAAGTCCACCGACGCGGGCAAGACCTGGACGAACGTCGGCCTCAAGGACTCCCAGCACATCGGCCGCATGGTGATCCACCCGAAGAACCCCGATATCGTCTACGTCGCGGCCCTCGGGCACCTCTACTCCGACAACAACGAGCGCGGCGTGTACAAGACCATCGACGGCGGCAAGACCTGGACCAAGTCGCTCGACGTCAAGGCCGACGGCAAGACGATCGGCGCCTGCGACATCGTGATGGATCCCAGGAAGCCCGAGGTCCTCTACGCGGCCGCCTACGACAAGGAGCGCAAGCCCTGGACGTTCAACCTGGGCGGCCCCGGCAGCGCCATCTACAAGACCGTGGACGCCGGCAAGACCTGGACGAAGCTGACCGCGGGCCTCCCCGGCGGCATGCTCGGCCGCATCGGCCTCGACATCAGCCTCAAGAACCCGCTGGTCCTCTACGCCAACATCGAGAACGCCAACAAGCCCAAGATGTCCGACGCCGACCGCCTCAAGGAGCTGCGCGAAGGCAAGTCGAGCGCGGGGATGATCGGCGAGGAGGTCTACCGGACCGACGACGGCGGGAAGACCTGGAAGAAGGTGAACGAGAAGAACCCGGTCGGCGGCGGGCCCGGCTACTACTACATGGACATCCGCGTGGATCCGAACGACGTCAACCACGCCTACGTGCTGACGGTCGGCGTGCTCGAGACCAAGGATGGCGGCAAGACGTGGGCGTCGGCCTTCCGCTTCGGCGGCGACAACCACGCGCTCTGGATCGACCCCGCCAACTCGAAGCACATGATCCTCGGTTACGACCACGGCATGGGGATTACCTACGACGGCGGCAAGAGCTGGCACCACCCCGACGAGCTGCCGCTCGCGCAGCTCTATGGCATCGGCTACGACAACCAGGTGCCTTACAACGTCTACGGCGGCCTGCAGGACAACGGGTCGGTGCGCGGGCCGAGCAGCAAACGGAACGGCCGGCCCATCGCGTTCGAGGACTGGCAGACGGTCGGCGGCGGCGACGGCCAGTTCAACGTCATGGACACGGTCACCAACCGCTACCTCTACAACGAGTCGCAGTTCGGTTCCATCTCCCGTCTCGATCTCTACACCGGCGAGAGCAAGAGCATCGCGTTCCGCGACGACTCGCTGCGCCACAACTGGACGGCGCCGATCGTCGTCTCGGCGCACGACCCGAACGTGATCTACCACGCGGCCAACCGCGTCCTGAAGTCGACCTCGCGCGGCGACGCCTGGGAGTTCATCAGCCCCGACCTGACGACCAACGACAAGTCGAAGCTCACCGTGGACGGCAAGGGGGGCGACGGCAACATCGAGTACTGCACGATCAGCGCGCTGGCCGAGTCCCCGCTCGCGCCGGGCCTGCTCTGGGCCGGCACCGACGACGGGAACGTGTGGGTGACCAAGGACGGCGGGAAGAACTGGGCGAAGCTGAACGACAACATCAAGGGGAACCCGGGCTACTGGGTCAGCCGGATCGAGGCGTCGCACCACTTCCCAGGCACGGCCTACCTGACCTACACCGGCTACCGCAACGACGACTTCCGGGCGTTCGTCTACAAGACCGCCGACTACGGCCAGACCTGGACGTCGATTGCCGCCAACCTCCCGGCGAAGTCGATCAACGTGATCCGCGAGGACCCGAAGAACCCGAACCTGCTGTTCGCGGGCGCCGAGTTCGGTCTCTACGTGTCGGTGGACGGGGGGAAGGCGTGGAACGACATGCAGGGAAACATGCCGACGCAGCCGGTGTGGGACCTGGCCATCCAGCCGCGTGACGGCGAGCTCATCGTCGGCACGCACGGGCGCGGCTTCTTCGTCACCGACATCGCGCCGCTCGAACAGCTGAACGACGCCGTGCTCGGCGAGAGCCTGTACCTGTTCAACCTCAAGCCGGCGGTGAAGTGGGTGACGAGAACCGAGCACGTGACGGCCACCACCAACTTCAACGGCCAGAGCAACCCGGCCGGCGTCGTCATCACCTATTACCAGAAGGCGGCGGCCGCGGGCGACGTCACCGTCCAGATCCTCAAGGGGGCGCGGGTGGTGGCGGAGAACAAGAAGGCGCCGAACGCGGCCGGGCTGAACAAGCTCGTGTGGAACCTGCGCACGGACGCGGTGACGATCCCGGGCGTGCCGGCGGCGCCGGCGCGCGGGCGCGGGTTCGGCGGCGGCGGCCGGATGGGCGCGGCCGAGCCGGCGATCCCGACGTTCGGCGGCATGGTGCCGGCCGACACGGGCGAGTACACGGTCGTCATCACGGCCGGCGGCCGGACGGTCTCGAAGACGGTCCAGGTCCTCGACGACGTGTGGTTTGACAAGGCGTTCTAGCAGGCTTCGGGCCACAGGCTACGGGCTACAGGCGTCAGGCTTCGGGCCGTGTCACAGCTGTCACACCGCAATCCTCGTCCCGAGGACGCTGGCGCATCGTGACAGTCGTGGCCTGGCCCGCAGCCCGAAGCCTGTAGCCCGTAGCCTGCCGTCGGAACATGCTAAAATTCGGCCGCCGGGAGGCGCCCGTGTCCCTCGTCGAACAGTTCATCCGCACGGCCAAGCGGCACGAGAGCAAGCTGGCCATCATCGACCGCGCGACGGGCCAGCGCGTGACCTACCGCGACGCGCTCCTCCGCACCCTGATCCTCTCGAAGAAGCTCAAGCGCTACGAGCCGGGCATGATCGGCGTGATGATGCCGACCTCCGGCGGCGCCATCTACGCGGTCATCGCCTCGCTCATGAGCGGCCGCACGCCGGTGATGATCAACTACTCCACCGGCGCCGCCCGCAACTGCGAGATGGCGCAGCGGCGGCTCGCCTTCCGGACGATCATCACGACGCGCGTCCTGCTCGAGAAGGTGAAGTGCCCGGTCGTCGACGGGATGGTGTTCATCGAGGACCTGGCCGCGTCGGTTTCCTCGCTGAACAAGCTTGCGGCGTTCGTGAGCGCCTCGCTGCCCGCCGACCTCATCTGCCGCCGGGTGCATCTCGGCGGGGAGGACGACCGGGCGGTGATCCTGTTCACCAGCGGCAGCGAGCAGGACCCGAAGGCGGTGCCGCTGACGCACCGGAACATCCAGGCCAACATCGAGGGCATGCACCAGGTGCTGGAGTTCGCCCCGAAGGACCTGATCCTCGGCAACCTCCCGCTCTTCCACGTCTTCGGCCTCACCGTCACGCTCTGGCTGCCGCTCACCAACGGGATGACCGTCGTCACGCACCCCAACCCGCTCGAGTTCCGCGCCATCACGACGGCGGTCCGCGAGGAGGGGGTCACGATGATGGTGGGGACGCCGACGTTCCTCGCCGGCTACCTCCAGAAGTCGGACCCGGGCGACTTCGCCAGCGTGCGGCTGCTCATCACCGGCGCCGACAAGTGCCCGGAATCGCTGCGCCAGGGCTACCTGACGCGTCACGGCCAGGTGCTGCTCGAGGGGTACGGCGCGACCGAGACGAGCCCGGTCATCTCGGTCAATACGCCCGAGCACAACCGCCCCGGCAGCGTGGGCAAGGCGCTGCCCAACGTGCAGGTCCGGCTCGAGCACTACGAAACGGGCGAGCCGTGCGGCGTGAACGAGATCGGCAAGATCCTCGTCAAGGGCGACAGCGTGATGTCGGCCTACTTCGACGACTTCGAGGCCACGGTGCAGCACATGCACCACGGGTGGTACGACACCGGCGACATGGGCTACCGCGACGAGGAAGGCTACCTCTGGCACGTCGGCCGGCTCGGCCGCTTCCTCAAGATCGGCGGCGAGATGGTGTCGCTCGGCCAGGTGGAAGACGCCTTGCAGCGCACGCTGCCCGAGGGGATCGAGTGCGGCGTCGTCGAGGTTCCCGACGCCGCGCGCGGCGCGCGGATCGTCGCCGCGGTCACAGGCCCGGTGGACGAGCGCGCGGCGGTCGCGGAGCTGACCGACAAACTGCCGCGGATCGCCGTCCCGAAGCAGTTCATGGTGGTGCCGTTCCTGCCCAAGGTTCCGAGCGGCAAGGTGGACTACCGCGCCCTGACCGAGATGGTCCGGGACGCGCTGCCAAGGGCTCGCTGACCGCGGGCCAGCCCGCCTTCGCGCGAAGCGCTACGGCGAGGCCTCGCCGTAGCCCGCGTGGTATTGTGAGCGGGCGTAGGCGGGGAGGCCCGCGCTACCTCCATATTTCTCCCGTGGAGTGATTCCATGCACAGATCTGCACGATTCGCGCGCGCGATTCTCGTCCTCCTCGCCGTCTCCGTCCTGCTCGCCACGACCGGGCTCCTGGCCCAGGCGCCGAAGACGGTCACCTCGCCGGACAAGTACTTCGGGTTCCAGATGGGCGCCGACCGGAAGATGGCCCGCTGGGACAAGATGGTGGACTACTACAAGCAGCTCGCCGCCGAGAGCAACCGGATCAAGGTCGTCGACATGGGGCCGAGCACGATGGGCAACCGGTTCCTGCTCGTCGTGATCTCGTCGCCGGCGAACCTGGCGAAGCTCGATCGCCTGCGCCAGGTCAACCTGCAGATCAGCGACCCGCGCGGCCTGGCCGAGGCCGACATCAGGAAGCTCGTCGCCGAGGGGAAGGCGGTCATCTGCCAGTCGATGAGCCTGCACGCCACCGAGATCGGCGGCACGCAGATGGCCGTTGAGCTGGCCTACGACCTGGCGACGCGGCAGGACGAGGAGACGCAGCGCATCCTCGACAACGTCGTCTTCCTGATGGTCCCCTGTTTCAACCCGGACGGCGAGATCATCGTCGACGACTGGTACCAGAAGACGCTCGGCACCGAGTTCGAGGGAACCGCGCCGCCGGTGCTGTACCACAAGTACGCGGGCCACGACAACAACCGCGACGCGTTCATGACCAACCTGGTCGAGTCGCAGTACATGGCGAAGATCCTGTTCACCGACTGGATCCCGCAGGCCTACGTCGATCACCACCACATGGGCTCCTACGGCGCGCGCATCTACGTCCCGCCCTACGCCGACCCGATCCGCCCGATGGCCGACCCGCTGGTCTGGCGCGAGCTGAGCTGGTACGGCGCGCACATCGCCTACAAGGAGGAAGAGGCGGGGCTCTCCGGCGTGCTCAACGACGCCGAGTACTCCGGTTGGGGCCACTTCGGCTTCCACTGGGTGACGCCGTTCCACAACATCGCCGGGATGCTGACCGAGTCGGCGAGCGCCAAGCTGGCCACGCCGATCTTCATCCACCCGGACCAGCTCCAGGGCGGAGTCCGCAACCTGCCGGCCTACGAGGCGCAGACCAACTTCCCCGACCCGTGGCCGGGCGGCTGGTGGCGGCTGCGCGACATCCTGGAGCGCCAGAAGACCGCGGCGTGGGCCACGCTCGACCTCGCGGCGCGCAACCGGGAGACGGTGCTCTGGAACGCATATCTCAAGGCGAAGCGGCAGACCGAGCGCGGCGCCGAATCGAAACCGGCGGCCTACGTCATCCCCATGCCGCAACACGACACGCTCACAGCGTCCACTCTCGCCAGCAAACTGCTCGTGCAGGGTGTCGAGGTCCGGGTGGCCGACAAGCCGTTCACCGGCTCGAACGGCGTGTCCTACGCGGCGGGCAGCTACGTCGTGCCGATGGCGCAGCCCAAGATGGGGCTGGTCCGGTACCTCCTCGGCCAGACCTTCTACCCCGACAACACGTACACGCGCGACCGTGACGGATCGCCGATCCGGCCCTACGACATGGCCACCGACACGATGGCCGAGTTCATGGGCGTGCGCGTCGACCCGCTCGACCTGGCGCCGACGGCCGAGATCCGCAAGGTCTCCGCGATCAAGTGCGTCGGCCGCGTCGAGAAGAACGAGGTCGGCTACCTCGTCGACGGGCGCGAGAACGGCGCGTTCAGGGCCGTGAACCTGCTGCTCGACAAGGGCGTCGCCATCCGGCGGGTGGACAAGCCGTCGGCCGGGCTCAGGGCGGGCGATTTCCTCGTGGCGGCCAGCGCGCCCGACGCGCTGTTGTCGTCGATTGCGACCGAGACCGGCGTCGGCTTCTCCGCGGTCAAGGCCGAGCCGAAGGATGGCGCGCACGACCTGAAGCGGCTCCGTGTCGCGATGTACCAGCGCTATTGGGGCGGGAACATCGACGAGGGATGGACGCGCCTGCTGCTCGAGCAGTTCTCGTTCCCCTACGCGACGATCATGGACGCCGAGGTCAAGAAGGGCGGCCTCGAGGCGAAGTACGACGTCATCATCCTGCCCGACGACTCGACGGCGATGATCACCGGCGAGCGCCCGCCGGCCGGCCAGGGCCAGGGGATGCGCGGCGGCGGACGGCCGCAGGAGTCCTATCCGCCGGAGTACCGGAGCGGCATCGGGGCCGACGGGGTGACGGCGCTCAAGGCGTTCGTGCAGAACGGCGGGACGCTCGTCACCCTCGGCGGCGCCGCCGCGTTCGCCATCGACCGGTTGGGACTCCCCATCCGCAACGTGGTCGCCGGGCGGCCCGCCAAGGAGTTCTTCTGCCCGGGCTCGACGCTGCACGCGAAGTTCGACACGTCGAACCCGCTGGCCTACGGCATGCCGGCCGAGGGGCTGGTCACCTTCCTCGGCGGGAGCCCGGCGTTCGAAATCCTGCCGAACGACTTCAACGAGCGGTACGAGGTCGTCGTCAGCTACCCGGAGCGCGGCCTGCTCCAGAGTGGCTGGCTCATCGGCGAGGACTTCCTGGCGAAGAAGGCGGCGATGATCTCGGCCAGGCTGGGCAACGGCCGCGTCGTGCTCATCGGTCACCGCACGCAGTTCCGCGACCAGACCGCAGGTACATTCAAGCTGCTCTTCAACGCGTTGGTCCGGTAGCGCGGACGGGAGGAACCGATGTTCAAGAGACTGCCCCGGACCGCCGTCGTCGCGGCCCTGATTCTCGGCGTGAGTGTGGCGTGCGCGGTGGGCATCCAGGCGCGCCAGGCCGCCGGACGGAAGACCGCCCCGGCCGGCCCTCGCGCGCAGGCGATCGACCAGGAGTACACCAGGCGCATCCTGGCGGCGACGCCGGACAAGCGCATCCTGACCGAACTGGTCGACCACATGCCGGCGTCCTCGACGGTGCCCTCGCCCCTGAAGTTCTTCGGCTACGTGCCCGGGGAAGACAGCCGCGTCACGTACCACAAGGACATCGTCCGCTACTACCAGGCGCTCGAGAAGGCCTCGCCGCGCGCGACGATGTGGGAAATCGGCAAGACGGAGGAAGGGCGGCCGATGGTGGCGCTGGCGGTGTCCGACGAAGCGACGATCGCCTCGCTCGATCGCTACAAGAAGATCACACGCCAGCTCAGCGATCCGCGCACGCTCACCGAGGCGCAGGCGCGCGAGTTGATCCAGACCGGCAAGCCGTTCTACGTGGTGACCGGCAGCATCCACTCCACCGAGGCCGGCAGCCCGGAGATGCTCGTCGAACTGGCCTTCCGCCTGGCCGTCGAGGAGTCGCCGTTCATCCAGCAGATCCGCAACAACGCCGATCGTGGTCATCGTGCCGGTGAGCGAGGTGGACGGCCACGAGCGCTACGTGGACAACCGGCGCGCGGCGGACGCCGGCCAACCGCAGCCCGGCATGACCTACTGGGGCAGGTACGTCGCGCACGACGACAACCGCGACACGATCGGCAAGGGCCTGGCGCTGAGCCACAACATCCTGAAGCTGTTCCTCGACCTGCGCCCGCAGGTGCTGCACGACCTCCACGAGTCGGTGACGCTGCTCTATACGTCTGCCGGTACCGGGCCGTACAACACCGAGATCCCGCCAGTGCTGGCGAGCGAGTGGTGGTGGCTGTCGCAGACCGAGTTGATGGAGATGACCAAGCGCGGCGTGCCCGGCGTCTACACCTACAACTACTGGGACGGCTGGGCGCCCAACTTCCTGCTCTGGATCGCGGTGACGCACAACTCGATCGGCCGGTTCTACGAGACGCAGAGTTACGGCGGCGGGGGCCGAGGCGGTCCGCCTGCAGAGACGGCGGGCCAGGCCAGCGGTCAGAGTGGCGCACAGGCCGCGCCCGCAGCGGCGGCCGGGGCGGGAGCGCCCTCCCAGCAGGGCAACCGCGGGCGGCTCGTGGCCGGCGGCCAGAGCCGCGAGTGGTATCGCCCCTACCCGGTGCCCCCCGAGGGGGTGCAGTGGAGCGGCCGCTCGAACATCAACATGCAGCAGTCGGCGCTGCTCATCGCGCTCAACACCGTGGCGAAGAGCCACGAGCTGATCCTCGAGAACTACTACGTCAAGAACAAGATGATGGTCGAGAAGGGGAAGACGCAGGCGCCCTACGCCTACGTGGTCCCGGCGCGGCAGCGCCGCAGGGCCGATGCCGCCGACCTGATGCGCTACTTCCGCCGCGACGCGGTTGAAGTGCACACGGCCACCGCCCCCTTTGCGGTCGGCGACGTCCGGGTGGCGACCGGCGATTACATCATTCGCCTCGATCAGCCGTACGGCGGCTTCGTCAACATGCTCCTCGGTGTCCAGTGGTTCCCCGAGCAGAATCCGCGCCCGTACGACGACACCGGCTGGTCGTTCACGCTGCTCCGCAACCTGCAGGTGTACCGAATCGACGACAAGAGCATCCTCGAGAAGCCGATGGCGCTCGCGACCGCCGACTTCGCCCGCGTCGGGACCATCGAGGGCTCGGGACGCACACTCGTCGTCGATCACACGACCGACGACGGCCTGGTGACGTTCCGGTTCGCGAATGCCGCGGTGATGATGTCCGCCGCCGAACAGCCGTTCGAGTTGGCTGGCCACCGCTTCGGAGCCGGCGCGTTCATCATCCCGAACGCGGACCGCGCCGCGCTCGAGCCGCAGATCGAGGAACTGGGGCTCGCCGCGTGGGCCACCGACACGCCGCCGAACGTCCCGACGCACGACCTCGACGTCCCGCGCATCGGCTACCTCCACTCCTGGTCGAGCACGCAGGACGAGGGCTGGGTGCGGATGGTGTTCGACCGGCTGAAGATTCCGTATACGTACTTCGCCGACAACCTCGTGCGGCAGGGCAACCTCCGCGCGAAGTTCGACGTCATCTTCTACCCCGCGGGACCGGTGCAGGTCGATGGCGGAGACGTCCCGGCGGGCGGGACGCCCCAGCCGTACAAGAAGACCGACCTCACGCCGAACATCGGCACGGCGCCCGACACGACCGAGGATCGCCGCGGCAGCCTCGGCCGCGAGGGCATGCGGGCGCTCGAAGCGTTCGTCCAGGAGGGCGGCGTCCTCATCGCCGAGGGCCCGCCGGCCGCGGTGTTCCCCGACTACCGGCTCCTGCCCGGCGTGGTCACCGAGAACCCGGCCGACCTGTGGGCGCCGGGCTCCGTCATGAAGACGCTGGTCGGCGATCGGACGAGCCCGATCCTCTACGGCTACGACCAGAAGGCGCTGGGCGTGATCTACAAGAGCGGTCCGGTGCTGGCGTTGTCCGGGGGCGGCGGCCGCGGTGGAGGCGGGGGCCGCGGCGCAACGCCGTCCTTCCAGCCGAATCTGCAGCCGATGGCGACGCCGTCGCGACTGACGACGCTCGACGGCCCGCCGGCTGCGGCGGCCCAGCGGGGCGGCGGCGGCCGCGGGGCAGGAAGCGGCGGCGGCCGCGGTGGCGGCGGCGCGGCGACGGCGCCAGGCCCGCGCGTGCTGCTGTCGTACCCGACAGACCCGAACGACCTGCTCCTGTCTGGCGCGCTCGTCGGCGGCGACGCACTGGCCGGCCGGCCGGCGCTCGTCGACGTGAGCCTCGGCAAGGGGCACGTGGTGTTGTTCGGCGTGCGTCCGTTCTGGCGGAACGAGACCAGCGGCAGCCACTTCCTGGCGTTCAACGCGATCCTGAACTGGAATCACCTGAACGCGGGACGGTAGCGGCCGGCGACTCCGGCGCTGGATGGGGAGGGCCGCGACCCACGCGCCGTTGACATACAGACATACTGTCGGTATGGTTATCCATATGAAGACGACCCTGTCGATCGACGACACGGTGATGGCCCAGCTGAAGCGCGAAGCCGCAAGGCAGGGCCGGACCATGTCCGATCTCGTCGAGACGGCCCTTCGCCTGCTGTTCCGGGCCCGAAAGTCGGCCGGCGAACTGCCCAGCCTGCCCAGCCTGAGAAGCGGAGGGGCGATGGTGGACGTCGCGGATCGCGAGGCGCTCTACCGGGCGATGGAAGGCCGCTGATGTTCGTCGTCGACACCAACGTCCTGGTCTACGCGGCCGACCTGGATTCTCCCTTCCACGGGCGCTGCCGCGAAGCGCTCGAATCCTGGCGCCGTCAGCCGGACGCGTGGTACCTCACGTGGAACATCCTCTATGAGTTCATGCGCGTGACGTCCCACCCTCGCGTCATGCGCACCCCGTGGAGCGGCGCCGAGGCGTGGACGTTCGTGGCGGCGCTGCTCGAGTCCCCGGGCCTCGACGTGCTGGTGCCCACCGACCGGCACCGCGCGGTCGCCGCCCAGGTCTTTGCCGAGGTGCCGCATCTCGCCGGAAACCTCGTGCACGACGCCCACACCGCCGTCCTCATGCGCGAACACGGTATTCGCCGAATCGTCACGCGGGACACGGACTTCCACCGGTTCTCATTCCTCGAGATCGTCGATCCGCTGGCATGAGCCCCGCGCCGGCAGGCCGTTCTGCCGGCTTCCGCGTCCCCGGACCCTGCTATCATGCGGACTCGACCGGCCATGGACCAGTCCGACCATCTTCCGACTCGCCGCTGCTTCCTCAAGTGGAGCCTGATCCTCGGCTCGTCGCTGTCGGCGCTGCCCGCCGATCTGCTCGGCGAGATCGCTCAACCAATCCCCGTGTCTGGCGCGACGCGGGGCCTCGATACCTCGCCTGACGCCGCAGCGCAGTCCGGATCGCGCATCCTCCGCGTCGGGTGCCCGTCGCACAACTGCGGCGGGCGATGCCTGCTCAAGCTCCACATCGCGAGCGGCGTCATCGTCCGCATCGAGACCGACGACCGGCCGACCGACACCGTGGAAGCGCCGCAGCTTCGCGCGTGCGTGCGCGGCCGCGCCTACCGGCGTCGCCAGTACCATCCCGACCGCCTGCTCCGCCCGCTCAAGCGCGTGGGCCGGCGCGGCGAGGGGCGGTTCGCGCCGGTCTCGTGGAACGAGGCGCTCGACAAGGTCGCGGCGGAACTGCTGCGCGTGAAGAAGACCTACGGCAACTCCGCGCTCTTCGTGCCCTACGGCACCGGCAGCTACAGCCAGACCAACGGCCGGCAGGTCGCCGCGCGCCTCTTGAACCTGTTCGGCGGATCGCTCGGCCACTACAACAACTACTCGTGGGCGGCGATGGCGCGGGCCACCGAGACGGTCTACGGCACGACCGTCACCGGCAACCAGCGGCAGGACTGGCTGAACGCGAAGTTCATCCTGATGTGGGGGTGGAACCCGAGCGAGATCCGGGACGGCACCAACACCGAGTTCTTCCTTCGCAGGGCGCGGGAGCAGGGCGCGCGCGTCGTCTGCATCGACCCGAGGATGACGCCGAGCGCCGTCGCGCTGGCCGACGAATGGGTGCCGATCCGCCCGGGCACCGACGCGGCCATGATGACCGCGATGGCCCACGTGATGATCGCGGCGGGCCTCCAGGACGCCGCCTTCGTCGCCGGCCATTGCGTGGGGTTCGACGCGTCGCAGATGCCGGCCGAAGCGCGGGGCGCGGAGAGCTACAAGGACTACCTGCTCGGCACGCGCGACAAGGTGCCGAAGACGCCGGCCTGGGCCGAGCGGATCACCGGCGTGCCGGCCGCCACGATCGAGCGCCTGGCGCGCGAGTACGCCACGCGCAGGCCGGGCGTGCTCTACCAGGGCTACGGCATGCAGCGGCGCGCCTGCGGCGAGCAGGTGGTGCGCGCCGGGTGCGTCCTCGCCGCGCTGACGGGCAACGTGGGAATCCCGGGCGGCTGGGCCGGCGGCCTCGCGCTGCAGGCGCCGTCCGGCGGCCCGCTCTGGAACGTGTTCCCGGCCGGCGAGAACCCGGTCAAGGCCAGCATCCCGACATTTCTCTGGACCGAGGCGGTGGTCCGAGGAACACAGCTCGGCCCCGAGCACGGCGTCCGGGGCGCGTCGTCGCTCGACAACAACATCAAGCTCGTCTACGCGGTCGCCTCGAACGCCGTCGTCAACCAGCACGCCAACATCAACCGCACGGCGACACTGCTGCAGGACGAGCGCCTGGTCGAGTTCCTCGTCGTCCAGGACAACTTCCTGACGCCGACTGCGCGGTTCGCCGACCTGGTGCTGCCCGCCTGCACGCAGCTCGAGACGTGGGGCGTCGAGGACGGCTGGAAGTACGGCGACGAAGTGCTGCTGATGCCGAAGGCGGTCGAGCCGGCCGGGGACACGAAGAGCGACTACCAGATCTGCGCCGAGATCGCCGCGAGGCTGGGGCTGCGCGAGGCGTTCACCGAGGGGCGCACCGAGCGCGAGTGGGTCGAGGCCGCGCTCGCGGCCCTGCGGCCGGCCTATCCTGGCCTTCCCGCCCTGAACGCGTTCGAGGCCGGCAACGCGGGCGTGTACGCCGTGCCCGTCACGAAGCCGGCCGTCGCCTTCGCCGAGTTCAGGCGGGACCCGGCCCGGTTCCCGCTGCCCACGCCGTCGGGGAAGATCGAGATCTTCTCGGCGGCGCTGCACGCGCTCGGCAAGCCGGACGAGATTCCCGCCGTGCCGAAGTACATCCAGGAGTGGGAGAGCCCGTTCGGCCCGGAGGCGCGCAGGTTCCCCCTGCAGGTCGTCGGCCACCATTCGCTGGCCCGCGTGCATTCGACGATGAGCGGCGTGGACTGGCTGGAGGAGGCGTTCCCGCAGCGGGTGTTCGTGAACCCGGCGGATGCCGCGGCCCGGTCGATCGCGAACGGCGACACCGTCCGCGTCTTCAACGACCGCGGCGAGCTGACGATCAAGTGCCGGGTGACGCGGCGGATCATGCCCGGCGTCGTCGCCATCCCCCAGGGAGCCTGGTGGACGCCGAACGAGAAGGGCGTAGACACGGGCGGGTCGGTGAACGTGCTGACGTCGGAGCGGTGGACACCGCTGGCGTTCGGCAACGCGCAGCACACGGTGATGGCGGAGATCGCGAGGATCTAGAGGTGGGCGGTCGCGATGGCGCACGGCTGAAGCCGTGCGCTATCTGATGATCATCGGGTGGGATAGCGCAGGGCTTCAGCCCTGCGCCTGCCGCGCGATCTGATGATCCTTGGGTCGGATAGCGCAGGGCTTCAGCCCTGCGCCTGCCGCGCGATCTGACCTGGCGGATGCGCAGGGCTTCCCTGCGCCTGCCGGATCTGATGCGCAGGGCTTCAGCCCTGCGCCTGCCGCGCGATCTGATGATCCTTGGGTCGGATAGCGCAGGGCTTCAGCCCTGCGCCTGCCGCGCGATCTGATGATCCTTGGGTCGGATAGCGCAGGGCTTCAGCCCTGCGCCTGCCGCGCGTAAGACGTAGGCCGTAAGCCGTAAGCCGAATATGTCTCAACTCGGTTTCTTCGTCAATTCCGACTCCTGCTCTGGCTGCAAGACGTGCCAGGTGGCGTGCAAGGACCACCACGACCTGGCGGCGGGCGTCCACTGGCGGCGCGTGTTCGAGGTGACCTCCGGCGCGTGGCAGAAGAGCGGAGACGCGTGGAGTTCGACCATCCTCGCTTACAACCTGTCTGTCGCCTGCCACCACTGCGCCGACCCGGTGTGCGCCAGGCAGTGCTCGGTGGACGCCATCTGGAAGCGCCCCGACGGCATCGTCCTCATCGAGGAGTCGCGCTGCACCAAGTGCAACAAGTGCCGCGCCGACTGCCCCTACGAGGCGATCCGGTACGACGCGGCGACCAACCGCGTGAGCAAGTGCGATGCGTGCGTGGACCTCATCGATGCGGGCCAGGCGCCTGCGTGCGTGGCCGCGTGCCCGAACCGCGCGCTGGAATTCGGCGACCTGGAAGAACTCAGACAGCGCCACGGCACGCTCGACCGGGTCTTCCCGCTCGAGGATCCGTCCATCAGCCGCCCCGCCCTCGTGATCAAGCCGCACCGCCACGCCGCGCTGGTGCAGGCGCACGAGCCGGAGGTGGCGAATTGGGAAGAGCTGTAGGCAAGGCTGAAGCCTCGCCCTAGCGGGGATTCTGTAGGGCGACCCTTTAGGGTTGCCGGCAAAAAAAACGGGCGGCCCGACTTTCGCCAGGCCGCCCGGAAACTCACCGACTCTCCGCCCTCGCTAGAAGCTGACGCGGAAGGAGAGCTGCATGATGCGGCCGCCCGGATCCTGCGTGTTGCTCGAATCGCGGTAAGCCGAGGTGACCTCGTAGGTCGACTTCGACGAGCCGAGCCCCGAGACGCCGACGTAGTCGATATTGTTGAGCACGTTCAGGATATCCACCCTGAAGTCGCCCCAGACGCGCTTGGTGATGTCGATGCGCTTGCCGAGGCCGATGTCCAGGCGGAAGAAGGCCGGCCCCGTCACGTAGTGATGGAGCGGCGCGTCGCCGGTGCACTGGGTGCTGTACCCACTGATGCAGCCGGTCGGATTGCCGATCGGGTCGGCCGCACTGACCGGCTCGAAGTACCGGCCGGTCGGCGCGCCCGATGAACCGTAGCCGCTCGCCGTGGTCGCGCTGGTGCTGAACGCCTTCATGCTGTTCTGGATGATGTCATCCGGCAGCATGTAGACGTGGGTCACGCCGTTGGCGTCCTGCACGAACCGCAGGTAGTACTCGTCCTGGAGCTGCTGATCGGTCATCCCCACCAGGCGGTAGTTCCCGAAATCGAGGATGTTGCCGCTCTGGGCGCGCATGTTGCCGTCGAGCGACCACCCGCCCACGAGCATCTGGCCGAGGCGCCCGACGCCGCCAAAGACCGGTTTGCCCTGGCCGAACGGCAGCTCGTACGCCCAGTTGATCTTCAGCACGTGCTTCGGCACCGACTGGGTCGTGTTCTGGCCCTCCGTGCGGAGGGTGTAGAAGTCGGTCGCCGTCGACCGGATCACGTACTGGTAGCTGCTCTGGACGAGCAGCCCGCCGGACATCCGGCGGCGCAGCTCGATCTGCAGCGCGTCGTACCGGTTCTTTCTCGAATCTTGCGGCCGCCCGGTGATCCAGGAGCCGCCGCTCGACACGCCCGGGTTGATGATGAAGAAGTTGGCCGGCAGACCGGCGGCCGCCGCGTTGTCGGCATACGTCGAGTTCGACGTCTGCATGTACGACGCGAAGCTCGTCGGATTCGGATTCATCTTCGCCAGGTACCCATAGACCGTCGAACTCTTCCAGTTGTTCACCGTGGTGCCCGGGCTGGTCACGTAATTGGCCGGATCACTGGCAGCGGCGGCCGGGAGGCCGTTGAACCACGCCATCATGATCGGCAGCGGAGACTGCCCCGGCAGGGCGTTGTACTTGAAGGTGTTCCCTGTCGAGTTGAATCCGTAGGTCGCCTGGTTGATCTGGAGGTTCGCCTGGGCCTTCTTGAACTCGTCCAGGAACCCGTTCTCGATGGTGTTGAACTCGTTCATGTTCCGGCCGCCGATGAACCACCCGCCGTAGTTGCGGGTGCCGACGTAGCGCACATCCACTGCCATGTTCTTGCCCAGCGTGCGCTGGAAGCTGATGTTGAAGGTGTGCGCGTACGGCGTCTTCGAGTCCGGGTAGAACTCGTTGACGCTCTCGCTCGTCTTCGGCGTGTAGGGGTAGCTCGGCGCGGTGGGGAATGAGCCCGGCGTGAGCTGGGCGAACCCGTTCGACAGCAGGAACGGCAGCGAGCCGCCCTCGGGAACCAGGTTGCCGAGGCTCATGGTCCGGGATGTGTCGATCGAGCCGCCCGGGTTGGCGCCATACAGCGAGGTCACCGCGTAGATCCCCTCACGGGTGTAGGCTTTCGAGTAGCCGCCGCGGAAGACCGGGTCCGCGCTCAGGATCTTCGAGAGCCAGCCGCTGTTGGCGATGTGCGGACGCCACGCGACGCCGAAGCTCGGCGCCCAGTTGTTCTTGGCCGTCCTGTAGGCCAGCTCGGTGTTGTCGAACGCGCGCAACTGCGTGGGCGCGCCGCTGCCCGTGCCCGGCGCGAACAGGTTCGCGCTCAGCCCATCGGCCGTGCAACCCGAGATGCCGAACGAGTTGCAGTAGTCCAGCGGGCGCGAGAAGTACGCGTTGTCCATCTTGAACGGCATTTGCAGCTCGTACCGGATGCCGTAGCTGACGGTCAGGTCGGGCCTGGCCTTCCAGCTGTCCTGGATGTAGAAGCCGAGCTCGGTCTCGTGCGCCTTCTGGTACGCGTCCCCCAGGTTCGCGTAGTTGCCGTCGCCGCCCAGGTAGGCGGTCTGCCGGATCCCCGTGATCCGACCGGTCAGGAACCCGTAGAGGTTCATGGCCTGGCCCAGTTGGGTGCCGTTCGCACCAGGGAAATTGTCCGTGGTGAACATCCCGGCGGCAGGGTCCGCCGTGTCAGTGCCGAAGTTCAGGTAGGGTGTGCTGTTCAGGACGTTGAAGTAACTGAGACCGATGTTCGTCCACGACGCCCCGACGTTGATGCTGTGCTTTCCTCTCAGCCAGCTGAACGTGTCTTCGAGGACCTGCGTGGGCGCGTCGCGGGAGCTGCCCGAGATGCCGGTGAACATCTGGCTGATCAGCGCCGTCGAGGGATACGGGAGCCATCCCTCCCAGTTTGCGAAGGGGCTACCCTCGGCCGAGTACGCCGTCCCGGCTGATCCCGTCGCCGAACTTGACCGGGCCGCCCGTGAGGCCGCCGCGAACCTCGTTGACCATGTTCGCCGAGACGGTCCACCGCCAGTTCATCATCCAGGACCAGCGGTTCGAGTTCTGTCCGGCCGCCACGGGGAACCCCGGGAACCTCGGGTCGTAGGTGTTCAGCGTGTCGGGGGTGGACAGGTACTGCTGGAAGTAGTACGACACGCCGACCCGGTGCTTGCTGGTGACGTTGTAGTCGATGCGCGTCGTCGGGTACTTGCGGACGCCGGTGTAGGCGTTGAAGAAGCTGAGCCGCTGCCGGATCGGGTTGCCGATGATCGAGACGTCGGTGAGGATCGTCCCCTGGCTGGGCTGCGCTTGTCAGCGCATCGAGCACCCCGCCGGTGAGCGGGTCGATCGTCGACCCGATGGCCGGGTTGCCCTGAGCCGCCGCCAGCGCGAGCAGGTCCACGGTGTTCGTGGTGGTGCACTGCGAGTTGGTGCAGTATGCGAACTTCCCAGCGCTGGCATCCGGGGTCAGCAACGTGCGGGTCCGCGACACGGTGCCGGGCTGGCGCATTTCCTCGTAGTTGAAGAAGAAGAACAGCTTGTCCTTCAGGATCGGGCCGCCGAGGCGGCCGCCGTACGTGTCGAGCTTCACCAGTTCCTTCGGGAGCCCCTGCTGGATGTTGAACCAGTAGTTGCTGTTGAAGCTCGGACGCCGCATGTACTCATAGGCGCTGCCCTGGAACTTGTTCGTCCCAGAGCGCGTGACGAACCGGATCTGCACCGCGCCCTGGCCCGCGCTTTCCGCGCCCGGGTTCGCCGTGGAGACGGTGACTTCCTCGACCGCGTCCATGCGGGGGTTGATGCGCGCGAAGAAGCCGTCGCTCGATTTCAGGTAGTTGTCCTGGACGTTGATCCCGTCGATGGTGATGTTGGTCGCGCTCGCCTGCAGCCCCATGACGGTGGAGTTGCGGATCGAACCCGTCGTGTTGACGCCGGGCAGGGACGCGACGAAGTCCAGCGTGTTGCGGGTCGGCAGCGGGACCGACGTGATCTGCTTGGTCGACAGCGTCGTCGCGACGGCCGACGACTCGGCCTGCACGATCTCGGTCGCGCCCGTCACCGTCACGGTTTCCTGCAGCTGGCCGACTTCGAGCGTCACCTTGACGCTGCTCGGCTGCGCGGCAATCAACTGGACGTCCGGCAGGATCACGGTCTTGAATCCCATCAGCGAGATGGTCACGGTGTAGGTGCCCGGAGGCAGCGCGGGAATCGTGAAGCTCCCCGTCGCGTCCGACACCGCGCGGAATTCGCCGGCGGTCGCGTTGCTCTTCGCCACGACGTCAGCGCCGGGGATCACACCACCGGACGTGTCGACGACGACGCCGGTCAGGCGGGATGTGGTGGCACTCCCCTGACCATAGGCCAGCGAACCGGCCATGGCCAGCAGTGCGACCATGACGATCGCCAGCACGGACTTGAACGAGCCTGGTTTCATCGGTCCTCCTCATGGCGCTGGCAAGCCGCCCACCCGACGGACTCACCGAACACAAGCGCCGAACAACAGGTAGGCTACCCCTCAACGAGCGAGCCGAACGAGCCGAGCCGAGTGAGACAGTGACGACGGGTGCGCCGAGCCTGGCGCGGGAAAGGGGGCGATAGAGAAAATCGACACCCCGACTTACGCTACGACCCCAGGGTGACCACCGATCAGGATTTCGGATCACCCGGCAACAGCACGGTAATCGGATTCGAATGCAAGAAACGCCAAACGACGACACGTGCAGGAAGACCCTGCTGCTTGGCGGAAATTGTGGCGTATATCATCACATCGGCCGGAGGGTGTCAACGAAAACCGAGGGGGTGGAGGCGGGGCGAAACAAGACGCCGCGAGTCCGAAATACGGGATCCGCCGGCGTCAGCGGAGGCGTCGGCCGAGCGCCGCGACGGTCTCCGCAAACACGTCGTCCACGGGGATCCGCTGCATGCAGACGTTGTCGCGGCAATCCGAGAGGCGATTGTTGAAGGCGCTGACGCAGGGGCTGCAGGCCAGGCCCGCCCACAGCACGTGATTGCGCGGAGTGCGCGCGGCAAACAGGGACGGCGTCTCGGGGCCGAACAGCGTCACCACGTCGATTGGCGTGAGCGTGGCGAAGTGAGCCGGCCCGCTGTCGTTGGTCACCAGCACCTGGGAGAGCGAATACAGGGCCAGCAACTGGCCGAGCGTGGTGCGGCCGGCCAGCGACACGCACCGCGGCGACGCCACGGCCCGCGCCAGCCGCTCGGCCCCGGGCGCTTCGTCCGGGCGGCCGGTGAAGACGATGCGCAGGTCCGGCCGCGCGTCGAGCAGGCGCCGCGCCAGCGCGATGTAACGGTCTTCGGCCCACCGGCGGAGCGGCACCAGGTCCCCGCAGTTCGCATTGAGCAGCACGATCGGCGGCACCGCGGCGCTGCCCGTCCACTCGCGCAGCATGCCTTCGACCGCCTCCAGATCGGCAGGCGCCGGGGGACGGGGCTCGGAGGCCGGACCGCTCGGCGGCGGTGTCTCGTCATATGCCGGGAACCGGTCGGGCGGGTGGTCGAGGGCGGCCACCAGCAGGCGAAACAGGTCTCCCGTGTGGACGTAAGGGTTGTAGTTCAGGCGATGCGTGAGCAGGTCGCCGCGCCAGGGGCCCGCCCCCTCGCAGGGGTGCAGGCCGATGCGACGGGCGGCGCCGCTCATGTAGGCCAGGATCGCGGACGACCGGGCGAAGAACTCCAGGTCGATGGCGGTGTCGATTCCGAACGCTCGCAGGCGCCGAAGCGCCCGGAACGTCGACGCGACGACCGCCGCTGGCGACGAGGCGTCGATCGTGACGACGTTGCCCTCCGGGACGAGGCCCATCACGTCGAGGATGAACCGGTTCTCCTCGAACACGAGGAAGAACACGTGGTCGCGGCCGACGCGGGCGATCGCGTCGCGGATCGCCGTCTCGGCGAGGACGGTGGACCCCTGCTCGGCCAGTTTCACGAACAGGATCCGCTCGACGGGGCCCGCCGGCCGGCGGCCGAACAGGCGCCGGTGCAGGGTCAGCAGCGCGCACGAGGGCACGCCGACCACGCGGTCCACGGTCCTCAGCGTCGATGTCTTCATGACTGCGGGCGCCTTCGCGGCCTCGAGCGAGCCTGGCCGGCCGGCTGCCGCGTCGGCATGATCTCGGATTCAGCCTCAGCGCCTCGCGATACTGCGCCTCGGCGTCGCTGGCGCGGCCCAGGCGCTCGAGCGTCGAGCCGAGGGCGCACTGCAGATCGGCCGACGACCCTTCGAGCCGGAGCGTCTCCTCGTACTCGGCCACCGCCTCCTCGAGGCGGCCGCGCTGTTCGAGCGTGCTCCCCAGATTGTAGTGCGCGTTGGAGGAGTTCTGGCGCCAAGTGCACGGCCAGACGCTGCTCGCGCTCGGCCTCGTCCAGTTGGCCGAGGTCGGCCAGGGCGATGCCGAGATTCATGTGCGCGTCCGGCATCGGCGGGGGCGTGCCGGATCGCCGCGCGGTACTTGTCGGCCGCGGCAGCCGGGTGACCGGCCTGAAGCTCCAGGTTTCCGAGGTTGTTGAGCGCGCGGGCCGAACCCGGGTCGATTCGCAGCGCCTCGTTGAACTCGGCGGCGGCCTCGCTCGAGACGTCCCAGGCGAAGGAGCGTGGCTCCGAGGTTGTTGTGGGTCTCGACCGAGTCGGCCGGCGGCTGCAGCCGAGCGCCGCGCCGGTACCGCTCGACCGCTTCGGCCAGACGTCCCGGCCCGCTGCAGCGCGTTGGCGAGGTCGTAGTGAGTGGCGGCGCGTAATCCGGGTGGAGCGCGACGGCGCGCGAGCTGCTCGATTGCCGCATCCGGCTGCGCCGTTTCGAGCAGGGCGTTGCCCAGGTCCGTCCGGGCCTCGGCCGAGTCCGGCGCGACGCGCACGGCCTCGGCGAAGTGCGCCAGCGCCTCCTCCCGTCTTGCGGGTCTTCAGCAGGGCGTTCCCAGGTTGATATGCGCCTGGACGTAGTCGGGATTGAGATCGAGGGCCTTCCTGAACTCGGCGACCGCCTCGTCCGGCCGGTTCTCGTCGGCGAGCAGCAGTCCGAGATTGTTGTGGCCGTTCGGGAAGCCCGGAGCCAGCCGGGACGCCTCGATGAACTCTGCCCGCGCCTCGCCATTCCGGCCCTGTCTTGCCGAGTTCGAGGCCGAGGCCGTTGTGCGCGTAATAGTTGTCGGGCATCACGTCGAGCGCGTGCTGCCACAGGGCCACGCTGTCCTTCCACGTCCCGACCTGCGCCGTCGTCAGCACGGTGCACGCCAGCAGCGCGGCGCACGACGCCCCGGCCAGCACGCCGCGGGGCAGGCGAGCGCGGCCGGCCAGGTCGGCTGCGCCCCAGGCCACCATCACGAAGAGGCCGATGAGCGGCACGTAGGTGTAGCGGTCGGCCATCGCGTGGCTGCCCACCTGCACCAGGCCCGACACCGGGAGCAGCGTCCCGACGTACCAGAGCCAGCCCACCGCCAGGTACGAATGTCGGCGCGCGGCATACGCGACGGCCGCCGTGACGGCAACCAGCGCGAGCAGGGCGGCGATGGCCGGCCACACGGCGGCGACCTGGGGATAGGGGTAGAACGCCACGAGGCCGACCGGCCAGAACATCTGCCCGATATAGGCGATGTAGGAGTGGAGCGCGTTGGCCAGGCGGCCCATCGAGCGGAAACGACTGGAGTCCGCCCACCGCACCGCCGTGTTGCTGCGCGAGAAACGCGACCACCGCGGAAGCCCCGGCCAGCCGCGAACAGCGGTAACTTCTCAACGACAAGCGGGAGTCGCGAACGCCAGGCCGCCGCGCGCGCCGTCCGGCCGCCCTCGCCGCCCGAGGGCCTGGACGCGCGACCGAGCGGCCACCAGTCGAGGAGCAACAGCACGAACGGCAGCGTCACCAGCATCGGCTTGGCCATCAGGCCGAGCGCGAACAGCCCGAGCACGCCAAGCGACGCCGCCAGGGAGGGCCTGCCCGAGCCGCCGGCGATCGACGTAGACGGCGTAGCTCCAGATCGCGAGCACCATGAAGAAGGTGCTCAGGACGTCCTTGCGCTGGGAAATCCACGCCACCGATTCGACGTGCAGCGGATGCACGGCGAACAGCGCGGCCACAAACGCGCTCGGGCCGGGCCTGCCGGTCATGCGCGACAGCGCGGCGAACAGCGCGAGCGTGCTGGCCAGGTGGAGCATCAGGCTCGTGACGTGAATCGCCCCCGGGTTCACCCCGAACAGTTGCACGTCGAGCATCAGCGAGAGCCAGGTCAGGGGATGCCAGAAGTTGGCGTGCGTCGTGGTGAACGCCCAGGCCACGCTTGACCAGGTGAGGCCCGCGAGCACCTGCGCGTTGCCTGTGACGTAGATATGGTCGTCCACCGACACGTAGCCGTACCGCCGCACGGCGGCAAACGCCGCGAGCGTGATCGCCGACAACCCGGCGGCCAGCAGCCAGCGGTCCGGCGCGAACGAAGACGCCCGGGGCGGGCGGAACGAGTCGAGAGCGGAGCAGGCGACGGGGGGCTCGCAGACATCGTGCGGCCCGGTCCGATTCGCCGGCGCGATTTGGTCATGTCCCGAGAATTCTATCCGAGGCACCACATGTTATGCTCGGCCGGCATGGCTTCGAAGCACTGGATCAGGTGGCTCGGACTCGTCGCCGGCCTGGCAGTCCTCCTCCGCCTTGTCCACCTGGCCGAACTCGCCGGCACGCCCCTCGCCACGGTCCTCATCGGCGACGCGAGGCAGTACGATGCCTGGGCGCAGCAAATCGCCGCCGGCGACTGGCTCGGGAGCGGCGTCTTCTACCAGGCCCCGCTCTATCCCTACCTGCTCGGCGTCGTGTTCGCCGTCGTCGGTCACTCCCTCCTGGCCGTCCGCCTGATCCAGGCGGCGCTCGGCGCGTCGGCCTGCGCGCTGCTCGCGGTGGCTGGCCGGCGTTTCGTCGGCCCGCGCGCCGGCCTCATCGCCGGGGCCATCCTGGCGATCTACCCGCCGGCCATCTTCTTCGACGGCCTCCTCCAGAAGTCGTCACTCGACCTCTTCCTCGTCGTCCTGCTGCTGGTCCTGCTCGGCGAGTTCATGGATCGCCGCCGCTGGGCCTGGCTGGCCGGCGCGGGCCTCGCGCTCGGCGCGTTCATGCTCAATCGCGAGAACGCGCGCGTCCTCTACCCGGTCGTCCTCGCCTGGCTGTGGTTCTTCTTCCGCGCGGTCCCGACCCGCGCGCGCGTGGCGTGGGCGGCGGTCTTCACGCTGGGCGTCGCGGCGGCGGTGCTCCCGGTCGGCCTGCGCAACGCGTACGCCGGCGGCGAGTTCCTGATCTCGACGTCGCAGGCCGGGCCGAACTTCTACATCGGCAACCACGCCGGCGCCATTGGCTCCTACGTGCCGCTCGTGGCCGGTCACGGCAATGCCACCTTCGAGCGCGACGATGCGACGAGACTGGCGGAGGAGGCGGCGGGCCGGCGCCTGTCGCCGGGTGAAGTGTCGGGCTACTGGATGGCGCGGGCGGTCCGCGACATCCGCCAGGCGCCCGGCCAGTGGCTGGCGCTCATGGGCCGCAAGCTCCTGCTGACGCTCAACGCCGCGGAACTGGTCGACACCGAGTCGATCGAGGTCTACCGGGAATCGTCGGCTGTACTCAACATCCCCATCACTTTCGGTCTTGTACTTGCGCTGGCGGCATTCGGCGCCTGGGTGACCCGCCGCGAATGGAAGCGATTCGCGCTGCTCTACGGCGTGGCGGGCAGCCTCGCTTTGTCGGTCGCCCTCTTCTACGTGCTCGCCCGCTACCGGTATCCGATAGTGCCCGCGGTCCTGCTGCTGGCGGGCGCGGCCGTCGCGACGGCGCCGGCGGCCATTCGCGCCCGGCGCGAATGGGTGCCGGGCCTGGTCATTGGCGTCGTGGTCGCCGTCCTCGCCTACCTGCCGATCGTGCCGACCGCGGACGACACCAACGTCAACATGGGGACGGCGCTCATCAGCCTGGGCCGCGCGGCCGAGGCCGTGCCGTGGCTGGAGCGGGCCGCCGCGGCCGCGCCCGGCTACGGACCGCCGCATTTCAATCTCGGCGTGGCGTACGAGCGGATGGGCGACCGGCAGAAGTCGCTCGAGGAATTTTCCACGGCCGTGCGACTCTCGCCGGACGATTTCGACGCGCAGAGCGCGCTCGCGCTGGCGAGGCGGGAGACGGGGGACCTGGCGGGCGCGGTGGCGGCCTTTCGGGAGGCCGCGCGCCTCCGGCCGGACGATGCGCGCGGGCAGTTCAACCTCGCGAACGCGCTCCAGGCGGCAGGCGACACCGCGGGTGCCATCACCCGGTACGAGGCGGCCCTGCGGCTCAAGGGGGACTACGCCGAGGCGCACAGCAACCTGGCGCTGGCGATGCGGGATGCCGGGAACCTGCCCGGGGCGATCGAGCATTTGAAGGCCGCCGCACGGCTCCAGCCGACAAACGCCGCCATCGCCTTCAACCTGGCCGAGGCGCTGAACGACGCGGGGCGGGAGGCCGAGGCGCTCGCGTCGTTCGAGCAGGCCGCGCGCCTTTCGCCGGATTCGGCCGACGTGCAGTTCGCCCTCGCCCAGGCGTACGGCCGGGCGAGCCGATGGCAGGAGGCGCTGGCCACGCTCGACAAGGCACGCGCGCTCGCCACCGCCGCCGGCCGCGCCGACGCGGTAGCCATGATCGACGCCGCCATTGAGGCCTGCCGGGCGAATCTCGCCGGGCGCCAGCGCCAGCCCTAAAGGGCCGGCCTACACACGGACGATGCAGGACCGGGCGTAGGGCCGGGCCGTGTGGGCGGGGCCGTGTGTAGGGCGGGGCCGTGTGTAGGGCGGCTCCGTGTGTAGGGCGGGGCCGTGTGTAGGGCGGGGCCGTGTGTAGGGCGGCTCCGTGTGTAGGGCGGGCCTTCAGGCCTGCCGTCACCGTGCCGGCGAGAGGCGCAGCTCGAACTCCTTCGGCGGCGCCGCGCCGAGCAGGTGCTCCACGAAGTAGTCCCACCGGCGGCGGACCATGTAGGCCTCGCCGAGGCCGTGGCCGCGGTTGGGGAACAGGATCAGGTCGAAGTCCTTGTTCGCCTTGATGAGCGCGTCCACCACGAGCAGCGTGTTGTAGGGCGGCACGTTGTCGTCCATCGTGCCGTGGGCGAGGAGCAGCCTCCCCTTCAGGTTCATCGCGTGGTTCTCGTTGGCCTGGTCGTCGTAGTTCGACGTGCCGTCGGGTCTCCTCTCGAGCAGCCCCTGCCACTTCTCGCCCCAGTCGTCCTCGTACCCGCGGTTGTCGTGGTTGCCCGACGCCGCGACGCCGACCGTGAAGAAGTCCGGGTACCGGAACATCGCGTCGGCCGTCGCGAACCCGCCGCCCGATCCGCCGTAGATCCCGACGCGGTCGATGTCGATCCACGAGTAGCGCTGGGCGAGCTGCCTGATGCCGGTCACCTGGTCGGGCAGCGTGTTGTCGCCCATGTTGCCGTAGTAGGCATCGTGAAACGACTTCGACCGCCACGGCGTCCCCATCCCGTCAATCTGCACGACGATGAAGCCGAGTTCGGCAAGCGCCTGGGCGTCGGAGCGCGAGGGGGCGAAGCTGCGGCTGCCGACGCTGCCCGTCTGCGGGCCCGGATAGATGTTGTCGATGACGGGGTACTTCCTGGACGGGTCGAACCCGGTCGGACGGAACATCAGGCCGTAGAGATCGGTGACGCCGTCGCGCGCCTTCACGGTGAAGGGGATCGGCGGCTTCCAGCCCGCGGCGACGAGCCTCGAGAGGTCGGCGTCCTCGAGCGCCAGCATTTGCCGGCCGTCGGCGGCGCGGAGCACGCTGGCGGGCTTCTGGTCGGGCCGCGAGCAGGTGTCCACGAAGACGCGCCCGGACGGCGAGAGCGACACGTCGTGGTCGCCCTCGGCCGGCGTGAGCAGCGAGAGGTTCTTCCCGTCGAAGCCGACCCGGTAGACGTGGCGGAAGTACGGGTCGCGCCCCTTCTCGCGGCCGACGCCGACGAACCAGATCTGCCGGCTCTTCTCGTCCACGCGCAGGACCTCGGCGACGTTGCCCTCGCCCGAGGTAATCCGGTTCTTCAGCGCGCCCGTCTGGAGATCGTAGAGATACAGGTGCGCCCAGTCGTCGCGCTCGGAGAGCCAGATGAACTCGCTCGACGCGGGCAGGAACCGCCAGTTCGCCGAGCCCATCCCGGACTCGAAGTAGGTGGCGGCCTTCTCCTCGAACACGTCCCGCACGGCGCCGGTGTCGGCGTCGGCCACTCGGAGCTGCTCCACCTTGTGGTCTCGCGAGGTCGACACGAAGGCCAGCGTCTTCGCGTCGGCGCTCCACTGCACGTCGTCCCACGCGCCGTCTTCCCGTTTGATGTCGTCGGTGACCGTGCCGCGGTGCTGGTCGGGGCCCATCTTCAGGCGCACGACGCGCGGGCCGTCGAGGTGGATGACGACGCGCTGGATGGTGGTCACCGTGGCGTCGCCCGGGAGGGGGTATTTCCACGCCTCGAGCCGGGGGTGTCCGACCTGCGTGTTGACGAGATACATCTCGCCGACGCCGCGCTGGTCCTGCTGGAAGGTCGCGATCTTCTTCGAGTCTGGCGACCAGAGCAGGACCGGGCGGTTGCTCTTCGTCCATCCCGCGTTGTCGGTGGCGTAGCCGAAATCGGGAATGCCGTCGGTGGTGAGCTGGCGCTCGGCTCCCGTGGGGAGGTCGCGAATCCACAGGTTGTCGCGGCGGATGAACGCCGCCAGCCGGCCGTCGGGCGAGACCGCCTCGTCGCGCGGGCCCGACGGGCCCGTCTCCGCCGAGCACGACGCGCCGTTCACCTCGCAGGTCCAGCCGCGGCCGTCGACCGTGAACGCGATCGAGCGCCGGTCGGCCGAGTAGGCGAACGTCGTGAACGGCAGGTGCGTCGCGCCGTACTTGCCGCCCGCGGCCGCCGACAGCGCCGCCGCCAGCTTGGCATGGTCGAAAGCCGGCGCCTTTGTGCGCTTTGCGGAATCGACGAGCACGAACTCCGCGGCGCCTCCCTCACCGACAATGACCCGGTACCAGAATTGGTCGCCGTCGCCGGTCAGCCAGGTCGGCCGGACCGCGCCGTGAAGCACGAGCGGCGACGTGTAGCCGGTCAGGAATCTCTCGGCGCGGGTGTAGTCTGCCGCCGTGAGCACGGCGCGTGGTTGAACGGATGGGGCCTGCGCCGCAGTCTTGATGCCGCTCGAGCTGAAGAGTGCGACGACGAGAACGGTGATAGGGAGAAGCGGCAGCGGGACGCGGCGCATTGAACCTCCACGGAAGACCATGTGGCGATCATACAGTCGGCCGGCAGGGGCGCAGGCCTAAAGGGCAGGGGCGCAGGCCTAAAGGCCTGCGCTATCTGCCGTCCGTACACATTCTCCCGTCCGTACACATTCTCCCGTCCGTACACATTCTCCCGTCCGTACACATTCTCCCGTCCGTACACATTCTCCAGATAGCGCAGGGCTTCAGCCCTGCGCCGGTGGGCCTGCGTGACCGTGTGATCCGGCCGCAAGGCGAAGGCCGCGAGCCGGCTACAGATCCCTCTTCTCGAACCGCCAGTATGCCGCAGCCACCAGCACTGCCGCGACAGCGGCGAGGACGCTCAAATCCCGCACCGTCGAGGCGGTTCCGCTCGCGACCTCGAAGCCGGGGAAGTAGTGGAAGGGCAGATACGGGCGCAGCGGTGCCGCCTTCTCCCAGGAGTCGGCGATGAAATTCAGCAGGTAGAGGCAGACCACGATCACGGCCACGCCACCGAAGGCCGCCCCTCTTCGGCGTGCCAGGGCCGAGGCCAGCAGACCCGCCGAGGCGAAAACCCAGGCGAGCGCCACCAGGTGCGCGGCGAGGCCGAGCACCCGCGGGAAACGCGGCCAGGCGGAGCCCGCTGGCGCCAGCGCCGCCAGCCCGGCGAAGGTCCCGGCCATCATCGCGCCCCCGACGACCGCGGTCACGCCGAGCGACACGATGAGGCTGCGCGTCACCACGTCGCGGCGCGGCACCGGCCGCGCCAGCTCCAGGTCGAACAGCCCCCACTCCACCTCGCCCGCCGGCTCGGTGGCCAGGTAGACGCCGAGCAAGGTCACCGCGAGGACCACGACCGGGTGAAAGTAGCCGAACGTCGTCAGGCCGGCGAACGACGCGAGCATGAAGACCGACGGGCCGAACGCCTGCTGCACCCCCATCGGCATCATCGCCGACAGCAGCGTGAACGAACGCGCCGTCTGGAGCGTGGACGCGATCACGACGAGCATCACCTGGAACCCGGTCAGGATCAGGCCGACCGGGAGGAACACCGCCCTCCCGCGGGCCAGCGATCTGACGACGAGTGAGTACAGCCGCGTGTCGCGCATCAGTTCCTGGCGTAGAGACGAAGCACGTAGTCTTCGAGCGAGGCGCGCTCGACCTCGATGTCGGCCACGGGCAGTCCCCGGAGGTGCTCGAGCAGCGGCCCCATCGGCCCGCTCACCTCGAGCACCCATTCCGTCGCCGAGGACGACACCGCCCGGACACCGGGCGTCTCGAGCGCCGGGAAAAGCTGCCCCTCCGCGAAACGCACGGTGACGCGGCGCGGGAGCGAGTCGCGGATCTTCGATACCGACTCGACCGCGGCCAGGCGTCCCTCGCGGATGACGGCCACGCGGTCGCACGTGCTCTCCACCTCAGACAGCACGTGCGACGACAGGAACACGGTCGTCCGCCCCTCACGCTTCAGCTCGGCAATCGTCTCGGCAAACGCCTCGATCATCAGCGGGTCGAGTCCGGCGGTCGGCTCGTCGAGGATGGCGACGCTTGGCCGCGCCATCAGCGCCTGGACGATGCCGAGCTTCCGTCTCGTGCCGTGTGACAGGTCCCGCATCTTCTTGTTCAGGTCGGATGGGCCCAGCGTGAATCGGTCCAGCAGGCGATCGACCACCTGGGGTTCCGGCCGCTCGGCGCCGAGCGAGGCCAGATACCCGAGGTAGTCCGCGCCGGACAGCTCGGGGTAGACGGGCACCTCGCCGGGAAGGTAGCCGACCAGGCGCCGGGCCTCGAGGCTCTGCCGGTGGCAGTCGAAGCCGCCGATGGCGGCCGACCCGCGGGTGGACCGGATGAGGTCGAGCAGGAGCCGGATGGTGGTGGTCTTGCCCGAGCCGTTCGGCCCGAGGAACCCCATCACCTCGCCGTCGTCGCACGTCGAGTTCGAGGCCGTCCAGCGCCCGAAGGCGGCCGTAATCCTTCGTCAGGCCGTCCACGTGGATGGCAGGAGCCATGGCAGGGAACCATTGTGCCCCCAAAGCCGTCTTTATGGATATCGAAGGCAAGGCTAAAGCCTCGCCCTACCGTGGTTCCTGTAGGGCGACCCTTCAGGGTGGCCAGACGGCGGTTCCGGTAGGGCGACCCTTTAGGGTTGCCGGTGGAGACGGACAATGACCTTCCTCAAGAAGATATTGGGTATGGCGAGCGGGCAGCCGGTCAATCGCGTGCGGATCTGCCCGGAGTGCGGCATGGCCGTCAGCGATCACAAGGACTGGTGCTCGATCTACCGCGCGCGCCAGGCGATGGCCGCTCGTGAATCATCCAAGAGGGCTACGGCGTAAGCCGGGCCCGGCTCAGGATAAGAGGCTTCGGGCTCAAGGCTCAGGACTCGGGCCAGCTCGTAGATATCAGTAGATCCCGGAACCACGTCTCGGGGGGACCCTGTCCGCATCCCTGGGCCCCTGCCTACTCTCTGTAACATTGCCGGCCGCCCCCGCTGCCCCCATTGACCAGGAGGTTCTCGTGAATCGGCCATCTCTTCCGTTCCCTCAAGCCCTCGTGTTCGCGATGGCGGTCGCCGGCGTCGGCCTGGGCGCCGACCCCGGGCAGGCACCCCAGGCACAGACGCCCCCGCGCCCGGCGCAGCAGGCGCAGGCCCCGGCCGCCCAGCAGCCGCGCCAGAACCCGCGCGCCCAGGTCCCGATGGACGAGGCGCGGGCGCGCCGGCTGTACGTGCCGACCGATCCGAAGTTCCAGTCGCTCAACACCAACTACCAGGCCGACATCGCCGCGCGCGAGAAGGCCGCCGCGCGCTATCCGGAGCTCTGCAAGGGGATCATCGACTTCAAGATCGTCAAGTACCGGAGCAGCGTGGGCGACCTCGACATCCCCGCCTACCTGTTCCAGCCGATCCAGAAGCGCGGCCCGAACGGTCACGCCGCGATGGTCTGGGTGCACGGCGGCGTCCACGGCAACTGGGGCATCACGATGTTCCCGTTCGTGAAGGAGGCGGTCGCCCGCGGCTACGTGGTCATCGCGCCCGACTACCGCGGCAGCACCGGCTACGGCGAGGCCTTCCACCAGGCGATCGACTACGGCGGCAAGGAAGTGGACGACACGATCTCGGCGGTCGACTACCTGAAGACGCTGCCCTACGTGGACCCGGCGCGCATCGGCATCATGGGATGGAGCCACGGCGGCTACATCACGCTGATGTCGGTCTTCCGCGAGAAGCACCCGTTCGCGGCGGGGGCGGCCATCGTCCCGGTGACGAACCTGGTGTTCCGGCTGTCGTACAAAGGCCCGGGCTACCAGTGGGACTTCTCGACGCAGCAGGGGATCCAGGGGCTGCCGTTCGAGAAGCCGGAGATCTACATCGAGCGCTCGCCGCTCTACCACGTCGACAATCTCAAGGTGCCGCTGCTCGTCCACGTCTCGACCAACGACCTCGACGTGAACTACGTGGAGGACCAGCAGATCGTGGACGCGCTCAGGTCGCGCAAGCCGGACCTGGCCGAGACGAAGACCTACGTCAACCCGCCGCGCTGGGGGCAGAGCGGCGGCCACGCGTTCAGCCGCCGCGTCGATCCGGCGACGCTCGAGCGCGTGGAGTCGCCGGACCAGATCGACTCGTGGAACCGGACGTGGACGTTCTTCGAGTGGATCCTGCGGCCGTACGAGGACCGCTCGAAGCCGGTGACCTACGTGGACCAGGCTCCGCGCGGACAGAGACAGTAGACGCCGACAGTTGCCAGTTGTCAGTTGCCAGTGGCCAGTGAGAGTTACGCGTGACACACTGACAACTGGCAACTGACCACTGGCAACTACGCAAGGTACTTCCGTAGGAACGCCACCGTCCTGCCCCAGGCCAGGTCGGCGGCTGCCTTGTTATAGCGCGCGGCGTTCGTGTCGTTGTTGAACGCGTGGTTCGCGCCCTCGTACATGAACAGCTCGAACGTCTTCTTGTTGGCCTTGAGCGCGGCTTCGAACTCCGGGACGCCTGCGTCGATCCGCTGATCGAGCCCCGCGTAGTGCAGCAGCAGCGGGCACGTGATCTTCGGCACGTCGGCCGCCGGCAGCTGCATGCCGTAGTAGGCGACGCCGGCAGCCAGCGTGGTCCCCGCGGCCGCCAGGCGGTTCACGATCCCGCCCCCCCAGCAGAAGCCGACCGCTCCCACCCTGCCGGTTGACTCCGGGTGCGTGGAAAGGAACTTCACGGCGGCCGCGTAGTGCGCCACCGTCTCCTCCGGCTTGAGCGTCCCGATGAGCTTGATCGCCTCTTCTTCGTTCGGCGGCGTGCCGCCGAGCGGCGAGAGCGCATCCACCGCGAAGGCGAGGAACCCTTCCTTCGCGATCCGCCGCGCCACGTCCTCGATGTGCGGGTTGAGCCCGCGGTTCTCATGGACGACGATCACCGCGGGACGCTTCTTCCCGCCCTTTTCGCGGGCGAGATAGCCGGACATCTTCGTGCCGGCCGAGTCGTAGCCGGCACGGCTGGTCTCCAGGCTCTTGTCGTCGGCCGCGACGATGGGCGCCTGGCCGTAGTCGTTCTCGATCGCCGGCAGCAGCGCGAGCGCGGCCGCCGACCCGCCCACGGTCTGGGCCAGCCGGTCGAGAAACTCGCGCCGGCTGATCCCGCCGTGGACGTACTGGTCGTACAGGGTGATGACGTCTTGGCGCATGGGAGCTCCACCTTCGCTGCAGTTGCCAGTGGCCAGTTGCCAGTGGTCAGTGTGCGACGTGTGACGGACTGACAACTGAGAACTGGCCCCTGACTACTACATTAGCCCCCCTGCCCTACCGCTGTCTCTGCCCCGTCCCTGTCGTGGTCCCGCTCCGCTTCGCCCCCGTCTGCGGCGTCTCGCGCGAGAGCTCGATCAGGTCCACCGAGTCCGGCCGGCTGCCGAGCAGATGCTCGGCGAAGTAATCGGCGCGCACCCAGAAGAAGTAGTCGGCCATCGGGCCGTAGCCGTGGCGCTGGCCCGGCAGGATGAACATGTCGAACCGCTTGTTCGCCTTGACGAGCGCGTCGGCCAGGCGCAGCGTGTTGGCCGGGTGCACGTTGTTGTCGATGTCGCCGGTCGCGAGCAGCAGGTGGCCTTTCAGGTTCTTCGCGATCTCCGAGTTCCGGTCGATCGTGTACTCGAACTTCACCTTGCCGTCCTTGTCGGTGACTTCCTTGACGCCGTGGTGCTTCTCGCTCCACCACCGGTTGTAGATGTTGTTCTCGTGGTTGCCCGACTCGGAGACCGCGACCTTGAAGAAGTCCGGGTAGACGAGCATCGCCGCGGTGGACATGAAGCCGCCGCCCGAGTGGCCCCAGATGCCCACGTTGTGGATGTCGATCCAGGGGTACTTCCGCGCGAGCTGCTCGATGGCCGCCTTCTTGTCCGACAGGCCGTAGTCGCGCAGGTTCCCGTAGCCGTAGTTGTGGTACCACTTGGACCGCTGCGGGTTGCCGCCGCGGTTGCCGACCTCGACGATCACAAAGCCCATGTTGGCGAGGGCGACGTTGGCGTTGCGGGGGGAGAACGTCTTGGTGACGCTCTCGGTCTGCGGCCCCGGGTAGACGTAGGCGATGATTGGATACGACTTGCCCGGGTCGAAGTCGAACGGCTTGTACATCGTGCCGTAGAGGTCCGTCACCCCGTCGTCCGCCTTGACCTTGAACGGCTCGGGGAACTTGAAGCCGGCCTCGACGAGCGCGCTGACGTCGGTCTGCTCGAGGTCGGCGAGCTTCAGGCCCGCGGTGTCGAACAGCTCGGACTTCGGCGCCGTGTTCACCTGCGAGTAGGTGTCGATGAAGTACTTCCCGTTGTCCCCGACGACGGCGCTGTGCGAGGCATCGCCCGGGTCGAGCAGCTTGAGGCCGGTGCCGTCGAGGTTCACGCGGTAGAGGTGCGTGAAGTACGGGTCCTCGTTCGCCTCGCGGCCGTTGGCCATGAAGTACATCACCCGCAGCTTCTCGTCCACGTAGCTGATCGGCCCGGCTACGAACTCCCCGGAGTCGATCTGGTTCTTGAGGGTGCCGTTCGCGTCGAACAGGTAGTAGTGGCCCCAGCCGTCGCGCTCGGACCAGTGGATGAACTCCTGGCCGTTCCCCACCGTCCACAGCGGCTGCGTGTCGATGTAGGTGTTCAGCCGCTCCTCGATAATCGGCTTCACCGCGCCGGTCACGGCGTTCACCGAGCAGACGTCCACGCGGTGGAGGTCGCGGCTCGACCGGTAGAGGTAGAGCGTGTCGGCGCTGTCGCCGAGCCACTTCGGCTCGGTCTTCTCGGCCGCCCGCTCGCGGGCCGTGGTGCGCGCGGTCGCGATCTGCAGGCTCTGGTCCTTGAAGGCGTCGGCCTTCGCGGTGACGCGCTGCCTGCTCGCGCGGTCGAAGACGAGCAGTTCCTCCTGGTCCACGTTCTCTTCGCCGGGCATCGCGTAACGGTAGGTCTCGAGCGTCGGCCGCGGCTGCGCCAGCGAGTTGATGACCCAGAGGTCACCCACCTTGCGCAGGTCGGTCCTGGTCATCGCGAAACGGCTCGAGTCCTTCGCCCAGACCGCGCCGATCGCCGGCACGCGGGGGCCGTCCTTGTGCTTGGTGTCGCCCTTCTGGTCCTTCTTGAGCGTGGTCTTCGCCTCGTCGGTCAACTCCCTGGCGAAGCTGTAGTGGTCCTCGCCGTCGGTGGTGAGCTGGACCTCCTGGACCTTCGGGTCGCCGAAGTCCTTCTGCGCCAGCTTGTAGCTGGCCTCATCCATCATGAAGAGGTTGAAGCCGCGGGCGAAGAGGACCGTCTTGCCATCGGGCGAGACCTGCGCCCAGCCGGGCTTCTTGGGGTCGGCCTTGAAGTCAGGCAGCAGCGCGATCTTGCCCGCGGCGAGGTCGTACTCGAAGTAGAGCGTCTTGGTGGTCTTCGGCTCTTCCTTCGGTTCGTCCTTCTTGGCCGCGTCCTTCTTCACGTCCTCTTTCTTGACGTCTTCCTTCTTCTGTTCGTCGGCCTTGACGTCCTTCGTCGCCTCGGCGGCCTTCTTCTCGTCGGCCGGGGGCTTCTCGCCGACGATCGTCGCGTCTTTCGGGACCTCGACCTCGAACCGGATGGCGGCGTCGCTCTTCACCCACTTCATCGTCGCGGGTTGGATCGGCAGGTGCTGGGAGTCGTACGGGATGCGCGTGATGCCGGTCAGCATCGCCGCCATCTTCGCGTTGTCCCAGAGCGGCGTCTTGGTCCGCTTGACCGGGTCCACCAGGACGAACTGGCGGCCGTGCGCCGTCTCGAACGCGTACCAGAAGCGGTCGCTCCCCTCGGCCCAGTGCGGGGAGACGCTGGTGTCGAAGACGAGCTTGCCGACCTTCGAGGCCATCCACCTGGCCGCGAGGTCGTAGTTGGGCTTTGGCGCCACGCGCTCGTCGGTGGCCATCGTCCCGGTCGAGAGCGCGACGACGAGGAGCGCGAGAGTCAGCAGGAGCACGCGGCGGGGCCACAGCGGGCCGGACGCCAGATGACGAAGTCGCATAGCACGGTCCTCCACGAAACGTGACGACACGAACCAGACAGGCGGGAAGGGGCGGGGAGATTGTAGACCGGCGGGTTAGAATTCAGCCATGAGACTTGCACTGGTGCAGCAGCGCGCCACTCCGGACAAGCAGGCCAACGTCGCCCGCGGGCTGGCGGCGCTCGACGCGGCGGCCGCCGGCGGGGCGAAGCTCGCCTGCTTCGCGGAGCTGGCCTTCGAGCCGTTCTACCCGCAGCGACCGGCCGGGCCCGACGACGCCAGCCTGGCCGAGCCGGTCCCCGGACCGGTCACCGAACTGTTCCAGCGGAAGGCCGCGGAGCTCGAGATGGTGGTCGTGCTCAACCTGTTCGAGCGGGACGGGCATCGCACCTTCGACAGCTCGCCGGTCATCGACGCCGACGGCCGGCTGCTCGGCTGCACGCGCATGATTCACATCACCGAGTACGCCTGTTTCCACGAGCAGGGCTACTACACGCCGGGCGACACGGGCGCGCCGGTCTACGAGACGGCCGTCGGCCGGGTCGGCGTCGCCATCTGCTACGACCGGCATTTCCCCGAGTACATGCGCGCGCTGGCGCTCGGCGGCGCCGAATTGGTGGTGGTGCCGCAGGCCGGCTCTGTCGGCGAATGGCCCGAGGGGCTCTACCAGTCCGAGCTGCAGGTGGCCGCGTTCCAGAACGGGTATTTCACGGCGCTGTGCAACCGGGTCGGCGAGGAGGAGTGCCTGACGTTCGGCGGGGAGTCGTTCGTATGCGCGCCCAATGGGTCGGTCATCGCGAACGCGCCGGCGCTCGAGGAGACGATTCTCTACGCGGACGTCGATCTCGATACAGTCGAGCGCTCGCACGCCCGCCGGCTGTTCATGAAACACCGCCGGCCGGAACTGTATGGGGGGTGGCTGGAACGGCGCTGAGACGCTGTCAGTTGCCAGTTGCCAGTTGCTAGTGGCCAGTGTGTCGCGCGTGACAGACTGACAACTGACCACTGGCAACTGATCGCTGACTTCCGTCTTAGAGCTGCCTCAGCGCGTCGATGGTCCGGTCGATGACCTGCGCGGGGAAGATGCCGCCCGCCTCGAACGTGGCGCGGCGCTCGGCCAGCCTGTCGGCCACTTCCAGGAAGCTCCTCGGGACCGGCAAGGCCGCCGACCCCGTCGTCCTCAGCGCCGAGGTGTGCTCCAGCAAGGCGTCGAGGTTCTCGGTCGCCCGCCCCGCCACCATCGTCTGCGCGATGCCGGCCAGCAGCAGGTGCGGATGGGCCGAGCCGTCCGGGAGACGGAACTCGACGGTCTGGGGGCTGACCGACTGCCCGTTCTCGTCGGTCGCGACGATCGGCAGGCGGATGAGCGCGCGGCGGTTGTAGTGGCCCCACGTCACCGTGCTCGGCGCCTCCTTGGCCTGCAGCAGCCGGACGAAGGAATTGGAGGCCCGGTTGCCGAACGCCATCAGGGCGCCGGCGTGCTGCGCGAGGCCCGCGATGAGCCAGCGCGGCACGCCGATCAGCTTGCCGTCCGGCGTGCTGTGCTTCTGGTACACGCCATCCATGACGGGCGAGAGATGGAAGTGGAGGCCGCTGCCCGCGTGTCCCTTGCGGAGGATCGGGTCGAAGCTGCACCGCCAGCCCGCCTTGTGCGCCAGGTTGCGCAGCAGCCACTGGGCGATGAGCACCGAGTCGGCCGCCTCCGGCAGCGGCTGGAGCGCCAGCTCGATCTCGTGCTGCTCCCAGATCCGCGCGTCCACTTCGTCGGGCTGGATGTAGCCGACCTCGCTGTGGCCGTACTTCACCGGGATCCCGATTTCCGACAGCATCACCATCGCGCGCCGCCGCAGCGGCTCGCCGAAGACGAACGGCGAGCTGGCGTGGTAGCCCCGCTCGGTGGCGCCGTAGATGTCGGTCTCGTCCGGCCGCTTGCCCAGGAAGTACTCGATCTCGCCGAGCGCCTGCAGCTCCACGCCCAGCTCGGTCTCAAGGCGGGCAAAGGACCGGCGGAGGATCGTGTCGGGCGACTCGGGCAGCGGCGCCCCGTCGCGGCCGTAGTGCGCGCAAAACACGACCAGCGTGGGATAGGAGGCGAACGGATCGACGAACGCCGTCGACAGTCGAGGGCGCAGCACCACGTCGGATGCCGTGACCGGGATGCCCATCGCCCCGAACAGGCTCGAGCCGTCCGCGCGCTCGCCGTACGACAGCACGTCGCGCAGGTGGGCCTGGTTGCCCGGCACGAAGTCGAGCGTCTTCAGCCACCCGTCGCCGCCCACGTGCATCAGGCTCACGAGCCTGATGCCCAGACGCCCGACTATCCCCACCAGATCGTCAGCCATCCATTCGGTTGACGGCTTGCCGATGAGGCGCTCGAGGCGGCAGGCGGGCCAGAGCTGCAGGTCTTCCTGCGCGGTGAGGACAGGTATGGCGATCGGTGTCAGGTCGGACATAACGGAACGGTCTCCAAGGGGCGTACGGCTTACGCCTTGCGGCTCGCGGCTCGCGATTGGCGGCGTCGACACAGTTGTCAGTGGCCAGTTCTCAGTTGCCAGTGTGTCACGCGTGATGCACTGACCACTGACCACTGGCCACTACTTCCCACTTCGTACTTCGTACTTCTTACTTCTCGGCGATCGCGATCGGTTCCATCTGCTTCTTCGCGAGCTCGGCGTTGAGCGGCGCCAGGTCCTTCGTCTTCGCGGTCTCGAACGTCGCCGCCGCCCCGTCGAGCTCGGCGGCCAGCACGGCCATCCGGTCGGTCTGCGACCGGGTCGGCCGGCCGTCGAAACCGTTCACGTTCCCATAGAGCGTACCAAGTTCTTCGCGAAGACGCTCGTCTCCCGAGATTCCCTCGCCCTTGCTCGTGGCGACGAGCGAGGTCCGCTGTTTCTCCATCGCGGCCGAGAACGCTTCCAGGCGCTTCCGCAGGGGATCGGCCGCCGCAAGTTTCGCCGCCCGCGCCGCCGCCTGGTCGCGCGCGCTCGTGATCCCCTCGATGAGAGCCGTCGACCTCTCGACCAGCGCGAACAGCTTCTCGACGACCTCGTGCTGCGCGCGCCGGTCGGCCGCGGTCGCCTTCGACCGCGGGTCCGGCACGAGCTGAACGGTGGTCGTGTAGGTGTCGGCGCCCTTGATCATCTTGACCGTGTAGGTGCCCTCGAGCGCCCGAGGTCCCATCAGGGCGCCCAGGTTCGGGATGATCCCGGTGCCGGGCGCGAAGCGCGGCGCCTCGGACCGCATCGTCCACTCCACGCGGTTGATGCCCTTCCGCTTCCCGCCGTTGATCGACGCCAGGCGCGCGCCGGCCGCGTCGTAGATCTCGAGCTTGAGATCGCCGAACATGTGGCGCTTCTTGAGGTAGTAGGTGATCACGGCGGACTCCGACGGGCTGCGGCCGACGAACTCGCCGTCGCCGCTGAATCCGAAGTCGCTCGCGCCGTTGGCCATCCACTGGGGCCGCCCGTCGAGAAACGCCACGTCGGACTCGAGGACGGCGGGCGTGAGCTTGCGCAGCGGCGTGATGTCGTCGATGACGTAGAGCGCCCGGCCGTGCGTGGCCAGCACGACGTCGTGATCGCGCGGGTGAATCGCGATATCGCGCACGGCGACGTTCGGGAGGCCGGCGCCGAAGCGCGCCCACCCCTTCCCGCCGTCGATCGAGACGAACAGGCCGAACTCGGTGCCGGCGAACAGAAGGTCGCGGCTGACCAGGTCCTCCTTCACGACGTGCGCGTAGCCGGTGACGTCGGAGGTGGCGAGGTTCTGCCAGGTCCTCCCGAAATCGGTCGTGCGGAAGACGTACGACTTCATGTCGCCGGTCATGTGGCCGTCGAGCGTGACGTAGGCGGTCGCCTCGTCGAAGTGGCTCGGCTCGACCGACGTCACCCACGTCGCCTTCGGCACGCCCGGCAGGTTCGCCGCCACGTTGGTCCACGTCTTGCCGCCGTCCCGCGTCACCTGCAGGTTCCCATCGTCTGTGCCGACCCAGACGACGTCCCCGTTCCTGGGCGACTCGCCGATCGCGAAGATCGTGCAGTGGTTCTCGGCGGTGGAGTTGTCGGGCGTGAGACCGCCCGATTCCGACTGCCGCTGCTTGGAGGGATCGTTGGTGGTCAGGTCGGGGGAGATCCGCTCCCACGACTCGCCCTGGTCGCGCGACCGGAAGAGGAACTGCGCGCCGTAGTAGATCGTCCCGGGGCGCGTCGGGCTCATGTGGATCGGCGTGTTCCAGTTGAACCGGTACTTCGGCTCGCCTTTCTGCGGCGACGGCGCGATGTCCTTGCTCTCGAGCGTCGACCGGCGGACGCGGAACAGGTTTCCGCCCTGGATCTCGTCGTAGATGATGTCGGGGTCGGTCGGGTCCGGGAACGCCCAGAACCCGTCGCCGCCCGACAGCGACTGCCACAGCCGGTTCGGGATCCCGCCCGACCGCCGCGACGGCCCGAACCACGAGCTGTTGTCCTGCAGGCCGCCGTAGACGCCAAACGGCCAGTCCATGTCGTAGCTGACGTGGTAGAACTGGCCCACCGGCAGGCTGGCGACGAACCTCCACCCGGCGCCTCGATCGAGCGAGACGTAGATGCCGCCGTCGGTGCCGATGACGAGCTGCTCGGCGTTTTTCGGGCTCACCCAGATGTCGTGCACGTCGCTGTGGTAGCTGGAGCCCATGATGCTCAGGCTCCCGAGACCGCTGAACGTCCTGCCCCCGTCGTTGCTGACGGCGGCAATCGTGCCCATCTTGTAGATGCGGTCCGGGTTCGACGGGTCGACGACCATCCTCGAGAAGTAGAACGGGCGGTTGTTGACGAGGCTGGACGAGTTGACCTCCACCCAGGACTCGCCGCGGTCCTCGGATCGGTAGAACGCCGTCTTCGACGCTTCCACCGTGGCGTAAACGAGGCCCGGCTTCGAGGGAGCGACGGCGAGCGCGATGCGGCCGAGGTCGCCGGCCGGCAGACCCTTGCGGACGGGCTGCCAGGTGGTTCCGCCATCGGTGGACTTGAACAGCCCGCTCTTGGGGCCGCCCGAGGTGAAGAACGACGGCGTGCGCCTGAACTGCCACATCGCGGCATAGAGCACGTCCGGCGTGCCCGGGTCCCTCGCCAGGTCGGCGCAGCCGGTGTCGGGCGCCGCGTAGAGGACCTTGTCCCAGGTCTTCCCGCCGTCCTTCGTGCGGTACACGCCGCGGTCCGGGCTGTCGTCGAACAGGTGCCCGGTCGCGCAGACCATCACGGTGTTGCGGTCTTTGGGATCGACGAGGATGCGGGCGATCCGCTCGGTGGCGTCGAGGCCGAGCTTCGTCCAGTTCTCGCCGGCGTCGGTCGATCGGTAGACGCCGTCGCCCACCGACACGCTGTTGCGCGCCCAGGTTTCGCCGGTGCCGACCCAGATCGTGTCGGGCTTCGCCGGGTCCACCGTGACGGCGCCGATCGACTGGTTGTACTTGTCGAAGATCGGCTTGAACACGAGCCCGCCGTCGACCGACTTCCACAGGCCCCCGCCGGCCGTGCCGGCGTAGATCGTCAGGCGGGCGCCTTCGACCGCGTCCACCGCCGTGACCCGTCCGCTCATCGTGGCCGGACCGATCGGCCGCGCCTCGAGGCCGCCGAGCATGTCCGTGTCGAATTTCACGCCCTGCGCGAACGCCGGCGCCGCGCACACGAGCGCGGCAGCCGCCAGCGCGACGATTCCCCATCGCGGCTGCCGCGACAGGGACCCCAGGCAAGCGGGACTCGCTTCATGGCCTGGCTCCTATTTCACCACCGGCATCTTGAACCGCGCGTCGTCCACGCGGGACGTTGAGCTCGATCTTGGTGATCGTCATCTTCATCTTCTGCGGGCTGCCCTTCTGGCCCGATTCCATGGCGTGAGGGAACATCAGGCCGCCGACTTCCTTGTAGTCGCCGATGGTGCTCTCAGCCTCGACGTCGGTGCCGCGGATCGTCGTCTTGCTCTCGGTTCGTACCTCGAGGAACTGATCGGCATCGAGGAAGATGTTGCAGGATGTCGCCGTTCTTCAGCGTCACCTTGAGCTTGTAGGCGTCGCTCCCCTCGACCTTTTCCTTGCCCAGGAGCTCCACCGTGTGCCCCTTGGCCTTGTAGTCCAACAGCGGGCCGTCGAAGTCGGACTGCTCCTCGGTCTGCCTCATCGCGTCCTCGGGGAGCGGCTCGGGGTCCTTCCGGCCCGACATCGGATTGAGCTGCCAGCCCACCTTGCCGTCGTAGGCCTGGACAATCGTCATCCCCTGGACGACGACCTCCATCCGGAGCATGTTGGGCCGCTTCTGCTCGAGCACGAACGGCGCTTCGATTCCCGGGCCGACCATCATCGTGCCGGTCATCCGGATCGTCTGCAACGCCTTGATCTTGTCGAGGCCGCCTTTCGCCTTGAAGTTCTTGGCGAGCACCTCGTCGAGGGTCTGCGCCGACGCGGGGACGGCCACCAGGGCGGCGAGGGCGAGCCCCGCCAGGATCTTCCGGAACATGAATCGGCCTCCTTCTGTGGTTCGGGACACCGGTGGGTGACTGGGTCGAGACGTACCCATTGAGTCTATCTCTTGTAAGACGAGCGGGGGAGCCGGAAGTTCCCGGGCGCGCCGGCTCAAGGCACAGAGGCTCAGAGCCCAAATCCAGTCCGTTGCAGGCGTCCCCTCAAGGGGCGGCGCGGGCGGGCTGACGGCTGAGGGCTCAAGGCCGAGGGCGGCGCGCAAATCCCATCAGATAGCGCAGGGCTTCACCCCTCGACGTTGCTCGGGGTGCCCTGAGCTCGTCGAAGGGCAGCCCTGCGCCGCACGGGCGGACGGCCACACAACTGCGTCGCCGGCAGGGCCGGGCGCATCGCTCGTGAGCCGCTCCGCAGGCCGGGAAAGCTTCCTCGCGGTGCCGCGATTTCCGGCCTCCCTGCGTCGGGCTTGCCCTATTCGCGCTGGATCGACCGCACGGGCTGCGCCCGGGAAATCGCGCCACGCGCTCGTCGCTTTCCCTGGCAGCGCTGGACGGCCTGCTACGAAGGCTCGCTCGCGACGCATCCCGTCCCTGCCGGCTCCGCCCGGTCGTGGCCTGTCAGTCACTCCGCGCCGCCGGATCGCAAGAGCACGACAATCGCCTTCAGCCGATCGGTCGCTTCGGGATCCTGTTCTCCGGGGCGTCTGAATCGCGCCGTCTCTTGACCGCTAGCCTCTCGTGCCCACCTACGACCACGGGCGCGGGTCCGGGTGCCACGCTTGACGCGCCGCCAACAGTGTCGAGATGCGTCGCGAGCGGGCCGTCGGAGCAGCCGTCCCCACAAGCGGCTCTGGGCCCTGGACTCCGGGCGGTCGCCGGGTCGTCTGTTGCGGCCGGCGCTGGAGAGCCAGGCGCGGACCGGGTCGGCGCAAAGGGCGACTTTGGCGAGGTCCGCCGAGCGGAGCCCGGCGCGACGAACCGGGCCACGACTGCCCTTCGACTGCGCTCAGGGCAGTGGTGAGCCTGCCGAACCACTGGCGCCTCACCAGTCGGCCGCCGGACTACGCATGGAGCCGACCGCCGCGCTTTCGTGTACGATACGCGCGCTGCCCCTCCGCCTTCGTCCGCCATCGCCTCAGGGCGACGGCGGACTTCGGCGGACCAGCCCCCTCCAGGCCCCCCGAGGAGATCCGCCATGCGACTTCGCTTCGCCTTCATTCTGGCCACGGCTCTCATCCTCACCGTGTCGGCGGGCGCGCTGGCGCAGAAGCCGGCCCCCGCGTCGGCACCCACGCCCGCCGACTACAGCAAGAGCCTCCACGTGACGAACCGGGGGCTCGTCTACGCTTACGATCACGGGCTCCGCAAGCTGACCGGCTTCCCCGCCGATCGGATCGGCTGCACGAAGGACGCCTGCCACGCGAGAACCTGCAACGTCTGCCACGACGTCGATGCCGCCGGGAAGGTCGTCACCCCGGTGTCGCGGGCGAAGGTCGAGAAGGCGTGCGAGCCCTGCCACGGCGCGCCCGATCCGAAGGACGTGGACGTCCACGTCCGCAAGGGAATGACGTGCCTCGACTGCCACACCGCGCGTGAGATCCACGGCGACGGCAAGGCTTACGACAGCGCGTGGCAGGAAGGGGCGATGCAGACCCGCTGTGAGAACTGTCACAAGGACATCTCGAAGTCCCGCAGCCACACGGTGCACCAGGGGAAGGTGGATTGCAGCGCGTGCCACACGCGCGAGATGCGGGCCTGTTTCAACTGCCACATCGACTCGCGCCTCGCCGGCGTCTCCGACGCGTCGATCAGGAAGGACGGCGCGGTATACCTGGCCAACCACGGCGGCCGCGTGAAGCTCGCCAACCTGCTGACCTACGTCTACAAGAATGGAACGGCCATCACGGCGGGCCCGGCCTTCGGGCACAAGATCGTGAAGGAAGGTCGCACCTGCGCGGAGTGCCACGCGACGGCCAACGTGAAGGCGGTCGTCGCCGGCACCTTCATCCTCTCGCGCTTCGAGCGCGGCGAGCTGACGACGGCCACCGGCATCGTCCCCGTCTCGAACCCGGCCGCGTGGAAGATCGCCTTCCTGACCAAGGACGGCGCGAAGTGGGTTCCGCTTCCCAACCCGCAGCCGCCGATCGTGGCGTTCTCCGGCTTCTCGTCTCCGCTGACGAAGGCACAGCTGGCCAGCCTCGCGATTGCCCGAAAATAGGACCAATATGAACTTCGATCCGCATCCCGAAACCGACCGCGACGGCGCCGACCAACCGCCCGCGGCTTCAGCCGGAGTCGATCGCCGCGCGTTCCTCTCGCTGTCGCTTGCCGCCGCGGCGGGCTCGACGCTCGGAGCAGGCACGGCGCGCGGGCAGGGCGGCACCTCGGCCACGCCGGCCGCGCCTCCGCCCCAGGCCGGCCGGCAAGCGCCACCGCCTCCCGAGCCGCTCGGGAACGCCGAACCGATGGCCTTGCAGTTCCAGCCGTACCCGGGCGGCACGGGCGCCATGATGGAGAAGCTGGCACGCGAGCGCGGCCGCGCGGCCTTCGAGCGAACCGTGTTCACGCTGCCGCCGTGGACGGGCCCGATTCCGTCATCGGACGACGAGATCGCGTTCCTGCCGGCCCATCGGCTCGCCGCGCTCCTCAAGGCGAGGCGGATCACGTCCGCGCGGCTGACCGACATCTACCTCGCGCGGCTGAAGCGGCTCAACCCCGCGCTCCTGTGCGCCGTCACGATCATGGAAGCGTCGGCGCGCGCCGAGGCGGCCCGCGCCGACGCGGACATCAAGGCCGGCAAGTACCGTGGTCCGCTCCATGGCCTGCCGTACGGCATCAAGGACATCTTCGCCACCAGGGGCGCGCCCACGACGTGGGGCGCCGCCGATTTCGAGGACCGGATCATCGACGAGGACGCCGAGGTCGTCGTCCGGCTGAGGAACGCCGGGGCGGTGCTCATCGCGAAGCTCGCCACCGGGCTGTTCGCCCAGAACGACCAGTGGTTCAGGGGGCGCACGAACAACCCCTGGAACCTCGTGCAGGGATCGAGCGGGTCGTCGGCCGGCCCGGCCTCGGCGACCGTCGCCGGCTGCGTGGCGTTCTCGCTCGGCACCGAGACGCAGGGCTCGATCGTCTCGCCGTCGCTGCGCTGCGGCGTCAGCGCGCTCAGGCCGACCTTCGGCCGCGTGAGCCGCACGGGCGCGATGACGCTCGCGTGGTCGATGGATCGGGTGGGGCCGCTCTGCCGCACCGTCGAAGACTGCGCGATGGTGTTTGGCGCCATTCACGGCGTGGACGAGAAGGACCCGTCCACCGTGACCGCGCCGTTCCGCTTCGATCGCAACATCTCGCTGGCCACGCTCCGGATCGGCGTCGATCCGAACGCGCCCAAGGACGTCGTCGCCACGCTGCGCCAGCTCGGCGCCAGGCTCCGCGACGTCGGGCCGCGGCCCACCGTCGCGGGCATCGGCGGCCTCGGGCTCGGCGTCGAGGACGCGGCCGCGTTCGACGAGTACGTGCAGCGCAAGGCCAAGGAAACCGGGCTGGACCTGACGAAGCTGCCCGAGCCGTCCGCCGGGCGAGGCGGCGGCCGCGGTGGCCCTGCGCCGGGCGCCCCCGCCGGCGGCCCGCCGCCCAACCCGATGGCGCCGGCAGACTGGAACCCGCGCTTCGTCAACGGCCGCATGACGCGCGCGCTCGACTACGTGCAGGCCCAGCGGCGCCGCTACCTGCTGGTGCTGAAGTGGGCGGAGTACATGCGCGACCTGGACCTGTTCATCGGGAGCCCGCAGGCCGATGTCACGGCGAACGCGCAGACCGGCCATCCCTGCGTGGTCGTGCCTTACAAGTTCGACGTGCCGCCCCAGCAGGGCGCCGGTCGCGGCGCGGAGTCGTCGCCGCCGCCCGAGCTGAAGCCGCAGCCAATCGGGGCGGTCGTCGTCGGCAATCTCTTCGCGGACGATTTGATCCTCTCCGTCGCGCATCAGTTGCAGGTGCACACCGACGTGCACTTGAAGCACCCGACGTTGTAACGACCGACGGATAGTACGGGAGGGCGAGGGGGAGCTTCCGAGGCTATTGCACGACCGGCAACCCGCGCTCCGCGTCGCCGCCGGGCGGGACCGCCGAGTGGCCGTGGCCGGCGTGCGCGGCGAGGAACTTCAGGTAGGCCCGATAGGCCTGCTGGCGCCTGGCGGGCTTGACGAGCGGCGGCATTTGCAGATACTGGAGCCGCTTCCCTTGGCCAGGAGGTTGTGATGCTCCCTCCGCGCGTGGCAGCGATGGCCGGTGCCCTCCTGATGCTGTTGCCCTCCCCCGTGCTTCGCACGGCGCCCGCTCTCGGCACGGACGGCGTGTCTTATGGTACCCCGGCAAGACCCGGCCAGGCCCAGAAGCCGAGGAAGTCGGCGGCGGCCAAGCTGGCCGAGCCGTGGCCCAGTGCCGCAACGCTGGCTGAACGCCGCAAGGACGCGGAGGCGCGCCGGCTGTTCCAGGACGTGGAGCCGATCGCCTTCACCCTCGCGGCCGACTTCGAGGCGGTGAACCGGGATCGGACCTACGACAGCACCAGGACCTTCCCCGCCGTGCTCACCGTCAAGGGCCCGGAGGGCTCCGTCCCCGCCGTCCCGCTCCAGGTGAACCTCCGCACGCGCGGGAGCATCAGGCTGCGAGCGGACGTGTGCGCGTTCGCGCCGCTCAGGATCGAGTTCGTCAAGCAGGGCGCGAAACGCACGGTGTTCGACGGGCAGAGCAACCTGAAGCTCGTGGCGCACTGCAACGAGAACCAGGCGTCAGACCAGCTCGTGCTGCTCGAGTACCTGGCCTATCGCCTCTACAACCTGATGACGCCGCGGTCGTTCCGCGTGCGGCTCGCGCATGCCACCTACGTCGACTCGACCAGCGGCCGGACGCTGTCCACGCACAACGCCGTGTTCATCGAGGACGACGACGACGTGGCGCGGCGGATGGAAGGGCGCGCGGTGGAGAAGACCGGGCTGCTGTTCAAGGATTTCGACCAGGAGTCGCTCACGCTAATGACGGTCTTCCAGTACATGGTTGGCAATCCCGACTACTCGATCTCCGGGATGCACAACGTTCGCCTGGTGCAGACGGCCGCGAACGCGCGCTATGCGATCACGTGGGATTTTGACGTCACCGGGCTGGTCGATCCGCAGTACGCGATCCCCATCCCGAAGGTGAGAGAGCAAATCGCGGCGGCCCGGACGCGGTCCTACCTCGGGCCCTGCCTGAGCGCGGAGGAGTTTGAGCCGACGCTGGCCGGATTCCGTGCGAAGCGAACGGAGATGCTCGCGCTCGCCAGCTCAATCCCCGGGCTCGGCGACGCCGAGCGGCGCAAGGCGGCGGGGTACCTGGAGGAGTTCTTCACCGTGATCGGCAGCAAGGACCTCGTGAAGCGCGAACTGGTCGAGACGTGCCGCGACAGGCCGACGATTTGACGTCGGTCCGGTCGTGCTTCCCCGGCATTGCCACACGACCGACCTTACGTCGGTCCGACGTCGCCGACACGCGTCGGAACACGCGGTGCCGGTCCGCGGCCTCGACACGTCGCACGGCCGGACGGGACATCAGCCAGCCACGACGTCGATCGTGTGGGCTTGTATCGCAAGCCGCGTGAGCGGCGGCGCCAGGAGGCTCCCCACCTGCACCTGGAAGTACTTCTTGACGCTGGTCCAGTCGGTCCGCCCCTCGCCGGGAAGCGCCGCCTCGCGGTCGGCATCGTCGAAGTAGGTCAGCGCGCGCAGCAGGAGGCTGTCGTCGATCTGCCCCTGGTACACGGTCCGGATGGCGGCGAGGGCGGCGACGATGCCCAGCTGGTGCTGCTGGAGCATCACGTACACATCGAAGAAGTCGCGCCGCAGGCCGCGGTCCAGGATGGCATGCAGCTTGGTCGCCAGCACCCCGGTGACGTCGAGGTGTCGCGCCTCGGCGTGGCGGACGAGGAACCCGAGGACGAACGCGGAGACTTTAATCCCGTTCCATAGCAGGTGCACGGTGTCCGGGCCGCGCTCCTGGATCTCGACGGCTCCGCTCGCGCGCAACTGATCGACGAGATCGCCGAGGTTGCCAGGCGAATCGAGGCCGAAGTCGACGTCGCGGCTCGGCCGGTACGGCGCGAAGCAGCGGACCGCCTGGCCGCCGATGACGAACCAATACGGAAGCGGTTCGACAACCGTGGCGAGAGGCCCGGGCATCACCTGCAGCGGCCCGTACGGCGCGCTCACGAGAGGCCTCGCGCGCGCAGGACGGCGTCGAACAGGCCGCGACTCCGCGGCCGCCAACCCCGCAAGCGCCGCGCCTGGTACAGGTCGAGCCACGGCAGGCCCGCAGCGAAGCTCACCGCGGCCAGCGAACCGTAGTTGAAGCAGTAAAAGGCGAGCTGCGGACCCGGGACAACCGTGTCGGGCGCCAGATTGTAGAGGGCCTCGGCGGCGTGAGACGGCAGCATCGAGACGCGGTAGCAGTCCGGCTCGATCCGGTCGAACGCGTTGTACAGCGTCGCGCGGGCGGGCAGCTTCAGGCCGGTGGCGGCGCACACGTCGGTGACCCGCCGCTGGAGCGCCGCCATGCTCGGCCGGCGCGGGCCAAGCGCTGCCTGGCGCACGACCGCCAGGATCGGCGCCGGAAGCCGCGAGCGGCCGGCATCCGCGCGCCGGCGGCGCCTCGAGGCCCGACCCAGCCGCACCTCGGCCCTGCGCTGCGACTCTTCGATATTGAACATTACCAAGATTAATTATAGACATTTGCCATGATATTTCAAGACATAACCGACTCGCCACGGTAGCCGGGACACGGCCTGCCCATGGCACAGTCGAGAGGCTGCCAGCGTGCGGCGTGAGCCGTAAGCCGTAAGGCCTGTGCCGGACCCGGCCGGCGGCCCGTCAGCTCGACAGCGCGACGCGCGCCAGCCGATAGGCGACGCGGGGGAACCGCCGCAGGATGCGCCGACGCGCTACCGCGTAGGGGATCGTACCCACCGCGTAGGCGATGATGAGGTCCGCGACGTCGCGGAAAGTCTCCGCGCCGCGGACGACCCCGTCGATGCGGGCGGGATCGCGGAAGAGATACCGCTGGATGAGAAGGGCGTCACGCAGCTCGCCGCCGATCTCCCGCCGCCACGAATCCCGGTACCGCTCGGCTGCCGTCAGGCCGCGGCGGGGATCGTCGAACGCGGCGTCGGCGAGGATGGCCTTCGCCGCCAGGTCGCCGGTGACCATCGCGTAGTAGATTCCTTCGGCCGTGTATGCGTTGACGAACCCGCCGGCGTCGCCCGCGACCAGGGCCCGGCCGCGCGCCGTCCGGCGAATCGGGCCGGTCATCGGGATGCGGTACGGCGTGAAATCGCCGCGGCTCGACTCGCCCTCCACCAGTCCGCGCCGGCGGAGCTCTCCGACGAAGCGCTGCTGCGTTTCATAGGGCGTGAACGCGACGCGTGTCCGGAGCTGCGACTGCAGGCAGCCGATGCCGACGTTGGTGTGGCCGCGCTTGGGAAAGATGTAGCCGTAGCCGTCCGCGCCGCCCTGCCCGTAGGACACCCAGAGCGTATCGGGGTCGAGGGCGCGCAGCCGATCGGTCGGCGCCTCCTCCATCATGTCCAGCGCCACGCCGGATTCGTCCCAGCCGGCGTGCAGCCCCAGTCGTCTCGTCACCACCCCGTTGACGCCGTCTGCGGCCACAAGGTAGTCCGCGCGGAACTCGCCCCCGCTCCGCGTGACGACGCGCGCCCCCTCTTCGTCCGCCTCGGCCCGGGACACCCAGGCGTCCTCGACCAGGTCGGCTCCGGCTTCGACGGCCAGCCGCGCCAGCAGGTCGTCGAACTCGGCACGGCGTATCGTCACGACGGCCGGCGCGGGCGACGTCAGGACGACGCCGCGGCCCGACGGCCCTTCCAGGTAGAGGCGTGAGATCCGGTGCGTGGCGATCCGCTCGAGGGCAGGGCCGAGGTGCGGGAACCGGACGAGCGCGCGCGCGGTGAGGCCGCCGCCGCACGGCTTGTTCCGGGGAAAGTGCGTGCGCTCGAGCAGGCGGACTCGGGCGCCGCCGAGCGACAGCGCCCGCGCCGCCGTGGACCCGGCGGGCCCGGCCCCGACGACGAGAACGCTCGGAGAGACGTTCACTACGGCCGTGGTGCCTTTCCGGCGCCGACCAGCCCCTGCTCGATGGCCAGCAGGCGCTGCTTGCGCGCCTCTCCCCAATGATAGCCGCCCGCGGCGCCGTTCGCCTGCACGACACGGTGGCAGGGGATGACGAGCGCGGCGTGGTTGGCCGCGCACGCCCGCGCGACGGCGCGCGCCGCCCGCGGCTGACCGATGGCTCGCGCCACGTCGCCGTAGGAACGGGTCCGGCCGAGGGGGATCCGCTGGAGGTGCCGCCAGACGCGCCGCTCGAACGCGGTGCCTTGAACGTCGAGCGGCAGGCTCGCCGGCGGCCGCTGGCCGGCCAGGAAGTCCAGCAGGCCCGTCACCGCCGGGGACAGGCGGCCGAGGTCGCGGTCGATGGTCGCGCTCGGGTACTCGCGCCGGAGGTCGGCCTCGAGTTCGCGCACGGTGTCGCCGAGCTTGATGCTGCAGACGCCGCGTTCGGTGGCGGCCACGAGGAGGTGTCCGAGCGCCGACCGCACGACGATGTAGTGGATGTGCATGCCTGATCCTCCGCGCCGATAGGCGTCCGGCGTCATGCCGAGCTCCGCGTCGGAGCGCTCGTAGAGCCGGCTGCTCGACCCGTAGCCGGCCTCGTAGAGGGCGGCGGTGACGGGCTGGTTGTCGCGCAACAGTGTCTTGAGGCGGCCGGCGCGCAGGGCCTCGGCGTACTGCTTCGGCGAGATGTCGAGCGCGGCCCGAAAGGCCCGGTGCAGCTGGAAGGGGCTCACGCCAAGACGCCGGGCCAGGCCGGCGAGCGAGGGCGGCCGGCCGTCGGAGGAGGCCTGCACCAGCGCGCAGGCCCGGCCCACGAGTTCGGATGCCGCGGCCGCGCGCGTCGCCTGCAACGCGCCGCGGTCGCGCGAGGACTGCGGGAGCGGGTTCGCTTCGATCGCCATAGGGCCATTCTCGACGCTTGGCCGTGCCGGGTCTATCCGGATATTGCGGATAGCGGCTGACGGCCGGCGGGAGGGAGCCGGCTGCAGTCGGTGGGCTGCAGGCAGTGGCGCAGGCCTGAAGGCCTGCGCTATCTGGGAATCTCCGCAAGACCAGCAGATAGCGCAGGGCTTCAGCCCTGCGTTGACGTGGCTTCAGCCCTGCGTTGACATGGCTTCAGCCCTGCGTTGACAGGACTGCCTCACACCATCGCGTCGTACTCCGCCGGATCCACCACGGCCTCGATGACCACCGGGCCGCCGGCCGAGAGCGCCTGCGAGAACGCCGTACGGAACGCCGGCTCGTTCTCGGCCACCACCACCGGCGCCCCAAACAGGGTGTCGCTCGGCCGATAGCCGTCGCCGTAGAGTTGCACGCCTGACCATGCGAAGCGCCGCCGCGTCTGCTTCACGCGGATGAGGCTCAGATACCGGTCGCGGAACACGACGAACACGACGGGAAGGCGCAGCCTGACGGCCGTGTTGATCTCGCCCGCCATCATCAGGTAGCCGCCGTCGCCGAGGCACGCCACCACCTGCCGCCCCGGGCAGACGAGCGTGGCGGCGATGGCCGCCGGGATCGAGAAGCCCATCGACGACCAGCCGTTCGACACCAGCAGCCGCCCGGGGCCCAGCGGATCCCACAACTGCGCGACCAGGTGCGTGTGCGCGCCGACATCGACGGTGAGGATGCCGTCGGGCGCCATCAGGTCCCGCATCGCCACGACGACCTGGTGCGGCGCGAAGGCGGCGGTGTCCGGCGTCAGGGCCTCGCGGAGCCGGCGGCGATGCGCGGCGACGCCCGACAGATCCCACTGGTGCTGGAACGGCGCGGCGTCGGTCAGGCGCTCGAGCGAGTGGCGGATGTCGCCGACCACGTCGCAGGCGAGCGTGTGCGTCGGCCCGAGGTCCGCGCGCACCGTGTCGATGTGCACGATGCGCGAGCCCCTGGGGACCCAGTCCTCGTAGTTGAACTCGACCGGGTCGTAGCCGATGCCGATGACCAGGTCCGCGGGCTTGCAGAACTCGCTCACGATGTCGCGCCGCGCCCGCCCAACCACCCCGATGAAGCGTCCGCCGTCCTCCGGCACGTGGCCCTTCGCCATCATCGTGCAGACGACGGGCAGGTGATGGCGCTCGACAAACGCCGCGAGCGCGTCGGTGGCGCCCGCGCGGTTCATCGTCAAGCCGACGGCGACCAGCGGAAAGCGCGCCGACCTCATGGCGGCCTCGGCGCGGTCGAGCGCGTCGGGCGCGGCTGGAGCGGCGGGCGGCCGGCCGGCGTCCGCGTCCGGGCCGTTCGCCGCGTCTTCTTCGGCCGTATCTTCCGGGAAGTCCAGGTGAACCGGCCCCGGCTGCTCGGCCTGCGCGATCTGGATCGCCCGGCGCAGCGTCTCGGCCGCCGACGCCGAGTCGAGCTCGGTCGTCCACTTGGTCAGCGGGGCGAACAGCGCGCGGTGGTCGATCTGCATCTGCACCGTGCGGTTGCGCCACTTGCGGCCCATCTTGCCGGTGAAGGCGAGCACCGGGACGCGGTCGAGATACGCGTTGCCGACTCCCGTCGTGAGATTGGTGGCGCCGGGGCCGAGCGTGGACAGGCAGGCGCCCGGCCTGCCGGTCAGCCTCGCGCACACGTCGGCCATGAACCCCGCCGACCCCTCGTGCGTGACGAGCACGAACTCGACGCTCCGCCCTTCCATCGCCTCGATGAACCGCACGTTCTGTCCGCCGGGGTAGCCGAACACGTGCCGGATCCCCGCGCGTTCGAGGATGTCGACGACGAGGTCCGAAGTGGTGCGCATCATTGGGGAATTCTACACAAATGACAACGATTGGCAGTCCGGCCGGCGCAGGGCTGAAGCCCTGCGCTATCTGCTGAGCTTGCGGAGATTCCCAGATACCGCAGGCCTTCAGGCCTGCGCCACTGCCTGCAGCCTTCCGCCTTTCGTCTACTTCAGCGGCTCCAGCAGCAGTCTCTGCCTCTTCGCCACTCGCAGGAACGGGAACGTGGCGCCCTTGTCGGGGACGAGCTTGAACATCCTGTAGCGGATGAACCCGAATTCCGCCTGCGGCTCGAGCAGGTTCGGAATGAGATTCGCGGCCGGCTGCGCACCGCTCACGTAGTAGTCGCCCTTCCGGACCGTCACCTTGACGGTCTGCTTCGTCACCGCGATCTTGTCCGGCGCCACGTAGTCCTCGGTTGACGGCGTGATGTCGTCGACGAGGTAGCGCTCGACCTCCACCTCGGTGTCCGCGGTGAAGGCCTGCACCGCGATCCCGTGCGCGATCATCGTCTGCACGACGTCCTTGTGCGCTGCGGGGACGATGTAGCCGTAGGCGCGAGGCACCGAGATCGTGGGCTCGACGTTCGGGAACCAGTTCTTGACCACCTCGGTGACGACCTTCGTCGAGGCGGGGGCTGTCGCGTCGGCGCCCGGCACGCTCTGGAAGTGCTGGATGGTGATCTGCGGCTCCTTCGGGTCGCGGGCGTGCGCCATCCGCAGGTGGACGAGGTCACCCGGGGCGGGCGCGCCGGCCTTTTTGAGCAGCGCCGCGCGGCTGGATGCGACCAGCTTCCGCACCTCTTCCGCGTGGCGCGCCACCGACTGCACGAACGCCCTGATCCCCAGGTATTGATACGTCGTGCGGTCTTTCAGCGTGGGGACGTCGTGGCGCGAAGCGCTCTCCTGGATGAACGAGATCGTCTCGTAGATCCCCAGGCTGTTGCGGCCGTCGTTGAGATCGACCGTGCTGGGGCGGGTCAGCTCCTCCAGGTTCGCGCCCGTCGGCTCGGCCGCGCCCGCGGCGCCCTGGCTGCCCATCGCCTCGGTGACGAGGTACTCGTGCCACGTGTAGCCGCCGGCGGTGACGAGCGCTTCGGTCTCCTTGTAGATCGTGTCGCGGGCGAAGGCGCGGATCGCGGGAGCGATGTTGGCGTTGGTCACGCGCCCGGTGTTGACGCGGTAGTAGTTGTCGCCCTGCTCGTGGACGTCGATCGACGCCTCCGGCATCCAGGCCCGGAAGACGGCATGGATCGCCCGTGTCTCGGGCGACTCGAGCTTGACGTGATCGCGGTTCAGGTCGAGGTCCTGTTCGTTGGTCCGCCGGTTGACGAAGTTCCCGTACGGGTTGGTCTGCGGCATCACGAGGACGTTCACCTGCCCGAGCAGCGTCTTGAGGTCGCCGACGGCCAGGTCGCGAATCAGCGCGAGCGCGGCCTCCTTGCCCGACTGCTCGTTCCCGTGCTGTGCGGCGAGAACCAGGACGGTCGGCTTCTTCCGGTTCAGGGCCTGCGGCGTGTCGATGCCTTCGGCGGTGAGGACGACCAGGTAGAGGTTCGCCGCGGCGAAGTCCTTCGCCTCCCCGGTCTTCCCTGCCACGAGCACCTTCGTCTGCTTCGAGGCCGTCGCAACCTCGTCGAGGAACGGCGCGATGTCCTGGTACTGGGTGTAGCGCGAATAGCCGGACTGTTCGGCCGGCGTCCGAACGGTCTGGGAGAGGGCCGGCAGCCCCGCCCCCATGAGGGCCACGATGGAAATCAGCGCCGTTCCGGCTGTCCGCATGATGATGTCTCCCTGAACCAGTTCAGTTTTTCGCGAAGGCCCACAACCTCTCCGACGACGATCAGCGCCGGCGGCCTGACCGCGGCGGCTTCGGCCTCTTCAGCGATCCGGGCCAGCGGGGCGACGATGGTCCGCTGCGCCTCGGTGGTGCCGTTTTCGATCACCGCGACCGGGCATTCGGGGTCGCGCCCACGCTCCATCAGTTCGTGCGCGATCGACTTCAGGTTGTGCAGCCCCATGAAGATCACGAGCGAGGCCGGCGACTTCGCGTAGCGGCCCCAGTCGACCGGGCACGGGCTGCTCGCGCAGGAATGGCCCGTGAGGAACACGACTTCGGAGGTGAAGTCCCGGTGCGTGAGCGGGATCCCCGAGTAGGCAGGCACGGCGACGCCGGCCGACACGCCCGGCACCACCTCATAGGGGATGCCGGCCTGGCCAAGCGCCTCGGCTTCCTCGCCGCCGCGGCCGAAGATGAAGGGGTCGCCCCCCTTCAGGCGGACGACGACCCGGCGCGACCTCGCTTCCTCGATGAGCCGGTCGTTGATCTCCGCCTGCGGCAGGCTGTGACGGCTGTCGCGCTTGCCCACGAAGATGCGGGCCGCGGTCGGGGGGCACAGGTCGAGCAGGCGGGGATCGACGAGCGCGTCGTAGACCACCGTGTCGGCCGCCTCGAGCAGCCGACGGCCCTTGACGGTCAGCAGATCGGGATCGCCGGGACCGGCGCCGACGAGGTAGACGGTGCCGGCCGCGGCCCCCGGCTGCCGACGGTGCGATGACGTTCCAGCGAGCGCCGGCTCCGACCCCGAGGCAGCGGCCCGGGCGCGTGTGCGCTCTTCGCCGAGCCGCTCCACCGTGTCCGCGTAGTCCGGACCGTAACGCTGCTCGAGTTGCTGCCGGATTTGCTTCGAGAGCCCGGGCACGCGGCCGTTGGTCGACACGGCGATCGTCAGATCGCCGCGGCGAACGAGGGCGGGCGTAATGAAATCGCACAAGTCCGGCTGATCGACGACGTTGAGCCAGATTCCTTCGCGGCGCGCCTCGTCTCGAATCGCCCGGTTCACGCCCGGGTCGGCCGTCGCCGCGTAAGCCAGCCTTGCGCCGGCCAGGTCGCCCGCCCGATAGGGACGCCGTTCGAGGGCGATCCGCCCGGTCTCCGCCCACCGGGCGACGAGGTCCGTCGACTCGGGGCTCACGACCGTAATGCGCGCGCCCGACTCGATCAGGCTCTCGATCTTCCGTTCGGCCACCGTTCCGCCGCCGACGACCACGACCGGTTGGCCGGTGAGGTCCACGAAGATCGGATGCCGCCACCCGCGGCGCGCTCTTCCAGTCATGATCGACCGCCGTTCCGGTATCGCCTCGCCGCGGCCACCATGCCGTCCGCCCACTCGGGCGTGCCGGCGGCGTGCACGTGCGCGTAGCTGGCCCAGACACTGCCGGTCACGATCGCGTCCCGTCCGCCGCCGCAGCCCGTGCCTCGCCGGACGGCGCAGGAGGTCTCCGGCACCTCGCCGACGATGCGTGAATAGTGGAACTCGTGGGCGCGAATCTCGCGGCCGACGTCGAAGAACGGGTTCGGCCGGTCCACCGAGAGGACGACGTATCCATGCCCCTGGGGCCTGGCGAGCACCTCCACGTCCACCGGCAGGACGCCGGACATCTCGTGCCGCACGCCCTGCCACGAAACGGATCGGGCGAGCAGCATCAGGCCGCCGCACTCCGCGTAGATCGGCAGACCGTCGGCGGCGCAGGCGCGAAGCGACGCGAGCAGCGCGGCGTTCCCCGAGAGTCGGGCCGCGTGCGTCTCGGGGAATCCGCCCCCGACATAGAGCGCGTCCAGCGTCGTCGGGATGGCGTCGCCCGAGAGCGACGATAGCGGCACCACCCTTGCGCCTCGCGCCTCGAGCGCCTCGAGATTCTCGGGATAGTAGAAGCTGAAGGCGGAGTCCGAGAGATACCCGATCGCGATGGGTTCCTCGGTGATGCTGGCCGCCGGGCGCGTCGCGGCCCGCAGCGACTCCTCGTCGATTGGCGACGTCGCCCGCGCGCGTTCGAGAATCCGGTCCAGGTCCAGGCTTTCCTGCGCCGTCGCCCGAAGCCGGTCGGCCAGGCGGCCTTTCGCGTCGTGTTCGTGCGGTGTCACCAGGCCCAGGTGGCGGCCGGGCAGCAACTCTGATTCCTCGAGGCGCGGAATGGCGCCCAGCACGCTGACGCCGCAGGTGCGCTCGATGGCCTCGCGCGCGACCGTCTCATGGCGGCCGCCGGCCACGCGGTTCAGCACGACGCCGGCGATCCGGAGCTCGGGCGCCATCACCTGGCAGCCGAGAACCAGCGCCGCGGCGGTCGCGGTCATCTTGCGCGCGTCGATGACGAGCAGAACTGGTGAATCGAGCACTTCGGCCAGCGCCGCCGTGCTGTGCGTCCCCGTGGCGTCCACGCCGTCGAAGAGGCCGCGGTTGCCTTCGATGACGTTGAGCCCTTCTGCGCCTCGCGCGGCATGATCCGCAAACCCGCGCCGGGCGCCGTCGTCTCCCATCAGGAACGTGTCGAGGTTCCTCGCGGGCGCCGCCGTCGCCCAGGCGAGCCAGGACGCGTCGATGTAGTCCGGCCCCTTCTTGAACCCGCGGACGTGCACGCCGCGGTCCCGCGCGCCCAGCGCGAGCGCCAGCGACACCAGCGTCTTGCCGCCGTCGCCCGACAGGCCGGCCACGACGATCCGCGGCGCGCGTGACTCGGTCACTGCCCGTCCGTCCTGACGGCGGCGGTGATCTTGAAGAACACCGTCACCATCATGGCGCCCACCGCCCAGATGCCGGCCACGATCGTCACCTCCCGCCAGGTCGGCACGTAGCCGGGGACGTTGCCGAGCGGCGCGGGGACGAAGCCGGCGACCACCAGCCCCAGTCCCTTCTCGATCCAGAGCGCCACGAATACGGCGACGCAGGCGGCCGCGAGCGTCGCGCGGCGCGCGCGGACCGCCGGCGTGAGCAGTACCACGAGCGCGGTGACCGCGAGCCCCACCGACACCCAGGTCCACGGCGTCAGCTGGGCCTGGCCGTCGAGGCCGGCGTAGAGATAGCGGTACGGCTCAAGAGCGTCCGGCACCTGGCTGTAGAAGACGGTGAACAGTTCCACGGCCACGAAGAACAGATGGGCCGCCAGCGCGTAGGTCACGATCACCGCGATCCTCCGGATGGCCTCGTCGGCCACCCTGAGGTCCCACCATCGGCGCACGAGCAGACACAGCAGGATGAGCAGCGCGGGACCCGCCGCGAACGCCGACGCGAGGAACCGCGGGGCGAGGAGCGCGGTCAGCCAGAACGGCCGGCCGGCCAGACCGCTGTACAGGAATGCCGTAACCGTATGGATGCTGATCGCCCACGGGATCGAGAGCAGGATCATCCGCCGGACCCACCGCGGCGGCGCCGCCTGGCACCGCTCGGACTCGAGCGTCACCCGCGTGATGATCACGTTCAGCACGAGGTAGCCGCCGAGCGCGACCAGGTCCCAGAACATCAGCGAGCCCGGGGCGGCGTAGCGCACGACGTTCAGCAGGCGCGACGGCTGGCCCATGTCCACGAAGATGAACGCCGCGCACATCGTCAAGGCCGAGATGGCGACGAACTCGCCGAGGATCGTCACCCGGCCGAACGCCTTGTAGTCGTGCAGGTAGTACGGCAGCACGACAACGACGGCCGAGGCGGCGACACCGACGAAGAAGGTGAACTGGGCGATGTAGAGGCCCCAGGTCACGTCGCGGGTCAGGCCGGTGACGCCAAGCCCGACGCGCAACTGGAGCGCGTAGCACCACGCGGCCGCGCACACGACGACCAGCAGGGCCGCCAGCCACAGCCAGTACCGCCGCCCGCCGTCGAAGGCCTTTTCGAGCATGAACATGGGGGAACCATCCTGTCACGGGGCTGATGGCCAAAGGCTGACGGCTGATGGCCCCTTCGCGAGCCAGGAGGCTCGCGCCACCAGACACATGGTGGGGCCGGCCTCCTGGTCGGCCCTCCGCCTTCGGCCCTCCGCCGTCAGCCGTCAACCCGTCAGATCACGTAGAACACCTGTGGCCTCGTCCCCAGTTCGAGCTTCCGCCTGACCGCATACCGCTCGTTCAGCAGTCTCCGAATCTCCGATCCCCGGTCGTCGAGGTCGCCGAAGATCATCGCGCGAGCCGGGCAAGCCTCCACGCAGGCAGGCAGCCGCCCAACCGCGAGGCGCTCTTCGCAGAGCGTGCACTTCTCGACGACGCCCTTGGTCCGCGTCGGGTAGTCACTCGTCGGATGCGCGACAAACGGCCGCGGGTCCACGAAGTTGAAACTGCGGGACCCGTAGGGACAGGCGGCCATGCAATACCTGCAGCCGATGCATCGGTGCTCGTCCATGGCCACCACGCCGTCATCCCGCCGCCAGGTCGCCCCGGTCGGACAGACGCGCACGCAGGGCGGGTTGTCGCAGTGGTTGCAGAGAACCAGGACGTCGCTGCCGCGGAGCGCGGCGGGCAGCGTTTCCGGCTCCCGGACGGCGAGCGCCCGCTCGAACGGCTCCTTCCAGATCCACTTCACCTCGTGCGCCCGATCGGGAATCGCCGGCACGTTGTGCGCGTCGTGACAGGCGTCGATGCAGGCGCGGCAGCCGTGCACGTCGAGGCACTTCCGCGCGTCGATCGCCAGCGCGAGCCGGCGGCGCGGCCCTCCGGCCGCGGCGCACCCGAGCGCCGACCCGGCCGCCGCCGCGGTGGCGGCCGTGGCCGCCAGGCGGAGAAAGACGCGGCGGCTGGCGCTCATCGGGCCTCCCCCATCGCCGCCAGCGCTGGCGGCGCTTTCACGAGCGGCACCACGTGGCAGTCCCAGCACGTGGGCTTCACGCCCGCGTAGTCGTGGCAGCGGTCGCAGAACGTCGTCTTGTCGGTGTGGCAGGCCCCGAGGCACGTCTTCGACAGGCTCATCATCACCACCCGGCCGCGACGGTCGGTGTAGGTGCGGACCCCGTCGCGAACGACACGGTCGCGCCACTGCTCGAGCAGTTTCATGTGCGACGCGCGCATGTAATCGGTGGGCGCGACGCACTCGGTCGCGCCGAGAGGCCGCGCCAGCTCGGGCGCGGACGGGGACGGCCCGGCCAGCGCGCGCCAGACCGGCCAGGTGGCGAGCGCCACGAGCGCCGCCAGGCCGCCGATGAGGAGCGCACGCTTACGCACGCTCGCCCCCGGCGCCGCGAAGCGGCTCGCCGCGCAGGTCCGTCATCCGCGGGCGCTCCCCCTTCATCACGAGCGCGTTGCCGACCAGTTCGTGGACGCCGGCCACCTCGACGCCGGGCACCCAGAAGTCGAGCAGCGGCGGCAGCGAGGCCTTGTCCACCGCGCAGATGCAGGCCACGCAGTTGGTGCCGTGGCGCCCGCGCACGTGGTTCACGGCCATGGCGCGCGGGCGGCCGCCGCGCATCCGCGTCTCGACGTTCTCGTCGGCGCCGAGGCCCGCGCCCGCGCCGCAGCAGAGCGTCCGCTCGCGGATCGTGTCCTCCGGCATCTCGTGGAACTCCTTGACCACCTCGCGGAGGATGATCCGGGGCTCCTCGTAGAGGCCCATCGCGCGCGACGGGTTGCACGAGTCGTGGAACGTGACGTTCCACCGATCGTTCCTCGACCGGTCGAGGGCGAGCCGGCCGTGGGCGATCAGATCCGCGGTGAACTCGCAGATGTGGAGCATCCTGGTGGACGAGGCGTGCTCGAACCGCGTCCCGGTGACCGGAGACACCGGCACCTCGAGGAAATCGGCCGGACCGTTCATCGTGCCCATGTATTGATGCACGACGCGCCACATGTGGCCGCACTCGCCGCCGAGGATCCACTTCACGCCCAGCCGCTTCGCCTCGGCGTAGATCTTGGCGTTCAGCCGCTTGGCCAGCTCGTGCGAGGCGAAGAGGCCGAAGTTGCCGCCTTCCGAGGCGTAGGCGCTGAAGGTGTAGTCCACGCCCGCCTCGTGCAGCAGCATCAGGTAGCCGAGCAGCGTGTAGTAGTGCGGCGTGGCGAAGTAGTCGGCCGAGGGGACGACGAGCAGCACCTCGGCGCCCTTCTTGCCAATCGGGACGTCGATCCGGATGCCCGTGAGCTCCTCGATCTCGCCGGCGGCGAACTCGAGGCTGTCCTTGAAGCCGTGGGGCTGGATCCCGAGGTGGTTGCCGACGCGGTCACAGTTCGACGCCGGCTCGACGATCCACTGGATGTTGCAGCCCACCAGGTTCAGCAACTCGCGGCCGATCATCGTGATCTCCGCGGTGTCGATCCCGCTGCGGGCAGAACACCGAGCAGCGCCGGCACTCGGTGCACTGGTGAAAGTAGAAGAACCACTCCTTGATGACGTCCTCGGTCAGGTCGCGCGCGCCGGCCAGCGAACCGAACAGGCGGCCGGAGGTCGTGAAGTACCGGCGATAGACCGAGCGGAGCAGCTCGGCCCTGAGGACCGGCGTGTTCTTGGGATCGCCCGAGCCCAGGTAGAAGTGGCACTTGTCCGCGCAGGCGCCGCACCGCACGCAGGTGTCCATGAAGAGCCGGAACGATCGGTAGCGTTCGAGCCGGTCCTTCATGCCGTCGAGGATGATCTGCTTCCAGTTGCCGGGCAGCTTCCAGTCGGCGTCGGGCGGCTGCCAGTCGCGGGCGTTGGGGAGGCCGAGATACTCGACGTGCCGACGCGGCGCGGCATGGCCGTAGGTGCCCTTGCGGAACTCGACGCGCGGGTCGCGCCACGGGCGCCGCGGCGGAGTGTAGTCCACCGTCGAGAGGCGCGTCGGGTCGAGCTTGTCGGCGCTCATACGATCTCGGCGCCCTGTCCGGCGTTCGGCTTTCGGCTCTCGGCTTTCGGCCGAGCCGCTTCCAAGGGAATTCCTGCCGCTTCCAGCTTGTCGCGGAACTCGTCTTCCCATGCCTCGTAGCCGTGCACCGGCCCCGGCGCGTTCCACGGGTTGACGTGGCGGCGCCGTCGGCTGTCGTTCGGCTGGTTGCGCGTCGGGCTGAACCATGCGCCGGCCGCGTGCACCATCTTCGTCATCGGGAAGATGGCCAGCAGGAACGCGGCCGACAGCAAGTGCGCCACCAGCCAGAAGCCGGGCACGGGGATCGCGGTCGGCGCGAACGCCGCCAGTCCCAGCGTGAACTGCCGGACGGCGACCAGGTCGGTCCTCGCGACGTAACGAACGACGATGCCGGTGCTGACGACGGCTAGCAGCGCGCCGAGCGCGAGGTAGTCGGCCGGCAGCGTCAGGTACCTGAGCAGCGGGTTGGCCAGCCGCCGACCGAGCAGGTAGGCGAGCGCGACAACCAGGACGACGTCGGTGATGTACCAGTGCGGCGCGCCCAACTGGAAGAACCCGTCCACCGCGGCCAGCACCGAGGCTGCGCGGGGCACCGGCTCGACGAACAGCCGGAGGTGGCGCACGGCGACGACCAGCAGCGACCAGTGGAAGGCCAGCGCGCCCAGCCACAGCCCCTTGCGCTCGAGGAAGACCGGACGCGCCGCCACGTCTCCCGAGCCGAACGTCGGCCCGGCCGCCGTGTTCCGGAACAACGATGTGAACAGGAACAGCTCGAGCGCCATGCGGCCGACGACACCCCACCGGCTCGAGGGGCTCTCGACGCGGCTGGCCGCAATGCCTTCCAGCGACCGCTGCTGCCCGGTGGTCGTGGGAATGTGGAAGGGCTCCGGCGTGGCAGCCCACCGCCAGATGCGCCAGCAGATCCCGCCCAGCGAGGACGCGGCGGCGCCGTAGAGCGCGACGGCCAGCAGGGCGGAGATCATCGGGTTAGACGCAGCCGGTCGGCTTGGGCAGCCCCGCCACCTTGCAGGCGCCCTTGGCGGGACCGGACGGGAACAGCTCGTAGATCTCGTTCAGCTTGAACCCGGTCTCCTTGCAGACCTTCCGGATCATCGGGGCGATGCCGAACTCGAGGTAGTAGTTCCGCAGGTAGCGGACCAGCTTCCAGTGGTTCTCGCCGAGCGCCGCGACCCCCTCGGTCGTCGCCAGGTCGACGGCCACCTGGTCGTTCCAGACGCCTGGGTCCTCGAGGAAGCCGTCTTCGTCCACCGCGTACGCATGCCCGTTCAGTTCAATCGTCGGCACGTATCCTCCTACCCTTCCTGTTCGTTCCTCGGCAGCTCGATGTAGCTGCCGCCAAAGTACGTGTAGATGCAGCGGCCGGAGTCGACGAGCAGCCGGATCGCCTCCTTGCACGTCTCCTTGCTGCACCGCTCCGGCCCGAAGCGCTCGATCATCGCCTTGCTGACGTCGTTCGGCTTCAGCTTCCGCAGCCCCTGCGCGTCGCTAATCGTCCGGAACATGGCCTCGGCCAGTTCCTCAACGGTCACGGTGTCGGACATAACGCTCTCCGCCGGCTTCTGGCTACAGGCCTCAGGCTACGGGCCCGTCTCGCGTGATCGCGTGACAAGGCCTGAAGCCCGTGGCCTGTGGCCTGTGGCCTGCTCCGGTCGTTCTACCCCTTCAAATGGACCGACCTCCGGAACGTCGTCTCCGCGTGCCTGAAGTCGTCGATGTGCTGCTTGGTGAACTCGATGCCGGTCAGGCGGAAGAAGCGCGGCCAGCCGATCCGCTCGATCCACTCGCCCATCCGCTCGTACGGCCTCGCGTCGGCGGCCCACACGTCCACCAGCTTGGTCACCGCCTCGACCACTTCCGGCCAGCGTGGCGGGTTGTTGGGCAGGAACGGGATCGCCAGTTTCGAGAAGGCCGGCTCGGATCGCGCGTTGCTCACCTTGCCGCCCACCCAGATCGACACGCCGTCGTTGAGCGGGTCGTTGAGCGGCATCGCCGGGCACACCGTGTAGCAGTTGCCGCAGAACATGCAGAGGTCCTCGGCGACCTCCACCGACTCCTGCCCGTTCTTCCGCACCGGCCGGATTGCGGCCGTCGGGCAGGACGCGACCACCGTCGGCATCTCGCACACCTTCGACAGCCGCTCGTGGTTGATCTTCGGCGGGCGCCGGTGGACGCCGAGGATGGCGATGTCGGAGCAGTGCACGGCGCCGCACATGTTGACGCAGCAGGCGAGCGCCACGCGCAGCTTGCCGGGCAGCTCCATCGAGGTGAACCGGCCGACGAGCTCGTCCATCAGCGCCTTGACGATGCCCGAGGCGTCGGTGGCGGCGGAGTGGCAGTGCACCCAGCCCTGCGTGTGGACGATGTTGGAGATCGCGCGGCCGGTGCCGCCGACGGGGAACCCCGCGGCGGCGAGGTCGCCGATGAGCGGGTCGATCTTCGCCGGGTCGGTCAGCAGGAACTCGATATTGTGGCGGCTGGTGAACCGGAGGTAGCCGTCGCAGTACTTGTCGGCGAGGTCGCAGATCTCGCGGATCGTCTGCACGCTCAGCAGCCGCGGCGACCCGGCGCGCACGGTGTAGAGCCGGTCGCCGGTCTCGCCGACGTGGACGAGCACGCCGGCCCGCGGGATCTCGTGGTACTTCCACGTCCCGTAGTTCGCCTTGATGACCGGCGGCAGGAACTGCCCGTAGTGCGGCGGGCCGATGTCGGTCTTGCGCGTGGGCGTCGTATCGGACATGGTGATTACCGTTCCTCTTCGAAATACTCCTCGTAGAACACGTACGGGTTCTCGCGAGGATGCTTCACCATCTCCGGCTGCGGCGCGAGGCCGATCGCCTCCAGGAAGTTGCCGAGGCCGATGCGCTGGATGAACTCGCCGACCCTCTCGCGGTTCTTGCCTTCGTCCGCCCACAGCTCGATGATCTTGCCGATGAGCTCCTTGAGCTCGGTGTAGGGCGGTTCGATCTTCATGAACGGGACCAGCACCGACGAGAGCATCGCCCCCGACACGATGGGCGCCTTGCCGCCGATGAGGATGCAGGCGCCGCGCTCGCGACCCGGGCGGAGTGCCTTCGGCATCACGTTGATGCAGTGCATGCACCGCGCGCACGCGCCGTTGTCGATCCCGAGCGCCTCGCCGTCCCACGTCATGCACTTCGACGGGCAGCGGCCGCACACGTTGGCGCGGATGTCGAGGCCACCGGCCGCGTAGACGCCGACCGCCTCCTGGTCCACCGCGATCCCGTCCCGCCACGTGCCGATCACGCTGAGGTCGGCCCGCGCGATCGCCGCCACGCAGTCGTTCGGGCAGCCGGACGACTTGATCTTGAACTTGTAGGGGAACGACGGACGGTGCATCTCGTCCTGGAAATGCTGGGTGAGGTCGTAGGTGAGGGCGAGCGTGTCGAAACAGGCCCACTCGCACCGCGCCGGGCCGACGCAGCAGCTCGGCGTGCGCACGACCGACCCGGAGCCGCCGAGGTCGAACCCGTTCTCGGTCAGCTCGGCGAAGGCGGGTTCGAGCGACTCGGTCTTGGTGCCGAGCAGGATGATGTCGCCCGTCGCGCCGTGCAGGTTGGTGAGGCCGGACCCGTGCGTCTCCCAGATGTCGCACACCTTGCGCAGCGCGTCGGTCGTGTAGAACCACCCGGCCGGATGGTTCACGCGCATGGTGTGGAACTGCGCCACCTCGGGGAACTGCTCCGGCACGTCCGAGTACCGGCCGATGACGCCGGCGCCGTACCCGCGGACGCCGACGACGCCGCCGTGCTTCCAATGGCCGACGCGTTCCTCGTACGACAGCTCGAGCACGCCGATGAGATCTTCGGCCATCGGGCTCGTCTCGGCCGCGCGCTTCAGCTCCTTGACGAAGCTCGGCCACGGCCCCTTTTCGAGCTCGTCGAGCTGCGGGGTTGCACGTTTCTCGTCGGACATATCAGGTACTCGTCCTTGTCGCCGACGCGCAGGGCTGAAGCCCTGCGCTATCCACTCATCGTCAGATAGCGCACGGCTTCAGCCGTGCGCCTCCCTGAGTCCCGAATCCTGCCCTACCTCATCTCGATGTACCCCGTCGGGCACTGCTCGGCGCACTTGGAGCAGCCCTGGCAGAACTCGAGCCTGAAGCGATAGGGCTGTCCCGGGTCGAGCGGCCTGATCACCGCCTGGTCGGGGCAGTACTTCCAGCAGTTGTCGCACTCGATGCACGCCCCGCACTGCAGGCACCGCTGCGCCTCGTGCACCGCGTCAGCGGGCGACCATGTCACTTCCGTCGTCGCCCCGCGCGCGGCGCGCGGGAAGTGGTCGAGGATGACGCGGTCCTTCGCGACCGGCTCCAGTCCCGGCGGCTCGAGAACGGCCGCGCGCCTGATCTGGGCGTCGAGGAGACTGGCCGCGTGGCGGCCGAAGTGGATCGACGCGGCGATCGACCCGGTCGCCACCGGCGTGCCCTGCTCGTAGATCTTCGTCTTCACCACGCGCGGGGCGGCGGATTCGAACTCGGCCACGTCGGCGCCGCCGACGAAGGTGACGCCGAGCGCGAGGATCCGGTCCACCTCCGCATCGAGGACGGCTCGCGGCAGCCGGTCCGGCCCGATGCCGTAGCGCAGCTCGCCGCCGGCCTCGCCGTGCGGATCGACCAGCGTCACGTCGTATCCCCGCCGCGCCAACTGGTAGGCGGCCGACAGTCCCGCGGCGCCCGCGCCGATCACCAGGACCGGCTCGACCTCGGCTTCGACGCCCGCAGCGTCATCCGCGGGGCGCAGCGGCCACGAGGCGTTGATCGCCGCCTCGGCGATGGCGCGCTCGACCTGGTTGACCGACACGCCGCCGTCGTAGGCTTCGCGCGTGCACCCGGTCTCGCAGTGGTGCGGGCACAGCCGCCCGCAGACCGCGGGCAGCGGATTGCGGTCGGCGATGATGTAGAACGCCTCTTCGATCGCCTGCGCCTCGGTGCGCCCGCGCTTCGCCCCGCCCGCCAGCACGCTGAGAAACCCGCGCACGTCGGTGCCGCACGGGCAGGCGTGGGCGCACGGCGGCTGCTTTCCCACGAAGACCGGGCGCAGCGACGAGGTGGCGCCGGGAGGGCCGCCGAGGCCGGCCGCCCCGCCGCGTCTTCTCACCTTCTTGACGAGGACCATCGTCGGCTCACTTCACCCACGGCATGTCCTTGACGCGGTCGAGCGGCGACGCGCCGCGCGCCGAGGGGCGCGTGGCCGTCCGCGTCTTGAGGTTGTACTTGTCGCCGGGGATGAGGAAGTAGAACTTCCCGGCCGGCGGGATCATCTTGTGGATGTCGTAAATCGCCACGCGGGAGCGCCCCATCACCTCGAACTCGTCGCCCTGCACCACGATGGCGGTGTCCTCGTCGAGGCCGATGCCGAGCATGTCGGGGTGCTTTTCGATGAGAGGGATCAGGTCGAACTCGCGGTTGCGCACCAGCAGGTGCTGGTCGATGGCGGCCTTCTTCAGAAAGGCGAGCCCCTGCTCGTGGTCGCCCATCATGATATCGGCTGTTTTCGTGTCGCCGCGCACGAGGTAGTCGCCGATGATGGTGGCCCCGGCGGACGACCCGCCGATGACGCCCCCCCGGTCGAGCAGCGCGAATAGCTCCTTCTGGGTCAGCGTCCCGAGATAGGAATCGGCCAGCCGCCACTGCCGTCCGCCCTCGAAGAACACGCCGCGGGCCGTCTGCAGCGGCTTCACGAATTCCTCGGTGTCGGCCACTTTCCGATCGTAGGTGTGCAGGACCGTGAGCCTGGTGGCCCCGGCGTCCCTGAACGCCTTCAAGCCGGAGAAGGTCTGATCGTAGCTGCCCGCGCCGCCGGCTGTCGGGATGACGACGATGGGCTGATCCGGGCCGCCGGCGAGATCGAGGAACCTCTTGAGGATCGCCGGGTCGTGCATGTTGCCGCCGACGATGACGAGCGCTCCCTTGGCGGGGCCGAACTCCGCGGCGCGGGCGGAGGCCGCCAGGCAGAGGGCGACGAAGACCAACAGGACGACCAGCCGACCGGATCGTGGTTTCATCATGTGTGTCGCCTCCGGGCGGGCGCGGGCGCCGGCGCCCCGTCGGTCACCGGCACGTTCGGCAGTCGGACGTCGCGCAGATTGCGGATGCGCTTGGGGACGGCGATCGATTGGGGGTGTCGAGGCGGCTGGCGCCGACACGTCGGCCCGGCCACAGCGCTCAGACGTTACCACAAAGCCAGGGGACCGACAACGCATCCACGGACCAGGTAGTGGCCAGTTGTCAGTGGCCAGTTGTCAGTGTGTCACGCGTGACTGACTGACCACCGGGAACTGGCAACTGAGAACTGCATGAACCCGTCGGGCCTGTCCGTCTGAGGCCCGGAAGTGGTACCCTTCCAGTTTCTTCCGGAGGCACTGATGGCCAGGCTCGTCGAATGCGTCCCGAACTTCTCCGAAGGCCGGAACCGCGCCGTGATCGACGCGATCGCGGACGCGATCAAGGGCGTCGCCGACGTCAAGCTGCTCGACGTCGATCCCGGCGCCGACACCAACCGGACCGTGTACACCTTCGTCGGTCCGCCGGCCGCCGTCTCGGACGCCGCGCTCAAGGCGGCCCGCAAGGCGTACGAACTCGTCGACATGGCGAAGCACCACGGCGCCCACCCGCGCATGGGCGCCATGGACGTCTGCCCCATCGTCCCCGTCGCCGAGGTGACGATGGAGGAGTGCGTCGAGATCTCGCGCGACCTCGGCCGGCGGATCGCCGACGACCTGCAGATCCCCGTGTACTTCTACGAATACGCGGCCACCTCCGAGATGCGGCGCAGCCTGGCCAACATCCGGGCCGGTGAGTACGAAGCGCTCGAGCGGAAGCTGCAGGACCCGGCCTGGGCGCCGGACGCGGGGCCCGCGCGCTTCGACCCGAAGTTCGGCGCGCCGGTGGTGGGCGCGCGCGAGTTCCTCATCGCCTACAACGTCAACCTCAACACGCGCGACCGGAAGCTGGCGAGCGAGATCGCCCTCAACATCCGCGAGAACGGGCGCGTGGCGCGCGACGCCGCGGGCCAGCCGGTCCTCGACGAGCAGGGCCGCCAGGTGAAGCGGCCGGGCCGGCTCAAGGCGGTCCGGGCGATCGGCTGGTACATCGACCAGTACCGGCAGGCGCAGGTCTCCATCAACCTGATCAACTACAAGACGACGCCGCTGCACGTCGTCTTCGAGACGGTCCGCGACGAAGCCGAGAAGCTGGGCCTGGTCGTCACCGGCTCCGAGCTGGTCGGCTTGATGCCGCTCCAGCCGCTTCTCGACGCCGGGAAGTTCTACCTCCTCAAGCAGGGGAAGTCGGCCGGCGTTCCCGAGCGCGAGGTGGTGGAAACGGCCGTCCGCTCGCTCGGCCTCGATCAACTGGCCCCGTTCGACCCGGACAAGAAGATCATCGACTACCAGTTCCGCGCGCGCGGCCCGCTGGTCTCGATGGCCGTGGACCGCTTCGTGGACGAGGTGTCGTCGGAGTCGCCGGCGCCGGGCGGCGGGTCGGTGGCGGCGCTCGCCGGCAGCCTGGCCGCGGGCCTCTCGGCGATGGTCGCCAACCTCACCGTCGGCAAGAAGGGGTACGACGCGGCCTGGGCGGAACTCTCCGAGCTGGCCGAGCACGCCCAGACCCTGAAGGACCGGCTGCTTCGCGCCGTGGACGAGGACACCGAGGCGTTCAACGCCGCGATGGCCGCCATGCGGATGCCGAAGGGGACGCCGGAGGAGCAGGCCGCCCGCGACGGGGCGCTCGAGGCCGGCTACCAGCAGGCCTCGCGCGTCCCGCTCTCGACGGCCAGGCTGTGCCTCGAGGCGATCGATCTCGCGGGCCTGGTGGCCGCGAAAGGCAACCGGAACTCGGCGTCCGACGCCGGCGTGGCCGCGCTGATGGGGCGCGCGGGCGTCGAGGGCGCGGTCCTGAACGTCCTCATCAATCTCGGCTCCGTGAAAGACGACGCGTTCAAGGCGGCGTGCCGCGCCGAGACGGAGGATCTCTCTCGCCAGGCGCACGCGCGCTCGGACGAGGTGCTGGCGCGGGTGCATTCGACGTTTGCCTGACACCGGACTGGAGGGCCGCATGAGCGCGACCAGACGTCACTTTCTCGGGATGGCCGGCGCCGTGGCCCTGGCCTCGGCGACCGCGGGAACGGCCATCAGCCAGACGCGCACCGGCGGCTCGCCAGTCGTGAAGCCGCCGCGCCTGAAGCCGGGCGACACGGTCGGCCTCATCGATCCGGCCAGCGCGACGTTCGAGTCGGTCAAGATCGAGGTCGCCGTCGAGGTGATCGAGGCGATGGGCCTCAAGGCCCGGCCCGCGCCGCACGTCGCCGACCGGTACGGGTACCTGGCCGGCAAGGACACCGACCGCGCGCAGGACGTGAACCAGATGTTCGCGGACCCCACGGTGAACGCCGTCATGGCAATCCGCGGCGGCTGGGGCTGCGCCCGCCTGCTGCCCTACCTCGACTTCGGCGTCATCGCGAAGAACCCGAAGATCCTCATCGGCTACAGCGACCTCACCGCGCTGCTGCTCCCGGTGCACGCGCGCACCGGCCTCATCACCTTCCACGGGCCGATGGCCGGCTCGACCTGGAACGGCTTCAACCTCGACTGCTTCCAGCGCGTGCTCTTCGGCGCCGAGGCGGTGACGTTCGAGAACGTCAAGGAGATCAAGGACACGCTGGTCCAGGTCGAGAACCGGATCCAGACGATCACGCCGGGCGTGGCCCGCGGCCGGCTGCTCGGCGGCAACCTCACCGTCCTCGCCGGTATCGTCGGCTCAGGCTACCTGCCCGACTGGAGCGGCGCGATCCTGTTCGTCGAGGAAGTCGAGGAGAACATCTACCGGGTCGATCGCCTGCTGACGCAGCTCGCGCTCGCCGGCATCCTCGGCCGGCTGCGCGGGGTCGTGTTCGGCAACTGCACCAAGTGCCTGCCCGGCGAGGGCTACGGGGCGCTGACGCTCGAGGAGGTGCTGCGGGACCACATCAAGCCGCTGAACGTGCCGGCCTGGTCGGGCGCGATGATCGGCCACATCGACCGGCAGTTCACGATTCCCGAGGGGCTCGACGTGGAGATCGACGCGACCAAGGGCACGATCACGATGCTGGAGCCTGCGGTCGCTTGAGGGCCGAGGGCTGAAGGCCGAGGTCCTTGCGCGGCGCGCGGCCGAAGCCGGTGAGGCGCAGGGCTGAAGCCGGTGAGGCGCAGGGCTGAAGCCGGTGAGGCGCAGGGCTGAAGCCGGTGAGGCGCAGGGCTGAAGCCCTGCGGTATCTGAGTACTCTTTTCAGATAGCGCAGGCCTTCAGGCCTGCGCCATTTCGCGAACGCGTGACTGACGCGTTACCATCGTCGGCCCTCAGCCCCCGCCTTCAGCCTATTTCCTTGTCTTCGCAGGAACCAGCTCGACCTTCTGAATGGCGTCCCCCTCGAGGATCGTGTCGACTACCTCCATCCCGCTCGTCACCTCGCCGAAGATCGTGTACTCGTTGTCGTAGCGGGGCGTGTCCACCAGGTTGATGTAGAACTGCGCGTCGCCGGTGTCGCGGCCGCGCGTCGAGAGACCGACCGTGCCGCGCGTCTGCGACGTCCGCCCGACTTCGTCCCGCCAGTAGCGGCTCGCGCCCGAGTACTCGTTCGCGCCCGGGCTCCCGCCCTGGATGAGCAGATCGGGGATCACGCGGTGGAACGTCAGGCCGTTGTAGAACCCCTGGCTGACCAGCGCGGCGAACTTCGCCGACGCGACCGGCGCCAGATCCGTCAGGAACCGCATCTCGAACTGGCGGCCGTTCGACATCGTGACCCTGGCCGTCGAGCGCGAGAGACGATCGAGATCCGCCTCTGCCAACGTGAAGGCCGGAGCGGGGCGCGGCTTCGGCGCCGCTTCGACGGCGCTGCCCGACCACTTGGTCAGGATCCGCGCGGCGAGGCCGGCGACGCGCGGATCGGCATCTTCGAGATACGGTCTCAGCTGGTGGGCCTGCTCCGGCGATCCCAGCTCCTGGATCCGCTCGAGCAGCGCCATGCGCGGGTCGCGGGAGGTATCGCTCGAAAGCACCGTGAGGCGCGAGAGTGAAGCGAGAAGCGCCGGCACGGCCGTGGCCCGGTCCGGGCTCCCGGAGAGCGCCTTGGCGGCGGTCATCACCAACTGGAAGTCGGCGGCGCCAAGCGCCGACACGTAGGTCGAGTCGGCCTCGTGTCCGGACACCTTCGAAAGCTCGGTGATGGCGGCCTCGCGCACGTTGTCGTTGGCGTCCGCCGCCAGGCGGCCGAGCGCCGACGCGTCCCCAAGCTGCCCGGCGGCGCGCGCGGCGTACATCCGGGTGCGCCAGTCCGGCGCGGCCAGGAAACGCCCCAGCATCGGCCGCGCCCGCTCGGGTGACGCCTTCACGGCCGCCACGATCGCGTGCGCCGGGCGATGCCAGTCGCCCTGGCCCACTCCCGCGGCGAAATCCAGCAATGTCTCGAACGCGTGGTCCCCGGGGCGGCACGGCCCGCCGAGCAGATCGATGCCGATCAGCGCCTGGTGGTCCACTCTCGCGCCGATGGCGTTCACGATCGGCTCGCAGCCTTCGGCCGCCTGGAACCGCCTGCCGTAGCGGAGCAGCGCCTCGTAGCGCACCATCCACGCCGGGTCCTTCATGCCTCGAAGGAGCGTCGGCAGGTCGGCCGCGGAGGACGACATGGCCAGGCGCCTGACCTGGACGTCGGGGTCGTCGAGCGCGCGGGCGGCCAGCTCCCGGTCCACGGCGTTCACCGGCAGCAGGCAGAGCAGCGCGAGCGCCCTCGCGCGCGGCGGCGCCTGGGCGTTGCCGACCACCGCCTTGAGCAGATCCACCGTCTCGGGCGAGAGGCTCTGGCGGGCACGCGCACGCCCGCGGGAGAAGGCCTCGAGGCCGCGCAGGGCTCCGGTGAGCGCCGGCGTCGGCACGGCCACCACCTTCATCGGCGTCAGCGTGAGGCCGATGATGCGCGGCCCTGCCGAGGACTTGCCGATCCGGTGCGTGACCTCGGTCCGCGAAGCGACTTCGACCAGCGCCTTCTCGGTGTCGACCGCCGCGGCGGGCGAATCGACCGGCAGGCGGCCGAGCGATTCGGCCAGCGCCCCTCTCACGTCGGCGTCGCCCTCGCCGACCAGCCGCCTCGTCATCGCCTCGCGAGCGATCGTCGCCGCGGCCGCGTCGGCGCCGGCCGATTGCGCCAGCGCCCAGGCCGCCTCGGCGCGCACCGCGGTCGCGGCCGCCTCGAGCAGCGGCACGAGCGTCGTGACCAGGTCGGGCCGCTCGAGCCGGCCGAGCGCGCGAACCGCCAGGGCCTGCAGCGGCGCCGGGTCCGACGCGGCGGCCGTCTTCAGCGCCTGCAGCTCCTCGGCGGTGGCCGCGCGCGCGTCCTCGGCCCGGATGATGGCGAGGCGCGGGACGGCCGGAGGCGGCGCCGCCGCCTGGCCGGCCGTCACCGAGAGGACGAAGAGAATCGCCGCCGCGACGGCGGCGCGCGGATGGCGAATGCCGGGTTCTCGTTTCACCGGGTGGACGTCTTGAACGGCCGAAATCGTTGCAAATCAGTCATGTTTTGTCGATGTCCTTCCCGCCGTTCAAGACGTCCAGAGCCCCGCGCGCGCGCGGGGCCAGCCAACAGCGTTCCTGGGCTAGCGAGGCGGGTATGCTCGGCGGTCTGAGGCCCGCCTCGCTAGCCTTCCCGGAGTATTCCAGCATCTGCGCCTCGAGATCCATCGGGTAGGAGACGACGACGTCGGTGATCTCCCCCGCGTCGCCCAGCACCGGCGCCAGGCGCGGCATCACGAAGCCAGTGTAAGAAGGCAGGTCCAGCTTCTCGACACGGGCGACGACTTCGTCCCGGAGAGCCGGGTCGAAGTGGACGCCGTGGGCGTCGACGAGATCCCGTCCGGCCGCGTAGTCGCCCGTGGCCTTGATCCGCTGGACCTCGCCGAGCAGGCGCCCGACGCCCTCGCGGAAGGCTGCGGCGTCGGTGAGCACGTAAAAGGTCCTGCCCTCGCGCTTCCGCACCGCGATCGCCGTCGTGTTGGCGATGAGCCAGTGCACGACGAGCTGGCGGTTGCGCATGTGGTCTTCCTCGATCTGCGATCCCTCGCGGATCCGGCGCAGCTGGACCAGCGCGTTGCGGCAGTAGGCCTCGTAGCCGGCCAGCACGATGTCCTCGCGGCTCTCGGCCGGGACCAGGCCGAGCTCGACCAGCTTCGGGTCGGCCAGGAAGTAGAGCCCCACCAGGTCGGCCCGAGCCTCTTCGAGGGCCGAGAAGTGCTCGCGAAGGAACGCGTGGGGATTGCCGCCGAGCCGCTCCTCGATGCGGCCCGACCCGTGGCCGATCACCTCGTGCATGTTGGTCGTCAGTTCGGCGGTGAACGCCGACCACTGCTCCGCCCGCTCCGCCTCCTCCGGCGTCCAGGAGAACTCGCGCCGGAAGACGGGCGGTGTGGACTTCTCGTGGGCGTCCGACACGTTCGACAGCCAGACCGACTTGCTGCCGTACCGCTCGCGGACGTGCTGGTCGTTGGGCAGGTTGATGCCGATCGGCGTCACCGGCCCCGCGTGGCCCGTCTCGATGACGACCTCCACCGCGTTACCGGTGGTTCCGGCGACGCCCCGCCGCCGGTAGGCGGGGTCCCAGGGCATGTGGTCCTCGAACCACTGCGCCTCCCGGGCCAGCGTCCGGATCGCCTCGGTCTTCTCGTGGTTCACGTAGAAGACGAGCCCTTCCCACGCGCCCTTCGTGCCGCGCGCGTCGAGGTAGACCTCGATGAAGCCGTTGATCGTATCCACCAGCGACGGTCGGGCGGACACCCACGCGATGTCGTACGCCACGCGGTCGGCGTCCTCGCCGGTCCGGTAGAATGCCGCCAGCGCCGAGAGCGCCTCGGCCAGCGCGGCCGGGGCCCAGGGGATGGCGGCTTCGAGGTGGGAGACGATCGCGCGGATCTCGCGGTCGTAGCGGCCGCCGATCCGGCAGACCTCCTCGACCAGCCGGCCGTCGCGCCGCACGAGCCTCGAGTTGAGCGCGTAACGCTCGGTGAACCCCTCGAGGTCCTCCATCTTCACGCCGTCGTACAGGTTGTTCGCGCTCGACGCGAGGATGTCCCGGCCGCGGCCGGGCGCCTTGCTCGTGCAGATGGGGTCGACCGACAGGTCGAAGAACATCGGCTCGAGGCGCGCGAGCAGCTCGTCCAGCGTTTCGCCGTTGGCGAGCGGGAAGCGCGCGCCGTGCCGCGCGGCCGCCGCGGCCGCCTCCCGGAACCCGTCCGGCGTGCAGCCGAGCACGAACTTGCGCGCGGTCAGGTTGTTGAACGGGCCGTTGTTGATCCAGAACTGCTTGGTATACCGCTCGATCTCGGCCAGCGTGACGGCGTCGATGCCCGGCGTGTGCGTCAGGATCTCCTCGAGCACCTCGCGCATCTCGAGGCCGTGCGCGTAGCGCTGGTCGTAGAAGATGTCGCGGCCGGCCAGCGCGGCGTTGTAGAGATGCCAGGCCAGGATCTTGTCGCCGAGCGGAAGCGCGGCGAACCCGTCGGCGTAGAGCTGCACGACGGCCGCTTCACCAACCCGCTCGAGGAGGTAGGGCCGGTCGGAGGGCTCAGGGCTCATGGCTCAGGACTCACGGGCTCAGGGCTCAGGCCAAGAGGCTCAGGGCTCAAGGCAATTCCACTGCTTGCAGGTACTCCGGGACGACCACCGACCAGCCCAGTTCCCGGCGGATGCGCTCGGCGAAAGTCTCGGCCGTCTGCGGCTCGCCGTGAACGACGCACGTCAGCCTCGGCGGACGGGCGAAGCCGTGAAGCCAGCGCATCAGCTCCTCGGCGTCGGCGTGCGCGGACATCGAATGGAGCTGCGCGATCGTGGCCGCCACCGGCACCAGCTCGCCGTGGATCTTCACCTCGCGCTCGCCGTCGACCAGCCGGCGCCCGCGCGTGCCCTCCGCCTGGAACCCGGTGAAGAGAATCGTGTTGCGCGGGTTCGGCAGCGCCGTCTTCAGGTGCTGGAGGACGCGCCCGCCGGTGGCCATGCCGCTCGACGAGATGACGATCGCCGGCACGGCCGACGCGGCGAGCTCCAGCGACTCCCTGGACTTCTCCACGGTCCGGAATCGCCGCGTCACGAAGGCGGACACCTGGCCGCGCGCCGGCCTGACGTCGGGGTCCAGTTCATTCGCGCGCTCGGTGTAGTGCTTGAGCGCCTCGAGCGCCATCGGGCTGTCGAGGAACACCGGCACCTGCGGGATGCGGCCCTCGTCCTCCAGCTTCTTGAGCCAGTAGATCACTTCCTCGACGCGGCCGATCGCGAACGCCGGCACGATCACCTTGCCGCCGCGGGCGATTGTCTCGGTCACGATCTTCGCCAGCGCGGAGCCGTCGTGGTCGGGCTCGTGCGTCCGGTCGCCGTAGGTGGACTCGACCAGCAGCGTGTCCGCGTGGTCGAGCGGCAGCGGGTCGGGCAGCACCGGGCGGCCGTACCGCCCGACGTCGCCGCTGAAGACCACCTCGCGGCCTCCGTCGGCCTCGAGCGTCAGCACCGCGAACGCGGATCCGAGCAGGTGGCCGGAGGTGACGAACCGGACCGTCACACCCGCGGTCACCGGCACCGGGCGATCGAACCCGACCGGCTGCAGGCGCGAGATCGCGCCGAACGCGTCGCCCTCGGTGAACAGCGGCAGCGCCGGCTTGTGCTTCGAGTAGCCGTGGCGGTTCGCCTCGCGCGCGTCCTCTTCCGCGATCCGCCCCGCGTCGGGCAGCACGATCCGGCACAGGTCGGCCGTCCCCGGCGTGCAGAACACCCGCCCGCGGAACCCCTCCGCGCACAGCCGCGGCAGGAACCCGCTGTGGTCGATGTGCGCGTGCGTGAGGACGACGGCGTGAATGGAGGACGCGGGAACCGGCAGCGGCTGCCAGTTCCGCTCCCTGAGCTCCTTCAGCCCCTGGAACAGGCCGCAGTCGACGAGCACCCGCCGATCCGCGACCTCGAGGAGGTATTTCGAGCCGGTCACCGTGCGCGCGGCACCGAGGAAAGTCAGCGACGGCATAGGAAAACTATATAGCGAAAACTCCGACCTGCCCGCCCGTGTGCCAGAAGAGCGCGGTGGCGTTGGGGTCGATGCGCCCCTCGCGAATCCAGCCCATCATGCCGGCGAGCGCCTTCGCCGTGTAGGTGTGGTCCACGACGAGCGCCTCGGTGCGCGCGAGGAGCGTCTGCGCCTCGCGCGACTCGTCGGTCGCGACGCCGTACCCGTCGCCGACGAACCGGTCGTCCGCCTCGATGGCGCACGCCGCCGCGAAGCGGGCGCCGTCGCGGCCGAGCATCGCGCCGATCCCCTCGAGGATCCCGCCGACGGTCCGGTGGATGCCCGCCGCGGGCTCGTCGGCGCTGATGCCGACGACGCGCGTCCCGATGCCGTGCAGCCGGCACCCGGCCAGCAGGCCGGCCTGCGTGCCGCCGGACGAGGTGGAGTGGAAGATGTAGTCGGGCGGCGCGGGCAGCTGCGCGAGCATCTCGCCGACGGCCCGCGCGAGCCCCAGCGCGCCGAGCGGCGTGGACGCGCCGAGCGGAATGACGAACGGCCGGCCGCCGATGGCCCGCCAGGCGGCCGCCGATTCCTCCATGGCCGGCGCCCGGTCCTCGCGCGTCGCGACGTACCGCACCTCGGCCCCGTACATCGAGTCGAGCAGCGCGTTGCCGGAGAGCCGTTCCGGCGGGACGCCGTTGGCGACGATCAGGCAGCGCAGGCCGAGGCGCGCGGCCGCCGCCGCGGTGACGCGGCAGTGATTCGACTGCACGCCGCCCGTCGTGATCAGCAGGTCCGCCCCGTCCGCCCGCGCGCGCGCCGCGACCATCTCGAGCTTGCGGACCTTGTTCCCCCCGAACCCGAACGAGATCGCGTCGTCCCGCTTGACGAGCAGCCGCGGGCCGCCGCCGAGGGCCGCGCGCAGGCGCTGCGCGTCTTCGATCGGCGTCGGATAGGCCGCGAGGGGGATCCAGGGCACCGCGCGGAGGGCCGTCAGCGACGGGCGGTCGGAGTGTGGCATCGCCGGTATTGTATACTCCGAACGGAACCTCTCTCCCGTGAGCCTTCTCCTCGACACCCTGCGCTCGGACCGACTCGTCGTGGCGGCGGAACTCCGCCCGCCGCGCGCCGAGCTCGCGTCGGGCGACGGGATGGACGCCTGGATCGACACCTACCACGCGGTCCGCACGCTGACGCTCGGCGGCACGTTCGTCTTCCTGACCGACAGCGCGGTCGGCGTGCCCGAGGAGGACAACCTCCGCCATCTCATCGTCAACCTGGGCGAGGATGCGCCGCTCGAGCGCGTGGTGCCGTTCCTGACCAGCAAGCACCCGCTCGACTATTGCCTGGCCTACGCCGATCGGGCGGGGCAGCACGGGTTCGAGTCGCTCGTCGTCCTCGGCGGCGACGCCTGGCTGGGGGTGCCGCGGTCGGTCGAACACGCGTGGCAGTTGCGCCGGCAAATCCGGGCCCGCGGGTCGGAGCTCTCGCTGGGCGGCTGGGCCAACCCGTACCGCGACCCGGCCCGCCAGGTCGAGTACCTGCTCGACCCCGACTTCACGGGCGAGTTCTACCTGACCCAGGTCGTCTCGCACCACGACCCGGCGCCGGTGGAGCGCTTCCTGAACGAGGCCGACCGGCGCGGCGTCGGCCTCCCCGGCCTGTTCGGCGTGTTCTACTTCCGCAGCGCGCGGCCGCGCACGCTCGCGCTCCTCGCCGACTTCATCCCCGTGCCCGCCGACGGCCTCACGCGCGAGTTCGACGCCGGCGTGCCGCCCGAGGAGATCTGCGCCCGCACGCTCCGCGCGATGATCGCGCTGGGCGCCCGGCGGTTCTACATCAGCAACCTCCCCCTCAGCCGCACGCGCGAGACGCTGAAGGCGATTCTCGATCGCGTGTGAACAGGGACCAGCGGAACCCCATGCCTCACTTCCTCGACTCGGTGCCGTTCTCGGGAATCATCCGCATCCGCGACATGATGTACGCAGTCGAGCGGCCGTTCAGGCTCGACCAGGGGGACGTCAGCTTCGACGCCCCGGACTCGGTCAAGCAGGGAATGGCCCGGGCCATCGCCGACAACCGCACGCACTACCTGCAGACCGCCGGCGTGCCGCGCCTCCAGGAACTGCTCGCCGAGAAGCTGCGCGCGAAGAACGGCATCCCGGTGGGATCGCCCGACGAGGTGCTGATCACCAACGGCGGGATTCACGCCCTCTACATCCTGTTCCAGGCGCTGCTCGAACCGGGCGACGAAGTCGTCATCCCCGACCCGCTCTGGCCGCCTGGCGCCGGCACGATCCTCTCGGCGCGCGGCGTCGTCGTCCGCTACCCGCTGCACGAGGCGGCAGGGTGGCGATTCGACATCGACGAGCTGGCCGCGTGCCTCACGCCGAGGACGCGCGCCATCTACGTGAACTCGCCGCAGAACCCGACCGGCGGCGTGCTCACCCGCGGGGACGTCGAGGCGATCGCGCGGCTGGCCGACCGGCACGGGCTGTGGGTGATCTCCGACGAAGCCTACGAGGACGTGGTGTTCGGCGTCGAGCACGTGTCGGCCGCGTCGCTCCCGGGGATGTACCCCCGCACGGTGCCGGTCTACACCTTCAGCAAGTCGTACGCGATGACCGGCCTCAGGCTCGGCTACCTGGCGGTGTCGGACGCGGCGCTGAGGGACCGGGTGCGCAAGGCGCTGTTCTTCACGACGAGCAACGTGTCGTCGGTCGTGCAATACGGCGGCATCGCCGGGCTGGAAGGGTCGCAGGCGGTCATCGAGCAGTTTCGGGCCGAGCTGCAGGCGCGGCGCGACCTGTTCTACCGGGGGATCGAGTCACTGGGCGGGATCTTCAGCGGGCGTCCGCCGCGCGGGGCGTTCTACGCGTTCCTCAGGTTCGATGCGGACTGGAAGGCCAGGGTGGACCCGGCCCTGCTCGAGACCGCGGTCGCCCGGACGCAGGAGGGCGTTACCGGGTTGTCGTCGCCGTCGTGGGAGCTGACGGGATTCCTGATATCCGCCGGGCGGATCGGCTGCGTGCCGGGCGTGGACTTCGGACCGGGCGGCGAAGGTTACCTGCGCTTCTGCTTCGCGCGCGACCGATCGGAACTGCAGGGAGCGATTGAGTCGATGAGAGCCATCTTCAGGCAACCCTAAAGGGTCGCCCTACGCCCGGTACTTAATCGTCCCTCGCCCCTCGTCCCTCGTCCCTATAAATAGTCCATCGGATCGACCTCGTACGCCTTCGGGTCGAGCACGGCCTCGATCCTGACGTCCTCTTCCCCCTCGGCGGGGGCCCACAGGTGCCGGAGGCGGGCCGCCTTCAGCCGGGTGCCGTCCGCGTCGACGATCACGTTGACCGTCGGCAGCGAGGGATCCGGGCCACCGGTCTTGACGACCACGCCGATCTCGCCGCTCGTGAGCCGCGCGAGCGTCGCCGGCGGGTAGACCCCCATCAGGTCGATGAACAGCCGGACCAGGTGCTGGTCGAACTGGCCGCCGTCTTTGTGAACCATGAACTCCATGATCCGCTCGGTGGGCGAGGTGGCCTGATACACCCTCGTCGATCGCATGGCGTCGTACACGTCGGAGATCCCGCACAGGACGGTTCCGAGGTTGATCGCGGGGCGCTGCACGTCGGCCGGGTATCCCTTTCCGTCCCGCCGCAGGTGATGTTCGAAGGCCACGACGGCGGCCAGGCGCGGGATGTCGCGGGCGCCCCTGAGGATGGCCGCCCCGTCGAGCGGGTGGCGGTTCATGATCGCGCGTTCGGCCGGCGTGAACACCCCGGGCTTGTTGAGCACCTCGAGCGGCGTCATCACCTTGCCGATGTCGTGCAACAGGGCCGCCAGCCCGAGGGCGCGCAGCGGCCGCCCCTCGATGCCCACGGACCGGGCCTGGGCCATGGTGAGGATCGAGACGTTCACCATGTGGGTGAACGTGTACTCGTCGTGCTCCTTCATCCCGGTGAGGCCGATCATCTTCGCCTGCGACGTGTCGACGGCCCCGGCCAGCTGCTCGACCGTGTCGTGCGCCATCGGCGCGTCGGGGGCCCCCTCGATCCTGGTGCTCTCCCAGATCATGCGCGCCGCCTCGACCGAGCCGCTGTAGACCTGGCGCATCGTGACCGCGCTCGAGCCCCAGTCTCCCGCCGTGGTGTCGACTGGAATCCGGCCCGCCCGCAGGTGTTCGAGCTTCAGGAAATCGACGTCCGCCTCTCCCCCGGCATTCTCGGCGCGGGTAGCCGGCTCCGAGGCCGCGCGGACGAACTCCCGGAGCTCCTCGATCGTAATCCCCCGGCTCAGCAGGATGCGGTTGATGCCCAGGGCCTGCATGTAGCGGATGAACTCCGCCCGATACGAGGTCATCGCGAGCAGCGGCGTGTCGTCGGCGATCACCTCCCCGCCGATCAACCCGATGAGCGCGGACGACTCGACCTTGTGCAGGCGCTGGACCGCGTCGAGGAGCGCGCGGACGTGCTCGTCGACGCTCGGGTGCGAGATCCGGTAGAGGCTCGCCGCCCGCAGGGCGCCGCTCAGCCGCTGCACGATGTCGGCGTAGAGTTCGAGGCGGGTGGTCCTGTCCGTCATCGGCGGCGCTCCCCGGCGGTCGAGGCAGGTTTCGCCTCCTGGCCGGCGGAAGACGGTATCTTGCCCGGGATGGCCGCCACGTGACGGCTCAACGCCCGGAGGGCCGACTTCGCCGCAGCCCGGAAGCGCCACGTGCGGATCGGCGCGCTCACGTGCGTGCGATGGGCCACCACCGTCAGAAGCGGCGCGGCGTCTTCGCGCCCCGTCCTTCCCACGGCGGCGATCATCGACAGGTAGACGGGCACCGACACCGTCCGCGGGTCGACCTGGGCGAACAGGCGTTGGAGAACGGGCAATGCCCGGCGGCCGCCGAGAGCCAGCAGCCAGGTCAGCAAGGTCGTCTGGGTCGCGGCGTCGGCCCTGGCGATGCCGCGGGCCAGGATGTCGGGCGCGCGCGCGGAGGACGAGTCGGCGAGCGCGGCGAAGGCCTCACGGCGGATGTCCTCCCGCGGGTCCGACAGCGCGGCCTCGAGCGCCGGCAGATGTTCCGAGCCCGCCGTGAGCTGGAGCAGGCGGATGGCGGCCGCGCGGATGGCGGCAGGCTCGTCCTCCGACGCGAGCAGGCGCCGCAACGGCTCGCGTCCCGGCCGCCCGATCGCCGCGACCACCTGTTCGAGGCGGGAACGCGGGGCCGGGCCGTCATCCGCGGCCCAGCGGACCGCGATGGCGGGCAGGAGCGAGGCCCCGATGCCGGAGAGCGCGCGGGACAGCGAGTCACCGGGCGGAGGCTCGGCGCCGGCGAGCATCTCGAGCGCGCGCGCCGACAGCGGCGCCTTCGACAATCTCTGGAGGCTCTCCACGGCAAACTGGCGCAGCATGTCGTCGGCCGATTCCGACGCGACGCCGGCGATCAACTCGACCGCGCGCGCGACGCCCGGCCAGTCGTCCTCATCCGCGGCCTCGATCGCATGGGCCTGCAGGATCTCCAGCACCTTGCGCGAGCGGCCGTACTCGGTCTCGAGACGCGACAGATCCTCCAGCAACCGGGAGTCCAGTTCCCGGACCGCCTCGTCGTCGATCGACCGCACCCACGCCGCGCGCAGCTCCGGGGGAACCGAGGCTTCCCTCCTGACACGGTCGGCTCGGACCTGCACCGAATGCAGATCGTTCAAGTACTCGTCCGAGACGAAGCGAGGGTCGGAGTACGCCTCGAGGTTGCGCTCGAGGTCGGCCCACTGCCCGGCCACGTTGTCTGCGAGGGTCACGTCGTGCGCCCCCTGCACGATCGCCCGGCGCCGGTCGGCATCCGCCACGAGCCGCTTGAAGAGGTCGGCGGGGGCCGCGGACCCCGAGGCGGCCTCACCCATGATCCTCGACAGGAGCGCCGAGACCATGGCGTCGCTCATCCGATCGACGAGCGCGGACACGACGTCCACGGTGCCGACCATCGCTTCGGCGGTGCCTCGACGGTCGAGCAGTCCGTTCAGGACGCCCTCGCTGAGGTACTCGCCGACGGCCGCCGCCCGGCGAAACACGTCGTCGAACTGGTCCGGCTGCGACCAGGTCAGCTGGGCCGCCGCCCTCAATTCGCGCAGCACCGCCTCGACCGCCCGGGCGTCGTCCGGCGCGTTCTCGATGGCCCGGCGAAGGGCGCCGCACGGGTCGTCCAGGATCGAGCCGCCGACGCCGGCCGTCTCCAGGTAGTGGCTGATCACGCCCGCGAGCTCGATGAAGTCGCCGCCCACATGGCCGCGCAGCAGCGCGCCGAAGTCGATCTCGAGGATGGTCGGGCTCAGATGGCGCAGGGCCTTCCACTGGCGCTGGATGCCCCCCGCGCCGCGCGCGTCCTCCGGCTTCTGGGCCAGGAGGGTGAGGAGCGCGCGCCAGGCGTCGGCGGTGTCGCGGCCGTCCAGGTTCACGGCGCCGACGCCGTGTCGATGGCAGATGTTGGCGACGTCGACGACGGCGGTCTGGGACGTGTCAATCGGCACGCCACGGGCGAGCAGCGTCTTGGGCAGGATCGTCAGGCAGAGCGTACCGTCGGCCGCGGCCGCGCGCGCCGCGGCCACCACGCGCTCGAGCGCCGAGACCACGGCCTGGTGCGACGGCGGATAGAAGCTCACCGCACGGGCCGCCGAGCGGAACGCCCGCGCGAACTCCTGAACCACCGCCTCTTGGGGAAGCCGCGCGGCGCTTGCGTCAGCCGGCATCGCCAGGGTCACTCTCCGGAACGGGAAACCGGGCCCGCCGCGGCCGGAGCAGTCGATCCGGGACGGCAGACCTCCACTCATCCGCTTATCGGCTCGGGCGGGGCAAAACTGGAGGATTCCCCGGGGCCGGGGTCTTGTCCGGGATCTTCTCCTCTTTGCGCGCCGGCCGCCTCGGGAGTAGCATCTGCGCCGGTGCGGTCCCGTGTGGTCTTCTCCCCCCAATCTCGAAAGGACTGGCTCATGAACGTTCGAACCTCGCGGTGCGGACTCGCGGTCGCGGCGATGGCCGCACTCGCGCTGTCGGTGGGCGTGGGCGCCCAGACCAAGGGCAAGCCGGCGGCGGGGCCGACAACGATCCGGGTGGACGGCGGCGTCATCAAGACCTACATCGCGTACATGGCCTCGGACGACAAGGAGGGCCGCCAGTCGCTGACGCCGGGCTACGAGAAGGTCGCCGAGTGGGCGGCGGGGAAGTTCAAGGAATGGGGCCTGAAGCCGGCGGGCGACAACGGCACGTTCCTGCAGGACGTTCCGATCGAGCGCGGATTCACGTGGACGGCTGGAACCCCGGAACTCACCGTGGACGGCCGGGCGTTCTATACCAAGGACGGCGACTTCGCCCTGGACTCCAGGTCCGTTGCCGGCGCGCAGGCGTCCGGCGAGATCGTCTTCGTCGGCTACGGCATCTCGGCGCCTGACAAAGGCCTCGACGAGTACTCGGGCGTGGACGTCAAGGGCAGGATCGTGATGGCGTTCAAAGGCGCGCCGAAGGACGCGCCCGCCGCGCGCGGCATGTTCGGCGCGACGGTGGCCGAGCCGAAGGAGGTCGAGCCGTGGGCCGACGAGTCGAAGGACCAGGCCAAGGTGAAGACGGCCTACGACAAGGGCGCGGCCGCCATCCTGCTGTTCGCGCCCGAGAAGATCTCTCCCGCGCCGGCATCGGCCCCCGGCCAGTTGCTGACCCGGGCGCAGCTGGTCGCCATGTTCGGGACCGGCGGCCAGCCCGGCGAGCCGCTCGTCTTCACGCGGCCGTTCCTTGTCGTGTCGGACGTCAACGAGCGCGTGTTCCGCCACGTGATGTACCGCGACCCGCAGGAATCGCCTCGCGGCTTCGTGGCCCGCATCGACCAGTGGCGCCGCGACATCCGCGACAAGAAGCCGCGCTCGGTCGCCACCGGCGTCAAGGGGTCGGTGAAGGGCTACACGACCGCGACCGCCTACAGCGCGAAGCTCAAGAACAACATTTCGCACAACGTGGTCGGGAAAGTCGAAGGCACCGACCCGACACTCAAGGCCCAGGTCATCGTCATCGGCGGCCATCTCGACCATGTGGGCATGGCCGGCGGCGTCGTCTTCAACGGGGCCGATGACGACGCGTCAGGCGCGGCGACGACGATGGAGATGGCGAGGCTCTTCGCGGCGAACGCGGCCACGATCAAGCCGAAGCGCACCCTCTACTTCGCGCTGTGGTGCGCGGAGGAACTCGGCCTGGTCGGCTCGAACTACTGGGCGAAGCACCCGACCGACGGCGTGAAGATCGAGAACGTCGTGGCCAACTTCAACAACGACATGGTGGGCCTCGGCGACCGGATCGGCGCGCCGGGCGGCCTCAATTTCCCGGGCGTCTGGGCGGTGATCATGCGGAACCAGGAGCCCGCGGTCGTCAAGGACCTGGAAACCTCCACGGCGGGTCCTGGCGGCAGCGACTACTCCGCATTCATCGAGCAGGGGATCGAATCCCTCGCGCTCATGACCGCCGGCGGGGTCGGCCACCCCGACTACCACGACGCCGGGGACGACACCGACAAGATCGACGCCGACATGCTGCGCAGGAACGGGCAATTCGTGCTGCAGGGCGCCATCAACGTGGCGAACGAGACCGCGACCGACTTGCTGATTCCGGACCGCCTGCACCTCTACAACGGCATGCGGCTGAACGTCCTCAATCTCGACACGGTGCGGTCGGCGGGCGCGGGCGTCATGTACATCACGACCGGGCCGAACTCGTTCCAGCCGGCGCCGCAGCAGGGCCCGCGGTTCGGGATCAGCCTGGACGTGGCGGCCTTCGGCGGGAGCCTGCCCATGATCGACGTGGCCGCCAGGCTGCTGAGCGTGGGCCGCGTGCAGATCGTCGGCGGCGGCGACGGCACCTGGTTCGCCTCGAGCGGCGTCAGCGACCGCGGCAAGGAGGCCCTCAAGGCATTCGACAGCGCGGCCGTCGTGCTTCAGCTCGTCAACCCGCCGGCGCGTCTGCTCGACAGCATGCTCGAGAACGCGAAGAAGGGCTTTCTCGTCACCGGCATGACGACGGTGCCCGACGCAGGGCTGGCGAAGAAGATCACGGAGAAGAACGTCGTCGTCGCGGTGGACTTCGACGTGACGGCGCCGCAGGCGGTGGCCGCGCGCCTCATGGAACTCAAGAAGGCGCTGAACGGGTCCGGCCACCTGGTGCTGACCACGCTGGAGCGCAGCGCCACGACGGCGATGGGCAACGCGCAACAGTCGCCGCGCCAGAAGGCCCTGGATGCGGCGAAGCAGCAGATGTACCTGGCGCTCGCCAAGGACGGGTGGACCAAGGACGAGATCTACGCGATGGTCGGCGTGACGCCGCCGCCGTCGGGGCCGATGCAGATGCCGCCGCCCCCGCAGCCACGGCTGGGTGGGAATCTCGGGAAATTGGGGCAGTAGAGGGACTGAAGTGGTCAGTGGCCAGTGGTCAGTTGTCAGTGTGTCACGCGTGACGGACTGGCCACTGACCACTGGTAACTGGCCACTGGACCAGGCGCGGAATCACTGCAAGTGTCTTCCTCCGTCCACCCGCAGCGTCTCGCCCGTGATGAAATCGGACTCGACCAGCGCGACAACGGCCTTGGCGATTTCGTCGGCGCCGCCCCAGCGGCCGACCGGCGTGGCCTTCTCCACCGCCGCGAGTTCCTCGTCCGGCAGGTCCGGCGGCGCGAGGATCGGCCCGGGCGCGACCGCGTTGACCAGGACGTGGTCCTGCGCCAACTCCAGCGCCAGCGCCGAGGTCAGCCCGATGATCGCCGTCTTGGCCACGTAGTAGCCGACCAGTCCCTTGTAGCGCGGGCGCTGGCTCACCGCCAGCCAGTCGGAGACGTTCACGATCCGCCCGCCGCCGGCCCCTCTCATGTGCGGCGCCGCCGCCCGCGCGCAGTTGAACGCCGACTTGAGATCCACGTCGAGGCTGGCCTGCAAGTCCCCGTCGGTCATCCGGTCGAAGGGCACCGACCGGTAGATCGACGCCATGTTCACCAGGACGTCGAGACGCCCGAGGCCGGCGACGACGGCGGCGACCAGCGCCTCGCACGCGCTCGCCGACGACACGTCGGCCGCGCACACGAGCGCCCGCCGGCCGAGAGCCCGGATCTCGTCCGCGGCCGCCTCGGCCTCGGTCCGCGATCGGTTGTAGCTGAGCGCGACGTCGGCGCCGCGCCGCGCCAGTTCGACGGCCACCGTCGCGCCGATTCGTTTCCCTCCCGTCAACAGGACGACACGGTCACCGAGTTCCATGTTCTCATCGTATAGTAGTGTCGGTCGCGCGATGAACGCCAAAGACGGCCAGCACCCGATCCGCTCGTCGAACGCCGAGGCGGCCGCCGAAACCGTGGACGCCGCGAGTGTCGAACCCGACCGGCTCGGCCCGTTCGCGCGGGTCGGCAACGGCCTCCTCTGGCTCCTCGGCCACGCCCCGAAGATCCTCCCTGTCGTCGTCATCGGCCTGATTTCCGCCCTGTCGTGGAACGCGCTGCGCGCCATCCACCCGAGGGACGTCCGGGTCGCGTTTCACGGGCTCGACTCGTTCTGGATGACGGTGGCGGCCGGGGCGACGCTGCTCAACATCGGCGTCATGGGGCTCTACGACGTCATCGCGTTCGAGCACACGCGTTCGCGCTGGTTCGAGCGGTGGCGCTACGGGGCCGTGTCGTTCGCCTGGAGCAACTTCCTGACGCTCGGCCCGCTGGCGGGGCCGGCCATCAGGTTCTGGCTCTACCGCCCGGCCGTCGACAAGCCGGCGGACCTGGAGGGCGGCGTCGTCTCGATCGCCACCGCGTTCACCGCCGGCCTCGGCGGCTGGACCGTCGCCGCCTGGCTGCTGCCGGCCGTCAGCGACGTCCGCATCGAGACCGCACTCGTCGGCCTCGCCTTCGTGACGACGCTGGCCGGCGTGCACATCGCCCGCGCGATCTTCAACCGGATCGAGCGGCTGGCGACGCCCACGGGCGGGTCGATCGCCGCTCTGCACCTCGCCGTCGTGGGCTGGCTGGACTGGCTGCTGGCCGCGATCGCCTTCACGGCGTGCATGCGGGCCACTGGCGTCCAACTGCCGGTCATCGAATCGATCCGGGCCTTCTTCTTCGGCCAGGCGGTGGGGCTGGCGAGCCTGGTGCCGGGAGGATTCGGCAGCGCGGACGCGTTCTGGATCGCGCGGCTGCCGATCGAGAAAAGCATCACGACCGCGGCGCTGCTCGCCTACCGGCTGACCTACTACGTCGTCCCCTGGGCGGTCGCGTCGCTGCTCCTGCTGAGCTGGGCCACGCATCGGGCTACCAAGCGGCTCGAGCTGGCTCGCCGACTGATGGGGGGGATCGTCGGGGCGGCCGGGCTGCTGATCCTGCTGAGCGCCGCGTCGTTCTCGATCCGGTCGAGGTTCGTGACCGTCAACGAGTTGCTGCCGTTCCCCGTCGTGGAAGTCTCCCACCTGGCGGCGGCGGCGACGGGGATCCTGCTGCTGGTGCTCGCCCGGGGGCTGGCGCGCGGCTACCGGGCCGCGCTCAACTGGACGGTCAACCTGCTGCTCATGGGGGTGGTGTTCTCGATCCTCAAGGGGCTGGACTGGGAAGAGGCGGTGATTCTCGCGCTGGTCGCCCTACTGGCGATCTCGCAGCGGCCGCTGTTCACGAGGAAGAGCCGGGGCGACTGGCTCGAGTCGCGGGACGTCGGCGTGGCGTTCCTGGCGCTCATGGTGTTCATCGTGTTCGGGACCTTCGCCTACCGCGTCCGCGCGCCCAGGGTCACAGACATCGAGACCTACAGGTCGGTGCGGTGGTCGGAGGTCGAGCGCAACCGGTTCCTGCGATCCGCGACCACGCTGTTCATCGTGGTGTCGGCCGCGGCAGCCTGGATAGTGATTCGCCCGTCGATCAGGTTCAGGCGGCTCGAGAAGGAGCGCATCGATCGCGCGCTGGACCTGCACGCGGAGTACGGCGGCGACACGAGCCCGATGCTCGCGGCCTGCGGCGACAAGGATCTCTTCGAGGATCCCGGGCGCGGCTTCTGCCTCTTCCGGACCATCGGCCCCTACCTGGTCGTGTTCTCGGACCCCGTGGTCCGCAGCGCGAGCGAGCGCTCGGCGTTCCTGAACGCGCTGTTCGATCACGCCGGCGATCTCGACCGCCGGCCGGTGTTCTACCAGGTGTCGCTCAACTGGATTCCCGCGCTGCACGACCGGGGCTACGCCTTCTTCAAGCTGGGCGAAGAGGCGCACGTGTCGCTCGAGCGGTTCACGCTCGATGGGCACGCCGGCAAGGAGTACCGCCAGTTCCTGCGGCGCGCCGAGCGGGACCGGGTGCGTTTCCGCGTCCTTCCGCCCTACGACGTCGAGCGCGCGATGCCCGAACTGGCGGCCATCTCGGCCGGGTGGCTCGAGAGCAAGGGGGTGCGCGAGCGGCAGTTCTCGGTCGGCTTCTTCGACCCCGAGTACCTCTCGCGCTTCCCGTGCGCGGTGGTCGAGGACGCGTCGGGCCGGAACATCGCCTTCGCCAACCTGCTGCTCGGCCCGGGCCGGGAGGAGCTGTCGATCGACCTGATGCGCTACCGGGACGATGCGCCGCGGGTGATGGACTTCATGTTCACCTCGCTGTTCGTCTACGGCAAGGAGCGCGGCTACAAGCGGTTCAACATGGGGATGGCGCCGCTGGCGAGCGTCGGCGATCTCCGCGGCGCGCACACGCGCGAGCGGCTGGCCAACCTGTTCTTCCAGCACGGCGAGACCTGGTACAACTTCCAGGGGCTCCGGCTCTACAAGGAGAAGTTCGCCCCCGACTGGGTGCCGCGTTACATGGCTTACCAGAACGCGTGGGAGTGGCCGGCGGCCATCGCGCACGTCAGCGCCCTCATCGCGGGAGGATGGACGCAGGTGCTCAAGGGGAAGCGGTAGGGACGAGGGACGGGGGACGAGGGATCGGGGACGAGGGACGGGGGACGGGGGACGGGGGATCGGGGATCAGCGGGCAGCGGATCACGGAAGGAAAACGGGGACCGGCGTAGGGGCGGGCCTGGTGCCCGCCCGGTCATCGGATCGTTCGACGAGAGACGGTCCGTCTTCATTCCTCTCTCAACAGCGACGCCGGATCGGTGTGGGCAGCGGTTCGCGTCGGGTGCCATGAAGCCACGGCCACCGTCACCGCGACCACGGCAAGGACAATGGCGCAGCTGACCGGGTCGTTCGTGGTTACCCCGTACTGCAGCGAGGCGAGCACGCGGGCGAGGGACAGGCCGCAGGCGGCCCCGATGGCAGTCCCCGTCAACGTGATAAGGATCCCGTCGCGCAACACGAGACGCCGGACGGCGGCCGGCGACGCGCCGAACGCGATGCGGATGCCCAGTTCGCGGCGCCGGCGAGCCACGCTGTAACTGAGCACACTGAACAGTCCGGCGGCAGCGGCCAGGAGCGCCGCTGCCGCAAACGCGAACGCCAGCGCTGCCGCCGCGCGCGGTCGAGCCAGTTCCATGGAGTAGGCCGCATCGAGCGCCTGGGCACTCATGACTCGCACGCCGGGATGCCCTTCGGTCAGTCTCTGCCGCAGAACCGCGCTGTCGAGACAATTGGCGCCGCCCGAGGATTGCGCCTCACGTGACGATGATCTCGAGGATGGGCCGCAACGGACGCCGAGCATGGCGTAACCGAAGTGGCCGTCGAAGCGCTCGTAGAACTGCGGGCGATCCAGCCTCGCGTCGAGGGACGGATAGTGGATCTCTCTGACGAGGCCCACGACGTGGAACTGCTCCTTCATGAATGAGAAGTCCCTGCCGACCGGGTCCAACCCCGGCCACAGCGCTCGCGCCAGGCGTTCACCGACGAGAACGGCACCGGGCGCGTCCGACGGCCGGAACGTCCGCCCACGCAGCACCGGAATCCTGTAGAGCGCAAAGAAGGCCGAGTCCACTGAGTACCGGTAGACCTCCATGTTCACCGGGCGCGCGCCGGGGGCGTCGGATATCCAGTCGCCGAACGAGATGGCGCCGCCATCGGGCGGCAAGCCGTACGACCAGGTTGTCTGGATCACCCCGGGGAGCGCGCGAACCTGCTCTTCCAGGGCGCGCGCGACCGTCGCGCGCGCCGCCTGCGTGGCAAACGCGGGGGACGAGGTTGGGGCCATCTCCACCGTCGCAACGGTGATATCGCTTGCATCCAGGCCACGGTCCGCGTGCGCGAGGTTGACGAACGAGCGGACCAGCAACGTCGCGCCGAGAAGCAGCGTGCACGAAAGGGCCACCTGCGCGATCAGGAGGACCCGTGTGGCAAGCCGGATCCGTGACGTCTCCGTGCCGACGCGTTCGGTCACATAGAGCGACCCCCTGGTCTCGACGCGGGTACCGATGATAGCCGGCAACAGGCCCGCCGCCAGCGTCGCCGCCAGGCCCGCGAGGGACGCCACGCTCAGGGCGCGCACATCGAGGTGAAGTGGATTGAGGCTCCGCATGAGGAAAGCCTCGGGGACGAACCCGCGGGCGGCAGCGACGAGCGCCCAGCCGAGTGCGGCGCCCGCAACGAGACCGCCGCAGCCAATGGTCGCGCTTTCGAGGAATACCTGCCGCACCAGTCGCGAACGCGCGGCGCCCAGCGCCGCCCGCGTCCTGAACTCGCGGCCTCGCGCCGTGAGGCTGCCAAGAAACAGGCCGCACACGTTGGCACACAGCGCGAAGAAGAGGAGGATGACGCCTCCCGAGAGCAACGGCACCGCACGTTGGTAGTACGCGTCGAGCACGAGGCCGGCGAGAGGCTCAGGCTGCGCCCATCGCCGAGCGTTCGCCGCGTGGGCCCCCCTGGCTGACATTGTGGCCATACGCAACGCATCGGCGCGCGGCACCTGAGGCGCGAAGCGCACGTAGACGACGGGCCAGTCGTCCGAATCCGATGTCGAGGGAGTGCCGAAGGCGGCGGGTCTCCAGATGACCGTGTTCCACGACGGAAAGCGGAACCCGGACGGCAGGATGCCCACGACCAGCATCGGTGTGCCGTCGATCGTCACACGGTGCCCAACCAGCGCCGGGTCCGCATGATAGACCGCGCGCCAGACATCCTCTGACAAGAGCACCCGGTCGTCGCTGCCGGGTCGTCCTTCCGACGGGTCGAACAACCGGCCGCGTATCGGCCGAACGCCTCCCAGCAGGCTGAACACTCCCGGCGTCACACGCGCGATCCCTCTGGTGACCGGTCCACCTTCGGTACCCAGCAGCGCGGTATCCTCTACCGCCGCCTCCGCGGCGGAGAAGGCCGGAGAGTCCCTCCACGCGCGGAGCACGGCTGGCGCAACCGCGCCAGGGCCTCCGTGCTGATCGCGCATCCACAGGTGAGCCACTTGATCGGGATCGCTGAAGGGAGCCGGCCGCAGGATCAGGGCATCGACGATGGTGAACATCGCCGTGGTGATGCCGATCCCAACGCCCAAGAGACAGACGGCGGCAAGGCACATTGCCGGCCGGCGGAGCACGCTCCGCACCGCGTACCGCGAGTCCTGCCAGAGCGAGTCGAGCCAGGTGTGCCGCACCTCGTGGCACGCCTCCGTCGTTTGCGTCGTGCCGCCAAACGCGAGGAGCGCCGCGCGGCGTGCTTCTTCGGGCGACATGCCGGCCCGAACATGCTCCGCTATCTGCATCTCCAGATGGAAGCGCAACTCGGCGTCCACCTCCGCGTCCAGCTTGCGGCGTCGCATCAACGCTTCGACGCGATTGCGCAGTTCAAGCCACATCAGCCGCCCTCCGGGGCCGCGCGCAGGATCCGACCGACCGCCAGCGACAGGCGGCCCCAGGTCTCGGTCTCGGCGGCGAGGCGCGTCCGGCCGGCCGCCGTGAGACGGTAGAAGCGCGCTTGCCGGTTGTTCTCCGAGGTGCCCATCTCGGACGCGACCAGGCGTCGAACTTCCAGACGATGGAGCGCGGGATACAGGGAGCCTTGAGTTATCTGAAGGACGTCCTTCGATATCTGGTGGATTCGTTGCGAGATGCCCCAGCCGTGCATGGGGCCGAGCGCCAGTGTCTTCAGGATGAGGAGGTCCAGCGTGCCCTGGAGGAGTTCCGTCTTGTCTACGTCCATGCGGTGTACCACCCCTAAGCGTTCGACAAGAGACTAGGCCAAGTCCTGTCGAACGTCAAGGGGAGCAGCAGGGGGAGCAACAGGGGAGCGGCAGGATGGACTTCACCCCGAGCGGGCGGCTACCCTCGATTGAAGAGAACACCTGACGACCTTTTGCCCGCGAGAGACGGAAGCTGACCCGGAGGATCGGGATGACCACCAGCGAAGCCAGGGAGTTGTTCGAATACGACTCGTGGGCCAACGCGCGCATGTTCGCGGCGGCTGGAGAGCTGACGCAGGAGCAGTTCGACGCCGTCGTCGCGAGCAGCTTCCCCGCGGTCGGCGCGACACTCGCCCACATCGTCAGCGCCGAGTGGATTTGGCTGAAGCGCTGGCTCGGTGACAGCCCCACGGCCAGGCCCTCCTGGGTGGCGCGCCCGGAGCTGACGGAGCTCCTGTCTCAACTCGCGGGGATCGAGTCTCAGCGCGAGTCGTTGCTGGCCTCGCTGACCGACGGTGATCTGCAGCGTCCGATCGCGTACCGCACGATGGATGGCCAGGCGTTCGCGAATCCGCTCGGCCACCTGATTCAGCACGTTGTCAACCACTCCACCTATCACCGCGGACAGGCGGCCACCCAGTTGCGGCAGCTCGGGCGGACGCCGCCCAACACCGACTTCACCACGTACCTGGGGAGAAACAAGTAGCTGACGGGCGGGCACGAGGCCCGCCCCTACGCGTGAACGTCGTCCCTCGTTCCTCCTGAGCCTTGAGTCCTGAGCCTTGAGCCTCTTGGCCTGAGCCCTGCCGGCCTTCGCCCCGTGGGCTTCGGCGGGTCCGCCGTAGCCGGCGCGGATCATGCGCGGCGGAGGCGGAAGCCTTCAGCCACTTGGCCTGAGGCGTGCCCAGAAGATAGTGCCGGGGCTCGGCAATCCGCTCGATGACGGGACCGCGGGGAGGGGACGGGTTGGCGCCGGCGGGTCCTGTCGCCAGGATCCCCCAGCGTCCTCGCGCACACAGCGCTTGTCACGGGCGTCGCGCTCGGCCCGCTGGGGGGCCCCCGCCTGGCGCCACCCGCCCGTCGAGACATCGCCAGCCGGCCTGCGTGTGGCGCCAACCCGTGCGCGCGACCGACCGAGCGCAGACAATGCCCTTTTCATGGGCCAGGGTGCGCCCCGGCTTATGACGCCGTGCTCAGAAAATAGCGCCGGGGCGACGGCCGCCCAATCGGCCCTATGCTGCGCCGCAGGGTCTGCCCGGAGCAAAGCGTAAACCTGCCCCGACCGCTCAGCCATGGAGGGGCCGCTTTGCGAAGTGGCAGACCCGAGACGCGGCGTTCGGTGTTCATGGGCCAGGGTGCGCCCCGGCTCATGACGTAGTAAGCCGTGAGGCGTACGCCGTAAGCCGGCCTACGAGTCCCCTTCCTTGAGATCCAGTCCAAACCTCTCCGCCATCCGGTAGAGCGTGCGGCGGTCGATGCCCATGATCTCGGCCGCCTTCGTGCGGTTGCCCGCGACGCTGTCGAGCACGTGCAGGAGGTAGCGCCGTTCGATCTCGTCGAGCGGCGGGAGGCCGCCGAACAGCCGGTCCTCGAGCTCGGGCGGCGCCCGGTGAAACGCCGGCGGCAAGTCGCCGAGGTCGACGACCGTGCCGCGGCTGAAGAGCACCAGCCGCTCGACCGTGTTCTCGAGCTCCCGGACGTTGCCCGGCCAGGCGTGGGCGGTGAGCGCCTCGAGCGCCGCCGTCGTCAGCTCGACCTGGCGGCCCGCGCGGGTGCAGGCGTTGAGGAGGAACTGGCCGACCAGCAGCGGGATGTCGGCGCGGCGCTCGCGCAGCGGCGGGACGCGGATCGCGATGACGCTCAGCCGGTAGAACAGGTCCTGCCGGAACCGCTGCCCGGCCACCTCCTTCTCGAGATCGACGTTGGTCGCGGCCACCACGCGGACGTCCACCCGCGTCGGCCGGCTCGCGCCGACGGCCCGGAGCTCTCCCTCCTCGAGCACGCGCAGCAGCTTCACCTGCAGCGCCGGCGAGGTCTCCCCGATCTCGTCGAGGAAGACCGTCCCGCCGTGCGCCTGTTCGAAGATCCCTTTGGTGTCGCTCACCGCGCCGGTGAACGACCCGCGCACGTGACCGAACAGCTCCGACTCGAGCAGGCTCTCGGCGATGGCGCCGCAGTTGACCGGGACGAATGGGCGCGCGGCGCGCTGGCCGTGCGAGTGGATCGCCCGGGCCACCAGCTCCTTGCCGGTGCCGCTCTCGCCGACGATCAGCACCGGCACCGCGGCGTCGGCGGCGTGGGCGATCTGCTTGTAGACGGCCAGCATCGGCGCGGTCCTCCCGAGCAGCGCGGGCGGCCGCACCCCGCGCGACGGCGCGGCGGCCTGGGCCGCCGGCGCGACGGTCTGCTCCAGCGCGCGCTCGACGGTGGCCTTGACCTCGTTGATGTCGAACGGCTTGCTGATGTAGTCGAACGCGCCGGCGCGCACCGCGTCGATGGCCGTCTCGAGCGTGCCGAAGCCGCTGATGAGCAGGACGTGGCCGCGCGGGCTCGACTCCCGGAAGGCGCGCAGGATGTCGAGGCCCGACTGCTCGGCGTTGAGGTTGATGTCCGAGATCACCAGGTCGAACACCCGGGTCTTGACCAGCGCGAGGGCGGTCCCGGGATCGTAGGCCGACTCGATCTCCCGGTCCGGGCGCGCGAGCAGGTCGGCCATGAACCGGCACGTCTCGCGGTCGTCGTCGACGATCAGGATTCTCGGCATAAGGACTCAGTCGCTCTCGGACTCTACGGGCCGCGGCGCCGTCGCCGCCGGCAGGTCGATCGTGAACACCGAGCCGACGCCCACCTCGCTCTTCACCGAGATCGTCCCCCCGTGGCTGGCCAGCACGTCGCGCGTGATGCTCAGGCCGAGGCCGGTGCCGCGCCCGGCGTCCTTCGTCGTCACCCACGGCTCGAAGATCCGGGGCAGCAACTCGGGCGCGATCCCGGTCCCGGTGTCGGCCACCTCGATCTGCACGCGGCCGTGGCCGTCCGGCCCGAGTGAAATCGACATGACCCCGCCGGCCGGCATGGCGTCGAGGCTGTTCGACACGAGATTGAGCAGCGCCAGCTCGAGTTGGACCGCGTCGGCCATGACCGGCGGCACGGCCGCGGTCGCCAGGTCGAGCCGCACACCGAGCTCGTCCAGCTTCGGCCGCGCCACGTCACACACGCGCCGCAGCAGCTCGGCCAGGTCGGTCGGCTCCTTCGGCACCGGCCGCCGGGCGTGGTCGAGCATCGCGCGGACGATCGAGGTGACCTTGGCGATCTGCTCCTGCACGATCTCGAGCCGCCGCGTGACGCGCGAGTCCACGCCCTCGTCCTCGCGGACCATCTGGACGTAGCCGGAGATGAGATTCAAGGGCGTGCCGACCTGGTGCGCCACGCTGGCGGCCATGTGCCCCACGGCCGCCATCTGGTCCGCCCGGGCCAGCGCCTCGCGAAGCGCGAAGACGCGCTGGTAGCTCTCCACCAGCTCCTCGTTCTTGGCGCGCAGCTCGCTGGTCGCCTCGCGGATCCGCTCCTGGAGCGACACGTTGACCCCCTCCAGCTCGGCCAGCATTTCGTTGAGCCCCCGGGCCACCGCGCCGATCTCGTCGTTGCGCAGAACCGGCGCGCGGGCCCCGAGGTCGCGCGCTCTCACCCGCTGCATGGTCCGGCGAATCCCGTCGATCGGCTTGTGCACCAGCCGGCGCATCAGCAGGTCGAGCACGAGGGTCATCAGGAGAACCGCCGCCGGCACGAACCAGAGCACGACGCTGCGGCCCTCGCGCCGCAGCGCCTCGACCGACGCCAGCGAGTAGGTCACGACGACGGCGCCCCAGACCCGGCCGTCGCGCTTGGCGGGCACGCCGACCAGGTGGATCTGCTTCACCGGCTCGGCCGTCACGATTTCGTTGCGCTTGACCGCCTCGCGCGCCAGCGCCAGCCAGTCCTGGCCTTCGGCCGATGAAGTGCTGGCCACGACGGTCGGCGTGTCGTTCTCCACCCTGGCCACGAGGATCGAGCGAATCGACGGGACGGCGTAGGCGAAGTCGCGCAGGCTGTCGGCCAGGTCGTCCCGCACCGCCGGGTCGTCGCCCACCTCGATGTCGTCGGCCACCGCCTGGCCCGTCGAGCGCGCCACGCCAACCAGATCGGCGGTGATGCTCGTTTCAAACGTGCGGAGCTCCCAATAGCCGGCAGCCCCGACGACAACCGAGAGGACCAACGCCACCAGGAGCGGCAGGCGTACGCGGAGACGGACGAGCAAGTTCGCCACGTTGGGGCGGGATGGCCGCGAAGACGGCGTGGGCTCGACGCCGCGTGTCTTCATGTAAGTCCCTTGGTAAGAGTAATTTACACCATCTCACGCGGTCGTGGCCAGCTTGGTACGCAATTTGGGTGTGCAAAGTACGCGGCCGTGCGAGTGCGCCGGCGGCACGAGTCCAACCACATCCATTACCGGAGGAGTTTCCATGCGCCGATTGGTTACCGTTCTCACGGCCGTTGTCGCCGTTGCCGCGTTCAGCACGATGGGGTTCGGCCAGACGGCCACCCCCGCCAAGTCCGTCACCGCCGCCAAGCCCGTCACCGCCGCCAAGCCGATGGCCGCGACCCAGGCGCCGGCCGCGAAGCCGGCGAAGGCTGCCAAGCTGTCGTTCAAGGGCGAGGGCAAGTTCGACGAGGCGACCAAGGAACTGACGGTGGGCGACAAGGTGTTCACGCTGGCCCCGAATGCGAAGATCATGATGGGCGCCAAGGCGGTGACGGCCGCCGACGCGACAGGCAAGCACGTCCTGGTGACCTACACCGTCGCCGACGGCAAGAACGTGGCGTCGAAGGTGACCATCGCGGCCGCCAAGCCCGCCGCGAAGACGGCCGCGCCGAAGAAGTAGGAGTGCTGGGTTCCGTAGTGGCCAGTTGTCAGTGGCTCAGTCGTCAGTCTGTCACGTGTGACCGACTGATCGACTGGGAACTGGCAACTGGCCACTGACCGCTTGCGACTTCTGCCGCGTCTCTTGCCCCGCGTCCCGAGCCCCTGTCCCCCGCCCGTCCGGTGCCGCCCCCCGGCATTTGTGCTAGATTCGCTCAATGGCCATTCGCACCGAACTCACGTTGCGCCTCCAGAACAGTCCGGGCACGCTGGCCAGGGTGTGCCAGGTGGTCGCCGAAGAGCACATCAACATCGTCGCCATCAACCTGGCTTCTTCCCTGATGGTGCGGATCCTGGTCGACAACCCCTCGCACGCGGCCGGCGTCCTGCGAGAGCGGGGCTACCACGTCGAGGAGCGCGACGTGATCTACACCACGGCACCGAACGACCCGGGCGCGCTGCTGCGCGTCACGCGCCTCATCGCCGAGGCCGGCATCAACATGGAGTATCTCTACGCGACGGCCATCGAGGGACAGCCGATGGCGAGCGTGGTGGTGGGAGTGCCGGACGCGGAGCGCGCCTCGACGGCGGCGGGACTGTAGACTCAGGGCTTGAGCCTCAGGGCTCACGCCAGGAGGCTCAAGGCTCAAGGCTCGGGCTCAAGACCCTGGGCCACCTGAGCCTTGAGTCCTGAGCCCTGAGCCTCTTGGCTTGGGCCTTGGGCCTTTCAGCCCTGAGCCTAGTTGAGGACCTTGATGACGACGCGCCGGTTCTGCGCGCGGCCATCCCTGGTCGTATTGGGCGAAACCGGATTGTCGGGGCCGTAGCTGATCACGCTGATCCTGAACAGCGGGACCTGGTACTGCTCGTAGATGTAGCGCTGGACGGCCTCCGCGCGCGCGAGCCCCAGCTTCATGTTGTAGTCGCGCGACCCCACGTTGTCCGTGTAGCCCTCGACGGTGAAGTAGTTGCCGTTCGGGTTGGCCAGCAGCGGCTTCACCAGGTCGTCGATCTTGGCCTTCGCCGAGTCGGGCAGCACCGCGCTGTCGAACTTGAAGTTGCCCTGGTCCTCGCTGAGCGTCACCTGGTAGAGGATCCGCTTGGTCTTCTGGTCAACCGCGTCAGCCTTGCTCACCGCCGTGGTGGCCGTCGTCTGCGCGCCGGCCGCGGCCGTGTTCGCCGCCGCCGCCTTCTGATCGACCGCGCCGATCTTCACGTTGGCGTCGGCGATGGCGGCCTCGTTCTTGCGGGTCCGCTCCTGCGTCTCCTCGAGCGACTTGGAGACCGACTCCACCTTGTCGTTCACCTGGCCCACGCGCTCCTTGACGAAGTTCTTGGTCGCACACGCGGTGGACCCGGCCGCCAGCGCGGCCACGGAAACGGCGACAACAAACAATCTCATAAGGTGCCTCCTTCAATCCTCACGATCATCCTGCGTTAGCTTAACCTGACGAGCCGGTCCAGTGAAATAGCCACTTCGCGCGCGCACCACCAGGCGGCGATCGGTCGCCCGCACCTCGAGCGGGTGCCAGCCCTCGCGGCCGGCCGGCTCGAAGGCGATGAAATACTGGTGGCGCAGCTCCTCGGCGATGTCTCGAGCAGCAAGCCCGGACTGGACCAGCGCGCTCGTCTCGAAGAATCGGCCCCCGGTCCACCGCGCCAGGTCGGCCAGTTTGCCGACCGGGACGGGGTGCTGTGTACTGACCGCGGTGGCTACGCCGGCATGATCGAGTGGCGAGACAACGGCCAGGATGTAGACCGGCACGTCGATCGAGCTGGCGATGCCGGATACCTCGGCCGCCGTGAGGCGGCTGTTGTTGTCGAGCCCGTCGGTCAGGACGATCACGGCCCGATGCGCGTTCGGCTGGGCTGCGACTTCCCGGGCGGTTGCGGCGATGGCATCGAACAACGACGTCATGCCGAACGGGCTGACTTTGACGAGCGACCTCTCGAGGGTCCCATCGGCCCTGAACGGGGCGAACGGCTGCAGCCGGCGAAGGCCCGTATCGAACGAATAGATGGCGAGTTCGTCGGTTCCCGGCTGCAGGAAGGAGAGGAACTGCCGGGCCGCACGCCGGGCTTCCTCGAGCTTCTCGGCGACGTGCATGCTGCCGCTGGCGTCGAACAGCAGCGCCACGCTGACCGGGGCCTCCTCGGTGCGGAACTCCTTGATCGGGCGCCAGGCCCCCGTATCGACCACGTAGAAGTCGCCCTGCTTCAGGTTGGTCACCACGCGGCCGTGCTGGTCACGCACGACGGCGTTGATGGTGACCAGGTCGATGCCGGAATGGAACGTCGGCAGAGGGGCCTCGGCCGAGCCAGGCGTCTGCCCCACGGCCGTCTGGGCCAGGAACGAGACGAGCGCGAGCGAGAGAAGGAGGGTCCGTCGCATTCACTGCGAGCTATATCACATTTCGTGCCATAGGGATAAGCGACGAGCTTTCAGCTATTTGACATCCTGCCTGCCTCGAAACCCTGGATTCACCGACGACGACGTAACTATTACACCCTGTGCGGCTGGTTCCTGGGTTCGAGGGTGAGTCTCGTCCCCGACGCCTCTTGCGCGCCGCTGCTCGACGCCACGCGCTGGCACAACTGTTGTTCTTGCAAGGGTTTAGAGGCCTGAATAGGGCCCAAAGTCAACCAGTGGGGCGACTAATGGTTTCCTGGCGCTGGATATTCAACAGATCTGCGGACTCCCGCTTCGGCGACGGCGTCGTGATCGGGTTCGTACTCGCGCAGGCCCTGGACGGGGTGCTGACTTATGTCGGTGTGAGCTCGGTCGGTCACGTCACCGAGGGGAATCCGCTCCTCGCCGGCCTGATGGCCACTGTCGGGCTTGGTCCGGGCCTTTTGTCGGCCAAACTCTGCGCCTGCGGCCTCGGCGCCGCCCTGCACGTGTCGGGCGCCCATCGCCTGGTCGCGTTGTTGACGGCCCTCTATTTTGTGGCGGCCGTTCTTCCGTGGACGGCGGTGCTCACGGTCGCGTCGTAAACTGAGCAGTTCAGGGATCGCCTCCGGAACCCCCGCCTCTCGCTCCAGCTCAAAGCTCAGCACTTGCCTGTGAGGCGTTTCACGCCTCACGTGGCACAGCCCTTGTAAAACACCCGAGCGGGATCTCACCTCGAAGCGCACGTCGCCGCCGTGTCGTGACCATGTCCGGCGCGCTGTTTGTCGCGCGGCGGAGGCGACGTGCGAAATCGGGCTCTCGGCAGCGGGGACCCGACGTCGCGCAAGTCCCAGCGTGAACAACGTGCCGTCCAAGTGCACGGCCGGCCGCCGCATGACGCGGCAGCCGGTCAACTGCCGGGCTGGTGTCCGACGCCGCCCGGATGAGGGAGCGAACAGTAATGAGACGATGGATCACAGTTCTCGTGCTCGCAGCCGCAGTATTGTCGTCGCGCCAGGCCGCGGCGCAAAAGAGCGCCATGCTCGGCGGAGCGCACGACGTGCGTGCGACGGGCAACACGGGTGACGCCTGCTCCGCCTGTCACACGTCCCACAACAGCAACACGACTTACAAGGCCGTGCTCTGGAACCGGACCTACGTGCCGACGGCGACCACCTTCACGTCGTACGACATCACCACGAACCCCGACTTCAAGGGCGGGGCGGTGAGCCTGGGCGCCAGCTCGGCGCTCAGCCTGCTCTGCATGAGCTGCCACGACGGCACGACGGCGCTCAACGCGGTGATCAACACGCCGGCCGGGACCGCGTTCAAGACGACGGCCGTCACGACGGCGACACGGCTCGGGACCGATCTGACCAACGATCATCCGGTCGGGTTCAGCTACGACGCGTCGCTCACCGGACAGGGCACGCCGGCCAAGCTCGTGCAGACGCCGGATGCCTCCAAGGTCAAGCTGTTCGGCGTGGCGGGCGCGCGCCGGGTCGAGTGCGGCAGTTGCCATGACGCGCACATCAACGCCGCCAACTTCCTCCGTTCTCCGAACACCAACAGCGCGCTCTGCCTGGCCTGCCACATCTGAGCAGAGGGCTTGCCAGTGCGGTCGCGCGGGCCTGAAGGCCCGCGTGGCCGGTCGCGTCGCCCGGAACCGGGTCCCCCAAGGGACGAGGTCGCTGCCACCGCCGTGCCTCGAGGGACCCGGGCCGACCAGTTACGGACATCGTGCGACCTTGCGATGTGGCGTTCGTGCGAAGTGAAGCCGTCATCTCCAGGTCGCGCGATCTCCAGATCGCACGATCGCACGATCGCAAGATCGCACGATTCAGGGTTCTCTCGACCAGTCCGTCTTGCCAGCGAGGTTCAAGTGTCACTGTCCGCCCGCCGAGCCCGCGTGGGACCCGGCTCGATCGTTGCCGTTGCCCTGGTGGGCTTTGTCGCGTCCGCCGCGCTGCTCGTCTGGCGATCCGACGCCGCCGCCCGGGTCACGACGCCGACGGTGGCGCTGGTGAACGGCACCGCCATCACAGCCGAGGACCTCGACCTGCGCCTTTCGCAGATCCTGCCGCTCACCTCGTATCACGGCCGCATCGCGCCCGACCAGATGCTCTCGCTGAAGCGAGCCGCCCTGGACGAGCTGGTGCTCGACGAACTGATCTACCGCGAGGCGAGGGACGCCGGTCGCCGCCCCTCGCCCGCGGCCGTCGCCGCCGAGGTGTCGGCGGCGAAGGCGCGATTCGACACCGCCGACGCGTTCGCCCGGGCGCTGCGCGAAAACGGCCTCGACGAGGCCGCCTTCCGCGAACGCCTCGCGAAGGCGGTCCTCGTGCGCGAATCCCGCAACGCCCACTCGAGTGTCACGGTCGCCGAATCGGACATCGCGGCCTACTACCGCGAGAATGGCGCCAGGTTCCAGCGCCCCGAGCAGGTGCACCTTCGCGAGATGCTCTTCCGCGTGGATCCCGCCGACGCGGCGACGGCCGCGCCGGCCGAATCCAAGGCGCGGGCGACGCTGTCGCGCCTCCTGCGGGGCGAACCGTTCGGCCCGCTCGCGCGCCGGGTGTCGGAAGACGAATACCGCGTGAAGGACGGAGACATGGGCTTCGTCCATCGCGGGCGGCTCGACGGCGAGTTCGAGGACGCCGTGTTCGCCGCGCCGATTGGCCGGCCGCTGCTCGGACGCTCCCTCTACGGATTCGAGGTGTTCGAGGTGCTCGAGCGGCAGCCTCCCGCGCAGCTCACGCTCGAGCAGGCGCGGCCAATCATCGCCGGGCGGCTCGTGCGCGAGCGTCGCGCCAGCAGTCTTCGCGCCTGGACGGCGCGGTTGCTGGCGGCGGCGCGCGTCGAGATTCGCGACGCCGAGCTCGAGCGGACCCGGCCGGTGAACCTGCCGGATGACGACGTGGTCACGGGAATCCGCATGGGCCGGTCGCCCGCGAACGGAGCCGCCCGATGACGGCCGCCAGAGAAGTCGCGCGGTGGTGCTGCGCCGCGCTCCTGGCCGTCGCCCTCCTGCTCGACCCGTCGGCGGCCCGGGCCAGCGAGTCGTGGTACGTCGGCGCCCGGCCGGTTCCGGTGAAGGCGCGGCCGAACACCCGCTCCACGGCGGTGGCCACGCTTCCGCCGGGCACGAAAGTGATGGTCTTCGATCGCGAGAACGGGTGGTGTTGGGTCGTTGTCGCGGTCACCAAGCGCGGGATGCCGACCCCGCCCGGATGGGTGCGACAGGAATGGCTCGTGACGGACATCCCGGATCAGGCCGGTGAACCGACGCAGCCGGCCGGCGCGGCCGCGGTCGAGGTCGCTCCGGCGGTCGTCGAGAGCGCCGGCGCCAATCCGCCGGCGGTCGCGGCCGAGGCTCCCCCGCTCTCCACGGTCGTGCCCGTTACGGTCGCGGCCGAGGCTCCCCCGCTCTCCACGGTCGTGCCCGTTACGGTCGCGGCCGAGGTTCCCCCGCTCTCGACGGCAGTGCCCGTTGCGGTCGCGGCCGAGGTTCCCGCGCCCTCCGCGGTGCCCGTTGCGGTCGCGGCCGAGGCTCCCCCGCTCTCCACGGTCGTGCCCGTTGCGGTCGCGGCCGAGGTTCCCCCGCTCGCGGCGGCAGTGCCCGTTGCGGTCGCGGCCGAGGTTCCCGCGCCGGCTGCCGCGGTGCCCGTTGCGGTCGCGGCCGAGGTTCCCCAGTTGACCACGGTGCCGCCTGTTGCGGAGCCAATCGACGTTCCCGCGACGGCCGACACCCCGAGCCTGGCCGAAGTGGCGGCGGCCGCCGCATCGGCAAGCCGGCCGGGACGGGCCATGCTGCCACCGCCGCCGATCGGCAGCGATGCGGAACGCGGCGCCGCGTTCGCCGGCTGGTTCAAGCCCCGGTCGCTTCGCGCGAGCGTCGGGTTCGACTACCAGGAGGCGAACGTGCACCAGGACTCGAACACCCTCAACCACCGCGAGCTGGGCGGCCTGGCGACGGTCGCCGCGTCGTTCGCGGTGCTCGACCCGCAGATCTTCAGCGTGGACTTCTCGGGCGAGTTCCAGCTGAACCGGACGACCAACTCGTCGTCGGGCGGCTCGTTCCTCGACACGTCGAACATGAACAGCTATCGCCTGGACGTTGGCGTGCTGAGCGGCCGATCGGCGCCGCTGCGGCTTTACACCGACCGCACGTCGATCTCGAGCCTCTTCCAGTCGGGCGGCAACGGGCTCGATTCGCTGCGCCACGTGCAGGGCGTCCGGACCACCAACGGCTTCACCTGGGACGTCTCGGCGCCGCACCTTCCCCGGGTCCAGCTCTCCGCGTCAACCGGTCTGCAGACCGACGATCGCGACTACCTGTTCGGCTACAGCTCGACCAATCGCGAGCGGCGGGCCGAGCTTCGAGTCAGCGGCGCCAGGCCGACGGTTCAGTTCGACGCCGACCTGGTCCACAGCGACGTGCTCTACGACGTGCCAGGGGCCGGGCTCAGCAGCCGCACGGGCAACGACCTGTTCTACGTCACGACCCGGCTGGCCCCGTCCAAGCGGCTGTTCATCGACCTTCACGCCCGCGCGTCGCGCTTCGACCTCGGCTCCGCGCTGGCCGGCAGCAGCGTCACCGGCGTCGGCGGCGACGGGACGATCCGGTTCCAGGTGACGAAGAACCTCTCGGCCACCGGCCGGTACTCTCGCTCGTCGAACGCCGTGGAAGCGATCCTCTCGCACCAGCTCGATCCGGGCCAGGCCGGCGGCGGCCCGGTGCCGACAAGCTCGCTGAACAGCCGCACGGTCTACAGCGACGGCGAAGCCCGGCTGGACTACAGCAGCCGGCCGTTTACCGCCGCCGCCGTCTTCAAGACGGTCTCCTTCGGCGTGCCGGTTGACCTGGCGCCCACGCTGACGACGCTGACGACGGGGGGAGTGACGATCCGCGTGGAACACTCGGTGCACGCTCTTCTGCTGAGCGCCGGCGCCGACGCGTCGGCCGGCACGGCCCGCTCCAACCAGGGGGTGCGCGAGCCCTACCGCGAAGGCGGCGTCCAGGTGGGCGCGTCGACACCGACCGGTCACGCGGTCCGCCTGAGCGCGGACGGCAATTTCCGGCGCGTGGCCCGCCTCGACTTCTACCCGGTGAGCCTTCAGTCCACGTTCGTCACCGGGCGGATCGAGACGACGCGCCCCCGTTGGGCCGCCGTGCACGCCTCGATCACGCGCTATGACTCGCTGCGCGACATCCTCTATGCCGACGCGCGGGACCGGCACACGGGCGGCACGCTCGGCATCGGCTCGCGGTGGTATGACGTGGCGGTGGACATCAACCAGACCAACACCAACCCGATCCTGCTCTCGCCGTCGATCCTCGGCAACCGGCCCGACGTCATCGCGCTGCTGGCGTCGACGCCGGACCTGCTGCGGAACCTCCTGGTCTCGGGCGATCGGTCGAAGGCGGTGAGCATCCAGATCCGGCCCTACGCCGGCCTCACGATCCAGGCCCGCATCCACCGGATGGACCAGGAGTACCCGGGGCTGTTCGGCTTCACCCTCCGCGGCGAGCAACTCACGGCCACCTACCAGCTGCGGCAGGTGCAGCTGGAGTTCGGCGTGGAGACGTACGACTCGACCACCACGTTCGGCAACGTGCGCGACTCGAGGATCTACTTCAGGGTCCGGCGCGACCTGCTGTTCATCAAATGATCCGACTCTTCTCCCCCGCTCGTTCGTCCGCCGGCCGCCGGGCGATGGTCGGCCTGGCGGCGGTCGTGATCGTGCTCCTGTCCGGCACGGGCCGCAGCCTTTCGGTCTGGCCGGCGCCGCCGCCGCAGGGACCGGTGTGGCCGTCGCCGCCGGACCCGGAGCGCGTGCGATTCGTGACCTCGATCAGCTCGCCGCGCGACATCGGCGCCAACGGGTCGTGGCTGTCCCGCGCGGCCGGGGTGCTGCTCGGCCGGAAGCGGCAGCCGAGCGTGCTGCGGCCCCGCGGTCTGGCCACCGACGCCAGCGGCCGCCTCTTTGTCGCCGACCCGGAGCAGCGCATGGTGCACGTCGTGGACGTGGGCGCCCGCAAGTACCTGGTACCTGAAGCCGGCGCCCTTCGTGTCGCCGGTCGGCGTCGCCATCGGCCTCGACCAGAGCATCTACGTCTCGGATTCCGCCCAGCGCCGCATCTACCGCTACCAGCCCGACGGCCGCCTCCGCGCCACGCTCGGCGTCGTCAAGGGCGAGGCGGTGTTCGCGCGCCCGACCGGAATCGCCGTCACGCCCCTGGGCGACCTGCTCGTCGTGGACACGCTCGGCTGCCGGGTCGTCGAGATGAGCCCGACCGGCGCGATCGGGCGCGCCTTCGGCCGGCGCGGCTCCGGGCCCGGGGAGTTCAACTACCCGACCGACATCACCGTCGCGCGTGACGGACGCATCTTCGTCGTCGACTCGATGAACGCGCGCATCCAGATCTTCGACCGCGACGGCGGGTATCTCGGCGAGTTCGGCCGGCTCGGCAACGGCACGGGCGACTTCGACAAGCCGAAGGGCGTGGCGCTCGATTCCGACGGCCACGTCTACGTGGCCGAGGCGATGCACGACGTGCTGCAGATCTTCGACGCCCGGGGCCGGCTGCTGCTCGTCGTCGGCGGCAGCGGCGGGGCGCCGGGCCAGTTCTCGCTGCCGAGCGCGGTGCACATCGACTCGGCGAACCGGATCTTCGTGGCCGACGCGCTGAACGGCCGCGTGCAGGTGTTCCAGTATGTCAGCCAGCCGGACGCGCGGTAGGCGGTTGCAGGTCGAAACGATGATGCATCGGGCGCTGTGGAGACCGATCGTGGTCGGGGCGCTGCTGGCGGCGGTGCTGGCCGCGCCGCGTGCGGACGCCCAGAAGACGAGCGACGTCGTCGGGTCGAAGCACGATTTGTCGGTGCGCGGGGGGGCGGCGAGCCGTGCCTCGACCGAGACGCAGCCGTGCGTCTTCTGCCACACGCCGCACAATTCGTCGCCGGCGCGCCAGTTGTGGAACCACGCGCCGAGCGCGTCCACGTACACGACCTACGGGAGCAGCTCGTTCCGGTCGGGCACGACGCCCGGGACCTTCAACACCTTCCCCGGCACGAGCGCGCCGCAGCCGTCGGGGTCGGCCAAACTCTGCCTGAGCTGCCACGACGGGACGATTGCCGTGAACGTGACGGTCAACGACGGCACGATCGCGATGGCCGGCAGCGCGTTCGTCCCGGCCACCGCCAGCCTGGGCACCGACCTGTCCAACGATCACCCGGTCTCGTTCGCGCGCAACGCCTCGAACGCGGAGGTCGTCGACCCGGCCGCGGGTGACGCCGTTCAACTCGAGACCGGCACGAGATTCGTGCAGTGCGTCTCCTGCCACGACCCGCACAGCCAGTGGCTCGACCCGACGGTGGGCAAGTTCCTGGCGAAGACGAACCGGGCGTCGGCGATGTGCGTGACCTGCCACCGCCGGTCCGGCACCGGGTGGTCGTGGGCCTCGTCGTCGCACGCCGTGTCGGCCAAGAGCTACACCGCCGCCAGCACGGGCGGCGTGGCGGGCCTCGGCGCGCACACCGGCTATGCCACCGTCGCCGACAACGGCTGCGAGGCGTGCCACCGCCCCCACTCGGCGCCGCAGGCGCAGCGGCTCCTGAAGGCGGTGAACCAGCGCGACGTCTGCTTCCAGTGCCACGGCAACACGGTGGTGGCGGCCAAGAACCTGGCGACCGTCTTCGCCAAGACGTACCGGCACCCGCTCGAGGCCTCCACGGCGACGATCCTGCACGATGCCACGGAGGTCCGCGCGTCGCCCACCAACTTCGCGGGCGCCCGGCGCCACGTGGACTGCGAGGACTGCCACAACTCGCACGGCGCGGCCGCCGGGCTTCACGTGGCGGGCACCAACCAGATCGTGTCGGGCGTGCTCGCCGGCGCCTCCGGCGTCGAGCCGGCGGCTTACCCGGCCGTGCTGCCGCTGACGGGCCCCTACCCGATGACCTCGGTGGCGCAGACCGCCTACACGGTCGTCGCGCCGGCCGCGCGCGAGTACCAGATCTGCTTCAAGTGCCACACCTCCTACGCGTTCGCATCGACGCCGCCGACGGCGCCGTCGGGCGGCACCGAGACGGACGTCGCGGCGGCGTTCAACCCGAACAACCGGAGCTATCACCCGGTCATCGGCGCGCCGCACCTGCGCACGGCGGCCACCAACCTCCTGGCGCCGTGGAACACGACGACGACGGCGACGCGGATGTACTGCACCGACTGCCACGGCAACAACGAGGCGACCGGGGCGGCGGCGGCGGCGGGGCCGCACGGATCGACCAACCCCTACATGCTCGCGTTCACCAACGCGACGTGGAGCACGACGGCCCCGACGCTGTCGAGCCCGACGACGGGGTTCTGCTACAACTGCCACAACCCGGCGACGGCGCGGAGCACGAACAACGTGCACGGCGTGGGAGAGCATTCCTCCCGGCCCTGCCAGGCGTGCCATTCGGCGTCCCCGCACGGCAGCTTCCGGGGCGGCCTGATCGCGCTCACGACAGACCCGGCTCCATACAACCTCGGGGCGTCACGCCTCACGGCGTTCACCCAGGCCTCCGGCGCCCGCAGTTACTCGAAGGGCAACTGCTCGACGGCGTCCGGCTGTCACTAAGTTCCGTTGAGACGAGAGATGACCATGAGACGAGCGACGCGTGCCTACCTTCGGCGGGCCCTGGTCCCGGCGCTGCTCCTGCTCGCGGCTCCCGCCGGTCCGGGCGCCGCGCCAGGGCGGGCCGTGCCGCCGGTTGACAAGACGCCCGTGCAGACCGTGTGGCCGCCTCCGCCGGACGAAGCGCGGATCCGCTACATCAACGTCTTCACCGGCGCCGTCGACGTCGGCGCGGTGCGGAAGCCCAGGACGCTGTCGCTCAAGGAGGCGCTGCTCGGGAAGAGCCGGCTGACGGGCGAAGCCCTGAACCCGAACGCGTTCGCCAAGCCGTTCGGCGTGGCGGTGGACGGCTTCGGCCGCTTCATCGTGAGCGACACGGGCCAGGCGGCGGTGTTCGTGATGGACGTCGAGCGCCGGACGTTCACCGCCATCGGCGAGCACACCGGGAAGGCGCCGTTCCGCATGCCGGTCGGCGTCGCGGTGGACGCCGACAACAACATCTACGTGGGCGACAGCGGGCTCGGCCAGGTGCTGGTGTTCGGGTCCGACCTGGACCTCAAGCGCACCATCGGCCGTCAGCCGGACCTGGTGGCGCCGAGCGGGCTGGCCGTGGACGACGCCCGCGGCCGGCTCTACGTCGTGGACGCCCGGAAGCACGTGCTCCTCGTGTACGAGGCTGCGACCGGCCGGCTCCTGCGGAAGGTCGGCAAGCGCGGCTCGGGCCCCGGCGAGTTCAACTTTCCCAGCGGCGTGGCAGTGGGCCCGGACGGCCGTGTCTACGTGTCGGACACGATGAACTGCCGCGTCGAGGTGTTCGGCGCCAATCTCGCGTATGTCACCAGCTTCGGCGAGCTCGGCGTCCGGCCCGGGCAGTTCCGGCGGCCGAAGGGCATCGCGGTCGATGCCGACAACGTCGTCTACGTCGTGGACTCGGACTTCAACAACTTCCAGATGTTCACGCCGGAGGGCGACGTCCTCATGTGGGTGGGAGAGCTGGGGGCGCGACCCGGCCAGATGCAGCTTCCGGCCGGCATCGCCGTGGACCGGACCCGGCGGCGGATCCTGGTCGCCGAGCAGGTCAACAAGCGGGTCCAGGTGTTCGAGAGGATCGCGGGCGCGAAGAAGTAGGCTCGCGGGGGCGGACACGTAGGGGCGACCCTTGTGGTCGCCCTACCGGATTAGGCCCTGACGGGCGGGCACAAGGCCGGTGTCCAGGGCGGGCACAAGGCCCGCCCCTACGGATGACACTCCAGGCACGTCCTTCCCACCTTCAACCGCATCGCCGTCCCCCACCCCGCGGGGAACTGGCCCGTCTCCGTCTTGTGACAGCTGCGGCACGGGATGCGCGAGTGCGTGGCCACGCCCATCAGATTCTCGAGGCCCACGTGGTTGAACCTCGCCATCTTGAAAGTGGATGGCGCGTGGCACCGACCGCACGAGCCCTCCACCTGGCCCAGGTGCGGGTCCTTGTGGCAGGCCCGGCACTCGGCCTCGACGGGCTTCAGCCGCTTCGCCGTGCCGGTGCCCGAGGGGAACGCCGCCGTCTGCGACGGGTGGCACTTCACGCACGGCGTGGTGCCATGCTTGCCGGCGAGCTTGAACGCCGCGGTGTCGTGAGAGAAGCGGGCGGGCGCGAACTTCGGCGCGTCGACCGCGTGGCACCGGTCGCACGCGGGGCCGACCTGGCCGAGATGCACGTCGGCGTGGCACGTGGAGCAGACCGGTGAGGGCGGCGCGCCGCGGCCCGGCGGCGCGGGCGGCGCGCCCGCCTCCGCGCCCGTGACCGAGCCAGGCGCGTCGGCGCGGCGCACGTGGCACTTGGCGCACGCGAGCCCCTTGTGCGCGCCCGCGAAGAACTCGGGCGTCCGCGGGTGGACGAACGCCGCGACCTTGAAGGTCGTAGGCGTGTGGCACGACTCGCAGTAGCGGCCGAACTCCCCCTTGTGCTCGTCCTTGTGGCACGACGCGCAGTCGCGGCTCGCGCCGCCGAAGTCCACCAGCCGGCGCGCGGCCGGCGCGTCGGCGGGCCCGAGTGCCTTGTGGCACTTGGCGCAGGCGAGGCCGTCGTGCTTGGCGGCGAGCGCGAACCCCGTGCGCACGGCGTGGTCGAACTTCCCCTTCTTGAAGCTCGTCTCGTCGTGGCACTTGCCGCAGTCGTCCTTGATGCTCTCGCGGTGGGGATTGGTGTGGCACGCGGCGCAGCGGTCGTGCGCGAGCGCCGCGCGGACGCCGGCGGCATGGCACTTCGCGCACGCCACCCGCGCGTGAGAGCCGGCCAGCGTGAATCCGGTCTTCGTGTGATCGAAGCCCTGTGCCGCCGCGAGCCAGCGCTCCGTGACGTGGCAGGTGGCGCAGGTCCGGGCCATCGCGCGGCGGTGCGCGAACTTGTGGCACGGCGCGCAGTCCTCGAACGGGAGGCCGCGAAACACCTTGTTGACGTGGCACTTCTCGCAGGCCGTGTCGCGGTGCGCCCCGGTCAGCGTGAACCGGGCCGTCGCGTGGTCGAACCCGGCGCGGGTCTGCTTGAACTCGACCGTCGTCCGGTGGCACTTCGCGCAGTCGCGGCCCAGCGCGCCCTTGTGCACGTCGGCGTGGCACGACTCGCAGGCCGTGCGGGCCGCGAGGAAGCTGCGCGTCTTGTGGCAGGCCTCGCATTTCGACGCGACGGCGGCGTGGCGGCCGTCGAGCACGAACCCGGTTTCGGCCGCGTGGTCGAACGTCTGCCGGTCGAGGCGGCGCGAATCGGCGTCGGCCCCGCGGTGCTCGACGTGGCACTTCGCGCAGCCGCCCGCGACGGCGCGGTGCACGCCCTTCCGGCTGGCCATCCGCTCGGCGATCGGCTTGTGGCAGCCGAGGCATTTTTCGGCCGACAGCGTGCGGCCGGCGTCGTGGCACTTCGTACAGTTGGCGATGCCTTCCAGCTTCGCGTGCGCGCGCGACAGCGGCCCCGGGGACACCTGCAACTGCGGAGCGGCCGCGAGCCGGCCCGCCGAGGCGAGCAGCACCAGCGCCAGAAAGGCGGGCAGCCGTCTCGGCCACACGCCGCCTACGCCCATTCCCATTCCTGGGCTGGCCGCGGCGGCGCCGGCGGGGGCGACGGGGCCGGCCTGAGCGCGGCCGCCGGGCGGTCCGGCACCGCGGGACGGACGGCGACCCTCGCCGGGACGGCGGGCGCGCGAACCGGAGTCGGCGCCGAGGCGGCCGCCGAGCGGGCGAGGACGGAATGCGCGAGGGCGGCCCGCGCGGCGGGAGCGGGGGCGGGCCGCAGCGGCAGGATCTGGCGCACCGCCGGAGGCGTCACGGGCTCCGGAGCGGCGGCCGTTCGAGCGGCGGCCGTTCGAGCGGCGGCCGCCACGGGCACGGCGTGCCCGGTCGGGCCGAACTGCTCGTCGTACCAGCGACGGTAGTGGTGCCGGGCCCATTCGCGGCTGACCCAGCCGGAGATCATGCCGCTCAGGCCGACGCGCGTGTCGGGGTTGACCGTCGCCATGAAGACGTGGCCGAGCAGGAGCGGCGTGGCGGCGAACGCCATCGCGAGGTGGATCATCCAGGAGACGTAGGCCGGCCGCAGCAGCCAGATGGTCAGGCCGGTGGCGATGTAGAGCGGGTAGGTGGACATCACCATCATGAAGTTGATCTTCTCGGCCGCGTTGAACTTCCCCTGGTGCGGCAGCGTCACCCGCTTGCTGAACGTCGCCGGTCCCATCAGCAGGAGCCACAAGAGGTCGTCGAACCCCCAGGACCAGGCTTCCTTGATATTGCCCAGGTGCTTGCGGAACTCGCGCCTGTGGATGAAGAGCACGAGCGGCGGCAGCAGCGTGAGGCAGACCCCCGACAGCCGGTGGACCCAGGCGAAGACGAGACGGTAGGGCCGGGTGGGAGCCGGGTTGTACACGGCGACCAGGATCAGCGCCGTCAGGTAGCAGATCGTGAACGGGACGGCGATCGCCCAGTGCAGCCGACGTTCGCAGGCTTCGAATCGCAGGATCTCGGCCGGCGAGTATCTCGCCGGCGTCGTCGCGCGACGACGGTCATCGACACGGGTTGCCACGCTATCCCTCCGGAACAGAGCGGGGTTGACGTCGGTCGCGGCCGGCTGGCTGTGGCCTCGACGGATTGAGGAGATGGGGAATCACCTAGCATGGTCTGTGCCAGGCTGAAGTGGAGAGGAATCCCGGCGGAAAGGTCAGGAGTGGGCCGCGGAGGGCCGAGATTGGCGGGCTGAGAGCCTCGAGGAGGCCGAAGATCACGGGATCGCGGGACGCAATTTGCGCCCCGCTTTCAGAATTGTCAGCCGGCGTCACCCGCGCCCGATCTGGCTGAGCCGGCCGGGCGTGAAAACCCTACACGATTCCCAATTCGATCCCGACCCGTTTGAGCGTGTCGATGGCGTACTTAAGCTCATCCTTGGTGTGGGTGGCCGTCACGATCGTCCGAAGCCGGGCCTTGCCTTTCGGCACGATCGGGAAGCCCATCCCCTGGGCGAACACCCCCTCCTCGAACAGCCGTGCCGAGAACCGCGTCGCGCAATCCGACTCGCCGACGATGATCGGGGTGATCGGGCTCTCGCTGGCGCCGGTGTTGAAGCCGATGGCGCGGAGGCCGTCCTTGAAGAGCCGGGTGTTCTCCCAGAGGCGGTCGATGATGGCCGGCTCCTCGAGCAGCACCTCGACGGCGGCGATCGACGCGGCGATGACGGCCGGCGGATGCGAGGTCGAGAAGATGAACGGGCGCGCGCGCTGGCGCAGGAAATCGATGAGCATCCGGCTGCCGGCCACGTACCCGCCGAGCGTGCCGATCGCCTTCGACAGCGTGCCCACCTGGATCTGGACGCGGCCGTGCACGCCGAAATGATCCACGGTGCCCCGGCCGTTGCGCCCGAACACGCCGCTCGCGTGGGCGTCGTCGACCATCATGATGGCGCCCGACTCCTCGGCGATCTCGCAGAGCGCCGCGACCGGGCCGAGGTCCCCGTCCATGCTGAAGACGCCGTCGGTGATGAGCAGCTTCCGCTGCGCCGCCGGCAGCCCCCGCAGGATCTTCCGCGCCGCGCCGACGTCCCGGTGCGGGAACACCTTGATCGTCGCCCGGCTGAGGCGGCAGCCGTCGATGATGCTGGCGTGGTTCAACTCGTCGGACACGACGACGTCCTCGCGGGCCAGGATCGACGAGACGGTGCCGGCGTTGGCCGTGAACCCGCTCTGGAAGACCACCGTCGCCTCGGTCTGCTTGAAGACGGCGAGCCGGCGCTCGAGTTCCTCGTGCAGGTCCATCGTCCCCGCGATCGGCCGGACCGAGCCGGTGCCGACGCCGTATCGCGCGATCGCCTCGAGCGCGCGCTGCTTCAGTTTCGGATGCGTCGTCAGGCCGAGGTAGTTATTGGACGAGAGGTTCACGACGCTCCGGCCGTCGATGTCGGCCCGCGCGGCCTGCGCGCCGCCGAGGACCCGGATGTCGAGGGCGGCGCCCTGGTCGCGCAGCGACTGCAGCTCCACGCCGAGGTAGTGCAGGGGATCGGTGGGCATCGCTGGCGAGTATAGCGGGGAACGGTTCCACGGCTCCAGACGCGGGGCCTCGAACGAGGCGGGTTGAGTCCCGGGCCATGGCGCGATTGTTGTCGTGGCACCTCACCCGTAAGATCGAGACGAGAGACCGCGATTCCCGGCTTCGCCGAACCGCGGGCGCCCCGGCCTCGCGATCCGGCTCCGCAGGCCGGGAAGGACTCCTCGCGGTGCACCGGTTTCCGGCCTTCTGCGTCCGGCTGGCGCTATCCGCGCTGGATCGACCGCTCCGCGCTGCGCCGGGGAAACCGGCGCAGCCGCTCGTCGCCTTCCGGCAAGTAGCGCGGCCTGCTCCGAACGGCTCGTCCGGCGAGGCATCCCACGGTCCGGCTCACGATCCAGAATCGCGGCCTCCAGGCGTGCTGGCGTCCTCTCGCCCCGGTCCCTCGTCCCCGATCCCTGATCCCCGATCCCTGATCCCCAGTCCCTTGTCCCCCGTCCCACCCTGAGCCTTGAGTCCTGAGCCCTGAGCCGTTCTACCCTGAGCCCTGAGGCCTTGGCCCGCGGCGACTCCGACCCATTTCCTCCGGCCACACCCTCATGCCAACCTCCTGCGCCGCCGTCCAGAGCTGCCTGTCGAACGTGCCCACGATCACGTCCAGGCCGATGGACTCCTGCCACGTCAGCGCGGATGCGAGGTGCACCGCGTCGTAGCCTCGGAGCGCGTGACCCCACGCGAGCGTTCTGGCTCGATCGACGAGCGCCTCGGTGACCGGCACCCGCAGTAGATCCTGCCAATCCCTGTCGAAGGCACGCTGAGCCCTTCGTGCAACGCGCTCCGTCACGAGATCCACCCGAACCGCCCTGGCAAGCGCCGCGGCGACCTCGGCGCGACTGACAATCGACGTCGCGACCATCTCGGATTGGGCCGTGAGCGCGATCGTCTCCCGCGACCCGCGTTCAGCGATGTAGAGCTTCACGAGCGCGCTCGCGTCGAGGTAGGCAATCACTCGCGATTCCTCACCAGGAGTTCGCCGACCGTTCTGGCGCCGCGGAGCTTTCCAGCCGGCTTTGCCGGCCGCAGCCGCTGGCCGCTCCAGGCGACCGCGCCCGCCCTCTTCAGGGCCTCGACCCGTTCCCGGACAGAGAGCGTCTCGGGAATCACCCGGGCGACGGGTTCCCCGTGCTCGGTGACGACGAGGGTGCGGCCGGCCTTGACCTCTCGCACGCACGCGCTCAGCGTCGACTTCAGTTCCCTGATGCCGATTCGTCTCTCTCTCATGTGATTGAGACCACATTGTATCATTTGTGGGCTCACGCACCGACGGCCGTGGCCGCCCGGAGTTGTCGAAGACGTGGTTCAGCTCCGCGTCACGGTCGGCACGGGCACGCCTGGCTTCGCGCGCCGTCTTGGCCCCGCCCCTGCCCGGCCGGCGAACAGCCTGGTCACCGCGTCGCGTCTTCGTCGCCGAGGTCCGGGCGGGGCCGCCACAGCCCGAGCACCTTGCCGACGCGCAGCACTTCGGCAGCGCCGGTGCGGGCGCAGATGGCTTCGCAGAGGTCCGCGCGCCCGGCCCGATCCGCAACGCCGATCCGTACCTTGATGAGTTCGTGGGCCGCGAGTGCCCGGTCGATCTCGGCCACGACCTTGTCGGTCAGGCCGGCCTGCCCGACTTGCACAACCGGCTCCAGTGCGTGGGCGCGGGCTTTGAGGTGGTTCCGTTCGCGGTTTGTCAATGACAGCACCATGGCCCCATTGTATCCGGGCCCTACCGCCTCCCGCCTGGCTGGAGGCGCAGGAGCAGGAGCCGCATCAGGCGATCAGCCATCCAACGTGTCTCATTCGTGTCCCTCGTCCCTGATCCCCGATCCCCGATCCCTCGTCCCCCTGAGCCTTGAGCCTTGAGCCCTGAGCCGTCCTTCCCTGAGCCCTGAGCCATGAGCCGTCCTTCCCTGAGCCTTGAGCCCTGAGCCTCCTTCCCTGAGCCTTGAGCCCTGAGCCATGAGCCGTCCGCTGTGCTAGACTGCCGGCTTCGCTCCCCTTCTGCCCCCACGGTTCGGCGGCCCTGTCTTCGCCACATGGAGGCACCATGGAGTCAGTGCAGTCCCGCACGGTGGACTATCAACAACTGCGGGCGGCTATCACGTGGGACGCGGCCCGGCGCGAGCTGGGCGTCGTCGAGGGCGGCTCGCTCAACATCGCGGATCTCTGCATCGACCGGCACGTGATGGCCGGCCGCGGCGACAAGGTCGCGCTCGTGCACGAGAACCACGAGGGCGAGCTGCAGCGGTTCACCTATCGCGACCTCATGCTGCTCACCAACGGGTGGGCGGCGTTTCTTCGCGGCCTCGGCATCAGGAACCTCGACCGGGTCTGTCTCTTCCTCGACCGCGTCCCCGAGCTTTATATCGGCTTCATGGGCATCCTCAAGGTCGGCGCCGTCGTCGAGCCCCTGTTCTCGGCGTTCGGAGAAGATGCGCTGCACTCGCGCATGGAAGACAGCGCGGCCACGGCGATCATCACCGAGCGCAAGCACCTCGGGAAGGTCCGGCGCGTGCGCGAGCGGGTGCCGTCCCTGAAGACCGTCATCGTGATCGACCAGGAGGCCGACGGCCGGCCGCTCCGCGAAGGCGACGGCGAAGTGGCGTACTCGATGATGGCCAACCAACTGGTGACCTACCCGGTGTTCAGGGCGTTCCCGGAGACGCCGAGCGTGCTGCACTACACGAGCGGCACGACCGGCAAGCCGAAGGGCGCCATGCACGTCCACGGCAGCGTCTTCGCCCAGTACCTCACCTCGAAGGTCGTGCTCGACCTGAAAGACGACGACGTCTACTGGTGCACGGCCGACCCGGGCTGGGTGACGGGCACCAGCTACGGCATCATCGGGCCGTGGGCGATGGGCGCGACGCAGATCGTGCTCGACGCCGGCTTCTCGAGCGACCGGTGGTACCAGACGATCGAGAAGCACCGCGTCACGGTCTGGTATACGGCCCCAACCGCGATCCGCATGCTGATGCGCGACGGCCTCGAGCCGGTGGCGCGGCACGATCATTCGAGCCTGCGCCATATGTGCAGCGTCGGCGAGCCGCTCAACCCGGAGGCGGTCCGGTGGGGACGCGAGGCGTTCGGCCTCGACTTCCACGACACCTTTTGGCAGACCGAGACCGGGTCGATCATGATCACGAATCTTCCCGGCATGGAGGTGAAGCCGGGGAGCATGGGGCGGCCGTTCCCCGCGCTCGAGGCGGCGGTCGTCGATCCCCGCAGCGGCGAGCCGATCACCAGCCCCGGCCGCGTCGGCCTCATCGCGATCCGGCCGCCGTGGCCGAGCATGATGCGGACCTACTGGAACAACTCGGCCACCTACTACGGCAAGTTCCTCAACGGCTGGTACATCTGCGGCGACCAGGCGAGCCTCGACCGCGACGGCTACTTCTGGTTCTGCGGCAGAGACGACGACGTCATCAACACGGGCGGGCACCTGGTGGGGCCGTTCGAGATCGAAAGCGCCTTGCTCGAGCACGAGGCGGTCGCCGAGTCGGCGGCCATCGGCAAGCCCGATCCGATGAACATGGAGGTGGTGAAGGTGTTCGTCGCGCTCCGCCCGGGCTTCACCCCGAGCGCGGACCTCGAGCTGAGCATCATGAACCACGTGCGCAAGCGGCTGTCGCCGCTCGCGATGCCGCAGGAGATCGCGTTTGTGGACAAGGTGCCGAAGACGCGCAGCGGCAAGATCCTGCGCCGGGTGCTCCGCGCTCAGGAGTTGGGGCAGCCGATCGGGGATATCAGCACGATGGATGATAATTAATCGGGGGCTTCGATGAGGGATCGGGTTCTTCGATGAGGAATCGGGTTCTGCGATGAGGAATCGGGGGCTTCGATGAGGGATCGGATTCTTCGATGAGGAATCGGGGGCTTCGCTGAGGAATCCGTGAGCCGTAAGCCGTAAGCCGTGAGCCGTAAGGCGTGAGCCGTTCAGCTTCGGGAGGAATGAATGAAGGAAATGATCCTCGAGTACATCAAGAACGAATACATCGACGACGACGAGGTGGACGAGATTCAGCTCGACGAGAACACGCCGCTGATTTCGAGCGGGATCGTGGACAGCTTCAGCATGGTGAGCCTGAAGCGCTTCCTCGAGAAGAAGTACGCGATCTCGATCCCCGACGAAGAAGCGTCGCCGGAGGCGTTCAACACCGTCACCAGCATCATCGAGCTGGTGAACCGGCACGTGGCGAAGAAGTAGGCAGCGGGCACCTGTAGTGGCTAGTGGTTAGTGGCTGGTCCGTCACGCGTGATTGACCGACCACTGATCACTGGCCACTAGCCACTACCCACTACACGGAATCACGAACCACTGGCCACTGCGCCGTCACCGTCGGTGTCCCGTCCCTGGTCCCTCGTCCCTCGTCCCTCGTCCCTCGCCCCTCGTCCCTGATCCCCGATCCCCGATCCCTATTTCAGCGAGATCTTCAGCCGGTACACGTCCCCGCTCGTCGTCGTCTCGACCGGGAACTTCATTTTCTCGAACACGTGCAGCATCGCTTCGTTCTCGCGCAGGACCTCGGCCGTGAAGCCGTGGAGCCCCTGGCGGCGGGCGATCTGCGTCAGGTGGGCGAGCAGTTCCGTGCCCACGCCTTTGTTCTGGTACAAGTCGGTGACGGCGAAGGCCACGTTCGCCGTCAGGCCGTCCTCCTCGATGTAATACTCGGCCAGCCCCACCACCGGCGCCCGCGCCCCCTCGTCGACGCACGCGAGGATCACCATCTCGCGCCCGTAGTCGATGGCCACGAATTCCTGCAGCCGCTCGTGCGGCATGTCGCGCCGCGGCGTCATGAAGCGGCGGTACATGCTCTGGTCCGACAGCGAGTAGAAGAAGTCCTTCAGCCCGGGCTCGTCGCTGATCTTCACCGGCCGCAGCAGCAGCGGCAGGCCGGTCTTGGTCGTCTTGCGCGTCTCGTGGTGCTCCGGGTACTCGCCCCGCTCGCCCGGCACGAATTCCTGGTCGCCGTAGACGAGGTGCGCCTTGCGCGCCTCCTCGACCAGCTGGTGGCGGAACGCCGGGTGCGCGATGGCGATCAGGTCCATCGCCCGCTCGCGCACGTTCTTGCCGTGGATGTGCGCGATGCCGTACTCGGTGACGACGTAGTGGACGTCGCCGCGGTTGAGCGTCGCGCCCGCGCCCTCGGGCAGGAACGGCACGATCCGGGAGACCTTTCCCTCTTCCGCGGTGGACTGGATGGCGAGGATCGACTTTCCGCCCCTGGCCAGGACGGCGCCGCGCATGAAGTCGGCCTGCCCGCCGATCCCGCTGTAGAAGGACCGGCCGATCGACTCGGCCGTCGCCTGCCCGGTCAGGTCGATCTCGAGCACGCTGTTGATCGCGCACATGTTCTCCTGCCGCGCGATCACCACCGGGTCGTTGGTGTAGTCGATCGTCTTGAACTCGATCGTCGGGTTCCCGTCGATGAAGTCGTAGGTGTCCCGGCTGCCCATGCAGAAGGAGGTGACCGTCTTGCCCTGGTCGATCGTCTTCCGCGAGTTGTCGATGACCCCCTTCCGGATGAGGTCCACCAGGCCGTCGGTCAGAAGCTCGGTGTGCACGCCCAGGTGCTTCTTGCGCCCGAGCGCCGACATGATGGCGTTGGGCACGCTGCCGTAGCCGACCTGGATCGTGTCGCCGTCCTCGACGATGCGGGCGACGTACCGGCCGATGCGCGTGGCGATCGCGTCGGGCACGTTCGGGCGGTACTCGAGCAGCGGCTCGTCGAACGGCACGACGTAGTCGACCTCGCTGAGGTGCAGGAAGCCGTCGCCCTGCACGCGCGGCATCTGCGGGTTGACCTGGGCGATGATGAGCCGCGCGCTGCCGGCCGCCGCCTTGACGATGTCCACCGACACGCCGAGGCTGAGGAAGCCGTGGTGATCGGGCAGCGACGTCTGGATGAGCGCGATGTCCATCGAGAGGATCCGCCGCTTGAACAGCCCCGGGACCTGCGACAGGAAGATCGGCGTGTAGTCGGCGAGGCCGCTGTTGATGGCCGCGCGCGTGTTGTTGCCGATGAAGAACGCGTTCAGGCGGAAGTTCGACTTGAGCCGCTCGTCGGTATACGGGGCGACGCCGAGCGTCCAGACCTGCATGATCTCGGCGTCGAAGAACGCCTTCGGGTGCGCCTTCACGTAGTCGGTCAGCGCCTGCACCAGGTGCTGCGGCTCGCCGCACGCCGTGCCGAGGAAGATCCGGTCGCCGCGGCGGACGTGGGCGAACACCTCCTCGTCGGGGAGGAACTTGTCCGGATACTGCGCCCTGAACCGTTCCAGCTCTTCCATTCCGGTCACGGGCATCGCGCGGTCCTCCTCGTGGCCCCGGGTCCCCGGCAAGACCGGGTACAATGAGGCTGCCTCATTGTACATGTCGGTCTCGCTGGACTCCATTTCAGGGTGTGCGTGAGCCATGGATGCGATCGATCAATACGCGAACGATCTCCTCGCCAGGGCCGGCCGGGCCGCCGAGGCCTTCCGGCAGCTCGGCCAGGAGCCGGTGGACCGGATCGTCGAGGCCGTTTACCGCGCCGCCTGGAACGGCCGGGTCGCGCTCGCGCGCCTGGCGTTCGAGGAGACCGGCATGGGCGTCCTCGACGACAAGATCATCAAGAACTCCTACGCGAGCCTGCTCGTCTACGAGGACATCCGGGCCCGGAAGACCGTCGGCGTGATCTGCCACGACCCGGTGCGCGGCATCAGCGAGGTGGCCCAGCCGCGCGGCCCGGTGCTCGCCACCATCCCGGTGACCAACCCGACCTCCACGACGATCTTCAAGGCGCTCATCTGCATGAAGACGCGCAACCCGGTGATCTTCAGCCCGCACCGGGGGGCGCGGAAGTGCATCCGCGAGACGGCGCGCATCCTGGCCGAGGCGGCCGAGGCGGCCGGCGCGCCCGCCGACGCCATCCAGTGCATCTCGCGCTCGCAGGCCGACTACGTCGAGCGGATCATGAAGCACCCGAGGCTGGCGCTGATCCTCGCCACCGGCACCAGCTCGATCGTCCGGACGGCGCAGCTGTCGGGCACGCCGACGCTCGGCGTCGGCCCGGGCAACGTTCCCGTCTACGTCCACCGGACGGCCGACATCGAGCACGCCGCCCGATCGATCGTGTTCTCGAAGACGTTCGACCACAGCACCATCTGCGGCAGCGAGCAGGCGATCGTCGTCGAGCCGGACGTGGACCGGACGCTCCGGCCGCTGCTCCAGCGGGCGGGCGCCGTCTTCTGCACGCCCGAGCAGACGCGCGCCCTCGGCGGCGTGTGCATCGATCTCGATCGGCGCCGCATGAGGGCCGACATCGTGGGCCAGTCGGCCCGGTTCATCGCGGAGCGCGCCGGGTTCGCCGTGCCGAAGTCGACGCGCATCCTGATCGGCGAGCCCGCGGGCGTGGGGCCGGACCACCCGCTGTCGTACGAGATCCTGGCGCCGGTGCTCGCCTACTACACCGTCGAGAGCTACCCGCGGGCGATCGAGACGTGCGAGGCGCTCAACCGCTGGGGCGGCGTCGGCCACACCGTGGGCGTCTACGCCAACGACGAGCGGGTGGTGGAGGACTTCGCGACGATGAACGCGGGGCGGATCCTGGTGAACACGCCGTCGAGCCAGGGGGCGATCGGCGGGACGTTCAACACCCTCAGGCCGTCGCTGACGCTCGCCTGCGGCACCGACGCGGGCAACGTGAGCACCGACAACATCTCGACCGACCACCTGCTCAACATCCACCGCGTGGCGCGGATGCGCCCGAACGACCGGTGGCTCGAGAAGGCGCGCGCCCGCTCGCTCGACGAGCGGGTGGACGCCGACGAGATCAGGAGTATCTACAACAGGAACTGGTAGGGCAGGAACGGGAGCCGCTCGCCGCAGGGCGGTCCTTCACGGCCTCCGAGTTCTCGCGGGCCCGCGTAGTGGTCAGTTGCCGGTTGCCAGTCTGTCACGCGGGACAGACTGACAACCGACCACTGACAACTGGCCACTACAGGGAACGGCTACCCGCGAAGCCGCTGCGCGATGGCGTCCAGGAACTCCTCGCTGGCCACGACGCTTTTCGCCGGCGGGGTGGCGAGGCGCGCCAGGTCCCCGGTCATCACGCCGTCGGTGATCGTCTGGAGCGACGCCTGCTCCAGCCTGTGGGCGAAGGCCACCAGGTCGGGCAGCCGGTCGAGCTCGCCGCGCTTCCGCATCGCGCCGGTCCAGGCGAAGATGAGCGCCATCGAGTTGCTCGACGTCTTCTCCCCCTTGAGGTGCTTGTAGTAGTGCTTCTGCACCGTGCCGTGCGCCGCTTCGTACTCGAAGCAGCCGTCGGGCGCCACGAGCACCGAGGTCATCATCGCCAGGCTGCCGAACGCCGAGGCGACCATGTCGGACATGACGTCGCCGTCGTAGTTCTTGCACGCCCACAGCATCCCGCCCTCGCCCTTCATGACCCGCGCCACGACGTCGTCGATGAGCGTGTAGAAGTACTCGATGCCGGCCGCCTTGAACTTCTCGTGGTAGCCCTTGGCGAACTCGTCCTCGAACAGCAGCCTGAACGTCTGGTCGTAGATCTTCGAGATGGTGTCCTTGGTGGCGAACCACGTGTCCACCTTCTCGTCGAGCGCGTAGTTGAAGCACGACTTGGCGAAGCTCCGGATCGACTTCTCGGTGTTGTGGATCGCCTGGAGGATCCCCGGGCCCTCGAACTCCTGGATGAGGACGCGCTGGACCTGGCCGTCGGCGCCGGTGAACACCAGCTCGCCCCTGCCGGGGCCGGGCACGGCGATCTCCGCGTTCTTGTAGACGTCGCCGTAGGCGTGGCGGCCGACGATGATCGGCTTCTTCCAGCTCGCGACGCTGGGGGTGACGTTCGGGACGAGGATCGGCTTGCGGAAGACCGTGCCGTCGAGCGCCGCGCGGATCGTGCCGTTCGGGCTCTTCCACTGCTGCTTGAGCGTGTATTCCTTCACCCGCTCGTGGTTCGGCGTGATGGTCGCGCACTTGACGCCGACGCCGAGGCGCTTGTTCGCCTCGGCCGCGTCGAGCGTGACCTTGTCGTCGGTGTCGTCGCGGTGCTTCAGGCCGAGGTCGTAGTACTCGGTCTTCAGGTCCACGTAGGGGAGGATGAGCTTGTCCTTCACCCACGCCCAGAGGACGCGCGTCATCTCGTCGCCGTCCATCTCCACGAGCGGGGTCTTCATCGCAATCTTGGTCATGGTCGCCTCATTGAACGGCTTACGCCGTACGCCTGCCGCCTGACGCCAGGCCCCGGGGCCGGACACCGCCGGGAGCCCGGAGCCTAGAGCCGAGAGCCTTCTGCTGTCCGCGCCTTGATCCACGGCAGCTTGCCGCCGGCCTTGAGGATCTCGGCGTCGAGCGGCGACAGCGCGTGCGCCAGCTCGGCCTCCGTGCCGTCGGTGACGTTCCGGAGCACCACGCGGCCCTGCAGGTTGCCGACGATCACCTGGAGCTGGTCGCCGGGCTCGATCGCGTCGTAGTCGGCCGGGTTCGTGAACGTCAGCGGCACGATCCCGAAGTTGATCAGGTTCGCCAGGTGGATCCGCGCGAACGACCGGACGATGACCGCCTTGACGCCCAGGTACTTCGGCGCGAGCGCCGCGTGCTCGCGGCTCGAGCCCTGGCCGTAGTTGTCGCCGCCGATGATGAACCCGCCGCCGGCGTCCCTGGCGCGCCTGGCGAAGGTCGGGTCCACCGCCTCGAAGACGTACTTCGAGATCTCGGGGATGTTGCTCCGGAGCGGCAGCACCTTCGCGCCGGCCGGCATGATGTGGTCGGTCGTGATGTTGTCGCCCACCTTCAGCAGCGCCGGCCCCTCGAGGACGTCGGGCAGCGGCGGGAAGGCCGGCAGCGGCGCGATGTTCGGCCCGCGGAGGATCGCGGCGCCGGGCGCCGCCGCCTCGTCCAGCGGCTGGAGGAACATGTTGTCGTTGACGAAGAACCGCTTCGGCAGCTTGATCGCGGGCGCCGCGCCCAGGTCGCGCGGGTCGGTCAGGGCGCCGCTGAGCGCCGTCGCCGCGGCGACCTCGGGCGACACGAGGTAGACCGCCGCGTCCTTGGTGCCGCTCCTCCCCTCGAAGTTGCGGTTGAAGGTGCGCACCGACACCGCGCCGGACGGCGGGGCCGCGCCCATCCCGATGCACGGGCCGCAGGCGTTCTCGAGGATGCGCGCGCCGGCCGCCACCAGGTCCCGGAGGTCGCCGGCCGCGGCCAGGTGCTCGACCACCTGCCGGCTGCCGGGGCTCACCGTCAGGTGCAGCGTCTCGGCGATCGTCTTGCCCTTCAGCACCGCCGCCGCCACCTTCATGTCCCTGAGCGACGAGTTGGTGCACGATCCGATGCAGACCTGCTGGACCGGGATCTTCCCGATCTCGCGGATCGACCTGACCGCGCCCGGGCTGTGCGGCGTGGCGGCCAGCGGCTCGAGGGCGCCGAGGTCGATCTCGATCACCTCGTCGAACCCCGCGCGCCGGTCGGCCTCGAGACGCACCCACTGGTCTTCGCGTCCCTGCGCCTTGAGGAAGGCCTTGGTGACGCGATCGCTCGGGAAGATCGACGTCGTGCACCCGGTCTCGGTGCCCATGTTGGTGATGGTGGCGCGGTCGGGAACCGAGAGCCGCTTCACGCCCTCGCCGAAGTACTCGAACACCCTGCCCACGCCGCCCTTGACGTCCACGCGGCGCAGCAGCTCGAGGATGATGTCCTTGGCCGAGACCCAGGGGCGCAGGTCGCCGGTGAGCTTGATCCCCACGACCTTGGGGACCTTGATGCGGAACGGCTCGCCGGCCATCGCGCAGGCGACGTCGAGGCCGCCGGCGCCCATCGCGAGCGCGCCGATCCCTCCCGCGGTGGGCGTGTGGCTGTCGCTGCCGATCAGCGTCTTGCCGGGGCGGGCGAAGCGCTCGAGGTGGAGCTGGTGGCAGATCCCGTTGCCCGGCCGCGAGAACACGACGCCGTGCTTCGCCGCGACGGTGCGCAGGTAGCTGTGGTCGTCGGCGTTCCTGAAGTCGCTCTGGAGCGTGTTGTGGTCCACGTAGCTGACCGACAGCTCGGTCTTCACGCGCAGGATGCCGATCGCCTCGAACTGCAGGTAGGCCATCGTCCCGGTGGCGTCCTGCGTGAGCGTCTGGTCGATGCGGATGGCGATTTCGCTGCCGGCCGCCCACCGGCCCTCGACCAGGTGCGCCTCGATGATCTTCCGTGTCACGGAACTGCCCATTGATTCCTCCGTGCGGCCCCAGGGGTCGGAGCGGTTTTCCCGGATGACAATATTGAAAGCCCGGACTTGTAAGTCGGGAAAACCGATCCGACCCCTGATTGCGGCAACTCTACTGGCGTGAGTGCGTCTCGCGAGTTTACCGAATGGATCGAGAGGGGGTCAACCGCGGTGGAATTGTCCGTGGACGCGAGTAGAATGGTCGCCGTCTCTCCGCGTGCGGCGGCGGAGGTGAGCGCGCCCACGCGCGAATGGCTCCGCGGACGGAGGAACGATGGCGGCGCACCTGGCGCTCTACCGCCGGCTCGGGGCGTATGCACGGCCTTACTGGGGGCATATCGCCGGCATCCTCCTCCTGCAACTGCTGTCGACGCCGCTCGCCCTGCTCGTGCCCCTCCCGCTGAAGATCGCCGTGGACACCGTGATCGGCTCCAAGCCGCTCCCGGCCTGGCTCAACGCCTTGCTCCCGGGCCACATCGTGGCGTCGCCGACGGCGCTCCTGACGGTGGCCGCCGGCCTCATGCTCGCGACCGCGCTCCTCGGCTCGCTGCAGGAACTGACGACGGGGCTGCTCCAGACGTATACGGGCGAGAAGCTCTCGCAGGATTTCCGCTCCCGGCTGTTCCGTCACGTGCAGCGCCTGTCGCTCTCCTACCACGACACGCGCGGCACGTCGGACTCCACCTACCGCATCCAGTACGACGCCCCGTCCATCCAGCGTGTCCTCATCGACGGCCTCATCCCGCTGTGCGGCGCCGCGGTCACACTGGTGGCGATGATCTACGTCACCGTGCGCATCGACTGGCGCCTGGCCGCCGTGGCGCTGTCGGTCAGCCCCGTCCTGTTCGTGCTCGTCCGCACGTTCGGGCCGCGCCTGAGGAGACGCTGGAAGGAAATCAAGAAGCTGGACAGCTCGGCGATGGGCGTCGTGCAGGAGGTGCTCGCGTCGGTGCGCGTCGTCAAGGCGTTCGGCCGGGAGGACCGCGAGCACGACCGATTCCTGGAACAATCCAACACTCGCGTTCGGCGAGAGGTCGACGTGGCCGCGCTGCAGGGGGCCTTCGACGTCTTCGTCGGCGTGGCGATGGCGGCGGGCAGCGCCGCCGCGCTGCTGATCGGCGTGCAGCAGGTACGGGCCGGCAGCCTCTCGCTCGGCAACCTGCTGCTCGTGATGGCGTATCTGCAGCAGATCTACAAGCCGCTCAAGACGCTCAGCAAGAAGACCGCCGACCTGCAGGCGGCCCTCGCCAGCGCGGACCGCGCCTTCGCGTTGCTCGACGAGTTGCCCGAGGTCGCCGAGCGCCGCGACGCGGTACGCATCGGGCGCGCGCGCGGCGACCTCCTGTTCCTCGACGTGTCGTTCGCCTACGACTCGGACCGTCCCGTGCTGCACCGCATCTCGTTCGCGGCGCCGCCCGGAACCAGGGTCGGCATCCGGGGCATGACCGGCGCCGGCAAGAGCACGCTGATGGGCCTGCTGATGCGATTCTACGACCCGACCAGCGGCGTCATCCGGCTGGACGGCGTGGACCTGCCCGACTACCACCTCGCGGATCTGCGCCGCCAGTTCGCGCTCGTGCTGCAGGACCAGCTGCTCTTCTCGACGAGCATCGCCGAGAACATCGCCTACGGCCGGGAGGGCGCGAGCCGCGACGAGGTGTACGAGGCGGCGCGCCTGGCCAACGCGTACGATTTCATCACCGCGCTGCCCGCCGGATTCGACACGCCGGTCGGCGAGCGCGGCATGCGCCTGTCGGGCGGCGAGCGCCAGCGCATCTCGCTCGCCCGCGCCTTCCTGAAAGACGCGCCCATCCTCATCCTCGACGAGCCGACCAGCTCGGTGGACGTGAAGACCGAGGCGATCATCCTGGAGGCGATGCAGCGGCTCATGCAGGGCCGGACGACGTTCATGATCGCCCACCGGCTCGACACGCTGGCGGTCTGCGACATGCAGGTCGAGCTCGAGAAGGGATGGACCGTCTTCGACTCCGGGAGTTGATCATGCAGGCCGAGCGCTTCGTCTTCACCGCGAACCAGCGGGCGTCCTCGGTGCTCCGCGTCATGGGCGGGGCGCGGGAACGGCTGGTCCTGTCGCTCTTCCGATGCGACGATTTCCGGATCCTGGACGCGATCGGGGCGGCGCTCAAGCGCGGCGTGGACGTGTCGGTGCTGGTCACGCCGCGGGCCAAGGGGGGGACCAAGCGCCTCGACGAGCTGTGGGGCGTCCTCGAGAGCATGGGCGCGTCGCTGTACCGCTTTGCCGATCCGGTCGTCAAGTACCACGCGAAGTACCTCGTCGCCGACGACGGCCCGGCGCTCGTCGCGTCGTTGAACTTCACCCGGCGGTGCTTCACCAGCACCTGCGACTTTCTGCTGACCACCCACGACCCGGCGGTGGTCGCGGGATTGCGGCGGCTGTTCGCGGCCGATTCCCGCGGCGCGGGTTCGTCGCCGCCCTCCCGCCTCGGCAGCCGGCTCATCGTCGGGCCCGAGCACGCCCGCCGCGCGTTGACGCGGCTGCTCGACCAGGCGCGGCGCAGCATCCGGATCGTCGATCCGAAGGTGACCGACCCCGCCATCCTGCAGTTGTTGAAGACGAAGCGGGCGGAGGGCGTGGAGGTGACGGTGCTGGGCCGGGAGGGGCTCGGGCAGTACATCCCGCACGGAAAGATGCTGCTCGTCGACGGGAAGATCGGCGCCCTCGGCAGCCTGTCGCTCTCGGCGCTGAGCCTGGACTTCAGGCGCGAGGTTGCGGTGGTCGTTCACGACCCCCGATGCCTCGGGCAGATGGACCGCGTCTTCCGCCGCCTGGCGGGCGGACCGGCCCCTGGGCGCGCCAGGCCCGTCAGGTGACGCGCCCGCGCCTGGCAGACTTGTCGAGGAGCGCGATCGTCTCCCGGCGCAGGCGGACCGGTTCGAACGACGGCGACCCCGCGTCCAGCGCCGCGCTCGAGAACTCGGCGAACCCGGCCTGCGCATTGCCCTTCCAGCCCGCGGCCTTCCTGCGCTCCTCGATGCGACGGCAGACGTCGGGCGGCGGCGCGAAGCTGAACAGCGACGCCAGCCAGTTCCGCGACAGCCCGCACGCGCGGCCGAGCGCGACCGCGGTCTCGAGGTAGGGAGCCGCAATCACGGTGCCGCCCTCCGCGAGAGCCGGGCGAATCTCCCACCGCAGCCGGAACAGCAGGTCGGCGGCGTAGAGCAGCATGAGCGTGCGCGGCGAGGCCACCCGGTGCTTCCGCTTGCCCAGCCCCATCTCGAAGAAGGCTCCCGACGCGTCCCACCAGCTGATCCCGACACGGACCTTGCGCGACACCAGGCGCCGGCGGAGCGCTTTCGCCGCCTTGCGCAGGTCGGCGCCCCGCGTGCCCTCGACGGCGATCAGCCGCCCCGAGGCCTGGTCCTTACGACTCACGCCCCACCTCCGGGACCGCGGCGGCCCAGTCGAGCCACTCGGTCAGCGCTTCGATGTTCCACTCGCCCCACACGGTTCGCCGCCCCTCCTGGAACAGCCGGCGGATGCGCTTGTGCTGTTCGTAGATCGGCCGCTCGCCGTCCACGTTGACGAACCGGAAGATCACGGCCAGGTTCTCGTACTCGCGCATCACCCGCGAGGCGAACGCCCGGTAGCTGCTGATGGGGTCCTGGAGGTGGGTCACGTCCTGGCCGGCGTCGTAGAACTTCGGCGCGCGGGCGGACGCGACGCGACTGGTGGACGTGTCGAGCGACACCGTGAAGTTGAAGACGATGTCGGGCCAGAACAGCGGAGAGTACGCGTGGAGCACCCAGTCGAGATCCAGGCCGCGGGCCGCGTCGCGCGCGAGGCCGGTGAAGAGGTACCGGTCGGCGATCACCACCTGGCCGCTCCACAGCGCGGGGAGGATCTCCTGCTCGAGCCGATGCCGGAAGTCGGCGGCCTGGAGCAGGCAGAGCTCTTCGGGGCTGAGGGCGTGCGCCTTTCGACGCGCCTCGAGCAGCGGCTTGATGAGCGGAGACGCCCCGCCCTTGGTAATGAGCACGGCGTGGCCCTCGCTCTCGAGCCACCGCGCGAAAAGCTTGCGCTGCGTCGTCTTGCCGGAGCCGTCAGGCCCTTCGAACGCGACGAGCAGCCCGCGCGTCTTCTCGTGCCGTTGCAGCAGGTCGCGGACCCGCCTGGGCGCGGGCTTCCCGGGTGGGCGACCTGATCGAGCAGCCATGGGAACTCCTGCCCCAACCGTTGGGCGCGCCGGTATTGTAGCGCACCCGCCACGCCGTGCCGCCGGCCGACTGCACCTCTGTTGACTTCACCTCCCGTCGGGCATACGGTGATGTCATCATCATCAGGGAGTATGGCGATGGCGGGTCGATCGGCCTCCGTTCGTCGGCTCGCGGCCGGGAGCGTGGTCGCCGCGCTCGTTGGCCTCGTGTTCCCCGCGATCGCGAGCCCGGCGGCATCCGCCGCGTCGCGCGCGACGCCGGGGCCGGCGGCGTCCGGTCTCGAACCGGGATTCTCGGAGCAGGCCGGGCAAAAGCCCGCCGCGACGACGCCCGCCAAAAAGGACCCGTTCGCCAAGTTCAACGAGCCGTGGCCCGACGCCGAGAAGCTGGCGTCGAGCCGCGCCGAGGCCGAGAACCGGCCGCTGTTCGGGAGCGACGAGCCGCTCGCCTTCACGCTCACCGCGGACTTCACCGCGATCAACGGGGAGCGCGACGAGAACAGCACCAGGCGCTTCCCGGGCGAGATGCGACTGCAGGGGGAAGGCGGCAGGACCGTCTCGATCCCGGTGCAGCTCAGCGCGCGCGGCCACGCCCGCCGGAACGTGCGGGTGTGCTCGGTGGTCCCGCTCCGGCTCGAGTTCTCGAAGAAGGACGTGTCGGGCACGGTCCTCGACGGCCAGCGCGAGCTGAAGCTGGTGACCCATTGCGAGAACGAGAAGTACTACGAGCAGTACGTGCTGAGCGAGTACCTGGCCTACCGGCTCTACGCCGCCTTGACCCCGAAGTCATTCAGGACACGCCTGGTCAGGGCGACCTATGTCGACTCGGCGAGGAAGAGGACACCGGTCCCCCGATACGGGATTCTCGTCGAGCACGACGACGAGCTCGCCCGGCGGCTCGAGGGGCGGGTCGCCGCGCTTCCCAATCGGACGTTCAAGTTGCTCGACCAGGACACGCTCACCTGGATGTCGCTCGTGGAATTCATGATCGGCAACACGGACTACTCGATCCTGGCGTTGCACAACGTCAAGATCGTGTCGGACCGCGGCGGGACGCTCTACCCGATCGGCTACGACTTCGACTACTCCGGGCTGGTCAACACCCGGTACGCCTTGACGGACAAACGGCTCGGGATCTACTCGGTCCGCGACCGCCTGTACCGGGGGCCGTGCCGCGCCGCCAAGGAGTTCGAGCCTTTTCTGGCGACGCTTCGCGCGAAGGGGCCGGACCTGCTGGCGCTTGTCGACGCCGTCCCGGATCTCACGCAGGGAACTCGCCAGGACGCCAGGAAATACCTCAACGAGTTCCTTGCACTCGTCGGCGACCCGCGGCGCATCCAGCGCGCGTTCGACAAGTCCTGCGTCGCCGCCTCGGGCATGTGAACGGCCGAGACCCGGCGGTTGGTGTCAGCCCGGATCGGGCCTGGCGGCGTGCCTGATAGAGTCGGTGGAGTATGAAGACCCGTCACCAGCTGGCACGGCAGACCCTCCCGGCCTGCCTCCTCGCCGCGCTGCTCCTCACGCTGCACGCGGCGCCCCCTGCTCCCGCGCGCGTGGTCGTCGTGCCGGACGTGCACGGCGCCTACACGGAACTGGTGGCATTGCTGCAGCGCACACGGCTCATCGACGGCAACCTCAAGTGGACCGGCGGCTCGACCACGCTGGTGCAGCTGGGCGACGTGATCGATCGGGGCGCCCGGTCGCGCGAGTGCCTCGACCTGCTGATGTCGCTCGAACGCCAGGCCCCGAAAGCGGGCGGCAAGGTGATACCGCTTCTCGGGAACCACGAAGTCATGAACGTGATGGGCGACCTGCGGTACGTAACGCCGGAGATCTACCGCACCTTTGTCACCGGAACCTCCGAGAAGCGGCGCGAGCAGGCGTTCCGCGACTACCTCGGGTTCCTGGCGGCCCACGATGGCCGCTCCCACCCGGCGGTTCCGCCTCCCGATGAAACCACCCGCCAGGCCTGGATGGACCAGCATCCGCCGGGCTTCGTCGAGTACCGCGACGGGTTCGGACCGGCCGGCAAGTACGGGCGGTGGATCCGCGCGCACCACGCGGTCGTCCAGATCGACGACGGCCTGTTCCTGCATGGCGGCCTGAATCCGACGCTCGAATTGGGAAGCGTCCGGGAACTGGACGACCGGGTGCGCGCGGAACTGGCGGCGTTCGACTCGATCTGGAGCACGCTCGTCGACAGCAAGGTGGTCTGGCGGTACATGACGCTCGCCGAGGGAGTCCGGTTCGCGGAGGAGGAGCTGAAGTGGCTACAGGCGGGCGGAGAGACGTCGACGCCGGCCGGGGACCGCGCGGCGCTGAAGCTGCTGGGCTACCAGCGCTGGATGGCGGCCTCGCCTGAAGGCCCGCTTTGGTACCGCGGCCTGGCCGAGGCACCGGAAGAAGGGCTCATCGATGCGGTGAAAGCGATGCTCGAGCGCCTCCAGGCCCGGTACATCGTCCTCGGCCACACCGTCGTATCGAAGACCGACGTGACGGTTCGCTTCGGGGATCGCGTCTTCCTTCTCGACACGGGCATGCTCGAGGAGGCATTCGGCGGGCGGGCGACGCTGCTGGAAATCCGGGACGGCCAATTCACGGCTTACCATGCGGACGGCAGTTCCAAATCCCTGCCCGTCCCCCCGGCCAGGTCACTCGCGCGGAGCCAGGCGCGCGCCTCGCGGTGCCACGGGCACACCGCCTCGAGCTTCTTCCAGAACCGGCCGGAGTGATTGCCGACGGCCAGGTGTGTCAATTCGTGGAGCAGCACGTAGTCGCGCACGGAGGGAGGGGCCTGGACGAGCCTCCAGTTGAGCGAGATGCGGCCGCTCGGGGAGCAGGAGCCCCACCGGCTCCGCTGGTCCCGGACCGTCACCCCGGTGACCTCGTGTCCGAGCGAGGCCGCCAGCTCCAGCAGCCTCGCCGGCAGTTCCCGCGCCGCCACACCGCGGAGATGACGCGTCACCGACGCAGACAGCGAGGCGGGCCCACCCCCGCCGAGCGCGACTCGCTCCTCGCCCAGCCGCGCCCATCGCCCGACCGGGTCCACCTCCAGGCGCACCGCCTCGCCGCGGAGCATCACCGGGCGCCCGTCCTCCCACCGGCCGTGGCGCCCGCGTTCGATCTCTCGCCGGTACCGCTCGCGCTCGATCCAGTCCGCCTTGTGCCGCGCGAACCGCTCCGCTTCTTTCCGCGAGCCGCCGCGCGGGATCGTCACCCTGAGGCTGCCGTCCTCCGCGACGCGCAAGACGTAATTGCGCGCGCGGGGGTGCCTCACGTAAGTGACCGTCCACACGCGGCGCCCGGCGGTGATCACGTCGCGCGCGGGCTCGGCCGCGCGCGGCGCCTCAGGCTTCCTGAACGGCAAGAACAACTGCATGGTCATCGGCGAACACGCCGGCGTCGGCCCTGTCCGCCTTCGCCCGGCTACGGCGGATCCGCCGTAGCGCTTCGCGCGGAGGCGGAAACGGCCGCCCTGCACTACGCCGCCTTGGCCTCGGCCTTCTCGTGCGCCGGCGCCTCGGCCACCAGCGGGTAGGCCAGGCCCGCGAGCGCGGCCCCGACGATCGGCGCCACCCAGAAGAGCCAGAGTTGCTGGATCGCCCAGCCGCCCACGATGACCGCCGGGCCGGTGCTTCGTGCGGGGTTCACCGACAGGTTGGTCACCGGGATCCCGATGAGGTGGATGAGCGTCAGGCACAACCCGATGGCGATCGGCGCGAACCCCTTCGGCGCGCGCGCGTCGGTCGCGCCGAGGATCACGAAGAGGAACATGAACGTCAGCAGGACCTCGGCGAGCAGGCACGCCGCCAGCGAGTACTGGCCCGGCGAGTGCGCGCCGTACCCGTTCGAGGCGAAGCCGCCGGCCAGGCTGAACCCCGCCGACCCGCTCGCGATGAAGTACAGCGCGAGCGACGCCACGATGGCGCCCGCTACCTGTGCGACGACGTATGGCAGCAGCTCGGAAGCGGGGAACCGCTTGCCGACGACCAGTCCGACCGTCACCGCGGGATTGATGTGACACCCGGAGATATGTCCGATCGCAAAGGCCATCGTCAGCAGCGTCAGGCCGAAGGCCAGCGCCACGCCGGTGAAGCCGATGCCGAAGCCCGGAAACCCAGCGGCCAGCACGGCGCTGCCGCACCCACCGAAGACGAGCCAGAAGGTCCCCACAAACTCAGCCAGCGCGCGCCGTGACATGGGCATGACATCCTCCTTTGTGGTCGCTAGGACCCGACGCGGGGATTCTGGCGACCTTTTGGCCACACGTCAATCAGTTCCGCCACACGAGGCTCTCGGCTTTCGGCTCTCGACTTTCGGCGGCGTCACGGGTGTCACACTGCCGGAAATGCTGGAACCCCTGCCCTTCAGATGCGAGGGCTCGTGCGGCAAGGCCGAGAGCCTGAAGCCTGGAGCCGGAAGCCGGCACCGGCCCGGGATTTGCAGTCATGCCATCGGGGCCGGCACCACCGGACCAGGGCGCGGCCCCGCTCGTGACGCGCGACCGCCCGGGTCCGACCTCAACAGGATGAGCCGATGGCACAACGTACTTCCTTCACGCTTCTCGCCGTCGTGTGTACCGTGGCGCTGTCCGGCTACGCGGCAGCCCAGGACGCCAAGGCCGTGGCCAAGGGCCAGGAACTGGCGGTCAAGAACCACTGCTCGATGTGTCACCTTGTCGCGGGCAAGGGCGGCAAGATCGGCAAGCCGCTCGACGGCGTCACCGACCGCCTCGACGCCGCCAAGATCAAGTCGATCCTGGCCGACCCCCTGAAGGAATTCCCCAACGAGAAGATCAAGATGCCGAAGGTGGCGTGGCAGCCGGGCGACATCGACGCGGTGGTGGCCTACCTGCAGACGCTCAAGGCGGCGAAGTAGGCCCGAGGCTCGAGGCTCTGGCCAGGGCGGCTCAGGGCTCAGGGCTCAAGGCCGGGGGAATTCGATCGGGACGAATTTCGGAATCTGCCATCGGTGGCACAAACTGAAATTCGTCCCGATCCATTAGAAGCGCACGATGTACGACACCGCGAAGACGTGCACGGCGAAGTCGAACGGCTGCTCGTTTGTCGGCAGCACGCCGCTCGGCGTCCCCAGCCCCATCTCCGTCCCCTCGTAGAGCCAGTCCGCCGAGTTGGTGCGCATGTAGGAATACAGCAGGCGGAGCGACTGCCCCTTGGCGACCGGGTAGGTCGCGTTCACGCGAATCTCCGACACGTGCGCGGTCACGGCGGGCATCGCCGCCGCGGGGATGAAGAAGGCGGCAACCGTCCCGGCGGGCGCGCCGGCGAGCGCCAGCGGGTTGTTCGCCCAGTTCCCGCCGCTGACGTTGTTGGTGCTGCTGGCCCGGCTCGTCATGACGTTGGCCGTCACGTCCAGCTTCTGGATTCTCCCCCTCAGCCCGACGCCCACGGTGTGCACGCGGTCGGCCATGTCGGTGAACCAGTTCAGGCAGGGGTCGAGCTTGTTGTTGTTGTTGCGCTGTTGCAGCGTCGTGTAGCCGTCGCACGCGTTGCCCGACAGCGCCGTGAAGCCGTTGACGCCGGCCGTGTTGCTGTTGGCCGTGTAGCTGTTCCCGGCGGTGCCGTTGCCGAGCGCCTCGAGCGTGTAGTACACGTCCACGCTGACCTTGTCGCCGAGCGCGTACGACCCGTCCACGTTGGCCGCCCAGGTGTCGGACCGCTGCAGGCCGTACGTCGCGCCCGGGTAGGAGTCCTTGTTGTAGTCGAGCCCCGCCTGGAGCGTGAACGCGTCGGTCGCCATCCAGGTGACCGCGGCGCGCAGCTTGTTGCGGTTCCGGTCGGAGACGTAGTACCGCCGCATGCCGATGAGCTCGCTGATCCGGTTGTTGTTCGCGTAGAGGCTGTTCGAGAGGGCGTTGTTGTTCGGGAAGAAGGTGCCGTTCACGAACACGCCGCCGTTGTAACCCTGCACCGGACCGTAGCCGGTCAGCCCGTACGTGTTCAGCGCCTCCACGGCCGACATCGTCTGCCCGGCCGGGATCACGCTCGCGTAGGGAACCAGCGCGAGGAACGCGTCCTCGTTGTAGTCCGGCGACCGGCGCTGCGAGTACTCATAGGCGAGCCTGCCGGTCCAGGCGGATCCGGCGGTGGCCCGCCACTCGGCGCGGAGGGTGTGCTCGTTGGTGGTCCCGGCATCCGCGCAGGAAATCCACGAGCCGGGGCAGTCGCGGCTGACCCGCTGGAACTGGTAGCCGGCCGTGACGTGCTGCCCGGGCGCCAGGGCGTAGTCGGCTTCACCCGAGAACTGGTTCAGCCTCCTGCTGTAGGGCCGATTGGCGTTGGCGTTCTGGGCGAGGACCGCGCCGAGCGGGTTGGTCGGGCCGGCCGGGAAGTTGGCGTTCACCGAAGCCGACTCGCTGGCGTCCGCATACTGGAAGATGTTGATCGCCGTGCGGTTGTCGCGATTGTCGAACTTGTAGGCCGCCGTCAGGTTCAGCTTCCTGGCGGGCCGGCTGGTGAGCTTCACGTTGAACGCGGAGCTGACGACGAGGCCGTTGAGCGAGTTGACCGGGACGACCGGCGTGCTGGCGTCGGTGAGGAACTTGTCGTCCTGCGTATTGCGGCCGTAGGCGCCGAAGGCCGTCAGCTTCGTCGTGCGCGTGAGGGCGTACGCGGCGGACCCGTTGATCTGGTTGAAGCTGTTGCTCGGCGCGCTGCTCATCGTGTTGGTCGTGAACGCCGACGTCGCCCAGTTCTGCCACGACATGAAGGGGACGTTGTTGGTGAAGAACGAGCCGTAGTAGCCGCCCTGGAAGACGCCCTTCCCGTGCCTGTAGGTGACGTTCAGGCCGATCTGGTCGGTGCCGCTGTCGATCCTGTCGGGGATCACGGTGGAGATGTCGCCGCCCGTCGTTCGAGACACCGTCCCCATCAGTTTCGTCCCGCTCTTGCGCTCGGGCGTGAACGTCGCGTCGATCGTCCACTCGGTGCCGACGTTGAGGCTGAAGCCCGCGTCGAAGCGTTTGCGGGTGGTGTACACCCCGAACCCGTGGAACAGCGGCAGGTCGGCCGCGACCGCGGCGTTGACGAGCGAGGTCTGGGTCGCGTTGGGCGTGATGAGCGTGCCGATCGTCGGTGACCCGGCCTGGGTGTCGATGTACGGCGCGAGGGCGATCGACGGGACGAGGCCTCTCGCGCTCGTGGTGTTGACGGCGTTGTTGGAGGAGGAGGACCCCGCCACCGTGGGGACCAGCCAGGTCGCCGGCAGCGTCAGCGCGTCGGTGCCGGCGCCGTTGTAGGGCGTCTGGTAGCTGTCGGACCGGTTCGCGCGCAGTTCGCTGAAGCCGAACGTCAGGCGGAAGGAGCCCTGCACGCCGTAGTCCGCGCTGAAGCTGCGCGTCGAGAGGCCGAGGTCGGTGCCCTTGACGCGGTACCGCGTGGCGTCGCCGCTGTCGTAGGCCCCTCCGCCGCGAATGTCGAAATCGCCGATGAAGAAGCCGCCCTGCTTCTGCAGGCCGTTGTACTCGCCCGCCTTGTAGGACCCGTCGCTCACGCCTCCCGCGCCGACCTCCACGGTGCTGGCGGGCCTGGTGAGGTCGCTCGCGCTCGGCGCGGCAGGCTGGCTCGCCGCCTGCGCGGCGGGCGGGGCCGCGCCCTGCGCGGCAGCCTGGCCGGCGGCCGCGACAATCATCGCCGCGGCAAGCAGCCATCGCGCGGCCATCGTCTGGATCCGCGCACCGATTGTGTTCGCGTTGATGGTCATACTCGTCGTTCCAGGTTCCATGCGCTCAGCGCTGGAACTTGGCCCCCGCCGGGTGATTCGACCCGTGAATGAGCACGTGGCAGTTCAGGCAGGCGCGGGCGGCGAGCTGCGCCCGCGGCGCGGCGGCGGCCGGCTGCTGCACGCCGTTGACCGTGGTCACGGCCCCGGTGCCGAGGTTGGCGCCGCTGTTGATCTGCGCGGCGTGATCCCCGCTGTGACACTCCTGGCACAGGAAGGGCGCGCGCACCTTCAGCAGCGCCGCGTTGGTCGAGCCGTGCGGCGTGTGGCAGTTCACGCAGCTGTCCACGACCGGGCTGTGCTCCCAGAGGAACGGGCCGCGCTTCTCGGCGTGGCACGTGTAGCAGGTCTCGTTCACCGTGTTCTTGACGAGAAGCTGGGGGCCGGTCGAGCCGTGAGGGTTGTGGCAGTCCGAGCAGACCATCTTCGGCGGGCTGCCGATGCCGGTCACCGCGAGCGGGTGGGCCGAGATGCGGCGGACCTGCGCGCGCTGGGCCTTGTGACAGGCGTAGCAGACCTCCGCCTGTGTGGCCCTGACGAGGACTTTCTGATCGGGCGCGTGGATGTTGTGGCAGCTGGTGCAGGCCACGCCATGGCTCTCGTGCTGGCTGCCGATCCAGTTGGTCCGCGCCAGCACCTTCGAGTCGTGGCACGCGAGGCACGAGGCGTTGCGCTTGGCGGCCGGCGACAGCCGCTTCGACGCCGCGCCGAACACGACGTCGGGTGACGTGTTGAAGTCGCTCAGGTGGCCCTCGCTCGGGCCGTGACAGGTCCGACAGCCCGGCGTTCGCGGGTCGGCCCTGTTGCCGTGTGGCGTCTGGTAGATCGCGAGGATCGGCTTCGCCCACGTCTCGTTGTGGCACGCGGTGCAGACCTCGTCAGCCGCCAGGGCGGCCTTGACCGCCCCGCCCTGCTGCGCGGCGGCCGCGGCGGCCCACATGAGCATGAATGCCGACAGGCTTCCCAACCGGGACAAGCGCACCATGTCGTTCTCCGGGTTCAGGCCGCGCGAGACGCGTCAGGCCTCGGGGCCGGTGAGGGCCCGGTCTGCCGTTCGAGCAATCCCCGTTCCTCGCGGGCTGCCCCGGACGACCGGGCACGGGCGCTGCATGAAAAGGTGTGATTTGCGAAGGATGGTCAACGGGTTCGCACGCCCGGGCGCGGGTGAAGCCCGATGACAAGACGAGCCGGGCCTGCCGCCGGCATGTCATGGATGACAGAGTAACCGTTGTCGCGACATGACACAACTGTCAGTCCAAGGGTCGCCATTGACGGGCTTCGCCGGGGTCGAGGGGCCTCGCCGGCGGCCATTTGCGGCGATCCTGCTAGACTGGTTTTGGCTCAACACTGACATCTGCGCGGGCGCAGGAGGCGGCCGGGGTCGATGAGACGCCTGCGAGTCCCCCACGTCGAGCGGCTCACGGCCCGGATTGCGCTGGGGGTGAGCCTGCTCCTGCTCGGTCCGCTGGCCGGCGGCCTCTACCTGCTCTCTGCCCTTCAGTACGACCACGCCGTGGCCGCGCGCCGCGGCGCCGCCGAGCTCGAGAACCGCCTCCTCGAGACCGCCCTCCGGCACGACATGCTGGCGCGGGACACCGGGCTCATCGGCGGGATTCTCCGGGACGTCGGCCACGAGCCCGAGGTCCTGCGCGCGATGATCGTCGACCACGACGGGATCATCAAGCTGTCGAGCCGGCCGGCCGAGGTCGGTGTCCGCACGTCGAGGTCGTCGCCCACCTGCCTGGTCTGCCACGCGGAGAGCCCGGCCGACCGCAAGCGCTGGGTCACCTTCCAGGAGAACGGCGTCGGCGTCCTCAGGACCGTGCTGCCGATCGAGAACCGCCCGGAATGCCACCGCTGCCACGACCCCGCCACGCGCTGGAACGGCATGATGGTGCTCGACGTGTCGCTCTCGCAGGTGCAGGCGCAGTTCCGCAGCGACGCCTGGCGCCTCGGCGCCGGGTCGGGCATCGTGGCGCTGGTCATGCTCGGCGGCCTGGGGTGGCATCTGCGCCGGGTCGTCCTCTCGCGGCTCTCGGCGCTCACGCGGACCGCGCGCGCCATCGCCGGCGGCGCGCTCGAGGAGCGGGCCGACACCTCGGGCGGCGACGCGATCGCGTCGCTGGCCACCGACTTCAACGCCATGGCCGACGCGACCTCGCGCCTGGTCGAGGAGATCAAGCGCCGGGAGCAGCAGCTCTCCGGCGTCCTCAACGGCCTCGACGACGGCCTGATCGTGCTCGGGCGGGACTTCAAGGTGGTCGCGGCCAACCGGTCGATCGCCACGTGGCTCGGCGCGCATCCCGACGCGCTGCGCGGGCAGGAGTGCCGCCGCGTGACGGGCCACGTCCTGCCCTGCGGCGACGACCCCGAGTGCCCGACGGCGCGGTGCCTGTCCACGGGGCGCCTCGCGCAGGCCACCTACCGCATGCCCGCGTCCGACGGCGGCGACGAGCGCATCTACGAGATCTACGCGTCTCCGGTCTACGCCGAGGACGGGTCGGTCGGGCAGGTGGTCGAGGCGTGGCGCGACATCACCGATCGCGTCCGGGGTGAGGAGCATCTCGCCGAGTTCGAGCGCCTGTCCTCGCTGGGCATCCTGGCGTCCGGCCTGTCGCACGAGGTCAACACGCCGCTCGCCACGACGCTCACCTGCGCCGAGGGGATCCTCGACCAGCTCCCGGGCCCGGCCGACGGCCCGCCCGACGCCGCCACGCTCGAGGCGATCCGCGACAGCGCCTCGGTGATTCGCGACCAGGTGATGCGGTGCCGCACGATCACCCGGCAGTTCCTGCGTTTCGCCCGCGGCATCCCGCCGGCCACCGAGCCGATCGATCTCGGCGAAGTCGTCGACGGCGTCCTCTCGCTCGCCGCCCCGGCCGCGCGCGCGGCGGAGGTCGAGCTGGTCCGCGACCGGAGCGGCCCGATCCCCATCGTCTCGGCCAACACCGAGGTCGTGCAGCACGTGGTGCTGAACCTGCTCGTCAACGCCATCGAGTCGTGCGGCGGGCGCGGCGGGCGGGTGGCCGTGCGCGTCGACGTCGGCGAGCAGGTGCGCCTGCAGGTGCGCGACAACGGCTGCGGCATTCCGCCGGAGGCCCAGCGACACCTGTTCGAGCCGTTCCGGACCGAGAAGCCGGACGGCACCGGCCTCGGCCTCTTCCTCTCGCGCCGGTTCATGCGCCGCTTCGGCGGCGACGTCCGGCTGGTCGAGAGCGCCGTCGGGCGCGGCTCGTGCATCGAGGTCGTCTTCCCCCTCTCGGGCGCGGAGGCCTTGTGACCAGTCCCGACACCGCGATCCGCGTGCTGCTCGTCGACGACGACGCCGCGTTCCGGCGCGTCATGGGCGCGGAGCTGGCGCGCCGGGGCTACGCCGTCGAGACGCGCGCGTCCGGCCAGGAGGCGCTCGACCCGGCCGCGAGCGCGGACGTGGACGTGATCCTCCTCGACCTGCGCCTGCCCGACATGGACGGCCTCGACGTGCTCGAGGAGCTGCGCCGCCGGTCGGTCGCGGCGGGCATCGTCGTCCTGACCGGCCACGGGACGATCGACACGGCGGTCCGGGCGATCCGCGTCGGCGCCCACGACTACCTCGAGAAGCCGTGCCCGATCGCCAAGCTGGAGATGACGATCCAGAAGACGCACGAGCACGTGCGGCTCCTCACCCGGCAGCGCGTGCTCGAAGACGGGTACGCCGTGCCCGACCGCGGCGTCGAGTTCGTCGGCGCGAGCGCCGCCAACCGCAAGCTGCTCGACGCGGTCGAACGGATCGCCCGCACCGATTCGACCACGCTCATCCTGGGCGAAACCGGCGTCGGCAAGGAGCTGGTCGCCACGCTGCTCCACACGCAGAGCGGGCGGCGCGAGGCGCCGTTTGTCGCGGTCAACTGCGCGGCGCTCCACGACGAGCTGTTCCAGACCGAGGTCTTCGGCCACGAGAAGGGGGCGTTCACCGGCGCCGATCGCCTGAAGCACGGGCTGTTCGAGGTGGCCAGCGGCGGGACGATCTTCCTCGACGAGGTGGGCGACACCAGCCCCGAGGCCCAGGCCAAGCTGCTCCGCGTGCTCGAGACGGGCCGCTTCCGCCGCCTCGGCGGCACGCGCGAGATCGCCGTCGACGTGCGCGTCGTGGCGGCCACCAACCGGGACCTCACGCAGGCGACCGCCCGCGGTCATTTCCGCGAGGATCTCTATTACCGGCTGGCCACCTTCACGCTGACCATCCCGCCGCTCAGGACCCGGCCCGAGGACATCCCCTGCCTGGTCGATCACTTCATCGCGCGGTTCAACCGCCGCTTCTCCTGCGCCAAGCGGGTGGGCGACGACGCGCTCGAGTTGCTGCAGCGGCACGGCTGGCCGGGCAACGTGCGCGAGCTGATCCACGTGATCGAGCAGAGCGTGGTGCTCTGCGACGGCGACGTCATCCACGTCGAGGACCTGCCGGTGAGCCTGCGGCCCGAGGGCCCGACGCTCGCGCGGCCCGACGGGGAGGAGATCCCGTCGCTGCGCGAGATGCAGCGCCGCCACATCCAGTGGGTGCTCACCAAGGTGGGCGGGAACCGGGCGAAGGCCGCTCACGCGCTCGGCATGTCGGAGCGGACCTTCTACCGGCTGCTCGAGCGTCAACGCGGGGGAGCCCCGGCGCGCCGCCCGGCCGCCGATCGCCCGGCGAACCGGAGATCCTGACACTCCTGTCAGCCCCGCCGCGGGCCGACCTGTCGGTTCCGTCAGCCCCCCGTCGTGCCGCACGACCGGCCGTCACCGTGTTCCGCGCCCTGCCTGCCGTCATTTCGCGCCTCTTCGTCGGATGACCGCCGCGGCCGGCGACGGGGCACGGGACTTGCTCATGACGTCCCTCGAAGGGAGGCGCACGATGGAATCAGCTCTGGTCGTTGTCGTCGTGGCGGTCCTGTTCGGAGGGATGGTCCTGATGCTCGCGATGGGCTATCAGAGCAGCGAGGCCGAACGCGCGCGGCAGGCCAAGGGCCGGCTGGGAGACGCGGCGGCCAGAGCTTCCGCCATCGTCGCCGTCCCCGGTTTCTTCGCGCCCGCCGACGGGGCGGTCACGCCGGCCGCTTCGGCCTTCAACGAGGCGATGGTCAGCCGTCTCGAACACCACGTCCGGCTCGAGCAGGCGGTGGTGGCGCAGTTCGTCCATCAGCCATCGGTGGACAACCTCTACCGCCGGGTCGGCACGTCTCTTCACGCGCACTGACGCTGGAGCCCCCGGGCCGATTGGGCCGCTCAGCCATTCTGGGGCCGGCTGGGCGGCCGTCGGTCTCCAGTACGAATTCGTACGTAGGCCGGCCCTTTCCGCCTCCGCGCGAAGCGCTACGGCGGATCCGCCGTAGCCGGGCGAAGGCGGACAGGGCCGGCGCGCGGCGGCGGGTCTGAAGACCCGCCCTACAACGGTTTTCCAAGGAAGGTCGCATGCTGGAGTCCCTCCGCGCGGCCGAGCTGTTCGACGGTCTCGATGCCGCGAAGCTGATGCGCCTGGACGCCATCGCGCGGAAGCGGTCGCTCGGGAGCGGCGACTACCTCTTCCTGCTCGGCGACAGCGCGCAGTACATCAGCCTCGTCGTCCGCGGTCTGGTGGACCTGTGCCTGCCGATCAACGTCGGAGGCGTCGTCAAGGACATCACCGTCGAAGCGGTCGGACCGGGCAAGACGGTCGGCTGGTCTGCGCTCGTCCGGCCGTTCCGCTTCACCCTGTCGGCACGCGCGGCGGCGCCCGCCGAGATCCTGGCGTTCGGGCGGCTCGACCTCGAAAAGCTCTTTGCGGCCGACCCGGTGATCGAGCGCGTGGTTCGCACGGGGATCTCGGAACTGATGGTCAGCCGTCTCACGATGTTCCAGGCGCTCTGGGCACGGGAGCTGCAGCGGACGCTCGACCCGGGAAGCCAGGCCGAATCGGCCTGACCGCCGGCGGGCGGGACGTGCAACGTGGCGGCGGCGAGCGTGCAGGAGCCGAAGCGTGAACGTCGATGAGAAGCTCGGTCCAACCAGGAGGCTCGCCCTCGGCGCGTTCACCGTGCTGATGGCGGTCGCGGGCTTCGCCGCCGGACGTGCCGCGTTCGACCCGAACGGCGCCGTCGTCCAGCCGATCCAGTTCAACCATCGGAAGCACGTCAAGGACGCCGGGCTCGACTGCTCGACCTGCCACCAGTACTACGCCGATCACCAGCACTCGGGCCTGCCCGACCTCGCGCTCTGCGTCGGGTGTCACCAGCAGCCGATGACCAAGTCGCCCGAGGAGCGGAAGCTCATCACGCTCGCCGCGAGCCCGACGCCGCCGGTGTTCCGGAAGACGTTCCGGCTGCCCGACCACGTGTATTACTCCCACCGGCGCCACGTCACCGTGGCCGGCCTGCCCTGCGCGACCTGCCACGGCGCCATCGCCGACACGACGGCCCCGCCGCCGCGGCCGCTGGTGCAGATCGTCATGAAGACGTGCACCGACTGCCACGAGCGGCGGAACGTGCCGGCCAACTGCATCGCCTGTCACAGGTGAGGGGGCGCGAGGTGGCCATTTCCCGACGGAGCTTCCTGGTCGGCGCGGCGGGTGCCGGCATCGGCTTCGGCCTCGGCGCCCTCTCGCATCAGTTCCCGCTGGCCTCGCCTCACGTGGGACCGGACTGGGCGCCGAACGACGAGACGTTTGTCGCCTCCACGTGCCTGCTGTGCCCCGCGCACTGCGGGATCAGGGTCCGCCTCATCGACGGCCGGCCGGTCCGCATCGACGGCAACCCGCTCCACCCGGTGAGCCAGGGCGGGCTGTGCCCCAAGGGGCGCGCGGGACTCCAGCTGCTCTATCACCCCGCGAGGCTGAAGGGGCCGCTGGTGCGCGTCGGGCCGCCCGGGTCCGACCAGTTCAAGCCGATCGGATGGGACGCGGCGCTCGATCGCGTCGCGTCGGCGCTCGAGTCCGCGTATCGGCCCGGGGGCGCGACGCCGGTCGAGTGGATGGTCGGGGACGTCTCCGGCGTCATGGGCGAACTCCTCGCGGGATTCTGCGGCGTCATGGGGACGACGCGCGTGTCGGTGGACGATTACCGGGACGGGTCCGCCGACCTCATGCGCCTGTGCCAGGGGATCGCGACGGCCCCGGCGTTCGATCTGGCCGGCGCCGATTTCGTGCTCTCCTTCGGCGCGGCGCTGTCGGACGCCTGGTGGTCGCCGCTCCAGGCCGCGCGCGCCCGCGACGCCGAACCTCCCGGCCGGTCGCCGCGCTGGGTGCAGGTGGATGTCCGGCTGTCTCGAACCGCGGTCGGCGCGCACCAGTTCGTCGCGGTCCGGCCGGGGACGTTCGGCGCGCTCGCGCTGGGCCTTGCCTACGTCATCGTCAAGGAAGGGCTCTACGACCCCGACCAGGTCGCCCGGCAGGTGGCGGGCTGGGACGACTGGACCGGCGCGGACGGCGTGACGCACGTCGGCTTCCGGACGCTGGTCTTGAGGCACGGCCGCCCGGACGAGGTGTCGGCGCGCACGGGCGTGCCGGTGGCGACGCTCACCGCGCTCGCCAAGCAGTTCGGCGGCGCGCGGCGCGCCGTGGCGGTGTGGGACCAGGCGGTCGCGTGGCGCACCGGGGGCCTGTCGGACGCGCTGGCCATTCACGCGCTCAACACGCTGACCGGCCGGCTCGGCCGGCCGGGCGGGCTGCTGGTGCAGGGCCCGATGCCGCCGCTGCCGGGCCCGGCCGAGCGCAGGGCGCCGGGCGAGATCGATCTCGCGAGCGCGCCGCTCACGGCGACGACCTGGCCATCGGGCGAGGGCCACGCCGCCGGGTCGACGCAGGTCCTGTTCCTCTACCACGCGAACCCGGTGGCCTCGCTGCCCGATCCGGAGGCGGCCCGCCAGGCGCTCGCGCGGGTGCCGCTGGTCGTGTCGTTCTCTCCCTTCTTCGACGAGAGCGCGCGATCGGCCCACCTGATCCTGCCCGACCACACGTATCTCGAACGCTGGCAGGACGCCGTGGCGCCGGCCGCCGTGCCCTCGCCGGTGTGGGGCGTGGTCCGTCCCGTCGTCAAGCCGCTGGTGAACACGCGCGCCACCGGCGACGTCATCCTCGGCCTCGCGTCGCGGATGGGCGGGAGCGCGGCGGCGTGGGCCCGGTGGAAGTCGGTCGAGGACCTGGTCCACGAGCGCGGCCTCTCGCTGGCGAGCGCCGGACGGGGGAGCGCGTTCGTCGATCGATTCAGGCAGCGCGAGCTGGGCGAGGTCGAGGGGCGCGGCTGGTGGCTTCCCCACGGGCAGAAGCCCGAGGAGTTCTGGCAGACCATCGTCGAGTCCGGCGGCTGGTTCGATCCGCTGGTCGATTACGAGGACGGCGCCGGCCGGTCGCAGCTCCCCGACGGCCGCGTCTGGATGTTCCCCGTCGAGGCCAGGGAGCGCCTGGCGAAGTCCGGCCGCGCCCTGGCGGAGGGGTTCCTCCCGATCGACGCGTCGCCGCAGGCGCAGGACAACGGGCTCCGCGAATTTCCCCTGCAGCTGGTCCCGTTCCGCGTTATGACGCTCGCGTCCGGCGGGACGCCCCTGATGCCGTGGCTGCTCGAGCACCTCGGCGCGCTCAACGGCAGCGCGTGGGAGACGTGGATCGAGATTGGCCCCGAGACGGCGCGCAGTGCGGGGCTGGAGTCGGGCCAGCGCGTGCGGGTCGAATCGAGCCGCGGCCGGTTCGAGGCGACCGTCCGGGTGACGCTCGGCGCGCAGCCGGGCGTCGTCAGCGTGCCGTACGGCCTGCACTCTCGCGTCGCCCTTCCAGAGGCTCAGGGCGCCCCGAGCAACGACGAGGGGTGGGGCGAGCCGAACGGCGCCAACCCGCTCTCGGCGGTGGGCCGGGCGGTCGATCCGGTGAGCGGCCTGCCGGACTGGCCGTCGACGCGAGTGCGAGTGATCCGGCTCTGAGGAGACTGGCATGGCCCGCTGGGGAATGGTCATCGACCTCGACAAGTGCAACGGCTGCCAGGCGTGCGAGGTGGCCTGCCGGTCCGAGAACAACGTCGCCGTGGGGGGGTCGCAGGCCGCCGCCGAGCACCGCACGATCTCGTGGATGCAGGTGCGCGTGGACATCGAGGGCGAGTGGCCGGACCTCAGGACGCGGTTCGTGCCGCAGCCGTGCATGCACTGCGACCGGCCGCCCTGCACGCTGGTGTGCCCGGTGCAGGCGACGTCGATCGACCGCGAGGGGATCGTCAACCAGATCTACGCCCGGTGCATCGGCTGCCGGTACTGCGCCAACGCCTGCCCGTACACCGTCAAGTACTTCAACTGGCACCGGCCGAATCACCCCGAGTCGACGCTGCCGGGGCTGAACCCCGACGTGTCGGTGCGGCCGGTGGGCGTCATCGAGAAGTGCACGTTCTGCAGCCACCGGCTGCAGAAGGCGCGGGAGAACGCGCGGGTCGAGAAACGCCCGCTGCGCGAGCAGGACTTCACGACCGCCTGCGCCGACAGCTGCCCGACCGGGGCGATCGTGTTCGGCAATCTCGACGACCCGGCGCACCGGGTCGCGGAACTGGCGCGCGACCCGCGCGCCTTCCGCCTCCAGGAGGGGCTGGGCACCGAGCCGAAGGTCTACTACCTGTCACGACGGGAATAGTGCTGTGACCGATCTTGAAATCGTCTCGAAGCTGCCCCAGGACGAGCGCGTGCTGCTCATGCCGCTGGTGCGCACGACGAAGGTGTTCTGGCGCTGGGCCGCGCTGATGGCCGCCGTCGCCCTGTGGGGCGCCTTCGCCTACGCCTACCAGCTGCGCGACGGCCTGGGCGCGACCGGCCTGAACACGCCCGAGTACTGGGGCATCTACATCATCTGCTTCGTGTTCTTCATCGGCATCTCGCACGCCGGCACGCTCATCTCGGCGATCCTCCGCGTGGCGAACGCGGAGTGGCGGCGGTCGATCACGCGGTCGGCCGAGTTCATCACGGTGCTCGTCATCGGCTTCGGCGCCGTGCAGCCGATCCTCGACCTGGGCCGGCCGGACCGCGTGCTGAACATCTTCCTCCACTCGCAGCCGTTCTCGCCCCTCCTCTGGGACGTTCTGAGCATCACGCTCTACTTCACGGCCAGCTCCGTCTACCTGTACGTGCCGATGATCCCGGACCTCGCGCGCATCCGCGACCTCGGGCTCCGCCCCCGCGCGCTGTACTCGTTCCTCGCGATCGGCTACCACGACACGCCGGCCGCCCGCGCGACGCTCGAGCGGATCATCGGGATTCTCGCCGTGGCGGTGATCCCGGTCGCGGTCTCGGTCCACACCGTCATCGGCTGGATCTTCGCGCTGACGCTGAAGCCGATGTGGCACAGCGCGATCTTCGGCCCCTACTTCGTCGTCGGCGCCATCTTCTCGGGGATCGCGGCGCTCATCATCGCGATGGCGATCCTGCGGCGCGTCTACCGCCTCGAGGCGTACTTCAAAGACGTGCACTTCAACAACATGGGGCTGCTGCTGCTGGTGACGACGGTGCTGTGGTTCTACTTCACCTTCGCCGAGCACCTCACCGTCTGGTACGGCGGCGAGGCGTCGGAGCTGGCCACGCTCTACGCCAAGCTGACCGGGGAGTTCGCGATCCCGTTCTGGACGATGGTGGCCTGCTGTTTCTTCATCCCCTTCGCGCTGATGGCGCGCCGGAAGACGCGCAACGTGACCGGGTGCGTCGTCGCGTCGATCGCGGTCGTCATCGGCATGTGGCTGGAGCGGTTCAACATCGTCGTCCCGACTTCGCTCCACCCGCGGCTGCAGGCGGCGTCGGTGCACTACATGCCGTCGTGGGTCGAGCTGTCGATCATGGCGGGCACGCTGGCCGGGTTCGTCCTGGTCTACATGGTGGCGACCAAGTTCTTCCCGATCATCTCGATCTGGGAGATCCAGGAGGGCCGCGACCTGTCGGTGCACGAGGTCTCCGAGCGCGTGGCGTCGTACCTTCCCGACGATATGGCGGCGGTGGAGCGATGAGCACACGAGCCTTCGCGGCGGCGGCCGCCGTCGTGGCGGCCCTCGCGGCCGGCCCGGCGTCGGCCCAGGAGGGCAACCCGTTCCTCGGCCGGCAGCGCTTCGAGGAGAAGCGGTGCACCGAGTGCCACTCGGTCTGGGGCCACGGCGGGCACCTCGGCCCCGAGATGAGCGTGGCGGTCGCCGGCAAGTCGTTCTACGAGCTGGTCGGCGATTTCTGGAACCACACGCCGCAGATGATCGACCGGGTGTCGCGGCTCGGCGAGGCGTGGCCGACGCTCGACCCGGCGGAGATGGCCGACATCCTGAGCTACCTCTACTACCTGCGCCTGTTCGACGAGCCGGGCGACGCGGCGCGGGGCGCGCAGACCTACGCCCGGCTGCAGTGCGTCAGCTGCCACTCGCTCGGAAAGCGCGGCGGGGACATGGGCGGCGCGCTCGATCGCTTCAGCGCCTTCACGTCGTCAACGGCGCTGGCGCAGGCGATGTGGAACGCCGGCCCGCGCATGCAGCAGGCGCAGGTGCGCACCGGCACGCCGATCCCGGAGTTCTCCGGGCACGACATGGCCGACATCCAGGCCTTCATCCGCGCCGAGGGCCAGCGGCCGGGACGCGACGTCGTCCTGGAGCCGCTGCCGAACCCGACCAGGGGAGCGGCGGTTTACCGGAGCAAGGGCTGCGGCGCGTGTCACGACGGACCCGGGCGGTCGGCGCCGGACCTCGCCCGCTCGACGCTCTCGAAGACCGCGTCCGAGATCACCGGGCTGCTGTGGGACCACAGCTACGCCATGAGCGCGCGGATGGGAGCGAAAGGGATCAGGTTCCCGCAGTTCACCGGCACGGAGATGGCGGACCTCATCGCCGACCTCTACTTCCTCGGCTACGTGGGGCAGGAGGGAGACCCGAAGGCGGGGGCGGCGGTGTTCGACAGGAAGGGCTGCGCGTCGTGCCACAAGGACGGCGGCGGCGCGCCGAACCTGGCCGGCCTGGCCCGGCGCACCGACCGCGCCGGCCTGGCCTCGGCGATGTGGAATCACGCCCCCGCGATGCACCGCACGATGGCCGAGCGCACCTCGTTCTGGCCCAAGTTCGAGCCCGGCGAGATGAAGAACCTGGCGGCCTATCTGGAAGCGCTCGCCAAGGGGCTCAAGCAATGAGGCCCGACGCCCGGAGCCCCGCCATGGGCCTTGAGCCTTGAGCCTTCTACGGTGTGCCGCGGTAGCGAACGACGACGGCCGTAATGTCGTCGCTCTGCACGGTGCCGGACGCGAACGACTTGACCGTCTGCACGAGGCACTCGAGCACCTCGTTGACGCTCGCGCGGGCGTGCTGCTGCAGGCAGCTGACGATGCGATCGTCGCCGAACTCGTCGCCGGCGGCGTTCATCGCCTCCGAGATGCCGTCGCTGAAAATGAGCAGCACGTCGCCCGGCTGCAGCTGGATCGTCTCTTCCTGGTAGGTCGCGTGCTCGAACAGCCCGCAGATGAGACCGCCCGTCTCCAGCCGGCGCACCGTGGACCCGGAGACGAGGATGGGCGGGTTGTGCCCGGCATTGCAGCAGGTGAGGCGGCCGTCCTCCGACAGCGCGGCGAAGAACAGCGTGACGAAGCGCGACCCGGTGGCGCGGCGGATCAGGACCTGGTTGACGCGCGCGAGCGCGTCCGCCGGCCCGCCGCCGAAGGAGGTCTGCGTCGCCAGCGCCCCCTGCGTGACCGCCGTCAGCAGCGCCGCCGGCGCCCCCTTGCCCGACACGTCGGCCACCACGAAGCCGGCCGACCCGTCGGCCATCGTCAGGTACTCGAAGAAGTCGCCGCCGATCCCGCGGCACGGCACGCTCCGGCCGACCGCCTCGAAATGGGCCGCCGACCACTCGGGCGGCGGCAGCAGGGCCTGCTGGATCTCGGCCGCGATCCGCATCTCCTGCTCCATCTTCGCCTTCTCCACCGCCTCGCGGTAGAGCCTGGCGTTCTCGATGGCGACGGCGGCCTCGGTGGCCAGCGTCTCGAGGCCGCCGTGGATCGCCCTCGAGGCGAGCGTCCCGCGCTCGCGGCTGTCGAGGTAGAGCACGCCGATCCGCCGCGGCTCCGACAGGCTGTCCTCTTTGTCCACGTAGCGCACCAGGCGCAGCGGCACGCAGAACACGTGCCGGATGCCGATGGCGATCGTCTTCGCGTGGGCGCCCGCCACGCCGCCGTCGAGCAGGTCGAGCTCCACGCGGGTCGTGCCGGTCTGGAAGACCTCTTCCGGGATCTTGCGGCTGGTCTCGAAGGTCAGCCCCGGCAGGGTCAGGCGGCCGCGGCCGCGCGCCAGCTTGAACTCCAGCCGGCCCTCGCCGTCGGCGAGCATGATGAATCCTCGCTCGGCGCCGCTCAGGTCGATGGCCGAGTCGATGACCAGCGCCAGCACGTCGTCGAGCAGCCGCGCCGAGCCGAGGGCGCGGAGCCCTTCGAGCAGCGCGGCCACCTGGTGCAGGTCGCCGCCGGCAGAGGTGATCGTGCGCTCGGCCGGCGTTCCGCTCGACGCGCGCAGCGGCGCCACCGGCTCGCAGAAGAAGACCATCTCCATGCCGCCGCCCTGGCCGAGCCGGACGACGTCGCCGTGTTTCAGGACCTGCTCGGTCACCCGGGTCGCGTTGACGAAGGTCCCGAACCTCGACTGCCGATCGCGGATGAGGAAGCCCTCGCCGTCGCGCACGATCTCGGCGTGCTCGCGGGAGATGTCGGCGGCGCTCAGCTTCAGGTCGTTGCCAGCCCGGCGCCCGACGGTGAAGACGTCCTTCTCGATCGGCACGCGGTGCGGTCCCGATCCCTCATTGATCTCGAGCCACGCGTCGGACACGGGCACCTCCACCAGGAAGAAGCGGGGACGACAACCTTGGCGCGCCGGATCGAAGGATACGATAACAGAGTACGGCTATGCTTATGCCATGCGTGCGGCACCGGCGCGGAGGCGCGACGCGGAACAACCGAGGCGAAAGAAGGCGGGCCAGCCGCGCGCGGGCGTCAGGCCGCCTGAACCGTTGGTGGGCGCGGCGGGCCGCTGGCGCCCGGTGGACGTCGGCCTCGCGGCGATCATCCTCGTCACCACCATCATTGTCTACAGCCAGGTCTCCGGGTGCCGGTTCCTCTCGATCGACGACCCGCAATATGTCACCGCCAATCCGCAGGTCAAGGCCGGGCTGACCTGGGCCGGCGTGCAGTGGGCGCTCACCACCTTCCACGACGGCAACTGGTTTCCTCTGACCTGGATCTCGCACATGGCCGTCGTGTCGGCCTTCGGCCTCGACAGCGGGTTCCACCACCTGGCCAATCTCGCGCTGCACGCGCTCGGCACCCTCCTGCTGTTCGTCGCCATGAGGCGGATGACCGGCGCGCGCTGGCCGAGCGCCCTGGTCGCCCTCCTGTTCGGGATCCACCCGGTGCACGTCGAGTCGGTGGCCTGGGTGGCGGAGCGGAAGGACGTGCTGAGCGGCCTGTTCTGGATGCTGGCCTTTGTCGGCTACGCGCACTACGTCAGGCGGCCCGGCTGGCGGCGGTATCTCCTCGTCGCGGTGCCGTTCGTCCTCGGCCTGCTGTCGAAGTCGATGATCGTCACGCTGCCGTTCGTGCTCCTGCTGCTCGACGTGTGGCCGCTCGGCCGCCTGCGGCCGGCCGCCGGCGAATCACGCGCGGTACGCCGCCTGGTCCTGGAGAAAGTGCCGCTGCTCGCCCTGACGGCCGCCGCCGCGATCGTCACCTACGTCGCGCAGCACGCTGCGGGCGCCGTCGTCCCGTTCGATCGCGCGCCGGCCGGCCTGCGCGTGGCCAATGCCCTCTGGTCCTACGTGGCTTACGCCGCGTCGTTCTGCTGGCCGAAGGGCCTGGCGGTGTTCTATCCCTACGAGCCGGCGATGCCGTGGTGGCAGACGGCCTTCGCGGTAGCCGCGCTCGCCGCCGTTTCGGTGTTCGTGGTGCGCAGGCTCGCGGCGAGCCCCTACCTGGCCGTCGGCTGGGGCTGGTATCTCGGGACGCTGGTGCCGGTCGTCGGCCTCGTGCAGGTGGGGAGCCAGGCGCGCGCGGACCGCTACACTTACATTCCCGCGATCGGCCTGTCGGTGATGATCGCGTGGGGCGCCGCCGAGATTGCCGCGAGGCGGCCGTGGACGCGCGTTCCGCTCGCCGGTCTCGCGGCCGTCTTCTCCGTCGCGTGCGCGATCCTCACCTGGAACCAGGTGCAGGTCTGGCGCACCTCGACGACGCTGTTCGAGCACGCGCTGGCGGTCACGCGCAACAACTTCGTCGCCCTCGACGGCCTCGGCCTCCAGCTCAGGCTCCAGGGGCGCCTGGACGAGGCGATCGCGCGGTTCAGCGAGGCGGTCAGGATCAGCCCGTCCTTCGCCGGCGCGCAGAACAACCTCGGCGAGGCACTGCTCGCGCGCGGCCGAGCCGTGGAGGCGCTGCCACATCTCATCGAAGCGGTTCGGATCAACCCGAATCTCCGCGAAGCGCGCGTGAGCCTGGCCATGGCCGAGAGCCAGCTTGGGCATGCGGACGCCGCGATCGCGACCTACGAGGACGCCGTCGCGCGCTGGCCCGACTACGCCAACGCGCAGACGCGGCTCGGCCTGGCGCTGGCCGAACACGGGCGCGCGCAGGAAGGGCTCGGGCACCTGCGCGAGGCGGTGAGGCTGGCGCCGGAGGATGCCGACGCGCATTACAACCTGGGGCGCGTCCTGCTCGGCACGGGGAGCGTCGACGCCGCCGCCGCCGAGTTCACCGAGACGCTCAGGCTCCATCCGGATTTCGCGGAGGGCCATTTCAATCTCGGAAACGTGCTGGCAGGCCGGGGGCAGCTGGACGCCGCGATGAGCGAGTACCGCGCCGCCATTCGGCTCAAGCCGGATTTTGCCCAGGCCCATGCCAACCTGGGCACCGCGCTGGCGACCGTCGGGCGGATCGACGAGGGAATCGCGGAGTTCACCGAGGCGCTGCGGTGGCAGCCCGACCTGGCCGAGGCGCGCACGAACCTCGAATACGCGCGGGCCGCCAGGAAACAGTGATTCCTCATCGTCAGTTCCGATGACTCGTTTACACTAAATTCATACGTCGACCTCTCTCATCGAGCCGTGGTACGCCGCCTACGCCATGCAGGGCGCGGTCGTGGCCGGCCTGCTCCCGATTGCCCTGCCGCTCGTGGCCGGCGGCGGCGGAAACCCCGGCCAGGTCGGCCTGGTGATGGCCGCCTTCAGCCTGGGCGGGCTGAGCGCCCCGGTATGGGGCACCCTGGCCGACCGCTATCGCCTGCATCGCTTCCTGCTCTCGGGCGGCCTCCTGGTTCTCTCGGGCGGAGTCGCGCTGTTCGCCGTGCTGGACGCGCCGGCCGCGCGGCTGGCGCTCGCCCTCGGCCTCGGCGTCGCCGCGGCCGCCAGCGCGACGGTGGCGAACCTGTTCGTGGTGGAGGTCCATCCCGAGTCGGAGTGGGACGGGCGGATCGGCTGGCTGCAGACCTTCTACGGGGGCGGCCAGGTCGCCGGGCTGCTGCTCGCCGGCGTGTTCGGCCTCGCGCACGCGCTCGCCGGGCTCGCGGTGGGATCGCTGATTGCCGCCGTAGCCGCCGTCCAGGGATGGTTCTCGACCGAGACGCCGAAGGCGTCCGCCTCGCCTGCTCCCGTCCTGCTGCACCCGGTCCGACAGTGCGAGACGTCGCTCCTCTCGCCCCAGCGCCTGTTCCACTACCCGGACGCGGGCGCGCTGTCCGCGATGCGCTCGGCGCTGCGCTCGCCGTTCGGCGGATTCACGCTCCTGTGGCTGGTCTCGTTCGGAGGCGCATCCGCGGTCTTCGCGCTCTACCCCGTGCTGATGAGGCAGGGCTTTGGCGTGACGCCCGCCCGCTCGTCCACCGCCTTCGCCCTGGCGGCCACGCTCGGGCTGCTCCTCTACTCGCCGGCCGGGCGTTGGGCCGAGGAACGGGGGCCGCTCCGCGTTCTGCGGGCCGGACTGTCGGTGCGGCTCGCGGCCTTCGCGGCGCTGGCGGTGCTGGGGCACACGCCCGGACTGATCGATCGCGACAGCCTCGCGCTCGGCTGCTTCATCGTCGTCGTGCTGGCGTGGTCGCCGTTGAGCGTCGCGGGGACGGCGATGGCGGCGGAGCTGTCTCCGGTCGGCAAGGGCGCTGGGCTCGGCATTTTCAACGCGGCGACGGCCGTGGCGGGCGTGGCCGGGGCCGCCGCGGCCGGCTGGGCCGCCAGCCTCTGGGGCTACACCGCGGTAGCGATGCTGGCCCTTGGCGGCGTGGCGTTCGGCCTCGCGTGGGCGATCGCGGCCCCCCCGGCCGGGGCAGGACCGCTGACGCCGGCGCGCCGCGCAGAGAAGGAGGGATCGAGATGAAGGCCATCGCGGTCGTCCCTGGAACCAAGGTGGTGAGGCTGGTGGATCGACCCGAGCCGCAGGTGGTCGCCGACGACGACGTCAAGGTGCAGGTGCTGCGCGTCGGCATCTGCGGCACCGATCGCGAAGAGGCCGGAGGGGGCCGCGCCCTGCTCCCGGCCGGCCAGCAGGATCTCGTGATCGGCCACGAGATGCTCGGCCGTGTCGTCGCCGTCGGCGGCGCGGTGACCCGCGTGCGGCCGGGCGACTTGGCCGTGTTCACGGTCAGGCGCGGCTGCGATCGCTGCCTCCCCTGCCGGATGAACCGGCCCGACATGTGCAGCACCGGCGACTACCGCGAGCGCGGCATCTGGGGGCTCGACGGGTACCAGTGCGAGTTCGTCGTGGACAGGGAACAGTTCGTCGTCAAGGTGCCGCCCGAGCTGGAGCCGGTCGGCGTGCTCGCCGAGCCGCTCTCGGTGGCCGAGAAAGCGATCGACGAGGCGGTGCGAGTCCAGACGGCCCGCCTGCCCGACGCGGGCGCGGCGCCCGACTGGCTCGACGGCCGCCGCTGCCTGGTCGCCGGCCTCGGCCCGATCGGCCTGCTGGCCGCGATGGCCCTGCGCCGCCGCGGCGCCGAGGTGTACGGCCTCGACGTCGTGGACGCGAACACGGCCCGGCCGCGGTGGCTCGGCGCGATCGGCGGCCACTATGTCGATGGGCGGCAGGCGACCCCCGACAAGCTGACTGCCGCGGTCGGGCTCGTCGAGGTGATCGTCGAGGCGACCGGCGTCGCGTCGCTGGAGTTCGACCTGCTCGACGCGCTCGGCCGAAACGGCGTCTACGTGCTGACCGGCATCCCCGGCGGGAGCCGCCCGCTCGACATCCCGGGCTCGGAGCTGATCCGCCGGCTCGTGCTCGAGAACCTCGCGATGGTGGGCAGCGTCAACGCCTCCCGCGGTCATTTCCAGATGGCCGTCGACGATTTGGGCTACGCGATGCTGCGCTGGCGCGACCTGGTCACCGGGCTCATCACGCACCGCCACACCTGCTCGGACTTCGCCGCGGCGCTGGCCACGCACCCGGCCGACGAGATCAAGTCGGTCGTCGAGTGGGGCGCGGCCGCAGGGGGGACCAGATGACCGACGACACCGCATCCGCCCCCGGCTGGCCGGGGCTGTCGCCGCGCTGGACGTCGGCCGCCAAGAGCGCGGTCGGCACCGCGCTCGGCCGCGACAGCCGCGTCTGGTTCACCGTCAGCCACGGCATCCTGAACGAGGTGAGCTGCCCGCGCGTGGACCAGGCCAACACGCGCGATCTCGGCCTGATCGTCACCGACGGACGGGGGTTCTTCTCGGAAGAGAAACGGCACGCCAATCACGCGGTCGCCTGGCTCGCCGACGGCGTGCCCGCCTTCCGGCTGACCAACACGTGCGTCGACGGGCGGTACCGCATCGAGAAGGACGTGCTCACCGATCCGCGGCGCGACACGCTGCTGCAACAGGTCCGGTTCGAGCCGCTCCAGGGCGCCCTGGCCGACTATCACCTCTACGCGCTGCTCGCGCCGCACCTCGCGAACCACGGCGCGGGGAACACGGCGTGGGTGGGCGAGTACAAAGGCGTGCCCATGCTGTTCGCCGAGCGGGACGGCCACGCGCTCGCGCTGGCCTGCTCGGCGCCGTGGCTGGCGCGCTCGGCCGGTTTCGTCGGAACCTCGGACGGGTGGCAGGACCTGACGCGGAACGGCGTCATGACCTGGCAATACGGTCGCGCCGAGAACGGCAACGTCGCGTTGACGGGCGAGATCGACCTCGCCGCCTCGGGCGGCGAGGTCGTCCTGGCGCTCGGCTTCGGCCCGACCGCGGCGGAGGCGGGACAGCAGGCGCGCGCGAGCCTCCTGGACGGCTTCGCGGCCGCCCGCGATCTCTACGTCGGCGACTGGCAGCGCTGGCTTGGCGGGATCGGCGCCCTGGACGGCAGGCCAGGAGGCCTGCGCGGCATGGCGGTCGCACCGGGCGCCCCCGATCTCGGCCGCATCAGCGCGGCCGTCATGCGCACGCACGAATCCAAGCACGCCCCGTCCGCGTCGATCGCCGCCCTGGCGACGCCGTGGGGCCAGGCCAAGGGCGACGACGACATCGGCGGCTACCACCTCGTCTGGCCGCGCGACCTGGCGGAGACGGCCGGCGGCCTGCTCGCCGCCGGCGCGAAAGAAGACGTGCACCAGATGCTGCACTTCCTCGAGGCCACGCAGGAGGCCGACGGGCACTGGCCGCAGAACATGTGGCTCGACGGCACGCCCTACTGGAGCGGCATCCAGATGGACGAGACCGCGTTCCCGATCCTCCTCGTCGAGATGGCCAGGCGCGAGGGGGCGCTCGAAGACGGCGACCAGGCGCGGTTCTGGGCGATGACGCGCCGGGCCGCGGCGTTTCGTCGTCGCGCAACGGGCCGGTGTCGCCGCAGGACCGCTGGGAAGAGGATCCCGGGCTCTCGCCCTTCACGCTCGCGGTCGAGATTGCCGCGCTGCTCGCCGCCGCCGACCAGGCCGAGGCGAACGGCGAGCCCTCGATCGCCGGCTACCTGAGGGAGACGGCCGACGCGTGGAACGACGGCATCGAGCGCTGGACCTACGTGAGCGACACCGACCTCGCGCGCCAGCACGGCGTTCGCGGTTACTACGTGCGCATCGCGCCGCCGGAGGTCGCCGAGGCCGCGTCGCTCAACGAGGGCTGGGTGCCGATCAAGAACCGCCCGGTCGCGGACAGCTCCGAGCCGGCCCGGTCGGTCGTCAGCCCGGACGCGCTGGCGCTGGTCCGCTTCGGCCTGCGCGCCCCGGACGACCCGCGGATCGTCGACACCGTGAAGGTGATCGACGCGCTGCTGAAGGTGGAGACGCCGTTCGGGCCGGCGTGGCACCGGTACAACGACGACGGCTACGGCGAGCACGAGGACGGGGAGCCGTTTGACGGAACCGGCGTCGGGCGGGCGTGGCCGCTGCTGACGGGCGAGCGCGCCCACTACGAGCTGGCGGCGGGCCGGCGCGACGAGGCTCTCCGCCTGCTTCGCGCGCTCGAGGCGTTCGCGTGCGGCGGGGGCTTGCTGCCCGAGCAGGTGTGGGACGCCGCCGATCTGCCAGACAAGGAGCTGTACTTCGGCCGCCCGTCCGGCTCGGCGATGCCGCTGGTCTGGGCGCACGCCGAATACGTGAAGCTCCGCCGGTCGCTCGCCGACGGGCGCGTGTTCGACATGCCTCTTCAGACCGTGCAGCGGTACCTGGTCGAGCGACGCCAGGCGGCGCACGTGTCATGGCGGTTGAACAACAAGTGCCGCGCGTGCCCGGCCGGGCGCACCCTCAGGATCGAAGCGCCGAAACCCGCGACCGTGCGCTGGAGCGCCGACGACTGGCGCACGTCGCTCGACGTGGAGACGCGCGACACCGGCGTGGGCATGTTCGTGGCCGACCTGCCCACACCCGCGCTCGAGCCGGGGGCGACCGTGCTCTTCACGCTCCGCTGGACAGACGACCATCGCTGGGAAGGCACCGACTTCTCGGTGCAGATCGTCCCGTAGGGGCGACCCTTGTGGTCGCCCGTTCGCCTGGTGGTTGCCCCCGACCCTTGTGATTGCCCGCGCCGTGTTACAATGCACATAGTCCACATATATGTGAGGGTGACGGCCATGCCACAACTCCACACCTACGTCCCCAAGCCTCTCGCGGCGCGCATCGCGGCGCGCGCCAGGGCCCGCGGCGTGCCGGTCTCGCGCTACCTCGCCGAGCTCATTCGCCGGGACGTCGACCTCGGCTGGCCCGAGGATTTCTTCAAACGGGTTGCCGGCGGCTGGAAGGGTGGACGCCTGATCCGTCCGCCGCAGGGCCGCCTCGAAGAGCGGGAGCGCTGGTGACGTATCTCCTCGACACCAACGCGTGCATCCGGGTGCTGAACGGCTCGTGCGAGCCGCTCATCGCGCGCCTGCGACGCCAGGCGCCGTCCGAGATCCGGATATCGTCGATTACCCGCGCCGAACTGCTCTACGGGGCTCGCCGGAGCGCTCGCGTGGCCGAGAACCTGCGACTCCTCGCCGCCTTCTTCGCGCCCCTCGTCTCCCTCCCGTTCGACGATGCGTGCGCGGAGCAGTACGGAGCACTGCGCGCGTCTCTCTCGGCCGCTGGCAGGCCCATCGGTCCGAACGATCTGCTCATCGCGGCGACCGCTCTCGCCCACAACCTCACGCTCGTCACGCACAACCTTCGAGAGTTCTCGCGGGTCGCGGGGCTCAAGGTCGAGGACTGGGAGCGGGCGGAGACCTGAACCCTCACCCCGTCGAGGCGCCGGGAGAGAATACGGTCACGCATCGGATCGCTCCGGCGCCTTGGGTTCGCTCGTGGACGGGCCGAACCCGCACATCTCGCGCACGCGCTGCCGGAACCGTTCCCGCTCCTCGGGGGTCATCCGTCCCCAGCGGCCGCCGACGCGAGAGCCGTCCCCCGAGTGGTGGTGGCAGCCGTGGCGGCCGATCCCGCCGAAGAGGATCCGGCAGAGCGCGAGCATCCCGACGGCCTGCCAGAAGGTGACCTGGCGCCAGCCGAAGATCGGCGGCAACAGCCAGTTCCACAGCCACTGGACGACCACCCCGCCGACGGTGATGAAGACCGCGACGGCCACGATCCCGAGCGGGGCCAGGATGATCAGTTTCATTGTTCTTGTCATGTTCAGTCCCTCAGTCTTTCGTGAACTCGTCGTAAATCTCCTGCAGCCGTTCGCGCAGGTGCCGCACCGCGTAGCGCTTGCGCGAAAGCAAAGTGTTCACGCTCACCCCGGTCTCGGCCGCCATCTCCTTGAAGCTGCGCCCTTCGAGCTCGTGCGCGACGAACACCTCGCGCTGCTCCGCCGGGAGTTCGTCGAGCGCCCGCTCGAGCTCGTCGAGCAGCACCGCGCGGGCGTAAAGCGCCTCCGGCCCCGCGTCGGGCGACGGCAGCAGGTCCTCGACGCGCAGCCGTTCGTCGCCCTCGTCCACGACGACGACGTCGCTCAAGCTCACCGGCGTCTTCTTCCTGAAGAGATCGGTGATGCGGTTGCGCGCCACGCGGAACAGCCAGCCGGTGACGTGGTCGATGGGCATCAGCAGGCGGTTGGCTTCGACCAACTCGTAGAAGACGTCCTGCAGGACATCGTCCACGTCGCGCGGGTCGGGCACCCGCCGGCGGATGAAGCGGCGCAGCCGGGACTGCTCCCGCTCGACCACTTCCGAGATCCGCCGGTCCCTGTCGAGTGCCATCGGCTCCAGGCCCGCCGCGTTGTCCATCTACCGATGTAGACGAATGAAGGGGTGCGGATATTGTATGCCGCGCTCGTCTTGCTAATCTGGTGAGTAGGGATCCCGTTCATCCAGCTCATCGGCGGCGGCGCCGGCAGGTGCGGCCTGCGGTTGCGGGACCAGAGGCCAACGTGTCTGCCCCGCGGGCCGTTCGAAGAGGGTCCGAGTCCTTCAACGCTGACTGGGCAGGCCAAAGAAGGTGAAGGACACCATGACACTGAACCCCTATGTGAACTTCAACGGCCAGTGCGCGGCCGCATTCAAGTTCTACGAGCAGATCTTCGGCGGCAAGACCACGATGCAGACCTTTGGCGAGACGCCCATGAAGGACCGGGTGCCGGCCGACTGGCGCGACAAGGTGATTCACGCGCAGTTGGTCATCGCCGGCACGGCGCTGATGGGTTCCGACGCGCCGCCGCCGCATTACAGCGCGCCGAATGGGTTCAACGTCTCGATCAGCGTGACCGCCGTCGCGGAGGCGGAACGCATCTTCAAGGCGTTGAGCGGACAGGGCAAGGTCACCATGGCGTTCCAGAAGACCTTCTGGTCCCCCGGCTTCGGGATGGCGGTCGCTCGGTTCGGCATTCCGTGGATTGTGAACTGCGAGCCGGCGAGCTGAAAGGCCTGGACAGGCCGCGGTGATGGTGGCGTTGACGAACCCCCTCGTCCGGGAGGGAAGGGCGGAGGTGCGGCCGGTCGACGGGTTGAACGGGGGCCGGCAAGACACCATGCCGGATGGGGTGTATGATGGCGCCGGTTCACCCGCTCGGGCGTCACCTGCCGCAGCATCAGCCAGGTCGTGGGCGTCTTCCTTCCTTGGAGGTCCCATGCTCGCACGGACTCTCCGGCCTATCGGTTCCACCCTTCTCGCGTTCCTGCTGGTCGCCACCGGTCACGCGGCGGACGCGCCGCCGCCGCAGGAGTGGTGGGTGACAGGCGGGACGGAAGCTGTCGTCCTCGTGGACCCGGGACCACACGTGAAGGCCAGGCTGGAGGTCGGAGCCGAGGTCACCACGGTGGTCCGATCCCCTGACGGCACGCTGCTGGCGGTGGCCAGCCGCGGCGAAACGGACCGGAAGTTCCTATTGAGCGTCCTCGACGAGTACTGGCCGAAGCCGGGGAGCACGAGCCACGTCACGCTGGTGCGCGCCGCCGACTACACGATCGCCGCGCGCCACGAGGTCCCCTTCCGGCCGCAGTTCCTCGCGTTTACCGCCGACAACGCCCGGATCGTCGCCGTCAGCCTGGGGCAAATGAGCAGGAACAAGAAGAAGCAGATCACGCCGATGGTGTCGCTGCTCGAGGTCGCGACGGGGCGCTCGGTGGCCCAGGTGCCGCTGACGTCCGCGCCGCTGGAACCCTGGACGGTCGGCGACCGCATGTTCATCCCGTGCGGCGGCTTCCAGATGGGGACACCGGTTGCGCCAGAAATGGCCGTGTTGAACATGTCCAGCGGCGCCGTCGAGAAGATCCCCCTGCCGTCCGCTCCCGTGCGGTGGCACGACGCCGCCACACAGGATTTTCGGTACCTCGAGCTCGAGAACCACGTCGCGGTCGTCGGCGCGGACGGGAAGCTCTCCGGCGATCTCCTCACGGCGGGTGACGAGTTGCTGCTGTTTGTCCCGACCGGCGAGGCGAGCCGCTACTTCATGGCTGGGAAGACCAAGAAGCAGGGCCAGCTCTCGCTCGTGGAGGACGGGCGCGTGGTGCGGACCGCGTCCATCCCGGTCGCCGAGGGCGCCGCGCTCGACGGCAGGACCGGCCGGCTGATCGTCTGCTCCAGCAAGGAGTGTGTCGTCGTCGATGCCCGAACGCTCGCGGAGATCGCCAAGCTGCCTCCGCCTGGAACGTTCCGGGAGATTATGCTCGACCCGTCGCAGGCGCGCCTCTATGTGAACAAGATCGACGATGCGGTTGTGGTGGTGGACCTGGAGAGCAAGCGGCAGGTCGGCCGCTTCACGAGCGGGCGGGAAGGGAAGAAGATGCTGCTGGCGCTGGCAGCCGTGACAGCTCAGACGCTCAGCCAGGCACAGTATCAGCTGACCGGGGTGCCGGGCATCGGTTCAACGGCGACGGTTCCCCTCGCGGTGCAGAACATGGCCTTCTCGCCCAGCGGCAACTTCGTCTACGTGTTCAACGATGTGACGGCGGACGTCACCGTCGTCGAGACAAAGACGTTCACGAACCCGCTGAAGGTCGCAACGGGACCTGTCGGCGTGTTCGGGCCCCGGCCCCTGTGGCTGGCGCCGAACGGGGAGCGTCTCTTCTCGATCGGACTCAACAAGATGCTGGTGTTCGACATGGAGAAAGGCGCGTTGCTCGCCGAGGCGCAGTTCCCGAAGGCGACCGTGCGGTACGAGCCGAACTTCGGCCTGCTACTGGTAGTGGCGAAGGAGGGACTCGACGTCTACCAGCCGGCACCGCTGAAGAAGCTGAAGTCGTTTCCGCCGGCCACGGAGGTCCTGTTCCAGCCGGACGGCCGCATCTTCTTCGCGGTCGGCGAGCGCGGTGTCAGCGTCGTGGACTACGACCTCAACGTGGTGGAGCAGATCGACGGGCTGAAGAAGCCGGACTTGATTCGGGGATTTCCGCTGACGCGAGTCGAAGGGGGGCCGAAGATCGGCCGCTGACTCCGCAGAACCGGGCTCTCGGCTGCTGCCACGATCGTTTCCTCAGCCGTACGCGGCGACCAGCCCAGCCTCACGCGGCCGCTAGTGGAACGGCTCTATACTAAAGCCAGGGTTTCCTTTCTCAGATCTCCCGGCTGCCGCACCTTCGAGGAAATAGGGGCGGCAGTGCGTTCTGTCAGCGCCTTCGCCTGCCCGGGTGAGGCCGCGCGGACGACGGCTCGCCGACGCCGAGGAGGATCTCTCATGTCCGAGAAGAAGGTCATCGCCGTGATTGGGGCCACCGGAGCGCAGGGCGGAGGGCTCGTTCGCGCCATCGCCGCCGACCGCGGGGGTCCGTTCGGCGCGCGCGCCGTCACGCGCCGACCCGAGTCGGAGAAGGCCCGCGCGCTCGCCGCGCTCGGCGTCGAGGTCGTGCAGGGCGACGCCGACAAGCCGTCGAGCCTCGAGCGGGCTTTCGCCGGCGCCTACGGCGTGTTCTCGGTCACCAACTTCTGGGAGCACCTCTCGGCGGAGCGCGAAGGCCGTCAGGCCTTGAACATGGCCCGGGCGTCTCGTGCCGCGGGCGTCGAGCACGTCGTCTGGTCCACGCTCGAGGACACGCGCCGGTGGGTGCCGACCGGCGACGCTCGCCTGCCGACCTTGCAGGGCGAGTTCAAGGTGCCGCACTTCGACTCCAAGGGGCAGGTGGACCACGTCTTCGCCGAGGAAGCGGCTCCGACCTCCTACCTGCTGGCCGCGTTCTACTGGGACAACTTCATCGGCTTCGGCATGGGGCCGCGCAAGGGGCCGGACGGGAACCTCGTGCTCTCGCTGCCGCTCGGCGGCGCCAGGCTGCCGGGCATCTCGGCGGAAGACATCGGCAAGTGCGCCTACGGCGTGTTCCGCAGGGGCCCCTCGGCGGTCGGGCGGCGCTACGGGATCGCCGGCGAATGCCTGACCGGCGGGGAGATGGCGGCGAAGATGGGGCGCGCGCTCGGGCGCACGGTCACCTTCGAGGACGTGCCCTTCGACACCTACCGCGGCCTGGGCTTCCCTGGCGCCGAGGACCTGGCGAACATGTTCCAGTTCCAGGCCATGCTGGGTGATGAGTTCCTGCGCTTGCGCGACACGCGCCTGTCGCGCTCGCTGAACCCCGCGCTCCTCGACTTCGACGGCTGGCTCGCCGCCAACGCGATCCGGCTGCCGGTGCAGTTCCGGGAAGCCGGGGCGTGAGCGGGGCGGACCCCGCGGCGCGCCGTTCACGAGAGAACGGCCGAACGAGGAACTGGTATGGAGGAGTCGTTCAACGCTGGCCGGGCAGGTCAGAGGAGGTGAGGGACACCATCAAATGAACAAGATGGACGTGGGCGTCCTGAAGCAGGCGTACGAGCAGGGATGACCGGCGCACAATCTGGATTCGCGGGGCCGCGCCCCCCGACGCTCCATTGACTCAACCGGTTGGCGGGCGTATACAGGGGGAGTTTCTGCAAACTCGAACGTCCCCTCTCGCCGTCTTCGCGCCCGGAGGTGCAAATGGCCTTCTGGAGCAAGAAGCCCGACCTCGAGGCCCTGATGCGCGTCATGGCGCGAGAGGGTCATACCGGCAGTTCCCGCCATAACGTGGAAGCGGCCAGCGTGTTGCTGTCGCTGGACCACTGGGAAGCACTCCTCGCGTTCGTGAAGCCCGCAGTGCAGAACGACGTGCGTCGTGGTTCGCCGCGCTAAACACGTGTGATTCCAGATCAGGAGAACCTCATGACATTCAGGTGCCTCCGGCGACCTCTCGTGCTCTCCGGGATCCTGGTCGCGACGCTGCTCTCCACGAACACGGCACTGGCCCAGAAGGAAGTGAAGACTTACTTCTGGGACCCAGGCAGCATCGGGCGGGGGCAATCAATGCCCTTCATCGTCGCAAGCGACAAGATCAGTCAGGTGGAGTCGGTCCGCTTCGAGCCGGCAGAGGGCATCACGATCGGCGAGATCAAAGAGACCGCCGCCATGGAAGGGAAGCGGTGCTGGACGGTGGACGTCGCGGTGGCGAAGGACGCCCCTGTCGGCAAACGGGCGGTTTCCCTCCAGACACCGGAAGGACTCGTCCGCAAGACGGTGACTATCGTAGCCCAGCCGGTGCCGTTCATCTCCGATGTTCAGATCGTTCGGAGCGTCACCGGATACGGGTTTACGCAGATTGAATTCACGTTTCACGCCGAGCACGAGCCGGGCAGCCTGGGAGAGAAACAGGAGATCAATATCGGGGTGACGCGCTCGGGCTTCAAGCTGCTGCCCGGTTTCGATTACTACTCGATCAAGACGAACAAGATCGAGGCGATCGACCAGACGCACAGCCTGGTTCGGGTCAAGTACTCTCCGAGCGGACAGGCGCTTGGGGCGTACTGGCTCCTCCGGGTGATGCTGAAGGACAAGAATCAGCACTGGAGCAACGAGGTGCAGACGAAAGTGACGTGGTAGTGTCCCGCCAGGTGGCGGACTTTCGGAGTTGGAGTAGCGGCGGCCTGGGGCCGTGAGCCAGAAGCCGCGAGCCGGACAGGCGAGCAGTGCGTCAGATGGCGAGCGGGAATTGGCTCTCCGGCGACGCAGCTCCTCTACATCCCGAGCGGCACGGCGGAAAGTCGCGCCTGGCCTTCGCGAGGCTCAGGGTTCTCGACCAGCAGTGTCAAGTTTCGACTTTGGTCGGGCACGTAGCAGACGACGATCCAATCCCACCAGTTGCCACCGGGGCCCTGCATATACATGAGTTTCTCCCGCATCGCCTGGAAGGCCCGCGTTCGCTGGCCTTCGGAGTTCGCAATGGAGAGCTGGGTCTCGAGAAAGTTCTCGATGAGGGTCAAGCGGTCCAACACAGCCAGGTCGGTCCGCGAAGTCGACCACCGGATGAACACGACGACGCCTCTCTTGCCCGGCTCGTCTCGGCATGTGCCGATGGGAGGCGGCGGATTGGGCGGGTTGCGAGCGCCCACGACCAGCAGGGGCGGCAGAAGAACGATAAGGCGCGAGGGCATGTCAGTCGCCGGTTCTGAGGAGATCAGCTGGACTTCGGCAGCCCGGGCCCGAACACCCTGCCGTGCATCGCATGGCAACTGGCGCAGCCGCCGATCAGCTCCCCGTAGACCGCAATCCTCGACCCGGCGTCCGCCGCCTGGGCAGCACGCCCGGCGAGCTCGTGGACACGCGTTTCGGAAGCGACGATCTCCTTGGCGACCTTCGCCAGGTCCTTGTCCCTGAGCGGGGAGCCCTTCAACGCTTCGGCCCCCTGTTTCCACAGGGTCTCGGACGGTCCGACCATCCCGCGGTACATGAGGTCTACCGCATACTGATGCGCGCGCATGAGCGCCGCGCCACCCGTGGACGTCGGCGGCGCGTTCACCTCGGGCATCTTCGGCGTGACCTTGGCCGCAGCGTGGCACTCGCCGCACGCGGCAACGGCGAACGCGGCGGCCACGCCGGCGTTGCCCAGCGACGATGAGGCGGCCACCGCTCTGGCGGCGTCCTTCGTCGCCGTCACGTAGCTCTCCGTGCCGGCCGGAAGGCCCGCGGTCTCCTGGTGGTCGGCAATCCACAGGCCGGCCGCCTTCGCGGACTGGAGGTCGCCGCGAATGACCGCCTCCTCGAGCTCACGGACCTTGCCGAAGTGACCGGCCATGCGAGCGGCGGTGTCCGCCGACGGCTGGGGCGGAGCGGCCGCCGCGGATTGGCCGGCGGGGGCCGGTGCGGGTCTGCCGCACGCAGATACGGCGAACGCGACGGAGAGAATCATCAAGCCGACGATCAGACGCTGCGCCATGAAGCACCTCCCAGCAGGCTGTGGCGCTCATTGTTGGCCCGGTCCGCCCTCCGGGTCAATGATCTGCCGCCGCACATGATCTGCCGCCGCACTCGGCCGCCGCAATCCGCCGCCGCGATCTTGCGCCGCATGAGCGGCCTCTGCAACCAGCGGCCGGGCTGCGTGCTCGTCCTCGGTGTCCCTGCGTACGAGGCCCTGCGAAGGCACCCGCGGTTCGCGGAGATCCCGCGGAGTGTCGGCTACACAGGCCCTTGGGCGTCGCCGCACGAGATCGTCATGGCGTGTTCAGAAAATAGTGCCGAGGCGATGCGGCCCGTTCGGCGACGGTGACCGCTGGGAAGGGACGGGTTGGCGCCTGGCAGGTCCTGTCGCCGGGATCCCCCAGCGTCCTCGCGCGCAAAGCGCTTGTCACGGGCATCGCGCTCGGCCCGCTGGGGGAGGCTCCGCGCCCGGCTTGGCCGAGCGACGAGCGACGGCCAAGTCGGACACCGACGCCACGCGTGGCGTCGGTCGCGGAGGACGCCCGGCGCCACCCGCCCGGCGAGACATCGCGACCGGGCCTACGTGTCGGCGCCACCCCGTGCGCGATCGGCCGCAGATGCCGTTTTCATGGGTCAGGGTGAGCCTCGGCTCATGACGCAGTGCTCAGAAAATAGCGCTGAGGCGACGCGGCCCGGTCGGTCCTATGCCGCGCCGCAGGGACCTGCCCGAGCAAAGCGTAAACCTGCCCCGACTGTGTCGCCAGGGAGGGGCCGCTTTGCGAGCGGCAGACCCGAGACGCGGCGTTCACTCGGGCGCGGCCTCGACATGCGGCGCCGTGCGCGAGAACTGCCCGTCTCATGGGCCCGGGCGAGCCCCGGCTCACGACGCAGTGAGAGTGAAGCCAGGCGCGCCGGCTAGCGACTCTTCAGTGCCTTCCAGTTGAGGACGGCTCCCCCGAAGAAGGCGACCCCGGCCGAGAGGAAGACCAGGTGGGTCCCGGCGCCGGCCGGGAACAGCGGTCCCGGCCTGACACCCAGGACGACCAGGACCGTGAGGATGATGAACAACCCGCGCAGGAGGAACAGGCTTCCGACCACCACCAGGACCGTTCGCAGGAGAGGCAGTCGGCGGATGACGCCCGCCCCGGATAACGCATAGAGGCCGAAGAGCACGGGGACGAGCGCGGCCGTTCCCCCAACCAGGAACAACTGCACGCGGTCGTTCAGCAGGCTCGGTGGCGCCTGGAGGCATGGTCTTGCACGAGCGCGACGCTCTCACGCGGTCACGCCTGTGACCCCTCCCGCGGCCCGTTTGCGGAATACAGATCAGGAGGTGCACTCAATGAACCGTCACAGCTTCCGGATCGCCTGCGTCGTCGTCCTCGTCATCGGGCTGGCGGGTGCCGCCGCCGCCCAGGGCCGCGGCTGCTCGAACGCCACCGTGAGAGGCGCATGGGGCTACACCGAGACGGGTTCGGTGATCGCGCCCACTCCCACGGGCGGCACCGTCGTCGTCGCCGCCGCCGCCGTCGGCAGGTACGAGTTCGATCACGCCGGAGGCTTCGAGGGCGAGCAGAACAGCAGCGCCAACGGCGTCGTCGGACCCGACACCAAGCAGGGGACCTACACGATCAACCACGACTGCACGGGGACGCTGACGCTCACGGCCTACCGGGACGGCGTCGCGCAGCGACTTTCGGTCTGGGCGTTCGTCATCGACGGCGACGGTCTGGAGATGCGAGCCATCATGACGTCGATGACGCTGCCCAACGGAACCCCGTTGTCGCCGATCATGACCATGACGGCGACGAAGGTGCTCCCCGGCCAGGAGAACAAGGAGTAGCGGGACGCGGAAGCCTTCGCTCCTATAATGAGCCCGGAGCGGGGCGCCGATGGCCATCGACCAGGATCGCTGGCGGCGGGCGGAGGAGCTGTTTCACGCGGCCCTCGAGCGGCCGCCCGAGGGCCGCGCGGCCTTCCTGGACGAAGCCTGCCACGGCGAGGCCGATCTGCAGCGCCAGGTCGGCCTCCTCGTGGCGAGCGACGAGCGCGCCGGCGACTTCCTCGAGACACCGGCGTTCCTCCAACCGGACACCGCGACGCCTGACCGCGGCTCGCTGGTCGGGCGCACACTCGGAACCTACGACCTGCTCTCCTTCATCGGCGCCGGCGGAATGGGCGAGGTGTACCGCGGCCACGACAACAAGCTCGGCCGCGACGTCGCGATCAAGACGCTGCCTCCCGAATTCGCGAGCGACGCCCGCCGGCTGGCACGCGTCCACCGCGAGGCGCGAACGCTGGCGGCGCTCAACCACCCGAACATCGCCGCGATCTACGGCCTCGAGGAGTCGGACGGCCTCGCCTACCTCGTGCTGGAGTTGGTGGAGGGGGAACCGCTTCGCGGGCCGCTCGATGTGGCCACCGCTCTCGACTGCGCCTGCCAGGTGGCCGACGCGATCCGGGCTGCGCACGAGCATGGGATCGTCCACCGGGATCTGAAGCCGGCCAACATCAGGCTCACGCCGGACGGGCGCGTCAAGGTGCTGGACTTCGGCGTGGCGAAGGCGACGACACCCTTCGCGGAGCCGGCGGAGACGCCGGCCGGCACAACGGTCGGCACGCAGGCCGGGCTCATCGTCGGCACGCCCGGGTACATGAGCCCCGAGCAGGCGCGCGGCGTCGAAGTCGACCACCGGGCGGATATCTGGGCGTTCGGATGCCTGTGTTTCGAACTGCTTGCGGGCACGCGCGCGTTCGCCGGCGGTTCCGACGCGGAAACGATCGCGGCCGTCCTCGAACAGGAGCCCGACTGGAAAGCGTTGCCCGGAGGCATTCCACCTGGTGTCGTCGGCCTCCTGCGCCGGTGTCTCAGCAAAGACGCCAGCGGCCGGCCGGAGAGCATGGCTGCGGTGCGAGATGTGCTCGGGGAGGCGCAGCGCCAGCCCGTTCGGTGGCGCAGGGCCCTGGCCCGCTTGCGCCGGCCGCGATATGCGGTCGCCGCGGCCGCACTTCTCCTTCTGCTGGGCTACGCCGGGGCGCGCCTCTCCCGGCACGGTTCCCAGGTCCGCTGGGTGAGACAGCAGGCGGTGCCCGAGATCTCCCGGCTGGTCGAGGCGGGCAATTACGAGGCGGCCTCTCGACTCCTCCGCCGCGCGGGCTCGATCGCGCCCGTCGATCCTGCCGTGGCACAGGTTCGCGACAGGATCGCGATGGCGGCGACCTTCGCGACGAACCCGCCCGGCGCGGAGGTCTGGGCCACCGGCTACCGGCCGGACGACGAGGACTGGGTGCGCCTCGGAACCACGCCGTTCACCACGAAGCTGCTGCCAATCGGGTTCTACCGCGTCCGCGTGCAGAAGCCGGGATTCGAGACCATCACCGCGAGCGCCGAAGTCCGCGGGGGCAACGCGGTGGTCTTCGATCTCGATCCCGTGGGAAGTCTGCCGCCGGGGATGCTGCGCGTCCCGGCCGGCATTGCCGGCGTCGGCACGCTCGACGATGTGCAGGTCGGTCCGTTTGCGATCGACCGGCTCGAAGTCACCAACCGGCAGTTCAAGGAGTTCGTGGATCGCGGCGGGTACCGGCAGCGGCAGTACTGGAAGCAGGCGTTCATCAGGGACGGACGCACGCTCTCCTGGAGCGAGGCGGCGCAGCTGTTCCGGGATTCCACCGGCCAGCCCGGCCCCTCCACCTGGAGCGGAGGCGAGTATCCGAGCGGCCACGGCGACTACCCGGTCAACGGCGTGAGTTGGTACGAGGCCGCGGCGTACGCGGAGTTTGCGGGAAAGCGCCTGCCCTCCATCTACCACTGGCAGCGGGCGGCGAGCCCGGGCTGGTTCTGGGAGGTGGTGGAACTGAGCAACTTCCGCGGCGACGGGCCGGCCCCGGTCGGTTCGTCCCCGGGCCTCGGCGCCTACGGCACGCTCGACATGGCCGGCAACGTGAAGGAGTGGTGCTCGAACGAAGTGGCCGGGCAGCGCTATGTCCGAGGCGGCGCCTGGAACCAGCCGGTGTGGACGTTCGCCGAACCCGACGCGCGCTCGCCCTGGGATCGCTCGCCGGAGAACGGATTCCGCTGCGTGCGCGACGGGGCGCGCGACGCGCTGGCGCTCGACGCGCCGGTGACGCCGGAGCCGACGGACCGTCGCGACGTCACGCCCGTTCCGGACGATGTGTTCGAGCTCTACCGGAGCCTCTACGCCTACGATCCGGCCCGCCTCGACGGGCGTGCGGAGGGCGCCGTCGTGGAGACGAAGGACTGGAGGCGGGAGACGGTGTCGTTCGCGTCGGCGATCCCGAACGAACGGATCACGGCGTACTTCTACACTCCCAAGCGCGGGAGACCGCCTTACCAGGCGGTCCTCTACGCGAACCCCGGCATGGCGACGAGGCTCCCCACGCCGGAAGCCGGCGAGGAGCGAATCTTCGAGTTCATCGTCAAGAGCGGGCGGGCCTTCCTGCACCCGGCGCTGAAGGGCTACTACCAGCGGCGCTACGCCGCGCCGCCCGCCGGCCCGAACGAGTCGCGAGACCGCCTGGTGGCGGAATCGAAGGAATTCCGCCGCTGCATCGATTACCTGGCGAGCCGCGCGGATGTGGACCGCGAGCGCCTCGGCGTCTTCGGCCTGAGCCGCGGAGCCACGCTCGTGCCGATCCTCGCCGTCGGTGAGGATCGGCTCAGGTCCGCGGTCCTGTTCAGTGTCGGGCTGACGCCGAAGCGCCTCAAGCTCGCCGAGGCCGATCCGTTCAACTTCATCCCCCGCTTCAAGGTGCCCACCCTGATGGCCTCGGGCCTTTACGACTTTGTGTTTCCGGTCGAGCCGTCGCAACGCCGGATGCTCGCCCTGCTCGGGGCGTCCGATCGCGACAAGCGCCTGATCCACTGGCCGGGGGGCCACGGCGACCTGGCGCCGAACTACCCCGTGCTGACCAGGGAGGCCCTCTCCTGGTTCGACCGGTATCTTGGCCCCGTGAAGTAGGCTGGTCGCCAGCAGGGTTGTCGGCGGGCTAGGTCGCGGGGCGCTCGCGGGTCAGTTCCGCAAGCAGCCACGCCCTGGCCATCCGCCAGTCGCGCTTGGCGGTCTCGACCGAGATGTCGAGAACGCCAGCCACTTCCTCCAGCGTGAGCCCGGCGAAGTAGCGCAGTTCCACGAGGCGGCTCTTGCGGGGGTCGAGGCGGGCGAGCACGTCGAGCGCCGCGTCGAGGTCGAGCACCTCGACGCCGTTCGCGTCGCCGCCTGAAGCAACACAGTCGGCGAGGGGCACCCGGGCGGCGTCTCCTCCGCGCTTGGCGGACGCGCGCTGGCGCGCGTGGTCCACGAGGATGCGGCGCATCACCTGCGCGCAGAGCGCCAGGAAGTGCACACGGTTCTCGCAGTCGATCCCGCCGGAGCGCGCCAGTTTCAGGTACGCCTCGTTGGCGAGGGCGGCAGACTCGAGGCTCTCGCCCGGGCGGCGCCGTCCGAGTTGCTGGTGGGCGATGCGGCGAAGTTCCGGGTAGGCGAGTTCCATGAGGCGGTCGAGGGCGCCTGATTCGCCCTCCCGCCAGGCGGTGAGCAGCGCGGTGATGTCCTGGCCGCCCCCGGTCGCCATACGCTCCGTATCCTAGACCATTCGAGGCACGATCGGGCGACCGACGCTCGAGAAGGGCGCGACGATCTTCCTTCATCAGGCGAGGCGGCGCGAACCCCGAGCGCCTCTTCCCTTCCGGTCAGGAACGCCAGCCCGGAGAGAGGATCACGCCAGGTCGAACCGGTCGAGATTCATGACCTTGTCCCACGCGGCCACGAAGTCGAGCACGAACTTCCGCTGCGCGTCGTCGCACGCGTAGACCTCCGCGATTGCCCGGAGCTCGGAGTTCGATCCGAAGACGAGATCGACGCGGCTGCCGGTCCACTTGAGCTCGCCGGTCTTGCGATCCCGGCCCTCGAAGGTCTCCGCGGCCTCGGACGTCGGCTTCCAGGCCGTGCGCATGTCGAGCAGGTTCACGAAGAAGTCGTTCGTCAACGATTCGGGCCGCTTCGTGAAGACGCCGAGCCCGGACCGCCGGTGGTTCGCGTTGAGGACGCGCATCCCGCCCACGAGCACGGTCATCTCGGGAGCGCTCAGCGTGAGCAGGCTCGCCCGATCGACGAGGAGTTGCTCGGCCGGCTGCCGCTGTCCGGATCCGAGGAAGTTGCGGAACCCGTCCGCCGCCGGCTCGAGCACGGCGAACGACTCGACGTCGGTCTGTTCCTGCGCGGCGTCGGCGCGTCCCGGCGTGAAGGGCACCCGCACGTCGTAGCCGGCATTTTTCGCGGCTCGCTCGACGGCGGCGCAGCCGCCCAGCACAATGAGGTCGGCCAGCGAGACCCTCTTCTTGCCGCCGGCCTGAGAGCCGTTGAAAACCCTCCGGATCCCCTCCAGCGTCCGCAGCACCTTCGCCAGTTCGGCGGGCTCGTTGACGTCCCAGTCCTTCTGCGGCGCGAGGCGAAGGCGTGCCCCGTTGGCGCCGCCGCGCTTGTCGGTGCCGCGGAACGTGGCCGCCGCCGCCCACGCGGTCGAGACCAGTTGGGAGATGGAGAGCCCCGACGCGAGGAGTTTCTCCTTCAGGGCCGCGATCTCCTTCGCGCCGACGAGTTCGTGCGTCACCGGCGGGACGGGGTCCTGCCACAGCTGCGGCTCCGCCGGCACCAGCTTGCCGAGGTAGCGGCTTCGCGGCCCCATGTCGCGGTGCGTCAGCTTGAACCACGCCTTTGCGAAGGCGCTGGCGAGCTCCTCCGGGTGCTCGTAGAAGCGCCGCGAGATCGGCCCGTAGATCGGGTCGAAGCGCAACGAGAGGTCGGTGGTCAGCATCGTCGGCGGGTGGCGCTTCGAGGGGTCGTGGGCGTCGGGGACCGTGGCGGGGGCGTCCTTCGCGACCCATTGATGCGCACCGGCCGGGCTCTTGGTCAGCGCCCACTCGTGGCCGTAAAGGTTCTCGAAGAAATTGTTGCTCCACTTCGTCGGCGTGGTGGTCCAGGTGACCTCCAGGCCGCTGCCGATGGCGTCGCCACCCTTGCCGCTCCGGTAGCTGCTCCTCCAGCCGAGGCCCTGCTCCTCGAGCGGGGCCGCCTCGGGTTCGGGGCCGACGCTGGTCGCCGGGCCGGCGCCGTGGGTCTTGCCGAACGTGTGCCCCCCGGCGATGAGCGCCACCGTCTCCTCGTCGTTCATGGCCATGCGGCGGAAAGTCTCCCGGATGTCCTTTGCTGCCGCCAGCGGATCCGGGTTGCCGTTCGGCCCCTCCGGGTTCACGTAGATGAGGCCCATCTGAACGGCGGCGAGGGGATTCTCGAGGTTCCGGTCGCCGCTGTAGCGCTCGTCGGCGAGCCACGCGCGCTCGGATCCCCAGTACGTTTCGTCCGGCTCCCAGGCATCCTCGCGCCCTCCGCCGAAGCCGAACGTCTTGAATCCCATCGACTCCAGCGCGCAGTTGCCGGCGAAGATCATCAGGTCGGCCCACGACACTTTCCGGCCGTACTTCTGCTTGACCGGCCAAAGCAGCCGGCGGGCCTTGTCGAGGTTCACGTTGTCGGGCCAGCTGCCAATGGGCGCCAGGCGCTGCAGGCCGGCCCCCGCGCCGCCGCGGCCGTCGTGGATGCGGTAGGTGCCCGCGCTGTGCCACGCCATCCGGATGAACAGCGGACCGTAGTGGCCGTAGTCGGCCGGCCACCAGTCCTCGGACGTCGTCATCACGGCCTCGATGTCCTTCTTCAGGGCATCGAGGTCGAGCGTCTTGAACTCCTCGGCGTAGTCGAACGCCTCGCCCATCGGGTCGGCCGACGGGGCGGGCTGGCGGAGGACCTTCAAGTCCGGCTGATTCGGCCACCAGTCGGTGGTGGACATGTTCTTGCGGGTTCCGCCCGGAAACGGGCACTTGCCCTCGTTGTCCATGTCGTTCTCTCCTTAGATTGCTTCGCGATTGCCAGGCACGGCGGGCAACAAGACTTCGCGACGTGCTTCTCTCCTCCGGCTCCGATAACGGCGCGTCGGACGGGCGCGGTCGGCTGAACCAGCAGGCATGGAGATAGATTGAGTCCGCCTTTAGACCTAGTCAATACCCCGAGTGCCGGCAAGTGCCCGCGAACACTGAATGCCGATGGTGGAACAGGGCGGCAGGGCGGGAACGCCGCCGGCCTATAAGGTCGCGGTGAGCGTCCCGACCGCAGGAGAAGGGGCTGCCTGCCTGGAGGAGTACTTCCGCGCGAACCAGAGCGGGCGGCGCGCAGGAAGCCCTGCGCCGCCGCCCGCCACCGCAAGACGCCGGCCTCGGTGAACCGCCCGCGCGGTCCCGGCGCCGGTCCCGCCGTCAGGCGCGGGTCGAGATCGTCAACTTGAACCCGCTCGGGTCGGTCACGTCGAAGGCGCGGCTGCCCCAGGGCGTGTCGTGCGGCTCCGTGTCGAGCGTGATGCCGGCCGATTTCGCGTTGCCGGCAAGACGCCCGAGGTCCTGCGCGGTCGTGAGATAGACGCGCATGCCCACGCCCTTGCGCCGGTCGCGGCCGTTCTTCCAGTCGTCCTGCGTAATCCCGAGCCGGGCCTCCCCGGCCTTCAACATCACGCCGAGGAGGACGCCCTTGTCCTCCCACCTGTCTTCGACGGTGAAACCCAGCCCCTCGTAGAAACGGATGCTCCGCTGAAGGTCGTCAACCGTGAGGCTCGGCTCGAGCGTCTTCGCCTTCAAGCCCGTAACGCTGTCGGACTCTTTTCGAGGTTCCGCTGCTGGCATGTTCCTGGCCTCCGCGTTATCCGCCGTCGCTGTCGTCCGGACAGTCCTCCGGCAGCGGCGGCGGGACTGTTCTATTGGTGTTTCTCCAGCGTAGCACAGACACGACGGAATGGAATGTGGTGCAGGAGTTCGTGCAGGAGTTCGCGCGGCGCACCGTCGAGCTGGGGCGCGTTACTGCACGGGCGACCCCGGCGTCGCCCGTGCACAACGTCACTGGAACAGCTGTCGCCCCGCGGATCAGCCGGCCGGAGCGATCGCCACTTCCTTCTTGTCGATGCCGCCGCGGGTGGACGACAGGTTGATCGTCGCCTTGCCCGTGCCCTTCACGCGCCAGGTGATGGTCTTCTTCTCCCCGGCCTTCAGCCACCCGAGTTCCTGCGTCGGGCGCTGCGCCGCCCGGCCTTCGGCCGCCGGCGCGAGCGTCGCCCCGGAGAGCACGATGCCGAGGCTGTCGGGCCTGACGATCTTCACGCGCTTGGCGATGTCGAGAGCGGTCGGCATCAGCCCTTCGTTGGTCACGGTGACCGCCAGGTCGTACTCGCCTTCGATGACCGGCGCCACCTTCCGGCCCTTCACCGGCGCGGCCTTGGCGGGCGTCGCGACGGCGGAGACGATCTTCACCTGCGGCAACTGCTGCGCGATCCACAGGTTCCACATCGCCTCGTTCCTGGCCCAGGTTTCGAGCAGGTCGGGCGGCGGATTCTGCGACCAGAACTTCGGGTTCCAGCCGCCGATTTCCACCTCGCCGAGCGTCGGGTGCCTGAACGGCTTCCAGTCGATGAAGTCGCCCTTGCCCGGCCGCTGCTCGTCGCAATACTTCAGGCGGTCCCACTCGTCGGCGGTTCCGTCCTTGTCGTAGTCGCCGACGTTGCCGCCGTTCCAGATCTCGTCGCCGTACCAGGGCACGCCGAAGTAGGAGTATCCGAAGTCGGGGCTGTGCCCGAAGATCGGGCTTCCGCCGCGCTCCTCGGCCGGCGCCGCACCGCCGCGCCCGCCGCGGGACCGGTTCGCGTAGACGTAGTAGGTGTCGCCGGCCCACGGGTACCCGGTGATCTCGAGCCCCTTCTTGTCCCACGCCTTGTGCAGGGCCAGGTCGTCGGGCGTCATCGCCACCTCGTCGCGCTCGGTGGACGGCCCGCGCAGGATCATCGGGACCGACGTGTCGAGCGTCTGCGCGGCCGCCACGTTCGGGTGCGTCATCAGGAACAGGAAGACGGCGCGCGTTTCCGTCTCGGAGAGGGGGTACTCGCCCGAGCCGCCCTGGGTGTAGCCCCGGCCCGTCGCCTCCCGCATCGGCCGCCAGTTCTCCGGGTAGTTGCGGTGAAGGTCCAGGCCGCCGATGCCGTCCTCGTTGATGCGGCCGTCGTTGTCGTTGTCGATCCCCTCGGAGAACAGCACGTAGTCGCCTTCGCCCTGCGCCACCCGCATCATCAGCCGGCCCTTCGGGTCGCGCGGGTCCTTCTTCGCGTTGCCCTTGCCGGGGCCGACCAACTGGCGCATCTGCGTGATGAACCCGTCGCCGTTCAAGTCCTCCGGCGGGTCTTCGTCGAGCAGGCCGTCGCCGTCGTCGTCGTACGGACGCACGGTGCTGCGGTTGCTCTGCGCCGTCAGCAGGTACAGGCTGTTGCCGTCGGGATTGTTGTTCGGCTTGCAGTAGAGCGCCTTCGTGTCCACCAGCTTCGTGATGGCGGGGTCGGTTCCGTAGCTCGTGAGGACGTGATTGATCAAGTAGAGGACGGTCTCGGTGCCGGTCACTTCGCCGGAGTGGCGTCCGCCCTCGATGAAGAACGCGGGCTTGTCGGTGTCTCTCCCGGTCTTCTTGTTCGCGATCGTGATCTGCCAGATGTCGCGGCCTTCGAACGACTTGCCGACCGAATACAGGTCGACGAGGTCCGGGTACTTCTGCGCCCACATCCGCAGCAGCGCCAGCGACTCCTCGGGCGTGTGGTAGTGCTTGATGTCGAATTCGCCCGCCTTCAGCGGCCGCGTCTGCCAGTAGTTGGTCTTCGGGAAAATCGAGACGCCGTCGCGGACGCCGGCCACGCGGTGCATCGCGGTGTTGGGCACCGCCGGCGCGCCGCCGCGGCCGCCGAGTCCCCTCGGCCCCTGGTCACCGCTTCCCGCTCCTCCTCGCTGCGCGACCAGCGCCAGCGAACCGACGAGCACGAACACTGCCGTATAAACGGGCACGACACGCCAAATCTTCTTCATCCGATCCTCCTCCGTCCTGCCCGAGCGGCGGGAACGGTCCGCCCGCGGCTGGTCTTCTCGAGAACCGCCGGCCCGGCTACTGCTTGAAGATCGGCGCGGGCTCCGGAATGGCCGCCCCGTCCTTCCGGGGCGACGACGCGCCGTACTTCATGCCGGTCGCCGCGTCGTACATCACCGCGTGCCCGCCCCCCACGACGCTCGAGAAGGCGCCGCGGAGGCGAATCGCGTACCCCATCTTCGTCAACTGCGCGCGAACGGCCTCGGGCACGCGGTTCTCGACGTAGTAATTGCAGCCGGAGAGCGCCACGTTGCGGAAGCGAGGCGCTTCGAGCGCGCCCTGCAGGTCCATCCCGTAATCCACGACGTCCGAGACGAACTGGGCGTGCGCCTGCGGCTGATTGGCCCCGCCCATGATGCCGAACCCGACGTGCAGGTCGCCTTTCTGCATGAACCCCGGGATGATCGTGTGGTACGGGCGCTTGCGCGGCGCGATCACGTTCGGGCTCGCGGGATCGAGGGAGAACAGGGCCCCGCGATCCTGCAGCGGGAAGCCGTAGCCATCGACGACGACCGCCGAGCCGAACTCGTTGTAGAGGCTCTGGATGAGCGACACGATGTTGCCGTCGCGGTCGATCGTGGTGAGGTAGGTGGTTTCTCCCCCGAACGGAACCGGGTTGCCAGGGCCGACCGAGCAGTTCGCCTTGTCGGCGGCGATCGTTCGCGCGCGCTCGGCGGCGAATTCCTTCGACAGGATGCCCTTGACCGGCACGCTGGCGAAGCGCGGGTCGGCGAGGTATTTGTTCAGGTCCGCGTAGGCGAGCTGCTGGGCCGCCATCTTCACGTGGAAGGCCGCGGCGTTGTCGAACCCGCCCTCGGCGAGCGGAAACCGCTCCATGATGTTGAGCATCTCGAGCGCCGCCATGCCCTGGCCGTTCGGCGGCAGCTCGTAGACGGTCCAGCCGCGATAGGTCGTCGAAATCGGCGCGACCCACTCGGGCTGAAACAGGGCGAGGTCAGCGCCGGACATGACGCCGCCCGCCTTGCCGGACGTCTCGAGAATCGCCTTCGCGATCGCGCCCTTGTAGAAGGCCTCGGGGCCCTGGTCGGCGATGAGCTGCAGCGTGCGCGCGAGGTCCGGGTTCCGGAAGATCTCGCCGACTTGCGGCGTCTTGCCCCCCGGCAGGTACAGCGTCGCGCCGTACCGCTCGAGGACCGCCGCGTTGTCCTTCCACCAGGCCGCGACGAACGGCGTGATCGGGAAGCCGTTCTGCGCGTAGTAGATGGCGGGGCGGAACAGCTCCTTCCAGGGCAGCTTTCCGAATTTCGCGTGGAGCGCCGCCCAGCCGGCGACGGCTCCCGGAACAGTGACCGAGTCGATGCCGCGCTCGGGAACCCGGGTCAGGCCCTTCTGTCTGAACAGCTCGGGCGTCATCTTCTCCGGGGCCCACCCGCTCGCGTTGAGGCCGGAGAGCGCGCCGGTCTTCGCGTCGTACTCGATGGCGAACAGATCGCCGCCGATCCCGTTCATCATCGGCTCGAGCACGCCCATCGCGGCATTGGCCGCAATCGCCGCGTCGGCCGCGGACCCGCCGCGCGCCAGGATCTCGGCGGCCGCCTGCGAGGCCAGCACCTGGTCGCTCGCCACGATTCCGCCGCGGGTGATGACCATCGACCGCGCGGCCGTCCGGTCCTCACCGCTTTGCGGCATCTGGCCGGATATCGGAAGAACGACGGCGCAGACCAGGAGCAGACCGGCGAGCACGGCCGTGTGTCTCATGACCGGAGGAGTGTATCCACGGCCGTCGGATTCGTCAAAACCGCAGAACCAACCGCGGAACACACCGACCGCTGCGCGAAGCCGCGGAACACCCATCGCTGTTGGATGGCGGGCCGTTGACTTCACGGCCGCTTCGACGCGGGCGGCGCCTGAGGCGCGAACGTGCAGACCCGGTCGGTCAGTTTCGTCGGTGTCACGGCCAGCGCCGGCAGACTCTTCTTCGCGAGCAGCGCGTTGAACTCCGCCAGGTCCCCCGCCTGGGCCTTCTTCCACGCCGCGACGGTGGCGTTGTAAGACCTGCACCCGCTCGTCCAGGTTTCGATTTGCGCCTTGGTCGGCGCCATGTCGAGGCCCACCTGCATCAGGCTGACCAGGCTGTTGAACGTGCCGTTGAGCGCGACAAACGACGTCACGGCACCCGGCGCGGCCGGACCGCCGCCGCGGCCTCCCGCTCCGAACCCGCCACCGCCGCCGCGGCCTCCTCGCCCGCCGGCTGCGCCGCCGAACGCCCCGAGCGCGGCGTCGAGCGCCGTCGCCCGCGCGGCCACGTCCTCCGGGAGCTGTCCGCGCCTGAGCGCCGCGAGCGCGCTGCGGACGGCCGTCACCTCGTCGTTGGCGCTGTACGTGTCGGTCGCGCCTCGATACGCGAGCGCGGTGAGCGCGTGCTGCTCGCGCAGCGCGGCCATCACGGCCGGGCTCTCGCCGATGCGCGGGTCGTTGCGCACCACGACGGGCTGCCTGTACACGGCGCCGTCAACCGTCAGCTCGAGCGTGTAGGTGCCGGGCAGCGCCTGCGGGCCGTGCGGCCCGGGCGTTACCAGACCTTCGATCGCGTTCATCTGGTTCTGGAAGTCGCGGCTGAGCGCCGGCGGGTCGTCGTAGCGCAGGTCCCAGTTGACGCGGTGCATCCCCGCGCCGGTCGGCAGCGAGCGGCTCGCGGGCGTCGCCAGCCATCGGTCGGTGTACAGCGCGCCCACGATTGGCGGGGGCGCCGTGCTCGACATCGTGCGGACCAGGTGCCCCGCCGCGTCGAGGACCTTCAGCGTCATCTCGCCGCGCGGCGGCTGACCGAGGTGGTAGTAGATGATCGCGCCGTACGGCGGGTTCGGCGCGTGCGGCTCGTCACGGTTGATCGGCTGGTCCCAGTTCGCGTTCATCCGCGCCCGGATGGCGTCGCCCGGCTTGAAGAGGCAGGCCGGCGCGGCCGCGATCTGCTGCGCCTTGACGGCCAGCTCGCGCAGCGGGCTCATGTCGTCGAGCACCCAGAAGCCGCGGCCGTAGGTGACGATCACGAGATCGTTCATGTGATGGTCGGTGTGGAAGACCATGTCGCGGATCGACGTGCTCGGCAGGTTTTGCCGCAGCGGCTGCCAGTCGTCGCCATCGTCGAACGACACGTAGACCGTCGTTTCGGTTCCGGCGAAGAGCAGCCCCTTCTGTTTCGGATCTTCGCGGACGACGTTGACCCAGCTGCCGGTACGCTCGCCGGTCGGCAGCCCCTTGACGATCTTCGTCCACGTCCTGCCGCCATCGTGCGTGCGCCAGATGAGCGGCGCGTCGGTGTCGGCAGGTGACGCGGCGGCGGCCGCACCGCCCCGCGGAGCGGTCGCCCGGCCGGCGAGATAGGCCGTGCCGACGTCCTGGTGCCCGGCCTCGATCGTGGCGAACGAGACCGACGCCGGCGCGTCGGCGATGTTGCTCACGTTGTCCCAGTGGAGGCCGCCGTCGATCGTGTTGAAGATCTGCCCGTTGCTGCTCACCGTCCACACCACGCCTTTCCTGACGGTGGAGAGCGAGAAATCGGCGATCGCCGGGGCGGGCCCGCCGCCGCGCCCCCCTCCCGCCGGCCCGGCCGGACCTGCGGGCGTTGCGCCGCGCGCGCCGGCCGCGGCGGCAGGGGCGGGCGGAGGAGGCGTGCCGCACGGAACCAGCGGCTGGCCTTTCGGCGTGGTCAGATCGGGGCTGAACGCCCTCCACGTCTTCGCGCCGTCGCGCGTGACGAGCAGGCATTGATACCCGACGTACATCGCCGTCGGCTCGAACGCCGTGTCGAAGCGCTTCCAGAAATCGCGCGAGGCACGGTACTTCGTCGAGTCGGCGCCGAAATTCGGCGCGACGTTCCCCCACTGCCCGGTCGCCATGTCGATCTTGATGAGCGTGCCCCCGCCCTGTCCCGCGCCGTACCCGACGCCGTAGAGGATCTCCGGGTGGAGCGGGTCGGGCGTGATCGTGCCGAACTCGGACGAGGGGAGCGGCGACTGGTCGAAGACGTTGATCTGCCCGAAGTTGCCGCGGCTTCGGGTCATCACCGCGCCGGTGTCCTGCTCGGCCCCCATCACCCAGTACGGATAGCGCGTGTCGGTGGACACGTGGTAGATCTGCCCGACCGGCTGGTTGTACCAGGAACTCCACGTCTGCCCGCCGTCGAGCGTCACGCTCGCGCCCTGGTCGGCGCCGAGCAGCATGCGCCGGCCGTTGGTCGGATCGATCCACATGCAGTGGTAGTCCTCGCCCCCGGGGGCGCCCTTGAACACCGTGAACGTATTGCCGCCGTCGGTCGAGCGATAGAGCGGGACGCTGGCGACGTACACGACGTCGGGATTCTGCGAATCGACCCATACGCCCGAACCGTAATTCCCCTGTCCGTTGCTGACACGAGATTCGCCGTTCCCGACGTGCTTCCACGTCGCGCCGCCATCGTCGGAGCGGCAGACGCCCGACCCGTTCTCGATGGCGCCGCCGACGACGTAGACGCGCTGGCCGCTCGTGTGCATCGCGACCGCCACGCTGATGCGGCCGGGATAGGCGGGCAGGGACTTGATCTCCGTCCAGGTCTTGCCTTCGTCACTCGACTTGAAGAGCCTGGCGGGCTTCCCGGCCGGCGTGCCGGCGCCGCCGGCGGCCCCTGGGGCTCCGCCGCGCGGGGCCGACGTCCCTTGCGTCGTCGCGAACATCACCGTCGGCAGATCGAACGCATACTCCAGGTCGCGTGTCCCGCCCCCGCCTTCGGGATCGAGCACCTTCTGCCACGTCCGACCGCCGTCGGCCGACCGAAATACGCCGCTTCCGCGGCCCGCGGGGTCGCCGGTCGCGGACGCCAGGACGAGATTCGGGTCCTTGGGATCGACGACGAGCTTGTTGATCTTCAACGCCTCTTCGAGGCCGATGCGCGTCCACGTCCTGCCGGCGTCCGAGGACTTGTACATCCCGTTGCCGGAGGGGCCGCCGACCGAATCGCCGGTGCCGACGTAAACGATGTTCGGGTCCGACGGCGCGACCTGGATGGCGCCGATGCCGTCGGCCTCCGTCACGTCGTCGAAGATCGGATCCCACCTCGCGCCGGCGCTCGTCGTCTTCCAGGCGCCGCCCTGCGGCGTGCCCATGTAGAAGGTGCCGGCTTCGCCGATCGCGCCCGCGACCGCGGAGATCCGGCCGCCGTGGAACGGGCCGATGTTGCGCCATTGGAGTCCCGCGTAGAGGCCGGGACTGACCTCGGGGCTCTGCGCCTGCACGGCGACATAGAGGGCGGCGGCGGCGGCGAGCGTGAGCAGGCGGATCGCGAGGCGAACGCGCGACGGTCTACGAGTCATGGGGACATTCCTTTCGGTGGCGCGCACAGTAACTTAGACGCGGGCGCCGATCAAGCGGGGGCATACGGCCGGCTGAGGTGGCGCCGGCGCGGAACGCCATCATCTGCCTTGGGCTCGCTTACACTGGCAGAGTGGGCGGTGTTCACCTCCATCGAGCACAAGGAGCACGCGAACATGAAGCCGAAGAACACGATCTGCCTCTGGTTCGACAAGGACGCGCTCGAAGCGGCGCGGTTCTATGCCGCCACGTTTCCGGACAGCAAGGTGACCGCCGTTCACAAGGCGCCCGGTGACTATCCCGGCGGCAAGGAGGGCGATGTCCTGATGGTGGAGTTCACCGTCCTCGGCATTCCCTGTCTCGGTCTCAACGGCGGCCCGGTGTTCAGGCACAGCGAGGCCTTTTCCTTCCAGGTCGCGACCGACGACCAGGAAGAGACGGACCGCTACTGGAACGCGATCGTCGGCAACGGCGGCACGGAAAGCGATTGCGGTTGGTGCAAGGACCGGTGGGGCCTCTCGTGGCAGATCACCCCGCGCGCGCTGACTGATGCGCTCGCGGCTGGCGGCGCTGAGGCAAAGCGCGCCTTCGCGGCGATGATGCCGATGAAGAAGATCGACATCGCCGCCATCGAGGCGGCGCGGCGGGGATAGGAACGCCAGCGAGGCGTCTGCGATCTCGCCCGATTCGCGGTGGGGTATGCTGCTGTATGCCGTTTTCCAAGCTGCCCCTTCACCCTGACCTGACGCGCGCGGTCAGGGAACTCGGATTCGAGCGCCCGACGCCAATCCAGGAACAGGCGATTCCGCCGGCGGCGGCCGGCAGGGACGTCTGTGCGACGGCCATGACGGGCAGCGGCAAGACGGCCGCATTCCTGCTCCCGATCCTCAACCGCCTGGTGTCGGCGCCGCGGCGTCGGACCCGCGCGCTCATCCTCACGCCGACTCGCGAGCTCGCCGCGCAGATCCACGCCCACCTCGAGGAACTGGCCGTGCACACCGGCATCACCGGCGCGGCCGTGTTCGGCGGAGTCGGCCTCGGGCCGCAGGAGCACGCCTTCCGCAGCGGCGTGGACGTGGTGATCGCGACGCCGGGCCGGCTCCTGGATCACCTGCGGCGCCCATACGCCCGGCTGGCGGCGCTCGAGGTGCTGGTCCTCGACGAAGCGGACCGGATGCTCGATATGGGGTTCCTGCCCGACATCCGCCGCGTGCTGAAGCAGATCCCCGCCAAACGCCAGACGCTCTTCTTCAGCGCGACGATGCCGCGCGAGATCGTGGCGCTGGCGCGCGAGATGCTCCGCGACCCGGTGATGATCAACCTCGAACGGAAGTCGGCCCCGGCCGTCGGCATCACACAGGCGGTCTACCCGGTGGCCCGCGAACTCAAGTCGGCGCTGCTCGTCGAGCTCCTGAAGCAGGACATCATCGCCGACGCCATCGTCTTCACGCGGACCAAGCACCGCGCCAACCGCCTCGCGGAGTTCATCGCGCGGAACGGGATCTCGACGGCGAAGATCCACGGCAACCGCAGCCAGAGCCAGCGCACGGCGGCGCTCGCCGGCTTCAAGAACGGCGAGCACCGCGTGCTGGTGGCGACCGACATCGTGGCCAGGGGCATCGACGTCGAGGACCTCGGCCACGTCGTCAACTTCGACGTGCCGGCCGACCCGGATTCCTACGTCCATCGCGTCGGCCGCACGGCGCGCGCCGACGCGACCGGCGACGCGTTCACGCTGGTGTCGCCCGACGAGGAAGGCGACCTCGCGGCCATCGAGCGGGTGTTGGGCAAGTCGCTCCCGCGCGTGACGCTCCCCGGCTTCGACTACGCGCGCAAGACCACCGAGCGCCTCGAGATCCCGGTGCGCGAACGGCTCAGGGCGGCGCGCGCCGCGCGCGGGCCGCGCCACGCGGGACCGCGCCCCGCCGGTTCCACGACCCCGGCTCAGCCGGGACGGCCTGCCCGGCACGGCGGCCCTCGCCCGATCGAGCGGGGCGGCAGCAGCGCGCGGATCCAGGCGATCCTCGACAAGTACGCGCCGGTGGGGTCCCGGTCGGGGAGCGGGGCGGCGAAGCCGCCGGGACGGCGCCGCCGGTAGGCCGAGAATCGGTCCGGTCGTCCCGTTTCTCGAGTGCGTTGACGGCCCAGCCTGCTACAGGTCGTAGACCAGGAACGCGCCGGGCAGTTCGGCGTTGGAGGCGGGCTTGGTCATCTTCGGGTGGTGGCCGAACGCCTCGACGAAGCCGCGGTTGGCGACGAAGCACGCGGCACGCCAGCCTCTGAACTGCGCGAGCGTCCGGCCCATCGCGGCGTACAGCTCGAGAAGCCGGCGCTCGCCGGCTTCCCCGCCGATGCGAACGCCGTACGGCGGGTTGAAGCAGAAGACGCCCGGCCTCATGGTCGCCGACTTCGGCAGCATCCCGGCGACGTATGCCGGCGTCAGCCCGCGGATGTCCTTCTGCCCGATGACGATCGACGCCTTGTAGGACGGGCCCGTGAGCCCCGCGGCGCGCAGGTTCCCGACCATCGTGCCGATCCGCTCTTCGTCCACGTCGAGCGACAGGATCTGAGGAACCGTTCCGGGAAAGAGGTCCGGAGTTTCGTTGGGCAGGCCCTCGAAGAGCGCCAGGTGGCGGAAGGGGAGATCGGACGGCCGGCGGATCGCCGCTCCCACCGCAAGCCCCGCCGCCTCGATGGCAATCGTGGCGCTCCCGGCCATCGGGTCCACGAGGGGCTCGCTTCGCGCGTCCCACCGCGACAGCATGATCAGTTGCGCCGCCAGCGTCTCGCGCAGCGGCGCGGGGCCCGAGGTCACGCGCGCGCCGCGGCGGTGGCGCGCGCCAAGGCCGATGTCGATGCCGACCACGGTGCGGCGGTGCTCCGGCGTCCCGGCGCGCCTGGCCACAAACACGACGTCCGGCCTGTCGGCGTCCACCTCGCCCCTGACGCCGCGCGACTCCAGCGCCTCGAGCAGCGCGTTCTTCACGACGCCGCGCAGTTGGAGCGGTCCGGCTTCGAAGTCCTGCGAGGATCCGAGATCCACCGAGAAGCGAAGCGTCTTCTTCGTCCGCGGCAGCCGGTCGTCGGCCTTCAGTGCCGGCAACAGGTCGGCAAAGAGCGGCTCGAGCCGCACGGCCGGGCTCGAGAAGAGGTCCCACGAAATCCGGGAGGATGTCCGATGATGGCACGCGGCCACCCACGCGATGCGCGGGTCGAAGGGGTACAAGAGCGTCCCTTCGCCCTCCCGCCTCGGATCGGGCAGCCGAATCTCGAACGGCGACCGCGTCATGAGGCGCTTCATCTCCGCCTCCATGACGCGATTGGCGCCTCCAGAACCAGTCAGTCGGATCTCGTCGCACCGCATCGTGACGACGATTATCGCCGTCTTCTTTCCGGGCGCCAACTTGGCCTCGACAGACGCGCTTTGGCGACGCGTGGCCCGTTCACGTCGGGCTGGCGCGCCGCATGCACGACGACGGTCGGCAGGCGTGGAGTACAATCGACAGATGGCCAAGACACTCTCTTCGTTGATTGCATGTGCCGTGGTGATTTCGTGGTGCATGGCCGTACCGACCATCGTCCACGCGCGAGCCGCCCAAGGAGGCCAGACCATGCTCCCCCCGCCGCCCGATGTCGCCGCCCCGCCCGCGGATGCCAAGAAGACCGCGTCGGGCCTCGCCTACAAGGTCCTGCAGCCCGGAAAGGGCACGAAGCACCCGACCGCGACCAGCGCCGTCACCGTGCACTACACCGGGTGGACGACCGACGGCAAGATGTTCGACAGCTCGGTGACCAGGAATCAGACGGCGACGTTCCCGCTCAACCGCGTGATTCCCGGCTGGACCGAGGGCGTGCAGTTGATGGTGGAAGGCGAGAAGACGCGCTTTTGGATTCCCGGCGGCCTCGCGTACGACAACAGTACCCGCCCCGGGGCGCCCAAGGGCATGCTGGTGTTCGACATCGAGCTGATCTCGATTCAGTAGGTGGGGGCGTTCATCTGGAGACCAAGCAATGAAGTCTGACGAGTGCATCCTGTTCAGCGGCGGCGCGCCCGGCGCAGAGTCGGCGTTCGGCGCCTGTGCGGAACGGTACGGTGTGGAAGAGGTGAACTTCACGTTCGACGGGCACAAGATCGAGCGCCGTCGAGGAGTCAGGGTGTTGAACCACGAGGAACTCCGGGCGGGCGACGTCAGCCTCGAGTACGTGTCGCGCCTGATGCGCCGGCGGTACACCGACGCGCCGACAATCCGCAAGGTGCTGCAGACACTGTGGTACCAGGTGAACCACGGCCAGGAGATCTACGTCGTCGGCGTGGTTCTCGAGGACGGCACGGTGCGCGGCGGCACCGGCTGGGGCGCCGAGTTCGCCAAGCTCTGCAACAAGCCACTGAACGTGTTCGATCAGGCGAAGGACGGATGGTTCACCTGCGCGGACGGCGAATGGCGGGCGTACGAGGGCGGCGCCGGCCCGGTGATCACGCATCCGCACTTCACGGGCACAGGCACGCGCTCGCTGCAGGCCAACGGCCTCAAGGCGATCGAAGGCCTCTTCGCAAGGTCGTTCGGCTCCTGACGCGGCGGGCCGACCGGAACGTGCCTGCCTCCCGGGCCGGTCGGCTCCACGCCGAGCGCGAGGCCCGCGCGCGGGGCGCAGGTACAGCGTCAACCGGGCATCGGTCTGCGCGCGGAGGAGATCGGTCGCGCAGCGCGCGATCCCCCCGTTCGCGCCGAGAACCAGGACGCTTCTCATGCAGCGGGCTCCGTCATCGTCCGACCAGCTTCTGCAGGTGCTCCGGGTATCGCGCGCCGTGGACTTCGATCTGCGCCGTTGCCCCGGCAATCTCCCGCAAATCCTCGACGCTCAACTGAATCCCGGCCGCGCCGAGATTCTCCTCGAGCCGATGCCGCTTGGTCGTCCCCGGGATCGGCACGATCCACCTCCTCGTTCGCGAAGGGTCCGTAGGCTTCAGCCGTGTCGAAGAACGTGACGCCGCCCTCAACGGCGGCCACGGAGGTCGGCGGACGATACGTCAAGATCGCGGACGCGCAGGCCTACCAAGGCGGCCGATGGATCGAGGTCGACTACGGCCGCCCGATCAAGAGGGGACGCCAGGACCTGTTCGGGTCGGGCGCGGAGTACGGCAAGGCCGTCTACGCTGGCGCGCCGGTCTGGCGCGCCGGCGCCAACCAGGCGACGCGCTTCAAGACCGCGGTGCCGCTGGTCTTCGGCGGAAAGACGCTCCCCGCCGGCGCGCGGGACGCGACCCGTCACTTCAGCGTCAGCAGGTAGATGTCGGCCTCCGTCATGCGCTTCGAGAAGAACATGCTCCGCCCGTCGCGCGTCAGCCGCGGCGGCCCGAGCACCTCCCACACCGGCGACGAGTAGACCTTGCGCGCGCGTTTGGTCTGGACGTCGAGCACCCAGAACTCCCTGCCCTTGTTGACGAACAGCACGCGCCCGCTGCCGTGAAGCCAGGCCGGCCACTCGCCGAAGTCGGTCAGGCGCTCGTAGGCGCCCGAGGCAAAGGTGTAGACCACGATGCCGCTTCCGCCCCGGTCGCTGAACCCGATCTGGCCGGCCAGCCTGGCGCCGTCGGGCGACCAGTCCTGGGCGATGAACGGGCGAAGCGCCTCCGGCGGCAGGGGCAGCGTCTCGTTCTTCTGCTCGTTCCACGGCCGACTCGGATCGACGATGATCGGCCGGCCCTCTCGAGTGACGGACTGAGTAATCACCAACCGCTTGCCATCCGGGGACCAGGCCGGGATGCCGCCGGTGTCACTGATCTGCTGGAGACCGCTGCCGTCGAATCGGATCTTCCAGACCGACAACTGCGCATCCTGGCCAGGGCGCTTGACGAAGAAGGCGATCCACATCTTGTCGGGAGAGAAGCGGGGCACGTGGTTGATGGTTCCCTCGGCCGTCAACTGCCGCTGGCCCGTTCCGTCCGGACGCTGGACGTAGACCTCGCCTTCGCGCGGCTGGCCCCGGCTGTAGAAGGCGACCCACTCGCCATCCCAGGTCGGGTCGGGGTTCGCCCAGGCCCGCGAGCCGAATGTCACTGCTGCCGGCTGCCCGACCACCGTCGTCGTTTCCGGATCGAAACCGAGCCTTTGAATGTTCGTGTTCTCGCTCTTCGCGCAGTAGGCAATCAGGCGGCCGTCGGCGGAGATGCTCGGGTGGGCCACGAACTGCGCGGGCGTGGGGATGGGCTCTGGCGTCCCCAGGGCTCTTCCGGAGACTTCGTCGACCGCGACCCGCCAGAGGTTCATGGTGCCGCTGCGGTCGCTCACGAAATACACGTGGCGTCCATCCGGCGACCACACCGGGTTCCAGTCGGCCGATTCGCCGGTGTCGAGCGCCACCGACGGTCCGCCCCCGGCCGGGATGGTCCAGATGTCCATGCTCGTCGAGGCGCCGCTGCCGGCGGCGCCTCGCAGTGGCCGCGACGTGTAGGCGATGCGGTGGCCGTGCGGCGACCAGTTCGGCTGAACGGCGTCGGTGGCGCCGCGAAGGTCGAGCCGCCGCCGCGCGCCGGTTGCCACGTTCACGATCCACAGCTCGCTCGCGCGTTCCCAGTTGAGAGGCGTCAGCTGCACGTTCTCGGTCGCGTAGGCGATCTCCTTTCCGTCCGGCGACCAGGCGGGATTGAAGGCGGCACCGACCCCGGCAGGTGTGACGCGCCGCACCTGCTCGCCGGTCCGGCCCATCACGAAGATCCCGCCGCCGTCCCGGCTCGACCGGAACGCGACGCGCTCGCCGTCAGGCGAGGCGGCCGGCTCGTCGTCGTCGGCCGCCGAGTCGGCCGTGAGGTTGATCGCGTTCTGGCCGCTGGTGCTCTGGATGAAGATGTCCCAGTTGCCCGACCGCTGGCTGGCATAGAGCACCCACTTGCCGTCCGGCAGCAGGCTGGGAAACTGCTCGATGCCGGGGCCGCTCGTCAACTGCTCGACCGACGTCCGCAGCGGGGCGGACGCCGGCTCGCGCCCGGGCTGCCGCCGCCAGGGCGAGAGCTTCACCACGGCTGTTGCGGCCGCCGCGAGCAGCACGACGGCGGTGATCGCCAAGGCCGCCCTCCGGGTGCGCGCCGAGCCGGCTAACGCGCGCACGACGCCCGCCACCATCCGGGAGGACGTGCTGCGCTCCTGCACGTGCCGCAGGTCGGCGGCGAGATCCGCAGCGCTCTGATATCGGTCGGCCGGCGCCTTCGCGAGCGCCCGGGAGACGATGCCGTCCAGTGCGGATGGCATCACGCGGTTGACCGACGACAACGGGGCCGGGTTCTCCTTCAGGATCGACGAGACCACCGACAGGAAGGACTCGCCCTGGAACGGCCGACGGCCGCACGCCATCTCGTAGAGCACGACGCCGAGCGAGAAGATATCCGAGCGGTGATCGACCGGCCGCCCCTCGGCCTGCTCCGGCGACATGTAGGCCGCGGTTCCCACGATGGCGTGCTCTTCGGTCACCGACCGCGTCAGCAGCGTCGTCGTCTCGGTCGAAGACAAGGCCGGCTTGAGCTTCGCCAGGCCGAAGTCGAGCACCTTCAGCCGGCCGTCGCTCGCCAACATGATGTTGGCCGGCTTCAGGTCGCGATGGACGATTCCGTGCCGGTGCGCGTAGGCGACGGCCTCGACGATCGGCTCGGCAAGCCGCAGAAGCTCGTCGAGCGGCAGGCCGCCCGGCGGAATCAGGTCCGCCAGCGTCTTCCCCTCGACCAGCTCCATCGTCAGGAAGTGGACGCCGCCGCTCTCCTCGACGCTGTAGATCGTGACGATGTTGGGGTGGTTGAGGGCGGCGACGGCCCGCGCCTCGCGCTGGAAGCGGCGCAGGCGGTCCGGGTCGGACGCCATCTCGCGAGGGAGCACTTTCAGGGCGACCCGCCGCTGCAGTTTCGTGTCCTCGGCGGCGTAGACCTCTCCCATGCCGCCCGCGCCGAGCCTGCCCGAGATGCGGTAGTGGAGAAGCGTCGTACCGACCATGTCGCCCCGTCCTTGTCCTGTGGGAGAGGCCGACTCCACGCCCGGACGCCGCTCGCGTGACAGGCGCGATTATAAGCCCTCGGCCGCGTTCTCCTGTTGGAGACCTGCAGGAGGGTCAGGAGCGAGAGGGCGAAGGCTGGGAGGGATTCGAACCCCGATATCGCGGTCCAGAGGGGTGGAAAGGCGGGAGGCCACGGCGACCGATCTTGGTGGTTCTGGTAGGGTTTTCGGCGCGTCCACACGCTCTGGCGTGCGTCGCCGAGGATTGGCGTCGGCAACCTCGGGGTGATCAGCCGGCCTTGCGCAACGCCTGCGCCGCCTCCCAGAGATCCCAGTCGTTCTGCAGGCCGAGCCAGATCTCCGCCGAGGTGTCGAGGAGCTTCGCCAGCCGCAGGGCCGTGTCGGCGCTCACGCCACGCTTGCCGCGGATGATCTCGTTGAGTCTGTTCAGCGGAATGCCCATGCGGCGTGCGGCCTCGACCTGCGTCATCTCCGCCGGCTTCAGGAACTCCTCGAGCAACACCTCGCCCGGACGGGTCGGGGGCCGCTTCAGCGCCAGCACCGACGTGGGAGCGTCAATGGTAGTCTTCACACGCGACTTCGTGGGCATGGCCGTCCTCGAATCTGAACGTGACCCGGTATCGATCGTTCACCCGCAGGCTCCATTCGCCTTCCCGATCGCCTTTCAGAGCCTCCAGACGATTGCCACCGGGCAGCCGTAGATCGTTCAGCGTCTTCGCCCGGTGCAGAACGTCGAGCTTCCGCCGGACAACCGGCCAGAGCGGCTTCGGGATGCGGCGCGCGACCTTGGATTCGACGCCGAGGTACACATCAGCGGTCGCCTGGTCGGCGAAGCTCCGGATCACGCCACCAGTTTACATGGATCCCGTGTAATCATCAAATCAGGACGCGTGAGCGGCGTCTACGGGAGTCTCGTGGGCTCCGTCTGGTCCCCTGTTGTTCCGACCTTCTTTCAAGTTTCTTTCAAGTGGTGTCACGCCGACGTGCCGGCCGACGACGACCAGGCGGGAGAAGTGCCTGAATACAGGCCAGTTACTGGCCAGCACGGTTCGGAGTCGCAGCGCCCCGGTCACGTGGTGACGGAGCAGATGCCGACGCTGGGGGTGTGGCCAGTGAAACTATTGATTATAAAAGTGTTATTGGCTGGGAGGCAGGGATTCGAACCCCGATATCGTGGTCCAGAGCCACGAGTCCTACCGTTGAACGACCTCCCAGTAGAGGCGAACCGAGCAGGAACTTTTGATTTTAGCGGATGCGTTCTCGCGACGCAAGCAGGAGCCGGCTCGCGGCGCGCGACTGGCGACTCGCGGCAGTCTCACGCAGCGCCGGCCGGGCCCGGAGGGCGGCGTCAAGCGAGCCATGACCGATGCACGTCGGTCTTAACACCCAGCCGACAACAGGTTACCCGTCAGCCGTGAGGATTGAGGCGTAAGGCGCGCGCGGAACGCCCGAGGCGAGACGGCCCGGTCGGTCCGACGCCGCGCCGCGGGTCTGGTCCGAAGTCTGGGCCGCAAGCCTGCCCCGACCGCGCTGCCAGGGAGGGGCCGCTTTGCGAAGCGGCAACCCGAGACGCGGCTTGATCGGGCGGCCGCTACATGGGCCTGGCGGGGACGGCCTTCTTCATGGGCCTGGGTCAGCCCTGGCTCTGACGCCTAAGGCGTGACGCGTAAGGCCTAAACGGATGCTACGCAGAGCGCCTGTTGCAACCGCGCGAGACGCGCGAGCGTCCGCTCGCGGCCCACGAGCGCGACGACGTCGAAGACGCTCGGGCTGACGCCCTGCCCCGTCACCGCGATGCGCGTCGCGTGGATGAGCGCCGCCGCCTTGATGCCCCGCGACTCGGCGCACGCCCGCAACGCCGCTTCGATCGTGGCCGGCGTGAACGGATCGACCGCGGAGAGCGCCGCGCCCCACGCCGCCAGATGCGCGGAGAGATCCGGCGCCGCCAGGTGCTTCTTGACGGCCGCCTCGTCGTAGCCGTCCGGGTCCACGAAGAAGTACCGCCCCTGCTCCGCCAGGTCCCGCAGCTTCTTCGCCCGCGGCTTCAGGATCTCGATCACCTGGTGGAACCACTCCCGCCGCGCGCCGCGCAGGTCGTCGTTCCACAGGCCCAGCTCGCGCAGCACCGGCTCGAGACGGTTGGTGATCTCGTCGCCGGAGAGCCGCGCGAGGTGCTGCTGGTTGAACCACTCGAGCTTCTCGGGATTGAACACCGCGTTGCTCGAGGCAATGCCGTCGAGCGTGAACGCCGCCACCAGCTCCTCGCGCGTGAACAGCTCGCGGTCATCGCCCGGCGTCCACCCGAGCAGCGCGAGGAAGTTGAACATCGCCTCGGGCAGAAACCCCTGCCGCTCGTACTCCATCACCGACGTCGCCCCGTGACGCTTGCTCAGCCGCCGCTTGTCGGGTCCGAGAATCAGCGGCACGTGCGCGAAGCGCGGCACCTCGGCGCCGAGCGCCTGGTAGAGCAGCACCTGCTTGGGCGTGTTCGAGATGTGGTCGTCGCCGCGGACGACGTCGGTGATCCCCATGTCGATGTCGTCGACGACGACCGACAGGTGGTAGGTCGGGAACCGATCCGACCTGAGCACCACGAAGTCCTCGATCACCGCGTTGGCGAACTCGATCTTCCCGTGCACCACGTCGTCGTAGGACGTCGTGCCCGTCGGCATGCGGAAACGGATCGCCCGCGGGGCGCCGGCCTTCTCGCGCGCGGCAATGTCCTCGGGCGAGAGATTGGCGCAGGTGCGGTCGTACGACCAGGTCTCCCCCGCCTGTTCTGCCGCCTCGCGCCTGGCCTTGATCTCGTCGGGATTGCAGTAGCAGTAATACGCGTGGCCGGACGTCACCAGCCGCTCTGCCGCCTCGCGGTAGCGGTCGAGACGCTCGGACTGGAAATACGGGCCGTGCTCGCCGCCCACCTCGGGCCCCTCGTCCCAGTCGAGGCCGAGCCACTTCATCCCGTCGAGAATCCCCGCCACCATCTCCTCGGACGAGCGTTCGACGTCGGTGTCCTCGATGCGCAGGATGAAGGTGCCGCCGTGATGGCGCGCGTAGAGCCAGTTGAACAGCGCCGTGCGGGCGCCGCCGACGTGGAGGTAGCCGGTCGGGGACGGGGCGAAACGGACGCGGGGCTTGGGTAGGCTCAAGGCTAAGGGCTCAAGGCTTAAGTTAAGAGGCTCAGGGCTCATGGCTCAGGCTTGCCCGCCATAGCCCGACTTGTCCGCCATAGCCGCATCGCGGCGAAGGCGGAAGGGCGAAGGCGGGGCTCGGGGCCCAAACCGCTATTCTACCCGAGGCGTGGAGGCGCGCCCGAAGCCGCGGGGTGATAAGCTCCACCAGCGCGAATCGACGGCCCCTGGCCGCCCCAGCGTGGAGGAGACCTCATCATGCGGACTGCACTTTCGGCGCTGATACTGATCGGCGCGCTCGCGGGGCTCGGCGCGACGGCCTTGTCGCAGGCCGTCCCGTCGCCGGCCGGGGCGGCGGCCGCGACGGTTCATCGCGCCACGCCAACCTACGACGACTATCTCACCGGCAACGCCGCCGACGTCACGACGCCCACCAGGGGCGGCCTGCAGCTCGAAGGCGGCGGCACCGACATCGACGACGCGTTCCGCTGGCTCATCGCCCACTCGGGCGGCGGGAACATCGTCGTCATCCGCGCGTCGGGCGCCGACGGCTACAACCCTTACATCAAGAGCCTCGGCCAGGTCGCCTCGGTGGAGTCGATCGTGTTCAAGAGCCGGGATGCGTCGTTCGACAAGGACGTGGTCCGTGCCCTCGAGCGCGCGGAGGCGGTGTTCATCGCGGGCGGCGACCAGTCGAACTACATCAAGTACTGGAAGGGCACGCCCGTCGAAGACACGCTGAACAGGCTCGCGAAGCGCGGCGTGCCCATCGGCGGAACGAGCGCGGGGCTCGCGGTGCTGGGGCAGGTCGCCTATACGGCGATGAACGACGGCGACGGCCCGAACCTGACGTCGGCGGTCGCGCTCGCCAATCCGTACATCGCCCAGGTCGCGCTCGAACGCGAGTTCCTGACGATGCCGAACATGGCGGGCATCGTCACCGATTCGCACGTGGGCCCGCGCGATCGCCTCGGCCGGACGCTGGTGTTCCTGGCCAGGATGGTCACCGATGGCTGGGCGTCGCCGGCGCGGGCGATCGCGGTCGACGAGGAGTCGGCGGTGCTGGTCGAAACCGACGGCACGGCCACCGTCGTCGGCAAGGCACCCGCCTACTTCATCGAAACCACCACGAAGGCGGCGGTCTGCAAGCCGGGCGCGCCGCTGACGATGGCCGGGTTCAAGACGTATCGGGTGCCGCCAGGCGGGGCCTTCAACCTCAAGACATGGTCGGGCACCGGCGGGGCGGCGTATGTCCTGTCGGTGAACGCCGGCGTCGTGTCGTCGTCGACTGGGAAGGTCTACTGAACCGAATCACATCTCCTTCAGCAACTCCTCGACGCCGAGCACGCGGCCGTAGCTGTTCTTGATCGCCGCCAGCGCGGTGGTCTGGACGTCGATCGCCGACGCCGTGTGGCCGCCAAATTCGAGAGGGCGCGTGGCGCAGGCGTCGTGGACGACGGTCACCTCGAAGCCCAGGTCCGCCGCCGCGCGGCTGGCCGCCTCGACGCACATCTGCGTCTGCATGCCGACGATCACGAGCTTCTTGATCCCCTTCGCGCGCAGGTAGTCGAGCAGGTCGGTCTCGCGGAAGCTGTTCGCGTACCGCTTGGTGACCACCTTCTCGCCCGCCGCGGGAGCCACGACGGGGCGAATGCGGTACTGCGGGTCGGCGGGCACGCCATCCACGATCGCGACCGACTGCGGCACGTGCTGGACGTGGATCACCGTCAGGTGCTTCGCCCGGAAGGCGTCGAGCACGCGCTTCGCCTGGTCGGCCGCTTCGACCGGCCGCGTCAGCGGGAGCAGGCCGCCCTCGAAGTAGAAGTTCTGGATGTCGATCACGAGGAGCGCGGTGTCCGAACCCAGGGCCGCCTCCCTCGCTGCGCCGTGCGGCGCCGGGGCCGTGGCGAGCATCATCACCATTCCAAGCGTGGTCAGTATCATGATGGACCAGTCTACTCGCGCCGGCAGACCCGGGTCACGCGAGCACCCGCTTCCGGGTCCGCCAGTCAGACAGGGTCAGCATGACCGCGATCGTCCCCGCGGCCGCCATCAGCGCGGCCCCGCCCAGCAGGGCGGCCGAAAAGGAACCGGTGCCATCCCTGACGGCGCCGAGGACGTAGGGTCCCGCGAAGCCGCCCAGATTCCCCACCGAGTTGATGAACGCAATGCCGGCCGCCGCGGCCGTCCCGCGGAGGAACTTCGGCGGCAGCGCCCAGAAGGGCCCGTAGATCGCCATCGGCGCGGCGGTGAAGACGGAGAGGGCCGCCAGGACGAGGACGGGCGACGCGAGCGACACCGACAGGAGCAGCGCGACGGCGCCCGCCATTAGCGGGATGGCAATGTGCAGGTAGCGCTCGCCGGTCCGGTCCGAGCTCGCGCCGAAGGCGATCGTCGCCGCGATGCCAACCATCTGCGGGATCACCACCAGGAAGCCGACCACGAGGTCGTCCTGGTGGAACAGCTCGCGCACGATCTGCGGCAGCCAGAGCCCCACCCCGTAGGCGGGCACGAGGACAAGGAACCACAGCCCCGCCAGGATCCACACCGCCGGCCTCGCGATCGCCTCGCCCGGCGTCGCGGCGGGCTCCGCCCGGGCGGTTTCAGCGTCGATCGCGCTTGCGAGTTCCTGGTGCTCCTCTGCCGTCAGCCAGGCCGCGTCGGCCGGCCGGTCGTCGAGGTACGCGAACGCGACCAGGCCGAGCACAACGGCCGGCAGCCCCTCGAGCAGGAACAGCCAGCGCCACCCGGCAAGCCCCCCGACGCCGGACATGCCGAGCAAGGCGCCCGAGACGGGGCCGCCGACGATCGAGGCGACGGGAATCGCCGTCATGAACCGCGAGACCGCGCGCGCCCGCTCGGCGGCCGGGAACCAGGTCGTGAAGTACAGGAGTATGCCCGGGAAGAAGCCCGCCTCGGCGATCCCCAGCAGGATGCGCGCGGCATAGAACGCGCGCGGCCCGCTCACCAGCGCCATGCCCGCCGCGATCACCCCCCAGACCACCATGATCGTGGCGATCCAGCGGCGGGCGCCGACGCGCGCGAGAATCAGGTTGGCGGGCACCTGGAACGACACGTAGCCCAGGAAGAACAGGCCGGCGCCGAGCCCGTAGACCGTCGGGCTGAAGCCGAGGTCCCGGTTCATCCGCAGGGCCGCGAAACTCACGTTCACGCGGTCCACGTAACAGACGATGTAGAGGAGGAAGGCGAAGGGGACCAGCCGACGGGTCACCTTCGCCATCGTCGCGCGAGAGACCTCGGTCGCGGCAGACGTCGTCACGGAAGCTGCCTGAACGTGCACGCTCCCCTCCCGGGATGGGGTGTCGCCCTGGTAGCGCGCCCGCGGGCGAGGCGTGAACCTACGCACCAACCGGCGCCGCGTTCATGTGCTGGACAACTTCAGGCTAGCACGGGAGGGGGAAGATCGGGGTCCGCCTTCGCGAGGACAGGAAGAGCGAAGGCCGGCTTGCCATGAGCGAGCCCTTCAACTCACCCGAGCCGCGGCGAGGGGGTTCGCTCAGGGCGAGTCGAATGGCGGTGAGGCAGGGATTCGAACCCTGGATACAGGTTTTGGCCCGTATAACGGTTTAGCAAACCGCCGCCTTCAGCCTCTCGGCCACCTCACCGCGAAGGCGCAATTGCCACGCTATCAGTGGATTAGCGTGTCTTCGTGTCGTCGGCCCCGGTCGTCCCAGTTACATGCGGGTTGCATGCGGCCGATTCGAGCGCGTCCATCGCCGCCAGACTCTGCGGGTCGACCCCATCGTTCTTGATGTAAGCCGCTCGACTTACGGACACATTACTATGACGCAAGATCGCCTGGATGACAATGTCGCGGGGGCTGAGGCGCGAAGATCTCGTAGGAACCTCGCGGCGTTCAGGTCGCGAGGGTCATTTCGCCCCGTCGACGAGTTTCTGGAACCTCGGGTCCTTTCGCAAGGGGTCGAAGTTCGGGTCGATCCTGAGCCATCCGGGCGAGAGGACGTATGGGGTCTCCAGAAGCGGCGCCAGATGGCTGAGCGCCTTTTCCGGCTCGCCGACGAGGATGTAGATGCGCACGAGTTGGTGCTCAAGATAGGGACCGACGTACGCATCTTTGGTCACGGGCAGGAGCGCGACGCCGCGTTCTCCCTCTCGGATGGCGTCGTCTCTTTGGCCGAGGTAGGCGAGCGAGAGGCCGAGCAGGATGTGAAGCTGCGGGTCCTGTGGCGCGGCGAGAAGCTGCTGCCGGAAGGCGTTTCTCGCTTCCTCGGCGTGGGATCGCACGTTGGCCTCGTCGGCCTTCAGTGCACAGGCTTGGACGAGGCAGAGGCTCCAGGCCCCCCTGTTGTTGTCGAAGGCGCTCGGCGTCAGACGCAAAAGCAACTCTCGCTGCTCCTCGTCGAGGACCCAGACGAGATCGAAGTAGGTCGCCAGATAGGACACCATTGCCGTGGGTTCGACCTCGCGGGGCACGGCGTGCAAGACGGATCGCGCTCCCGCGAGACTGCCCTCCCCGAGGAACGTCATCGCCTTCTGCTCGATCAGGGTGAGGTTCGCGGGCGCGAGCGCGAGCCCACGGTCGAAGGCTTCGCGTGCTTCGGGATATCGCCTCAGACGAAGCAGCGCGATGCCGAGCGTCCACTTGTTGTTGATCGATCGGGGATCGAGGCGCTCGGCCTGCTTGAAGTGCTCCACCGCCGCGTCCCAGTGTCCGAGGCTCTGCTCGGTCAACGCGGTTGCCCTGAGCAAGTCCGCGTTTCCAGGCGCGACGCGCCGCCCCTTCGCATACTCCTCCAGCGCGCGGCTGAAGTCCCCGACGACCACGCGCATGTAGGTGCCAAGGGCCAGGTATCCGTCGGGCTGGTCTGGCGCGAGGGCCACCGCCTTCTCCCCTGCCCGGCGCGCGCGTTCTGCCAGCTCCGGCGTGGGCACGCCGTTGCCGTGCAGGATCGAGTCGGCTTTGGAAATCTGCGCCCAGGCCCGCGCGAAGCCGGGATCGAGGGCCACGGCTTGCTCGTAGAGCCCGAGCGCCCTGCGCAGGCTGGCCGGGTCGTTGATGGCCATGCTCCTCGAGACTTCCTCGCCCCTCAGGAAGGCGTCGTAAGCGGCCAGGTCCTGCGTGGGGGCCTCCGCCAGCCGCTTCTCGTCGTTCGCCTCGAGCACGACATCGAGAGCCTGCGCGACGCGCGTCGCGATATCCGACTGCACCTGGAAGACATCGGTCAGCGCCGCGTCGAAGGGCTGCTGCCACCTCAAGGTGGCCGCGCCCGGCCCGGTCACCTCGACCAGCTCCGGGCTGACCTGCACGCGGCTCGTGCTGCCGCTCTTCTCCCAGCGCACGGTGGCCGTCAGCAGGTAGCTTGCTCCGAGCTCGCGGGCGATCTGGTTTGGCGTCTTCTTCGTCTTCTTGTACGGAGCCGAGCTGGCCCTGGCAATCACCTCCACGCCCGGCAACGACGTGAGCTTGCCGCGCACGGCGTCCGCGATGCCGTCGGCGAAATACTCGTCTTGGGGAGCTCCCACGTTCTCGAACGGCAGCACGGCCAGGCGCTTCGCGCTCCCGATCCCGGCCGACGTCGTGTCAGGCCGACGCACGAGCCACATGCCCGCGACCGCGAGGACGACGAGAGCCACGACGGCGATGACGACGGACCTCGTTCCAGCGTGCGGCGACGGCAATCTCGCGCCGCGCGTCGCGGTCGCCGAGGACTGCTCGGAAAGCGCGAACACGATGTCCTTCGCCGACTGAAAACGGTCGTCCGGGTCCTTCTCCAGGCAATGCCGGACGATGCCGTCGAGCGCGGGCGAGATGTTCCGTCCCGACCCCGAGAGCTCCGGCGGCTCGTCCCGCAGGATTGCCGCCATCGTGTCGCTCGCCGTGGCCCGATTGAACGCCTTCTTGCCCGACAGCATCTCGTACAGGATCGCCCCGAGCGAGAAGACGTCGCTGCGCCGATCGACCGTGAGCCCCCTCACTTGCTCGGGCGACATGTAGCCCACGGTGCCCATCACCGCCCCCGGGACCGTGAGATCGGAGCCCGTCGGGGCTCTCGTCTCCTGCCCTGCGCTGACCGCCTCGACTCTCTTTGCCAGGCCGAAGTCGAGGATCTTCACGAGGCCGTCATCCAGGACGAAGAGGTTCTCGGGCTTCAGGTCGCGGTGGACGACGCCCTTGTCGTGCGCCGCGGAGAGGCCCTTCGCGATCTGCACGGCGTAGTCCACGGCCTGCTCGTTCGGGATCGGTCCGGCGTCGAGTTTATCGCGCAGCGTCTCGCCCCGCAGCAGCTCCATGACGGCGTACGAGATGCCCTCGTGTGTTCCGAAATCGTGAATCGCGAGGATGTTCGGATGCGAGAGCGCCGCGACCGCCTTGGCCTCCCGCTCGAACCGCGCCAGCGCGCCCGCATGGGCGGCCACGGCCTCGGGGAGCACCTTGATCGCGACATCCCGGTCGAGCTTCCGGTCCCGCGCCTGGTACACCTCACCCATTCCCCCCGCGCCAAGCGGCGCGAGGATCTCGTAGGAGCCCAATCGTGTTCCGGAGGCCAGACTCACTTCAGCCCCTCGACCAGGTCGATCCCGGAGAGGATCTGCCCGTCGCTGTATGCGTACGACTTGCGGACACCCATGCCTCAGGCTCGTGGCCAGTGGTCAGTCGATCACGCGTGGTCCACTAGCCACTGACCACCAGCCACTACATCGACCGCTACCGCCCCGGGCTCGCGCGCAGGTACTGCTTCGGCCACTGGACCGACGCCCCCAGCTTCCGCGCGGCCATCAGCGGCCAATACGGATTGCGCAGCATCTCGCGCGCGAGCAGCACGGCGTCGGCCTGGCCGGTGGCGACGATCTGCTCGGCCTGCTCGGGGCTGGTCACCATGCCGACGGCCCCGGTGGCAATGCCGGCCCCGTTCCTGATGGCCGCCGCGAACGGCGCCTGGTAGCCGGGGCCGACCGGGATCGTCGCCTGAGAAACGGCGCCCGCGCTCGAGCAGTCAACCAGGTCCGCGCCGAGCGCCTTGAGCCGTCGCGCCAGCGCCACCGAGTCGCCGATCGACCAGCCCCCCTCCACCCAATCGGTGGACGAGATGCGCACGAAGAGCGGCTGCGCTTCCGGCCAGATCTCGCGGACGCGCGCCACGACCGCCAGCGGAAAGGTGAGGCGGTTCTCGAAGCTGCCGCCGAACCGGTCGGTCCTGAGGTTGGTCAGCGGCGACAGGAACTCGTGCAGCAGGTAGCCGTGCGCCGCGTGAATCTCGAGCACGTCGAACCCGGCCTCGCGCGCGCGGCGCGCCGCGTCGCCGAACCGGTCGACCAGGCGCTCGATCTCGTCGGGTGTCAGCTCGTGCGGCGTCGGAGAGTTCGGGCCGAACGGATTCGGGCTGGGCCCGACCGGCGTCCACCCCCCGCGGTCGGGGCCGACCGCCCCGCCGCCGTCCCACGGCGCCGCCGTGGACGCCTTGCGCCCGGCGTGGGCAATCTGAAGACCGGCCGCCGCCCCCTGGGCCTTGATGAACCTTGCGATCGGCCGAAGCGCCTCCCGGTGCGCGTCGCTCCAGACGCCCAGGTCGCTCGGCGAGATGCGCCCTTCCGGCGTCACGGCCGTCGCCTCGGCGATCACCAGCCCGGCGCCGCCGACGGCGCGGCTGCCGAGGTGCACCAGGTGCCACTCGTTCGGCATCCCGCCCTCGCTCGAGTACTGACACATCGGCGAGACGAACACGCGGTTGCGGAACTCGACGTCTCGGAGTTTCAGCGGGGTGAACAAGTGCGGTTGGGATGCCATATCGCCCTGGTGCGATCCTAACCCATCGCGGGCCGAGAGGCCCGCGCTACGATGCACGCCCGACCGCGTCTCGCGGGCCAGGAGGCCCGCGCCACAAGGCATAGCCTGTGTACGGCTCGCGCCACGGGCGCCACCCTGTGTGGGGCCGGCGTCCTCGCCGGCCGCCGCCGGCCCTGAAGGGCCGGCCTACGTACGGACGGCCTCGATCAGGACATGACGCCAGCGCGGACTCCACGCTCGACAAACGCCTTCAGCCTCGCCCGCACCAGGTCGTCCAGCACGGCCGCGGCATCGCCGCGCACCGCGTCAACCGCGCCGGCCCCGGCGATCGTCGCGCTCACGAGCGTGCCTCCCTCGCGCCGCTCCAGGACGAAGCCGAGCGCGCACGGCCCCGCGCCGAAGATCGCCCCGGCCAGCTCGAGACGCTCGTCCTGCTTGATGGCGGCCACCAGGCCGCGAAGCGCCCCCTGGCGATGGCCCCACTCTTCGTAGAAGCGCCCACCGGGCTGCGGCTCGAGCACGAGGCCGGTCGCGTCGGGCGAGACCAGGTGCGGCGCCCCCCACCACGCGGCCACGTTCATCGTCAGGGCGTCGAACACGCGCCAGGGGGCGGCGTCGACGAACACGCGGAGCTCGGCCGCAGCCGGTGCGCCCGCGCCGGCTTTCGCCGCGGGCCCGACGCGTCGAACCGGGGGTCGATCCCCGATCCCTGACCCCTGATCCCCGATCCCCGACCCCTGATCCCCGATCCCCGATCCCTGCTCACCTGCCCGCGACCACCTCGACTCGAGCGCCCGCAGGGGTTCGGGGTCGAGCGCGTTCCAGCGCTGGCGGCCGGAGCGGGTGACCTTGACCACCCCGCAGCGCTCGAGCACCGCGAGGTGCTTCATGATCGCGAAGCGCGTCGTCGTGAACCGGCGGCACAGGTCGCCGGTGGTCAGGGGGCCGTCGCGGAGCAGTTCGATGAGCCGGCGACGGGTCGGGTCGGACACGGCCCGCCAGAGCCTGTCGGCGTTCATCGGGCTCCCAGCCTGCTAATCATGTGACCACATGGTCACATATAGTCACCTGTCGCGCAACGGGAACTTCGCCGGTGAAACTCGGACCTCTGCTGCGGGCGGCGACCGAATTGGTCCGGGTCGCGTGCCCCTAAACCTCAGCCGCAAAAGGTGTTAGGGGGTTGTGGACTTGTATGGTATAAGCGCGAGAATAGGAGATCCTGAACCCATGACCCGTCCGCGCGTTCGTGCGTGCGTCGCATTCGCCGTCTTCGTTTTCGCCGGCCTCGTTCCTCTCGGCGCCTCTTCCCCGCGCGGCCACGCCGCGCCGGGTCCTGCGTCGTCGGCCGCTGCCGCGCCATCGCCCGCCCTGCTCGACATCCTCCAGGCGGAGTTGACCCGGAACATGACGGTCCTCAAGACGCAGCCGGTGCCGCCCTACTACGTCTCCTACACCGTCTACGACTCGCAGTCGTCGCAGTTGGATGCGTCGTTCGGGGCGGTGGTGGCCGACGCCGACGATCACACCCGCACCTTCGGCGTCGACGTCAGGACCGGCGACTACGCGCTCGACGACACGCACGAGATCCGCGGCGACCCGGCTCCGCCGGCCGCGCTCGGGCGCGCCGTCCTTCCGCTCACCGATTCGGCCCCGGCCATCGACGTGGCGGCGTGGCAGGCCACCGACCGGGCGTACCGCCAGGCCGTCGAGCGTCTCGCCCGGGTGAAGACCAACCTGGCCGCCAAGGTCAAGGAGGAGGACCCCGCCCCGGATTTCTCCCGCGAGAATCCGCAAGTGTTCGTCGGCCGGCCGGCCTCGTACCAGATCGACAAGGCGGAGTGGCGGGCCCGGCTGCGGCGCCTCTCGGCGGTTTTCGCCGACGATCCGCTCGTTCTGGAGGGGGAAGCCGCGCTCAGCGTCGAGGCCGTCACGCGCTACATGGTGAGCACCGAGGGGAGCCGCCTGTTGACGGGCGACCTCGCCTGCCGGCTGTCGATCCAGGCTCAGACCAAGGCGGACGACGGGATGGAGCTTCCGCTCTACATGACTTACTTCGCCAGGTCGCTGGCGGAACTGCCACCCGAGGCGAAGCTGCTCGAGGACGCGCGAGCCATGGTCACCATGCTGGCCCGGCTCCGCACCGCGCCCGTGGTCGATCCGTACACCGGGCCGGCCATCCTCTCGGGCCGGGCCGCCGGCGTCTTCTTCCACGAGATTTTCGGGCACCGCATCGAGGGCTCGCGGCAGAAGGCGGCCGACGACGCCCAGACGTTCTCGAAGAAGGTGGGCGAACAGATCCTGCCGCCCTTCCTCAGCGTGGTGGCCGACCCGACGCTCCAGAAGCTCGGCGACACCGAGCTCTCCGGCTCCTATCAGTTCGACGACGAGGGGGTGCGCGCGGAGCGCGTGTCGGTGGTCGATCACGGCACGCTGCACGAGTTCCTGCTCGGCCGGTCGCCGCTCGCGCGCTTCCCGAAATCGAACGGCCACGGCCGGGCCCAGCCCGGCCTTCGCCCGGTTTCGCGCCAGTCCAACCTCCTGGTCGAATCGTCGGCCGGCGTCCCGTTCGCGCAGCTGGTCGATCGGCTGAAAAACGAGGCGCGGAAGGCCGGCAAACCGTTCGGCCTCCTGTTCGACCAGGTCGAAGGGGGCTTCACCTACACCGCGCGCTACTCGCCCAACGCGTTCAACGTCACGCCGGTCGTGGTCTACCGCGTGTATACCGACAATCGGCCGATGGAGCTGGTCCGGGGCGTGGACCTCATCGGGACGCCGCTGTCGGCCTTCAACCGGATCGTCGCGACCGACAACCGCCCGCAGACTTTCAACGGGATCTGCGGCGCGGAAAGCGGGTCGGTGCCGGTGTCGGCCTCGTCGCCGGCGCTGCTGGTCTCCGAGGTCGAAGTGCAGAAGATGGCGAAGTCGGAGGACACGCTCCCGATCCTGCCCGCGCCGTCGGCGAAGGCGGCCGGCCAGTCGGACTCGCCCGTGCTTCGCGCGCTCGGCGACGAGCTGTCGCGGTCGGTGTCGACGCTGAAGCTGAAAGACGAGCCCGTGCCGTACTACGTCGGCTACTCGGTCACCGACACGGCGCAAAGCGGCTTCCGCGCGACTCTCGGCGCGATCGTCAGCAGCCGCGCGGACCGCGCGCGCCTGGTTCGGGCCGACGTGCGGGTGGGCAGCTACGCGTTCGACAGCTCGCGCTTCCTCGCCAGCGGGCTGCCCGGCAGCATGGCGTCGCTCGGCATGCTGCCGATCGACGACAACCAGGCCGCCCTGCGCCGCGAGGCCTGGCTGACCACCGACGCGGCCTACAAGAACGCGGTCCAGACCTTCTCCCGGAAGAAGGCCACGTTCGAGAACCGCAACGACGCCGACCCGGTCCCCGACTTCTCGAAGGCGGCGCCGGTCGAGTCGGTCGAGTCGGCCAGGCCGGCTTCGTCCGCCCCGCCCGAGTGGAAGGCCACCGTCGAGGAGATCTCGAAGACGCTGGGCGTGCCCGAGGCGATCTCGTCGGAGGTGTCGCTCGACCTCAACGACGGCATGCGCTACTTCATCAACAGCGAGGGGACGCGCGTCGCCGCCCCCGCGCGGGTCGCCTGGTTCCGCGCCGGGATCACGGTGCTCGGCGACGACGGGATGCCGGTCAGCGGGCAGCTCTCGCTGGCGGCGCGGCCCGAGGACCTCCCCACCCGCGCCGTCCTGATGGAGCGCACGCTGAAGATGCTCGACGACGTGATGACGACGCGGGCGGCGAAGGTGGGAGAGGACTACAGCGGCCCCGTGCTGCTCGAGGGGGACGCCGCGGTGTCGCTGGTCTCGCAATCGCTCGTCCCGCTGTTCCAGGCCCGGCGGCCCGCCGACTCCGACCGCAGCGCGCGGGGGGGAGGGCCGTTGGCCACCACGCCTTACCTGACGCGCATCGGCAACCGCGTGCTCCCGGAGTCGTTCACCGTGACGGACACGCCGTCGGTGACCCGATTGCTCGACCGGCCCGCCGGCGGCGCCTACCTCGTCGACGACGAGGGCGTGAAGGCGCAGGACGTGACGCTCGTCCGGAACGGGCGGCTGCTCACGCTGCTGACGTCGAGAACGCCGCAGCGGAACCTGGCGGCGTCCAACGGCCACATGCGGGGCAACGGGCCGCAGGCCGGCGTCTTCCAGGTCGAGAGCGCCGACGGCGTGCCGGCCGTGGAGCTGAAAGCGAAGTACCTGGCCCTGCTCAAGGCGCAGGGGCGGCAGTTCGGGTACATCATCCGGAGGCTGGGGCCGCTCGGCCGCGACGGCCTGGCCATCGCGGCGGCGGTCAGGGTGACGCCGGACGGGCGGGAGGAGCCCGTTCGCGGGCTGTCGCTCGACCCGCCCTCGCACAACGCCTTTCGCGACATCACCGGGGCGTCGAAAGAGCGGACCATGCTGACGCACCTCGCCGGGACGGGCGCCGCGATGGCGCAGGCGACGATGGTGACGGTGGCGGCGCCGAACCTGATCTTCGAGGAGCTCGACCTCCAGCGGAACAAGGACCCGCTGCAGAAGAAGGCGATTGTGCCGTCACCGCTCCTCGTGAGGTCGCGGTGACGCCCGATCCATCAACACTGAAGAAGAAGGGGTGAAGACACCGGACGTCGGGTGTACAATCTTGCCGGTCTGCCGGGAGTTTCTTCGGAGTCCGGTCGGAGACGTCCTGCGCACGGCCGGCGGCGCGGGCCCGACGGTCAGCGGTGTGACATGCATGACAACGGATCGCCGCGCGCCATGGCCCTGCAGGATCACGTCGCGCTGGTTCTCGAGATCGGGCTGCGGATCAACGCCGAGCACGATCTGGACCGGCTGCTGCAGCTCACCGTCCAGGCCGTCAAGGAACGGCTCAACTACGGCTACTGCGCCATCCTGCTCAACGAGGGCACCGATCTCGTCATCCGGGCGGTGACCGAGTATCCGGAGACGATCCTCGGCAAGCGCATTCCCTTCGGTGTCGGCATCTCCGGCCGCTGCGCCCAACGCAAGGTGGAGTCGCTCGTCCGCGACGTGAGCCAGTGCCCGGAGTACGTGCACCTCGGGGATGAGCCCTTCGGCTCCGAGCTCGACATCCCGATCCTCTTCCGGGGAAAGCTGCTCGGCGTGCTGAACACGCAAGGCGCGGAGAAGAACGCCTTCGACACCCGCGACGTCCACACGCTGAAGATCCTGGGAACGCAGCTCGGCGTGGCGCTCTACAACGCCCAGGTCCGCAATCAGCTCGAGCTGGTCCAGGACATCGGCCTTCAGCTGGCCACCATCGTCAAGACCGAGGAGCTCTTCCCCTGGATCGTCGCCCAGATCCAGCAGCGCCTCCACCACGAGTCCTGCGCCATCCTCCGTGTCGAAGACGAATGCCTCGTGCTCGAGGCTTCGACCGGCGGCCTGGCCCACGACCCGGTCGGCATGCAGATCCCGTTCGGCCAGGGGATCACCGGACGCTGCGCGGTCGAGAAGAAGGTCGTCAACGTCGGGAACGTCCGGTCCGACGCCGGGTACATCGCCTCCGGCGTCGAGGGCGCGCGATCGGAGATCGCGCTGCCCATCCGCTTCGAGGAAGAGCTGCTTGGCGTCCTGACCATCGAGAGCGGCACCGAGGATGCGTTCGACGAGGACGACGTCCGGCTGCTGTCCACGCTCAGCGCCCAGGTGGCGGTGTGCCTCCACCAGGCCCATGTGTTCGCCGAATCGGAACGGATGGCCGTGACCGACGGCCTGACCGGTCTCTACAACCATCGCTACTTCCACGATCGGCTGCGGGGCGAGATGGCCCGGTGCACGCGGTACACCCGCCCGCTCTCGCTCGTGATGGTCGATCTCGACGAGTTCAAGGCGATCAACGACCGGTTCGGACACCTGAAGGGCGACGACGTGCTCCGGGAAGTCGCCCGGTGCATCAAGAAGAACATCCGCGGATCGGTCGCCACGATGGCGACCAAGCGGGTGGACGTGGACATCGCGTCGCGATACGGCGGCGAGGAGTTCATCGTCATCATGCCGGAAGCGCCCGCCGCGGGCGCCGCCATCGCCGCGGAACGCCTGCGGTCGGTGATCGAAGCGGAAGTGGGGCTGGCGGCCGGCCTGGTCCACGAGGACGGCCAGCCGTGGAAGGTCACGGGCAGCTTCGGCGTGGCGACCTTCGCCCCGGGGCTCGAGGCCGACTATTTCATCAGGCGGGCGGACGAGGCGGTCTACGAGGCCAAGCGCGCCGGCAAGAACCGGGTAATCGTGGCGGAGGCGCAGCCCGTTCGTCCTGGCGGCCGCTGACACGGTGTCCCCGAATCGCGAGTTCTGAATCCCGAATCCTGAATCCCGAATCCTGCCTTCCAGACGACGGGCCGGCGTCACTTCCTGACGAGATACGCCACCTTCAGGAAGAACCCGTCGCTCATCCGCTGCAGGTTCGCCAGGCTGAGCGTGCGGTCGGTGGCGAACGACGCCCCGTAGCCGAAGAACACCATCGTCCCCGGCGTCGGCTTGTACGAGGCCAGCCAGTCGAGGCGCAGGCCGTCGGACTTCTGCGCCGCAGGGATGACGCCGGCGACGATGAGCGGTTCCCCCTCGGCCGCATCGAGCAGCAGCGCCTGGCGCTCCGACTGATACTGCCCGACCATCCGGAAGAAGATCGCGCGCGTCGCCTGGTACTCGACCTTGACCCTGGGAATCACGGTGAGCGCGAACTCGGTCCCGTCCCTGTCGCGCACGATCCGGGACGCGGTCAGCGTCGCCTGCAGGCGGAGCGATCTCGTCGGGCGCCCGTTCACCGTGGCGCTCACCGCCGTCTGGTGGCCCGCCGATCCTTCGGCGAAGATGGCGACCGGCCCGCGCGAGACGTCCACCTGGGCGTCGAACGTCCTGTAGACCGGCGTCTTGACCGTGATCTCGGGCGTGAATCCGCCCACCCGGTCGATCGGGATGTACGGCGCGCCGGTCCGGCTCAGCTGGTAGGTGATGTAGTTGTCGCCCTGGAAGTCCCAGAACACCCGCTGCATGTTCGCGCTGAGCGACCACCCGCCGCGCCAGCCGAACTGGAAGTCGAGCGAGTCATCGCCCTCGATCGGCCCGCGGCGGCCGAAGTCCTCGTAGCGCCAGATGCGGCTGACGTTGAAGTGCGCCGTGAAGGTCTCGAACCGCGCGCCCTTCGATCCGTACCACGAATAGCGGTTGAAGAAGTTCCCCTGCACGATGTCGTTGCGGGGAACGTAGCCCGCGTCGCCCCTGAAGTCGGTCCCGATCCCCGTGAGCTTGTAGTTGATTCCGTAGGCGCGGCCGGTGGCGTCGAGCTCGGCCATCCACATCGGCGACGAGTTGCGGGTGCCGTCCGGGTTGTCGGTCCACGACTGGGCGACCTGCACCTGGTAGTACCAGATCGTCTTGAAGATCGTCCGCTGATCGACCTCGACGACGCGGTTGCCCGCGCCCGACGCGGACCGGTCGGTGATGGTCGCGCCGAGCGTCGAGCCGGACCCGAGGTCGCGCCGGATGCGCGCGATGTTGAACAGCGCGCCGCCGCTGTCTTCCCGCTCCTTCATCCCCAGGTACGCGACGTTCCACGACCCGAGCTTGCCCGTCAGCTTGGCGCCGGCGATCGGGTCGACGATCTGCCGCGTGTAGACCAGCTGGTTCGGCGTCGCGAACATGTCGATCCCTTCGAGGAAGAAGGGCCGCTTCTCGGGATAGTAGAGCGCGAAGCGCTGGTTCACCGTGACCTGGGCGGCGTCGGCCTCGATCTGGCTGAAGTCCGGGTTGACCGTCGTATCCACGGTCACGGTCGTCGTCGAGAAGCGGAAGTTGAGGCCCGGTTTGAGGTGCACCTTGTCGCGGACGAACGGGGCGTCGGCGCTCGCGCGCGATCCGTTCTCCGAGGCGACGAGCACGGGCTGCGTCTCGGTCACGATGCCGCGCTGCATGTCGTGCAGCCCGGAGATGGCGCCGGACTGGGCGAGGAAGCTCTCGCCGGCCCGGCGGGCGTCGGTCCACGTGTCCTTGTACTGGGTCCGCTGCACGATGCGGCGAATCTGCAGCCCCCAGGTCTGGGGCGCGCGGCCTCCCGGGTAGCGCAGGGTCTTGAACGGGATGCGCACCTCGACGACGTAGCCGAAGTCGGTGAGCCGCCCCTTCGAGTCGAACTGGAAATCCGGGGTCTTGTCGTCCATGCCGCCGCCGGACAGCGTGCCGGCGTTGAACCCCGCCTCGCTGTGCATGCCGTCCTGCTGGGCGCCGAGGGGATTGACCGTGAAGAAGAAGGCGCGCCGCAGGTCGTGGAACGTGTCGAGGTAGATCGTGACCGTGTCCTCGGAGTCGAGGTTGTCGCGGTCGGACATGGTGGCGCGCACGGAGGACGGATCGGTGTCGCGCGCGACGATCCCGAAGTAGATCGCCGTCGGCGAGTACCAGACGAGCACCTCGGTGTCCTCTTCCGCGGGCCGGCCGTCGGCCGGCTGGTACTGCGAGAAGTGCCCGAGGCGCGCGGCCTGCGACCAAACGGGCTCGTCGAGCACGCCGTCGACGTTGATGGCGGCGTCGATGCGCGGGATCGGGACGGTCGGCGACCCGACGCCGGAGACAATCTCGCGCGGCGCGGGCGCCTGGCCGGCCGCGGCCGCGCTGGCGAGCGCCAGCGCGGCGATCAGCGGCAGCCACGCGAGTCGTGCTGCCTGACTGGCGGCCCGACGGGGTTGTTCGTTCGATGGGCGATGGACGAAGGGCACGAATGGGTTCACGAACTACCGATGCGAATCGCGACTGGGGGGAACGCGAGGAAGAGGTTGTTATCAGTGGCCGAGCGCCACGCGAGCAAGAGCGAATTCTATCCCGCCCGAGGCCGGAAAAACACGTACAACACCGAACGACGAGGTGAGCACACCTAGACCTGCTTCTGGCGCACGCCCTACGACCAACGGCGGCGAGACGCGTTGTTCGGTAGGGCGACGCTTTAGCGTTGCCGAACGCGTGATGTCGGGATGATGGAGGCAGTCCCTTTCAGGATCGGCGACCGAACGTTCGGGTTGGCGCCTGGCGGGATACCCCCAATTGGCCCAGGTTCCGTCGCCAACCCGGGCGCTTGAGTGAACAAACGTCGGAGCAGGGAGTTGGCCCTGCACGTCACATCGCACGGCTTCTCGCTGCGAGGCCGCGAACGGCAGCGCGCCAGCGGGGCCGGGAACAAAGCTCTGCGCCTGACCGTCCCACCGGGTGTGGGCGGTGCTCGATCAGGCGACGTTCACGCGCCGGCGGGGCGGCTCGGGGCTCGGGCACCACGGGAATCCGTCGTCAGCTTCAGGAGGAATCCGACATGGAGGCCGCGAGACGCGCTGGCCGAATCATCGGCTCGCTGATCGTGATCCAGATGATCGCCGGTTTCATCGTGAACTTCGCCCTGGAGGCGCCGCTGTTCGGTGCCCCGGGGTTCCTCGTGAACGCCGCTCCCCACTCGCTGCAGATAGGTTTGGGGGCACTCCTCGGCCTGGCCACCGAGGCGCTCTGGGTCGGCATCGCCATCACGGCGTTCCCGATTTTCTGGCCACGCGCGCCAGCAATGGCCCTCTGGCTTCTCGCGCTCGCCGGGGTGGTCCTCGCGGCGGCCGTCATCGAGAACGCCGGCGTCATGTCCCTCGTCTCGTTCAGCGAGGCCTATGCGAAGGCGCCCGCCGCCGGGCGCGAGCAGCTCGAAGCGGTCCGGGTGATCGTATCGTCCGCGCGGAACTGGGCCCACTACCTGGCCCGGATCGCCGACGGCGTCACGATCGTCGTGTTCTACGCGGCGCTGCTCCGCCTCGCGCTCGTTCCGCGGACCCTCGCGGTCTTCGGCCTCGCCGCGGCCGCGCTGATGTTGACCTCGGTCGGCATGCCGCTGTTCGGCCACGACGTCGTGTTTCCGATGCTGGCGCCGCTCGGCCTGAGCCAGCTGGCCCTGTCGCTCTGGCTTATCGCGAAGGGATTTCGGGACCAGGCGCGCCCGGCGATGGGTCGGTGAGGGACGGGTCCGCAGTTTCGTAGACGCTCAGTCTGCCCGCAGCGCCTCCGCGGGATCGACCGCCGCGGCGCGCCGTGCAGGACCAACGCCTGCCACCAGCCCAACCACCGTCAGGAGGGCGATCGACGCCGCCGCGGTCACGAGTGAGATGTGCGGGCGCGCGCCGGCGGGCACTTGCGGGATGAACACGGCAATGCCGGTCAGCGCCCAGGCGACCAGGATGCCTGCCACGCCGCCGGACAGCGTGATGGCGAGTCCCTCGAGCAGGAATCCCGCGAAGATGTCTCCCCTGGTGGCGCCCATCGCGCGGCGGACGCCGATCTCCTGGCGACGCTCGCGCACCGAGACGAGCATCACGTTGGCGACGCCGACGGCGCCGACGAACAACCCGATGCCGCCCACGAGCCCGACGACGAACTTCAGCGCGGTGAGGACCAGGTTGAGCTGCGCCATCCGCTCGATCGTGTTGACCACCTGGAACTCGCCGCTGGTCGCGCCCCGCTGCTTCGCCTGGCGCGTGAGAATCCGCTTGGCGTCGACGACCGCGGCGTCGGCCGACTCCGGGGATTTCAGCCGGAAGCGCAGGATGCCGGCGTTTGCGCTCCCGGTGAACACGGCGGCGCACGCCTTGAACGGCAGGAAGATGTGCCGATCCCCGGGCGCCGGGATGCCGGCGGTCGGGTCGCCCACCCAGTCGAGCACGCCGGCCACGACGAAGGGCCACTCTCCGATGACGATCGTCTGCCCGACCGGCGACTGCTGGTTGAACAGGTCGGCGGCGATGTCCGCGCCGAGCACCGCCACCCGCGCTCCGTCGGCGTACTCCCGGTCGAGGAACAGGCGGCCTCGCGCGACGTGAAGGTCCAGGATGTCGAACCCGAACGGGGTGAGGCCGCGAATGCTCCAGGTCTGGGTGCTTCGCTTCGAGGTGCGGACCACGCCGGAGCCGTTGTTCTCGGCCGCCCCGATGTCGAAGTACGAAGTGGACTGCAGGACCGCTTCGACGTCCGCGGGCTGCACCGTCACGGGGAAGCCGCGCGGATCCCGGGTCGATCGCTGCCCGCTCGCCGTGACCTGGATGACGTTGCCTCCGACCACGCCGACCGTCTCGAGCATGAAACGGTGGATGCCGGACACGATCGCCACCAGCAGCACGACGGCCGTAATTCCCGTGGCGATCCCGAATGACGACATCCCCGCCTGCATCCGGCGCATGCGCAGGTTGCCGGCCGCCTCGCTGACGATATTGCGGGCCACCACCCCTCTCGATCCGCGCACGCGCTCGATCTGGCCCATCACGGCACCCGGCAGACGACGGTCTGCCCCTGCTCGAGACCCGACCGGATCTGGATGCGGTCCTTCTGGATGACGCCGACCTCCACGGTGAACCAGCGGTCGCCGGTCTTGGATCGGACGACCACGTAGGACCGCCCGGACGAATCGGCCCGCACGCATCGCTCCGGGACCGAGACCGACGGGCTGCTCGCGTTGAGCACGATGTCGGCCTGGGCGGGCACGTTGACCCAGCCGCCCGGCGGCTGCGACTTCAGGGCGATGACCACGGGGAACGTCGTCAGTTTCGAGGCCTGGTCCACGTCCCCCGCCGTGGACACCGACTGCACCGCCCCTGGAAGGACCTCGGCGGCATCGGAGTCGAGACGCACCCTGGCCGCCAGGCCGACGCGCAGGCGCTTGGCGTCGGACGCCGTCGCCTTCGCATAGAGCGCCGACTGGCGCGCGTCGCCGAGCGTCATCAGCACGGTGCCGCCCATGGAGGACTGGCTCACGCCGGCGACGCCGCTTCCAATCTCGACCTGCCGCCTGAGGATGATGGCGTCGAACGGCGCGCGGATGGTCGTGTGCTGCAGCTGCGTGCGGGCCTGGTCCACCGCGGCGCGCATCTGCGCAATCCTGGCCTGGCTGCTGTCCACGTTTCGCTTCGCGCGCTCGAGCGTCCGCTGTGACACCCGCACGTCGAGTTCGTGCTGATCGACCTGCTCTTTCGGGATCAGGCCCCGCTGGTAGAGCGCCGTCGAGCGTTCCAGCGTCTTCCGCTTGAGGGCCAGCGTGTCCTCGTCGAGGTCGAGCCTGGTGGCGGCGTCCTGCAGCTCGGCCTGGCTGAGGTTGGCCTCGGCCTGGTCTACCGCCGTCTGCGCCAGCTTCGAGTCGAGGCGCACCAGCTCCTGCCCCAGCGACACGCGGTCGCCCTCCTTCGCCGAGACCGCCTCGACGATGCCCGACGCCTCGGCGCGGAGGTCGATGGTCACGGCAGGCCTGACCTGCCCCGACACGACCAGCACGTCCTCCATCGCCGACAGCTCGGCCTGGAAGACCTCTTCGCGCGCGGTCGCTCCGAGCGCACGCGGCCGGAACCGCGCCCACGCCCAGTAGGCGACGCCCAGAACGACGACGAGAACGAGGAGGTACTTCGCTGCGCGACGAATGACGGCCATGGGCCTCGCTCGAGATGCCGTGGATCGGGTCGAAACGCGGCGATTGTTTACAAGGGGGGGTCCCGCCGGCCGGCCGCGTCCTTGCCGACGACGGTCGTCCACTCGCGGACGCGCCAGCGCTTCACCAGGCCGTTGGCGACGTAGGGATCCGCCGCCGCGAACCGCTCGGCGACGGCCGGGGAGTCACCGCTGAACAGGAGCACCGCGCCGTCCACCGGGTTGGCGAGCGCGCCGGCGAGCACGAGTTCGCCGCGCTCGATGGCCTGTTTGGCGAGCGCGAGGTGTTCCGACCGGAACGCGGCCCTGCGCGTCAAGTAGTCGTCCGCTGTGTCGTAGAAGAGAAGATAGTGCATCGCCTGTCCTCACCAGCCGCCTTTCCACGTCGCCGTCCAGATATTTCCCACGCGTTCGGCCAAGGAGAAGATCATCCGGTCGCGCCCGACGTTGACACCGGCAACGGTCAAGCGGACCCCGTGCGCATGGTAAATCGGGATCGGGGGACCTGCGAGACGCCTGGTCAGCCGGTCCACCCGCCGTGCCCAAACGCAGTTGAACCCATCACGGTTTGAAATATCGTACGAGAGCGTCTCGTCCGGAGACCAGGCCGAGTCGTAGGCGGAGATCTCGGGGAACTCCAACCACGTGCTCTCCGGCGCCATGGTCTCGCCCTGAAAGGGGGCCTTGAACAATCGCGGCTGTGAAGTCCCCTCCGAAAACCATATCCAGCGGCCGTCGGCCGAAAAACGCCGGCCGGCAAACAGCCGCCCTTTGATCGCCAGAAGCTCGATCCTCAGCCGCGCCGGCACATCGATCAGGATCAGCCGGTGGTCTTCCGTGTTTCCGAGCAAGTACTTTCCGTCTGGCGGCCTCCATCCAGTCGCCTGGCCGCCGGATACGCAGAGCAACTCCGCGACTCCTCCGGCGGAGGGCACCAGAAAGTGTTTCCATTGACCGTCTTGATATGCAGAGAACGACACGTTCGCCCCGTCGGGGGAGAAACTGGGGCTGTACTTGTCCACGCCGGTGGCGGTCAGGGCCATCTCCTCCCCTGTTGTCAGGTCCTTTACCCAGATCTCGTGGTGGCCGGACCGGGTCGAGATGAACACCACCTTGCGGCCGTCGGCCGAGAGCGACGGGAAGAAGTTCGTCGCCGAATCCCGTGTCACCTGGCGCGGTTCCCCGGTAACCCGGCCCGTATTCGCCTCGATCGGCAGGCTCCAGATGTCGGAATGCGCCGCGCGGCTCGCGAAGGCGACTCTGACGCTGCCGTCGGCGACCGAGACGACCGACGGCCCTTCCTCGGTCGCGGAGCTGGACGTCAGACGTTCCGGGGGGCCGGTCGCCTTCCAGGTCCTTGGCGAGATGCCGATTCGCCAGAGATTGGTGCTGTCGCCAGACACCGCGGAGAACACCAGGGTGTTGGTTCGAGCGTCCCACGAGGACGGAATCAAGGCCCAGGGATAGACAAACGTAGGGCCTCGGAGTTTCTCGTCTCGCGTCGCCTTGAGGGTACCGGTGGCGATGGCCGTTCCCTGGTCGAGCGGCGTCACCCACCAGTCGAGGCTCTCCTCGAGCGGTAGCTTCTCGTCGCGCCTCCCGAGGAACAACAGGTGTCGTCCATCGGGCGCCCATTCGGGAAACGCCGCCCCCAGAAAATCAGCCCGCACCTGTCTGGGTGCGCCGCCCGAGGTCGCCACCACGAAGATCCGGCAGAAGTTGCGCATGCTGAACGCCACCGACCCTCCGCCGAATTCCCCGGACCAGTAGGCGATCTGGCTCCCATCGGGCGAGAATCTGGGACGTTGCCCTCCCGATGCGATCTTCCTGGGCGTTCCGCCGAACGATGACACCACATAGATGGCGCCGTCCTGGATCTGCCCAGGCCTTCCGCCACCCGCATCCGAACGAAACGCGATCATCGTCCCGTCTGGCGAGAACGCGGGCTCCAGCTCGTTCCCGGGGTCCCGGGTCACCTGGATCGGTTCGCCGCCATCGACTTGCTGGACCCAGATGTTGAGGTTGCCGTTCCCGTTCCGGTCCGACGCGTAGGCGAGCAGCTTCCCGTCGGCCGAGAGCGTGGGGTCAATCGTCAGCCCCGTGTCCCTGGTCAACTGCGTGAGGACCGGCGCGCCAAGCGCCGCCGGCGGGCGCGTCAGCCAGATTACGAGCGACGTGACCGACACGACGGCCACCGCCGCCGCCGCGACCGTCCACGGACCGATCTTCGACCGGCGCCGCGGCACGGCCGCCTGGAGCCTGCCCGAGTCGGACTCTTCCTTCAGGTCCTCCAGCGCGAGCTTGACATCGACCATGTGCTGGATGCGACGGTCGGGGTTCTTGCGCAGGCACCGCGCGATGATCTTCTCGAGCTCCGGCGGAGCATCCTCGATGGGCGGCGGTTCCTGGTTCAGAATAGCCGACAGGCTCGCGAGCTTCGTCGCCCCCGAAAACGCCCGCCGGCCAGTCGCCATCTCGTACAAGACCGAGCCGAAGGAGAAGATGTCCGACCGCGCGTCCACCTTCTTGCCTTCAGCCTGCTCCGGCGACATGTAAGAAACGGTGCCGACGATGGTGCCTTCGTCGGTCTGCGGCTTCCGCGAGAGGGTCGGGGCGTTCTCGTCAGCGGCGACCTCGGTCAGTTTCGCCAGGCCAAAGTCGAGCACCTTCACCCGACCGCTGCCTGTCACCATCACGTTGCCGGGCTTGAGATCGCGGTGGACGATGCCCGCGCCATGGGCCGCCGCCAGGGCATCGGCGATCTGCGCGCCGTAGGCCAGCAGCTCGTTCAGCTTCAGGCCCTTCCGGCCGATCAACTCGCCGAGCGTCTTCCCGGTGACGCACTCCATGACGATGAAGTCGACGCCGCCGTCACAGGCGACATCGTGCACGGTGACGATCGCGGGGTGATTGAGCGCGGAGGCGGCCCTGGCCTCCTGAACGAAGCGCCGCTTGCGTTCGGGATCGGCTGTCTTCTCCGGCGGCAGCAGTTTGATGGCGACATCGCGGTCCAGGTGCAGGTCGTGGGCCTTGTAGACCACTCCCATTCCGCCTTCGCCGAGCTTCTCGTAAATGCGGTAGTGCGCAACGGTCTTGTTGATCATGATTCAGGGGCGGTGGCGAGCGCTTAGTCTACACCCGCGCGCCTGGACGCACGGCCGGCGCCGGACGCGTGACTGGCTGAGCTGGAATGACGCCTGCAGGAGCGAGGTGGCGCGCGCGGCGGGCCTGTGCCGCGCGTTTACGCCGTTTCCGCGATCATCGCCACGAAGGGCTCCACAAACTGCGGGTCGAACTGGGCGCCGGCCCGCTCCCGCAGGAACGCGATCGCCGTGTCGAGCGACCAGGCCTCCTGATACGGCCGGCGGGTGCGAAGGGCGTCGAACATGTCGCAGCCCTGGACGAGACGGCTGGCCGCGTGACACGTGCGGCGGAAGCGCAAGGCGGGATACCCGCTGCCGTCCGCGCGCAATCCGGTCGAGCGCGCCGGAGTAATCGGAGGGAGTCGGATCGGGCAGCGACCGCCCGGCGCTTCGCTCGAGGGCGGCGCGCGCCGGCCCAATCCACAGAACCGGGTACCGACCCGACGCCCCGGTAAATGTCTCGGTACTATTCTCTACAGTCTCGAGGCCGTCGATGGTGAGACGGTGGAGGGCGACGTGCGGTGGATTGTGGTCCGCCTTCGCCTGTCGGCGGCTTGCCAACCGTAGCTCACCGAGGAGGGGCGCCTCCTGACCGCAAATGTGGAAGGTTGCCCGCCTTCGCGGCCGACGGCCGCTACGGCGAGGCATCCGCCGTCGCTCGCGGAGGGGTGAATCGCGTCGGACGCGAGCGACGGCGGATGGCGGAGAGGGAGGGATTCGAACCCCCGGCACGGTTCCCCGTGCAGTGGTCTTCTACGACGCTGCCAGAATGATTTCACTTCCTCTCGTTTAAGACCACATCACAAATCAGCAGGCTGTCCATCGCTCGGAACGCCGCCCGGATGATTCCCGTCGACGGGTCAAGCCAGAGTGCGAAGGGCTCGGTCCCCTGCGATGTGAGCGTGTACAACGTCGTGCCCAGGTTCGTCTCACCGGCGGATGCCCACGAGTTCCCGCTGCGAACGAACCACCGGATACGACCGTCCTCGCTCGGCGCGATGGCGACCCCGACCAGCAGCGCACCATGCCCGTCCGCATCAGGCAGAACCGCGTACTCACCCCGACTCGTGGTCAGCCGCCACGTGACCGCCTCCCCGATGCGCGCCGTGTACAGGCCATCAGTTGGGAGTGTGTCATTCCCGGCTTCAGCGAGCCAGAAAGCGTCTAGCGTTCGCCCGGTAGCAACGAGCCTGGGCTCGAGCGACGACGTGTAGTCCTCGCGAGCCCAGAGTGCCCGCTCGGGACTCCATGTGCGGGTAGCCGGATCGAATTGGAGATAGCGAACCGACGAGCGGGCTCGCTCCGACGTACGGGCCTCAGTCGAGAGAAGATGAACTACACCGTCCGGCGTCACAGCCGCTGCCAGGTCTACACCGTCATCGGTAAAGCCCTTGATCGTTGCGATCTTGCCGCGTACCGGTCCGCCCAGTTCGTAGATATCGAGGTCTCTGGGCCCCTTGTCGCGCAGTTGCCTGACCATCGCGCCTACTACACTGGCCTCCTCCGTCGTGTACCCCGCAGCCAACAGCCGTCCTCGGACGCGGACGACGGTGGGCGCATGCAGCCCAGTCGGTAGGTTGGCGGCGACCGACTCCGAGCCCCCGGCAACGAGCGACTTGAGCGAAATCGCACGCGCCTCCTCGGAACCCGGAAGCGCCGGACCGCCAGGAACGACGACGATGGGGTCGTCGCCGTCCAGGGTGGAGCGAAGGTCAACGCCTGTAGAACCGATAGTCCAGTGGCCGTTCATCGGCTCCAGACGATCACCGCGCACCAGGGCGAGGCCGCTTCCATCCTCGCCGGGCTTGGCACCGGCCAGAACAACGAGCAGTGGCGAACCGGATCGGGCGAAGACCGATGAGTCACCGGGAACCGCAATCGTTCGACGGTTGGTGAGCGCAACGAGAGCGCCTGGCGCGGGCTTTTGGGTGTCCGCGCTCATGACCGGCTTGGTGCGTGTCAGCCGGTCGAGCAGGTAAGGAGTGACCAACGCCAAGATCACGAGCCCCGCAAAGACGAAGGTGCTAGTTCTCCGCTGCAGCCGCCTGACTGTTCCAGTCGCCACGATCGCGTCCGCCACCAACCAGGCGGCCAGCCCTACGGCGCCATCCACAAGCACGCGGCCCATGCGAAAGGCGATCTGCGCTCCGACGAAGAGGACGCTCTCGGGACTGTGCGGCTGCCCGTGCACCTGCGCGAGTTCAATGAGCCCGAGAACAAGCGGCAGGATCACGAGGGTCGCCGGGACAGCGATTGGTGGCGTTCTGGACCAACCGCCGAGGCAAGCGCCGAACAGGATCAGAGCAACGTAGTAGGTGCCCGCTACGGCAAGGGTGGACGCGCCGAAACGTGAGCCGCCGAAGGTGAGAGCGGTGACGATGCCACAGAAGGCCAGAAGGACGATGGTCGTTCTGGCAGCCGAACCGCTCTGCCCGTGTACGGAGGGTTGGCTCGTCTCCGCCTGGTGCCGCCGCAACAGTCGGCTGCGGGTAGCGACAGCGAGGCCAAGGACGGCCGCCCCCAATACCAACTGGATTCCGCCAGCGACCAGGATGGTGGCCGACCAAGGAAGACTGAAAAGCGCGAGTGACAGCACTGCGACTACGGGAACGAGCAAGAACCACAAGGCTGCCTTCACGTTGCGCCTCTCGACTGCCGCCCCGCTCTACGTCGCTGCGGCACGCCTATTCTGCCCCATGTTCTCGCTCGATCCAAACCGGAGCACTTGAAAGGGGCGGCACACAAAATCACCCTCCGACAGCGGATGTCGCCGGAGGGTGATTGTCGAATCGTCGAGCGACAACACCCGAACCACGTCTTGCTCTCTGGACCACTTCATTGTGGTTCGAATCCGCAGCCTTCCCGGGCGACGACCGAACTGGAGTTGCGCGGCGCGCGACAGCGCCGGCGTGGCGAGGTGCCCGGCGAAGCAAGAGTCGTCAGGTGCGGCGGCTCAAGAGGGAGGTCCTAGACGCGAGCAGGACCAAACGAAGTCTGGCGGAGAGGGAGGGATTCGAACCCCCGGTGCGGTTGCCCGCACGCCGATTTTCAAGACCGGTGCAATCGACCGCTCTGCCACCTCTCCGACCTCGTGCAGTCTACACGAACCGCGCAGTTGCATGTGGTTGCACGGTAGTTGCATAGATGGGCGCCGAACTCCCGTACGGCGTCCGAACTACACGATCTGACACGACCTAAGTAGTTGAATCCAAACAACAGGAAGTAGGGCGGACCGGTTTTCAAGACCGGAGCCATCAACCACTCGGCCACCTCTCCGCAGGGGGTAGATTAGCAGGCTTTTGGCTCTCGACTCTCGGCGGTGCCCGGCCCTGAGCCCTAAGCCTCTTGGCCTGAGCCCTGAGCCTTGAGCCCTGGGCCTCCTGGCTTGGGCCTTAAGCCTCAGGGCCTTTTCGCGATCCGCTCCTGCCCCCCCATGAACGGCCTGAGCGCCTCGGGAATCACGATCGACCCGTCCTGCTGCTGGTAGTTCTCGACGATCGCGATGAGCGTGCGGCCGACGGCGAGGCCCGAGCCGTTGAGCGTGTGCACGAACTCCGCCTTCCCTTTCCCGTCGGGGCGGAACTTGATGTTCGCGCGGCGCGCCTGGAACGCCTCCGTGTTGCTGCACGAGGAGATCTCGCGGTAGGTCCGCTGGCTCGGCAGCCACACCTCGATGTCGTAGGTCGCCGCCGAGGCGAAGCCCATGTCGCCGGTGCACAGCATGACGGTGCGGAACGGGAGACCCAGCCGGACGAGCACCTGCTCGGCGTCGTGCGTCAGGCTCTCGAGCTCCTCGTGCGAGCGGTCCGGGTGCGCGAACGTGACCAGCTCCACCTTGTCGAACTGGTGCTGCCGGATGAGGCCGCGCACGTCGGCGCCGTACGAGCCGGCCTCGCTGCGGAAGCAGGGGGTGTAAGCGCAGTACTTGAGCGGGAGCAGCCGGCCGTCGAGAATCTCCCCGCGGTGGAGGTTGGTGAGCGGGACCTCCGCGGTCGGAATGAGGTAGAGGTCCCACGCGCCGGCGATCTTGAACAGGTCCGACTCGAACTTCGGCAGGTTGCCGGTGCCGGTCAGCGTCTCGGCGTTGACCAGGAACGGCGGCTCGACCTCGAGGTAGCCGTGCTCGCCCGAGTGCAGCGCGAGCATGAAGTTGATGAGCGCCCGCGAGAGCCGCGCGCCGTCGCCCATCAGGAAGGCGAACCGGGCGCCGGAGGTCTTCGCCGCGCGCTCGAAGTCGATGATGCCGAGCGCCGGCCCCAGGTCCCAGTGCGCCTGCGGCTCGAAGTCGAACGCGCGGGGCTCGCCGACCCGCCGCACTTCCCTGTTGTCGGCGGCCGTGGCGCCCACGGGCACGCGCGCCGCGGGCACGTTCGGGATCGTCAGCAGGAGCGCCGTCCGCTGCCGCTCGATCGCGTCGAGGTCGGCCTCGAGCTGCTTGATCCGCTGGCCTCGTTCCCGGTTGGCGGCGAACACGGCGCTCGGGTCGCGCCCTTCTTTCTTCGCGCGCGCCACGTCCTCGCCCGACTTGTTCTGCTGCCGCTTCAGCTCCTCGACCTCGACGATGACGGCGCGGCGGCGCGCGTCGAAGCCGGCGAGCGCGGCCAGGTCGGCGTCGGGATCGAGGCCGCGGTTCCGGAGGCCGGCCCGCACGAGATCGGCGTGATCGCGCACAAACGCTGGATCGATCATGGCAAGAGCGATCCTACGCGATTCGGGCGACACCGGGCCAGCCGTTTCGCCGCGGGACCAGGGCCGCCGCTTCCGCCAGGGGCGGACCTCGGATAGGATGTCGGCGAAGGAGACTCCGCCGTGACCCGTGTCCGCAAAGCCGTGTTCCCGGTCGCCGGCCTCGGCACCAGGTTCCTGCCCGCCACCAAGGCCCAGCCCAAAGAGATGCTGGTGCTCGTGGACAGGCCGGTGATCCAGTACGGCGTCGAAGAAGCGATCGCCTCCGGCGTCGAGAGCGCCATCCTCGTGACCGGCCGCGGCAAGAACGCGATCGAGGACCACTTCGACGTGTCGGCCGAGCTCGAGTCGTTCCTGGAGGCCCGCGGCAAGACCGAGTTGCTCGCCGAGGTCCGGAAGGTCTCGAACCTGGTCAACTTCGCCTACGTCCGCCAGCGCGAGCCGCTCGGCCTCGGCCACGCCGTGCTCGTCACGCGCGAGCTGGTGGGAGACGAGCCGTTCGCCGTCATCCTCGGCGACGACGTGATCGACGCCGACCCGCCGGCGATGCGCCAACTGATCGACGTGTTCGAGCGTGTGCAGGGCCCGGTTGTCGCCGTCGAGCGCGTGCCGGAGGCGGACGTTTCATCCTACGGGGTTGTCGACATCGCCGAGTCGCTCGGCGGCGGCGTCTTCCGCGTCAAGGACCTGGTCGAGAAGCCGAAGCGCGAGGAGGCGCCGTCGAACCTGGCGATCATCGGCCGCTACATCCTCACGCCGGACATCTTCCCCGCCCTCGAGGCGACCCGGGCCGATCGCACCGGCGAGATCCAGTTGACCAACGGGTTGCGCCGGCTGCTGCAGGACCGGCCGATCTACGCCTGCGAAATCAAGGGCGTCCGCCACGACACCGGCAACAGGCTCGGGTTCCTGAAGGCCGTGGTGTACTTCGCGCTGCGGCGGCCGGATCTCGCCGGCCCGTTCAAGGAGTACTTGCGGTCGCAGGTCAACGACGCCTGACGACAGGCTGCAGGCTCCTGGCTGCAGGCTACAGGCTGCGGGCTGGGTCACGCGGTCACGCTGCGAGCCTGACGCCTGAAGCCCGAAGCCAGGAGCCTGCCGTCAGGCCTTCGGCGTCGACGGCCCGGACGGCGCCGGCGCCTCCTTCTTCGCGTCGGCCGCGGCGGTCGGTTTGTCGGCCGCGGTGCTCGAGGTCGGAGCCGACGACGGCTTCTCGGAATCGCCGCCTTTCATCCCCTTGCGCGCGTAGTCGGTGATGTACCAGCCCGTTCCCTTGAACTGGATCGCGGGCGCCGACAGCAACCGCCGCACCGTCCCGCCGCACTTCTTGCAGGTGCCGACCGCCGGATCGGTGAACTTCTGGATGACCTCGAACGTGAACCCGCAACTCTCGCACCGATATTCGTAAAGTGGCATTTGTCCGCCCGCCCCTCGCTCCCGTCCCTCGTCCCTCGTCCCTACTCGATCACTTCCCCCCGATCCCCCGGCAACATCAACTTGCGCTGCGCCCAGATCGGCAGCGTGCCGTTGCCGAGGTAGGTGTCGTGAAACGTCCGCAACGAGAACCGGCTCCCCTGCTGCGCCTTGCAGTCGGCCCGCAGCTTGAGGAGCATCAGCTTGCCCGCGCTGTACACCAGGTAGGTCGGGTCAAACGCGCCCCGCTCGGCCTCGCGCCGCGCGCCGGCCTCCTCCATGAACGCCTCGTCGCGGAAGAACCGCATGCCGGCCTCGACCGACATGTCCTCGGCGTGCAGGCGGATGCCGACGATGAACCGGGCGAGCCTGATGAGCGTTTCGGCCAGCTGGCCGAGGCGCACCGCCGGGTTGCCCTTCTCGAACCCCGCCTCGATCATCATCTGCTCGCAGTAGTGCGCCCATCCCTCGACGGCCGACGCCGGCGAGAAGAGCAGCGACTTCCGGAGCTTGGACTCGATGCGCCGCAGGTGCAGCGCGTGCACGAAATGGCCCGGGTAGGCCTCGTGCATCGAGATCGACCACAGCGTCGCCGCGGCGAAGTCGCGCAGGTGCTCGGCCTGGCGCTCCGGCGGCCACGACGGATCGGCGTCGGTCACGTAATAGTAGGAGCGCGCCGGCTTCGACTCGAACGGGCCTGGCGTCCACAGGCTCGCGAACGACCAGCGGTAGAAATCGGGAGTCTGCGCCACCACCAGCGGCTCGGCCGGCGGGATGGTCACCAGGTCGTGGCGCTCGATGAAGGTCAGCAGCGACGCGACCTGGGCCTGAGCGAGCTCGACCATGCGTCCCGCGCCCGGGTGGTCGTCCTTGGCCATGCGCCACGCCGCCGCCGGGTCGCCGCCGCCGTCGAGGCGCGAGGCGACGCGCCGGAACTCCTCCTGCGCCGCCCACAGCTCGCGGCTGGCGATGGCCAGCAGCTTGTCGACGCCAATCGACAGCCCCTCCTCGAGCTTCAGTTTCTTCTCGAACTTCTCACGGCCGAGGCGGAACGAGGCGTGCGACCGCGGCGCCAGCTCGGCCTCGAGGTAGCCGATATACGAGCCGATGGCGTCGGCCGCCTCGACCGACGCGTCGGCCAGGTCGCCGAGCAAGCGCAGATCGTCCACTGCCGAAAAGGCGCGCGGCAGGTCGTGCTCGATGAATTTCAGCACGCCGCGGAGCGTCTCCAGCCCGACCTTGGCGAAGATGCCGGGCGGCTCCTTGATGTTGTCGCGGGCCGCCTGGATGAGCCGCGGCGCCTGCCTCAGCTTGGAAAGTACACGGCGGGCCCGCTCGTCCTCCGGCGCATACGGGAAAATCGCCTGGCTCGCGAGGCTGGTGGCCAGCACGTCGGCGTAGTACTGCGGGTTGCGCTCCCAGGTGCGCACCTCCTCGAGGTCGAAGACCCGGGCGCGGATGTTGGCGGCAATCACGGGATGCTCGATCCGCTCGACCTCGGTCAGGCCCTCGACGGGGATCTCGTCGAGCCGCCGGGCGAACCCGGAAAGCGCCCGGGCCTGCGACTCGAGCGCGCTCCGGCTCAAGTCCTCGAGCAGATCGTCGTAAGTGTGGATGCCGTCGAGCGTTGCGCTGGTCGGACCGGCCTCGTAGAGGTAGCCCAGGTAGTCGTCGACGAAGTGATGGAGCGGTTCGGATGAATACACCGTTTACGCCTCGAATATGCCGTGCCGGCGAGAACCTGGTCGGGGCCGGACCGCTGCCTGCCTGCGTCCCGGCAGACTGCCCCTTTTCCAATGGTACAATATCTGAAGGGCGGCGGTCAGTTTCACGGGACCGACATGAGCGCACCCACATTGTTTCTCGTGGCCACGCCGATCGGCAATCTCGAAGACATCTCGCTTCGGGCGCTGCGCGTGCTGCGCGAGGTGTCGCTCGTGGCCGCCGAGGACACGCGGCGCACGGCCAAGCTGTTGTCTCATTTCGACATCCACACGCCGACGACGAGCTTCTACGAGCAGGTCGAGCGCGAGAAGACGCCGCGGCTTCTCGCCAGGCTGGCCGCCGGCGACAGCCTCGCGCTCGTGTCGGACGCCGGGACGCCTGGCATCTCGGACCCCGGCTACCGGCTGGCCAGGGCGGCCATCGACGCCGGCTTCAGGGTCGAGGCGATCCCCGGGGCAAGTTCGGTTCTCACCGCGCTGGTCTCGTCCGGCCTTCCGACCAGCACCTTCTCGTTTGTCGGCTTTCCCCCTCCGCGCGCGCAGGCGAGGGACCGCTGGCTGGCCGAGGTCAGCTCCAGGCGCGAGACGATCGTCTTCTTCGAGGCCCCGCACCGGGTTCGGGCCACGCTCGAATCCCTTCTGCGCGTGGCGGGAGATCGGTCGGTCGCCGTCGGTCGGGAACTGACCAAGGTCCACGAGGAACTGCTCCGTGGCACAATCTCGAGTGTGTTAGGTCGATTGACAGAAGAAAGGGGCGAGTTCACCATCGTCGTTGGGGGAGCCGACGAGGAACCGAAGGCCACCGAACCGCTGCCACCATCCGATCAGTTGCTGGCCGTCTTTGGTCAGATGACAAATGGCTGGGCTTTGTCTCGGAGAGAAGCGATTGGTCAATTGGCCGAACGCTACGGGATGACTTCCCGCGAGCTCTACAGCGCGGTTGAACACGCCAAGAATTCGGCCAAATGACCGAAACTCGGTCGCAAGCAAGAACGTGCGCAATGCCGGCTTGACCGAATCCAGCCCATTTGTTAAGTTAGCGCCGCCAATCACTCTGCGGAATCCGGGCGCCGCTTACTCGGTGGACCAGCTCATGCCCATGCCGCGCCGCTCGTCGTCTTCGAAGCCGGTTGCGAAGAAAAGACCGGCCGCCCGCGTCCAGCCGAAACGGAAGCCCGCTCCAAAGCGGGCGCGCCCGGTCGTGCCCGCCGCCGGAAGACGCGCGACGGCGACCAAGCGGGGCAAGAAGCCGGCCGTGAAGGCGGCGACGAAACCGGCACCCGGCCGCGCCACATCGAAAGTGCGCCGCCCGGCGCCGCCGGCCGTCGCGGCTTCGCGCGAGCAGGCCGTCGAGACATTCGAGCGCGGGTTCGGGGCGCTGCAGCAGCGCCAGTACGACCGCGCCGCCTCGGCGTTCAAGGCCGTGATCGCCGGCTTCCCGGACGAGAAGGAACTGCAGGAGCGCGCCCGGGTCTACCTGACCATCTGCGAGCGCCAGGCGGCCGGCGCCGGCCCCAGGCCGCGCTCCTTCGAAGACCGGATCAACGCGGCCACGGTGTCCATCAACCGGGGGACGCTCGACGACGGGCTCCGGCTGCTCCGCGATCTGGAATCGGAAGATCCCCAGAGCGATCACGTGCAGTATCTGCTCACCGTGGCCTACACCTCGAAGGGCGAGGTGGACAAGGCGCTCTCGCACCTCCGGCGGGCCGTCGCGCTGAACCCGGAGAACAAGTACCTGTCCACGACGGACGCGGACCTCGAGCCGCTGCGGCAGCAGGCCGGGTTCCTGGCCTCGCTCGAAGCGTCGCCGCCGTCCCCGCCGCGTCGGCGAATCGGCGCGCGGAAGCGATAGCTGCCATCCGCCCGTGGGCGACCGTGCGAAGACGGTAGAGACAGTTGCCGGTTCCCAGTTATCGGTTGCCAGTCTGTCTCGCCTGGCACACTGGCCACTGACAACTGGCCACTGTCGTTCGGCCTCAACTGTGCTTCAATAAGCGCATGTCCATGTGCCACGTCCTGATCCTTGCCGCCGGCAAGGGCACGCGCATGAAGTCCGCCCTGCCGAAGGTGCTGCACCGGGTGGCGGGCGCGCCGATGATCGACTACGTGCTCGCCGCCTCGGCGTCGCTCGGGGCGGCCACGACGACCGTCGTCGTCGGGCACCAGGCCGACGCGCTTCGCGCGGCGCTGGCGGCGCACGCCGGTCTCGGGTTCGTGCAGCAGGAGCCGCAGCTCGGAACCGCGCACGCGGTCCGACAGGCCGCGCCGCTGCTCGCGGGCCTGCGAGGCACGCTGGTCGTGCTCTCGGGAGACGTGCCGCTGCTCACGCCCGACACGCTGGGCGCGCTGGTGGCGCGGCACGAGGGGGCGCGCGCCGCGGCCACCCTGCTGACGGCCGTGCTGGACGACCCGTCGGGCTACGGGCGCATCCTCCGCGACGGCGACGAGGTCGCCGCCGTCGTCGAACACCGCGACGCGTCGCCCGCCGAGCGCGCGGTTCGCGAGATCAACGCCGGGATCTACGCCTTCGACCTCGAGCCGCTCTTCCCCGCCCTGGATCGGGTCGCGACGGACAACTCGCAGCAGGAGTACTACCTCCCCGACCTGGTCGGCATCTACCGGCGCGCCGGCCGGCGCGTGGTGGCGCTGCCGGTCGATCGCCCCGAAGAGATCCTGGGCATCAACACGCGCGCCGAACTGGCCGAGGCGAGCGCCCGCGTCTGGCGGGCCCGGCGCGAGGCGCTGATGGCGTCGGGCGTGACGCTCGAGGACCCGGCCACCACCTATCTCGACGCGGGGGTGACCGTCGGGCCGGACAGCGTGATCCACCCGGGCGTCCACCTCCTGGGCCGGACGCGCATCGGGGCGCGGGCGGTGATTTACGGCGGGGTCCGGATCGTGGACTCGGAGCTGGCCGACGACGTGACGGTCCTGGACCACTGCGTCATCGTGGAGTCGCGAGTCGCGGACGGCGCGATCGTCGGCCCGTTCGCGCGTCTCCGCCCGGGGTCCGATCTCGCCGCCGGCTCGCGAGTCGGGAACTTCGTCGAGCTCAAGAAGACGCGCCTCGGCGCGGGGTCGAAGGCCAATCACCTGGCCTACCTCGGCGACGCCACGATCGGCGAGAGGGTGAACATCGGCGCGGGCACGATCACGTGCAATTACGACGGCGAACGCAAGCACCCGACGGTGATCGAGGACGGCGTCTTCATCGGGAGCGATACGCAGCTGATCGCCCCGGTCCGGATCGGGCGGGGGGCCTACGTGGCGGCCGGGTCGTCGATCACCAAGGACGTGCCGGCGGGGGCCCTGGGCATCGCACGCGGCCGCCAGGAGAACAAGGAGGGCTGGGCGAAGCTGAAGAAATCCCCGCCCGTGGCCGACAAATAAGGGTGGGCGCGACGGCGATCCCGGCCCGAATCCAGACTCCCGAATCCCGCCCCTCGACCCTGCTCAGGGCGCCCCGAGCAACGTCGAGGGGCGAATCCTGCGAGGCGCAGTCATGTGCGGCATCATCGGCTATATCGGGCCCAAGCCCGTCGTTCCGGTCCTCCTGGACGGCCTGCGACGGCTCGAGTACCGCGGGTACGATTCGGCGGGCGTGGCTGTCGTCCGACAGGGCGTGATCGCCCTGCGCCGCAGCGCCGGCAAGCTGTCGCGCCTCGAGGAGGCGATCGCGGCCGACCCGATCGACGGCGAGTACGGCATCGGGCACACGCGCTGGGCCACGCACGGCCGGCCGACCGAGGAGAACGCCCACCCCCACCGCGACTGCACCGGGCGCATCGTCGTGGTCCACAACGGCATCATCGAGAACTACCTCGAGCTGAAGCGCGAGCTGCAGGGGCTCGGCCACGCGTTCGTCACCGAGACCGACACCGAGATCGTGGCGCACCTCATCGAGGAGGAGTTGAAGGTCGCCGGCGCCGGCGGCAACCTCGAAGGGGCGACGCGCCTGGCGCTGGCCCGGATGCGCGGGATGTTCGCGCTGGTCGTGATCTCCTCCGCCGAGCCGCGGAAGATCATCGCCGCCCGCAACGGCCCGCCGCTGGTGGTCGGCGTCGGCGACGGCGAGTACTTCGTGGCCTCGGACATCCCGGCGATCCTGGCGCACACCCGCGACGTGGTGTTCCTCGCCGACGAGGAGATGGCGGTGCTCACCGCCTCGGGCGTCGCGTTCAGCACCTTCGCCGGCGCCCCGATCGACCGCCGGACGCAGCGGGTGCTGTGGGACCCGATCCAGGCCGAGAAGGCCGGGTTCAAGCACTTCATGCTGAAGGAGATCTTCGAGCAGCCGCAGGCGGCGCGCGACACGGTGCTCGGCCGCGTCTCGCTCGACACCGGCCGCGTCTTCCTCGAGGAGATGACGCTGTCGGAGGCGGATCTCGCCGCGATCGAGAACGTGACGATCATCGCGTGCGGGACGTCGTGGCACGCCGGGCTGGTGGGTAAATACCTGATCGAGAGCCTGGCCCGCCTGCCGGTCGAGGTCGACTACGGCTCCGAGTATCGGTACCGCGCGCCCATCGTCGGCAGCCGGACGCTGGCGGTGGTGATCACGCAGTCGGGCGAGACGGCCGACACGCTGGCCGCGCTGCGCGAGGCGAAGGCGCGAGGCGCGCGCAGCCTGGCCATCTGCAACGTCGTGGGCAGCATGGCCACGCGCGACAGCGAGGGCACCATCTACACGCACGCGGGGCCGGAGATCGGCGTGGCGTCCACCAAGGCGTTCACCTCGCAGCTGGTGGCGCTGCACCTGCTGGCGCTCTACCTGGCGCAGGTGCGCGGCGCGCTGACGCCCGCGCAGGCGCGCGAGGAGATCGACGGGCTGCTGCAGGCGCCCACGCTCATCGAGCAGACGCTGCGCGTGTCGGCGCTGGTGGACGAGATCGCCCGCCGGTTCTACAACCGGCGGGACTTCCTCTTCCTCGGCCGCGGCCTCAACTACCCGATCGCGCTCGAGGGGGCGCTCAAGCTGAAGGAGATCTCCTACATCCACGCCGAGGGCTATCCCGCCGGCGAGATGAAGCACGGGCCGATCGCGCTCATCGACGAGCAGATGCCCGTCGTGGCGCTGGCGCCGCGCGACCACGTGTTCGAGAAGATGCTGAGCAACATCCAGGAGGTCAAGGCGCGCGGCGGCTCGGTCATCGCGCTCACCACGGGCCGCGACGAGCTGGTCGAAGCGCTGCTCGACACCGAGCACGACTCGATCATCAGCCTCCCCGAGGCGCGCCCGCGGCTGTCGCCGCTGGTCACCGTGATCCCGCTGCAGCTGCTGGCCTACCACATCGCGGTCCGCCGCGGCTGCGACGTGGACCAGCCGCGCAATCTGGCGAAGAGTGTTACCGTAGAGTAGGGGCGCCCCTTGTGGGCGCCCGATTGGCCCCTTGTGGGCGCCCGATCCGCCTCTTGCGGGCAGCCACAAGGGCTGCCCCTACGCCGCGCGACATTTAATGGACTTTCTCGAAGAGTTGAACCCCGAGCAGCGCGAGGCCGTGCTGCAGGTCGACGGCCCCCTGCTCATCCTCGCCGGCGCCGGGTCCGGCAAGACGCGCGTCATCGCCTACCGGGTCGCCTACCTGATCGGCGCGGGCCACGCCGATCCGGGCGAGGTGGTCGCGGTCACCTTCACCAACAAGGCGGCGGAGGAGATGCGGCAGCGCGTGACGACGCTGCTCGGCGACGCGGCCTCCGGCGCGTGGGTGTCCACCTTCCACTCGATGTGCGCGAGGCTGCTGAGGCGGGAGGCGCCGGTGCTGGGCCTGTCGCGCGATTTCGTCATCTACGACTCCTCGGACCAGCTGTCGGCGGTCAAGCAGGCGATGCGCGAGCTGGGGATCGACGACACCCTCGTGCAGCCGCGGGCCGCGCTCGGCCGGATCAGCCACGCGAAGAACCTGTGTCTCGGGCCCGAGTCCTTCGCCGGCGGCTACAACCCCCACGACAAGCAGGTCGGCCGGATCTTCGAGCGCTACCAGCGCGCGCTCGAGGACAGCCACGCGCTCGACTTCGACGACCTGCTGCTCAAGACGGTCGCGCTGTTCGACAAGCCCGAGGTCCGCGCGCGCTACGCCGACCGGTTCCGGTTCCTGCTCGTGGACGAGTACCAGGACACCAACCGGCCGCAGTACCTGCTGATGAAGCGGATGGCCGAGGCGCACCGCAACCTCTGCGTGGTCGGCGATCCCGACCAGTCGATCTACAAGTGGCGCGGCGCCGACCTGCGCAACATCCTGGACTTCGAGGCCGACTACCCCGACGCCAGGGTCGTGCGCCTCGAGCGGAACTACCGGTCGACCGAGGTCATCCTCGACGCCGCCTCCGCCCTCATCCGCCAGAACCGCAACCGCAAGGAGAAGCGGCTCTGGACCGAGACGCTGGGCGGCGAGAAGATCCGCTACCACCAGGCGGGCGACGAGCTCGAGGAGGCCGACGCCATCGCCCGCGTGGCCCGGGAGGCGGTGCGCGCCGACGGCGACACGCCGATGGCGGTGCTCTACCGGACCAACGCGCAGTCGCGCGTGATCGAAGACGCGCTGCGGCGCGAGGGGATCGCCTACCGGATCGTCGGCAGCGTCCGGTTCTACGAGCGCAAGGAAATCAAGGACACGCTCGCCTACCTGAAAGTCGTCCTCGACCCGGCCGACGACGTGAGCCTGCGCCGAGTGATCAACGTGCCGCCCCGGGGGATCGGGAAGGGCGTGATCGACGCGCTCGACGCGGCGCCGGCCGGCCTCGGCCTCTCCGGCGACGACGGGATCTCGCCGCACGCGCTCTGGTCGCGGCTGGTCGCCGGTCTCGACCGCGGCGTCTTCACCGGGCGCGCCGCCTCCTCGCTGCGCGTCTTCCGCGACCTGGTCGTGGGCCTCGCCGGGGTCGTCCGGCAGGAGCCGGTGTCGGCGGCCATCGGCAAGGTCCTCGACCGGACCGGCTACCTGTCCGCGCTGCGGGAGGACCGCACCGAGGAGGCCGAGGGGCGCGTGGAGAACCTCGCCGAGCTGGTGTCGGCGGCGAAGGAGTACGAGCTGCGCGAACCGGGCGCCACGCTCGGCGGCTTCGTCGACACGCTGTCGCTGCTCTCCGACGCCGACCAGGCCGAGGGGGCGGCCGACGCGCGCGTGATGATGATGACGCTGCACAGCGCCAAGGGGCTCGAGTTCCCGGTCGTCTTCATCGCCGGCCTCGAGGAGGGGCTCTTCCCCCACTCGCGGTCGAGCGAGGACGAGGCCGAGCTCGAGGAGGAGCGCCGGCTGTGTTACGTGGGCATGACGCGGGCGCGTCGAAAGCTGCACCTGGGGAGCGCGGGCCGCCGGCGGTGGTACGGCGAGTTCCGTCCCGCCACTCCGTCACGCTTCATCGCCGAGATCCCCGAGGAGCTCGTCGAGCGGGTCGAGCCGGCCGGCTCGGGGCTGTACCAGCCGGGGCTGTGGGCGGGCCGCCGCAACGGCCGCGCGCGCGCCGAGGCCGGGGGCGGCCGGACGCCGACGTTCCGGCGGGGGCCGTCGCGCGTGAAAGAGGAGGCGCCGGCGTACGCCTACGAGGACGAGGACCAGTCGCGCGCGGGTCACCTCGCCGCCGGCGCGCGCGTGCGCCACGAGAAGTTCGGTGTCGGAACAGTGGTGAGCGTCGAGGCCGCCGGCGACGACCTGAAGCTGGTGGTCCGGTTCGCGAGTGTGGGGTCCAAGCGCCTGCTGGCCCGCTACGCCAAGCTCGAGGTTCTCTGACCCGCCGCGGGCGAGCCCCGTAGAAAGACAAAGGGGCGCCTCTCGGCGCCCCTTCGCGATCGATGCGTCGGCTGCGGCAGCAACGGCCCGCGGTCTACTTGTTCGGGACTTCCTTGAGGCCGGTGATCATCCACTTGCCTTCGATCGGCGGCTTGCCGCCGCCTTCGCTCAGGACGACCCGCTGCAGGGTGAGCACCAGCGTCTTCTTGACCGACTGCTTGTCGGGCGTCAGCACGTTCGCGGTGACGGTGACCTCCTTGGTCGCCTCGGTCGTGTCGAACGTGGTCGCGTCCTTGTCCGGCACGCTCAGGTCGGCCACCCGCCGCTCGGCCTGCAGGGACTGCCTGGCCTCGGACAGCTTCTTCTCGACCGCCGACGACTTCTCGCGCCAGTCGGTCCAGGCCTTCTGCACCTCGGCGTCCCGGCCGGTCACCCGGCCCGAGCCCGACTGCTCGATCTTGATCACCCGGTTGATCGCCTCGGCGTTCTTGTCCTGGTACTCCTTCATCTGCTTGCTGACGGCGGCCGCGGCGGCCTGGGCGTCCTTGAACGCCTGGTCGAGCTCCTTGAGCTTCAGCACGCGCGTCTGCTCGGGCGTCTCGCTGACGAACGTCACGTTCTGCGCCCGGCCGTCACGGGTGGGATCGAACGAGACGGTCGCGATGTTCCCGAGCGTGACCGTGTCGCCGGCCGACGACGCCATGAAGAACTTCTTGATCATAAGGTCGTGCTCCGAGCCTCCGCAGCCGGCGGCGGCGAGCACGAGACCGATCAGGACGGGAGCGAGGAGTAAACACCGAAGATAACGCGGCCGATGCATGCCAGCCTCCTTCTCTACTCGTTGAGGTCCTCTTCGCGTTCCGCGAGCCGGGCGATCGACACCACCCGATCGTCGTCCTCAACCCCGATGAGCCGAACGCCCTGGGTCGCCCGGCCGATGGTTCGGACGTCGCGCGCTCCGGTGCGCAACACCTTGCCCTGCTGCGTGATGAGCATCAGCTCATCCTCGTCGCGCACGTAGGCAATCCCCACAACTTTCCCGTTCCGGTCGGTCGTGTGGATGTTGATGATACCCAAACCGCCCCTCGACTGCACGCGATATTCGTCGAGGTCGGTCCGTTTGCCGAAACCGTTCTCCGAGACGGTCAGGACGGTCCCGCCCGGCGTGACCACCTCCATGGCCACCGCGGCGTCCTCGTCCCGGAGGGCGATCCCCCGGACGCCGAACGTGCCGCGGCCGGTCGGCCGGACGTCCGCCTCGGGGAAACGGATGGCCATGCCGTCCCGGCTGCCGATGAAGACCTCGCCGTCGCCGTCGCTCAGCTGGACGGCAATCACGGCGTCCCCCTCCTCCACCCCCATGGCGATGATGCCGGCCGCCCGCGGGTTGCGGAAGGCCGCGAGGTTGGTCTTCTTGACCACGCCCCGCCGGGTGCCCATCACGACGAACCGCCCCTCCTCGAACTCCCGCACCGCCAGGAGGGCCGCGATCTTCTCGTCCGGCAGCATCGCGACCAGGTTGGCGATCGCCTTCCCCTTGCCGTCGGGGCCGACGTCGGGGATCTCGTAGACCTTGAGCCAGTAGACCCGGCCCCGGTCGGTGAAGATCAGGATGTACGCGTGGGTGGAGGCGATGAACAGGTGCGAGACGAAATCCTCCTCGCGCACGCTCATCCCCTTGCGGCCGAGCCCGCCGCGGCGCTGCGTCCGGTAGCTGGTCACCGCGGTCCGCTTGATGTAGCCGGTGTTGCTGACCGTGATCGCCATGTCCTCGTCGGCGATGAGGTCCTCGATCCGGAACTCCCCTTCCTCCTCGATGATCTCCGTGCGGCGCGGGTTGCCGAACTTCTCCCGGATCTCCCGCAGCTCGTCGACGACGATCTGCGTCAGCAGCGTCTCGCTGCCGAGGATCGCCAGCAGCCTCTCGATCTGCGCCCGCACCTCGACGAGCTCGTCGACGATCTTCTGCCGCTCCAGGCCGGTGAGCCGCTGCAGCTGCATGTCGAGGATCGCCTGCGCCTGGATCTGGCTGAGGTCGAAGCGGGCCATCAGGCCGTCGCGGGCCTCGGCGGGCGACTTCGACTCGCGGATGAGGGTGATGACCGCGTCGAGGTGATCGAGGGCGATCTTCAGGCCCTCGAGGAGGTGGGCCCGCGCCTCCGCTTTCCGGAGCTCGAACTCGGTCCGGCGCCTCACCACCTCGCGGCGGAACTCGATGAAGTGCTCGAGCGCCTCGACCAGCGACAGGTACCGGGGCCGGCCGCCGACGATGGCGAGCATGATCACGCCGAAGTTCACCTGCAGCGGCGTGTGCTTGTAGAGGTTGTTGAGGACGACGTCCGCCATCTCGCCGCGCTTGAGTTCGATGGCGATGCGAAGCCCGTCGCGGTCCGACTCGTCGCGCAGGTCCGAGATCCCTTCGATCGTCTTGTCGCGGACCAGCTCGGCGATCTTCTCGATGAGCTTCGCCTTGTTGACCTGGTAGGGGACCTCGGTCACGACGATGGAGCTGCGGTCGCCCTTCGCCGACTCCTCGACCGAGGTGTTGGCGCGGATCGTGATGCTGCCGCGGCCGGTTCGGTACGCCTGCACGATCCCCGACCGCCCGACGATGCGGGCGCCGGTCGGGAAGTCGGGCCCCGGGATGATCCGCAGCAGCCCCTTGAATTTCGCCTCCGGCGTGTCGGCCGCGTGCTCGATCAGCCAGATGGCGCCGTCCACGACCTCGCCGAGGTTGTGCGGCGGCACGTTGGTGGCCATGCCGACGGCGATGCCGACCGAGCCGTTCACGAGCAGGTTGGGGAACGGCGCGGGGAGGACGCTCGGCTCCTCGGTGGTTTCGTCGTAGTTGGGGACGAACTCCACCGTCTCCTTCTCGAGGTCGGCCATCATCTCTTCGGCGAGCGGCTTGAGCCGGGCCTCCGTGTAGCGCATGGCCGCCGGCGGGTCGCCGTCCATCGAGCCGAAGTTCCCCTGGCCGTCGACCAGGGGCGACCGCATGTTGAAGTCCTGGGCGAGCCGGACGAGCGTGTCGTAGATCGCGGCGTCGCCGTGCGGGTGGAAGTTGCCCATCACCTCGCCGACGATCTTGGCGCACTTGCGGTAGGCGCGGTTGCTCGCCAGCCCCATCGTCCGCATGCCGTAGAGCACGCGGCGGTGGGCCGGCTTGAGGCCGTCACGCACGTCGGGAAGCGCCCGCCCGATGATCACGCTCATGGCGTAATCCATGTACGAGCGCTTCATCTCGTCTTCGATGTTGACCGGGAGCTTCGATGCAGCGATGGTCATTGCAGTGTGACAGATTCAGGGACGAGGGACGGGGGACGAGGGACGGGGGACGAGGGATTTGCCCGCGGGATACGCGTGCTGCCCCTCATCCCTGTTCCCGCTTCCCTCGTCCCTGCTAAATGTCCAGGTTCTTGACGTCGAGCGCGTTCTCCTCGATGAACTTGCGCCGCGGCTCGACCTGGTCGCCCATCAGCGTGGTGAACATCAGGTCGGCCTCGGTGTGGTCCTCGGCCCGCACCTGCAGCAGCGTCCGCACCTCGGGCTTCATCGTCGTGGCCCAGAGCTGTTCGGGGTTCATCTCGCCGAGCCCCTTGTACCGGTTGATCGCCACGCCGCGCTTGCCGGCCGTGATGAAGAACTCCACCAGCTCGTCCAGCGTCCGGAGCGTCACGTCGGCGTCCTTCGCGCGCGGAGCCGGCGCCTCGGCGCCGTCCGCCGCGTCCTTCTCCTCCGCGTCGGCCGCGGCGGGCGCGCCGAGCGTCACGACGACCGGCAGCCGGACGCCCTTGATCTCGCGGTAGCTCCCCAGCAGCGTCCGGTACTCGCCGCCGCTGACGAAGTCCATGTCCACCGTGTAGTGGCGCGGGTACCCGTTGGATCGGTCCTCGACGCGCAGCGCCGAGATGTTGTGCTCTTCGTCGGGCTGCACGGTGACGTCGCGCGCCGGCGAGGACAGCGCCCCGGCAATCTGGCGGAGGCTCTCGGCGTCGCCGAAGAACGTCTTGTCCCTCGCGTCGCGGTCCATCAGCGCCTTCACCACGTCGCGCTGGTAGCCGCGCCGCTCGATCACGTGGAGGAACTTGTTGTAGGCGATCAGCCGGTGCAGGATCTTCTCGAGCGCCGGCCCCGACAGCTCGGCGCCGTCCGGCTGCCGCACCACGCGGCTCTCGACCGCGCGGTGGATCAGCCAGTTCTCCAGTTCCCGCTCGTCCTTGATGTAGTGCTCGACCTTCCCGCGCTTGGCGCGGAACAGCGGCGGCTGCGCGATGTAGACGTGGCCGCGCTCGATCAGCTCGGGCAGCTGGCGGTAGAAGAAGGTCAGCAGCAGCGTGCGGATGTGCGACCCGTCCACGTCCGCGTCGGTCATGATGATGACGCGGTGGTACCGCAGCTTCTCGATGTCGAAGTCCTCCGCGCCGATGCCGCAGCCGAGGGCCGCGATCATCACCTTGATCTCCTCGCTGCCGAGCATCTTGTCGAAGCGCGCCCGCTCGACGTTGAGGATCTTCCCCTTGAGCGGCAGGATCGCCTGGAAGCGGCGGTCCCTCCCCTGCTTGGCCGAGCCCCCGGCCGACTCCCCCTCCACGATGTAGAGCTCGCAGCGCGAGGGGTCGCGCTCCTGGCAGTCGGAGAGCTTGCCGGGCAGGCTGCTGTTCTCGAGCGCCCCCTTGCGCCGCACCAGGTCGCGGGCCTTGCGCGCCGCGTCGCGCGCGCGCGCGGCCTCGACCGACTTCAGCACCAGCCGCCGCGCGACGACCGGGTTCTCCTCGAGGTAGGCGCCCAGCTTGTCGTTGACGATCGCCTCGACGATCCCCTTGACCTCGGTGTTCCCCAGCTTGGTCTTGGTCTGCCCCTCGAACTGCGGGTGCGGGATCTTCACGCTGATGACCGCGGTGAGCCCCTCGCGGATGTCGTCGCCGCTGATGCTCTCCTTGAGGTCCTTGGTGAGGTTGTTCTTGGCCGCGTACGAGTTGACCGTGCGCGTCAGCGCCGCCCGGAACCCCGAGAGGTGCGTGCCCCCCTCGTGGGTGTTGATGTTGTTGGCGAAGCTGTAGAGCGTCTCGGTGTAGCCGTCGTTCCACTGCAGGGCGATCTCGGCGTCGATGCCGTCGCGCTCGCCGCGCATGTAGATCGGCTCGTCGGTGACCCCGGTCTTGTTCCGGTTGAGGTGCGTGACGAACTCGCGGATCCCGCCCCCGTACTCGAACCGGTGGCTGCGCCCGTCGCCCCGCTCGTCGTCGAACGTGATGGCGACGCCCGGGTTGAGGAACGCCAGCTCGCGCAGCCGCTGCGCGAGGGTGTCGAAGCTGAACTCGAGCGTCTCGAACACCTGCGCGTCGGGCAGGAAGGTGATCTTCGTCCCGCGCTTCTTGGTCTTGCCCGAGATCTCGAGGTCCGCCTGGGGCTTGCCCCGGTCGTAGGTCTGCCGGTAGACCAGGCCGTTGCGCCAGATCTCGAGATCGAGCGTCTCCGAGAGCGCGTTGACGACCGACACGCCGACGCCGTGCAGCCCGCCGGACACCTTGTAGCTGTCGTTGTCGAACTTGCCGCCGGCGTGCAGCACCGTCATCACGACCTCGGCCGCCGACCGGCCGCTCTCGTGCATGTCCACCGGGATCCCGCGGCCGTTGTCGATGACGGTCACCGACTGGTCGATGTGGATGGTGACGTTGATGGTGTCGCAGAAGCCGGCGAGCGCCTCGTCGATCGAGTTGTCCACCACCTCGTAGACCAGGTGGTGGAGGCCCGACGCGCCGGTCGAGCCGATGTACATCGCGGGGCGCTGGCGGACGGCCTCGAGCCCCTCGAGCACCTTGATCTTGTCGGCGCCGTAGTCGTCGGCCGCCGCCGACACGTCCGGCCCCGGCTCCGCGGCGGGCGCGGGGCCGGCGTCGCGGCGGGCCGCGGGCGCCTCCGGGGCGGCCGCCCCGGCGTCTGAACGCAAACTCTCGTCACGATCGGGCATGGAATCTGACATCTCGGGCGCGCGTCGCAACGCGGCCTAGAATCGCATCGGCATCAGCACGTACGTGTAGGCGAACCCTTCCTGGCCGACCGGCTTCATGACGGCCTGGCTGACTTCGTCCTTGAGCTCGAGCGCCACCTTGTCGGTGCCCACCACGTCCAGGAACTGGAGCACGTACTGGCCGTTGAAGCCGATCTGCAGGGGGGTGCCCTTGTAGTCGTCGATGAGAATCGTCTCCTTGGCCTCGCCGAACTCCGGGCTGCTCGACGACACCTCGACCTTGCCCTCCTCGATCGCGAACCGGACGGCCTTGGACCGCTCCGGCGAGAGCTGGCCGACGCGCTTGAGCGCGCTGGCGAGGCGCTCGCGCTCGAACTCGATCACCTTGTCGTTGCCCTTCGGCACCACGCGCTCGAACGCCGGGAACTGCGCCTCGATCATCCGCGAAATGAGGACGCGCTCCCCCACCTTGAAGAACAGGTGGTTCTCCTGGCGCTCGTACTGCACCGGGGCCTCCGTCTCCGACGCGAGCCGCGCGAGCTCGGACACGGTCTTCTTCGGCAGCAGGACGCGGACCTCCTCGGCGGGGCCCTCGCCCTCGAGCTCCGCGCTCACCAGGGCCAGGCGGTGTCCGTCGGTCGCCACGAGTGAGAACCGCCCGCCCTCCGCCACGAGCAGCACGCCGTTCAGGAAGTACCGCGTGTCGTCGCTCGTCGTCGCGAACTGCGTGCGCGCGATCATCTCGCCCAGCCGCGCGGCCGGAAGCTGGAGCGTCGCGGTGCCGGACGGGTGCGGGAGCGAGGGGAAGTCGTCGGCGGCCATCGCCTGCATCTTCGAGTCGAACCGATCCGCGGCGACGCGCACGCCCGACTTGTCCTGCTCGATCCGAATCTCGGTCTCGGGCAGCATGCGGATGATCTCGAAGAGCTTCTTGGCCGGCAGCGTCAGCTTGCCGCCCTTCGCGACCGACGCAGGGCACTGGCTCCGCAGCGCGACCTGGAGATCCGTGGCCAGGAACTTGAGTTCCTCGCCGTCCGCCTCCATCAGCACGTTGGCCAGCACGGGGATCGTGTTGTTCCGCTCGACGATTCCCTGGAAGAGTTGCAGTTCACGCAGCAGGTCGCTCTTGCGGACAACTAGTTCCATGGCGCCTCTGACCTCGCGAGAAGAAGTTGGTGAAGACCCTGAGTGAATGCCGCGTATCGGTCTTGAAGATCCTAAGATCTGAATCAACTAATTATATAAGAAATAATACCGTGTTGAAATGACGAACAACTCGGATTAGTCCTTGTTTTTGAACCACTTGCGCTGTGGAAACCCGGGCAGCCCAAAGGCGCCGCCTGCGGAGGGCGCCGGCCCGTGCCGGTTATCCACAGCCCGACCCGGCAGTCGCGGCGCGCGGCCTGTGCAAAACCCGCCGGGGCGCCAGCGCGGCCGGGCGGGTTTCAGTGTTTCTGCCAGCCGAACCCCTACCTCAGCGACTCGACGAAGCTGTTGAGAAGGGTGTTGAAATCCGAGTCTGCCTCCTTCAACTTCTCGACCATCTTGATCGAGTGGATGACGGTCGAGTGGTGCTTGCCGCCGAAGCTCCGCCCGATCTCGGGCAGCGACGCGTTGGTGAGCTGCTTGCACAGATACATCGCGACCTGGCGGGGCCGCGCGACCGACTTCGAGTTGTTGCGCGCCTTCAGGTCCGCGGGCCGGAGGTGGTAGTAGTCGGCGACGTACTTCTGGATCACCTCGATGGTCACCGCCTTCTCGTCGTGGTCGAGCACGTGTTTGAGCACGTCCTGCGCCAGCGCCAGCGTGATGTCCTGCCCTTTGAGCGACGCGTACGCGATCAGCCGCACCAGCGAACCCTCGAGCTCGCGAATATTCGACTTGATCTTGCCCGCAATGTAGAGCGCGACGTTGTCGGGCAGCGGGATCGCCTCGGCCTCGGCCTTCTTCTTGAGGATGGCGACCTTGGTCTCGAGGTCGGGCGGCTGGATGTCGGCGATGAGGCCCCACTCGAAGCGCGAGCGGAGCCGCTCTTCGAGCGACGGGATCTCGCGCGGCGTCCGATCGCTGCTGATGACGAGCTGCTTCTGCGCGTCGAACAGCGAGTTGAAGGTGTGGAAGAACTCGGTCTGTGTGCCTTCCATGCCGGCCAGGAACTGGATGTCGTCGACGAGCAGCACGTCCACCGTCCGGTACCGCTCGCGGAATTCGTAGACGCGGTTGTTCTTGACCGCGTTCATCATCTCGTTCTTGAAGCGCTCGGTCGAGATGTAGGTCAGCCGCATGTTCGGGTGGTGCCGCAGCACGTAATGCCCGATGGCGTGCATCAGGTGCGTCTTGCCCAGGCCCACGCCGCCGTAGATGAACAGCGGGTTGTAGGACCTCGACGGCGCCTCGGCCACTGCGCGGCAGGCGGCCTCGGCAAACTGGTTCGACGGGCCGACGACGAACGTCTCGAAGGCGTACCGGGGGTTGAGACCGCCGAGCGAGGTGACCGGCGCGAGCATCGCCTCGGGCTCGGCCGAGTCCGCCGGCGTCGCGTCGGCCGGGACGGCGTCGGCCGCGGGCGCGTCGCCGGCGTCGGTGACGAACTCGATGCGGCAGTCCGGGCGCCCCGCCTCGGTCATGGCTTCCTCGAGCACCGCGGCGTAGTTGCGCTGCAGCCAGTTCTTCACCATCGCGTTCGCCACGCGGACCACGACGGCGGCCTCTTCGTCGCGCGCGAGGCTCGTGCCCTTGAACCACGAGTAGAACGTGTGCTGGTTGACCTTGGTGGCGATCCGTTCGAGCACGCGTTCCCAGATGTTGGTGTCGTCCATGATGTTCCGCCCGCCTGGACCACCGACTCGCGGCCCTGCTCCGGGACTCCGGCCGACTTTCGCCCTGCCGAAAAGCTCAGCAGGCGGCTTCCGGGCGGCCGCCAAACCCGCCGGAAGCCCTTCGGCCATGGCCTTCCGCCACCTTCGCCTGCCCGAAAACGCGCAAATTCGACCTTTCCCGGCGGGGCGGGGCCCCCGACGAGGCCGTTTTCCACATATTTTTCCACAGATGTGGAAAACTTCCAGGATGAGCCGGCCGCCGGGGCGCGTCCCGAGAGGGAGGAAGGCTCGCCAATGTACCACAAAATCGACCCCGCCGGGCGCTCCCTTTCGCGCCTCCGGTTTGACAGCAAGTAAAGCCGTCCGGTATCATTAAAAGTTCGGCATCCATGACGAGCGACGGCCGGCTTGCGGCCGACAGGAACTGACCATGAAGCGCACGTTTCAGCCCAATAATCGTCGTCGCAAGAAGACCCACGGATTCCTCGTTCGGATGGCCACCAAGGGCGGCCGGCTGGTGCTGAAACGGCGCCGCGCCAAGGGCCGGAAGCGGCTCACCGTCTCGGTGTAGGCGCCCTCGCGGCCAGACCCGTGGAGCAAGGTTCGACCAGGCCGCACGGACTCCCCGCCTCGGCGCGGATACGGCGCCGCCCCGAGTTCCTGCGGGTCTACGAGTTGGGCGTGCGGGTCCGCGCGCGGCTGATGACGGTCATCGCGCTCCCGAACACCCTGGGCCGCAGCCGTCTTGGGATCGCCGCCACCAAGAAACTGGGCGGCGCGGTCGTCCGGAACCGGGCCAGGCGCCTCGTCCGCGAGCTGTTCAGGCAGGGCGAGATCCCCCCGGGGTTCGATATCGTGGTGATCCCTCGGCCGGACATGCTCAATGCCGACATCCGCACGCTTCAAGCCGAATTCCGTTACGCGCTGCGACGGATTGGCCAGCCCCGCGCCGCCGCACGCTGAGCCGTTCCGCGGCGGGCCGAGGACGCCGGCCGCGCCGGGTCGGCCGTCGTGGGCGGGCCGCGCCCTGCTGGCCGCGGTTCGCGCCTACCAGGTGCTGTTGTCGCCGCTCCTCGGCGGCTCTTGTCGCTACGTCCCCTCGTGTTCGCACTACATGGCCGAGGCCGTCCGCCGCCACGGGGCGGCGTCGGGCGGATGGCTGGGGCTCAGGCGCCTCTCGCGATGCCACCCGTTCGGCTCCAGCGGCTTCGACCCCGTCCCCGACCATTGGCCTCCCCTTCCCGCGGCCGGCTGCCCCGGGCACGATCTCCCAGGCGCGCGTCTCGGTTCCGGGGCTGCGCCTTCACCGTCGCCCGCCTGGCCGGGCGGCCGCCTCCTCTAGGTTTCATGGAAAAACGCCTTCTCATCGCCATCCTCCTCTCCTTCCTGGTGCTCTACGGGTACCAGACTCTCGTGCTGAAGCCGGCGGCCGACAGGGCGAAGCGTGAAGCGCCGATTGCGGCGACCGCGCCGGCTCCCGGGACGCCGGCGGCGAACGCCGGAGCCGGGGGGGGCGCGGGCACGACGACCGCCGCCGTCTCGGCGGCGTCCGCCTCCGCGAACGAAGCCCCGGTCCAGCCGGTCGTGGCCGAGCCGGTCGAGCGCGACATCGTCGTCGAGACGAAGACGGTCCGGGCGGTCTTCACCAACCGGGGCGCGAAGCTGAAGAGCTGGAAACTGAAGGACTTCCGCGACCTGCAGAAAAGGCCGCAGGAGCTGGTGCCGAGCTACCTCGATCCGGGCCGGATCCGCCCGTTCGACCTGATGGTCGACGACCCCGGCGCGACCGCGCGGCTCAAGGACGCGCTGTTTCTCGGGCCCGCCGCCGCCGGCCCCATCGACGCGTCGCGCGACGGGCAGACGATCCGGTTCGACTTCGAGGATGGCTTCGGCCTGAAGGCGCACAAGACGTTCACCTTCGAACCGACCGGCTACACCGTCCGGTTCTCGGCGCAGGTGCAGGTCGGCGACCGCACGATGAACCCGACGGTGCTCTGGGGCGCCGGCCTCGGGGACCAGGTCCCGGGCGTGGACAGCGGCCGCTACGTGCAGAAGCCGGAAGGGATCGTCGTCCGCGGCAAGAGCGTGCAGCGCATCGCGGCGACCAGTTTCGCCAAGCAGCCGGTCGAGGAGGGCGACTTCTCCGCCGCGGGCATCGACGACCAGTACTTCGTCGCGATGGCGCTGCCCAAGCGCATGGTGCGCGTCGACTACTCGCGGGTGCTGTTCACGCTGCCGGAGCCGGCCGGAGAGGCGTCGAACGCGGCCGCGCCGCCGAAGGTGGCCGACCTCGTGACGTTCGGCGTCCGCCAGGCGCGGTCGATGAGCGACCTGGCGTTCTTCTTCGGGCCGAAGGACTTCGACTCGCTGCAGGCGGCGCGCGCGGACGGGCAGCTGGTGCGCGTCATCAACTTCGGGATCTTCGACTTCCTCGCCGTGCCGCTGCTGCGGGCGCTGGTGTGGATCCACTCCTACGTCGGCAACTACGGCTGGGCGATCATCATCCTGACGTTCCTCATCAACGCCGTGATGTTCCCGCTGCGGCACAAGAGCATGGTCTCGATGCGGAAGATGCAGGAGATCCAGCCGCAGGTGAAGCTCATCCAGGAGCGCTACAAGCACCTGAAGGCGACCGACCCCGAGCGCCAGAAGATGAACTCGGAGATGATGAGCCTCTACAAGGAAAAGGGCGTGAACCCCGCGAGCGGCTGCATCCCGATGCTGCTGACGCTGCCGGTGCTGTTCGCGTTCTACTCGCTGCTCTCGGCGGCGATCGAGATTCGTGGCGAGCCGTTCATCTGGTGGATCAAGGACCTCTCGGCGCACGACCCGTACTACGTGACGCCGATCCTGATGGGCGCCAGCCAGCTCTGGCAGCAGAAGATGACGCCCACCGGCGGCGACCCGGTCCAGCAGAAGATGATGTTGATGATGCCGCTCGTCTTCACGTTCATGTTCCTCTGGATGCCGAGCGGCCTCACGGTGTACTGGTTCTTCAGCAACCTGCTCGCCATCGGCCAGCAGTACATCACCAACTCGGTGGTCGGGCCGCCGGTCGTGCCGCGGCCGCCCGCCGAGCGGAAACTGAAGACGAAGCCCGCGTGAGAGAGGCGCGGGCCCGCGTCAGAATTCCGGATTCGGGGGACAGCGCGCCGGCCTGAATCCTGATTGCCGGGTCCTGAGTCCTGCAGCGAAGAACCGAGAGGGAGAACAGACGTGGACGATCTCGACCTGAATGCGCGGCTGACGGACTTCGTGAAGAGCGTGACGTCGGCCATGGGCCTGTCGCTCGAGGCGGCCGTCGAGGAGACGCCGGACGGTCCGCGGGTGAACCTGACGGGCGAGGACGGCGAGCTGCTGCTCCGCCACAAGGCGGACGGCCTGCAGGCGCTGCAGCACATCGCGTCGGTCATCTTCCGCGACGAACTGCCCGACCACCAGCGCGTCGTCGTCGACTGCATGGACTTCCGCCGCGACAAGGACGCCGAGCTCCGGCAGATGGCGCTGTTCCTGGGCGAGAAGGCCCGGCGCACCGGCCTCGAGCAGAAGCTGGGCCCCCTCAACGCCTACGAGCGGCGCATCGTGCACATGGCGGTGGCCGAACAGGGACTCGCCGAGACCGAGAGCATCGGCGACGCGGCCGTGAAGACGGTGCTCATCACCGCGAAGCGGGAACGGAAGTAAGCGCGCGGGGCCAGGCCGTGCGCGGCAGGCGATGTTCTCCCCCGACGACACGATCGTCGCGCTCGCGACGCCTCCCGGACGCGGAGGGCTCTCGGTGGTCCGCCTGAGCGGGCCGCGCAGCGTCGAGATCGCGTCCCGCCTCCTCGACTCCCCCGCCGCGCTCGAGCCGCGGCACGCGACGCTGGTGCGCGTCGCGACGGCTGCCGCCGCCGGCGCGGCCCCGGCCGCGGTCGACCAGGCCGTCGTCACGTGGTTCAAAGCGCCCGCCTCGTACACCGGCGAAGACGTCGTGGAGCTCAGCCTGCACGGAAGCCCCGTGGTCGCCGGCGAAGTCGTCGCGGCTTGCGCGGCCGGCGGCGCGCGGCTGGCCGGGCCCGGCGAATTCACGCTGCGCGCCTTCCTCAACGGCCGGCTCGATCTCACGCAGGCCGAGGCCGTGCGCGACCTCGTGGAGGCGACGACGCCGCTGCAGGCAAGGGTCGCGTTCGATCAACTGCAGGGCGCGCTGGCGGGACGGATCGGCGAGATCGAGCGGCAACTGTTCGACGTGAGGACCAGGCTCGAAGCGTCGGCCGACTTCGGCGAGGAGGGCTATCACTTCATCTCGCCGGGGGAGACGCGCGAGGCCATTCGCGCGGCGCTCGCGCAGATCGACGCGCTGCTCGCCGACTCGCGCCGCGGGCGGCTGGTGCGCGAGGGGATCGTCGTGGCGATCGCCGGGCGGCCGAACGTGGGGAAGTCGACGCTGTTCAACCGGCTTTCTGGCCTCGACCGGGCGATCGTGACTCCCGTGCCGGGGACGACGCGAGACGTGCTGACCGAGGCGGTGATGCTGGGAGCGACGCGGGTCACGCTGGTGGACACGGCGGGCGTGCGACCGACCTCGGACCCGGTGGAACGCGAGGGCGTCGCCCGCGCAGAGCGAGCCCACGCGGCGGCCGACGTCGTCCTGGTCGTGCTCGACCGGTCCGTGCCCCTGACCGACGACGACCGTCGGCTGCTGGGGGCGGGGGAAGCCGGCGCGCGGATCGTGGTCGCGAACAAGGCGGATCTGCCGGCGGCGTGGACGCCGCCCGAGATCGCGGAACAGGGCCTGGTGAGCGATGCGGCTGCTGTCGTGGCGATCTCCGCGGCAACCGGCGAGGGGACTGACGAGTTGATTCTGTCGATTGACAGAAGCTCAGGCCTGACAGGGCCTAATGAACCTGTTTATATTAGCAATATTAGGCATATAGAATTGTTAGGTCGAGCGGCAGAAGCGCTGAGTGGCGTGGAATCTGTGGCGGCCGACAATATTGGTCAAATGCCAGAAGAAATGATATTGTCAGACATTTGCGCGGCTTCTGCGTTCTTGCAGGAAGTTACCGGGCAGCGGACAACGGACGACCTGCTCGGAGCGATCTTCTCGCGTTTCTGTATCGGCAAGTAGAGCCGGGATCCACATTTCGGGCATCTGACTGCGGTGATAACCAACGGCTTCGACATCCTCGTCGTCGGCGCCGGCCATGCCGGCTGTGAAGCGGCGTGGGCGGGCGCCAGGCTCGGGCTCCGCGTGGGGATCTGCACGCAGGCGCTGGAGACGGTGGCGCAGATGTCCTGCAACCCGGCGATCGGCGGAACGGCGAAAGGTCACCTGGTACGGGAGATCGACGCGCTCGGCGGCCTGATGGGGCGGGCGATCGACGCGACGGGCATTCAGTTTCGGGTTCTCAACCGGAGCCGCGGGCCGGCCGTGTGGTCGCCGCGGGCGCAGGCTGACAAGCGCGCGTACACCGAATGGATGCGGAACACGCTGGACGGCGAGGACGGGGTCGAGTGGATAGTCGGCGTGGCGGCGGCGCCGGTCGTGAGCGATGGGACCGTCGTCGGGCTCAGGCTGGAAGACGGCAGGGAAGTCGGTTGCCGGGCTCTCGTCATCACCGCCGGGACGTTCATGAACGGCTTGATTCACGTGGGCCCCGAGAAGTGGCGGTCGGGTCGTATCGGGGAGCCGTCGACCGGGCAGCTCGGCGAGGCGTTGGAGAGCCTGGGTTTTCGGCGGGGCCGCCTGAAGACCGGCACGCCGCCGCGGCTCGACCGTCGATCGATCGATTTCGACGGGGGAGTCGAAGCCGGGCATTTCCACGTTCAGGAGGGTGACGACCCGATTGTCCCGTTCTCGTTCTCGAGCGGGCGAATCGACCGCCGGCAGGTGGCCTGCCATCAGCTCCACACCAACGCGAGGGTTCACGAGTTGGTGCGGCTGAACCTGGCGAGATCGCCGCTTTACAACGGACAAATCACCGGAATCGGGCCGCGTTACTGCCCATCTATCGAGGACAAGGTTGTGAAGTTTCCAGAGAGGGAACGCCATCACCTGGTGCTCGAGCCCGAGGGCGAGGGGGTCGATGACATTTACGTCAACGGCCTGTCGATGAGCCTCCCGGCTGACGTGCAACTCGAGATGGTGCACGCGCTGCCGGGCCTCGAGCACGCCGTGATGCTCAAGCCAGCCTACGCGGTGGAGTACGACTTCATCCAGCCGACCCAGCTCAGGGCCACGCTCGAAACCAAGCGCGTCCGGCGGCTCTACCTGGCCGGGCAGATCAATGGTACCAGCGGATACGAAGAGGCGGCGGGCCAGGGACTCTTGGCCGGCCTGAACGCGGCGCTGGCGGTGAAGGGGGGGGCCGCGCTGGTGCTGGGGCGCGACGAGGCTTACATTGGTGTGATGGTGGACGACCTGGTGACGCTCGGCTGCCTGGAGCCGTATCGGATGTTCACTTCGCGGGCGGAGCGGCGGCTGCTGTTGCGGACCGACAACGCCGACCTGCGCCTGACGCCGTGCGGCCGTCGTGCAGGTCTTGTGGACGACGAACGGTGGGAACGATTCGAGTCGCGGCGGAAGCGGTTCGAGCGAAATCGGCGCATGCTGGCCACCTCGCTGGTGCAGCCGACGGGGTCCGGCGGTCGGGTATCGGCCGAGCAACTGCTTCGCCAACCCGAGGTCCGGCTGGCGGACCTGGTGAAAGCCGGGCAGGTGGAGTTCGAGACGAGCCCGGGCGGGGAAGACACCGACCGGGCGTCGGTCGAATCCGACGTGAAATATGCGGGCTACATTGAGCGAGAGCGCGCCGCCGTGGCCCGGACTCGGCGGGAGGAGCGCCGAGCGATCCCAGACGGGTTCGATTATGACGGACTTCCCGGGCTGACGCGGGAGGCGATCGAGAGGCTGTCGTTGGTGAGGCCGGAGACGCTCGGCCAGGCGGGGCGCATCCCAGGAGTCACGCCGGCGGCCGTGGCGGTGATTGGATTCCATCTCGAGCGGTGGCGTCGAAGTCGCGGTTCACCGGAGACGGACGACTCTCGGATGTGACGGCCTTGGGGGGCGAAGGTTGCGGGGATGTCGGGCCGATAGGGTGTGGGGGGAGTCTGGTGGCGGTGCGGAGTGCGAGTGCCCGCGTGAGCATGTTATGACCAGCCGGGAGTTCATCGATCGCGTTCGGCGGAGGGCCAAGCGAGCCGACGTGCAGGTGTCCGAAGACCTTTTGGACAGGCTCGAGGCGTATTTCCGGCTGCTGGCGGCCTGGAACGCGAAGATCAACCTGACGGCGCTGGACCTGGTGCGCGACACCGACAAGGCGGTCGACCGGCTGCTGGTCGAGCCACTCGTGGCCGTTCGGCACCTCAGAGCGGGCGCGGTGGGGGCCATCGACATCGGTTCGGGTGGCGGGTCTCCAGCCATCCCGATGAAGCTGGCGAGGCCGGATGTTTCGTTCACGCTGGTGGAGGCCAAAACGCGCAAGTGCGCGTTCCTGCGCGAAGCCGGGCGGCAGCTGGAAATCGACATTCGGGTGGAGACGGCGCGGTACGAACTGCTGTTGAGCCGCCCGGAGTTTCACGAAGCGTTCGATGTCGTCACGCTGCGCGCCGTCAGGGTGGAACCGAAGATCCTGCTCGGCCTGCAGGCCTTCTTGAAGCCGGGAGGGGAGTTCCTGCTGTTTCGCGGGCCGTCCGCCGTCGAACCGCCGGCCACGCTTTCGCCGCTGCTCGTGCCGCAGGCGACCTACAACCTGGTGGAATCGCTGCAGAGCCGCCTGCTGATCTTGAAGAAGAGGGAAGTCGGCTCGCTCGCTCCCGCCAATGCTTGATGTTCCACGTGAAACGTCGAGCGCGTGGCCGCCCGACGTTTCACGTGGAACAACCTCTCGCCGCGCGGCTCGTGCTCGCCGATTTTGCTCGCAATACCGACTCCGGCCTGAAATAATGACCCATCCTCGGCGCCAGCCCGGCGTCACTTGGACGCCCCCAGCGCCACGGCGGCCCCTCACGGCAAAACCGTGCGGACAAACCTTGTAAGTTGCTGAAAATGGGCAGGATAATCGCTGTAGCCAACCAGAAGGGCGGGGTCGGCAAGACCACCACGGCGATCAACCTCGCCGCCGCGCTCGCCCTGGCCGGGCGCCGCGTGCTGCTCGTCGATGTCGACCCGCAAGCCAACCTGACGAGCGGCGTCGGGATGCGCGGCCAGGTGTCGCGCGATCAGTCGATCTACCTCGCCCTCACCGCTCCCGACCTCGACGTCGACCTGTCTCCGCTCATCCGGCCCGCGGCGATCGACGGCCTCTTCGTCATCCCCTCGGACCGGAATCTGACGGGCGCCGAAATCGAAATGGTCGGCCTGCTGGCCCGGGAACAGCGGCTCCGCCGGCTCGTCCGGCCCCTCGCCGACCGCTTCGACTACATCTTCATCGACTGCCCGCCCTCGCTCGGCCTGCTGACGCTCAACGCGCTGGTCGCCGCCGACTCGGTGCTGATCCCGCTCCACTGCGAGTACTTCGCGCTCGAGGGCCTCGCCGATCTCGTCGCCACCATGCGCCGTGTCCGCGCCGCGCTCAACCCGTCGCTCGACATCGAAGGCGTGCTGCTCACCATGGTCGACGAGCGCACGAACCTGGGGCAGCAGGTGGCACGCGATGTGCGAGAGTTCTTCAAGGAAAAGACGTTCGACACCGTCATCCCGCGCAACATCCGGCTCGGCGAGGCCCCGAGCCACGGAATTCCGGTCGTGCTCTACGACGTCAAGTCACGAGGGTCGGAGGCGTACCTGGCGCTCGCCCGCGAGTTCCTCGAGCGCCACGCGCGCAAAAATTCCACGCCGGCGCCCGGACCGACCGTGTAAGAAGTTGAAACGAGAGCACCCATGGCAGACAAGCGCCCCGCGCTCGGCAAAGGATTGAGCGCCCTCATCCCCGACGTCCCTCCCGAGCCGCGCACCGCCGTGCTCGAGGTGGACGTCGACCGGCTGTCTCCCAACCGGTTCCAGCCGCGCGACCACGTCGAGCAGGCCGACATCGAGGACCTCGCGCGATCGATTCGCGCCAACGGCATCATCCAGCCGATCCTCGTCCGGCGCGACGGGACCGGTTTCCAGATCATCGCCGGCGAACGGCGATGGCGGGCCGCCCAGCACGCCGGCCTCCTCAAAGTCCCGGTCATCGTCAGGGACATCGAGCCGGGACAGGACGCGATGCCCCTGCGCCTCGCGCTCATCGAAAACCTCCACCGCAAGGATCTCAACCCGATCCAGGAGGCGCTCGGCTACCGCCAGATGATCGACGACTTCAACTGCACGCAGGAGCAGGTCGCCGAGGCGATGGGGAAGGACCGGTCGTCGATCGCCAACACGCTGCGGCTGCTCCGTCTGCCGCTCGCCGTCCGCGAGCAGGTCGCCTCGGGCGCCATCTCGATGGGCCACGCCCGCGCGCTGCTCGGCCTCGACTCGGAAACGGCCATCGCCAAGGCCGCCGCCACCGTCGTGGCCCGGCAACTGTCGGTCCGCTACACCGAGGCGCTCGTCAAACGCCTGCTGGCGCCGCCGAAGGCGAAGGCCGCGAAGATCGCCGACGTCCACACCCGCGCCGCCGAGCAGGAGCTCAAGCTGGCCCTCGGCGCGCCCGTCCGCATCGTCCGCGCCCGCAAGGGCGGACGGATCGAGATCGACTTCGCGTCGGAGGACGAGCTGCAGCGGCTCTACGAGGCGCTGAACCGGAGGTAATCGGCACTGCCTGCCTCGCCGAAGCCGCGTCAGCGGCGAAGGCGGGACGCAGAGGAATCGGAGCTCACGGTGAGGGATCGGAACTCACGCAGAGGAATCGGAACTGACGGTGAGGGATCGGAGCTGACGCAGAGGGATCGGAACTCACGCAGAGGAATCGGACCTCACGATGAAGGATCGAGGCCGACGACCAAAGAGTCATCTGAATGACCAAGCGGTCATTATGATGACCATAAGTTCATTCGCGCGGGCGGCGGGCGCGGCCGAACGCCGGCAGCCAACGTCCGATCGCTCGCAGCCCTGAGCCCTGAGCCTTGAGCCTTGAGCCTTGAGCCTTGAGCCTCCAGGCTTGAGCCCTGAGCCTTGAGCCCTGAGCCGTAAGCCGTAAGCCGTGAGCCGGAGAGGATCATGAAGCGTCTGACCCAGATGACCAGCTGCTCGGGTTGAGCGAGCAAACTCGCCGCGGGCGAGCTGGCCCAGGTCCTGGGCCACATTCCGGCGCAGCAGGACGACCGTATCCTGGTGGACTTCAGGACGGCGGACGACGCGGGTGTGTACCGGTGGGACGACGCGTCGGCGCTGGTCCAGACCGTCGACTTCTTCACCCCGGTCGTCGACGACCCCGCCACCTACGGCGCCATCGCGGCCGCCAACGCGCTGAGCGACGTCTACGCGATGGGCGGCCGGCCGCTGACCGCCCTCGCCGTCGCCGGCTTCCCGAAAGACGGGGTGGACGAGGCGACGATCCGGGAGATCTTCCTCGGCGGCCTGCACAAGCTCCGCGAGGCCGGCGTCGCGCTGCTCGGCGGGCACACCGTCCAGGACCCCGAGATCAAGTTCGGCTACGCCATCACCGGTGTCGTGCCGCCCGGCGCCGTGTGGAGGAACGCGGGCGCGCGGCCGGGCGACGCGCTCTTCCTGACCAAGCCGATCGGCACCGGCGTCGTGGCCACGGCGATCAAGTTCGAACGCGCCGACCGCGAGACGGCGGACGCCGCCATCGAGGTGATGCTCCGGCTGAACCGCGCGGCGGCCGAGGCCCTTCTGACGCTGCCCGCCGGCAGCGTGCACGCCTGCACGGACGTCACCGGGTTCGGCCTGCTCGGGCACGCCACCGAGATGGCCCAGGGGAGCGGCGTCACGCTGGCCCTCGACGTCGCCGCCGTGCCGATCATCCCGGGGGCCCTCGCGCTCGCCGGCAACCGCTCGGGCGGGATGAAGACCAACGAAGAGTACTTCGCGCCGGGGGTCCGCGGCCTGGCCGGCGTGGACCCCGCCGTCCTCGCGCTGCTGTTCGATCCGCAGACCTCGGGCGGCCTCCTGGCCGCCGTCGACCCGGCGGCGTCGGCCGCGGCGGTGTCGGCCTTCGCGGCGGCCGGCGTTGCGGCCGCGCGCGTCGGCACGGTGCGCGGGCCCTCGGGCGCGGCCATCGAGCTCCGGTAGACGGCTGTTCCATTCCGCTCGGATCCCGTGGTATAAATTGATGTTTATCTGTTCGATGCCCCTGGCAGGATGCTGGTCGTCCCGGCGCGCGGCCCCGGAGGCCGTGCGCGGGTTGGAGGTGCTCGCAGGTGCTCCCGGGTCTCGCCGTCTTCTGGGTCATCCTCATCGTCCTGCTCGTGGCCCTCGTGCTCGACCGCGGGCTCTTCCGTCCGCTCGGACGCGTGATGCGCGAGCGGGAGGCGGCGATCCGCTCCGCCCGGGACCTGGCCCAGGCCTCCGCGGCGAAAGCCCGCGAGGCCGCGGCCGAATTCGAGCGGCGCACGAAGGCCGCGCAGGCCGAGATCTACCGGGAGATGGACGAGAACCGCCGCCAGGCCGGCGAGAAGAGAGCCGCGCTGATGGCCGAGACGCACCGCGAAGTGGACGCCCGCGTGGCCGAGGCGAGCGCGCGGCTGAAGGCCGAGGCCGGCGCGGCGCGGGCGCAGCTCGAAAAGGAGGCCGATGCTCTCGGCGAGGCCATTGTCGAACGCGTGCTCGATCGGAAAGTGTCGTGACCACTTGACCCGCACCCCGGCCGCCCCATCCTCGATTCCCCCGACGCCGACCGCCCACGCCGCACGCCGCCGGGTGGCGCGCGCGGCCGCCGCGGCCGCGGTGGTCGCGTGGGCGTTGTGGGGGCAGCCGGCTGGCGCCGCCGCGGGCGGACCGGGCCCGTCGGTCCCGCAGGCCGCGTCGGAAGCGCCCGCGCCGCAGGGCCAGGCGCCCGCGTCCCATCCGGTGGGCGGGGCGGCGGCCGAGAACCCGGCGGCGGCCGGCGTACCGGCGGGGGAGGCGCGGCAGGCCGAAGGCGGCGAAGAAGCGGCCGCGCACTCGGAATCGGTCTGGGCCGTGGTGGCGCGCCTGTTCAACTTCGCGGTGCTCGCCGGCGCGCTCGTCTACTTCCTGCGCTCGCCGCTCATGGCGTACCTCGACGAGCGCCGCGTCCAGGTGCGCAGCCAGCTCACGAAGGCCGCCGAGCTCAAGGCCGAGGCCGGCGCGCAGATGTCCGAGATCGACGCGAAGCTCGGCGCGCTGCCGGGCGAGCTCGAAGCGCTGAAGCGCCGGGGGGCGGAGGAGATTGCCGCCGAGGAGGCGCGCATCCGCGCCCTGGCCGAGGCCGAGCGACAGCGCCTGCTCGACCAGGCGAAGCGGGAGATCGAAGGGGAGCTGCGCGTCGCCGAGCGCGAACTGAAGAAGCGGGCCGGCGAGCTGGCCGTCGCCGTCGCCACCGACCGCGTGAAGCGCGCGATCACCGACGCCGACCAGGCGAGGCTCGTGGACCGGTACGTGGCTCAGGTCAGGGAGTAGAAGGCTCAAGGCTCAGGGCTCAAGGCTCAGGGCTCAGGAGCGCCGCTGGCGACTCGCCGCGAGCCGGAGACGTAAGCCGTGAGGCGTAAGCCGTAAGCCGGAGAAGGGGACGTCCGCGTGACCAATCGCAATGCCGCCGCCCGCTACGCCAAGGCGCTGCTCGACGTGTGCCGGCAGGAGGGCGATCCGCAGGCCGCCGAGCGCGAGCTCGCGGCGCTCGTCGCGCTGGTGGCCGGCCACGACCAGCTCGCGCGGGTCGTCGCCAGCCCGGCGATCCCGGCCCAGCGCAAGGTGGCGCTGGTCGGGGAGCTGACGGCGCGGACCGGCACCGGCCCGATCGTCCGGAAGCTGGCCCTGCTGCTGGCCGGGCGCGACCGGCTGGTCCTGCTGCCGGACCTGCTCGAGGAGTACCGCAGCCGCCTGCTCGACTTCCAGAACGTCGTCCGGGCCGAGGTGACCAGCGCGGTGCCGCTCCCCGCCGGCGCGGCCGCGGCGATCGGGCGGGCGATCGAGCAGCGGACCGGGCGCCGCGTGTCGATGACCTCCGGCGTCGACGGGACGCTCATCGGGGGCGTCGTGACGCGGATCGGCAGCGTGGTGTACGACGGCAGCGTGAAGCGGCAGCTCGAGAAGATGAAGGACGCCCTGACCGGCACGACCTAAACTGCATATGGACATTAAAGCCGAAGAAATCTCCCAGATCATCCGCGACCAGATCGGCAGCTACGCCGTCGACGTGGACGTCGCCGAGGTGGGGACCGTCATCTCGGTCGGCGACGGCATCGCCCGCGTCCACGGCATCGAGCGGACGATGGCGGGAGAGATGATCGAGTTCCCGCACGGCGTGTTCGGGATCGCGCTCAACCTCGAGGAAGACAGCGTCGGCACGGTGCTGCTCGGCGAGTACCGCTACATCAAGGAGGGCGACCCGGTGAAGCGCACCGGGCGCATCATCTCGGTGCCGGTGGGCGAGGAGATGCTGGGGCGGGTGGTCAACAGCCTGGGGCAGCCGCTCGACGGCAAGGGCCCGATCGCGAGCAAGCGCTTCGCCGCGATCGAGCGCCTGGCGCCGGGCGTGGTCGACCGGCAGCCGGTGCGCGAGCCGGTGCAGACGGGTCTGAAGGCGATCGACTCGATGATCCCGATCGGCCGCGGCCAGCGCGAGCTGATCATCGGCGACCGCCAGACGGGCAAGACGGCGATCGCGGTTGACACGATCATCAACCAGAAGGGGCAGGACGTCGTCTGCATCTACAACGCGATCGGGCAGAAGACGTCCACGATCGCGCACGTCGTGAAGACGCTCGAGGAAGCGGGTGCGATGGAGTACTCGATCGTCGTGGCGGCGCCGGCGGCCGACCCGGCGCCGATGCTTTACATCGCGCCGTACGCCGCGTGCGCGATGGGCGAGTTCTTCCGCGACAGCGGCCGCCACGCGCTCTGCGTCTACGACGACCTGTCGAAGCACGCGCAGGCCTACCGCGAGATCTCGCTGCTGCTCCGGAGGCCGCCGGGCCGCGAGGCGTACCCGGGCGACGTGTTCTACCTCCACTCGCGGCTGCTCGAGCGCGCGGCCAAGCTGAACAAGGAGCTCGGCGGCGGGTCGCTGACCGCGCTGCCGATCATCGAGACGCAGGCCGGCGACCTGTCGGCCTACATCCCGACCAACGTCATCTCGATCACCGACGGCCAGATCTTCCTCGAGAGCGACCTGTTCAACCAGGGCCAGCGTCCCGCGGTCAACGTCGGCCTGTCGGTGTCGCGCGTGGGCGGGTCCGCGCAGGTGAAGGCGATGCGCCAGGTGGCCGGGCGCGTCCGCCTCGACCTCGCGCAGTACCGGGACCTCGCGGCGTTCGCGCAGTTTGCGAGCGACCTCGACAAGGCGACGCAGGATCAGCTCAACCGCGGCCGCCGGCTGATGGAGATCCTCAAGCAGGCGCAGTACCAGCCGCTGCCGGTCGAGAAGCAGGTGCTCATCATCTACGCCGGCACCAACGGCTTCCTCGACCCGTTCGAGGTGTCGGACGCGCCCGCGTACGAGGCGGACCTGTTCCGCTTCCTCGAAACGCGACGCCCCGGGATCCTCAGCGCCCTGCGCGAGACGAAGGTGCTCAGCGACGAGCTGAAGGCGCAGGTGGATGCCGCGCTGAAGGAGTTCGGGGCCGAGTTCGCGGCGGCCCGCCGGGCCGCGTGACCGGAGTGGAGCCGAAGACGCCCAATGCCGTCACTGATTGACATCCGCCGGCGGATCCGCGCCGTCAAGTCGACGCAGCAGATCACCAAGGCCATGAAGATGGTGGCCGCGGCGAACCTCCGCAAGTCGCAGGAGCGGATCCTCAACGCGCGCCCGATGGCGCGGCAGATCGCGCGCGTGCTCGGCGACCTGGCCGCGCGCGTGGACCCGTCGGCGCACCCGCTGCTGGTCCAGCCGGCCGGGGACGACGTCCGCCGGGTGCTGCTGATCGTCGTGACCGCCGACAAGGGGATGTGCGGCAGCTTCAACGCCAACATCATCCGCGCGGCCTCGAACCACGTCCTGGCGCACCGGGATCAGGAGGTGACGCTCGGGCTCGTCGGGCGCCGCGGCCGGGACTTCTTCCGCCGCCGCGACTACCCGTCGCGCTTCGAGCTCGTCAACTTCACGCGGAAGCCGGACTACGACCACGCGAAGGCGATCACCCGCGAGGCCATCGCGGCCTTCACCGCGCGCGAGGCCGACGCCGTCTACCTCGCCTACAACGAGTTCAAGTCGGTCCTCCAGCAGCGGATCGTCATCGCGCCGCTGCTGCCGATGCCCAGGGGGCAGTTCGACGCGGCCGACGCCACCGCCGCGGTCGACTACCTGTACGAGCCGTCGGCGCAGAAGATCTTCGACGAGCTGCTGCCGCGGTACGTGGAGTTCCAGGTGTTCGCGGCGCTGCTCGAGTCGGCCGCGGCGCAGAATGCCGCGCAGATGGTGGCGATGGACAACGCGACGAAGAACTCCGGCGAGGTGATCGACAACCTGACGCTGACGATGAACAAGGTGCGGCAGGCGGCGATCACGCGCGAGATCATCGAGGTCGTGTCGGGAGCAGGGGCGCTCTAGATATGGAACAGACAGCGAATCAGCACGTCGGCAAGGTCATCTCGGTCATCGGCCCGGTGGTCGACATCGAGTTCGAGGGCGGGCACCTGCCGGCCATCTACAACGCGGTCCGCGTGGCGTCGGAGGGCGGCCAGGGGTCGACGGCGATCGACGTCGTCCTCGAGGTCGAGCAGCACCTCGGCGAGAACCGCGTGCGGACGGTCGCCATGGAGCCGACCGACGGCATGCAGCGCGGGATGACGGCGGTCGACCTCGGCGAGGGGATCACGGTGCCGGTCGGCCCCGAGACGCTCGGCCGGGTGCTGAACGTCCTCGGCCGGCCCGTGGACTTTCCCGACAAGCCGGTGATGGCCGCCGAGCGGTGGCCGATCCACCGCCCGGCCCCGGACCTGTCCGCCCAGTCCACCGAGCTGCAGATGTTCGAGACCGGCATCAAGGTGGTGGACCTGATCGAGCCGTACCTCAAGGGCGGCAAGATCGGGCTGTTCGGCGGCGCGGGCGTCGGCAAGACGGTCATCATCCAGGAGCTCATCCACAACATCGCGCTCAAGCACGGCGGGGTGTCGGTGTTCGGCGGGGTGGGCGAGCGCACGCGCGAGGGGAACGACCTCTGGATCGAGTTCCAGGAGAGCGGCGTCATCGTGGCCGGCGACCCGTCCAAGTCGCGCTGCACGCTGGTCTACGGCCAGATGACCGAGCCGCCCGGCGCGCGGCTGCGCGTCGGCCTGAGCGCGCTGACCGAGGCCGAGTACTTCCGCGACGCGGAAGGCAAGGACGTGCTGCTGTTCATCGACAACATCTTCCGGTTCACGCAGGCCGGGAGCGAGGTGTCGGCGCTGCTCGGCCGCATGCCGTCGGCGGTCGGCTACCAGCCGACGCTGCTGACCGAGATGGGCGAGCTGCAGGAGCGGATCACCTCGACCAACAAGGGCTCGATCACCTCCGTGCAGGCGATCTACGTGCCGGCCGACGACTACACCGACCCGGCGCCGGCGACGACGTTCGCCCACCTCGACGCGACGACGAACCTGTCGCGCGCCATCGTGGACCGCGGCATCTACCCGGCGGTCGACCCGCTGGCCTCCTCCTCGCGCATCCTCGACCCGCACGTGGTCGGCGAGGAGCACTACCAGGTGGCCCGGCAGGTCAAGCAGGTGCTGCAGCGCTACAAGGACCTGCAGGACATCATCGCGATCCTCGGGATCGACGAGCTCTCCGAGGACGACAAGGTGGCGGTCGCGCGCGCCCGGAAGATCGAGCGCTTCCTGTCGCAGCCGTTCTTCGTCGCCGAGCAGTTCACCGGGACCCCGGGCAAGTACGTCCCGATCGCCGACACGATCCGCGGGTTCAAGGAGATCCTCGATGGCAAGCACGACGCGCTGCCCGAGCAGGCGTTCTACATGGTCGGCACGATCGAAGAGGCGGTCGAGCGCGCGGCGCAGATGAAAGCGAGCTAGGAGATGGCACTCCCCGCGCACATCGCCCTCGAGATCGTCACGCCGGACCGGGCGCTCGTCCACGACCAGGTGGACGAGGTGGAGGTGCCGGGATCGGAAGGGTACTTCGGCGTGCTGCCGGGCCACACCCCGCTGCTGTCGATGCTGCAGGTCGGGCAGTTGTGGTACCGCAAGGGGGTCGAGAAGTTCTATCTCTGCGTGGCGTTCGGCCTCGCCGAGGTGCTGCCCGACCGGGTGGTGATCCTCGCGCAGGTCGCCGAGCGCGCCGAGGAAATCGACGTGGACCGCGCGGAGGCGGCGCGTCAGCGGGCCGAGCAGAGGCTGGCGTCCCGCCAGCGGGACCAGGACCTCGAGCGCGCGCGCGTCGCCCTGATGAAAGCCCTGACCCGGCTGAACGTGGCGACCCGGGCCCGCACGCGCGGATAGGCAGGGGGCCATGCCGCTGTCCTTCGCTGCCGCCACCCACATCGGCGTTCGCCGCGAGATCAACGAGGACAGCTACTGCGCGCGCCCTGACCTCGGGCTGTTCGCGGTCGCCGACGGCGTCGGCGGCCACGACGCCGGCGAGGTCGCCTCGCACGCCGCGATCGACGCGATCCAGCGGGCGATCGAGGAGACCCGAGGCTGGACGGAACGCGCCCCCTGGCCCTTCGACTACCAGCCGCCGCTCGGCGTGGACGGCAACCGGCTGAACTGGGCGCTGCACCAGGCGAACCTCCGCCTCCGGGCCGAAGGCGCCGGGGCGCGCGGCCGCTCCGGCATGGCGACGACGATCGCCGCGGTGCTCTTCGAGTCGGACCAGGAGGGGGTGCGCGAGCCGATCGGCGGCGCGACCATCGGGCACGTCGGCGACAGCCGCGTCTACCGCTGGCGGACGGACCGGCTCGATCGGCTCACGCGCGACCACTCGTGGGTCGAGGAACAGGTGCGGGCCGGCCTCATCAGCGCGGAGGAGGCCTGGCGCCACCCTCGCCGGAACCTGCTCACCCGCGCGCTGACCGGCGGCATCGAGCCGGACACGGAGTTCGGGTGGGCCCCGCTCAGGGCGGAGGACACGCTCCTGCTGTGCAGCGACGGGCTGTCGGGCGTCCTCACCGACGGGCAGATCGCGGCGATCCTGGCGCAGGGCGGCCCCGGCCAGGCCCCGGCCGGCCCTGGCGGCACGGTCTGCGACGCGCTGATCCACGCCGCCAACCTCGCCGGCGGCCCCGACAACATCACGGTGATCGTCGTCGGCGTGTCGTCGAATCAGCCGCCATGCCCGTCCTGACGCGTCCCGCCGCCGCCGCCTGGGCGGCCCGGCTTCACGCCGCGGGCCGGTCGATCGTCTTCACCAACGGCGTGTTCGATCTCCTGCATCCCGGGCACGTGCGCTACCTGGCCGAGGCCCGGGCCCACGGCGACGCGCTGATCGTCGCGATCAACTCCGACCGGTCGGTGCGCGCGGTCAAGGGGCCGGCCCGGCCCGTCAACCCCGAGCAGGAGCGCGCCGAGGTCCTGTCGGCGCTCGCGGCGGTGGACGCCGCCGTCATCTTCGACGAGGACGACCCGCACGCCGTCATCGCCGAGATCCAGCCGGACGTCCTGGCGAAGGGGGCCGACTGGGCCGCCGATCGGATCATCGGCCGCGACCTCGTCGAGGCCCGCGGCGGCCGGGTCATCCGCATCGCGTTCGCCCCGGGGTTCTCGACGACGAGTATGATCGAGAAGATCAGAACCAGCGGCTAGTTGCCGGTAGCCAGTCGCCAGTGGATCACGCGTGACAGACTGACAACCGACCACTGACCACTGAGAACTGCGCGCGAAACACCACCCGTGTCCACGTCCCTGACCCTGCAGGCCCTGCTCAAGGGCACGATCGCGCGCGCCGGGTTCGGCGCGCCCTCCCTCGCGCGCGTCGCGGGCCTCTCGTCCTCCGCCCGGGCGCTGTATCTCGCGGCCGCCGCCAGCCGCGATGCCCGGCTGACGCCGGCCGGTTCGGCGGTCGCCACGATCGTGGTCGTTGTGCCGACCGACGCCGACGTCGAGCAGGTAAGCGGCGACGTCCGCTTCTTCCTTGCCGCCCTGGACGCGCTGTCCGACGCCGCCGCGGGCCTGGCGGTGCTGCCGTTCCCGTCGCACGAGGTCGATCCGTACCGGGGCCTGGCCCCTCACCCCGGCGTGCTCGCCTCGCGGGCCAGGGCGCTTCACGCCGCCGCGACCGGCGCCGCGCGCGTGATTGTCGCGTCGGCGCCGGCCCTGCTGCCGAAGGTGAGCGCGGCCGACCGGCTGCTGGCCGCGTCGCTCGAGGTGAAGACGGGCGACGAGGTCGACCCCTACGCGCTCGCGTCGCTGCTCGTCGACGCCGGCTTCACGCGCCAGGACCCGGTGGACGCCCACGGCGAGTTCTGCGTGCGAGGCGGCGTCATCGACATCTTCCCGGCGGGCAGCGCCCGGCCGTTCCGGCTCGACCTGGCCGGCGACACGGTCGAGTCGATCCGCGCGTTCGACCCGGCCACGCAGCGATCGGTCGGCGAGGTCGACCGCGTCAGCATCGTCCCGCTGCGCGAGGTGTTCGCCGACGAAGGGACGGGGGACGAGGGACGAGGGACGGGGGGCGATCCCGCAGGCGGAGGGCGGGACGTTCCGCCTGCCGAGGGTGCGGGCTCCGTCGCGTGGGACGACGATGACTCGTCGGGCGAGGACGCCGGGGGCGAGGAAGAGGATGACGACGGGGATCAGCCGCCGCCGAACGCGCTCGATCTCGGCGGCGACCGATCCGCGTCGCTCATCGACTACGTGCGTCAGCCACTGCTCTACGTCTGCGAGGCCGAGGAGGTCCGCGCCCGCGCGGAGCGGTCGCTCGAACAGCTCGCGGCGAGCTGGCGCGAGATCGCGGACCGCGGCGTGTCCGCCCCGGGGCCGGACCGGCTCTTCCAGTCGCTCGACGAGATCGACGCCTGGATCGGCCTCTCCACGACGGTTGACGAGCTGGGGATTGGCGGCCCCGCCGCGCCGGCGGAAGGCGCGGCGGGGCCGGACGCCAGCCCGGCCGATGGCGAGCTGGCGGTTCACTGCCAGACGGCCGTCGAGTTCCGGGGGCGCATCGGCGATTTCGTCCAGGAGATCCGCCGCGCGCGGCAGGCCGGCGAGGTCGTGCTCCTGGTCGCCGCCACGCCGGGCCGCGCCGAGCGCATCGTCGAGCTGCTGCGCGACTACGAGCTCGTCGCGTTCCCGGTCTTCGCCGACGCGCGGGGCGGCGAGAACGCCGGGGTGCGCGGCGAGATGGCGCACGCGGCCGCCGCGCTGGTGGCGACGGGCAGCCTCTCGCGGGGCTTCCGCCTGCCGGCCGCCGGGTTCGAGGTCTTCGCCGAGACCGACGTGTTCGAGGAGGAGCGGGCCCCGTCTGACCGCCGTCGCTCGGCGGCCCGCGCCTTCCTGTCGGACTTCCGCGACCTGAAGGTCGGCGATTTCGTCGTGCACGTGGACCACGGCATCGGGCGGTTCGCCGGCCTGCGCCAGATCGCGACCGATCCCTACAGCGTGACGACGCAGGAATTCCTCGAGCTGCGCTACGCGGGCGACGACAAGCTGTTCGTCCCGGTCGAGCGGCTCGACCTGCTGCAGAAGTACACCGGCGCCAGCCGCCCGCCGCTCGATCGGCTCGGCGGCACGACCTGGGAGCGCGCGAAGACCCGCGTCAAGAAGGCCATGCGCGACATGGCCGAGGAGCTGCTCAAGCTCTATGCCGCGCGCCGGGCGATGCCCGGCCACGCCTTCGCGCCCGACACGCACTGGCAGGAGGAGTTCGAAGGGGCGTTCCCCTACGAGCTCACCGCCGACCAGCGGGACGCGATCGCCGACATCAAGGCCGACATGGAGTCGGCCACGCCGATGGACCGCCTCCTGTGCGGCGACGTGGGGTACGGCAAGACCGAAGTGGCCATGCGGGCGGCGTTCAAGGCGGTGATGGACGGCAAGCAGGTGGCGATCCTCGCGCCGACCACCGTCCTCGCGTTCCAGCACCTCAAGACGCTGCGGGAGCGGTTCGCGGGCTTCCCGGTCCGCATCGGGATGGTGAGCCGGTTCCGCACGCGCGGGGAGATCCAGCAGACGCTGGCCGAGCTCGCCGACGGCCGCGTCGACATCATCGTCGGCACGCACCGGCTGCTGTCGAAGGACGTGGTCTTCAAGGACCTCGGCCTGCTGGTGGTGGACGAGGAGCAGCGCTTCGGGGTGGCCCACAAGGAGCGCATCAAGCAGATCCGCCGCCGCGTGGACGCGCTGACGATGACCGCGACGCCGATCCCGAGGACGCTCAACATGTCGATGGTGGGGATCCGCGACATGTCGGTGATCGAGACGCCGCCCAAGGACCGCCTGGCCATCCAGACCAACGTGGTGCGCTTCGAGCAGCCGCTCATCGCGCGCGTCGTCCGGAACGAGCTCGCGCGGGGCGGCCAGGTCTACTTCGTGCACAACCGCGTCGAGTCGATCTACTCGATCGGCAACCTGCTGACCCGGCTGGTGCCGGAGGCGAGAGTGGTGGTCGGCCACGGCCAGATGAGCGAGGACGCGCTCGAGCGCGCGATGGTGGACTTCGTGGCGCGCAAGTTCGACATCCTCCTGGCGACGACCATCGTCGAGAACGGCCTCGACATCCCGAACGTCAACACGATCCTGATCAACCGGGCCGACCGCTACGGCCTGTCGCAGCTCTACCAGCTGCGGGGGCGCGTCGGGCGCTCGGACCGGCCGGCCTATGCCTACCTGCTGGTTCCGCCCGGCAACACCCTGTCGCCGGTCGCGCGCAAGCGACTGGCCGCGATCCGGGAGTTCTCCGACCTCGGGAGCGGGTTCCGCGTGGCGGCGCTCGACCTCGAGATCCGCGGCGCGGGCAACCTGCTCGGCGGGGAGCAGAGCGGCCACATCGAGGCGATCGGCTTCGAGATGTACATGAAGCTGCTCGAACAGGCGGTGCACGAGCTGCGGGGCGAGGAGATCGAGGACGACACGCGCGCGACGGTGAACCTCAACGTGGACCTGCGCGTCGACACCCGCTACGTGCCGGAGCAGGCGCAGCGGCTCGCCCTCTACCGCAGGGTCGCGGCGGCGCGGAAGGAGAGCGAGCTCGACGGGATCGCGGAGGAGGCGGTGGACCGGTACGGCCCGATGCCGCCGCAGGTGCTCAACCTGGTCGACTACGGGCGGATTCGAATCGCCGCCGACCGCCTGGGCATCGAATCGATCGACCGCCAGGGCTCCGCCATCGTCTTTACGTTCAAGGGGCAGGGGGGACCGGAGCCGCAGCGCGTCCTCCGGCTGGTCGCCGACCGCCCGGAGGTGACGCTGGCCCCACCGTCGAGCTTGAAGCTCGACCTCGGCTGGACACCGGCGAAGGCGTCCAGGGGACCGGACCGGTCCGGCCTCGTCAGCCGCGCGCCCGCACCGCAGGCCGGGCCGGGACGCGCACGCCCGGGCCCGCGGCCGGTGCCGGGGCGCGTCGGACCGGCCGCCCGCTCGTGGTGGACCGCGCGCGCCACCGAGGACGTGGTGCGGCCGGGGTTCAGCAAGGAGGCGATCCTCCGCCCCGAGCGGGAGGACCCCCGGGGCCCGGCCGGCGTTCTCACCCGCGTTCAGCAGATCTTGAGCGAACTTCTCGGATCGAAGTAAGATTCAGAGTTCACGAGGTTCAATGACCAAACGTCTTCTCGCCAGCGGTCTCGTCGTCCTCCTCGGCGTGGTCGCCCTCGGCGCCTCCGCGCCCCGCAGCGAAATCATCGAGCGGATTCTCGTGAAGGTGAACGGCGACATCCTCACACAGAGCGATCTCGAGGCGCGCCAGTCGGCGGCCATCAGGGCGAAGAAGGAGAACCCGCAGTCGATGACCAACGCCGAGCTGTCGGCGGAGCTGGCGCAGATCACGCCCCAGATCATCGTGGACGCCGTCGACGAGCTGCTCCTCCTGCAGCGCGGCCGGGAGCTGGGCTACCACCTGACCGACGAGAAGTTCAAGCAGACGCTCGACAACATCAAGAAGGAGAACAAGCTCGAGACCGAGGAGCAGTTCCAGCAGGCGATGAAGGCCGAGGGGCTGACGATGACCGAGCTCAGGTCGCGCCTCGAGAAGTCGATGATCATCCAGCAGGTGGAGGGCACCGAGGTCTACGGGCACATCTCGGTCACCGAGGCCGAGGCCAAGGCGTACTACGACGCGCACAAGGCCGAGTTCACGTCGCCGGCGACGGTGATGCTGCGCGAGATCCTGATCCCGGTGCCGGCGCCGGCCGACGACCAGGCCTCCAAGGCGAAGGCGGACGCGCTCTACGCGAAGCTCCAGGCCGGCGAGGCCTTCGAGAAGGCCGTCGCCGACGAGTCGACGGCGGCGTCGAAGGCCAACGGCGGCCTCATCGGCCCGATCACCCTGACCGACCTCGCGCCGGCGCTGCGGAAGATCATCGAGCCGCTGAAGGTCGGCGAGATCACGCCTGTGATCCACACGCAGAGCGGCTACCAGATCTTCAAGATCGAGACGCTGAAGGACGCCACCCTGCTGCCGTGGGACCAGGCGAAGGAAGACATCGGGAACCGCGTGGCGAACTCCAAGCAGGCGGCCGAGTTCAGCCGCTACCTGCAGAAGCTCCGGGCGCAGGCCGTGCTCGACTGGAAGAACCCCGAGCTCAAGAAGATCTTCGAACAGAAGGTGGCGGAGGACGCGGTAGTCGCCAGCGCGCCGCCGGCGCCGGAGAAGAAATAGCCGTGCCGCCGTGGTTTGCCGTCTGGACGCGCTCGCGCGCCGAGAAGGCGGTCCACGAGCAACTGGAGCGGAAGGGCGTCGAGGTCTTTCTGCCGACCGTGCCCCGCTGGAGCCGCTGGAAGGACCGCCGCAAGCTCGTCGACTGGCCGTTGTTCCCCGGCTATTGCTTCGCCCGTTTCGACCCGGCCGACTCGCTGCGCGTCCTCACCTGCAGGGGCGTGGCGACCATCGTCTCCTTCAACGGCCAGCTCGCGCCGGTGTCCGACGCCGAAGTGGAGGCCGTCCGCCGGCTGGTCATGAGCGACCTCCAGTACGACCCGTGCCCGTTCATCAGCGAGGGCTCCCGCGTCGAGGTGATTCACGGCCCGTTGAAGGGCGTCACCGGCCTGCTGGTCAAGAAGGACCGGCACGCCAGGCTCGTGCTCTCGGTCGAGCTGATCGGCCGCGCCGTCGCGACCACGGTGGATGCGGCGGACGTCAGAGCATACTGACGTAATCGGAACTGACGCAGAGGAATCGGAACTGACGCAGAGGAATCGGAACTGACGCAGAGGGATCGGTTCTGACGCAAAGGGATCGGTTCTGACGCAGAGGGATCGGTTCTGACGCAGAGGGATCGGTTCTGACGCAAAGGGATCGGTTCTGACGCAGAGGGATCGGTTCTGACGCAGAGGAATCGGAACTGACGCAGAGGGATCGGTTCTGACGCAGAGGGATCGGTTCTGACGCAGAGGGATCGGTTCTGACGCAGAGGGATCGGTTCTGACGCAAAGGGATCGGTTCTGACGCAAAGGGATCGGTTCTGACGCAGAGGGATCGGTTCGGACGCAAAGGAAAAGGACCCGATCTCTCAGCGAAGGACCCGATCACTCAGCGAAGAAACCGATTCCTCGTCGAAGGCCCCGATTCCTCATCGAAGGAGCCGATCGCTCATCGAAGGAGCCGATTCCTCATCGAAGAACCCGATTCCTCTGCGTCAGTTCCGATTACTGTGATCACCCTGTCCTCCCCGTTCGGCCTCGCGCCGATGGCCGGCTTGACCGACACGGCGTTCAGGCGCCTGGTCAAGCGCCACGGCGGCTGCGGCCTGGTCGTGACCGAGATGGTCAGCAGCGAAGGGCTGGTGCGCGGCATCGACCGGACGCTCGAGTACGCCGAGTTCACCGAGGAGGAACGCCCGGTCGCCGTGCAGATCTTCGGCGGCGATCCCGGGAAGATGGCGATCGCGGCGCGGGTGGTCGAGCGGCTCGGCGCCGACGTCGTCGACGTCAACATGGGCTGCCCGGTGCCGAAGGTCGCGAAGGGGCAGGCCGGCTGCAGCCTGATGCGCGACCCGGAGCGGGCGGCGGCGATCGTGCGGGCGATGGCCCGGGCGGTGTCGATCCCGGTGACGGTGAAGATGCGCGCCGGCTGGGACGATGGCGAGACGAATGCGCCGGAGCTGGCGCAGCTCCTCGAACGCGCGGGCGCGTCGGCCGTCACCGTGCACGGCCGGACCGCCGCGCAAGCCTATAGCGGGCGGGCCGACTGGGCCCTGATCGAGCGGGTCGCGCGGGCGGTGTCGATCCCGGTCTTCGGCAACGGCGACTGCGTCGAGCCGGAAGAACTCGTGCGTCACGTGCGCGACGGCGGCGTGGCCGGCGTGCTCGTCGGCCGCGGCGCGCTCCGCAACCCCTGGGTCTTCGCCCAGGCCGAGGCCAGCGCCGCGGGCCGGCCCGTCCCGGCCGTCTCGGCCGCCGACCGGCGCGGCTTCCTGCTCGACTACATCGACCTGCTGCTCGTCGAGCGGGCCAGCGAACCGGCGGACTTCCGGCACGTCGCCGGCCTGACGGACGCCGAGTCCGACGCGCCGGAGGATGGGGACGGCCGCGCGCGTTCCTCCGACGCCGCCGGCCCGGCTCGCGGCCGCGAGCGCTGGGTGATCGGCAAGCTCCGCGCCCTCTGCGCCTGGTACACGAAGGGCCTCGTCGGCGGCGGCCGTCTCCGCGTCGCCGTGAACCACGCCGATTCGATCGCGGCGCTGCGCGCCGACATCGCAGAGTTCTTCCCGTAACCGGACCGCCGGTGGCCGGCTGCGCGTCTCCGGCATCGCGGTCGCCGGTGCTATCATGGGCGTCCACGGCGTCCGGAGCCGCCGGCCGGGCCAGCCCAGGAACCTCCATGTCGCTCAGGATCGCGTTCGACTGCGACGGCGTCATCGCCGATCTCGACTCCGCGCTCGCGGAGATCGCCACGCGCCTGTTCGGGGAGGCCCCGAAGCCCGAGGCCGACACGGCAGGACGAGACCGCGCCGGGGCCGTCACGCCGCCGCCAGCCGAGCCGAACGCGCCGACGGCGAACGACGGGCCGACCGCGGAGGAGGAACAGGTCGAGCCGGCCCGGTTCCGGGCGCTGACCCGCCAGCAGCAGCACGACATCTGGGAGGCGGTGCGGAACACCGAGAACTTCTGGGAATCGCTGGCCGAGACCGAACCCGGAATCGTCGCCCGCCTCGCCGCGCTCGCGAAGGCACAGGGGTGGGAAGTCATCTTCATCACCCAGCGGCCCTCGAGCGGCGGCGAGAGCACGCAGACCCAGACGCAGCGCTGGCTGGTCGCCCACGGCTTCGACCTGCCCAGCGTCTACGTGCTCAAGGGACCCCGCGGGAAGGTGGCCGCCGCGCTGTCGCTCGACGTCGTCGTCGACGACCGGCCGGAGAACTGCCTCGACGTCAAGCTCGAGTCTCGGGCCCGCGCGGTTCTCGTCTGGGGCGGGGATTTCACGGACATCCCGCCCAACGCGCAGCGGCTCGGGATCGAGCCGGTGGCCGGCATCGGGGCGTGCCTCGATTTGCTCGCGGCCCGGCGTGCGGACAACCCCGGGCTCTTCTCCAGGATCAGGCGCATCATCGGCGCCTGACGACCGACGCTTATGCCGATCTTCGAGTTCGAATGCCGTCGCTGCCACCGGAAGACGACCGCGCTCGTCCTGTCGCGGGCGCGCGTCGGCGAGGTGCGCTGTCGCGCGTGCGGGAGCGACGAGCTCGAAAAGCTCTACTCCCGGTTCGCGTCGCCGAAGTCAGAGGACGCGCGCCTCGAGTCGCTGGCCGACCCGTCGGCGATGGGCGGGGTCGACGAGAACGACCCGAGGAGCGTGGCCCGCTTCGTGAAGAAGATGGGCCGGGAAATGGGCGAGGACTTCGGCGGCGACCTCGACCAGGCGGTCGAGGAGGAGATGGCGGGCGGCGACGGCGGGGATGACGAAGGGAACTCCGGCGGGGGACTGCCGGACTGACGCCGGTGCTATCATGCGCCCGACGTCCCGCCGGCGCCGGTCGGCCGGCGGGCGGGACGATCCGGCCCGGGGGAATATCTCGTGCTCAATTGTCCGAAGTGCGGCTCACCGAGAATCCATCGGTCCCGAAGCCGGAACGCGTGGGAGCGCCTGCGGAAGGCCTTCACGCACCTCAGGCTCCATCGCTGTCACGCCTGCGGCTGGCGCGGGTGGGGAACGGTGATCTCGGGCGCGGCGCGCGCCGACGGCACGGCGGGCGGGGCCAGGCCCGACCCCAACCTGAAGGCGATTGACCTCGCGGTCGAACAGGCCCACGACCGCGACGGGAAGTAGGAAGCTCCCCGGGTCACTCAGGCGGCGCGAGCCGATGGAGTTCCCGGCCGCCCTGCATCTGGTAATCGAAGATCTCTGACGCCTCGAGCGACCGCATGAAGCGCTGGCCGAGCGCCGCGTGTGCAGGGTGGTTAAGGTACGCCTGGAGGCCGGCGAGATCGTCGAACTCGAGGATCGCCGCGTAATCGAGCGAGACCGGCATCAGCGATTCGTAGCCTGCACCGTGCGTCACGCGGCGCCCCACGTGAAAGCGCCTGACCGACGGAATCCGCCGCAGGGCCGCCTCGAACGCCTCGAGGAGAACGGCCCGGTCGGCCTCGCTCAGGTCGGCGCGGGGACGGAACAGGGCGACGTGGAACACCATAATCGGAACTGACGATGAGTGATCGGAACTGACGGTGAGTAATCGGAACTGACGATGAGTAATCCGAACTGACGATGAGTAATCCGAACTGACGATGAGTCGTCGGGCCCGACCATCAGCGGTCAATACGGTTACGGCTTCTTCAGGCGCGGCAGCTTCGTCTTGTGCGCCGGAGCCGGCGGGCCTGGCGCGGCCGGAGGCGCGACGCGCTCCGGCGCGACGGGCTTGGCCGGCGGCACGTGCGCTGACGGGACGGGCTTGACCGGCGGCGCGATGCGCTCGACCGGCGCCGCGGGCTTCCGAACCTGCTCCGGAGGCGGCGCCACCGGTGCCGGCCGTGACTCATCTCGACGATCCTCGCGGGGTGGGCGCGTGAACCCGCCGCCGTGGGGGGCATGACCGCCAGAGCCGCCGGGGCCACGCCGCCGATCGCCGCCAGGCCCGCCCGGACGGTAGGGCCCCGGAGGACGAGAACCGCCAGGTCCGCCCGGCCGATATGGCCCAGGAGGACGAGAACCGCCAGGCCCGCCCGGACGGTAGGGCCCCGGAGGACGAGAACCGCCAGGTCCGCCCGGCCGATATGGCCCAGGAGGACGAGAACCGCCAGGTCCGCCCGGCCGATAGGGGGCCGGAGGACGAGAACCGCCAGGTCCGCCCGGACGGTAGGGCCCCGGAGGACGAGAACCGCCAGGTCCGCCCGGACGGTAGGGGGCCGGAGGACGCGAGCCGCCAGGTCCGCCCGGCCGATATGGCCCAGGAGGACGAGAACCGCCAGGTCCGCCCGGCCGATATGGCCCAGGAGGACGAGAACCGCCAGGTCCGCCCGGCCGATAGGGGGCCGGAGGACGGGAGCCGCCAGAACCATTGGGGCGATAGGGTGGACGGGGGCCACCGGGTCCGCCTGGCCCGCCCGAACGGTAGGGTCCCGGAGGACGGGAGCCGCCAGAACCAGCAGGGCGATAGGGTGGACGGGGGCCACCGGGTCCGCCAGGTCCGCCAGGCCGATAGGGCCCCGGAGGACGAGAACCGCCAGGCCCGCCCGGCCGATAGGGCCCCGGAGGACGGGAGCCGCCAGAACCAGCAGGGCGATAGGGTGGACGGGGGCCACCGGGTCCGCCTGGCCCGCCGGGTCGGTCAGGCCGTGGGGGCGCCGGCGGACGGACGCCGCCTTCGCCAGGGCCAGGCTCGCGCGACAGGTTCGCCGCCTTCTTGTCGCGGCGCTTCCTGGCCTGGAACGTCTCCTTCTTGAACCGCTCGCGAGGGTCGCGGTGCTCGCCGCCGGGGCGCCACTCGCGGCCGCGCCGCTCTGCGGCCGCCGCCTCGCGCGTTGCGGCCTCCGCCTCAGCGCGCTCGCGGCGCGCGTCCTCGGGCGACTCCCACACCCGCCCGCGCGCGAACCACTTCATCACGGCGGTCGGGTTCTTCGCCTGCAACTGCTTCAGCGTCGGCAGCAGTTCGGCCTGCTCGGCCGCGCGAAACGCGGTCGGCTTCCCGTCGATGATGATCGTCCAGAACGTGAATCGAGGCGGCATGCGGTCACTCCCGTTCCAGGCGCTTCAGTTTCTCGACGAGCGTCGTGCGCTTCAGGTTCAACAACTGCGCCGCGCGCCCCTTGTTGCCGCCCGAGCGCGCGAGCGACTGGTGGATCAGCTCGCGCTCGATGTTCGACACGTAGGCCTGGAGATCGATCCCGTCGTCGGGGAGCGCGAGCGCGGCGGACGACTGCGGCTGCCCCAGTTCCTGGACGTCGGGCGGCAGGTCCGCCAGCTCGATCTGCGTCCGCCCGGGGCTGAGGGCGACGGCCCGCTCGAGCGCGTTCTCGAGCTGCCGCACGTTGCCCGGCCACGAGTAGGCCATCAGCCGGCGCATGGCCTGCTGCGAGACGGTCATCGGCGGCCTCGGCGGCGCGAACTCCCGGCAGAACCGCTCGAGGAAGTGCTGCACGAGCAGCGGGATGTCTTCGCGGCGATCGCGCAGCGGCGGCAGCAGCACGGGGATGACGTTGAGCCGGTAGAACAGATCCTCCCGGAACTGTCCCTCGGACACCAGCCGCGCCAGGTCGCTGTTGGTGGCCGCGATGACGCGCACGTCCACCTTGATCGGTCGCGAGTCGCCGACGCGCTCCACCTCGCGCTCCTGCAGCGCCCGCAGCAGCTTCATCTGGAGCGGCCCGCCCATCGTGCCCACTTCGTCGAGCAGCAGCGTGCCCTTGTTCGCCTGCTCGAACCGCCCGACCCGCGTCCCGACGGCGCCGGTGAACGCCCCCCGCACGTGGCCGAACAGCTCGGCCTCGAGCAGCGTCTCCGGGATCGCGCTGCAGTTGAGCGCCACGAACGGGCCGTTGCGCCTCGGGCTGTTGTGGTGGATCGCCCGCGCCACCAGTTCCTTGCCGGTGCCCGTCTCCCCCGAGACCAGGATCGTGCTGCTCGTGCCCGACACGGTCTCGAGCAGCTGGAAGAGATCTCGCATCGGCCGGCTGCGGCCGATAATCCCCGTGAAGCTGTAACGGCGCTCGAGCTGCGACCGGAGGTAGGCATTCTCCGATTTCAGGCGCCGCTGTTCGAGCGCCGACTCGAGCGCGTGCAGCAGTTCGTCGAACTGGAACGGCTTGGTGACGAAGTCGGCGGCGCCGCGCTTGATCGCCTCGACGGCGTCCTTCACCGTCCCATAGCCGGTGACGACGATGCCGATGATCTCGGGGTAGCGCGCGACGGCGGCCTCGAGCACCTTGCCGCCGTCCACGCCCGGCAGGCGAAGGTCCGTGACGATGATGTCGAAGGCGAACTCGGCCAGCCGCTCGAGCGCTTCTTCACCATTTGCGGCCTGCACGACGCCGTAGCCGTTGTCGGCCAGCCGCTCGGCGACGACCTCGCGCAGCGGGGCCTCGTCTTCGACGATGAGCAGATGTTTCGTGATATCAGCCATTTAGTAGGGCGCCAACATCTTGACACAGCTCATCGTCGGAGGGAAGTACGACGGGAATGCGATACCTACAGTCGCTCGAAACTCCGGCCGATAGACAGGGCGAACCTGTCTCTCGCGCCTCGCGGAAGGATGCCGTGTCAGAAGCCGTCAACACGACCACTTACAAGGACCTGAGCGAGTTGTTCCACAGGCTGAACAACGAGCTGGGCGTCATTCTCTCCCACGCCGAGCTGCTCGAAGCCAAGTGCGACCAGGACAAGAACAGGTCTCGCGCGGCGCAGGTCGTGGCGGCCGCCCTCGAGGCCATGGGCACTGCAAGACAGATTCGCGCGCAGATCGGCGACCTGCCGCCAGGCAAGTAGCGTCGGCCGCGCGCCGCACCACGTTCACCCCGCCACCCGGCGTCCAGGTGTTCCAGGAAAAGCCATATCCGCCGATCACAGTCACAAAATTGACAGCAGCAACCATGGGTTCGTCAATCTTTTGACTGTTCAGCTGCACGCCTGCCCCGACCGCCCCCGCCGAACGGGGCCCTCGAGAAGAGCGTTAAGTCACTGCCGGTCAAAACGTTATCGACCGCCAGGCGTCACGTTGTGGCGGCGCGGGCGAAGAGTGTCCAATTCTGGCACCGAGGTTGCGAAAGGATGGGCTCGTCAGGCAGCCAACGGTCGCGAACACGTCGCCAAGGAGAACGTCAGATGCAGGCCCACACGATTCCCGCCCACGAAAGCCGCCGCGTCGTCGCCGGGCTCCCGTTTGTCGAAGCCCTCGCGCGGCGCCTCGCGGCGTCGATGCCGCACTCGATCGACATCGGGGACCTGGTGCAGGACGGGGTCATGGGGCTCATCGACGCCGCCCATCGTTTCGACGAGGCGCGCGGCATCAAGTTCGAGACCTTCGCCGAGCGGCGCGTGCGCGGGGCGATGATCGACGCGCTCCGGCGCGAGGCGTGGCCGCGCGGCGTGCGCCGCGTGCGCCGCGAGCTCGAAGCCGCCCGCGAGACGCTGCGCCGCGAGCTGGGCCACGAGCCGTCGCTGGCGGACCTGGCGGCCAAGGTCGGCTCCGACGAGAAGCGCCTGGGCCGCACCATCGTCCGGATCCACACCATCGAGTCCACGTCCCCGCTGGCGAGCGCCGATCGCGTCGACGAGACGTCGCTGCCCGCGGCGCTCGTGCCGTCCGAGCCGGACGCCCCCGATTCCGCCTACGAGCGCACCGAGATCAAGGAGCGGATCCGCCGCGCGATGGGCACGCTGCCGGCGCGCGAGCGGCGGCTGGTGAGCCTCTACTACTTTGGCGACGTCACGATGAAGGAGATCGGCGCGGAGCTGGGCGTCAACGAGTCGCGCGTGTCGCAGCTGCACGCCCGCGCGATCCAGCGCCTGCGCGCGGCGCTCGAGCCGTCGGCCCCGAGCGCGCGGGCGACGGGCGCCGTCAAGCAGCCGCCGGTCATCACCGCGTTCACGCCGCGCGTCCCGCTGGCCGCGCGGCCCGTGCTGCCGGTCGCCCGCCCGGTGCAGGCCAAGGCCGCGCTGCCCGTGCTGCCCTTCGCCCGCCCGGCGCAGGCCAAGGCCGCGCGGCCCGAAGCGCAGCCGTCGAGGGCCTCGGCTCTCGCCGCCGTGCTGTGCTATCCGAGAACGTCGCGCGCCGCCCGCAGCAAGTCGGCGAGCCTGAACGGCTTGGCGAGCCAGCGGCAGCCGGTTTCCTCGAGGAACCGCTCCGCGTCGGTGCCGACCACGTCGCCGGTCACGAAGATGACCCGGCGCGCCAGCGCGGGCATGGTCGCGGCAATGGCCCGGTAGAACTGCATTCCGTCGACCCGCGGCATCTTCAAATCGCACACGATCAGATCGTAGGTCCTGGCCCCCGTTCGGGCCAGGGCCTGCTCGCCGTCGCTCGCGAGGTCGACGACGAAGCCCGCGTCGGCGAGGCCGTCGCCGACCGCCTGCGCCAGCGCCGGCTCGTCCTCCACCAGGAGCACCGACGCGCCGCGCGGCAGGTCCTTCGCGATCTCCTCCGGCGGCGGCTGCGGCGCGCGCACCGCGCTCGCGTCGCCGGTCGGCAGCGCGACGAAGAACGACGCGCCGCCGCTCCCGTCCTCCGGCGACCCGATCCAGATCCGCCCGCCGTGCTCCTGGACGATCGCGTAGGCGACGGTCAGGCCCAGTCCCGTGCCCTTGCCGACCTCCTTGGTCGTGAAGAACGGGTCGAAGATCTTCGTCCGCGTCTCCTCCGGGATCCCCGGGCCGTCGTCGTTCACCTCGAGCACCACCGAGTCGTTGCTGCCGTCGTGCCACGTGCGCACGACGATCGTGCCGTGCCCGTGGGCCGACAGCATCGCCTGCTCGGCGTTGATGACCAGGTTCAGGAGCACCTGCTGCAGCTGGTGCGGGTCGGCGAACACCTGCGGCAGGCCGGCCGCCAGCGCGCGGATGACGTTGATGTTGGTGACGCGCTGCTCGTAGGCGCGCAGCGTCAGCGTCTCCTCGACGACCTGGTTGACGTCCACCATCGCGCGCGTCGTGTGGCGCTTGCGCGCGAAGGTCAGCAGGTTGCGGACGATCCGGGCGGAGCGTTCGGCTTCCGAGAGGATGACGTCGAGGCCGCGGCGCGTCTGGTCGTCGGCCTGGCGCTGCGAGAGCCGCTCGGCCCACGTCAGGATCGTGGCCAGCGGGTTGTTCAGCTCGTGCGCGATCCCCGAGATCGTCTGGCCGAGCGAGGCGAGCTTCTCGGCCTGCAGCAGCTGGTGGTAGAGGTCCCGGGTCTGATCGTCGAGCTTCTTCCGGTCGCTGACGTCGCGGACCAGCGCCTCGAGGCGCACGCTGCCGTCGGCGGCCGCCTCGGCCCAGCCGGTGATCTCGACCCAGATCGGCGTGAGGTCCGCGCGGCGGACGCGGACCAGGAAGTCGGCGATCGATCCGTCGCGCCGGAGCCGGTCGACCAGGTTCGGCCGCGCCAGCGGGTCGATGAACCGATCGAGGCCGAACGGCGCCACCCCGTCCTCGCCCGTCTCGGCCGGGTAGCCGAAGATCAGGCGGAGCTGCGCGTTGACCGCCAGCGTGCGATCGCCCCGGTCCGAGAGGATCCCGACGAAGGCGCCGACCCGGGCGTGATCGCACAGCCGCGCGAAGGCGCGGTCCCTGGCGTCGGCGGCTGAAAGGTCCACGCGGGAGATTATAAGGGAAGGCGACTCCGAACGCCCGGCCTACGCCTTGCTGCGTCATGAGCCTGGGCTCACCATGGCCCGTGACAACAACCGGCGCGGAGCACCGCGCCGCGCGTGGCGGCCGCGCCCTATTGAACGCCGCGTCTCGGGTCTGCCGCTCGCAAAGCGGCCCCTCCCTGGCAGCACGGTCGGGGCAGGTTTACGCTTTGCTCGGGCAGATCCCTGCGGCGCGGCATAGGGCCGACTGGGCCGCCGCGCCTCGGCGCCGTTTTCTGAGCATGCCTCACGCTATGCGCTTCACGGCCCTCGGCTCAGGGCTCAAGCCCTGAGCCGGACGGCGCCGAGGGTCGAGAGCCCAGAGCCCAGAGCCGGCTTCTACGGCCGCCCGCGCCGCGGCCCGAAGAAGAACAGCAGCACCGCCGCGATGAGGACGGCGCCGGCCGCCGTCACGACGATCTGGGCTGAGTCCATCGCGAACCCTCAGGCGCGGCGAAGGCGCAGGCTGTTGGCGAGCACCGAGACCGACGAGAACGACATGGCGGCCGCGGCCACCATCGGGTTGAGCAGCCAGCCGGTGAACGGGTAGAGCGCGCCGGCGGCGAGCGGGATGCCGAGCGCGTTGTAGAAGAACGCCCAGAACAGGTTCTGCCGGATCACGCCGAGCGTGCGGCGCGAGAGCCGGATCGCCTCGGCGACGCCGTTCAGATCGTTGCGCATCAGCGTGATGTCGGCCGCCTCGATGGCGACGTCGGTCCCCGACCCGACCGCGATGCCCACGTCGGCCTGCGCCAGGGCGGGCGCGTCGTTGATGCCGTCGCCGACCATGGCGACGATCCGGCCCTCCTCCTGGAGCGCCTTCACCGCCGCGGCCTTCCGGTCCGGCAGCACGCCGGCCATGATCCGATCGAACGCGCCCGGGGGCGCGACCTGCCTCGCGATCGCCTCCGCGGTGGCCGGGTTGTCGCCCGTCATCATCACGACCTGGAGGCCCATCGCCTTCAGCCTCGCGAGGGCCGGCGCCGACTCGGGCCGCGGCGTGTCGGCCATCGCCACCAGGCCCGCCACCGAGAAGCCGGAGCCCGCCGCCGACCCGGCGCGCGAGACCGCCACGATCATCACGGTCTTCGCCGACCGGGCCAGCCGGTCGATCGCCTGCCGCGCAGGGTCGAGGTCCACGCCGCGCTCGCGCATCAGCGTCTCGTTCCCGATCGCCACCTGCCGGTCCCCGACACGGCACGCGATGCCGCGGCCGGGGATCGCCTCGAAGCGCTCCGCGTCGCGCAGTTCGAGACCCCGCTCCCCCGCGGCGCGGACGAGCGCCGCCGCGAGCGGATGCTCGGACCGGCGCTCGGCGGACGCCGCGAGCGCGAGCAGGTCGTCTTCGGCCGTGCCGCCGACGCCGACCAGGTCGGTCACCTCCGGCCGCCCGACGGTGATCGTGCCCGTCTTGTCGAGGACGACCGTCGTGATCTGTCCGGCCCGCTCGAGGATCGCGCCGCCGCGGATCAGGATCCCCTTCTCGGCCCCCCGGCCGGTCCCCACCAGGATCGCGGTCGGCGTGGCGAGGCCCATCGCGCACGGGCAGGCGATGATCATCACCGCCACGAAGCTGACGAGCGCCGGCGTGAAACGGGCGCCGGCCGGGAGCAGGTCGAACCAGATGACGAACGTCGCGATGGCGACGCTGATCACGGCCGGCGTGAAGTAGCCCGAGACGACATCCGCCAGCCTGGCAATCGGCGCCCGGCTGGCCTGCGCCTCCTCGACGAGCCGGATGATCTGCTGGAGCGTCGTGTCGCGGCCCACCCTCGTGGCGCGGAAGGTGAAGCTCCCCGTCGTGTTCACGCTCCCGCCGTACACCTGCGCGCCGGCGGCCTTGTCGACCGGCAGCGACTCGCCGGTCAGCATCGACTCGTCGACGGCCGACACGCCGTCGAGCACCGGGCCGTCCACCGGGACGCGCTCGCCCGGCCGGACGACGACGACGTGGCCGACGGCGACGTCTGCCGCCTGAATCTCGACTTCCCGGCCGTCCACGAGCACCCGCGCCGTCCGCGGCTGCAGGCCGACCAGCCGCCTGATGGCCTCCGACGTGCGCCCCCGGGCGCGCGCCTCGAGCAGCCGGCCCAGCAGGACGAGCGCGATGATCGCCGTCGAGACCTCGAAGTAGACGTCGAGCGACGGGGACGCCGCGCCGTGGCGGGCGGGCATCGCGCCGGCGAGCCAGGAGGGCGCGAGCGTGACGACGCCCGAGTAGCCGAAGGCCACGCCGGTGCCGACGGCGATGAGGGTGTTCATGTCCGCCGCCCGGTGGCGAAGGCTGTTCCACGCGCCGCGGTAGAACGGCGCGCCCGAGTACGCCACGACGGGCAGCGCCAGCGCGAGCTGCAGCAGGTCGGCGCCCGGGAAGCGCAGGTGCCCCATGCTGACGATCATCAGCGGCGCCGTCAGGCCGACGGCCACGGCGAGCCGCCGCCGGACGTCCCGGTAGGAGGCCTGGTGCGCCTGCTTCTCGAGGTCCGCGGTGGCCTCGGCCCCGCCCGCGCCGCGAGCGGTGTCGCTCCCGGCCGCAGTCCCGCCGCTGTCGATGACGTCGTAACCGACATCGCGGACCGCCTTCACGAGATCGCCGACCGCGACCCTGGCCGAATCGAACGTCACCACGGCCCGGCCGGTGGCGAAGTTGACGTCGGCCGTCTCGACGCCCGGCGTGTCCTCGAGCGTCAGCTCGATCGTCCGGGCGCACGCCGCGCAACTCATCCCGAGCACCGGGAGAGAGACGTGGGCGGGCGCCGGCCTAGTGGAATCAGTCGTCACAAAACCTCTCGGGCGCGGCCCGCCGGCCGGGCCCCCACCTCGATCCTACCGCCGCCGGCGCCGCCCGCGGAATGGCCGGGTCCCAGCCGGGTCCCTGGCCGGCTGTCGGGGGAGGCCGTCGGGGCCGATAACATAGGGCGGCGGAGAACTGTACGCGGTCGTCATTATGCGTATCGGACGTCAGGAACTGTTGCTCGTCGGCGGTCTCGCGGCGGCATCCGCCGTGGCGTTCTCGGGACAGCTGTCGACGGTGATGGAGGCGATGCGGGACTTCGAGACCCGGAACCACATCGGGCTGCTGCCCGGATTCACGATCGCGGCGCTCTCGCTGCTCGCCTTCCTCCAGGGCAAGCGACGCCAGCTCCAACAGCGGGTGGCGGCCGACGCCGCCGCGGCCCGCAAGTCACAGGACCGGGCGCAGCGGCTCGAACGCCTCGTCACCTTCTGGCAGGCCCTCACCGAATCGTCCGACCTCGAAGCCGTCCGCGGCGTGCTCGGACGCCACCTGCCGGAGATCACCGGCAGCGGCGACGTCTGGGTGGTGGCGGGAGGAGAGGGGAACTGGACACCGTTCCTGGGACCCGCCGTCGTCCGCACGGCCGGCGGCGAGTCGTCGGTTGTCGACCTGGCGGTCGAGGCGCTCTCGAAGCGGCGCGTGTCGGCGCTGCCGGACGGCATCGACCTCGGCGGCCAGGTCTGCTTCCCGATGATCGCCGCCGAGACGGGCCTTGGGGTGCTCGGGCTGCCGGCGGGCGCGCCGGCGCTCGTGCCCGGGCAGCGCCTGCTGGTCGGCGCGACGGTGGCGCTGGTGGGTGTGTCGCTGAACAGCCTGCACCTGCTGCAGGAGGTCCGCGAGAGCAGCATGCGCGACGCGCTGACCGGGTGCGCCAACCGCGCTAACGCGATGGACCGCATCGCGCTCGAGCTTGCTCGGGCCCGGCGCACGCGGCAGCCGGTGTCCCTGGTGATGTTCGACATCGACCGGTTCAAGTCGATCAACGACCGGCACGGACACCTGTGCGGCGACACCGTGCTCGCCAGGGTGGGCGCCGTCCTGCGCGACTCGCTGCGGGCGAGCGACCTCAAGTGCCGCTACGGCGGCGAGGAGTTCCTGATCCTCCTCCCCGACACGCCGCTCGAGGGCGCCCGCCAGGCGGCCGAGACGCTGCGGCGCGAGCTGTGGAAGATCGAGGTCCCGTGGAACGGGGAGTCGGTCGGTGTGACGGGCAGCTTTGGCGCGGCCTGCGCACGGCCCGACGAGATCGATCCCGCCGACCTGATCGCCCGCGCCGACCAGGCCCTCTACCGCGCGAAGCGCGAGGGCCGCGACCTCGTCTGCCTCGCCCTCGACGAACCGGCGCCGGCGCTGCCGGGCGCGGCTCGAGAAAAACCCGGGCGCTGACCGGCCCGGGCGCAGCGTCGCCCCCGGTGCGCGTCGCGAGTTGCGCCACGGGCTGCTATGCTGTCTAGATGCTGCCGCCCATCCGCCAGTTGACCTCCGATTCGGCCGGTCTCGGCTTCTTCGTGTGCGCCCAGAAGGAGCTCCGCCCCGGTCGCAACGGCGAGTTCCTGTCACTCGTCCTGCAGGATGCCACCGGCCGCATCGCCGCGCGCGTGTTCGACGACGTCGATCGGCTCAAGGGGGAGTTCGAGGCGGGCGAGTTCGTCAAGGTGAAGGCGAGGGCCAACCTCTACAACGAGCGCCTGCAGCTCATCGTGGAGAACATCCGGCGGGTCCATCCGGAGCAGGACCGGAAGGAGGGCTTCCGCGAGGAGGACTGCGTCATCGCGTCGGCGCGGCCGGCCGACGAGATGTGGGCCGAGCTGCAGGGACGGGTCGCGGCGGTCGCCAACCCGTACGTGAAGCGGCTGCTCGAGAACGTCGTGGCCGCCCACGAGGCGAAGCTGCGCGTCTGGCCCGCCGCGCAGACGCTGCACCACGCCTACCGCGCGGGGTTCCTCGAGCACATCCTCCAGATGGCGAGCGTCGGCGAGCAGGTGGCGAGGGCCTACCAGGCCGACGCCGACCTGGTGCTGGCCGGCGCGGTCCTGCACGACATCGGCAAGCTGCAGGAACTCGACTACGACCTGGCGACCGCCTACTCGCGCGACGGGCGGCTCATCGGCCACATCGTCCTCGGCTCGGCGGTCGTTCGCGACGCGGCCGCGGCGATCGAGGGGTTCCCGCCGGCGCTGCTCACCGCGATCCAGCACCTGATCCTCTCGCACCACGGGTGCCTGGAGTACGGATCGCCGGTGGTCCCGATGACGGTCGAGGCGTTCATCCTGTCGGCCGTCGATGACCTCGACGCGAAGATCAACATGGCGCGGCAGGCGATCCGCGACAACGCCGGCGACGGCGAGTTCACCGCCTACCACAAGCGTCTCGATCGCATGTTCTGGAAAGGGCCGGGCGAGGAGTGAGCGGGCCTCGCCGCTACTCGGCGGAGGGCCTGGGCGGGGAGAGCGCGAACGTCATCGTGCCGGCCAGCACCACCTTGCCGTCCACGCGGGCCACGCCCCGCACGATCCCCATCTTGCTGCGCAGGCGGACCACCGTCGCTTCGACCTCGACCACGTCGCCGGGACGCACCGGCCGCTTGTAGCGGACGCGGTCGATGCCCATGAAGAAGATCAGGCGATCGCGGTTCTCGGGCTTGGCGAGGATGAGGATCGCGCCCACCTGGCCGACGGCCTCGGTCAGGAGAGTGAGCGGCATCGCCGGGCCGTCCTCCGCGTTTCTGGTCATGAAATACTGGTCGGCGGTGATGTTCTTGATGCCGACGATGCGCTTGTCGGTCTCGAGCTCGGTGATGCGGTCGACGAGCAGGAACGGGAAGCGATGCGGAAGGATCCGCTCGATCGCGGCGTTGTCGAGGGGCAGTGGCAGTTCCATCGCGTGAACGCTCCCGGACTCCTGCGGTAAGCTGAGAAGTATAATCCGGTTACATTGTCGGAGTCCCGAAGTTCATCGACGCTCATGCACTCATCCTCTTCCGATTCGCCGTCTGGCGGGCCGGGCCCGGCCTCCGGCGCCCTGCCGAGGCCGAGCGACCAGCAGCTGCTGACCACGCTCTTCGACCTGGGGCGGCAGGTGACCTCGGTGCTCGACCTCGACGAGCTGCTGCAGCGGATCCCGCAGCTCATCAGCCGCCTGACCGCGTTCACCTCCTTCGCCGTCTACCTCATCGACGAGCGGCGGCGCGACCTCTACATCGCTTACGCGGTCGGCTACCCGGAGGACCTCGCCCGGACGCAACGCCTCTCGGTGGGCCAGGGGATCGTCGGCGCGGCCGTCGCCGCGGAGCAGCCCATCCTGGTACACGACGTGCTCGCCGACCCGCGGTACGTGGAAATCGTGCCGGGGACCCGATCGGAGCTGGTCGTCCCATTGCGCCGCAAGGGCAAGGTGGTCGGCGCGCTGAACCTGCTCAGCCCCGTCGTCGAGCAGTTTACAGAGCTCGACGAGGCGATCCTCAGGCAGTTCGCGGCGGCGGTCGCCGTCGGGATCGAGAACGCCAGGCTCTTCGAGAAGGAGCGGCAGAACGCGGAGATGCTGGAGACGCTGGCCGAGGTCGCCCGCGAGGTGTCGTCGATCCTCGACCTCGACGCGCTGCTCGTCAGGCTGGCCAAGCTCACCAAGCGGCTCATCGAGTACCGCACGTTCGGCATCCTGCTGCTGAACCCGGCCACCGGCGAGCTCGAGACGAAGCTGGCGCTCAAGTACAACGAGAAGACGACGCCCCGATCGGTGCGGATGGGCGAAGGCCTGGTCGGCTACGCGGCCGAGCGCAAGGAGATCGTGCTCGTCCCCGACGTCCACAAGGACGCCCGCTACGTGAACGCGATGGAAGACGTCCGGTCGGAGCTGGTGATCCCGATGCTCGTCAAGGACCGCTGCATCGGCGTCATCGACCTCGAGAGCCCCGAACTCGACGCCTTCACCAAGAGCCACGTCGAGATGATGACGATGCTCGCGGGCCACGCGGCGGTGGCCATCGAGAACGCGCGGCTCTACGAGACGATCAGGTCCAACGAGGAGCGGCTCGAGGGGGAGCTGCGGTTCGCGCAGCGGGTCCAGGCGGCGCTGCTGCCGAGCGAGCTGCCGAAGCGGATGAAGGGCGTCGATGTGGCGGCGCGCTTCGCCCCGGCGCGCGAGTTGGGCGGCGATCTCTACGATTACCTGTCGCCCGAGGCCAACACGCTCGCCGTGGCCGTCGGGGACGTGTCGGGCAAGGGGGTCCCGGCGGCGCTCTACGGCGCCTTTGCCGGCGAGCTGATTCGCTCCCGCACGTTCCGGCGGCAGTTCGCGCCGCACAGCTTCGGCCCGGCCAACGTGCTCTCGTCGGCCAACACCATCCTCCACGAGCGCCAGCTCGAGGAGTACTACTGCACGCTCTGCTACGCCGTGTTCGACCTCAAGCGCCGCACCGTCGTCCTGTCGAACTCCGGCCTGCCGTACCCCATCCGCCGCTCCGGCGCCGAGTGCGCGCCGGTCGAGATCGCCGGCGTGCCGCTCGGGGCCTTCGCCGGCTCGCGCTACGACGAAATCACGTTCGACCTGCACAAGGGGGACCTGTTCGTCTTCTGCACCGACGGCGTGTACGAGGCGATGAACGCGGACGGCGCGGAGTTCGGCACCGCGCGCGTCATCGAGATCGTCCGGGAGGCGCGCGGGCTGGAGTCCCGCGAGATCGTGGACCGGATCTTCGCGGCCGTCGAGGCCTTCCGCGGCGACACGCCGCCGAACGACGACATGACGGCCGTCGCGGTCGAAATCACGGCTTGAGCGAGGAGGGCCGGCCCTGGGCGGGCTCACGGCCGTACACGGAAGATCGCGTGGAACCGGATGCCCTGCCAGACATTCGAGGTGCAACGATGCCAGCGCCTGCCTGAGTTGTTGTGCACCCCGCCGATTCCACGCGATTGCCCCCTTATTCATCAAGATCCGTGCCGGGGAAGACCCTGCGAAAACCCGCACGATTCCGCCCGCCGCCGGCCAGCCCTGGCGACCTCGTCCTGACGATGTGACGGACAACTGCCCTCGCGCAGGGACGCCGGGCGCAAACTCGCGGCCGGGTTCGCCCGTCTCAATTGGAGAAGCTGGAGGTGACCATGCGTTGGTTGGTGAGCGCGGCGGCGGTCGGGGCTGCGATGGTCGTGGGCGTGTCCGCCTCGGCCGTGGCGCCCCAGTCGGGCGGAACCCAGGGGAGCCAGGGAGCGTCGCCGACGTTTCGCATGGACCCCCAGATCGGGAGCCGCCTCGACCTGGTGTCAGGCGGCGGCAGCCAGCTCGGCGTTACGCTGCGGGATCTCGACGCGGCCACTGTCAGGGAACGGACGCTGCCGTCGGCAGAAGGCGTCTACGTCGAGAGCGTGCAGCCGGGTGGCGCCGCCGACAAGGGCGGGCTCCGCGCCGGCGACGTCATTTCGGACTTCGACGGCGAGCACGTGCGCAGCACCCGCCAGCTCAGGCGGTTGCTCGCCGAGACTCCGGAGCGCCTCGCGGTGAAGATCGGCGTATTACGGGACGGGAACCGGCTGGAGCTGTCGGTCACGCCTGGACCGGTCGGCCGAGACCTCGACGATTCGTTCGCCGAGCTGATGCGAGGCCTCGACAGCAATTCGCGCGGCCTGCCCCCGATTCGGCTCCAGCCGCTGGACCCGCGCGAGCGCGGGCCCTTCGACGACTGGTCGTCCGGCGCCGGCCGCGTCGGCATCGTGGCGCAGGAGATGACGCCCCAGCTGACGGAGTACTTCGGCGCGAAGGAGGGCGTGCTGGTGAGCAGCGTCACCGAGGACTCCCCGGCGGCGCGGGCGGGACTCAGGGCCGGCGACGTCGTCACCGCGGTCGGCGGCGTGGCCGTGAAGACGGTCTCCGACCTGGCGCGGGCGATCCGGTCCGTCCCGGAGGGGCAAGAGGTCGAGATCTCCCTGGTTCGCAATCGCCAGCCGCTCGCCCTGAAGGTCAAGCCGGGAGGCTCAAGGCTCGAGGCTCAGGGCTCAGGCCCGGAGGCTCTCGGCTCAAGGCTCAGGGCGGAGGCGTAAGCCGTAGGCCGTAAGCCGTGAGGCATCGGGATCAGGTCGTCGTCGTGGTCTCGGCGACGAGCGAGGCGAGTTGTGCCGCCACGATCGTGGCGGCGGCCTGCACCGACGGGCTCGCCTCCGCGCCGTGCCTGATCTCGGCGGCCATGGCGCCGACGCAGCCGCCGGGCGCGACGATCGGCGCGACGATCGCGCCGGACTTGTCTCTGCCGCCCTTCACCACCTCCAGCTTGCCCGTCCGGAAGGCGACCGAGACGGCGTTTTCCGATCGGCCCGAAAGTGCCCGCATTCGCGCCAGCGCGCGGTCGCTGTAACCGTGGCTGGCGGCGGGCCTGAGCTCGGAACCGTCCGTTCCGACGATCCACAGCACGATGCCCGAGGCGTCGAGCAGCTCGGCCGCCCGGGCCAGCAGGCCCGTGAGTTCGCCCGCCTCCTTCATCCGCGCCAGGTCGGTGCAGAGGCGCGCCGCCTCGTCGAGGTCCACCTGCGCGACCATGTTCAGGCGCAGGCCGGATTCGCGGCGCAGGTCGTCCTCGATCTGCTGCTCCGACTCGTGGGGCGGCTCGGGCGCGGTGATGGCTGCGGCCTGCTGGTTGCGCCAGGCGAGGTCGAGATCGAAACCGGGGCTGTCGGCGCCTGCGGGTGCCTGGTTTGGCGGACCGCCGAGCGAGAGGCCGACGCTCGTCGCCACGCCGGCCTCCGCCGAATCCGGGGTGGCCTCGACCACGGTGCGGGGCAGCAGGATCAGCAGGACCACGACCGTCCACGAGGCGGCGCCACCGAGCGCAAACGCCTCGTTGAGGCTCAGCCGGGCGACCTCCCGCCCCACGGCCTGCCCCTGGGTGGTGCCCGCGCTGGCGAGCGCGGCCGACGCGACTCCCAGGTGCCGGGCGGCCTCGCCGAACACGACCGACGACGCCGTGACGGGCTGGTCGTCGGCGACGAGATCGCGCACGCGGTCCGACAGCTTCGCGAACGTCGCGATGGCCTCGGCGGCCGCCGCCACGTCCTGGGCGGACTCGGTCGAGAGCGGAGCGCGATCGATCCTGTTGAGGGTGTCGCCGGCGGTCTGGACGAGGCGGGCCAGTCTCGGCACCCAGTCCGCCGCATCCTGGTTCGTCGCCACCAGGCCCGCCGCGGCGCTTCGCAGCTCGCCGACCAGCGTCTGCGCGCGGCCGGTGTCCCTTACCAGGTTCTCGAACGCGTCGCGCGCGGCGGTCTTCTGCCGCTCGGAGCGGACGAGGAAGACCCCTGCAGCCGCCTGGGCCGCGAGGGCCAGCACCACGAGGGTCGTCCTCAGGATGGGGTTCTTCATGGCGCGATCGCCGCCACCGGCGCGCGGCGCCGGCCTATCCCTGCTTCGACGTCGGGTCCGACCCGCCTGCGAACTTCACCGGGGGCAGGTCTTTGAACATCGTCTCCCACTTGCGGCGCTCGGACGGGTTCGAGGCCTGCAGGGCCGATCGCCTCGTCGTCGGCCGCGCGAAGCCGATCTGCGCGAGGCCGGCGTAGCCGGCCAGGCCAGGCAGGGCGGCGGCGATCTCCGCGCGGATCTGCTCCGCGGTGGTGTACGTGAGGGCGACGCCGAGCGCCACCGCCAGGTTGACCAGGATCTGCCAGTCCTCCATGGCGTCGCCGGGGGGCGCGACGGCCCGCGACGTGGCTTGCACGAGATGCTTGTCGCTCGTGAAGCAGGCGTTCTTCTCGAGGTAGCTGGCGCCTGGCAGCACGAAGTCGGCGGCCCGCGCGAGGTCGTTCAGGAGGATCCCCTGCACGGCCAGCAGCTTGACGCGGCCGGCGCGGCGGGCCTCGACGAGCCACGCGATGTCGCCGAGAGATCCGGCGGGCCCGGGATCCAGCACGTAGATCGCCTGCGCCTCGCCCGCGTCGACCGCGGCGCGCAGCGCGGCGAGATCGGCGGCGCCGTCCGCGGTGGCCGCCACGCGCAGGCCCAGGTCACGGGCGCCTTCGACGTTGGGCGCGTCGAGCGCCGGCACGACGAACCTGGTCCGCGCGGGCTGCGTCTTCCCGCTGACCCGCCAGCCGACGGCGATCGCCTGCTCCGCGCCTTCGCCGTGCAGGCCGATGGCGAGGCGGCCCAGCACCGCCAGCTCCTCGAGCGACGCGTGCGCCGACGCCAGGAACCGCAGGCGGCCGCGCAGGCCGTCGCGTGTCGAGCCGAGCGCGGCGCCGAGCCGCGCCAGAAGGTCGTGCCAGGCCGCCGGCTCGAGTTCGCCCGCGGCGTTGCGCACGAGCGGGCGCTGCAGCCGGTCGTCGCCCTCGACGAAGTGGTAGTCGAACCGGCCGGTGTCGCACATCCAGTACTCGTTCACGTCGGGGTTGAACCTGGGCGTGACGCGGGCGATGCGCGGTCCCTTGGCCCACTCCGGCTTGGCGCGCAACCAGGCCGTGATGCTGCAGCCCTTCGAGCAGAGCGTGCAGATCGTGTCGACCGCCGTCGGGTTGTCCCACGGCCTGGACGCGAACCGGTAGTCCTTCGTGGTGATGGCGCCCACCGGGCAGACGTCCATCAGGTTCCCGCTGAGGAGCGAGTGGACGCCTTCTTCCTGGAACGTCTCGATCTGGCTGCCGTTGCCGCGGTCCTGGATCGCGATCTGCGCGTCGCCGTCCACGTCGCGCATGAAGCGGACGCACCGCGTGCAGAGGATGCAGCGGTTGCGGTTGAGGATCAGCGTCGGTCCGAAATCGACGTCCCCCTTCACCCCCTCGCCGTCGAACACGCGACGGGCGAAGTCCATGCGGCTGGTCGCCGGGCCGAAGGCATTCGAATAGTCCTGCAGCGGGCACTCGCCGCCCTTGTCGCACACCGGGCAATCGAGCGGGTGGTTGAGGAGCAGGAACTCGAAGACCGAGGCTCGCGCCGCGACCACCTCCGGCGACCGCGTGTCCACGACCATCCCCTCGAGGCATACCGTCGAGCAGGCCGTCTGGAGCTTCGGCATCTTCTCGATGCGGACGATGCAGACGCGGCAGGAGCCGTCGATGCCGAGCGCCGGGTGGTAGCAGTAGAAGGGGACGTCGATCCCCGCGTCGAGGGCGGCCTTGAGGACGGTCGTACCCTTCGGGACCGACAGGGCATGCCCGTCAATCGTCACATTGACGCTGTCCATGATCCTCGAATGATATCACGCGAGGCCTACGACAACGGCTTGACGGTGAAGGTCCCGAGCGCGGCCTGATCGCGGTTGACGTCGACCCGCCGCAGGTTCCCCTTGAACGGCACCCGCACCACGGCGCGGCGCTCGGTCAGCTTCACCAGCGTGTTGACGACCGAGTTGGAGCCGGACTCGACCGTGACCGTGACAGGCAGGTCGTACACGTCCCCGGCCTGCTCGAGTTCGATGACCGCCTCTCGCGCGCCTCCGCGCTCCTCGACGCGGGCGGACGCGGTCACCTGGGGCAGCCCGTCGCCGAGCACCCACTGATCGAAGAAGCGCGTGAGGCTCACGCCGGACTCCTCCTCCATGGCGCGCCGGAGATCGTCGGTGCCCGCCTTCTTGAACCGCCACGCGTCGTAGAAGCGCCGCAGCCCGCCAAAGAACGCCTCGTCGCCGACGAGCCGCCTCAGCATGTGCAGCACGATGGCGCCCTTGTCGTACACCACGGCCCTGTAAATCCGGCTGTCGCTCTTGACGTGGCCGATGCGGTAGCCGAGGTAGATCGGGCCCTGGTCGGACTCGGCGGTGGCCCACGACTGCATTCGGCGGATGATCGTGTTGAACGCGCCCTTGCCCCGCGACCGCTCGGCGTAGAGCGCGGCGAAGTACTGCGCGAACCCCTCGCTGAGCCACTGTTCGTGGTAGCTCTTCCAGCCGACCGCCTGCCCCCACCACTCGTGAGCCAGTTCATGGGCGAGGAAGAAGTCCGGGAAGTCGGGGAGCACGCCGGGATCGTCCCCCCAGGTCAACGTCGACCCCGGCACGGGCGTGGCCACCACCACCATGTAGCCGGGGCTGTGCCCGCCGGGCAGCTGCTTCTCCACGGCGGTGACGCTCAACGCGTCGAACGGGAAGTCGCCGATGAGCGAGGTATAGAACCGGATGATGCTCGCCGACGTGCGCTGGAGATCCAGGCTCCGCCGCTGCTGCCTTGGGTTCGTCCTGACGGTCAGCTGCACTTGCTCGTGCCGGACCACGGGCAGGCGGGCCCGGCGCGGGTCCTCTGACCCTGCGAGCGACAGCTCCTCCGTCCTCGGTGCCGACAACTTGGCCGCGAGGAACGCGAGGTACCGGATCGGCTCGTTGGCGCGGAAGGAGAACTGGCGCCACCGCGCCCCGCCCTGCTCCGGCCCGGGCGCCGGCACGGCCGACACCGGCTCGCCGCTCGCGACGACGCCCCACGGCTCCGGTACCGTCACAGCGATCCGGGCCGTCGAGAAGCCGGTGGTCCCCGGCTGCACGTACCAGTAGCTGCGGTTGCTGTAAAGGTAGCTCTCGTCGATCGGGACCTCGACATCTTCCTGGAGGGGATTCCGGTGAACGTCCGGCAGCTGTGGCTGGATCGCCTCGCGGTCGATCGATTGCGGCTCGATCTGGCCCGAGTAGGCGACCAGCAGGTGCAGGCGGGCGCCGCGGGCGAGCGTCCTCGGCAGGTCCACGACGATGCTGTCGCGGTGGCGGACGCGCACCGACAGCATGCGGCCGAACTCCGCCGAGACGACCGACCGGACCGCCAGCGAGTCGGCCAGCCGCAGGGTGAGCACGTTGACCGAAGAGGCGGCCACCTCGATGTTCAGGCTCGTCTGCCCGGCGATGGTCAGCTGAGCCGGGTCGAACCTGACGTCCACGCCGTACGACTCCACGCGGTAGTCCAGCCGGTCGTCGTCGCTGTAAAAGCGCGTGTACCGCGCCAGGTGGGACTTGGACGAGTACACCGAGAGGTTGTGGCGCCGCTTGCGGTCGAAGAGCGAGATGTCCTCGATCTCCCCGGCCGACCGCGCGTAGGTCAGCGTGTCGAAGCGCCGCGTGTGAACCTCGGCCAGGAAATCCCCTGGCAGCGGCAGCAGCGACCAGGTGTCGGCGCTCAGGTCCCCGAGATCGAGGGCGAACGACTTGACGACTTCCTGGCGGAAGAGGTCGTCGGCGCGCTTCATGTCGCGCGCGTCGACCGGCCGCTCGACCGTCTCCCGGGCCGTGACGTGCTCCTGGTACTCCCCGGGATTGAGGCGCACGAACAGCGTGTCGAACGGGGACTGCAGGACCTCGTTGCCGGTGATGATCTTCATCTGGGACCGCTCGGCGGCGGGGGCGGGCGAGAACGTCATGTCGCCGCGGCCGAGGATGACGAGCGCGGTGGCGGTGTTGTCGACCTCCGCCACGAACATGAGGCCGTCCGGCACCACCAGCTTCAAGTCCTCGGCCGAGATGACGAGATCCCGGACGGCCATCTCGCGCCGCGGGTTGAGCGCCAGCCGGTGGAGTCCCGCGAGCGTCGTCAGCAGCTCCTGGGAGACGATGCCCCAGGCGCCGGCGGGGTCGCCACCGCGGCGCCTGACGTCGAGCCGCAAGGTCTGGATCTTCGCGACGGTGCCCGACTCGAGCATCACCTCCACCATGAGGCGATAGCCGTCGCCGGGCAGCGTGCCCGGCAGGTCGGCCCGGTCGCGCTCCTTCACCACCGCGCGCGTGACGCCGGGAACGACGACGGTCCGCGCGAAGTCCGCGCCCGCCGCCCGATCGGCCGACGCCGCGAGCAGGTCGAGGTACCGCTCGGGCTGCCCCTCGCGCAGCACCACCTCGAGTTTCGCGAGCAGCGCGGCCACCGGGTCCTGCGCCTGCGGGGTCTGTCCCTCCGCCATGCCGCCGAGGCACACGAGCAGCACGACGCAGGCGAGGAAGCGCGTCATGGCGTCGTCGGTTTCCTTTTCACCACGAGGACGGTCAGGTCGTCGGCCAGGTAGGTCTCCTGGGCGTGCGCCTCGACGACCCGGAGGATCGTCCGCGCCAGGTCCGGCGGGCTCGCCTGCGCGTTGGCGGAGACGACGCGCTGGAGGCCGGACTCCTCGAACGCCTGCCCCTTGTGGTTCTCGGCCTCGGTCACGCCGTCGCTGTAGAGAACCAGCGTGTCGCCGGGCTCGATCGTCGTCTCGTGCGCCTGGTACTTCGAGTGCTCGAACATCCCGAGCGCGATCCCGCCGCCCGACAGCTCCTCGAACCGGCCGTCGCGCCGGCGGAGGAGGCCGGGCATGTGGCCGGCGTTGACGTAGACGACGCGGCCGGTCGAGGGATCGCAGGCGGCGAAGAAGAGCGTGATGAACCGCGACGCCGGCGAGTGCCGCGACACCTGGACGTTGAGCCGCTCGGCGAGCGCCGCCGCTTCGAGCCCCTCGTCGACGAGCGTCCGGAACATGGCGAGCAGCAGCGCCATCAGCAGCGCGGCCGGGCTGCCCTTGCCGGCCACGTCGCCGAGCGTGACGATGATGCGGCCGTCGGGCCGCGGCAGGACGTCGTAGAAGTCGCCGCCGACCGTGTTGGCCGGCCTCGTCAGGCCGAACGCCTCGAAGGTGGGGGAGTCGAAGGCCGCCTGCGGCAGCATGGCGTACTGGATCTCGCGGGCGATCTCGAGGTCGTTCTTGAGCGAGAGCCGGTCGGCGACCTCGAGCAGGACCAGGAGGTTGACGAGCGCGACGCCGATGAACAGCTTCCCGGCGCCCGGGACCCAGCGGGGGAACGGCAGGCCGAGGTCGAAGGTGAACGGGCCGAGGACCATGGACGACCCGTCCCCGCCGAAGCCGCGGAACATCTCGAGGAAGCCGATCAGGCACAGCAGGAGGCCGACGCCGTAGATCACGCGCCTGGCCGGGGACAGGCGGAGCGTGAACGCCCAGAAGAAGAGCCGGGCGCGCGCGAACCATCGCTTGTGGCGGGGCACGCCCGCCAGCTTCGTCTCGTCGAAGCCGCGCGCGAAGAACCGGTACGCCTCGCGGGTGTCTCGCGTGAAGAGCCGTTGCAGGTCCTCGCGCGTCAGGCCGTGAGTGTAGGTGTCGAGAAACGAGCGGGCGTTGTCGGCGAGGCGACGTTTTCTGGCGCGCATGGCAAGCTTCGCCCCATCACCGTAAGAGACGAATTCCGCACCGGGCCGGTTCCTGCGCAGCCCGCCCCGGATCCGCGCCTGGGGCTCTTCGAGCAGTGTATGCTAGACTCGCGGCGTTTGGCCGTGTCTTCTGCGCCCGGGCCGCGCGCTCCCGCCCCCTTTCGAGTTTCCCATGATCCTGGGGACCGGTCTCGATCTCTTAGACACCGCCCGCTTCTCGAGGGTGGCGGCCCGGCACGGCGCCGGGTTGGTCGAGGGTCTGTTCAGCGAGGCGGAGCGCGCGTGGTGCGCCGGGCAGCGCCGGCCCGACGAGCACCTCGCGGCGCGGTTCGCGGCGCGCGAGGCGCTGCTCAAGGCGCTCGGGACCGGCCTCGCCGGGTCGATGTCGTGGAAGGACATGGAAGTGGTGCCGGGACCGACGCGCGGCACCGCGAGCCTCGTCGTGCGCGGCGCCGTGGGCGCCGAGGCGGAGCGGCAGGGTGTGCGGCGGATTCATCTGGCGCTGGCGACGACGCGGGAGCTCGCGGCCGCCAGCGTTATTCTCGAACGCTGATCGGGGAGAGGAACTCATGGCATATCCATCGAACGTCCAGGAAGCCTACCGGGCCGAGCTCGACGGGATCCGCGAAAAGGGCATCTTCAAGCAGGAGCGGTTCATCCACTCGCCGCAGGCGGCGGACATCTCGGTGGAGTTCCCCGCCGGGCAGCCGCCCAAGCGCGTGGTGAACCTGTGCTCGAACAACTACCTCGGCCTGTCGTCGCACCCGGAGGTGGTGGCGGCGGCGCACCGCGGCCTCGACGAGCGCGGCTACGGGATGTCGAGCGTGCGGTTCATCTGCGGCACGCAGGACCTGCACCGACAGCTCGAGCGGAAGTTGACCGAGTTCCTCGGCACCGAGGACACGATCCTCTTCCCGAGCTGCATGGACGCCAATGGCGGCGTGTTCGAGGCCGTGCTGAACGACCAGGACGTCATGATCGCCGACCGCCTGGTCCACGCGAGCATCGTGGACGGCATGCGGTTGTGCAAGGCGATGCAGGACACCTTCAAGCACGCCGACGTGAAGCACCTCGAGCAGAAGCTCCAGGAGCACCAGGACAAGCGCGTGCGGCTCATCGTCACCGACGGCGTGTTCAGCATGGACGGCGACCTGGCGCCGCTCGACGAGATCTGCGCGCTGGCCGAGAAGTACAACGCCCTGGTGTTCGTCGACGACAGCCACGGCAGCGGGTTCATGGGGAAGACCGGGCGCGGCGTGCACGAGCACTTCGGCGTGGTCGGCAAGATCGACATCCTCACGACGACGCTCGGCAAGGCGCTCGGCGGCGCGAGCGGCGGCTGCGTGTCGGGGCGCAAGGAGATCGTCGAGCTGTGCCGGCAGAAGGCGCGGCCGTACCTGTTCAGCAACGCGGTGCCGCCGCCCATCGCGGCCGCGGCGATCAAGGTGCTCGAGATCCTGAGCGGCAGCACGGAGCGGCGGGACCGGCTCGAGGCGAACCAGAAGTTCTGGCGGCAGGCGGTGCCCGAGGCGGGGTTCGTCATCAAGGAAGGGGACAGCCCGATCGTGCCGATCATGCTGTTCAACGCGAAGCTGAGCCAGGACATCGCCCGCGACCTGTTCCAGGAGGGCGTCTACGTCATCGGGTTCTTCTTCCCGGTGGTGGCGGCCGGGCAGGCGCGGATCCGGACGCAGATGTCGGCCGACCACGACATCCCGATGCTCAAGGAGGCGCTCGAGGCGTTCAAGCGGGTCGGCGCGAAGTACGGGATTCTCGGCCTCGACAAGAAGGGGATTATCGAGAAGTACGGCATGTAATCGGAACTGACGCAGAGGGATCGGCTCTGACGCAGAGGGATCGGTTCTGACGATGAGGAATCGGTTCGGACGATGAGGGATCGGTTCTGCTTGCCCGCCGCAGTCGCGGCAGCGACGAAGGCGGGACGCGGAGGAATGAGAATAGGTAATCCAATGGATGTGGTTGAGGTAGGTCGCAGCTATGCGGTGGGTTGGGGCACGCTGGCGCTCCTCAATGCCGGGCTCGCTCAGTCGAAGGGACGCAGCCGGCTGGCGTGGTTTCTGGCGTCCCTCCCGCTCGGGCCGATAGCCACGTTCATCATCGTGGTCACGGACAACCCACCGCCGAAGGCGCCGAAATGATCGCAACGCGGCCGTCGAGCCGTTCGCGGGCGCGATCGACAAAGCGCTCAACGCGGCTGTGACCGCGGGTGCCCAGGTCGCCGGCCCGCCGCTGGAGATTCCGGGCCATGGGACCTTCGTCACTTACATCCACGCTGGCGTCCATCACGGCCTGTGGAAGCTGTCGGCGCGTCACCACCAGGGACACCGTGCGGCCGGCCCCCGGGACGGACACGAGAACGATGGCGCGAGTGACGAGGAAGGTCTTCGCGATCAAGGCTGAGGTTGCCGATCCGCGCGCGGAGACATTCGCGTTCCGCGCGCAAAAGACGATGTACGGCGGCAAGGATGTCGCGGAAGGCGATACGATCTTCGTCTTCGCGAGCGAGAACGAAGGCGGCCCTGGTCTCATCGCGAGTGGTGTCGTCACCTCCGCCGAAGCGATCCCAAGGGAACGGGGACTCGCCCGGCAGACGCCGCGCGTGAGCATCACAATCAGGCGCACCTCGCGCGCGAGGCGCCACCTGGGGCGGCGCGAGCTCAAGCCCTTTTGCGACTGGAACGACGGCCGGCCCGAGACCGAGCTCAACTTCAAGTTCTATCGTCAGGCCACCAACAAGATTGTCGGCATCTCGGATGAAGCGGCGGCATTTCTTCGCGGGTTCTTCTGACGCGGCCGGGACCATGCCGCGTCGCAGGGATCTGCCCGGAGCAACGCGTAAACCTGCCCCGACCGGTCGATCCCGGAGGGGCCGCTTTGCGAAGTGGCAGACCCGAGACGTGGCGTGCGACGGCCGCGGCCCAGTCGGCGGCTCGGAAACCCGGTCTCTCATCTAGAATCAGCAGGTGGGCCGAGATTCCCTTTCCTGAGGAGCCCCCTGATGCCTGAAGCGAGCCGCAAGAAACCAGAGAAGCGGAAAGAAAGAGCCGTCGCGCCGAAGGGCGGGCCGCAGAAGAGCACGTCTCCCTCTCAGCTGATTGACGCGAGAATCGAGGAGCTCGGCGACTGGCGAGGCAAGATGCTCTCCCGGCTTCGCACGTTGATCAAACACGCCGACCCCGGGGTGGTCGAGGAGTGGAAGTGGAGAGGCGTTCCGGTGTGGTATCACGACGGAATGATCTGCACCGGCGAGACGTACAAGAGCGTCGTGAAGATGACCTTTGCCAAGGGGGCCGCGCTCGAGGACCCCTCGGGCCTCTTCAACTCCAGCCTCGAAGGCAACACCAGGCGTGCCATCGACTTCCGCGAAGGCGAGAAGATCGACGAGAAGGCGTTGAAGGCGCTCGTTCGCGCGGCCGTGGCGCTGAACGCGTCCCGCGCCAAGGGCCGAGCATCGCGCGGCTGAGGAGGACCGGCCCGTGGCACTCGTCGTTCTGCTGAGGGGCGTCAACGTCGGCGGCCACCGGACGTTCCGGCCCGCCGCGCTCGCGAAGGAACTCGAGCACCTCGGCGCCGTCAACATCGGCGCGGCGGGCACGTTCGTGATCCGCGGGCGGGTGGGGCGCACGGAACTCCGCGCCGAGCTGGCCGGACGCCTTCCCTTCAACACCGAGATCGTGATCTGCGAGGGCCGGGATATCCTCCGGCTGGTGTCGCACGGGGCGGCCGCGCTCCCGCCGGCGCCAACCGGCATCGTCCGCTTCGTGAGCGTTCTGGTCCGGGACCCCGTCGAGAAGCCCGAGTTGCCGCTGCAGATCCCGTCCCGCGGCCAGTGGCTCGTGAGAATCCTCGCCCGCGACGGACGGCTCGTCGTCGGCGAGTACCGGCGCCACATGAAGACGATCTCCTATCTCGGCACGCTGGATCGCATATTCGGCGTGCCGGTGACGACGCGCAACTGGAATACCATGACCGCCATCGCAAAAGCGTTCGAAGCCAGGGCGGGCGGCCGCGCGTGAGGTCAGACCCAGATGGCCACCTTCGCCGTCGGCGATATCCACGGCAATCTCGAGGCGCTCGAGGAGGTTCTCGCCCAGTTGCGCGCGAGCGCCTGCCGCGACGATACGATCGTCTTCCTCGGCGACTATATCGACCGCGGCCCCGACTCCAGGGGGTGCATCGATGCCATCCTCGCGTTCAGGGACCGGACAGCCGCGACGCTCGTCTGCCTGCTCGGGAACCACGAGGACTGGCTTCTTCGAACGCTTCGCGATTACGGCCGCCACTCGTGGCTGCTCGGCATGGAGGCTTTCGACACGATCCGCAGCTACTCGGCCGAGGGCGCCGGGAGCCTCCGCGAGGCGGCGTCCGAGGCCGGGCCCGACCTCCTCGTCGGAAACCGTCGCCTGCCCTACGACGCGTTCTTCGACAGCGTGCCGGCCGACCACCTTCGGTTCTTCGAGGGGCTGCAGCTCTACTACCAGGGCGCCGACTGCGTGTGCGCCCACGGCGGCCTGGATTCGAGCGCGGGGCGCATCGACCAGCAGGCGCGCGACGCCCTGCTCTGGGGAGCCGGCGCCTTTCCCGACGATTACGCCGGCGCGGAAGTCGTCGTCTACGGACACCGCAACAACGCCACGTTGAGTGCCGACCTTTGGCCGGGACCGACGACCGTGGGGCGCACGATCGGGATCGACACCATCTCGCACGGCGTGCTCACCGCGATACGCCTGCCAGACCGGCGGCTGTTTCAGAGCGCCCGGCACGTCCTGCCTGCCCCCCGCGCCTGATGCCGATTGCGGTTCCGCGCGGCCGGTGGCTCGTCAGGCGAACGGGAGGAAGGGATGATCATCAGGGCAGAAACGCCGGCCGACATCGCGGCGATTACGGACGTCACGGTGGCGGCGTTCCGGAATCACCCGCTCAGTCACCAGACCGAGCAGTTCGTCGTCAACGCCTTGCGGGCGGCGAGCGCCTTGACTGTCTCCCTGGTGGCGGAGCTTGACGGACAAGTGGTCGGGCACATCGCCTTCTCGCCGGTGATGGTGTCGGACGGCACCAGGGACTGGTACGGCCTGGGCCCGGTTTCCGTGTTGCCGGAGCACCAGCGGCGCGGGATCGGCAAGGCGCTGATCCGGGAGGGCCTGTCGTCGCTGCGAGCGTTGGGCGCCCGCGGCTGCGCGCTCGTCGGAGATCCGGGCTATTACGCGCGGTTCGGGTTCAGGAACTCGCCGCGCCTGGTTTACAAGGGAGTTCCCCAAGAGGCCTTTCTCGTCCTGCCGTTCGGCGGGGCAATCCCGCGGGGCGTCCTGGAGTTCCACGACGCGTTCCAGGCGACCGGTTGAGCCGCGCGCCGGTTGGCGCCCAGGGCCGAGAGCCTGGAGCCGAAAGCCGGCGAGGCGGAGCAGAATGGGGAGATGCAGAAGGTCAACCTCGAGGAGAAGCTGGCGCGGATCTCGGAGTTCTGGAGCCCGAAGGCGGTGGGCGCCGTCAACGACTTCCACGTGAAGCTCGTCAAGCTCCAGGGCGAGTTCGTTTGGCACGCGCACGAGACGGAAGACGAGCTGTTCCTGGTGCTGAAGGGCCGGCTGCGGATGCAGTTCCGCGACCACGAGGTCGTCGTCGATCCCGGCGAGCTCATCATCGTCCCGCACGGGGCGGAGCACCGCCCCGTCGCCGACGGCGAGGTCCACGTGCTGCTGCTCGAGCCGGGCTCGACGATCAACACCGGCACGGCCGGCGGCGAGCGCACGCGGGCGGTCGAGTGGATCTGAGCCGGCCGGAACCGGCCCGGGAGGGCGCGCGATGAAACGGCTGTTCGCCGCGACGCTGAACGCCGGCCTTATCATGCTGGGGATCCTGTCGGCGGGGATGGGCCTCAAAGGGTTCCTCCTCTCCAGCAACTTCATCGACGGCGGCGTGACGGGCGTGTCGATGCTCCTCGCCAAGACGACGCCCCTGCCGCTGGCGGTGTGGCTCCCGGCCGTCAACCTCCCGTTCATCGTCGTCGGCTACCGCCAAATGGGCCGCGCGTTCGCGGTTCGGAGCGCGTTGACCATCGCCGGGCTCGCCGCGGTCCTCGCGCTCGTCCCGTTTCCCGACGTCACGCCCGACCCGGTGCTGACGGCCGTCTTCGGCGGCTTCTTCCTGGGCGCCGGCATCGGCCTCGCCGTGCGCGGCGGCGCGGTCCTCGACGGGACGGAGATCGCCGCCCTCCTCATTAGCAAGAGGGGAGACCTCCTGCGCGTCGGCGACGTCATCCTGATCTTCAACGTCTGCCTGTTCCTCGTCGCGATGTTCGTCCTTGGCGTGAACGAGGCGCTCTACTCGATCGTCACCTACGTGGCCGCCACCAAGACGCTCGACTTCGTGCTCTACGGCATTGACGAGTACACCGCGATGACGATCGTGTCAGCCGGGCACGCGGCAATCCGGGAGCGCATCACCGGAGACCTGGGCCGCGGCGTGACCGTCTACCGGGGCTACGGTGGCCAGAGCGGCGCCGACCGCGACATCCTGTACTGCGTCGTGACGCGGCTGGAGGTCGGCAAGGTGAAGAAGATCGTCCGCGAGATCGACGCCGAGGCCTTCGTCGTCTTTCATCCCCTGAGCGGCGCGGAGGGCGGCATCGTGAAGCGGAGGGTCCACTGACCTCGGGGGAAAGGGGGACGCGTGGGCGAACTCGAGCCGGCGTTCCGGCTGAACGATGATCGCGCGACAATTGGCGGGGTGAAACATGACGGCTGAACTGAACTTCATCCGGCAGCAGGGCTTCCGCGACGCTTCCGCGGACTCCTGCGCGTACCGTTACCCGGCGCTGATGTGGCAGCCTCGCATCATCGGGGCGCTGGTGCTGGTTGGTGTCTTGCTCCAATCCTGGGGATACTTCTTCGTCCTGTGGGTTCTCCTTTGGTGGAACGCGACGGTGCCTCGCCTGAACGTGTTCGACGCTCTCTACAACCTCGTCGTGGCGAAGCCCAGGAACCGCCCGTCCCTGGGTCCAGCCCCGAGTCCCCGGCGCTTCGCCCAAGTCATGGCCGGCACTTTCATGCTCGCGATCGGAGTTGCCCTGCTGTCGGGTTCACGCGGCCTCGCGTGGTCTCTCGAGGCCATACTGCTGGCTGCACTGGGGGCGTTGATCTTCGGCCGCTTCTGCCTGGGCTCGTACGTGTTCCACCTTCTGAGTGGACAGGCGGGCTATGCGAACCGAACGCTGCCGTGGTCACGGACGGAGTAGCCAGGGCAGTGTCGACCGATGTGGCCAGCGGAGGAGCAAGCGGAGGCTTCGGACCGCGTCACGCGTCGCACTGCGCCGGCCCTGGAGGGCCGGCCTATGTCCGAGCGCCGGATTCAGCCGAGGAACACCCGCGCGTTGCGGAACACGCGCATCCACGGCGCGTCCTCGCCCCAGCCGTCCGGGTGCCACGACCACTGCACCGACCGGAAGACGCGCTCGGGGTGCGGCATGACGATCGTGAACCGCCCGTCCGCCGTCGTCACGCCGGTGAGGCCGCCGGGCGAGCCGTTCGGGTTGAGCGGGTAGACCTCGGTGGCCGCCCCCCGGTTGTCCACGAAGCGCAGGGTCCTGGCGACGCGGGAGGCGTCCTCGGGGGTGTCGAACGCCGCGCGCCCCTCGCCGTGCGCGGTGACGATCGGGACGAGTGAGCCGGCCATCCCCGCAAAGAACACCGACGGCCCGGGCAGCACCTCCACCAGCACGACGCGCGCCTCGAACTGCTCGGACGTGTTCTTGACGAAGCGCGGCCACGCCTCGGCGCCTGGGATCAGCTCCTTGAGCGCCGCCATCATCTGGCAGCCGTTGCAGACGCCGAGCGCGATGGTGTCCGGCCGCGCGAAGAACGCCGAGAACTCGTCCCGCGCCCTCGCGTTGTAGAGCGCCGACTTCGCCCACCCCTCGCCGCCGCCGAGCACGTCGCCGAACGAGAAGCCGCCGCAGGCGGCCATCGCGTGGAAGCCGGTCAGCGACACGGTCCCGCCGATGACATCGCTCATGTGGACGTCGTGCGCCTCGAACCCGGCCCTATCGAAGGCGGCCGCCATCTCTACTTCGCCGTTGACGCCCTGGTCGCGGAGGATGGCGATCCTCGGCCGCGCGCCGCGCCCGACACACGGGGCCGCGACGTCCTCCGCCGGGTCGAACGAGAGGCGCACCGACAGCCCGGGATCGGCCGTGTCGAGCGGCCGGTCGTACTCCTCCCGCGCGCAGTCCGGGTTGTCCCGCAGCGACTGCATCTGCCAGGTCGTCTCGCTCCAGGCGCGCTGCAGGTCCGGCCGGGCACGCCGATAGACGATCTGCCTGTCGCGAACGGCGCGGATCTCGTCGTCCGCGATCGGGCGAGCCACGACCCGCGCGGCCACGCCGTGGCGCGCGAAGGTCTCGAGGACGGCCACCGCGTCGGCATCGCGCACCTGGACCACCGCGCCCAGCTCCTCCGCGAACAGCCCCGCCAGGACGTCCGTGTCAGCCACCGAACCGGACCGCCGATCGGCGACGACCGTCCTCAGCTGGATCTCCACGCCGCAGTGGCCGGCAAACGCCATCTCCACGAGCGTGACGAACAGGCCGCCGTCCGACCGGTCGTGATAGGCGAGGACGAGGCCGTCGCGCCGCATCTCGGCCAGCGCCGCAAACAGGCCGAGGAGCGCATCGGGGGACTCGAGGTCCGGCGTCTCGTCGCCGACCTGCCCGTAGACCTGCGCCAGCACCGAGCCGGCCAGCCGCGCCCGCCCGGGCGCGAGGTCCGCCAGCACGAGCAGCGTCGGGCCCGCGTCGCGGCGGAGCTGGGGCGTCAGCGTGGGCCTCACGTCTTCGCACGGCGCAAAGGCCGAGACGACCAGGGAGACCGGGCTGACGACCTGGCGGGACGAGCCGGCGTCCGCCCACGCCGTGCGCATCGACATCGAGTCTTTGCCGACCGGGATGCTCACACCGAGGCGGGGACAGAGGTCCAGCGCCACGGCCTTCACCGTGTCGAACAGCGCGGCGTCCTCCCCGGGAGAGCCGGCAGCGGCCATCCAGTTCGCCGAGAGCTTCACGCGCGACAGGTCGGCCACCGGAGCCGCCGCCAGGTTGGTGAGCGCCTCGGCCACGGCCATCCGCCCCGACGCCGGCGCGTTCACCACCGCGAGCGGCGTGCGTTCGCCGATCGCGAATGCCTCGCCCGCGCACGTCTCGAAGCCGAGCACCGTCGTCGCGCAGTCGGCCACGGGCACCTGCCAGGGGCCCACCATCTGGTCGCGCGAACAGAGGCCGCCGACCGTCCGGTCGCCGATCGTGACGAGGAAGGTCTTGTCGGCGACCGAGGGCGCCCGCAGCACGCGCTCGACGGCCTCCGCGAGATCGATGCCGGCAAGCGTGAAGGGCGCGAACGCGCGGCGCTCGCGGGAGACCTGGCGCGTCATCCGCGGCGGCTTGCCGAGCAGCGCGGGCAGATCCATGTCCACCGGCTTGGTACCGAACAGCGGGTCGCGGACTTCGAGGTGCCGGGCCTCGGTCGCCTCCCCCACGACGGCGAAGGGGCAGCGCTCGCGCTCGCAGATCTCGCGGAAGAGGTCGAGCGACGCCGGGGCGATCGCGAGGACGTACCGCTCCTGCGCCTCGTTGCACCAGACCTCGCGCGGCGTCATCCCGGGCTCCTCGTTGGGCGCCGCCCGCAGGTCGATGCACCCGCCCCGGCCAGACCCGTGGACGATCTCCGGCAGCGCGTTCGACAGGCCGCCGGCGCCCACGTCGTGGATCGAGAGGATCGGATTCGCCGGGCCGAGCGCGCAGCAGCGGTCGATCACCTCCTGGGCGCGGCGCTGGATCTCCGCGTTGCCCCGCTGCACCGAGTCGAAATCGAGATCGGCGGTGTTCGTTCCGGTCGTCATCGACGACGCCGAGCCGCCGCCCATGCCGATGAGCATGGCCGGCCCGCCGATCTGGATGAGGAGCGACCCGGCCGGCACGTCGGCCTTGTGGGCGTGCTCCGCCGCGATGTTGCCCAGCCCGCCGGCCAGCATGATCGGCTTGTGGTAGCCGCGGACGACGCCCGCCACCTCCTGTTCGTAAGCGCGAAAGTAGCCGGCCAGGTTCGGCCGCCCGAACTCGTTGTTGAACGAGGCCGCGCCGACGGGCCCCTCGATCATGATGGCGAGCGGCGAGGCGATCCGCTCGGGCTTCGATTCCGGGCCTTCCCACGGGCGGACGAACCCCGGGATCCGCAGGTTCGACACCGAGAACCCGCACAGCCCCGCCTTCGGCTTCGAGCCTCGGCCCGTGGCCCCTTCGTCGCGGATCTCGCCGCCCGACCCGGTCGCCGCGCCGGGGAAGGGCGAGATCGCCGTCGGGTGGTTGTGCGTCTCGACCTTCATCAGCGTGTGCGCGAGGCCCGCGTGGTACGCGTAGCGGCGGCTCACCGGGTCGGCGAAGAAGCGCCCGACCGCGCCGCCTTCCATGACCGCGGCGTTGTCTGAGTACGCCGAGACGGTGCCCTGCGGGTTCGCCTGGTGCGTCCGGCGGATCATGCCGAACAGCGACTCGGCCTCCGGCCGGCCGTCGATGACCCACGACGCGTTGAAGATCTTGTGGCGGCAGTGCTCCGAGTTCGCCTGCGCGAACATCGTCAGCTCGACGTCGGTGGGATTGCGGCCGGCGTGGAGGAAGTACGAGACGAGGTACTCGATTTCGTCGGGCGCGAGCGCGAGGCCGAAGCGGAGATTGGCCTCGGCAATCGCGTCGGCGCCGCCGCCGAGCACGTCGATCGCGGTCATCGGCTTCGGCGCGACGTGGCGGAAGAGGTCCGCGGCCGAGTCGATCGACGGCAGCACGGTCTCGGTCATCCGGTCGTGCAGCAGCGGCAGGATCGGCGCGAGGTCGGCTGCCCCGGGAACGATACCGATAGCGCAGGGCTTCAGCCCTGCGCCGCAGCACAAGTGGAAGACCGTTCCCCGCTCGATGCGGCGGACGAAGTCGAGATTGCAGAGCCGCGCGATGTCGGTCGCCTTCGACGACCAGGGCGAGATGGTGCCGAGCCGTGGGGTGACCAGCACGGGGATGGTGCCGGCGTCGGCGTTCGCTGCCGGCGGGCCGTAGGTCAGCAGGCGGTCGAGCACGTCGCGTTCGCGCGCGTCCGGCTCGCGCGTCGTCTCGACGAAGTGCCAGTGCCTCGTCGAACGGACCGCGGCCCGCTCGTCCACTTCCCGGATCCTGGCGTTGAGCTTGTCGAGCCTGAAGCGGGAGAGCGCGGCGCCGCCGGGCAGTTCGAGGACGGGCATGTGCAAATTGTACCTTGCCCCCGTGCTCAGCAGTGACCGGTGATCAGTGGCCAGTAGCCAGTGGCCAGTCCGTCACGCGCGACAAACTGGCAACTGACCACTAGCCACTGACCACTACTTCATCCCCAACTCTACTTCTTGATGACCGCGCTCCCTCCGCGCTTCACCGGGTACGGCGGCGGCGGCGGAAGCGTCCCGGGCTGCTTCTTGAGCATGTCCTCGATCACCGAGATGGCCTTCTCGAGCTGCTCGTCCTCCCCCGCGTACTCCTTCGCCGGGTCGTTGTCGACGTAGATGTCGGGCTCGACGCCGACCCCCTCGATGACCCACGCCTTGCCGGCGACGTCGTAGCGCGAGAACTCCGGCTTGTTGAGGAACCCGCCGTCGAGGAACGGCAGCGTGCCGGCGATGCCGACGACGCCGCCCCAGGTGCGCTTGCCGATGACCGGGCCGATCTTGTGCGTCTTGAACCGCCAGGTGACCAGGTCGCCGTCCGAGGCCGAGAACTCGTCGGCCAACAGCACCTTCGGCCCGACGATCATCGCGCCCGGGTTGGTCTGCGGCGTCCCGTTGCGCGCGATGTCGACCAGCACCAGCTCGCGGCGCAGCCGCTCGATAATCATCGGCGACACGTTCCCGCCGCCGTTGCTGCGGACGTCCACGATGAGCGCCTGCTTGTTGACCTGGGGATAGAAGTACTTGGCGAACTCGTTGAGGCCAGGCACGCCCATGTCGGGGATGTGGACGTAGCCGACGCGGCCGCCCGTGGCCTTGGTCACCTTGGCGATGTTCTCCTCGACCCAGTTGTAGTAATAGAGCGGGTGCTCGTCATCGGTCGGGATGACGACCACGTCCCGGGCGCCCGGCGCGGCGGCCGAGCCGTTGACCTTCAGCGTTACCTGCTTGCCGGCCTTGTCGACCAGCGCCTCCCAGATGTCGGTCAGCTCGGAGGTGGACCGGCCATCGACCGCGAGGATGAACTCGCCCTCCTTGACGTTGACGCCGATCTCGGTGAGCGGCGAGCGGAGCGCCGGGTCCCAGTTCTGGCCCTTCAGAATCTTCGCGATCCGGAAGTACTTCGTCGCCGGGTCGCGCTCGAGGCGCGCGCCGAGCAGGCCCATCGGGATCCGCGTCACCTTCGGCACGTCGCCGCCGCCGACGTAGGTGTGGCCCGAGTTCAGCTCGCCGATCATCTCGCCGATGATGTAGGTCAGGTCGGCCCGGTGATTGACGTGCTCGACCAGCGGCGCGTACTTGGCCCGCATGGCCGGCCAGTCCACGCCGTGCATGTTGGGCGCGAAGAAGAAGTCGCGCATCTGCCGCCACGACTCGTCGAACATCTGCTTCCACTCGGCGTGGCGGTCGACCGTCACCTTGAGGTCGCCAAGGTCGAGGTAGTCCTTCACCTCGAACTTCGACGTCGGCGTGTCGATGATCGCGTAGCGGCCGCCCGAGGGCACCAGCATCTTCTTGCCGTCGGCCGAGATCTCGAACGAGACGCCGGTCGCCAGCTGCGTCTCGGCCTGCTTCTCGAAGTCGTAAACGTACATCGCGCCCGGCTCACGCGTGCCGCCCCGGCTGTAGTAGAGGCGGCCGCCGACCGACCTGAGCGCCCGGTAGTTGCCCGGCCTGGTCGGGACGGCGCCGATGCGGGTGATGAGGCCGTCGAGATCGACCGTCACGACCGGAGGCGCCGCCTTTCCGGCTTCCTCCTTCTTGGGCTCGTCCTTTTTCGGCTCGGTCGGCTTCGCCTGGGCCGCGGGCCTCGCCACCGCGTCGGCCTTGGCCTCGGCCGGCATCGGCGGCTTCACCTCGTCCTTGATCTTCACCTCGTCGCTGCGCGGGGCGATCGGGCTCTTCGCGTCCCGGGCGAGCGTCACGAAGTAGATCTTCGACATGTCGTTGTAGACGTGCTCGAACTCGGTCTGCCCGTATGTCGGGTTGAACGAGCGGGCCGAGACGAAGAAGAGCAGCTTGCCGTCGGCGCTGAACTCGGGGTTGCCGACGGCGAACCAGCCGTCGGTGACCGGTGTGGACTGCTTCGACTCGAGCGAATAGAGGAAGATCCGGCCCAGCGTCTCGTCCTCGGGCTTCGCGTAGGCCACCCACTTGCTGTCGGGCGACCAGGCGTAGTCGTCGATGGTCCCGACCGGTGACGCGACCACCGTGGTGACGGCCTTCGTGTCGAGGTCGACGAAGAGGAGGCGCTGCTTCCGGTCAGACCACATGATCTTCTTGCTGTCGGGCGACCAGACGGGATTGAACTTGTAGTTGTCGCTCCCCCTGGTGAGCTGGATGGCCGCGCCCTGGCCGTCCTGCGGGCCGATCCAGATCTCGTCCTCGCCGGTCGCGTCCGAGATGTAGGAGATCCAGCGGCCGTCGGGCGACCACTTCGAGCTGCGCTCGTGCACGCCGGGCGTGTGCGTGAGGTTGCGGGTCGGGCCGTACTTGGCGGGCACCGTGAAGACGTCGCCGCGCGCGCCGAAGAGGGCGCGGTTCCCGTCGGGCGCGATCTCGAAGTTGGTCACGCTGTGGCTGACGTCGACGGTCACCGGGCGGCCGCTGTCGAAGTCCTCGGCGATGGTCACCGGCACCTTCTCGGCTCTCTCGCTGGCGAGGTCGAACCGGTAGATGTAGCCGCCGTTCTCGAAGACGATCGCCGCGTCGCCGAGCGACGGGAACTTGACGTCGTAGTCGGCGAAGCTCGTGAGCTTCTTGGTCTGCTTCGTCCCGAGGTCGTAGCTGTAGAGGTTCAGGCGGTACGGCTCGTCGCGGTCGGAGAGGAAGTAGACCTTGTTCCCCTTCCACATCGGGATGACGTCCTGGGCCGGGTTGTTCGTCAGGTCGGTCGTGGCCTTCGTCTTGAAGTCGTACAGCCACACGTCGTCGGCCATCCCGCCGCGGTAGCGCTTCCAGGTGCGGAACTCGCGGAAGACGCGGTTGTAGGCGAGCTGCTGGCCGTCGGGCGAGTAGGAGGCGAAGCCTCCGCGCGGCAGCGGCAGCTCTTCGAGCGGGCCGCCGTCCACGCTGGCGAGATAGAGCTTGCCGAGGAAGTCGTTCCAGTCGGTGCGGCGCGAGCGGAACAGGACGTGCGAGTCGTCCTTCCAGCCGATCACGAGGTTGTTCGGCCCCATGCGGTCCGCGATATCGTCGCGCGACAGGGTGGCGGTCCAGGTCAGGCGCTTCGGCACGCCGCCCTGCGACGGCATCAGGTAGACCTCGGTGTTGCCGTCGTACTGGCCGGTGAACGCGAGCGACTTCCCGTCCGGCGAGAAGCGCGCGAACATCTCGAACCCGACGTCGCTCGTCAGCCGGCGGGCGACGCCGCCGCTCGCGGCGACGGTGTAGAGATCGCCGGCGTAGGTGAACACGATCTGGTTCCCGTGAATGGCCGGGAACCGGAGCAGCCGCGCCTCGGGGGCCTGGGCGCTCGGGCCGGTGTGGCCCGCCAGCACGAACGAGAGGACGATGGCGAGGAAAAGAAGACGTTTCATGACCACAGACTATACCTCCACTGATGCAGGACGGGCAGCGCCGGCTTCAGGCTGCGGGCCACGGGCTTCAGGCCGTATCGCGCGCGCAGACGTGAGACCGCCCGAAGCCAGAAGCCTGCAGCCCGAAGCCTGGTGCGGTCGTCGGTCGCCGGCCGTCGGCTATGATTGACGGTCAGCCAACAAGGACTCCCGTGGAATACGAGCCGCAGCCGATCTTCTTAGACGACAACGAACCGGTTCCAGATGGCCGTGGGCCCCGCCTGTTCGGCGTGCCGCGCACCGTGCTGGCGCTGTCGGCGACGCACGGCGTCAACGACGTCTTCATGAACATCTACGCGCCGCTGCTGCCGATGTTCATCCCACGGCTGGGGATGTCGCTGACCGAGGCCGGGACGATCGCCGCGGCCATCCAGATTGCCGGTTCGATCGCGCAGCTCGTCTTCGGCCCGCTCGCCGACCGGTGGCGGCCGCGGATGCTGATGGTCGTCGGCCCGCTCGTCGCCGTCGGCGTCACCAGTCTGGCCGGGCTCGCGACCTCGCCCCTGATGCTGGGCGGGATTCTCGTCGTGGGCTGCCTGGGGAGCGCGGCGTTCCACCCGACGGCGGCCGCCGTGGTCAACCGGATCGGCGGCGAGCGCCGCGGCACCGCGATGTCGCTGCACGTGACGGGAGGCGCCATCGGGAACGCCGTCGCGCCGATGCTGTTCGCGCCCTACGTGGCGGCCTTCGGCATCACCAGGACGCCGTGGCTCGCGCTGCCCGCGCTGGCCGTGTTGGCCGCGATCTTGAGGCGCGTTCCCGACGTGCGCCTGTCGCACGCTCACGGGCCGAAGGGGTTCGGCGCGCTCAGGCCCTACGCCGTGCCGCTCGCCCTGCTCTGGTCGGCCGTGGTCGTGAGGACGATGGTGGCGATCGGCTACTCGACGTTCCTGCCGGTGCTGATGACCCGGCGCGGAATGTCGATGTCGGAGGCGGGCTTCGCTGTCGGCGCGTACCTGGTGGCGGGGAGCATCGGCGGCCTCGCCGGCGGTCCGATGGCGGATCGCTTCGGCCCGCGGCGGATCATCGCCTGGACGCTGGCGCTGTCGGTGCCGCTGCTGCTCGCGGCGCTCGTCGTCCCCGGCGCGCCAGGGCTGTTGCTGCTCGCGGCGGGCGGGTTCTTCCTCGGATCCACGCTGCCGGTCAACATCGCCTACGCCCACGCCATCGCGCCGGTCGCGACCGGCACGGTGTCCTCGCTGATGCTGGGCGTGGCGTGGGGCGTCGGCGGCCTCGCCGTGCCGCTGGTCGGAATGGTCGGCGACGCGATCGGGCTGCAGGCCGCGCTGCTCATGCTTGGCGTGCTCCCCGCGCTGGCCGCCGTTCTGACGCTCCGGCTTCCCGAGCGGGCGTCGCACGCGTAGGACGGCTCTCGGCTCTGGGCTTTCGGCTCTTGGCGGTGTCCGGCTCTCGGCCGAAAGCCCAGACACTGCCGAGAGTCGAGAGCCTAAAGCCGAGGGCCGTCATCGCGCGCTCGCTTGACTTAACAGGGCATCTGTGTATACTCAGATACACAGTGCCGTCCGTGACCGACCTCCCCATCGTCCTGAGCCTCGCGTCCGGCGTGCCGTTCTACCGGCAGATCGTCGATCAGGTCACCGACCTTCTGCAGCGAGGGACGCTGCCGCCCGGGACGCAGCTTCCGTCCGTGCGCGACCTCGCCGCGCAGCTGCGCGTGTCGGTCATCACCACGCGGCGCGCCTACTCCGACCTCGAAACAGCTGGACTCATCGTGTCCAGGCAAGGGCAGGGGACGTTCGTCGCCGACGGCGCCGCGACGGCCTCGCGCGAGCAGGCACTGAGCGCCGCCCGGTCGCAGCTTGCCGCCGCCGTGCACCGCGCGCGCCTGCTCGGGCTGCGGGGCCGGGCGCTTCGGCAGTTCCTGGCGGGCCTTCTCCGCCGTGAGGAAGACACCAATGTCCAGTGACGCCCTCGTCTCGGTCGAAGACCTCGTCGTCGGCAGGGGCGACTTCACCCTCAGCGTGCCGCGTTGGGAGGTACGAGCCGGTGAAGTGGTCGGACTCGTCGGCCCGAACGGCGCCGGCAAGACCACCCTGCTCGAGACGCTCGCGGGGCTGCGCCCGATCGACGGCGGCAGCCTGCGCGTGTTCGGGAAGGACCCCTGGGGCGACCCGGTCGGCGTGCGATCGTCGCTGGGTTTCATGAGCGACGACCTGCCGCTGTTCGCGATGCGGATCGACCGCCTCCTGCGCACGCTGTCCGGCTACTACCCGACCTGGGATGCCGCCCTGGTCGAGACCATGCTCGACCGCTTCGACCTTTCGCCCGCAAAGAAGGTCTGGGAACTGTCGCACGGGCAGGGCACCCGCCTTCGATTGATCACCGCCATGGCGTTCCGGCCGACACTGCTCGTCCTCGACGAGCCGGCCGCTGGACTGGACCTCGCGGGCCGGCGGAGCCTCCTCGAGAGCGTGCTCGACGTCGTGCGCGACCCGCAGCGCAGCGTCGTGTTCAGCTCGCATGCGCTCCACGACGTCGAACGGATCGCCGACCGCCTGCTCGTGCTGAACCGCGGGAATGTGGTCCGCGACGGCGCGACCGACGCGCTCGTCGGGAACGGTCGAACCCTGGAGGAAGCGCTCGAAGCGTGGGGCGCGGTATGAACGCGGGCTTCAGGCCTCCGGCCACAGGCTTCGGGCCAAGACGTGCGTGACAGATGCGATCCGGCCTGAAGTCCGAGGCCTGTAGCCCGTAGCTTGTAACGGCGACCGATATGAACAACAGCCTTCGCCACTTCGCGAACCAGTTCGTAGCAGCGTGGCGATCGTGGATGGTGATCTGGTCGGCTCCTTGGTGGCGGGCGTCTTCTTCATGATCGTCTTGCTATCCATAGAGCCGAATTCCCTCGAGTGGGGAATGTTCGTGTTCCTGTTGGCTGTGGTCGGTTGGGCGGCCGCCCTCGCGGGCGCGGGCAGCGTAAACAGCGCCAGGACGGACAAGCCCGCCGTCGGCCTGTTGCCGGGGGCCAGTCCCGGTGAATGGCCGAACCCCACGATTCCGATCGACCGCATCACGAGGGTCGGGGCCGAGGCGCTGGCGGGGCCTCTCGTCGTGATGACCTTCCAGGTCGTCTTCCTCATTCTGGCGTCGTCGTGATCGGCCGCGGCGCGCTCTCGGCGTGCGCGGGGCTGGCGGCGTGGCCGACGTGGGGGTGCTGCCGATGGCCGTTGTATGGCTGCTGCCGGCCCCTCGAGTCGTCTCCACGTGTTCCGAGGCGCCTCGCGTCGGTGGTCGGCGCGGTGGGCGTTTACAAGTCGGTCTCCATGGGTCGCCGGTTCCCGCGCTTCTCGTGTCAGCGGTCCTGACCGTCGTCCTGTTCGCGACTGCCGACGCTTTCGCACGAGTCGACGGCCGAAGGTCACGCCGGCTCGCAGCAAGAGCGGCGCACGTCTCCTCACCAGGCGTTCGCGGCCGCCGCTCCAGCAACTCTGGCGCGACGCCCTGCTTGGTCCCTTCGAAAGTGGCGGCCGCTTGCTCTACGGGGCCGCTGCCTAGTGATCGCGGCCTTCCTGCTCGGACTCATCGAGGGATGCCGCCCATCGTCCGCCGGGGGCTGATCCCTTGCGGCCGCGATTTTGTTGGGAAACGGGCTGATGATGAGGCCGTTCGGGCTGGTCACCTCGGCCAGCCAACCCGATTCGGAGGCCAGGCGCTCTTCGGCGGCGGCTCGTGGGCAAGACAGATGGTGCTCCCGCTAAGGCGAGAGTGGGTGATGCGGGCCTTCTACGGCCACGGCCTCGTGACCGGCATGGTGTTCATTGGGCTCGGTCAGATCGTTTTGGACTGACGGGAATGCCGCTGTTCGGCATAAGGCGTTCCCGCGACAGATCGGCTGGACGCCATTCGTGCTGATGGTGCCGTCGTTCGCCGGCTACCTCGTGGGTTGGGCGGTGGGCGACCGCCGACTGGGCGCGCTGAGCCTGACCGCGACGATCCTGACGTTCCCGCTTCGATATCGGGCTGATTTCCAGTCGGGCGTTCGTGACCGGCGACTCCGGGATTCTGGTTTGCGGATGCCATCGGGCTAGCGCTTGCGCTGGTGGGAGGCGCGCCGCCGCTGATCTACCTCTTCCCGAGGAAGAGGGCCTCCGCCCTCCGCGCCAGGCAACCCTGAAGGGTCGCCCTACAACAGGCGTCGGGCTCCAGGCCGGATCACGCGTGACACGGCCTGAAGCCCTGAGCCTTGAGCCTTGAGCCTGAGCCCTGAGCCCTGAGCCCGCCTAGCCTCGGCGGTAGACGATGGCCACCACCGTCTTGTCGTCCCCTCCCATGTTCACCGTCAGGCCGTAGGGGCGGTCCTTCGGGATCTCGATCTGCGACTTGCCGGCGCGCCCGGTCAGCTGCTCCCAGATCGTGACCGCCTGGTGCACGCCGGTGGCCCCCGTCGGGTGGCCCCACCCGATCAGGCCTCCGGTCGTGTTGAACGGCACGCGCCCGCCGCGCGCCGTCTCTCCCGCCAGCACGAAGTCCGGCCCTTTGCCGGCCTCCGCGAGGCCGATGGCCTCGACGGCCATGATGCCGGCGATGGTGAAGCAGTCGTGCGTCTCGACCGTCGCCACCTGGCCGACGGTGATGCCCGCAGAGGCGAGCGCCTTCTCCACGGCGCGGGCCGTCGTCTCGAGGCGCGTCAGGTCCGCCGGCGGAATCGTGAGGTCCGCCTCGGCCTGGCCGATGCCCACGATCTCGACGGCCTCGCTGGTCGCGATGCCCGCCCGCCGCAGCCCCTCCTCCGACGCGATCGCGATCGACGACGCGCCGTCTGACACCTTGGAGCAGTCAAGCACGTTCAGGTAATCGACAAACGACGACGGGTTCGGCTCGGCGAGCGCGACCGCCTCCAGGTCCGCCGTCCTGTTCTCGAACTCCTGCGCGGTCGGGCAGAGGCGCGCGTTCTCGATCGCGTTGCGGTACCACCGCGCCATCGCCTTGCGCGTCCGCTCCCGCCCGTACTTCTCGTAGTACGCGCCGGCGCGATCGCTGAACTTGCCGGGGAAGAAATAGGCGTGGCCCGCCTTCCGCTCCTGGCTCCACCCGGCCGTCGCCAGGATGTCGGCGCCGTAGATGGCCTTGACGGTGTTCTGGACCTCGACGCCCACGGCCAGCGCCACCTCGGCCGTCTCGGCCAGGACCGACTTGATCCCCGTGGCCAGCGCGAGCGCGCCCGAGGCGCACGCCCCCTCGACGCGCGAGCACGGCTTCCACCGCAGCCCCTCGTCGATGGCCGGGATGAGCGCCGCCAGGTTCCCCTGGTTGTTGAAGCGCGCGGCCATGAAATTGCCGATCACGCCTTCGTCGACGTTCGCGGCGCCGCCGACCTGCGCCAGCGTGCCGCGGCCGGCCTCGCGGATGTAGTGCTCGAGGCCCGGCCTCGGCTTCTTCGGATGAAACTCCTTGCGGCCGGTGCCCATCGACACCGTGTTGAAACCGGCCGTCATGTAGACCTTGCGTCGCAGCTTGTTCATACCTTCACCGCGCGAAACATCGTTGTTCGCACCCGAAACCCCGTCACATAAGCATTGATCGGACCGTAGGCGTGGAAGAAGCCCGTCAGCAGCACCTGGTTGACGTCCTCCGCGCTCCTGGCGACCCCGTCGCTCACGAGCTTGAGCCCGATGGCCTTCGACCGCGTCCCGTAAGCGAGCGCCAGCTCGGCGCCGGGGGTCTTCATCGACGGGAGCGCGCCGAAGAACTGCGCGAGCCGGGCGTCCTTCGCCTTGTCGCGCACGACGTCCTTCCAGGCGACGGCCGGTTCGGGCAGCGGCCCGAGCCGCGCGTCGCAGGCCGCCTGGAAGTCGGCGAGCGGCACGTAGCGCTTCGCGTCGGGGTCGTAGACGCCGACGATCTTTCCCTTGGCGTATTGGAGGAATCCGTCCTTCTGCGAACCGTCGTGGTTCTGCCCGCCGCGCACGCCGAGCGTCATGAAGCGGTCGATGAGCGAGCTGTGCAGGTTGGCGCCCGGGAGGCGCGGGTTCATCACCGCCATGATCAGCTGGCAGACGTCGATTCCGACGTAGTCGGTGAGCTGGAAGATGCCCATCGGCCGGACGAGGAAGTCCTGGCTGACCCGGTTCACCGAGTAGACCGCCTCGACAAACGGCATCGTCGCCGACAGTCGCTCGACCTCGGCCACGCCGTGCAGCAGGTCGCGCATGAAGTGCCCGTTGCCGATGAACCCGGCCACGTCGGCCGACGGCACCACGACCTTCCGGAGGTTCTTGCAGAGCGCCGTCGCGAAGGCCGCCACCTCGTCCGAGGTCGATTTGCCGCGGATGAGTTCCACCAGCTTCTGCACGGCCGGCGGGTTGTAGAAGTGGAAGCCCATCACCCGGCCGTCGAGCCCGGCCTTTTCGGCGATCTCATGGATCGGGATGGACGAGGTGTTGGTGAAGACCCACGGCTGGCGCGGGTTGTCCGACGCCGCCTTCGCGAAGAGCTTCAGCTTGAGATCGATGTTCTCCGGGGCGGCCTCGAAGATGATGTTCGCCTCGGCCGCCGCCTCCAGCATCGTCGTCGGGCGGACGATGTCGAGAACGTCGGTGACGTACTGGCGGACGATGTCGGAGTTGTCGATGAGGTCGGCACGGTCGGCATAAACCTTCCGGAGCGCGACGATCTTCCTCTCGGCCGCCTTCTGCACCTGGTCGCGCAGGTAGCTGACCAGGCCCGAGAGCACCTGGTGCGAGACGTCCACGGCGTGCAGGACGAACCGCCGGGACGGAGACCGCAGGGCGGTGTCGGCCATCTCCATCGCCACCAGGAGCACGATGCCGCTGCCCATCTTGCCGGCGGCGCCCAGCACCGCCACGTTTTCGAGCCGCTCGGAATAGTCCATACACCTCCGGCACCGACACTTCCAGGGAGCGGGCGAACGGTGGTGCCGTCAACACTGTACGCCACGGGGGGCGCACGCGCCAAGCAGTATGGATGAGATAAGATGGACCATCGTCCACCGTCATTTCCGAGGAGAGTGCCGTGAAGAGATTGCTGACCGCACTTGTCATCGTCCTCGCGTTCGTGGCTGTCGTGACAACCGCCCAGGTCCCCCAGGAGCCGTCGACGAGCGTGCCGGCGCTCGACCGGTTCCACGAAGTCATCATGCCGATGTGGCACACGGCCTACCCGGCGAAGGACGGCGCGGCGCTGCGCCGGATGTCGAAAGACGTCGAGACCGGTGTGGCCGCGATCGCGTCGGCCCCGCTCCCGGGGATCTTCCGCGAGAAGGAAGCCGCGTGGGCGAAGGGGCTCGTGGAGCTGAAGGCCGCCGCCGCCGGCTACGTCAAGGCGGCCGCCGGGACCGACGACCCGGCGCTGCTGAAGGCCGCCGAGCGCCTGCACACGGCGTATGAAGCGCAGGGCCAGGTCATTCGGCCGATCGTGCCCGAGATGGACGCCTTCCACAAGACGCTCTACGTCGTGCAGCACACCTACGTGCCCGAGAAGAACTGGGCGGCGGTGTGCAAGGTGAGCGGGGAGCTCCACGTGAAAGCCCAGGCAGTCGCCGGCGCCACGCTGCCCAAGCGTCTCGAGGCGAAGGCGGCGGCGTTCAAGACCGAATCCACGCAGCTCGTGACCGACGCCGGGGCGCTCGTGTCCGCCTGCAAGGTGAACCAGCCGGCGGGCGTCGAGAAGGCCACCGACACGCTGCACTCGCGGTACGAAGGGCTGACGAAGATCTTCGAATAGCGGGAATCGACGGCTCCAGGCTTTGGGCTCTGGGCTTTCGGCGGAGTCCGGCCAGGGGCCACCCGTACAAACGAAGGGCCAGGGGAGAACCCCCTGGCCCTTCGTCTTGGTGCCCGCGCCGGCCCTGAAGGGCCGGCCTACGCGGGCAACCACAAGGGTTGCCCCTACTTGAACATCGGATCCGGGCTGACGGTCAGCTTCTTGGTGGCGACGTCCTTGCCGTCCACCGTCAGCGTCACCTTGTAGACGCCCGGATCGACCATGTTGGCGCCGCCGCCGCGCCCGCCGCCGCCGCCGCGCTGCCCGCCGCCGCCCTGCCCGGCGACCGGCCGGCGGTTGAGGCCCCAGAACACCTTCTGCAGCCCCTGCTTGGCGCTCGGCGTCAGCTCCTGGATCGTCGCGCCCTCGAGGTCCTTGATCGTGATCGTGACCTTCTGGGCGTCGGCCTTCAGGTAGTAGTAGAGCGTCGATCCAACCGGCGGATTGTCCGCCTTGGCCAGCTCGCCGAGCGTGTCGCCGCGGCGCTCGAACCGGTTCCACTTGATCGTGGTCTTCGGGTCGAACAGGTGGGCCGGCTCGCCGAAGACCGCCGCGGTGAACTCCTTGATCGGCCCGATGTCGGCCACGAAGATGCCGCGGCCGTAGGTGCCGATGGCCATCTCGCGATCGCGCTTCTGGATGGCCAGGTCGCGGATGACCGTGTTCGGCGCCGACGTCGAGAACGGCGTCCAGGTCTTACCCTGGTCGATCGTCACGAACACGCCGAAGTCGGTGCCGAGGTAGAGCACGTTCGCGTTGTCCGGATCTTCCTCGACGTCGAAGATCGGGTTGTTCATGCCGCCCGAGATGTTCGTCCAGGTCTTGCCCAGATCCTTGGTCACGAACAGCCAGGTGGTGTCCTCGTTGTTGCTCCGATAGCCGCTGAAGCCGGCGTAGGCCGTGTTCTCGTCGAACGCCGACGCCACGACGCGCTTCACCCACCGGTCGCACGGGATGAGATCGGCCTTCGCGCCCGCCTTCGGCTTGCACGTGGCGTCGTAGAACTGGGCCGTGAGGTTCGTCCAGTTCACGCCGCCGTCCGGCGTCACCCACAGGTTGCCGTCATCGGTGCCGGCCCAGAGCAGGCCCGGCTTCCTCGGGGATTCCGAGATCGTGTAGATCGTGGCCCACTGCAGGTTGGTCTTCTTGGCCTCGTCGAGCTTCTTCTTCTCCGCCTTCGACAGGTCGGGGCTGATCCGCACCCACGAGCCCGGCGCGCCGCGGCTCATCGATCGCCACACGTACTGCGACCCGATGTAGACGACGCCCGGGTTGTGCGGCGACAGCACGATCGGCGCGTTCCACTGGAAGCGGAGCGGCGCCTGGCCGGCGGCCAGCTGCTGCGGGGTCAGCCGCGGCTGCAGCGCGCTGACCTCGCCGGTCTTGAGGTTCATCCGGCTCGACCCGCCGAACTGGCTCTCGTAGTAGACGTACTCCGGGTTCCACCAGTCGCGGACGACGTAGAACGCGTCGCCGGTGGGGAGGTAGGTCCAGTCGTTGCCGAACATGCCGTAGCTGTTGCGGTTCTGAGTCGGCCCGAGCCACGCGCCGTTGTCCTGCGTGCCGCCCATGACGTTGTAGGGCAGCTCGTTGTCCACCGACACGTCGTAGAACTGCTGGGCGTTGATCGTGGCCTTCTGGCTCCAGTGCTCGCCGCCGTCCCAGCTCTCCGACACGCCGCCGTCGTTGCCGCTCAGGATGTGCTTGCCGTTGAGCGGGTCCACCCACACGACGCGGTGGTCGACGTGGATGCGCGCGCCCTGGCCGCGATCCCACGGGGCGACGGTGAACGACTTGCCGGCGTCCTTGGAGATCGTCGTGTTGGTGTCGCCGCAGTAGACGATCTTGTCGTCGGTCCCGTCGACGATGATCCGGCCGTAGTAGCCGCCCTCGGTCTGGTTGACCTGGGCGCTGCCGGCGATCGGCGCGCCGCCGCGGCCGCCCTGCTGCGCCGGCGCCGCCGGGGCGGCGGCCTGCTGGCCTCGACCCTGCGCGGGCGTTCTGGCCGGGGCCTGGGCCGGCGCCTGCTCGACCGGCACGCCGAGCGCCGCCCGCGCCTCGTTGGTCTCGTCCTCGCGCGCCTGCGCGGCCGGGTCGAGTTCCTGCTCGGCCTCCTGCGGGATGGTCGGCGCGGGCGGCGCCGACAGCTTGTACTCGGTCATCCGCTTCCAGATCTTGCCCTGGTCGTCGGTGCGGTACACCACGCCGTTCATCTTGATCGGTGCCGCGCTCGCGATCATGCCCTCGTAGAGGATCTCGAGGACGTTGCGGTTGACGAGCTGGAAACGGGCCTTGGCCTCGGTCGAATCGGCGGCGGCCGCCGGCTTCGCCATCAGCTTCTGGATCTCGGCGATGTTGATCAGGAGGTCCTTGTCGTCCGGGTAGGCCGTCTTCGCCGCGGCCTGGAGCCTGGCGACGTCGACGCCGCTCTTGCTCGCGAAGTCCTTGTCCTGGACGAGCGCGTTGAACTTGGCCACGAGATCGGCCTCGTCGCTGCCCGTGACTGGCGTGAACTTCGGCGCGAGCGCCGCCAGTTCCGGTCTGATCTGGAATGCCTTGAACTGCGAGAGGGTCACGCCCTCATGGAAGAACACGGTGCCCATCGCCCCGCCGCCGAAGCCGCCTCCACCGCCGCCCCCGCGCCCGCCGGCCGGGGCGACGCGGAAGTTCACGACGCCGTCGCGCTCGGGGAAGCCGACGATGACCTCCTCGTCCACGCGCGCGTAGACGATGTTCGGGTTCTTGTCGAAGTACGCGAAGCCGACGCGGCCGAGCGGCGTGCCCTTGGCGGGCAGTCCGCCGGCCAGCCGGGTCCAGGTCTTGCCGGCGTCGGTGGACTTGAAGATGCCGTTGTCCGCGTCGCGGTCGTCATACGTCCACGCGCGGCGGTAGTGCTTGTAGGCGAAGGTGATGATGACGTTCGAATTGCGGGGATCGACGTAGAAATCGCTGACGCCGCGGTCCTTCAGCGGGCCCAGGTTTGTCCAGGTCTTGCCGCCGTCGGCCGACCGGAACAAGCCGCGCTCGCAGTCCATCTCGTTGTCGTAGAGCTTCCCCTCGGCCGCGGCGTAGACGATGTCGGGGTTCTTCGAGTCAACGGCGACCATCGGGATGAAGTAGCTCTTCTCCAGGCCGACGTGCGTCCAGGTCTTGCCGGCGTCGATGCTCTTCCACATCCCGTTGCCGTGCGTGCTGGCGCGGGCGTGCATCGGCTCGCCGGTGCCGAGGTAGAGGATGTTGGCGTTGGACGGCGCGATGGCCAGCCAGCCCATGCTCTGCGTGCCGTAGTGCTCGAAGATCGGCTCGAAGTGGGTGCCGCCGTCGGAGGTCTTCCAGATCCCGCCCGACGCCATGAGGGCGTAGTAGGTCTGGCTCTGTCCGCGCGGGACGGCGAATCCGGAGACCCGGCCCGAGAAACTCATCGGGCCGACAAACCGCCACGAGAACTGGTTGAAGTCGTCTGCGGTGACGACGCTGGTGGCCTTCTGCTGCGCGTTCTGGGCGTAACCGAACGCGCCGAGCACGCAGGCGATGGCCGCCAAGGCACTGAAAAACAAGAGCTTCCGTGATGATCGGAACACTGCTCCTCCTTGTGGGAAGGCGAGGGAACCTGAAGGGGCGCCGTAGGCCGGCGGCCGGCCCGACGACAACGGAGGACCGCTAGAACCGCCGTAGAAACAGTCCTCCGCCGAAAGATTGGCGGCGATCATATCCCCTTACGCCACCCGGCGACCGGGCGTTTCACGGCCGGCGGACCTCGCCAATTCGCCCTTTGCGCCGACCCGGTCCGCGCCCGGCTCTCCAGCGCCGGATTGGCGGGCCCGAGCTCAGCCGATCTTCTTGAATTCCAGGCCGCGGACGCGGCCTGCATTGACGCGGGCGCCTCGAACGGTGCCGCCCGACCGCTCGAAGGTGACCTCGAGGCCGTCCTCGCCGCGGAAAACGTCCCGCTCGCCGGCGAGAAGCGGAATCGCCTCGCTGCCAGCCGCCACGGTCAGCTTCCCGTCCGCCACGCGGACAACCCACCGGGCGTCGAGCTCCTCGGAGAGGTAGACACCCGTGTAAACGGCGAGCGCCTTTTCGGGGAGCGCGGGAGCCGCGCCCGCGCCGCCGCGGGCTCCCGCCAGAGCCTGCCCCGGCGCCGCCGAGTGGCCCGCATCCGCTGCCACGGTCTTCAGCACCGCCTCGAGCACGATGTCCGCGACCCGGTCCGCCAACCGCGACGGGCCCGCCGTGCCGAGGTTGCAGAGGCAGGCCACCGAGGTCCTCTGCGACGGGAACCGCAGGAGTTCGGCGCGGTAACCCGCCCAGGATCCTCCGTGGCGCACGAACGGCAGGCCGCGGTAGCGGCCAATACTCAGCCCGGCCGCGTAGTCGAGCGGCTTACCGCTATTCAGCTTCCCCGTCTGCTGCGCGCGCGCCACCAGCGCGGCGTCGCCGACTCTCGGCGCGTAGAAGTTCCGGTCCCACAGCAGCAGGTCCTCGACCGTCGTCTGCACGCCGCCGTCGCCGATCTGTTCGAAGTTCGACATGTCGACGGAGAACCCGCCGCGTTCGCGCGGCTCGTAGCCGGTGGCTTTCCCCGCCACCACCTGGGTGTGATCGTCCAGGTAGAAGGTGTGCGTCATGCCGAGCGGCTCGAAGATCCGCTCGCGCGCGAAGTCCTTCAGGCTCTTGCCGGACGCGCGCTGGACTATCTCGGCGAGCAGCAGGTATCCCGTGTTCGAGTAGAGCCATTCCTCGCCGGCGGGGAAGTTGGCCGCGCGCTGCCGCACCACCAGCGCCACGGCCTCCCGCTGCGTCGTCCACGACTCGGTTTTGACGCCGGCCAGCGACCACAGCGTGAGGTAGTCGCGCAGGCCGCTTGTGTGGAGCAGCAGGTGGCGCACGGTAATCGGCCGCTCGTAGACCGGCAGCTCCGGCAGGAACCGGCGCACCTCGTCGTCGAGCGAGAGCTTGCCGTCGCGCTCGAGGAGCAGGATGGAGAACGCCGTGAACTGCTTGGAGGTCGACCCGATGTCGAACACTGTTCTCGGCGTGATCGGGACGCCGAGCTCGAGGCTCGCGAGGCCGTAGCCTCGCTCGTAAGCGATCGCCCCGTCCCGATAGATGGCCAGCGCGCAGCCGGGCGACCCGGGCTTGGCGAGCGGCGCAAAGACGGCGTCGATCCGGGCGCGGGCGGCGGCCGTCAGGAGCCCGGCGCCGCCACCCGGGGCCGGCCCCTGGGGCGCGGCGGGCCGCGCCGTGCCAACCGCCATGCACACAACCGCCGCGAGAAGGAGCCGCCGGCGGGCCTCGTTCGTCATCGTGTCTCTCCGGGAAGCCGTCGTGTCAGCGTGACATCGGTGACAGCGCCTTGAGCCCTGAGCCTTGAACCCTGAGCCGTCTTTACGGTTTGCGCCCGCGCTGGTGGTGCGCCGATGCGTACATCGACTCGATGACCTCGGCGTACTTCTTGGCGATGGCGGCGCGGATGTTCTTGAGCGTCGGCGTGAGTTCTCCGCCCACCTGGCTGAACCGCTCGGAGAGCAGCGTGAACTTCTTCACCCGCTCGTGGTGAGGCAGCACGGCCTGCCGCTCGTCGATCCGCTGGGCGATGAAATCCACGATCCGGCGGTCCTTCACCATCGCCCGCAGCGAGTCGAACGTGAGACCGCGCTCCCTGGCCCACTGCTCGAGCGCCTCGAAGTGCGGGACGACCAGCGCCGACACGTGCTGGCGCCCGTCGCCGATGGCCGCCACCTGCTCGATGTAGTAGTCCTGGCCGATGACCGCCTCGATCCGGCTCGGCGCGATGTTCTTCCCGCCCGACGTGATGATGAGGTCCTTCTTGCGGTCGGTGATGCGCAGGAACCCCAGGGCGTCGAACTCGCCGATGTCCCCGGTCTTGAACCAGCCGTCCTCGAACGCCACGGCCGTCGCCGCGGGCTTCCCGTAGTAGCCGCGCATGACGTTGCGGCCGCGCACGAGGATCTCGCCGTCGGCCGCGATCCTGATCTCGCAGCCGGGGATCACCTTGCCCACCGTCCCGAACTCGAAATCGCCCGGCCGGTTGCACGTCAGCATCGGCGCCGTCTCGGTGAGGCCGTAGCCCTCGCAGATGAGCAGGCCGGCGGCGAAGAAGAACTCCTCGATCTCCTTCGCCAGCGCCGCGCCGCCCGCGGAGAAGAAGTTCTTCGGCCCGCCGACGATGTCCCGGATCTTGTGGAGGACCAGGGCGTCGGCCACGGCGTGCTCGGCCGCGAGCAGCGGCCCGACCCGCCCGCCGCGCTTGAGCGCGTGCGCGTGGCGGCCGCCCACGCCGACGGCCCACTCGAACAGCTTCCGCTTCGCCGCCGACCCCTGGCTCACCCTGTGCCGGGCCGTCGAGTAGATCTTCTCGTAGAGCCGCGGCACGCTCACCATGCAGGTCGGCCGCACCTGCGGCATGACGTCGATGATGCGTTTCGGATCCTCGAGGTAGAAGTTCTGCGCGCCGCGGTAGAGGATGTAGAAGGTCCAGGCCCGCTCGTAGGCGTGGCTGAGCGGCAGGAAGCAGAGCGAGCGGTCCCGCTCGGTGACCGAGAAGAAGCGGTCGAGCGCCTCGAACTGCACCACCAGGTTCTCGAACGTGAGGACGACGCCCTTGGGCTCGCCGGTCGTGCCCGACGTGTAGATGATCGTCGCCACGTCGTCGAGACTCGCGGCCTCGCCGCGCGCCAGGAGGTCCGGCGACACCGGGTGGGCGAGCGGGACCGACATCGGGCAGGAGTCGGTCAGGTCCAGCGCGATCCCGGCGTCGAACGAGACGATGCGCTCGATGGGGCCGGCGCCCGCCCGCACGCCGGCGAGGTGCGCGTACTGCTCGGCGCCGCCGACGAAGGCCACCCTCGCGCCCGCGTCCCGGACGATGTGCTCGGCCTGGAGGGCGGTGTTGGTGGGATAGATGGGAACGGTGATGGCCCCGGCCGCCAGCGTCGCCAGGTCGGCGATCGTCCACCACGGCGTGTTCGCCGAGTAGATCGCCACGCGGTCGCCCCGCCGGACGCCGGCGTCGATGAGCCAGGACGCCACGGCGTCGAGGGATTCGCCGAGGCGGCCGTAGGTGATCGCGCGCCACTCGGCGCCGTCCTCGTAGCGCATCGCCACGCCGCCGGGCGTCGCGGCGATCCGCCGCCGAATCAGCCTCACCAGGTGGTCGTACGTCACGGCGGATATTCTAATACCGGCACACGGCCTGCGGCACACGGCTTACGCCTCACGCCTCACGCCTTGTGGTCTGCGGTGGCGGTTGTGCCTTGACGGTCGGTCCCCCCTGGCCTGATGATTACCGCGCGTCAGCCGACCTTCTTTCCACGGTTCTCCGACTCCGCGCGCGGACGGATGGATGCCGCCGCTTCGAGTCTGCCGATATCACTCCGGAGGGCAGAATGAGCGTTCGCCGTGCCTCGGCGCTCTGGATGGCGGGCCTGGCGGTGGCCTTCCTCCTCGTCGCGCGGCACGGTGCAGGATCCCCGATTTCCGAAGCCGCGGCGCGGCTGGTGGCTCAGAATTTCATGGCGGCTCACGTGCAGGCGCACGGGAGCTGGAACGGAGTTCCCAACCCGGCGATCCTGTCGGTGACGCTCGTCACCTACCAGGGCGCCCCGGTGGCCTACCACGTTGCGGTCAGCCCGACGGGCCACTTGCTCGTCGCCTACGACGACGATTTCAGCCCCGTGCTCCTGTATTCGGACCGGTCCTCGTGGGACCCGGGCAAGGTGGCCGAGCCCGAGACGGTCGAAGCGTGGATCGTCGAGGAGACGCATCGCACTTACGAGGAACTGAAAGGAATGGACGCCGCGACGCGGCTTCGGTTGCGGGCGAAGGCCACGCGCGAAGCGGCGAACGTCCGGTCGGCCTGGGCCCGGTTCGGAAGGGCGGCGGACCAGCGGGTTCCGCGCGTCGCATCCGCCACGACGCTCGACAGCCTCGCGACCCAGACCGTGGTTGGACCGCTCCTGGCGACCGCGTGGGACCAGGGCACGACGACGGCCCCGTTCACCTATAACCTCTACACGCCCGCCATTACAGGGCCCGGCGGGTGCGCACGCACCTACGCGGGTTGCACGGCGACGGCGACGGCGCAGCTGATGAAGTTCTGGAACTGGCCCCCGACAGGAACCGGCACTCACTCGTACCCCTGGAACGGACAGACCCTGAGCACGGACTTCACGCGCACGTACAACTGGAGCAGCATGCCGGTCTCGCTCTCCGCGTCGAGCACGAGCACGCAGATCGACGCCGTCGCCCGCCTGTTGTTCGACGTCGGCATCGCGATGGACATGGACTTCAGCTGCACCGGTTCCGCCGCGGCCGTTTCCGATGCCGCTACGCACTCGCTGCCGACCTACTTCAGGTATCGTCCCATCACGCAGCCCATGGCGAGGCGCGACTACACGGCGGACCAGTTCTTCCGTCTCCTGAAGGCCGACGTCGAGATCGGACGACCGGTGCTGTTCTCGATGTGGTCGGCCACCGCCGGCCACGCCGTCGTCGTCGACGGGTATCAGGCCTTCACGGAATCTACGAGTCAAGTCCACATCAACCTCGGCTGGGGCGGTGCGTACACCGGTTGGTACGACATCACGAACAACTGGACGACCGGTTCGTACACCTGGTACGCGTCGACGCAGACCGCTTACCGGGGGATCGAGCCGGATGATGGTGCGAATCGTGGGGCAGGCGCTCCCGTCCTGCTCGGGCCCGCCGGCACGCTCGAGCCGACATCGCTCGCCTTCACGTGGGCCGCGGTGCCTGGCGCCACGCGGTACCGCGTGGTCGCGTACCAGAACTGGTCGGACCCTTTGAATCCGGAAACCGGTTCGGTCGTCTACCGGGTGGATTCCATCACCGCCCAACAGGCGGGCTGCGGGAACGGCGCCGGCAACTGTTCCTGGCCGGCGGACTCGCCCATCCCCCTCTCGAGGATCACCGCGTTCACCGTGGGGGCCACCAACGACACCAACCCCAACTGGTACGACGCGTCGCCGTACTTGCTGTTCGCGATCTCGAGGGTGGGCACGCCCAGCGCGAGCGCGGTCGGGCAGACGAGCACGACCATGAGCGCCATCGTGAACCCCGGTGGCCGCGAGACGACGGCCTACTTCGAGTACGGGGTGACGACGAGTTACGGGAGCGCGACGACGGCGCAGACACTGGGAGCCGGGATGACGACGGTCACCTTGACGGCGTCGGCGAGTTCGCTCGCGTGCGGGACCACCTACCACTACCGGGCCGTCGCCGTCGACAGCGACGGGACGACCGCCGGTGCCGACGCCACCTTGACCACGTTGCCGTGTGGCGCCCCGGTCTTGGTGACCGCGGGGGCAAAGCACACGTGCGTGCTGACGGCGGGCGGGGGCGTGGCGTGCTGGGGCGCCAACGACTCGGGCCAGCTCGGCGACGGGACCACGACCGACAGACTGGCGCCCGTGCCGGTAACCGGATTCGCCACCGGCGTGGCCGCCATCGCTGCTGGCGACTATCACACGTGTCTCCTGACGACGGCTGGCGGCGTGAAGTGCTGGGGCCGTAACCGGAATGGCCAGGTCGGCGACGGCACGACGACGAACCGCACGGCTCCAGTGGCCGTCAGCGGGCTCGCGAGCGGGGTGCTCGCCGTCACGGCCGGTGCCTACCACACCTGCGCCTTGACGACGGCCGGCGGCGTGAAGTGCTGGGGCTACAACACTCTCAGGCAAATCGGCGACGGCACGACGACGGACCGCCCGACCCCCGTGACCGTGAGCGGACTCGCCAGCGGCGTGGCGGCCGTGAAGGCTGGCACCAACCACACCTGCGCCGTGATGAACGACGGCGGCGTGAAATGCTGGGGCTCCAACTCGAATGGTCAGCTGGGCGACGGAACCACGGACCAACCCTCGGTCCCGGTGCGGGTCAGCGGAGTCACAAGCGGAGTAGCGGCCGTGACCGCTGGCGCATTCCATACCTGCGTCGTGATGACAACTGGCGGCGCGATGTGCTGGGGTGGGAACACCACGGGTCAGCTCGGCGACGGCACGACGACCGCTCGCTCGGTCCCCGTGGCCGTCATCGGGCTCGCCCCGGGCGTGACGGCCATCGCGGGAGGTAACTCCCACACGTGCGCGCTGACGGCAGGCGGCGGCGTTCAATGCTGGGGCGGCAACGAATATGGCCAGCTTGGCTTCGGACCCTGGCGGGGCCAGGCACTCTTGCCAGTGTGGGTCGTCGGGCTCACCGCCGGCGTCGCAGCCATCGAGGCTGGTGATTACCACACGTGTGCGGTGACGACGGGCGGCGGCCTCGCCTGCTGGGGCGCCAATGGCTCCGGTCAGCTCGGCGACGGCACGACCACCAATCGGGACACGCCGACACCGGTGGTCCACCTGGTGCCACCCTGCATCTTCTCGATCGCGCCCTCGTCCGCCAGCCCGGGCTTCTGGGCGGGCTCGCGGCCGGTGACGATCGCGACGGCGCCGACAGGCTGCGCGGGCGACGGTTGGACGGCGAGCGGGAACGGATCGTGGCTGACCGCGTCGCCGGCGAGCGGAACGGGGCCGGGGCCGGTGACGGTGTCATGGACCGAAAACGCGGCCTACACGCCACGGTCGGACAGCGCGACGGTGGCGGGGGTGAGCTTCGCCGTGACGCAAGGAGCGACGCCGCCTCCGCCGTGCTTGGGTTTCACGATCAGTCCGACGTCGGCGAGTCCGGCATATGCGGCCGGCCAGCGGGTGGTGAGCTTGACGGGGGTGCCGAGCGGCTGCGTGGACGGAATGTGGCTGGCGACCGGGAACGGGTCGTGGCTGACGGTGTCGCCGCCGAACGGGACGGGGCCGGGATCCGTGACCGTGTCGTGGACCGAGAACCCGTCGGAGGTGCCCCGCTCGGATATCGCGACGGTCGCGGGCAGCAGCTTCCCGGTGAACCAGGCGGCGCGGCCGCCGTTCATCTTCACCGACGCCCCCCCGGTGGAGCGAATGACCCCCGTGAAGGTTGTGCATTTGGTGGAGCTGCGCACGGCGATCGGGCAGCTCCGGGCAAAACATGGGCTCGGCGCGTTCACCTGGACGGACCCGACGCTCGTGGCCGGCGTGACGGTCGTGAAAGCGGCGCACCTGGCGGAACTGCGCACGGCGCTGAACGAGGTGTACACGGCGGCCGGCCGCGAGGCGCCCGCGTACACGGGATCGATCAGCGCGGGAGTGACCACGATCACCGCGGCGCACATCAACGAACTGCACGCGGCGATCCTGGCGATCTGGTGAGGAAGACGAGGGGCACATGAGGCTCAAAGTTCTGTTGTGTGGGCTCGTGCTGGTGACGCTGCTGCCGAGGCCGCTCGAGGCGCAGGCGCCGCCGCGACAGGTGCGCTTCACCGGCGTGATCCGGGACGGGCAGGGAGACCCCCTGGTCAACGTCCTGACGACGCTGACCTTCGCCGTTTACAGGGAGCCCGAGGATGCGACGCCGCTGTGGGTCGAGTCCCAGGCCGTGCTTCTCGACGCCGGCGGGCGCTTCACGGCGCTACTGGGCGCCACCCAGGCAGAGGGGTTGCCCGCGGACCTGTTCGTCTCGGGAGAAGCTCGCTGGCTCGGGGTTCGGGCGCAGGGCCGGCCGGAGACCCCTCGCATCCTGCTGGTCGGCGTTCCCTACTTGCTCAGGGCGAGCGACACGGACGCCGCCGGGAGCATGGCGCCCTCGGCGTTCGTACTCGCAACTGACGTGGCAGGCAGGACCCGCGAAGATCTTCAGCAGGCGAGCCGGCAGGGCGCCAGCCGCGCGGTGGACACCACGGCCGCCAACGACGCGCTCAGGGTCGTTGACCGTGCCGCCGTTCAGCCATTGGCCGCGACGACGGTGGGCGCTGCTGCCGGCGCCACCGCGATTGCACAGGACAACGTCGTCGGGGGGATGTCGGTCAGCGGGTCGGCCACCTCCGGGACCAGCGTCGGCGAGGTGATGTTCAAGGCCGCCGAGAACTGGACGGACACGTCGCACGGGACCTACCTGTCGATGACGACGACGCCCTCCGGCGCCGTGGCCGGCGTCGAACGCCTCCGCATCGACCGCCGGGGCTACGTCGGCGTCGGGACCACGACACCCGGCGCCATGCTGCACGTGGCGGGAGACGCGGTCATCGACGGCAATGTGGCCGCGAAATACCAGGACGTGGCCGAATGGGTCGCAAGCGTCGAGCGCCTCGCGCCTGGGACCGTGGTGGTCGTGGACGCCGAGCGGTCCGACGGCGTGCGCGGGAGCCGCCGCGCCTACGACGTGGCTGTCGCCGGGGCGGTGTCCGAGAGGCCTGGCGTGATGCTGGGCGAACGGGGGCCGGGAAAGGTGCTGGTGGCCCAGAGCGGGCGCGTGCGGGTGAAGGTCGACGCGACCTACGGGGCGATCCGCGCCGGCGACTTGCTGGTCACGAGCACCACGCCGGGCTACGCGATGCGGTCGCGCCCGCTGCGCGTGAACGGAACGGCTGTGCATCGGCCGGGAACGATCCTGGGCAAGGCGCTCGAGCCGCTTCCATCCGGCCGGGGAGAAATCCTGGTCTTGCTCACGCTCCAGTAGGAAACCTCGGGCAGCGAGCGCCGGCCAGCCTGCTGGCGGCGCCACGGACGAAGGAGGGCCCGACGTGGGTGAGGCAAAGGTGCGAAGCGCGGCGGCGCTGGCCGTGGGAACGCTTCTGGTGATCGGCCTGGCGGGGTGCGGCGGCAGCCCGACAGGGCCGACCACGCCCACCGTGCCCCAGGCGCCCACGGCGAGCGTCGCTTCGGGCGTCGCCACCTCGGTCTTCACGGCCGCCTGGGCGTCCGCCAGCGGGGCCACGAGCTACCGGCTCGACGTCTCGACGGCCTGCGCGTTCACGACCTTCCTCACGGGTTACCAGGACCGCGACGTCGGGAACGTCACCAGTTGGCAGGTGACAGGGCTTGCACCGGACACCGCGTATTGCTACCGGGTCCGCGCGACGAACACCGTCGGCCAGAGCGGCAGCTCGGCGACCATTTCGGTCACCACGCTCCTGGCGGAGACATTCACCGGGAATCTGAGCGCGAGCGGGCAGGCGGTGTTCACCTTCCTGCTGACCAACGACGGCCACCAGGTGATCGCCACGTTGACCAGCCTCGGCGGGGCCACGGCCATCGGGCTGCTCGTCGGCACCTCCTCCGGCGGCGCATGCAACGCGACCACGAGCAATGACGGGGCCACGGTGGGAACCAGCGTGGCGAGCCCGGCCCTACCCGTCGGCACGGGCTGCATTCGCGTCTACACGCCCGGCAACGTGCCCGCGCCAGTGACGTTCACGGTGACGGTCCGGCATTGGTGACGGGCGCCGGCTACCGGCTGCCGGCTGTCGGCTTGCGACCCTTCGGCTGGCTCAGGGTCGCCCCGAGTGACGTCGAGGGGCGACTGGCGGCCTCACGCGGCTTCAGGCTGCAGGCTTCGGGCTTCAGGCCGTGTCGCAACGGATCCGCCGCCTGCTGACCCGATCCCCGTCCTCCGTCCGTGATCCGCGTTCAGCCGCCCTACGACATCCTGGCCCACTTGATGAGCGTGCCGAACGACGGCGGCTTGCCGTACATCAGCAGCCCGATCCGGAACACCTTGGCGGCGAACACCAGCGCCGCGTAGACACCGGCGACGCCCACGACGACCGAGACCCAGGCCTGCCACATCGGCGGCGGCGATGCCGACGTCATGCGCAGCAGCATGACGAAGCTGCTGAAGGGCGGCACGAAGCTGAGCACGACCGCCAGCAGCGAGTTGGGCTCCCGGCTGAGCGGCAACCAGAGGATCCAGGGGATCATGAGGATCATCATGATCGGCGTCATCAGCGACTGCGCCTCGCGCATCTCGTTGACCGCCGACCCGATCGCCGCCATCGTCGAGGCGAACATGAAGAACGCCAGGACGAAGAAGATCAACAGGAACACGAGCAGGATCGGGTCGATCAGGCCGAGCGTGGCGAACGACACCAGCGCGAGCAGGCCCAGGCCGGCGTAGAGCACCAGCACGAGCAGGCCGACCGCCATCTGGCCGACGATCTTGCCCGTCATCAGCTCCATCGGCGACACGGCCGACAGCAGGACCTCCACCACGCGCGTGGACTTTTCTTCGACGGTGGACGTGAGCAGGGACTGGCCGCTCGTCATCACCGAGACCAGCAGCAGGATCATGAACGCCGCGGGGAGGATGATGTTCAGCTCCCTGTTCGTCGTGCGCTCCCCCTCCGCGGTGACCGTCCGTGAATCGGGGCGAGGGACCTCGGTCAGGACCTTGATCCGCACCGCGTCGAAGCCGGACGCCTCCAGTCGCGCCGCCACGATCGCCTCGCGCATGGCGGCGTGGAGGTCGGTCACGAGCCGGTCGTCCACCTTGTCCCGCACGAACAGCTGGTAGGTGCCGTAGGTCGCCTTCCCGTCCGCTGGACGGACGGCATCTGCGTCCACGACGATGACCGCGAGCCTCGTGTCCGGCCGGGCGCCGCGGTCGGGCAATGGCACCTTCAGCGGCGCCTTCTCCGCCTCCAGATCGCTCCCGCCGGGCAGGGCGACGAGCTGCAGGCGCGGCACCGATCCGAGCGCCGTCTGGATCGACTCCTTCACGGCGGCCTGGGCGCCAGGCGAGGCCGCGGCCGGGCCGCGAAGCGCCGCCGGTGTGGCTTCCTCGATGTCGCGCGTCGTTTTCGCCCGTCGCTCCGCGAAACGCTCCGGGGTGAGGTACGCCGCCACGCCCTCGGCCACCGTGCCGGTGGGGTCGATGACGACCACCTGCCCCTCGACCTTCGGCGGAGCCTTGGTCATGTAGCGCGGCAGGAGGAAGATGACGAGGCCGATGGCCGCCGGGGCGACCAGGATCCCGAAGACGAATCCCTTGGTGGTGACCGTCGCCATGAACTCGCGCCCCGCGACATACAGGATCTTCTTCATCGCCCCGCCTCCAATCCGCCGTCGCGCACCGCGGCCCGCAGCCGCGCGTCATCATCGGCCGCGGCCCCGCCGGTCACGATGCTGACGAACACGTCCTCGAGCGTGGGCCGGCGGATCTCGATGCGGGAGGCCGCCACGGCGGAGACCAGGCGAGGCATCGCCTCCGCGGCGCTGGCCGTCGGCTCGAGCACCACGTCCCAGGCCGGACCGTCCGGCGTGACCGCCGCCACGCCGGCGAGCGCCCGCAGCTTCCCGGGGTCGCTCGCGGGATCGAGCGGCTCGAGCAGGATCCGGTGAGGGTCGAACGCCTCCCGGAGGTCGGCCGTGGACCGGTCCAGCACCTTCCGCCCCTGGTGGATCATCACCACGTGGTCGCACAGCTGTTCGGCGTGCGTCATGATGTGCGTCGAGAAGATGATCGTCGCGCCCCGGCGGTGTTCGTCGAGGACGAGGTCGCGGAAATGCCGCTGGTTCATCGGGTCGAGGCCGCTGAACGGCTCGTCGAGGATCAGGAGGTCCGGGCGGTGGATGACCGCCGCGACGAACTGGACCTTCTGCTGCATCCCCTTCGACAGATCCTGGCAGCGCTTGTGCTCGCAGTCGGCGAGACCGACCCGGTCCAGCCACGTTCGCACCTCGCCGCGCAGGCCGCTCCCGTCGAGCCCCTTCAGCCGGGCCATGTAGACCAGGAACTCGCCGACGCGCATCCTCTTGTAGAGGCCGCGCTCCTCGGGGAGGTAGCCGATCCGATCCTTCGCCTCGAGCGCCGACTTCCGGCCGAGCACCGACAGCTCGCCGCGGTCCGGGAAGATGATCGACAGGATCATCCGGATCATCGTCGTCTTGCCGGCGCCGTTCGGGCCGATGACGCCGTAAAGGCCGCCCGCCGGCACTTCGAGGTCGAGGCCGGAGACGGCGACGGTCTCGCCGAACGTCTTCGTCAGGTTCTTCAGGACAATCGCGTGGGCCATGGCGGACAATCCTACTCTGCCTCCGCTCGAGGCAACAACGCCGTGAACGTCGTACCGCTCCCCTCGCGGGTCTCCACCGTCACGTGGCCGTCCATGTCGGTGACGATGCCGAGCACGACGGCCAGTCCGAGGCCGAGTCCCCGGCCGGCCGGCTTGGTGGAGAAGAACGGCTCGAACGCCCTCGCGCGGATCTCGGGGCTCATGCCGGTCCCCCGATCGGAGACCGTCAGCGCGACGTAGTCACCCGGCGGCAAGCCCGCCGTCTCCGGCGTCGCCGGCCCGATCGCGCGGTTCGCGGTGGCGATCCGGACGTCGCCCCCCCGGGGCATGGCGTCGCCCGCGTTGGAGACGAGGTTCACCAGCACCTGTTCCATCTGGCCCTGGTCGGCCGTCACCGGCCAGAGCGACCGGTCGAGATCGAGCCGAATCTCCACCGGCTCCCTGGTCACGTGGCTGAGCGTCGGCTGCATCTCGTCGATCACGGCGTTCAGATCGAGGCGCTTCCGGCGGACGGGCTGCTTTCGGCTGAAGGCCAGGATCCTGGCCGTCGCGCTGGCGGCGCGGTCCACTGCGGCCACCACCTGGTCGAGGTCGGCCGCGAGCGTCGAGTCCTCGGACGCGTCGGACCGCAGCAGCTCGGCGTAGCCCCGGATCACGGTCAGCAGGTTGTTGAGGTCGTGCGCAAGGCCGCCGGCGAGATGGCCGACGGCGTCCCGTTCCTGCGCCTGGCGCAGGTAGCGCTCGAACTGACGACGGTCGGTGATGTCGCGACAGCTGACCACGATCCCGCGGACCGAAGGGTCCTGGCGAAGATCGGTCCACGCCATCTCGACATCGCGCCAGCTGTCCGGCGGGGACCCGATGCGCGTCTCGAACTGAGGCGCGAGCGGCGGGACGCCGGAGAGCAGCGCCGCGGCCACGCCCTCGTCCTCGGGCGGAAGCAGTTCGCGCAAGGGCTTTCCGGTTGCGATCGGCGCCGCCTTGCCGAACACGCGCCCGACCGACGGGCTCACGTAGGCGATGGTGCCCTGGGAATCGACCACGAGCACGACGTCCGAGGAGTTCTGCACCATCGACCGGAACCGCGATTCGCTCTGGATCTGCTCCAGGAACAGGTGGCGGCTCTCCTCGATTTCGGCGAACTGTCGGAGCACGAGCAGGGCGCCCATCACCATGGCGGAGATGGCCAGCGTCGCCAGGAGCGCGTCGTCTCCCGCCGCGACGCGCGAGAGCATCAACGCCAGCGCGCCGCCGACCATGACGTAGGAGAGGCGGCTGCTTCGGTACCCGCGCTCGCCGGCCGTTGCCGCCCGGGCCGCGGGGCCGGCGGCGTAGTGGTGCCAGGCCTGGCGCGCGGCGATCCACCGCAGCACCCACGCCAGGAACCACAGCGCATCGACCGGGTCGCCGGAGTGGTATTCGGGCAGACTGGACAGGACCCAGTTGCCGGCCATGTAGGCGACACTGGCGCCGAGCAGGAACAGCATGGCCCGCCGGATCTCGCGATCGCGCTTCTGCAGGAAGCCGATGCCGGCCAGCGCGAACAGCGCCCAGTCGAGCACCGAGTCGACGACCGCCGTCCCCGCCGGCCCGATCGGGTTCAGGAAGAGCAGCCTGAGGCTGAAGTAGGCGGCGATGACGAAACCGGCGACGACGACCAGCGCGACGTCGAGGCGGAACCTCGTCAGGCCCCTCCGCGGCAAACGACGGCCGGGGAAGCAGAGATACCCCGTGATCCACGCGGCGTACTGCAGGTACACCGTCTGATCGATCCAACCCGGGAACCGGTCGCCCTTGCCCGAGGCGACAAACAACGTCCAGGCGCTGCCGCTGGCCCACAGGATGATCGAGGCCAGGGCCAGCAGGCGCCACGCGAGGCGCGTGCGCCGGTCGAGGCCCGCCGCGCGCGAGTTCCGCCAGTTCGCCCACGCGACGAGCAGGCCCAGCAGGTGGAACGCCGGGACGCCCACGTCGGGCACGGCGACGCCCAGCCATCGGGCGAGCTGCCACGCGAGGTACGCGACGATGTAAATCGCGGCGGCGACGTCCATGCCGGTAATCGGGCCGAGCGCGCCCGTCACGAGACCCCCCGCGCGTCGACCGCCGCGGCGATGGCCCGGACCAGGCCCTCCGCGGTGAACGGCTTGAGGAGGACCTCCAGGAGATTGCTGCCGGTCCGCTGCAGGTCCTCGCGCTCGCCCGCGAACCCTGTCATGCAGACCACCGGCACCGACGGCCGCAGCTCTCCACAGCGGGCGATGAGCTGCAGTCCGTGGACGCCGGGCATCACGAGGTCGGTCAGGAGCACGTCGAACCGGGCGGTTGGGTCGTTGACGATCGCCAGCGCCTCCGCGCCGCCGGCCGCCTCGATGACGCGATAGCCGTGCCGCTCGAGGATTCGCCGGGTCACGGTCCGCACGAGGGCCTCGTCGTCGACCAGGAGCACCGAGTGCGAGTGCACCGGGCAGACCGCCGCGCCGGTCCGCTGCTCGACGACCGCCACTGCGTCGAAGGACCGCGGCAGGAGCATCGTGAACGAGGACCCGTGCCCGGGCCGGCTCTCGACGAGCACGTGCCCGTCGGCATCGCGGACGATGTCCCGCACCATCGCGAGGCCGAGCCCCATGCCGGCGCCGTGCGCCTTGGTCGAGAAGAACGGCTCGAAGATCCGCCCGAGCGCCTCGGGCGCGATGCCGACGCCGTCGTCGGTGAACACCACCGAGACGTAGTCGCCCGGCGGAGGGCTCCCTGCGTCCGGCGCCGCGGCGTCCGTTCGCCGGTTCGACGTGACGATGTCCAGCGTGCCGCCGCCCGGCATGGCATCGCGGGCGTTGGTCGCCAGGTTGACCAGCACCTGTTCGATCTGCCCGGGGTCCGCGCGTACCGTCCACAGATCCGCGGCGAGCGCCGGGCGCACCTTCACGGCCGGCGTCACCACCTGTCGCAGCACCGGGAGCAACCCCTCGACGAGCTCGCTGAGGTTGATCGCCTCGCGCCGAGCCGGCTGCCGGCGGCTGAACGCCAGCACCCGTCGAGTCAGGTTGCCCGCGCGATCGACCGCCTGGCGGATGTGCCCGAGGTCGCCCGAGGCTGGCGTGCCCCGGGGAATCTCGGCGTCGAGCAGATCCGCGACGCCGCGGATGACCATGAGCGCGTTGTTGATGTCGTGCGCCAGGCCGTCGGCCAGGCGGCCGACCGCGTCGAGCCTCTGCTTGTGGAGCAGTTGCCGCTTGAGCTCGGACCTGACGGTGATGTCGCGGCAGTTGATCACGAGGCCGCCGACGGCCGGGTCGTCGCGAAGATCCGTCCAGAGCGCCTCGATCTCCCGCCACTCGTCCTGCGCGGTCGGCAGATGGAAGATCAGCCGGCGGGGTCCACGCCCGGTGGCCACCAGTCGGCCGACCACCTCCCGGTCATCCTCGCGAACCGTCTCGACGAGTCGGCCGCCGGCCCCGATCGGCGAGCGGTCGCCAAAGACGCGGGCGGCGGCGGGGCTCGCGTAGGTGATCGCGCCGCTCGCATCGACGACCAGCGTGATGTCGGAGGAGCGCTGGACCAGGGACTGGAATCGCGCCTCCCGGGCGAGCTGCCCCGCGAAGAGCCGGTCGTTCTCGTCCAGCTCCACGATCTGACGGACCACCAGCAGGATGAACATCAACGCGGTCGAGATGGCGAGCACTTCGATCGACTGCGAGTCCTGCGCGTAGATCCGGCCGATCAGCAGGAGAAAGGCCCCGGCCACGACCAGGTACGAGAATCTCGAGCTCTCGTACTCGGGCGCGGCCGTGGTGATCTCGCGCTCCGGCAGGTCCCGGTCCTGCTCGTACCAATAGCGTGACGACCGGGCCGCGAGCCAGCGGAACACCCACGCGCCGAACCAGAGGGCATCGACCGCGGCGCCGGGACGGTAGGTCGACCGTTCCGGGCCGGACAGTCCGGCGACGAGCACGTAGTTCGCGGCGACGTACGTCGTCACGGCCAGGGCCCAGCAGACGAGGGCGGCGCGGCTGCCGCGGTCCCTCTTCCGGACCGAGCCGACGGCGGCGAGGACGAACACCGCGCAGTCGAGCGCATGGCCGCTGAGGGCGACCGGGATCGACTCGTAGAGAGGGATCTGCGACCACAGCTTGAGGCCGTAGTACAAGGCGATGGCCAGCCCCGCGAATACGATGAGCGCGGCGTCGAGCAGGAATCGCGTGTGGCTGCGGCCCTCGAACCGTCGGGCGGGAAATGCCAGGCAGGCCGCGACCAGCACCGCGCTGTGGATCACCCGAAAGCTGCCGATCCACGCCGGCTCCATCGCGGTCCCGGACAGCCGGGACAGGAAGTCGCTGGCGTTCCCGCCAACGAAGAGGACGAGGGCCGCCGCGGCGAACAGCCGCCAGGCCAGGCGCGTCGCCCGGTCGAGGCCCGGCAGCCGCGAATTGCTCCAGCTGGCCCACGCGACGGCCAGGCCGAGCGGGTAGAACGCGAGCCCGCCGATGAGCTCGGTGGCGGCCGTGCCCGGTGTCCTCAGCAGGAGCCAGAGATAGAACGAGACCGCGTAGGCGGCCGCCACGACGTCGACCGTGCCGACGCGCGAGAGCCTGCCCCTGGTGACAGTCGGCGAACGATCGCCCGGTGCCTGGTCCATCGCTGAGGGTTGGAGCAAACGGCCGGGCGGGCGCCCGCGTGGCGCCCGCCGTCGATCCCGGGGTTACTTGCCGGCGTTCCGGACGAAGCGATCGAGGAACTGCTCCATCCGGTCGAACGTGTAGAGCCAGCGCTTGTAGATGAGCGACTCGTGCACGTCGTCGGGGAACACGATGACCTCGTGGTAGACGTGGCGCGCGCGCAGCAGCTGCACGAGGCCGGTCGTCTGCGTGAAGGCCACGTTGCGATCGTCGTCGCCGTGCACGAAGAGAACGGGCGACTTCCACGTGTCCACCGCGGAGGCCGACGACGACTTGTAGGCGACGTTCTCCGGGTCGAGCGTGTTCGTGTAGAGATGCACGCCCGCCAGGTCCACGCCCGCGACGAAGATGTCCGAGTTGCGCGCGAGCGCCTGCGACGTCAGCAGGCCGCCGTAGGACAGCCCCCAGATGCCGACGCGTTTCGGGTCCACGTCGGGCCGGCCCTGCAGGTACTTCGCGCCGGCGACGACGTCCTGGTACTCGGAATTCCCGCGCTGCCCCGTGTTGGCGGCGTTGCGGAACGACTTCCCGTAGCCGACGCCGCTCCGGTAGTTGACCGAGAGCACCACGTAGCCCTGCGCCGCGAGCCACTCGTTCATCGCGTAGGACAGGTGGTAGAACCACATGTAGTGATATCCGAGCAGCATCTGGCGCACGGGGCCGCCGTGCACGAAGATGAGGGCGGGCCGCCGCTCGCCGGGCTTGAGGTCCTTCGGAAGGAACAGCTGGTTGTGGATCTCGAGACCGTCGGCGGCCCTGGTCAACACGTTCTCGGGGACGACGAGCGAGTCGAGCGGGTATTCCTTCGGCAGAATCGGGTAGACGGTTTTCGGCGCGCCGCCGGCGGCCGCGACAAGGCCGATCGACTGCGGGCGCCTGGCGTCGGCGGCCAGCACCGCCACCTGCCGGCCCGACGCAAGCGGCACCGGATAGGTTTCGATCCCCTCGCCCCTGGTCAACGGCACCGGCTCGCCGCCCGAGGTGGCGACCTTCCAGACGTGGCGCCGCTCGATGTCCCCGAGGTTGCTGGTGTAGAACATCGTCCGGCCGTCGGGGGAGAGCGAGGTGAACGCCGCGCTCTCGATGAAGCCGTCGTCGGGCGTGATCGGAAGAGGCGCGGCGGCCGCGCCGTCCACCCTCACCGAGTAGAAGCGCAGCCACTCGCCAGGCTCCGCCGTGAACAGCACGACGTCGCCGGCCCAGGTGATCGCGTTCACCCCGCCGAACGTCATGTCGTCGGGTGCGGGATGCCAGAACTCGTGCGCGTCGCCGGTCGCCGGGTCGGCGACCCAGAATGCCATCCGGTAGCCGCCGGGCAGCCGCGACGAGTAGAGGCCCGGAACGGCTGCGAGCGGCGCGCCGGCCGGCGCGCCGCGTTCCCCGCCGCGCTGGCCGCCCGCCCCGAACGCCCCGCCGCCGCGCTGGCCCTGGCCGCGCCCGCCGGACTGAGCGGAGAACGCCGGGCCGGGGGGATTGCCGATGCCCCCGGTGCCGGCCTGCGCCTGCTGGCCGAACGGGAGACCCGGGCGGCGGATGAACGCGATGCGCTTGCCGTCGCCCGACCATGTCGGGCTGCTGTCGCGATCCACGCTCGGCGCAAGGTAGGTCACGGTGCGCTTGCGCACGTCGTAGATGCCGATGAAGCCGTGATCGCCGCGGTCGCTGACAAACGCGAGCTTCGTGCCGTCGGGCGACCATTTCAGGTTCGAGTTGTTGCCCGCCTCCTTGATGAGCGGCTTCTCGCCCTTTGCGATCGCCGGCGGCAGCGCGCCGGGGGTGACGGCGTAGGCGTAGATCAGGCCGTCCTTCGAGAAGGCGACGATGCGCCCGTCCGGTGAGAGGACGGGCGTGGTGACCTCGCCGAGCCTCCAGGCCGGGCCTCCCGCGGCGCGCACGGCCCAGACGGCCCGCTCGGGGCCGTCGGGATTGGCGGTCGGGTTCGCTCCCCAGCCCTCGCGGTTGAGCGTGTGGCCGCGCACGAAGACGATGACCGACCCGTCGTCGGAGACGGACGGCTCGGCCGTGTCCACGCCGTTGTCCTCGAGAAACGACGTGAGGCGAACCGGACGGAACGCCGGCGCGACGGCCGTGTAGACGTTCCGCTTGCCGGCATCGAGCACCACCCAGACCAGCCGGTCCGCCTTCTTCGCCGAGACGAGCGACGACGGGTAACCGGGGCTCAGGAATTGCGCCATCGTGGGCGGCTTTTGTGCAGAGGCCAACGGGGCGAGCGCCAAGCCGAGGGCAACCGCGACAACCGCAGACAAGAGGCGGTGAATTCGAGTCACTGGATCCTCCGTGGAGAACCGGCCGAGCTTGTCGCCGGGAACGAGCCGGCGTCGGGTTGAGCGGAGAGAGTAGCACAGGGAAAGGCTCACGGCTCAAGGCTCAAGCCAAGAGGCTCAAGGCTAAGGACTCAAGCCGTAAGCCGTGTAGACTGCTAGGCCACAAGGAGGCCACATGCGACCTGTGCGCTTTGGTGTCGGCGTGATCCTCGTCCTGCTGCTGGCGGCGAGTGCTGTGGCGGGTCCGGTCGTGCACACCTTCTCGATCGTCGCCCGCGATCCGAAGACCGGCGAGATGGGCGTGGCGGTGCAGTCGCACTGGTTCTCGGTCGGGTCCGTCGTGACGTGGGGCGAGGCCGGCGTGGGCGTCGTGGCGACGCAGTCGATCATCGATCCCGGTTACGGCCCGAAGGGGCTCGACCTGATGCGCCGAGGGGTCAGCGCCCCCGACGCGCTGAAGCAGCTCGTGGCCGCCGACACCGAGCGAGAGGTTCGGCAGCTCGCCATGCTCGACGCCGAGGGACGGGTGTCGGCGTTCACCGGAAAGCTGTGCATCGCCGAGGCCGGCCACAAAGTGGGCGCGCAGTACTCGGCGCAGGCCAACATCATGGCCAACGACAAGGTCTGGCCCGCGATGGCGCAGGCGTTCGAGCGGGCACAGGGCGACCTGGCCGAGCGCCTGCTCGCCGCGCTCGACGCGGCGCAGGCCGCCGGGGGGGACCTGCGAGGGCGCCAGGCGGCAGCCATCCTGGTCGTCGGCCCGAAGTCGACCGGGCGACCGTGGGCGGGAGCCGACCGGATCTTCGATCTGCGCGTCGAAGACAATCCGGAACCGCTCAAGGAACTGCGGCGGCTCGTGCGTCTCCAGCGCGCCTACGCGCACGCCAACCACGGCGACGAACTGGTGAGCCAGAAGAAGGTGGACGAGGCCCTGAAGGAGTACGCGGCGGCCGCCGCGCTCGCGCCCGAGATCCAGGAGCTGCCGTTCTGGCAGGCGATCACGCTGGTCTCGGTGGGGCGCGAGGCGCAGGCGATCCCGATCCTGAAGAAGGTGCTGGCGAAGGAGCCCTGGTGGGCCGACCTGATCCCGCGGCTGCCCGCCGCCGGTCAGCTCCCGAACGACCCGGCGCTACTCCGTCGGCTCACTGCGCTCAAAGACAGGTGATCCGACGGAGTAATCGGAGGGCGGGAAGAGGGATCGGGTTCTTCGCAGAGGGATCGGGTTCTTCGCAGAGGAATCGGGTTCTTCGCAGAGTGATCGGCGGACGGGAAGAGGCATCCGATCTCTCATCGTCAGAATCGATTCCTCTTCGTCAGTTCCGATTTCCCTGCGCCTCCTCACTCCGGGATGGCGAGCAGCGCCCCGAGCTTCAGCAGGACGTCCTCGAGCACCGCGTCCGTCACGCGGCACGCGAATGCCGCGCCGCGGACGCGCCAGTCGAGGCTCTTCACCTGGTCCGCGAGGATGACGCCGGTCACAATCGAATCGGCTGGCAGACCGACTTCGAACGGGTATCCCTTCCGCCGACTGGTCACGGGACAGCAGAGGGCCAGGCCGGCCTTGTCGTTGTAGCGGGCAGGCGTCAGGACAAGCGCGGGCCGCCGTCCCGCCTGCTCCCGCCCCGACTGCGGGGTGAACGCCAGCCACACGACGTCGCCGCGATCGGGAACATAAGCCCGCGGCGCTACCACGTTTCGCGCCCCTGCGGCTTCCCGGTTCCGACTTCGCCGTGCTTGTTGTCAGGGGTGATGCGGTTCAACAGGTCGTCGATCCGTGGCTTCGGCCGCGGGACGGGCGTGATCGTCAGAGCGGACTTGGTCATGCCCAAATCCACCTGCGAGTTCTGTTCCACGCCGAGCGTTCGCGCGAACGCGGCCGGGATTCTGACCGCCAGGCTGTTGCCCCATCGCTGGATACGGGTTCTCATGGTATCTACAAAGAAGATACGCCTGGCGGCAGGGCGCGTCAACGCCTCGCTCCGACCGGCAGATCCTGCGCGGCGTTGATGAACGTCGACGGCAGTTTCGGCCACCGTGTCTTTGATCGTCGAACCCTGAGCCTTCCACCCTGCAACTGGCAGCGGATCATCCTCCAGGCCCGAAGCCTGCAGCCTGACGTCGGCCCGGCCGTCAGCCGAAAGCCGGACCCTGCCGAAAGCCTAGAGCCGAGAGCCGAGGGCCGGTATAATTCGAGGGTTCATCTTCTCGAATTGGAGCGCACCGATCACATGGCCAAGAAGCACACGATGCCGCAACCCTCTCGCCGCCGCTACCGGGAAGACCTCACCGAGGCGCCCGACTGGCTCAAGAAGAAGAAGTGCCCGCACCGGGACATGTACATGGCGGGCAAGCGCGTCCTGCCGAAGAACCTGACGGGCCGGGAGAAGCTCGCAGACATCGTCGACGACGCCTTCCTGGCGTACAACTCGGGGCGACTGCGCGAAGGCTGCCAGTTGTTCGCGGAGAAGATGCTCGAGCCCGACGTCACCATCGGCATGAGCCTGTCGGGGGCGCTGACGCCGGCCGGCCTCGGCTGCTCGTCGATCGTGCCGCTCATCAAGGCCGGCTTCGTCGACTGGATCGTCTCAACCGGCGCGATTCTCTATCACGACCTGCATTTCGCCTTGAACTACCCGATTCGCATGGGCAGCTTCAAGATGGACGACACCGACCTTCGCAACAACGACATCGTCCGCGTCTACGACGTGCTGATGGGCTACAGCGACTGCCTGATGGCCACCGACGACACGCTGCGCAACATCCTCGTCCAGCCCGAGTTCCAGCGGGAGATGGGCACGGCCGAGCTGCACCACCTGCTGGGCAAGTACGCCGCGGAGTGGGAGCGCAAGGCCGGCCTGAAGAACGTGTCGGTGCTCGCGGCCGCGTATCGCGCGGGCGTGCCGTGCTACACCTCGTCGCCCGGCGACTCGACGATCGGCATGAACGTGGCCGGCGTGGAGCTGCGCGGGAACAAGCTGCGCGTCAACGCGTCGATCGACGTCAACGAGACGACCGCGTTCGTGCTGGCGGCCAAGCGGTCGGGCGGGAAGAGCGGGGTGGTGCTGTGGGGCGGCGGCAGCCCGAAGAACTTCATGCTGCAGACCGAGCCGCAGATCCAGGAGGTGCTCCGCATCAAGGAGTTCGGCCAGGATTACTTCCTGCAGGTGACCGACGCGCGGCCCGACACCGGCGGCCTGAGCGGCGCGACGCCGAGCGAGGCGGTGAGCTGGGGCAAGGTGGACCCGGACCGGCTGCCCGACGCCGTGGTGTGCTACACCGACACGACGATCGCCATGCCGATCCTCACCCACTACGCGCTCGCCAGGCACAAGCCGCGCAAGCTGCGGCGGCTGTACGACTCGCGCCCGGCGATGGTGGAGGCGCTGACGAAGGAATACTTCACGCACAACAAGGTGAAGATGATCGACGGGTCGGAACCCGTCCTGTAGCGAACCCGTAGGGGCGGCCCTTGTGGCCGCCCTGCCACGGGCAGGCACAAGGCCTGCCCCTACCGCGGCTGGCGGCTGGCGACTGGCGGCGGTGTCACGCGTGACCCGGCCCAGGCCGCGGCTTTATGGCGTAGGGCGTAGGGCGTAAACCGTAAGGCGGAGTCCCCTGCCAATGTCCAAGATCCCCCCGAAACGTCTCCAGGCCCTCGCCGAGGAACACGGCACGCCGCTCGTCGTCGTGGACCACGAGGCCATCCGGCAGAACTACGCGACCTTCAAGCGGCACCTGCCCCGCGTGCAGGCCTACTATGCCGTCAAGGCGAACCCCGCGCCCGAGATCGTGCAGACGCTCTTCAAGACGGGCGCGAGCTTCGACGTGGCCTCGTTCCCCGAGTTCATGCTCGTCTACGAGCTGATCCGGCGGCGGCCGGCCAGGGAGCGCCAGGACTTCGTGTGGGACAAGATCGTCTACGCGAACCCGGTCAAGGCGAAGGAGACGCTCGAGGAGCTGAACAAGTACAAGCCGCTCGTGACCTTCGACAACCGCGCGGAGATCGGCAAGATCGCCGAGCACGCGCCGAGCGCCGGCCTGCTCGCGCGGCTCCGCGTGCCGAACACCGGGTCGATGGTCGAGCTGTCGTCGAAGTTCGGGTGCGAGCCCGGCGAGGCGGTGTCGCTGATGGAAGAGGCCCGCGACGCGGGGCTGGTCGTCGAGGGGCTGAGCTTTCACGTCGGCAGCCAGTGCACGAACTTCGAGAACTACGTGCAGTCGCTCAACATGGCCGCGGCGGTCATGAAGGAGGCCGCCTCGCGCGGCTTCGACCTGAAGGTGCTCGACATCGGCGGCGGCTTCCCCGTGCACTACAACCGGCACGTGCCGCCGTTCAGCGTGCTCGCCAGGAAGATCAACGCCGAGGTGGAGCGGCTGTTCCCCGGGGAGATGGAGATCATCGCCGAACCGGGGCGATTCATGGTGGCGACCGCGGTGACCTCGCTCGCCACGGTCATCGGCAAGGCGGTCCGCGACGGGCGGTCCTGCTATTACATCGACGACAGCGTCTACCACACCTTCTCGGGCATCATCTTCGACCACTGCCCCTACCACTTCAAATCGTTCAGGAAGGGGCCGACCGAGGTGAGCGCGGTGTTCGGCCAGACCTGCGACGGGCTCGACACGATTTCACAGTCCGAGGCGCTGCCCGAGCTGCAGCTCGACGACCTGGTCTACTCCGAGGACATCGGCGCCTACAGCAACGCATCGGCGACCTGGTTCAACGGGTTCGCGCCGGCGAAGGTCGTGCACGTGAACCAGTGACCGGCTCCCGGCTCGCGCCCTTCGGCCATTCGACGCGTGACACCGCCGAAGGCCGACGGTCGAAAGAGGGCGCCGCTAGGCCGGGGCGGGCGCGCCGGCGTCCTTTGGCGCCCACGAGACGTTCATCCCGGCGCGCCGGTAGATGCCGAGCAGGCCGGCCTTGTCCACCGTCTTCGCGAACGCCTCCTCGGGCGCGACCACGCCGCGCTTCACCAGGTCGAACAGCGAATCGTTCATCAGCATCATGCCGTGCTTCCGGCCGGTCTGCATGAGCGACGGGATCTGGAACGTCTTCGCCTCGCGGATCAGGTTGCACACCGGCGGCGTGCCAATCAGGATCTCGAGCGCGGCAACCCGGCCGCCCCCGATCTTCCGGCACAGCACCTGGCTGACCACGGCCCGCAGGCTTTCCGCCAGCATGATGCGCACCTGCTGCTGACGGTCGGCCGGGAACTGGTTGATGATGCGATCCACCGTCGAGGGCGCCGACGACGTGTGGAGCGTGCCGAAGACCAGGTGGCCGGTCTCCGCGGTCTCGATGGCGACGGCCACCGTCTCGAGGTCGCGCATCTCGCCGACCAGGACGATATCCGGGTCCTCGCGCAGCGCGGCCCGCAGCGCGTCCTTGAACGACGAGGTGTGAAGGCCCACCTGCCGCTGGTTCACGAGGCACTTCTTGTTCTCGTGCACGAACTCCAGCGGGTCCTCGATCGTGATGATGTGGTCGCTGCGGTTCCGGTTGACGTAGTCCACGAGCGCGCAGAGCGTGGTGGACTTGCCCGAGCCGGTCGGCCCGGTGACGAGGATCAGCCCCTTCGGCTGCTGGCAGACCTCCAGCAGCTCGCGCGGGAGCGCCATGTCCTCGGCCGTCATGATCTCGTTCGGGATCACGCGGAACACGCCGCCCGGCCCCTTCCGGTCCATGAACAGGTTGCAGCGGAACCGCGCCACGCCGGGAACCTCGTAGGCGAAGTCGGTGTCGTGGCGCTCGACGAACTCCCCGCGGTTGCCCGCAGGCGTGATCGACGCGAGCAGCCGTTCCGCCTCGGCCGCGGTCAACGGCGCCCGCCCGGTCAGTACCTCGATCTGCCCGTCCACGCGCAGCGTCGGCGGCGACCCGGTGCAGAGATGCAGATCGGAGGCCTTGCGCTCCACGAGCGACCGGAGGAGCTCGGTCATCTCCGGCAGGCCGGCTGCGGCCGCCGGCGCAGGTGCCGGCGGCGGCGGCGGGGCAGCAGCCCCCTCGACATGGCCGGCCGGGGCCGGCTGTCGCCCGGCCAGCTGGATGGTCGCCTGACATTGCGGGCATCGGGCCGAAAACGGGCCGGCCGGGACCCTCGCGTCCTCGATCAGCAACCGTCGTGCGCACTTCGGGCAGACTGCTTCCACCGTTACTTCTCCTGGGCCCCGATGACTCTCGAGATGAGTTCCTTCCGGATGAGCAGGTGGTTCTCGCCGGAAACCAGGCAGAGAAACGATTCCGGCCGGTTCAGGTAATCGACCAGCCGGCGCTGGTTCTCGGGCATGTCGATCACCACGCCGCCCTCGAACCGCTTGCCGCCCGCCTCGACCGTCGTCCGGCACACGGGTGTGGCCGGCTCCCAAGCCTGGTCGTCTCCCTCCGGCGTCGCCGCCACCGACATCGCCAGCACCTGGTGCTTGTTGACGAGAATCGTCGTCCCGCCGTCCTGCCGAAACGGGAAGAAGATCGGCGCGCCGTTGATCCACTCCTGCGGCAGCATCGGACCGGCGTGAACGGCCGACAGGGCGGGCATGAAGACCCGGCCGCGGAGCACCGATCCGTCCACGCAGTGGAGTTCGGTGGCGAGTTGAACGGTCGGTACCTTGAAATCATCCATGGAAGTCCTGCTCCCCGGCTACAGGGGTATCGGCCGTTCGGGCCGGAGACATCATCGCGACCGTCAGCAGGGTCGAAAGCCCAACCGTCACGAGTCTCCGTCGCGTGCGTTCCTCGGGTCAGGTGCCTGCGTTTGGGGGGCAATCCAATTGGTCGGCGCGTTCGACGCCGGCGCCTGTCCGATTCCGGAACCGGGATGTGTCGATCGCGAACATGCGGTTGAGCTGCTGACGGACCGGCCCCACCGCAACGCGTTGCCGCACACGGCGTTCCGGGACATGAACGACCGGCACGGTTCTCGCTTTCCACCTTCCATTCGAGACGGGTCCCGCCGATCGATAATGACTGTGCGCGAGGGCCGCGTGGGGACCAGACATGTGGACTGACATCCGGATCGCCTTTCGCACGCTCGGGCGCGCGCCGCTGTTCACCAGCGTGGCCATCCTCTCGCTGGCGCTCGGCATCGGCGCCAACACGGCGATCTTCTCGCTGCTCGATCAGGTGCTGCTTCGCAGCCTTCGTGTCGCCGACCCGGCCAGGCTCGTCGTCTTCCACGTCTCGAACGTCTTTCCCGGCACCGCGCACGCGGACAGCAACGAAACGGTCTTCTCGTACCCGCTCTACAAGGACCTGAGGGACCGCTCGCAGGCCTTTGACGGCGTCATTGCCAGGGCGTCCGCCCCTGTCAGCCTCTCGGACGGCGGCGCCGCCGAGCGCGTCCAGGCCGAGATCGTATCGGGGAACCTGTTCCAGGTGCTCGGCGTCGGGCCGACGCTCGGCCGCGCGATCACGCCCGCCGACGATGCCGTGCCGGGCGCGAGCCCGGTCGTGATGCTCGCGAACGGGTATTGGGCCAGGCGATTCGGGGCGAACCCGGGGATCGTCGGCCGCCGCCTGCTGGTGAACGGTCACCCGATGGTCGTCATCGGCATCGCGCCTCCGACGTTTCGCGGCCTGGTTGCCGGGAGCCCCCCGGACCTGTTCGTGCCGATCGCCATGGAGCACGAGATCCTGCCGACCTGGTCAGCCCTCGGCGACCGGCGCACCTCGTGGCTGACGGTGTTCGCCCGACTGAAGCCCGGGATCTCGGTCGAGCAGGCGAACGCCAGGACCCGCGTCCTCTTTTCGAACCTGCTCGACGGGGTGCTCGCCGAATTCAAGCGGCCGCGCGAGAGCCGCCTCGGGAAGTACCTGGCCGGCATGCGTCTCGACCTGCTGCCCGCGGCCCAGGGAGTCAATCGCCTGAAGGCCGAATTCCAGAGTGCGCTCGTCGCGCTGATGGGAATGGTCGGCCTCGTCCTGCTCATCGCGTGCGCGAACGTCGCCGGTCTCGTCGTCGCGCGGGCGGCCAGCCGGCAGAAGGAGATCGCGGTGCGGCTGGCGCTCGGCGCGCGCCGAGCCGCGGTCGTGCGGCAATTCCTGGTCGAGAGCGTGGCCCTCGCCGTGGCCGGCGGCCTGGCCGGCCTGCTGCTTGCCAGCTGGACGACCGACGGCCTGTTGTCGGTGATGGGGCCCGACATGGCGGGCACGCTCGACAGCGGCTTCGACGCCAGGCTGCTGCTGTTCACCCTCGGCCTGTCGCTGGTCGCCGGCCTGCTGATCGGCGTGGCGCCGGCGCTGCAATTGACGCGGCCGCAGGTGGCCGGCGTGCTCAAGGATCAGGCCGGCACGGTTTCGTCCGGCACGGGTCAGGGCCGGATTCGGCGCGGTCTCGTCGTGGCCCAGGTGGCGCTGTCGCTGCTGCTGCTCGTCGCCGCCGGGCTGTTCGGCCGCAGCGTCGTCAACCTGATGAGGGTCGACCCGGGCTTCCGCGTCAGCCAGGTGACGACGTTCGCTGTCGACCCGACGCTCGAGGGCCAGCCGGCCCCGCGGGTGTATGCGTTTTACGCGAACCTCTTGCGGCGACTCCGCAGCCTGCCCGGCGTGGCCGCCGCCGGCGCGACGATGCCGGGGCCGCTGACCAACAGCAACAGGGGCGCCAACTTCACCGTCGAGGGCTACCAGGCGAAGGATGGCAAAGACGTGGAGTCCTCGTACGGCATGGCGAGCGACGGCTATTTCAGGGCTCTGCGCATCCGTGTCAGCCAGGGCAGGGAATTTGCCGAGGATGACGTCGTCGGCGACCGGAAGGTCGCGATCGTCAACGAAGCCTTCGTCCGCAAGTACGCCCAGGGGCGGCCGCTTCTCGGCCGGCACATGGCGCCCGGCACCGGCGCCACCATCGTCGCCGACCGCGAGATCGTGGGCGTCGTCGGAGATTTCAAGCACGAAGGGCTGCGCGAGAGCGTCGAGCCATTTGTGTTCTTCCCGTATCCCCAGGACGAACGGCCGTCCGGCCTGACCTTCTACGTCCGATCCTCGCGGCCCGAGACGGAGATGGCGGCGGCAATCCGCCGGACGGTTCGAGAGATCGACCAGAACCTCCCGGTCTTCGACCTGAAGCCGATGCGCGCGCTCATCGACGGTGCGACGACCACGGAGCGGTTGCTGGCGGTCCTGGCGGCCGCGTTCGGGCTGCTGGCCACCGCGCTGGCGGCGGTCGGGCTCTACGGCGTCATCGCCTACATCGTCCTGCGCCGGACGCCGGAGATCGGCGTTCGCGTGGCGCTCGGCGCCAAGCCGGGCGAGATTCTGGGGCTCGTCATGCGTGAAGTAGGGATCCTGTCGGGCATCGGCCTGGCCATTGGACTGGGCGCGGCGCTGGCGGCCGGCCGGATCGTGGACTCACAGCTGTTCGGCCTCGGCGCAGGCGACCCGGTGGTGTTTCTCGCCGCGCTGGCCGGCCTGAGTCTCGTGGCGCTCGGCGCCGGCATCATCCCCGCGCGCCGGGCCGCGGCCATCGATCCAATCAAAGCACTAAGGCGCGAATAGGGGAGCGGCCGAAACCCGGCCGTGCCGAGGGTCTCGCATGTGGACTGACATCCGGATTGCTTTTCGCACGCTCGGACGCGCGCCGCTGTTCGCCGCCGTCGCCATCCTCTCGCTCGCGATGGGGATCGGCGCCAACACGGCCATCTTCTCGCTGATCGACCAGGTCCTCGTCCGCAATCTCCGCGTGGCCGATCCGGATCGACTGGTCACCTTCCACGTCTCGGACAGCTTCCCCGGCCATTCGCACTCGGACAGCAACGAGTCGGTCTTCTCCTACCCGCTCTACAAGGACCTGAGGGATCGTTCCCAGAGCTTCGACGGCGTCATCGCCAGGTCGGGCGCCCCGGTCAGCGTGTCGGACGGCGGCGCCACCGAACGCGCCCAGGCCGAGCTCGTATCGGGGAACCTGTTCCAGGTGCTCGGCGTCGAGCCGGCGCTCGGGCGGGCGATTGCGCCCTCCGACGACCTCGCTCCCGACGCGAGCCCGGTGGTGATGCTCGCGCACGGGTACTGGACGCGGCGATTCGGCGCCAGCCCCTCCATCGTCGGCCGCCGAATCCTCGTGAATGGCCATCCGATGGTGGTCGTCGGCGTCGCGCCGGCCACGTTCCGCGGGCTCGTCGTCGGCAACCCCATCGACCTGTTCGTGCCCATCGCGATGAAGCGCGAGATCACGCCGACCTGGTTCGCCCTCGACGACCGGCGCACGTCCTGGCTGAACGTGTTCGCGCGCCTGAAGCCGGGAGTCCGGCCCGAGCAGGCGCAGGCCAAGACGCGCGTGATCTTCTCGGGCCTGCTCGACGAACTTCTCGCCGAGGCGAAACGGCCGCGCGACAGCCGCCTGGGGCGGATGCTGGCCGATCTGCGTCTCGATCTGCTGCCCGCAGCCCAGGGCGTCAACCAGTTGAAGGTCGAGTTCAAGAGCGCGCTGCTCGCGCTGATGGCGATGGTCGGCCTGGTCCTGCTCATCGCCTGCGCGAACGTGGCCGGGCTGGTGATCGCCCGGGCGGCGGGCCGGCAGCGAGAGATCGCGGTTCGCCTGGCGCTCGGCGCGCGACGCGCGGCGCTGGTGCGCCAGTTCCTGGTCGAAAGCGTGGTCCTCGCCGTCGTCGGCGGCTTCGTCGGCCTGCTCGTGGCCAGCTGGGCCGTCGACGGCCTCCTGTCGGCGATGGGGCCGGACATGGCGGAAGGGATCGCGGCCGGCCTCGACACCCGGCTGCTGTTGTTCAACTTCGGCCTGTCGGCGGTCACCGGCCTGCTGCTCGGCGTGGCGCCGGCGCTGCAGCTGACGCGGCCGCGCGCGATCGGCGCGATCAAGGACGAGGGCGGCCGGGTCGCGTCCGGCACCGGCCAGGCCAGGCTGCGGCGGGGGCTCGTCGTGGCGCAGGTGGCGCTGTCCCTGCTGCTGCTCGTCGCCGCCGGGCTGTTCGGCCGGAGCGTCGTCAACCTGATGCGCGTCGACCCGGGCTTCCGCGTCGGCCAGGTGACGACGTTCGAGGTGGACGCGACGCCGGAGGGTTATCCGGCCGCCAGGGTTTACGCGTTCTATCACGACCTCCTCGACCGGCTCCGATCCCTGCCGGGCGTCGAGTCGGTCGGCGCCACGGCACCGGCGCCGCTCACCAACTCCGACAGGAGCGCCAACTTCACGATCGAGGGCTACCAGGCGCCGGATGCCGCCGATGCCCGCGCGTCGGTCGGGATGGTGAGCGCCGGCTTCTTCAAGACGTTGCGGATCCGCGTGAGCCAGGGACGTGAACTGGACGACCAGGACATCCTCGGCGGCCGGAAGGTCGCGGTCGTGAACGACGCCTTCGTGCGCAAGTACTCGCAAGGGCGCCCGCTCATCGGACGGCACCTGGCCACCGGCTCGGGCACCGACGTCGTCGCCGACCGTGAGATTGTCGGCGTCGTCGGCGATTACAAGCACGACGGCCTTCGCGAAGCGGTGAAGCCAACGGTCTTCTTCCCCTACCCGCAGGACGAGCGCCCCAGCGGCCTGACCTTCTACGTGCGCTCCTCGCGCTCGGGGGCCGAGATCGCCGCGGCCGTCCGCCGGACCGTCCGCGAACTCGATCAGAACCTGCCCGTGTTCGACATGAAGCCGATGAGCGCCCTCATCGACGAGGCGACAACGACCGAACGGCTCATCGCCGTGCTGGCCGCCGCCTTCGGAGTGCTCGCGACCGTGCTCGCGGCCGTCGGGCTCTACGGCGTCATCGCCTACATCGTGCTGCGCCGGACCCGGGAGATTGGCGTTCGCATGGCGCTCGGCGCGCCCCCGCGCGAGATCCTGCGGCTGGTCATGCGCGAGGTCGGGGTCCTCCTGGCCGTCGGGCTGGCGATCGGGCTGGTCGCGGCGGCGCTGGCCAGCCGCCTCGTCGCGTCCCAGCTGTTCGGCTTGAGCGCCGACGATCCGGTGGTCTTTCTCGCCGCGCTGGCCGGCCTGAGCGTGGTGGCGCTCGCTGCCGGCACCATCCCGGCCCGTCGGGCCGCGGCCATCGACCCGATCCAGGCGCTCAGGCGAGAATGACGCCGGCTCGCGGCGTGAGGCCGGAGACGCTCGGCCAACGGCCCGCGGCGCAGGGCTAAAGCCCTGCGCTATCTGCAGATCCCGCGGAGATTCCCAGATAGCGCAGGCCTTCAGGCCTGCGCCACTGCCTTCTTCTCACTCCGTACTTCTCACTCCGTACTTCCTATCGCTGCGCGGCCGTCCTGACCGTCCGGATCGCGTACACGGCCGCGAGCTCATTTCCTCCCGTGGCCTGGAACCGCACGGTGATCTTCTGCTTCGCCCTGGTCGCCTCGGCGGGCAACTTGTACTCGACGTCGAACAAACCGGTGTTGCGCTCCGGGCTTCGGCGCTCGACCACCTGCGAGGCGATCTTCGCGCCGTCCACCAGGACGTCGAACGTGCGGGTCGCACGCTCGTCACCAGCGTAGGTGACGATGAGCGTCGCCGGTTGCGAGGGAGCGACCGCGAGGTCCATCGAGAACCACCCGGTGCCGCGGCGGCCGAACCGGCCGCGGGACTGCGTCGGCTGGACGTTCTCGCCCTGGTAACTGGCGTCGCGCTCGGCCTGCATCTGGCCGGGCTGCGCGAATCCGAGCGTCGCGGCCACGAGGCGGCGCTGCTTCTCCTCGGCGGCGCGGACCTCGGCGGCGCGCGCGGCCCACTGCGCAGGCGTGTAGAGGTCCCAGTAAGCGGCGTAAGTGCGGCGCTGGAGCGCATAGAAGGGAACAAGATCCACGTCCCGATCCCGTCCGGCGCCGTCGGTGCGGAAGACGCCCGGTCTGCCGGGCACCGGCTTGATCCAGGATTCGAGCGGCCGCCCCGCGGCGACCAGCGCCGGGGCCGACCGCGTCAGCCCTTGGCCCTCCTCGTCGTCGGCCGACGCCAGGCGCGCGACGGGGCCGAGATCGCCGGCGAGAACCAGCGGCCCCCACATGAGCGCGACGCGGTTCGGGTTGTCGGGCAGCGGCTCGGCGCGGAGCGTCTTCGGCAGGACCAGCGTCACGGCGTCGCCGGTCTTCCACGTGCGCGTGAGCTCGACGTAGCTGCCGGCAGGCGGCAGCGTCGCGACCGGCGCGCCGTTGACCCTCACCGAGAAGCCGGCCCCGGCCCAATACGGCCGCCGCAGCGCGAGCGTAAACCGTTTCGGCGTCTTCAGCGTCACGACCAGTTTCGCGACATCGCCGTCGGGGAACGTCGTCTCGGTCGTAATCGTGGCGTCGAGCGTCCGCCACCGGGCGACCGACGGCACGTACAGATTCACCCAGAGCCGGCCGGGCGCCTCGAAGTAGAGGCCGTCGCCATGGAGCGCGTGGCTCTCCATGCCGGAGCCGACGCAGCAGGTGAAGCTGCGCGTCATGTTCTGGTACTCGCGCGAGACGCCCTGTCCGACCGGCACCATGTAGCACATCGACCCGTCGGCCGGGTCGATGGAGCCGAGGACGTGGTTGAAGAGCGCGCGCTCCTGGAAGTCGGCGTAGCGGATGTCGGGCTCGAGCGCGAACAGCGCACGCGCCATCTTGACCAGGTTGTAGACGTTGCACGTCTCGGCCGTGCGGCCGTCGATCATGTCGCTCAGCTTGTCGGGCTGGCCGAAGTACTCGTTGCGGCCGTGCCCGCCGGTGGCGAAGGTGTGGTGGTTCACCACCTCGTCCCAGAAGTACTTCGCCGCCGTGCCGTCGCGCTGGCTGCCGGTGTATTCGTACTGCACCAGCGCGCCGAGCAGCTTGGGCACCAGCGTGTTGCCGTGCTTGCCGGCGAGGATGTCCTCGCGCCGCGAAAGGGGATCGATGACCGCGCGGTGGTCGAAATGATCCGACAGGTCCAGCCAACGCTTGTTGCCGGTGTCGGCATAGAGATCGGCCAGGACCTCGTTCATGCCGCCGAACTCGGTGGCGAGCATCCGCTGCGTCTGCTCCTCGTTGAGCGGCGACACGATGCTCTCGACCCAGGCCGCATACTTGATCTCGACGTCGAGCGCCGTGCGGTCGCCGGTGAAACGGTACGCGTCCCGCAACCCCGCGAAGATCTTGTGGACGACGTACCAGGGCGACCAGAGCCCGTTCAGATCGAACCCGCCGGAGCGGATGATGCCGCGGCTCAGCTCCTGGAAGCGGACCTTCCCGTCAACGCCGTCCTTGTCGGCCTGCGCCCCGATATAGCCGTCGCCCTGCTTGTCCTGCACGACCTTCAACTCGGACACGAGGTGCTCGGCGCGCTGCTTGAAGCGGTCGTCGCCGGTCGCGGCGTACATCAGGCTCACCGCCGAGAGGTAGTGGCCAGCGATGTGGCCGGTGAGTTGACGGCCCGGCCCGTCCCACCCGCCGTAGCCCTGGGCTTTCGGGTCGAGGCCGGCGCTCTTGCGGAGGAACGCCATCATCCGGTCCACCTCGAGCGCGAGCAAGTACTCTCGGTCGAGGTCCTGGGCGTGCTTGAGCGGACCGCCGGTCAGCCGGACGTCGGAGAGCGGAAGCGGCCGGGCCTTCTGCGGCACCACGGGCTTCACCGACGTCTCCACCTGCGCGGAGGCTCCGCAGCCGGAGACGAGAACGGCCGCGGCGATGACGAGAAGAATCCGGTTCACGGAGCGCTCCTTCCGGCTGATGTTGCTGCGCAGGGCTGAAGCCCTGCGCTATCTGGAGACCTTGCTGAGGTCCGCAGATAGCGCAGGCCTTCAGGCCTGCGCTACTGCCTACCGCCTACTGCCTACCGCCCGCTTTCGACCATCTGCTCCAAACTCCATCGTCATAGAGCAGCCGCAGGTACACCCCTCCGACCACCGACCGCGCCTGGAAGCCGGCCTTCGTGGCGTCGTGCGTCCAGAACCAGTCGGTCATCGGCACGCGGTTCGGCGTGGCGTTGAGCATGTCGAACACCGGGTTCACCAGCGCCTCGAAATCACCGCGCGAGCCGGTCAGCGTGGCCGTCCACGTAATCCAATCGAGCTTGGAATAGAGGCGGCGGTTGTCGAGCGGCAGCCCGTACCGTTCCTGGGTCCGCTTGTAGAACGCCATCTCCTTCTGCCCAACGGCCGGCGGGAACAGCCGCAGCCCGAGGAGGCGATCCCAGACCAGGTTGTATTTCTGGCTCCACGTGCCGGGCCGATCGAACGCGAGACGGTAGTGGTCGCCGTCGGCCGCGTCCCTCACCCAGCGCGCGGCGAACCCCTCGGCGAGCTTGCGGTACTCCGTTCCGAGCGCCTTCTCGCCGCGCATGTCGCACAGCTTCGCGAATGCGCCGAGCGCGACGATGGCCTTGGCCGAGAGGTTGACGTTATGTGCCAGGTGGCCGGCAAAATCGTCGGTGCAGAGCTGGTTCTCGGGGTCGAACCCCTTCTCTTTCAGATACTGCGCCCACCGGCTCAGCACCGGCCAGTAGCGGCCGGCGAGGTCCGCGTTTCCTTCCATCTGCGCAATCGCGGCGACGAGGACGATCATGTTGCCGGTCTCCTCGACCGGCATCTGATCCTCCTCGGTCTTCTCGCCGCCGCCGTAAACCTGTCCCGTGGCATGCGGATAGGTGCCCAGGTCGTGCGGCGCGAAGGGGAACTTCCACCGCGGAGAGCTGGCGTAGTCGAGGTTGGGCACGACCAGCGCGCGGGCCAGCGCCGGCCCGAACAGCAGGAACTGGGGCGCCATCGGGTAGATGACGTCCACCGTCGCGATGCACCCGTTGCTGAAGTGTTCCTTCGGGAAGAGCAGAGGCTTCCCGTCGGTGTCGGCGACGAGCTTGGTGGCCGCGAGCGTCTGTCGGTAAGCGAGCGTCGCGATGGCGGCGTACTTCGCGCCTCCGGCGCGCGCGAGATCGTTGTAGAGCTCGGCGTCGAATGTCGCGGCCTTCGCGTCGAGCGTCTCGTGCTCGCGGGCCGCGACCGTCAGCACCGACTCGATCGTCGTGCCATCCTTCCGCCAGTAGGCGCGCAGGTCCTGCGCGAAGTAGCGGATCGAGAAGATGTCGTCGTAGGCCAGCATCGCGAACCGCGCGACCGGGGTCGAGCCCACCTCGCCGAAGTCCCAGACCGCCGCCATCGCCAGGCGCGATTCCGCGACGGGGCTCGCCGCAACAGGGCCGGCCGCGGGAGGCACCGTCCCGTTCGCGATGAAGCCGCGTCGCATCCGGCCGCCGTTGGCCCCGGTCACCACCGTTCCGGGCGCCGACGGCGCCGCCAGGTAGCCGTAGCCCCAGTCGATCCGGACGTCGTCTCCCTTCCGCGCCAGGACCGGCTGCTCGGGATTGCCGACTCGCGCGACCAGGAGGCCCGCGACGGTCGGGTAGTCGAGCGCGGCCTTCTGGTCCGGCGTGTTGACGGCGATTTCCGCTCCGCAGTCGAAGTAGACCTGGACCTTGTGCGGCTTGCCGTCCGCCGAGACGACGCTCCAGGTGAGGTAGGTGACCGGGCGAGACAGGAGCGCGAGATCGAAGGGCAGCGAGGGTGTCAGGAAGCTGAACACCACGCGGACCTGCCGGTTGACAAACGTGTAAGTCGTCTTCGTCGCCGAAATCGTGACCGACCGCTGGAGCAGTGCCGCCGTGTCCGCCGGCGTCGAGCCCATGATCCGGAACGCTTCGCCGTCCACGCGCACGAGCGAGGTCAGCGGCTGCGTCCGTCCCGTCCAGTGCACGGTCGCCGCGTCGGTCAGCCGATCGGCCGGCGACCAGATCGAGAAATACGGGTCGTAGGCCACCAGCGGGACGGCGGGCGCGCGAAGTCGCGGCGCCGGCTGCATCGCCACCGCGGTGCGCACGACGGTGCCGGCGGCCTGCGCCGCGGCGAGCCCCGTGGACTGGCCGCGCGCGGCGGTGACACCGGCAAGGACGAGCCCCGCGGTGACAAGAACGGGAAGATGGCGTTTCACGGTGTGCTTCTCCGGGCTGCCGGCCCGAAGCGCAGGGCTGAAGCCCTGCGCTATCTGGAGATCCTGCGGAGATCCGCAGATACCGCAGGCCTTCAGGCCTGCGCCAACTGCCGACTGCGTTAGCGTCGCATTATCCCCCGTTTCGCGGGCCTCGGGATGCTCCGTCGTTGCCAGCCCGTGCAAGGAATCCCGCCTGCCCCGTTCTGGGGATAGAGACGGTCTGCCGGGCCGGCCCGGCGCGAACTCTTCCTGGAGGTCTTCGATGAAACGCCTGCTCCTGCTCGCCGCGTTCTCGTGGTCCGCCCTCTCGGTGTCCGGCCAGGCGCAGCCTCCGGGCGAGCACGCCGACCGGACCCTGTCCCCCTACTTCTACATCGAGGGCGGCGACGCCTCGGTGGACCATCTCCCGCTGAAGTCGACCTCGGCCGTGGTGGACATCACCGGCGTCATCGCGCGGGTCCGCGTCACCCAGGTCTACCGGAACGAGGGCAAGCGACCGCTCGAGGCGGTCTACGTCTTCCCCGGCTCGACGCGCGCCGCCGTCCACGGGATGACGATGAAGATCGGCGACCGCGTCATCACCGCGAAGATCGAGGAGCGACTGGAGGCGAGGCGCCAGTACCAGGCCGCCCGAAACGCAGGCCAGACGGCGTCGTTGCTCGAGCAGCAGCGCCCGAACGTCTTCCAGATGAACGTCGCCAACATCCTGCCCGGCGACGAGATCAAGGTCGACCTGACCTACACCGAGCTCCTCGTCGCCGAGAACCACGTCTACGAGTTCGTCTACCCGACCGTCGTCGGGCCGCGCTACTCGACCACGCCCGAGCCAGGCGCGCCCGACTCGGAGCATTGGGTGCAGAACCCGTATCTCCACAGCGGCGAAGCCCCGACCGCCACGTTCTCTTTCCGTGCGCGCCTCGTCGCCGGCATGTCGCTTCGGGAGGTCAGCTCGCCATCGCATCAGATCGACGTCCGCTACCTGGATCCGCGTCGGGCGACCATCGCGCTCCCGTCCACCGAGCGGTTCGGCGCCAACCGCGACGTCGTCGTGCGCTACCGGCTGGCCGAGGACCGGATCGAGACCGGTCTCCTGCTCGGCGAGGGCGGCGACGAGCGCTTCTTCGTCTGCATGCTCGAGCCGCCGCGGCGCTTCGACGCCGACCAGGTGCCGCCGCGCGAGTACGTCTTCGTCATGGACGTGTCCGGGTCGATGAACGGGTTCCCGATCGAGACGTCGAAGGCGCTCCTGCGCGCGGTGCTGGGCAGGCTCAGGCCGACCGACTCGTTCAACGTGATCTTCTTCTCCGGCGGGTCCTACACCCTCGCGCCAGCGTCGGTCCCCGCTACCGACGCCAACAAGGCATGGGCCATCCAGGAGATCGACCATCAACGCGGCGGGGGAGGGACCGAACTGCTGCCGGCGCTTCGCCAGGCGTTCGGCCTCGCCAGGACCAGGCAGGACATGTCGCGCGTCGTCGTCGTGGCCACCGACGGCTACGTGAACGTCGAGCGCGAGGCCTTCACGCTCATCCGCGACCACCTCTCCGACGCCAACGTGTTCGCGTTCGGGATCGGCAGCTCCGTCAACCGGCACCTGATCGAGGGCATGGCGCGCGTCGGCAAGGGGGAGCCGTTCGTCGTCCTCAACGGCGACGAGGCCCAGCGGGCCGCCGCCAGGTTCCTCCGCTACATCGAATCGCCGCTGCTGACCCACGTCCGCATCGAGACGCCGGGATTTGCGGCTTACGACATCGAACCCGCGCGGATCCCGGACCTGTTTGCCGAGCGGCCGCTCGTGATCGTGGGCAAGTACCGGGGCGAACCTTCGGGCGAGATCGTCGTCAGCGGCTATACCGGCCGCGGGCGCTTCGAGCAGCGCCTGAGGGTCGTCGCGGGCCAGCCCGATTCGGCGAACGACGGGCTGAAGTATCTATGGGCCCGCGAGCGCGTAAGGCTGCTGTCGGACTTCCGCGTCGTCGATCAGAGCGAATCCGGCCGGCTGGCGCTGACCGAGCTCGGGTTGAAGTACAACCTGCTGACCGAGTTCACCTCATTCGTGGCGATCGACCAGCGCGTGCGCAGGACCGACGGGACGCTTGAGACCGTGAAGCAGCCGCTGCCGATGCCGCAGGGCGTGAGCGACCTGGCCGTAGGCGGATCGACGGGTAACGTCGTTGCGGAGCGGGCGTTGATTGCCGCCCGGATGCCGTCCACAATGGCCACCGACAAGGCCACGTTAGGCGGAAGGCTGGCGAGCCCTGCGGCGGCGCCCGTTCAGGCTCCGCCACCGCCGCAAGTCCCGACTGCGCTCCGCGTCCGCGTTACCGACGTGCGGCTCGCGAACCGGACGCCGGGCGATGCCACGGCGATCGGCCGGATGCTGAGCCGCGAATTCGCGCCCGATGCCTGCCTGGCTGGCGCCCTCGGTCAGCGCGGCAGCCGCGTGAAGATCTACTTCGACGCAAAAGGCCGTGCGACCAGGGTGGAGATGCTCGACACAGCGACGGTCGGGAACACGCGTGCACTCCGAGCCTGCCTCGACGCCGCGATTCGCCGCGGCGTGGCGCTCGACGCGCCGGCAGAAGGCTACCTCATCGTCATGATCGAGCGGGAGCGGTGACGAGGTCGGCCCCGGACAGGCGCACGGCTGAAGCCGTGCGGCTGTCCGGGAATCTCCGCACGATCTGCAGATATCGCAGGGCTTCAGCCCTGCGCCAGGCGTGAGCCGTGAGGCGCGAGCTCTGCCATGGACGTGGTCCCGTGGAGTTCGCGCGACCCCTCGCGTATAATCCCGGCTTCATGCCATCGAAACTGACGGCGCCGGCCCTGGTTCTTGCCATCGGTCTGAGCGCGTGCGGCGGCTCCCAACCGGCTTCGGCACCGCCCCCGGCTTCCGCGCCGCCTCCGGCCGCTGCAGCCTCCGACACGGGCCTTGCCGCCTGTCTTCCCGCGGCTGGCGCGCCGGCTGGGTGGACGCGCTCGAAGCCGCCCCAGGCCTACAGCGCGGACAACCTGTGGGAGTTCATCGACGGCGCCGCGGAGACCTATGTCGGCTTCGGCGTTCAGGACGCTCTCAGCGTGGGCTACCGCTTCGGCGGCGCCGACGTGAGCGTCGAGATCTACGAGACGTCCGACTCGCTGCACGCGTTCGGCCTCTACGCGCAGGAGCGACCGCCCACGCCACAAGCGGTACCGGTTGGCGCCGACGGGTATCTCAACAGCAACGTCCTCGTCTTCTGGAAGGGCCCCTGCTACGTGAAGCTGATCGCGCCCGGAGCAGACAAGCCCGGCAGCGCGGCGCTTTCCGCGCTGGCCGCCGCCATCGGCCGGAAGCTGCCCGACGGCGCGCCGCTGCCGCGCGAGCTGGCGGCGTTTCCGCAGAAGAGTCTCGTCCCGCACTCGATCAAGCTGGTGCCCAAGGACGTTCTCGGCCAAACCTACCTCGCCAACGGGTTCGAGGCCGGTTACCAGGACGGGCCGGCAGCGTCACGGCTCGTCGTCATCGCCTGCGCGACACCATCGGAGGCGACGGCCAGCTTCGGCCGCTACCGGACGTTCGTCGGCCAGGAGGGCAAGACGCGGACACCGTCGCCCCGAGTGGGCGACGAGGCCTTCGCCGCGGACGATCGATACAGCGGCCGCGTCGTCGCCGCCCGCTCGGGGACTCTCCTCGTGGTCTCGGTCGGCGCCGCGTCGGACGCGGCGGGCTCGGCCCTCATCGCGGACTATCTCCGCGCCCGACGGGTGGACACACGATGACCAGGGTGACGCGCAGGACCTTCTTCAAGACGTCCACAGCCGCCGCGGCTGCCGCCGCCATACCCGCGGGCCGAGCGGATGGGGCGGCGGCCGCGCCCGACGGGCCGGCGATCAGGCGGTTCAAGACGCTGGGCCGGACCGGCTGGAAGGTCGGCGACATCTCCGGCGGCTCGGGCCAGACCGATCCCGGCGTGCTCGAGTACATGTTCCAGGCGGGCATCAACCTGATCGACACCGGCCAGCAGTACGTCGGCCACGAGGAGATCGTCGGCAAGGTGCTGCCCAAGTGGCGCAGCAAGGTGTTCGTGCTCGACAAGTGGGACCCGCCGCTCATCACGCCCACGGTGACCAAGTCGGCGCTGCTCCAGGCGCTCGACGTGTCGCTCAAGAAGTTGAACACCACCTACATCGACTGCATGGCGCTCCACGCGATCGGCCACCCGCGCTACGGCGGCCTGGACCGGATCCAGAACCCGGCGATCTACGAGGCGTGGGACGAGGCGAAGAAGCTCGGGAAGATCCGCTTCACCGGCGCGTCGAGCCACGGTCCGCGGGTGATCGAGGACATGAGCTGGGGCATCGACAACGACCGCTTCGACCTCATCCTCGTCGGCGCCAACTTCCTCACTCACGGCATCGAGCCGGTCCTGAAGAAGGCGCGGGCGAAGAACATCGCGACCATCGCGATGAAGACGATGACCCTCTACACGTCGGACCTGAACATCCGCGCGCTCCAGGGACAGCACACCAACGCGCGCCAGGCCTGCCTCAAGTGGGTGCTCGCCTCCGGCCTGTTCGACACGCTGGTTGTCCGGATGCCGAGCTACGACACGGCGGCAGAGTACCTGGCCGTCTCGGGGACGACGACGCTGCCTGCGCAGGATCGGGCCCGCCTCGACCTGATCGCGGAGCACATCGGCAGCGACTACTGCCGACCTGGATGCGACGCCTGCCTCGGGGCGTGCCCGCAGGACGTGCCCGTCGCCGACATCCTCCGCTACCGGATGTACTTCGAGAACTACCGCGAGCAGAAGCAGGGAATCGAGAAGTACTCGAAGGTGCCCGTCGCCCGCCGTGCGGCGTCGTGCGCGGCCTGCCCGGCCCCGTGCGAGGCCTCGTGTCCGTACGGCGTGGGCATTCGCCGCCGGCTGACGGACGCGCACCGGATGCTGTCGCTGGTCTAGACGCGAGGACATGATGTCGAATCACAGGATGGTCGCCGCCCTGTTGCTGGCCGCGGGAGTGTCCGTGGCCATCGCGTCCGCGTCGCGCCCCGCCGAGACAGCGCAGGCGATCCTCGCGCGATCGATCCAGGCGCACGGCGGCGCCAGGTTGACGACGTGGAAGACGATGGTCGTCGAGGGCACGATCGACGTGGTGGACGGCGTGACCTACCACGCCGCGTATCGGTTGTGGGCGGAGAAGCCCGGCAAGCTGCGTGTCGAGCACGACCTGACCGCCGACCGCGGCCGGAGGTTCGACCAGTTCTTCCTGAACGGCGGCGTCTCGTGGGTGCGCCGCAGCCTCATCGTCGGCACCGTGCCGGTAGCGCGGATGCAGCGGTGGTTCGACCAGTGCGCCTTCGTCGCCTCGTACGCGGCCCACAGCGCCGACTTCGAGCTGCAGCCGGACGCGGTCGTCGGGGACCGGCCAGCCTTCGTGCTGCACGCGACGATCGACGGCGCCGCCGTCGACCTCTACATCGACAAGGAGCGCTTCTTCCTGCTGCAGGAGGTGACGCCGGACGGACGCCGCGTGTTCTCGGGATTCACGAACTTCGCCGGCCGGACTCTGCCCACGAAGATCAACGAGTACACCCGGGGCCGCCAGGGAGAGACGCTCACGCCGATTGTCTGGAAGACGGTGAAGTACGACGTGCCGGTCGAGGAGTGGCTGTTCGAGGAGGACAAGCCCGTTCGCTGAGGCCGCTGCGACGCGAGCTGCGCGCCATCGTGTGTAGGGAGAACTGCGCAGGGACGGCAGACGCGGTTACGCGGGATGGGCCTGGGCGTCGTTCGGAATCAACCAGGCCACCATCGATTTCTTCCTCCCGTTCGGCATCACCCTGACACCGGCCGATTTCTCGAAAGCGGAGATTGACGCGATCCGTGAGCGTGTCGTCATGCTCGACTGTGACACCCTGCAGGCATCCATCGACTGGTTCGGGTGGTACATACCGATCACCGCCGAGAAGGTCCCCTTCGTGACTCAGCCCGACATCGAGGCGATCAGTCTTCTCTACGGTGGCCCGATCGTGGAAATCTATCGCCGGGTCTCCGGCGAGGATTGCCCGGCCTGCCCAACCGGCGTGGGCGGTCACAAGAAACGGCCGTAGGGAGCGCACCTGGGACAGTCAGGGCTCCGTTGAGACGAAGCATCAAGTCCAGCAAGGAACGGTGACGGGGACCTCACCGGACGGAGCGGGACCGAGGGTCGACGAGCGTCGGTTCAACGGAGCGGCTGACCAGGCGTCCTATGGAGCCGTGAAGATGCTCATGTCCTTGGGGCGGACGAACGCGTCCGTCCCCACCTCGAGCGCGAGCGCCGTGAAGCGTTCCTGGGGCACTTCGACACGCACCGGGTCTCTCCATCCGGCACGGACTTGCGCCCCCTATTTCTTGAGGCAGTCGGGGACGGGGATGTCGATCGCCGCGTTCACGTCGTAGTACTCCATGCTCATGCTCCCCTCCGGTCGGGTCATCTCGATCTTGAGGGGCAGGCCGGACGAGGCGGACACGTACAGGGTCATCGGCACCTCCTGGTGGGAGCTCTCGTCCATCACCGAGAACTGGTAGGTCTTCGCGTCTTCCGCTCCGACCTTCGCGGCGCCGCCGGCCTTGACGTGCAGGAAGCTGGGCCGGCTCGTGGCCGCCGCCGGCTGCTCGGCACCCCCCCGGCACTCCCAGCGATTCAGGCCCGCCTGCTGCTCCTCGTGCTCCATCATCTTGGGAGCGGCCGCCTCGAAAGCGGCCTGCGAGGCGGCGCCCACGCCGGCAGCCACGAGCCCCTCCGGACCGCTCAGCACCGTTCGAAGGAGGTTCTTCACCAGCTGCCTGCGCTGCTCTTCGAGCTGCTGGCGCATCGACTCGTCCATGGCCTTCTCGCACTCGGGGCAGTCCATGTAGGTGGCCAGGCCGGCGGCGGTCGTGACGCCGTACATCTTCACCTGGGTCACCTTCGGCATCATGCCGCCCATGCCGCCCGTCGGGGGCATGTTCTTCGGCATGTTCTTCATGTCGGCCATGTTCGGCATGCCCCCCATGGACATCATCGGGATGACCATGGTGATTCTGCGCGTGTCCGGGTTGACCACCTCCTGCTCCATCGGCTTGGTGGCCATGTCGAACCCCATCTGCCTGGCCATCTCCATCTGCTGTGCGTACTGCTTGCCGGGAGTGACCGTCGTCCGGATCCGGTAGCTCTTCACCTGGTCCAGCTTCGTGAAGGCGGCCAGGATCTCGTCGCTCGCGCTCTGCGCGAAGACCGGGGCCGTCGTGAGGGTGGCGCACATAATCCAAAGCAGCGTCGGCACTCTGCGAGGCATGTTTTCTCCTTCCCTGCCGGGCCGGCTCGGCGGGCACGGCACGGGTTCACAGGAAACGGGACGATTCTCTCTGATGGGCAGTGAGGCTCTACGGTCGAGTATAACCTACGCCGATCCTCGATCACCTCGCGGAGCTGCTGCCCATCAGCCCTCAGCCGTCGGCCTCGTGAGGCGTGTTCAGTAAATCGTGCCGGGGCTACGCGGCCCGGTCGGTCCTATGCCGCGCCGCAGGGATCTGCCCGAGCAAAGCGTAAACCTGCCCCGACCGTGAGGCCCGGGAGGGGCCGCTTTGCGAGCGGCAGACCCGAGACGCGGCGTTCAATTGGGCGCGGCCGCCACGCGCGGCAGCCGGCGCGGCCGCGAAACCCGGTGGCGAGCGTCTCAGAACGGGCGTTCTGTTCACAGGCCGGACCCTGCCGGCCGCCGAAGACCGCTAATACTGCCCCGTGTCCCGCCTTCGGTTTTCGAAACGCTCGACAGAAACACCATTGCCCGGCGATCCACCGTCAGACGGGGCAGGCCGTTCAGGGAGACCATCGTTTAGAATCGAGACGAAGGGTTCACCGTGCCGATCAAGGACGTGTGGGCTCCGCGGTGGTGCCCTCCGAGACCGGAGTTTCTTAGACATGCCCCATCGAGAACCTCCCGATCCGAGCGAGACTTACGACCCCAGGCAAGACGGCCAGGAATCACCAGAAGGGCCCGCCAGGAATGAGACCGCTGGTAAGGCGATCGGCCGGTATCACCTGTTACACAAGATCGGCGAAGGCGGGATGGGCGAGGTGTGGCTGGCGGAACAGAGGGAGCCGGTGCGCCGCCGCGTCGCGCTCAAGCTGATCAAGGCGGGAATGAATACGCGCGAAGTGATGGCGCGCTTCGCGTCAGAACGTCAGACACTGGCGCTGATGGATCATCCCGCGATCGCCAAGGTGTTCGATGCCGGCACGGCGGCAGATGGCGCGCCCTATTTCGTGATGGAGTACGTCGCCGGCGTGCCCATCACGGCGTACTGCGACAATCACCGGTTGAGCACTCGGGAACGCCTGGAACTGTTCAGGCGGGTCTGCGATGGCGTACAGCACGCGCACCAGAAGGCGATCATCCACCGCGACCTGAAGCCGTCGAACATCCTGGTCACCGAGGTGGACGGCCGGCCGGCGCCGAGAATCATCGACTTCGGTCTTGCCAAGGCGCTTTCGCAGGGGGCGACCGCGGATACCCTCTTCACGCGTGTCGGCGCCCTGGTCGGCACGCCAGAATACATGAGCCCCGAGCAGGCCAGTTCGTCGGGCGAGGACGTCGACACGCGCACCGACGTGTACTCGCTCGGGATCATCCTCTACGAGTTGCTCGCGGGCGCGCCGCCTCTCGATTTCCGCAGGATCGCATTCGACGAGTTCATCCGCAGGCTCTGCGAGGAAGAGCCGCCCAGGCCGAGCACCAGGATTCGCTCGCAGGATCCGGCGACGTCGCTGGACGTGGCGCGCAAGCGCCAGACCGAGCCGACGACGCTGGCGAAGCAGGTTCGCGGCGATCTGGACTCGATCGCGCTCAAGGCGCTCGAAAAGGCTCCCGCGCGCCGCTACGGGTCACCCTCGGATCTGGCCGCGGACGTCGGGCGGTACTTGAACCACGAGCCGGTCCTCGCCGTGCTGCCCTCGGTGGGATACCGCGCGCGCAAGTTCGCGCGGCGCTACCGCGGAGCGCTGGCCACGGCGTGCGCCTTCGCCCTGGTGCTCGTCGTGGCGGCCGCCATCAGCATTCGGCAGAGCGTGCGCGCGAACCGGGAGGCGGCCGAGGCGCAGGCGGTCAACAACTTCCTGACCAACGACCTGCTGGCGCAGGCCAGCCCCTCCGTCCAGGCCGGGCTGCACGCCAGGCCCGATCCGGATTTGAAAGTGAAGACGGCGCTGGACCGCGCGGCGGCTCGGATCGCGGGGAAGTTCGACAGGCAGCCGGACGTCGAGGCGGCCATTCGAGACACCATCGGCCAGGCCTACATGGACCTCGGGCTGTACGCGGACGCGCGCACCCAGTTGGAGCGAGCGCTGGAACTGCACCGCAAGGTGCAAGGCCCGGACGATCCGAAGACCCTCAGGACCTTGAGCCATCTTGGCCACAGCGTCTACTACCAGGGGAAGTACCCGGCGGCCGAGAAACTGCTCACCCAGGCGCTGACGACCGGCCAGCGCGTCATGGGCGCGGCAAGTCCCGACGTGCTGAGCACGTTGAACGACCTGGCCGCGGACTACTGGGCGCAGGGCAAGTACGCCCAGGCGGAAGCGCTCTACACTCCGACCCTCGAGGTCCAGCGCCGCGTGCTGGGACCGGATGACCCGGGCACCCTGGTTGCGATGATCAACCTCGGCAACGTCTATTTCTCGGAGCGCAAGTATGCGCGGGCCGAGAGCCTCTACGACCAGAGTCTGCAGGTTTCGCGGCGCACGAGGGGACCGGAGCATCCCTCCACGCTGCTCGCGATGAACGACCTGGCCGGCGCCTACTACTCCGAAGGCAAGGACGACCAAGCCGAAGCGCTCTACGTCCAGGTCGTGGACGTCAGCCGGCGCGTGCTGGGCCCCGAGCATCCCGCCACGCTGACGCCGGCGATGAACCTGGCCAGCGTCTACTTCAAGCAGAGCAAGTTCCAGCAGGCGGACGCGATCTACAGCCAGACGCTCGAGATTCAGCGCCGCGTCCTGGGGGCCGAACACCCCAACACGCTGAACACCCTGATCAACCTGGCGATCGCCGAGGTCGCTGAAGGGAAGTACGCCCAGGCCGCGGTGCATTACAGCCAGGGGGCGGAGATCAGCCGGCGCGTGCTCGGTCCGAAACACTCCTTCACGCTGGCGTTCATGAACGACATGCCCGACGCCTACTACCTGGACGGGAAGTACTCGCGAGCCGAGGCCCTGTTCGAGCAGGCGCTGGCGGCCGATCGGGCGCAGCTCGGAGCGGAGGACCCCAGCACGCTCGATGCGCTCGCGGATATGGGGTTCATGTATCAGCGGCAGGGTAAGTACGCGCAGGCGGAGGAATGCGCCGCACAGGCTCTGGCCGGGCGAAGGCACGCGTTGGGCGCCGAGGACCGCGCGACGATGGACGCGCAAGCCGACCTCGCGCTGGCCTACATCTCGCAGGGGAAGTTCGGCGAGAGCGAGCCGCTCGCGCGCGGAGCCGAAGCCGTGGACACCAGGAACATCCCGGACGAGTGGCAGCGATTCCGCGCGGAAAGCCTGCTTGGCGCGAGCCTGGCCGGCGAGAGGAGATTCGCCGAGGCTGAGCCGCTGCTCGTCGAGGGCTATCAGGGGATGGTGGCCCGAAAGGGCAAGATGGAGGCCCCGGACATGTACTACATGGCCCGTGGCCACGCATGGCTCGTCCAGCTGTATCGAGCCTGGGGCAAGCCTGAGAAAGCTGCGGAATGGAGCAAGAGATAGCCTCCGCCGCTCTACGTCGTCCTCGTCACCTTAGAGAGTCCGCGCGGCTGATCCGGATCGAACCCGCGCTGCCGGCTGAGGTGGAACGCGAGCAACTGGCCGGGAACGACGGCCGCGATCGGCGACAGCCACTCGGGGATGCCGGCGGGCAGACGCAGCGGGGCCGCGGCGAGCGCCAGCGACGAGTCCAGGTTCGAGAGGACGACCGGCCTGGCGCCGCGCCCGGTCATCGCGCGCAACAGATCTTCGACTTCACCGCTGACCGCGCCCTGCACGTTCACCACGATCGCGGCGAACCCCGTGTCGATGAGCGCCACCGGGCCGTGCTGGAAGTCGGCCGCCGAGTAGGGCTCGGCGGCGAAGTAGGCGAGTTCCTTGGCCTTGAGCGCGATCTCGAACGCGGTGGCGTAGTTGAATCCCCGGCCGATGACGACCCCGTGGCCGGCGCCGGCGAGCGCGACCGCCGCCCTCTCCACCGCGCCTTCGTTTGCCGCGAGCGCCGCCGCGACCTGCCCCGGCACTCCTTGCAATTCGTCCTTCCGCCTGGCGTCGGCCGACGCAGCCGCCGAGAGCATCGCCAGGGAGAGCAGTTGCGCGGTGTAGGTCTTGGTGGCCGCGACGCTCTCCTCGGGGCCGGCCCTCAGCAGGAGCGTGTAGTCTGCCACCATCGTGAGCGGCGAGCCCGGCGCGTTGGTGATCGCGAGCGTCGGGCATCCCTGCCGCCGGCCTTCTTCCACCACCGCCACCAGGTCGGGCGACTGCCCTGACTGCGAAATGCCGACGACAACCGCATCGTCCATCCGGGGCGGCGCGCCGTAACGGGTGAAGAGCGACGGCGTGGCGAGCGTCACCGTCAGGCGGTTGAACGCGCCGAAGACGTACTGGGCGTAGCGGGCGGCGTTGTCGGACGAGCCGCGCGCGGCGACCACCACGTGGCGCACGGGGCGGCGGCCGAGCGCCCGCGCGATCTCCTCCACCTCGTCCGCCCCGTCGGCGAGCAGGCGCCTCAGCCGTTCGGGCTGTTCGGCGATCTCCCGCAGCAGCGTCGATCCCGCCATGAGGCCGATTCTATCGGGGCGCTCGGGGACAGGCAAACGAAGAGCGTAAAGTAGGAACAGGAGGAGAGACACGTGCGGATGCCTGTCATCTTCGCCGCGCACGGCGCGCCCGTCCTGCTCGACGATGACGTCTGGATGTCGGAGCTGGCCGCCTGGGCGAGGGCCATGCCGAAGCCGGCCGGCATCCTGATGGTGTCGGCCCACTGGGAACAGCGCCCGACGACGCTGGGCGCGACGCGAGCCGTGCCGCTCGTCTACGACTTCTCCGGGTTTCCGGAGAAGTACTACCGGACGCGGTACTCCTCCCCGGGCGCGCCCGAACTGGCCGTTCGCGTCCGCGACCTTCTCGACCAGCGGAAGATGCCGTGGTCCGACGACGAGCAGCGCGGCCTCGACCACGGGGCCTACGTTCCGCTAGTCGCGATGTACCCGGACGCCGACGTGCCGGTGCTCCAGATCTCGATGCCGGCCCTCGACCCAGAGGAGCTCTTCGCGCTCGGCCGCGCCCTCGCGCCACTGCGCGACGAGGGCGTGCTGCTGTTCGGCAGCGGCTTCCTCACCCATAACATGCGCTACGCGTTCCGGCCCGGCATCCCGCCGTGGGCGCGGGAGTTCGACGAATGGGTGAAGGAGGCGCTGCTCGGCTTCGACGTGGATGCGCTCGAGGACTTCCGCCGCCGGGCGCCCTCGGCCGACCTCGCGCTGCCGACGTGGGAGCACTACGCGCCGCTGCTCGTGAGCGCGGGCGCGAGCGCCGAGAGCGCGGCCCGGCCGAAAGTGACGTTCCCCATCACCGGCTTCTGGATGGAGGGGGCGTTCACGAAGCGTTCGGTCGAGTTCGGGTAGAGACTTGGCCGGCGAGGACGCCGGCCCCAAGGTCCTGGTAGTGCGGGCCTCCTGGCCCGCAAGCGCGGGACGCCCGCCAGGGGGAGACGCCATGATGACCGTTCGCCGTGCGGAGGACCGCGGACACTTCGACCACGGCTGGCTGAACACCTACCACACGTTCTCGTTCGCGGATTACCACGACCGGGAGCACATGGGCTTCCGCGGGCTCCGCGTCATCAACGAGGACCGCGTGCAGCCAGGGGAAGGGTTTGGCACGCATCCCCACCGCGACATGGAGATCATCTCCTACGTGCTCGAGGGAGGGCTCCAGCACCGCGACTCGATGGGGAACGGCGGGGTGATCCGGCCGGGCGAGGTGCAGCGGATGAGCGCCGGGACCGGCGTCACGCACAGCGAGTTCAACGCGTCTTCCGAGGAGTTGGTGCACTTCCTCCAGATCTGGCTCCTTCCGGCGCGGCGGGGCATCAAGCCCGGCTACGAGCAGAAGGCGTTTCCCCGCTCCGAGCAGGAAGGGAAGCTGCGGCTCGTGGCGTCGCCGGACGGCCGCGACGGCAGCGTGACGATTCACACCGATGCCCTGTTGTACGCGGGCTTGTTCGATCAGGGCGCGGCGGCGAAACTGCCGATCGCGGAGGGCCGCCACGCGTGGGTCCAGATCGCCCGCGGCCAGGCGCGCGTCAACGGAAGCGACCTGAAGGCCGGCGACGGCGCAGCGTTGTCGGGCGTTCCGGGCGTGCACATCACAGGCATCGACGCGAGCGAGGTCCTCGTCTTCGATCTGGCATGACTTTCCGGCATCCCTGATCCCCGATCCCTACTCGTATCTCAGCGCCGTGAGCGGATCGATCCGGCTGGCCGCGCGGGCCGGGATGTAAGCGGCGACCACCGCCGTCACCATCAGGACGCCGGCGACGAAGAGGAACGTCGCCGGGTCGAAGGGGCTCACGTCATACAACTGGCTGGCCAGCAGCCGGTTCAGCGCGACCGAGCCGGCGGCTCCGATCGCCGCGCCGGAGAGCGCGAGCGCGGCTCCCTGCCGCAGCACGAGGCCGACGACCGACCGCGCGTCGGCGCCGAGCGCGATGCGCACGCCAATCTCCTGGGTTCGCTGAGCCACCGAGTAGCTGACCACGCCGTAGAGGCCGATCGCGGCCATCAGGAGCGCGACGGCCGCGAAGAAGCTCAGCAGCCAGACGACGAACCGGCGCGGCCCGAGCGACTGATCCAGCAGGTCCATCATGGTGCCGGCGCGCTGGGTGGGCAGCGTCGGATCGATGCCGCCGATCGCCGCGGAAATCACCGACGCCGACGTCGCGATGCCGGAGCCCATCCTGGCGACGATCCACGTGCCGGCCTGCGCCCGCTGGTAGAGGCACCAGTAGTAGGTGCCCTTGTCCGACTCGCCCGCGAGGCTCGTGTGCAGCACGTGGCCGACGACGCCGACGATGGTCGCCCACGGCGCGGAGGACCCGTTACGGATCCGCTTCCCGATCGGATCCCGGCCGGGCCAGAAGGTGGCCGCGAGGTTCTCGTCGATGACGACCACCCGGTCGGTTCCGAGCCGATCGTCGTCGGTGAACACGCGGCCCTTGCGCAGCGGGATTCCGAGCGTGGAGAAGTAGCCCGGGCTCACGGTTCGGATCCGCCCGTGCGGCCCGGGCTCCCCCGGCGCGAGCGTCTGCCCTTCGATCTCGAACGACGCCGACGAGTCGCCGCCAGTGAACGGCAGCGGCGCGCCGGCCGCGGCCGCCACGACACCAGGCGCCGCCCTCAGGCGATCCACCAGGGCCCGGTAGAAGGCGACGCGCTCTTCGGGTTTCTGGTACTGCCGCGCCGGCAGCGCCACGCCGCCGACGACGAGACCGCGGGGCTCGAATCCCGGTGTCACCCCCTGGACCTGCCCGAGGCTCCGGGTGAGCAGCCCCGCGCCAACCAGCAGCACCATGGCCAGCGCCGTCTCGGCGACGACGAGCGCGGAGCGCAGCCGCTGCCTCCGTCGGCTCCCCCCCGCAATGCGCCCGGCGGCCTTGAGGTGGTCCAGCGGATCGACGCGTGTCACCTGCCAGGCCGGGGCCAGCGCGAAGAGCAGCGCCGCCGCGACGCCGATCCCGACGGTGAACAGCAGCACCGACACGTCGATGACGGGCTGCAGGCCGACGACCGACCCGGCGGGCGCGACGGCCAGCATCAGGCGCATCCCGACGTACGCCATCGCGAGGCCGAGCACGGCTCCGGCGGCCGACAACACCCCGCTCTCGACCACCGTCTGTCGAATCAGCCGCCACCGCCCCGCCCCGATCGCGGCGCGGACGGCGATCTCGCGGCTCCGGCTCGTCGCGCGGGCGAGCATCAGCGCGGCGATGTTGGCGCACGCGATCAGCAGCACGAACCCGACGGCGCCGAGCAGCACGAGCATGGCCCGCTTCGAGTCGCCGGCGACATAGTCGGTGAACGGCATGGCGAACATGCCCCACTGCGCCGACTTCGCGAAGTCCGCGATCTCGCCCGAACCGCTCCGTACGCGGCCGGCCAGCGCGGTGATGCGCGCGTTGGCCCCGGCCACCGAGATCCGCGGCCTCAGCCGCGCCACGGCGACCAGGTGTTCGTTGAAACGGAACTGGTCGGTGAATTCAGCCGGCGGCAGGCCGAGCGGGACCCACGCGTCCACCTCGCGGGGCCAGCGGAAGTCGGCGCGCATCACCCCGACGACTCTCGCCGGCTTGTCGTCGATGGTGATCGTCTTGCCGACAATGCCGGGGTCCCCGCCGAACAGGCGCAGCCAGGCGGCGTGGGCGAGCACCACGGCCGGCTGGCCCGCCGGCTGGTCCTCCTCCTCGACGAACGTCCGCCCCCGCTCGGGTGTCGCCCCGAACACGTCGAACCACTCGCGCGACACCTTCGCCCCGCGGAGGACCCTCGGCGTTCCGCCTGTCGAGTAGGTGAGATCGCTCTGCTCCATCACCGCCGCGTGCTCGAACGTGTCCCGGGCGTCGCGGACGTCGCGGAAGTCCGGGCCCGAAATCGAGATGCTCGGCAGGTTGAGCTTCAGGTACTTCGCGCGCACGGCGACGACGCGCGCCGGGCCCGAGATCCCCGGCGGCGAGAGCAGGGCCTGGTCCACAAGGCCGAAAATGGCCGAGTTCGCGCCGATCCCGAGCGCCAGCACGGCAATGGCGGTCAGGCTGAACACGGGATTGCGGCCGAGCGCGCGGACGGCAATTCGGACATCCTGGAACATGGACCCTCCGGGGCCTCACCGGGTGAGAGGCATGCTGGATTGGACGCATTGCCGGAGGGAAGGGTTCGTTCGGCGGGCAGCGGCTGAACCGCGATCGCTGGACCGCCGGACACCTCAACGGTATATCTCGCGGCGATGCCCGATCTTCACCACGACGACACGGGAGTCGGCGTCGTCGATGGAATACACGATGCGATAGTGGCCCTGGCGGAGACGGTACTTCTCCTCGCCGGACAACTTCTCAGAACCTGGCGGGCGGGCATCGAGAGCGAGTTGGCTGATCCGGGCGACCAGGCGCCTGCGTTCTTTGCGAGGCAGGGCTTCGAGTTCCTTCGCGGCCGACGGCTTGATCAGAAGCCTATAGCTTGCCACGCCGCCTCAGGTCCTTGAGCATCGTCTCGAATTCGAGGTTCGGCTCGTGCGCCCGTTCGTCGAAGGCGGCCAGGTCGTCGACGTCTTCGAGCAGGCTTTGTCGGACGGCGGCGTTGACCAGCTCGGACAGGCTCTGGTCGGTCTCGGCGGCCTTGATGCGCAGCGCGCGGTGCAGGTCGGCGTTGAGGTAGACGGTCGCACGCCTGGAGTCTCCCATGCGGTCAGGATAGCGCCGGCAGTGCTATAACGTCAATACACTATGACGTTGTAACGCTTCCTGCCCGCAGCACGCGGGCTCACCAGCGCGGACTGCCGCGATGACCAGCCGCCCCGCCCTCCGCTGCCCGCCAAAGAAAAGGGCCCGGGACCCACCGGCGTGAATCCTGAGCCCTTCCGTGGCCGCCCTCGAGCCCTGCCTGCCCGCCGTAGCCCGCGAGGGTCAACACGCGGGCGGAGGCGGGAGCCTACTTCGCGTCGAGTTTCCGCCCCGCGTTCAAACTGTCGAAGTTCAGGATCGTGTTGAACACCATCGCGTAGCCGCCGATCGTCTCGCCCCGGTAGATCGGGTTGGCCGCGAACAGCACGACGTGGCCCTGTCCGACGGGCACGTCGACGACGACCGGGCGCTGGGCGATGTCGGCGCCGCCGTCGAGCAGGCCCGAGACGAGCAGCGTGTTCTGGCTGTCGAAGCGCAGCGCGACGCGCGGCCTGAACTGCGGCGGGATCAGGTTGGCCGGGTTCCGCTTCAACTGGTCGTCGGTCGGCAGCGCGTACTGCCACGGCTGGGTCGTCACCGGCGCCGGCAGCGGCGTCAGGTTGCTGGCCTCGTACATCGGGCGCCCCTGCACGGTGTCGGGGTCGTCCTGGGTGCCTCGCCCGGTCGGCCTGCTGGCCCCGCCGCCCCGCGCGCCGCCGGCGCCGCCGCCAGGCATCCCTCCGCCGAATCCGCCGCGCCCGCCGCCGCCCACGGTGGCGCTGACGGTGAAGTAGGAGCCGTTGTTGCTATACATCGCGAGGTTGTCGGGGATGCCGTAGACGATCGGGCTCGTGTCGTCCGCGACCCGCGTCCGCAGGAGCGACCCGACGACGCGCGTGGTGCTCGCCGGGCTCCCCGCGTTCACGCCGTAGGTGAAGCTGTTGCTGATGGCGAAATCGGCCGAGCTGTTCGAGCCGATGAACACGCCGCCCTTCGCGATGAACTCGCGCAGGTGCATCAGCCCTTCGAGGCCCATTCCGATCCGCGTGTCGTCGGTCTGCGCCCAGGTGCCGATGTTCGGCAGCTCCTTGACGTTCCACGGCGTCGGGTTTCGCCACATCGGCGACCCCTCGACCGCCCCCTGGCCCCCGCCGGGCCCGAACACGATCACGTCGTACTTCTCGCGGAGGTTCGGCGTGTTCTTCACCGTCTGGGGATCGATGTAGTCGAACGGCACGCCGTAGATGTCGAACGCCTGCCGCCACCAGCCCTCGGTCTGTGTGTTGGTCCACTGGTGCAGGATGGCGACGCGCGCCGCGCGCGCCGCGTGCGTCTTCACCGAAGGCGCGGCCGCCAGCGCGACGCCCCTCAGGCCGAGCGCCGTCAGCGCCTTGTCGAGGTCGCCCTGCGCCACGCCCTTGACGAGGAATGTGCCGCGGCTGAACTTGGCGCCGGCGGCCTCGAACGGCTCCTCGGCCACCTGGATGTCCGCGTCCTTCAGCCTGTAGCGGAGCGTGACGAGCGAGTTCTCGCCGTTGCCGTTGATGGCCACGAGCGAGCCCTGGCCGGTCACCCCGCTCACCGCCTGCACCTCGCCCTTGATGAGCTCCACGGGCGCGTCGAGGACCTTGACGTCGGTGATCCGGACGGCCTGCACGCCGAAGCCCTCGGGGAATGTCCACCCCGTGTCGTCGTAGGGGCGGCTCTGCGGGTCGTTCGGCGCCCAGTACTGGTAGTCGAGGAGCGCGTCGGCGATGCGGGAGTATGGCTGGTCCATGCGGACGATGTAGCTGCCGGCCGGGAACTCGCGCGTGACCGGCGCGGGCTTCGCGTCGCCCTGAGTCGGCGACGCCGCGGGCGCCTGGCCCACCGTAGCCTGGGGCGAAGTCACCGGGGCGCCCGAAGCTCCAGGCGAAGGCGGACCGCCCGCCGACTCAGCAGCTGCGCCTCGTCCCCCGCGCCCGCCGCGGCCGCCGGCGCCCGCCGCCGGACGCGCGGGCACCGTCACCGTGAAGGCCGCCGTCGCCCTCGAGATCTCGACGCCCTGCTTCTGCAGCACGCGCAGCAGCTCGGCCTGGGCGCCCAGGCGCGGGTCGCTCGCCGGCAGGACGTAGGCCGCGGGCCCTTCGACCTTCGGCTTCATCACCGATCGCTTGCTCTTCTCGTAGAAGTTGCGGAGGAAGTAGACGCGGTTGTTGGCGAAGTAGTTGAGCGAGACGATGATCCCCGTCTCCTCGTAGTTGTTGTTGTTGCGCAGCGACCACCGCACGCGCGAGATCGGCGGGTTCTGGCGGAACCAGGTCCGCGACGTCTCGCTTGCCGAGAGCGTCCGTTCCTCGGTGTCGGCGTTGCCGCCGTTGCCGTAGGTCTCGTACAGGCGGCTGACGCCGTTGTGGAGCGCCGCGAAGAACATCAGGTAGCCGGGCGACCAGGTGTCGAACGTCCCCCACGCGTAGACGCCGGGCATCCCCATCCGCGTCATCTCGTTGACGTTGTTCCAGCCGATGAGGTGCCACTCGTTGGTGAGGATCGGGTCGAGCCAGGCGTTGTACGGCCCGTTGCCGACGGTGTTGTCGTAGAGGAACGACCCCGACTCGTGCAGGTCGTGCAGCAGCTGCGCCTTCCACCCGATGAACGTGTTGAGGACGTTCTGTGACAGCTTGAGCGTGAGGCCCATCGCGTCCCGGTTGTTGTCGTGCGCCACGTACTTGCCCGAGTAGACCGCATTGAGCGGCGTGTCGTTCGGGTGCTTCTTCTTCCACTCGTACACGTCCACCACCTTGTCGCGGCCGTCGGGCTCGACGACCGGCGTGATGAGCGTGATGATGTGCTCGCGGATGTTCCGGATGTAGAGGCTGTCGTCCACGGCGAGCCGGTAGGCCAGCTCCATGAGCGCCGTCGGCGCCCCCGCTTCGTTGGAGTGGATCGTGCCGGTGATGTAGTAGATCGGCGCCGCCCGCTTCGCGATGTCGTCGGCGACGGCGTCATCGAGCTTGATCGTCCGCGGGTCGGCCAGCTTGGCGAGCTCGGCCTTGTTCTGGTCGAGCTTCGCCATCAGGGCCTCGGATGCGACCGCCACGGCGATCATCTCGCGGCCTTCCTCGGTGGTGCCGATCGAGAAGACCTTCACCCTCGGCGTCGACTTGGCGAGCAGCCGCATGTACTCGTAGACCTCTTTCGAGTACGGCAGCTTGCCCGGCGCGCCCGCGATGTCGCCGAGCACGGCCTTCGGCGTCGGCACCGTCTTCGACGCCGGCAGGTAGTCGATGACGGGCGAGAGGAAGAAGGTCTCGGTCGTGTACTCCTTGATCTTCTTCGTGTATTCCTCGTCGATCGGCTGGGTGGGCAGCCGGCCGGGCTTGGCCGTGGCCAGCGCGGATTCGGTGGCGGTGGCCGCCCCTGGCCTGAGCGAAGTCGAAGGCTGGCCCGCGGCCTTGCCCTGGGTGGCCGGCGCCGCGAAGACGATGATCTGAAGCGTGGCGAGAAGCGCGCACACGAACAACTGCCTGGCGAGATGTCGACTGTTCACAACGGGCCTCGTTATTTCCTGCTCGCGACCGCGGCGGCCGGGAGCTTCACGGGTTCGGGGACGTCGAGCGTCAGCGTGTACTTGGCCAGGGCGCCGCTGAGCGCCGAGGCCTTGGCGATCGCCGCATTGGCCTCGGCGAAGGCCTTCGGCGCCTGCGCCTTCGCCTCGTCGTAGGCCCGGACCGTCTGGGCCGTGGGCCACATGCCGCCCATCAGGCCGTTCTTGGCCTGGGCGATCCGGCCCGCGACGCTCACCGGCGGCGTGACCGCGCCGCCGCCGCCCCGCCCACCGGCCGGGGCCGCGAACTTGGGCGCGACCGCCGACAGATCCTTCGCGAGAGCTTCGACAGACGCCTTGACGTCGGCCGGGATGTCGCTGCGGCCGGCGATCGCCTTGCCGATCTCGGCCATCCTGGCGCTGAGCGGGGTGATCGCGCCCGACACCTGGTTGGCGGCGCGCTGCAGCTCGTGCATCTCCATCGCCATGTCGAACAGCTTCTTCCGCTCGATCGCGGTCAGCGCCACGTCCGGGTCGGCCACGACTTTCAGCGGCTTGGTCTCCACTGTCTTGCCGTCGACGACAAGCGAAACGGTGTAGGTGCCCGGCAGGACGAACGGACCAGGATTCCCGCCGCCCGCTCCACCGAAGCCGCCGCCACCGCCGCCGCGTCCGCCGCCCGCCGCGCAGCCAGCGCCGAACGGGCTCGTCGCCGCCCCGCCCCTCGCACCGCCGCCCTGGCCCACCGCGCCGCCGGCCTGAGCGCCCGCCGCACCCCGGCCCCTGCCCGCCGTCGCCGCAGGCGGAGGCGGGAGCGGCTGCACGCGAAGGTCCCAGCACGCCGCCTGGTAGCCGGCCTTGTTGCTCGCGGCGAGCACCGGTCCCGAGATCTCCCGCACCTGGCGGCCGGTCGAGTCGGCGATCGCGAGCTTCACCTCGCCGACCGTCTTCCGGAGCTGCCACGCGATGACGGCCGCTGGCGGCGGGTTCTCGCCGAAGAAGGTCTGGTCGCCCCAGAACTCGTAGTTCCGGTCCGACGCCGGCCGGCGATACATCACCGTGGGCGGCGGGGTGTACAACTTCGCCTCGGCGGCCTGCGCCGCGGCGTGCTCCTGGAAGGGAGAGATCTGGTCGAGGATCCAGATCGACCGGCCGTGCGTCGCCAGGATCATGGCGTTGTCGCGCGGGTGCAGCGTGATCTCGTCGATGCGCACCGTCGGCAGGTTGGCCTTCACGCGCACCCAGCTCTTCGCGCGGTCGGTCGAGACGAACAGCCCGGTCTCGGTGCCGAGATAGAGCACGTCGGGATTCCTTGTGTCCTCGGTCAGCGTGCGCGCGATCTCGGTCGTGAGGTTCGCGTTCACCGCGCGCCACGTCTGTCCGAAATCGCCGCTCGCGAAGATGTAGGTCGCGAAATCATCCTGCCGGTGCCCGTCGAACGTCACGTACACGGTGCCCTCGTCGAAGCGCGACGGGACCACCCGCGACACGTAGATGTCCTTCGGCAAGCCCGGCACCTTCCCGATCACGTCGGTCCAGGTCTTCCCGTCCCGCGTCACCTGCAGGTGCCCGTCGTCGGTGCCGGCGTAGAGCAGGCCGGCCCGCTTGGGCGACTCGGCAAACGTCGTGATCGTGGGCCAGGCGGCGATGCCGTCGTTGCGGGAGATCTGGACGGCGCTGCCCTTGACGCCCATCGTGACGATGTCGTCGCGGCTCGCGTTGCCGGTGAGATCCGGGCTGATGGCGGTGAAGGTGAGGCCGCGGTCGGCGGAGCGGAAGACCTTGTTGGCCGGCGCGTAAATCACCTTCGGGTCGTGCGGCGACATGGTCAGCGGCGTGTCCCACTGCCAGCGGAGCGGCGGCTCGCCGGGCGCGGCCTGCGGGCGGATGCTCATCGACTCGCCGGTGACGCGGTCGTACCGCGTCATGTTGCCGTCCTGCGACTCGGTGTAGACGACCCGGTAGTCGGTCGGATCCTGCAGCGCGACGAAGCCGTCGCCGCCCTGGATCGTCGTCCAGTTGTGGTTGGCGATGCCGGCCACGCCCCGCACCTGGCTCGGGCCGCACCAGTCGTAGTTGTCCTGCATGCCACCGCACACGTTGAACGGCGTCGCCATGTCGACGCTGACGTGGTAGAAGAGGCCCACCGGCAGGTTCGGGAAGAACACCCACGTCCTCGACATGTCGAACGACACGGCCAGGCCGCCGTCGTTCCCGGTCATCAGGTGGCGGGAGTTCGCCGGGTCGATCCAGAAGGCGTGGTGGTCCGAGTGGGTGTGCGACGCGGCCGCCGTGTTGATGGTCTTGCCGCCGTCGAGCGTCTGGTTCAGGTCCACGCCGCCGAGGTAGACGACTTCGGGATCGTTCGGGTCGATGCGCACCTGGCTGAAGTACATCGGCCGCGGGTTGGCGTTGCTCACCTTCCGCCAGCTCGCGCCCGAGTCGTCCGATCGGTAGAGGCCGGTGGGCGCCTGGTTGACGACGCCTGCGCCGCCGCGACCACCAGCCGCCTGCGCCGCCTGTCCGCCCATCACCTCCTCACCGCCGGCCTGCCCCGCCGTCGCCGCAGGCGAAGGCGGGCCGCCGGCCGTGCCAGCACCGCCTCGGGCGCCGGCAGCGGGCGCCGGTCCTTCGATGGTTGCGTAGAGGATGTTCGGCCGCTTCCGGTAGACGTCGATGGCGATCCGCCCGAGGGGACCGTCCGGCAGGCCGTTGCCCTTCATCCGCGTCCAGGTCTCGCCGGCGTCGGTGGACTTCCAGAGCCCGCTGCCGGGGCCGCCGCCGTTCATGCAGCAGGCAGAGCGCCGGCGCTGGTAGGTGGACGCGTAGAGGACCTTGCTGCTTGCCGGATCCATCACCAGGTCGTTCGCCCCCGTGTCGTCGTCCACCTTCAGCACCTGCTTCCAGGTCTTTCCGGCGTCGGTCGTCTTGAACACGCCGCGCTCGCCGCCAGGCCCCCAGAGGCTGCCGGTCGCCGCCACCAGCACCACGTCGTTGTCGCGCGGGTCGATGACGATGCGGTTGACGTGGCGGGACGAGCGCAGGCCCATGTTGGCCCACGTCTTGCCGCCGTCGGCCGACTTGTAGACGCCGTCGCCCCACGAGGTGCTCTGGCGGTTGTTCGATTCGCCCGTGCCGACCCAGACCAGATCCGGGTTCGACTGCGACACGGTGACGTCGCCGATCGAGATGAGCCCCTGGTCCTGGAACTCGGCCTCGAACGTCGTGCCGGCGTTGGTGGTCTTCCACACGCCGCCGTGCGCGGTGCCGACGTAGAAGATGGCCGGGTCGGCTTCGTAGACGGCGAGGTCCGAGATGCGGCCGGACATCGACGCCGGGCCGATCTGCCGGAAGTGCAAGGCGTCGAACGGACCGGACGCGGCCGGGGCCGCCGCGGACCTCTGTGCCGACTGGCCGAGAAGCGACTGGCCGGCCAGCGCGAGCGCGAACGCCACCCCGAACCCCATCAGCGCATGCTGCTTCATCGAGAGCCTCCAGAAAGGCAACGGTGGGATGCGCGATTATATCGGGAGTAAGATCGTCCGGCGCACTCTTTTCAAGGAGCAGACCCCGCCGTGCCCATACCAGCCCGCAAGCTCGTCTGGATCGCGCTCGTGGCGCTCGCCTCGGTGGCGGCCGCCCAGCAGCCGCTGCCGGCAACCCGACCCGCGCCCGATGTCATCAGGATCCCGTTCGAAAGCTCCTCGCTGGCGAACGGCCTGACGGTCATCCTCTCGCCGGACCACACGACGCCGACCGTGGCGGTGACCATCATGTACCACGTCGGGTCCAAGAACGAGGTCCCCGGGCGGACCGGATTCGCGCACCTGTTCGAGCACATCATGTTCACCGGGTCGGGCCACGTGCCCTACGGGCTGCAGGACAAGCTGACCGAGGGGGTCGGTGGCGGCAACAACGCCGGGACGGGGAACGACTCCACGATCTACTACGACACCGTGCCGTCCAACTACCTCCAGTCCACGTTGTGGATCGAGTCGGACCGCCTGGGCTTCCTGCTCGACACGCTCGACGTCGCCAAGCTCAACGCGCAGCGCGACGTCGTGAAGAACGAGCGCCGCCAGGGGGTGGACAACCAGCCCTACGGGAAGGTCGGCGAGATCCTGGCGCGCGCCACCTACCCGGCCTCCAACCCGTATTCCTGGGACGTCATCGGCAGCATGGCCGACCTGTCCGCCGCCTCGGCCGATGACGTGAAGAATTTCTTCAGGACCTACTACGTGCCGAACAACGCGTTCATGGCGATTGTGGGCGATTTCGAGCCCGCGCAGGCCAAGGCCTGGGTGGTGAAGTACTTCGGCGACATCCCGCGCGGCAAGCCGGTCGTCCGTCCGGACGTCGCGCCCGCCACGCTTCCGGCGGAGCGCCGCTTCTACTACGAGGACCGCGTCCAGGTCTCGCGGCTCTATCTCGAGTGGCCGACGGTCGGGGAGAAGAACGATGACCAGTTCGCGCTCGACGTGCTGGCCAGCATCCTGAGCGGGCCGCGGACGGCCAGGCTGACCAAGACGCTGGTGTACGACCAGCAGGCGGCCGCGAGCGTGTCGGCCTATCAGAACTCGAACGAGGACGTCGGCGAGTTCATGGTGGTGGCGACGCCGAGGCCGGGCCACTCGCTGACCGAGATCGAAACGACGGTCGACGGAATCGTCGCGAAGCTCAAGGCAGAGGGGCCGACGGCGGAGGAGGTCCAGAAGGCCGTGGCCGGCGAGGAGTTGACCTTCGTGCGCGGCCTCGAGTCGGACCTCGGCAAGGCCTTCAACCTGGCGTCCGGCGCCGGATTCCACGGCGATCCCGGCTACTACCGGACCGCGTTCCAGCGGTCGATCTCCGTCACCGCCGCCGACGTCAGGCGCGTGGCGAACAAGTACCTGACCAGCGGGCGGATCGTGCTGAGCGTGGTGCCGATCGGCAAGCCCGACGAGGCGTCGAAGCTGCCGGAGAGCCTGAAAGTCACGGGCGCGGAGGATACGCCCCGGCCGGAGGTGAAGCGATGAACGCCCGTATTCGACGCTTTGTGGTCGTCGTCCTGGCGGTGGGCCTTGTCTCGGTGGCGCTGGGCGCCAGGCAGGCGCTGGATCGGTCGAAGGTCCCGCCGCCCGGCAAGGCCCCTGAATTGAGAGTGCCGAAGTGGACGAAGACGACGCTCTCCAACGGAGCGGACCTCGTCGTTTCCGAGAAGCACGACCTGCCGCTGGTGTCGTTCGCGATCCTGCTCTCGGGCGGGGCGGACCAGTACGAGTCGGTGGACAAGCGCGGCCTGGCGAGCATCGCCGCGTCGATGATGAGCGAGGGGACGACGACGCGCGACGGCGAGGCGCTGTCGAGCGCGCTGCAAGTGCTCGGCGCGTCGGTGGGGTTCGGGATCGGAAGCGAGTCGGGCTCGGTCGGCTTCGTGTCGATGACGGGCAAGTTCGCCCCGACGCTCGACATCCTGGCCGACATGATGCTGCACTCGACGTTTCCGGTCCCGGCGCTCGAGCGCATCCGCGCCCAGCGGCTGGTTGCGCTCACCTCGGCGCGGGCGCAGCCCGGCGCCATCGCCCGGCGCGTGTTCCCGAAGGTGGTCTACGGCACGGCGCACCCGTACGGAGAGCTGACGACCGAGGAGACGCTGAAGGCGATCACGCGCGACGACGTGGTGGCGTTCGCCAAGTCGTACTTCGAACCCCGCCGCGCGGCGATCGTCGTCGTGGGCGACATCACGCCGGCGGCGGCGAAGGCCGCGGTGGAGAAGGCCCTCGCCGGATGGCCGGCGGGCGGCAGCAGGCCGGCGTTCGCCTACCCGCCGCTCCCGCCGAAGCCGCCGACGACGATCTACCTCGTGGACAAGCCGGGGGCGGCACAGTCCACCTTTGCGATCGGCACCGCGGGGCCGCCGAGGAGCACGCCCGACTACTACGCGATCGAGGTGATGAACACGCTGCTCGGCGGCATGTTCCAGTCGCGCCTCAACGCGAACATCCGCGAGGAGAAGGGGCTGAGCTACGGCGTCAGCTCGATGTTCGGGTTCGGCAAGGGGCCGGGGCCGTTCCGGGCCGGCGGCGACATCATCTCGGCCAAGAGCGACGTGGCGCTCACCGAGTTCATGAAGGAGCTGCGGGGAATCCAGGGGAGCCGACCGATCACCGACGAGGAGATCGAGACCTCGAAGGCCTCGCTGGTGCAGAGCCTGCCGGCGATGTTCGGGTCGGTGACGAGCATCGGCTCGGCCATCGGCCAGTTGTGGCTGCAGGGGCTGCCCGACGACTACTACCAGCAGTACGGCGCGAAGATCGACGCGGTGACCAAGGCCGACATGATGCGGGTGGCCAAGCAGTACATCGACCTCGGCCACCTGGCGATCGTGATTGTCGGCGACCGCGCGACGATCGAGGGCCCGCTGAAGGCGACCGGGATCGCGCCGATCGTGGTCCTGGACATCGAAGGGAACACGGTCAAGTAGGGACGAGGGACGGGGGACGAGGGACGGGGGACGAGGGACGAGGGAAAGACGCTGGCTCGCTGGTAGCGGGTCGGGCCTTTTCCCTAATCCCTCGTCCCTAATCCCTAATCCCTGTCCGTCACTTCCTCTTCCCCCACTCCGGGTACGGCGGTTCCTTGACCGCACGATCGACCGGCTTCTCCTTCAGCATCCGCAACGCTTCCGAGACGGCGCGCTCGAGCTGCGGGTCGTGGCCGGCGATGACGTCCTTCGGCCAGTTCTCGACGTCGATGTCGGGGCCGACGCCTTCGTTCTCGACCGCCCACTTGCCGTTGCGCGCGAAGAAGCCGCCGCGCGGCGCAATCGCCGATCCGCCGTCGATGAACGGCGGCGTGTCGGCCGTGTGGACCAGGCCGCCCCACGTCCGCTTGCCCACGAGCAGCCCGATCTTCCGGTAGTGGAACATGTAGGGCATCAGGTCGCCGCCCGAGCCGGCCATCTCGTTGATGATCATCACCTTCGGCCCCCAGATCCCCGCCGCCGGGCTCGTGAACGGCTTGCGGTCGCCGGCCACGTTGTTGAAGTAGCCGTCGAAGTCGCGCTGGAGGACGTCGATGATGTAGTCGGCGGCCGAGCCGCCGCCGTTGAACCGTTCGTCGATGATCGCGCCCTTCTTGTCCTGCTGCGCGAAGTAGTACCGGTTGAAGCTGGCGTAGCCCGGCTGCCCCGTGTTCGGCAGGTAGACGTAGGCCAGCTGGCCGTTCGAGAGCTTGTCCACCAGGCGGCGGTTGGATTCGACAAACGCCCGCGTGCGCAGCCCCTGCTCGTTCGCCACCGGCACGACGGTGATCTGCCGTGCCCCTTCGAGCGTGGGCTTCGCGTTGACGGTGAGCACCGTCTGGCGGCTCGCGGTCCCGTCGAGCAGGCGGTAGATGTTGTCGGGCGTCTTCAGTTCGACGCCATTGATCTTGAGGATGTAATCGCCGACCGCGACGTCGACTCCAGGCTCCGCGAGCGGCGCCCGCAGCTCCGGGTTCCAGCTCTCGTTGTCGTAGATGCGCGCGAGACGATAGCGGCCGGCGTCGATCGCGAAGTCCGCGCCGAGCAGGCCGCCCGGCGAGGCGGGCACCTCGGGCATGTCGCCGCCGCGGACGTACGAGTGGCCGATCGCGATCTCGGCGCCCATCATGTCCATCAGGTAGTTCAAGTCGGCGCGGTGCTTCGCGTACGGCAGGAACTGTCCGTACATCGTCTTCATCTTCGGCCAGTCCGACCCGTGCATGTTCGGCACGTAGAGGTAGTCGCGCTGGTTGCGCCAGTCCTCGTTGAAGATCTGCGCGAACTCCTGCGCCGGATCGAGATACATCCGCAGCGTGAACGTCAGGCGCCCGGTGGCCGCCGCCGGCGGGTTGCGATCGGCGTCCACGAGGAACAGGCTCGGCCCAGCTTGCCTCGCCGAAGCCGAAGGCGAAGGCGGGCCGCCCGCGCGGTAGAGCAGCTTGCGCCCGTCGGCGCTCAGCGTGAAGTCGGTGGCGCCCGAGACGAACGTCGCCGCCTTGCGGTCGCTCAGCCGGTAGCGCTGGAGCGAGGAGCCGGCGGCGCCCGCGGCGCCACCGCCGCGCCCGCCGCCGGACCCGGCCTCGAGGTAGAAGACCTGGCCCGCCACGCCGGCCCGCAGCTTCGAGTATTGCCGCACCGGCACGCCGGGCACCGAGAGGACCCGCTGCTGGATGTTGTCGAAGTCGAGTTGCACGGTCACCGGCTTCTGCGCCGGACGACGGTCAGCCGCCGGCTGTTCGGCGCCGGCCTGCTCGGGCGTCTCGCCGGCCGCGGCCTGGCCGCCCGACCCGCCGCGTCCCGGACCGCCGGCCGGCCGGCCGCTGCCGATGCCGGCGTCCTCGTCGCTCTCGGGCAGGAACGGGCTGGCCTCGCCCTTCTTGAGCACGGTGACGTAGAGGCCGAAGTTCTCCGCGCGGTCGTACGAGGTCATGTCGAGCCACTGCGAGAGCAGACCGTAATCGGTGGACGCGAGGAACCAGAGGTACTTCCCGCTGGCGTCCCACGCGGGCCACATCGTGTCGGCCAGCCCGTCGGTCACCTGCCGCGATTCGCCGGTCTCCACGTTGCTCACGAAGATGGCGCGGTAGAGCGAGTCGAGGTGCGCCGAGTAGGCCACCCACTTCGAGTCGGGGCTCCACACCGGGTCGACCGTGCGCTGCGGCACCATCCACGGATCCCGGCCGACCATCTTCGCCTTGCCGCTCTCGATGTCGAGCACGAAGACGTGCAGGTTGGTGTCGGTGAAGAGCAGCTTCTTCGAGTCGGGCGACCACGACGGCGTGTAGTAGTGCCCCGTGTTGGGCATGGCGATCTCGCGCGGCGGCTTCAGCCCGTCCTGGTCCTCGATGACCAGGCGGTACTCACCCGACTTGTCGCTGAAGTACGACACGAACTTGCCGTCGGGCGACCAGGCCGGGTCGCGCTCGGCCGACCCGGTCGAGTTCGTCAGGTTCCGCACGTCGCCCTTCTCGGCCGGGATCGTGAAGATCTCGCCGCGGGCCTCGACCACGACGCGCTTGCCGGTGGGGGAGAGCGCCATGTTGGTCAGCCGGCTGGTGACGTCCTCCCACTTCGGCATCATCCACGGGAAATCGCCCGCGGCGACGATGGCGACGACGTGTTCCCGGCCGGTCTTCGGGTCGAGCTCGTGCACCGAGCCGGCCTGCTCGAACACCACCGCGCCGGCGCCCGAGTCCATGGTCTTCACGTCGAAATCGGTGAAGTGCGTCACCTCGGCGAGCTTCTTCGCCTTCGTGTCGTACGACCACACGTTGGCCACGCCGTCGCGGTCGGAGATGAAGTACACGGCGTCGCCCACCCAGACCGGGTCCGTGTCCTTCGAGTCGGTCCACGGCGGCGACACCAGGTCGAACGACTTGAGATCCACGATCCAGATGGGCCGGTTCGTGCCGCCGCGGTAGTTGCGGCGCTCCTCGTCCCACGAGTTGTTCATCCGGTAGGCCACGCGCGTCCCGTCGGGCGAGATCTTGCCCTGGTAGGCGCGCGGGAGCGCCATCGGCTCCTCGACGCCGCCCTCGACGGGCACGGTCCAGAAGCGCGGAGCCGCGCTCGGCGCCCAGGTGGCCCTCGCCGAGGCGAAGACGATCGTCTTGCCGTCAGGCATCCATCCCTGAACCGAGTCCGCGCCCGGGTGCCACGTCAGCCGCTTCGGCTCCCCGCCCTCGGCCGGGACGACGTAAACGTCGGCGTTGCCGGCATACTCGCCGGTGAAGGCGATGAGCTTTCCGTCGGGCGAGAAGTGGGGATTCGACGTCTGCCCCTGGAAGCTGGTGATGCGCCGGGCGCGGCCGCCGGCCCGATCGACCACCCAGATGTTGTTGGCGTAGGTGAACGCGATCTCGGTGGCGCTGACCGTCGGCGAGCGCAGCAGCCTGGTCGGCTGGGAATCCGGCGCGGCGGTGACGACGAGGACGAAGAAGGGGAGCGCGAGCATCGCCCGCACGAGGCGCGTGAGCATGGTGTGCCTTTCCTGTGAAGTACCGAGGACCGGGACGGGGGTATGCTACACGGAAGTGCAGGGCGGAAACAGTGGTCAGTGGCTAGTTGTAGGGAGTACATGATTTGTCCGGTCGCGAGAGCAAGTGAATTGTCCGGTTCACAGCGCGGACCGATACCCCGGAGAGCCGAGGAGGGCCGATGGGGTATGCCGAGTCCGAGTGGGAGCGGACGATGCGGGTACAGGAAGTGATGATGCGGGCCCTCAGTGGCGAGCTGCACTGGTTCCGGGCCGCGGAGATTCTCGGGGTCGACGTGCGCACGATGCGGCGCTGGCGCGAGAAATTCGAGCGCAACGGGTGTCATGCCTTGTTCGATCACCGGCGGCAGATGCCCTCGCCCCGGCGGGCGCCGGCCGAGGAGGTGGAGCGGGTGCTGCGGCTCTACCGCGAGCGGTATCGCGGGTTCAATGTCCGGCATTTCCACGAGATCGCGCGGCGGGATCACGACGTGCGCCTGTCGTACAGCTGGGTGAAGGACGCCTTGCAGTTGGCCGGCCTGGTGCCGACGCACCGGCCACGCGGGCGGCATCGCCGGCGGCGGGAGCCGCGGGCGTGCTTCGGAGAGCTCTTGCACATCGACGGCAGCCCGCACGCGTGGTTCGCGCTGGCGCCGGAGGAGCGCCCGACGCTCATCGCGGTGCCGGACGATGCGACCAACCGGGTGCTGTACGCGCAGTTCTGGGAGGCCGAAAGCTCGCGCGCGGTGATGACCGCCCTGGGCGAGGTGTTTCAGACCTACGGCCTGCCGATGGCCGTGTACAGCGACCGCGCGGGCTGGGCGTTCTACACGCCGAAGGCCAGGGGGCCGGTCGACAAGCGGCGGGTGACGCAGGTCGGCCGCGCGTTGGCCCGGCTCGGCGTCGAGCATATTCCCGCGTACTCCCCGCAGGCGCGAGGCCGCAGTGAGCGGCTCAATCGCACGTTTCAGGACCGCTTGGTCAATGAGCTGCGGGTCGCGGGCATCGCGTCGATCGCCCCGGCGAATGTATACCTGCGGGACGTGTTCCTGCCTCGGCATAACGAGACGTTCAGCCACGCGCCGCGCGACCCCGAGCCGGCGTGGGTCGCCGTCGGCGATGTGGACCTCGACCAGATTCTGTGTCACGAAGAGCCACGCGTGGTGGGCCAGGACAATACGGTCACCGCCGACCGCCTGGCCCTCCAAGTGGCGAAGCAGCCCGGCCGGCGGACGTGTGCGGGCCTCGAGGTGATCGTCCGACGGCATCTCGACGGCCGCTACTCCGTCTGGCGGGGCACACAGCGCTGGGGGGTCTTCGATCCCCGCGGGCTGCCCGTGGACGCTGTCCCGGCTGTGCACGGCCGACCGACCCGGCCGCGCACGAGCCGGTTGGACCGGCCGCACAGAGCGGCGGTCGGCCCACAGCGCCCACAGGCGTCACTCTAACGAAAGCGGACAATTCACTTGTTAAACGGAACCGGACAATTCACTTGTCAACAACAGTGGTCAGTGGCTAGTTGCCAGTGGTCAGTCTGTCACGCGTGACACACTGGCCACTGGCAACCGACCACCGGCCACTGAGAACCTGGAGGTCCTCATGAGCATCGCGACTTTCGCGGCGGACCTCGTGCGGGAGCTGGAACGTCGGGCCCTGCCCAAGCAGCTCGTGCAGGCGCAGGACCTGGAGCAGCAGTTCGTGGTGCCCGTCGCGGCCCGGCTGGCCGCGCGGGAACACCGCGTGCTCCTCTTCGCCCACCCGTGGTCGAACACCCGCCGCTGCGCCCAGGCCTGCGCGAGCGCCCCGCCGGCCGGCCGCGGGCGCGTCCTCGGGTGTCCGGCGTGCTGGAGAAGCGCCGGGGCCTGGGCCTCGCTGGCCGCGTTCGGCGCGCAGCACGTCTTCGACCTGCTGGCCACCGACGGCCGGAAGTCGATGGCCGTCGCCATCGAGCTGTCCAGGGCGCGCGTGGGCCGGCTGCCGGCCCGCGACCTGCAGCGCTTTCTCGGGCAGTGCGCCGTCGCCGCCACCAGGCACGCGCAGGTCGTCGGCTTCTTCGTCTACCAGGGCACGCTCTCGCCGAAGTGGCAGCGGGACACCGCGGCTGTCGCCAAGTCGCTCAAGAAGCAGAACATCCACCTGGTCTTCCGCTCGGCCTGGAGCCCGCGCCTGGCCCGGGACATCCTGCCGCTGCTCGCCGGTGGCCGCAGTGAACCTCCGGTGCCCTCCGCCCGTTAGTGCTAGTGACGGGCCGCCAGCCGGCCCGTGACCCGCGGTGACGATGGACCTATCGAACCTGCTCGACCGGTGCCGGCAGGGCGACAATCTCGCCTGGGAGGCCCTCGTCCGCCAGTTCGAGCGGCGCGTCTACTCGATTGCCTCCGGATACGCCTCGTCCCCGGACGAAGCGCGAGATCTCTCGCAGGACATCTTCGTCCGGCTCTACGAAACGCGCGGGAGATGGGTGGCCGCCGACGTGTTCGTGCCGTGGCTCGTGCGGGTGGCCCGCAACGTCTGCCTCGACCAACTCCGCCGCAAGAAGGCGCGGCCGCCGGCCGAGGACATCCAGGCGGACGAGATGTGGGATCTCGCCAGCGGCGACGCCGACCCGGAAACCGAGCTGCAGGAGGCGGGGCGACGCCGCCTGGTCTGGCGCGCGATGCAGGCGCTCGGCCAGCTGAGCCGCGAGGTCATCCAGCTCAAGGAGATCCAGGGGCTGTCGCTGCAGGAGGTGGCGGCGGTCCTGCGGGTGCCGGTGGGCACCGTGAAATCGCGGTCGAACAGGGCGCGACTCGAGCTGGCCGAGCAGGTGCTCGCGATCAGCCGAGAGACCGGACAGCCGGGGCTGAAGTCCGAAGTATGAACTTGGAAGTACGAAGTAAGAAGTCTTAAGTCCGTGGCTCGAGGCCTGTAGTCTGAAGCCCGAAGCCCGTGGCCTGATATGAACTGCGATTCCTTCGAGCGCCGCCTTGACGACTTGGTGGACGGCCGCTGCGCCGCAGAGCAATGGCGTGAGGCGGAGGCGCATCTCGCCGGGTGCCCGCGCTGCCGCCGGGTGTTCGACGCCGTGGCCGGCCGCGCCGACGACATGGACGCTGCCGGGCACGAGTCGCTCGCGCAGGCGATCGTCGCGCGGACGACCGGGGGCGGGTGTGCGGCGGCGCGCGGGCGGCTGTGCGACTTTGTGGACGGGTCACTCACCTCGTTCGACCGCGATTTGGTCGGCGGCCACCTGGACCACTGCTCCGCGTGCGCCGGGCTGGCGGCCGCGCTGGCTGAGACCGCGTCGGTCCTGCCGTCGTTCGCTACCCTGTCGCCGCGATTCAGCCTGGTCCCGGACGTGCTCGCCGCGACCAGCCGACGTCTCGTCCACCCGACGCTCGGCGAGCGCGTGTCGGCCTGGCTCGCTCGTGCAGCTCAGCGGCCGCGGTTCAGCCTCGAGGCGGCGTACGTCCTTACCGTGCTGCTGCTCTTCGTGCTGGGCAACCCGGTGGCCGCGTTCAAGGAAGCGTCGGTGCGCGTGCAGCCCCGCGCCAGCGTCGTCGCGGCCGCGGTGAGCGGACCAATCGACCGCCTGCGCGCCGCGGGCGAGGAGAAGTTGACCCTCGTCGGGCAGGCCCTCGCGCCGAAGGCGAAGCCGGTTGGGGGCGTGGACGCCGGCCGGGTGCTGCTCTGGCGGTGGTGGCAGACCTACGTGGACGCGCCCGTGCGGTCGTTCCTGTCGCGCGCCGGCGAGTGGGCCACCGCGATTGTGGACGCGGTGTGGAAGGCGATGGGCCGGTCGGGCGGCGAACCTCGGGCGCCCCGGGCGCGTTAGTGAATGCAGGAGACAGCGGGCAGCGGACCACGGTCGGAGGACGGGAAGTGGGTCAGCTGGCAGCGGATCACCCGCGAAGGGCCGCCAGCCGCGAGTCGCAGGCCGCAAGCCGGGAGAGAACTTATGCAGAACCAACCAGGCGACATCATGGACCAGAACTACGAGACCAACGCTCCGCCGCGGCTGACCGAGCCGGCTCCGCGGCCGCCGGTCGGGACCGGCCGTCGCGACTTCTACGACGACCCGCGCCGCAAGTCGCCGGTGCTCGCGCTGGTGCTTTCGCTGATGCCGGGCGTCGGCCAGATCTACGTCGGCTACTACCAGCAGGGCTTCACCAACGCGATTGTCGCGGCCTCGATCATCACGCTGCTGAGCACGGAGATGATTCCGGGCGCCGAGCCTCTCTTCGGGATCTTCCTGGCGTTCTTCTGGCTCTACAACGTCGTGGACGCCTGGCGGCGCGCCGTGTTCTACAACAACGCGCTGGCCGGCATCGGCCCGGCGGTTCTGCCGGACGACTTTGCCGTCACCAAGGGGCGCGGCACGCTGGCCGGCGGCCTCGCGCTGGTCATCGTCGGCGTCATTGCCCTCTCTCACACGCTCTTTAACGTGCCGCTGGAGTGGCTCGACAAGTGGTGGCCGCTCGCGGTGATCGGCGTCGGCGCCTGGCTCGCCTATCCCGCGATCGCCGGGAAGAAGAAGAACGACACGGCGGCATAGACACGACGGCAACACGGACAGCGCAGTGGTCAGTGGCTAGTGGTCAGTCTGTCAAGCGTGACTGACGAGCCACTAGCCACCAACCACTAGCCACTGATCGCTTCCCCGACCCGCCCACCGCCTACTTCTTCACTTCCGCCGGCTGCGGGTTCTTCACGTACTTGTCCAGCCACGCCGCCCACCGGGCCCACAGGTCGAGCAGCGTCTCCCGCGCCACCGGCCCGTGATCCTCGAGCGGGTACAGGTAGAGCGCGGTCGTCTTGCCGAGGCCGTTCAGCGCGTGGAACAGTCGCATCGAATTGGTCGGGTCGGTGCCGACGTTCTGGTCGCCGAGGTTGTGGTACATCAGCAGCGCGCCCGTCAGGTTGTTGGCGTAGAGGAAGGGCGACATGCCCAGGTAGACGTTGGGCGCCTCCCAGAGATCGCGCCGTTCGCTCTGGAACCCGATCGGCGTCAGCGTCCGGTTGTAGGCGCCGTCGCCCGCGATGCCCGCCTTGAAGAACGGCGTGTGCACCATGGCGTTCACCGTCGTGAACGCGCCGTACGAGTGGCCGCCGATGGCCAGCCGCGTCCGATCGACGAGCGCGCGCCGATCCAGCTCGTCGATGATCGCCGAGAGGTTGTTGCGCAGGTCGTTGACGTAGTTGTTGTTCTCCTGGCCGTTGGCGCCGACGATCGGGATCGCCCCCGGCGTGTCGACGACGACGGCGTAGCCGAGCCGGACGAAGAACTGCATCGAGCGCGTGCCGAAGGTCTGGTACGCATTCTTGTTGAACGTGCGGTCCGGCCGGTCGATCGCTTCCTGGTCGGTGAACTCGCGCGGGTAGAACCAGAAGATCGCCGGCAGTTTCGTCCCCTTCTGATAGCCCGGCGGCAGCATCACGTTCACCGGGAACTTGATCCCGTCGGCGCGCGTGACCATCACGCGCGCCCTTGGGGCGCTCGTCAGGTCGGGGAAGAGGTCCTTGTTCTCGGTCAGCGGCTTGCGCGCCCCTCCGTCGAGCAGGAAGAACTGCGGCACCTCGGTCGGGCTCTGCCGCTCGATGACGAACCGGCCGGCCTCGGGGTCGATGACCGACGTGACGTTCTCGTAGACGTCCGCGTTGCTGCTCTCGAACAGGCGCTTGTGGTCGCCGCCCTTGATCGGCGCGCGATCGACGAACGTCTTCGGCCCCACATTTTCCGGGTTCTTGTCGTTCAGCGTGCCCTGGTAGTAGACGCTCGTCTTGTCAGGCGACACGAGGACCGGGCCGCTGCCGCCGCCCGCCCCGCGCTGCCCGCCGCCGCCCCGCTGACCGCCGCCGCCCCCGCGCACGCCCACGAGCGTGCCGGGGTTCGCCGCCGGGTCGTCGTTGCGGAACCTGGCCAGCGTGTATCGCTGCGTCGTGTCGGCGAGGTTCACTGCCACTTCGACCGTGCTGGCCGTGGTGCCGCTGCCGCTGGTCTCGCGGAAGAAGATCATCTGCATGTCGGGCGAGTAGCGGACGCCGTTCATGCGCGTGTTGTTCTCGTAGAGCACCTTCGCGCCCTTCTCCTCGAACGGCGGCAGCCACTGGTAGAGCCGGTCCTTGCGCTGCGGCCCCTGGCCGCGGCCCGGCCCGGCCGCCTGGTCGCTGCCGCCCGCGCCTGCGCGTCCGCCCGCCCGCCCGCCGCGCGCGCCGCCGGCCGCGTCGGCCGGCGGCGGATCCTGCTCGAGATAGCTCAACCCCTGGCCGTCGTCGCGCCACGCCACCTCGCGCTTGCCCTGCTGGCTGGCGCCGCCCGCGGGCGGCTCGGACGGGTCGGCCGCCGTGGCGTCGCGGGTGCCGAGGTCCAGCGGCCGGTCCGACACCTTGGCGAACGCCTTGCCGGTCATGTCCCAGATCTCGTCGATCGACCCGAAATTGCCGATCGGGACGATGTAGGAGAACGGCTTGACCATGCGGGTCACGCGGACGAACTTGCCGTCGGGCGAGACGTCGATCGCCCGGAACATCGCGGGCTGGCCGATCGCGTGGAGGCCGGCCACGGGCGCGCCCTTGACGGGCTTCGTCTTCGCGCCCTTCGCCGGCGCCTGCGTGTCGACCAGGGCGAGCTGCCCGGTCGCGTGCCACTCGAGAAGCTGCAATTCGTACGGCGTCGACATGAGGCTCGGGAACGTGCGAAGCCGGTTCCGATCCTTGCCGTCGTGGATCTTCACCTCGGGCCCGGTGGGGGCCACGGGCGGCGCGGGCATCGCCGGCCGCTTCTCGGGGACGAGCACGGTGGCGATCTGCTTTCCGTCGTGGGTGAAGTCGAACGTCGTCACCAGCGTGGCCAGCACCGGCCGCGGCGTGATCTGGCGCGGCGTGTTGGTCGCCACGTCGGTCATCCAGATGTGCGTCGCGGCCTCGGTGTGGACGAAGTACGCGACGGCGCTGCCATCGGGCGACCAGGCGGCGTTCGACACGCGCGCGTTCGGCGGCGTGGCGAGCGTCTTCCTGGTGCCGTCGGCGGCCGACACGATCTGGAGACCGACGCCGTTGTTGACCGTGAGCGGGCGGGCCCGGTTGGCCCTGAAGTCGACGAACAGGCCGCCCAGCTCGTGGAACGGCTTCGAGAAGGTCGCCATCACCACCGGGCCGTCGCCGACCTGGTTGAGGAACCACTTCTTGTCGGGGCTCAGGTTGCCGAGCGCGACGTTCTGCTGACGGGGCGCGGTGACCGCGGCCGCGAGCTCGGGCGGCGGCGTCGCGTAGGACTCCTGTTGCAGGATCTTGTCAGCCCAGCTGAGCGGGGCTGTTTCCTTGGCCGCCTGCGCCTGCGCGGCGGGCGCGGGCACCACCGGCTTGGCGGCCGGCGCCTGGCCGACGAGCGGCAGCGGGGCGAGCGCGAGAATCAACGCACAGATCACCCAGGCCGCGCGCCGTGGCGCCTGGTGCCGGGTGAGCGTCTGCCAGACCTTCATGAAGAACCTCCGTTCGAGCATTTCAGTGGGCGCAAGAGACCGCGGCGCCTGTTGAGGTGCCGACGCCGGCCGCCTGAAGTGAGCGCAACATACACGACGAGGACGGCCAATGTCGAGTGCCCAGGGGTCGGAGCGGTTTTTCTCCGGCCGCTCCGACCCCTGACAGGCAGTTTGACTAGAATGACGGCATGGGAGTCCGTCGAACTTTCGCGGCGTCGGCCGGTGTGCTGCTCACCGGGATGGCGCTGTCTCTCTCGCCGCAGCCGCTGGCCGGGGCCGACAGGCAGCAGCCCCCTCAAAGCCAGCAACCGCCAGGCCAGCAGGCGCCGACGTTTCGCGCCGGCGTCAAGGTGGTTCGCGTCGACGTGTCGGTCACCACGAAGGACGACCGGCCGATCTCGGACCTCACGATCGACGACTTCGACGTCGCCGAGGACGGCGTCCCCCAGAAAGTCGAGACGGCGCAGTTCCTCCGGCTCGACGGCCGGCCCCGGGCCGGCGACGACACGTCGCTCGAAATCAGGTCGCGCCAGCACGCTCTCGCCGAAGCGGCGCGCGACGACGTCCGGCTGTTCGTCATCTTCCTCGACGACTACCACATCGACAAGGATCCGTCGGTCACCATCCCGCTGCGCCAGGCCCTCACGACGTTCATCTCGAAGCTCCAGCCGACCGACCTCGTCGCGATCGTCGATCCGCTCACGCCGATCAACGCCATCACCTTCACCCGGTCGCTCTCCGATCTCACCGAGGTCGTCCGGCGGTTCGAGGGGCGCCACAACGAGATCTTCCCGGTGAAGAACGCGGCCGAAGAGGCGCAGCTGAAGAGCGGGGACGTCGAGCGCCTGAGGGCGCAGGTCACCCTGTCGGCGCTCGAGTCGCTGTGCGTGCACCTGGGCGGCCTGCGCGAGGGACGCAAGACCGTCATCTTCGTCAGCCAGGGGCCGCCGCTCCTCTTCGACGGCCTCACGCTCGATCTCGACCTGCGCGACGTCATCGAGTCCGCCAACCGCGCGAACGTCACGGTCGACACGGTCGATCCCCGTGGGCTGGGCATGTACCTGCGCGCGGCCGACTCGCTGTACAGCCTGGCCGCCGGCACCGGCGGGCGGGCGATCCTCAATACCAACAACTTCGAGGTCGGCCTGCGGCAGGTCGTCGCGGACGCGAGCGCGTACTACCTGGTCGGCTACTCGCCGACGCGGACCGAAGACGACGGGAAGTACCACAAGATCTCGGTGAAGGTGAAACGGCCCGGCGCGCACGTAATGGCGCGCGAGGGATACTGGGCGCCGAGCCGCAAGCAGATGGACGCGGCCGCCGAGATCGCGAGCCGCCCGCAGGTGCCCGGCGTCGCGAGCGCCATGAAGAACATGGCGCGCCTCGAGCCCAGGGGCGCCCTCCAGGCGTGGTTCGGGTTGTCGCGGACGGCGGAAGGGAAGACCCTCGCCACCGTCACCTGGGAGCCGGCCCCGAGCGCCGCGGCGGTCCAGGTGGATCGCCTCGAGCTCGAGGTCGTGCCGGCCGGGGGCCGCGCGCCGATCGGACCGCCGCTGGTCGTGCCGGCGACACCGCCGGGGCAGCGGACGCGCCCGCGGGGATCGATCGTGCTGGCGCCGGGCGAGGTCCTGCTTCGCTTCACGGCCCGATCGATCGACGGGGCCGCGGTCGATCGGTGGGAACAGCCGCTGGTGATTCCCGACCTGTCGGCGCCGCCGGTCGCGCTCGCGACGCCGAGGTTCTTCGTGGCCGCGTCGCTGCCGGAACTGCGCGACTTGCAGTCGGCCGCGGATCCCGCGCCGAGGGCCACGCGCGTCTTCCGCCAGACCGACAGGGTCTTCGTCGATGTCGAGTGCTACGCCGGCGCCGCGGCGCCCGTCATCACCGCTCAGCTCCTGAGCGCGGACGGCAAGCCGCTGCTCCCGCTGCCCGTGCCGCCCCTGCAGGCGGGCAAGGCCCGTCTCGAGCTGCCGATCCGCGGTCTTGGAAAGGGAACCTACCTGCTGCGCGTCCGCGCCGAGGCCGGCGGGGCGCAGACCGAGGACGTCACGGCATTTCGCGTCACGCCCTGACCGGCCGCTCGCGCGACACGCGGCCCGCGACCACCACCGCCAGGATGGTGACGACGACCGCTCCGGCGAGCGGCACGACCATGCCGAGGCGCACGCCGGCCGACTGGGAGATGTGCCCCATCGCCCAGGGCGAAATGATGCTGCCGACGTTGCCGACGGTGAACAGCAGGCCGAACACCGTGCCGGCGAACCGGTGGTATCGGTCTCCCGCGATCGCGAGCATCGTCGGGAAGATGGCGGAGAGGCCCAGCGCCGCAATCCACGCGCCCGCGACCAGGCCGGGCAGCCAGGACGCGGCGGCCAGCAGGATGACGCAGCCCGCCACGACGAGCACCGACGAGCCGACGACCAGCGGCGCCTTGCCGGTCCGCGCCTGCACCCGCGCCGACGCCGCGCGCCCCAGGATCGCCACCACCCAGTAGCCGAGCAGGACCAGCGTGGCCACCCACGGCGACCAGCCCATCACGCCGATGTAGGTGGAGGTCCACCCGCTCAGCGCCGCTTCGTTGCCCGTCTCGAACAGCAGCAGGATCGCGAACAGCAGCACGCCCGGGCTCCTGGCCGCGTCGAGCACCCCGGCGAAGGAGAACGAGGCCCCCTCGTGCGCGGGCGGGAACCGCAGCGCCGCGCAGACCGCGGTGCTCGCGCCGGCCACCACCGCGCAGATCGCCAGGATGCCCGCCACAGGCAGCCTGTCGAACCCGAGCGTGACGACCAGGGGGACGAACAGGGCGCCGAAGCCGAAGAAGGTGCCGAGCAGGTTCAGCATCCGCCCGCGGTCGTCCGGATAGACGTCGGAGACGAGCGCGTTGGACGCGGTGTTCAGCCAGCCGCCGCCGACGCCGAGCAGCAGCGCGGCCGCGGCCGCCGCGCCAAAACCCCGGGCGAACGCGAACGCGGCGAGCGCGGCCGTCACCATCGCGGAGGCCGAGACCATCACCGGCTTGCTGCCGAACCGGTCGAGCAGCGGCCCGACGACGGCGGCCGCGACGAGCAGCCCGGCGAACAGGACGCTGAACAAGTCCCCCTGCTGCGCCAGGTCGACGCCGAGCCTCGCCCGCATGGCCGGCAGTCCGAACAGCGTGCCGAGCATCGCGATGAGCATGCCGAAGACGAACATCGTCATCGCCGCGGCGACAAAGAGGCGGCCCCGGGCGGACGGATCGGCGAAAGGCCTGGAAATGCTCATGAAATCGGCCACTGGCGGGACGACGGCCCGGGCCCTAATGGTATCATCGAGAAGTCGGCCATCGACGGGCAACCACCGAGGTCTTCATGGAAAGCGCGGAAAAACCGGCCCAGGTGAAGGTGACCTACGCCACGATGAGCGCGGATCAGATGGACGATCTGCACCGCGAGCTCGACGCGGCGTTCGAGCGGGTGAGGGCGGGCTTCGGGGCGTCGCACCCCATGTTCGTGAACGGCCGCGCCGTCCAGGGCGCGGGCGAACGGTTCGAAGATCGAAGCCCGATCGACACCCGCATCCTCATCGGGACGTTCGCGTCCGCGACGCGCGAGCAGACCCGGGAGGCGATTGCCGCGGCCCGGGCCGCCTTCCCGGCGTGGAGCCGGCGACGCTGGGAGGAGCGCACGGCGATCGTGCGCCAGATCGGCCGGCGTCTCCGCGAGCGGCGGGCATTGCTGGCGGCGCTCGTGGGGTACGAGACGGGCAAGAGCCGTCTCGAATGCGTCGGCGAGATCGAGGAGGCCGCCGACTTCTTCGACTACTACTGCGACCGGATGGAGCAGACCGACGGCTTCCAGACGCTGATGGGGATGCCCGGCTCCACCGAGGAGAGCCGAAGCGTGCTGCGGCCGTACGGCGTGTTCGGCATCATCGCCCCGTTCAACTTCCCGGTGGCGCTCGCCGCGGGGCCGACCGCGGCCGCGCTGCTCGCCGGCAACACCATCGTCTGCAAGGCGGCCGAGGATACCGCGCTCGCCGGGATCCGGCTCTACGAGACGCTCGCCGACCTGGTGCCGCCGGGCGTGTTCAACCTGGTGAACGGCCCCGGCGTGCCGGTGGGCGAGGAGATCGCCGACAACGCGGGCGTGGACGGCCTGGTGTTCACCGGGTCGATGGCGGTCGGGATGAAGCTGCTGCACGACAACGGCGCGCGGCCGACACCTCGCCCGCTCATCATCGAGATGGGAGGGAAGAACCCCGCGCTCGTGATGGCCTCCGCCGACCTCGACAAGGCGTCGGACGGCGTGATGCGGTCCTCCTTCGGCGCGACCGGCCAGAAGTGCTCGGCCTGTTCGCGCGTCTACGTGTCGCGCGCGGTCAGGGACCGGTTCGTCGAGCTGCTGGTGGAGAAGACCAGGAAGATCAAGGTCGGCAACCCCATCGAGCGCGACGTGTGGATGGGGCCGGTCATCAACGCGCGCGCGCTCGCCAACTACGAGCGGGCCGTCGAGACGGCGAAGCGCGACGGCGGGCGGGTCCTGATCGGCGGCAAGCGGATCACGGCGGAGCCGTTCAATCACGGCTACTTCGTCGAGCCGACCGTCATCGACGGCCTGCCCGCGGGCCACCCGCTGTTCAGGGACGAGTTGTTCGTCCCGATCACGGTGGTGGCCGACGTCCTGACGCTCGACGAGGCGATCGATCTCGCCAACCGGACCGACTACGGGCTCACGGCCGGGATCTTCTCGGAGGACGAACGCGAGATCGCGGAGTTCTTCGATCGGATCCAGGCCGGCGTGACGTATGCCAACCGCCGCGCGGGCGCGACGACGGGCGCGTGGCCCGGCCAGAACTCGTTCGGGGGCTGGAAGGGGAGCGGCTCGACCGGCAAGGGCACCGGCGGCCCGCATTACCTGCAGCAGTTCTTCCGCGAGCAGAGCCGCACGCGCGTCAGGTAGGGACGCGGGGCAGAGCCGGCTGGTGAGGCGCCGGTCGTGGCCCGGTTCGTCGCGCCGGGCTCAGCTCGGCGGACCTCGCCAAATTCGCCCTTTGCGCCGACCCGGTCCGCGCCCGGCTCTCCAGCGCCGGCCAGCCGTGAAGCGCAGCGTAAGGCGTAGGACGTAAGGCGTAAGAACTTGCGTGGGAGGCGATTGATGGCGGCTACGGCAACAAGCGGTTGGGGATGGACGCTGCTCAGGGCCACGCTCATCGGGACCGTGCTGCAACTGGGGCTGGCGGTGTCCGGGCACTACGACGCCAGGGTGGCCAGCCTGTTTGCCGTTGGGGGGATGTTCCTGTCGCTTCTGGCGGGATTCATCTTCGGCCGGCTGTCGGCCGCGACCAGGCGGGCGATCGCCATCGCGGGCGGGGCGGTCGCGGGAGCCGTCTGCGCGCTCGTCGGCATCCTCGAGTCGTATGCCCTGAAAGACGTGCCGGCCTGGGTGATCGCCTTCGGCCCGGCCAGCTCGGCCGTCACCGGCGCCATCGGCGGGTTCCTCGGGCGGATCGGCCGGCGAGGCTGATAGTAGGCGGTGGGCAGGAGGCGGTAGGCGGCCGCGCAGGCCTGAAGGCCTACGCTATCAGGGGATCTCCCCGAGAGCTGCAGATAGCGCAGGGCTTCAGCCCTGCGCCCCACGGCACCCCTCGTCCTTGCTGCCACCCCCCATTTCAGCGGAAAATAGCTCGGTCAGGCCGGTTGCGCCCCGGGGACCTCGTACCCTCACCTTCGGGCTTCATCATCTCTCGAGAGAGGCTTCCTCCGCCTGCGCGCCCTGGCAACGCCGGCCGGCTGACCTACAAGGAGTGGCCATGACGATCGCGTACGACTACAAGACGCGGACTTCGTACACCGAGGCGGCGGCGGCGCAGAAGGCAGCCCACAAGGTCCTCCTCCAGCACGCCTTCGAGCCGAGCCTCCCGCAGCGGGGCTACACCAACCGGACGCTGCACATCGACCTCACGACGCTGACGGTGACCGAGAAAGCGGTCACCGAGCAGATGAAGGACATCTTCGTCGGCGGGCGCGGGTTCGGGCTCTGGTACCTGTGGAACGCCATCAAGCCGACCACCAGGTGGAACGATCCCGAGAACGACATCATCATCAGCCCCGGACCGCTCGCCGGGAATACGCAGTACGCGGGGTCCGGCAAGTCGCTCGTGGTGACGCTCTCGCCGCTGACCTCGATCCCGGTTGACAGCAATGTCGGGGGGTACTTCGGTCCGCTCCTCAAGTTCTGCGGGTACGACGCCCTCGAGATCCAGGGCAAGGCCCAAAAGGACGTCGTCATCGTCATCGACGGCCCCAAGAAGACGATCACGATCGAGGAGGCGCCCGACGAGAACCCCGACAGCCACGTGGCGGCCGAGATCTTCACGCACCAGTACGCCGACAACGAGAAGGACCTCGTCAACGTGGGAGTCGTGTCGGCAGGAAAAGGCGCGGACCACGCCCGGATCGGCTGCCTGAACTTCTCGTGGTTCGACCCGCGCCGCGGCGCCGTCCGGCTGAAGCAGGCCGGGCGGGGCGGCATCGGCATGGTGTTCCGCGACAAGAAGCTCAAGGCGCTCGTCGTGCACGGCCAGAAGCTGAAGTCGAACATGAACAACGCGGTCGACTTCGAGCGGACCTCGAAGGTCGGCCGCAAGCTGGCCAAGGAGATCCACGACCTCGACGATCAGCAGTGCAAGATGCGGTCGATCGGCACCGCGCACCTGGTCGAGATCATGGATGCCTACGACCTGCTGCCGGTGCACAACTTCCAGTACGGCAAGCACAAGGACATCGACAAGATCGCGTCCACCGTCTGGCAGAAGCGGTTCACGCAGGGGATCTTCGACGGCTGCTGGTACGGCTGCCACATGGCGTGCGCCAAGGGCGCCGACTGCCACAAGGTGATGACCGGCCCCTACAAGGGGCACATCGTCACGGTGGACGGCCCGGAGTACGAGACGGCGGCCGGCCTCGGGTCCAACTGCGGGATCTTCGAGCCCGACTGGATCCTCGAGTCGAACTTCTACTGCGACACTTACGGCGTCGACACGATCTCGTTCGGCACGGCCTGCGCGTTCGCGATGGAGTGCTTCCAGCGCGGCATCCTGAACCTCGAGCGGACCGGCGGCCTCGACCTGACGTGGGGCAACGGCGAGTCGCACGTCGAGCTGCTGCACCAGATGGCGCGCGGCGAGGGGTTCGGCGTGATCGTGGGGCAGGGCGTGAAGTACATGGAAGAGTACTTCGCCGAGAAGGGCTGGGGCGACCTGCAGTTCCTGCGCGACATCGGCATGCAGGTCAAGGGGATGGAGTATTCGCAGTACATGTCCAAGGAGTCGCTGGCGCAGCAGGGCGGCTACGCGCTCACCAACAAGGGGCCGCAGCACGACGAGGCGTGGCTCATCTTCATGGACATGGTCAACAACCAGATCCCGACGTTCGAGGACAAGGCCGAGGCGCTGCACTACTTCCCGCTCTTCCGCACCTGGTTCGGCCTGATGGGGCTCTGCAAGCTCCCCTGGAACGACATCGAGCCGGAGGACAACGCCAAGCACGGCAAGGAGGCCGCGAAGGTCCCCGAGCACGTCTACAACTACCTCGAGCTGGTCGCCGGCATCACCGGCAAGGAGATGACGAGGGACGAGCTCATCCTGCAGTCCGAGGCGGTCTACAACTTCCAGCGCGTGTTCAACCTGCGGATGGGGATGGGCGGACGCAAGTCCGACTGGCCGCCGTACCGCTCGATGGGCCCGGTGACGAAGGAAGAGTACGAATCGCGCGCCGAACGCTACGACCAGCAGCTCAAGGACCTCATCGGCGTCGACCCGGAAGGCAAGTCGACCGAGGAGAAGATGGCGCTGCACCGCACGTGGCGCGAGGACCGCTACAACAAGCTCTGCGACGCGGTCTACGTGCGCCGCGGCTGGACGAACAACGCCATCCCGACGCTCGAGACGCTCAAGAAGCTCCGGATCGATTTCCCCGAGGTGGTGGACGTTGTCAGGCCGTATCTGACATAGACAGGGACGAGGGACGAGGGATGAGGGACGAGGGACGAGGGAGGTCCAGACCGGATAGATAGGTAACACGATAGACCGGTTACATGGGTGACAGGTTTCAATGGAGCCAGGGGGGACCCTGGCTGTGCCTTGGAAGGAAACCTGTACCGTGGAGGATCAGCGCGTCGCATGTATCGCGGAGTGGTTGGAGTTTGACGCACCGGTCTCTGAGCTGGCCCTGCGTTACGGGGTGAGCCGGAAGACGGTCTACAAGTGGCTCGAGCGGTTTGAGCGCGATGGGCCGGAGGGGCTGGCGGATCAATCGCGGGCCCCGCACCATCACGGTCGGGCGATGCCGGAGACGGTCCGGGAGGCGCTGATCGCGGAGCGGCGCGCGCATCCGCACTGGGGGCCGCGGAAGGTCCGCGCCCGGCTGCTGAAGACGCAGCCGACGGCGAGGTGGCCGGCGCCGAGCAGTATCGGCGACCTCTACCGACGCGAGGGGCTGTGCGTCCCGCGACGCCGCACGCGCTACGTCGTGCCGCTGACCACGCCCTTGGCCGAGGCCGTCGCGCCGAACGACGTCTGGACGGCCGACTTCAAGGGGTGGTTTCGCACGGCGGACGGGACGCGCTGCGACCCGCTGACGATCAATGATGCGGCGAGCCGATTCGCGTTGTGTTGCCGGATTGTGCCGCCGACGGGGGCCGGCGCGCGGCCGTGGTTCGAGCGGACGTTTCGGGAGTATGGGCTCCCGACGGCGCTCCGGACGGACAACGGGACGCCCTTTGCGTCGACGGGGCCTGGCCGCTTGTCGCGTCTGTCGGTCTGGTGGCTACGACTCGGGATTGCCTTGGATCCGATCGACCGCGGGCATCCCGAGCAGAATGGCCGCCACGAGCGGTTCCACCTGACGCTGCAGACCGAGACCGCCGAGCCGCCCGCGCGGACCGCGGGCGAGCAGCAGCGACGGTTCGATGCGATGTGCCGGACGTATAACTTCGAGCGGCCGCACGAAGCGCTCCAGGATCGGTGCCCGGCGGATCTGTATCGGCCGTCGCCCCGGCTGAGGGCGGCGGCACCGACGAGGTCGAGCATGGGAGCGATTCGCAGCTACCGGGATCTCGACGTCTGGAACCAGGCCATGGACCTCGTGGAACAGTGCTACCGCCCCTCGGAACAGTTTCCGCGGAGCGAGGAGTTCGGACTCAGGGCGCAAGTGCGCCGTTCCGCCGTTTCAGTTCCCTCGAACATCGCCGAGGGCAACGGGCGATCGACCACTGGCGACTACCTGCGCCACATCTCGGTCGCTCACAGTTCCCTGATGGAGTTGGAGACTCAGATCCTGATAGCCGGTCGCCTTCGATACTTGGATGCCCAGTCGGTGAACGACGTGTTGGCTCGAACTGACGAAATCGGCCGGATGCTCACGTCGCTCGCGAGGCGGCTGAGGGAAAGAGTCAAACCGGTTGTCGCCAAGTAAGCGTGACACGGAGGTGGTGTGACAGTGTTTCCCTCGTCCCCCGTCCCTCGTCCCTCGTCCCTGTCATGATCACCGTCAATGGCGATCCGCTCGAGTGGCGTCCCGGCCTCACCATCGCCGACATCCTGAAGATCCGCAACTACATTTTCCGGATGATCGCCGTGCAGGTGAACGGCGAACTGGTGCGCCGCGGCAGCTACGACACCGCCGTCGTGCCCGACGGGGCCGACGTCCAGGTCATCCACATGATCAGCGGCGGTTAAGCCCGCCCGCCTTCGCCCCGCCATGGCCGGAAGGGCTTCGGCGGGGCTTCGGCGAGGCAGGCCCGCTACCGCGCCGCCCGGGGCGGCGGCGAGCTTCGGCGAGGCAGGCCCGCTACCGCCGCCCGGGCCGGCGCCGGGCCTTGACCTTGGCTTTGCGCTCCGCCCGCCCGGCCTTCATCCGCGCGCGCAGCCAGTCGAGCGCCCCCTCCGTCGCTCGCCAGGCCGCGCCAGTCTCATGCGCGCAGACCGCCGCTTCGTCGTCGCTGCCCAGCGCGAAATGCTACGATCCACTCGGCCTCCTCATCGCCGGCTCGAGCAGCCGGGCGACGCACAACGCGTGTTGATCGCCAGCTGGACGGCGGCCGTCGCTCGAGGCGCGCGAGAGCTTCCGCGGCCCGATGCCAGCGCGTCGACGCGAGTGCGCGGCTGTCGCCCGAGGTGCGGAACGGCGAGCAGTGCCGCCGATCCGTACCCTACACTTCCGCGCCCGCGTCGTCGGGGTAGGCAGCCACCAACTCGGCGGCCTCTGCGTCCAGCCCGTCCAGCAGCAGGCGCCGGACCAGGACGTAGCGCACCCCCTGGTTGTCGCCCGGATTGAGTCGCAGCAGTTCCTTGTAGTGGGCGATGGCCTCACCGACGCGCCCGACATGCTCCAGCATTTCCGCCAACTCGAAGCGGGCGCGCATATACGGTCTGGTCCGATGTGCCCCCAGAACTCGCCGACCAGGCCATCGAACGACTCGCCGAGCGCGCGACGGCCGGCGGCAACGGCTTGCTCGCCTAGAGGTCGATCGCCATCTCGGGCGTGTGGGCGGGCCGGACGCCAGCCGGACTTTCTCGGCGCGACCAGCGTCCTGGACTCATCGTCTCCGCACGCAGATCCCCGTTCCGCTAGATGGGCGTGTTCGGCCAGCAGGACGTAGCCTCGGCGCAGTCGGGCGAGATCGCGAGCGCCTGCCTGGCCAGCTGGACGCGCCTGCGCCCGGTCCAATCGTAGGCCTGGTAGGCCAGGTCCTGCGCGCGTTCGAGCGGCGTCGAGGCCGTCGATTCCATCCGTCGTCGAGGCGGTCGGCCGCCGAAACGCTCGGCAATCGCCGCATTCACCTCCTCCAGCGAGCCGAAGTCGTGGGACGAGACGAAGCGGCCGATCTCCGCGTGGAACCGCTCCGAGGCCCGCCTGACCGAGTCCGGTCCGACGCGCGCGCCCGGCCTGCCGGGTTCGAGCAGGTCGGGGAGGGCGAGCTTGAAGGTGAACGTCGTCCCGCCCGCCGCCACCTTCTTGGACCATGCGCCCGAGTCCATCTCGTCCTCGGTCGTCTCGGCCAGGGCACGCATGAGGCCCTCGAGAAAGACCAGTTCCTCGCGCGACGGTCGTGTGGCCTCTCCTCGCGCGACGTAGTGTGCGGCGAAGGGGTAGGCGCGCGGGCCGGCGAGCGGCAGGGCGTTCTGTTCCCAGAGGTCGTGGTCGGCGAGCGGGATCCGGTCGCCGGAGTCGAAGATCACCGACCGCGCGTCGCCGGCCCCGCCCGCCAGGGGCATCGCCCGCATCGCGTCGTGCTCCGCCCGTGTGGCATGACACCCGACGCCGAAGGTGTGACCGGCGTTGCCGAGGACGACGGCGAAAGTGTAGCCACGGGGCGGCTTCGGGGCGTCGATGCGGATGATGTCCTCGTCGCCCAGGTGCCGCCACGGTTCGGCCCGGTAGAAGGTCGCGGCCGCATCCGCGAACGATTGCAGCGCGTCCACGGTGACGCCGCGCCCCTCGAGCGCGGACGGCGGCTCGTCCGGCGCCACGTGCTCCCGGTAGTGACGGAGCACCTCGTCCACGGCGTCGAGGCTCGGCACCAGCTCGATGCTCGCGCCGGAGTCTCCGAGGGCCTGCTGCAGGTAGTCGCGAACGGCCGCGTCCGCCACGAGGAGCCGGCCCGCGCGGCCACCGAGCACCTCCTTCTCCTGCTGGGTGAACTCGACGAGCGCTTCGAGGACGAGTTCCGGGCCGTGCATCCCGGGGCCGGGCTCGATCTTCATCGTCACCCGACCCGTGGAGTGACTGACCCATACGACGCCCCAGGGGCGGAAGGCGGTCTTGTCCGTGGGGTGCTCGATCCACATCGGGAGGCGGACGAGGCCACCTTCCCACGTCTCGCGGGCGAGCGGCCGCAACTGGCGGTATCGGCTGAGAAGCAAGAGGAACGGTGAATCGGATGCCATCGCCCACATTTTCGCACGGTCTTTCCTGGCCCGGGTACACTGTGCGCGAAGCAGGCGCGGCCGTCCGTGCGCGGCCGTCGTTTCTCGTCCACGAATCGAGGGCCCGATCGTGAACGCCACTCGCCGGCCGTGGCCGCTCGTCGCGATGCTGTGCGCCACGGCGACGGCCGGCTACATCTGCCGCGTCAACGTCTCCACCGCCGGCGCGCTGTTCATGCAGGAGTTCGGCCTGAGCCAGGTGGCGATGGGCCGGGTGTTCAGTGCGTTCCTGCTCGGCTACGCGCTGTTCCAGGTGCCGGGCGGCGCGATGGCGGATCGGTGGGGTGCCCGGCGCGTCCTCGCGCTTGCGGCCTGGGCGTGGGTGGCGCTGACGGCGCTCCAGGCTGCGACCGGCTGGGGCCCGTGGGGCGCGAGCGTCGCGTCCGTGCTGGCCGGGTTCGTGGCGCTCCGGTTCCTGATGGGCGCGGCTGCCGCGCCGACCTACCCGGCGGCTGCGCAAGGCGTGTCGCGCTGGGTGCCGGTCTCCTTCCAGGGTCGCGCGACCGGCATCGTCATCGCGTCGGTGGGACTCGGATCGGCCATCGCGCCGCCGCTCGTGTCGGCCGTGATGGTCCGGTGGGGATGGCGCGCCTCGCTCCTCGCCTCGGCGTTGCCGGCGCTGCTCATCGCCGTCGCGTGGCGCTGGCTCCCCGATCGTGCCGGGGGGCCTGATCGCCAGACCGCCAATTCGCCAGTTCGCCCGATCGCCAGTTCGCAAGATCGCCCGATCGCCAGTTCGCCAGATCGCAAGATTCCCCTCCCGCCTTCGCCCTCCGGGCTTCGGCGAGGCAAGCCTGCCTCGTCACTGCGCAGCGCCAGCTTTGCCCTGCTGACCCTGAGCTACTCGCTGCAAGGGTATGTCGGCTACATCTTTGTCACCTGGTTCTATCTGTACCTCGTCCAGGAGCGGCACGTCGGACTGATGGCGGGCGCCTGGATGAGCAGCCTGCCGTGGGTCTTGTCGATCGTGTCGATCCCGCTCGGCGGCCTCGTCGCGGACCGCCTGGCCGCCGGCCGCCTCGGCCCCGCCTGGGGCCCGCGCGCGGTCGCCATGGCGGGGATGGCCGGTTCCGGGGTCCTGATCTCGATCGGCGCCCATACCGCGAGCGCCGTGCTCGCGGCCGTGTCGCTCGCCGTGGCCACCGCCCTCGTCCTGTCGGTCGAGGGGCCGTTCTGGTCGACCGTGACCCGGATGCCCGGCGGCCGGAGCGGCACGGCCGGCGGCATCATGAACACCGGCTGCAACGTCGGCGGCCTGCTCTCGCCGACGCTCACGCCGATGCTGGCCGCGTCGATCGGCTGGGAGCCCGCACTCCACGTGGCCGCGGCGCTCGCCGTCCTGGCTGCCGCCCTCTGGCTCGGCATCGGGCCCCGCAAAGAGGCGCGTCTCGTTGACTGAGGCAGGACGCAGGTATTACTCTTACCGGTAGGAGTAATACATGACGCTGACGAGCAAGGGACAGGTCACCATCCCGATCGAAATCCGCGAGGCCCTCGGCCTCCTCCCCGGCACGGAGGTGGAGTTCGACATCGTCGGAAGCGGCGTTAGGATCCGGAAGGCCGGGAAGCAGGGACGCGGCGCCGCGCTGGTGGCCGGGATGCGGGCGGTGGGTCGCCGCGCGCCGGGGCCGCGGATGACGACCGACCAGATCCTCGCGCTGACGAGGGGCGAGTAGGGTGGCGGCCACGCTGGTCGACAGCAACGTGATCCTCGACATCCTGACCGAGGATCCCGAGTGGGCGGATTGGTCGGCCGCTGCGTTGGCGGCGCAGGCCGACGCGGGACCGCTCGTCGTCAACCCTCTGGTCTACGCCGAGGTGGCCGCTCGCTTCGATCGGATCGAAGATCTCGAGGAGGCGCTTCCCGGAAGCTACTTCGAGCGCCGGCCGTTGCCGTGGGAGGCCGCCTTCCTGGCCGGCCGGACGTTCATCCGCTACCGGCGCCGGGGCGGCCAGCGACGGTCCCCGCTCCCGGACTTCTACATCGGCGCCCACGCGCTCACCGAGGGGATGACGCTGCTGACCCGCGACGCGCGCCGCTACCGCAGTCATTTCCCCACCCTGCGCATCATCGCGCCGTAGCGGGAGGCCATCCGTGACACCACCACGCCTGCTCTACCTGTCGGCCGCCGACGTCGCCGCCGCCGGCCCGGACCTTCCCACGATCATCGGGTTGCTCGAGACGGCCTTCCGCGAGAAAGGGGAGGGGCGGGTGGAAATGCCGCCCAAACCTGGCATCCACCCGCGAAGCGACGCCTTCATCCACGCGATGCCGGCGTACATCCCGGCGCTCCGGTCGGCCGGCGTGAAATGGGTGAGCGGGTTTCCGGAGAACCAGGGCCTGGGCCTGCCCTACATCTCGGGGCTCCTGATCCTGAACGACGTGGACACGGGCATCCCGAGTGCGGTCATGGACTGCACGTGGATTACCGCCTGCCGGACGGCGGCGGCCTCGGCCCTCTCGGCCCGCTACCTGGCGCGCCCCGAGAGCGAGACGGTCGGCATCCTCGCCTGCGGCGTCCAGGGACGCACGAACCTCGAGGCGATGGTGACGCTCTTCCCCGTGCGCCGCGTCTGCGCCTACGACATCGTCCCGGAGGTGCAGCGCCGCTTCGTCGAGGAGATGAGCGCGAAGCTCGGGGTCAACGTGATCTCTGCCGCCTCGCCCTGCCAGGCCGTCGCCGAGAGCGACATCGTCGTCACGTCGGGCCCGATCCTGAAGCACCCCCGGCCTACGATCGAGCGAGGCTGGCTGCGGCCCGGCGCGTTCGCGAGCGCGGTGGACTTCGACAGTTACTGGACGCCCGAGGCGCTCGCGGAGTTCGATCGGATCGCGACCGACGACACCGCCCAGTTCGACTACTACCGGAAGGCCGGCTACTTCCGGCAGACGCCCCAGCCGTACGCCGACCTCGGCGAACTGGTGGCGGGAAAAAAGCCTGGCCGCGGCGGGAAGCAGGAACGGACGCTGGCGATTAACCTGGGACTGGCGCTCGACGACATGGCCGTCGCGCCGGAGGTTTACCGGCGCGCCGTGGACCGCGGGCTCGGGACGTGGCTGCCGCTCTGACCGGAAGGGGGTCGGAGCGAAAAACCGCTCCCATCCCTGGCGGGATCAGAACGCGTCGGCGTGCCACCACAGGACGTCCCGCGGATCGAGCGGGGGAGCGGGCCACACCTGGCGCCCGAGCGGGCGCATCATCATCGCCACCGGCGGGACCTCGTGCGCGACGACCTCTACCTGGGGCGGCACGAAGTTGGGCGGCAACCACGCCCGCAGATGCAGGACCGCAGCGGCGTCGCGCGCGAAGATGGTCTGGAGCATCGCCCCGACGCGCGCCCCCGACGGGTCCCGATCGCCGCACTCGGTCACCATGGCGAACCCTCCCGCCTCGAGCAGCACGACATAGGCCGCCGCGCGGCCGCCTTCTTCGACGACGAAGAACTCCACCCGCCGGTGGTCGGGGGCCCCGCTGGCCGCCAGCAACCGCTTTTTGGCGATGGCGAAGCTGACGTAGTCGGCGTCGCGGACGAGCGCGAACCGGTAGCCGTCGCGGGCGCTCGCGTTCATCTCCACAATCGACCGGACGTCGCCCTGGTCGCCGGAGCGCATGGAGATGGCGAGCGGGCCCGGGCGCTTCCCGGGGAGGACCGAGAGGGAGACCTGGTTGACAGGAAGGCGCCGGAACCCGAGATGCTCGTAGTAGCTCGGCGCAATCTCCGAGAACAGCAGCGCCAGCCTGAACCCCTCGCCGGCCGCCGCGTCCATCATCAGCCGAAGCAGTTCGGACGCGTAGCCGTGGCCCCGGTGGACGACGGGCGTGAACACCGCGCCGAGGCCCATGGCCTTCACCCGCTCCCCGTCCAGGCTGGCGACCAGATCGTATCGCTTGGCCGAGGCGAGAAGCCGCCCGTCTTCGTCCACGAGCGCGACCCGTCGAAGATTGGCCGCGCCCCACGGCGTCGCGGCCTGCGCGCGGTTGTACTTGCCGTAGGCCTCCCGGGCGAGACCCTCTCCCCAGACGGGGAACGTCTGGTCGAGGATCTGCTCCAGGAGGCCGCCGGCGGCCGCCACGACGCTCAAACCCATCCCCTCATGTTACGAGAGATCCCGGCGGAGGCGAGCGCTACGCCTCCACCCTGACGTCCTCGGTGATGGCGATGCCGCGCCGCCTGCACTCGGTGACGATCGTCCGGCCGGGCAGGGCCAGTTCGACCGACACGGCGCCGCGGCGGACGATCTTGTTCACGGCGGCGATGAGCAGGATCGACCCGTGCCACCCGGTCAGCCGCTGCATCGCCGTGAAGCCGGTCTTCTCGTCGTAGCGGTCCACCAGCTCGGTCACCGCCTCGGCGCGCCGCCCCTTCGTCCTGCCCGTGCCCTTCACGCGCATCACGCAGATGTCCTTCACCTCGTCGCGGCAGATCTGCGGGCCGAGCAGCGCGTGGAACACGTCGCGCGGGACGACCTGCTGCCCGCGGACGTCGATCGCATCGAGGCCGAGCAGACCGAGGTCCGAGAACGCCTTGAACTGCGCGACGTGCCCCGGGTAGCGGAGCGTCTTGTTCTCGAGCCGCTTCAGGCGCCCCTCGAACGTCCACGGCGAGGTCGAGAGTCCGCCCGAGGTGACGAAGGCCTCGAGCTTCCCGAGCGGCGGTCCGAAGTCGAGTACCTCGTAGCCCGAGAAGCACGGGACCGGCGTGACCTTGCCGTCGCGGATGAAGAAGGCGTTGCCGTCGTACTCGTTGGTGAGGCCGCCCAGGTTGAACGTGCTCTCGTAGTTCCAGGGCCCCTGCGGGTCCTGCGGCAGGCCGCCGTCCCAGATCAGCACGTCGTCGCACTCCTCGACGAGCGACATCACGTAGGTGCCGAGCGAGATGTTCAGGCCCGGGCCCATCCCGCAGTCGGGGACGATGGTGACGCCGGCCGCGGCGGCCTCGGCGTCGAGCGCGAGCTGGTCGCGGACGACGGCCGTGTTGCCGCCGAAGTCGGTCATGTGGACCTTCTTCGCGATGGCGAGCCGGGTCATCTCGAGGTTGAACGTGTAGTGGACCGAGCTGATGAACCCGGTGGCGCCGTCCAGGTGCGGCGCGACGGCCGCGGCGTCGCCGGCGTCCACCTTGAACGCGGCCGCCACCTTCCTGCCGAGCAGCTTGTTAAGGCGATCGGCGCCCGCGCGGGCGACGTCGGCGTCGATGTCGAGCAGCGTGATGGCGTCGGCCTGGCCGAACACCGCGAGATCGTAAGCGGCCGCGAGACCCTGCCGGCCGGCGCCGAGAACGACGTACTTGTAACCCATGGAATCCTCCCTGGAAGCTCCGCGATCACGCGGAGCGGAAGACATCGGCGGTGAGTGACTGGCGGCGCGCGACGTGCGGCCGTAAGACGGTGACTGCCTGTCAGCGGATCGCGGCTGGCGTTGTTCGATTACAGATTCGCGCGGGCTTGACGCCGCCCGCCGCCAGTCGCGAGTCGCAGGCCTGAGATCAGAGCCCCGCCGAGCGGGACGCGGTCCCGATGACGAGGGCGTGGAGCGCGAGGTGGGCGTCGCGGAGAGTGAACATCGGACCGACTGACGCTATCACGAGGTGAGGGGGCGGGGCAACCAACGGCTGGTCTACGGCGCGCGCCACAAGACGCAGGCTGTAGCGCCGGCGTCCTCGCCGGCCGTGGAGGCTCGCTAGTCGAATGCTTTACGGCCCTTCAAGTTGGGTATCACCTGCACCTGGAAATGCCCATCCGTGAGATCCACCGTGACGCGATCACTTTTCGCCACGATGCTGATGGGCAGCGCGAGCCGAATCTCGGGCAGCGCGATCCGTTCGCCCCGCTTGTCGAGCGTCACATCGATCCGCCGCGTGTCCTCGCCGAGAGAACGCCTGCCGGGGGAGCGACCGGTGGCGGCCGCGCTCGCCGTGAGCACCGCTCTCGTCAGATGGACTCCCGAGCGAGGGAACGGGCGACCGTCCTTTTCGACCACCACGGTGGACCGCAGCACGTATTCATATTCCTGTCTGGCCGTCTTCTGCCTCTCGACCGTGCCGGCGAAGCGAAACGTCAGCTCCGGAGAGCGACTGTGCATCGTGGCGCTGAACCGCAGCAGCTTCGCCCCTGGCGCCAGCGGAGTGGCTGCCGTCGGAGGAACGCCTGTCGGAGGCACGCCGCGCGAGCGGGGAGCGCACCCGCACGCCGCGAGGAGACAGCCGACGACACAGATGGCGATAGTCGTCTTCATCGACGTCTCCCTTCGTCGCTTCGACCGCGGCCGCGAACCAACCCGCCTTCGTCCGGCCACGGCGGGGAGGCTCGCGCGACAGGCTCCCAGGGTGGCGCCGGCGTCCTGGCCGGCCGGGGATCGCCGGCCGGCCAGGCCCGCCACGGTTCAGTGGACAAGGTACTTCAATGGCACCGTGCCCTTCAGCGCCGGCGACGCCGCCTGCCATGTCGCACTGACCGACGCTCGATCTCCAGGCACGAAGACGCGATTCGGGAGGGAGAGGGGCATCCGTGGCCCCGTCGCCAGCCCGGCCGGGACGAACGTCCCGTTCCGCTCGGTGCCCATCTCGCCGAAATTGCCCGATGAGCTGAAGCTCCCATGAGCCGAGAAGCTCGTGTCGTTGTAGGCAACCGAGAAGGTGCCGGAGTTGGTGGCCGTCCACATCTCGCCCGCCCAGCTGAATGGGCTGAGCGGGTCGTCCGAGGTCGGTCGAACATGACGCGGCGCGCCAGACTTCGTGTAGGTGATGGTGAACGAAACGGTCGCTGGAACCCCCGCGGTTCCGAGGTTCTGTCCCGCTCCACCTGGGAACTGGAATTGATCGACGACCGGGACATTCGTCAAGGAGATCACCAGCTTGTTTCCGGTGACCTTCACGGCGCTGTCAGGGATCTGCACGAGCCAGAACAGACCGTTCGAGCCGATCCCCGGATTGAAGTCATGTACTTGTTGGACTGGGGTCCCCGAACTGGGGAGCCAGAAGTCGATTCATATCTCGACAAACGTGCCGAACGCCCGGGCAGAGGTCGTTCCGCCTGCGCCGAAGGTCGCCTGTCCGCCGACATAGTTTCCCTGATAGACGCGGATGTCGGTGATGACCTGGTAACTCGTGCCCGAGTTGTCCGTGGCCGTGCCGTTGGTGTAGCCCATGGCGACGGTGCCGCGGAAATTGGTGATCCCCTGGGGATCGGCGTTCTGCCCGTCGAATCCGGCTCCAACCCCCGGGAAGAACTGATTGAACAGCCCGAATGGCGCGACCACGTCGCCACCGGGGAGGGGCAGCGCCGACACCTGGGGCGACTGAGCCTGGGCCCACAGCCCGAGGCTGACGATCACCGCTGTGGATACGGCAAACGGGAGCATTCGCCGCATGGTTGTGCCTCCTTTTGTGGGATGTGGATCGATCGTAGCAGGTTGGCCCTGGCGCCGTTCCTGGGAATTTCACAGCGCCTTACGGCTGAGGTTCCTGCGATCTGGCGACGTGAGGTGACCTGTCAGGCCGTCGATCACCTGAAGACGGCTCCGGGCCCTCGGCCCTTCGCTCTCGGCGGTGTCTGGCTACCGGCCAGGAGCCGGACGCTGCCGAGAGACGAGAGCCAAGAGCCGAAAGCCGTTACCTGTCCAGCGTGAACGTCACCGTCGCCGTCATGACCACCGGGACGAGCACGCCGTTCACGCGCGTCGGCGCGAACTCCCACTGCCTCACGGCGTCGAGCGCCGCCTGGTCGAAGATCGGGATCGAACGCAGGATCTTCGCGTCGCTGACCCTGCCCGTCTCGTCGATCGTCGCCTCGATAATCACCGTTCCCTGGACTCGCGCCTGTACGGCCTCCTCGGGATAGATCGGCTTGACGTCCCTGATCTTGATGGGCGGCTTGATTTCACCGCCGACGCGGACCGGGGCGACCTTGCCGTCGGGTCCGATTGGCGGCGGCGTTCCCGGCACCCCGCCCACGATGCCGCCGGTCACGCCTCCACGCACGCCACCGGCAACGCCTCCGGCGACGCCACCCTTGGCGCCGAGAGATCCGGCGGGCGGGGGCGGCGGCGGTGGCGGCGGCGCGGCGGCATAGGCCGTGTAGCCACCGCCCGCCACCTTCGGCGCGGGATAGGTGTCAGTCGGAATACCCGCTGCCTGGCGCGCGTTGCGAATCTCGATGGCGCGGTCTCGCAGCCTGTTGGCCTCGGCGAGAATTGCCTGGCGGACGGTCGGGTCGCCCTCGAGCACGGCCTGCGACCGCAGCAGGATACTCCTGTAAACCAGCGCCTCCATGTACTCGGGGTTCATCGCGATGGCCTGGTCCACCGCCTGCAGGCCGCGCTCGATGTAGTCGCGCTTCTGACCGTCCGTAAGCGTCGCGTCCCGGTACGCCTTCTCCCAGTAGTAGGCGGAAGCTGTGTAGTAAGGCACCGGGTTCTGCGGCTCCATGGCCTCCCACTTGCCGAGCCACTCCGCGACCTTGTCGAAGTTTCCCTGGCGGTTGTAGAAGCCGACGATGGCCATGTAAGCGACGCGGTCCTGCGGCGAGGCGTGCACGGCCGCCTCGAATGTCGCGGCAGCATGGTCGAGGTCGCCGGCCTTCTCGTAGATCCGCGCGAGGTTGTAGTAGGCCGCCGTGTACTTCGGGTTCGCCTTGATCATCTGCTTCAGCGTGGCCTCGTCCGGTTCTGCGTTCGGCGGCGGTGTCGGCATCCCCGGGCGCGGGGCCTGCGCCTGCGGTGCCGCGCCCGCCGTCGGCTCCGCTGCGGATGCCGCCCCGGCGGGCAGGCTGCTGGCTGCCAACGGCGCAGCGGTCGTAAGGCGTCCGCCGAATGTGGCCACAGGAAGTACGGGCGCCGGCGCTTCTGTCGAAGAGGCGACCGGGACCTGCGCGGGGGTCGCGCGCAGCGGGAACGCGCTGATGCTCCACCAGCCGCCCGCCGCCACGACCGCCACCACCGTCACCACCGATGCGACGAGTCGAACGCGCGACATGGACGCCTCCTCCATCAACATCGCCACCCGCTGCCGCAGGTGACCGTGGTCCAGGAAACAGGCCGCGGGCTGGAACCTCGGGCGCGTGTCCGCGCCCGCGAGCGCCAGAAGGGCGCGCAGGTAGGAGCGGCGATCGCCCACCATCTCGACCGCCCGCCGGTCGATCATCTGCTCGGTGCTGAGGTGAATCTGCTCGACGAGCCACCAGATGGCGGGGTGGAACCAGAGCAGGGCCCGGACGATTTCGTCGCCCAGCACGCGCAGCCAATCCTGCCGCCGCACGTGCAGCAGCTCGTGGCACGCCACGGCGAGCTGGTGCCCGGGCTCGAGGTTCGCGAAGCCGGGCGGCACGAGGACCACCGGCCGGCGGAGGCCGAACGTCACCGGGCGCGCCACCCGTGGCGCCTCCCGGAACGCGGCGCCCGCGCCCACGGTGCGCTCGGCCTCCCTGATGCTCGCGAGATCCGGATCGATGGGCGCCGACCGGCGCCGGAGCCTCGACAGCGAAACCAGGCCGAGGCCGAGCCAGCCAAGGCGCAGCGCCACGCCGGCGCCCAGCACGACCAGGGCTCCCCGCGACCACGGTAGCGACGCGAGCCAGTCGCCGACACGCACGATCGCCGGCTGTCCGGCCGAGGCGGCCGGTCGGGCGGCGATCGCTCCGTTCCCGGCCGCGCCGGCTGCCGCCGGATCGAGCGATGGAATGTCCGAGAGGTCGGCGGAGACCAGGACGGCGGGCGCGGCCCGCCACGGCTGCGCGAGCGGCAGCGCGAGGCAGGCGACGAGCAGGGCGCGGAAGAGCACGACGCGCGAGCGCGGAGAGCCGAGGCGCAGGCGCGCCGGCAGCCAGACGCCGGCCGCCACGAGCACCGTCACCTGGACCGCCCACGCCGCCAGGTTGGCGAGCGACCACTGCGCCATGTCAGCCCTCCTCGATTTGTCGGGCCAGGTCCTCGAGTTCCTTTTTCGTTAGACGCCGATCCTTCACGAGCTGCACCAGCAGCGGCTGGGCCGCGCCGTCGAACACGCGGTCGACGAACTCGGCCACCATCGCCTTCATCGCGGCCGCCGACGACCGCGTCGGGCGGTAGACGTACGCCCGCTCGTCCAACTGCCGCTTCAGGTGCCCCTTGGTCGCCAGCACCCCCATCATCGTCATCACGGTGGTGTAGGCAATCGGTCGGCGCGCCTTGAGCACGGCGTGGATTTCGCGGACCGTGGCCTGGCCCTTCTGCCAGACCACCTTCATGATCTCGAGCTCGAGCGGGGTGAGGGTCGGGGATTTGGGCGGCATGTCTACTAACATCTTAGTTGTTAGTAGACAACTGTCAACAGAAAAGTGACTGGAGGCCTTTTCGGCCGTCGGCCATCAGCCGTGAGGCGTAAGCCGCAAGCCGTAAGCCGATGTCACGCTCTTGTCATGTCCGCGCCACACGCACTCCACCACTCGAGTCGTCTTGCTCTATAGAAGGTGCGGCGAGTGGCGAGGGGGCCGCGGATGGGCCCCGCACCACGGCAGCCGGAAGTGGCAATCGTAAAGTCCCCGCCCAAACGGGCCGGGGCCATGGAATGAAGGAGACGGAGATGAGAACCAAGCTGACGGTGGCGGCCCTGGCGGTGTTCGGGCTCGTGCTCGCGAGCGCGCCCGCGTTCGCGCAGGAGGCGAAGGTGGCCATCCCCTTCGCGTTCACGGTGATGGGGAAGGCATTTCCCGCCGGTGTCTACGAGTTCACCGAGCAGTCGCCGGATGTCATCAAACTCGAATCGGCGACCTTCCCCGCGCTGCAGGTCGAACTGCCGGTGCTGGAGCGGCTGGCTGGCGACAGCGCCCCGAGCGACGCGAGAGCGGTCTTCGCCAAGACCGGCAAGACTGGCGTACTACTCCAGGTCTGGCTCGACGGCGACGACGGGTTCGTCGTAGCGCTGCCGAAACACTAGCGCCCGCTAACCAGGCCTCAGGCTACAGGCCTCGGGCCTCGGGCGGTGTCACAGGTGTCACGCGAGTGGAGAAGCGTGATGTCCGTGACGCCGCCCGAAGCCTGAAGCCCGGAGCCCGAAGCCGCCCTTCTACCGTCCCGCCTCCAGGTGATTCCAATTCAGGATCGCGTTGAACGCGAGGTTGAAGCTCCCGAACGTCTGGTAGCGCCAGAACGGCCGGCTCGCGAACATCACGACGTGGCCCTTGCCGAGCTGCGAGTCCACGACCACCGCGCGGCCGACCAGCGCCGTCTGGCCCACCAGGCCGCCGCTGAGCAGCATGTCGCTCGGATCGGCCGGGAAGCGCAGGATGACGCGCGGCCGCGTCGTCACGTCAACCGCGGCCGCGCCGCCGCGTCCGCCCCGGCCCCCTCCGCCGGCCAAATCCGGCCCGCCGCCGCGCTGGCCGCCGCGCCCGCCGCCCGCCTGCTCGGTTCCCGGCGGTGGACCGTCGAGCGTCGTCAGCGTCTGCGGCACGGCGTTCGGGTTCAGGTTCATGCCGACCCCGGGGATGGACTGGCCACCGCGCCCGCCGCCCCCGCCGAACCCGCCCCCAGCGCCGCCGCCCGCGTTCAGCACCGGCGCCTGGCTGAAGTAGACGGCCAGGTTGTCGCTGTCGTAGCCGTAGGCGATCGGGCTCTTGCGATCGGCGAACTGCGCCTTCAGGACGACGCCGCGCGCGAACAGGCCGGTCGGTTCCTCGACCGTCACGCCGCTGACCAGGTGATAGTCCGGGAAGATCGTCGAGGTCGACCCCTCGGTGATCAGCAGGCCGCCGTCCTGCACGAACTTCATCAGGTTGATGAGCCCCTCGAAGCCCATGCCGCCGCGGATGTCGTCGGATGAATCCTGGACGCCCAGGTTCGGCGTCAGGTCGGTCTTCTTGTAGGGGATCGGTTCGGCACCCGAGACGCCGTTCACCTGCGACTCGGCGCTGCCGCCGACGTGCGGGAAGACGATCACGTCGAACCGCTGCCGGAGGTTGGGTTCGCGCAGCTTCGTGTCGCCCATGTAGGTGTACGGGATCTTCAGCTTGTCGAACGCCATCCGCACCCAGCCCTCGTTCTGCGTATTCGACCAGGAGTGGACGTAGCCGATGCGCGGGACGACGAGCTCGTGGGTCTTCACGTCGGGCGACGAGCCCACCGCCACCGCCGTGAGGCCGAACTCGCCAATCGACGCCTCGATCTTCGCGCGGTCGGCCGACGGGATGATCAGCGCGCCGGGCCCGAACTTCCGCCCGCCCGCCTCGAAGGCCTCCTCGGCCGCCAGCATCTTCACGTCCTTGTTCGCGAACCGGAACGGCGCGATGGAGGTGTCGCCGTTGTGGTCGACGACGATCACGCCTCCGGTCCCCGTGATGACGCCGGGCAGCTTCACGTCGGCCGCGAGCAGCGTCATCGGCTGGTCCAGCACGGTCTTGTCGTTGATTTTCGAGACCTTCACGTTGCGGACGAGCGGGATCGCCCAGCCGGTGTCGTCGTACGGGCTCGGGTTGGCCGGCGAGAAGAACTGCGTGTCGAGGAACTGCAGCGCGCAGCGGCTGTAGGGCTGGTCCATGCGGACGATGTAGTCGCCGGCGGCCACCGGGACCTTGCCCGCCGTGAACGCGGCGTTGGCGGTCTGCACCTCGACGCCTTCCATCCGGAGCAGGTTGACGAAGCTCGCCGCCTCGCCTCGCCGCCGCTGGCCGGCCGGGATCACCCACGCGTTCGGGCCGTCGCCCTTGCCCATCTCGACGGCGCGCTTGTTCTTCAGATAGTAGTTCTCGAGCAGCAGGTCCTTGTTCCGAGCGACGTACTGCATCGCGAAGAGCAGCGCGCTCTGCTGGATGTTGACGTTGTTCCTCGGCCCCCACTTGATGGACGGCAGCGGCGGGTTGGGCCGGTACCATTCCTTGCTGATGTTCAGGTTGATGGTGCGGTTGGCGGGGCCGTAGCTCTCCGTCTCGTAGAAGCGGCCGATCGAGTTGTGAATGTTCGCAATCCAGAACAGGTAGTTCGGCGTCCACCCGTCGTAGAACGTGCCGGTCCACACGCCGGGCACGCCCCGCTTGGTCATCTCCGACACCTCGTGCTTCGCGATCATCCACCACTCGTCGGTCTGCACCGGGTCGACCGCGTTGTTGTATGGCCCGGCGCCGGTCGAGGCGTACAGATAGTCCTGCGACTCGTGCAAATCGTGCAGCACGGTCGGGTGCCACTCGAGGAACGTCTTCAGGAACGCCCGCGTGAGGTTCAGGCCGAGGCCGAGGCCGTCGCGGTTGTTGTCGTGCGCGACGTACTGGCCCCACCAGATGAGCGGCATCCGCTTGCCGGTCTTCTTCTGGTAGTAGAGGTTGTCCACTACCTTCTCGCGGCCGTCCACCTCGACGACCGGCGTCAGGAAGACGATGACGTTGTTGCGGATGTTCTGGATGAACGGCGTCTCCTCGACGATCAGCCGGTAGGCCAGCTCCATCTGCATCTCGGCGCTGCCCGTCTCGCCCGAATGCAGGTTGCCGCTCGCCCAGTAGATCGGCTTGCCGGCGGCGATGAGTGCCCGCGCCTGCGTGTCGGTCAGCTTCCGCGGGTCGGTGAGGTCCGCGAGGATCTTCTTGTACTTGTCGAGCGACTTGATCGTGGCCTCGTCGGCGATCGCCATCACGATCATGTCGCGGCCTTCCTCGCTCTTGCCGATCGACCAGAGCTTCGCGCGGCCAGGGGCCGCCTTGGCCAGCGCCTCGAAGTAGGCCTTGATGTCCTTGTAGTAGGTCAGTTCGTCCGGCATGCCGACGACGCGGCCGACCTGCTTGAAGCTGAGCGGCGTCGGCACGGTGGCCGACGCGGGCAGGTGGTCGACCAGCTCGGTCAGAATCCGCGGGTCCTGCGTGTATTCCTTGATCTTCGCCGTGTACTCCGCGTCGATCTTCTGCGGCTGCGCCGCCTTCCCCTGCGCCTGGACGCCGGTCGAGAGCGCGGCCGGGCCGGTGGCGAGCACGAGTCCGAGAACGCACGTCACGAAGAGCGTGCGTACAAAGTGCCTTCGCATCGAAAACCTCCTGTTGTCCGTGGATTGTCGGCCGGACCCGCGGGTTATAGCACAAATCGGGCCGCCATGGCGGCGCGATCGGGCTCGTGTCATCGCAGGGCTGAAGCCCTGCGCTATCTGGAGATCTCGCGGAGGTTCGCAGATAGCGCAGGCCTTCAGGCCTGCGCCACGGCCTACGGCCTACCGCCTACTGCCTACTGTCGCTGACCCGGGCGCATTCCTCCGCCATCTGCGCGCCGGCGAAGTCCTTTTCCGTCACGCCGCCCTCGCTGTGGGTGGAGTAGCTGAGCGTGACGCGCCTGTAGTTGATGGTGATGTCGGGATGGTGATCGGCCGCCTCGGCGCCGGGGACGAGACGGCCCACGAACGCCACCGCCTCGGGAAAGCCGGCAAACGCGAACTGCTTGACGATGGCGTCGCGCTCGAAGCGCCATCCGTCGAGCGCGCGCAGACGCTGCTCAATCTGATCCCGGGAAAGCAGGGACATGGGACTGGCTCGCTTCCTCCATCTTCAGCACGTTCGTATGTCTCTTCAACAGGCTGCAGACGATGAAGATGGCGGCGGTGAAGAGGAAGGAGGACGTCCAGAAGAGATCGAAAACCAGCCTGCCGGTGGCGAGCGCCGCGCGCGCGAGGTCGAGCACGAAGAACGACGAGCCGATCACAAACAGCGCGTGGAATTCGCGGGCGAGCACGCGCCGCCAGCGAAACGGCGTTTCGCCGCGCACGTACCCGGAGAAGCGCGGGATGAACGCGGGCACCCGCTCGGCCCACTGCGCGAACTCCGCCCCGAACTTCGCCTCGAGAAACGTCTCTTCGCGCGCGGCGATCCGCTCGTGGTAGAGAGCCGCCAGCAGGACGACGACCACCGGCACGTACCACCGGGTCGTGAAGCAGGCGAGGCCGACAGCCGTGAGCGTATTCCCGAGGTAAAGCGGGTGGCGCACCACCGAGTAGAGCCCCGTGCTCCTGAGCCGTGAGGCTCTCGGGCTGGTCGTGCTCCGCTCCGAGGTGCCGGGCGGCGCCGTGCCGACGGCCGCCACGCGAAGGGCGAGGCCCGCCAGCGCGATGGCCAGCGACAGCAACTGCCACGCCCGCACGCCGGGAGGAAGGCTCGCCGGAAGCCTGGCGTCGACCAGGCCGAGCAGGAACAGCGGGAGCAGCAACAGCGGCAGCAGGCCGCGCCGCCGGAACAGGGTGTCGCCCGAGCCCGGAAAGTGAGCGAGGAGCTTCACGGTGGATGATGATCGCACGAAACGTGACCTTCGGGGTGGACGCCCCGACAGCCGAGATGACAACGTTCAGCCTGGCCACCGGGCCGAACACAAGGGAAAATCCGGACCCGGCCGAGGTACGGCAATTGCTTGGATAGATGTGATGTAGGAGTGTCTCATGGTATCCAAACCGGTGATGTTCATCCTTCTCGGGGCGGCCTGCGTGGCGGCCGCCGGGGGAGGCGCGTATATCGCGACGTGGCAGCACGAACGTGCCACCGCGCCTGCCGTCACACCTGTCACAGACCAGACACCACAAACTGTAGCGGTCGGCGGAAGCACAGCCCCAACTAATCAGCCGCCGCAGTCAGCCCCCGAGCCGGCCGTCCAGGCCTCCGACTCTGCCGTCCCGCCGGCCGTCGCCGAACCGTCGCCGCGCGCGCCGGTTGCCGCGGCGAAGAGAGCGGGCCGGTCGGCACGCCCGACGACGCCCGTGCCGGCCGCTGTGGCGAGGCCGGCGGCGCCCGCGCCGACCGACGGCGCCCAGCCCGTCCAGGCCGCGCCGCCGCCGCTCCCGCCCCCCGCGGCGGATAACGCGACCCCGGCGGCACGCCCCGGCGCCGCGGCCCCGGTCGTGCCGATGATCATCGACCCGGCCGCCGAGTCCGCGAGGGCCGACCAGGACGCGGCGTCGCGCGGCCCCGAGAAGCAGTGGGAAGAGGTCGTGGTGCCGGCCGAGTCGGTGATCGGCCTTCAGCTCGAGTCGTCCATCAGTTCCGAGTTCGCGCGCGTCGAGGACCGCGTGGACGCGCGCGTCACGCGCGACGTGCGAGTCGGCTCCCGTGTCGCGATACCGGCAGGCACGCGCGCCATTGGCACCGTCGTGCTGGTCGAGCGCGGCGGCAAGGTAAAGGAACGGGCCCGGCTCGGCCTCCGGTTCAACACGCTCATCCTGCCCGACACGACGCGGCTGACCGTCAACACCGAGACGATCTACCGCGAAGGGGAGTCGCCGGCCGCCCAGAGCACGGCGAAGATCGGCGGCGCCGCCATCGGCGGCGCCATCATCGGCGCGATCCTCGGCGGCGGGAAGGGCGCGGCCATCGGCAGCGGCCTCGGCGCCGCGGGCGGTACGGCGGTGACGATGAACGGCGACCGGTTGCCCGTGAGCCTTGCGGCCGGGACGCCGCTGAGCGTGCGGACCCAGGCGCCGATCAACATGACCGTGGAGAAGTAAGTCAGGCGTTAGAATGGCGGACATGACGAAGCACGCCATGTCCGTCCGCCCGCTCTTCGTTCTCGCCCTCGCCGCTTTCCTGTGGGTCGCGCCCGGCGCCCGGATCGTCCCGGCGCAGGCGGCCGCTGCCGTTCCATCCGTCCAGCAGGGTCGTCCCGATCAGGCCGCGCCCGCGCCGGAGACCGTCGCCGGCGTCCGGAACTTCACCAGGGTCGATGCCACCATCGCCTGCGGCGGCGCCTTCACGCCCGAGGCCATTGCCGCGCTCAAGCAGGCCGGCTTCAAGTCGATCGTCAACCTGCGCACGGAATCCGAGCCCGGCGCCAACGTGGCTGAAGAACAGAAGGCGGCCGAGACGGCGGGGTTCCGCTACATTCACATCCCTTTTGCGAGCGCCACACCCGACGCCGCCAGGGTGGACGAGTTCCTCAAGGCCGTCGTCCTTCCCGAGAACCAGCCGATGATGCTGCACTGCGCGAGCGGCGGCCGGGCGTCGATGTTCTGGGCCGCCAAGCGGGTGATGGTCGACGGCTGGACGGTGGACAAGGCGATGGAGGAGTTGCCCGACCTCGCGAAGAACGTCGGCGGTCCGCTGCGCACATTCTTCATGGAGTACTTCAAGTCGCACGGGAAAACGCGCCCATGACCGCCCCGGACGATCGGTTCGGCGACATGGATCCCGAGACGTTCCGGCGCGAGGGGTACCGCGTCGTGGACTGGATTGCCAGCTACCTGGCGCACCCGGAACGGTACCCGGTGCTGTCCCGGGTCGCGCCCGGAGAGGTCAAGAGGAGCCTGCCCGCGGCGCCGCCGGAGCACGGTGAATCGTTCGCCTCGATCCTCGCCGACTTCGACACGCTGATCGTCCCCGGGATCACGCACTGGAACCATCCCGGCTTCTTCGCCTACTTTGCGATCACGGGCAGCGCGCCGGGCGTGCTGGCCGAGTTCCTGTCGGCGGCGCTCAACGCGCAAGGCATGTTGTGGCGCACCTCGCCCTCGGTCACCGAGCTCGAGGAGGTGTCGCTCGGGTGGCTGCGCCAGTTGATGGGGCTGCCCGACACGTTCGAGGGGGTCATCTACGACACGGCGTCGGTGTCCAGCCTGCACGCGCTCGCCACGGCGCGCGAGGCGGCCGTCGCCGGCGTGCGAGCCCTGGGGATGCCGGGCCGGCCGGAGCTTCCGCGCTACCGCGTCTACTGCTCGGACCAGGCCCACTCGTCGATCGACAAGGCCGTCATCCTGCTCGGCCTCGGCCACGAGGCGCTCAGGAAGATCCCGAGTGACGCGGAGTTCCGGATGCGAACCGACGCCCTCGAGCGGGCGATGGCGGAGGACCGCCGCGCGGGCGTCGTGCCCATGGCGGTCGTGGCGACGGTCGGGACGACGTCCACCACCAGCGTCGATCCGGTCGAAGCGGTCGCCGCGATCTGCGGGCGCGAAGGCGTCTGGCTCCACCTCGACTGCGCATATGGCGGCGCGGCGGCCATCGTCCCCGAGTGCCGGTGGATTCTCTCCGGCGCCGAGCGCGCCGACTCGCTGGTGGTGAACCCGCACAAGTGGTTGTTCACGCCGTTCGACCTCAGCGCCTTCTACTGCCGGCGGATGGACCTGCTCCGACAGGCCTTCGCGCTCACGCCGGAGTACCTGCGGACCACCGAGGCGGGCGCGGTGAAGAACCTGATGGACACCGGCGTGCAGCTCGGCCGGCGGTTTCGCGCGCTGAAGCTGTGGATGATCCTCCGCTACTTCGGCGCCGAAGGGATCCGCGACCGTTTGTCCGAGCACATGCGCCTAGCGCGCCTGTTCGCCGGCTGGGTGGACGCCGATCCCGACTTCGAGCGCCTCGCGCCGGTGCCGTTCAGCGTCGTCTGCTTCAGGGCCAAGCCGAGCGGGAGAGACTGGTCCGAGGCCGATCTCGAGGCGCTCAACCAGCGCCTGCTCGACGCGATGAACGCGACCGGCGAAGTGTTCCTGTCGCACACGAAGCTCAACGGCCGTTTCACCTTGAGGCTGGCCATCGGCAACCTCAGGACCAAGCAGCGTCACGTCGAGCGCGCCTGGGAGCTCGCCACATCCCTGCTGGACCGATCATGACGAAACACGCCCAAGGCGAACCGCGCCGCGATGGGGCACAACCCCGACTGGTTCGGAAAGGACGTGTTCGAGGAGAAGCACTAGGCTGGGATAGGAGGGCATCGTGAAGCTCGGGCGCGCCCGGTTGAGCCTCATTGCGTTGCTGGCGGTCGTCGTCAGTGTCTCCTCGGTGTCCGCGGCCACGCCGGGGAAGATCACGAAAGAGAAGTTCAACTTCGACGGCCGTCCGGTCTCCTACTATCTCTTCGTCCCGAAGAGCGTGTCCGCGCAGGCTCCGGCGCCGGTGATCGTGCTGTTGCACGGGTCGGGCCGGAACGGCTCCTCCCTCGCCGAGCCCTGGAAGGCCGCAGTCATCAAGGGACACGACCACAATTACTACAGCATGTCGGCGCAGGTGAACGCGTCGGCGTGGGCGTTCCTGAGGGGTCGCTCGCTGGACACCGACCCGAAGTACATCGACCGCCCGATCCGGTAGTCGGATTGTCGCCGGCGATGACGCGCGTCTTGCCGCCGGAGGCACTCCGGTGCCATCCTAGTGGGTCCAAAGAACCGGGCGCATGCTCATTCCCAACATCGACCTCAAAGGCGGCAAGGTCGTCCAGCTCGTCCAGGGCGACAAGGTGGCGATCGAAAGCTCGGACGTCTTCCGCTGGGTCCGGCGCTTCCAGGGCTTCCCGATGGTCCAGATCATCGATCTGGACGCCGCGATGGGCACGGGCGACAACAACGACCTCGTCCGTCGGGTGTCGGCCAGGCTCGTCTGCCGCGTGGGCGGGGGCATCCGGTCGGTGGACCGGGCCAAGGAGGTCGTCGACGCCGGCGCGAAGAAGATCATTCTCAGCACGGCGCTCTTCAAGGACGGCCGGCCCGACCTCGCGTTTGCGGCGAAGGTCTCCGAGGCGGTCGGCCGCGACCGGGTGGTGGCGGCGCTCGACGCGCGCGGCGGCGGCCTGGTGACGCACGGGTGGCGGAAGGCGCTGGCCATTTCGCCGGTCGAGGCCATCAAGGCGCTCGAGCCGTACTGCGACGAGTTCCTCTACACCGACGTGGACCACGAAGGCCTGATGCAGGGAATCGACGTGGCCGCCGTCGATGCCATCCGCGCCGCGACGACGAGGCACCTGTCGGCCGCGGGCGGGATTACGACGCAGGCCGAGGTCGACGCCCTCGACGCCAAGGGCGTCGACGCCGTCGTCGGCATGGCGATCTACACGGGCGTGCTGGACCCCGACGCGTCGAAGAAGCGATAGGGCGGTCGATGAGCCCGCCCCTCGCGAGCCACGAGGCTCGCGCCACACAACACCGCCCCTGGCCCGTGGCCTGGAGCCTGAAGCCTCCGCCTGTGAGGCAACCCTCCGGCCCCGCCTCCCGTCTATCCCTCCAGCAGGAGGAATGGACCCGATGACACCCTCACGATCGATCGTTGCCGTCGCCCTGATGCTGTTCGTGCTGCCCGCGCTGGTCGCCGCCCAGGAGACCGAGCGCGTGCACAAGGTCGTGCCGCTCGGCCCCGGGGGGACCGTGTCACTTCACAACTTCTCCGGCACCGTCCGCATCGGCGGCGCCGACGTCAACGAGGTGACCATCGACGCGGTGCGCACCGCGACTCGCGACCGGCTCGATCACATCAAGCTCGACGTCGAGACCAGCGGGTCCACCGTGATCATCCAGGCCAACAAGAAGGACCCCGACTGGCACGTCAACAACGACAACGTCGTCAAGACCGACTTCGACATCACCGTGCCGCGGCAGGCGCGGCTCGAGGTCAAGGTCTTCAGCAGCGACGTGCACGTCCGGAACGTCTCCGGCGACCAGAAGCTCGAGACCTTCTCGGGCGATTTGTACGTGGCCGACGGTTCGGGCCGGATCCAGGCGAAGACGTTCTCGGGCGACATCGACGCCGGGCTGGCGGCGAGCGCGACCGGGCCCGATCTCGGACTGGAGACCTTCTCGGGATCGATCACCCTGCGGGTGCCCGGGAACGCGGCGGCGGCGCTCGAGTTCGACTCCTTCAGCGGGAAGCTGACGAGCGACGTGCCGCTGACGGTCGCCGAGCAGCGGAAGGGCCACCTGCGCGCGACGCTCGGCGGAGGCGACGCGCAGCACCCGATTCACTTGAAGACCTTCTCCGGCAACGTCACGATCGCGAAGTAGCGCGGGCCTCCCGGCCCGCGCCACCCGCCAGTTCCATTTCCAGCGCGCAGAGGACCTCCGCGGCGGCTTCGACTTTCGCCGGCGGGAGGTCGGACAAGACCCGGCGGACCGCGGCCTCGACGGTCCCGGCGTGGCGCCTGTCGACCGCCCGGCCCGACCGGGTCAGCCGGAAGCGGGCCTGGCGCCGGTCGTGCTCTCCGGGGCTGCGCGCGATGAGGCCGCGGTCCTCGAGTCGCCGAAGGACCCCGGTCAGCGTGCTCGGGTGCAAGCGCAGGGCGTGGGCGAGCCCGCCTGCCGTCGCTCCCGGGTGGTAGCCGAGAATCCGCACGACCAGCCGCTGCGGTCCCGTGATGCCGTGGCGGGCTTCCATCCTCTTCGACGTCGACTGCAGGCCGTGGCTGATCCCCCAGATCATGCGCATGAAGTCGAGGACGCCGTCCGGCGGCGGCAGGCGCCCGGGCTCGGTGCCCGTCGGACCGTTCCTGCGACTCGCCTGTTGCCGCATACGTCTCCCCTGGCGCCACGGCCTCCCCGTCGGGGCCGCCCGGCGCGCTACTTGGCCGTGAACAGGAAGTGGCCCCGCCGGTTCTGCTGCCAGCAGCCCTCGTTGGACTCGGTGCAGAACGGGCGCTCCTTGCCGTAACTGACGACCTGCATCCTGTCGGCCGCGACGCCGAGCGACTGCAGGTACGCCTTGACGGCCGCCGCCCGGCGCTCACCGAGCGCCAGGTTGTACTCCGCCGTGCCCCGCTCGTCGCAGTGCCCGGCGATGGTGATCTTCGTCGTGGTCCACCGCTGGAGCCACGTCGCGTCCTTGGTCAGGCTGGCCTGGGCGTCCGGCCGGATCTCCGCGCTGTCGAAGTCGAAGAACGCGTCGGTGAGCGGGTGCTCGGCGTTGATCTGATCGAGCGTCTTGGCGGCGAAGATCTGGTCCTCGGTGAGCGGGGCCGGGGCGGGCGCGGGGGCCGGCGGCGGAGGCGGCGGGGGCGGCGGCGGGGCGACCGGGGCGGGCGCGGGCGCGGCGGCGGGCGCCGGCGGGGGCGCGACGACGGGGGCCCGATGGCGGCAGGCGACGGTTCCGGACAGGACGAGCAGGGAAACCCCTGCGATGAGCAACCGGCGGGCGTGACTCATACTCTTCACCCTCCTCGAGGCGATCGCGGCGTGAATCCAGGGGGGCACCGGAACCAGTGTAGCACAAACTATTTTGTGCCCATACTACTTGAGGTCAAACGAACAGGCGTGGTACACTCGGGCGGTGCCGGCGCGGCGGGCGGGCCGCCGCCGTGGCCGGCCGCCCGGCAGGGACTCGACGACCATGCAAGACGCACGGACCTCGCCGCCGCCGGCGTGGACGCGCGGGCTCGGCGGGAGCACCGAGGCCGACCGTCTGCGCCGCCACGAGAACACGCTCCTGCTCGTCCTGACGCTGCTCATCGGGGCCCTGGTGGGCCTGGCGGTCGTCGCCTTCATGGTCGTCACCGAGCGGCTGGGTGCGTGGCTCCTGCCCGCCGGCGGCCCCGCCTGGCGCCGCGTCCTCGTCCCGACAGCAGGGGCGCTCGTCACCGGGGTGCTCCTGGCGAGGTACTTTCCCAACGCCCGCGGCAGCGGGATCCCGCAGACCAAGACCGCCTACTTCCTGAACCGGGGGGTCATCCGGCTGAGGACCGTGCTCGGGAAGTTCGGCTGCTCCTCGCTCTCGCTCGCGAGCGGGATTGCCCTGGGCCGCGAGGGACCGACCGTGCAGGTGGGCGCCGGGATCGCGTCGGTGCTCGGCCGTCGGCTGGGTCTCGGGCCCGAGCGCGTTCGGGCGCTGATCCCCATCGGGTCGTCGGCCGCGCTGGCCGCCGCCTTCAACACCCCGATTGCCGCGGTGCTGTTCACCCTCGAGGAGATCCTCGGCGACCTCCACGCCCCCGTGATCGGGTCGATCGTGATCAGTTCCGCCACCTCCTGGGCGGTGCTGCACCTCCTCCTCGGCGACGAGCCGCTGTTCCACGTCCCCGCCTACCAGCTCGTTCACCCGCTCGAATTCGGGATCTACGCCGTCCTCGGCGTCGCGGGCGGCCTGGTCTCGGTGGCGTTCGTGAAGCTGCTCCTCGGCATCAGGCGCCGCTTCCTCGCGATGCCCCGGTCCTCCGTCTGGTGGCAGCCTGCGGTTGGCGGCCTGGCGGTCGGCCTGCTGGGCTGGCTGGTGCCCAACGTGCTCGGCGTCGGGTACGACCACGTCGGCGACGCGCTCAACGGCAGGCTCGTGCTCGGCACGATGGCGGTGCTGCTCGCGCTGAAGCTGGTCGCAACCGCCGCCGCCTACGGGTCGGGCAACGCGGGAGGCATCTTCGGCCCCAGCCTGTTCATCGGCGCGATGCTCGGAGGGACCGTCGGCGGCCTGGCCCACGCCTGGCTCCCGGACCTCACCGGGAGCGCCGGGGCTTACGCGCTGGTCGGCATGGGCACCGCGTTCGCGGGCATCGTGCGCGCGCCGATGACGTCGGTCATCATGATCTTCGAGATCACGCGGGACTACTCGATCATCGTCCCGGTCATGATCGCCAACCTCCTGAGCTACTTCATTTCCCAGCGGCTCCAGCCGTCGCCGGTCTACGAAGCGCTCCTCCACCAGGACCGCATCCAGCTTCCCGCGCCCAGGACCCACCCCGGCGGGATGGTGGTCGAGCAGATCATGGGTCCGCCGGACGGCGTGGCGAGCGCCGATGAAACGGTGTCGGCCCGTCTGGCGGCCGCGCGCGAGTCGGACCAGAGCGGGTGCCCGCGAACCGCGTGGCCGGTCGTCGACGGCGGGCGCTTCCTGGGGATGGTCACCGAGCGGCGCCTGAGGGAGGCGGCGCTCGCCGGACGCGGGGGGGACACCCTCGCGCGGGTGATTGACGGCCCCGACGAATCGGTTTCCGCCGAAGATTTCCCGCACGTGCACGTCGATCAGCCCGTCGACGTCGCCCTCCAGCGCATGGGGCGCGCCGGGCTCGACGTGCTGCCCGTCGTGAGCCGGAGCAACGTCCGCGAACTGCTCGGCCTGGTCACGCTCTCCGAACTGCCCGGGGCGTATACACAGGTCGAGGAGCACGAGTCGCCGCACGAGCTGCGCCACGAGACGGTGCCCTCCGGAAGGGGGCTGCTGACGGCGGTGGTCGCCGGCGTGCTCGGGCTCTTCCTGCTCGGCGGGCTGCTCGCGCACCACTTCAGCGCCCAGTCCATCCGCAACGCGGAAGCCTCCTACAAGGCCGGCAACCAGTTGCTGAGCGCGGGCCGCGTCAGCGAGGCGATCGAGCAGTTCCACGCCGCGCTCTCACTGGACCACAGCGACCAGTATCGTCTGGCGCTCGGACTGGCCCTGGCGCAGGCCGACCGCACTGGCGAGGCCAGGGGATACCTCGAGACGGTGCTCCGCGCGGAGCCGGCCAACGGGCCCGCGGCACTCGCCATGGCCCGCCTGTCCAGGGACGCCGGCGACGTGCCGGCCGCGACGGCGTGGTACCGGCGCGCGGTGAATGGCAGCTGGCCGAAGGCGTCGCGGCCGGAGCGCGTGGACGCCGCCTTCGAGTTCGTGGATTTCCTCGAGAAGGCCGGGGACCGTCGCCAGGCCGTCGCCCAGCTCCTCCAACTGGCGGCGCAGACGACGATCGCGGACGAACTGGACCGAATCGGCCGCGCGCTGCTCGCCCTGGCCTCTCCCGGCCAGGCGGCCGACGTGTTCCGCCAGGTGCTCCGCGCGTCCCCCACCGACGCGACAGCCTCCGACGGACTCGGGCGCGCCGAAATGGCGCAGCAGGACTACGGGGCTGCACGGGCGGCCTTCGAGCAGGCGGCGAGGCTCGACCCGGCCAACGAGGACGCCCGGGCGCAGGCCCTGCTCTGCGCCCGCGTGCTGGCGCTCGATCCGAGGCAGGAAGGGCTCTCGGTCGGCGCGCGCTACGACCGGAGCCGGACGCTGCTCTCGGCGGTGGTCTCGGCCGTCGAGGGTTGTCAGGCCGCCGCGGACGCTGGCGGAGCCGCGTCTCCTCTCGTCCGGGCCCGCAAGGCCCTGGCGTCTTCGGGGCGCCCGCGCTCGCCGGCCGAGGCCGCCGAGGATAACATCCAGCTGGCCGAAAACCTGTGGGCAAACCGGCCGCCGGCGTGCCCCGGCGCCGGGCGCGACGAGGCGGTCGCCCTGGCTGTGGCGCGTCGTCCGCGGTAGCGGGGATGTCGCACGGCCGGCGGGTGCTATAGTCGGACTTGGGCCCTTCCCCGGACGCTCCGTTGCCGTCGATCGACAAGAGGTCGTCCATGCGAACCGCGTTGCCTATCGTCGCCGTGACGCTGGCGTTGACGGCCGCCGCACCCGCGGCAGCCCGGGCCCCCGAGTCGCGCTCGGCCGCCCCGGCCGCGGCGCTCGTGAAGCTGATGGAGGGCAAGGCGGTCGACGCCTTCGCGGTGCCCGACCCGAAGGAGCCTGGCCGCTTCATTGCCGCGCTCAGCTTCCCCGGCACGCAACTGCTCGTGGTAAGCGCGAAGTTCCCCTCGCCGGACGTCATCCAGGACCTGCTCGCCAAGGGCCAGTACCGCGATGTTTACATGGAACTCCAGGGCCCGACCGCCAGGGATGGGCGGTTCTTCGTGCAGGACATGCAGGCCGACGGGCTGGTGCCGAGGCCGAAACGCGGCGAGTCGTTCGACATCGTCTACGAGAACGACGTGACGGCCACCACGTTCGATGGGGACTGGGAGACCCGCGGCATGTCCGAGGCCGACTACGACGCGAAATTCGTCGCCGCGGACCAGCGCTACGCCGACATGCTGACGGCGCTCGCCGCGGGACTGAAGGCCACGAAGTAGCCAGGCGTGCGGGCAGCCCGCCGGCCAGGAGGCCGGCGCCACAACAAGGTGTGGGGCCGGCGTCCTCGCCGGCCCGCCGCTGGACACTCCTCCGCGGCTCTGCCACACTACGGCCGTCCACCGATCACCGTCGTGCCAGCCATCCGGCCCGCCACGGGCCAGGGAGCTCATATGCTGAAGGAGTTCAAGGAATTCGCCATGAAGGGCAACGTGCTCGACATGGCCGTCGGCATCATCATCGGCGCGGCCTTCGGCAAGATCATCAGCTCGTTCGTCTCCGACATCCTGATGCCGCCGCTCGGGCTGCTGCTCGGCAAGGTGAATTTCACCAACCTGTTCTTCACGCTCTCCGGCGCCAGCTTCCCGACGCTGGAGGAGGCAAAGAAGGCCGGCGCCATCACGGTGAACTACGGCATCTTCCTCAACACCTGCATCGACTTCCTGCTGGTGGCGTTCGCGATCTTCCTGCTCATCAAGCAGGTCAACCGGATGCGTGCGCCGGCTCCGGCGCCAACCGTGACGACCAAGGACTGTCCGTTCTGCGCGTCAGCCATCCCGCTGAAGGCGAAGCGCTGCCCGCTGTGCACCTCCGAGATCAAGTAGCGCCTCAGGCCGCCCGCTTGGTCGACCTGAGCGTCGCGAGGCCGAGAATCGTCAGCCCCCACGCCAGCAGGGCGAGGGCCTGCGGCCAGAGCACCTCGAGGCCCACGCCCTTGAGGAAGATGCCGCGCACGATGACCAGGTAGTAGCGCAGCGGGATGAGGTAGGTGACGGGCCGGATGACGGCCGGCATGTTCTCGATCGGAAAGACGAACCCCGACAGGTAGATCATCGGGGTGACGAAGAAGAACACGGCCGTCATCATCGCCTGCTGCTGGTTCTGCGAGATCGTCGAGACGAACAGCCCCAGCCCCAGCGTGCTCAGCAGGAACACCAGGCTCAGCACGAACAGCAGGCCGAAGCTCCCCATCAGCGGCACCCTGAACCAGAACCGGGCGACGCCGACCACCAGGAAGATGTCCACGATCCCGATCAGGCCGTAGGGCAGCAGCTTGCCGACGATGAGCTGCCAGCGCCGAAGCGGCGTGACGTTCAACTGCTCCAGCGTCCCCAGCTCCTTCTCGCGCACGATCCCCATCGACGCGAGGACGACCGTCATCACGATCAGCAGCAGGGCGAGCACGCCCGGGATCATGAAGTCCTTGCTCTCGAGCTGCGGGTTGAACCAGACGCGCACGTCGGCCTGCAGGCCGGCGGGCAGGCTTCGCCCGGGCGACCGCGCCGCCATCAGGTCCTGCGCGTAGGCCGCCACCAGGTTGGTCGCGTACCCCACCGCGATGTTGGTGGAGTTGGCGTCGGTCCCGTCGGCCACGACCTGGACCGTCGCCGGCGCGCCGGCGCCCACCATCCGGCCGTACCGCACCGGGATCGACAGGGCCATCCACGCGCGGCCCGACTCGAGGTACGGCGTGATCTCCTTCACGTTGCTGACGACGGAGGTGACGGTGAAGTACGGCGACGCGTCGAACGCCTCGATCAGATCGCGGCTGGCCGACGAGCGGTCCGCGTCCACGACGACGATGGGGACGTTCTTGACGTCGGTCGTGGCCGCGTAGCCGAGAACGATGAGCTGGAAGATCGGCGCGAGGAAGACGACCCGCAGCATCTTCTTGTCCTGCCACAGCTCGAGCAGTTCCTTCCAGATCATGAAGACCAGGCGTCTCATCGCACCGCCCCCTCACCCGCGTTCGCGCGCGAGCCGGGCCGACGCCAGCCCGAGCACCGCGACGGCGTATATGCCCAGCGCGGCCAGCGACGGCCAGACCACGTCGAGGCCGACGCCCTTGAGGACGATCCCCCGAAGCGCCACCAGGAAGTACCGGGCCGGCACGACGTAGGTCACCACCTGGATTGGCGTCGGCATGTTCTGGATCGGGAAGATGAACCCCGACAGGAGGAACGTCGGCAGGAACGCCAGGATCAGCACGACCTGGAAGGCGAACAACTGCGATTCGGCGACCGTGGACACGACCAGCCCGGTGCCGAGCGCCCCGAGCAGGAACGTGGTCGTCGCCAGCAGCAGCGACCACCACGATCCGCGCATCGGCAGTTCGAACAAGTACATGGAGGCGACGATGATGGCCATCGACGAGACGAGCGACAGGCCGAGATAGGGCAGCGTCTTCCCGACGATGTAGGACACCGTGTCGATCGGCGCCATCCGCACCTGCTCCCAGGTGCCGCGTTCCTTCTCGCGGACCACCGAGAGCGCCGTCGAGATGGTCGCCGTGATCATCCCGATGAAGCCGATGAGCCCGGGCACCAGGAACAGCGCGCTCTTGAGCTCCGGGTTGTACCAGATCCGCGGCTCGACGCTCACGGGCGGCGAGAAGGTCAGGCCCTGCTGATCCACGATGAGGGTGAGCGACACCGTGCGGACGATCGTGACCGCGTAGCCGAGCACGGTCGCCGCCGTGTTGGCGTTGTCGCCGTCGATGACGACCTGGACGGGAGCGGGCTGTCCGCGCCGGACGAGCCGGCCCGTGTTCTCCGGGATGACGAGCGCCGCCCGCACGACGTTGCCGTTCATCGCGCGGTCGAGGTCGGCGGGAGACCGGAGCGTCCCCGCCAGGTCGAAGTAGCCCGAGTTCAGGAACGCCGAGACGAGCGCGCGGCTCTCCACGCTGTCGTCCCGATCGTCGACGGCCAGCGCCACGTGCTTGATGTCGAAGTTGAGCGCGTAGCCGTAGAGGAGCAGGAAGAGCACCGGGATGAACAACAGGATCATCAGCGTGCGCCGATCGCGCAGGATCTGCCGGAACTCCTTCTTGCCGACCGCGAGCGCCTTCCTCATTCGCGCCCCGCCTTCTCCACCACGTCGAGGAACACGTCCTCGAGCGACGGCTGCACCAGTTGCACCGATTCGGCGTCGAGCTGCTGCGCGGCAAGCCGCGCGAGGATCTCGGGCGGCGCCACGGTCCGCGACCGCAGCACCGCATGGACCGCGGTTCCGAACAGGCTGCTCTCCTCGACGTCGCCCATCGCGTCGAGCGCCCGCATCGTGTCCACCGGCCGGCGCGTGCGGATCTCGAAGATCTGGCGGTCCGCGAAGATCTGCCTCAACTCCCGCGTCGTGCCGAGCGCCGCGAGCTTCCCCGCGTGGATCAGCGCCAGCCGGTGGCAGTACTCCGCCTCGTCCAGGTAGTGGGTGGTGACCAGGACGGTGACGCCCGACCTCGAGAGCTGGTCGATGAGCCGCCAGAACTGGCGCCTCGAGATCGGGTCGACGCCGCCCGTCGGCTCGTCGAGGAAGAGGATCGGCGGCTCGTGGAGGATGGCGCAGCCGAGCGCGAGCCGCTGCCGGAACCCGCCGGGCAGATCGCGGGGGAGGGCGCGCTCCCGTCCCTCGAGGCCCGCCATCTCGATGGCGAAGCGGCGCCGCTCGGCGAACCGCGCCGGCTTCACGCCGTAGAGCTCGGCGTACAGCCGGATGTTCTGGTCGACGGTGAGCAGCTCGTAGAGCGAGAACTTCTGCGACATGTAGCCGATGCGGGCCTTGACCCCCTCGGGGTCGCGGCCGACGTCGCGCCCGCCGACCGTCGCGGTGCCCGACGTGGGCTCGAGCAGCCCGCACAGCATGCGGATGGTCGTCGACTTGCCCGCCCCGTTGCTGCCGAGGAACCCGAAGATCTCGCCGGCCCCGACGGTGAACGACACGTGGTCCACGGCCACGAAGTCGCCGAACTTCCTGGTGAGCTCCCTGACGACGATGGCGTCGGAGGGGGCGGATGGCTGGTCGGCCATGGTCAGCGCCCCAGCGCGCGGTCGAGCCGCGCCTCGGCCAGCCGCACGGTTGCGAGCGCCTGCGTGCGATCGAGGCCGGCCTGGAGAAGGGCCACCTGCGCGTTGAGCACGTCGGTGGGGGTGGCCACGCCCGCCGCGAAGCGCTCGCCCGCGACGCGCCGGGCCTCGGTGGCGGCCCGAACCGAGTCCTCCGCCGACGCGACGGCGGCGAGGGCCGAATCGAGATCGAGACGGCGCTGGCGGACCTCGACGTCGAGCGTCGTGTCGAACTCGGCGAGCCGCTCCCTGGCCGCGCGCTCGGCGGCCCGGGCCCCGGCGATGTCGGCCGCGGTGCGCCCGAAGTCCCAGAACGTCCAGGAGAGGTTCACGCTGGCGTCGAACGTTCCGTTCCACTGGGCGGAGCGCGGGAAGATCAGCGGATTCGGATTCGAGAGATTGACGCCGCCGCCGACCGAGATCGTCGGCCGCCGGTTGGCAACCGCCGCCTCGCGCCGGTCTTCGGCCCCGATGACGCGCGTCTCGAGCGCCTTGCGGTCGGGCCGCGCGCCGAGCGCCGTGGCGACGAGGTTATCGGCCGGCGGAACCGGCCCGGGAGCCGATTCGAGCGCGGCGTCGAGCGCAATCGGGCTGTCGGGCGGGTCGCCGATGAGCCGCCGCAAGTCGGCCAGCGTCTGCTCCAGCGAGTTCCTGGCCTGGATGAGCAGCATCTGCTGGCGCGCCCGCTGCGCCTCGACCGACAGCACGTCGTTCGGCGCCGCCAGCCCCACCTTCAGGCTGTTGCGGACGTCCTCGAGCATCGCGTCCATCCGCTTGACCGACTCGTCCACCACCCTCACCGCCTCGGTCGAGGTGACGACGGCCCAGAAGGCCCGCGTGATTTCGAGCTTGAGGTCGTTGCGCGCGGCGGCCAGGTCGAGCCCCGTCGCGTCGGCTTCCGCGCGGGCGGCGCGCTCCAGCGCGTCGGCCCGGCCGAAGGTGTAGATCGGCCACTGCAGGTCGAGGCGCGTCCGAAAGTTGTCGGGCACGTCGGGGTAGAGGACGCGGAACGGGCCGCCCGGCAGCTGGATGCCGAACTCCTCCACGTGGCTCGTGCGCGTGTAACCGGCTTGTGCCGAGACGATCGGCATCCGCGCGGCGTGGCTCCCCTCGGCGGCCGCCGAGGCCCCCTGCTTGCGGGCATCCAGCTCGGCCAGGCGGTGGCTCGCGGCCAGTCCTTTGGCGATTGCCTCGTCGAGCGTCAGGCGCGAGGCGTTCTCCGCCGCACCGGCGCCGGCCGAGAGGGCGGCGAAGGTCAGCGTCGCGACGATGATCTTGAGCGGGTTCATGATGCGGCCACCATGTTGATGAACACGTCCTCGAGCGTGGCGGGGATCTCGCGCACGCTCGTGACCTCGATGTTCCGTTCGCGGAGCAGCGCCTCGATCTTTCGGGCGGCCGCGTCCCCCTCGGCGCGCGTGCAGCGGACGTGCACGCGCTCGCCGAAGGCCTGGACGTCCATGGCCCCGGCCAGCGAACCGAGCGCCTCGACGGCCTCGGCCCGGGGGCGCGCGATCACCTCGAACATGACGCCGGAGAGCCCCTCGCGCAGCACCTGGGGCGTGTCGAGGACGAGCAGCTTCCCGTTCGAGAGCAGCGCCACGCGAGAGCAGCGCTCGGCCTCGTCCAGGTACGGCGTGGCCATGACGATGGTGATGCCCTGGGCCAGGAACTCGGAGAGCAGCTTCCAGAACTCGCGCCGCGACACCGGGTCCACGCCCGTCGTCGGCTCGTCGAGCAGGATGATCTGCGGCTCGTGGACGAGCGTGCAGGCGAGCGCCAGCTTCTGCTTCATGCCACCCGAGAGCCGGTCGGCCAGGCGGCGGCGGAACGGCGTGAGCTGCGTCATCTCGAGCAGGCGGTCGCGCCGGCTCTCGAAGTCGGTGAGCCCGTGGATCTCGGCGAAGAATGCGATGTTCTCGTCGATGCTGAGGTCGCCGTAGAGGCTGAAGCGCTGGGAGAAGTACCCGGCGCTGCGCGTGACGGCGCCGTGCTGCCGGACCGGGTCGGCACCGAGCACGGTGATGCGGCCCGCGTCGGCCCGCAGCAGGCCGCAGGCCAGGCGGATCGTCGTGGTCTTGCCCGCGCCGTCCGGGCCGATGAGGCCGAACATCTCGCCCTTGCGGATCTCGAGCGAGACGTCGTCGACGGCGGCGATCGGGCCGAACCGCTTCGTGACGCGATCGAGGACGACGGCAGCGTCGGACATCGTCGTCACCTGACCGACAGCGGGACGTCGGCCTCGACCGGCATCCCCTGCTTCAGGATCCCCTGCGAATTGTCCACCGAGACCTTGATGCGGTAGACGAGCTTGGACCGTTCCTCGGCCGTCTGGACGTTTCTGGGCGTGAACTCGGCCTTCGGCGAGATGAAGGTGACCGTGCCCTTGAGGCCCGGCCCGCCGGCGTCGTTGAAGACCGTGGCCGGCTGGCCGAGGCGGAGCCGGGGCATCACGGGCTCGTCGACGTAGATGTTGGCCCAGGCGTGATCGAGGTCAACGATGCTCACGACGGGCGTCCGCGGCGCGAGGATCTCGCCCGCGTCGGCGAACTTCTGGCTGACCACGCCGGAGAGCGGCGCGATGACGGTGGCGTCGGTGATGGTCTGCTCGAACGTGGCGATCTGGGCCTCGGCGGCGGCGACCCGGGCGCGGGCGGCGGAGATCTCCTGGGGCCGCGGCCCCTTCTGGACGTGCACGAGCCCTTCGCGCGCGGCCCGCTCGCGCTCCTCGGCCGCCTTGAGCCTGGCCTGCGCCATCTTCTTCCTCGTGGCGGCATCGTCGCGCTGCTTCTCGGTGCCGGAGCTGGCTTGGAGCAGCGTCTCGAACCGCTTCAGGTCGGTCTCCGCCGAGGAGAGGTCGTCGCGGGCGCCGGCCACGTCGGCCTCGGCGGTTGCGACCTGCGCCTCGGCCTGCCGGATGTCCTCGACGCGCGAGCCGGCCTCGAGCAGGGCGAGATTGGCGGCGGACTGATCGCGGTCGGCCTTCGCCCGCTGGAGCGCGAGCCGGGCGTCGGTCGTGTCGAGCACCGCGATCACCTGGCCTTGCTTGACGCGGTCGCCCTCGTCGACTTTCAGGTCGAGCATTTGCCCGCCGACTTTCGGGGACACCTGCACCTCGGTCGCTTCGACGTTGCCCGACGCGCGGACGCGGTCGGCCGGGGTCTTCGGCGCGCAGCCGGCCGCGAGCAGGGCGGTGGCGAGCGCAAGGGGAGCGGCGCTGACGAGAAGCTTCGCGTTCATGCGTGGTCTCCAGAACGGGTCGGGCGGGGACGGCGGCCGGCGGGCCTGCGAACCGGGGCCGGAGACGGCGCCGGGCCAGCCGGCGCGAGCGCGGCGCGCGCGGTTCGTTTCAGGTTGGCGACGAACGCGGCCGCATCGGCGTCGATCTTGAGGATTCTGGCCTTCCCGAACGCCTCGCGGATGGGCGCGGTGGCGCGGAAGAAGATGACCGGGCCGATCAGGCTGAAGTAGGTGAGCGTCGGGTCGGCCGGGCGGAAGACGCCCTTGCGGACGCCTTCCTCGAGGATGCGCGCCACGTTCCGGAAGATGACCGCCATCAGGCGGAGCGTCGCGGCGTCGAGCCGGCGCGCGCCCTCGGCCATCTCGCGCATCATGATCGGCGGCATGTACGGCCGCGTTTCGGCCATCTGGTCCAGGGCGTCGATGAAGGCCTCGATCTTGGCGGCGGGCTGGAGGTCGGACGCGGCGATGTCGGAGGTGCGGGCGCCCATCAGGCGGAAGACGTCGCGGAGGATCTCGACGTAGAGAGCCCGCTTGCCCTTGAAGTGGTAGTAGATCATCGCCTTGTTGAAGCGGGACCCGGCGGCGATGTCGTCGACCGAGGCGCCGGCGAACCCGTGGGCGGCGAACTCGGTGGCCGCGGCGGCGAGGATCGCGTCGCGCGTCTGTCCGGCCACTCTCTTCACCGATCTCCTTCGTGCGGTCGCCATAGAACTAACTAGTTAGTTAACACCCCTCATGACGGCGTGTCAAGAGGGCTGGCAGCGGCGAGCGGATCACGCTCGGAGGACGGGGACCGGCATGGCTGGCAGCTGGCAGCAGATCACGGCCGCGAGCCGCGAGTCGGCCTTCGACGCCGCTCAGGCCGACCCTGAGTTCATCGAAGGGTCGCGGGCCGGGAGCCGGATGGACACTTGTGATCAGAAGCTCACGTGGGCGGGACAACGCCGGCCTGAGGCACGCCTCGCTAGACTTTGTCCCGGTCGCAGCCGTCGGTGCTGTCGCATCGCGCAGAGTTCTTGGGCCCTCTTACGCCGGTGTTCACGTTCTGGCAATCCTGCCTGGTGCACCGGCGATGGCCAATCCGCTTCTCGTGAGTGGCAAACAAGAATCGTTCGACGGACGGAACTAGCGCCGACGCCGCCAATAGCCCGGACGCCGCTTGGTGTGCGAGACGGCGACGACAATAATCTCGGACGTCGTCAATCGGTAGACGATGTGGTAGGGGAAGCGGGGCAACAGGAGCCAGCGAGTGCGGCGGTCTGCCGAGAGCGGCGTCCCCATTTCTGGGGTCGTCTGGAGGCTCTCGACGGATTCGACAACGGCTTCAAACAGCTCGCGCCCCAGACCCTGGCGGAGAGCCTCGTACCACTGGACGGCTTCGGCGAGCTCCTCCGAGGCGTCGGCGTGAACACGAAGCGCTCGGGTCACCGGGCCGCGAGGCCCCGCTCGATGCGGCGTTTCACGTCGTCCCAAGGCTCGAGCCGGGCGCTTCCCGACTCGATGGCGGCAACCCGACGTTCGATCTCCTGCGCCCACGCGGTTTCTGCGCCGGGATCGTCAGGGCCGTCAAGGCTTGCCAAGAGCTCGGCCGCGAGTTCCGCTCTGGCGTCGACCTCGAGCTTTAGGGCCTCGACCAGTACCGCCTGTGCTGCTCTGGTCATGGAACGATTCTACGACGCTGGTCGCCGCCCAACAAGCGCTTGCAGCCGGCGGCGCCGGTGCGATCGTGGAGCGACGCAGCTGAAGGGCAATCGTTGAACGTTCAAGGAGGGCACGACGTGGCGTTGAGCGCCCTGGATAATCCGAACACGGCGCCGACCGCGAAGACCATCGCGAAGGCCCTTGATGAAGCGGCGTCCGTGTGGGTCAGTCTGAAGGACGGACTGTGCCGGGAGTTCGCGCCTCTCGAGGAAGTGTGGGCGTTCGCCGGGGCGAAGCTCGGCTGGTCCCTGCGGCTCAAGCGCGGCAAGCGTGTGATCGTGTACCTCACGCCGTGCACGGGGCACGTCCTTGCCTCGTTCGTTCTCGGGGAGAAGGCCTGCGCCGCGGCGCGTTCAGAGCGCCTTCCCCAGCCGATCCTGAAGGTGATCGCTGACGCTCCGAAGTATGCAGAGGGGCGCGGTATTCGGATCCAGGTTCGCACGGCGAAGGAAGCGAACGAGATACGGAAGCTGGTGGCGATCAAGGTGGCGAACTGAGTTCGGGGCCGTTCAAGAACCGGGTGCAGTGAATCGGCCGGCGAGGACGCCGGCCCCACCACAACGGTGGAGGGGGCTTCGGCCGCTAGCCGCGAGGCGCGGGCCGCAAGCCGGCCTGCAGGCATTCCCTGAGCCGCGTCCACCGCCGCCGCGCCTGCCGCCCCGCCACCGCCATCGCCAGCGCCTTCGGCTGCCCGACGACAACCACCAGCCGGCGGCCGCGCGTGACGCCCGTGTAGAGGAGGTTGCGCTGCAGCATCGGGAAGTGCTGCGTCACCATCGGGATGACCACCGCCGGGTACTCCGACCCCTGCGCCTTGTGGATCGTCGTCGCATAGGCGAGCACGAGCCGGTCGAGATCCGAGGCGTCGTAGAGCACCGGGCGGCCGTCGAACTCGACGGTGAGCTCTCCCGCGTCCGCGTCCACCGAGGTGACGAACCCCAGATCGCCGTTGTAGACGTCCCGGTCGTAGTCGTTCTCGATCTGCATCACCTTGTCGCCCGGCGCGAACACGGACCCGAAGCGCTCGATCTTCGGCTCGCGCCCGGGGTTGAGCAGTTGCTGCAGCGCGAGGTTGAGCGCCTTGGCGCCGAGCGCCCCGCGGTTCATCGGGCAGAGGACCTGGATGTCGCGGACCGGGTCGAGGCCGAGGCTGGCGGGAATCCGCTTCTGGACGATCTGCAGCAGCGCCGCCGCCCCCTCCTCCGGCGTGTCGATCTCGACGAATCGGAAGTCGGAGTCGCGGCCGCCGGAGGTGTCCGGCATCTCCCCGTGATTGATCCGGTGCGCGTTGACGATGATGCGGCTCGCTCCAGCCTGGCGGAACACCTCGGTCAGGCGCACGACCGGGACCGCCCCGGACTCGATGATGTCGGCGAGCACCTGCCCCGGGCCGACCGACGGCAACTGGTCGACGTCGCCGACGAGCACCACGGCCGCGTGCGGCGGGACGGCCCGCATCAGCGCGTGCATCAGCGGCACGTCCACCATCGACATCTCGTCGATGACGAGCAGGTCGCACTCGAGCGGCCGCGACTCCTGCCGCTTGAACCCGCCCGTGGCCGGATCCACCTCGAGCAGCCGATGGATCGTCTTCGCCGGGAGGCCGGTCGCTTCCGACAGCCGCTTGGCCGCGCGGCCCGTCGGCGCTCCGAGCGCCACCCTCGGCCGGCGGACCCCGACGACCGTCAGCACCGCGTTCAAGAGCGTCGTCTTGCCCACGCCCGGGCCGCCCGTGATGACGAGGAACTTCGAGGACACCGCGAGTCGCAGCGCCTCGGCCTGCATGGCCGCCAGCGAGATGCCGAGCCGCGCCTCCACCCAGGGGATGGCAAGGGCGGCGTCGATCGGCTTCCACGACACCTGGCCGGACGCGAGGCTGCGCACGCGCGCCGCGATGGCCGCTTCCGCCGCGTGCAGGCTGGAGAGGAAGACGCACCGCCGGCCGTCCACCGAATCCTCGACGACCGTCCCGGCCGCAAGCTCCAGCTGCAAGGCTTCGTTCGCCAGCGTCTCGGGGATGTCCAGCAGCTTCGACGCGGCGGGCAGCAGGTCGGCGAGCGGCAGGCCGCAGTGCCCGTCGCCCGTCGCCTCGAACAGCGTGTAACCGATGCCGGCGCGGGCCCGGATCATCGCCGTCTTCCCGATGCCGAGCGTCGCCGCCACCTTGTCGGCCGTCAGGAAGCCGATGCCGCGGATGTCGGCCGCCAGCCGGTACGGGTTCTCGGAGATGATGGCGATCGCGTCGGGGCCGTAGGTCCTGAAGATCCGCACCGCGCGGGAGGTGCCGACACCGTGCGAGTGCAGGAAGACCATGATGTCGCGCACCGCCCGCTGCTCGCGCCAGGCGTCGACGATCCGCCCGGCGCGCACGCGGCCGATCCCCTCGACCGACCGCAGCCGTTCCGGCTCGCCGTCGATGACGTCGAACACCGCGGTGCCGAACGCATCCACCAGGCGGCGGGCGAAGTGCGGGCCGATCCCCTTGACCAGCCCCGAGCCGAGGTACTTCTCGATCCCCTCGACCGTGGACGGCGCCGCCGACTCGAGCACGCGGGCGCTGAACTGCGGGCCGTGGGTGCGGTCGTTGACCCAGCTTCCCTCGGCGTGCACGAACTCGCCGGGCGCGATCGAGGCCGCGTGACCGACGACGGTCACCATCTCGCGCCGCCCGCGGACCTGCACGCGCAGGACCGAGAAGCCGTTCTCCTCGTTGTGGAACGTCACCCGTTCGACCGTGCCCGCCACGTGCTCGCCCGCCGCGGGAGGCGCGTCGAGCAGCCTCGGCTGCTCGGGCCCGCGCCCGTTCCCGTGTCGGTCCAACCGCTGGGGCTGAAGCCCCGGCCTGCGAGAGGAAGGCGAGTCCACGATCGACGACGGTAACACGCGCCGCGGCGTGTGGCTAGCGAGGGACGAGGGGCGAGGGACGGGGGACGAGGGATCGGGAAGCGACATGCACGCGTAGGGCTGGGCAAGTGAGAAGTACGAAGTTGGAAGGTACGAAGTGGGCGGCTTGCCCTGAGCGAGCGAAGCGAGGCGAAGGGTAGGCAGTCGGCATTGGCGCAGGCCTGAAGGCCTGCGCTATCTGGGAATCGCCGCAAGACCAGCAGATAGCGCAGGGCTTCAGCCCTGCGTTGACAGGGCTTCAGCCCTGCGTTGACAGGGCTTCAGCCCTGTGCAGTGCCCTTCCGCCTGCGGAGCGCGATGTACATCGGGATGCCGGCCAGCAGCAGTACGAGGCCCCAGAACACCGCCTCCCTCCCCGCGCCGGCGAGCGCGCCGATCGAGTAGAGGGCCCCGACACACCCCAGGACGCCGATCCACGCGGCCACCCCGTGCGCGCCCGAAGCTCTGCCTCGCGCGCGCAGACGCACGAGCGCGAGCGAGCACGCCAGGTAGGCGAACAGCGCGGATGCCGTGGAGAGCAGCAGGAAGAAGGTGAAGACGCCGACCAGCGTCCGATGGAGGTTGAGCAGGACCAGGCCCGTGACGAGGACGCTCGTCCCGACCAGCGCCGTGACGGGCGCGCTCCTCGCGTTGGTCCTGCCGAACGCCCGCACGAAGAGACCGTCGCGCGCCATGGCGCACGGAAGCTCGCCCTGCAGCAGGGTCCAGCCGTTCAGCGCGCCGAGCGCGCTGATGGCCGCGAACAGCGACACGGCGCGCGCGGCGCCGCCGCCCCAGGGCCCCCTGACCAGCTCGGCGAACGGAGCGTTCGAGGCCGTCAGCCGCGCCGCGGGCACGAGCAGCAGGACGGCGGCGCAGGCCGCCGCGCCGACAACGACAGTTCCGACCGTGCCCCACACCGTCGCCCGCCACACCGTCGCGCCGGCGCCTTTCACCTTGTCGGCCGGGATCGTGGCCGACTCCATGCCGAGCATGCCCCACAGGGCGAGCGTCGCGACACTCGCCGTTCCGCCGAGGGTGAAGTGCGCGCCGGTGACGCCCGACCACTCCAGCGAGGGCAGCCGCGGCAGGAGCAGGACGACGGCAGCGGCGAGCGGCAGGAGTTTCAGGACCGTGGTGATGCCCTGCACCCATCCCGCGGCACGGATGCCTGCACAGTTGACGAGCGTGAACGCCCAGACGAACGCCAGCGTGGTCAGCGCGGTCAGCAGGGGGGTCCGCACCATCCACGGGAAGAACTCGCCCGCATAACCGACGGCGCCGGTGGCGATGGCCGCGTTGCCCACCCACACCGACACCCAGTAGCCCCAGGCCACGACGAACCCGGGAAGGTCGCCGAACGCCTCGCGCGTGTACGCATAGGGCCCCCCGGCGCCGGGAACGGCGCGGCTCAACTGCGCGAACACCAGGCCCAGCGCGATGGCGCCGCCCGCGGTCAGCAGCCAGCCCGGAAGGTTGTCGGCGCCGAACGGCGCCAGGGCGGCCGGGAGCAGGAAGATCCCCGAGCCGATCATGTTCCCGACCACGAGGGCCGTGGCCATCCAGAACCCGATCTGCGGGGTCTTACGGGGCGGAGTGCTGGTGCGGGCGATGGGCACGATTCACCCGCGCTCGAGCGAGAGCGCCAATCCCTGGCCGACTCCGACGCACAAGCTGACGATCGCGCGGCGGCCGCCGCGGCGCCGCAGCTCGAATGCCGCCGTCATGCACAGCCTCGCGCCGCTCGCGCCGAGCGGATGGCCGAACGCGATGGCGCCGCCGTTCGGGTTGACGTGTTCCGCGGCGTCCGGCAGCCCCAACTCGCGCGTGCACGCGAGCACCTGCGCGGCGAACGCCTCGTTGATCTCGATCACGTCCGCATCGGCGAGCGCGAAGCCCTGGGCGTGGAGCAGTCGCTTTATCGCCGGCACCGGGCCGATGCCCATCACCCGCGGAGCCACGCCCGCGGCCGCGGCCGCGGTGACCCGGGCGATCGGCTCCAGGCCGAACCGCCCGACCGCGGGTTCCGACGCCAGCAGCAGCGCGCAGGCGCCGTCGTCGATCCCCGACGCATTGCCCGGCGTGATGGTGGTTCCGGGGCCGAGGATCGGCTTCAAGCCCGACAACTGGTCGAGCGTGGTCGTCGGCCGCGGGTGCTCGTCCTCGGACACCCTCTTCCTGTCGCGCCCCGCGTTGACCTCGATCGGGACAATCTCCTCCGCCAGGAGTCCCCGCTGGCGGGCAGACTCGGCGCGCTGCTGGCTCCTGAGCGCGTAGGCGTCCTGGTCGGCCCGCGAGATGCCGCGTTCGCGCGCCAGGTTCTCGGCGGTCTGGGGGTTGGTGTCCACGCCGTACCGCGCCTCCAGCAGCGGGTTGACGAAACGCCACCCGACGGTGGAATCCTCCAGTCGCTGGTCCCTGGAGAACGCCGCGTCGGCCTTGCCGACGACCAGCGGCGCGCGCGACATGCTCTCCACGCCGCCGGCCACGACGAGGTCGGCTTCGCCGCAGCGGATGGCCCGTGCCGCCTGGCCGATCGCTTCGAGGCCGGACGCGCAGAGGCGGTTGACCGTCACGCCGGGCACCTCGGGCGGCAGGCCGGCCAGAAGCAAGGCCATCCGCGCGACGTTGCGGTTGTCTTCGCCGGCCTGGTTCGCGCACCCGAGCACCACGTCGTCGACGGCAGCCCAGTCGACGCGGGGAAGACGCTGCATCAGCGTGCTGATGGCAAACGCCGCGAGGTCGTCGGTTCGCACGCGCGCGAGCGCGCCGCCGCGGCGCCCGAAAGGGGTCCGCACGGCCGCGCAGAGGAAGGCAGGTCGCATAGGCCCTCCAAGTCTAGCCTCTCCAACCGTTGACAGCGCAGGGTAGAAGACTTTTAATGCATTCGCAACGCGAGTTGTGCGGTTCCATCTGCCTCCCTTCACGTTCGGAGAGCCATGTCCCTCGAGCGAGACACCGTCCTGCACAGCTGGTGCGTTCAGGCCGAATGGGACGCCCCCACCGTCGTCGGAGGGCGCGGAGCCCATTTCTGGGACGCCGGCGGACGCCGCTATCTCGACATGAGCAGCCTGGCCGAGTGCATGAATCTCGGCCACCAGCACCCGGCCGTGATCCGCGCCATCGGGGAGCAGGCCGAGCGCCTCTGTTTCGTCACCTCTTCGTGGGGCGCCGGGCCGCGCGCCGAGCTTGCCAGCCTCCTGCTCGAGAAGTCCGGATTCGAAGGCGGCCGCGTGTTCTTCACCCTCGGCGGCGCGGATGCCAACGAGCAGGCGGTCAAGTTCGCCCGCCAGGCGTCGGGCCGGCCGCACGGGGCCGTGATCGCGCGCGATCGTTCCTACCACGGCGCGAGCTACGGCGCCATGGCCTTCAGCGGCGACAGCCGGACGCGGTCGCAGGTCGAGCCGGCGGCGTTCAACGTCTGGCACGTGCCGCCCCCCTACGCCTACCGCTGTCCGTTCGGCGTGGATCCCTCCGCCGCGGATTCGGCCCCGGACGCCTGCGGCGCGCTGGCCGTGGAAGCGGTGGGCCGGGCGATCGACCAGCACCCCGATACCGCGGCGGTCCTCGTCGAAGCCGACGCGGGCACCAACGGCATCGTCGCGCCCGACAACTACTGGCCCGGGCTTCGCCGGTTGACACGCGAGCGGCGCGTCTTCCTGGTCGCCGACGAGGTGATGAGCGGCTTCGGCCGGTGCGGCGAGTGGTTCGCGTGGCAGCGCCACGGCGAAGAGGGCCGACCCGACCTCATGACGCTCGCCAAGGGGCTGACCGGGGCCCATCTTCCCCTGGGCGCGGTGGTGCTCTCCAGGGACGTGGCCTCGCGCCTCGAGCACCAGATGCTCTACACGGGCCTCACTTACTGCGGCCACCCGCTCGCGTGCGCCGCTGGTGTCGCCGCCATTCACGCCTACGAAGACGAGCGCCTCATCGAGCGCTCGAGAACTCTGGGCGCGTGGCTGCTGCAGGAGTTGCAGGCGATGCAGCGCCGCCACCCGGTCATCGGCGACGTGCGCGGCGGCCACGGCCTGTTCGCGGTGCTCGAGCTCGTCCGGAACCGCGACACGCGCGAGCCGCTCCGGCCGTGGCCGGAGGTGCATCCAGCGCTCCGTGCGCTCGTGGCCCGCGCGCTCGCCGCGGGCGTGTCCTTCGCGGTGCGCGGCAACCTCATCCTCCTGGCGCCTCCGCTCGTGATCGAGGAACGCGACCTCGGCGAGGCGCTGGACGTTCTCGATCGCCTGCTCGCCACATCGGAGTGGTCATGACGTTCAAGCTCACGTATTCGACGATGTTCAACCCGCCCGAGGAGATGCACGAACGCTTCGAGTCGGCGCTCGCGGAGGTGAGGGTCGGGCTCGGCGCGTTCCACGCGATGCACATCGACGGGCAGGATGTCCGGACCGCGCAGGCCAGGCCGATCTGCGGGCCGATCGATCAGCGCGTGCGGCTGGGCGAGTTCGCGACGGGGGACGCGGCCGACGTGGACCGCGCGGTGGCGGCGGCCCGGCGGGCCTTCGACACCTGGCGGCGGACGTCGGTGGCCGAGCGCCTGGCGCTCGTTCGCCGGGTGGCGGAACTGATCGAGGAGCGCGTCTACACGATCGGGGCGGCGCTGGCGCTCGAGGTCGGCAAGAACCGGATGGAGTCGTTGGGCGAGGCGCAGGAAACGGCGGCCTTCTTCTCCGGCTACGCGGCCGAGTTCGAGCGCAACGGGGGCTACGACCGGTCGATGCCCGACGATCCGCTGGAAGGCTGGGCGTCGCACAATCGCAGCGTGCTCAAGCCCCACGGCGTGTGGGCGGTCATCGCGCCGTTCAATTACCCGATGGCCCTGGCCGGGGGGCCGACGGCCGCCGCGCTCGTGACGGGCAACACCGTCGTCCTGAAGGGCGCAAGCGACACGCCGTGGGCCGGACGCCTCCTGGCCGACTGCATTCGGGACGCCGGCATCCCGCCCGGCGTCTTCAACTATGTGATCGGGAGCGGAGCGGTCGTCGGAGACGCGCTGATCCGCCACCCGGACGTGGCCGGCGCAACGTTCACCGGCTCGTTCGACGTCGGCATGAGCCTCCTCCGCTCGTTCGCGACCGGCCGCTGGCCGCGCCCCTGCATCACGGAACTCGGCGGCAAGAACCCGTGCATCGTCTCGGCGCACGGCGATCTCGAGCGCGCCTCGACGGGAATCGTGCGCTCGGCATACGGAATGTCGGGGCAGAAGTGCTCGGCGTTGTCCCGCGTGTACGTCGAGCAGTCGGTCGCGGGCGAACTCCTCGAGCGGATCGTCGCGCAGGTCCAGGCACTCACGGTTGGCGATCCCACGATTCGCCGGAACTACATGGGCCCGGTGATTTCGCGGACCGCCGCCGAGTCGTTCGACCGCTACTGCATGCGCCTGCGGACGGACGGCGCGCGGATCCTCGTCGGCGGCACCCGTCTCGCGGCGGGCGACCTTTCACACGGTCACTTCGTCGCGCCGACGCTGGCCGAGGCCCCGGCGGGTCACGCGCTGTTCCAGGAGGAGATGTTCGTGCCCATCCTGATGGTGAGCCGCGTCGGCGACTTCGAGGAAGGCCTTCGGCTGGCCAACGCGACGCGGCTCGGTCTGACCGCGGGCTGCTACGGCAACCAGGACGAGGTCCGCAGCTTCCTCGACCGGATCGAGGCCGGCGTCACCTACGTCAACCGGCCGCAAGGCGCGACGACGGGCGCGTGGCCGGGCTACCAGGCGTTCGGCGGGTGGAAGGGATCGGGATCGACGGGCAAGGCGATCGGGTCCTTCTACTACCTTCCGCAGTACTTGCGCGAGCAATCGCAGACGTGGGTGGAGTAGCGCATGCCCTTGATGACGCTCCAGGAGGCCATTGCCGCTCACGTGAAGGACGGCCAGACGCTGGCCCTGGAGGGCTTCACCCACCTGATCCCGTTCGCGGCCGGCCACGAGATCATCCGGCAGGGACGGGCCGACCTGCACCTGGTGCGGATGACGCCGGACATCGTCTACGACCAGATGATCGGCGCCGGGTGCGCGAGCGCGCTGACCTTCTCCTGGGGCGGCAACCCGGGCGTCGGGTCGCTGCACCGCCTGCGGGACGCGGTCGAGCACGGGTGGCCGCGCCCGCTCCGGATCGTCGAGCACTCGCACGCGGGCATGGCCGCGGCCTACACGGCCGGCGCGTCGAACCTGCCGTTCGGGATCCTGCGCGGCTACCTGGGCACCGACCTGCCGCTGGTGAACCCGCAGGTGAAGCGCGTGACGTGCCCGTACACCGGCGAGGCGCTGGCGACGGTTCCCGCCATCCGTCCCGACGTCACGATCATCCACGCGCAGCGTGCGGACCGATCGGGCAACGTGCTCCTGCGCGGGATCCTCGGCGTGCAGAAGGAAGCGGCGATGGCCGCGAAGCGCCTGATCGTGACGGTCGAAGAAGTCGTGGACGCGCTCGACGCGCCGATGAACGCGGTGGTGCTGCCAGGGTGGACGGTCGGCGCGGTCGCCTGCGTGCCCGGCGGCGCCTATCCGTCCTACGCCCAGGGCTACTACGCGCGCGACAACGCGTTCTACCTCGCCTGGGACGACGTGTCGCGCGACCGCGACACGTTTCGCCGCTGGATCGACGCGCACGTCCTGGGCGTCACCGACCACGCGGCCTTCCTGCGCAGCCTGGGCGTGCCCTCGACGAGGACCGCGGCCGGGCCGGCGGAGGTGAGCGGATGAAGGTCCATGCACGCCGGAAGAGACGATGACGGTGGCCGCGGCGCGCCTCCTGTGGAACGGGTGCGTCTGCTTCGTCGGCATCGGCCTGCCCTCTGCGGCCGCCAACCTGGCGCGGCTGACGCACGCGCCGGACATTGTGTTGATTTACGAATCGGGCACGCTCTCGACGCGTCCGGAGGTTCTGCCGCTCTCGATCGGCGACGGCGAACTGGCCGACACGGCGGTCGCGGTGGTGCCGCTGCCCGAGGTCTTCGCCTACTGGCTGCAGGGCGGCCGGGTGGACGTCGGGTTCCTGGGTGCCGCGCAGATCGATCGCTTCGGCAACCTGAACAGCACCGTGATCGGCGATTACGCGCATCCGAAAACACGCCTGCCGGGGTCGGGCGGCGCGCCGGAGATCGCCGCGCACGCGCGGCAGATCTTCATCGTGCTGAAGCAGAATGCCCGCACGTTCGTTCCCAGGCTGGGATTCCGCAGCAGCGCCGGGTTCCTCGAGGGCTGCGGCGCCCGGGCGCGCGCGGGGATCGGCGGCGCAGGCCCGCAGGCGGTCATCACGGACCTAGGCGTGCTCCGACCCGCGCCGGACACCGACGAACTGCAACTGGTCGCCCGCTACGACGGCGTGACCATCGACGAGATCGTGAAGGCGACCGGGTGGCCGCTGCGGCTGGCGGACCGCGTGGACGTGGTGCCGCCGCCGACCGGGGACGAGGTCCGCATCCTGCGCGACCTGCACGCTCGCACGCTCGCGGCGCACACCTGCCGCGTCGCCGTGCCGTACTGACTTATGAAAACTCCACACATCCGTACGCCTCTTCCCGGCCCGAACGCGCGGGCGCTCCTCGCGCGCGACGCCCTGGTCACCTCGCCTTCGTACCCGCGCGACTATCCGTTCGTGATGTCGCACGGACGCGGCTGCGAGGTCTGGGACGTGGACGGCAACCGCTTCCTCGACTTCGCGGCCGGGATCGCCGTCTGCAGCACGGGCCACTGCCACCCGGAGGTCGTCTCGGCCATCGAGGCGGCCGCGGGCCGGTTCCTCCATATCTCGAGCGACTTCTGGCACGAGGGGCAGACGCGGCTGGCGGAACGTCTCTCGGGCCTGGCGCCGATGCCGGAGCCGGCCATGAGCTTCTTCTGCCAGTCGGGGACCGAGGCGGTCGAGGCGGCGCTCAAGCTCGCCCGGTACGCCACCGGGCGCAGCCGGTTCATCGGCTTTCTCGGCGGCTTCCACGGGCGCACGATGGGGTCGCTCGCGTTCACGTCGAGCAAGTACACCCAGCAGAAGCGCTTTTCACCGACGATGCCCGGCGTGACGCACGTGCCGTATCCGAACGCCTATCGGCCGCTGTTCGCGGGCGATGACCAGGGCAGGGCCGTCCTGGACTACATCGAGCACGTCCTCTTCCGGAGCAACGTCCCGGCCGATGAAGTGGCGGCCATCATGGTGGAGCCCCTCCAGGGGGAAGGCGGCTACCTGGTGCCGCCCGACGGCTTCCTCCAGGGACTGCGCGAACTCTGCGACCGGCACGGAATCCTGCTCATCCTCGATGAGGTGCAGACCGGCGTCGGCCGGACGGGGCGCATGTTCGCCTGCGAGCACTGGGGCGTGAAGCCCGACATCCTGACGCTGGCAAAAGGGTTGGGCAGCGGGATGCCGATCGGGGTGATGCTCGCGCGCCGCAGCCTGATGCAGGCCTGGCCGCGCGGCGCGCACGGCAACACCTACGGCGGCAATCCGATCTGCTGCGCGGCCGCGCTCGCCACGCTCGACCTCGTCGAGCGCGAGTACGCGGCGAACGCGGCGCGAGTGGGCGAGATGTTCCTCGCCCGGTTGCGAGAGCTACAGGTAGGCCACGCGGAAATCGGCGACGTGCGGGGCAAGGGGCTGTTCCTCGGCGTGGAACTGGTGAAGGACCGGCTGTCGAAGGAGCCGGCCGGCCCGTTCTCGGAGGCCGTGGTGCGACAGGCGTTCCGGAACGGCCTGCTGCTCCTGCCGTGCGGGGCGAGCACGATTCGCTTCATGCCGCCGCTGATGGCGTCGGCGGCCGATGTCGAGGAGGCGATGACCATCCTGAACGCCAGCCTCGACGAAGCCCGAGCGCAGGGTGTTGCCGGATAGTCAGAGAGGAACGACGCGTGAACCTGCGCCCGGCGTTGCCGTCCGACTGCCGCGTCGTCCCTCCGTCGGGAGACGGCCGCCCTCCGATCGCGGAGATCCTCACGTGCCTGGACACGCTCCGCGCTGCCGGGTGGCAGGAAACGGAAATCGCCAGCCAGCCGGCGCCCTCTGGAGGCGCCCTGCCGATCCGCGCGTACGCCAGCGCCGCGGACGTGGACGTCGTCCTCATCGGCGGCATCCACGGCCGCGAGCCGGCCGGGGCCATGGCGCTCGCGCGCTACGTGCCGCGCCTCCTCGAGCTCGGCCGCGGCCTCGGACTGCTCGTGATGCCGCTTCTCAATCCCTGGGGCTACCTTCACCACGCGCGCTACGGCCCCGCGGGACAGAGCGTGTCGGACAGCGACCATCTTCTGGGCCGCACTCCCGCGCCTGCCTGTCCCGAAGCGGGCGCGATCACCGATTTCGTCGTCTGGCGGGCGGGCATCCGGCCGGGCGCCCGCGTCCTCGACCTTCACGAAGACCCGATCTACGAGGCGCCGGAGTACCGGTTCGACGGGTTCGGCTCGTACATGTACTTCATCGGCGACGGCGCCTCCGATCACCCGGTCAGCCGCCGCGTGCGCGGCTGCCTGGCGGGATCGGCTTTGCCCCTGGTGCGGAGCGGTGTCACGCGGTTCGGCGAGCAGATCGTGGACGGCGCGATTGTCGACAGCGCCGACGGGTCCATCGACGAACTGCTCGCCCGGCGGCTCGGCTGCACGCCGGTCATCACCGTCGAGAACCTGCTGCACGCGCCCGACCAACCGCCGCTCGCCGGGCGTGTCGAGGTGTACGTGGCGGTGCTCGACGCGTTCTTCGGCGCGTGAGCCCCAGGCAGGAGCACCTCCGTGTGCACAACCATCGTCGTCGGCAAGAACCGCAGCGCGACCGGCCGGGTCCTCGTGGCGCACAGCGAGGAGTTGGGGAAGAACTCCGCGCACCGGATGTCGGTCGTGCCCGCGCGTGACGTCGCCCCTGGGGAACGGTTTCCGCTTCACTCGGGAGGGGACCTCGCCCAGCCCGGCCGCCTGGCCAGGCACGTCTGCACGAGAGTCTTCGACAAGCGCCACTACCCGGGCGATCACACCTCGGGCGTCAACGAGCATGGTGTGGCCGTGGCGAACAACATGTCGATGATGCGCGGCGTGCCGGAATCGACGATGTTCGACGTCGTCCCGGGCGGCGTCATCTGGACCGAGTTCCTGCAGCTCGTCCTGGAGCGGGCGACGAACGCGGGTGAAGGCGTCGCCCTCTTGGGAGAGACGTGCGAGCGCCGCGGCCTGAGTTGCGACTCCGGGACGATGATCGCGGTCGCCGACCCGGACGAGGCGTGGTGGGTGGAGCTGGCCAGGGAGGGGCACTGGGCGGCACAGCGTGTCGGCGACGACGAAGTGTCGGTGCGCGCCAACTGCTACCGGATTCCCGGTTTCGCCGACTCGTTCGGAGACCCGACTAACCAGCAGGATCGCTACAACCTCGACCGCCACGAGTTCCTCGATCTCCGGCTGTCCGCGCTGCCCACGGTGAGCGTGCCGGCGCTGATGGCGCTCCTGCGCGAGGTGTACGAGGGCACGCCGCTCTATCGAGAGAGACCGGACGGCTCTCCCTTCGGGACCGGGGTGCGCACCATCGCGAGGCTGAACACCGAGGCATGCACCGTCGTCGAGCCTCGCGCCGGCGCCACCGCCCGGATTTCGCACCTCATGTGGTGCTGCCTTTCCACGTCGCTCACGGGCGTCTTCGTGCCGTTCCACGTCGGCATGTCGCGCATCGAGCCGCACTACGCGTGCGCGGACGGCCGATACAGCCCCGACTCGGCCTACTGGCTCTTCGCCGAGCTCGCGAAACTGGTGGACTACCGCTACCGTCCGAGCGTGGACCTGGTTCGGGGGACCTGGAGCGCCTTCGAGACGGAGACGCGCGCTGCGCTAGCGGAAATCGAGGGCGCGGGCGGCCACGCGGCCGGCGGCGCCGGGGAGGACGCCTGTGCGCTCTCCGACCGCCTGACCGAGTTCGACGTTCGGCGCGCCGCCGACGCCATCCGGGTACTTCGCGAGCTGCTCGTCGAAGTGAAGACCCGCGCGTTCTACGAGGACTGACCCCGCGACCGAGGAGTATCGATGCCGACGACCAGCGAACCGACACTCGAACCTCAAGCGCTCCCGAAATCACTCCCGGTCTCATTTCGCCAGCGCGTGGTGGCCGCGATGGCGCGCGTCAGCCCGCTGGTGATCGTGTTCTTCCTGTGCGTGCTGTGCTCGCTGCTGACGTTCGTCATCCCCGGCGGGCTGTTCGAACGCCGGACGATGGACGTGATGGGCCAGGTGCGGTCGATCGTCGTGCCGGGGTCGTTTCACTACGTGGCGTCGGTCCCGCAGGGCTTCCGCGAGCTGTGGACCGTCTTCATGCGGGGCGCGCTCGAAGGCGCCGACCGGTCCTTTGTCATCATGCTGTCGGCCGGCGCGATGACCGCGGTCATCGCGACCGGGGCCATCGATGCCGGCATCCACCTGCTGGTGCGCCGCACCGGCCGCTACGGCATCGCGTTCATCCCGGTCATCGTGTTCGCGCTCGGCGCGTGCGCGGCCACGTTCGGGATGTACGAAGAGGCGATCCCCTTCATCCTGGTCATCACGCCGCTGATGCTGACGATGGGGTTCGACTCGATGTCGGCCGTCTTCATCATGTACTGGAGCATCGCGGTCGGCTTCGCGTGCGGCATCACCAACCCGTACACGGTCGCGATCGGCCAGGCCCTCGCGGGCGTGCCCCTCTACTCCGGGACGGCGTTCCGCATCCTGTGCTTCATGGTGTTCATGTCCATCACCAGCGTGGTCGTCATGCGGTACGCGTCGCGGGTCCGGAAGGACCCGTCGCGATCGCTCTCGGCCGCGGAGGACGTCGAGAACCGGCGGCGCCTGCGCGCGTCCCCGGACGCGTCCACCGCCGCGCCGATGACGCCGCGTCGGGTCCTGGCGCTCCTGCTGCTCGCCGGCGGCTTCCTGATCCTGATGGTCGGGCTGCTGTGGCACGGCTGGGGGTTCGTCGAGATCGGCGCGCTCTTCTTCTGGATCGGCATCGTCGTCCCGGTGGCCGGCGGGCTCTCGGTGACGGAGATGATCGACAGGAACATCGAGGGGATGCGCAGCGTGATGATCGCGGTGATCATGATGAGCGCCGCCCAGGTCGTCTACTTCATCCTCCACGACGCGCTCATCCTGGACACGATCCTCAACTACTTCGCCGGCTACCTGGTGAAGGTGCCGGAGTTCGTCATCGCCTACGTGATGTTCGGGACGAGCGCGATCATGGCCGCGCTGCTCGGCAGCGCGTCCGGAACGGCGGCGACCGTCATGCCGGTCCTCGCGCCCCTGGCCGACGTGCTCCACTTCTCGAAACAGACGGTCGTGCTCGCGTTCCAGATGGCGAGCGGGGCGTTCAACTTCTGGATGCCGTGGGACGGCATCGCCTTCACCATCTGCTCGATGGCGGGCGTCAACTTCTTCAAGTACATCAAGGCGTCGGCGAAGTTCGCGGTCCTGGTCTACGTGCCCGTGGCGCTGCTGCTGCTCGCCCTGGCGGTCCAGATGGGGTACCGGTAACGGACCGCTGGACGCGCGTGACAGCGCCGAAAGCCGGAAGTCGCAAGCCGCGAGCCGGCTACGTCAGTTCGCGGTTGATGACGACGATCTTCTGCTCGGTCATCTCCTCGATGGCGTAGCGCGGGCCCTCGCGGCCGAGCCCCGAGTCCTTCACGCCGCCGTACGGCATGTGGTCGATCCGCCACGCCGACACGTCGTTCACCATCACGCCGCCGACCTCGAGCACGTCCATCGCCGTGAGCGTGCGCAGCAGATCCCGCGTGAAGACACCGGCCTGGAGGCCGTACGGCGACCGGTTCAGCCTGGCCAGGGCGTCGTCGAAATCGGTGAAGCGATAGAGGCTGACGACCGGCGCGAACACTTCCTGGGCGCAGACCTTGGCGGTCTCGGGCACGTCAACGAGCACCGTGGGCTCGAAGACCGCGGGCCCGAGGCGCCGGCCGCCGGTGAGCACCCTGGCGCCTTCCTCCACCGCCTCCTTCACCCAGGACTCGACGCGCGCGGCTTCGTCGGCCTCGATCATCGGCCCGACGTCGGTGGCCGGGTCGAGCGGGTTGCCGACCTTGAGCGTCTGGACCCTCGCGACCAGGCCGTCCGCGAACGTGTCGAACACCGCGTCGTGGACGAATACCCGCTGAACGTGGATGCAGCTCTGGCCTGCGAGCGAGAAGCCGCCCATGGCGACGCGCTTGACGGCGTGCTCGATGTCGGCGGTCTCGTCGATGATGACGCCCGCGTTGCCGCCGAGCTCGAGCAGCACCCTCTTCTTGCCGGCGCGGGCCTTCATCGCCCAGCCGACCGCGGACGATCCGGTGAAGGTCAGCAGCTTGTAGCGCTCGTCGGTGACGAGGCGGTCGCCGACCTCGCGCGACATCGGCAGCACGCTGAGCGCGCCCTTCGGCAGGCCCGCCCGGTCGAGCGCGTCGGCGAGGATCAGCGCCGAGAGCGGCGTCTTGCGCGCGGGCTTGAGGACGATGGGGTCGCCGGCGGCGACGGCGGGCGCGATCTTGTGCGCCGTCAGGTTGAACGGGAAGTTGAACGGCGAGATGGCGGCGACCGGGCCGATCGGGTAGCGGCGCGTGAAGGCCACGCGGCCGACGCCGTGCGGCGCCAGGTCCATCGGGATGACCTCGCCCCCGATGCGCCGCGCCTCCTCCGCCGCGACCTGGAACGTCTGCGCGCCGCGGTCGGCCTCGGCCAGCGCGTCGCGGAGCGCCTTGCCGACCTCGCCGGCAATCGTGCGCCCGATCTCCTCGCGGCGGGCGACGAGCTCGGCGTGCGCCCGCATCAGGATCGCGGCGCGCTCGTAGGCCGGCAGCCGCCGCATTGTCCCCGCCGCGGCGACCGCCGCCGCAGTAGCGCGCTCGAACTCGGCGTCGCCCGCGAGCCACGTCGCGCCGACCTCCGAGTTGTCGAATGGACAGGTGACCGGAAGCGGCTGGTTCGACCGCTCCCACGCTCCGGCGAGGTAGAAGGGGGAGGACATAGGTAGAATCTCTCTTAAGGGGATTGTATCGCCGGCAGCGGGCAGCGGCGCAGGCCTGAAGGCCTGCGGTATCTGGAAATTGACGTCAGATAGCGCAGGGCTTCAGCCCTGCGCCGCGCCGACGTGAGGCGCGAGTCGTGAGGCGTAAGCCGATGGTGCCTTTGGTCTTTGTCTGGCCGTATGCCCTCGTGTTTTGGGCCGTATTCGTCTGGGCCTTCAGCCCGGAGTTCCGGGTCGTCTCGAGGCGGACCGGCGCGCCGGTGAGTCCGCAGGATGCCGGGTCGATCCGCGTGATCATGCTGACGCAACCGCTGGGCATGGTGGCCGCCTTCTTCATTGCGGCACGCGTGCGGTGGGCGGCGCTTCCCGGTCCGGTGTGGCTGTTCTGGGTGGGCCTGGCGTCGATCGTGTGCGGGAGCCTGCTGCGCCGTCACTGTTTTCGCATGCTCGGAATGAATTTCACCGGTGCGGTGATCGTCAGCCGGTACCAGGAGGTGGTCGAGCGCGGCGCGTATCGCTACGTGCGGCATCCGTCGTACACGGCGGGCGTCCTCATGTTCGCCGGCATAGGGCTCGCCCTCGGCAACTGGCTCGGGCTCCTCGCGCAGATGGGCCTGGTCACGGCCGGCTACTGGTACCGCGTGGTCGTCGAGGAGCGTGCGCTCGCAGCGACGATCGGCGATCCTTACCGGAGTTACATGCGGCGGACGAAACGGTTCGTGCCGTTCGTGTTCTGACAGCTGCGCAGGCCTGAAGGCCTGCGCTATCTGAAAATGACGTCGGATAGCGCAGGGCTTTAGCCCTGCGCCTCGGGCCGAAGGGGACTGCATGCGCATTGCCATTGTCGGAGCCGGAGCGGTCGGAGGGTATTACGGCGCGCGGCTGGCGCAGGCCGGCCACGAGGTGACGCTGATTGCGCGCGGCGCCAACCTCGAGGCGATCCGCGCGAAGGGCGTGCGCGTGCGGAGCGCGTCCGGCGACTTCTCGGTCCCGGTCCGGGCCGAGTCCGACCCATCCATGGTCGGCCCCGTGGACCTCGTCGTCTTCGCGGTGAAGACCTACTCGAACCCGCAGGCGCTGCCGCTCGTCCCGCCGCTCGTCGGTCCGTCCACCGTGGTGCTCCCCCTCCAGAACGGCGTAGACACGGCGGAGCAGCTTGCCGCGGTCGTCGGCCGCGAGCACGTGCTGGCGGGCACGACTTACATCGGCGCCACGCTCGTCGAGCCGGGCGTGGTGGACTACATCGGGACGGTGCGCAAGATCGTCTTCGGCGAGGCGTTCGGCGACCGGGTCGTGACCGACCGCGTGTCGCGCCTCCGCGAGATGCTGGCCGCGGCCGACATCCAGGCCGAGGCCGCCGCAGACAGCCGGATCGCGATCTGGGAGAAGTTCATCTTCCTCGCGCCGATTGCCGCGCTGACGGCGGCCGCGCGGCTTCCGATCGGACCGGCGTGGGCGCAGCCGGCGTTCAGGGAGGCGTTCGACGCGGCGATGGCCGAGATCGAGGCGCTCGCCCGCCATGCCGGCGTGGCGGTGGCGGCCGACATCCGCGCGCAGAAGCTGCGTTACCTCGACGCCAGCCCGCCCGGCATGCGCTCGTCGATGATGGTGGACATCACGTCGGGCCGGCCGCTGGAGCTCGAGGCGCTGGTGGGGAACGTCGTCCGCCGCGGCCGGGCGGCGGGGATCGCGACGCCGGTGATGGCCGCGCTCTACGGCGTCCTCAAACCGTTCGAGCACGGGGCGCCCGCGCTGCCATGATCCCGGACCCCTCGCTCGGCCTGTCGTTCGCGCTGTTCGGGGCCGGGATGGTGGCCGGCATGCTCGGCGCGATGCTCGGCCTGGGCGGCGGCATCTTCCTCGTGCCGTTCTTCGTGCTGGTGCTGCACGTCCCGATGCGCCACGCGGTGGCCATCAGCCTGGTCACCGTCATCGCCACCTCGAGCGTCGTGACGTCGATCCGGATGGGCAAGTCGCTCGTCAACTTCAGGCTCGGCATGCTGCTCGAAGTGGCGACCACCGCGGGCGGCCTGACGGGCGGCATCGCCACCGTGATGCTGTCGGCGGGCACGCTGCAGCGGATGTTCGGCGTGATGAGCATCGCGGCGGCGCTGGCGATGATGGGGCGCCTCGAGAAGCGCAACGTCATCAGATCGACCGAGGTCGAGACGGGACGGCTCGGCGGGCGCTACCACGAGGCCGAGAGCGGCGGCGTCGTCAGCTACCAGGTGAAGCGCATCCCGGTCGCGCTGGCCGCGTCCTTCGTGGCCGGCAACCTGTCGTCGCTGCTCGGCGTGGGCGGCGGCATCATCAAGGTGCCCGCGCTCAACGCCTGGTGCGGCGTGCCGCTCAGGGCCGCCGCCGCGACCAGCGCCTTCATGATTGGCGTCACCGCCACGTCGGGCCTCGTCATCTATTACGGCCGGGGCGACGTCGTCCCCTGGATGGCCGCGGCGACGGTCCTCGGCGTGCTCGCCGGCTCGCGCACGGGCTTCCTGCTGGCCTCGCGCGCGAAGGCGAAGTGGCTGAAGCTGCTGCTGGCGGCGATCCTGGCGGGCGTCGGCATCCTCATGCTCGTGAGGCCGAGATGAGCGACATCGAATCGGAACGCCTCGAACGGTGGCTCGGGAGAATCCTGGGCGTCGGCGCGGTGACGAGCACGGCGCTGCTGGCCCTCGGTCTCCTCCTCCAACTGTCGGGCGGTCCGGCGCGGGTGGCCGACGCGCTGACCCACCTCGGCCTCATCATCCTCATCGCCACGCCCGTAGCGCGCGTCGTCGCGTCGGTTGTGGACTTCACGATCGAGCGAGACTGGGCTTTCGCCACGCTGACGGCGCTGGTCCTCGTCATTCTGCTGGGCAGTCTCCTCGTCGCGCTCCACTGAAGGCCGGATCGCGGTGGCGGGGCGGCAACGGGGCCGGGCGCCTCGCTCGCGAGCCGCTCCGCAGGCCGGGAAAGCTCCCTCGCGGTGCCTCGATTTCCGGATCTCTGCATCCGGCTCGCGCTATTCGCGCTGGATCGACCGCACGCGCTTCGCCGGGGAAATCGAGACACCGGCTCGTCGCTTTCCCCGCAATGAGGACGGCCTGCTCCGAAGGCTCGCTCGCGAGGCATCCCGTCCCTGTTGCCGCCGTGCCGGGGCGCTGCGCCTGGTCATGTTGACGCCGGCCCGCGTCGCGGCCCATCGTTCAGTCCCCCTGAATCAGAATCGCCTCATCGCCTCTTCGCGCGTAGCGGCATCGACGAGCGGAAACGTCGAGAGGATGTGGGCGAACTCTTCGACGGTGAGGCGGTACAGCCTCGCGACGGCTGCCTGCAGTTCGGGATAGGCCTGATCCTGCTGCGGCGAGGGGGAGCGGCGAAGCTGTGCCGCGAGACCCGCGATGGTCGCGTAGAGGGGCGAAGCGGCGGGGGGCCGCGGCACGGGCAGGTCCGCGATGACGTGGGTCGTCACGTGCATCGTGACGCGAAGGCGCACCAGGTAGTTGGCCACGAAGCTGTTGAAGACGCCGCAGAGGAAGTCCTGATCGGTGTCCGAAAGCGCGGTCTTCAGGCAGAACAGCGTGTGCACGGTGACCGAGCCCGACGGCACGATCGCCGCGATCAGCGTCAGCCTGTTGGCGGCCGAGGCGACATCCCGGTAGGCGAGGCGCGGGCGGCCCCACGTGCGCGCCTTGTCGAGCAGCCGCCTGGCGGCGTCAACGGCGAGCGTGAACCCGTCCGGCGGCGGCGTCACGCGAAACGGCTCCAGGTGCTTGCCTTCAAGGACGGGGAGGCCGCCACCGCCCCGCGCGAAATGCCGGCGGTCGTCCGCGGCGTTGAGCTCGCGGCCGAACGCCGCCCCCCATCCGTCGGGTGATCCGAGCGCCGGGGCGATCGCCACGATCTTCTCGAGCAGCGTGAGGTCGGCCGCGGTCCTGGCATCGGGGACGGCGAGTTGTCCGGGCGACAACCGCTCCAGCAGCGCGCGCGTCATGACGACGATCGCCGTCCCGTTTGCGGCATCGACTCCGTCGGCAGTCGAGTCGAGGGTGTCGGGGTCCCGGATGCCGAGTCGGCAGGGCAGCGCGTCGGTCCGCGATCCCGCGGACGCCGTGACGAGCAGGAAGCGCAGGCCGCGGTGGATGGGGAAGACAGCCGACGTGTTGTCGAAGCCGATGAAGCCGTCCACGCGGCACCGGTCGAAGAGCAGGCGGCGCAGCGAGGCGCAGCCGTGGTCGGATGCCAGACCCCAGGGGACGACGAGGCCGATTCGACCGCCGGTTCGCGCCAACTGGCACGCCCGCTCGACGAACAGTTGAAACAGGTTGCCGTGGCCGTCGCCCTGCGCGCGGTAGATTCCAGAGGACCGGGCGAACCCGAGAAGGCGCCGGGCCTCGTCCCCGGGCGCCGCTCCCTCGCTGCCGCCACCATCACGGTCCCTGCGAATCATGTCCCACGGCGGGTTCCCGATGACCGCGTCGAAGCCGGCGCGCTCGCGCGGCGACCCGTCTGGCGCGTAGAAGACGTCCGGGAACTCGAACGGCCAGTGGAAGAACCGCCGATTGGCGGCGGCCGCGCGGGCCTCGCTCAGCCACCGCTCCGCCGTCGCGCGCGGAAGCGTGGAGCGGCCGGTGAGCAGCAGGTCGCCGAGCGCCGGGAACAGCCGCGCGTGCGACTCGCGATCCCCGTTCCGAAACGCGAAGCTGCACCAGAGGTCGGCCGCCGCCTTCCACGCCGACAGGGGAGACGACGGGCCCGCGACCTTCGCGAGGAGCCTCTCCTTCTCGCGGACGACGGCGAGGCTCTCGTCCGGCGTCGACGAGAGGCGGCGCCACCCCGGCAGGACACCGCGGATGGCCGGTCCGACCTGGTCGTCCTCGAACAGGGGAAGCCGCGGGAGGTCGTCGCGCGGATCGCGCTTGTGGGCGGTGGCGCCGGGCGGCCGCCGGCTCAGGTCCGCGATCGACGCGCCCACCAGGCTGTCGCCGGACGCGAGGTGGTGGTCGAGGAAGGTGAGGGGACGGTCCGGCGCCAGCGTGCAGAGCCAGAGCGACAGGCGCGCCAGCTGCACCGCCATCGGATTCCGATCGACGCCGAACAGGCACTGCTGCGCGACGAGCCGGCGGAACCCGCGGCGGTCGGCGTCGGAGATGTCGCTCGGATGGCAGCCGCCGGCGTCGGTGGTGGCCGACTCGTAGGCGGCCGCGAGATACCGACACGCCGCGACCAGGAACGCGCCGCTGCCCATCGCGGGATCGACCACGCGGAGCGAGAGCACCTGGTCGGGTGACGCGCCCGCGACGAGCGGTCCGAGCGTGCGGTGGACCAGGTGCGTCGTGATCGAGCGCGGCGTGTAGAAGGTGCCGGTGGCCTTGCGCGCCGCGCGCCCGGCGACCAGGCGGACGTCGCGGCGCTGTCCGCCCGCCCGCGCCTGGACCGGCACCGCCTGCGGACGGTAGTCCAGGAGGCTCTCGTAGACCGCCCCGAGCTGCTCCACGCCGAGATCCCGATACGCGATCCGGGCGCGCCCGCCCCCCGCCCGCGTCGTGGACAGCGCCAGCAGCACCGTCCGCACCGTCTCGTCGTCGATGCAACAGCCGTCCGCGAACGGCGTGACCGACGGCGCGAACAGCCGGCCGTTGAACGCGGTGACGCGCAGCGTGCCCGCGCGGCAACCGGTATGCGCCAGCCGCGAGATCGCGCGCAGCGCGTCCCAGAGGCCCCGGGCGCGCCCCGGGGCGCTCGGCCAGCGCGAGCAGTGACTCCATCGAGTAGCTGTCTCGATAGACGGGGTGCCACAAGGGGACCAGGCCGCGCGACTCGGCGAACAGCAGGAAAAGAACCCGGTAAACGATCGTCAGCGACTGCTCGTGAATCGCCTCGATGCGGCCGGCGTCCGAACGGACGGGAAACCGACGCGCCGGCCCTCGCAAGCCGGCGGCGGCAAGCGCCGAGAGCAGCGCCGCCATCGCCTCGAGAACGCCGAGCCGGAGCGAGCGGCTGACGCCGGTGGCGTGGCGCGCGGAGGCGTCCACGATCCGCTCGACCAGCGACGGCGGATCGAAGGCCGCGCGGCGGCACAGGCCCCAGAGCACCGCGAACGAGGCCGGGTCGTCCAGCGCGCACTCAAGATCGAAATCGACGAAGCGTCGTGCACAGGCGAGCCGCGCGTCTACCAGTCGGAGGCGGCAGCCGTTGGTGGCGAGGCACCACGGCGCCCCGGCGGCGACGATCGAGCGAATCGCGGCCCGCAGGGTGGAGTCCAGCGGGGCGCCCCAGGCCGTGACGAGCAGGGTGGGAGCGGCACCCGCGAGGCCGAGACCGCCGACGAGGAAGCTGTCGTCGCGCGCCGCATGGAGGATCGAGGGCTCGAAGCCAAGCGTGCCCATGAGGGGAGCGGCGGCGAGGTCGTAGACGCTGCGGGCGCCATTGACGGGACCCAGGCGGCGCGCGGGCCCGCGACTCCACCTGAGCAGCGCCGCGCGGGCGCGGTCGCGCGACGACTCGCCGAGCTGTCCGGCGAACAGCTCGGCGAGGAACGACTCGGCGAAGTACTCGGACACGAGCGAACCGGAGAAGCCGGGCAGCACATCACTCCTGACGCCTCGAGTAACTCGGATCGGGACGAATTTCACTTTCTGCCACCCCGTGATCGCAGAAAGTGAAATTCGTCCCGATCCAATTGCGGCAGTCGACCAGCGCGACGAGCATCGCGCGCGGCGAGCCGGCCAGCGACAGCTTGCCCCTGCTCGAGATCGCCTCGATCTGAGCGCGCGTCTCGTCGAGGAGCAGCGCTTCCGCCTGCCGTTCGTGCGCCATCCGGAGAAGCACACGGCGGTCGAACAGCCCGGGCTGGAACGCGGCGATCGGGTTCACCGCCATCGGGGTCAGCGCCGACTCGCGGGCCGCGAGCGCGGCGAGACGCGGCGGCAGCCCGGTCTGCAGTTCTTCCAGGCGGCGAACCGCACTCACGGGAAGCCTCGGCACCCAGCGCGTCCATCACGATGTCAGGGACGCGGAACCGCCGGCCGGATCCGAGAATGGCCCTCAGTGAGTCGGGCCAGACGCACCGCACGGCCACGAGGTGCTGTTCGACGAGGGCGCCGCGTCCGTCCACGATGTCGGCCCGGAACAAGCCGACGACCGCGCGACGGAACGGCAACGGAGCGCGCACGCGCAGCTTGTAGCACCAGGGTGCCGACCGCTCGAGCGCTGCAAGCGCGTCGGCCACCGCGTCCTCCCGACCGCGCGTTACGTTTCGGATGAGTTCGAGGTGCGCCGTTTCCTCACGGGCCGCCGCCGACAGGTCCACACGCGAGACAGCCGCCGCGGCCGATTCGCTGACCAGCCGGCCGTCGCCCCACGTCGGCGTCATCCCCGTGGATGGACCTGACGAAGGGCGCGGATCCGTGCCGGTGAACACGCTTTCGGCCAGCTCGATCTCTGACAGGCCGAAGGTCGGAGCCTCGGTGCCGGCCAACGCTTCCCGCGCGCGCCGGACGCGGATCGCCAGGCGGGCGAGCACCTGTTCTTCTCCGGTGTCCCGGGCCACGAGATGGACGGCGTGGACGATCCGCCGCTGACCGATCCGATCGACCCGTCCAACACGCTGCTCGAGCCGGACCGGGTTCCAGGGGAGCTCGAGGTCGACGACCATGCGACAACGAGCCTGCAGGTTGAGCCCGTGCGCCGCCGCGTCGGTGGCCAGCAGCACGTCCACGCCGCCGCCCGTGAAGGCATCGATCGCGTCGGCTCTCGCCGCGAGATCCATGCCGCCGTGCACGACGGCGACGCGGGCCACGCGGCCCACCACGCCGACGAGACGGTCGAGCGTGTCGCGGTACTCCGTGAACACGACCACCGGTTCGCCGGCCCGCCGCATCAGGCGCAGCAGCGCGCGGCACTTCGAATCGTGGGCAGTCGCCGCGCGCGTCACCTCGATGAGGCGCTCGAGCATTCGGCGCTCGACGCCGCCATCGGCGAGACCCGGCGCGGCCAGCACGTGCCACGACTGGTCGTCGGCCGAGTCCGGCTCGGCCACATCGCCAAGCGGCAGCGAGAGCTGCGCCGCCTCGGCCTCGTCGGGACGGCCCAGCCACTGGAGCCGTCGCGAGAGAGACACGAGAAGCGGCCAGGGACCCGACGCCGCGCGCTTGCGCAGCACGATCATCGCCAGGCGCGCGTCGTTCGATGAGCGGCCGTCGGATGCGGCCGACCACACGCGCGACGTGTAGCGCTCGAGGAGCGCGTGCATGCGGAGTTCGGGCGCCGACAGCCTCACCCTGAGCACGCGTCCTCGCCGCACGCCACCCCATCCAGGGCCCGCCCGGCCGAGGCTGGCGCGCGTCCGCCGAAACATCACGATCGGGCCCTCGCCCGCCAGCCGCCCGATCCCGCATAGCGCTTCGAACGCGGACGCTTCGCCAGGATGCGGCGTCGCGGTCAGCAGGATCACGCGCCTGGCGCGCCGGGCGAGCGCGCCCACGGCCGCGGCGCGCTCGGGCGCGACCGCGCACAGGTGGGCCTCGTCAACGACGAGCAGGTCCCAGCGGACCTGGCCCATGCCCGCGAGCACCTCCGGCTGCTTGATGAAATCGACCGACGCCACGGCGATCGGCAGCAGGTCCCAGGGACCGGCGCCGGTCAGCGACGACCTGGCCCGCCTGCGGAGGGCGGCCAGGTCCACCATCTCGGCCGGGAGTCCGAAGCGGTCGCGGAGTTCCCGTCGCCACTGCACGCAGAGCCCGGCCGGGCAGAGGACCAGGGCGTGGACCAGGTCGGCGCGCGCGTGCAGGTCGGCGAGGACGACGCCGGCCTGGATCGTCTTGCCGAGGCCCACCTCGTCGGCGAACAGCAGCCTGGTCGAGCCGCGCGCGCACGCCAGGGCGGGCTCGAGCTGGTAGTCGAGCAGGTCGATGCGGGCATTCGCCACGCCGCGCAGATGGTCCACCCCGCCATCGTCGGAGAGCAGCGCGCGCAGGCCGAGCATCCACCTGCGTCGTCCGACCGACCGCGGCCGGGCCGCGTGTTCGGCAGGCTGCAGCCGGTCGAACGGCGCGAGCAGCGTCCGGCGCACGCCGAGATTCGAGGCCGCGGCGCCCACCAGCCGGCACGACTGGCACTCGCCGTGGTCGATCGACCTCGACGACGCGCCAGCGGCCGCCACGGGCCTCGACCAGCGCGCCTGCGCCGGGAGCTTGCGATTCCTGCGACATCGATTCGCGCTTTCGTTGCAGCGGCTGCCAATAACCCCGCCGGCGGCCGCTCTCGGCCGACCTTTGTTGCAAGAATGCGTCCGCCGGCGGGGTAATCGGAGGACGGACAAGGCAATCGGAGGACGGGGGATCAATCGGAGCGACGATGAGGGATCGAACTGACGATGAGGGATCGGAACTCGGTGATCAATCGGAACTGACGATGAGGGATCGGAACTGACGATGAGGGATCGGAAGAGACGTAGAAGGGTCCGAGTCCTTAGGCCGCTGCGAAGCCCCTGACTTCTCATCGTCAGCTCCGACTGCTCGGCGTCAGGTCCGACTAATCGGCGAGGTATACTGCCGACTGTCCGAATGGAGGCCTTATGGTCCGTATGAGATGGTGCCTCGGCGCGCTCCTGGCGCTCGTCCTTGCCGTCCCCAATGCCGCCGTCGCGCAGGCGCCCGCCGCCCCGCGGCTCACGGTCGAGCGGCTGCTCGACCTCGGCCGCCTCTCCGACGCGCAACTGTCGCCGGACGGCCGGTTCATCGCCTATGTCGTGATGGCCGTCAGCCTCGACCAGAACAGCCGTGCGAGCCACATCTGGGCGGTGCCGACGGTTGGCGGCGCGCCCTATCGGCTCGTACGCCCCGATGGGTCCGACACCTCCCCCCGCTGGTCGCCCGACGGGACGCGCCTCGCCTTCATCTCCACCCGCGGCGGCCAGTCGCAGGTGTGGATGGTGGGCGTCGATCGGAGCGGCACGGCGAGCTCCAACGCGCGGAGGATCACGAGCCTCTCGACCGAGGTGTCCAGCTTCACCTGGACGGCCGACGGCAAGTCGATCGTGTTCGCCTCCGACGTCTTTCCGCAGTGCACGACCGTCGCCTGCGACGAGAAGGCGTTCGCGGAGTTTTCGAACAGGACGAGCAAGGCGCACGTCGCCGACCACCTGCTGTTCCGCCACTGGACGGCGTGGAAGGACGGGCGTTACAGCCACCTGTTCCTGTTCCCGATCGACGGTTCGCAGGACCCGCGCGACCTGACGCCGGGCGCCGCCGACGTGCCGCCGTTCTCGCTGGGCGGTCCCGACGATTACGCCGTCTCGCCCGACTCGAGGGAACTGGCGTTTGTCCGCAAGACCGACCCGGTCGAGGCGACGAGCACGAACAGCGACCTGTTCGTCGTCGACCTGGCCAATCCCTCGGCCGAGCCGCGCAAGATCACCACCAACCCGGCCGCCGACGGCGGCCCCGCCTACTCGCCCGACGGGCGCTACATCGCCTACCGCGCGCAGCAGCGCCCCGGGTTCGAGGCCGACCGCTGGCAGTTGATGCTCTACGACCGCCAGGCGGGGACGGCGCACTCGCTGACGCCGTCCTGGGATCGCTCGATCGACAGCTACGTGTGGGCGCCCGACTCGAAGACGCTCCACATCACGGCCGAGGACGAGGGCGAGGTCGCCTGGTACGTCCTGCCGGTCGCCGGCGGGACGCCGACGCCGATGAAGGTCGGCGGCTCGATCGCCGACATCCACTTCACGCCGGACGGGCAGACCGCCGTCTTCACGCGGAGCACGCTCGACGAGGCGCCGGACATCTACCGCGCGAGCGCGGCCGACGCGTCGGGGCGGACGCGGCTGACGACCGCCAACCCGCTCCTTTCGACCTACGGCCTCAGGCCGGCGGAGAAGGTGTGGTTCGACGGCGCGGCCGGGGCGAAGATCCAGGCCTGGGTGGTCAAGCCGCCGGACTTCAAGAGCGGGCAGAAGTACCCGCTGCTCTACCTCGTCCACGGCGGCCCGCAGAACGCGTGGAACAACACCTGGGGCTACCGCTGGAACCCCCAGGTCTTCGCCGCCGCCGGCTACGTCGTCGTCATGCCGAACCCGCATGGGTCCACGGGCTTCGGCCAGGCCTTCACCGACGAGATCAGCGGCGACTGGGGCGGCCAGGTCTACGAGGACCTGATGAAGGGCGCCGATTTCGCCGAAGCGCTGCCCTACGTCGAGAAGGGGCGCACCGGCGCCGCGGGCGGGTCCTTCGGCGGCTACATGATGGACTGGTTCCTCGGCCACACGACCCGCTTCCGGGCGATCGTCACCCACTCCGGCGTCTACAACCTGACGAGCATGTGGGGCGCGACCGAGGAGTTGTGGTTCCCGGAGTGGGACCTCAAGGGGACGCCGTGGACCAACCCCGAGCTGTACGCGAAGTTCTCGCCGCACACGTATGCGAAGAACTTCAAGACGCCGACGCTCGTCATGCACGGCGAGCTGGACTACCGCGTGCCGGTGGGCGAGGGGCTGCAGCTGTTCACGACGCTGCAGCGGCTCGGCGTGCCGTCGAAGATGATCGTGTTCCCCGACGAGGGGCACTGGATCAACAAGCCCGCGAACTCGGCGCTCTGGTATCACGAGTTCATCGCGTGGATGGACAAGTGGGTGAAGGAAGCGAAGTAGGCAGTAAGCGGTAGGCAGCAGGCAGTGGCGCAGGCCTGAAGGCCTGCGCTATCTGGGGATCTCGACCAGATCTGCAGATAGCGCAGGGCTTCAGCCCTGCGCAAGGCGTGAGCCGTAAGGCGTAAGGCGGACACATACCAATGGCTATAGATCTTCGAAGCGATACGGTGACCCTGCCGACGCCTGCCATGCGGCAGGCGATGGCGGGCGCGGAGGTTGGGGACGACGTGTTCGGCGACGACCCGACCGTGAACGAGCTCGAGGCCCTGGCGGCGCGGATGACCGGCATGGAAGCCGGCCTCTTCGTCACCAGCGGGACGATGGGGAACCTGGCGTCGCTGCTGGCGCACTGCCAGCGCGGCCAGGAGGTGATCCTCGGCGACGAGTCGCACATCTTCAACTACGAGAACGGCTCGGCCTCGGCGCTCGGCGGCATGGTGCTGCACACCGTGCCGACGCGCGCGGACGGCACGCTGCCGCTCGAGGCGATCGAAGCGGCAATCCACCTGCCGTCGCACCACTACCACTTCTACCACTGGGCGCCGCCGGGCGTGATCTGCCTCGAGAACACGCACAACCGGTGCGGCGGGTCGGTCCTTTCGCCGTCCTACTTCGCCGACGTCGCGGCCATCGCGCGCAAGCACGGCCTTCCCATCCACCTCGACGGCGCGCGGCTGTTCAACGCCGCCGTGGCCGCGGGCCGGCCGGTCACCGACTGGACCCGGCAGGTCACCTCGGTGCAGCTCTGCCTGTCCAAGGGGCTATCGGCGCCCGTCGGCTCGATGATCTGCGGCCCGGCGGCCTTCGTGGACCGCGCGCGCCGCATGCGCAAGATCCTCGGCGGCGGGATGCGGCAGGCCGGCGTCATCGCAGCGCCGGGGATCGTGGCGCTCACCCAGATGGTGGACCGACTCTCGGAGGATCACCGGAACGCCCGGATCCTCGCCGAGGGCGTGTCGCGCCTCCCGGGCGTCGCGATCGACCTGTCCTCGGTCCAGACCAACATCGTCATCTTCAGCCTGGCGAGTGTCGCCGAGGCCGAGAAGCTCCAGGCCGCGGCCGGCGAGGCGGGCGTGCTGCTGTCGGACTTCGGCGCGGGCCGGCTGCGGATGGTGACGCACTACGGGATCAGCGAGGACGACTGCCGCAGTGCGGTCCGGCTGCTCGCGGGCTGCTGCCGCGCGTAAGCGTCCGGAACGCGACCGGCGTATCTGGCTCCAGACGGCGTTCGTGTGCCCCGCCTTCGCCCTGCGGGCTACGGCGGGCAGGCTCCGCCTTCGCCCTGCGGGCTACGGCGGGCAAGCTCGACATCAACTGACATCATCCGTGTCCCTGGAAGGAACATGCTCGTGAATCACTCGGTTCTCGCGTCGATCCTGGTTCTGTCGGCAGTCGCGGTGGTCGGCCTCGGCGCGGGGCAGCAAGACCCGAACGCCCAGCTCCTGGCCAGGGCGAAGGCGATCCACGCCCGGGCGCTCACCATCGACACGCACGTGGACATCCCCGGCTCCAACTACGCCACGCCGGCGCTGGATCCCGGCACTCTGACCAACCTCAAGTGCGACCTCGTCAAGATGAAGGCGGGGGGCCTCGACGGCGTCTTCCTGGCCGTCTTCGTCAGCCAGCACCCCGAGCTGACGCCGGCCGGCTTCAAGGCCGCCTACGACGAGGCGATGGCGAAGTTCGACGCGATCGACAGGTTGAGGAAGATGCACCCCGAGCTGTGCGAACTGGCGCGGACGCCGGCCGACGTCGAGCGGATCGCGAAGACCGGCAAGCGGGTGATCCTCGTCGGCGTCGAGAACGGCTACCCGGCGGGGATGGACCTCGCGACGGTGCGCGAGTTCTACGCACGCGGCGCGAGGTACATGACCCTCGTGCACTCTTCGCACAACCAGCTCGCCGACTCGTCCGGGCCGAAGGAGCCGCTGAACAACGGCCTCTCCGAGCAGGGCCGGAAAGTCGTGGCCGAGATGAACCGCCTGGGGATGATGGTGGACCTCTCGCACGCCTCGGCCAAGTCGTTCTGGGACACGATCGCCATCTCGAAGGCGCCGGTCATCGAGTCGCACTCCGGCTGCGCGGCCCTCGCGCCGAGCGACCGCAACCTCACCGACGACCAGCTCAAGGCGCTCGCGAAGAACGGCGGCGTCATCCAGATCGTGGCGCTCAATGAGTACCTGAAGACTCCGTCGCCGGAACGGGCGAAGGCCGTCCAGGCGCTGCGCGACGAACTGGGCCTCGGCGGGCGGCGCGGCGGCGGGCGCGGCCAGGGCGGGCGCTCGGGCCAGGGGGGCACGCGGCCGGCGATGACGCCCGAGCAGCGGGCTGCCCAGGAGAAGCTCTACGCCACTTACGAAGAGCGGCTGAAGCCCATCGACGCGAAGTACCCGGGCGCGACGCTCAAGGAGTACGTCGATCACATCGACCACGCGGTGCAGGTGGCCGGCATCGATCACGTCGGCATCGGCACCGACTTCGACGGCGGCGGCGGCATCCCGGGTTTCAACGACCACTCCGAGGCGCTCAACGTCACCGTCGAACTGGTCAAGCGGGGCTACAGCGAGGACCAGATCGACAAGATCTGGGGGGGGAACCTCTTGCGCGTCTGGCGAGAGGTAGAGAAGGGCAGGAAATAGGGCACGTCGCCAGAAGTACGAACTTGCGAAGTGCGAAGTACGAAGTACGGATTGCGCGAGGCGCGACCGTACTCTTCGTACTTCTTACTTCGGTACCTTCTTACTTCTTCAAGATCTCCATCATGTAGTCCACCGCCTCCTTGTCCTTCATGGTCGAGAGGCGTTCGACGATCCGCTTCCGGAGCGCGGGGTCGTTCTCCTGCCTGGCCATCTGGACCAGCGTCGCCGCGTTCCCGTGCGTCGCCGCCACGCTGTCCACGATCTGGCGCCTGACCGCCGGGTCCTTTTCCGTCCTGTAGAGGCCGAGCATCGTCTCGGCCGACTGCGGCGTGCGGTCGAGGATGAGCCCCTGCACCGCCGCCTCGCGGAGCTGCGGGTTGCTCTCGGTCTTCGCAATCTGCAGCAGGTGGTCGGTCTCGGTGGTGAACCGCAGGTTGCGCAGGATCTCGCGCTTGAGGTCGATCGACGGCTCCGTCTGGTAGAGCTGCCACAGCGCGTCGCCGGCCTCCTTCGCCGTCGCCTCCCGCGCCTTCTCGCGCTCGGCGCTCGTGGCGGACTCCTGTTTCAGCTCGGTCCTCGCCCGGTCGATCTCGACGCGCACGCGGGCCGCCTGGTCCTGCGCCATGTTCCGATCGAGATCCGCCTTCGCCCGATCCAGCGCCGCGCGCGCCTCGTCCATGGCGCGGCCGTAAACCTCGACGTTCTGCCCGTAGCTCTCGAAGAGCCCGTTGCCGCCGAGGGTATAGGTGAAGCTGAGGCCGCGCCGCCCCGCCATGCCCAGGCTCCGGATCACCCGCCGCTTCACGTCCACGTCGTTGGTGGTCCTGTAAACGTCGAGCAGGAGCTTGACGTCCGGCCCGCCCCTGAACGCGCCGAGGTAGTCGAGCGCCTTGAGCTGCAGGTCGGGGTTCCCCTTGCTGCCCCGCGCGAACTCGGAGAGCAGCGCCTTGGCGCGCGGCGAGGCGCTCTGCGCCAGCACGAAGAGGGCCCGCTCCTTGAGCCGCGGGGAGGCCGAGCCGTTGAGGACCTGCTCGACCATCGGGATCCCGCGGTCCGGGTCGGTCGCCACGACCGAGTTGAGCGCGATGAGCTTCAGGTCTTCATCCGAGGTCTGCTCCGGCGACACCGGCTGCCCGGTGGCGCGCTGCACGTCGATGCGGAGCGCCTTCGCGTCGCCCGTCCACCGGCTCGACGGGAACGTCTTCACCAGGTCGTCGATGACGGCCATCGCCTCGGTGCGCTTGCCGAGCCGGTTGAGCGCGTACGCCTTCCAGTACATCGCGCCGTCGGCCTTCGGCCCGTTGGCCGCGATGACCTTGTCGAACGCCTCGAGGGCGCGGTCGTACCGGCCCGAGTCGAGGTACGACGTGCCGCGGTCGTAGTCGGTGTTCTCAGACCTGAGCCGAATCACCTGGCCGCCCCTGGCGACGGCGACCGCCTGCGGGTCGTCGAACGCGTCGAACGCGCCGGCGAGCGCGGCGTCGACGTCCACCATCGTGTCGTCGAACGCCATTGCCATCAGGTCGATGTCCTGCAGGTGGTCGAGGCTCCGGAGCGCCGGGCCGAGCCGCTCGAGCTCCAGCGTGAGGTGCGGCAGCGCTGCCGGTGGCGCCGGCGGCGCCGGGGGCTGGGCAGGAGCGACGCGCGGGGTCGGGGGCGGCGGCGGCGCCGGCAGCGCCTGCGCGCCGGCGAGCGCCGCGACGAGTCCGAACGAGACGGCGAGCGATGTAATTCGCTTCATAGTGGTGTCCTTCGTTGATGGCAGATAGCGCAGGGCTTCAGCCCTGCGCCGAAGCGTCCTTGATCGTCAGCCGCGCATTCCGGCGCGAACGATCGGGCGGCTCTCCGCCTCGCGCACGCGCTCGCCGAACACGCGGACCTTGAAAATGATTCCCTGCTGCTCGATTCGCTTGCGCACGTGGTCGAACTCGGCCGCGTTCATCGTCGACGGGCCGTTGGCGACCTCGACCAGCACCCGCTCGAGGTCGTCGAGCACGCTGGCCACCGCGGGCTCGCCCGTCCTCACCGCCGTCTGCCGGTAGAGACGGTTCTCGCTGACCAGGTCGCGGGCGCGGTCCCGTTCGTCCGAGACGTCCACTTCCGGCCCGCTCGGAGTGTTCACCAGCTCGCTGAGCGTCACCTGCGACCGTTCCAGGTGATCGCCGACCGCCATCAGCAGCACCCCCGCCTGCACCCGTTCGCGGTCGGCCGCGGACGTCGGAGTCGCCTCGGGCGTCGTCTGGTGCGCCGGCGGCGCCTGGGCCACAGTCGGGGTCGGGGAAACCCGCGTCCAGTGCCCCCTGACGAAATTGCCGGCCACGAACGCGGCGAGGAACAGCGCCGCCGCGGCCCCGGCCCACCCGAGCTTTCGCGGCGTGACAAGGGTGGCCAGCAGATAGCGCAGGGCTTCAGCCCTGCGCCCCACGGCCCTCAGCCGTTCGCGCCAACCGGGCGAGGGCCGAGCGAGCGCGGGCTGGATCCGCGCCCAGACGCGGGCGCCGTATTCGTCCCCCCGCTCCGGCACCGGCAGCAGGTCCACCGCTTCGAGCGTCCGGCGCAGATCCTCGAGGTCCGCCTGGCAGGCCTCGCAGGCGCGCAGGTGCCCGTCGATGGCGGCCGTGCCGGCCCCGTCGCCGGCGTCGCCGTAGTGGTAGAGGACCAGTTCCTCTTCGGTCAGGTGGTTCATGGCTTCCATCGCCTATATCTGTATCTGCCGCAATCCGCGTCCGCCGTTCTCCCCAACCGTCTGCCCGACGATGGGCGCGAGCGCCTTCCGCATCTTCTGCACCGCGCGGAAGATGCTGTGCTTGGTCGCCCCCGTTCGCAGGCCGAGCGTCTCGCCGATCTCGTCGAGCGAGCGCCCCTCGAAGTGCCGGAGCACGAAGGCCGTCCGCTCGGTCGGCGTCAGCAGGTCCAGCGCCGCCCTGACGCAGCTCTGGACCTCGGCGCCGAACGCGAGACGGTCTGGCCACGACGTCGCGTCCGCCTCGAGCTCGATCCCGCCCTCCTGCCCGCCCGGCAGGCCCGCGTCGAGCGACTCGCCCCGGTGCCGCGGCCGCTGCCGGAGCAGGTCGTAGGCGCAGTTGACGGTGATCCGATGGACCCAGGTCCTGAAGCTCGACCGGGACTCGAAGCGTCTCAGTTCCCGGTACGCCTTCAGGAACGTCTCCTGGACGACGTCGTCGGCGTCCGACTCGCTCCCGGTCAGGCGGAAGGCGAGCTGGAAGACACCGCGGCTGTGCTGCTCGACGAGCCGGCGGAATGAGGCCTCATCCCCCGCCTGCGCCCGGGCGACGTCGCTGGCGTCGTTCTCGTCCATCTGGAGGATTAGACGAACATTACGGCCCCAGGTTAGCAAACCGGGCCGAACGAGGGCTCCGGGCTCCAGGCTTTGGGCTCCAGGCCTGGCCGGTGCGGCGTGACCTCGTAGGGGCAGGCCTTGTGCCTGCCCGTGGAGGCCTTGTGCCTGCCCGTCGGCGAGGCCCGAGGCCGTGGTGGGGCCGGCCTCCTGGCCGGCCGCATCCTGCGCCGAAACCGCTTGCCGCGGCCCCACGGCGGGAGGACAATCCGGCCGGCCGGACGCGGCGCGGCCACTGCGTACTGCGAAATAAGCGACGCCGGGCCGCCAGAACCGATGCTGATGATGGGGTAACGCTCGTGACGCCGAGACACGTTTGGGCGGCCACGCTCCTCGCCGGCGCGCTCGTCGTCGGCCTGCTTCACGCCACCTGCCTCGCCGGGACGGGCGTGAGATTGGTCGGGTGCTTCGAGGACGTGACAGCGACCTCGGAACACGCCAGGGGCTACCGCGTTCAACTCTGGTCCAGCGAGTCGGAGTGGTTCGGGGTTGTGGATCGGTACGAGGGCCCTCCATTTGATCCTCCCGCAGGACTGCTGGAGCAGGTCCGTCATGCGGACAGGACAGGCGTCGTGTCGTTCAGGGCGAAGATGTCTTTTGGCGTCGATCGTTCCGGGCCGACCCGGGAAGTGGTCACCTTCTCAGGAGTGCTCGACGCGGTGAGTCTGCGCGGCACGTTCGAGGTCCAGCACCTTGGCGCGCCGCGAGCAGCGCGCGTCGAGCGCGAAGCTGTCGTCCTGAAGCGCGCCGCACAATCCTGCGACGACAGATCGTTCGCCGATCGCGCCACCTGGTGGCGGTCGTACGAACCGATCATGCGTGCGCGAGGGCCGAAGTGGTAGGAGTCGCCGCGTGGCTAAACGACCGCGGTTCGGCGAAGCCCGGAATCGCGGTCTCTCGTTGGACCTCTCCAAATCAGGAGGTATTCCCATGGACAATGCTTTCTGCGCGAAAGTTCGGGCCGCGGCGGTCGCCGCGTGGTGGACCCTCCTCATCGCCGTCGCGTTCGTGATCGTCCAGTGGTTGGGCTACCTGCTGGCCTTGAATGTGAGACCGGCGTGGTACCTCTCGCTGTGCGGCCCGGGCGTAACCTGGGAGAGCCTCGCCCCCACGTGGTTCCATGCGCTGGTTCTCCTGAAACTCGGCCTCTGGCCCATCGCGATCGTAGCCGTGTGGCTGACGCTCTGGGCCAGGCACCTGCGGGTGGGCCCGCCGAATGCCTAAGCGCGAGGCGTAAGACGCGACGCGTGCTCAGAAGGTAGCGCCGAGGCGAGGCGGCCCGGTCGGCCCTATGCCGCGCCGCAGGGTCTGCCCGAAGCAAAGCGTAAACCTGCCCCGACAGTGAGGCCCGGGAGGGGCCGCTTTGCGAAGTGGCAGACCCGAGACGCGGCGTGCGGTGTTCATGGGCCAGGGTGAGCCCCGGCTCATGACGCAGTAAGCCGTGAGCCGTAAGCCGTGGCCACGATAAACAGTCCGCACGACCAGTGGCGGGGCGGTGAGGTTACGCATGAACGATGTGTCGAAAGCGGTCGAGCTCTTCCGTAATGGCTGCGCGTGCTCGCAGGCGGTGGCGGCAACATACGGCCCGAGGTACGGCCTGAGCGAACCGCACGCCCTGCGTCTCGCGGCGGGGTTTGCGGGCGGCATGCGCTTGGCGGAGACGTGCGGGGCGGTGACCGGGGCCTACATGATCCTTGGCCTGGCGAAGAGCGGCTCCGACTGCACCGTCGTCGAGGGCCGACAGGCGGCTTACGACGCCGTCGTGGCCTTCTCGAAGGCCTTCCGGGAGCGGCAGGGCAGCCTGACGTGCCGGGAGCTTCTCGGCTGCGACATCAGCACGCCCGCGGGCGCCGAGGCCGCGCGGGAAGCGGGCCTGTTCCGTACCAAGTGCCCGGAGCTCGTGAGGTGCGCGGCCGAACTGGTGGAGGAAATCCTGTCGAACCGATGAGGGACCCGTCATGGCCATCCGTAAAGCGGCGCCGACCACCATCGACGAGTACATCGCGGCGGCACCTTTCGAGGTGCGACTGATCCTCGAGAAGATCCGGCGAATCGTCCGCGGCGCCGCCCCTGGCGCACAGGAGCTCATCAGCTATCGCATGCCCGCGTTCAGGCTGCACGGGATCCTGGTGTACTTCGCCGCCTTCAAGAATCACATCGGTCTCTATCCGCCGGTGTCGGGTGACGCGGATCTCGAGAAGGCGCTGCGGCCCTATGCCGGTCCGAAGGGCAATCTCAAGTTCCCGCTCGACCGGCCGATCCCCTACGATCTCATCAAGAGAGTTGTGCTGCTCAGAGTAAGGCAGGAGTCGGCTCGCACGGCGGCGAGGCGAAGGAAGCAATAACAGGCACGGAGGTCCGGAATCGACATGGCACGACACGACGGTCTGCACGAGCCGCCCGGCTCGCCGGACATGCGACTCGGGTCGCTGTCGATATGGGTCCGCGGGCGGGAGTTCTCGGACTCCCGCGATTACCGGGATGCCAACTGGTTGAGCGTGCTGATGCAAGTCGATGCCGCGTACGCCGTGGTGCAGGCCGAAGGTCCAATCCTCCACGCTGGAGAGCTGTCGGACCTGATCGATGGGTGCAAGCGGTTGTACCGGCAGATGACGGGCGAATTCGTGTTCGACGCGATCGAACCGAACTTCCGCGTGAAGCTGGGAATCGACGTACGGGGCCAGCTCGGCGTGAGCCTCGATCTCTCCGCCGACCCGCTCGCGCAGTCTCACCACTTCGAGTTCGCGCTCGATCAGTCCTATCTCCCTGCGTTCATCGCAGGTGGGGAGAATGTGCTGCTGAAGTTCCCGATCAGTGGATCGCGTGACGATCGAAGCTCGTGAAGACCGTGCCGCACGTCGCGTTCGTCGTTCCGGAACTGGACGCAGCACTGGAAGGAAAGCTGATCCTGATCGCGCCGAACGAACCCTCGCCGGGCGTTCGCGTCGCCTTCATCGAGGACGACGGCGCGCCGGTGGAACTCCAGGAATTCGACGAACCGAGCAATCGGTGACGACGCCCCAGACACCGACCGCTCGCAAGCCGCGCTACCGGCGAGCGAGCACGGCAATCACGACCAGCACGGCGGCCGCCACGGCGGCCAGCACGAAGACCGACACAGACGCGAACAGCCACCGGCGCCCCAGGACCTTGTGGGTCGCCTGGTACACCGTGCCGACACCACCCCCGAGAATCACCAGGGCGAACAGGTCCCAGTTGCTCTCGTGAAGAACGAAGCTGCGGTAGCCGACCAGCAGCAACAGCCCGAACGACATGAACTGGTAGGCCAATCGGTAGCTGGCGTTCTCGACGGCGACGGTTCGCTCATCGCGATCCACGGAAGGGCGCGCGGAGAGAGCAGGGCTCATCTGACACCTCCTTCGATGAAGAACACCTCGTCGACCCGTTTCCCGAGTTCCCTCGCCAGCAGAAAGGCCAGCAGGGCGGACGGGCAGTACTGCCCCGTTTCGACCGCGCTGACTGTCTGGCGCGTCACGCCCACCAGGTCGGCCAGCTCCGCCTGCGAGAGGCGGCGCTCGGCGCGTGCGACCCTGAGACGATTGCCAAGTTGCTCGGTGGCCACTCGTTTTGCCTCCGGGACACAATGTATCGTATACATTGCAAAATGTCAAGGATGGCGGACATTATGTCTGGTATAAATAGCGTCTTGCTGCCCTCACAGCCCAGAAAAGTGTAGATTCTTGCGGATGAGCCAGGCCGGTCCGGTTCCGCCGGCGCGCGCTCGGGCAGGAGGTTCAATGCGCAGCGCTCTCAGAAGCATCGGCAGCGTCGTCGCGGGGTTCGTCGCCGCGAGCGCCGTCATGATGATCGTCGAGATGATCAACGGCCGCGTGCTCTACCCGGGTTTGGCGAAAGCCGCGGAAGGGGTGACGGACCGGGAGACGATCCGCGCGATCTTCGCCGCGGCGCCTCTTGGTGCGCTCCTCGTCGTCGTTGCGGGCTGGGTCCTGGGCGGCGTCGTCGGCGGCTGGGTGACTGCCAGCGTCGCGCCGCGGGCGACCGTCGGGCACGGGCTGGTCCTCGGCGCGCTGCTGACGCTGGCCGGCGTCGCGAGCAACCTGATGCTTCCTCCGCCCGCGTGGTTCTGGGTCGCGAGCCTCGTCGTGCTCATGCCTTCGGCCTACGCCGGCGCGCACATCGTGCCGAAGCGCTGAGGCGCGCCCGTTGATGGGCCCGGGTCCGGAGGTGAAGGTGCCGGCGTTAGCAGCGAGATCGTTCCGACGCCAGTCGGCGTTCCGCACCTGGCTGGAGAAGCACGGCGCGAGCGAGGCGGAACTCGTGGTGCGGTGCTACAAGGTTGAGCACAAGGGCCGCGGCCTCACCTATCGCGAGGCCCTGGACGAGGCGCTGTGCTTCGGCTGGATCGACGGCGTGCGCCGCGGGCTCGACGAGGTCAGCTTCGCCACCAGATTCACTCCGCGCCGGCCCGGGAGCGAGTGGAGCAAGGTCAACGTCGAACGGGCCCTGGAGCTCCAGGCCGAGGGCCGCATGCAGCCGCCGGGCGCGGAGGCCTTCGCGAAGCGGAAGAGTTCCGCCTACTCCTTCGAAGCGCGAGCCGTGGATCTCAACCCCGCGTTCGCGCGCCGCCTTCGGGCTGACAAGGGTGCGTGGCGATTCTTCAGCACCCAGCCGCCATGGTACCGACGCACGGCCTCGTTCTGGGTCATGAGTGCGAAGCGGGAAGAGACGCGCGAGAAGCGATTCGGCGTTCTGCTGGCCTGCTCGTCGGCGGGAAAGGCCGTTCCGCCGCTCCGGCGCGCGCCGTCCTCGCCCGCTTCGACTCGAGATCGCCGCACTATGAACTGAGGGCAGAGAGGTCCAGCCGGCGGGTGTAAGCAGACCGCTAGCCGGGCGGTGCCGAGAGTCTAACGCCGGGAGCCGTCCTTCAGCCTTGCGACCGTCGCGCCCAGGTGGGAGTCGGGCGCGTCCCAGAATTCTTCGACGAGCGGATTCTGCTCGAGCGCGGCCTGGACGATGCCGCGCTGCACGCCGCGGCCGCGGCCGTGGATGAAGCGCACCTCGCGCAGGCCGGCCTCGTGGGCCGCGCGGACGTACTCCTCGACGACCGACTTCACATCGCGTGGCGAGAACGTGTGGAGGTCGAGGACGGGCTCAATTGGAATGCGGCGCATCGGAGCCGTCCAGCTATGTAGTGGCCAGTGGCTAGTGGTCAGTGTGACACGCGTGATCGACTGGCAACTGACAACTGGCCACTGACCACTACGCTGTCCTGTCGTACCGTGCCGTGACGACCGTCTTGATTCCTCCGCGCGGCGTGAAATCGCCGGTCACCACCATGCGCCGCGGCCGGCACACGGCCACCAGGTCGTCGAGGATCTCGTTGGTCGCCTGCTCGTAGAAGATGCCGCGGTTCCGGAATCCGACCAGGTAGTACTTGAGGGCTTTGAGCTCGATGCAGCGCTCGTCGGGCACGTAGGCGATCCGGATCTCGCCGAAGTCGGGCAGCCCCGTCTTCGGGCAGACCGATGTAAACTCGGGGCACGAGATCTCGATCTCGTAGTCGCGCGACGGGTTGGGGTTGGGGAACGTCTCGATCTCGGGTGCAGGCATCTCCCAATTCTAGTCCGCATCCCGCCCAACGGGGGCGGGTGCCGGCGAGCCCGCGCGGACGCCCGAGGGGGCGCGGCCCCGCGATTGACAACGCCCGAAGCCGCGCGCTAGGATGGCTCGAAAATTGGGCCTGTTTCCGCACAGACCGCTTGCGCGCGCGGTTGGTGACGGTCGATATCTGAGCGCGCTCAACGTCAGGGGGACGCCGATGGCTGACGCCCGCAGGATGGGCAAGTCCGAGCTCTTCGCGCACTTCGCGGATCGCTTCGAGATGAAGCGGACGCAGGCGCGTGACTTCTTCGACGAGCTGGCCGTGCTCGCCGAGAAGGAACTCAAGCGGGCCGGGGAGTTCGTGCTGCCCGGGATGGCGAAGCTGGTCGTCCAGAAGCGCAAGGCGCGGATGGGACGCAATCCCGCGACCGGCGAGGCGATCAAGATCCCGGCCAAGACCGTCGTGAAGGCCAAGATCGTCAAGCAGCTCAAGGACACGGTTCTCCCGCGCAAGTAACCGCGGTCCTCGCCGCCAACCTTCGCTCGCCTGTGGGGCCGGCACTGGTCCTCGGCGAGCTGCGGTTGGCAAGCCGTCGCCGCTGGTTGGTTTAGGCGAACGGCGATCGTGTTTCGGAGGGGGTGGGTCGGTCCGCAGGACGCCGGTTCAGGATATCTGGGCCAGCTTCCTGCCGACTGCCCGCCGGGGTCCTGCCTCGGCCCGCCGTTTCCTCGTCAATTCCCTCTCAGCCGCCTGGCCAGGGGCCGGATCCCCAACCGGTCCATCTTGTGCTTCATCGTGCTGAGCGGGATCCCCAGGTGACGGGCCGTTCCCGTCACGTTCCAGCCCGATCGCTCCAGCGCTCTCAGGATGAACGTGCGCTCGAACGTCTCGCAGGCGTGCGAGAGCAGCCGGCCGCCGCCGTCTCCCGCCTCCTGTTCCGGCACCGGCACCGGGACCTGGAGCTCGACGGGCAGGTCTTCGTCGGTGAGCCACTCCTTGTCGGTGATGGCGACGAGGCGCTCGATGAGGTTCTCGAGCTCGCGGATATTGCCCGGCCACCAGTAGGTCTGCAGGAGCGCCATCGCCGGCGGCGCGACGCCCTGCACGTTCCGCCGGAAGCGCGTCGCGTAGCGGCGGACGAAGCACGCGGCCAGGTCCGGGATGTCCTCCACGCGCTCGCGCAGCGGCGGCATCCGCACCGGGATGACGTTCAACCGGTAGTAGAGATCCTCGCGGAACCGCCCCTCCTTCACCGCCTTCTCGAGATCGGAGTTGGTCGCGGCAATCAGCCGGAAGTCGGTGCGGATGGGCCGCGCCCCGCCCACGCGCTCGATCTCGTTCTCCTGCAGCGCCCGCAGCAGCTTGCCCTGGAGGTCGAGCCGGAGATCGCCCACCTCGTCGAGGAACAGCGTGCCGCCGGCGGCCAGCTCGAACTTGCCGAGCTGCTGCCTGACCGCGCCGGTGAACGCCCCCTTCTCGTGGCCGAACAGCGTGCTCTCGACCAGCTCGCCCGGGATCGCCGCCAGGTTCACCGGGAGGAACGGCCCCTCGGGGCTTTCTCCCTGGCGGTGGATGAGCCGCGCCACGAGTTCCTTCCCCGTGCCGCTCTCGCCGAGCACGAGCACCGTCGCCGAGAGCTTCGCGATCCGCTGGACCAGGTCCACGACACCCTTCATGGCGGCGCTCGGCCCGACGACGAACTCGCGGTCCGATTCGGCGACCTGGGCGCTCAGCGCGAGCACCTGGCGGTTGAGGTCCTGGTGGTCGCTCGCGTTGCGGAGCACGGCCAGCAGCTCCTCGCCGTCGCCGGTCTTGGTCACGAAGTGGTAGGCGCCGAGCTTGATGGCGTGGACGGCCGTCTCGACTCTGCCGGCGGCCGACGTCATCACGATCTCGGGCAGCGCGTAGTTCTCGCGCACGATCCGGAGCAGCTCGAGGCCGCTGATGCCGGGCAGCTGGTCGTCGACGACCAGCAGGTCCGCCTCCTCCTGGGTCAGCATCGCGACGGCCGCCTCGCCCGAGGCGGCGGTGAGCACCCGGTAGTGGCGCTGGAGCAGCGCGGAGGCGCGCATTCGCGCCGCACCATCCTCGTCGACGATCAGCACCGTCTTCGGCTTGGAGGTCATGCGGGCCGGATTGTACCTACCGCCCGGCCCGCAACGGCTCTCGGCTCTTGGCTCTGGGCGGTGTCTGGCTTTTGGCCGAGAGCCGGACGCGGCCGAGAGTCCAGAGCCGAGAGCCCGGAGCCGGCCCATTTGACTGAAGGGCTGGCGTTCGATGACGATGGATCGGTTGCGTTTCCAGCACGAGGAGCGAACGTGGCGAACGAATACGATCTGGTCGTCATCGGCGCCGGCACCGGGGGCTACCCGACCGCCATCCGCGCCGCCCAGCTGGGCCTGCGCGTGGCGGTGGTCGAGAAGCAGAAGGCGCTGGGCGGCACCTGCCTCATCTGGGGCTGCATCCCCACCAAGGTGCTCCTCGAGCACGCCCACGCCCTGAAGATCGCGCGCGGCGCGAAGGAGTGGGGGCTCACGATCGACGGGCCGTCGGTGGGCCTCGACATGAAGCAGGTGCAGGCCCGGAAGGACAAGGTCGTCACGACGCTCACCAAGGGCGTCGAGTTCCTCTTCCGCAAGAACAAGATCGACTGGATCAAGGGCACGGCCCGCCTGGCCGGGCACGGCAACGTCGAGGTCACCGGCGAGCAGGCGCAGCTGCTCCACGCCGCGAGGGAGATCGTCGTGGCCACCGGCTCGCAGCCGCGCAGCGTGCCCGGCGTGGAGATCGACCGCAAGCGCGTCATCACGAGCGACGAAGCGCTGTCCATCCGCGAGGTGCCGAAGTCGGTGGTCGTGCTCGGCGCCGGCGCGGTCGGCGTCGAGTTCGCGTCCATCTTCCGCAGCTTCGGCAGCGAGGTGACGATCGTCGAGCTGCTGCCGCGCCTGGTGCCGGTCGAGGACGAGGCCGTGTCGGCCGAGCTGCAGAAGGCGTTCAAGAAGCGCGGCATCGCGACGCACACCGGGTCGAAGGTGACCCGCGCGGCCGCGGACGCGGACGGCGTGGACCTGGACGTGTCGCTGCCGGACGGGAAGACGGAGAAGCTCCGCGCCGACTACCTGCTCGTGGCCACCGGCCGCGGGCCCGTCATCGAGGGGCTCGGCGCCGCCGAGGCCGGGATCCGGATCGACCGCGGCTACGTCGTGGTGGACGAGTTCTACCGGACGTCGGTGCCCGGCATCTCCGCCGTCGGCGACGTGATCTCGTTCGGCAGGCCGGGTCATCCGCAGCTCGCGCACGTGTCCACCGCCGAGGGCCTCGCCGTCGCCGAGCGCGCGGCAGGCCAGCCGCCGCGCACGCTCAACTACGACCAGGTGCCAGGCTGCACGTTCTGCGACCCGGAAATCGGCAGCGTCGGCCTCACCGAGCAGCAGGCGAAGGAGCGCGGCTACGACGTCGCCGTCGGCAGCTTCCCGTTCAGCGCGCTCGGCCGGGCCAAGATCGCCGGAGAGACCGAGGGGTTCGTGAAGATCGTCGCCGAGAAGAAGTACGACGAGCTGCTCGGCGTGCACATCATCGGGCCGCGCGCCACCGACCTGGTGGCCGAGGCGGCGGCCGCGCTGCACCTCGAGTGCACGGGCGAGGAGCTGGCGCGGACCATCCACGCGCATCCGACGTTCGCCGAGGGCATGGGCGAGGCCGCCCACGCCCTGCACGGCGGAGCGATTCACATCTGAGGGACCTATGCCGACCAATGTCCTGATGCCACAGATGGGCGAGTCGATTGCCGAAGGCACCATCGTGCGGTGGGTAAAGAAGGTCGGCGACCACGTGGAGCGGGACGAGCCGCTCTTCGAGATCTCGACCGACAAGGTGGACGCCGAGATCCCGTCGCCGGCAGCGGGCGTGCTGACCGAGATCCGCGCCCAGGAAGGCGAAACGGTACCGGTCAACCACGTCGTCGCGATCATCGACCCGGCGCCGGGCGCGACCGCCGCCGCGACCGCTCCCGCGGCAGCGCCGCCCGCGCAGCCCGCCCGAGCGGCCGTCCCGCCCGCGCGTGCCTGGGTCGCCGAAGCCTCGGGCGAAGGCGCCCCTCCGCCCGAGCCGCTGCCGGCACAGGCCGAAGAGGCCGAGACGGCCGAAGACCTCCGCCGCCAGAAGTCCTCGCCCGTCGTCCGCCGCATCGCCGCCGAGCACGGCGTGGACATCTCGCGGATCGAGGGGTCCGGCGCCGGCGGGCGCGTGACCAAGCAGGACATCCTCGGCTTCATCGAGACCAGGACGGCGCCCGGGCCCGCTGTCGCGGCGGCTCCGGCATCGACGCCGGTCTCGCGCGCGGCCGGGGACGAGGTGGTACCGATGACGGTCATGCGCCGGCGGATCGCCGAGCACATGATCGCCAGCCGGCGCACCTCGGCGCACGTGCACTCGGTGTTCGAGGTCGACTTCTCACGGGTGTCGAAGCTCAGGGAAGCCGGCAAGGCCGAATTCGAGCAGGCGGGCGCCAAGCTGACCTACCTGCCGTTTGTCGTCAAGGCGGTGGTCGCCGGCCTGCGCACGTTTCCGGTTCTCAACGCGTCGATCGACGGCGACTCGATCGTCTACCACAAGGACATCAACATCGGGATCGCCGTGGCCCTCGACTGGGGGCTGATCGTCCCGGTGGTGAAGCAGGCCGACGAGAAGAGCCTGCTGGGCCTCGCCCGAGCGATGCAGGACCTGGCCGGCCGCGCGCGCAGCAAGCAGCTCACGCCGGACGAGGTTCAGGGCGGCACGTTCACGATCACCAACCCCGGCGTGTACGGCGCCGTGATCGGCATGCCGGTCATCAATCAGCCCCAGGTCGCCATCCTCGACGTCGGCGCGATCCAGAAGCGCGTCGTCGTCGTGGACGACGCGATCGCGATCAGGCCGATGGCATACCTGTCGCTCGGCTTCGACCACCGGCTGATCGACGGCGCGGTGGCCGACCAGTTCCTGTCGGTGGTCAAGAAGCAGCTCGAGTCTTTCGATCCGTCCGCCCTGTGAGAGACCTCGAAGTTCGGCGGCTCGGGCGCATCTCCTACGCGGAGGCGCTCGAGCTGCAGCGGACCCTCGTGGAGGACCGCCGCGCCGAACGCATCGGCGACGTGCTCCTGCTGCTCGAGCACCCGCACGTCATCACGCTCGGCACCCGCCGGGAGGCGGCGCGCGCCAACGTGCTCGCGACGCCCGAACGTCTCGCCGCGCTGGGCGTCGAGCTGCACGAGACCGGCCGGGGCGGCGACGTGACCTACCACGGCCCCGGCCAGCTGGTCGGCTACCCGATCCTCAACCTCAAGCCGGACCGCGCCGACGTCTACAACTACGTCCGCAACCTCGAAAGCGTCATGATCGGGGCGAGCGCGCGGTTCGGCGTCGCGGCCGGGCGTATCGAGGGGCTGACCGGCGCCTGGGCGGGCGGCAGCAAGATCGGCGCGATCGGCGTGCGCATCTCCCGGTGGATCACCAGCCACGGGTTCGCCTACAACGTCAACACCGACCTCGACTACTTCAACCTGATCGTGCCGTGCGGGATCCGCGACCACGGCGTCACCTCGCTCGCGCGCGAGCTCGGCCGGCCGGTGGACATGGCCGAGGTCGAAGAGGCCGTCGTCGACCAGTTCCGCCGGATCGTCCAGGCCTGACGCCGGCCAGGAGGCCGGCGCCACACCCAGTCCGCGCCACCGGCGCCAAGCCACATTTGCTGTTTTTTTGCCCATAAACGCGATATCTGGCCCTGCCTATTGACTCGGATTGTTAAATCAGACAAAATGAGTCCGGTAATCCACTTCGGTCTCCTTGGAGCGACAGCCATGGCACAGGTGTCGGGCAACAGGGCGTCGGATCGGGACCTCATCGAACGCCTGCGCGTACGCGATGACGACGCGGCGTTCGAGCTGGCCGAACGCTACTCCGGCCGGATCCGCCAACTGGCTCTGCGGCACGTCAGGAACGAGGAGGATGCCGACGAGGTCGTGCAGGACGTGCTGCTGAAGGTCTGCCGGAGCATCGACTCCTTCCGCGGCGACTCGGCCCTCTCGTCCTGGATCTACCGCATCACCTTCAACACCGCCATGTCGCGGCTGAGATCGGCCAGGGCGGCCAGGCACGACGCGGAGCTTCCGCTGATCTCGCCGGCCGGCAGTGATGGCGTGCGGGCGCCGGACCTCGCCGACTGGTCGTCGCTCGGCGACGACGAGACGCTGCGCAGCGAGCTGCGGCAGAAGCTCGTCAAGGCGCTGGCCGGCCTGCCGCCGATCTACCGGGTGCCGGTCCTGCTCCGCGACGTGTACGGCCTGTCCACCGAGCAGGCGAGCGCGGCGCTCTCGGTCAACGGCGAGACGCTCAAGTCGCGGCTCCACCGCGGCCGGATGATCCTCCGCGACCGGCTGGCCGACTTCTCCGGCGGCCTGGCGCTGCACCGCGGCGAATTCGGATCGCCCAACTGACGCCGCATTTCTAGCGGTAGAATGGCCGGTGACGCGAGGCCGCCAGCGGCGGCTCGCGCGAAGTGTGGTCATGCCGCCCGCGCCATCATTGCCAGCCCGCCACGTGGACGACCGGCTGCTCGACCGCGCTTTCAAGCGGTCGAACGCGCCGCGCTGGAACCTCGGCCGCGCCTCGTTCGCGCACGCGCTCGAGCGCAGCGTGGCCAGCCGATTCGCCACCGAGACCTGGACCCCCGCCCTCGTGTCCGAGTACGTCGACTCGCTCAATCTCGAAGAGCTGGCGCTCGCCTGCGCCTGCTCGGAGGGGCAGGTGTCGGCGTGGGCCTACTTCATCGAGTGCTACCGGCCGGGGCTGCGTGCCGCGGGGCGGGCGATCGTCGGCGACGAGGAGGGGAACGAGCTGGCCGACTCGCTCTACGCCGAGCTGTACGGTCTCGAGGAGCGCGACGGGCACCGCAGGTCGCTCTTCGACTACTTCCACGGCCGCAGCCGGCTCTCGACGTGGCTGCGATCGATCCTCGCGCAACGGCACGTCGATCGGATCAGGGCCGCCCGGAAGACGCGCCCTCTCGATGAAGACGACGAAGCGCTGCCCGCCCGGCGGCCGGCCGCCGTCGAGGAGGACCCTGATCGCGCGCGTTTCGCGCGGATGGCGCAGCGCGCGCTCGGCGCGGCCATCCTCGCGCTCGACCCGCCGGATCGCCTCAGGCTGTCGTTCTATTACCTGCAGCACCTGACGCTCGCGAAGATCGGCCGCCTGACCGGCGAGCACGAAGCCACCGTCTCGCGCAGGCTCGACCGCATCCGGAGAGACCTCAGGGCCGCGGTCGAGCGGCATCTCCGCCGGGAGGACGGGCTCGGCGACGCCGAAGTCCGGGCGTGCATCGAGTGCGCGGCGGAGGACGTGGGCCTGGACCTCGAGGAATGGCTCGGCCGGCCGGCCGCGAAACCTGGCGGGCAGCAAGAAACGGCGCGAGGATCGTTCTAGGAGCAAGGGGTGTCAGGTGAAGCCGACAGGCAGTGATCGCGACCCGGGTTTCGATCGGCTCATCGCGCGAGGGCTCGCGCGGGAGGTCGACGCGTCGGGCAACGCCTGCCCCGACGCGGACCTGCTGGCCGCGTGGTTCGACCATACCCTGTCGTCGCCCGAAAGCGAGCGGATCGAGGCGCATCTCGCCGGCTGCGAGTGCTGCCAACAAATCCTGGGCGCGCTGGCCCGATCGGAGCCCGAGGTCATCAGGGCGGCCCCGCTGCCGGCGCCGGCGCGGGCGTGGCACTGGCACTGGCGCTGGGTGGTTCCGCTGGCCACGGCCGCGCTGGTAGTCGTGGTGGCCACGCGTACTCTGCGCGCGCCCGGGCCGGCAACCCGCCTTCGCCCTTCGGGCTACGGCGAGGCAGGCTCGCAGACGACGGCGGCAGCAAGCCCGCAACCGGCCCAGGTGGCGACGAACCGGGCTGCGCCGACGAAGGCTCCGAGCGAGCTGGTGCGCTCCGCGTCCGACACCGTCAGGTTCGTGCCGCCCCCAGGCGCCGACCTCAAAGCGCGCGGCACCATGGCTGGCCGGACCGGCCAAGCGCCGCCTCCTCCGCCTTCTTCTCCCGCGAGGGCCGATGCGGCCCCGAACGCGGCCCCGATCGCCGCCCCTCCCGCCGCCGCGGCGCCGCAGGCGATGAAACCTGAGAGTCAGATGGCGGAGCTGGCGGGGCGCAAGGCCGACGCGGCCCGCGACAAGATGCTGATGACCGCCGTGTCGAAGCCTGCCGAGCCAGCCGTGGCCGAGTCGGCCGCGGCTGGAGGCCGTGCGGCCGCCGGCCGGGCCACGGGCCTCCAGGCCGTGCGGCCGGTTTCCGTGGCGGCGCCGGCCGTCGCGGGATCCACCATCGCCTGGCGATTCGGCCAGGACGGCGCCATCGAGAGGTCGTCCGACCGCGGCCAGACCTGGGAACGCCAGTCGAGCGGCGTGACGACGGCGCTCGCCGACGCGTCGGCGCCGAACGATAGGGTCTGCTGGATCGTCGGCGCGCGCGGCGTCGTCCTGCGCTCGACCGACGGCCGGACGTGGCAGCGGCTGAACCCGCCGACCGACGCCGACCTGGTGGCCGTGCACGCCTGGAACGAGCTGTCGGCGACGGTGACGGCCGCGGATCGTTCCGAGTACGAGACGACAGACGCCGGGAAGACCTGGCGGCGGAGGTAGCAGGTGAGCGAGACATCGGGCAGGGTCGCCGTCGTCACGGGCGGGACGCGGGGCATCGGGCTGGCCATCGTCTCCGCGCTGCTTTCACGCGGCGCCGACGTGGTGGCCATGGGGCGGGGCAAGGCCGGTTTCGACGCGGCGCGCGCTGCGCTGCGGGAACTCGAGGCACGCGGGGAGACCGGGCCGCGGGCCGCGAGCACCGGGCGCTTCGAGTGCGTGGAGATGGACGTGCGCGACTACGCCCAGGTCGAGCGCGCGATGGCGAAGGCGGTCGAGCTGTTCGGCGGCATCGACATCCTGGTCAACAACGCCGGCACGGGAACGTTCTGCGAAGTGGCCAACCAGTCGCCCGACGAGTGGCGCGAGCTCATCGAGACCAACCTCACCGGCGTCTTCCACTGCTGCCGGGTCGCGATCCCGCACCTGCGCCGGCGCGGCGGCGGCTGGATCATCAACATCAGCAGCCTCGCCGGGAAGAACCCGTTTCGCGGCGGCGCGGCTTACTGCGCGTCGAAGGCCGGGCTGAACGCGTTCAGCGAAGCGTTGATGCAGGAAGTCCGGTACGAGGACATCCGCGTCAGCTGCATCATGCCGGGTTCGGTCCGCACCGAGTTCGCCGGCACCCACCAGGGCGCGGGCAGCGAGTGGAAGCTCGACCCCGAGGACGTCGCCAGGGTCGTGGCCGACCTGCTCGGACACGACCCGCGCAGCCTGCCGAGCCACATCGAAATCCGGCCCTCCAAGCCCGAACGCTGACGGCTTGCGCCCTTTTGGAGCGCCGGCCCGGGACCGATATACGGCTACGGGAGGCGCGCCCGTCGTCCGCCCTCAAGGACCATCCGCATGGAGACCTTCGGTCGTTACACGATCCTCGAACGGCTCGGCGCCAACGCGCTGGGCGACCTGCTGCGCGCTCGCGACACGCGGGGGCGGACGGTCGCGCTGCGCATCGTCTCCCCTGTCGTCGCGGACGGGAGCGCCCGCCGCGAGGCGCTGCTGGCCGACGCGGCGGCGGCGCGGGCCCTCTCGCACCCGAACGTCGCGGCCCTGTTCGACGCCGGCGAAGAGGCCGGCCGTGTGTACCTGGCGCACGAGTACGTGGCGGGGCAGTCGCTGCGCGAACGCATGTGTGGCATGCCGCTCAACGCCATGCGGGCCCTCGAATTCACGCTTCAGCTCGCCGGCGGGGTGGCCGAGGGACACCGGCTGGGCCTGGTGCACGCGAGCCTCGGCCCGACCACCGTCTTCATCACCGACAAGGACAAGGCGAAGATCCTCGACTTCGGGCTCCAGGCCTGGACGGCCGAAGGGCAGCGCCGCCGGGCCATCGCCGGGCAACTGGACCGCGGCCAGGAGCCGGACGGGCCGGACGCCGGCCGCGTCGTCTGCGGCATGTCACCCGAGCAGATCCTGACTGGCCGGGCGGATTACCGTTCGGACATCTTCTCGCTCGGCGTGCTCGTCTACGAGATGGTGACGGGGCGGAACCCGTTCAGCGCGATCAGCGCGCAGGCGGCGGCGCTCAACGTGCTTCGCCTCGACGCCCCTCCCGCGTTCCGCGCCAGCCCCGTGCTGCCCGCAAGGCTCGACGCGATCCTCGCGCGGGCGATGGCGAAGGGCCTCGAGGCGAGATACCCGTCGGCCCTGGCGATGGCTGCCGACCTGCGCTCGCTCGTCGGCCGGGACCTCGCGGACTTCAGCCCGAACCGCCGATGATCCCGGCCAGCTTGTCGATGTCGATATTCGCGCCCGAGACGATGACCGCGGTCGTCCGTGCGCGCGCAGGCACCCGCCCGGCGGCAACCGCCGCGACGCCCACCGCCCCCGCGCCCTCGGCCACGAGGTGCTCGTAGCGCACCAGCCCGCGGATGGCCTCGCGCAGCTCCGGTTCGCCGACCATCGTCATCCGGCGGACGAGCGACTGGATGATCGGGAATGCCAGGTTCTCGGGGTCCATGTTGCCGGCGAGGCCGTCGGCAATGGTCGGCCCCACCTCCACCTCGACGATCCGGCCCGCCGCGAGCGAGGCGGCGAACGGGTGCGACGCCTCGACCTCGACGCCCACGATCTCGACGTCGGGCCGGACGAGGCTGACGGCGGCCGCGATGCCGGCCAGCAGGCCGCCTCCGCCGACGGGCACGACGATCTGATCCACGAGCGGCAGATCCTCCACGATCTCGAGCCCGATGACGCCGACGGCCGCGAGCAGGTCCGGATGGCTGTAGGCCGAGATGAAGTGCGCGCCGGTCTCGGCGGCAAACCGCTTGGCCAGCCGCTCAGACTCCTCGTAGGTGGCGGCCTCGGCGCGCAGCTCGGCGCCGTGGCGCCCGATCGCGTCGAGCTTGGCGGCCGGCGCCGCGCGCGGCGTGAAGACGACCACCCGAAGGCCGGCCTGCCCGGCAGCCCAGGCGAGCGCCCGCCCGTGGTTGCCGGCCGAAGCGGTGACCAGGCAGGGCAGGGTGTCGTTCGGCCGATGACGTTCGAGCAACGCGAGAATCGCGTTGAGCGCGCCGCGCGCCTTGAACGAGCTCGTCACCTGCAGCGACTCGAGCTTCAGGAAGACCTCGCCGCCGGCCGCGTCGCTGAGCTGGTCGGATCGCACGAGAGGCGTGCGGCGGAGGCGCGGCGCCGTCCTCGCGCGGGCGGCGCGGACCTGGTCGAGCGTAGGCGGCGCCGGAAGGGGGCGGTTCATTGCGGGTATCATAACTGGATGCTGCTCGAGATCCGCGAAGCGCCGCCGTTTCACAAGAACGGCTACGTCCTCGCGTGCGAAGAGACCCGGGAGGGAGTGCTCGTTGATCCCGGCGACGAAGTCGATCAGTTGCTGCGCGTGGTGGAGGACGAGAAGCTGGTGATCCGGCGGATCCTCCTCACGCACGCCCACGTGGACCACGTGTCCGGCACGGCGCGGGCGAAGGCGGCGACCGGGGCGCCCGTGTGGCTGCACCACGCCGACGTGGCGATCTACGAACGCGCCGTCGAGCAGGCCGCCTTCTTCGGCTTCGACATCGAGACGCCGCCGCCGGTCGACAGGTTCTACGACCTGTCGGTGCCGATCGAGATCGGCACCCTGTCGGCCCGCGTGCTCTACACCCCGGGCCATACGCCGGGCGGCGTCTGCCTGCTCGTCGGGCCCGGCGGGGCGGCGGGCACGGTGCTCCTGGCCGGCGACACGCTCTTCGCGGGCTCGATTGGACGGACCGACCTGCCTGGAGGCGACTACGACACGCTGATCGGATCGATTCAGAGCGTGCTCTTCACGCTGCCGAACGACGTGATCGTGCACCCGGGGCACGGCCCGGCGACGACGATCGGGCGGGAGAGGCGGACGAACCCGTTCCTCAGGGGAGACCGGGTTTGAGGCTTCAGGCTACAGGCCGCTCCGGGCCTCGGGCTCCGGGCTTCGGGCCGTATCATGCGTGTCACGCTGAACTGGCCGGTAGTCTGTAGCCCGTAGCCTGTAGCCCGAAGCGCCTTAATTCGCCGCTTCGGTCACCTCGATCTCGACGCGGCCCACCCGCACGAAGTCGCCCGGCGCGAGCCGGGCCCTCTTCACGCGCTTGCCGTTCACGAACGTCCCGTTGGTGCTGTCGAGATCCTGCACCTCGAGCGCGCCCGTCGCCCCGGCCGTGAACCGGCAGTGCACGCGCGACACCAGCGGCTCGTCGACGATGAAGTCGGCCCGCGTCGCCCGGCCCAGGGTCTTCACCCCGCCGGCCCTCAGCCGGAAGGTCAGCGCGTCACGGCCGCCGTCGGCGGCCTTCGTCCGGAGAATCCACATCCTAGCGGGCTCCCATCATGTCGTTCAGCCACGCCCCGATCGCCGCGCCGACCTCGGGGGCAATCGCCCGGCTGGTGAGGTGATCGTACTCGTCCATCTCGCCGGTCGGAGCCGGGATCAGCAGGTGATTGAGCGCGGGCAGTTTCACCACCTCCACGGCCCGGCCGGCCCGGCCCTTGCGGGCCCTGGCGATCGTCTCCAGCCTGTCGGCGTTGGCCGGCGCCACTTCGCGATCCAGGCCTCCCTGGACGATCAGGATCGGCTGATCGCACTTCTTGATCACTTTCGCCGGATCGAAGGCGAGGAAACTTCGGAACCACGGCGTGTCCGCCTGGTGCCTGAGGTCGGCGGGCAGCGCGTCGAGACCCTGGCCCGTGAGCACGGCCTGCTGCAGGCGCTTCTGGATCTCGATCTTCGCGCGCCGCTCGGCGTCGGTAATCTTCATGAGGCCGAGCAGGTGCTCCTGGCGCTCGAGCACGTAGGCGTCGCCGGTGGTCCCGGGCGCGGCCACCAGCACGAGCGCCGCGACCGCCCCCTCGCGCGAGGCCGCCACCGAGGCCACCGCGCCTCCCTCGCCGTAGCCCAGGAGCGCGATCCGGCGGCGATCGACATCCCGGCGACGCTCGAGGAACTTGACGGCGGCGATGGCATCGTCGGCGTAATCGCCGAGCGTCGTGTTCTCGATGCGCCCGCCGCTCTGGCCCACGCCGCGCTTGTCGTATCGCACCACGACGAACCCCGCGTCGGCCAGCGCCGAGGCGAGTTGCCCGAAGATCGGGACGCCCGCCAGCATCTCCTCGCGATCGGTGGGAGCCGACCCGCTCACCAGCACGACCGCCGGAAGGCGCGCGCCCCGCGCCGGCCCGCCCTGCGGCTGCGACAGCGTGCCCGTGAGACTGAAGCCGTTGGCGGGGATGGTGACGCGCTCGTCGTTGGGCCTCGCAAGCGGCTCGCGCCGGGAGGTGACCGAGGCGAGGTCGGAGCGGATGATGTCGAACCCCTGCGCCGGGATGGAGAACCGAAGGAGCCGACCGGCCGGGTTCGCCCAGAGCTCGATGCCGGCCGGAGCGTCCGGACCGCCGAACTCCAGCGCGAAGCGCCGGACCTCGACGAGCGCGTCCTGGGTCCGCACCCGGTCGCCCGAGACGCTGGTCACCGTCACGGTCGCCGCGACGGTGGGCGGGATGTAGACGTTCACGCGATCGCCGGCCTTCGCGCCCGTGAGGCGCGCGGCCAGCGCCTCGTACGCGCCGAAGAAGATGTCGGGCAGCAGCAGGGCGTCGGCGGCGATCTGGTCGGTCTTGTGGCCCGGCTTGGTGCCCTGCAGGTAATCGGTCGTCACCGTCGTGCCCGCGACTGACGCGTGCAACATGACCTCCTCGTCGCGCACGCTGCCCTCGACCAGGCAGTCGAGCGGCCGCCAGTCGGCCGTGTAGCGAATCTCGGCCCGCCGGGCCACCACGCGGATCGGCGGCCCGATCCGCTCGTTCCCGGTGATCGTGATTCCCCGGGGCGTGCGGGTCACCGTCACCTGCTCGGCTCCGATGGCCACGCCCTGCCGGAAGACCGTGAAATTGGCCGGCTGGTCGTCGGAAACCGCCTGCGCGCGCCCGGAGCCCGCCAGGAGGACGAACACGAGGAGAGCGACGGTACAATGAAGGCTGCGCATGTCCCAAAAGAATAGCACTCGGGGGAGGGCATCAGGCTGCGGGCTTCGGGCTTCAGGCCGGGTCACGCGAGTCACGCTGCGTGACACTCGCGATCAGGCCCGAAGCCTGCGGCCTGTAGCCCGAAGCCGGAAGAGCTCATGATTGGCACATCCGGATACGTGGCGGCGCGAGAGTCGGCGGCGCTGTTCGACCGCTCTTCGCGGGGCAAGATCGCGGTGGCCGGCGGCGACCGGCGGACTTACCTGCACGCGATGCTGACCAACGACGTCTCGTCGCTCCAGGCCGGCGGCGGCTGCTACGCGGCCTACCTGACGCCGCAGGGGCGCATGATCGCCGACATGGTCGTGCTCGACCTGGGCGACATGCTGCTCGTCGACCTCGACCGGTCGGTGACGGCGGAAGTCCTGTCGAAGCTCGACCAGTTCGTCTTCAGCGAGGACGTGAAACTCGGCGATCTCAGCGACGCCTTCGGGAAGCTGGTCGTGGCCGGCCCGGCCGCGGCCGCCGTCGTCGCCGGGGTGATCGAGCCCACGGGCGGGAACCGACTCGGGGCGGACGACCTGGCGGGCTGGCCCCCGTTTCGCAACCTGCGCGCCAGCTTCCGCGGCGAGGTGGCCGTCGTCGCCGCGTCCGACGCCGTGGGGGTGGCGGCGTTCGATCTGTATATCGAGCGGCCGCACGTGAGCCAATTGGCCGCGGCGCTTGCCGGACGCGGCGCGACGCCGGCCGATCCGGACGACTGGGAGGTGCTGCGCGTCGAGGCCGGACGCCCCGCGCTCGGCGCCGACATGGACGGCGCGACGATCCCGCTCGAGGCCGGCATCGAGCCGCGCGCGATCAGCTTCACCAAGGGCTGCTACCCGGGGCAGGAAGTCATCTCCCGCGTCGTGCACCAGGGGCACGGGCGGATCGCGCGAAAGATCGTCGGGCTGGCGATCGCCGGCGCGGAGGCGCCGGGCGCCGGCGACGTGCTGCGGTCGGGCGACCGCGAGGCCGGGAAGGTCACGAGCGCCGTCTGGTCGCCGCGGCTCGGCGCGCCGATCGCGCTGGCGATGGTCCGGCGGGGCTTCTTCGAGCCCGGCACCGAGCTGACGGTCCTGCACGGCGATCACGCGCTCGAAGCGCGGGTCGTCGACCTTCCGTTCCGGCGGGTCTAATGACCCGCCCGTACGCACGGTACTCCGGTGTAGGCCGGCCCTTCAGGGCCGGCGCTTGCCGTCTTCGGTAGGGCGACCCTTCAGGGTTGCCTTCGCCAATCGCGCGACGAGCTCGCGATCCGCGGGCGGGAACTCCAGCGTGCGAAGGTCGCGGCGCCGGACCCAGCGGATCTCCTGCCCCAGCAGCGGACGAGGCTCGCCCTCCAGGTCGCACCTGAAGAACCGAAGATCCAGGACCCGGTCCTCGTAGGCGTAGGTCGTCCGGTAGATCTCTTCATGTACGACGGCCGTCACGCCAAGCTCTTCGTCCAGCTCGCGCAGCAGGCACGCGCGGGCCGATTCTCGAGGCTCGCACTTGCCGCCGGGGAACTCCCAGCGCCCTCCCATGTGCGAGCCTTCGAGCCGCCGTGCGACGAGAAGCCGGCCCTTGCGCTCGACCACCGCGGCGGTGACCACCACCGGCCGCTTCGGCGGGAGCCTGGCACGGCCGGACCTTCGGGGACTGCCGTCGAGCGGATAGGACGCGCACCCTCGCGCCATCGGGCACACCGGGCAGCGCGGCTTCCGCGCCGGGCAGACCAGGGCGCCGAAGTCCATCAGGGCCTGGTTGAGGTCGAAGACCCGCTTTCGCGGCAGCACCGCGTGCGCGATCCTCCAGAGGTGCGCCCGCGCGGCGTGCGCCTTCGGGTCGCCTTTCCCCACGAAGACGCGGAAGAGGACCCGCGCGACGTTGGTGTCGAGGATGGCCGACCTCTTGCCGAACGCGAAACTGCGAATCGCGCCGGCCGTGTAGCGCCCGATTCCCTTGAACGAGAGCAGCGTGGCCTCGTCGGACGGGAGCATTCCGCCGTAGCGCGCCACCGCTTCCCGCGCGATCGAGTGAAGCCGCCTCGGGCGGATGTTGTAGCCCAGCGGGTACCAGGCCTCGACGGCCTCCTCGACCGGCCGCGCGGCCAGGTCGGTCAGCGAGGGGAAGCGTTCGAGCCACTCGTGGTACTTCGGCAGCACGCGGTCGACCTGCGTCTGCTGGAGCATGATCTCCGACACCAGGACATGGTACGGGTCGGTGGCGTCGCGCCACGGCAGGTCCCGTCCGTTCCGGTCGTACCACGCCAGCAGGCGGCGCCTGAACGCCTGCATCGCCCGAGGCGCGGGCATCCTGCGCGCCGGAGTCCGTTTGAGTTTCGCCACCGTGGTCCTTCCGGCCGAGTCCGCCTCGCCTCACGCCTCACGCCTTACGACGCAGGCCGCAGGGCGTAAGCCGTAAGCCGATCGTAGCTCGAGGACCCGTCACTCTACCCGATCCCGTGCCATAATTCTCCCGGTGAAAATCTACACGCGAACCGGCGACGGCGGCGAGACGGCGCTGTTCGGCGGCCGCAGGGTTTCGAAAGCCGACCTGCGCGTGGACGCCTACGGCGAGGTCGACGAGCTGAACGCGGCGATTGGCTGGGCCCTCGCGGCCGGCGTCGGTCCCGAGATGGCAGAGATGCTGGAGCAGGTCCAGCGCGACCTGTTCGCCGTGGGCGGAACGCTCGCCGACCCGGCCCACCGCGTCGCCGGGCGTGTCGAGAAGATGGCCGTGGGCCAGGCCGACGTCGGCCGGCTCGAGCAGTGGATCGACCGGCTGGAGGACAGCCTGCCTGCGCTCCGGCACTTCATTCTGCCGGGCGGCTCCGCCGCGGGCGCCGCGCTGCACCTCGCGCGCACGATCTGCCGGCGTGCCGAACGGCGCGTCGTCGCGCTGGGAGCCGGCGAGGTGGACCCGGTCCTGCTCGCCTATCTCAATCGTCTCTCCGACTTCCTGTTCGTCGCGGCGCGGGCGGTCAACCACCGCGCGGGGATCGCCGAGCTCAAATGGTGACCGGGCTCGCCGAGGCTTACGCCGCCTGCGCGCGGATCGCGCACGACCATTACGAGAACTTTCCCGTCGCCTCGCGGCTGCTGCCTCGCCGCATGCGGCCGCACGTGGCGGCGGTCTACGCGTTCGCCCGCGTGGCCGACGATTTCGCCGACGAGGGCGACCGCGCGCCGGCCGCGCGCCTCGCGCTGCTCGACGCCTGGCGCGAGCGGCTGCTGGCCTGTACCGCTGCCGACACTGATTCTGTCAGCGCAGGGCTAAAGCCCTGCGCTATCTGCAGTCGGTCTCCAGAAGGTCGGTCTCCAGAAGGTCGGCCTCCAGAAGGTCGGCCTCCAGAAGGTCGGCCTCCAGATGGTCGGTCTCCAGAAGGTCGGTCTCCAGAAGGTCGGCCTCCAGAAGGTCGGCCTCCAGAAGGTCGGCCTCCAGAAGGTCGGTCTCCAGAAGGTCGGCCTCCAGAAGGTCGGCCTCCAGATGGTCCGTCTCCGAATGGTCACTCTCCAGATAGCGCAGGCCTTCACCCCTCGACGTTGGTCGGGGTGACCCTGAGCGAGCCCCTCGACGCTTCTCGGGGCGAGTCGAAGGGTCAGGCCTGCGCCACTGCCACAGCCGACGCGATCTTCCTCGCCCTCGGCAGTACAATCCGCGCCTGTCGGCTCCCCGTGTCGCTCTTCGACGACTTGCTGAGCGCCTTCCGTCAGGACGTGACGACGACCCGCTACGAGACCTGGGACGAGGTCTTCGACTACTGCCGGCGTTCGGCGAACCCGGTGGGGCGGCTGGTCCTCGGGATCGCGGGCATCGAAGACGCGGCGCTTGCGCGCTCGTCCGACGCGGTCTGCACCGCGCTGCAGTTGACCAACTTCTGGCAGGACCTCGCGCGTGACTGGCGCGCGGGCCGACTCTACCTGCCGCTCGAGGAGTGCCGGCGCGAGGGGGCGGAGCCCGCCGATCTCGACGCCGGCCGGCTGACGCCGGCCTGGCGGAACGTGCTGCGCGGGGCCGGCGCGAAAACGGCGGCGCTCTTCGAGCGGGGCCGCGCCGTGTGCGACGGCGTGGGCGGCCTCCTCGGCTTCGAGCTGCGGCTGACGTGGATCGGCGGCCGGCGGATCCTGTCGCGGCTCGAGAGAGAGGACTACGACGTGTTCCGCCGGAGGCCGGCGCTTGGCGCGCCGGACGTGCCGGCGCTGCTGTGGCAGGCGATGACGTGGCGGGCGCGATGAGCGGGCGCGACACCAACTTCTACTACTCGTTCCTGGTCCTCCCGGCCGAGAAGCGGCGCGCCATCGTGGCCGTGTGGGACTTCTGCCGCGCGGTGGACGACGCGGTGGACGAGGCGCCGGCGGAAGCGGTTCCGTCGAAGGCCGGGGGCGCGGCATCGCAGCTGGCGTGGTGGCGCGACGAGCTGGCGGCCTGCTACGGGCAGGGGCCGCCGCGGTCCCCGCAGGGGGCCGCGCTCGCGCCCTTCATCCCGCGCTTCTCGCTGCCGCGCGACGCGTTCGACGCGGTGATCGACGGCGTGGCGATGGATCTCGAGCGATCGCGCTACCGCACGTTCGACGAACTGCGCGAGTACTGCCTGCGCGTGGCGTCGGCGGTCGGCCTGTTGTGCATCGAGATCTTCGGCTACACCGACCCCGGCACGCGCCGCTACGCCCAGGATCTCGGCATCGCCCTGCAGCTGACCAACATCATCCGCGACGTCGGCACCGACCTGTCCCGTGGGCGCGTCTACCTGCCCGCGGAGGACCTGGCTCGGTTCGGGTGCACGGAAGACGACCTGCGCGCGGGCGTCGTGACCGACCGCGTGCGGAGCCTGCTCGCTTACGAGAGCGCGCGGGCCGGGAATTACTACGACAAGGCCGAGCGCGAGCTGCCGTCCGCGGACCGGCGACGGATGGTCGCGGCGCGGATCATGGCCGGGATCTACCACGCCATCCTGGACCGGATCGAGCGGTCCGGCTACGACGTGTTCAACCGGACCATCCGCGTGCCGCGCCCCCGCCGCGCGCTCATCGCGGCGATGCTCTGGGCGCGGGCGATGAGCGGGCGGTAGGACGGGCTCAAGGCTTGGGCCTGACAGGGAGCATGGAGCTTGAGCCGATGAAGTTCGATGTCGCCGTCATCGGAGGGGGCCTGTCGGGCCTGAGCGCCGCCGCGCGGCTCGCCGCCGAAGGCGCGCGCGTCATCCTGGCCGAGGCCAGGCCCGGCCTCGGCGGGCGGGCGGCGTCGTTCTCCGACCCGGTCACCGGCGAACAGGTGGACAACGGCCAGCACCTCCTGCTCGGCTGCTATCACGAGACGTTCGAGTTCCTCGATCGCGTCGGCGCCGGCGGCAACGTCCGCGTGCAGGCCGCGCTCGAGGTGCCGATGGTGGACCGAACCGGCCGCCGGACGACGCTGCGCTGCCCGTCGCTGCCCTCGCCGTATCACCTGCTCGCCGGCATCCTGGGATGGCGCGCGGTCGGATTGAGAGATCGGCTCTCGGCGCTCAGGATGGTGGCGCCGATTCGGCAGGCGCAGCGCGCCCTGCTCGCGGGGGAGGGCGGACGGCCGGCTGCCGACGCCGAAACCGTGGAGGGCTGGCTCGTCCGGTGGGGCCAGGCGGCCCGGCTGCGGGAGATGCTGTGGGAGCCGCTCGCGCTGGCCGCGCTCAACCAGCCGGCGTCCGCCGCCTCCGCGCCGGTGTTCGTGCGCGTGCTGGCGCAGATGCTCGGCCCGGGGCGGGCCGACTCGGCCATCGCGACGCCGCTCAGGCCGCTGACGCAGATGTACGCCGAGCCGGCGCGGGCGTTCATCGAGTCGCACGGGGGAGAGGTCCGGGTCTCGAGTCCCGCGCGCGTCAGGATCGAGGGGAAGCGGGTCGCGGAGATCGAGATCCGCGGCGACCGCATCCAGGCGGACCGCGTCATCGTCGCGGTGCCGTGGTTCGCGCTCGCCGAGACGGTGGTCGGGGACACCGGGGCGCTCGCCGCGGTCCTCGCCGCGGCCCGCGCGACGGCCGCCTCGCCGATTGTCACCGTCAACCTCTGGTTCGACCGGGAAGTGCTGCCGGCGCCGCTTGTCGGCCTGCCTGGCCGGACGTTCCAGTGGGTGTTCGACAAGCGCCAGGTGTTCGGCGATTCGGCCGCGCACCTCTCGCTCGTCTCGAGCGGCGCGGCCGGCGTGGTGGCCGAGTCCAACGAGCGGCTGGCCGCGCTGGCCTGCGACGAGTTGTCGGCGGCGCTGCCTGCCGCCCGGGGGGCCAGCGCGCGACGGAGTCTCGTCGTGCGCGAGCGGCGCGCGACCTTCTCGCTCGCGCCCGGCCAGCCCGGGCGTCCCGCCGCGCGAACGCCGGTGGATGGGCTGCTGCTCGCCGGCGACTGGACCGAAACGGGACTGCCTGCGACGATAGAGGGTGCGGTCGTCAGCGGGCACCGCGCCGCAAGACTTGCGATGGGAACCGGCTCATGAAATCGATCGTCGTCCACTACCAGGAGATCGCCCTCAAGGGCCGGAACCGCCCGTGGTTCGTCAATCGGCTCGCGAGCAACATCCGGCAGGCGACCTCCGGCCTCGACGTCAAGGCCGTGCGGCCGCTGATGGGGCGGATCGAACTGGTGCTCGGCCCCGAGGCCCGCTACGAGCAGGTGCGCGACCGGCTGTCGCGCGTGTTCGGGATCGCCAATTTCGGTCAGGCCGGGCGGGCGCCGCTCGACATCGAGGCGATGGCGGCCGCGATCCTCCGCGACCTCGGGGACACCGAGACGCCGTCGTTCCGCGTCTCGGTCAAGCGCGCCGACAAGCGGTTCCCGATGAAGTCGCCGGAGATCGAGCGAGAGGTCGGCGGCCGGATCAAGCTGGCGAAGGGCTGGAAGGTGGACCTCGACCACGCGGCGTTGACGATCACGGTGGAGATGCTGGCGACCGAGGCGTTCTACACCTTCGCCAAGGACCGCGGGCCGGGCGGCCTGCCGTCGGGAGCGAGCGGAAAGGTGGCCTGCCTCCTCTCGGGCGGCATCGACTCGCCGGTGGCCGCGTGGCGGATGATGAAGCGCGGCTGCTCGGCCCTGCTCGTCCACTTCCACAGCTACCCGTTCCTCTCGCGCGCGTCGCAGGAAAAGGTGCGCGAGCTGGCGCAGCTGCTGACGACCTACCAGCAGCACACGCGGCTGTTCCTGGTCGCCTTCGGCGAGATCCAGCGCCAGGTCGTGCTCGCCGTGCCGGCCCCGCTGCGCGTGGTGGTCTACCGCCGCCTGATGATGCGCATCGCCGACCGGATCGCCAGGAAGCACGGCGCGCGCGCGCTGGTCAGCGGCGAGGTGATCGGCCAGGTCGCCTCGCAGACGCTCGAGAACATATCGGTCATCGCGTCGGCCACCGACCTGCCGATCCTGAGGCCGCTCGTGGGGATGGACAAGGAGGAAATCGTCGCCGAGGCCGCGCGCCTCGGCACCTTCGAGATCTCGATCGTGCCCGACCAGGACTGCTGTCAGCTGTTCACGCCGAAGCACCCCGCCACGCGCGCGACGCGCTTCGCGGTCGAGGAGGCCGAGAGCCGCCTGCCGATCGAGACGATGGTCGCGGAGGCGGCGGCCCAGGCCGAGATGGAGCAGTTCAGCTTCCCGACGGTGGCGGAGCAAAAGGCGTGACCGAACCGGCGGCGGGCTCCAGGCCGCAGGCTTCAGGCCGAGCCACGGGTGTTACGCAGCGTGATACGCGTCGCACGGCCCGAAGCCCTGAGCCATGAGCCGGCGACAGAATTTATAATGGAGCCATGTCCATCCTGAAAGTCGCCCGCATGGGGCATCCCGTGCTCCGGAAACCGGCACGGAAGGTCGATCCCGCCGACATCAAGTCGCCCGCGTTCCAGAAGCTGGTCGACGACATGATCGAGACGATGCGGGAGTACGAGGGGATCGGCCTGGCGGCCCCGCAGGTGCACGAGAGCCTCCGCCTGGCGATCATCGGCATCGACGAAGGCGAGGGGAAGGACCACGACATCCGCGCGCTGCCGGTCGTCAACCCCGAGGTGACGCCGCTCTCGAAGACCACCGCGGAGGACTGGGAAGGCTGCCTCAGCCTCCCGAAGCTGCGCGGCCGCGTCGTCCGTCCGGACAAGGTCCAGGTGCGCGCGCTCGACCGGCGCGGCAACCGCGTGGAGTTCGACCTCGAGGGCTACTCCGCCCGCGTGGCGCAGCACGAGATCGACCATCTCGACGGCATCCTGTTCATCGACAGGATGAAGTCGCTCGAGACGCTGTGCTTCCTCGAGGAGTACTCGAAGTACTGGACGGAGGACTGACAGGCACGGGCTCAGGGCTACAGGCTTCGGGCCTTCCCGCCACGTCATCAGCCACGCCTGGTTGTGCGACAATGTACAGACACGCCGACCACGCAATTGGAGACTGATCATGGCCACGAGAAAGACGCCCCGGTCTCCCAGGAAACCCGCAAAACCCGCCGCCACCTCATCGGCCAGACGGGCCGCGAAGAGGAAGGCAACCCAAGGCGCGCCGGTGCCCGGAAACTCCGCGGCCCCGGGCCCTCGCTGTCCCGTCGTCGGCGTCGGCGCGTCGGCCGGCGGGTTCGAGGCGTTCCGCGAGTTCCTGACCGCGCTGCCGCGGGACACGGGCTTCGCCTTCGTCCTGGTGCAACACCTCGACCCCCAGCACGAGAGCATGCTCGCCAGGCTCCTGTCCAAGGCCACGGCGATGACCGTGTCCGAGGTCAAGGAAGGCATGGCGGTGGAAGCGAACCATGTCTACGTGATCCCGCCGAACACGACGATGAGCATCAAGGGCGGGCTGCTGCACCTGGTGGCGGGGCGGAAGTTGACGCCGCTGAACATGCCGATCGACCACTTCCTGCGCTCCCTGGCCGAGGATTCCGGCAATCGGGCGATCGGGGTCGTCCTTTCCGGGACGGCGTCGGACGGCACCCTGGGGCTGAAAGCCATCAAGGCCGAGGGCGGCATCACCTTCGCGCAGGACAGCAAGTCGGCCAAGTACGACGGCATGCCGCGCAGCGCCGTCGCCGCCGGGTGCGTCGACTTCGTCATGCCGCCGGACGCGATCGCCGGGGAGCTCGCGCGGATCGGCCGGCACCCGTACCTCGGGGGCGCGGCGCGTGCCGGGTCCGGTGTCGAGCCACCGGTCGAGGGCGACCCGGACCTGCACAAGATCTTCACGCTGCTCGGGAACGCGAGCGGCGTCGACTTCGCCTGCTACAAAGCCACGACGATCAAGCGGCGGATCTTCCGCCGCATGGTCCTGCACAAGTCGGAGAGCCTCAAGCAATACCTCAAGTACCTCCAGGCAAATCCGCCGGAACTGGAGGCGCTCTACGAGGACATCCTCATCCACGTCACCGGCTTCTTCCGCGAACCGGAGTCGTTCGAGGTGCTCAGGGACGAGTACCTGGCGAAGGTGCTGGCCGGCAAGCCCAGGGGAGAGGCGATCCGCGTGTGGGTTCCCGGATGCTCGACCGGCGAGGAGGCGTACTCGCTGGCCATCGTGCTGCTCGAGCACCTTGGGGATCGCGCCAACGCCACCCCCATCCAGATCTTCGGCACCGACATCAGCGAGGTGTCGATCGAGCGGGCTCGGGCCGGCTTTTACGCCGACGGCAGCCTGGCCGAGGTCAGCGCCGATCGGCTCAGGCGGTTCTTCGTCAAGACCAACGGCGGCTACCAGATCACCAAGGCGGTCCGCGAGATGTGCGTGTTCGCGCGCCAGGACGTGGCGAAGGACCCGCCGTTCTCGCGGATGGACCTCATCAGCTGCCGCAACGTGCTCATTTACATGGGGCCCGTGCTGCAGAAGAAAGCGATGTCGGTCTTCCATTACTCCCTGAAGCCGGGCGGGTTCCTGTTGCTCGGCAAATCGGAGTCGGTCAGCGGGTTCGCCGACCTCTTCGCCCTGGTCGATCGCAAGCACAGGATCTACGTTAAGAAATCCGCGGACGTCCGGCCGCTGTTCGACCTCACCGCCGGCTATCCGCGATTCACACCCGAGGAACTGGCGAGGCCGGAGAGCCTGGTGCCGTTCGACGCGCAGAAGGAAGCGGATCGGATCATCCTGGGCCAGTACTCGCCGGCCGGCCTGATCGTCAGCGAGAACCTGCAGATCCTCCACTTCCGGGGCCAATGCAGCCCGTACCTCGCTCCGATTCCCGGAGAGGCGAGCCTGGGACTGCTCCGGATGGTCCGACCCGAGTTCGCCGTCGAGCTGCGCACGGCGGTGCACCGGGCCAGGAAGCAGGACCTGCCGGTTCACAAGGGCGGGATCCGCGTGGAGCGGAGCGGGCGCCAGTTCCTGGCCGACCTGGAGGTCATCCCGTACAAGGGACGCGCCGGCGATCGCTACTACCTCGTTCTCTTCCAGGAGGTCCCGGTTCCCGAGGCGCCGGCGCCGATGCCCGGGCGGGGCGCGTCGCGGGCCAGCAAGGCCGCCGAAATGGAAGTCGTCAGGCTGCAGCGCGAGCTGCAGACGACGAAGGAATACCTCCAGTCGATCATCGAGGAGCAGGAGGCGACCAACGAGGAGCTGAAGTCGGCCAACGAGGAGGTGCTGTCCAGCAACGAGGAGCTCCAGAGCACCAACGAGGAGCTGGAGACGGCGAAGGAGGAGCTGCAATCCACCAACGAGGAGTTGGTGACGGTGAACGAGCAGATGCAGAACCGCAACGCCGAGCTGGCACAGGTCAACGACGATCTCGCCAACCTGCTGAGCGGCATCAACATCCCGATCGTCATGCTGGCCAACGACCGGTCAATCCGCCGGTTCACCCCCCTGGCCGAGAAGCTGTTGAACCTGCTGCCCGGCGACGTTGGCAGGCCGATCGACAACATTCGCGCCAACGTCGAGGTGCCGAAGCTGACCGCGATGATCACCGAGGTCATCGACACGGTGAGCCCGCGGCAGGTCGAGGTCCGGGACCGCGAGGGGCACTGGTACTCGCTGGTGTTGCGGCCTTACAGGACGCTGGACAACAAGATCGACGGCGTCGTCATGATTTTCATCGACGTCGACGCGGCCAAGCGCGCCCACCTGGCGCTGCAGGAGGAGCGGAACTTCTCCGCCGCCGTCCTGGAGACGGCCGGGGCCCTGGTCGTGGTGACCGACATCGACGGCCGCATCGTGCGGTTCAACCGCGCCTGCCAGCGGCTCACCGGGTTCACCTTCGACGAGGTGAAGGGGAAATCGTCGTGGGACCTGCTGCTGCCCGCCCAGGAACTCGACGGGGTGAAGGCGGCCTACCGCCGGATCATCGCGGACCGGGTTCAGGTAGAGCACGAGAATCACTGGGTGGATCGCGGCGGCACGGCTCACCTGGTCTCGTGGGCCAGCGCCCCGATGACCGACGCCGAGGGCGTCCTGCGCTACGTCGTACGCGTAGGCGCCGACATCACCGAGCGCAAGCGCATGGAACTGGATCTCGAACGGAGCGCGTCGGCGCTGCGCGAGAGCCAGGCCCAGTTGAGGCTGCTCACGGCCGGGCTGACGGCGGCGCAGGAGAAGGAGCGGAAGCGGCTCGCGGTCGAGCTCCACGACGACGTGCTGCAGAGGATGGCGGCGCTGATGCTGGAGCTGCACTCGCTTCAGGAGAACGCGCCGGCAGGCGAGAGCGAGCGCGTGGACAGGCTGTCCGCGATCGAGGAACGCCTGAAGGAGCTGGCCAGGGACATCCGCCACACGGCCCACCATCTCCACCCCGCCGTGCTCGGGCACCTGGGGCTCGCGCCGGCCCTGAAGACCCTGTGCCAGGACGTGATGCAGCAGTACGGCGTCGAGATCAGGCTCACCGTGCGGGAGCCGCCGTTCCAGGTCCCCACCGAGCAGGCCCTCGGACTCTACCGGATCGTCCAGGAGGCGTTGCAGAACGCCGTCGAGCACTCGGGAGCCAGGGAGATCCGCGTCTCGATGGGGCCGCGCAACGGCAGCCTGATCCTGGCGATCAGCGACGCCGGGCGGGGCTTCGATTTCGAGGAAGCGAGGCAGAAGGGGCTGGGCCTCATCAGCATGCGGGAACGGGTGAGGCAGATGGGCGGCACCTTCACCGTGAAGACCGCTCCCGGCGAAGGCACCCGCATCGACGTCGCCATTCCCTGGCCCCCGACGGCCGACGGTTCGGATTAAATGGATCGGGACGAATTTCAGTTTCTGCCACCATGACGCGACCGGTGGCAGAAACTGAAATTCGTCCCGATCCAATTGTTGAGGAGCCACACATGAACCCAGCCGTTGTCGATTCGATTAACACCAGCCGCAGCCGCTACCTTGAAGAGCTGACGCGCTTGATCGCGATCCCGAGCGTGAGCGCGCTGGCCGAGCACGCGGCCGACACCAGGAATTGCGCCGGGTGGCTCGCCGAGCAGATGACGGCCGTCGGCCTCGAGAACGTGCGCATCATAGACACGCCCGGCCATCCCGTCGTCTACGGCGACTGGCTGAACGCGCCCGGCGCGCCGACCGTGCTCTTCTACGGGCACTACGACGTGCAGCCGGTGGACCCGCTCGACCAGTGGACCTCGCCTCCCTTCGAGGCGACCGTCCGCGACAACGAGCTGTTCGCGCGCGGCGCGACCGACGACAAGGGGCAGCTGTTCGTCCACCTCAAGGCGATCGAGGCGCACCTGAAGCAGGGCGGCGGACTGCCGATCAACGCGCGCGTCATCTTCGAGGGGGAGGAGGAGATCGGCAGCCCGAACCTCGACCAGTTCATCCGCGACCACAAGGACGAGCTCGCCTGCGACGTCGTCGTCATCTCCGACTCGCCGATGTTCGAGAAGGGGGTCCCCTCGATCTGCTACGGCCTGCGCGGCCTTTCGTACTTCCAGATCGACCTGCGCGGCACCACGACCGACCTGCACTCGGGCTCCTTCGGCGGCGCCGTGGCCAACCCGGCGTTCGTCCTCGCGCAGGTGCTCTCGCAGATGAAGGACCGCGGGGGCCACGTGAAGATCCCCGGCTTCTACGACGACGTGCGCGAGCTGAGCGAGCGGGAGCGCGAGGAGTTCAAGCGGCTGCCGTTCAACGAGAAGCATTACCGCAAGAGCCTCGGCGCGCCGAAACTGCACGGCGAGACCGGCTACTCGACGCTCGAGCGGACCTGGGCGCGGCCGACCTTCGAGGTGAACGGCCTGCTGAGCGGCTTCACCGGCGAGGGGGCGAAGACCGTCATCCCCGCCACCGCGATGGCGAAGGTCAGCATGAGACTGGTGCCGAACCAGGACCCCGACAAGATCGCCGGGCTCTTCGAGGCGTACGTGAAGAAGGTGTCGCCGAAGTCGGTCGAGCTGAAGGTGACGCGCATGCACGGCGGCAAGCCGTGGATGACCGAGCTCGACAACGCTTACATCCAGGCCGCGGCGCACGCTCTCGAGATCGGCTTTGGCAAGTCGCCCGTCTACACGCGCGAGGGCGGCTCGATCCCGGTCGTCGCCACCTTCCAGTCGGAGCTGAACGCGCCCACGGTGCTCTTCGGATTCGGCACGCCGGACGAGAACGCGCACGCGCCGAACGAGAAGCTCGACCTCGATCATTTCTTCGGCGGCATCGTCGCGTCGGCGTATCTCTACGAGGAGATCGCGAAAACGCGGGGATAGGGATCGGGGATCGGGGATCGGGGATCGGGGACGAGGGACGAGGGACGAGGGACGGGGGACGAGGGACGAGGGACGAGGGACGAGGGACGAGGGAACCACATCGACGCGTAGGGGCGGGCCTTGTGCCCGCCCGTCGGGGCGCCGCCCGAAGCCTGGAGCCCAGAGCCTGAAGCCAACCAGTTGCCTATCGGATCTTCTCCCCGGCCGCTATTGCGATAGGCAACCGGTTCTCTTTCGGCGGGTACGGGCAGTCGTAGGTCGGGTTGTAGTAGCAGTAGGGGTTGTAGGCCAGGTTGAAGTCGACGACGTAGATGCCCGTGGGAGAGCGGGCGATGTCCAGGTAGCGGCCGGCCTGGTAGGTCTGCTTCCCCGTCGTCAGATCGGTGAACGGCACCCACAGCCGGTCCGTCGTCTCGCCCACTTCACGAAACGCGGCCAGGTGCAGCGCCTGGCCCTGGAGCGTGAAGCCCAGCGCGCCGACCCGCTCCATCAGCCGCGGCTGGTGGCCCGACGTCTGCATCTCCATCCGCGGCCGCGCGGCCGGCGGGTCCTCGGTGAACGAGGCCGGCACGGCGAAGGCCGGGTCGATCGGGAAATACGCGAGCGGCAGAAACTTGGCGTGCGCCTCGACCGGAATCGGCGCGGCGGCGTCGCCGAACGCCGCGTCCTTCTTCGCGCGCTCGGTCGCGACCCGGCTGAGATAGCTCGACTCGTCCGGCGGCCGCGACGAGCACGCAGCCACCAGCAGCAAAGCCGCGGCCGCCAGTATCCATCGAAACATCGTCGTGCCTCGTCCCTCGGCAACCCTGGAGGATCGCCCACACGGCTGGTTCGGTGTGGCGCGAGCCTCCTGGCTCGCGGACCCGGCCGGCCAGGAGGCCGGCCCCACACATTGCCCTAGGCCTTGAGCCGTTCTTCCTTCAGCCCTGAGCCCTGAGCCGTTCTTCCTTGAGCCCTGAGCCCTGAGCCGTTCTTCCTTGAGCCCTGAGCCCTGAGCCGTTCTTCCTTGAGCCCTGAGCCCTGAGCCTTCAGCCGATCTGGCTTGGGCCCTGAGCCCCTAGGCCAGCAAGTCGCTGATCGCGTCGGCCACCTCGCTGACGTGGCCGTCGAACAGGTGATCGGCGCCGTCGACGACCACCAGTTCCTTCGGTTCCGACGACTTCCCGTACAGGTCCCACACCGTGCGCAGCGGGCAGATCTCGTCGTGCTCGCCGTGGATGAAGAACTTGGGCTTGCCCGACGCCTTCACGGCGGAGAAGTCGTACAACGCTGCCGGCACCGCGATACCGACGATCGCCGCCACGCGCGCGTCCTCGGCGCCGGCCGTCATCGCCACCCACGAGCCAAACGACACGCCGGCCGCCCACAGCGGCACGCCCGGAAACCTCGCCGCCATGAAGTCGAGGCCGGCGCGGAAGTCGGCCAGCTCGCCCTCGCCCCCGGAGTACTCGCCGTCGCTCACGCCGACGCCGCGGAAGTCGAATCGCAGCACCGCGCATCCCAGGCGGCAGAACGCCTTGGCCGCCTGGAACACGACCTTCGTATGCATCGTCCCGCCGTACTGCGGGTGCGGGTGCGCCAGGACGACCGCCGCCGTTGGGGGTTCGACCAGGGCGGAGGCCTTCGCGCCGGCCCCCGGTTCGGATCCGGCCGCGCCAGGCGGCGGGCTTGCGGTCGTGCACAGCGAACGGGGATCGTCGACAAGCGCTTCGAGGATGCCCGCGGGGCCTGGAATGTGGTGGATCATCGCGCCTTGGCCATCTCCGCGGCGGAAGGGAATCCGGGAATCCCCTTCGCCGCCCGCACCGCGCGCAGGATGGCCTCGGAGACGACGTCGGCGGCCAGCGCGCCCACCGTCACCATGTCAGGCGCGCCGGGCCGCGAACCGGTGGCGAGGGCGAAGATCGTGTCGCCGTCGAGCGGCGTGTGAACGGGCGAGATGGCCCGGGCGAGGCCGTCTTGCGCCATCTGGGCCATCTTGGTCGCCTGCGCCTTGGTCAGCTGGGCGTTGGTCGCGACGACGCCGATCGTCGTGTTCCGGCCGAACGCCGCGGAACGGGTCAGCGCGCCCGCGCGGATGAGCGTCCTCGCGTCGGCGAGGCCCTTGCCGTCGGGCGTGCGAACGCCTGCGATGACGCGGCCGGTGGACGGGTCGATGATGTCGCCCACCGCGTTGACCGCGACCAGCGCCGCGACGGTCAGGCCGGCAGGCGTCGTGATCGACGCCGTGCCGAGGCCGCCTCGCATCGCGCGTGCCGCGCCGGCCAGCTTGCCGACCGTCGCCCCGGCTCCCGCGCCGACGTTGCCCTCGGCGACGGGCCCGCTCGACGCAGCCGAGGCCGCGCGGTAGCCGCAATCGGCGTTCGGCCTGATCTTCGGGTCTCCCACGGAGAGATCGAACAGCACGGCCGCCGGCACGATCGGCACCTTGCCGAAGCCGGTCTCAAAGCCGAACCCGTGCTCCTCCAGATACCGCATCACGCCGGTCGCCGAGTCGAGACCGAAGGCGCTGCCGCCGGTCAGGACGATGGCGTTGACCTTCTCGACCGTGTTGATGGGGTTGAGCAGGTCGGTTTCGCGCGTGCCCGGAGCGGAACCCCGCACGTCGACGCCGCCGACCGCTCCCTGTCCGGCGAGGACGACGGTGCAGCCGGTGGGGCGGCCGGGCATCTCCGCGTGGCCGACCTCGAGGCCCTCGACCGCGGTGAGGCCGAAATGGGCCCGTGATTGCGCGCGTGGGACGTCATTCATGGCCGGAGTGGCGGCGAGCGCGGTGATGAAGAAGAGTGGAAGAGCAGGGTGCCGCATGGGTGACTCGCGCCTGGATGGACCCATCATACGACATTGGCCAGTCCAGGCCGGGATCCCTATAGATGGATCGGTTCCCGCAGTCGGATCCATTCCCATGGATCATAGCCCGGCTGGGGCCTCATCGACTGATTACGCGTGTCCGCTAAATCATTATGAACAAAGCACATGGCAAGATGAACCCTCTGGCGGCTGGATTGAACTTTTTGGCCCGGCAATTGCGTACCGAAGCGTCTTGTTGTTTTCTAATCGGACGCGACCGCCGGAAATGCCTCCGGCGGAAGCGCTCGGAATGTCGTCTCCCTCAGGAGGAATCTATGGAGAGAGTAGGGTTGGTGACAGCCGGAAGGTTGCGTATCTTCCTGCTGTTGCTGCTCGTCGTCGGCTTGCCGCTCACGGCCATGGCCCAGACCGGGACCGGCCGCATTACCGGTGTGGTCACCGACTCGACCGGCGGTGTGCTGCCCGGCGTGACGGTCAGTGTCAAGGGTCCGGACAACGCGGTCCGCTCGACCGTCAGCGACTCGAATGGCAAGTACATCATCGAGAAGCTGGCTCCCGGCACCTACACGCTGACGTTCGAACTGGCTGGCTTCGCCACCCAGTCGAGCACCATCGTGGTTGCGGCCGGCCAGGCGGCCGCCGTGGAAACCAAGCTGCAGATCGGAGGCCGTGTCGAGGCGGTCCAGGTCACCGGCACGCTGATTCCGCGGCCGACGCTGGAGGCGATGAGCCCGGTCACCACACTCGAGGTTGAAGAGCTCACCTACCGGGGCATCAACCGCGTGGAAGACCTGCTCACCACCCTGCCTCAGGTGTTCGTCGCGCAGAACTCGTCGGTGTCCAACGGCGCGTCGGGCACGGCGACGGTTGACCTCCGCTACCTCGGCACGCAGCGCACCCTGGTGCTGATCGACGGGAAGCGCATGGCGCAGGGCGACGCATTCTCCACTGGCGCCGACCTGAACTTCATCCCGTCGGCGCTCGTCAAGCGCGTGGACGTCCTGACGGGCGGCGCGTCGGCGACCTACGGCGCGGACGCGGTGGCGGGCGTCGTGAACTTCGTGCTCGACCGCGACTTCACCGGCTTCAAGGGCGGCGTGGAGTACAGCGGCTTCCAGCACAACAACTCCAACGCCCTGGCCGACTCGATCAACGCGGCCAAGGGGTTCAGCATCGTCAAGGGCAGCCGGTGGAACGACGGCCCGATCGACTTCAACATCGCCTTCGGCGCCAAGTTCGCCGACGGCAAGGGGCACGCGTCCTACTACCTCGACTACCGCAAGACGAATTCGATCAACAAGGACCAGCGCGACTACACCAACTGCTCGGTTGGCACGCTGTACGCGTCGCCGGCCTGCGGCGGGTCCGGCACGATCCCGACCGGCCAGTTCATCGTGTATCCGAACACGGACGCGGACGGCAATCTGATCGTTCCGGACACCTCTGGCGGAACGTATACCCTCGACCCGACATCCGGCGCGCTGCGGGCGCGCACGGCAGCGGACGTCTACAACTACGCGCCGAAGAACTTCATGCAGCGCCCCGATAAGCGGTGGGCGGGCGGCGCGTTCATCAACTACGACATGAACAAGTACATGACCCTGTACGGGGACGTGATGTTCATGGACGACACGACCGACGCGCAGATTGCCGAGTCGGGTGACTTCGGCAACACGAGCCAGGTCAACTGCAACAACCCGCTGTTGACGCCGGCGGAAGTCCAGGCGTTCTGCACGGGCGCGGGGTACGGGCTGAACGACATCGCGACAGTGGTCATCCTGCGGCGCAACGTCGAGGGCGGCGGCCGGGTGAGCCACCTGAACCACACCGACCTGCGGTTCTCGACGGGCATCAAGGGCACGCTCAACAACGTGTGGAGCTACGACGTGTACGGCTTGCAGTCGTCCGTGCGCTCGCCCCAGACCTACTCGAACGACCTCAACGTCAACCGGCTCCAGAACTCGCTGCTGGTCACGACGGACCCAGTGTCGGGACAGCCGGTCTGCACCGACACCACCGGGGCCACGTGCGTGCCGTGGAACATCTTCGAGCTGGGCCACGTCACGCCTGCGGCGCTGGCGTACCTGAACCTGGACGAAGCGCTCGACAGCGGCACGCGGACGCGCGTGTTCAACGGCACCCTGAAGGCCGACCTGAAGGACTACGGAATCGTGTCGCCGATGGCGACCGAGGCCGTAAAGGTCGCGTTCGGCGGCGAGTATCGCCAGGAGTACCTGTTCGTGCGCTCCGACTATCCGTTCGAGAACGCGCTGGGCGCGGGCTCGGGCGGGCCGACCAACTCGATCGAGGGCACCTACAGCGTGAAGGAGTTCTTCGCCGAAGGCCTGATCCCGATCGTGCAGGACAAGCCGATGGTCAAGGACTTCTCCCTTGAAGCCGGTATCCGTGAGTCGAATTACAGCAGCACGGGCACCCACGCAACCTACAAGCTGCAGGTGTCGTGGGCGCTGACGCCGGACTTCAAGGTCCGGGCTGGCTACAACCGCGCGACGCGGTCGCCCAACATCTCCGAGCTGTACACACCGCAGGGCATCGGCCTCGGTGGCAGCGAGGACCTGTGCGCGGGCCAGTTCAGCCTGGGTGAGACGCCGTCGGCGTCGCAGGCGCAGTGCGTGCTGCTGGGCGTGCCGGCCAACCGGTACGGCACGGTGGCCACCAACCCGGCCGGGCAGTACAACACCCTGGGCGGCGGCAACCCGAACCTCAGTCCCGAGGTCGCGAATACCTGGACTGCGGGTGCGGTCATCACGCCGAGGAAGTTCCTGCCGGGCTTCACGGCGACGTTCGACTACTACGACATCAAGATCAACGGGACGATCGGGAGCTACGGGTCGTCGGACATCCAGAACGTCTGCGCGAACACCGGTAACCCCACGATGTGCGGGTTCATTCACCGCGACCAGTTCTTCACGACGTGGCTCCAGACCACCGGCTACATCCAGACGCTGAACCTGAACGTCGGCGCGCTCCAGTCGCGCGGCCTCGACGTTACGGCCAGCTACACCCGGCCGATGCCTGGCGATCTCGGCGCGTTCAGCGTCAACCTCATCGGCACCTACCTGCTGAAGTCGTACGTCGACACCGGTCTGTTCTCGTACGACTGCGTCGGCCTGTTCGGCAACATCTGCGGCGTGCCGACGCCGAAGTGGCGGCACCTGACGCGGTTCTCGTGGGAGACCCCGTGGAAGGTCACCATCTCCGCCGGTTGGCGCTTCATCGGGCCGGTGATGGAGGACTCGGGCAGCTCGCAGATCAACCTGGCGAACCCGACGCGGTTCGCGAGGCTCGAGGCCAATGGCAACATGGCGGCGAACATCCCGTCGTTCAGCTGGCTGGACTTTGGGGTGCAGTGGAAGATCACCAAGAACATCACCTTCATCGGTGGTGTGAACAACGTGCTCGACAAGGAGCCGCCGCTCGGCATCGGGTCGAGCCCGAACGACTACGGCGCCGGGTTCTACAACACGTACGATTCGCTCGGCCGGTACATCCACACCGGGTTCCAGTTCACGTTCTAGTCGAGCGGCACGGCCGTAAGACTATTGGGGGCGGTTCCGAAAGGGGCCGCCCCCTTTCTTTTTATGCCGGCTCTCGGCTTTGGGCTCTCGGGCTCTCGGCGGTGTCTGGCCCGCGGTCCGGACGGCGCCCAGAGCCCAGAGCCGAAAGCCTGAAGCCTTACGGGCCGGCCCTCCTAGAATCGGCGCGCGTACATGACGAAGGGGCGATCCCCTCGCGGGAACCGCCCCTGTACTTTCTTGCGGCAGGCCTGAAGGCCCGCCCTACACTCGGTCGGGCCCTACTTGATGCTCTCGAGCTGCTTGAGCATGTCCTTGGCCAGCTTGCCCTGATCCGTATTCGGGATCGCCGCGACGACCTTCTCGAGGTGGGGCTTCGCCTCGGCGTTCTTGCCATCCGCCACGAGCATCGAGGCGAGGTAGAAGTTGGAGTACGGCTCGTTCGGATCCATCTCGAGGACCTTCTGGAAGCCCGCCTTGCCATGGTCCTTGCTGTTGGGGTCGTAGTAGGAGTCGACCGAGAGCTTCAGCAGCCCCTTCTTCGCGACGACCGGGTCCACCGCGGCCAGGCCGATCAGCGCGTCGGTCATCCGGTCGGGGTCGTTCAGCTTCAGGCAGGCGTTGTAGCGGAGCCGCAGCGCCGCGTCGTTCTTGGGATCCTGCTTCAGGATCGCCTCGGCCGCCGTCGCCGCGTCGCCGTACTCCCCCGCCTTGAGCGCCGCGGTGGACATGCCGACGGCCGACGCCGTCAGCGTCGGGTCGAGCGCCAGCGCCTCCTTGAACTTGGCGATGGCGCCCAGGTTGTCACCGGCCTTTGCGAGCGCGACTCCCTCGTTGTGGAGTTTCTTGGCTTCCTCGCCCGCGCGGCCGACCTTCTCGAGATCCTTGAGCGCCTCCGCGGCCTTCGTGTCCTCTCCGGCGTTCTTGTAGGCCTGGTATCTCGTCGTGAGCAGCGCCTCATCCTTCGAGCCGAGCGCCACGGCCTTCTCCGCGGATTCCGCAGAGTCCTTGAAATCCCTCGTCTGGTACTGAGCCGAGGAAAGCGCGATCCAGGCCACGACCAGCTTGGGGTCGCTCGCCACCGCCTCCGAGAATTTCGCGACTGCCGTCTTCATGTCCTTCGCCCTGACCGCCGCCACGCCCGCGTTGTACGCCGTGACGGCTTCCGGTGAGGTCGAGACCGGGGCAGCCGCGCCGGCCTCCTGGACCTTGACCTCGTTGGTCCCGGGCTGCATCGTCCAGTCGAAGCGCTGTGAACCCTCCGCGCTCCAGTCCTGGTTCGCCTCGAGGGTCGTGAACCCTTCCTTCTCGAAGAGATACTGGAACGTGACCTCGATTTGGTTGAAGATGACGGTGAAGGTGCCCCTCTTGTCGGTCGTGCGCGTTTCGTGGAACTTCGGATCCTGCTTGCACGTCACCGTCACCTTCACGCCCGGGATCGGCTTGCCCTGCGGATCGACGACCCTGCCAAGGAGTCTGGCTCTCTCTTGAGCGAAGACAAGGCCGGGAACTATCCACAACAGAATCAGGAGCCACGCGATCTTGCGATGGCTGGTATGCATTGCGGTCACCTCTCCTCTAGTTCGACTGCCTATACGTCCAGTAAGAAACGGCAGCAATTCTGCCCGATCGTAACACGATCGACGACTCAGCGCCGAGCGCGGGGGAAGCCAGCGCTACCGAGACAATGTGGGGCCGGCGTCCTCGCCGGCCGACGCGCACCGGCGGCGACTCAGCGCCTCCTGAGCGCCGCCTCGGCCTTGCGCAGCGCGGCCTCGCCGACGGCCTTGCGTCCGGCCGCGCGGACGTCGGTGGCCCGCGTCTTCTCGCCGAGCGAGGCCCAGACACCCTCGGCCACCGCGAACTGCTCCGCGGTCGGCGCGGGTCCCAGCAGCGCTTGCAGACGACGCTCGGCTTCCGGCACGCGTCCGTCCTCGGGGTAGAGCTGCAGCAGCGCGGTCAGGGCGTCGCCGGCCTCGGCGAACCTGCCGCTGGCGACGAGCAGCGCCGCCAGGCGATCCCACGCCGGCGCGAGCGACGGGGCCTCGCCGACGACAGCCTTGTAGGCGGCGATGGCCTCGCCGACGCGGCCTTGCGCCGCCAGCCGGCTCGCCTCGAAATACCGGTTGGCCACCGGCGCGAGGTCCTTCGGGTCCGGCAGTTGCTGGCCTGGGGTCTCCGGCGCCACGTCCGGCAGGCCCGTCACGCGGCCGAGGGCGGCCAGGCGGCCGCGATCCGTCTCGGACACCGCCGCCGGAATGGGAGCCGGAGCGTTTCCGCGCAGCGCCTCGAGCGCCGCCCGCATCTGCTGGGCCGTCTTCGGGTCGCTCTCGACCAGGTTCACGCGTTCCTTCGGATCCTGCGCCAGGTCGTACAATTCCGGCCGCGCCGCGCTGATATAGCGATACCGCCGCGTCGTAAGCGCGGCGACCTCGCTCCAGCCGAAGAGCAGTCGCGGCGCCAGCGACTCGGCGTAGATCGGCCGGTCGGGAATGGTCGCCCCAGGCGAATCGAGCACGCGGCGGAGCGAGCGACCGCCGATCTTCGACGGTCTCGGCGCGCCGACCAGGTCGAGCACCGTCGGGGCGACGTCGATCTGCTCGACCAGCGCGTCCGAGAGGCGGCCGCCGCCGTCCCGCTGTGGAAGCTTGAAGATGAGCGGTGTGCGTACGGCCTGCTCGTACAGGAACAGTCCGTGCCCCTGCTCGCCGTGATCGCCGAGGCCTTCGCCATGGTCGGACGTCAGGATGACGATGCCGCCGCTGTAGAGGCCGCGTTTCTTCAGGAATGCGACAAGCTGGCCGACCAGGTCGTCGGCGTAGGCGATCCGGGCGTCGTACGGCGAGAGCTTCGCCGTCGGTCCGGCCGCCCCGGCGGCCTCAGCGGGTCCGTCGATCTGCAGGTACAGGAAGAAGCGCGCCGTGCCGACCGACTCGATCCAGTGCTCGGCCACGCTCAGCGACTCCGCCCCGTCCCTCCCGCACGGCATCGCCTCGTCGGCCGCGCCCGCGTCGCCCGTCCCGTCGTCGAAGAAGCCGAACGCCGCCCCGAGCCCGGTGTCGCTCCTCAGCAGGCAGCTCGAAACCACGCCGCCGGTCTTGAAGCCGCGCCGGTGCAGCCATTGGGGCAGGAGCGCGACCGACGCCGGGACGGCAAACCCCGCGTCGTCACGGACGCCGCTCTGAAAGGGCAGCAGGCCGCTCAGCAGCGACACGTTCGATGGCAGCGTCAGCGGCGAATGCGAGTAGGCGCGGTCGAAGATGACCGAGTCGGCGGCCAGCGCGTCGATGGCCGGCGTGCGTACCCGCTGGTACCCGTAAACAGGCAAGTGGTCGGCGCGGAGCGACTCGATCGAGACGAGAATGACCGGGCCGAAGGCCGGGCCGGACGAACGGGCGTAGAACCACCCGGCGAGAGCGGCGGCGAGAACCGCGATCCAGATCAGGCCGACAACGAAGCGGTAGCGCCACCGAGAATTCATCTTGTATTCGGCGAACCGGTCGCGCCGGTCCGCGCAGAATCCTCTATTATAGTGCCCGCCTTCCGAAGTCCTTCGATGCACAAGTACGCCGAGGTATTTGTGCCCTCGGGACTTCGTGCCGAGCGAGCACGACCGGCCATTGGTACCAAGAGCCTATCGTGGCTGTTACTGCGAGTCGAAGCACGAAGGAGTGAGCCGTGAAGCACCGGTTGTGTATCGCCGTCGTCCTAACGGGGGTCGTCCTCACCGGCTCCGCGCGCCCTGGCGCCCAGGCGCCGGCGGCGGCGCCCGCGGCCGGCCTCGACACCACGCGCCTCGCCCGCATCGCCGGCCTGGTGAACGAGGCGATTGCTGCGAAGGAGACACCCGGCGCCGTGGTCGTCTTCGGCCGGGGCGACCAGGTCGTCTACCGCCAGGCGTTCGGGCATCGTGCCGTCGAGCCGGCGGTCGAAACGATGACGGCCGACACGATCTTCGACCTGGCCTCGCTGACCAAGGTCGTGGCGACGACGACGGCGGTGATGATGCTCGTCGAGGACGGGCGCATCAGGCTGAACGACCGCGTGGCGGCCTACATCAAGGGGTTCGAGCGCTACGGGAAGGGCGGCATCACGATCCGGCACCTGCTGACGCACGTGTCCGGCCTGAGGCCGGACCTCGACATGTCGCTCGAGTTTGCCAGCTACGAGGAGGGCATCGCCAGGGCCATCGAGGAGGTGCCGACCTCGCCCCCCGGCGAGCGCTTCGTCTACAGCGACATCAACTTCATCCTGCTCGGGGAGATCGTCCACCGCGTGAGCGGGCAGGCACTCGACCGGTTCTGCCGGGCGCGCATCTTCGAGCCGCTCGGGATGCGCGACACGATGTTCAAGCCGCCGGCCGAGCTTCTGCCGCGGATCGCGCCCACCGAGAAGTGCACGCAGTACGGCTGGCCCTGCGACCAGCCGGGCGGCGCGATCCTCCGCGGCGTCGTCCACGACCCGACGGCGCGCCGGATGCTGGGCGTGGCCGGGCACGCCGGGCTCTTCAGCACGGCCGCGGACCTCGGCGTCTTCTGCCGGATGCTGCTCGGCGGCGGGCGCGTCGGGAACGTGCGCATCCTCTCGCCGCTGACGGTGGCGAAGATGACCAGCCCGATCGACCTGGGCGGCGGGCAGGTGCGCGGCCTCGGCTGGGACATCGACTCGTCCTATTCCTCCAACCGCGGCGAACTGCTGCCGCTCGGCTCGTTCGGCCACACCGGCTTCACCGGCACGTCGCTCTGGATCGACCCGCTGACCAGGACGTGGATCGTGTTCCTCTCGAACCGGGTGCATCCGGACGGCAAGGGGGACGTCACGCCGCTGCGCGCGAAGATCGCGACGGTGGTGGGCTCGGCCGTCACCGACCCGCCGGCCGACGCCTTTCGGACCGCGCGCCTGACCGGCGGCGACTTCGGCGCGTCGGGCGCGGCGCCGCGCGCGGTCGGCCCGGGCGCGCCGGTGCTCAGCGGCATCGACGTGCTGAAGGCGGAGGGCTTCAAGCCGCTCCAGGGGCGAAACGTCGGCCTGGTGACCAACCAGACGGGCATCGCGCTGACCGGCGAGTCGACCATCGACCTGCTCGCTCACGCGCCGGGCGTGAAGCTGGTGGCGCTGCTCAGCCCGGAACACGGCATCCGCGGCGAGGTGGACGAGGCGGTCTCGTCGTCTCGAGACGAGAAGACGGGGCTCCCGATCTACTCGCTCTACGGGGCGGTCAACCGGCCCACCGACGAGATGCTGGCGGGCATCGACACGCTGGTGTTCGACGTTCAGGACGCGGGCGTTCGCTTCTACACCTACGAGACGACGATGGCGTACGTGATGGAGGAGGCGGCGAAGCGGAAGATCAAGATGGTCGTGCTCGACCGCGTGAACCCGATCGACGGGTTCACGATCGAAGGGCCGACGCTCGAGCCGTCGCGCCTTTCCTTCGTCGGCTACTTTCCGATGCCGATCCGCCACGGCATGACGATGGGCGAGCTGGCGAGGCTGTTCAACGCCGAGAACAAGATCGGCGCCGACCTGACCGTGGTGCCGCTCCAGGGATGGACACGCGACCAGTGGTTCGACCAGACGGGCCTGCGCTGGGTCAACCCGTCGCCCAACCTGCGTAACATGAACGCGGCGGCGCTCTATCCCGGCGTGGCCGTCATCGAAGGGACGAACGTCTCGGTGGGGCGGGGCACCGACTCGCCGTTCGAGCAGTTCGGCGCGCCGTGGATCGACGGCCCAAGACTCGCGGCGGCGCTCACCGCGCGGCGCGTGCCCGGCGTCCGCTTCTACCCGACGTCGTTCACGCCGGCGACGGGCCCGTTCAAGGGGGAGAGGTGCGGCGGCGTGTTCATGATCGTGACCGACCGGGAGGCGCTGCCGACCTCGCGCCTCGGCGTCGAGATCGCGTCGGCGCTCTACAGGCAGCACGGGGCGACGTGGCAGATCGACCGGATGCTGCCGCTGCTCGGATCGGCGAAGGCGCTCGAGCGGATCAAGGCGCTCGAGGATCCGGCGCGCATCGCCGCGTCGTTTGCGAACGACGAAGGGAAGTGGCGGCTGCTGAGGGCGAAATACTTGATCTACGGGCAGTAATCGGTGGCCGGGAAGAGTGATCGGCAGCCGGGAAGAGTGATCGGCAGCCGGGAAGAGTGAACGGTGGCCGGGAAGAGTGATCGGTGGCCGGGAAGAGTAGTAATCGTCGTTGTAGGGCGACCCTTTAGGGTTGCCTGAGGCAGGGCTGAAGCCCCGCCCTGCACACGGTCCTGCTCGGTGAGGCATTGGCGTCATGACACAGACCTGCTTTTCGCGACGACAGGCTCTTGCTGTCACCGTTTCGATGGTGCTGGCCCTCTTCGCGGGAGGCCTCGAGGGTCGGCAGGCGAAGGCGCCGGACGAGGCGGTGGTCGACAAGGTCTTTGCCAGGTGGTCCCAGACGACGCCAGGCTGCGCGGTGGGGGTGTCGGAGGGCGGCAGGGTCGTCCTCCGGAAGGCCTACGGGATGGCCGATCTCGAGCACGACGTGCCGAACTCGGCCGACACGATCTTCGAGGCCGGTTCGGTCTCGAAGCAGTTCACCGCGGCGGCCGTCCTGCTGCTGGCGCGCGAAGGCAGGCTCTCGCTCGACGACCCGGTGAGGAAGTACGTCCCCGAGCTGCCCGACTACGGCAAGCCGCTGCTCATCCGTCACATGCTGCAGCACACGAGCGGCCTCCGCGACTGGGGCGAGATCGAGGGCGTTGCGGGCTGGCCCCGCACCACCCGCGTCTACACCCAGGACCACGTGCTCGATATCGCGTCGCGCCAGGGGGCGCTCAACTTCGAGCCGGGGACCTATTGGTCCTACAGCAATACCGGTTACAACCTGGCGGCGATCATCGTGTCCCGCGTGAGCGGCCGGCCGTTTGCCGAGTTCTGCCGGCTCCGGATCTTCGAGCCGCTCGGCATGAGGCACACCTCATGGCGAGACGACTTCCGGCGGATCGTGAAGGGCAGGGCCACCGCGTACGAGGCCGTGAAGAACGGCTACGAGCAGGACATGCCGTTCGAAAACGTGTACGGGAATGGCGGCCTGCTGACGACGGTCGGCGACCTGCTGAAGTGGAACGAGAACGCGGTGGACCAGAAGGTGGGCGACGCGGAGTTCCTTCGCGTGGAGCTCCAACCGGGGCACTTCAACGACGGCAAGCGGCACGACTATGCCCTGGGGCTCTACATCGGAACGTTCGCCGGCGTGCCCGAAGTGAGCCACAGCGGATCGACGGCCGGCTACCGCGCGTTCCTGACGCGTTTTCCCCGGCAGCACCTGTCGGTGGCCGTGCTCTGCAACGCCTCGAACGCGACCGCCGAGCAGTACGCGCACGCGGTGGCGGCGATGTACCTTGGCGACGCCTTGCGACCCGCCGAGGCGACGCCAGCCGGCGCGAAGCCGGCGCTCGACCGCGTGCCGTCGCCCGCGATTGCCGCGTGGACGGGCCTCTACCGGAGCCTGCTGACCGGCACGCCGCTGACGTTCGTCTACAAGGACGGGCAGTTCGAGATCGAGAACGGAGGCGCCCCGCCGATCAAGCTCTCGCTCCTGACCGGCTCGACATTCGCCGCCGCCGACGTCGGGCGGCAATACGAGTTCGGCGCGGCCGGCCGGCTGATTGTCGCCAACCCGAACGGCACAGCGGAGGCGTACCAGCGGGTGGACCCTTGGAAGCCGGCCTCGGGGGAACTGAAGGCGTTCGCCGGCACTTACACGAGCGACGAAGCCGAGACCGAGATGAAGGTCGTCGCCTCGGGTGCCGAGCTGAAAGTGACCCGGCGTCCGGACACGACGGTGACGCTACGCCCTGTCTATAGGGACGCTTTCATGGCGCAGGGGCTCGGCCTGGTCCGCTTCCGCCGCGACCGGTCGGGGCGCGTCAACGGTCTCAGCGTGACGACGGGGAGGGTGTGGGATTTGCGGTTCACGAGGCAATGACGATCGCCCTACGGCGTACGCCTTACGTCTTACGCCCTTGTCACACATGTTCCGCCGTCAGCCGTGAGGCGTGAGGCGTGCTCAGAAAATAGCGCCGAGGCGACGCGGCGCGGTCGGTCCGATGCCGCGCCGCAGGGATCTGCCCGAGCAAAGCGTAAACCTGCCCCGACCGTGGTGCCAGGGAGGGGCCGCTTTGCGAGCCGGCAGACCCGAGACGCGGCGTTCGGTTTTCATGGGCCAGGGTGAGCCCCGGCTCCTGACGCAGTAAGGCGTAAGCCGGCGTCAGAGCCTGTAAAGCATGACGTAGACCACCACCCCTGTCACGGATACGTAGATCCACAGCGGCAGCGTGCGGCGTGCCAGGCGGGCGTGGGCGGGGAAGCGGCCGCTCAGTGCGCGCGCCAGTGTGACGAGCGCCATCGGGAGGATGACCGCCGCCAGGACGATGTGGGAGATCAGGATGGTGAAGTAGAGCGCGCGCGCCGGACCGTGGTACGCATGCGATCCGGCGATCGCGTGGTAGACGCTGTAGGACGCGAGGAACAGCATGGAGGTGGCCCACGCCGCCAGCATGAACGCGCGGTGCCAGGCGATGCGGCGCCTCCGGATCAACGCGTAGCCGGTGCCGAGCAGCACGGCCGAGATCCCGTTGAGCGTCGCGTTCAGTGTTGGCAGGTCGGCAACGGTCACGTCGACCCTCCCAGGCAACCCTAAAGGGTCGCCCTACAAGACCTTACGTAGGGCGGGCCTTCAGGCCCGCCGGCGCACCGCGACCGTCCCTGCGGCCGCCATCGCCACGCCGAACAGTACCACGACGGTCAGCGACACCGCGAACGACGGCTCGCCCGGCAGCGGCTGGTCGTAGAAGAACCGCCGCAGCCCCGACACGCCGTAGGTCATCGGGTTGAGCAGCATCAGCCCGCGCACCCAGCCCGCCGCGCCCGCCGCCGGGAACAGCGCACCCGACAGGATCCACAACGGGATCAGGAAGATGTTCATCACGGCGTGGAACCCCTGCGTCGAGTCGAGCCACCACGCCACCAGGAACCCCAGCCCCGACAGGCCGAACGAGACCAGCGTCATCATGCCGATGAGCGCCGGCACGTCCACCAGGTGAACCCGCACGTGCGCCAGCGGAGCCAGCAGCAGGAACACGGTCCCCTGGATCACCGCGATCGTCGTGGCGCCCGCGATCTTGCCGACCACCACCGCGGCCCTCGGGACCGGGGCGACCAGCACCCCCTGGAGAAACCCCTCCTGCCGGTCCTCCACGATCGAAATCGTCGCGAAGATGGCCGTGAACAGGATGATGAGCGCCAGGGTGCCGGGATAGAAGTACTCGAGATAGCCGCCCTGGAGCGCCATCTCCGGGCTGCCCTGGAACGACCGGTTGAGCCCGGACCCGATCAGGAACCAGAACACCAGGGGCGACCCGAGCGCGCCCACGATCCGGCTGCGCTGCCGGTGGAACCGGACGATCTCCCGGACCCAGAGCGTATAGCAGGCGAGAAGGACGCGTGTCATGACGCGTCCCCCAGCCGCCGCCCGGTGAAGTGGACGAAGACGTCCTCGAGCGTCGGCTTGCCGAACGTCACCGCGTCGATCTCGCCCGGGAAGCTCTCGACCAGGACGGCGATGAACTCGTGGGCCCGGTCCCGCTCGATGTGGACCTTGCCGTCGACCACCTTCGCGCGGACGCCGAAGCGCCCGGCCACCCGCCCGGCCAGTCCCTGCGGGTCCCGCGTCGTCACCTGGACGACGTCGCCGCCAATCGCCGACGTGAGCGCGTCCGGTGTGTCGAGCGCCACCAGGCGGCCGAGGTCGAGAATGGCCACGCGGTCGCACCCCGCCGCTTCGTCCATCAGGTGCGTGGTCAGGATGACCGTGGTGCCTTCCTGGCGGCGGAGGGCGGAGAGGTCCTGCCAGATGCCGCGCCGCGCGGAGGGGTCGAGCCCCGTGCTCGGCTCGTCGAGGACGAGCAGCTGCGGCCGGTGCAGCAGCGCCTTGGCCACCTCGGCCCGCCGCTGGAGGCCTCCCGACAGCGTGGCCACCAGGTCGCGCCGCCGGTCGTCGAGCCCGACACGCGCGAGCACCTCGCCGATCCGACCCGTCAGCGCCCGTCCGCTCAGCCCATAGAGATGTCCCTGGTGCCTGAGGTTCTCTCCGACCGTCAGTTTCCCGTCGAGCGCCGGGTGCTGGAACACCACGCCCAGCCGCCGGCGCACGGCCGCCGGGTTGCCGACGACGTCGTCGCCGAATACTCGGACCGTGCCTGCTGTGGGGCAGAGCAGCGTGGAGACGATCTTGAACAGCGTGGATTTTCCGCCGCCGTTCGGGCCGAGCAGGCCGAAGATCTCGCCATCCGCGACGGCGAAACTGACGTCGTCCAGCGCCACGCGCCCGCCGTAGCGGTGGCGGAGGTGGTCGACGTCAACGGCGGGGGGAGGAAGAGTCATAAGTCCTGTCGCGGTGGGGCCGGCCTCCTGGCCGGCCGTGCCCGCGAGCCAGGAGGCTCGCGCCACACTCGGTCCCGACGCCACTGCCTGGAATCATCAGTCGGAGCAGGGCTTCAGCCCTGCTTTGCAGGGCCGCCAGCCGCCAGTCGCCCGCCCCGAGCCCGGCCTCAATGATTCAAGAGCATCAACGCCCACAGCGCCGGCAGATACGCGATCGAGCCGACGAACAGGCGCCTCGCCGTGTCGTTCGTCCGCCGTCGGGCGAACTGGACACCGAGCGCCAGGAAGGCCAGTCCGAGGGCCAGCACGCCGGCGAAGTAAATCCGGCCCGCCAGTCCCACCAGCGTCGGCGCCAGGCTGACGGGCACCAGCACCGACGCATACAGCACCACCTGGCGGGCCGTGCTCCGGCCATCCGGCTCGACGACGGGCAGCAGCGGCAGCCCCGCCTTCGCGTAGTCCGCGCGGCAGAGCCATGCGATCGCCAGGAAGTGCGGCATCTGCCAGAGGAACACGATGGCGAACAGCACCCAGGCCCCGACCGGAAGCGTGCCCGTGGCCGCGGCCCAGCCGATCATCGGCGGCAGGCCGCCCGGGATGCCGCCGACGAGCGTCGCCAGCGGCGTCCGGCTCTTGAGCGGTGTGTAGACCAGGACGTAGGTGAGAAGCGTGAGCGCAGCCACGCCGGCCGCGAGGGGGTTGGCGCCCTCGGCGAGCAGCGCCAGGCCGCCCGCCGCCAGCGCGACCGCGAACCACGCGGCCGGCGCCACGAGCATCCGGCCCCCGGGAAGCGGGCGCGTCATCGTGCGGCGCATCAGCGCGTCGGTGTCCCGCTCGAGAATCTGGTTGAACGCCGCGGCGCCCCCCGCCACGAGCGCCGTGCCCACCGTCGTGGCCGCCAGCCGCGAGAGGTCGAAGCGATCGACGCCGAGGTAGTACCCGGCCAGCGTCGTGGCGACGACGAGCAGGTTGAGCCTGGGCTTGGTCAGAGAAACGAAGTCGGCGACCCGGGCCGACGCCAGCGGCCGTGGCAGTGACAGCGCGACGGTGCGGGTGCCGCTCGGAGACAACTGCACAGCTGGATCTTACTACTCTCGCAACTTGCGCGTCACCCGGTCTTCGATCCAGTGCGGGTCCCACCACTCGACGGGGTTGACCGGGTTCCCCTGCAGCAGGATCGCGAAGTGGAGGTGGTCGCCCGCCGCGAGACCGGTCATGCCGCTGCGTCCGATTTGCTGGCCCCTGGTCACCCGGTCGCCCGGCTTCACGTCAATCAACGACAGATGGCCGTAGAGCGACTGGACGCCCATGCCGTGGTCGATGACGACGCAGTTCCCGTAGATGCCCAGGAAGTCGGCGAAGACGACCTTCCCGTCGTTGCCAGCCAGCACCGGGATCTGCCTGGTGACGGCGAGGTCGAACCCGAGGTGCACCTGCTGGTCCACCTCCTTCCCCCCGTAGTAATACGTCCGGTGGTCGGCGAACTTCGACTCCACCTTCGCGTTGCCGAGGGGGATGAACGGGCCCTTCCACAGCATCTCCGGCGCGGTCTGCTTCGCGAGCGCGACGAGCTTCTCCGCGTCGATGCGGCGAAGGTCGTTGTTGATCTTCAGGAAGGCCGGCAGGTAGTCCTCGTCCGTGCTGACCGCGATCTTGAGTTCGGGCGAGCGCTCGAGGATCGCCGGGACGACGCGGTGGAGAAACGCGTCGTTCAGCTCGACACGGCCCCTGGTGAACTTCTTCGTGAACGGCTTGTAGTCGAACGACGCCTGCGCCTGGTTGCCCGCCTCGTCGCGGGCCAGCAGGCGGACCGGCGTCATGAGGTCCTGGTCGTAGAGCAGCGCGAAGAAGGCCACGCGCAACCCCGGGTCGGACGTCTGCATGCCGGCGCCGGAGGCGGGAAACCCGGGGTAGTACATGTCGCCGACCAGCACGCCGGAGCTGACGTCGGGCGGCGACACGGTGTAGACGACCATCTCGGACCCGCCGAGGTTCACGTACTGATGGGTCGAGACGGCGGCAATGCGCGGCGGGTTGAAGCGGGCCGTCACCTCGCGAACCGCGCTCGACTCCTTCGTGCGCAGGCCGAACAGCGTCTTCCTGTCGGCGATCACGACGATCCGCGCGGCGCCCGCCTGCAGGTCGGGCAGGGCGCGCTTGCCGACGGGGCGGCTGACGCGGATCCGGTCCGGCGTCTCCTGCGTGAGCGTGGCCGCGCCGGGCGCGGCCAGCGAGAACAGCGGCGTGCTCTTGCCGTTCTGCTCGAGGGTGATGTCGAGCCGGGACAGGTTGGACTTCGGCGTCTCGACCGTGACGTCGAGCGTCGCATCGACGCCGAGCATCTTCGCCGGCTGGAGGATTTGTATGGACGGCGCGGCGCTGCGGCCCGAGATGACGAACGCGAGGCCGGCGGCGACGGCGAGAACCAGCAGGAGGCCGAGGAGGTAACGCATGGCTCAATCATACCCGCGCCGGTCCAGCCTTGACCGGGCCGTTTGGCGTTGGTATCATCAAAAGCTCGTACAGCCTCGGACGGCGGTATCGTCTAACGGTTAGGACGGATGGTTCTCAACCATCAAATCGGGGTTCGATTCCCCGTACCGCTACCAGCCTTCGCGAGTGTTCCCCACCTGAATCCGAAGCTCGCCTCGAACTTCTTGATCCCGAGGTTCTTCGCCTAGAGATCCGCCCAGCGGGTCGGGAAGAACGCCGCAACGACCAGCAGGATCGCCACGATTCCCGCCACCACCATGGCCAGTCGCTGCCAGTCGAGTTGAATGAGCGCAGGTGCTCACGCGGCAACGACGACGGAGAGCTGCCCGTGCCCCCTCCGCGTTGGCCTGACCCGGACCTCCACGTCCTGCCCGAGCGCGGTCAGGAAATCCATCAGCCGTTCGACTGAGAAGTTCCCCGACCGGTTGCGCATCAACAGAGAGACTTGCGGTTGCTTGATGCCCAGGATGGCGCCGGCCTGCGCCTGGGTCACGTGCCGCGCCTTGATGATGCGGTAGATCTGCAGCGTCAGCCGCGCCTTGAGCAGTTCCTGTGCTGGGTAGGGAAGGCCGAGATCCGCAAAGACATTACCGCCACTCTCCTCGTGCGCGATTGCCGCGGTCTTCTTGGCCATCTCAAGCCTGCCTTTGTCTATGGAGTCGTTCGGCGTCTGCCAGCCTGCGCCGGATCAGTTCGACCTCACGCAACGGCGTGGCCACGCCCCGTTTCGACTTCTTCTGGAAGGCGTGGAGCACGTAGAGCGCCTCATCGAACTGCGCGGTGTACACGGCCCGGTAGGTGTTCTTGTCGTGGCGATCGACAATCTCCATCACGCGAACCCCGCCAAAACCTCTCATCGGCTTCGCGGCCGGGTCATCCTCTCCCCGCTGCGCCGCATAGAGAGCCCTCCCCATGTCGCGGCGCACCGGTTGCGGGAAGCGCTTCAGATCCGCGCGCGAGGATCCGACCCATGTGATCGGACGCGGACTCTGTCCGTCGGCCATTTATGCCAGTATACGTATACCCTTATAATCTGGCAAGACGCGCAGGGCCTGGAAGATGACAGGCCGCTTGCTCGTGGCGACCAACCGATCGAGTCCAGGCATCCAGAAGGAACCAAGCAGCAACTCGGCGGCCATTTGGAGAGGACTGGCGCCGCGGCGTCGAAAGGGTGCACGTCCGATTGGCGGCGGGCATCCCGAACACGGCCGTCAGGCCCGATTGAGGACGCCGGGCCTGGCCGCATGGATCGCCGCCATCAGCGCGGCCGAGGGCCCGTCCTTCGTCACGAACGCGACCGCGCCGGCCTCGCGCATGGCGACCGCGACCGGCTCGTCCTCGTGCATCGACAGCCCGATCACGCGGACGCGCGGCAGGTTCTCCGTGATCCAGCGCGTCGCGTCGATCCCGCTCATCTTCGGCATCGACACGTCCATCACGACCACGTCCGGCAGCAGCTGACGGGCCAGCTCGATCGCCTCCGCGCCGTCGGCGGCCTCGCCGACGACCTCGATTTCATCGTCCGAGCGGATCAACGCCGCAAAGCCCTGGCGCACGATCCGGTGATCGTCGGCGAGCATGACGCGTATCCGCTTCCTGCCGCGGCCGGAGCGGGCCGCCTTCGACGGCGCCGGCGACGCGGACCCCTCTCGCCCTGGCGCGGCGGATTCCGCGATCGGGATGCGCAGCTTCACGCACGTGCCCGGGCCCTCGACCTTCTCGAACGACAGCGACCCGCCAAGCAGTTCCAGCCTCTGGGCGATCGAGAAGAGCCCGGACCCGTTCGGTAGCTGGTCCGGAGCGAGATCGGGGGTCGGGGCCAGGCCCGCGCCGTCATCCTCGACGGTCACGACGATGTTGCCGTCCTGGCGACGCATGGCCAGCCTGGCCTCGCGCACGCCGGCGTGCTTGACGACGTTGAAGAGCAGCTCGCGGATAGACTCGTAGATGAACGCGCGGACGTCGTCGGTGCCCGGGTCGATTCGAGCGTCCGCGGTCACGCGGACCTGGAGGTGGTGCTGCTGCAGCATTCGCTGCCGCAGCCACTCGAGGCCCGCGGCGAGACCGGCCTCGTGCAGCAGTGGCGGGCTCAGTTCGACGGCCAGGGTTCGCGCCCCCTGGATCGCCTCGGCCAGCAGTTCGTCGGCCTGTCGCGCCGACGCCCTCAACTGCTCGGCGCGGACACGGGAGAGCAGGACGCCCACCTGGAGCTTGGCCGCCACCAGGACTTGCTGGAAGTGGTCGTGCAGGATACGGGCGACCCGGCGCCGCTCCCGGAGCTCCGCCTCGGTCAGCTCGAGCGCCAGTTCGCGGAGCCGGACGACCAGGGCCTGCACCTCGGCGGTCCGCGCGGCGACCCGCTGCTCGAGGGTGACGCTGAACTCGCGCAGCGATTTCTCGGCCAGCACCCGCTGCATCGCGACGGCCACCTGGTCGGTCACCGTCCGCATCAGCTCGACCTCGCTCTCGGTGAAGCGGGGCCTGGTCCGGGTCCCGAACGAGAGGGTGCCGAGCAGCCGCCCCTGGGCGAGGATCGGATGACAGCAGTAGGCCTGGACGCCGAACGACCGCACCAGGGCCGTGCGAGGATCGTCGCTGTGCGAGACGTCCTCGGCGATGATGCGCTGGCGGTCTCGCGCCACGCAGCCGCACACGGCGACGCCGTAATCGAGCCACTTCGATCCGGCGGACATCGTCCTCGGCGACGCCGGCGCAGGCGTTCAGTTCAGCCGGGCCGTCTCGTCGTCGGCCAGGAAGTTGACGAAGACGTCGCAGCGCAGGTGCTGCATGACCTCGTGGCACAGCTCGTCGGCGAACGCCTGCGGGTCCGGGGTGGCCAGCAGCCGGTCGGCCGTCCAGGCCAGGAGCCGGAAGCGCGCCTCGCTCTCGAGCAGCGCTTCCTCGGCCTGCTTGCGCTCGGTGATGTCCCGGGAGATGCCGATCAGCCCGATGATGTCGCCCGCGGCGTTGCGCCACGGCACCTTCGACGACAGCATGGTCCGGAGGCCGTCCGGCGTCTCGATCACCTCTTCGAACGAGACCGGAAGCCCACCGGTCATGATCTGGCGGTCGTGCTCGAGGATGGCGTCCCCTAGCGCCGGGTCGTCGTAGAACTCCCGGTCGGTCCGACCGACCACCGCCGCAGCGGGCTTCCCGATGATCCGCTCGGTGGCCGGATTGAGATAGACGATCCGGCTCTCGAGGTCCTTCATGTAGATGGCGAACTCGGTGTTCGTCATGACGGCGTGGAACAGTTCCTCGCTGCGGCGGAGGGCGTCCTCGCTCTTGCGGCGCTCGGTGAGGTCCTGCATCGCCCCGATGATCCGGAACGCCTTGCCCGACCCGTCGCGTGCGATGTAAGCCCGATCGAAAATGGCCGCCCAGCCGCCGTTCAACCGCTTGATCCGGTATTCGCACTGCCAGGTGTCGTCGCGCCCTTCGATGGCCGCCTCCGAGACTGGTCGAGGCGCGCTCGCGGTCCTCCGGGTGCAGGTGATCCATCCACCACTGCATGGGCGGGATGCCGGCGGGCGGAACGCCGATGATGGCGTCGCACGCCTCGCTGGTCTGCACCGTCCCATTGATGAGATCCAGATCCCAGATCGCGTCGTGGGTGGCCCGGACCGCGAGCCGATACCGTTCGTCCGCCTGCCGCTCGGCCTCGGTCGGCGCCAGTTCCGGCCGCGCGGGCGGGACGTTGTGGGCTCCAGGCGCCGCGGTGGGATCTCGGCTCGGCACCTCAGCCTTCGTCTCGGGTCGGACGACGGGGGAGTCCGGCATGTCTCATCGCCTCCTGAGGAGGTCCAGCTCGTCGCGCCCCGCCAGGAACCGCTCGCAGAGCGTTCGCGGGTTGTCGATGGCGGTGCTCGACCGCGGACTCATCATCGCAGGGGCCCCCTGACCGTCCCCCGGGTTCACGACTGGTGACCGGCACGAACCAGCGTGAAGCCCTCCGGCGTCAGATCGTACTTCCGCATCTGGTTCGAGTGGGCAATCCCGCGGCACTTGATGATCGTGAGCATCCGCTGCCGATCTCCCCCGGCCTCCAGGGTCCGGAGCGTGATCCACGTGTCGACGAGCGAGGACATCGCGACGCTCGTCCGGTCGAGCGATTCGTCCTCGTGCGTCAGCGCGGTGCAGACGAACGTCGCCTGGCTGCCCTTCAGGAAATCGATCAGCCGGGACAGCATGGCCCGCACGCCCTCGCCGGAGCCCTGGCTGATCATCGCCGTGGCCGAATCCGCGACGACCGAGTGGGGCTTGAACGCGCTCGCGAGGCCCTGTATTCCCGCCAGGTGCGTCTCGAGCCCGGTCAACGTCGGCCGGACCGCGTGGAACCGGAGCAGCCCCGTGTCCACCCACGGCGCAAGGTCGAGACCGACCGCCTTCATGTTCCGCAGGACCTGGGACGAAGATTCCTCGAACGCCAGGTAGAGGCAACGCTCCCCGCGGCTGCACGTCGCGTGGGCGAAATGGGCGGCGAGCGTGGTCTTGCCCGTCCCGGCCGACCCTGAAACCAGGACGCTGCTGCCGCGATACCAGCCCGTCCCGTCGAACATCGCGTCCAGGCGTGCCACGCCGGTCGAGACGCGCTCGTCGCTCGTCGCGTAGTCCGCCCGAAGCGACGTGATGGGCATGATCGAGATGCCGTGCTCGTCGATCACGAACGGGTATTCGTTGGTGCCGTGGGCCGACCCACGGTACTTCGCGACCCGCAGCCGCCTCGTGGAGAGCTGGTCGGTCACCCGGTGGTCGAGGACGATCACGCAGTCCGACAGGTACTCCTCGAGGCCCTGGCGGGTGACGTTCGGGCTCTGTCCCGCCTCCGCCGTGATGATGGTCGTAACCCCGCGTTCCTCGAGCCACAGGAAAAGGCGGTGCAACTCGGCCCTGAGGATCGCCGCGTTCTGAAGGCCCGCGAATAGCGATTCGATGCTATCCAGCACGACACGCTTCGCCCCGACCGCGTTGATCGCCGAATCGAGCCGGACGAAGATCCCCTCGAGGCCATAGCCGCCCGTCGCCTCGACCTCGCTGCGCTCGACCCGCACGCGATCGACCACGAGGAGCTTCCTGCCGGCAAGATCCGCCAGGTCGAACCCGAGAGAGGCGAAGTTCTTCTGCAGGGCGGTGCCGGTCTCTTCGAGGGTCATGAACACGCCCGGCTCGCCGTGTTCGACCGCCCCGCGCACCAGGAATTCCATCGCCAGAACGGTCTTGCCGCACCCGGCGCCTCCGGCGACGAGAGTCGGCCTGCCTCTCGGCAACCCGCCTTCCAGGATCTGGTCCAGGCCGAAGACACCGGAGGAGACCTTCTCCAGCTTCGACTGCCCGGTCGACATGGGTGCCTCTGGAATCAAGCTTGATGACCGAGCGAGAAGACCTGCGTGCCAGCCGATTATGGCTCCAGTCCGGCATTTGTCAACCGCGGGCAGACCGGGCGGCCTGGTTCGGTCTCTCACTCCGTCCACACCAGCAGCCGGCTGTCGCGCGAGGTGGTCCAGAGCACGATCAGGCCGGGCCCGCGGCGGTCGATCTCCTCGGGCGTGACCTGCAGCCGCACCTCGTTCATCGACCCCGCGTTGACCGTGAACGGTTTGCTGCCGCCGAGCCGTACCAGCCAAAACGGCAGGTCCACCCGCGCCAGCTTCTTCTCGGCCGGCGACCAGACGCGGATGTGCACGGTCGAGATCGACCCCGTGCCGTGCGTCTCGAGCTCCCGATGCACGATCGGCAGGGCGTCCGAGCCCGGGGCGGGAAGCTCGATGAAGGGCTTCTGGCCGGCCGTCCGCGCCACCGCCGCGTCGAACTCGGCCTGCCCCTGCTCGGCCGGCACCGTCTGCACCTTCACCTGGCGCGAAACGAAGTAGGCGAGGCTGCCGACCAGGCCGATGCCGACCAGCACCACGAAAATCACGATGCCGACAACGATCGGAACCCATTTCTTGGTGGCCATCGCGAGACCTCCCGCTTACTGCCTGTACGCCTTGGCCAGGAACTGCGATGCCTGGCTCTCCGCCTCATCGTCGCGCGCGGTCTTGCCGATGGCGAGCGCCAACCGATACTCGCGCTGGGCCGCCGCCCGGTCGCCGCGAACGTCGGCCAGCTTGCCCAGCTCGACGTGGATCCTCGCCTGCACCCATCCGCGGACGCCCGGCGACGCGAGCGCGGCCTTCAGATCGTCCTCGGCCTCGCTGAGCCGGCCAATCAGCAGGCGCGCCGTGCCGCGCTTGTAGTGCCACCGGCCGTCCTCGCCCGGCATCCGCGGCCGCGTGTCCTGCGCGAGCCGGGCCATCGCGTCCTCGAGCACCTTGTCCGCCTCGGCCGGCTTGTTCCCGCGCAGCAGCGTGCTCGCCTCCTCCAGCACGAACAGACGATTCTGTGGATACGAGCGTTCCAACTCCCGGAGCACCTTCACCGCGTCGTCGTACCGCCGCTCCCGGTTGTAGATCAGCACGAGGGCGGTCTTCGCGTCCGACTGCACGTCGCTCGGGCTGGCGGCGGCCTTCTCGATGAGTCGCAGCCCTTCTTCCTTCCCCCCGCCGAAGCCGACGATGTAGGCCATCACCCGCACGGCCATCGGCAGCGAGGACACGAGGTATCGGTAGGTCCCGGCCACCAGGCCCGCCTGCGCGAAGTGCGAATCGAGCTCGAGCGCCTTCTCGCTTTCACTGAACGCCCGCCGCGCCAGCCGCATCGCCCCGAACACCCGCCCCTCGACCGACCCGGCGTAGGAGGCGTAGATGCCCAGGGCCGCGCCCAGCTCGTAGTGCGACGAGGCGTCGTTGTAGCGCTTGTCCACCGCGTTCTCGCCGAGGGCGATGGCGCGGTCGATTTGCTGGTGGAAGGCGGTGTCGAGGTCGGGCGGCGGCGGCGGCATCGGCACGTCGGACGTGCTCTTGAGGTGGCCCATGTAGTCCTCGACGAGGACCGTGCCGCGAAGGAAGAGCACCCGCAGCCACGACAGGCTCGCCGCGCCGCGGTACGCGGCGTCGTCGCGCGGGTCCGCGGCGATGGCCTGCGCGAAGAGGTCCTTCGCGCGATCGAAATCCAGGTTGTAGGCGGCGTCGCTCGCCTCGCGCTGGAGCGCCTCGGAGCGCGGGTTGGCGGCCGCCGGCGCGCCCGGGAAGATCGCGATCGCGAGAAGAAGGGCGGCGTATCCGGGCAGGCGCATGTAGGTCAGCTCTCTTGTGCGCATCACAGGGCCAGTTCTACTCCGAATCCCCTTGCCTCGGCTCGCCGTGCGGCCAGGTCGCCGGCAGCGACGTCCTCCACGGCAAGCCCGAGCGACTTGAAGACGGTCACCTCGTCGCGTCCCGTGCGCCCCGGCACGGATCCGGCCACCACCGCCCCGAGCTCGCCAGCCACGTGATCGCGGCCGAACCGGCCTTCGGCCAGCGCCGAGACGAGGTCGCCCGACTCGACGAGGGCGGCCTCGATCGAGTCGACCACGACGCGGCCGCGCGCGAGAAGGCCCGGATCCATCTCGCGCTGGTGCGGCCGGCAGGCGCCGACCGACACCACGTGCGCGCCGTCGGCGATCCACTCGCTCGACACGACGGGCCGGTCCGACGAGGTGGCGAGGACGACGAGGTCGGCGTCGCGGACCGCGTGTTCGGCCGAGTCCGCCCCCTGGATGTCGACGTCGAGCGTCCGTGACGCGTCCCGCACGAAGGCGTCGACCTGCGGCGCGTCGGGGCTCCACACCCGGACGCGGGAGAGCGGGCGGATCGCCGCGAACACCTCGAGATGGCTGCGCGCCTGGACCCCGGCGCCGACCAGGCCGAGGCGCGAGCCGTCGGGGCGCGCCATGTGCCGCACCGACACCGCCGACACCGCGGCCGTCCTGACCTCGGTGATGTAGCGCGCGTCCATGACCGCCCGCAGCGCCCCGGTCCCGGCGTCGAACAGGGCGACGATCCCGAGGTGGGTGGACAATCCGCGGACGCCGTTGGAGGGAACGACGCTGACCAGCTTCGCGCCGAGCGCTCCGGTCGCGGGAATGAGGGCCGGCATGAGGCCCAGGTACTGCCCGGGCGGGCCGACCGGCACCGCGCTTCGAACCGGCTGCGTGACGCGGCCCGCGGAGAAGTCGGCCAGCGTCGCGGCCATGAGGTCCACCAGCGCCGGGAACTCCGATGCGGGCAGCAGCTCGCGCACCTGCGCTTCGGTCAGGAACCGGAACCCCATTGCACCATCCTAACCCAGCGGCGGCTGGCGGCTTACGGCTGACAGTTGACGCCGCGGCGCAGGGCTGAAGCCCTGCGCTATCTGCAGATCTTGTGGAGATTCCCAGATAGCGCAGGCCTTCAGGCCTGCGCGACTGCGTGATCGAATAGCCACTACTCCGATCAGGATTCAGTATCCAATCGCCAGTCCGTCCTTGCGCGGGTCGGAACCGCCCATCAGCACGCCGGCTTTGCGATCGATCTGGATCCCCTGGAATCCGCCGAACACGCCCCGCGACTCGAGCACGCGGTGCCCGCGCGCCACCAGCCCGGCGCGCGCCTCCCGGTCGATCCCCGATTCGACGGCGATGGCGTCGGCCGCGTGGCGGATTCGCGCCGCCTCGCCCGCCTCCTGCACCGTCATGCCGAACTCCAGCATGTTGAGCAGCACCTGCACGTGCCCCTGCGGCTGGAGATCGCCGCCCATCACGCCGAACGAGAGGTAGGGCAGGCCGTCCCGGAGGACCATCGCCGGGATGAGCGTGTGCAGCGGCCGCTTGCCGGGTCCGAGGCGATTGGGGTGGCGCGGGTCGAGGACGAACAGGCTGCCGCGGTTCTGCAGGGCGATGCCGGTCCCGGGAGGAACGACCGCCGAGCCGAACGACTCGAACAGCGACTGGATCAGCGAGACGGCCATGCCGCCTCCGTCGACGGCGGTCAGGCAGACCGTGTCGCCCGAGCCGGACGGCGGGGCGTCGTACGCCTTCATCGGCTCCCGCACTGAGGGCACGGGAAGCCGGCCGCAGGCGATCTCACCGGCCGCGCTCTCCGGGTCGATCGCCCGGCGGCGCTCGGACGCGTACTCCTTCGACACCAGCGTCGCCAGGGCCGAGGCGTCGACCGAGTCCGGATCGGCCAGGTAGGCGTCGCGGTCCGCGAACGCCAGGCGCTTGGCCTCGACGATGGCGTGCAGGTAAGGCGCGGTGTTGTGGCCCATCGCGCGAAGGTCGAACGCCTCGAGGATGTTGAGCATCTCGACGACGACGAACCCCTGCGTGTTGGGCGGCAGCTCGCACACCTCGCAGCCCCGGAACGTCGTGCGAAGCGGGGCGACCCACCGCGCGGAATAGGCCGCGAAATCCTCCTCGTCGACGAGGCCGCCGAGAGACTCGAGGTGGCGGCTGATGGTGCGAGCGAGCGGGCCGCGGTAGAACGCGTCGCGCCCGCCGGAGGCGATCTGCTCGAGCGACCGGCCAAGAGTCGGGTTCCCGAACACCTCGCCCGCGCGCGGGGCCCGTCCGCCTGGCAGGAACACCTGGGCGGCCGTCGCGCTGGCGGCGAGAGCCTGCTCCATCTCGCGCCACTGGCCCGCGACGATCTCGCAGACGGGGAAGCCGTCCCGCGCGTAGGCGATGGCGGGTTGCAGCGCTTCGGCGAGCGTGATCGTGCCGTGGCGCGCGAGGATCTCCGACCAGCCGTCCACCGCGCCCGGAACGGTGACGGCCAGGGCGCCCCGCGAGGGGACGCGCGTGTGGCCGGCGCGGATGAGCCGGTCGCACGAGGCCTCCCGACCGGTCGGGCCGCTCGCGTTCAGGCCGTGCAGCCGGCCGTCGGCTTCGCACACGATGGCGAACAGGTCGCCGCCGATGCCCGTCATCGTCGGCTCGATGACGGCGAGCACGGCCGCCGCGGTGACCGCCGCGTCGGCGGCGTTGCCGCCTCGGCGCAGCACGTCGAGGCCGGCCGAGGAGGCGAGCGGCTGGCTCGTGGCGATCATGCCGTGGCGCGCGAGCGACACCGAGCGGCTGCCGCGCGGGTTGCCCGACGGCCGGTCGCCGGGGATGATGCTCCGGACCTCGTCCATGCGAGGGGGATTGTACCAGACAGGCTCGCGGCTTGCGGTCCGCGGCTTGCGGCCGGCCAGGAGGCCGGCCCCACCCTGATACGGCCGCCAGCCGCAAGGCGCGAGGCGTAAGGCGGCACGCATTGGCGCAGGCCTGAAGGCCTGCGCTATCTGGGAATCGCGACAAGATCTGCAGATAGCGCAGGGCTTCAGCCCTGCGCAAGGCGTGAGGCGTAAGGCGCGAGGCGGATCTAGCGTTTGCGCCCGATTCGTTGTATACCGTGTCTGAACACCGCGCTCGGCTCGTTGGCCGGTCACTCTGGCTCCGGGGAGGGACCGATGTTCTGGCTGCTTTCTCTCCTGGCCGCCGTCATCGTCGTGGGCGCCATGGTCTGGCTGGGCCGCCGCTACTTCGCGATGCGGGGCGCGAGAATCGTCGAGTGCCCGGAGACCAGGGCCCCGGCCGCTGTGAGTCTCCGCGCGGCGCAGGCCGCGGTGGGCGGACCGCTCTCGCTCTCCGAGTGCTCGCGCTGGCCCGAGCGGAAGTCGTGCGGCCGGCCGTGCCTGGCCGAGATCGAGCGGGCGCCCGCCGACTGCCTCGTCCGCACGATCGTCGGCAACTGGTACGCGGACAAGACGTGCGCGGTATGCGGCAGGCCGCTCGGTGAGATCGACTGGTTCGAGCGGAAGCCCGGATTCATCGACGCCGCCGGCGTGGCCAGGCCGTGGGCCGACGTCCCGCCCGAGCGGTTGCCCGACGTGCTGGCGCACGATCGGCCGATCTGCTTCGACTGTTACGTCGCCGCCACCTTCAGGCAGCAGCACCCGGAGCTGGTGGTGGACAACCCCTGGAAGCGGTGAGGCGAACCTCGGCGCCCCTCTTTCCGTCTATCAAAGAGGGAAAGGGGACGTCTCATGTTCAGTGCCATCTACGACAAGGCTGACTGGGGAGTCGGCGTGCTGCTCCTCGCGGCGATCGCCTGCCTCGTGCTTGTCTGAGGATACCGTCCGCCGCCAGCCGGGCGACCCCGTTGCGGTTGCCTGGGGCACGGCTAGGGCCTCGCCCTCCGGAGGTTCTTGTAGGGCGACCCTTTAGGGTTGCCTCGCGCGGTCGTTCACGATGCCACGTAGGTCTTCCGCGCGCGGGCCGTCATGCCCGGCTGCTTGACCCGCACCTCGAGCTTGTGCGTCTTGCCGTCGCGCGACTCCTGCGAGAAGCCGAGCAGGTACTGGCTGTGCAGCTCGAGCGCGACGCGCGTGAAGGTGGACGTGAGCTGGTCGGTCTTCTTCAGCTCGAAGTAGCCGCCGCCGGTGGCGTCCGCGAGCTTCTTCAAGCTCCTGTCGGGCATGGTCCTCACGGGCCTGCCGTTGACGTAGTCCTGCCCTTGCAGGCCGATCGCGTAGACCATCACGTCCTCGACCTGCGCCCGGTCGAGCACGGTGCCGAACCGCGTCCGGCTGTAGGTGTCGTCGCCGTCGGTGAACACCAGGACGACCTTCCGCCCCTCGATCTTCCGCAGCTCGTTCAGGCCTTCGGCGACCGCGTCGTAGAGGCGCGTGGGATATCCGAAGTCGATCCTGGCGAGCGAGGCGATGAGCTCGTCGCGGTCGCCGCTCATCGGCGACAGCATCTGGATCTTGTCGTTGAAGTCGCCGACGCGCGCGCGGTCGCCAGGCAGCAGGCGCAGCAGGAACTGCTCTGACCCTTCTTTGAGGATGTCGAGGCTGCCCGTCATGCTGCCGGACGTGTCGAGCATCACGACGACACTGATTGGCAGGACCTCGCTGCTGAACACGGTCAACGGCTGCGGCTTGCCGTCGTCGAGGATCTCGAAATCGTCCCGCGTCAGGCCGGGGACGAGGTGTCCGCCGTCGGTCACCGTCGCGAACAGCGAGACCGTCTTGACCCCGGAGCGAAACGTGGTCGGCGGCTGGACCTGGGCGACCGCCGGCACGACCGAGAGGACGGCGGCGGCGAGGCCAAGAAGGCGCGCACCTGGACTCATAGGGGCAGAGTAACACGGCTCCCGGCGCTTTCGGTGCCGCCGGCCGCGAGCCGCGAGCCGCCGTATACTGTCAGAGCCCCGCGCCCGGCATTCTCCCCCGAGGAGCGCCAGATGTCAGAACCACGTCCGCCGCTGGTGGCCACGCTCGAATGGGATGGTGAGCAGCAGTTCACCGGAAGTGTCGGCAAGCACACGGTCGGCCTCGACGGGTCGGCCGACGCCGCGCCGACGCCGGTGCAGTTCCTGGCGCTTTCGCTGGCCGGGTGCATGGCGATCGACCTCGTGCACATCCTCACCCGGGGGCGGCACCCCGTCCACTCGCTTCAGACGACGATGACCGTCCATCGCGCCGCCGAGGAGCCCCGGCGATTCACCCGCGTGCACCTGGACTTCACGCTGGCCGGAGACATGCTGCCCGAGCACGTGGAGCGGGCGATCGACCTGTCGCGCGAGAAGTACTGCTCGGTCTGGAACACGCTCCGCCAGGACATCGAGCTCGTGGTCGCGTTTACGATCGAAGGGCCGACGTCGGGGGCCGGAGCCGCGCCGAAGCGACAATGAGCGAACCGGCTCGGAGCGCCGTCGGCAGGCTGAGCTGCGTCGACTGGATGCGGGGGCTGGCGATCCTCATCATGGTTGAGGCCCACGTGCTCGACGCGTGGACCCTGCCGGCCGACCGCCAGACGCTGGCGTTCCGCGTGTCGGTGATCCTGGCCGGCTTCGCCGCTCCGATGTTCCTGTTCCTGGCCGGTGTCTCCGTCGCGCTGGCCGCGAGCTCCGGCGAGAGGAAGACGGGCAGCGCCGGCCGCGCTTGCTGGGCTCGGCCTGGCGGTGGGCGTCGCCGATGGTGCGCTTCGGCCAGGCCTCGCTGTTCGTCTACTGGGTGCACGTCGAGCTGGTGTACGGAGTGTTCAGCGAGCGGCTCCACCGGAGCCTCCCGTTCCCGACGGCGGTCGCCGCGTTCGCCGTCTTCAGCGTGGCCATGTTCGGCCTCGCGATGGCGAAGAACGTCGCGGTGGCGCGCTGGAAGCAGTGGCGAGCCGCCGTGGCCGCCGCCCCGCCGCCGATGGTCGAGAAGGCCTGACGGCGCCCGGCGGGGGTCCCTACCGCGCGGGGACGAAATCGTGTAAAGTACCGTTACCTCCCCGTGTGGTCCGGTCGCTCTCTCCGGGGTTTCTCACCCGCGGTTATGGGGGGGCGGGCGCTCGACTCGGCACCCGGCCGGCTCCTGGATCCGGCTTCGCTCATCCACGCCACGCACGTCCGCCGGGCACGCATCACGGCCCGGCAACGCGTCGGGGCTCGACAACAAACGTAGTGAACGGCCAATCCCGCCAGCGAGTTCTTCGGGGGCTCTCATGCAACAGCGCCGGCTTCGGCTCGGTGACATCCTAGACGACTACTGTCCGCGCGAACGCCGCCTCACCAACCACGCCGTCGTCGCGATGGTCGAGGACGACGTCAAGCAGACGCGGTGCACGACGTGCGACACCGAGCACGAGTTCAAGCACGGGAAGATGCCGACGCTCCGGCGAAAGAAGGACGCCGTTTCGGCGGCCTACCAGGAGGTGCTGGCGGCCGTGACGTCGGACCCGATCGGAGCCGTGCCCCATGTCGCGGCGCCGCTCCACGAGGAGGCCCCGGCCGTCGAGCCGCCGGTCGAGCCGGCGAACCTGGCCCCCGAGACCCCCGGGGCCGTCGCCGAACCCGCCGCGCCGGCGGGCGAAGCCCCGGCGCTCGCGGCCAGCGCTCCCGCCGGCGCGGGTGAGGCCGATCCGTCCGAGGGCGCCCGCGTGCACCGCCGCCTGATCCGCGCGACGCTGCCACGCGAGAACCAGCCGGTCGTGCGCCCGATACCCGAGTTCACGATGCATCAGCCCCAGGGCCGGCCCGGCAAGTTCCGCGGCGGGATGGGCCGGGTCGCGGGCACGCGGCCCGCCGGGGCGCGCGGCGGCCACGGCGGCGCTGCCCCGCGAGGCCCGGTGTTCGGGCGGCCGGCCAGCAATCGGGCCGGGGCGGGCCGAAGCGAGATGCCGCGCCACGGGCGGGGCCACCAGCCGGCCCGTCACGGCAAGAAGCACTCGAAGTAGGCGTGGCGGCTGACCGACTCAGGATGAGCAATCTCTCCGGGCAACTCGGCCTCGTCGTCGGCATCGCCAACAGGCGGTCGATCGCGTGGGCCATCGCGCAGGCGGCGGCCGACGCCGGGGCGCGGCTCGCGCTGACCTACCAGGACGCCCGGCTCCGCGAAAACGTCGAGGAACTCGCCGCGCTGACCCGGGAGCCGCTGGTGCTGCCCTGCGACGTCGCGCAGGACCAGCAGCTCGACGAGCTGTTCGAGGCGGTCGAGCGCGAGTTCGGCGGTCTCGACTTCGTCGTCCACGGCGCGGCGTTCGCCCCGAAGGCGGAGCTGGCCGATCGGTTCGTCAGGACCTCGCGCGACGGGTTCAGGATCGCGCTCGACATCAGCGCGTACTCGCTCATCGCGATGGCCCGCCGCGCCCAGCCGCTGATGGTCCGCCGCGGCGGCGGCAGCATCGTGACGCTGACCTACCTCGGCAGCCAGCGCGTGTTCCCCAACTACAACGTCATGGGTGTCGCGAAGGCCGCGCTCGAGGCAAGCGTCCGCTACCTGGCGTACGACCTCGGCCCGGACAACATTCGCGTCAACGCCATTTCGGCCGGGCCGATCCGCACGCTCGCCTCCTCCGGCATCTCCGGGTTCGGCGACATCCTGGCGGTCTACCGCGAGCGGGCGCCGATGCGGCGGAACGTCGAGGCATCGGAGGTCGCCGGCGCCGCGATGTTCCTCATCGGGCCCGGGAGCCGCGCGGTGACCGGCGAGATTCTCTTCGTGGACGCCGGGTTCCACACGGTCGGGATCTGACGCTGGCAGGCTGACGCCTTACGGCCTACGGCTGACGCCTCACGGCGCCGAGGCGAGGCGGCCCGGTCGGCTCTATGCCGCGCCGCAGGGTCTGCCCGAAGCACAGCGTAAACCTGCCCCGACCGAACTGCCAGGGAGGGGCCGCTTTGCGAAGCGGCAGACCCGAGACGCGGCGTTCAATCGGGCGCGGCCGCTACATGCGGCGCCGTTGAGGTGCGGAGAAGCTCCGGACTAGTGGACGGGCGCGGGCGCGCCCAGGGCGAGCAGGTCCGGCGCCGGAGCGGGACGCGGGGCGCCGACGACCGGGGCGTCCTCGACGGCGGCGGCGGGGGCCGGCTTGCGCGTCTTCTTGTCGCGGTACATCCGGCTGTCGGCGGTATTCAGCAGGGTCTCGTACGTCTCGCCGTCGGGCGGGAATACGGCGGTGCCGGCGCTCATGCTGACCTGCAGCGCCTGGCCGACGCCGACCTCGAGGGCCATGCTGCGCACGGCCTCCTGGAGCTCCACGCGCTTGGCCTCCGCCTCCTCGAGTCCGCATCCGGGCAGCACGATGATGAACTCGTCGCCGGCGTACCGGGCGCAGACATCGTAGGGCCGCACCGTGTCGCGCAGCACGCGCGACACCGCCTGGAGAGTCCGGTCGCCGACCTGGTGGCCGTAGGTATCGTTGATCTGCTTGAAGTCGTCGAGGTCGAGCATGAGGATGGCGACCGGCGTGCGGAACCGCGCCGCCCTGGCCAGCTCGCGCGTCAGGTGCGTGAAGACGTAGCGCGTGTTCGGAAGGCCGGTGAGCGCGTCGCGGAGCGAGTCGTCGCGCGTCCGCTCGAAGACGATCGAGTTCGAGATGGCCGCCGCCGTCTGCTCCGAGATCTGATCGAGCAGCCGGCGATGCTCCTCGGAGTAGAAACCCGGGGCGGTGTGATAGAGCGCCAGCGCGCCCACCACCTGGTCGCCCGAAATCAGCGGGCAGACCAGCGCCGACTGCAGGCCGCTCCCGGCCGCCGCCACCGCCCCCGCCTCGAAATCGGCCGCGGGCTTGCCGTTGACGAGCGATCGCCGGTTGCGGATGACCCAGCCGGCCAGGCCGCAGCCGGGGTCGAGGATGATCCCGCGCAGGTCGTCCTCCAGCAGCCCCGACGCGAACCGGCACCGAATCGTGCCGTTGTCGTCGCTGATGAAGAGGGCGCAGCTCGAGAACGGGATGAGCGTCGTCAGCTTGCCGGCGATGAGCGACATCGTGTCGGCGACGCCCAGGCTCGAGCCGATGGCCTGCGCGATCTCGTAGAGCGAGTAGATTTCCTGGTGGGCCCTGGCGATGTTCTCGAAAGCCGTCCTTTCGCCGACCGGCGACGAGGGCGCCAGCGGCGCGCGCTCCGGCCGCTCGCCGGAGTCGGCCGCGGCGGCGGCAGCGGCGTCGAGCGGCGTGGTCGCCAGCAGGCGGGCGAAGACCGAGACGAGATGGGGATCGAGCGCCTTGCCCGCCTCCTCTTGCAGCACGAGCGTGGCGAGCTCGCTCGACATGCCCTTGTTGTACGGGCGGTCGCGCATGACCGAGTCGAAGAAGTCCGCGATGGCGAGCACCCTGGCCCCTATCGGGATGTCGTCGCCGCGAAGGCCCAGCGGGTAGCCGGCGCCGTTCCAGCGCTCGTGGTGGCAGAGGACCAGCGGGGCGACCGGGCACGGGAACGGCACGTGCTCGATGATCTCGAAGCCCACCTGCGGATGGATCTTGATCCGCTCGAATTCCTCGTCGGTCAGCGGTCCGGGCTTCGACAGGATGTGCTCGGGCACGGCCAGCTTGCCCACGTCGTGCAGCACGGCGGCGGTCGCAATGGCCTCGACTTCGTCCTCGGCGAGACCGATCTCTCGCGCCAGGGTCCGGGCGAACAACTGCACCCGGCGGACGTGCGCGGACGAGGTCTTGTCCTTCGCGTCGATCGCCGAGGCGAGCGCCTCGATGATGGCCATGTGCAGGCCGGACAGCTGACGCTGCTCGGCGGCCGACGTGGCCAGTTCGTAACTGTTCCGATGCCCGGTCCACCACGCGATTGCGGCGACGGCGACGAGCAGGGCACACCAGAAGACGCTGCCCTGCGCGGACATCACCGAGACCCAGGCCGTGGCGGCCAACGCCACGGGGTAGGTGACGCCGGGCGAGGTCAAGAACGAAGGAACCGGTCGATTCCAGAGGTTCGGCTTCGAGCCGCCGCCCCGCGTACGGTCAGGGGCCGCGAGAAGGGATGCTCGGACGAGCCCGACCAGTCGTGAGGAGGGGTGTTTCACTGCCGGGTGCTATCGCAAAAGCACTGCCGTAGCGGCCAGGCTGGTCGCAGATCGTGTTAAGTCCTTTATCTACATCAATTAAATCAAGCCATAGACGCTCTGGCCCTGACTTCACGATCCGCCGCCGTGCTCCATCCTGGAACACGAACGACAAGATTGTTCAGCTAAGCACTGTCTGGACAGTCACTTAACGAACCGATCCCGATGTACTAATCTGCGAACGCTGGAACTGGCGATAAGGCGGGCAATACTCGCGGCGGACGCGGCCGGCCGGCTAGGGTGTATCGATGTGATGCACGGCGAATCTGGACGGCTTGAGGTCGTATTCGTCGATCTTGCGGTAGAGCGTCCCCCGGCTGATGTCGAGGATCCCGGCCGCTTCCTTCTTGTTCCAGCCGACGGCCTCGAGGACCTTGGCGATGTGCACGCGCTCGGTCTCCCGCAGCGACGGCAGGCGCGCGGGCCCCTGATCGGCAGGCATCACGGACTGGTGGAGGAAGTCGATGTCCGACGCGCGGATGGCCCTCCCGGGCGCCGACAACGCGGCCCTCGAGACCGTGCTCTCGAGCTCGCGGATGTTGCCGGGCCAGGGGTAGACCACCAGCTGATCCAGCGCCTCCCGCGCGAACACCTTGCTGTCGATGGGCAGGCCGTTGGCCGCGCAGTACCGCGCCAGGAACCGCTGCGCCAGGACGGGGATGTCCACCGGCCGTTCCTTGAGCGACGGCAGGCGGATCGAAAAGGCGTTGACGCGGTAGTAGAGATCCTCGCGGAACCGGCTCTCCCGCACGAACTGCTCGAGCGGGCGATTGGTGGCCGAGATCAGCCGGAAGTCCACCTCGATCGACTTGTTGCCGCCCAGGCGCTCGAATCGCCTCTCCTCGAGGACGCGCAGCAGCTTGGCCTGCGCCATGAGCGACGTGTCGCCGATCTCGTCGAGGAAGAGCGTGCCGTGGTCGGCCAGCTCGAGCCGGCCCGGCTTCCGGTCGTGCGCCCCGGTGTACGCGCCCTTCTCGTGGCCGAAGATCTCGGACTCGAACAGCGTGTCGGGCAGCGCGGCGCAGTTGACCGCCTGGAACTTGCTGTCTCCGCGGCGGCTCAGCTCGTGGATCATCCGCGCCACGACCTCCTTGCCCGACCCGGTCGGCCCGAGGATGAGGACCGAGATGTCCGACTTGGCCGCCGTCCGGATCCACTCGAAGACGACCAGCATCTTCTCGTCGCGGCCGATCATCTCCCGGAAGCGCTGCACCGACGGCGACTGGTCCTCCATGCTGACCGTCGCCCGGCGTTCCAGGAAGTCCTCGAGCAGGCCGGCCACGGCGGCGGACTCGGGCCGGCTGGCCACGTACTTCGGCGGCGTGCCGGGCATCCGCCTGGCCACGCCGAATCCCGCGAGCTCGGCCACGCAGTTGTCCACGTCGAGGCGCATCCGTCCGAACACGCCCATCAGCGTGTCGACGTCGAACGGCTCGGGCTCCCGCGAGAACAGGTAGCGGAGGATGCCGGCGCGCAGCGGGGACTGCACCAGCGTGCGGAAGCGTGCCTGCATATCGGCGCCGGCCGGCACCGGGTGCGGGGCAGTCTCGTCGGCGGGCCGCGAAGCCAGGGTGGTCAGTTCGTCGCTCACGTCAGGATGGCCGGAAAGGCCCGGCTTTCTGACTATCGGCTCGGGCCTGGCGGATCGACAGTCCCGGCCCGAGCCCGCCGCGCCGTGTCTTCCAACCGGCCGACCTGGGGGCGAGCTTAGGGCTGAGCTGCCAGCGCCGTCTGGCCTCCCGGCGTCGAGGGCCGGAAATACTCGGACTGGTAGCGGTCGATGAGCTCCTTGATGCGCACGGCGTCCCGCTTGTGATGGCCGTAGCAGCTGATCGGGCTGACGCCGCCGCTGGTCTCGATGAAGATGTCCGAGAAGAACAGCTTCGTGTCGATCCGGACCGACGCGACGTGCGCGATGTGGATCGTGTGTTCGAGCCGTCCGATCCACTGGGGGGTGTAGTGCACCACCGAGGTCGCCGACACCATCACCTGCGTCGGAAAGAGGTGGTTGCTGCGGCTCCACCGGCTGGCCCGGAACACGTCGCCGGCGGTGAACGGCCTCCCCTTCCGCACGATGATGGCCGCGAGCGCGACGACGACCAGGAGCGCGACCACTGAGGCGATGACGAGCACATTCGTGGTGGTCATGGGGCGTATTGTAGCCGCTCGCGCGGCCGGGGTTGAACCTTTGACGCCGGCGGGCCGTCTAACGCCAGCGAGGGGGACGTGTGGTGAAACATCAGGCGCGTCGCTGGTCGTCGTCGCTGGCCGTCGTGGCGGCCGCTGCGCTGCTCGGGTCCTCCTGCGAGATCACGGTCGACGCGGGCCCGTATTCCGCGCACGAGGACAAGCGGTTCCAGGTGACCGGCACCCCCGACCTGTCGCTGGCGACGTTCGACGGGTCGGTCGAGGTGAGGTCCTGGGATCGGCCCGAAGTGCTCGTCGAGATCCAGAAGCGGGCGTCCGACAAGACCCAGGCCGAGGCGATCCGGGTGTCGGCCGAGCAGTCCGGCAACAAGATCACCCTCGAGGTCCGCAAGCCCGACGGCCCGCAGGCCTCGTTCGGCTTCCGCGTCTCGCCCTCCGCCCGCATCGTCGCCTCGGTGCCGGCGCGCTGCAACCTGATCGTGCGCAGCGAGGACGGGTCGATCCGGATCGAGCGCGTGGAGGGGAAGATCGACCTGCGGAGCGGCGACGGCAGCCTCACGGGGATCGACCTCACCGGGACGGTCCGCGCGCACACCGGTGACGGGTCGATGCGGTTCGACAACGTGTCGGGCGGGCTCGATCTCGACAGCGGCGACGGCGGGGCCCGGGTGTCGGGCCGGCTGCAGACGGTGAAGCTGAGGACCGGTGACGGGTCGGTGGAGGTGCGGGCGGCCGAGGGAAGCGCGATGACCGACGACTGGGAGATTCGCACCGGTGACGGCGGCCTGAGGCTGGAGTTGCCCCCGTCGTTTGGCGCCGTGCTCGACGCGGAGACCGGCGACGGCAGCGTGCGCCTGCGGGGTTTCGGCGAGCCCGCCTCCCCCGGCAGGGAAGGCGCGTCCCGCGGCGAGATGAGGCGCCAGTTGGGCAGCGGCGGAAAGCTGCTGCGCCTGCGCAGCGACAGCGGGTCGATCGTCGTCAAGACGCTGTGACGGTTGTAGTGGCTGGTTGTCAGTTGCCAGGGGCTAGTGGATCACGCGTGACACACTGATCACTGGCCACTAACAACTAGCCACTGACAACTAGCCATCCCTTCACGGCCGGCTGACACGCGGCGACGGCGCCACGTACTCCGTCGGGTCCTCGACCCCTGCCGCCTCGAACCCGTCCCTCCGCTCGCGGCACTTGCTGCAGAGCCCGCAATGCCGTCCTCCGGACGGCTTCATGCACGACATCGTCAACTCGAACCTCACGCCGAGCGACGCGCCCAGCCTGATGACCTCCTCCTTGTGCAGGGAGGTGAACGGCGTCTCGATCGTCAGCGGGTGGTCGAGGCCGAGCGACAGCGTGCGCGCCATCGACGCGAAGAACTCCGGTGTGGCGTCGGGAAACGGGTTGCCGGCGAGCGGCCCGATCGCCAGGCGATGGATGCCCCGCAGCGCGCACAGCACGCCGGCCTTCGAGAGCAGGAGGACGTTGCGCCCGGGCAGGTACACGTCCTCGTCCGGCGTGTCGTAGGCGGGCGGCTCGCCGCGCCGAGCCCAGTGCGTCTCGGGATAGAGGTCGGACGCATCGACCACGATCCGCGCCAGGGGCAGGACGTTCGACCGGAAGGGAGCCGACTCGAGCAGGCGCGACACGAGCGCCACCTCCTCGGTCTCCCATGCCAGGCCGGCGCTCACATAGACCGGCTGCACGACGGCGGACCTGGCGGCCCGCGCCGCGAGCACCGCGCTGTCGAGCCCTCCCGAGAGCAGCACCGCCACATCGGCCATGGGAACCGCCACGAGTCTTCCTGAGCCCTGAGCCCTGAGCCCTGAGCCGTTCTTCCTTGAGCCTTGAGCCTCTTGACTTGAGCCCTGAGCCTCCAGCCCTGAGCCTACTGTACAATCTCAGCATGTACTCCGTCACCAAGCGGATCGATTTCTGTTACGGCCACCGCCTGCTCGACTACGGCGGGATCTGCAAGCACCCGCACGGTCACAACGCCGTCGCCGAGATCGAGGTCCGGACCGAGTCGCTCGACACGCGCAACATGGTGTGCGACTTCAGCGACATCAAGGGGATCGTCAAGGGGTGGATCGACCGCGAGCTCGATCACAAGATGATCCTGCGCCGCGACGACCCCCTGGTCGCGCCGATCGTGGCGCTCGGCGAGCCGGTCTACCTGGTCGACTCCAATCCGACCGTCGAGCTGATCGCGCGGCTCATCTTCACGCACGCGAAGGAACAGGGGCTAAGCGTCGTGAAGGTCCGCGTGTGGGAGACCCCGACCTCGTTCGCCACCTACCTGGGCGGGTAGCGCGTGAAGGCGACGCCGTCTGCCGCCCGCCGGCCGGCCTTCGTGGCTTTCGACCTGGACGGCACGCTCATCGACTCGATCGGCGACCTCGCCGAGGCCGTCAATCGCCTGGTCGAAGAGCGGGGCGGGCACCGGCTGGACCCCGGGCAGGTGGCCGGGATGGCGGGCGAGGGCGCGGCCCTGCTCATCGCCCGCGCGTGCGAGGCGTCGGGCGCGGATGGCGAGCCGCGCGAGACCATGCCGCGGTTCCTCGAGATCTACGACGCGCTGCTGCCCGGGACGACGCGGCCGTATCCCGGCGTGCCGGAGATGGTCCGCGCACTGGGGGCGATCGTGCCGCTGGCGGTGCTGACCAACAAGCCCGCGTGCGCGGCGAGGAAGATCCTGTCGCTTCTGGGCCTCGCGCCGAGCTTCCGCGAGGTCATCGGCGGCGACGGCCCGTTCGCGCGGAAACCCGACCCCGAAGGCCTGCGGCACCTGATGGCCGCGGCCGGCGCGGCCGCGAGCGACACGCTGATGGTCGGCGACTCCACCATCGACGTGCTGACGGCCCGGGCCGCCGGCACGCGCACGTGCCTCGTGCGATACGGCTTCGGCTTCGCCGCCCTCGACCCGACCCAACTCGGCGGCGGCGAGGCGTTTGCCGATTCCCCGTCCGACGTGGTCGCCCTGGTCGTGGATGGCCGACATGGAGGTTGAGCGCGACGCCTGGTCCGGCGAAGGTGATTTCACGATCCGGCTTCTCGAGCAGCTCGGCCGGATCGAGGAGATCGCGCGGCTGCGCGTCGAGGACGCGCCGGCCAGCCGGTCGGGGGCGGGCTACGTCCTGGTGGCCAACGAGATCTTCGTCATTTTCGCCACCGAGCCTCGCCCGGGTCCAGCGCGCTGGCTGGGCATCTTCCCGCGAACCCGCGCCGTCGAGGCTCCGCGTCTGACGCTTTCGGGCCTGGAGTCGCGCCTGGCGGCCGACGCGGCCATCGGCCCGGCCGACTACGCCGACGAGACGATGCTCCAGTTCATGAGGACGGAGCGGATTGTCGCGCCATACCAGACCAGGGGCTACAAGCTCGTAGAACTTGTTCGTCTCTACGAAGTTAAAGACTTTCGAGTCTCCGGCCGACATTGACTCAGAGGGGCACACGTGATCTGCAGCCCCTCGCCTGTGGCGCAAGGAGAGCCACGCACGTGGTCAACTCGCTGTTGACCGCCATCGTCCGGGCGGATGGCGACGCACTCGTGATGCACGTCGGCGAGAAGCCGTACGTCGTGGCCCCATCGGGACCCGTGGAGCTCTCCTCGCGTCCGCTCACCTTCGAAGCCGTCGCCGGGATGCTGGGGCAGTTGCTGCCGGCCGACCACCGCCGGGCCCTCGACGAGCTGGGGGCGATCGAGCACGACCTGCCTCCGTCGCCCGTGGCCGGCGGCGAGCGGTTCACCGTCGTGGCGGCGCGGGGCGGCCACGACATCTGGATCGAAATCCGCCGGCATCGCGGGGCGGCAGGCGAGGTCCTCAAGGCCGACGCCCCATCCGCGCCTGCCGAGCCTCCTGTCCCGCAGGTCCCCGCCGTCGAACCGGCGGTCGACGTGGAGGTGCCGTTCGACCTCGGAGAGCCGGCCGCGCGCCCCGGCGCGGTCACTGCGCCGCCGCCCCCCTCCGCGCCGCCCGAGCCCGTATTGGCGGCTCCGATGCTGCCCTCGCCGGCGCTGGGCGGCTTCGCCGCCTCGCGCCCGGCGCGGCCTGCTGCTGCGCCCGAGCCGCCATCCGCCGGCGAGGCCGAAGAACTCCGAAGGCCGGCGGCGGCCGAATCCGGTCCGGCTGTCGTCCTTCCGCTGGCCCGAAGCCCCATCCGCACGGACGCCTCGGCGCAGCCCACGCCCTCGGCGCAGATCGCCGGGCTCGAGCGCCTGCTCAGGCTGGCTACCGCGCGCGGCGCGAACACGCTGTACCTGATGTCCGGGCTTCGGCCCTCGATCCGTCTCGACGGCGAGATCTCGGCGTTCGACGGGGAACCGGCGCTGACGGCGCCCGAGGTCGAATCGCTCCTGCTGGACCTCGCGCCGGAGAGAACGCGCGAGGCGCTCGAGAAGGGGCTCGACACCGAGTGGATGTCCGACGTCCCGAACGTCGGGCGGTTCCGCTGCCAGAGTTTCCGCGACCACCGCGGCCCGGGCGGGATGTTCCGCCTGATCGCCTCGCGCCCCGCGACGGTCGAGCAGCTCGGGCTGTCGCGCGAGATCCAGTCGCTCTGCGCCGAGCCCGAGGGGCTCATCCTCGTCGCCGGCCCCCGGTCGAGCGGCAAGTCCACGCTCATCTCGGCGTTCGTCGATCTCGTCAACCGCACGCGCACCGACTACGTGATCACCATCGAGAGCCAGGTGGGCTGCGCGCACGAGAGCCGCGGCTGCCTGGTGAGCCAGCGCGAAGTGCGCGGCGACGCCGGCGAGGTGGCGGCCGCGGTGAGCGCCGCGCTGCGCGAGAACCCCGACGTGCTCGTCATCGAGGACCTCCGGTCGCCCGACGTCGTGGCGCTCGCGCTCGGCGCGATGGAGGCGGGGCGCCTCGTGATCGGCGCCGTGCCGGCGCACACCGCCACCGAGGCGATCGGCCGGATCCTCGACCAGTACCCGGCCGGCCGCCGCGACCGCGTCCAGTTGATGCTCGCCGAGGGGCTTCGCGGCGTCGTGTCGCAGGTGCTCGTGCGAAAGACCGGCGGCGGCCGCGTCGCCGCGCGAGAGGTGCTGCTGAACACCCCGGCCATCGCGACCCTCATCGCCGAAGGCCGGATCAGCCAGCTGCCGGCGGCCATCGACAGCGGCCGGAAGCTCGGGATGGTGCCGCTCAACGACGCCCTCGCCGGCTTCGTTCAGAGCGGCGTCGTCGACGTGAAGGACGCGTACCGGAAGGCGTCGGACCGCCAGGGGTTCCTGGCCGTGCTGCGCCGGGACGGGGTGGATACGTCGTTTGTCGAACGCCGCGCCTGAGGCCGGCCAGGAGGCCGGCGCTACACATTGAGTTGTGGTGGGAGCCTACCCATTGAGGTGTGGTGGGAGCCTACCCATTGAGGTGTGGTGGGAGCCTACCCATTGAGGTGTGGTGGGAGCCTACCCATTGAGGTGTGGTGGGAGCCTACCCATTGAGGTGTGGCGCGAGCCTCCTGGCTCGCGGCCATCAGCGCTCGACGAGCGGGCCGATGCTGGCCAGCAGGAACGCGAACACGTCCTCGTCGGTGAGACCGTTGGTCGGCGCGCCCTCCCTCAGCAGATCTTCCTTCGTCGTCAGATCTCCACCGCGCAGCCGGCTCACGCGCGTCGCGACCTGCGGCGGATCGAGCGAGGTGTCGAGCCAGATCTCCATGAAATCCTCCGCGTGACGCTCGGAGGCCAGCCGCACGCCGGCGACCGGCGTGAAGACCGCGAATCCGTATCCCTCGGCCTTGGCCACGTTGGCGAACGTCCGGAAGGCCGGTGTCGCGACGTCGCGGAGAAACGCCTGGTACGCGGTCCCGGCCAGGTCGGCCCGGGCGCGCCGTTCCGCCGAGTCCTTCCGGGCCAGATCGAGTGCCTGCCTCAGCTGCCGCCTGATGTCGGGGATTTCCATCACGTCCGGCATCGTACAATGGATCGCGTCCCGACACCACGAGGAGGCACGCTTGGCGATCACGGTTTACTCAGGATCACGTTGACACGCCTGCCGGAAGGTGAAGGAGTTTCTTTCACGAAGCGGGCGGGAATTCACGGTCAGGGACGTCGAGGAGGACCCGGCGGCGCTCGACGAGCTCGTCGCGCTCGGCCAGATGAGCATCCCGGTGACAGTCGTGGACGGCCGCATCGTGCGCGGTTTCGACGAGAAGGCGCTGCGCGAGGCGATCGGCTCAGGGCCAGTGGCCCACGGCCCAAGCTAAGAGGCTCAGGGCTCAAGGCTCAGGGCTCAAGGCTGTTGGCCTGACGGGAGCCCGCGCTCAGGCTGCGAGCTGGCAGGGACGGGATGCGTCGCGAGCGGGCCGGGGGACTTTGGACCGCGGCCGCACCACGCCGCGTCTCGGGTCTGCCGCTTCGCAAAGCGGCCCCTCCATGGCATCACGGTCGGGGCAGGTTTACGCTTTGCTCCGGGCAGATCCCTGCGGCGCGGCATAGTTCCGTCCGCCCTCATTCGTACCGACCGGCCCGCTCGCGACGCATCCCGCCCCAGCTGGCTCGCCACCGACTCGCGGCCTCGTTTGTAGTGCGGCAGATAGCGCAGGGCTTCAGCCCTGCGCAGTACGATCACCGTTTCGCCGCCACCGTCTCGTCGCCAACCCGGTCAGGTCCGCTCAAGATTGTCAGAGTGAGACTTCCCGCCGTCGGCCGCGAGTCGGTGTCGCGGGATCCTGGCAGGCTTAGCCTTGAGCCTCCTGGCGTGCGCCGTGAGCCGGGAGGTGTATGCCGTAAGCCGGACACCGCCCGGAGCCCAGAGCCGAAAGACGAGAGCCGACTTGGGAAGGACCGAGCACGAGGGCTGCAGGGCGGTGATGGGCAGCTAGAATTCCGCCTCAGCCCATCCGCGCGAGGGCCACCAGAATCCGAGACCAGCGCGTAGGCCGTTTGCGTGAGCCCGCCGCCAAGCTGCACGACCGAGAACTCGCCGAGCAGGTCGGTCTCGAGGACGAGCGCGTTCTGCTGGCCCGCCAGCGTCGCGAACAGGTGGTCGCCCGGCACCTCTTCCAACCCCACCCGGACGGTCACTCCAGGCTCGCTCCTCTTGCCGCGAGCCACCAGCTTCAGCCGCCTTCCGCGCCCCACGACCTCACGGACCTCGTCCACCGTCAGGTGGCCGATGCCGGTCCGCTCGACCTCTCGCGGCGTGATCCTCGCGCCGAGCAGCACGTTGGCGAGCGCGGCGGCCTTGGCCGCCGCGTCCCAGCCGTCCACGTCGAGCGACGCGTCGGCTTCCGCAATCCCGGCCGCCTGCATCTCGGCCAGCGCGTCGGCGTACGCCTGCCCGCGCTCCATCGCCGTGATGATGAAGTTCGTCGTGCTGTTGACGACGCCGGAGAACCCGGAGACCCGCACCGCGGGCAGCGTCTCGCGCACGAGGTTGAAGATCGGGATCCCGTCCATCACGGCGCCCTCGAACAGGAACCGGCGCCCCGCGGCGCGGGCGAGCGCCTCGAGCTCGGCGTAGGCGAACGCCACCGGCCCCTTGTTGGCCGTGATGACGTCCGCTCCCTCGCTCAGCCCGGCGCGGACGTGATCGATGGCCGGCTGGCCGGCCGCCACGTCGAGCACCGTCGTCTCGACGACGACCAGGGGACGCGCGCTGCCCGATTCGCGCGCCGCGTGGGCAACCTGGCGGATCGCCTCGACGGCCGGCACGGGGCCGGGCGTCATTGCGCGCCCGCCTGCCGGCGCGTCGAGCGGAGCCAGCGACCCGCCCCGTTCGACCAGGTCGAGCGCGCGGGCGACGTCGAGGCCGCCCGTGTCGCGGGCCGCGCCGTGCCGCGCCGTCACGATGGCGACGACGCGCGGGTCGAGGCCGCGGTCGCGCCGAAGCTCCTCGGCGCGCTCGTCGAGCAGGCGGACGAATCGCCGCGCGACGTTGCCGAAGCCGATCAGGACAAGGTCAGGGCAGAACATAGGCTGGTGTTTCACTCGTAGTGGTCAGTGGTCAGTGGCTAGTGGCCAGTTGCCAGTTGTCAGTGGCTAGTAGATCACGCGTGACTCACTGACCACTGACCACTGGCCACTAGCCACTACTGCGGTCATGCGCCCACGCTGCGCAGCAGCGCCTCCAACCTCGCCAAACCCTCGAACAGCTCGGGCGCCGGCCCGCCGAAGCCGATCCGGAGGTGCCCGTCCATCCCGAACTGGTCGCCCGGCACGAGGAGCACGCCCTTCTCGACCCGCAGCCTCGTCGTCAGCTCGGTGGAGCCAATCGGCCGATGGTACCTGGCGTAGACGATGGCGCCGGCCTCCGGGGGGATGAAGGAGAACAGGTCGGCGCGGGCGGCGAGCCACGTGGTGAGCGCCGCGAAGTTGGCGTTGAGAATGCCGCGCGTCCGCCGCAGGATCCGCGCCCGGGTCGCCGGCACGAGCGCGGCGGTTGCCAGCCGATCGTTGATGGCGCCGGGGGCGATGCTCGTGTAATCGTGATACGCCCAGGTGTTCGCCACAAACGACGGCGGACCGACCACCCAGCCGATGCGGAGGCCGGGCAGTCCGTAGGCCTTCGACAGCCCGCACGTGACCAGCGCCCGCTCGTAGCGCCCCCAGATCGACGGCGTCTCGCCGCCGGCCAGCTCGGCGCCGCGATAGATTTCGTCGGAGAGGACCCAGGTGCCGTGACGCGCGGCCTCGCGGCAGATCGCGTCCAGCGTCGCCGCGTCGAAACAGGCGCCCGTCGGGTTGTTCGGGTTGCAGATGATGAGCAGCTTCGTGCGCGGCGTGAGCAGCGCGCGGAGGGCGTCGGGGTCCGGGCGCCAGCGGCCGCCCGTCTCCGAAAGCGGCCATTCGCGGACCGTCCCGGCGAAGGCGCGTGCGAGCCCCCAGGTCTGCATGTAGTTGGGGGCCATCATCACGACCTCGTCCCCCTGGTCGAGCAGGCTCCAGGTCGAGCAGAAGTTCGCCTCCGACCCGCCGTTGGTCACGTGGACGTGATCGGGAGTCGCGCCCGGGTACATCGACGCGATGGCGGTGCGGAGCGGGATCGTGCCGTTGGTCTGCGGGTAGCCGAGCGCGAGGCCGAAGAGGGATTCGCGCCCGCCCTCGTCACCGAGCAGCTCGCCGAGCGTGAGCGGGTGGACGCCGCTCTCCGACAGGTTGATCTCCACCTGGTTCTCCCAGGTGGATTGCATCCGCTCCATCTCGAATGGCACGATCTTCACAGGCGCTCCTCCCGCGCGGCGCGCGGCCGCCTTGCCGCCGCAGTATATGCTACCGCCATGCTGACTTCAGTCGACGCCGTTCTCTTCGATCTCGATGGCACCCTCGTCGATACGATCCCGCTGATACTCGCGTGCTACGAGCACACGCTGGCCGCCCACGTCCCGGGCTACGACCCGGGCCGCCACGTCATCATCCGCAACCTCGGGCGCTCGCTCGACGACATCCTCCTCGATTACGCGCAGGCGGCCGGCGTGACCGACCCGGCGACGACCTCCCGCGCGATGCTCAAGACCTACCGGGCGTTCCAGCGCGTCCAGCTGCCCCTGCTCATCCGGCCCTACCCGGGCGTGCGCGAGGCGCTCGCCGCCCTTCACGCCCGCGGCCTGACGCTGGGCGTCGTCACGAGCAAGGTGGAGTGGGCGGCGCGCGAGACGTACGAGCGTTACGGGCTCGGCGAGTTCCTGTCCGTGCAGGTGTTTCACGACGACACCGAGCGGCACAAACCGGACCCCGCGCCGCTGTTGCTCGCGGCAGAGAAGGGCGGGCTCGACGTCGCGCGGACGGTCTATGTCGGCGACGCCGTCCACGACATGATGGCGGGGAAGGCCGCCGGGATGCGGACGGTCGGGGCGCTCTGGGGGCCGAGCGGCAGGGAAGAGCTGCTCGCCGCGGGGGCCGACGAACTGGCGGAGACGCCGGAGGAACTGCTCGGCCTCATCGGCCGGAGGCCGCAAGCCGCAAGCCGTGGGCCTTCCTAAAACGACGCCCGCCAGTTCACCGAGAGATTCCGCCCCGGGGCGTCGATGCCCCAGGCGATGCCGCGGTAATTCACGTCGCCGACGTTCTCGAAATCCACCGTCAGCTCCTGGCGTGAGCCGATCTTGATCCCGCCCCTGAAGCCGACCGTCACGTAGCCGGGCACGTCGGTGAACAGCGGAGCGGAGTCGAGTGTGCCCAGGACGCGGCTCTGCACCTGCGCCAGCGTCTCGCCCGTCGTCGTCAGGATGTCGTCGGCGGTGCCGGCGATCCCGTCGGCCCCCGGCGCCACCCACCCTCTCGCCGTGGCGCCGTTGTAGAAGAAGTTCCTGATGTTGCTCCGCGTCCGGGTCGCGCCCGTGCGCCGATCTTCGAGGTCGAGCGTCGAAAGCCGATCCTGCCTGGCCGCGAGATGCACATACGACTCCGCCCACCAGCGGCCGGCCGGCGCCACGTACCGCAGCTTCACGTAGGCATCCGGGGCCGGCGTGCCCCCCTCGATGTTCGGCGGGGCCCCGGTCGACGTGTCGGCGGCGTGCAGGTAGGTGAACGCCGTGTGCAGCGACCACCCGCGCGCCACGGTCCAGTCCAGCGTGTGCTCGAAGCCGTAGATGCGCGCGTCGCCGAAGTTCGTGCGCACGAGCACGGGCGACGAACTGGCGGCGACGTACACCACGCCGTTGCCGTTCTGTGACGCGATCACCTGGTCGCCGAGCGTCAGGCCGACGGCGCCCTGCGGCAGGATCAGCGCCTGGTAGGTGATGTTGTCGTAGACGTTGTTCACGAAGGCATAGAAGTCGGTGCTGACCCTCTTCGCGCGATAGTGGACGCCGCCTTCGTACGACACGCTCGTCTCCGGCTTCACCTGCTCGACCGGCCGGCCGGTCGAGACCGCGCTCGCCCCGGCCGTCGAGCCCACCAGGGCGCCCATGCCCGTCACGCCCGACGCCGACACCTGGAAGCCGGAGCCGGTCAGCCCGACGGTGCCGAGGTCGGTGATGTGCGGCGCGCGAAAGCCGCTGCTGACGCTCCCGGTGAAACTCAAGCCCGTCACACCCGGCGTGGCGACGACGCCGGCGCGGAACGTGGCGTTCGACACGGTCAGCGAATCGTCCGGCCACAACGGCCTGCCGTTCACCAGCGGGCTGTCGGACGCGAGCGATTGGTAGGACGCCCGGCTGTATCGCGCGTTCAGCGCCACCTTCAGGCGCCCGGGAACGGCCTCGACGATGTCCTGCACGTAGACGCCGCCGCTGCGGTAGCTGGCGTTGTCGGGCACCCGGCCTCGCCTGATGGTGGACACGCCGCTGACCGGGTTGTACGAAAACGACGGCGCGTGGACGCGCTCGGGATAGAACTCGCCGCCGACGAGCAGGTTCTGGCGGGTGCCGAGCCGCTTGGTCAGCTGGGCCTGGAAGCCGTTCACGTTGGTCCGCTCGTACTCGTGCGTGATCGCGCCGTTCGGGTTGCCGTTCCCGCCCTGGTTCACGCGCTCCTCGCGCTGCGAGTTGTACGAGTAGGTGGCCGTGAACTGGTCGAACCAGCCGAGACCGACTCGCTGGTATTTGGCGTAGAAGAAGTCGAGCATGAGGTTTCGCAGGTCGGCGACGAGGTTGCCGTCTCCGCCCAGCAACTGGTCGTACCGCTTTCCGCCGTCCTGTTGCGACCGGTTGTAGTAGAGCATCACCTGCTGGTTCGCGGTGGGCGCCCAGTGAAGCCGGAACTGGCCGCCGTACTGCGTGAACCCGGTGTCCGGCAGGTGCGCGGGCATCAGGCGATCGGACGGGAGGCCGAGGAAGCGCGTCACGGCGGCGTGAGAGTCGATGCCCCCGCCGGGCCGCAGGTCGTTGATGCGGCGGGCCGCGACGTGGCCGTACATGCCGAAGTGCCCGCCCCGATAGCCCGCCGAGAGGTTCGCGCCGGCGTTCCAGTCGGCCGTGCCCCCGCCGACCGAGAACAGCCCGTCCCAGCCGCCGCCGGCGCCGTCCGCGAACGAAGGCACCTCGGTGAGGAACTGCACGCTGCCGCCAATCGCGTCGCTGCCGTACTGGGCCGAGTTCGGTCCCCGCAGCACCTCCACCGCCTGCAGGCCGGTCGGTTCGATCAAGTCGAGGAACGTGCTGACGCCGCCCCGGGCCGACGCCGTCGAGTAGCGGACGCCGTCCACGAACACCGTGACCTTGTTGCCGGTGAGGCCCCGCACGTAGATGCCGGCCATGGTGGGGCTGGTCCGCAGCAGGTGGACGCCGGACTCCTCGGCGACGGCCTGCGCCACGACTTCCTTCGCGCGGGCCGCGATGTCGCTCGAGTCGATCACCGTCACCGCCTGCGGGCTGACGTTGGAGTCCTGCACGACACCGCGCGTGGCCGTGACGCTGACCGACTCGCGAAGGCCTTCCGGCGAAATCGTGACCGCCACGCCGTCCTTGCCCCCATCGCCCGGCGCCACCGCCAGCCGCGTCTCGGCGAACCCCGGCGCCACGACGATGAGCAGGTAGCGGCCGGGGCGGATCGGCGAGAAGGTGAAACGCCCGGACCGGTCGGTTCTCGTCGCCCCGACAATGGCCTGCTCCGCGGTGAGCAGTGAAACCTCGGCGCCAACGATCACGCCGCCGGAGGCGTCGCGCACCACCCCGGCGATGTCCTGCCCGGACGGTTGCGCGGCGGCGCCCGACGCCAGGAGCAGGAACATGAACACGGCCGGGACAATCCCCAGGTGGAACATTGCGCGACTCCTTTGACGAGGGACTTCTGTGGGAGGTGCGACGGTGGGGACAGCCGGCAAGAACCCGGTAGAGTGTTGCCGGAATCCCGAACTACTACCAGCGGTCGTAGCAGGCGGGCTTGAAGACCCCCGCCATGAATCGTGCGATCTTGCGATCTTCCGAAGTGCGGCCCGGTCGATCGCACCTTCACCAGATTGCCAGATCGCACAATCGCACGATCGCAAGATTGGATGATGAGCGCGGCGTCCATCGAATCGCGCTAAGATTCCCGCATGGCGCAAGAGGTCCGAACCGGCCCGGCCGCGCTCTCGCCCGACGAGCTCCGGCGATACAGTCGCCACCTCGTGCTGCCCGAAGTCGGCCTCGCGGGGCAGCTGGCGATCCGATCGGCCAGGGTGCTGTGCGTCGGCGCCGGCGGCCTCGGGTCCCCCGCCGCCATGTACCTCGCGGCGGCCGGCGTCGGCACCATCGGCGTCGTGGACTTCGACGTCGTCGACATCAGCAACCTCCAGCGCCAGCTCCTGCACATGACAGGCGACGTCGGCCGGCCGAAGGTCGAGTCGGCCCGCGAGAGGCTGGAGGCGATCAACCCGGAGGTCCGCGTCGAGACGCACGCCGTCGCGCTGTCCTCGGCGAACGCGCTCGACCTCGTCGCCCGCTACGACGTGGTCGTCGACGGCACCGACAATTTCCCGACGCGGTACCTCGTCAACGACGCCTGCGTGCTGACGCGGAGGCCGTACGTCTACGGCAGCGTCTTCCGCTTCGAAGGGCAGGTTTCGATCTTCGCGACCGCGGACGGCCCCTGCTACCGCTGCCTCTACCCGGAGCCTCCGCCGTCGGGGCTCGTGCCCAGTTGCGCCGAGGGCGGCGTGCTCGGCGTGCTGCCCGGCATCATCGGGACGATCCAGGCGGCCGAGGCGCTCAAGCGGATCCTGAAGGCGGGTGACTCGCTGGCCGGCCGGCTGCTGCTCCTCGACGCGCTCGCCATGAAGTTCCGCGAGGTCCGCCTGCGGCGCGACCCCGAATGCCCGGTGTGCGGCGACCATCCCAGCATCCGGGAGCTCCAGGACTACGAGCAGTTCTGCGGCACGGCGCTGCCCGCGCCGTCGTCTCTGCCCGCGGACTTCGACATTTCGCCGGAGGAACTGTCGCGGGCGCTCGGCCGCCCCGACGCGCCACTGCTGCTGGACGTGCGCGAGCCGATGGAATTCGAGATTAATCGACTCCCGAATTCGGTGCTGATTCCGTTCGGCAACCTCCCCGACCGCCTGGCCGAGATCGACAGCGCCAGGGACGTGGTGGTGTATTGCCATTACGGGATCCGGAGCGTCCGGGCGGTGGAGCTGCTGCGCGCCGCCGGGTTCCGCGCGAGAAACCTGCAGGGCGGCATCGACCGGTGGATCGACCAGGTCGAGCCGACCATGACCCGGTATTGAATTCCCGCGCGATTTGACCTTCTGGCAGGAGCGTCGTAAAATACGACTGGTGAGGTCGTATATGTGGCCCTCGTCGTCACTGGGGGCAGGGCGAAGCTTATGCTCAGGTTATCGAAGAAAGCCGACTACGCACTGATAGCGATGAAGCACCTCGCGCTTCGCGAGGGCCATGGGTCGTCGAGCGCCCGCGAGATCGCCGAGCAGTATTCGATTCCCGTCGAGTTGATGGCGAAGGTCCTGCAGCGACTGGCCCGGCGCGGGCTGCTGTCGTCGCAGCAGGGCACGCGCGGCGGGTATCACCTGTCCCGGGATTCGGAGACCATTTCGGTCGCCGACGTCATCCAGGCCATCGACGGCCCGCTCACCGTCACCGCCTGCTCGGTCCACGACGAACGCTGCGGGCAGTTTGCGACCTGCAACGTCCGCGACCCGCTCTGGAAGATCCGCGAACGCATCATCACCGCGCTCGCGACGTGCAGCGTGTCGGAGATGGCGTCGGAGAGCCCGATGCCGGACGTCGCCACCGAGGGTTCGCCGCTCTCGAGCCTCCCGGCCGCCCGATAAGCCGAGTGCCGCCATGCTGAAACTCCCGATTTACATGGACAACCACGCCACCACGCCGGTGGACCCGCGCGTGCTCGAGGCGATGCTGCCGTATTTCACCGACCGGTTCGGCAACGCGGCCAGCCGGAACCACTCGTTCGGGTGGCAGGCCGAGGAGGCCGTCGAGGTCGCGCGCAAGCAGGTGGCGGAACTCATCGGCGCGACGGCGAAGGAGATCGTCTTCACCAGCGGCGCCACCGAGTCGGACAACCTCGCGATCAAGGGCGCGGCGCTCATGTATCGCGAGAAGGGCCGCCACATCGTCACCGTCGTCACCGAGCACAAGGCGGTGCTCGACACCTGCAAGCACCTCGAGAAGGACGGGTTCGAGGTGACCTACCTGCCGGTGAACGGCGACGGGCTCGTCGATCTCGATCGGCTTCGCGCCGCCCTCACAGGCGGCACGATCCTCGTCAGCGTCATGGCCGCGAACAACGAGGTGGGCGTGCTGCAGCCGATCGACGAGATCGGCCGGATCACGCGCGAGCGCGGCGTGCTGTTCCACACCGACGCGGTGCAGGCCGCCGGCAAGGTGCCGCTTGACGTCAACACGTCGAACGTGGACATGGCGTCGCTGTCGGCCCACAAGATCTACGGCCCGAAGGGGGTCGGCGCGCTCTACGTTCGTCGCAAGAACCCGCGCGTGCTGCTGACGCCGATCATCGACGGCGGCGGCCACGAGCGCGGCATGCGGTCCGGCACGCTCAACGTCCCGGGCATCGTCGGCTTTGGAAAGGCGGCGGCGCTCTGCCGCGAGGAGCTGGCGCCCGAGGCGGCGCGGCTGACCGCGCTCAGGGACCGGCTGAACGAAGGGCTGCGCCGGAACCTCGACGAGATCTTCGTCAACGGCTCGATGGAGCACCGGCTGCCGGGCAACCTGAACGTCAGCTTCGCCTACGTGGAAGGGGAGTCGCTGCTGATGGGCATCAGCGACATCGCCGTGTCGTCGGGGTCGGCGTGCACGTCGGCGACGCTCGAGCCGTCGTACGTGCTGAAGGCGCTGGGCACCGGCGACGACCTGGCCCACTCGTCGATCCGCTTCGGCCTCGGCCGCTTCAACACCGAGGAGGAGGTCGACTTCGTCGTCGGGAAGGTGTCGGCCGTCGTGAAGCGGCTGCGCGAGATGTCGCCGCTCTACGAGTTCGCGCGGGAAAAGGGAGACGCGTGAATATGTCGTATTCCGAGAAGGTGATCGAACACTACAACAACCCGCGCAACGTCGGCTCGCTGCCCAAAGACGACGCCACGGTGGGAACCGGCCTGGTCGGCGCGCCCGAGTGCGGCGACGTGATGAAGCTGCAGGTCAGGGTCAACCCGGCGACCGGCGTGATCGACGACGCGAAGTTCAAGACGTTCGGCTGCGGGTCGGCCATCGCCAGCTCGAGCCTGGCCACCGAGTGGCTGAAGGGGAAGACGCTCGACCAGGCGCTCGAGATCAAGAACGTCGACATCGTGAACGAGCTGAGCCTGCCGCCGGTCAAGATCCACTGCTCGGTGCTGGCCGAAGACGCGATCCGCGCCGCCATCGCCGACTACAAGCGGAAGCAGGGAAACGGGAACGGAAACGGACAGTAGGCAGTAGGCAGTAGGCAGGCGGCGGCAGGCGCAGGCCTGAAGGCCTGCGCTATCTGCTGCAGGTGGTGGGGCGCAGAACGACAGATAGCGCAGGGCTTCAGCCCTGCGCAGCAGCGTAAGGCGTAAGCCGTGAGGCGTAAGCCGGTTCAGAGGAACTCATGTCGATCCAGATGACGGAAACGGCGGCGAAGCGGATCCGGATGCTGATGGACAAGCAGGGGCTGGTCGAGGGCGGCCTGCGCGTCGGCGTGAAGGGCGGCGGGTGCTCGGGCCTCAGCTACACCTTCGCGTGGGACACCCGGCCGCGCGCCGGCGACGAGGTCATCGACGGACCCGAGAACACGCGCCTGTTCATCGACAAGAAGAGCCTGATCTACCTGGACCACACGGTGCTCGACTACGACACCAGCCTGCTCAGCAAGGGCTTCGTGTTCCAGAACCCGAACGCCAAGAGCACGTGCGGCTGCGGCTCGTCGTTCACGGTATAGCGGAGGAGACGTGCCCAGCGACACGAGGACGTTGACGCTGCAGTCGTGCCGCCATTGCGGGGCCGGCGCGCCGGTGGACGTCCATTTCTGTCCCCAGTGCGAGCGGATCCTGACGCTGGCGCGTCACGGCGATTACTTCAGCTTCTTCGGTCTCCCGCGGAAGCTGGCCGTCGACCTCGAGGACCTCGAGCGGCGTTTTCGCGCGCTCAGCCGCCAGTTCCACCCGGACTATTTCTACACCGCGTCCGCGCAGGAGCGCCTGGCGAGCCTCGAGCGGGCGTCGTACCTGAACGACGCCTACCGCGTGCTGCGGGACCCGCTCGACCGCGCGGAGTACCTGCTCAGGCTCGAGGGGCTGCCGGGCGTCGGGCAGCACCAGGACGCGACGGAGCTGCCGGCTGGCGTCCTCGAGGAGGTCTTCGCGCTCAACGAGGAGCTCGACGAGATCCGCGCCGCGCGCGAAGCCGGGGCCGCCGCCGGCGAGGTGCGGGCCCGCCTGGAGGCCGCGCGGCGGCCGGTCGAGGAGCGGGCGGCGCGCCAGGAGGCGCAGCTCGGGTCGCTCTTCCAGCGGTGGGACAAGCAGCTCGACGAGGAGGCCCCGCCCGACGTCCGGCGCGCCACGCTCGAATCGCTCCGCGGCCTGCTCCAGGAGCGGAGCTACATCGCGAACCTGATCGCCGCGACCAACCGGGAACGCGACGAGGCCTAGCGAGGGCGGCGCCCATGTCCAAAGTGGTCGGCATCGACCTCGGCACCACCAACAGCCTGGTTGCGTTCGTCGGCCGGGATGGCCCGCTCGTCATCCGCGACGGCTCGGGCGACGGCCTGCTGCCCTCGGTCGTCTCGGTTGACGCCGCCGACGTCGTCTACGTCGGGCGCGAGGCGGAGCGGCGGCTGCTCACCGACCCCGAGCGCGCCGTCTACTCGGTCAAGCGGCTCATGGGCCGCGGCGCAGACGATGTGCGGGAGGAGGCGGCGCGCTTTCCCTGCCGGCTGCGAGGCGAGGCCGGCGGCGTCGTCCGCATCGGCCTCGGCGAGCGCGAGTTCACGCCGCCAGAGATCTCCGCGTTCATCCTCCGGGAGCTGAAGCGCCGCGCCGAGGCGTACTTCGCCGAGCAGGGGGAGTTCGACCCGGAGGTGGACCGGGCGGTCATCACCGTGCCCGCCTACTTCAACGACGCGCAGCGGACGGCGACGCGCGACGCCGGGCGCATCGCCGGCCTCGAGGTGCTGCGGATCATCAACGAGCCGACCGCGGCGTCGCTGGCCTACGGCCTCGACCGGCGGGAGAGCGGCGTCATCGCCGTCTACGACTTCGGGGGCGGCACGTTCGACATCTCGATCCTCCGCGTCGAGGACGGCGTCTTCCAGGTGCTGGCCACCAACGGCGACACGCACCTGGGCGGCGACGACATCGACCAGATCCTGGTGCGGATGGTCCTTGCCGAGAGCGGCCTCGGCGGGTCGGCCGGCGCCCGGCAGCTCGAGACGATGCGGCAGGCGGTCATCCAGGCGAAGTGGGACCTGTCCGAGCGCGAGCAGACCGAGATCCGCGTGGCCGATCCCGAGGCAGGCGGGACCTGGCTCTTCCGCCGCCCCGTCTCCCGCGACGAGTTCGAGCGTCTCATCCGCCCCGTCGTCGATCGCACGCTCGCCCCGTGCCGCCTGGCTCTGGCGGACGCCGGCCTGGAGGCGCCGCAGATCGACGAGGTCGTGCTGGTCGGCGGGTCGACGCGGATCCCGCTGGTGCGGCGCCTGGTGGAGGAGATGTTCGGCCGGCCCCCGCACGCCGACCTGAACCCGGACGAGGTCGTCGCCCTCGGCGCCGCCGTCCAGGCGCACATCATGATCTCCGGCCGCCGGGACATGCTGCTGCTCGACGTCACGCCGCTCTCGCTCGGCATCGAGACGATGGGCGGGGCGATGTCGAAGATCATCCTGCGCAACTCGACCATTCCGGCCAGCGGGACCGAGATGTTCACGACGTTTGTGGACAACCAGACCGCCGTGGACATCCACGTGCTCCAGGGCGAGCGCGAGCTGGTCGGCGACAACAGGTCGCTCGCGCGGTTCAAGCTCCGCGGCATCCCCCCGATGCCGGCCGGCCTGCCGCGCATCCAGGTGCGGTTCCAGATCGACGCGAACGGCATCCTCAGCGTCGGCGCCCGCGAGCTGCGGACGTCGATCGAGCAGACGATCGAGGTGAAGCCGTCCTACGGGCTGACCGACGAGGAAGTCGAGCGGATGCTGCTCGAGTCGTTCGCGCACGCCGAGGCGGACGTCTCGGCGAGGTTCCTGATCGAGGCGCGGAACGAGGCGGAGACGGTGGTGCGCGCGACCGAGAAGTCGCTGCGCAACCCGGACCTCGCGGCCGCGCAGGCCGAGCTGGCGCCGGGAGAGCTGGTCGCGATCGAGTCGGCGCTGGCCGACCTGCGCTCGGTGATGGGCGGGGGCGACCGCGCGGTCATCGACGCGAAGACGAAGGTGCTCAACGACGTGACCCGGCACCTCGCCGAGGTGATGATGAACCGCGGCGTGCGCGCGGCGCTGGCCGGGAAGAGCGTTGACGGAGTGTAGAGGTGGAGTAGTGGCCAGTGGCTAGTGGTCAGTGTGTCACGCGTGATCGACCAGCTACCAGCCACTAGCCACTAACCACTACAGAGTTCTTCGAATGCCGCGAGTAGTCTTCATTCTGAACGGCGAGCGGCGGGCGTACGAGGTCGACCTGGCCGCGATGCCGTACCAGCACCACGGCCGGCCCGGGTCGCTGCTCGACGTGGCGCTGAACGTCGGGCTCCCGCTCGAGCATACGTGCGGCGGGAACGCCGCCTGCACCACGTGCCACGTCATCGTGAGGGCGGGCGCCGAGCACCTGAGCGAACTCGAGGAACTCGAGGCCGACCGGCTCGACACGGCCTGGGACCTCACGCCGCAGTCTCGCCTGGCCTGCCAGGCGGTCGTCACGGGAGACGTCGAGTGCGAGATCCCGTCCTACACGCGCAATTACGTGGAAGAAGGCGGCGGAATCCGGCTCGGCAGGCGCACTGACCCTTCGGCTGGGCCGGGGGAGCCGCGTCACGAGGTCGTCAAATGCGGTGGACCGACGCCGAGGAAATTGGCATAGCATTAGTCGAAGCCCATCCTGGCATCGACCCGCTGACGGTGCGATTCACGGAGATGCGGGAATGGGTTTTGCAGCTTCCGAGGTTCAGGGACGATCCATCGTCCTCGAACGAGGCCAGGCTGGAGGCGATCCAGATGGCCTGGTACGAGGAGTGGAAGGACCAGCAGGCCTGAGGTCACTATGACGCGCGTACATCGACTGGCCGCCGTCGTCGGGGTCGGGCTCCTCCTCGCCTCGCCCGCGCTGGGGATTCAGGCTCAGCCGCAGAGCACCCAGCCCACGCCCGAGTCGATGGGAGTGTCGCTCAAGCAGATCAGGCAGCAACTGAAGGACGTCCCGGCGCTCCCGCCCGCTCCCGGGAGCGGGATGCGCCTGGAGTTCTTCGTCAACGTGTACGGCACGCGCCCGGCCATCGAGTTCTTCAAGGACTTCGACCTGTCCACGGTCGGGCCGGTGAAATGGGGCGGCGTCACACACCAGGAAATCCTGAACGCCGTCACGCCGTTTCCGTTCCAGCACTACGGCAGCGGGATCGATCTGCTTGCGCAGTTCCGCAAGAAGTAGCAGGTCAATTCGATCGGGACGAATTTCAGTTTCTGCCACCACCGCGCGATGATGGCAGAAACTGAAATTCGTCCCGATCCAATTAGCGCCGGCGGACAGGGTGGATGATGTCCGCGATTGCCTCGGCGGCATCGGCTAGCCTGGGCCCCGGCACCACGAACTGGTCTCCCACCAGCAGCGCGACCCGGCCCATCTGCACCGCGGGCACGGCCGACAGCGTGTTCCATGCCGCCCGATCCCTGTCGATCTGCTCCGGGCTGAGCGTGTGGCCGTAGTGGATGTCGATAATCACCTCGGGCGCCGCGGCCAGGATCGATTCGGTGCCGACCCGCACCGACTCGCGCTTCTCGGAGCCGAACACGTTGTCGCCGCCGGAGAGCGCCACGATGTCGCTGAGGAACCCGACCCCGCCGCTGGCGTCGATCGCCCGCAGCGTGCCCGGCTCGTGGCCGAAGACGAGCAGCGTTCGCGGGCGCCGCGTTCCGGCGACGCGCGCCCGGATGGCGTCGAACCGCGCCTGCAGCCGGTTTGCCACCTGGTCGGCCTCGGCCGCGCGCCCGACGAGCGGACCGAGCCGGCGGATGGTGGCCATGAGATTGTCGAGGCCCCCCAGCACGTAGGGAAACGTCGGGATCCCCGCGCGCGTCAGCTTGGTCTCGACCTCCGACTGCGTGCCGTAGACGATGACGAGGTCGGGACGAAGCCGCAGGATCCGCTCGATGTCCGGGTCGAGCAGGGCGCCGACCCGCGTGAGCGAGCGCGCGTCGGGCGGCCAGTTGTCGAAGCTGCTGACGGCCACGACCTGCGGCCCAGCCCCGATGGCGAAGAGCATCTCGGTCACCGCCGGCACGATCGACACGATGCGCCGCGCCGGCCCGGTGGGATGTCCGCGGGCCAGGAGGCCCGCGCTACTTCCCGGTGTAGGGCCGGCGTCCTCGCCGGCCGTGATCGGCTGGCCGCACGAGGCGAGCACCGCCCCCAGCGCGGCGCACGCGATCGCGATCCCGAATCTCGAGCGGCGAGCCGAGCCGGCGGCGGCACGCGCGTGGTCTCTCATGTCGTCTTGCGAATCAGGAGCCAGAGGAAGAACGGCCCGCCGATCATCGCCGTCAGGATTCCCACCGGCAGCACCATCGGGGCGATGAGCGTGCGCGCGGCCACGTCGCAGGCCACGAGGAACGCGGCCCCCAGCAGCGCCGAGGCCGGCAGCACCAGCCGGTGGTCGGCGCCGACCAGCAGCCGCACCAGGTGCGGGACGATGATCCCGATGAACCCCACCGGGCCGGCGAGCGACACGGCCGCGCCGGTGGCGAGCGACCCGCTGAAGAACGCCAGCCGCTGCGTCCGCACCACGTCCACGCCCCGCGCCGCCGCCGCGTCGGCGCCCAGCGTCAGCAGGTTCAGCGACCGCGGGAGGTACGCGAAGACGGCGAACGCCAGCAGTGTGAACGGCAGCGCGGCCAGGATCGGCGCGTAGCTCCCCACGTCCAGGTCCCCCATGAGCCACCGCACCGTCCTCATCGTCTGCGAGAAGTCGGCCATGTACTGGACGAACAGGATGAGGGCGGAGAAGAAGGCGTTGAGCGTGATGCCGGCCAGCAGCAGCACGTTGGTCGAGAGCCCCCGGCGCCTGATCGTGGAGAGGAAGTAGACCACCGCCACCGCGCCGAGCGCGCCCGCGAAGCTCGCGACCGGGACGACGCCGACGCCGCCGAACGCGAGCGAGACCGGCAGCGTGATGGCGAGCATCGCGCCGAGCGCCGCGCCGGCCGACACGCCGAGCGTGAAGGGGGTGGCGAGCGGGTTGCGGAGCAGCGCCTGGAAGACGACGCCGGCGGCGGCGAGCGCGGCGCCGACCAGGGCGGCGGCGATCGTCCGCGGGAGGCGCGAGACGAAGAGGATCTGCGCGTCCACGTTCTCGGCGAACGGCACGCGCGGGTCGAAGGCCCGCCGCAGCGAGACGGGGGCCGACCCGACCAGCGGGGCCAGCACCAGGGCCGCCGCCGCCATCAGGCCGAACACCGTCACGGTGATGAAGACGCGGCGACGCAGTGACACGCGACTACTCCGACCCCCTGATGCGGCGCAGCGGAACCACCGTCAGGTGCCCCGCGCCCGGATGGAACGTCACGTCGGCCTCGACGTCGTACAGCGCGCGAACCGAGTCCCTCGTGAGCACCTCGCCGGTCGGGCCGGCCGCCAGCACGCGCCCCTCGCGCAGGAGCAGGAGATCGCGGCACAGCCCCGCCGCGAAGTTCAGGTCGTGCGTCGCCACCACGATCGTGACGCCGCGGTCGGCGTTCAGCCGCCGCAGCAGCGCGGCGATCTCGATCTGGTAGCCGGGGTCGAGCGCCGCCGTCGGCTCGTCGAGCAGCATCAGGTCGGTGGCCTGCGCGAGGGCCCCGGCGATGATCACCCGCTGCTTCTCGCCGCCGCTCAGCGTCGGGAAGGGCCGATCGGCCAGCGCCAGCGTGCCCGTGTCGGCCAGCGCCTCCCGCGCAATCGCCACGTCGTCCGCGCTCTCGAGCTCGAACGGCCCGAGGTGCGGGAAGCGGCCCATCAGCACGACCTCGAGCACCGAGTACTCGAACGAGAGCCGCGTCTCCTGGGGGACGATCGCGATCCGCCGGGCGAGATCGCGGCGTGCGACGCGCGTGACATCCTGGCCGTCGACCGTGACCCGCCCCGAGGCGGCCGGAAGCAGCCCGCCGAGCAGCCGCAGCAGCGTCGTCTTCCCCGAGCCGTTCGGCCCGAGGACGCCCACCAGGCCCCCGCGCTCCACGTCGATCGAAACGCCGTGCAGGCCCGCCCGGCCGGGGCCGTAGACGAAGCTGAGGTCAGCGGCCTGCAGCAAGCCTGACTCCGATCATCGCGTTGCGGCCGAGCGCCGGGAAGCCGTACGTCTCCTCGTAGTGTCGATCGAAGAGGTTCCCGATCCGACCGAAGATCTCGACGCTCCTGGCCAGGCGCCACGACGCCCCGGCGTCCACCGTCGTGAAGCCGGGGTTGAAGAAGAGGCCGCCGAAGGTGCCGCTTGTCGGCTCGACGTCGAGCGTGCGGGATCGCGCGCCGACGCGCGCGAACGTCGTCAGCGTGCCGCGCGTGTAGACGAGATCCAGCGCGGCCGCGTGGCGCGGGCGCCTCAGCAGCGGCTGGCCGACGGCGAACGGCGGCGGCGCCGTGCCCAGCCCGTCCACCGCGAGGATCGCGGTGTCGAGGAACGTGTACGACAGCCTGGCCGACAGGCCGCGTCCCGCGCGGAGGGCGGCCGACAGTTCGACGCCCTGCGACCGGGCGTTCGAGATGTTGTCGGTGCGATACTGGCTGGCGTCCTCGAGCGCGGTGCCGACGGTGACAATCAGATCGTCGTAGCGGTTGTAGAAGGCCGTGACGCCGAGCAGCAGCCGCTCGCGGGCGACCGCCTGGTCGACGCCGGCCTCGACGCTCCGGCTGCGCTCGGGCTTCAGGCCCGGGTTGTCGGTGAACGCGATCTCGAAGGCGTCCGGCGGGCGGATGCCGGAGCCGGCCGCGGCGTGGAGGCGCGTCCAGCCGATGGCCGCCGTGCGCCCGCTGCCGAGGAGGAACGCGGCCGACAGGCGCGGGTTGGCCGAAGTCCGCACGTCGACGCCGAACGCGGGCCGCGGCGCATAGGGGTCGGGGTTGCTGCCCAGCATGTCGCGCTGGATCCGCTCGGCGCGAACGCCCGCCGTGAGCGTCAGCGGCGTCAGCGGCTGATAGCGCGCCTCGACGAACACGCCGACGATCGACCGGTTGATGGGGACCGGGGCCGCGTTGTCGACCGTGATGTACGTGCTCGTCGCGCGCTCGCCCTGGTACTCGACGCCGGCCGACACGGCCAGCGTGTTCGTGAGATCGAGGTCGGTCTGGGACCGCGCGGTGACCCGGCGCGAGGTCGAGGCCGAGAGGCCGTAGGTGCTCGTGAAGTCGCTGGTCAGGTCGAGGGCGCTCGCCGTGAACGTCTGCCGCCACGAGCGGCCGGCCGCCGAGAACGGCCGCATCCAGCGCCCGCCGAGCTGCCCGGTCCTCGTCACGCCCCGCGACACGCGATCGACCTCGGTGTAGGCGCCGATCGGGTTCGACCCGAACGGTCCCGGGAACCCGCGGTCGCCGTCGGTGTACTGGGCCGACACGCGCACGTCCGCGCCGCTCGCGCCGCGCCACCCGACCGTCGCCCCGCCGTGCGTCATCGTGAAGTCGTCGTTCGACACCTGCCCGCCGGTGGCGGGCGCGATGCCGGTGTACCCGGCGCTCGACGTCCGCTCCCCCGACACGCCCCAGGACCATCGCCCCGCCGAACCGAACGTGCCGGCCGTGACGCGCGAGGTCCCGAAACTCCCGCCTTCGACCGAGCCCTCGACGCGCGGCGGCCCGCCGAGCTTCGTGACGACCTGGACCACGCCCCCGATCGCGTCGGCGCCGTAGAGCGCGCTCTCCGGGCCGCGCACGACCTCCACCCGCTCGACGCCGCTCGTCGAGAGCGTGGAGAAATCGTAGCCGCCGCCGAACGTGTTGGCCTTGATGCCGTCCACCATCACCAGCGTGTAGTCCGACTCGCCGCCGCGCGGGAAGATCGAGGTGACGCCGCCGCGCCCGCCGTTGCGCGAGACGGTGAGGCCGGCGACCGAGCGCAGCGCGTCGGCCACCGTCTCGACCTGCTCCGCGCGCAGCTCGGCCTCGGAGACGACCGAGACCGAGCCGGCCGCGCGGGCGAGCGGCACCTCGACCTGCGCCGCCGAGACCACCACCGACTCGGTGACCGCGCTGACGTGGAGCGACGGGTTCACCACGGCGTTCCCGCCCGGCGCGACGACGACGTCGATCGGATCGGAGCCGAAGCCCTCGGCCATCACGCGAAGCTCGTAGCGCCCCGGCGCGACGTGGTCGAAGCGAAACTCGCCGCGGGCATCCGCCTCGGTCGAGCCCACGACGGCGAGCGCGCTCGACAGGACGACGCGGGCCCGCGCGACGCGGGCTCCAGCCGGATCGGTGACGGCGCCGCTCACGGTGGCGGCCGGCAGGTCGGACGCGGTCGAGACGGCAGAAACGGCCACGGCCGGGTCAGCCGAGGCGACCGAGAGGATGACGAGGAGAAGAAGGCGCGCGAAGAAGCCCGCGGGCCGCGTGGAGGATGGCATGTCCTGTCCTTCGGCGTCGTACGCGCCGAGCTCCCGCCGGACCCGTCGTGACGGACCCGCGCGAGGAGTGAAGGGACGTGCCGGGCGGCCAGGTGTCCTGACTCACGGATCCCGGCGCTCGCCGCCGTCTTCCCATGCCCGCAGGCACAGTGACGGAGCCTCTCGCGAGGCCCTGAGCGGCGCGCGCTCCCCGTTTACAGTGGCGTGACCGTGTGGGCTTCCCACCCACTTCGCTTGGACGCCGGCAAAGCGTCGGTTATCGGAAGTCAGTATAGATCAGATCACATCGGCTCACGGCTCACGGCTTACGGCTGACGGCCGAGTCAGGCTGCCCACTGACCAAAAGCCACCAGCCACTACTTGACCCTCGCCGTTCCCGCTCCCACGCTTCCCGATCGGTATTCGTACACGACGATCTTCACGTAGCGCGGCGGGGCCACGGTGGGAATGTCCGCGGTGTACGGGATGCCGGTCGCCTTGAACTTCTGGTAGCTCTCCTCGCTCAGCGCGAGATTCATCTCCTGCCAGAACGCCGAGTCGGCGGAGCCCTTCTTCTTGTGGCCGATGAAGACGCAGATGGCGAGACGCCCCATCCGCCGCCCGTCCATCGGGACGAAGAAGAGCGTGCGCGGGTCGATGCTCGCCTGTACGGTGATGCGCGCGACGTTGCCTTTCTCCGTGTAGCGGGCCGTCGCCCGCACGCCGATCTCACCCTTGGTCGTGAGGTCCCTGGCCGCGGTCACCACGTGCTCGACCGCGGCCACGCCGAGCGACCCCCCGTCGCCTCTCACCGAGACGCCCGGCCTCTCGCCGATGAGGTACTGCTTGCGCGACCGGATCTGCAAGCCGCTCCGGTTGGACCTGACCTCCACGCGGTGCGGCTTCCCGTCCTTGTCGGCCGGGGCCACTTCGACGCCCAGCAGGTAGGAGCCCGTCAGCTCGGTCAGCACGCGCGTGAAGTACTGGTCGATCGTGCCGATGTCGAGCATGAACGTCCCGCCGGTCACCGACGTGGCGTTCTCGAGGCCGTCGCGCTCGACCATGTCGTCGAATCCGGCAGTGGGCGAGACCTGGTTCCTCAGGTCCCCGAACGGCGAGCGCTCCATGTAGAGCGTGTAGAGCGTGATCTGCGCGGCGGCGAACATTTGTTCGAGCCTGCCGAACGGCGCGAGCGACCTCGCGTCGGGCATCGGCAGCCCCCCGGAGACGAAGAGCATGGTCTTCGGCCCGCGCATCGAGGCGAGGCTGTCGGCCACGTCGAAGAGGGAGTCGATCGCCCGCTGTCCCCGCAGGTGGATCTGGGTCTGCATCTGGTGGATCTGCACGTCGACACGGAACGGGCAGTTCTGGGCCTCGTTGGGATCCAACCTGCTCGAATCGCTGATATGGCATTCCCGGTCCACCACCCGGTCGCGGAGCTGCTTGTCGCCCCGCTCGATGTCCAGCACCTCGGTCGCGCCGATGTTGAACTCGTACTTGTCCGACATCACGCCGGTGACGACGCCGTCGATGACCTTCCTGGCCGCCTCCCGATCGGCCGACAGCCGGATCTCGGACTGGAGCCTGGGGATCGTGACGACCGCGACGCGGTCGGTCGGCCCGAGCTTGTCGAGAAAGCGGTGGGCGGCCTGCCTGAACTCCAGGCCGACGACCGGCTCCATGCTGTCGGTGTCGACGACGACCACCACGTTGCGTCCCTCCGGCGGGGCTGCCGCGGCAGGGAGAGGAATGGGCGGGGCCGGCGCCGGCGCGCCAGGCCGCTCGACCGTCGTCGTGGTGGTCGCGGAGTAGTCCTGGTAGTGCGCCGAGGCGATCTTCCGCGGCTTGCCGTCGATCGAAATGGTGAAATCGGTCGGCTTCAGGTCGCGGACCGGGCGGCCGTCCTTGTCCACCACGGTGAGGTCGATGACGATCAGCTCGACGCCGGATCTGAAGGTCGGCGCCTGCTGGCCGAAGGTGACGGCGACGGCCAGCGGCGTGGCGAGGATGACGACGGCGAGGACGACGCCCTTGAGGTGTCGCATAGGCAGCCACCGTCCGCAGGCCGATCGGCGGGTCCGCGAGCCAGGAGCCTCGCGCCACACAAATAATGTGTAGCGCCGGCGTCCTCGCCGGCCGGTCTGAAGGCCCTACAGCCTGACGCCCGACGCCGAGATCCGGACGATCTCGTCCATGATCTCCTGTTGCGTCGGAAACTCGAACTGCGACGACGCGACGTAACTGTAGCGCACAATCCCGCCGCGGTCGATGAGGAACAGTGCCGGCCTGGCGATGTTCCAGGCGTCGATGCCGATCCGCTGCCAGACGCCGTAGGCCTTCAGCGTCTCGCGCGAGTCGTCCACGAGGATGTCGAACGGCAGCCCCGCGCCCTCGACGTAGCGGCGCACCTTCTCGGACCGCTGCGCGACGATGGCCGCGACCTGGACGCCGATCGACAGGTACTCGGCCGAGTGATGTGCCAGTTCACCGAACTGGCGGCGGCAGTTCGGTCACCACGTGCCCCGGTGGAACGCCAGCAGCAGCGCCCCGAGCATCGTGTAGTCGGCCAACGAGCGGCGTTCTGCGCGGTGGTTGACCAGCGCGAAGGGAGGAGCCGGCATGCCTGGGAGCAATGAGGGGTGAAGCATGGCTGTGCGGTGATCAGTGGCCAGTTGCCGGTGGACAGTCGTCAGTCTGTCACGTGTGGCAGACCGGCCACTGACCACTGGCAACTGACCACTACAGGAACAAGATCACGTCTACCAACTGTCCCTTTTCGACGATGTCGGTCTGCGCCGGGATCTCGATGTAGCCGTCGGCCTGCGACATGCTGGTGATGTCGCCCGAGGCCTTGAACGCCGGCATCGCCGTCCCGTCCACGATGCGCACCGTGTAGAACTGGTGCCGCCCCGTCGTCGAGACGATGCGCTGGCCGGCCGGGACCGAGACGAGGCGGCGGACCGCCTCGGGCAGCCGGGCGAGGTGGCGCAGCAGCGGCACGAGGAGCATGTAGCCGTTCGAGAGACACGAGGTCGGGTAGCCCGGCATGCCGAGCACCGGCGTGCCGGCGATCGTCCCGAAGAGCGTCGGCTTGCCCGGTTTGACCGCGATCCCGTGGAACACGATTTCGCCGCGGGCCGCGACGGCGTCGAGAATCAGATCGCGCTCGCCGACCGAGCTTCCGCCCGAGAAGATCACCAGGTCTTCTCCGCGCACGTCGTCGAGCGCGCGGTTCAGATCGTCGATCGTGTCGGCCGGCGTGGCGTGCGGGACCGGCACGCCGCCGTGCTCGGAGACGATGGCGGTGAGGGTGAATCGGTTGATGTCGTAGATCTGCCCCGGCGCGAGCGGCAGGCCGGGCGAGACGATCTCGTTGCCGGTCGAGAGGATGGCCACGCGCGGGCGCTCGAAGACGTCCACGCGGTCGAAGCCGAGCGCGGCGATGGCGCCGATCCGGCTCGCCGTCAGGTGGTCGCCGGCCGCGAGCAGCGCCTGGCCGGCGCGGATGTCGGCCCCCTGGCGGCCGACGTTCTGCCCCGGGTAGACCGGGCTGAACACGCGAACGCGGCCGTCGTCTCCCTTCTCGGTGTCCTCGACCATCACGACCGCGTCGGCGCCGGCGGGCATCGGCGCGCCGGTGGCGATCTCGGTGCAGCCGCCCTGCGGCACCGGGTGCGCCGGCACCTGGCCGGTGTAGACCTTCTCCACCAGGCGAAGCGTCTTCGGGCTGAACTGTCCCGCGCCGAAGGTGTCGGCGGCCACCACGGCGAAGCCGTCCATCGCGGCGCGCGAGAAGGGAGGCACGTCTTGCGCCGCGACGACGTCGCGGGCGAGCACGCGGCCGTGCGCCAGCTCGAGCGGGACCGGCTCGACGCGCGCGATCGGCCGGGCCGACGCGAGGATCAGCGCGCGCGCCTCTTCGAGGGGGATCGTCTCGCGGATGGGGCGCATGGAACGGACGGTCATCGTGACGCCTCGCGAACCAAATGCCCGAGCTCCGGCAGCACCAGCTTCGTCATCGCCAGCCGCACGGCGGCTTCCGAGCCGGGCAGCGAGATGATCACCTTCCGCCCGGCGAGTCCCGCGCAGGCGCGGCTCAGCATGGCCGCGGACCCGATCTCCTCGTAGCTCAGCATGCGGAACAGCTCGCCGAACCCGTCGAGCCGCTTCTCGAGCAGCGCGTCGATCGCCTCGAACGTCGTGTCGCGCGAGGTGATGCCGGTACCCCCGGTCGTGATGATGACCTGCACGGCCGGGCTGGCGATCTGCTCGCCGATCGTGGCGCGCACCTGGTCCGGCTCGTCGCGCACGATCCGGCGGCCCGCCACCTGGTGGCCGCCGGCCCAGAGCAGGTCGAGGATCGCGCGGCCGCTCGTGTCGTCGGCCTCGGTCCGCGTGTCGCTGATCGTCAGGACGTAGCAGTTGGCGACGGCGGGCGACTGCGCCTTGTGCTCGACGTGTCCCATG
>CAVQXT010000002.1:0-9764 GCA_963717945.1 uncultured Acidobacteriota bacterium | reverse complement strand
ACCACTACCCACGCGTTTCCCAGCAACCACTTACCGGCGTCCCAGCGCCTACCCGCGGAACGGAATCGAACCGGTTCACTGTCACGACGCTCGCTGCAATCGTCCTCGAGACCGAAGAGAGCGGCGCCGTGAGTGCCTACGTGCCAGGGCTGCCCGTGTACGCCGCGGCCGATTCGCACGCGAAGGCCGAGCGCGCCATCCGTGCGGTTCTCGCGGAATACCTGAAGGAGCATCCGGCCAGCCGTCCCGAGGCGCGCGTGCGAGTCGCGCGTGTGTCGGACCGAGGCAAAGCGGGGATCAGCATCGTCGGCGTTGAGCCCTGGTGGGCGCCAAGCGCAGCGACGCCAAGGCCCGAGCGTCGCGCGCCAATGGTCGACTCGGCGGCCGTCCTCGCAAGTCCGGAACCAGCAGAACGGCTCGGACGAAGGCATCGCGATAGTCGACCGCTTCCTCGAGCCCCGGAGCGTCACGCCGCTCCCCGCAGGGCCGTCGCGTCTGACAATCGGCCGGATTCCAAGCGCCGGCCTCAGAAGATCACGTAGGTACCGTCGCGCAGCACGGTCGTCCCCCGCCCGCCCGCGACGACCACCGCCTCCGCCACCTGGATGGGATTGCCGGCGGCGTAGACGATGTCCTGGTGCACCACCGTCTCGCGGCTGACGAAGGCGTCTGGGCCGACGGTGCCGCCCAGGTGGTCCGACCGGCCGAATGCCCAGTGGAACCCGGCCTTCTCGTCCTCCAGGACGACGCCCGTCACCTGCGCCTTCTCGTTGCAGCCGAACGCCACCTCGGCGATGTTGCGCCGCGCGGGATCGACGGCAAAGACGTCGCGCAGCCGCGCCGCTTCGGGGCCGTCTCCCTCGACCGCCTGAATCTGGTTCCTTGAGATCGCCAGCACCACCAGTTCGTCGCCGTTCTTGATCGGGATCCGCCCCTCCGTGCCGGACGGCTCGGACGGGCGCTCCCCCTCGCGGTAGTCTGCAGCCAGCGCCGTGTTCTCCATCCGCTTCTCGATGCCTGGCATCGAGGCGGCCCGGAGATCTTCCTTGCGCGCGCACAGGACGGAGAGCGGCGCGGTGGCGGAGAACTCCGTCAGGAACGCGACGAGCGTGGACCCGAGGAGCGCCGTCTCGAGTTCCATCTCCTCGACACCGAGCAGGCCGCGTGCTGGAAGGTCCGCGTTGTTCGCGCCGGTGGCGGGGTAGCTGAGAAGCGGGTTCACGGTGAAGCCGCCGCGAACGCCGAGCGAGCTGAACGCCTCGCGCCACTCGCGCGCCATTTCCCGTCGCTCTCTCCAGGCCGGCGTGTCGTCAGCTCCGGGCCGCGGCACGTCGATGCCAACCGTCACCACCTCGCCCGCCTCGGGTTCGAACACGTCCGTCAGCAAGTTCTCGAGATGGAATGCCATGATGACCTCCGTGCTCGCGGCTCGAACCGCGACTGCGTGGCGACGGGTGGGCCGTACCACGCTTCCCAGCGTACCACCGCATAGCCCGGCCGGGGGGACCATCCCCAGCCCGACCATGCGCACGGTGCCACCGCGTACCCTTCCCCGAGACCGCCGCGAATGTATTCGGCCGACGTTTCGTTTTTCGTGTATGCTCGAGCCTGGGCAACGAACAGGATCAATCTGGCAGACGGCAGCACTTCCGCGACACCGGCAGCTGTGCCTGTTTCAGGGTGCGGTGTGGCTGCGATCACGACGTCCGCTTCACGAACCCGTGGAGACGGAGCCGCCCGTCGTTTCGTTGTCCTGCAAGGAGACAGACATGCAGAGAGTGTTGATCGCGTGCGCGATGTTGGGCCTGGCAGGCGCCACTGCCTCGGCGCAGGACCCCGTCACCGTAGCGCCGAACCAGTGCAAGGTCGCGTTCGAGAACGAGTACGTGCGCGTCCTGCAGTGGACCGAAGCCCCGGGTGACAAGGTGCCGATGCACGAGCACCCCGCGCTCGTGAGCATCTCGCTGTCCGCGGGCAAGACGCGCTTCACGTCGGCCGACGGAACGACGCGTGACGTCGATGCCAAGGCAGGCGAGGCGACATGGAGCAACGCCGAGAAGCACGCCAGCGAGGACCTCGGTCCCGCGCCGAGCGTGGTCATCCAGGTGGAACTGAAGCAGAAGCCCGGCGCCGCGCTGACGGCCCTCCCCGCCGCCGAAGACGCCGTCGCGGTCGACCCGAAACACTACAAGGTGGTGCTCCAGAACGACCGCGTTCGCGTCCTGAAGGTCCACTACGGCCCCGGCGAGAAATCGGTGATGCACGCGCACCCTGCGAACGTCGCGGTCTTCCTCACAAACGGCCAGACGACCTTCACCCTTCCGGACGGGACGACGACCAAGTCCGACGTCAAGCCGGGAGAGGTGCGCTGGACTGACAAGCAGGAACACCTGCCGCAGAACACCGGGGGCAAGCCGTTCGAGGTGATCCTGGTGGAGTTGCGTTAGCCGTCCGGGAAGTTCCATTGCAGGGGCGCGAACTGGCTGCGCCCCTGCCCGGGTCCTTCGCCTGCCGTCGTCGCTTTGCCCATTGCGGCTCGGACGAAGACTTCGCGGTAGTCGATCCGTCCGTCGCGCGCTCGGGGCCCTCACGCCGCCCGTCGCAGCGCCTCGACCGGCCGCAACCAACCGTCCAGCTGGTTCCAACTCGCGGGAATCCGGCTCACCAACCTTCGCTTCCCTGCGCATCCCTGACGCTCTTGATCGGGAAGCTACGGTTGGCTTCGCCACCCGCCGCCGTACTCGAGACGTTCCGCGAACTTCAACTCCCGCGGCCTCAGTATTTAGTCCGTGCGCATCGCTTGGATGGGCAAGGGCCAGGACGGCTTGGTGAGCATTTCTGTGAACCAATTCCACGGGTCGACAGCGTCAGCGATGGCCTGGATCGACACCCTCATCCCCAAGATCACCAAGGGCAAATAGGACGCGAGCGCGCCCAAGAATCTGCTGGGAGCGACCGGGCCGGCTCTCGGTCGACCTGGCGTCTCGAGAACCGGTAGTTGCCTGTTGACCGTCGGCGTCCGATGCGTATCTGCCTGCTGTCGCTCAATGTATCCGTTCCTGGGCGGGCGCGCGGCCGCGTAGCTCCTCGAACCCGTTCAGCACGACACGGATCACGTCGCGCTCGGCCGGGCCGGGAGACCTCGCGAGGAAGAGGAAGCGCCGGCCGTCGGGCGAGACGTCGAACGTGGCGGTGAGCGGCCCGAGCTCGAAGAGGGTGGCGGCGGACGCGGGCCGGAAGGCGCCCTCGCGCACCTCGTAGGGCATGACCTTCAGGCGATCCGCCTCGACATAGAAGAGCTCTCTCGCGGCACGACCGAAGCAGGGCCTGCCGGCGTTCTGCGCGATGAGCACGCGCGGCGAGAGCGAGGGGTAGGCTGCGACGTAGAGCGCGGCGCCCGACAGGTAGGCCAGCCAGCGGCCGTCGGGCGAGAAGGCGGGATGGTCCTCCTCGAGGGGCGACGCGACCAGCGGCCGAGGATCGCTCCCGTCGCCGTTCGCCCGCCAGAGGTCGGTCCCGGACCCGGGCGCCCAGACCCTGAAGACGCCCGACTGACCGTCGGGCGCCCAGCGCCAGTCGCCCTCGTCGGCGTCCGTCGCCACGACGCTCGCAGGGGCGGAGAGGGCGTCGGCCGGAACGCGGCGCACGTCGAAGCTGCCGTGCAGCTGGGAGGTGACGGCCAGGCTCCGGCCGTCCGGCTGCCACGCCGGAGACCAGCTCTGGCCGTCGCGGGTCACCGCCTCGCCCGTGCCCCGAGCCAGGTCGTAGACGTGGACCTGCATCTGGCCCCGCTCGACGCGGCTGACCGCGGCGCGCGTCCCGTCAGGAGACAGGCTCAGGGCGCGGAGGTGGTGGTAGGCCTCGAACGGCAGGTCTTGGCGACGGCCGTCGCGCGCCACCCAGGTGAGCCGGGAGAGGGGCTCTCCGAGCGACGAATCCCCCTCCACGAAGGCGAGCACTCCTCCGCGGCCGACCGCAACGTAGCTCTCCCTCTCGCCCAGGGAGTGGAGGCGGCGGACCGTGGGCAGCACGGTGACTTCGGGGCCGGTGACCCTCCGGAGGGCACGGTCGAACGGAACCACGCGGTAGGCGCCGGCCCTGTAGTAGAGGATGTGCCCGGAGTTCAGGTAGCGGGGAGCGGCGCCCTCGAAGAGCGTCTCGTAGCGGCGCGTGTCGAGATCGAGCAGGCCCACCCTGGAGTCGACGAGGCCCTTGCCTCCGAAGATCGTGAAGAGCGCCGCGCGGCCGTCTGGCAGGAAGTCGGGCCAGAAGTGGCCGGACTCGCGCTTCGCGCGGTCCGGCTTCGTCAGTTCTTCGGGCTGGCCCCCGCCCGCGCTCACTCGCCACAGGCCGACGTTGGTCCACGCCGGGCTGAACAGAACCACGCCCCCGGGTCCCCAGGTGAGGCCGGGCGTGTTCTCGGGTAGATCGCAGACGTCGACCGGGTCGCCGCCGTCGAGCGCGATCTTGCGGACCTTCCCCACCTGCTTGAACGCGACCCAGTTGCCGTCGGGCGAGAAGAAGGGTGCTGTGGCGCCCTCCGTGCCCGCGAGCGGCCGGCTCTCGAACGCGGCGAGGTCGTGGATCAGGAGGCGTGGCTCGGAAGAGAGCATGTAGACGAGGCGCCTTCCGTCCTGCGAGAGGGCGAGGTTCTGGATGCGGCCGCCTGGGCCCGGCGGCACGATGGTGAAGCGCACGGCGGGGCTCTCGACCGGAACGGCGCGCGGCCCCCGTATGGCGGCGCCGACGAAGCCACCCACCACGAGCAGCGCAGCGCCTGCTGCAATCGGTCGCCAACGCGAAGGCCCTGCGCCTCGAGCCGCGGGGGCGCCGGGCGCGGCGCCCGGTGCCTCGCCCAGCTCGAGGCGGGCGTCCGCGACGTCGTGCAGCCGGTTCCTCTGGTCACGTTCGAGGCAGCGGCGCAGCAGCCGGCGGACCGCGGGCGGCGCCTCCATGGGCAGTGCGGTGAAGTCGACCTCGCTCTTGAGCACGCCGGCGAGCACGTCGCTCACCGTCTCGCCCGCGAAGAGCCGGCGACCGGTGAGCATCTCGTAGAGCACGACGCCGAAGGCCCAGACGTCCGCGCGCTTGTCGACCGGCTTGCCCCGCGCCTGCTCGGGTGACATGTAGGCGGCCGTGCCCAGGATGAGGCCGGCCGCGGTGCCGGTCTGGGCGAGTGTCGGGGACTGCGAGAGATCGGAGAAAGCGACGCCCGAGCCTTCCCTGGCCTTGGCGAGGCCGAAGTCGAGGACCTTGACCTTGCCGTCCGGCGTGAGCTTGACGTTCGCGGGCTTCAGGTCGCGGTGGACGATGCCGTGCTCGTGCGCCTCCTCGAGGGCCCCGGCGATCTGCTGCGCGATCGCGATCGCATCGTCGACCGGGATCGCGCCGCGCCTCAGCCGCTCGGCGAGGTCCTCACCCGGCACGAGCTCCATCGCCAGGATGTGGGCGGGCGAGCCGTCGGCAAGCGTCGCCTTCTCGAAGCCGTAGACGTGCGCGATGTTGGGGTGGTTGAGAGAGGCGAGCAGTTTGGCCTCGCGCTCGAAGCGCGCGAGGCGCTCGGGATCCTGGGCCACCTCGGCCGGCAGGACCTTGATTGCCACGTCGCGCCCCAGCTTCGTATCGGTGGCGCGGTACACCTGCCCCATCCCGCCGGCGCCGATGGGCGCGACCACCTCGTACGGCCCGAGCATCGTGCCGATGCCGATTGCCATAAGGACCTGCCTTCGCTCTTGCCGCTGAAACCCGCGAGCCAGCTGTCGCCTTCGCCGCACGCTTCGAGGCAGCGATGGAACCGAAGCCAACGCGGCGCTCGGCGCCGCAGGGAACTTCGTCCGGCAGGATCTCGAGCGCCACCTTGGGCTCGAGCCGTGAGTCGCGAGTCCGGTAGACCTCTCCCATGCCGTCCGCCCCGGGCGGCGCGGGGATTTCGTATGGCCCGATGCGGACACCTGGGTTCGCGCTCAGGACGGGGACTCCTGTCTCCTGAAACGGATACCTGATTCTACCTCGTGCGCTCACCTCGAAAACGCGCGGAGCGGCTGGGTCCCGAGAAGGGCGCCCACGCTCGCAGGCTGTTCCTCGAATGGGATAGGGCGGTCCGCGCGCGCCCGACGGTCGGCTGTGAGGTATACGGGGCCGACACAAGGGCGGTACCTAGCGCCGGGCCAACACGGACGACATCTGGCACTCCAACGAGACACCCGTCGTCACAAACTCGGTCGACAGACGGAGTTCGGCAGTGTGGCGGGTTTCGGCCCGCGTGGTCGGGGACCCGGGCTCACGCCGCTCGCCGCAGCGCCTCGACGTGGCGCAACCACCCCTCCAGCTGGTTCCAACCCGCGAAAATGCGGCTCACCACCAACTCCACACGTCATTGATGAAGACTGGCTTGTGCCGGCGTGCAGCGATCGGAGAGGTGGTGTCGTTGAGCAACGCGACGACGGCGTTCGCGTCGAGCAGATACCGCATCAGCGGAAGACCTTGTCCATTGTGTGGCCGCTCCCTCGTTCGGGTGCTCGCGCACGGCAGACACGAGGGCACAACGCGCTGCCTAGTGCAGTCGGCGCGCTGAGGCGCGGTCTCACCCTCCGGGCATCCAGTTGACGACGACGCGCAGAGGTTCCGGTTTGGGATCACTCGTGGGAACGATGACCAGGAGCCGGCGACCGTCTCGCGATACCGCGAAGTCGCGGGCGCCCGGAGGCATGCGGAACAGTCGCTGCGGCGAGCCGAGGGTAACCGCCTGACCAACGGCGACCGGGACCGAGACAAGGTCGCCGGCCGTGTCGATGAAGATCAGCTCTCGCCCGTCCGGGCTCCACTGGAACCACGACAACTCCCACCATGTCGGCGGCACACCCGGCGTCCCCGGCAGCGACCATCGCGGACCGGCGACGGGGAACGACGTGATGACGATGCGCCGCACGCCCGATACCTCAGCCAGCGTGGCGATCCAGCGGCCGTCCGGTGAGACCTTTCCGAATCGCTCCCTCGACGATTCGGCCGAGAGTCGCACGGGTGGCTCCGCGCCGTCGGCGCGTATGACGTTCACGATGGGGTGGTCACCGACCAACTGCGTGTAGACGAGCTTCCCATCCGTCGTCCAGTCGCTCGGGTAGTACTCGAGCCGCGAAGGGAGCACGTGCCGTTCCACGGCGGACCCGATCTCGCGGGTGTAGAGGTTGGGCGGGCTGGTCCGGGCCGCCGCATAGGCCAGCGCAGTCCCGTCGGGCGACCAGACCGGGGAGTGGACGTCGCCGCTCGTGAGCTCGCGCGCGCTGCCGTCGCCCACGTCATACAAGATGATGGCGTTGTCGGTCATGGTCCGCCGGTGCACGAGGCTGGCCACGAGTCGGCCGTTCGGGGAGAGGGCAATCCTGCCGTGGGGCGCCTCGTCGCCCAGGGCCCCCAGGGCGTTTCCGGTCCGGTCGAACCAGGTCAGGCGTGCGTCGGGGACACGGTCCGCAATCCCATACACCAGCGCCCCCGCGGAGGAGACGGCAAAGAACGAACGCCCCGGCCCATCGCTGCTGAGCCCCTCGGCGATCTGCACTGCCTCTCCCGAGAGCGCCAGGGCGTCGGTGTCGAAGGGCTGTGCCATCAGCGCGTCGCGGTCGCGGAACAGCACGACCCCCGGCTCGGCGTAGTCGATCCCCGATCCTTGCGACTGCGCCGGAAACGCTCTGATCGTCTTGGTGCTGCCATCGAGGCTGCCGACCGCGTGGCGGGGCTCCTCACCGAGCGCGAGGTACAGGAAGTGCTGACCGTCGGGCAGGAAGCGCGGCCAGGCATGTAGGAAGTCGCCCGTGGCCGGGACGGTCACCTGCGTCGGGACCCCGCCCGAGTCCGCCACGCGCCACAGGCCCTCCCGTTCCGGTGACGCGAACACGATATCGCCGCGGGTGTTCCACGTCGCTCCGCCATAATCGTTGCCCGCCGCGCAGAGGCGCACGACCCGCCCGCTGGCGAGATCCACGGTCCTCATTTCGGCATCGGCGAAGAACCCCACGCGGCGGCCATCGGGCGAGAAGAAGGGATAGCGCGCGCCCGCCGTCCCGGCGATCGATTGCGCCGTGCCGCCGTTCAGGGCCCGAATCCAGAGGCGCCGGGATTGCTCCGAGGTACCCGTGACGAAGGCGATCTGGCGCCCGTCGGGCGAGACGGCCACCGATCCAAAGCTGAAGGGTTCGCCATCGGGCGGCGGGATCTCGAATCGTATCGTCCCGAGGCCGGGACGCGGCGTGGCACGCGGCACCAGCGTCACACCGAGAAGTGCCATCACGGCCCCGGCCGCGACGATCCACCCGAAGCGCGCGCTGCGGGGAGACCACGCGCCGGTCCTCGCCGGCGCGCCCGCCGCTCGGAGCCCCGCCCGGCCCCGCAGATCGAGCCGCGCGTCGCCGATGTCGCGGTAGCGATCGGACCTGTCACGCTGCAAACATCGATCGATCACGTGTCGAGCCGCCGGCGGCGTGCCGGGCGGCAGCCGGCCCAGATCGGCGTCGGTGTTCAGTACCGCTCCAATCAGATCGCTCGGGGTCTCACCCTGGAATGGCCGCACGCCGGCGAGCATCTCGTAGAGCACGCAGCCGAACGAGAAGATGTCAGTGCGCCTGTCGACGGGCCTGCCGCGCGCCTGCTCGGGCGACATGTAGCCGGCCGTGCCCATGACGGCGCCAGGAATCGTCGGCCCCGCCGAGGTGACCGTGGGCGCGGCGGGCGCCGAACCGCCACCGGGCGCCTGGGCGTCGGCCGAGCACGCCAGGCCGAAGTCGAGCAACTTCACGGCGCCGTCGGGCGTCACCATGATGTTGCCCGGCTTGAGATCGCGGTGAATGATGCCCCTCTCGTGCGCGGCCTCGAGGGCTTCGGCGACGCGGCTGGCGATGTCGAGCGCGTCGTCCACCGGGAGCGCGCCGCGGGCGAGGCGGGCGTCGAGCGTCTCGCCGTCCACGTACTCGAGCACGAGGTAGCGCTGGCCACCGGCTTCCTCGAGACCGTAAATACCAGCGATTCCAGGGTGGGAGAGCGAGGCGAGCGTCCGCGCCTCGCGCTCGAAGCGGGCGAGCCGATCGGGATCGGCCGCGAAGTGCTCGGGCAGAGCCTTGATGGCGACCGCCCGATCGAGCCGCGTGTCGTGGCCCAGATAGACAACGCCCATCCCGCCGCGGCCCAGCTCGCGATCGATCCGATACGGACCGACGGACGTCAGCGATGTGGTCAAGGCTATAGGATACTCTGGCGGCACCTGCCCTGAGGCCTGGCTGCCGGACGGGCGGCTCGCCGCAGTTGCTCAACCGCTCGCAACCACCGGTCCAGGCGGTTCCAACTCGCGAATATGCGGCTCACCAACCCTCACGCGGTTCGGCTTGGTCGCGCCTGGCCGGCTTCAGCCACGCGGCTCCGCCCTCCGGGCTCGCCCACGTGGGCGATACCCACCCGGCTCACCACTCTTTCATCAGCACTCTCGGACGGCGCCAAGTACTTGAAAAGTGGTGCCGTTGCGGCGGTTCGATTGAATCGATTTCCGTCGAACGCCACGACGCCATAGTCCGGGCTCTCGACCCTGCCGACGTAAATCGAGTTCCGCACCATCTGGCCGTAGCTTTGCGGCGAGACCACCAATCCTCGCCGCGTGCGCAAGCCAGCCTCGGTCATTCGGGCAATGAATTCTTGTTTCGTAAATCGGCCCGTTGCGAGTTCCTCGAACGCACGCGCGATGAGCGGCGCCCGTTCCGGGTCGGGCACCAGGCGATTTTGTC
>CAVQXT010000001.1:0-710548 GCA_963717945.1 uncultured Acidobacteriota bacterium | reverse complement strand
TCCCCAGATAGCGCGGGCCTTCAGGCCTGCGCCACTGCCTGCCGCCTACTGCCTGCTTCTTACTTGACAGCCTTCCGCTCCAGCCCGCGCGCCTCGTCGATGACGCGCTCGAACAGGCGGCCGATGGCGTCCGGACCGAGCGGCCCGCCGCCCGCCACCGACGCGGCCCGGACCCGCCCAAGCACCTCGGTCTCGCGCTCCGGCTGGTAGATCGGCAGCCCCTGCTGCTTCTTGATCTCGCCGATCTCGAGCGCGCACTGTGCCCGGGCGTTGAACAGCCGGACCAGCTGATCGTCGATCTCGTCGATGCGGTGCCTGAGCTCCTCGAGCGTCACCGCGCCCCCGTTCCGCCGTCCTCCGGCCCCTTCAGCCAACGCACGACCCGCTCGACGCGATCCACCAGGTCCGGCGAACCCGCCGACTCCTCGATGACGCTGACGAGCGCGCTGCCGACGACCGCGGCGTCGGCCCAGTCGCCCACCTGCCTGACGTGGTCCGGCGTGGACAGCCCGAAGCCTACCGCGACCGGCAGCGCCGTCGCGCGCCGGATCCGGCCCACCAGCTCCCGCGCCTGTTCGGGCATCGCCGCGCGCGCCCCGGTGACGCCAAGCCGGGAGATGGCGTAGAGGAATCCGCGACCGAGCGCCGCCGCCCGTTCGATTCGCTCGTCGGTCGTGGTCGGGCTCAACAAGAAGATCGTATCGATGCCGACCGACGCCAGCGTGCGGCGGAAGCCGTCCGCTTCCTCGAGCGGGAGATCGAGCGCCAGCACGCCGTCCACGCCCGCCGCGTGCGCGCGTTCGGCGAACAGGCGCTCGCCCATCGCCATCAACGGGTTGACGTAGGTGAACAGCACGATCGGCGCGCGCACCGCCCGCCGCACCCTGGCCACCAGGTCCAGCGTCGTCGCGAGCGTCCCGCCCGCGGCCCTCGCCCGCTCGGCCGCCCGTTCGATGACGGGACCGTCGGCAACCGGGTCGGAGAACGGCACGCCGACCTCGATCACGTCGGCGCCCGCGCGGTCGAGGGCCGTCAGCACGAGCGCCGATCGTTCGAGGTCGGGATCGCCGGCGGTCACGTAGGTGACGAGCCCGGTGCCGCCGCGCGCCCGCAGCGCGGCAAACGTGTCGTCAAGACGCGACATCGGGGTCCGCCTCCATCATCGTGCCCATGTCCTTGTCGCCTCGGCCGGACAGGTTGACGAGCACGATGGCCTCCGGGCCGAGCCCGGCGGCCAGGCGCCTGGCGCCGGCGACGGCGTGGGCCGATTCGAGCGCCGGCAGGATCCCTTCGAGCCGCGCCAGCTCGGTGAACGCCCGGCGCGCGTCGTCGTCGGTGGCCAGCGTGTACTCGGTTCGCCCGATGTCGCGCAGCCAGGCGTGTTCCGGGCCGATGGCCGCGTAGTCCATTCCCGCCGACACCGAGTGCGTCAGCTCGATGTTCCCGTCGTCGTCCTGCAGGATGTAGGTGCGCGTTCCCTGCAGGACGCCCGGCGAGCCGCCGGCGAACCGGGCCGCATGACGCCCGGGGCGAAGCGCGTCGCCGCCCGCCTCCACCCCCACCAGCCGGACGCCCGCATCGTCGAGGAAGCCGTCGAAGATGCCGATGGCGTTGCTGCCCCCGCCCACGCACGCCACGACCGCGTCGGGCAGCCTGCCGGCCTGCGCGAGGATCTGGCGCCGGGCCTCGGCCCCGATCACCGACTGGAACTCGCGGACCATCAGCGGATAGGGATGAGGGCCGAGCGCGGAGCCGAGCAGGTAATAGGTGTCGTCCACGCTCGCGACCCAGTCGCGCATGGCCTCGTTGATCGCGTCCTTCAGCGTGCGCGACCCGTTGTCCACTCGGCGCACGGTCGCGCCCAGCCACTTCATCCGGGCGACGTTGGGCGCCTGCCGCACCATGTCCTCGGCGCCCATGTAGACCTCGCACCGCAGGCCGAGCAGCGCGCACGCCGTGGCCGCCGCGACGCCGTGCTGGCCCGCGCCGGTCTCGGCGATCACCCGCGTCTTCCCCATGCGGCGCGCGAGCAGCGCCTGGCCGAGGGCGTTGTTGATCTTGTGGGCGCCGGTGTGCGTGAGGTCCTCGCGCTTCAGGAAGATCCGCGCGCCGCCCGCGGCCGACGAGAGTCGCGCGGCCTCGCTGAGCGGCGTCGGCCGGCCCGCGTAGGTCGTGAGCAGGCCGGACAGGACGGCGGCGAACGCGGGATCCGCCCGCGCCTCGAAGTACGCCCGCTCCAGCTCCTCGACCGGCGCGACCAGCGTCTCGGGCACGAATCGGCCGCCAAAACTCCCGAAGTAGCCGCGCGCGTCGGGGTCGCGGCGGCCGAACGCCGGCAGCCCCGCGTCGGTCTCGCGGCGAACCGCGTCGAAGAACCGCCTCATCGCCGCGGCATCCTTGACGCCGGGCGAGGACTCGACGCCAGACGACACGTCAACGCCCGCGGGGCGCACCTCGCGAATGGCCTCTGCGACGTTCGCGGCCGTCAGCCCGCCGGCAAGGAAGAGCGGCCGGCGCCGGGCCATCTCGCGGGCGATCGCCCAGTCGGCCTTTCTCCCCGTGCCGCCCCGCGTTTCGCCACCTACCGCATCCACGACAATCGACACCGAGCTGGGCCAGCTCTCCAGCGATACCAGCGCCGCCTCATCGGCCGGCAGGGCCTTCAGGACGCGCAGGCCGAGCGCCGCGGCGGCTTCGGGCGTCTCGTGCCCGTGCAGTTGGACCGCCGACAGCCCGACAAGTGCCGCCGTGCGCCGGACGACGTCGGCGTCCTCGTCGACGAACACGCCGATCGCCGACACGCAGGCGGGCAGGCGGTCCACGATCGCCTTCGCGCGTTCGGCGGTGATGTGCCGGGGACTCGCTTCGCTGAACACGAACCCGATCGCCGACGCGCCCAGGTCGGCCGCCAGCAGCGCATCCTCCGTCCGCGTGATTCCGCAGATCTTCACGAACATGTCAGCAACTCACTCAGGGCCTGGCCGGGGTCGGCCGCGGCCACCAGGCGTTCTCCCACCAGGAAGGCGTCGTACCCCGCGGCGCGCAGCCGGCGGAGGTCCTCGTGCGTTCGCAGGCCGCTCTCCGCGACGGCGACCACGCCGTCGGGGATCGCGTCCACGAGCCGCGCGGCGGTCGTCACGTCCACCTCGAGCGTGCCGAGATCCCGGCTATTCACGCCGACGACGCGCGGCCGCGCGCTCAGGGCCACTTCCAGCTCTTCCCTCCGATGGACCTCCACCAGCGCCGCGAGGCCGAGCTCGCCCGCGAGCGCGTGGAGGGCCAGGAACGTCGCCGGTTCGAGCGCCGCGACGATGAGGAGCACGGCGTCCGCGCCGGCGGCCCTGGACTCGAACAACTGGTATCGATCGACGATGAAGTCCTTCCGGAGAAGCGGCAGGCCGACGTGCGCCCTGACTGCCCGAAGGTCGTCGAGCGAGCCGTCGAAGAACGTGGGCTCGGTCAGCACGGACACGGCGGCCGCGCCACACGCCTCGTAGCGTCCGGCAATCCAGGCCGCGTGGTAGTCCTCCCGCAGCACGCCGCGGCTCGGCGAGCGGCGCTTGCACTCGGCGATCACGTTCAGGCGGTCCGGGCGGGCCAGCCGGGTGACGAACTCGTCGGCCGCGGGAGTCCGATCGCGGGCCGCCGCCGCGAGGCGCGCTTCGGGCACACGCGCCCGCCGGAGCTCCACGGTCCGCCGGACGGCTGCGACGATGGCGCCGAGCAGGTCGGAGGTGCCGGGCCGGCTCACGATTCGACTCCCGGGGAGAGCTGCACCATTTTCGCCAGGACTCCGGCCGCGCGCCCGCTGTCGATCGCGTCGGCGGCTTCAGCAATCCCCTCGACCATCACCGGGACCGCGCCGGCCACGAGCAGCGCGGCGGCGGCGTTCAGCAGCACGATGTCGCGGGGCGCGCCGCGGCCGCCGCCGAGCACCTCGCGAGCGATCGCCGCGTTGGCGGCGGCGTCGCCGCCTCGAATCGACTCGGCCGCCGCCCGCGGCAGTCCGTAGTCGGCCGGGTGGATGTAGAACGTGTTCACGGCCCCCTGGCGGCACTCGGAGACCTTCGTATAGCCGACCGTCGAGATCTCGTCCAGGCCGTCGGCGCTGTGCACGACCCACGCGCGTTCGGAGCCCAGCAGCGACAGCGAGCGGGCGATGAGCTCGGTCAGCTCCGGCCGCGGCACGCCGACCACCTGGCGCCGCGGGCCGACCGGGTTGGTGAGCGGCCCGAGCAGGTTGAACGCGGTGCGGATCCCGAGCGCGCGGCGAACCGGCGCCGCGTGGCGCATCGAGGGGTGGAACACCGGCGCGAACAGGAACGCCATCCCGGCCTCGTCCAGCATCCGCTCGGCCGCGGCGGGCGACAGGGCGACCGACACGCCGAGCGCCTCGAAGAGATCGGCGCTGCCGCACCGGCTCGACACCGACCGGTTGCCGTGCTTGGCCACGCGCACTCCGCACGCGGCGACGACCAGCGACGCCACCGACGAGATGTTGAACGTGCCGGCCCGGTCGCCGCCGGTGCCGCACAAGTCGATGGCATCGTCGTGCGCAGACGCGAGCTTCACCGATCGGTCCCGCATCGCCCTCGCCAGCCCGACGATCTCGGCCGGGCGCTCCCCTTTCATGGCCAGCCCCATCAGGAACGCGGCCATCGCGGCGTCGGCGGCCCGGCCGTCCATGATCTCCGCCATGGCCGCTGCGGCCTCGTCGCCGGTCAGGTCCTCGCGCCGCGTCAGCTTCTCGAGCAGTTCCTGGACCATGTCTCCCTATCCGCGAAGGAAAGTGCTGAGGATCTGCCGGCCGGGACCGGTCAGGATCGATTCCGGGTGAAACTGCACGCCGTGCACCGGCCATTCCCGGTGCCGCAGTCCCATCGTCATGCCGTCGTCGGCCGCCCGGGCGCACGCGACCAGATCGGACGGCCAGCGGTCGGACGACACGACGAGCGAGTGATAGCGGGCCGCCTCGAACGGCGACGACACGCCGGCGAACACGCCGAGACCGTCGTGCTCGACGCTGGACGTCTTGCCGTGAACCGGGCGCGGCGCCCGCACGATCCGGCCGCCGAAGGCCAGACCGATCGCCTGGTGGCCCAGGCAGACGCCGAGCAGCGGGATCGTGCGCCCGAACCGGCGGATCACGTCCACGACGATGCCGGCGTCGGCCGGATGGCCGGGGCCGGGCGAGACGACGATCCGATCGGGCGCGATCGTCCCGACCCCGTCGAGCGTCACCTGGTCGTTGCGCCGCACGGTCAGATCGGCGCCGAGTTCGCCAAGGTACTGGACCAGGTTGAACGTGAACGAGTCGTAGTTGTCGATCACGAGCACGCGCATACGGCTAGAGCCCCTCCGACGCCAGCTCGAGCGCCCTGGTGAGCGCCCGCGCCTTGCTGCACGTCTCCTCGAACTCGGTCGCGGGATTGGAGTCGGTGACGATGCCCGCGCCGGCCTGGACGAAGGCCCGGGTCCCGCTCATGACAATCGTGCGAATCGCGATGCAGAAGTCGAGGTTGCCGGCGAAGTCGAGATAGCCGACCGCCCCGGCGTAGAGCCCGCGGCGGTCGGGCTCGAGCTCGGCGATGATCTCCATCGCCCGGATCTTCGGGGCGCCCGACACCGTGCCCGCCGGGAAGCAGGACACCAGCGCGTCGAGCCGGTCGCAATCGGCGGCGAGCTTCCCCTCGACGACCGACACGAGATGCATCACGTGCGAGAAGCGCTCGAGCCCCATGAACTGCGGCACGCGCACGGTGCCGTACTCGGAAACCCGGCCGATGTCGTTGCGCCCGAGATCGACCAGCATCACGTGCTCGGCGCGCTCCTTCTCGTCGGCCTTGAGCTCGTCGGAGAGCCGCAGGTCCTCGGCCTCGTCGCGCCCGCGCGGCCGCGTGCCGGCGATCGGGTGCGTCTGCACCTGGCCGTTCTCGACGCGCACGAGCATCTCGGGCGACGACCCGATGATGGCGCGCTGCCCCATTCGGACGAAGAACATGTAGGGTGACGGGTTGACGTGCCTGAGCGCGCGGTAGACGGTGAACGGGTCGGCCTCGACCTCGACGTCGAACCGCTGCGACAGCACGACCTGGTAGACGTCGCCGGCGGCGATGTACTCCTTGCCCTTCCTCACCGCCGACTCGAACTGCTCGCGGCTCACGTTGGACCTGACGGCGACCGGCGCGCCCGCGGACGCCATCGGCTCGGAGAGACTCGCCTGGAGCTCCCGCTCGAGGAACCCGATCTTCGCGCACGCGAACTGGTAGAGCGCCTCGAGGTCGTCGTCGGGCCGGACGCGCGCGTTGGCGATGAGGAGCATCCGGTGGCGCACGTGATCGAAGGCGAGCACGGTGTCGAAGATCATGAAGCCGGCGGCCGGCTCGCTTTCGTCCGGCGCGGCGCCGCGCGCGAGCGGCACCGGCTCGAACCAGGGCGTGGCGTCGTAGCCCAGGAAGCCGACCGCGCCGCCGGTGAACCTCGGAAGTCCCGGCACGGCGGGCGACTTGAAGTCGGTCATCAGGCGCCGGAGCGCCGGGATGAACGCCTCGGTCAGCTCGCCGGTCACGCCCGCCTGCTCGACCGTCGCCTTCCCGTCGCGGCCGGCGCGCAGCACCAGGAACGGGTCCTTGCCGAGGAACGAGTACCGCCCGAGGTGTTCCCCGCCTTCGACGCTCTCGAGCAGGAACGCGTAATCCGCGTGCCCGGCGATCTTCAGGAAGGCCGACACCGGCGTCAGCAGGTCGGCCATGATCTCCTTGCACACCGGCACGAAGGTGCCCTGTGCCGCCAGTGCCTTGAACTCCGCCAGCGACGTCATCTTCATGCGACACCCGCCATCTGTCCCGAGCGGTTCTCCGCGGCCGACCTCATCGCTTCGAGCGGCGCCGCGAGACCCGTCCACCATTCGAACTGTTCGACGGCCTGAGCGACGAGCATCTCCAGGCCGCCGATCGTGACGCACCCGGCGGCTTCCGCGGCCGCGAGGAGCGAGGTGCGGACCGGCTTGTACACCAGGTCGTAGACCGCGCGCCCGCCGCCGAGCGCGGCCGGCGGCACGGGGCTGGCCCCGGTGTCGGGCCACGTGCCGACCGGCGTTGCGTTGACGAGCAGATCCCAGGAGCCCGCGACCGGCTGTCCCACGCGTCCCACGCCGCCCGCCGCCAGCATCGCGACCTCGTCGGCCGCGGCCTGGCGGCGTCCGTACACGGTGACGCGTGCCTGCCGTTGGCCGAGCGCGCTCACCACCGCCCGCGCCGCGCCGCCCGTGCCCACAACAGCCACGCGCGCCTTCAGGAGCACGAACCCCCGGGCGTCGAGCGGCGCGAGGAAGCCGGCCATGTCGGTGTTTCGGACCAGGCGGCGGCCGCGATCGACGAGCAACGTGTTCGCCGCCCCGCAGAGCCTCGCGTTCCCGTCGGCCTCATCAGCCAGGGCGAGCATGGCGACCTTGAAAGGCGAGGTGATGCTGGCGCCCGAGAGCCCGACCGCAGCGGCGAAGGCCACCGCGTCGGCGGCGTCGCTGGCCTCGAGCGGCAGGTAGGCGCCGTCGAAACCGGCGGCGGCGAAGGCGGCATTGTGGATGGCCGGCGACACGGAATGGGCGATCGGCCGGCCGAACACGCCGAACAGGCGCGTCGAGGCGGTGATGCTCCGGAACCGGAACTCGGAGACCATCCGCTCCGGTGACAGTTGGCCGGGCGCGATCCCGTCGCCCGCATAGGTCCAGCACGATCCGAACTTCGCCGCCCAGACGCGGCTCGCAAGACCCGGCGCGCCCATGGCCACCAGCGCGACGGCCTGCCCGGGTGCCGCCCCGCGCCCGAGCGCGAGCAGCGGCAGGTTGTCGCCGAGCGAATGGGCCGTGACGGCGATCTTCACGACCTCCGCGCCGACCGCCCGCATGGCGCGAAACCGCGAGGCGAGGTCGGACGGGACGCCCGAGAAGTCGTGCGACGAGAGGACGATGCCTCGACCTCCCCGTTCGGCGACGAGCGGACCGAAGGCGGAGTCGAACTCGACGTCCACGTACTCGGCGCCGAGCCGGGCCGCCGCCCCGAGCAGCGCGAGGCGCTCGTCCTCCGGCCCGTCGAACGCCCCCCCTTCCCGCCGCGGCCGGCACGTCACGATCACGGGGGTTCGCCGGCCCCCGAGCGCCGCCGGTATGTCCACGTCGCGCACGCCGTCCAGCCGGAGCTCGACCAGGTCGGCGAGCGCGGCGGCACGATCCCGCGCCGCCACCAGCTCCGCCATGTGGTCGGCCGACACGGTCACGCAGAGGCGAGGTGTGGTCATAAAACGCAAAAAGCCCCTTCAACCGGCTGGCTGAAGAGGCTCTCCAAAGTCACAGGCTCGAACGGCTCAGGACACGGGTTCCTCTTCGGGGTGGCGGTACCACCACCAGCTGCTATACGAGGTCCCGTACACACCAGCGCCGGCGCCCGTCAGGCGCTCAGCGAACCGGCTCGTGCGCTGGAGTGTCGTCATGTCCATTTTCTCGCGCGTCAACCCACGTGGCCACACGTTATCAGACCGGATCATCATCGTCAACCCGAACCGGCTGATCGGGCCGGTTCGGAGTCTATAATGAAAGGGCCGTTGCCCTCATTGTCCGTCGCCAACTCAGGGAACCGTGAATGAACGCCCGGATCGTCGGTGTGCTCGCCCTCGCGGCGCTGACGCTGGTCGCCTGGCCGTCGGCCGCCCCGCGTTACATGTCGGTCGACGAGGTGCGGCCGGGCATGACCGGCGTCGGCCGGACGGTGTTCGAAGGCGACAAGGTCGAGGAGTTCACCGTTCACATCCTCGGCGTGCTCCGCAATGTGAACGGGCCGCAGCGCGACATGGTGCTCGCCCGGCTCGAAGGGGGCCCGCTGGCGGCGACCGGGGTCATCGCCGGCATGAGCGGCAGCCCGGTCTACATCGACGGGCGGCTGCTCGGGGCCGTGGCGTTCTCGCTCGGGCAGTTCGCGAAAGAGCCCCTCGCCGGCATCACGCCGATCGAGGAGATGATCCAGTCGGCCGGCCCGCAGCCGCGCCGCGCGCCCTCTGACACCAGGGCGAGACTCGAGCTGCCGCTGACGCAGGACCGCGTCCTGGCGTCGCTCCGCGAGGCGTTCTCGCGCCTCGGGCGCCCGTTTGCCGACCGCCCGGACGACGTGCGCTTCGACGGGCTGGGCAGCGTCGGCTCGGCGCGGGCCGCCGAACTCGGCGTCCTCATGCGCCCGATCGCGACGCCGCTCGCCCTCGGCGGGTTCTCCGGCACGGTCGGCGATCGCCTGTCGGGGGTCCTCCGCGACGCCGGCTTCGTGCCCTCGCCCGACGCCGCGTCGCCCTCGCGCGCCCAGGCCGCCGGCCAGCGCGCGCCGGTCGCGCCCCGATTGCGCCCGGGCGACGCCGTCGGCGTCAACATCATCACCGGCGACCTCGTCATGGGCGCCACGGGCACGGTCACCGAGGTCGACGGCAACCAGGTCTACGCGTTCGGCCACCCGCTCTACAACCTGGGAACGACCGAGTTCCCGATGACGCGCGCGTACGTCTACACGATTCTGCCGAGCCTCCTGTCGTCGATGAAGATCGCGATGACGGGAGAGACGATCGGCACCTTCAAGCAGGACCGCGCGACGGCCATCGCCGGCACGCTCGGCCGCGGCCCCGACATGGTCCCCATTCACCTCTCTCTCGACACCGAGCGCGGCCTGCGCAAGTCGTTCACCTTCCAGGTGGTCAACGACCAGCTGTTCGCGCCGCTGCTGACCTACGTGTCGGTTCTCAACACCCTGTCATCGTACGAACGGGATTTCGGCGCGGCGACGTTCACGGTGAGCGGAACGGCGAAGATCCGGGGCCACGGCGAGGTGGCGCTCGACGACGCGTTCACCGGCGACACGCCGTCGGTCGGCGCCGCGGCCTACGTCGTGGCGCCGCTCACGCTGCTGCTCGCGAACGACCTCGAGCCGGTGCGGATCGACAGCCTGGACCTCCACATCGTGACGAGCGAGCACCCGGAGACGGCGACGCTCGAGCGGATCTGGATCGACCAGGTCACGATTCGTCCGGGCACGACCGTGCCGCTCAAGCTGCTGCTGCACACCTACCGCGGCGAGGACATCACGCGCACGGTGCCGATCGACATCCCGGCCGGCGCGTCGGGCCCGCTGTCGATCACGGTGACCGACGGCGGCCGGCTGGCGCAGTCGGAAGCCACGAATTTCAAGTCGGGCCAGGTCAGGACGATCGATCAGCTCGTCAGGCTCATCAACAGGAGCCGGAAGAGCAACCGGCTGTACATCCGCCTGATCCGGCAGGACGCCGGGGCCGTGATTGGCGGCGAGAGCCTTCCCGCGCTGCCGCCGTCGGTGCTGGCGGTCATGGACTCGGACCGCAACGGCGGCAGCGTCTCGCCCCTGCGGACCTCGGCTGTCGGCGAGCGGGAGGTGGCGGTCGGCTGCGCGGTCTCGGGATCGCGCACGCTGACGATCGCCGTGCAGTGAACCGACGCTTACTCCAATCCCAACGCATGTCCCACCGAAACCTCACGCTGGCCCTCGCGGCAGTCCTCGCGGCTGCCGCGGTCGCGCTCACGTCGGCTTCGTCGCCGACCTTCTGGCAGATCGCCACCCGGGCCGACCTGCTCAAAGGCGACGCGGAGAACCTGTCGATCGACAAGGACGGCCGGCTCTCGCTGGGCCCCCGGTCGACGCTCGTCTACGACTCGGCGGCGCCGTTCCTCTGGACCGTCGTCGCCGGGGCCGACGGCTCGCTGTTCATCGGCAGCGGCAACGAGGGAAAGGTCTTCCGTGTCGGCGCCGACGGCAAGGCGTCCACCTTCTACGACGCGAAGGAGCTCGAGATCCACGCGCTCGCGGCCGCGCCGGACGGCGGGCTCTACGTCGCCGCGTCGCCTGACGGGCAGATCTACAAGGTGGACGCCCGGGGGGCGGCCAAGCCGCTCTTCAAGCCCGAGGCGAAGTACATCTGGTCGCTCGCCGTCGACAGCGCCGGCAACGTGTTCGCGGGCACGGGCGACGGCGGCGTCATCTACAAGGTCGCGCCGGACGGCAAGGGCAGCGTCTTCTACAAGACCAAGGCCACCAACGTCGTGGCGCTGGCGTTCGACCGGTCGGGGAACCTGCTGGCCGGCACCGAGTCGCCGGGCCGGGTCTTCAGGATCGATCGGGAGGGCCGCGCCTTCGTGCTGCTCGAGTCGGCCTACCGCGAGATTCACTCGCTCGTCGTGGACGGGAAGGGCGTGATTTACGCCACGGCCGTGGCGGCCCGGCCGGCCGGCGCGGGAGGGGGCGAACGCCCCGCCGAAACGCCGGCGGCCGAACCGGTGCGGGCGTCGCCGGTCGCGTCGGTCTCCGCCGAGATCACCGGGTTCACCGTGATCGACACGGGCGGCGCGGCCGCGGAGGCCAAGTCCGGGGCCGCCAAGGCCGCCACCACTGGCGCCAAGGGCGCGATCTACCGGATCCTTCCCGACGGCCTGTGGGACACCGTGTGGGAGTCGCCCGACGACACGCCCTACGACGTGGCCCTGTCCCCGGACGGCAGCCTGCTCGTCGCCACCGGCAACAAGGGGAAGATCTTCCGGATCGCCGGCGATCCCCCGCAGGTCACGCTGGTCGGCCGCGCCCCCGCCCAGCAGATCACCCGCCTGCTCGCCACGCCCACGGGCGAGGTGGTTTACGTCACGTCGAACCCCGGGAAGCTGCTCCGCCTGGCCTCCGGGCACGCGGAACGCGGCACCTACGAATCGGAAGTCCGCGACACGCAGACGGTGTCGACGTGGGGCGCGATCCGGTGGAGAGGCACGACGCCGCCGGCGACGCAGATCGAGCTGCGGACCAGGTCCGGCAACAGCCAGACGCCGGACGACACGTGGAGCCCGTGGTCCGAGCCTTACCGGAACCCGGACGGGCAGCCGATCCAGAGCCCGAAGGCGCGATACCTCCAGTGGCAGGCTACGCTGGTCGGCAAGGACCAGTCGCCGGTGTTGACGTCGGTGACCGCGGCGTACCTCCAACGCAACCTGCGCCCGCGGGTGACGTCGATCACCGTCTACCCCCCGGGCCACGTCTTCCAGAAGCCCTACTCCACGGGCGAGTCCGAGATCGCCGGCTTCGACGACGTCTGGCCGGACACGAAACCGTCGCCGGCCAGCCTGACCGCCGGCACGCCGACCAATCCCAGCCTCGGTCCGAGCCCCCTCGGCCGGCGCATCTACCAGAAGGGGCTGCAGACGTTCGCCTGGAAGGGCGAGGACGACAACGACGACAAGCTCCAGTACGACCTCTTCTACCGGCGCGAGGGCGAGACCGACTGGAAGGCGCTCAAGCGGGGCCTGACCGACCCCCTCTATGTCTGGGATACGACGCTGGTGCCCGACGGCACCTACTTCGTCCGCGTCGTGGCGAGCGACGGCCTCTCGAACCCCCCGGCGCTCGCGCTGTCGGGCGACGCGGAGAGCGCCGCGTTCGACGTCGACAACACGCCGCCGACCATCCGCGTCCTCGGCGTGCGGCGTGACGGCGAGCGGGCGATCGTCACCTTCGAGGCCTCCGACCTCCAGTCGGTCATCGAGCGGGCGGACTACTCGATCGACGGGATCACCTGGCATCCGCTCTTCCCGACTGACGGATTGTGCGATTCCCGCACCGAGAAGTTCGAGTTGACGGTCGAGGGGAACGTGCCCGGCGTCATGCTCCGCGTGATGGACGCCATGGACAACATCGCCACGGCGCGCGCGGAGACGACGGTCCGCAAGGAGCCCTGAGGCCCGCGGCGGCGTACGCGAGTACGGCGAGCCGCAGTGGCTCGCCGTGGCCGCATCGATGCCGAGGAGCGGTGCCCGCCGCTAGGCGAGGCGAACGCGCGGGGAGACCGGCCGCTCGGGAGCGGCGGAACTCGACCGCGACGGCTTTCGCTGGATCTGGAGTTCGGGCATCTTGGCCTTCACCGTCAGGCTCGCATACAGCCAGACCATGTTGACGGCCACCGGCACCCGGGACCCGGCATAGCGAGCCGGTTCGAAGCGGGCTTTCGAAATCGCGTCGAGCAGCGCCAGCACGGCGTGCCGCTCTTCGGGCGAGAGGGCGTTTTGCCCGCCGCCCGGCTGAATGACCTCCAGCTTCGCGATCCGCCCCTCCCGAGTCACGACCGCGTCGAGCGCCAGCGCGAGGTCCTCCTGGTCGAGCAGCGCCGCGGCCGGAAAGGCCTCGTTCGACGCCGCGCTCGGCAGGTCCATCCGGGCGTTCATCACCATCGGGTTCATGTTCGACCCGGCCGGCGAGGTGATGCCGAAGTAGAAGATGGTGAAGATCAGCGCCACGCAGGCCACCGTCGCCCCGGTCGCCCCGAGCACGGCCCAGACCAGGTGCATGTCCTCGAAGAACCGGCCGGTCATCCCGCTGATCGACTGGGCCTGCTCCGCCTTCATCCGGCTGACGACCATCGACGGCAGGCCCTGCCACTCGTCCGGACTCACCTCCGTCGCCAGCGCCCCGGCGCGCAGGCCGTCCGCGAGATCGTCCATCTCGCGAACCTCCGCCGCGCAATCCGGGCATTCCCGCAGGTGCGCCTGGAGGGCGATCTGTTCGCTCACCGGCAGTTCGCCGTCGTGGAACGCGGACAACTGGCGCCGCATCCGCCGACAGGCTCGCGGCATCATGACCTGTCCGCCTCTCTGAGCTGGATGCGCAGCGCCTCGCGCGCCCGCGTCAGCCGGGACTTCACCGTGCCCACGGCCACACCCAGCGAAAATGCGATTTCGTCGTAACTCATCCCGTCGATCTCGCGCAAGATCATCACCGTGCGCTGGTCGAACGGCAAGCGGTCCAGCGCGCCCCAGATTCGCTTCGCCAGCTCGCGCTGCCCGTACATCCGGTCCGGCCCCACCAGCTCGCTCGCGGGCAACTGGTCGCCCGACTTCTCGAGGCGTTCCTCGAGCGACACCTGCTCGGCGCGGTGGCGACGCCGCCACCACCGCTGGCGGTTGCGGGCCTGGTTGACCACGATCCGGTAGATCCAGGTCCGAAGGGCCGACTGGCCGCGGAAGCGGCCGATGGTTCTGAAGACGTTGAGGAAGACTTCCTGGGAGAGGTCCAGCGCTTCGTCGGGGTCGCCGAGCATGTGCAGCGCGAGATGGAAGACCATGCGCTGGTACTCGTTCACCAGCTCGGCACAGCCCGCCTCATCGCCGGCGGCACACCGGCTAATCAGCGCCGCTTCGCGGCTCCCGACCTCAGTCCAGCCAATCGCTGGCGCGCGTTTCACCGTGAGTTCCCCGGCCACCTGAACGACTCCCCTCACTATATAACAGTTTCCTCCGCGGCTGTCGGGAACGGCGGGGCCGGCCAGTCAGCCCCGTGACCAACTCGATCCCTACACATTTAGACCCCGGAGGGGCCGGAAAGTTCCCTTTTTGTGTTGGTTTGCGGACAGCAGGGGCCATCAGGCCTCCACGGTCGTCGTATACTCCCCGGTGACCTGCGAGAGCGCGGCCATCCCGGGGAACCCCAGCATGATCAGGAAGATGCTCAGCCGGAAGATGCTCACGATCCTGTGCCTCGGACTGGCTTCCGGGATCCCGTTGGGCATCGTCCTCACGGTTCTCCAGGCGTGGATGGCGACGTCGGGGATCGACCTGAAGACGGTGGGCCTGGCCGGGCTCGTCCAGATGCCCTACACGTGGAAATTCATCTGGTCTCCCCTGATGGACCGGTTCGTGCCGCCGTTCCTCGGGCGCCGGCGGGGGTGGATGCTGATCTCCCAGGTGGCGATGCTCGGGTCGATTGCCGCGATGGGCCAGTTCGACCCGACCCGCTCGATCGGCGCGATCCTGGCGCTGGCGACGCTGGTCTCTTTCGCCGGGGCCAGTCACGACATCGTCATCGACGCCTACCGACGGGACGTCCTCGACGAGGCCGAGCTTGGATTCGGGTCCGCGGTCGCGGTCAACTCCTACCTGGTCGGGTATCGATACATAGGCGCCGTGCTCGGACTCTTCCTCGGCGACAAGCTGCCGTGGAGCCAGGTGTTCATGATCCTGGCGGCGTTTGTCCTGGTAGGGGTGGTCGGCACGCTCATCGCCCCCGAACCGAAGGGAGCCATTCAGGCGCCTCGAAGCCTGCGCGAGGCGGTGGTCAATCCGTTTGTCGACTACCTGAAACGGCCGGGCGCGCTCGAGATCCTCGCGTTCATCCTGCTCTATAAGCTCGGCGACAATCTCGCCAGCGCGCTGCTGACCCTCTTCTACATCAAGATCGGGTTCACGCTGACGCAGATCTCGGTCTACTACAAACTGATTTCCTTCGGGGCCAGCTTCGCGGGCAGCCTGGTTGGAGGCGCGATTCTCATGCGCTACAGCATCAGGAAGTGCCTGATGGGATTCGGCGTATTCCAGGCCGTCACGCCACTGGCCTTCGCGATCCTCGTCAGCACCGGTCCGAACGTACTAGCCCTCTCCTTCGTCGTGGCAATCGAGACGTTCAGCCTCGGCATGGGCGCGTCGGCGCTCACGGCGTTCATGCTCCGGCTCTGCAACCGGAAGTTCAGCGCCACGCAGTACGCGCTGCTCACGAGCTTCATGCGGATCCCCGGGATCGCCGTCGGGGCGAGCGCGGGCTTCATCGTGGACGCGATGGGCTGGGTGCACTTCTACATCTTGTGCGTGGCGCTCGCGATCCCGGGGCTGCTGCTGATCTACTTCCGCGCGCCGAAGTGGGAGGAAGGGCTGCCGCCGGCGTAGGGCTCAAGGCCCAAGGCTCAAGGCCCAAGGCTCAAGGCTCAAGCCCGGAGGCTCAAGGCCCAAGGCTCAAGGCTCAAGCCCGGAGGCTCAAGGCTCAGGGCTCAGGGCTCACGCCCGGAGGCCCAAGGCTCAAGCCCGGAGGCTCAGGGCTCAAGCCCGGAGGCTCAAGGCTCAGGGCTCAGGGCTCACGCCCGAAGGCCCAAGGCTCAAGCCCGGAGGCTCAGGGCTCAAGGCCGGAGGCTCAGGGCTCAAGGCTCAGGCTCATTGTGTGGGGCCGGCCTCCTGGCCGGCCGGGCTCGCGAGCCAGGAGGCTCGCGCCACCCAGCGCCTGCTGCCGACCGCCGTCGGCTCAACTCCTCAAGACCGTTTCGCCAGCTCGAAGCTCGGCGGTAGAATCGCGGCTGGCGTGAGGCGCGGATTGGAGAACTCCATGAGACCGTCCGCCCGGGTTGATACCAGGGCACGCCGTATGGCAAGGTGGGCCGGCCTGGTCGCGGCGGCGCTCGCGGCGCTCGCACTTGACGCGGGCGTCCGTGGCCAGGATCGGTCTCCCTCGGCGCAGAAACCCCTATTCCGCACGGCCACGAATCTGACCCTCGTCCGGTTCCACGTGATCCGCGACTACCGGTACATCGGCGGATTGACGGCGGCCGACATTCGCCTCCTCGAGAACGGAGCCGAACGCCCAGTCGACTTCTTCGAAGGCGGCTGCGGGGCCGCTCGCACCACGCCGATCGACATCGCCCTCCTGTTCGACATTTCAAGCAGCGTGATGGACATCGGCCTCCTGAACTGGGTGGTCTACCGGTCTCCCTTCCTCGATGCGCTGTCCACAGCGCGCACGTCGGTGTACGTGTTCAGCAATAAGCGTTGGCGCGTCGTTGAGGGTACACGGGATCCCGACGCGCTCCGGGACGCACTGCGCCGCGTGGCGAACTCCGACTACGTGACTGGACCGCCCGGCGGCGTGCTCGTGGCGCTGTCGCTGCCGCCGAAGCAGTCGGCGTCGCTGGGTGAGAGTTGGATCTACGAGGCGCTGCTCGACACCGCGCGCGAGCCGGCGCCCTCCGACAGCACGCGTGTAATCCTGCTCGTGACCGACGGCAGGCCAACGACGTCGACTCCGGTGAAGTACGTCAGCGACAACCTCCAGGCGCTCCGCGTTTCGGTCTTCCCGCTGCTAGTCGGTCACCACAAACGCGCCCCGTCCGACCGATCTATGTCCGACGACATGGCGCTGATGGGGCTGTCGTGGCTCGCAGAGCAGACAGGCGGCCGTTCTTTCGATCCGCCCGCCGTGAACGCCGATACGATCCGCACCGCCCTGGCCATCGTGTCCGAGACGATCAAATGCGAGTACGTCGTCGGCGTCACGTTGTCATCGGCGCCCGCGGGCCACTTACATACGCTCGAGGTTCAGTTGCGGTCGAAGAAGCTCGGCGAACTTCGCGGCGGAAGGCGGACGATCCTCGACTGAACGCGACCACCGCGATCGCGCGGACGATCGTCGTCTCCGTCACTCGATCCCCAGCCTTGCCATCAGCTTCGCGAGCCCCTGGCGCGTCAGGCCCAGCTCGCCGGCCGCGCGCGCCCGATGCCCGCCGGCCCTGGCCAGCGCGGTCCGGACCATGGCCGCCTCGAACGCCCGCCTTGCCTCGGACATGGTCCGAAGGCCGGCAGCCGCCGCCTGACCGCCGATGACCGGCGGCAACTGCTCGGGGCCGACACTGCCCCGCCGGCCCGCCGACACGGCCAGCGCGGCCATGACGTTCTGCAGCTCCCGCACGTTGCCGGGCCAGTCGTAGCGCGCCAGCGCCGCGAGCGTCGCCGGCGCGAGCGTCGCGCGGCTGCCGACCCGGGCCGAAGCCTCTCGCCAGAAATGGCCGGCGAGCAGCGGGATGTCCTCGGCGCGCAGGCGCAGCGGGGGCACGACGATCCTGACGACCTCGAGGCGGTAGAGCAGGTCGCGGCGAAACACCCCGGACTCGACGGCCGCGGCGAGCGGCCGGTTGCTGGCCGCCACGATCCGCACGTCCACCGGCCGCGCGAAGTTCTCGCCGACCCGCCGCACTTCTCCCTCCTGGATGGCGCGCAGCAGCTTGGCCTGCGCCCGCGCGGTCAGCTCGCCGACTTCGTCGAGGACGAGGACGCCGTGATCGGCCTCCTCGAACAGTCCCTTGCGTTCGGCGACCGCGCCGGTGAAGGCGCCGCGCGCGTGGCCGAACAGCTCCGCCTCGACGAGCTCGTCGGCGAGGGCGGCGCAGTTGAGCGCGCAGAGGGGGCGGTCCCGCCGCGGGCCGAGGCGGTGCAGCGCGCGGGCCACGAGCTCCTTGCCGCTGCCGCTCTCACCCTCGATGACCACGTTGAACGGCGCGGCGGCGGCTCGCAGCACCGCGCGGCGCAGGTCCGCGATCGCATCGCTCCCGCCGAGAATCTCTCCGACCGCCGTGTCGGGCTGCGACGCCGGGAGCGAGCGCAGATCCGCCACCGTCCGCACGCACGGTCCGGCGGCGGCCGCCGCGGCGACGACGAGGTTCCGGACGGCGGCCCAGTCCGGCGGCGCGTCGGCGCCGAACCGGCACACGAAGGCGCCGACGACTGACCCGGCGAACCGGATCGGCACGGCGGCCTCGAGACCCGACAGGGTCGATGTCGGCGCGACCACGAGCCCGGAGTCGATGGCCCGTTGCGCCAGGTCCTCGCCCCTGGCGTCGCGCCCGTCGGCGGCGAGCAGACATGCGGCGTCGCGTACGCGGCCGAAGCAGGCGACCGCCACCGCCTTCGTGCGTTCACGAAGGGCGGTCGAGACGCGCCCGAGCACAGCCGCATCGTCGTCGGAGGACTGGCACACGCGGAGCACCTCGACGAGCGCCGTGACGAGATCGGCGGCCGGGGCCGGCCCCAGGGACGCCGACTCCCCCGCCGGGGTCCCGGCATGCGGCGGTCGTCGGCCGCCATCGGACCGCGCGGCGGGCGGTGCGTCGTCGCCGCGAATGGCGCGTTCGAGCGGCAGGCCGACCACCCGCGGCAGCTTCGCCGGGTCGAGCCGGGACAGGCGCGCCAGCCAGCGCCGGGCGTCCCGATCGCGGCCGGCCTCCCGGAGGCACCTGGCCATGAGGATGCGCAGCCGAAGGGCCCGAAGAGGCGCGTGCGCCTGACGTGCCGCGAGCAAGCCGGTCTCCACCTCGCCGCGGACCGCGTCGATGTCGCCGAGCGCGCCGTAGACGGCCGCCTTCACGGCGCAGGCGGCCGCCAGCCCGACGCTGTCGCCGCCCTGCTGCGCCTGTTCCCTCGCTTCCGCCGCACGCCGGCCGGCCTGCTCGACGTCGTGTGTGGCAAGCGCAATGCGCGACGCCAAACACGACCGCGCGACCCCGAGATCGATCTCGCCGACGGCCCACGGGTCGCCTCTCCAATCCGGAAGGGCTCTCGGGAGCGATGCGCCATACAGCCGTTCCCGCGCGCACACGACTCCGGCCGAGGCGACGGCCGACCGGTTGTCAGTCGGGTCCCCGAGCGGGATGCCCCACGTCGGCGCGGTCGGATGGGCCAGGCAGTCGGAGGCCTCGGCCAGTCGAGCCTGCCAGTAGAGACACCGCGCGAGCGCGAGGTTGGCCAGCTCTTCGAGCTCCGCGACCGACAGCTTCGACGCCGCGACTGATGCCGCTCGAAGTGCCGCCTCGGCCGGACCGAAGCGCCCGGCATCGGTCCAGGCCAAGCCGATGAAGACCGCGGCGTGGACGGCCGGACCGGCAAGGGACGCGCGGTCGAACCGCTCGCGAGCCTCTTCGAGCACCCGGCCGGCACACGTGGCGCGCCCCCGCACGAGGAGCAGACGACCGAGCGCCAGGGCGGCTTCGCCGCCCGCCGCCTCGTCCCGCCTCCTGGCGAACCGGCCGAGCCGTTCGCGCAGCAGCCGTTCGGCCTGGGCATGACGGCCGCTGGCGATCGCCGCGCCGATCAGGGTGGCCGCGGGATCGCCGGAGCCCGCTGTCACCCTGGTAGGCAACAGGTAGGCTGCGACGTTTTCTCGCACGACGGCCGGCCTGTCGGCCGGGACCGCGAACACCGTTCCGCTCCGGCCTTCCCGGGGCGGCGAAGACTCGACGCTCAACAGCACGTGGGGGCGGTCGCTGGCGAGACCCAGCGACAGGAAGAACAACGGCGCCGCTCGACTGGTCCCGGCGGGAACTTCGTCGTCGAGCACCATGACGTGCCGTCCTTGAAGGAGCTCTCGCCACTGCCCGGAGCGCAAGGCCCTTGGGCCGGCGTCGCCGAGCGCTCGGGCGTTGACCGGGACGTAGCCGCGCAGCCGCGCGGTGCGCGCCGCCAGGTGCACGAGCACCACTTGGCGCGGCCCGCCGGGCACACGCAGGCAGGCCGCGCGCGGGTGACCCGAGACGCCGTGCTCGAGCAGGTCCTCGAGGCCGCACACGAGGCTGCGGATCTCATCCTCCGCCGCCGCGGAGCCGCGCGAACCTGAGGCACGGGTGGGCAGCGGCATGATGCGGCGGCTGTCACGGCCGGCGGAGGGCGGCGACGGGGTATCCCAGGCTTCGAAGAACCCGTTTCGCCCGACGGCGCCGAAGTCGGCCAGCGGAATGAAGCTCGGGTGCCACAGGCTCGACAGGCTGGCGCAGCGGGCCAGCCACCCTGCCACTTCCGCGCGGCCGCCGGGCCCGACGGTCCGGATCCACACCCGGCGTGCGGTGGCGAGGTCGATCGCCTCGCCGGGCCGCACACGGACGAATCGGTCCGCGAAGAGCACCGGCGCCATGACGCCGGCACCAGTTGCAAAATCGCGGCCGGAGAAGCCGCGGGCGGGAACCCCCGGTGTTCACGGCCCCCCTGCCGGCCCGGGCATCGCGGACCAGCCCGGACCGCGCAGAAACTTCGGCTAGAATGAGGCTGTCATGCTGCGCTTTCTGACTGCGGGTGAATCGCACGGCCAGTCGCTGGTGGCGATCCTCGACGGGATGCCCGCCGGCCTGCCCCTGTCGATCGATCAGATCGACGGGCAGCTGCACCGACGCCAGCTTGGCCACGGACGGGGCCGGCGCATGGCGATCGAGTCCGACCACGTCGAGATCCTCTCCGGCGTTCGTCACGGGCTGACGCTGGGCACGCCGATCGCGCTCCGCATCAGGAACAGGGACTGGGTGAACTGGCAGTGGACGATGGCCGTCGAGGCCGAGCCGCCGGCGTCAACGCTCGGCGCGCACAGGTCGCCGGTCACCCGTCCCCGCCCCGGCCACGCGGATCTCGCCGGAGCCCTGAAGTACGGCCATCGCGACCTGCGCGACGTTCTCGAACGGTCCAGCGCCCGCGAGACCGCCGCCCGGGTCGCCGCCGGCGCCTGCGCCGCTGCCCTGCTCGAGCGGGCCGGCATTCGGGTCGCGGCCCACGTCACGGCGATCGGGGAGGTTCAGTCGCCCGGCACGAGCCTGCGCGCGTTCGAGGACGTGTCCGCGCTCGACGAGGAGAACCCGGTCCGCTGCGTGGACGCGGCGTGCCGGGACGCGATGATCGCCGCCATCGACGCCGCCCGCGCCGCCGGCGACACGCTCGGCGGCCGCTTCGAGGTGATCGCCCGCGGGGTGCCCGCCGGCCTCGGCAGCTACTCGCAGTGGGACCGCCGCCTGGACGGTCGCCTGGCGCAGGCGCTGATGTCCATCCCCGCCATCAAGGCCGTCGAGATCGGCGACGGGGTGGCCGCCGCGGCCCGGCCGGGGTCGGCCGTGCACGATCCCATCCTCCCGGCCTCGGACTCGGAGCGGCCGGAGCGATTCACGCGACCGACCAATCGCGCGGGCGGCCTCGAGGGCGGCGTCTCCAACGGCGAGGAGATCCGCGCCACCGCCTACATGAAGCCGCTTGCCGACGCTGATGTCTCCCCTGCCGTCGGTGGATCTGGAGACGGGGCGCGAGATGTCGGCGTCGATCGAGCGCAGCGACGTCTGCGCCGTCCCCGCCGCCTCGGTCATTGGCGAGGCGGTGGTCGCCCTCGTCCTGGCGGACGCGCTGCTCGAGACGTTCGGCGGCGATTCGATCGAAGACATCCTGCGCAACCTGGCGGCCTGGCACGAGGCCCGGCGGCTGCGCTTCGCTCCGCGGGCCGGCGTGGGCCAGCCCGCCGGGAATGCGTCGGGACGATGATCAGGCCGATCGTCAAGTACGGCGAAGCGCCGCTCCACCGGCCGGCGGAGGCCGTCCACAACATCACGGCCGAGATCGCTGCGCTCGCGCGCGACATGGTCGAGACGATGTACGCCGCGCCGGGCATCGGCCTGGCGGCGCCGCAGGTCGGCGTGCCGATCCGGCTGGTCGTCATCGACCTCTCGCTCGGCCACAGCCCGTCCGGCCTGATCACGCTCCTCAACCCGGAGTTCGTCGAGCGCGAGGGGATGCAGCTCGAGGAGGAAGGCTGTCTCAGCGTGCCCGGCTTCAACGCCACCGTCGCGCGGCCCGAGCGCGCGGCGATCAAGGGCCTCGACCTCGAGGGCCACGAACGGGTTTACAGCGGTGAGGGACTGCTGGCGCGCGCGTTCCAGCACGAGCTCGATCACCTCGACGGGCGGGTGTTCGTGGACCGCCTCCGCGGGCTCAAACGCGACCTCATCGTCCGGCGGATCAAGAAGCAGATCCGCTCGGGCACCTGGTGACGCCATGACGAAGATCCGGGTCGTGTTCTTCGGCACGCCTGGGTTCGCCGTGCCCACGCTGCGCGAGGTCCTCGCGCGCGGCCACCAGGTCGTGGCCGTCGTCACCCAGCCCGATCGACCGCGCGGGCGGGGCCAGAAGCCCAGCCCGGGGCCGGTGGCCGCCTTCGCCGCCGAGCACGCGCTGACGCTGCTCCAGCCCGAGCGGATCAAGGACGACGCGTTCCTGTCCACGCTCGCCGCGCTCGCGCCCGACCTCGGGATCGTCGCCGCGTACGGCAAGATTCTCCCGGCGAGGCTGCTGGCCATCCCGGCGCTCGGTTTGCTCAACGTCCATGCATCGCTGCTCCCCCGCTGGCGCGGAGCCTCGCCCATCCACCGCGCGGTCATGGCGGGCGACAGCGAGACGGGCGTCTCCATCATGCGCGTGGTCGAGGCGCTCGACGCCGGCGGGGTGTTCGCCGAGACCCGACGGCCGATCGGGAACGACGAGACGTCGGAGGAGGTGGAGCGCGACCTGGCGGCGCTCGGCGCGCGGCTGATCCTCCCGGTGATCGATCAACTGGCGGCCGGCACGGCCCGGGAGACGCCGCAGGACGAGCGCCTCGTCACCTACGCGCCGCGGCTCACCCGCGACGACGGCGCGATCGACTGGGGCGCCCCTGCGCTCGCGATCCACAACCAGGTGCGGGGCCTGCATCCCTGGCCCCACGCGTTCACCACCCTCCACGACGCGCGGGTCATCGTCCTCCGCACATCGATGGCGCCAACCCCGGTGACGTGGTCCAGCCAGGCCACACCGGGAGAAGTCGTCGCCGCCTGCCGGGACGGCCTCGTGGTCCTCGCCGGCGACGGGAACGCTCTCTGCCTCACGCAGCTGCAAGCCGAGGGGCGCCGGGCGGTCACGGCCCGCGAGTTCGCGGCCGGCGCCAGGATCGGCGTCGGCTCCCGGTTCGGCACATGAAACAGGCGGCGCCGGCGCGGCGCGCGGCCTACGCGGCGCTGCGCGCGGTCTCCTCCAACCGTCACGACCTTCCCGACGCGCTCGCGCGGGCTCGAACCCGGCTGCCCGACGAGCGGGACGCCGCCCTGGCCGCCGAGATCACCACGGGAACGCTGCGGTGGATGGGCGCGTTCGACGCGGTGATCGAGGCCTTCGGCCGGCGGCCGCTCTCCCGAATCGATCCGGAAGTGCTCGACATCCTGCGCCTCAGCGCCTACCAGCTCCTGCACCTCGATCGTGTCCCCGCCCGCGCGGTGGTCGATGATGCAGTGGAGTTGGTGCGGGAGGCGCGCAAGAGCAGCGCGAGCGCGTTCGTGAACGCGGTGCTCAGGCGGATCGAACGGGAACGGGAGCGGCTGCCGCTGCCGGCCAGGCCGGCCGCGCCGGACCGCGAGGGGGCGCTCGACTACCTGTCGGTCACCTGCTCGCACCCGCGCTGGCTCGTCGAACGCTGGCTCGACCGTGAGGGGTTCGACGCCGCCGAGGCCCTGGTCCGTTTCGACAACTCTCCCGCCCCGCTCACCCTCCGCGCCAACACCCTCACGAACTCGCGCGACGAGTTGGCCGGCCGCCTCGCGGCCGCGGGAGTCAGGGTCGAGCCCGCGCGGTATTCGCCCGACGGACTGGTAGTCGTGGACGGCAACCCGCTGGCGACGCCGCTGCACGACCAGGGCGCGTTCTTCGTCCAGGACGAAGCGTCGCAGCTGGTCGCGCTCGCCGCCGGCGCGCGGCCGGGCGAGCGCGTGCTCGACGCGTGCGCGTCGCCCGGAGGAAAGACCGTCGCGATGGCCGGCCGCATGGGCGACCGCGGCCTGATCGTGGCAGGCGACGTGCGGGCGCGGCGCGTGGAGTTGCTCGAGCGCACCATCGCGCGCAGCGGCGCGCGGTGCGTTCGGATCGCCCGGTTCGACGCGGAGGCCCTGCCCTTCGGTCCGGCGTTCGACCGCGTCCTGGTCGACGCGCCCTGTACCGGGCTGGGCACCCTTCGCCGCGATCCGGAGATTCGCTGGCGGCGGTCGGCGGCCGACCTCCCGGCGTTCGCCAGCAGACAGCGGCAGATCCTGGAGCGGGCGGCCACGACGGTGAAGCCGGGCGGACGCCTGATCTACGCGACGTGTTCGAGCGAGCCCGAGGAGAACGAGGATGTCGTCGGCGCCTTTCTTCTCGAGCACCAGGAGTTCGAAATCGAACCGATCCGGGAGGCCGGGACCGGCGTGGCCGGGCTGGCCTCGCTCGTGACGCCCGCCGGCTTTCTGAGGACGAGCCCCTGGGCGCACGGCCTCGAGACGTTCTTCGCCGCGGCGCTTCGCCGTCACCGCTACTTGGTGAATCCAAAGCACTTGTAGTACAGTCGGTCCATCGATGGCACTCACCGCCCGCGTGTGGGGCGCGGGGAAATTCCTCCTCATTGTCGCCGCGCTGCTGGCGACCTACACGCTCTTTGCCACGCTGGCAGCGAGGATCGCGCTGCGGACCCGCGACGTGACCGTTCCCTCGCTCGTCGGGCAGCCGTTGAGCTCGGCCAGCGCGATCGTCGGCCAGGTCGGCCTCACGCTGCGCGTGGATGAGACCCGGCGCGCCGATCCGAACGTGGGTGCGGGCCGGATCGCGCAACAGGAGCCGGCGGCCGCCACCGCCGCGCGGAGAGGTCGCACCGTCAGGGTGTGGCTGAGCACGGGCGGCGTGGTGGCCACCGTGCCCGGGCTGCTGGGCGAGACCGAGCGAACCGCCCGCCTGCAGCTGCAGCAAGGCGGGCTGTCTCTGGCCACCGTGTCGGACATCAGGTCGAACGACCTGCCGGCCGACGTCGTGGTCGCGCAGGATCCGCCGGAGGGCACCCGCGCGGCGGCCGTGTCGCTGCTCGTCAACCGCAGCGAACGCGCCGCCGCCTACGTGATGCCGGACCTGATCGGCGTCAGCGGCGCGCTCGCCGCCGAGGCGCTCAGGGCCGACGGCTTCCGGGTGGCGGTCGTCGGCCAGAACCCGTATCCCGGGGTCCCCGCCGGCATCGTGATCCGCCAGTCGCCGCAGGCTGGGTTCCAGGTCACGCCCGGGGACACGGTTTCTCTCGAGGTGAGCCGGTGACCATTCGACTGGCCCCGTCGATTCTCGCGGCCGACTTCGCCGCCCTGGGCGAGGCGGTGGCCGCCGCCGAGCGCGGCGGCGCCGATCAGATCCACGTGGACGTGATGGACGGCCATTTCGTCCCGAACCTGACGGTCGGCCCCCCTGTCGTGCGATCGCTCAGGCGCGTCACCCACGTGCCGCTCGACGTGCACCTGATGATCACCGACCCCGATCGCTTCGCCGAGGCGTTCGTGGAGGCCGGCGCCGCGATGCTCTCGGTGCACGTCGAGGTGCTGCCGCACCTGAACCGCACGCTGGCCTTCATCAAGAGTCTCGGCGCGAAGGCCGGCGTGGCGATCAATCCCTCGACTCCGGTCGTCGCGCTCGAGGAGGTCATCCCCGACGTGGACTTCATCCTGGTCATGTCGGTGAATCCCGGCTTCGGCGGGCAGGCTTTTCTGCCCCGCTCCGCGTCTAAGGTCAGAGAGTTGCGGGCGATGCTCGACCGGGCGGGCAATCGCGCGCCGATCGAGGTTGACGGCGGCCTCGACGTTTCGACGGTCGGCACCGTGGTCCGCGCAGGAGCGGAGATCCTGGTGGCAGGCTCTTCGATCTTCCGAACTCCGGACGTCGTCGCGGCCGCGCGGGCCCTGCGACAAGCCGCCGAGCTGGCCGCCGCCACGCGCGACGGCGAACCACCGGGACGATGAGGTTCCCGCTGACGAGCGACCGCGTGTCGAGCGCCCGGCTCCGGGTCCGGTACGCCGAAACCGACCAGATGGGCGTCGTCTACCACGCCAACTACCTGGTCTGGTTCGAGGTGGGCCGGACCGAGTGGCTTCGGGTGACCGGGGCGACCTACAGGCAGCTCGAGACCGAGGGAACGATCCTGCCGGTCATTACAGCCCACTGCGAATATCACCGCCCGCTTCGGTACGACGACGAGGTGGATGTGCGGGCGCGGGCCACGCTGCTGTCGCCGTTCAGGCTCCGGTTCGACTACGATGTCGTCCCGGTCGGCGCCTCCGAGGCGTCGACGACGGGCTGGACCGAACACTGCGGCGTCGGCCCCGACGGACGGCCGCGCCGGCTGCCTCCGCTGGTCAAGGCGCTATTTGGTTGAAGGGGCGGGACGCTGCCCCCGTGTACAATGACGAGAGCTTGGCCGCCGAATACGCCTGGCTGGAAGCGGCGCTGATGCGCGCGTGACGGAACACTCATGCACCTGATCCGATCGGTTCGTCTCCCTTCCGTGGTCGTTCTGCTCGCGCTCTCGTTCGCGCCGCTCGTGCTCTCGGGCGGCTGCGGGGCGAAGACCAAGAAGCCGGTCGTCACCCCGGCCGCCGACGCCGACAAGTACCTGTTCGACCAGGGCACCGACTGGCTGAAGAAGAAGAAGTGGATCCGGGCCCGGGAGTACTTCAAGCAGATCGTCGACAACTACCCGCAGAGCCGTTTCCGGCCCGACGCCAAGCTGGGCCTCGGCGACGCGTACCTCGGCGAGGACTCGGCGGGATCGGTCATCCTGGCCGCGAACGAGTTCCGGGAGTTCCTCACCTATTTCCCGACGCACGAGCGGGCCTACTACGCCCAGTACAAACTCGCGCTGTCGCACTACTCCCAGATGCTCGCGCCGCAGCGCGACCAGACGCAGACCCGGGAGGCCGTCAAGGAGTTCGAGGCTTTCGTCCAGCGCTATCCCGACAGCCCGCTGGGCGCGGAAGGCCGCAAGAAACTGCAGGAGTGTCGCGACCGGCTGAGTGACTCCGACTACCTGGTGGGCGTGTTCTACTACCGCACGAGGTGGTTCCCGGGCGCGATCGTCCGCCTGCGTGGCGTGCTGAACACCAATCCGCAGTTCTCCAGGCGCGACGGGCTCTACTACTACCTGGCGGACATGTACGTGAAGATGGGCCTGACGCCCGAGGCCCCGCCGCTGCTGGCGAAGCTCGCCGCGGAGTTCCAGAAGAGCGAGTTCCTGCAGAAGGGCGACAAGCTGATGGCGGAGATCAAGGCGGGCACCGCGGGCCCTCGGCCCGTGAAGCCCGCCAAGAAGGGCGGCACGACGTCGAAGGCGCCTAAGGCTTGAGCCGGGCGTCGGCGCCCTGGCCGCGCATGAAGTTCCGGTAGTAGTCGCTCGCGGACACGACGGCCGTGATGACCGCGACCCACAGCGCCAGCGGGCCGAGCACGGCGAGGCGGCCCAGCCGGGGCTGGCCGAGAATCATGGCCAGGATCGCCACCACCTCGGCGATCATCTTGACCTTGCCCATCGGCGAGGCCGGGATGCTCGTCCCCCGCGAGTAGGCGATGCTGCGCAGGGCCGTGACCGCCAGCTCCCGCCCGATGATGACGGCCACCATCCAGGCCGGCGCCAGTTCCATCTGCACGAGGGAGATGAAGGCAGCCGAGGTGAGGAGCTTGTCGGCCAGCGGGTCCATCATCTGCCCGAGCGGGGTGACCTGCTTCCGCCGGCGCGCCAGGAACCCGTCGAGCCAGTCGGTGGCCGAGGCGAAACCGAAGATGGCGGCGGCCACCAGGTCCTTGTCGACGCCCAGGATCTGCCGACCCTCGAACTTGGTCAGCAGGACGACGACCAGGAGCGGCACCAGGAAGATGCGCGACAGCGTCAGCGTGTTCGGAAGGTTCATCGGCGAAATCCGGATTCCGGCAAAGCCGGTGACATTGTAGCGCGCCGCCGCCCCGGCCAAAAGGGCCGAGGTTGGCGCGGCCACTTGCGCTATCATTAGCGTTCGCTATGAAAGCGATCCTCCTAGCCGGCGGCAAGGGCACGCGCCTGCGGCCCCTGACCATCCACACCCCGAAGCCGATCGTCCCGATCTTCGGCCGGGCGTTCCTCCACTACCAGATCGATCTGGTCAGGAAGCTGCCCGAGATCGACGAGGTGATCCTGAGCCTCAACTACCAGCCGCGCCGGATCGAGGAGAACTTCGGCCACGGCGACGGGCTTGGGGTCCGGGTCTGGTACGTGGTCGAGGCGACGCCGCTCGGCACCGGCGGCGCGATCAAGTATGCCGGCGGGGCGCTCGATGAAACCGTGGTCGTTTTCAACGGCGACGTCATGACGCAGGTGGACCTGGCCGCGGTCGTCCGCCTGCACCGCGAGCGCAAGGCCAAGGCCACCATCGTGCTGACCCCGGTGGCGAACCCGTCGGCCTACGGGCTGGTCGAGACCGACGCGGACGGAAACGTGCGGCGGTTCATGGAGAAGCCGAAGCCCGAGCAGATCACCTGCAACACGATCAACGCCGGGATCTACGTGCTCGAGCCGGACACCTTCGACCGGATCCCCAAGGACACGGCCTGGTCGATCGAGCGGAGCTTCTTTCCCTCGCTGGTCGAGCGGGGCGAGACCTTTGTCGCCTACGTCTACGACGGCTACTGGATCGACATCGGCGCCCCCGACAAGTACGCGCAGGTGCACCGCGACATCATGGACCATCGCTTCGAGGCGCCGCCGTTCGAGGGGTCGCCGCAGAAGTTCGCGATGGTTTCCCCCGAGGCGCGCATCGAGGACGGCGCGCGGGTCGAGGGCCCCTGCTTCATCGACGAGGGCACGGTGGTGAAGGCCGGCGCCCACGTCGCGCCCTACTCGGTCATCGGCCGGCAGTGCCAGATCGAGGAGGAGGCGCGCATCGAGGGGTCGATCGTCTGGGCCAACACCCGCGTGGGACGCGACGCCCTGGTCCGCCAGTCGATTCTCGGCCGCCAGTGCCACATCGGCCGCAACTCGATCCTCGACGGCGGGATCGTGCTCGGCGACAAGTCGGTGGTAACCGACTACAGCCGGCTGTAGCGGGCCGCGACGCCCCGCCGCCCGGGAGAGGCGCATGAGCACGAGACCGGTGAATCCCGACATCTTCAAGGCTTACGACATCCGGGCGACCTATCCCGACCAGATCGACGAAGGGATCGCTCGCGACATCGGCCGCGGCTTCGCCGCTTACCTTGGCGCCGGCCGCCTGGCGGTCAGCCGCGACATGCGGCTCTCGTCCCCGTCGCTCGCCGCGGCGTTCATCGATGGCGCGGCCGGCCAGGGCGCCAGCGTGGTCGACTACGGCCTGGCCGGCACCGACATGCTCTACTACGCCGTCGCCTCGGGCGGCTTCGACGGCGGCGCGATGATCACCGCCTCGCACAACCCGAAGCAGTACAACGGCATGAAGCTGGTCCGCGCGCAGGCGTTCCCGCTGAGCGGCGAGGCCGGCATCTCGGACATTCGCGACATGATCGTCGGCGACACGCTGCCCCCGCCCGCCGCGGCGCCGGGCGCGGTCACGACGGCCGACATGCTGGGCGACTACGTGAAGCACGTCATGGGCTTCATCGACCCGGCGGTCATCGAGCCGTTCGACGTCGTCCTCGACGCGGGCTGCGGGATCGGCGGGCTGGTGGCGCCGGAGCTGTTCGACCGGCTCCCCTGCCGCACGACGCGGCTCTGCTTCACGATCGACGGCAACTTCCCCACCCACGAGGCGAACCCGCTCATCGAGGAGAACCGCCGCGACATCGTCGCCGAAGTGAAGCGCCGGAAGGCCGACGTCGGCATCGCCTGGGACGGCGACGCGGACCGGTGCTTCTTCATCGACGGGCAGGGCGAGTTCGTGCCGGGCGACTTCATCACGGCGCTGCTCGCCGAGGCGTTCCTCATCAAGCACCCGGGCTCGACGATCATCTACGACCTGCGCGCGAGCTACGCCGTGCGGGACGTGGTGGCACGCTACGGCGGCACGGCGCTCATGAACCGCGTGGGGCACGCGTTCATCAAGCGCCGCATGCGCGAGGAGAACGCGATTTTCGGCGGCGAGGTGACGGGGCACTACTACTTCCGCGACAACTTCTACGCCGACAACGGCTTCATCCCGGCGCTGCTGCTGCTCGAGCTGATGTCGCGCAAGAAACAGACGCTCGCCGGGCTGCTGGCGCCGCTGCGCGCGAAGTACTTCATCTCGGGCGAGATCAACACGAAGGTGGCCAGCATGAGCGTCTGCGACGAGAAGATCGCGGCGCTCGCCCGCCGGTATGCCGACGCGAACGTGTATCAGCTCGACGGCGTGTCGGTGGAGTACCCCGACTGGCACTTCAACGTGCGGCCGTCGAACACCGAGCCGCTGCTGCGCCTGAACCTCGAGGGGAAGACGGCGGAGCTGATGGAAGCCAAGCGCGACGAGGTGATCTCGATCATCCGAGACCGTACATAGGGCGGCCCTTTAGGGCTGCCAATGTGCGGACGGCGGTTGAATGGCGAGCCCGCCACCAGATGCCTAGATCGGTAGAATCTGGCTCAGCGCTGTAATAGAATGGGGATTCGTCTCGAGCGGGGTTGGCCTATTGGTTGGGCAAGGGCTTCCCAAGCCCTCTAAACGGGTTCGATTCCCGTACCCCGCTCCACCTCACGACGCCTTACGCTGCTGCGCAGGGCTGAAGCCCTGCGCTATCTGTGGTTCTCCGCCCGATCTTCAGATAGCGCAGGCCTTCAGGCCTGCGCCCACCGCCTCACGCCTTCCGCCGTCGCGCCACGGCCGCTACGAAACCGCTGAGACCGAGCAGTCCCACGATGTTCGGGAACACCTGCAGGCCGTTCATCAGGTCGCCCCACGCCCAGACCGTCTCCACCTTCGCCGCCGCGCCGAAGACGATGAGGCCGCAGTAGACCCACCGATACGGCTTGGTGACGCCCACGCCCAGGATGTACTCGAAGAACTGCTCGCCGTAGTACGCCCACCCGATGAGCGTCGTGTAGCCGAACAGGAATGCGCAGAAGGCGACGATCCACCCTCCGGCCACGGGGATCGCCGTGTTGAAAGCCTGCGCCACCGCCGCCGTGCTGTTGAGGCCCGTCGTCCACGCGCCGGTCAGCAGGATGGTGAGCGCGCTGATCGACGAGGTGACGAACGAGACGACGAAGACCTCGATGACCGCGTTGAGCCCCTGCTGCGCCGGCTCGGCGCTGCGCGCCGTGCCGTACGCCACCGCCGCCGTGCCGTAGCCGGCCTCGTTGGCATAGACCCCGCGCGCGAGCCCGTACCGCATGCCCACCATCAGCGCCATGCCGGCCGCCGTACCCGTCGCGGCCCGGAGCGAGAAGGCTTCGTGGAAGATCGCGGCGAACACGGAGGGCAGCTTCGCCGCGTTGACGCCGATCACGAACAGCCCGCCGGCGACGTAGAGAATCACCTTGAGCGGCGACAGCTTCTCGACCGCGCGGCCGATCGACTTGACGCCGCCGATGATCACGAGCCAGGTCAGAACCGCGATGACGCAGCCGGAAATCCAGGGATTGATGGAGAACTCCGCCTGGAGCGCGACGGCGATCGAGTTGGGCTGCGTGAAGGGGGTCGTCGTCAGCGCCGCCACGCCCGCGATGAGCGCGTAGGCCCACGCGAGGCGCGGCGCTTTCAGGCCGTCGCGGAGGTAGTACATCGGCCCGGAGAGGACCGCCGTCCCGCGCTGGCCGCGGAACGACACCCCGAGCACCGCCTCGGCGAACTTGATCGCCGTGGCGAAGAACCCGTAGGCCCAGATCCAGAAGACGGCACCGGGGCCCCCGGCGACGACGGCCGTGGCGACGCCGGCGATGTTCCCGGTCCCGATCGAGGCCGCCAACGCCGTCATGAACGCCTGGAACGGCGTCAGGACCCCGCGCGCACCCGACTGCTTGGGAACGATCGTGCGCGCCGCCTCGGCGAACCGGCGCACCTGCACGAACCGAAACCGGATCGTGAGGAACAGTCCGACGCCGAGCAGCACGACCACGAGAGGCCCCGGAACCTCCCCGATCCCGGTGTTCCAGGGGCCCCAGACCGCATCGCTCAGGAACGTGATCGCCCGCGTCAGCAGGGCCATGGCCCGGCGGCTACGCCTGCTGCTTCCGGGCCGCCCAGAACTTCTTCATCCGCTCGGAGACCGCCTTCTTCTCGGCCGCGGTCATCTTGCGCCGCTTGCGGGCCTTCTTCTTCGGCGCCGCGCCCGCCTTGCCCGTCGCCGGCCCGGCCTGGCCCTCGCGGCCGGCCGCGAGCGACAGCCCCGGGAACGCGCGAAGGATGGCGCGCCGCTCGGCTTCGATCTGCTCGAGGCGGGCCAGCGCGCCCAGCCTCGCGAGCCGCTTCAGTTCCACCTGGCTCAGTTCCTTGGCCATGACCGTCTCCTCCGACAGGCGGCTGCCCGTCACGTCGTTTCCACCTCGTCCACGATGCCGACGACGACCGAGCGGACCGGGGCGTCGGCCGAGCCGACGACCTGCCGCGCTCCGTTGCCCTCGTCGAGCACCAGCACCCGCTCACCCACGCCCGCGCCCACCGCGTCGATCGCGACGAGGTAGCTGCCCGTCCGCTGGAGGCCGGCGTCCTCGCGCTCGACGATGAGCAGCGTCTTCGCGCGGTAGAACTCGTGCGCGATCGTCGAATGGATGGTGCCGGTCACCGTCCCGAGAATCATGGCACTTCCCGCTCCACCTCGTCCACGATGCCGATAATCGCGTGATCGACCGGAACGAACCACGGGTCGAGCGCGAGCGCCGCCTCGCGGCCCCCCTCGTAGTAGACCAGCTCGCCGGGGCCCGCCATGCGCGTCGCGTCGGCCGCCACCAGCACGCGCCCCTCGGGCTCCTGCCCCGCCTTGTCGAGCGGCTGCACGAGGAGCATCGGCACCCCCTCGAGGCCGGCGTAGACGACCGCGGGCACGACCGAGCCGACGACGCGTCCGAGCAGCATCAGCCGACCTCTCCGTCGAGTTCGAGCAGCGCCGCCGATCCGAACGAGGTTCCGCCGCCGATCTGCCGCGAAAGGGCCTCGTGGGGCGACGAGATGATCGTGTGCCGGACCTCTCCGCCTTCGTGCCGAAGGAAATCCACGACGATCGCCACCGCCGCCTCGATGTCCGGCAGGTCGCCCTGGTAGATGCTCACGCCCTTGCCCGACAGGCCCGAATCGGCCAGGCGCAGTTCGACGAGCTCGACCGGCGTCCCCTTCAGGGCCAGTTCCGCGGCCCGGATGTTCGACGCCACCGTGTCGGTCTCGATCACGGCCAGCGCGCCCGTGCCGGCCGACCGCCGTCCGCCGAGCACCGCGTCGTAAACCCGCGGGTGCACGTCGGCGAGCAGCAGGTGATCCAGGACGTTCTCTCCCGCCCGGGCGAGCCCCTCGGCGAGCGACTCCTCCACCGACGCCGTGCTCCCCCCGATGAGCGTGAGGAACCGGCCGCGGGTAATCGTCCCCGACTTGATGAACGCGATCGGCGCCTTCTTGAGCATCGCGTCGGTCGCGTCGATCCCGGCCGGGATGTCGCGGAACTCGATGACGGCCAGCGCGGGTGCTTTCTTCATTACGTGATCCTGAAGTGATCGACCATCACGCAGCGCCGCCAGCGCGAGAACGACCGCGGCCCGGTCAGGCCGTCGCCCGTCGGGCTTGCGATGGTGAACGACGCGTAGCCTTCGGCGTCGAGGCCGAGGCCGGCCTGCGACCGGCCGTTCTTCACGAAGATGCTGCAGTCGCACTCGCGCGCCATCCGGCTCAGGCTGTCGATGTTGGTCGAGTGCATGACGGCGGTATGGCGGTTCCCGCCCTCCACCCTGACGGCCAGCTCGATCGCGGCGTCCACGCTCGGGACGCGGCAGATCGGCAGGATCGGCATCATCTGCTCGGTCCACAGCAGCGGGTGATTCTCGTCCACCTCGACGACGCCGAGCCGGACCGAGTCGGGCACGTTCATCCCGATCTGCCGCAGGATGACGCTCGCGTTCTTCCCGACGAGCGCGGGGTTGACGTGCGCGGGTCTGGCCGGCCCCTCGGTGCTCGTAAAGATGACCTGCTCGAGCTGCGCCAGCAGCCCGCGGTCGACCAGCACCGCTCCGGCTGCCGTCATCGCCCGGATGAGCGGATCGGCCACGCTCGAGACGACCAGCACTTCCTTCTCGTCGGTGCAGATGATGTTGTTGTCGGTCGAGGCCCCCAGCACGATATCCCGGCCGGCCTTGTCGATGTGCGCCGTCTCGTCCACCACCACCGGCGGGTTGCCCGGGCCGGCGCAGATCGCGCGCTTGCCGCTCGCCATGGCGGCCTTGACGACCGCGCCGCCGCCGGTGACGACCACCAGGCGGACGCCGGGGTGCCGCATCAATGCCTGCGCGGTCTCGATCGTCGGGCTCGCCACGCACGTGACGACGTCGGGCGGCCCGCCGGCCGCGCGGATGGCCCGGTTGAGCAGCGCCACGGTCTGGATCGAACAGGCCTTGGCCGAGGGGTGCACGTTGAAGACGACCGTGTTGCCCGCGGCGAGCATCCCGATCGCGTTGCAGATGATCGTGGAGGTCGGGTTGGTGACCGGCGTGATCGCGCCGATGACGCCGAACGGTGCGGGCTCGATGAGCGAGAGCCCGTGGTCGCCGGTCACGGCCTGGGGGTGGAGGTCCTCGAGCCCGGGCGTCTTCTCGCTGACCAGGAGGTTCTTCACCACCTTGTCCTCGACGCGCCCGAGGCCGGTCTCCTCGTGCGCCGCCTTCGCCAGCGCGGCGGCCTGCTCGATCATCGTCTGGCGGATGGACGCGAGAATCCGCGCCCGGGTGGTCAGCGGGAGGCGCACGAACAGGGGCTGCGCCCTGCGCGCGGCCGCGACCGCCTCGTCCACGGTGGCGTAGGCGCCCTCCCCGGCGTCGTGCGACGCGGCCTCCCCGTCGTGGCGCTCCGCGCCCAGGCCACGAGCCGGCGCCGGGGCGCCGGGCGCGGCCCCGAGGTCGGCCACGATGCGGCGGGCGATCGTGTCGATGTCGCGATCGGAGAGGCTGGCCATGAGGCTACTTCTTGTACTTCGTCTCGCCGCCGAGGCTCCAGCTGTCGACGATGGCCATCACGACCGCGTCCACGGGCCGCTTGTCGGTGGCGAGCGTCTGCCGGGCGGAGCTGCCCGAGGCGACGAGCACCATCTCGTCCGGCCCCGCGCCGACGGCGTCGGCCGCGACCAGGGGCGCGCCGGTTACCTGCCCGTCCTCGCTCACCGGGCGCACGAGGAGCAGCTTGAGCCCGTCGAGGCTCGCCTCCTTGCGCGTGGCGACCACGGTGCCGACCACCTTCGCCAGCAACATACGCGGCTTCTCCAGGCCGGCCGACACGGAGGTGGCGCGGGCCTCCTGGCCCGCGGCTGCCGGTCGGCGGCCCCTGACCGGCTACTTCTTCGCCGCCTTGGCCTCGGCGGCGCGGCCGAGCGGCATGACCTGGTCCACGTTGAGATGCGGCCGCGCGATGATGTGCACCGCGACCACCTCGCCCACGCGGCCCGCCGCGACCTGCGCCGCGTCGCACGCCGCCTTCACGGCCGCCACGTCGCCGCGGATGATGACCGTGACGTAGCCGCCGCCGGTCTTCTCGTAGGTCACCAGTTCCACGCGTGCCGCCTTGACCGCGGCATCCGCGGCCTCGACGACGGCCGGAAACGACCGCGTTTCGATCATGCCAAGCGCGTCAGTCATGCTGCACTCCTGTCAATCGGTGTTGCTTGTCAATCGGTGATGCTTCTCAATCGATGACGCTTGTCAATCGGTGATCCTTGTCAATCGGCTTACACCCTGCCCGCGCGTCCGGAGACCTCCCGGATCGCCTGCTCCGCGGCACGATGACCGACGTCGATGTCGCGCTCGTCGCCGCCCAGGTAGACGCGGCCGAAGCTGCCGAACGCCCGGACCTCGAGGATGTTGATGTGCGCGGCCTTCTCGGCCTCGTTCGCGGCGAGCGCCGCATATCCGGCCGGCGCCACTTCCATCACGTACAGCGACTGCCCGGGCATGATCAGGTCGCCGTGCCGCGTCCGGTTGATGAGCTGCGTGTGGTAGTCGGTGATGTTGCGGATCACCTGGCTCGACACCAGTTCCGGCTTGATCCGGTCCTCTTCCTTCAGGTCGAGCGAGTCGAGGATGGCGCGACCGGCCTGCCGGACGTCGGCCTGGGAGTCGGAGTGGATCTCGAGCATGCCGTACAGCCGTTCGATGATGAGCATGCCCGGCTTCACGTCGGTCGCCTTGAGCGCGACGTCGGTGACGCGCATGATGTCCATGCCGGGCGCGATCTCCACAAACAGCGAGGCCTGGCCCGGCACCGGCAGAAATCCCTGGGACACGGTGCCGAGAAACGAGGCGTACTGCGGCTGCAGGCTGTCGAGAAAGATGTAGCAGCGAAGTTCGGCCATGTCGGTGCGCTCCGTCGGTCCCGAATCACCCGGCGGCGCCGGCCGCCTTTGCCTCTTCGAGGATCTTCACGCTGCTGCTGCTGCCGACGCGCGTCGCCCCGGCCTCCACCATCTTCAGCAGGTCGGCGTAGCTTCTGATCCCGCCGGCCGCCTTCACGCCCAGCTTCCGGGCGGCCACGGTCCGGCTCATTAGCGCCACGTCGGCCACGGTGGCCCCCCCGGGGCCGAAGCCGGTGGACGTCTTCACGTAGTCCGCCCCCGCCTTCATGCTCAGCTCGCAGCCGCGCACCTTCTCGTCGTCGCCGAGCAGCGCGGTCTCGAGGATGACTTTCGAGATCGCCCGGCCGTCCTTGCACGCCTCGACGACGGCCCGGATGTCCTTCAGCACGACGGCGTCCTCGCGTCCCTTGAGGGCGCCGATGTTGATGACCATGTCGATCTCGCGGGCCCCCTCCCGGATGGCGCGCCGGGCTTCGAGCGCCTTGCTCTCGGGCGGCTGGGCGCCGAGCGGGAACCCGACGACGCAGCAGACCTTGACCGTGGTGCCGCGCAGCAGCGAGGCGGCCTGGCGCACGTTGCTCGGGTTGACGCAGACCGAGAAGAACCGGTGGCGCCGCGCTTCGTCGCACAACTTCTGGATGTCGGCGACGGTGGCGTCCGGCTTGAGCAACGTGTGGTCGATGAGGCTGGCCACCTGCGCGAGCGACATCGGCGCGGCATGGCGGGTCACGCCGCCCTGCTCCTGGAGCAGCTGACGCACGCGCTCCGCGATCCGGTTGACGTCCTCGGCCGACAGCGCCGGCCCGCCCTGCGCAGAGCTGCTCATGCGTCCTCGCTCGAAGTCCCGTATCAGCTGCACCCGCGCCCGGTGCCGGTCGGCCGTGCAGTTGGTCGCCAGGAACAGGTCCACGATCCCCAGCGCCGCCACCGCGTCGGTCTGGCCCGCGCCGAGCGTGAGCAGGTTGGCGTCGTTGTGCTCGCGGCTGTTGCGCGCGAGCGTCTCGTTGTAGCACGCCGCGGCCAGCACGCCCGGCACCTTGTTGGCGGCCATCGCCGACCCGATGCCGGCGCCGTCCACCATCACGCCGAACCGGCACTCGCCCGAGGCGACCAGCTGTGCGACCGCCAGGGCGATGGTCGGATAGTCCACCGGCTCGCGGCCGTGGGTCCCGCAGTCCCGCACGGTGTGGCCGAGCGAGGACAGGTGGGCCGCGATCCGCTGCTTGAGTTCGAACCCGCCGTGGTCGGCGCCCACCGCAATCGTCAGAGGCTCGATCATCGCCACCCGTGGCCCGATCCGGGACCGCGCCCGGTCGAACTCGCCCCGAAAGCATGGAGCATATCACGTCCGCCGGGCGCTTTTTCCCGGGGCCGGAAATGTGCTAGTCTCGGGCCTCGGTCTTACGGAGCCCACTGCCATGCCCGACCTGCAGCCGCCGTCGCTCATCACCGCCGCCGACATCGAGCGGCGCATCGCCGAGCTCGCCGCCGAGATCGGCCGGACCTATCCGCCGAGCGAAGATCTCCACCTGGTGGCCATCCTCAAGGGGGCGTTCCTCTTCCTCGGCGACCTGATCCGCGCGATGGACCGCCCGGTGACGATCGACTTCATGGCCGTCTCGAGCTACGCCAAGGGCACGACGACGTCGGGGGAGGTGCGGATGATCAAGGACCTCGACACCGGGCTCGAGGGCCGCAACGTCATCATCGTCGAGGACATCGTCGACACCGGGCTGACGCTCGCCTACCTCCAGGAGATCCTGCACGCGCGGTCGCCCAAGACGCTGCGGACCGCGTGCCTGCTCAGCAAGCCGTCGCGCCGCCAGGTAGCGGTGAAGGTCGAGTACGTCGGCTTCACGATCGAGGACCGCTTCGTCGTGGGCTACGGCCTCGACTACGCGGAGAAGTACCGGAACCTCCCCTACATCGGCGTCCTCAACGAGTAGCGGCCACCGCCTCGCGGACCTTCCGGGCGAGCGCCCGGGCGTCGGCGATCACGACGCGCTCGTCGAGCGTGCGCATCTGGCGGTCGCGCATCAGCACGCGGCCGTTGACGATCGTCGTCCGCACGTCGGCGCCGCGGGACACGTAGACCAGGTGCGACACCGGGTGGTACATCGGCGTCTGCCGCGCGCCCGCCATCGACACCGTGATCAGGTCCGCGCGCTTCCCCGCTTCGAGCGAGCCGATCGTCCGGTCCAGCCCCAGCGCCCGGGCGCCGTCGATGGTGGCCATCTCGAGCGCCACCGCGGCGGGGATCGCCTGCGGGTCCCGTGTCGCGACCTTGTGCAGGAAGGCGGCCTGGCGCATCGCCCCGAACATGTCGAGGTCGTTGTTGCTCGCCGCGCCGTCCGTCCCCAATCCCACGGTCACGCCCGCCGCCAGCAGTTTCGGCACCGGCGCGATGCCGCTGGCCAGCTTCATGTTGCTCTCGGGGTTGTGGGACACCGACGTGCCGGTCCGGCGCAGCGTGGCGATGTCGTCGCCTGTCAGCCATACGCCATGTGCCATGACGACGTTCGGCCCGAGGAACCCGATCGACGCCAGCCACCCGACCGGCGTCATCCGGTGTTGCTGCTCGATGATGCGCACCTCGTCCTCGGTCTCGGCCACGTGGATGAGGATCGGCACCTTGTACCGGTCGGCCAGCGCGCGCACGGCGCGCAAGGTGGGTTCATCAACGGTGTAGGTGGAGTGCGGGGCGGGCACGGCCGTGACGAGCTCGTCGCCGGCGAACTCGCGGATGAACGCCTCGGTGCGGGCGAGGGCGTCGGCCGGCGTCCGCGCGTCCGCCACCGGGAACCCGATGATCGTCTCGCCGAGGACGCCGCGCAGGCCGGCGGCCTTGGTGGCCCGTCCGACTTCCTCCTCGAAGTAGTACATGTCGGCGAACGTCGTCGTCCCCGACTGGATCATCTCGAGCGCCGCCAGCCGCGTCCCGATCCGCACCATCTCGGGCGAGACCGTCTTCGCCTCGGCCGGAAAGATGTACTTCTGCAGCCAGTCCATCAGCGCCAGGTCGTCGGCGAGGCCGCGGTACATCACCATGGCCGCGTGCGTGTGCGTGTTCACCAGGCCGGGCAGGACGACCTGCCCGGCGGCGTCGATCGTCTCCGCCGCGCTGAAGCGGCGTGCGAGGTCGTCGGGCGTGCCGACGGCGACGATGTCCGTGCCGTCCACCGCCACCGCCCCCGGCGACAGCACGTGCCGCTGGCCGTCCATCGTGACGACGTCACCGCCGGTCACGAGCAGCGAGACCTGGCGCCGCTCGCCGTGACCGCAGGCGGCGGCCGCCACGGCGAGGACGATCACGGCGACGAACAGGAGGCGACGGGAGGCGCGGCAGGTGGCGGGCATATGGTGCGGATCTTATCGCGAATCCGGCAGCGCCGCTCTTCCCGCCCGCGGCGGTCGGCCGGCGAGGACGCCGGCCCCACCAGCACTTTCCGGTAGCGCGGGCCTCCTGGCCCGCGCGCTGTGCCGCGCGTTGTCCGTGCCGACGCCTATCGTGTATAGTGAGGCGCGTGGCCGTCCATCTCGTCGATCATCCCCTCGTCCAGGACACGCTGCTCATCCTGCGGAACGAGCGGACCGACGCGGCCGTCTTCCGCCGCATGGCCACCCGGATCAGCGTGCTGCTGGCGGTCGAGGCGCTGCGCGACCTGCCGACGGTGCCCTCCACGGTCAACACGCCGATGGGCGAGGCCGAGGGGCGTCGCATCGGGGCCGACGTGGTCGTGGTGCCGGTACTGCGCTCCGGCCTCGGGATGCTGGACGCGGTGCTCGAGCTGCTGCCCACCGCGCGCGTCGGCCACATCGGGCTCCAGCGGGACGAAGCCACCGCGGTGGCCTCCCAGTACTACGCGAAGCTGCCGCAGGGCCTCGGGGACAGCTACGTCCTGATGATCGACCCGATGCTCGCGACCGGCGGAAGCGCGGCCGCGGCGCTGGAACTGCTGCAGCGCGCCGGCGCGCGGGACATCCGCATCCTCTGCATCGTCGCGGCCCCCGAGGGCATCGCCCTCATCGAACGGCGGTTCCCCGACATCCAGATCTTCACGCCGGTGATCGACCGGGGCCTCAACGACCGCAAGTTCATCGTCCCGGGGCTCGGGGATTTCGGCGACCGGTTGTACGGCACGCTCTGAGACGACGCGGACGCGTCGGGCCGCCATCGGGGCGGCGCAGGAGCCCCGCGGGTACGTGTCGGCCGGGGGCATGGAGAAGGGACATGGCCAAGCTACGCGAACCTCGGGCACTGGCTGGCCGCGCGGCTCGGGCGACCGGGCCTCGGCCGGTGCCGCCGCTGCCGGCCGGCGAGCCCGTCTGGTACACGGCGATCACGCGCGTGCAGCCGAACGAGATCCTCGTCCGCGGCTACCCGCTCGACGAGCTCATGGGACGCCTGACGTTCGGCGAATGCGTGTATCTGATCCTCCGGGGCGAGCTGCCGTCGCCCACCATCGGCAAGCTGTTCACCGCCGCGCTGGTCGCCTCGATCGACCACGGCGTCACGCCGCCGTCGACGCTGGCCGCGCGCAACGTGGCCACCAGCGGCGCGAAGCTGCGCGTCGCCGTCGCGTCCGGGGTCCTGGGATTCGGGATGTACCACGGCGGCGACATCGAGGGCTGCATGCGCTTCCTGCAGGCCGGCCTGGCGAAGGTGCGCGAAGGCGCCACGTTCACCGAAGCGGCTCAGGGTCTGGTCCGCTCATCGATCGAGGCCGGCAGGCGGCCGCCCGGGTTCGGTCACCGGATCCACACGGCGGACCCGCGCGCCGCGCGGCTGCTGCAGATGGCGCACGAGCTCGAGCTCGACGGCGAGCACGTCCAGATGGTCCGCACGATCGAGCGGGTGGCGGCGGCCCGGCCGGAGAGCGCCGAGCAGCCATGGCCGCTCAACCTCGACGGGGCCATCGCGGCCGTGTGCGGCGATCTGGGGTTCGAGCCCGAGCTGGGGAACGCGCTGTTCCTCATCGCGCGGATCCCGGGACTGGTGGCGCACGCCAACGAGGAGCGCAGCCGCCAGAAGCCGATGCGGCAGATCGATCCGCGCCACGCCGTCTACGACGGCCCGCCCCCGAGGCGGCTCCCGGAGACGCGCAAGTAGCGCGAGCCTTCTGGCTCGCGTGCCCGGCCGACCAGGAGGCCGGCCCCACATCGACGGGTCGCCAGGAATCTTCAGATAGCGCAGGGCTTCAGCCCTGCGCTGCGCGGTCACAATTCCGGCACGGCGGGTTGTCCCGCGCGGCCGACTTGGTTTAGACTTGGAGTTCTGTCCGGGCGGGCACTTAGATCAGCGGTTAGATCGCCTGCTTCACACGCAGGAGGTCACAGGTTCGAATCCTGTAGTGCCCACCACTCCCCGCCCCGGGCCTCCTGCGCGGCCAGTCTCCGACCGCCTACAGCTTCTTCGCCTGCGCGATGAGCGCGGAGAGCATCTTGGCGTACCGGGCGTCGGCGTCCGCGAACGCCTTGTTGTAGTCCTCTTCGCTCGCCATCTGCATCCGCTTCCAGTCGCCGTCGAACAGGAAGGACTTGTTCCCGATGTCGCACGTGTCGACGTGCGTCTCCCCCCGCTTCGGCTGAAGGCCGTCAGCGCCCATGTCCATCACGAGCACGTTGGTGCCCGGGATCATCGCGCTGTTGAGGTCGGTGTAGATGTCGCGGTACTCCTTCTTCGCGAGCTTCTCGTTGAGGATCGCCGGCACCGAGTAACGGGCCGAGGCGACCAGCAGCTGGGTCCCCGGGAAATAGAGAGCCGCCACGAACAGATCGGGAGCGGACGGATCTTTCGCCGCGATCGCGTCGAGCTTCTTCGTGTCGAGAAGGGCCGTCAGTTCCTGCGCGAGGGCCGCCGACTTCGAATCCTGCGCGAGAGCCACCGGGGGAAGAACCAGAACCGAGAGAAGAACGATCAGAAAGGCCATCCAACGGATCCACGTCAGTCTCATAGCAACTCCCCGAGTGAAGGAAGACCAGGCCTCGAGACAACGCGACTGTGTTCTACCACCGACGGCCCCCCGCGTCAAATCTCTTTCGGTGGCCGGGTCGGGCGGATGGCTGGCGGGAGTGGGACGCGGCGGGGGGCGGAGGGGACGGATTGGGAGCGGAGGCGAGGCCGCGGCGGACGCCCGGGGACGGCGTCCGCGCCACCTCGTCTCACCCGATGAACAGGGGATCGTCCTCGTCGGCGCTCTGCCCGGCCGGTCGCGTGCGCTGGGTGTCACGGATGACGCCGACGGCCGCGCCGATGGCCGCGAGGATCGCACGCCCTTCGCGCGCGGGGGCCAGGATGGCTCCCCGGACGAGCCGGCTGGTGTCGTCAACGCGCTTCACCAGGTCGGAGAAGACCCGGTCGGCCCGTTCGACCTGCGCCAGCGCCAGCTCGCTCGCCCGAGCGGCGTTGACCGCCACCGTCGTCGCGTTGGCGACCAGCGGCTGGATGTCCTGCTCGATCCGGGCGCCGAGGTTCTGCACCTGCCTGGCCAGACGCACGCCGACGACGATCAGCGCGACCTGGATGACCGCCATGGCCAGCGTGGCCACGGCGATGACACCCAGCAGCACCACGGCCGTCGTGCTCACGCGGTCTCCTTCTCGCGGGCCTCCCGGTAGGCGTCGCGGCCGCGCTCGATCGCGCCGCTGATCGTCTCGCGCTGCCGCGCCAGGGCCTCCCGCGTCTGCCGGGCGGCCTCGGCGGCCTTGTCGCGGCCTTCGCGGGCCTTCTCGGTCAGGAACTCACGGGTCTCCTTGCCGGCGGCCGGCGCGAACAGCAGCGCCACCGCCGCCCCCGCCGCCGCCCCGAGGACAAAGGCCGTCAGGATCTTCCCGGCATTGCCGCTCTCGTCGCTCATGACGCCCTCCTTGGAGGATGCGCACCTTCGCCGGAAGGTGAACGCCCCCTCATGATCTCATATAGTCGCCCGTCTTGGCGCAACTGTCCAGAGGCTCACGGCCTACGGCCCAAGACTCAAGCCAAGAGGCTCAGGGCTCAGGGCTCAAGGCTCAGGGCTGCGCCGGCGCGCCGATCCCGATCTCCTGCCGCTTGAGCGACTTGATGCGGTCCCGGAGCGTGGCGGCCCGCTCGAAATCCAGGTTGGCGGCCGCCTCGCGCATCTGCCGCTCGAGCGTCGCCACGTGCGCGTCGAGCTCGGCCTGCGTGCGGAAGCCCGGCGCCGGCTCCAGGGCCGTGGCGCCGAGATAGTCCCGCTCGTAGACGCTCGACAGCACATCGTCGATTTGCTTCACGATCGACGCGGGCGTGATGCCGTGCTCGGCGTTGTAGGCCTCCTGGGACCGTCGCCGCCGGTCCGTCTCGGCGATGGCCGCCTTCATCGACTCGGTCATCACGTCGGCGTACATCAGGACCCGCCCGCGGACGTTGCGCGCCGCGCGGCCGGAGGTCTGGACGAGCGACCCTGCCGACCGCAGGAATCCCTCCTTGTCGGCGTCGAGGATGGCCACCAGCGAGACCTCCGGCAGGTCCAGCCCCTCTCTGAGGAGGTTGATGCCGACCAGCACGTCGAATTCGCCCCGCCTCAAATCGCGCAGGATCTCCACGCGCTCGAGCGTCTCGATGTCCGAGTGCAGGTAGCGCACTCTCACGCCGAGGTCCTGGTAGTACTCGGTCAGGTCCTCCGCCATCCGCTTGGTGAGCGTCGTCACCAGGACGCGCTCGTGCCGCGCCGCGCGGTCGCGGATCTCGCCCAGCAGGTCGTCCACCTGACCCTTCACCGGCCGCACCTCGATGGGCGGGTCGGTCAGGCCGGTCGGGCGGATGATCTGCTCGACGACGACGCCGCCGGCCTCGCGCAGCTCGAACGGGCCGGGCGTGGCCGACACGAAGATGACCTGGTGGGTCCGGGCCTGCCACTCGTCGAAGTCGAGCGGGCGGTTGTCGAGCGCGGACGGCAGGCGGAACCCGTAGTCGACCAGCACCTGCTTCCGCGACCGGTCGCCGTGGAACATCCCGCGGATCTGCGGCACGGTCTGGTGGCTCTCGTCAACGAAGACGAGCGCGTCGGCCGGGAGGTAGTCGAGCAGCGTGGGCGGCGGCTCCCCCGGCGCCCGGCCGGTGAGGTGGCGCGCGTAGTTCTCGATCCCGTGGCAGTAGCCGATTTCGCGGATCATCTCGAGGTCGAACATGGTCCGCTGGTGCAGGCGCTGGGCCTCGAGCAGCTTGCCCTCGGCCTCGAGGGCGGACCGGCGCTCGACCAGCTCCGCCTTGATCGAGGCGATGGCCCGGCGCGTGACGTCGCGCGGCGTGACGAAGTGCGACTTCGGGTAGATCGCCAGCCGCTCGTGGCGGCGCGAGGTCCGCCCGGTCAGCGGGTCGAAGACCACCAGCTCGTCGACCTCGTCGCCGAACAACCCGATCCGGACCGCCTGCTCCTCGTAGGACGGATAGACCTCGACGATGTCGCCCCGCACGCGGAACGTGCCCCGCCCGAACTCGACGTCGTTGCGCTCGTACTGGATGTCCACGAGCTTGCGGAGGATCTCCTCGCGATCGATCCGCTGCCCGACCTCCAGCGGCAGCGTCATGCCGTAGTAGGCCTCCGGCGACCCGAGGCCGTAGATGCACGACACGCTGGCGACGATGATGACGTCGCGCCGCTCGAACAGCGACCGGGTGGCCGAGAGCCGCAGGCGATCGATCTCGTCGTTGATCGTCGCCTCCTTCTCGATGTACGTGTCGCTGGCCGGCACGTAGGCCTCCGGCTGGTAGTAGTCGTAGTAGCTGACGAAGTACTCGACGGCGTTGTGCGGGAAGAACCGCCGGAACTCCTGGAACAGCTGCGCCGCCAGCGTCTTGTTGTGCACCATCACCAGCGAGGGACGGTTCACCTGCGCGATCACCTGGGCCATGGTGAACGTCTTGCCCGACCCGGTCACGCCCAGCAGGACCTGGCGCGGGTCGCCCCTGCGGAGCCCGTCGATCAGCTCGGCGATCGCGCGCGGCTGGTCGCCGCGCAGCTCGAAGTCGGTCACCAGCTCGAACCGGTCCATCACGCCCCCGGCACGCGCGCGGACGGCTTCCGCGGGGCGAAGTACCCGGGCCGCGTGCGGATCTTGAGGCCGGCGAGCCCCGGGCCCGTCACCCGGATCTCGACCTTCCGCCACGTCCCGTCGGTCTTCGTGTTGGTCGAGATGTAGCCGAGGGCATACTGGGCGTCGATCTCGGCGGCGACCTGGGCGTAAGCCCGGTCGAGGTCGCGCACCGACACCGGGAAGAACGCCTGCCCGCCGGTCATCTCGGCGATGCGCTGGAGCCTCGTGCGCAGGTCGAGTAGGGCGGGAACCGGCTGGTGCTGGACCAGGCCGATGGCGTGGACCGTGACGTCGGAGGCCTTCAGCAGGTTGATCAAGTCGGCGAACGGGAGGCTGCTCGCGTTGTCGCCGCCGTCGGTGTAGAGCACCAGGACCTTGCGCCCCTCCTGGCGGGAGGCGGTGTCGAGGTAGACGCCGGTCGCGTCCCAGAGCGCGGTGTTCCCCTCGGCCCGGCGGCTCCGGATCCGCTCGACGAGCCGGCCGAACTCGGACTGGTCGTAGCGCGACACCCGGACCTCGGTCTCGAAATCGACGAGCGTGAAGTCCCGCGCCTCGGGCCGCGATCCGAGGAACTTGATCGCCGCGCCGCGGGCGAACTGCAGGTCCGCCTCCATGCTCCCGCTGATGTCGAGCAGCGCGCCGAGGTGCAACTCCGCCTGTGCCCGCGGCCCGGCGTCGCGGCCTGTCTGCGCGTCGCAGGGCACGAAGAACTGCAGCGTCTGTTTCTGCCCGTCCTCGTAGACCTCGAAGTCCCCTTCCGAGAGGCCGGTGAGATACGTCCCCTTCCGGTCGGCGACGGTGACGCCGAACGTCACCATGTCCACGCCGCTCCGGAACGTACGCTGGCCCGCCCCGGCCGCGAGAACCCCCGCGGCGGCGCACGACACCAGGACGACCGCACCCACACCGAGTGACGTCCTCATCTGCAGCCCCCGACCCGGCGCGCCGAACGCGCGGCCTGCTTTGAGTATAATAGGAGGTTGGCGCGAATGGACCGTTCCCTCACTGTCGACGGGGCGACGCTGGCCGCACGATGAAGTGCCTGGGCGTTTGTCAGACCGAATTCGTCGTGCGGATGCTGGAGACGGCCATGGCCGCCAGCTTCCAGACCTCGTTCCTCGTCGAGAGCCGCCCGCTGGCGCGCCGGCTGCACGAGGCCGGCATCGACGTGTCTGTCGGGAACGCCAACCGGACCGACACCTATCTCAAGGCCGAGCTCTCCCCCACCGACTGCGTCATCGTCGAGGACCACCGCCGGCCCGGCCTCAAGAAGACGCTGGCGGCGATCAGCGATGCCGGGGCCACGCTGGTCTACGTGCTGGGCCTCGACGCCGACGCCCGGCGCGCGGACGACCTCAGGAGCGCCTTCCCGGACATCTTCTACCTCACCCTGTCGGAGCTGTTCGGCGGCCCGCTGGTCACCGAGATCGGCCGGTCGCTGACGCGGGCCCGGGTCCAGCAGTACCAGCGCTACTTCGCCGACGCCGACCGCGTGCTGATCCTGCTCCACAACGACCCGGACCCGGACGCGATGGCGAGCGGCCTCGCCCTGCGCAGCATCCTGCGCCGGACCAAGGCCACCGCCATCCTGGGCACGCTGCAGGGGGTGACCAGGCCCGAGAACCTGCGGATGGCCAGCCTGCTGGACATCCAGGTGGAGGCGGTCACGCCGGCCTCGCTGGGCGAGTTCGACCGCGTGGCCATGGTCGACGTGCAGCCGCATTATTTCGGCGAGCTGTTCGGCAAAGTCGACCTGGTGATCGACCATCACCCGTTGCGGTCCGGCTACGTCGCGGTGTTCAAGGACATCCGGCCGGACTACGGGTCGACGTCGACGATCATGACCGAGCACCTGCGCGCGGTCGACGTCAGCATCTCGGAGCGCACGGCCACCGCGCTGCTCTACGCCATCAAGTCCGACACGCTCTTCTTCAACCGGCAGGCCAACCGCGTCGACCTCGAGGCGTTCTCGTTTCTCTATCCCCTGTCCGACGCCACGCTGATCCGGAAGATGGAAGGGGCGGAAATCACCCACGAGCGCCTCGAGTTCGTGATGAAGGCCCTCGAGGCGGGCCGGCGGGAGGACCAGGTGTTCTGCGCGTTCATGGGGCGGACGCCGCGGGAAGACCTGATCGCCTACGTCGCCGACTTCTTCCTGCAGATGGAAGACATCCGGTGGACGATCGTCGGCGGCGTGGTGAACGACATGCTTGTCGTGTCGATCAGGAACCTGGGCTACTCCCGGAACGCCGGGGAGTGGGCGCGCCAGTACTTCTCCTCGATGGGCAGCGCGGGGGGGCACCGGTCGATGGCCAAGGCGGTGGTGCCGGTGGCGGCGTTCCGCGATCAGTTCGGGGCGATCGAGGGGCCGGATGTCAGCCAGCGCCTGCTCGACCTGACGGTCCAGTTCCTTCGCGAGCATCAGGGACCGGAGAAGCGGCGCGAGACTGCGGCGGCGCCTACCGCAGCGCCTGGTCCAGGTCGGCGATGAGGTCCGCCTCGTCCTCGAGGCCGATCGACACCCTCAGCATCCCCGCGGTCACGCCGGCGCGCGCGAGATCCTCGTCGCTGTAGTTGTAGTGCGAGGTGAGCACCGGCAGGCTGACCAGGCTGTCGACGCCGCCCAGGCTGGTCGCCCGGCGAATCACCTGGAGCCGGTCGAAGACGCGCGACGCCCCCGGCAGCCCGTCGGGCACCTCGAACGTCACCATCCCCCCGAATCCCGTCATCTGGGCGCGCGCCACCGCGTGGTCCGGGTGCGACTCCAGCCCCGGGTAGAAGACGCGCGTGACGCGGGGATCCCCGTCGAGGAAGCGGGCGGCCGCCTCGGCCGAGCGGTTGTGGCGGGCCATGCGGATCGGCAGCGTCTTGAGGCCGCGCGAGAGCGCGAAGGCCGCCAGCGGGTCCATGACCCCGCCGAGATAGCGGCGCATCAGGTCGATCTGCTGCAGCAGCGCGCGGGAGCCGGTGACGGCGCCGCCGGTCACGTCGGAATGGCCGTTCAGGTACTTGGTCGCGCTCTGCATGGCCAGGTCCACGCCGAGCGCGAGCGGCTGCTGGTTGACGGGGCTGGCGAACGTGTTGTCGAGCACGCTCAGCACCCCCTTCGCGCGGCAGGCCTTCGCGACCCGCGCCACGTCCAGGCAGCGGAGCGTCGGGTTGATGGGCGACTCGAACCAGCAGAGCCGCGTCCGATCCCCGATGAGCGCCTCGGGCTCGGCGAACTCCTCGAGCGTCGCGAACCGGACGTCGACGCCGAACCGGCTCAGGACCTCGTTCACGAGGTGGAACGTCCCGCCGTAGATCGCGGAGCTGCAGAGCAGCTGGTCGCCCGGACGCAGGAACGTCCAGAGGATGGTCGCCGTCGCGGCCATGCCCGAGGCGAAGACCAGCGCCGCCTCGGCGTGGTCGAGCGCGGCGATCTTCTGCTCGGTGACGACGATCGTCGGGTTCGCGTACCGGGAATACAGGTACTTGTCGACCCGCCCTTCCTGGTAGCGCCGCACTTCGTCCGCGCTCTCGAACAGGAACGTCGTCGTCTCGTAGATCGGCACGTTCACCGAGTCGGCGTGCAGCGGCACGTCCTCACCCCGATGAATCAACTCGGTCGAGAGCCCCCTGGTCTTCATGCGTCAGGTCCCCTCTTCACAGGTCTTGCGGCGCCGGCCCGCCAACGGGCGCCGGGTTGTCGGCGGCGTCGTCGGGGCTCGACCCGCCCGCCCATCCGGGCGTCGCGCCGGCCAGGTCCAGCCGCTCGCCGCTGGCCCCGAGCACCGGGTCGATGAACTCGCGGTAGGCGTCCTGGTACCCCCGATCCACGAGCTCGCCAAGCGTCATGACGCGGTCGGAACGCTGGTCGTAGCCGCCGGCCACATCGAGCGGGCCGAGCGGATTGTAGGCCGGGCTGACGAGATAGACACCGCGGAACGAGCCGGCCGCGGCGGCGGCCGACCTCAGGGCGGCGGCGTCGGCGCCGGCCACGTAGTCGCTCAGGCGGCCTCGCCAGTCGCTGCGCGGCACGGTCAGCCGGTGCGGCCCGTCGAGCTCGGGAAAGGCCGACACGATGATCACCTGTTCGACACCCGCGAGCGGAAGTTCCGACAGGATGCGGTCCACCGCGCCCGGGCGGGACGCCACGCGGTGAGTCTCGCCGCACCAGAAACTCTCGGGCGGAAAACCCATCAGCTGAACCTCGGTGGCCACCGGCAGCGTCACGGCGGCCCGGACCGCGCCGACCAGGTGGTCGCGGCTGACGCCGGCCAGGTCGAATCCCTCGCCCAGGCGACGATCGCCGCCGGCCGCCTCGCTCGCGCGGAAGAAGTCCCGACGGTAGCGATCGCCGACGAGCGCGAACACCAGGTCGCGCCGCATGTCGAGGTCGTGGACCGTCAGCAGCAGCTCGCGGAAACCCGGCTGCCCGATGTTGTCGCGCAGCAACTCGGTGTAGGCGCGGCTGAGCTCGACCGGGCCGGGCCGGCGGGCGCCCGCAGCCCCGCCCACCAGCTGCCACAGCGACTCGAGCACCGCGCGGGCGGCGACCGACGAGGAGAGCGGGGCACCGATGATGCGCCACCAGATCGGCGCCTCGTCGCGCCTCTTGCCCCAGCCGCGCACGAACGCGACGACCGCCAGCACCGCGAGCGTCGCGACCACCAGGACGAGCGAGAGCACGAAGGCGCGCGGCAGAACCGAGGGCAGGAACCCGGGGTCGAACAGCGTGTCGACGAGCGACGTGTAGCCGCGCGAGAGCGAGCCGCCCGACGGCGCGCCGAGCAGCCGCAGCAGGAACGCCACCGGGTACACCACCAGCCCCGCGACCATCGCGAGCAGCGGCAGCAGCACCACCGACAGCGAACCGGCGAGCGCCCAGGCGCCTATGCGAATCGCCGCGCGAACCCGGTAGTAGCGGGAGGCCGCGCGCGCCCGCCACAAGCCGTCCGGGCTCCAGAGCCTGGCGCCGCCGTCGATGGCGGAGAACAGCGCGGAGACGGCGCCCATCCCGGTGCCGGCCACCAGGTCGACCTTCACGCCGGCCTCCTGGAACGCGCGCAGGACGCCGGCGTGGTAGGCGCCGGCCGTCCCGCTGCCGGTCAGCACCAGCGCGGTGCGCAGCTGTGGCGAGTAGGCCAGGCGGGAGGCCGCGGGCGGGCCGGTCACGGGCGAGGACCCAGGCCTGTCATACGACGTCGTAAATGGTGACGAGCTTGACGATCTCGAGGTGGCGCACGCCGTTGGGCGCCTGCACGGTGACCTGGTCGCCAGGCTCCTTGTTGAGAAGCGCGCGGCCGATCGGCGAACCCGGCGAGATGAGTCCCTTGCTCGGGTCGGCATCCTCGGGCATCACCAGCCGGTAGGTGATGGTCTCGCCTCCGCCGTCGGTCACGTCGACGATCGAGCCGAGGCCGACCTTGTCGGCCGGCAGCTTGTCGAGGTTGAGCAGGGAGATCTCGCCCACGCGCTTCTTGAGCATCCCGATCCGCGCCTCGACGAGCCGCTGGCGCTCCTTGGCGGCGTGGTACTCGGCGTTCTCGCTCAGGTCGCCGAGCTCCCGCGCGCGGCGGATCTCCTTGGGCAGCTCGCTGCGCAGCTCGTGCTCGAGCACGCGGATCTCTTCCTCGAACCTCTTCAGCAGTTGGTCCTTGATTGACATCCGACAGCGTTCCGTTCTCCGCGCCCCGGGCTGCGCGCGGGCAGGCCCATCCCGCCCCGGCGCCCGACCTCGTACTGGCCCCGCGATTCCTCGCGATTCTAGCATACGGCTCGCGGTCTCCGGCTATGATGGGTGACGCCATGCGGTCACTCTCGAGCCGGCATCACCCCCTGGTGGCGACCTGCCGCGCTCTCGCCCGCGCCCGTGCCCGGGACCCCCGGCTGCTGCTCGACGGCGCGCACCTGGTCGTCGACGCCCTCGCCGCCGGCCTCCCGCTCGACACCGTCGCCTTCACCGCCCGCGCGGGGTCGAGCCCGGAGGGCGCGCGGCTCCTCGAACGCCTGACGGCCACCTCGGCCGACCTGGTCGAGGTGTCCGAGCCGATGATGGCAATGATGAGTCCGGTCTCGAGCCCCTCCGGCGTCGTCGCGATCGCGCACCGTCCCGACGCGTCGCTGGACCGGGTGTTGGCCGCGTCTCCGGCGCTCGTCGTCGCCGCCGTGGACGTGCAGGAGCCGGGCAACGTCGGAGCGGTCGTGCGCGCGGCGGAGGCCGGCGGGGCCACCGGCGCCGCCTTCTGCGGCGCGAGCGCGGACCCGTTCGGCTGGAAGGCGCTGAGAGGGTCGATGGGCAGCGTCCTGCGGCTGCCGGTGCTCGGCGGGGTGACGCCCGGCGAGGTGCTGGCCGCGGCGCGGACGGCCGGCCTTCGCATCCTCGCCACCGTGCCGAGAGGCGGAGCGGTTCCCGAATCGCTCGACCTTCGTCCGCCGACGCTGCTGCTGTTTGGAGGCGAGGGATCGGGGCTCGCCGACGAGATCCTGCGCGCCGCCGACGCGCGCGTCTCGATCCCGATGCGCGCCCCGGTCGAGTCGCTGAACGTCGCCGTGTCGGCGGCGCTGCTCGTCTACGAGGCCGCCCGTCAGCGCCGCGCTACTTGATCTTCGCCGTCATCGCCCCGAGCAGGTCGGACCGGTAATCGTAGATGACGACCTTCACGTCCCTGGGGTCTCCGGCCACGGCGACCCTGGCCGTGTACGGAACGCCTTCGCCGGCGTAGCTCGCGAACGTGTCTTCCCGGAGCGCGAAATTGACGTCCTGCCACAACTGGCCCACGACGGCGCGCTTGGCGCCGCCGCAGAAGACGGCAATCCCGAGGTGGGCCACGCGGCGCCCGTCGGCGGGCACGAACGACACGCTGCGCGGATCGATCTTCGCTTCCACCAGCACCTCGCGGCCGGCGGAGCCCTTTGCCCCGACGAGGGTGGCCTTGAGCGTGATGTAAATGTCGCCGGTGCCTTCGAGTTCGCGGGCCGCCGTCAGGATCCGGTTGTACGACAGCTCGCTGAACCCGGCCGCCGGCCCCGGCCGGCTCGTCTCGCCGGTCGCGGCCCCGGCCGCTTCGGGTGGCGCCCCCGCCGGCTCGGCCGGCCGGCTCGCCGGCCCGATGACGTACTGCTTGCGCGCCCGGACCGACAGACCGTCCCGGCTCACGTGGACATCCACCCGGTGCGGGTGGCCGTCGCGGTCGGCGGGCTCCACTTCGACGCCAATCAGGTACGAGCCCGCCAGCTCGCGCGACACGCGGTCGAACCACGGCTCGAGCTCCCCCGTCGCCAGCAACAGCGTCCCCCCGGCCGAGGCCGTCATGTTCTCGATGCCGAACCGCACCAGCGCCTCGTCGGCGGAGGCGGTCGGTGACGGCTGGATGGCCGCATTGTCGAACTGGTACTTCTCCACGAAGAGCGTGTAGAGATTCACCTGCGCGGCGGCCAGGGCCAGGGCCACCGGCGTGAACTCGCTGGGATTGACCGGCGGCGGAAACCCGCCGCTGACCAGCACCAGGGTCTTGGGCCTCGGAATCGACGAGAGGAGGCCGGCGAGGTGACGCAGGGCGTCGAGCGAGCGCTGCGCCCGATCGCGGCCCACCAGCGCCATCTGGTTCGCCTGGACCAGCACGTTCGCGCGGCAAGCCTCGATGGCCGCGCTGTTGACCGGATCGACCCGGGACGACTGGTTCGTGAGCTTGTCGATGCACTCCCGCTGGACGACATCGGTCGCGGTCATGCCGTCCCGCCTCGAAATATCGTAGGCCTCGGAGAGGCCGATCCGGTAGTCGGTGTGCGGCCAGGGGACGAAGGCCGGGCTGAGGAGCGACAGCGCGTCGAACAGGTCCCTGCGGTTGCTGGTGAGGCCGACGCGAGCCGGCAGGCGCGGCAGCGTCACGAGGGCCACGCGGTCGGTGGGCAGCAACTGGTCGAGGAACCGGCCGATCGCGCGCTTGGCCAGCTCGCCATCGTCGGGCCCGAGGCTGTCTTCGTCCACGCCGATAATCACGTCCCGCCCGGCGCCGACGCGGCCCGGCGCGATGACCTCGGGCCGCGGCTCGCCCCGCTCGACGCGCAGGATCTCGTCGATGCCGGGGGCGCGGTGCGAGAGGAACTGCGCCGAGACGATCTTCCGCGGCTTGCCGTCCACGGTCACGCTGAACTCGGCCGGCGTCAGATCGCTCACCGGGAATGCGGACCGATCGACGACGCTGACGTCGATGAGCACGACTTCGACGCCGGCGCGGAACGCCGGTACCTGGGCCGACAACCGCCCGGGCGTCACCGTGGCCAGCACGGCGTAGACGAGCACGGGGGCGGCGAGCGCCACTCGCAGTCTGGGCACGGAGTCCTCCGGGGTGCCGGCGCGGACGAGCGCCGGTGGCGTCAGTATACCGTGCCCCCGCCCCGCAGGCGACGCCGCCAGGCCCGTCTGCTATGCTGAGAACGCGGATGAGCACCCCCGACCTCTTCACCGACGACGACCGGACGACGGCCCGCCCCGCTGCGCCGCTCGCCGACCGCATGCGGCCGCGCACGTTCGAGGAGCTCGTCGGCCAGGACAGCCTCCTGGCGCCAGGCCGCCCGCTCCGGGTGGCCATCGAACGCGACCTGCTGCAGTCGATCATCCTCTGGGGCCCGCCGGGCACCGGCAAGACGACGCTCGCGCGCCTCATCGCGCACGTCACGCGGGCCCACTTCATCTCCTTCAGCGCCGTGCTGGCCGGCATCAAGGAGATCAAGGCCGTCATGGCCGAAGCCGAACAGGCCCGGCGGCAGATGGGACGGCGCACGATCGTGTTCGTCGACGAAATCCACCGGTTCAACAAGGCGCAGCAGGACGCCTTCCTGCCGCGCGTCGAAGCCGGGGACATCGTGCTCATCGGCGCCACGACCGAAAATCCCTCGTTCGAGGTGAACTCGGCCCTCCTGTCGAGGTCGCAGGTCTACGTGCTCGCGCCGCTGACGTTCGAGGCCACGCTCGACATCCTGCGCCGCGCGCTGGCGGACCCCGAGCGGGGGCTGGGCGCGGAAGAGGTGGACGTGGAGCCGGCCGCGCTCGAGGCCGTCGCCACGCTGGCCAGCGGCGACGCCCGGACGGCGCTGAACGTGCTCGAGGCCGCGGTCCTCGCGGCGCCCTCCGACGCCGGCAGCGGGCGCCGGCGCGTGGACACCGCGTTTGTGGAGCTGGTGGCGCAGCGCCGGATGCTCCTTTACGACAAGGCCGGCGAGGAGCATTACAACCTCATCTCGGCCCTGCACAAGTCGATGCGCAACAGCGATCCGGACGCCGCGCTCTACTGGCTGGCCCGCATGGTGGAGGCCGGCGAGGACCCGCTCTACATCGCCCGGCGGCTCGTCCGGTTCGCCTCCGAGGACGTGGGCATCGCCGACCCGCAGGCCCTGGTGGTCACCGTCGCCGTGAAGGACGCCGTGCACTTCATCGGCATGCCCGAAGGGAACAACGCCCTCGCCCAGGCCGTGGTCTACCTGTCCACGGCGCCCAAGAGCAACGCGCTCTACGTCGGCTACGCGCAGGCGGCCGGCGACGCGCTCCACGACGTGGCCGAGCCGGTGCCGCTCCAGCTGCGGAACGCGCCCACCAGGCTGATGAAGGAGCTCGACTACGGCAAAGGCTATCGCTACGCCCACAAGGAGCCCGAGGCCGTGACGCCGATGGACTGCCTGCCCGAGCGGCTGCGCGGCCGGCGTTACTACCACCCCACCGAGCGCGGATTCGAGAAGGAAATCAAGCGAAGGCTGGACGGGTGGGAGGTGATCAAGGAGAAGCGAAGAAGGGGCGCTGGCCAGTCGTAGTGGCCAGTTGTCAGTGGCCAGTTGTCAGTGTGTCACGCGTGACTGACTGACCACCGGAAACGGGCAACTGACAACTGACACCAACTACTACCCCTGTCAGATCCTCTGAAAGTTCTTCTCGATCTCCCTCCGCGTCAGCCTCAGCAGGACCGGCCTTCCGTGCGGGCAGACGGTGGAGTACGCCGTGCGGCGCAGCTCTTCGAGAATGTGCGCCATCTGCTCGTGCGTCAGCGGCGCGTTGGCCTTGACGGCGGCGTGACACGCGGTGGTCGCGGCAATCCGTTTCAGCGCCTCTTCGACGCTCGCCCCACGGTCGAGCCCGTCGAGGTCGTCGGCCAGGGCGCGCACCGCCGCCACGCTCTCGCCCGGCGTCAGCAGCGCCGGCACGGCGGCGACCCGGACGCTGTGGGCGCCGAAGTCCGCGACGTCGAACCCGAACCGCCGCAGCTCGTCGGCCCGCCGCAGCATGACCTCGCACCCGCTGGCCGACAGCTCGACGACCAGCGGCTCGAGCAGGAGCTGGCTCTCGAGCCGCCCGTCGGTCAGCCGCTGCATCACGCGCTCGAACAGCACGCGCTCGTGCGCGACGTGCTGATCGATCACCGCGATCCCTTCGTCGTCGATGGCGATGATGAACGTGTCGCGAAACTGGCCGAGCGGGATCATCGGCCGGACGCCGAGCGCGGCGACCGGGCCCTCGAGCGGCGCGCTGTCGCCCGGCGCCGCGTCCGCCGCGCCGGCGGCCGACGGGCCTCCCGCTACATCCGGCGAAGCGGCGGGACGAACCGACCAGCCCGGCACCGGGACGGCGCCCGCCTGGCCCGGGATCGGCGCCCAACGATTGGGGTAGATGCCGCCGAGCAAGCCCGGGAACGACAGGGAAACCGGCTGCGCCGGCGGGACCGACTCCCGCGTGAGCTGCAGCTCGGGCGCCGGCCCCTGCCCGAGGGCGGCGCCGATGGCCCTCCGCACCACTTCGTGCACCGAGGACTGGTTCCGGAAGCGGACCTCCGCCTTGGTCGGGTGGACGTTGACGTCCACCTGGTCGGGCGCCATCTCGATGAACAGGTGGACCTCCGGGCTTCGCTCTTTCACCGAGGCCACGCTGTAGGCCTCGATGATGGCGTGCGCCACGGTCTTGTCCTTGACGATCCGGCGGTTGACGAAGATGTTCTGCGGCCCGCGCCGCGGCCCCTGCTCGGCCAGCGCCGCGATCAGGCCGGACACCCGGATGCCGGACGCCTGCTTCCCCACCTCGACCAGGTCCTCCCGCTCGCCGTAGAGCTGATAGAACCGGTCGGCGAGCGTCTGAACCGGCGGGCATTCCAGGACGCGCCGGCCGGCGCTGGTCAGCGCGAACCCGATGCCCGGGTACGCCAGCGCCAGCTGCGTGACCATCCGCGAGATCTGGGCCGACTCCGCGCCGTCGGACTTGAGGAATTTCCGCCTGGCCGGCAGGTTGTAGAACAGGTCCGCCACCTCGACGGTCGTGCCCTGCGGCGCCCCGACCTCGCGCACCGACGACAGCGTGCCGCCGCTGACCCTGATCTCCGTGCCGCTCGACGCGTCGGCCGGCCGCGACCTGAGCACGAGGTGCGACACCGACGCGATGCTGGGCAGGGCTTCGCCGCGGAACCCGTGCGTCACGATCCCCTCGAGGTCCTCGGACGTCGAGATCTTGCTCGTCGCGTGCCGGTCGAGCGCGAGCTGCGCGTCGTCGGCATCCATGCCGATCCCGTCGTCTTCGACGCGGATGAGCTTCTTGCCGCCGAGCTCGCACGTCACCGCCACGCGCGTCGCGCCCGCGTCGATCGCGTTCTCGACCAGCTCTTTGACCACCGACGCCGGGCGCTCGACGACCTCGCCGGCGGCGATCTGGTTGGCGAGTTCGGGGGAGAGGCGGTGGACTTTGGACATGGCAAAGTTGAGACGGGCTAGGGCCGCAGGCTACAGGCCACGGGCTACGGGCCTTGTCACCCTGTTACGCCGTTCAGTGCGTGATCATGCCAGAAACCACATCGGGCCAGGAAGCGTGGTGCTCCCTGGCCCGTCAGTGGGCTGGCCTGTGGCCAGTAGCCAGTAGCCAGTAGCCCCTTAGTCTCCGACCTTCACGCTGAGCGCCGCGTGGGCTGCGGCCAGCCGCGCCACCGGGACGCGGAACGGCGAACAGCTCACGTAATTCAGCCCGACCTTCTGGAAGAAGTGGATCGAGGCCGGGTCGCCGCCGTGCTCGCCGCAGACGCCCAGCTTGAGATCCGGCTTGGTCTTCCGGCCGAGCTTCACGGCCATGTCCACCAGCTTGCCCACGCCCACCGTGTCGATGCTGGCGAACGGGTCGGCGTCGAGGATGCGGCGCTCCTGGTAGATCTTCAGGAACTTGCCGATGTCGTCGCGCGAGAACCCGCACGTCATCTGCGTGAGGTCGTTGGTGCCGAACGAGAAGAACTGCGCCTCGACGGCGATCTCGTCGGCCGTCACCGCGCCTCGCGGCACCTCGATCATCGTGCCGATGAGGTACTTGATCTTGATCTTCTGCTCCTTCAGGACCTCCTGGCAGACGCGCTCGGCGATCGCCTTCTGGTCCTTCAGCTCCTTCACGAACCCGACGAGCGGGATCATGATCTCGGGCACCACCTTCAGCCCTTCCTTGTTGAGCTGGCAGGCCGCTTCCATGATGGCGCGCGTCTGCATCTCGGTGATCTCCGGGTAGGTGATCCCGAGGCGGCAGCCGCGGTGTCCGAGCATCGGGTTGAACTCGTGGAGCTGCTCGACGCGGGCGAGCAGCGTCCGCTTCTCGGCCAGCGCCTTCGGGTCGGCGCCGGTGATCTCGAGCCTCGCGATCTCCACCATCAGGTCTTCGCGCTTGGGGAGGAACTCGTGCAGCGGCGGGTCGATCGTGCGGACGGTGACCGGGCAGCCGTGCATCGCCTTGAACACGCCGTAGAAGTCGCCCCGCTGCATCGGCAGCAGTTCGTTCACGGCGGCCTTCCGGTCGGCGTCGTTGTCGGCGAGGATCATCCGGCGGACGATCGGCAGCCGGTCGTCGGCGAAGAACATGTGCTCGGTCCGGCACAGCCCGATGCCGCGCGCGCCGAACGCGTAGGCGATCTCGGCCTGGTCCGGCAGGTCCGCGTTGGCGCGGATCCCCATCGTCCGGACCTTGTCGGCCCAGGACAGGAGCCGGGCGAACCGTTGGTAGATGTCGGACTCCTCGGGCTTCATCGAGCCGTCGATCACCTGCAGGATCTCGCTCGGCTTGGTGGGCACCTTCTCCACCTTGACCTCGCCCGACAGGCCGTCGAACGCGATGAAGTCCCCCTCGTGCAGCGACCGGCCGCCGACGACGACGACCTTGTGCTCCTCGTCGACCCGGATCTCGGACGCGCCGACGATCGCCGGCTTGCCCATCTGGCGGCCGACGACCGCCGCGTGGGACGTCATCCCGCCGGTGGCGGTCAGCACGCCCTGCGACACGAACATGCCGTGGATGTCGTCCGGCGCCGTTTCCTTGCGGACGAGCACGACCTTCCGCCCCTGCTCGGTCCACGCCACCGCCTCGTCGGCGGTGAAGACCACCTGGCCCGACGCCGCGCCCGGCGAGGCCGGGAGCCCCCTGGTCGCCACCGGGATCGCCTTCCACTCCTTCGGGTCGAACACCGGCGCGAGCAGCTGGGACAGCGAGGACGGGTCGACGAGCAGCAGCGCCTCGGCCGGCTTGAGCAGCCGCTCGGCCACCATGTCGGTCGCGATCACGACCGCCGCGTAGCCGGTGCGCTTGCCGGACCGCGTCTGGAGCATGAACAGCTTCTCGTTCTCGATGGTGAACTCGAAGTCCTGCACGTCCTTGTAGTGCCGCTCGAGCAGTGTCGTGTGCCGGCGCAGCTCCTTGTAGGCCTGGGGCATCTCGACCTCGAGGCGGGTGATCGGCATCGGCGTCCGGATGCCGGCCACGACGTCCTCGCCCTGCGCGTTGATGAGGAACTCGCCGTAGAACTCGTTCTTGCCGTTGGCCGGGTTGCGCGTGAAGCCGACGCCGGTCGCGGACCTGTTGCCCGAGTTGCCGAACACCATCAGCTGGACGTTGACCGCCGTGCCGATATGGTCGGGAATGTCGTAGATGCGCCGGTACTCCTTCGCCCGCGGATTGTTCCAGGAACGGAACACCGCGTCGCGCGCGCCGCGCAGCTGCTGCATCGGCTCGACGGGGAACGCCTTGCCCGTCAGGCGACGGACCACGCCCTTGTAGCGCTTCACCACCTCGCGGAGCGCCGCCTCGTCGAGGTCGGTGTCGACCTTCGCGCCGCGCTCGTGCTTGACGGCGTCGAACTCCTTCTCGAACTCGTCCTTCGGGATCTCGAGCACGACGTTGCCGAACATCTGCATGAAGCGGCGGTAGCTGTCGTAGGCGAACCGGCCGTTGAGGGTCCGCGCCTTCAGCCCCTCCACCGTCTCGTCGTTCAGCCCGAGGTTGAGGATCGTGTCCATCATCCCCGGCATCGAGAACTTGGCCCCGGACCGCACCGACACGAGCAGGGGGTTCGCCACCGACCCGAACTGCTGGCCCGCGATCTTCTCGAGCTTCTGGAGGTTCGACCCCATCTGGCTCTCGACGTCCGCCGGCACGTTCCTGCCCGTCTCGTAGTAGAGGTTGCACGCCGCGGTCGTGATCGTGAATCCGGGCGGCACCGGCAGCCCGGCATTGGTCATCTCGGCGAGGCCCGAGCCCTTGCCGCCGAGCAGGTCCTTCATGGTCCGATTGCCGTCCGCCTTGCCTCCGCCGAAGAAGTAGACGTACTTGGTCGCCCTGGCCTTCGCGGCCGGCGCGGCCTTCCTGACAGCCGGCGGCTTTCGAGCGGCCTTGCCTTTCGCCTTCGCTCCCGTCTTCTTGGCCATGTGTCTGATGACTCCGTTGATGATGGATGAGGAAAGAGTTGGACTAGCGCGCCAACTCGCTTTGAGGAACGATCTCCGAGATATCAGCCAGCTCCTGTATCAAATCGTGGAGACGCCAGACCAGCGTGAGCCGCTGGCCGCGGAGCGCGGCGTCGTCCACCATGACGAACACGTCGGTGAAGAACCGGTCCACCGAGGGGCGGAACCCGGCCGCCAGCCGGAACGCTTCCGAGTAGTCGCGCCGGGCGGCCGCCTCTCTGACCAGGCCGCCCCGCGTGCGGAACTCCTCGACGAGCGCGATCTCGGCCGGCTCGGAAAGCCGGTCCAGCGTCTCGACCGGGCCGCCCTCGAGCTCGCGCGACAGGTTCTTGACCCGCTTGAAGGCCACGGCCAGCGCCTCGAAATCCGGCGAGGTCCGGCCGCGCTGCAGCGCCTCCAGGCGCAGGCGCGCGTCGTGGGGGTCATCGACGAAGCTCCGGCGGGCGCCGGCCACCGCGTTCACTTCATCGTAGGAGAATCCGCGCTGCTGGAACAGGTATCGCAAGCGCTCGGCCAGAAACGTCGTCAGGTCGCCGTCTTCCTCGGCCGTCGCCGCGGGCAGCTTGACGCCCGGCTCGGCGCACGCCTCGAGGGCTTCGCGCGCCTCCCGGCGCAGCGCCCCGAGGCTGACTGGCGCCTCGACCCCTGTCAGGTCCGGCAGATCGACCAGGACCTTGAGCAGCCCGTGCGCCTGGCGGCGCAGGCCGTACGGATCCCGCGTGCCGGTCGGCCGCTCGCCCGCGGCGAACGAGGCCACGAGCGTATCCAGCTTGTCGGCCACCGACACGGCGGCCCAGGTGACGGCGGCCTGCCCCAAGTCGGCCCTGGACGGCGGCGCGTCCGCCTCCGGAGCGGCCGGCAGGTAATGGTAGTAGATCGCGCGCCAGACCGGTTCGGCGAGCTTTTCCTCGCGAGCGTAGATCCCGCCCATCGTGCCCTGGAGCTCGGTCAGCTCGCGCACCATGTCGGTCACCAGGTCGGCCTTCGCCAGCCTGCCGGCCGCGGCCGCCGCCTCCGCCAGGTCGGGCCTGCCGAAGACGTCGCCCGCGCAATGCCGGGCCAGGCGCTCGAGCCGGTTCGCCTTGGCGCCGTAGCTGCCCAGCTTCTTGTGGAACAGCACGCTCGCCAGCGCCGGCAACCGCTGCTCGAGGGGGGTCTGCCGGTCCGCGTCGAAGAAGAACTGCGCGTCGCGCAGCCGGGCCGCCAGCACCCGCTCGCAGTTTCGCGGGATGGTGCGCGAGTCGGCGGCCTCGGTGTTGGTGACGGCAAGAAACGCCGGCATCAGGTGGCCGCTCGCGTTCACCACCGGGAAGAAGTGCTGGTGGTGGATCATCGTCGTGGTGAGCACTTCCTCGGGCAGCGACAGGAACTCGGTCGCGAACGTCCCGGCCACGACCGTGGGGTACTCCACCAGGTCCGGCACCTCCTGGAGCAGGCCCGAGCGCGAGGACGCCGCGGCGCTCACCCGCCCGCCCAGCCGCTGCGCGTGCGCGTCGAGCTCGCGGGCGATCCGGTCGTGGCGCTCCCCGCTGTCGAGCACGACGAAGTGCTCGGACAGTCTCGCGCGATATTCGTCGAAGGACCGGACCTTGATGGCGCGCCCGGCGCGGCCGCTGGTCGCCAGGAAGCGATGCCCGTAGGTGATGGCCCCCGAGCGGACCTCCTGCACCAGGCTTGACCGCGCCGCGTCGCTGCGGTTGATCGTGAAGGGGACGACGCGGCCGCCGTAGAGGAAGAGAATCCAGCGGATGGGCCGGCCGAACGTCAGCTCGCCGCGGCCGTCGTCGAGCCAGGCGTCCCAGTGCATCTGCTTCGGGAACGCCAGGTCCCGCAGGACCGCGCCGAACGCCCCGGGCAGGACGTCGACGGTGGCGTGGCCGCGCTGCTGCCGGCGATGGGCGAGGTAGATCCCCTTCGCCGTCTCGACGCGCTCGAGCGCGGGCACTTCCACGCCGCACTTGCGGGCAAATCCCATCGCCGCCGGCGTCGGGCTGCCGTCCGGCTTGAACGCCGCCGTCACCGCGGGACCGGTGATGAGGTCCTCGAGGTCGGTCTGCCGCTCGGGCATCCTGGCGACCCGGGCGGTCAGCCGGCGCGGGGTGCCGAATGTCTCCGCGGGGCCGCCGGGCGGCACGCGCAGCGCGCCGAGGCGCGCGGTGAGGTGGTCCCCGAACTGCCGCGTCAGCCCCGGCAGCCAGGAGGCCGGCAGTTCCTCGGTTCCGATCTCGATCAGCAGCTCACGGTCCACGATGGTCGTCCGTCCTGTTGCCGAATCTAGTTATCCGACCCGCCCGCGTCCGCCGGGGGCGCGATCGACTCCACGTACGCCTGGGCGATGCCGACGGCGAGCTGCCGCACCTTGAGGATGTAGGCGGTCCGCTCGCTGACGCCGACGCCGCCCGAGGAATCGAGCACGTTGAAGAGGTGCGAGCACTTCAGGCACTGCTCGTAGGCCGGCAGCACCAGCTTCGACGCGAGGAGCGTCCGGGCGAAGGCGTGATGGCGGTCGAAGAGGTCGCGGTGCAGCGCGACGAACGCCTCGCGCGGCATGTCCACCTGGCCGAACGCGTACTTCGACTGCTCCACCTCGTCGCGCAGGCGCACCTCGCCGTAACTCACCCCGGGCGCCCACTCGAGATCGTAGACGCTGTCCACCTTCTGCAGGAACATCGCGATCCGCTCGAGGCCGTAGGTGATCTCGGCCGACACCGGAGAGAGGTCGAGCCCGCCGACCTGCTGGAAGTAGGTGAACTGGGTGATCTCCTGGCCGTCGAGCATGACCTGCCAGCCGATGCCCCACGCCCCGAGCGTGGGCGATTCCCAGTTGTCTTCTTCGAAGCGGATGTCGTGCTGGCGCGGATTGATGCCGCACGCCTCCAGGCTCTCGAGGTAGATCCGCTGCACCTCGTCGGGCGACGGCTTGAGGATGACCTGGAACTGGTGGTGCTTGAAGAGACGGTTCGGGTTCTGGCCGAACCGGCCGTCGTCGGGGCGGCGCGACGGCTGGACGTAGGCGACCGACCACGGCCGCGGGCCGAGCACGCGCAGGAACGTCTCGATGTGGGAGGTGCCGGCGCCGACTTCGAGGTCGATCGGCTGCTGGATGAGGCAGCCGTGCGACGCCCAGAACGCCGTGAGCTTGAGGATCAGGTCTTGAAACGTCATGCCATCATCCACGGCCCGGCTACCGGCGCAGGTCGCGCAGGACCCGCGTCGACCGCAGTTCCTTCTCCAGGTGCAGGCGCATCAGCGCCCGGTGAACCGCCTCGAGCTCGCGATCGACGCGCCGGCCGAGCGGCACGGCCGCCAGCCGCTGCGGGGGCACCGATTCGGCGGCGGCCAGGAACGAAAGCGCCCCCTGCGAGAGCGTGACGCCTGGATCTTCCCGGCCGTCGCGGCCGCTGCAGCCGTGGCACGTGAACACGTGCGCGCCGGGCTCGAGGCAGGCGCCGTCAGCGTCGCCGTCGAGCGCGGTGCCGCACCGGTGGCACGCGACGTGCGGGGGATACACCCCCTGCAGGCGAAGCAGCCAGTACTCGAAGTACCTGGCCACCGGGTCGGTCGGCACGCCGGCGGCCAGCGCCTCGAGCGTCGACGCCCCCAGGCGGAACAGCCGCTCGTTCGGGTCCCCCTCCTGCGCCCACTCGTCGATCAGCTCGGCGAAGTAGCCGACGTGGCTGAGCGCATCGGGCCGCGACGCGAGCAGCGGCGAACACTGCGACTCCGCGTAGCTGAGCCGGACGAGGTCCCGGTGTTCCCGCTCGTAATACGAGACGCCGACCCGCGTCAGCGGCTCGAGCGCCCCGGCGAACCGGGACTTCGGGCGCCGCGCGCCGCTCGCCACGCCCCGCTTCTTCCCGCGGTCCCGCGTCAGGAAGACGACAATCCGGTCCGCCTCCCCGAGCTTGTAGGTACGCAGGATGAGCGCCTCGGTCTTGTAGAGGGGCATGGCGGCGCGCGCGAGAACTCCTTACTCTACCATGAAGAGCAGCGCTGAAGCCCCGCGCCTACGGCGTCTTTGGGGCGCAGGGCTGAAGCCCTGCGCTATCACCGTACCGCACCGTCACCCCCCCCGGGTTATCGCTCCCGGCGGGGCATCCCCAGCTGGTCCAGCATGCGGTCGTTCTCGCGCCACTCCGATTCCACCTTCACGCGGAGGTCGAGAAAGACGTGCGCGTCGAAGAACCGCTCGAGATCGTGCCGGGCCGCCGTGCCGATCCGCTTGATCATCTCGCCCGCGCGCCCGATCAGGATCGGCTTCTGGGAGTCCCGCTCGACCAGGATCGAGCAGTAGAAGCGCATGATCCCCTTCTCGTCCGCCTCCTCGAACCGGTCCACGACGACCGCGCTCGAGAAGGGAATCTCGGCGTGCGTCAGCGCCAGCACCTTCTCGCGGATCGTCTCGGCCACGAAGAACCGTTCGGGCTGGTCGGTCAGGTAGTCGGTCGGGTAGACCGGCTCCCCCTCGGGCAGGCGCTCCAGGATGACCTGCTCGAGGCGATCGACGTTCTCGCCGGTCAGCGCCGACACCGGCACGATGTCGGCGAACGGGTGCCGCCCGCTCCAGTTCGAGATGAACGGCAGCAGCGCCGGCCGCGCCACGAGGTCGACCTTGTTGATGACCAGGACGACGGGCGAAGTCGCCCGGGCCACCTGCTCCAGGATGAAGCGCTCTCCCCGGCCGGCCCGGGCGTCGGTCGCATCGGTGACGAGCGCCAGCAGGTCCGCCTGGCGGATCCCCTCGACGGCCGCGTCCACCATCCGCACGTTCATCCGGTGCGTCGGCCGGTGGATGCCGGGCGTGTCGAGGAAGATCGCCTGCCCGGCGTCGTAATTCCGCACGCCCGCGATCCGGTTGCGGGTTGTCTGCGGCTTGTCGGAGACGATGGCCAGCTTGGTGCCGACCAGCCGGTTGAGCAGCGTCGACTTGCCGACGTTCGGCCGCCCGATGAGAGCCACGAAGCCACAGCGCATCCGCTCGTTGTCCATTCCGGCCGCGTCACGGCCCCGCGCGCTCGATCAGGCCGGCGCGCAACCCGCCCTTGCGCCGCAGGCGCGCCTCGGCGCGCGCCATCGTCCCGCCGTCGCCATGGTGATCGTACCCGAGCAGGTGCAGCAGCCCGTGAAGCGCCAGGACGCGGAGCTCCGCGGCGTAGGTATGGCCGGCCTCCCGCGCCTGCCGCCGCGCCACGCCGGTGGCGATGGCGATGTCGCCGAGCACCCCCTCGACCGCGCCCGACGGGAACGACAGCACGTCGGTGACCCGGTCCTGCCCCGCGAAGCGCCGGTTCAGCCGCCGCATCGCCGCATCGTCCACCAGCGCGATGGTGACGACCCCGCGGGCCCGGGCCGGCGCCACCGCGCGGAGCCAGCCGGCGAGCGCCGGGGCGTGACGTGGGCGGCCCGCCCCGTCGGTCAGGTAGACGCGCACGCCCTGAAGAGCCGCCTGGTGCGCCATGCTCCTCCGGCTTACGTCGCGCGGCGCGGGCCGCCGTCGTCGTTGGTGTACTTTTCGTACGCCTTGACAATCTGCTGCACGAGCTTGTGGCGCACGACGTCCCGCTCGTCGAAGTGCACGAACGCGATCCCCTCGATGTTCGACACGACCTTCATCGCCTCGATGAGGCCCGAGGTGCGCCCCGCCGGCAGGTCGATCTGCGTGATGTCCCCGGTCACGACCGCCTTGGACCCGAACCCGAGCCGCGTGAGGCACATCTTCATCTGCTCGGAGGTGGTGTTCTGCGCCTCGTCGAGGATGACGAACGAGTCGTTCAGGGTGCGGCCGCGCATGAAGGCAATCGGGGCGATCTCGATCGTCCCCCGGTCGAGCAGCCGCTCGACGCGTTCGACGTCCAGCATGTCGTACAGCGCGTCGTAGAGCGGCCGCAGGTAGGGATTCACCTTCTCCTGCAGGTCGCCGGGGAGGAAGCCGAGCTTCTCGCCCGCTTCGACCGCCGGCCGCGCGAGGACGATGCGCGTCACCTTCTTCGCCAGCAGGAACGAGACGGCTTCGGCCATCGCGAGGTAGGTCTTGCCCGTGCCGGCCGGCCCGATCCCGAACACGATGTCGTGGCGCTCGATGGCGTCGAGATACCGCCGCTGGTTGACGCTCTTGGGCGTCACCTGTTTCTTGCCGACGGCCTTGGGCTGCGCCCCCTTCACGAAGTAGTCGCGCAGCTCCACGCCCGCATCGTCGGAGACGAGCTGCGCGGCCAGCTTCACGTCGCCGTTGGCGAGGCGGTACCCCTCGTGGACGAGCGACACGAGCGCCGAGATCACGCGCTCGACCTTCTCGGTGCTGGCCTCATCGCCGTCGACCAGCAGAGACTGGCCCTGGGTGCGGATGTGGACGCCTAGAAAAGACTCGAGGTAGCGGAGGTTCTCGTCGAAGGACCCGAACAGCGTCTCAATCCCCTCATCGGGGACCGCAATCGTTCTCATCGAGGACCGCGCAGCGGTGCGTATCTCCTTCCTCTACAGCTACTTAGACGAGCCATCGTACCACGCGCCCGCCGCCCCGGTCAAACCCCGCGGCTGAGCGCGATCTTCAGGTCCCTGAGCTGCCTGTCGTCGACCTCGGTCGGGGCGCCGGTCATCTGATCGACGGCCGCCGCGGTCTTCGGGAACGCGATGACTTCGCGAATCGACGGCTCCCCCGCCAGGATCGCCACGATCCGGTCGAGGCCGAGGGCGATGCCGCCGTGGGGCGGCGTGCCGTAGCGCAGGGCCTGGAGAAAGAACCCGAACCGGTGAGCGGCCTCCTCGTCGGCAAGGCCGATGGCCGTGAACACGCGCGCCTGCACCGACGAGTCGTGGATCCTGATGCTGCCGCCGCCGATCTCGCTGCCGTTGAGGACGAGGTCGTACGCCTGCGCGCGCACCGCTGCCGGGTCGCGCTCGAGCCGATCCAGGTCCTCGACGCGCGGCGAGGTGAACGGGTGGTGCATGGCGGCGAAGCGCTGCGCTTCGGGATCCCACTCGAACATCGGGAAGTCGGTGACCCACACGAACGCGAACGCATCGGGCTTCAGCAGCCCCTCCTCCTTCGCGACGGCGAGCCGCAGCTGGCCGAGCACGACCGACGTCTTCGCAGCGTCGCCCGCCGCGAGCAGGAGCAAGTCCTGGGGGCCGGCCCCGGCGCGCTCGAGCGCGGAGGCGAGCGTCGCTTCCCCCGCGCCCTTGAGGGCGGGGCTCTTGATCCCCTCCTCGGAGCGGCGCACCCAGACCAGCCCCGACGCGCCCGCCTGCCGCGCCTGGTCGGTCAGCGCGTCGAGCTGCTTGCGGCTGTAGCGAGCGCCGCCCGGGACGACGATGCCCCGCACGGCGCCGCGCGCGGCCAGCGCGTCGCGGAACGGCGTGAACGGGGTGTCGGCGAACACCGCCGACAGGTCCTGGATCTCCATGGCGCAGCGCAGGTCCGGCTTGTCGGAGCCGTAGCGCGCCATCGCCTCGGCGTACGGCATGCGGCGGAACGGCGTCTCCGCCTCGCGGCCGATCACGGCGAACACTCGCTGCATCAGCGGCTCGATCAGGTCGAAGACCAGCGGCGGGCGCGCGAACGACATCTCCACGTCGATCTGGGTGAACTCCGGCTGCCGGTCGGCGCGCAGGTCCTCGTCGCGGAAGCACTTCACGATCTGGAAGTAGCGGTCGGTGCCGGCGATCATCAGCAGCTGCTTGAACAGCTGCGGCGACTGCGGCAGCGCGTAGAACTCGCCCGGATGGACGCGGCTCGGCACCAGGTAGTCGCGCGCCCCTTCCGGCGTGGACTTGCCGAGCACCGGGGTCTCGATTTCCCAGAACCCCTGCTCGTCGAAGTACCGGCGCACCGCCATCGTCACCTTGTGGCGCAGCAGGAGGTTGGCCTGCAGCTTCGGCCGGCGCAGATCGAGGTAGCGGTACCGCAGCCGGAGATCGTCGGAGGCGAGCGCCGCCTCGTCGGTCACTTGAAACGGGGGGACCGCCGCCTCGTTCAGCACGCGCAGCTCGTCGGCGGCCACCTCGACCTCGCCGGTCGCCATGCGGGGGTTCACCGCGTCCGCCGCACGCGCCCGCACGGTGCCCGTCACGCCGACCACGAACTCGGCGCGCAGGTGCTTGGCCGTGTCGAGCGCGGGATGCCCCTCCGAGAAGACGACCTGCGTCAGGCCGTCACGGTCGCGCACGTCGAGGAACACCAGCGCCCCGAGGTCCCGCACCCGGTGGACCCACCCGAGCAGCGTCACCGCCCTGCCGATGTCGGCCGCCCGCAGGGCGCCGCACGTATCGCTCCGCGTCCACTCACCGAGCTGGTCGAACATAGGTCACCTGCTTCACGAACTCCACGGCGCCGCCGCGGGGAATCGATTCCTGGGAGGAGGATGCCATCCGGCGCACCGTCACCTCGTTCCGGGCCAGTTCGTCGTCGCCCAGGATGAAGACGATCGGCGCCTTCAGCCGGTCGGCCCGCTTCATCTGCGACTTGAGCGATCGCCCCTCGTACTCGATCTGCGCGTTGAGGCCGGCCCGGCGGAGGTCGCGCAGCAGCGCCAGCGACGACTCCCGGGCGGGCTCGCCGAGGGCCGCGATGAAGACGTCCGGCCGCTTCTCGGCGGGCGTCAGCGCGTCGGGCAGCGCGAGCACGAGCCGCTCGATGCCGGCGGCGAACCCGATGCCGACACGGTCCGGGCCGCCCAGGTGCTTGACCAGCCCGTCGTAACGCCCCCCGCCGAGCAGCGCGTTCTGCGCGCCGATCCGCCCGGCCAGCACCTCGAACGTCGTGCGGGTGTAGTAGTCGAGGCCGCGCACGAGCCTGTGCGACACCGTGTAGGGGATTCCGAACAGCTCGAGGTAGCTCTGGACGGCGCCGAAGTGCGCCCGGCACTCGTCGCACAAGTAATCGACCGTGTGCGGCAGCGCGTCGATGAGTGGCTGGTCCGCCGGCACCTTGCAGTCGAAGATCCGCAGCGGATTGGTCGCCGCGCGTCGCTGGCAGTCGGCGCACAGCCGCGTCACGTCGTCGCCCAGGGCGGCCACGAGCGCCGCCGAGAACGCCGGCCGGCAGGCCTGGCACCCGACCGAGTTCACCGCCAGCTCGACGTCGGTGATGCCGAGCTCGCGGACGAGCGTCCACGCGACGTCGATCACTTCCCCGTCCACCGACGGGTCCTTGACGCCGAAGACTTCCACGTCGAGCTGGTGGAACTGGCGGTAGCGCCCCTTCTGCGGCCGCTCCCGGCGGAACATCGGGCCGATGGTGTAGATCTTCGGCACCGCCATCCCCTGCTCGAGCGAGTGCTCGACAAAGGCGCGCACGAGGCTGGGCGTGGCCTCCGGGCGCAGGGTGATCCGCTCCCCGTCCTTGTCGGTGAACGTGTACATCTCCTTCTGGACGATATCCGTCGTCTCGCCGGTGCCCTTGGCGAACAGCTCCTCGCGCTCGATGATGGGCGTCCGGATCTCCGCGTAGCCGTACTGTTCGAACACGCGGCAGGCCGTCGACTCGACGAACTGCCACCGCTCGACAACCCCGGGCAGGATGTCCTGTGTCCCTCGGATGGCTGCAATCATGGCGTGAATTCCAAAGTCCGGAGTCCGGCGCCGGTGAGTCAGCGCCGCAGCAAGGCGAGCACCACCGTGATGACCACGCTCAGCAGCACGCACGTCGTCAGGGGAAACGAGAACGAGAACGCGCCGCGCCGCACGACGATGTCGCCGGGGAGGCGGCCGAGCGGCAGGCCGAGCCACATGGCGGCCCCGGCGGCCGCGATCGCCAGCCCGATCACCACCAGCACCTTGGCCATACGCGTCGCACCCGCCCGGCGATCAGATCAGTTCCAGGCCCCGAAAGAAGTACCCGATCTCGTACGCTGCCGTCTCCGGCGCGTCCGACCCGTGCGTGGCGTTGGAGCCGATCGAGGTGCCGAACTCCCGCCGAAGCGTCCCGGGAGCCGCCTTCGCGGGGTCGGTCGCGCCCATCAGGTCTCGCCACTTCGCGATGGCGCCCGGCGCTTCGAGCGCCATGAGCACCACCGGGCCGGACGACATGAAATCGGTCAGGCCGCCGAAGAACGGCTTCTCCCGGTGGACGGCGTAGAACCCCTCGGCCTCGCGCTTGGTGAGGTGCGCCAGGCGCATCGCCCGGATCCGGAAGCCTGCCTGCTCGATGCGGCCGACGATCACTCCGACCAGCTGACGGCCGACGGCGTCGGGCTTGATGATGGCAAATGTTCGTTCCATGGAGCTTTTGATTGTACACCAGCCCGGCTGCCGCGCCGGAGCTGACGATTCACCCGGCAGTAGTCAGTTGTCAGTTGTCAGTTGCCAGTCGATCACACGTGACAGACTGCCCACTGGCCACTGGCAACCGGCCACTACGGATTACGCCAACGCCCGGTTGATGGCGTCGAGCGCCTCGCGCGACGGGCGGGCTTTCTCGGGCGGCAGATCCGCCAGCGGCTGGTCCACGACGTTGAGCAGCGTGAGGAAGTCCGGCCGGCCCGGCTCGACGTAGATGAGGCCGGTCGCGAACTCGCCGCGCGCGGCCGACTCGTGGATGACGCGGCGCGCCATCGCCTTGTTGGTCGGGTCGTAGTCGCCGGCGAGCTTCTTGAGCAGCAGCTTCGACCCGTCGTGGAGGGCGACCTCCTGCACGGTGCCGGGCTCGTAGTCGATCGAGATGTCCTCGAAGAACGGCACGAAGCTGATCTCCTCGAGCGGTTCCTCGTGGTCCTTCACGTAGGAGTAGCTCTTGGTCGAGCCCTCGTGGTCGTTGAACGTCACGCAGGGCGAAATGACGTCGAGCATCGCCGTGCCACGGTGCGCGATGGCGGCCTTGAGCAGCGACAGCATCTGCTTCTTGTCGCCCGAGAAGGACCGGGCCACGAAGCTGGCGCCCAGGTCCATCGCGAGCGCGCACAGGTCGATCGGCGGCAGGTCGTTCACCACGCCGTTCTTGAGCGTCGACCCGATGTCCGCCGTCGGCGACAGCTGCCCCTTGGTGAGCCCGTAGCAGCCGTTGTTCTCGACGATGTAGATCATCGGCACGTTGCGGCGCATCAGGTGGACGAACTGCCCGATGCCGATCGCCCCGGTGTCGCCGTCGCCGCTGACGGCGATGGCCTGCATCGTCCGGTTGGCCAGCATCGCCCCGGTGGCCACCGACGGCATCCGTCCGTGGACGGCGTTGAAGCCGTGCGACTGGCCGAGGAAGTAGGCCGGGCTCTTGCTCGAGCAGCCGATCCCCGACAGCTTGACCACCCGCTCGCTCGTCGACGCCCATCTCGTAGAAGGCCTCGACGATCCGCTCCGAGATGGCGTTGTGCCCGCAGCCGGCGCACAGCGTGCTCTTGCCGCCGCGGTAGGCGGCCATCTCGAGACCGATCCGGTTGACCTTGCGGCCCGCGGCCGGCGCGGGACCTGCAGACGTCGTCATCGCCCTGCCTCCGCCGCGAGCGCGGCCTCCTGCGTCAGGATCTGGTCGGTGATCGTCCTCGCGTCGATCGGCAAGCCGTCGTAGTGCCGGACGTGGCGCAGCCTCGGCGTGAGCGCCGCCCCGATGTCCAGCCTCACCAGCGCCGCCATCTGCCCGTCGCGGTTCTGGTCGACGACGTAGATCCGGTCGTGGGCCGCGATGAATTGCTCGAGCGCGCCGTCGAACGGAAACGCGCGCAGCCGGAGATAGGCGGTGTCGATCCCGGCCTCCTCCCGCAGCTGGTCCCGGCTCTCGACGATCGACCAGTGGCTGGTCCCGTAGCCGATGAGGCCGACGCGCGCGCCCGCGACCAGGTCCACGACCGGCGGCGGCACCAGGGTCCGCGCCCGCTGGAACTTCCGGTCGATCCGATCGACGTTGGCGGTGTAGTCGCCGGGCCGCTCGCTGTATTGCGCGCGGTCGTTGTGGCCCGACCCGCGGCAGAAATACGCGGGCAGCCCGTCGCCGGGCACCGTGCGGTACGGGATCCCGTCGCCGTCCACGTCGCGGTACCGCCCCCAGTCGCCCAGTTCGCCCAGCTTCTCCGGCGTCAGGCGCTTGCCCCGATCGAGCGGCGTCCCCGGGTACGGGAACGGGTCCGACATCCACGTGTTCATGCCGAGGTCGAGGTCGCTCATCACGAACACCGGCGTCTGCAGCCGCTCGGCCAGGTCGAAGGCCGCGATGGCCATCTCGTAGACCTCACCCGGCGACGAGGGCAGGAACATCGGATGGCGCGTGTCCCCGTGCGAGAGGAACGCCGTCGACAGGATGTCGCCCTGCGCGGTCCGGGTCGGCAGGCCGGTGGACGGGCCGACCCGCTGAATGTCGAAGATCACCGCCGGAACTTCGGTGTAGTACCCGAGGCCGGCGAACTCCGCCATCAGCGAAATGCCCGGGCCGGAGGTCGCCGTCATCGACCGGGCGCCCATCCACCCCGCGCCGAGCGCCATGCCGAGGGCGCTCAGCTCGTCCTCCGCCTGCACGATCGCGAACGTCGCCCGGCCCGTCTCGGGATCCATGCGGTATTTCCGCATGTAGGCGGCCAGCGTCTCGCACAACGAGGAGGACGGGGTGATCGGATACCAGGTCACCACGGTCACGCCCGCCATCATGGCGCCGATGGCCGCCGCCGCATTGCCGTCGACCAGGACGCGGCCCGAGTTGGCCTGCATTCGCTCGGTGACGAACCGGTCCCGCTTCTCGAGGCTCGCGCCGGCGAAGTCGAACCCGGCCCGGAGCGCGGCCAGGTTGAGCGCCAGCGCCTTGGGTTTCTTCCCCAGCTGCCTGACCAGCGCGCGGTCCATTTCCGCAAGCTCGATGCCCAGCAGCCGCGAGAGGACGCCGTCGTAGATCATGTTCCGCACCAGCTTGCGCAGCTTGGCGTCGGAACAAACCGGGGTCACCAGCTTGTCGAACGGCACGGGGTAGAACGTGAGGTCGTCGCGAACGGCGCCGAGCGCCAGCGGCTCGTCGTAGACCACGACCGCGCCGGGCTCGAGGCCGAGCACGTCCTCGCGGGCGGTCTCGGGGTTCATCGCGACCAGGATGTCGGTGGCCTTCTTGCGCCCGACGTAGCCGTGCCGGCTCGCGCGGATGGTGAACCAGGTGGGCAGGCCGGCGATGTTCGACGGGAACAGGTTCTTCCCCGACACCGGCACGCCCGACTGGAACAGCGACCGGAGCAGGACGAGATTGGCCGTCTGGCTGCCGGAGCCGTTGACGGTGGCCACCTGGATGCTGAAATCGTTGACGACCGGAACGACCGCGGGCCCGGACGTCGCGTCGCGCGCCGCGAGTTCTGCAAGCGTCATGGGTGGCCCCTGGGGCGGATGCCGAGGGCGCCGGCTGCCTCTGCCGGCGCGTCGCCGGATAACCCGATGGTTCGGGTCGAGTATAGCACGCGGGTCCGCCACGCCCGGGGTGGCGCGGCCGTGCGAAGGCGGGCACGTAGTGGTCGGTGGCTAGGGGCTAGTGGCTAGGGGCTAGGGACGAGTGACTAGTGGCTAGTGGCTAGTGATCAGTGTGTCCGCGTGATTCACTAACCACTGACCACTAGCCACTACTCTGACTCCTAGCCACTACTCTGACTACTTCAACACCGTCTTGACCGCAGCCCCGATCTCCGCCGGGCTCTTCACGACGCGCACGCCGGCCGCGGTCAGCGCCGCCATCTTCTCGGCGGCCGTCCCCTTCCCGCCGGCGATGATCGCGCCGGCGTGGCCCATCCGCCGCCCGGGCGGGGCCGTCTGACCGGCGATGAAGCTGACGACCGGCTTGGTGAACTCACGCCGGATGAAGTCGGCGGCTTCCTCCTCGGCCGTGCCGCCGATCTCGCCGATCATCACGACCGCCTCGGTCTCCGGGTCGGCGTTGAACAGCCCGAGCGCGTCCACAAACGTCGTCCCGATGATCGGGTCGCCCCCGATCCCGATGCACGTCGTCTGGCCGTAGCCGAGCCGCGTCGTCTGCTGGATGGCCTCGTAGGTCAGCGTCCCGCTGCGCGAGACGATCCCGACGCGGCCCTCCAGGCAGATGTGGCCCGGGATGATGCCCGCCTTGGCCTTGCCGGGCGAGATGAGGCCCGGGCAGTTCGGGCCGATGAGCCTGGTCGGCCGGCCGCGCATGAAGGTGACGACGCGCATCATGTCGAGCGTCGGGATCCCCTCGGTGATGCAGACGACGAGCGGGAGGCCGGCGTCCACCGCCTCCATGATCGTGTCGGCCCCGGCGGCCGGCGGCACGAAGACGAGCGACGCGTTGGCGCCCGTGGCGGCCGCGGCCTCGCGCACCGTGTTGAAGATCGGCCAGCCCTCGTGGGTCGTGCCCCCCTTGCCCGGGGTCACGCCGCCGACGATCGTCGTGCCGTAGGCGGCCGCCGCCTTCGCGTGAAACGTCCCCTCGCGGCCGGTGAGCCCCTGGACGAGGAGCCGTGTGGTCTTGTCGAGCAGCACTGCCATTAGCGACCTCCCGCCAGCTTCACGACGGCCTCGGCCGCCTCGTCCACTGCGTCCGCCGTGGTGAAGTTCAACCCGCTGTCGCGCAGCATCCGTTTGCCCGTGTCGACGTTGGTCCCCTCCATCCGGATGACGATCGGAAGGGCGACGTGCAGTTCCTTCACCGCCGCGACCAGCCCCTCGGCCAGGATGTCGCAGCGCAGGATGCCGCCGAAGATGTTGACGAAGACCGCGCGCACGTTGTGATCCGAGGTGAGGATCCGGACGGCGTTCTTGATCTGTTCGGCCGTCGCCCCGCCGCCGACGTCGAGGAAGTTGGCCGGCTCGCCGCCGGCCAGCTTGATGACGTCCATCGTGGCCATCGCCAGGCCGGCCCCGTTGACCATGCAGCCGATGTTGCCGTCGAGGCGGATGTAGTTCAGCGAGTACTTCGACGCCTCGATCTCGAGCGGATCTTCCTCGTCGAAGTCGCGCAGGTCCTTGATCTCCGGGTGGCGGAACAGGGCGTTGTCGTCGAAGTTCATCTTCGCGTCGAGCGCCAGCAGGTCGCCGGACGCGGTGACGATGAGCGGGTTGATCTCGACCAGCGACGCGTCGGTCGCCATGAACGCCTCGAACACCTGCGCCATCAGCTTCGCGGCCTTGCCGACCGCCGGCCCCTCGAGGCCGAGGCTGAACGCGAGGCCGCGGGCCTGGAACGGCAGGAGCCCGGTGGCCGGATCGACGTGGGCCTTGAAGATGAGCTGCGGCGTCTCGGCGGCCACCTTCTCGATCTCCATGCCGCCGGCCGGGCTGGCCATGACGACCGGCCGCTCGGCGGCCCGATCGATCACCAGGCCCAGGTACAGCTCCCGGGCAATCTGCAGCCCTTCCTCGACGAGCAGGCGCTTGACGATGCGCCCCTCGGGACCGGTCTGGTGCGTCACCAGACGCATGCCGATCATCTCGGTGGCCAGCCGCTCGGCCTCGACGGCGGACTTCGCCAGCTTGACGCCGCCGCCCTTGCCGCGCCCGCCGGCGTGGATCTGCGCCTTGACCACCACGGTGCCGCCGAGCCGGCGCGCGATCTCGCCGGCCTCCGACGGCGTGTGGGCCACTTCGCCGCGCGGCACGGGCACGCCGTGTCGCGCGAGAATGGCCTTCGCCTGGTATTCGTGAATCTTCACAAGTCTCGCCCCTCGCTCAGAAGGAAAACTCTCACGGTGGAAGTCCAGCCATGCTATCGCCCAACATCGATCGACGCAACTGCGAACGGCCGAGGCGCCGCGTGATGGCGACGATGCGGAGCCTAATGACGCAATTAGGGCAGCTCCCCGTGCGACGCTCGCGCGCTTTCAACAGGATCTGTGGATAACTCTGTTGAAAAGCGGCGCGCGATCGGCAGTTTCCGCAACCCGGTCGCGCGATTCTTCAGTTTGCACCATCCTGGGGCAATCTGCGCGCGCGTCGATCGCTCGCGCGCGCAGCGGGAGAGCCTCGTCGTCACCGACGTCGACACCAACGGGTTGCAACGATGGCTTCGCCGCGATAAGATGCGCGCTACCTGTCGAAAGCGTCACCGCGGGATCGACTTCCCGCGTCCCACTCCGCCAAGTTGCGCGGACTTCACGTTTCCGACGTGCAAGGAGGTCCGGATGGCTCAAAGCCTGACCCACGATGTACTCATTCTTGGCGCGGGACTGGCCGGTCTGCGCGCGGCCGTCGAGATTTGTTCCCGCCTGGATGGCCGCGTGGATGTCGGCATCGTGTCGAAGGTGCAGTTGATGCGCGCCCACTCGGTCTGCGCCGAGGGCGGCACCGCCGCTGCCCTGCGGACCGAGGAGGGCGACTCGATCGACCTGCATGCCTGGGACACCGTGAAGGGATCCGACTTCCTGGCCGACCAGGACGTCGTCCGCCGCTTCGCCAGCACGATCCCCGACGAAATCCGGAAGCTCGACCACTGGGGCATCCCGTGGACGCGCGACGAGCACGGGCGGATCGCGCAGCGGCCGTTCGGCGGCCACTCGTTCCCGCGGGCGACGCTGGCGGCGGACAAGACCGGCTTCTTCGAGATGCAGACGCTGTACGACCAGCTGCTGCGCTACAAGAGCTTCACGCGCTACGACGAGTTCTTCGTCACCGACCTGCTGGTCGAGGGCGGACGGTTCGCGGGGCTGCTGGGCATCCACGCGCCGAGCGGCGAGACGGTCGTGCTTCGGGGCAAGGCCCTGCTCGTCGCCACCGGGGGCGGCGGCACGCTGTACGGCTTCACGACCTACTCGGAGACGGTGACGGGCGACGGGATGGCGATGGCGTACCGGGCCGGCCTGCCGCTGGAGGACATGGAGTTCCTCCAGTTCCACCCGACCGGGCTCGTGCCGAACGGCATCCTGATGACCGAGGCGTGCCGCGGCGAGGGCGGCTACCTGCGCAACGCGTCGGGCGAGCGGTTCATGGAGCGGCACGCGCCGAGCAAGCTCGAGCTGGCGCCGCGCGACATGGTGTCGCGCGCCGAGCAGACCGAGATCGAGGCGGGCCGCGGCTTCACGGGCTCGGACGGCCTCCCGTCGATCAACCTCGACCTCACGCACCTCGGGGCCGAGCGGATCAACACGCGCCTCCCGCTCATCCGCGAGGTCTGCATCAAGTTCATCGGCGTGGACCCGATCACGCAGATGATTCCGATCCGCCCGGTGGCGCACTACTCGATGGGCGGGATCGAGACCGACATCGACGGCCTCACGCGCATCCCGGGCGTCTGGGCGGCGGGCGAAGCCGCGGCGGTGTCGCTGCACGGCGCCAACCGGCTCGGCTCCAACTCCACCGGCGAATGCCTGGTCTGGGGCGGGATCACGGGCGCGGAAATCGCCAAGGCGCTGCCGAAGCTCGGCCCGCCGGCCCCGGTGCCCGAGCGCCAGGTGGCGGACCGGCAGGCGCGCGTCAAGGACCTGCTCGCGCGGCAGGGGTCCGAGAACATCTACGCGCTCAAGCGCGAAGCGCGCGCGACGATGGACCGGGAGGTGGGGGTCTTCCGCACCGGCCCCGAGCTCGAACGCGGGCTCACGGTGATCCGGGACGTCCGGGAGCGGTCGAAGAAGGCGCCGGTCGCCGACAAGGGGGCGCTCTACAACTCGAACCTGTTCCACGCCATCGAGCTCGAGAACCTGCTCGACCTGGCCGAGGTGACCATCGTCGGCGCCATCGCCCGCGAGGAATCGCGCGGCGCGCACTCGAGGCGCGATTTCCCGACGCGCGACGACGAGAAGTGGCTGAAGCACACGCTGGCCTGGTATACGGGCGGCCCGCCGCGGCTCGACTACAAGCCCGTGGTCGTGGATCAGTGGAAGCCGGTCGAGCGGAAGTACTGACATCTTGCGATCTTGTGATCTTGCGATCGTGCGATCTGGGCATCCGGCGATCTGAAAGCGCGCGGATGCGGGAGAGAACACCATGATCGAGAACAAAGGGCGTCCGAACCGCCTCGGAATGACGGGCTGGCTGGGCGGCGGGCGCTGGGGGTTCGAGCGCTACATGTACACCCTGCACCGGGTGACGGGCCTCGGGCTGCTGCTCTATTTCCTCCTGCACATCGGCGTGACCTCGGCGCGGGCGTTCGGGGAGCAGGCCTGGAAGACGGCCATGGGCGCCGTGCAGGGCCCGATCTTCACCGTCGGCGAGTACCTGGTCTTCGCGGCCTTCGCCTTTCACGCGGTGAACGGCATTCGCCTCGTGCTGGCCGAGCTGGGATTCGCCATCGGCGCGCCAATCGAGCCGGTCTACCCGTACCGCACCTCGGTGAACGAGCAGCGCCCGCTGGCCATCGGCGTGATGGTGGTCGCGGCGGTCCTGGCGGTCGTGGGCGGCATCGCATTCCTGAAGAAGTAGGAGGAGACGTGCGCGATCAAAGCTTGTGGACGTGGCATCTGGCCGCCGGGGTCGTCATCCTGCTGCTTCTGGGCTTGCACATGGTGATCATGCACCTCGACGCGATCCTGCCGCTGGCGGCGTCGGCGCCGCAGGGCGGCGCGCCGATCGACTGGGCGAACGTCGTCGTGCGGGCGAAGAGCGTGTTCTTCATGGTGACCTACGTCGTGCTGCTCGGCGCGGCGCTGTTCCACGGGCTCTACGGCCTCCGGAACATCCTGTTCGAGCTCAACCCCGGGGCCGGGGCCAAGAAGACCCTCAGCGGTCTCATCCTGGCGGTTGGCATCGTCCTGTTCGCCGTCGGGACCTGGGCGGCGTGGGCGGGATTCACCGTGGCGCGCGGCGCCTAGGCGAGGGGAACAAGACATGGCGAACAATACAGTCACCTCCGAGGTGGTCTTTCGTGTCCGCAGATTCGACCCGACGACCGACGCCGAGCCGCATTGGGAGGACTACCGGATCCCCAACCCGCCGGGCATGACGGTGCTCGAGGGCATCAAGCGCATCAAGGAGACGCTGTCGCCGACCATCGCGTGGCGCTCGTCGTGCCGCATGGGCGTGTGCGGGTCGTGCGGGATGTTCATCAACGGCCGGGCCCGCCTGGCGTGCAACACGCAGGTGTCCGAGCTCGGGGGTGACATGGTGACGCTGGCTCCGCTCCCCAATTTCAACATCATCAGGGACCTGGTGCCGGACCTGATGCCGATGATCAAGACGCACGCGGAGTTGCAGCCGTACCTCATCCGAGAGGACGCGGCCGAGCAGCAGAACCCGACCGGCGAGTACTGGCAGACGCCCCACCAGCTGGAGCAGTACCTCGAGTTCTCGTACTGCATCAAGTGCGGGTGCTGCATGGCGGCCTGCCCGACGTGCGCCACCGACCCGCACTACGCGGGGCCGATGCCGCTCGGCCAGGCGCACCGCTACAACAACGACAGCCGCGATGGCGGGTTCGCCGCCCGCAAGGCGGTGCTCTCCGGCGAGCGCGGGCCCTGGCGCTGCCACTTCGCCGGCGAGTGCTCGCGCGTCTGCCCGAAGGGGGTCGATCCGGCGCGCGCGATCCAGCTGATGAAGCGCCAGCTCGTGTTCGACTACCTGAAACTGTGGAAGCAGCCGTGCCCGGCCAAGTTGGCGAAGGTGCCGGACGGCCTGAAGCGCCGGGACTCGGTTCCCGACGCGCCGCCCCGCTCGGTCTGACGGGGAGCCTCTCCGCCTCCCGCAGGGGTCGGAGCGGTTTCTTCCCGATCACGATATCGGAATGCGGGATCGTGATCGGGAGAGAACCGCTCCGACCCCTGCCGCGTGTACGGGCCTCACATGTACGGGCCTCACGGTCGGCCGCCCGCCGCACGTGTGCTATGATTCGCCGTGCACCCTGATCGGGACCCCAGGCACAGCCGCTCGCTCGCCAACGCACGCCGCGTCGCCGTCATTCCCGCGCGATACCAGTCGTCCCGTCTCCCGGGCAAGCCGCTCGTCGAAATCGCCGGGCGGCCGATGATCGAGCACGTGTACCGTCGCGCCGAAGCCTCGCCGGCGATCGACGCCGTCGTCGTCGCCACCGACGACCGGCGCGTGCGGGACGCGGTCGAGGCGTTCGGCGGGATCGCCCTGATGACGCGCCCCGGCCACACGAGCGGCAGCGACCGGGTGGCCGAGGTGGCGGCGGCGCTCGCGTGCGACCTGGTCGTCAACGTGCAGGGCGACGAGCCGCTGCTCGCCACCGAGATGATCGCCGAGGCGCTCGCGCCTCTCGACGCCGATCCGTCCATCCCGATGGGCACGCTCTGCCGGCGCCTCGACGACGCCCGCGACCTCGACGATCCGAACGTGGTCAAGGTCGTCACCGACAGGGCGGGGTTCGCCCTGTACTTCTCCCGCGCGCCGATCCCGTACGCGCGTGACGCCGCCGGCGGGCACGTTCCGCGACGCACATTCAAGCACATCGGGCTCTACGTCTACCGGCGCGAGTTCCTGCTCGACTTCGCGCGTCTGGAGCCGTCGCCGCTCGAGCTGGCCGAGTCGCTCGAGCAGCTCCGGGCACTCGAGCACGGGTTCCGCGTCCGCGTCGTGGAGACCCTTCACGATTCCGTCGGGGTCGACACGGAAGCCGACCTCGAGCGCGTCCGGCGCCTGGTGGCGCCCTCGCTTCCGGCCTGAGCACCTATGCAGAACAAGGACGGTCGTCCGGTCAAGTTCATCTTCGTCACCGGCGGTGTGGTGTCGTCGCTCGGCAAGGGGCTCGCCGCCGCCTCGATTGGCGCGCTGCTCGAAGGGCACGGCTACCGGGTCACGCTGCAGAAGTTCGATCCCTACATCAACGTCGACCCGGGCACGATGAGCCCGTACCAGCACGGCGAAGTGTACGTGACCGACGACGGGACCGAGACCGACCTGGACCTCGGCCACTACGAGCGGTTCACCAACACCGTCACGACGCGGGCCCACAACTGGACGACCGGCAAGATCTACCTTTCAGTGATCCAGAAGGAGCGCCGGGGCGATTATCTCGGGCGGACGGTCCAGGTCATCCCCCATATCACCAACGAGATCAAGGAATGCCTGCGCGCGGCGGCGACCGACGTCGACTTCGTCCTGGTCGAGATCGGCGGAACCGTGGGCGACATCGAGAGCCAGCCGTTCCTCGAGGCGATCCGCCAGTTCCGGCAGGACATCGGGCGCGAGAACACGCTCTACATCCACCTGACGCTGGTGCCCTTCATCGGCACGGCCGGCGAGCTGAAGACCAAGCCGACCCAGCACAGCGTGCGCGACCTGCGGTCGATCGGCATCCAGCCCGACATCCTCCTCTGCCGCACGGACCGGTTCCTGCCGCAGGACATCAAGCGGAAGATCGCGCTCTTCTGCGACGTCAATGAGGACGCCGTGATCACGGCGAAGGACGTGGCGTCGATCTACGAGGTCCCGCTGATGCTGGCGGCCGAGGGCACCGACGCGATCATCCTGAAGGCCCTCCACCTGCCCGAGAGCAAGGCCCGGCTCGACACGTGGCAGCAACTGGTGGACCGCATCCGTCATCCGGTCGACGAGATCACGATCCACGTCGTCGGCAAGTACGTCGAGTACGAGGATTCCTACAAGAGCCTGAACGAGGCGATGACGCACGGCGGGTTCCCGCACGGGCTCAAGGTGAACTTCCGCTGGGTGGAGGCCGAGGCGCTCGAGGAGCCGGACGGCGCCGGGTTGCTCGACGGGGCCGACGGCATCCTGGTGCCCGGCGGGTTCGGCACACGGGGGACCCGCGGGATGATGCGGGCGGCGGAGGTCGCCCGGCTGCGCGCCATCCCCTTCTTCGGCATCTGCTACGGGTTCCAGTGGGCGGTGGTCGAGTACGCGCGCCACGTCGCTGGGCTGACCGACGCCGATTCGACCGAGTGCAACGAGCAGACGCCCGACAAGGTGATCTACAAGCTGCGCGATCTGCTCGGGGTCGACGACCTCGGCGGGACGATGCGGCTCGGGCAGTACCCGTGCGCGCTGGCTCCAGGCTCGCTTGCCGAGCGCGTGTACGGCACGGACGCGATCTCGGAGCGACATCGTCACCGCTACGAGTTCAACCCGGCGTACGAGTCGGTGCTGACCGCCCACGGGCTGCGCATTTCCGGCAAGTCGCCGGACGGCAAGTTCGTCGAGATCGCCGAGCTGCCCGGCCACCCGTGGTTCATCGCCGTGCAGTTCCACCCCGAGTTCAAGTCGAAGCCGCTGCGCCCGCATCCCCTCTTCGCCGGGTTCGTCGGCGCGAGCTACCGCCACAAGGTGGCGCGGTTGAGCGCCATGACGGAGGCTGGGACGGTAGCGTAGTGGTCAGTGGCCAGTGGCCAGTGGTCAGTGGTCAGTCAGTCACGCGTGATCCACTGGCAACTGGCCACTGGCCCCTGACGACTGCCCGTTCCCCACTGACGGCTCCCTGTATAATGTCCCGCGTGCATACCGTGGATATCGGGCCCGTTCGGATGGGGGGCGGCCTCCCGCTCGTGCTCGTCGCGGGTCCCTGCGTCATCGAGAGCGAGGCGCACGCGGCCGACCTGGCCGCGGCCATCCGGGATATCGCGTCCCGCCGCGGGGTGCCGTTCATCTTCAAGGCGTCGTACGACAAGGCCAACCGGACCTCGATCGCGTCGTACCGGGGGCCGGGGCTGGCCGAGGGACTGCGTATCCTCGGCCGGATCAAGGCGGACGTCGGCGTCCCGATCCTCACCGACATCCACGAGGCGGCCCACGCGGCCCCGGCGGCCGAGGTGGCCGACGTGCTCCAGATCCCGGCGTTCCTCTGCCGCCAGACCGACCTGCTGCTGGCCGCCGCCGCCACCGGGCGGGCCGTCAACATCAAGAAGGGCCAGTTCCTCGCGCCCGACGACGTGCGCCACGCCGTGGCCAAGGTGACCCGCGCCGGCAACGACCGCGTGCTCGTCACCGAGCGGGGCACGGCGTTCGGGTACCACGACCTGGTCGTCGACATGCGCGCGTTCCCGATCATGCGGGCGCTCGGCTGCCCCGTCATCTTCGACATCACGCACAGCCTGCAGCGTCCGGGCGGAGGCGACGGCGTCACGTCGGGCCTCGCCGAGTACATCGAGCCGCTGGGCTCGGCAGGCGTCGCCGCCGGCGTCGACGGGGTCTACCTCGAGGTCCACGAGGAGCCCTCGCGAGCCCGGAGCGACGCGCAGAACGCGCTGCGGCTGGACCAGCTCGACGCGCTGCTCGACCGGCTCGTGCGGATCGACGCGGTCGTGAAGGCGCCGCGATGACCGCCGACCGGAGTAAGGTGACCGTGGCTCCGACCGACGCGCCGACCGAACTCGAGCTCGCCCGGAAGGTCCTCCGCATCGAGGCCGGCGCCATCCTGGGGCTCGTCGACCGCATCGATGCCGCCTTCACGTCGGCCGTGGACCTCCTGTTCGAGTGCCGCGGCCGGGTGCTGCTGACCGGGATGGGCAAGTCGGGGCTCATCGGCCGGAAGATCGCGGCGACGCTGTCGAGCACCGGGACGTCGGCGTTCTTCCTCCACCCTGCCGACGCCATTCACGGCGATCTCGGCGCGCTCCAGCCCGACGACGTCGTCCTCGCCCTGTCGTACTCGGGCGAGACGGGCGAGATCCGGAGACTGCTCGAGACCATCCGCCGCGTGGGCGCCCGGATGGTGACCGTGACCGGCGTCCCGAACTCCACGCTCGGCGAGGCGGCCGACGTCACGCTCGACTGCCACGTGAACGAAGAGGCGTGCCCGCTGAACATGGCGCCGACGGCCAGCACCACGGCCGCCCTCGCCCTGGGCGACGCCCTCGCCATGGCCGTGCTCGTGCGCAAGGGGTTCACGCAGGAGGACTTCGCGATCCGGCACCCCGGCGGCACGATCAAGCGGCTCTTGCGCCTCGAGCAGTTGATGCACGCCGGCGACGCCCTGCCTCAGGTCGGGGAGCAGACCGGCATGCGCGAGGTCATCGACGAGATGTCCCGCAAGGGCCTGGGCATGACGTGCGTGGTGGACGGGGAGGGGCGGCTGGCCGGCATCATCACCGACGGCGACCTGCGGCGGCACATGGCCGACGCCCACGTGCTCGAGCACACCGCTCAGGACGTGATGACGAAGAGACCGGTTACCGTGCGCCGGGCGCTGCTGGCCGTCGAGGGCCTGAACCTGATGGAGAGGCGGAAGATCACCTCGCTCGTCGTCGTGGCGCCCGATGGGCGGCTCGAGGGCGTCGTCCACCTCCACGACCTCTGGCGCACGGAGCTGTTCTGATGCCCTGCGACCCCGCCGACCTCGCGCGCAAGGCCGCCCGCATCCGGCTGCTGCTGTTCGACGTGGACGGCGTGCTGACCGACGGACGGATCCTGGTCCAGGCCGACGGCACCGAGTCCAAGCAGTTCAGCATCCGGGACGGGACCGGCGTGATCTGGGCGCAGCGCGCCGGCCTGGCGGTGGGGATCCTGTCGGGCCGGCATTCGGCTGCCACGACGCTGCGCGCCGCCCAGCTCGGCATCGGGATCGTCCGGCAGCTCGCGGTCGACAAGCTGCAGGTGTTCACCGAGGTGCTCGGCCAAAAGGGCCTCGAGGCCGACCAGGCGGCCTTCATGGGAGACGACCTTGCTCGACCTGCCGGTGCTCGCGCGCGCCGGGCTCTCGGCTGCCCCGGCCGATGCCGCGCCCGAGGTGGCGGCTCGCGTGGATTGGGTCAGCAGCCGCGCGGGCGGGGATGGCGCGGCCCGCGAGCTGATAGAGGTGGTGCTGCGAGCCCAAGGCAAGTGGGACGAACTCGTCCTGGGCTACCTGCCAGAAGAGACCCGCTGAACGGCGATGCGGCGGGCCGCGAAGCCCTCCGCACCGCCCCTCAGGCGTGCGCGCCGCCACCGGGCGGCGGCCACCGCACCCGTGTTACTGACCGGCCCCGAAGACCTTGACGGCGAAAATGATCGTCGGGATGAAAGCGGCGATCGCGATCACCAGGATCGGGACGTGCGCCCTGGCGCGCGACGGGGTCGTCGCCGGGTCCGCCAGGCGGCTGCGCCGCCATCCGAACGCGCCGTAGATCATCAGGCCGATCTCCATCCAGATGATCAGCCGCAGCCATGTGTCCTTCGGCAGGCCCCACATGACGTACAAGCACGCGGCCGCCCCGGACATGCCGACGATCCACGCCCCGGCCATGCCGCCGGGGACCTTGAACGGGCGTTCGATCGTCTTGTTCGCCACGCGCAGGATCGGAACACCGACACACACCAGGACGAAGGCCAGCAGCGTGCCGATCGAGACCAGCTCGCCCACCAGGCTCATCGGCATGACGCCGCCGCAGAACGCGACGAAGAGGCCCGTCAGCACCGTCGCGACGTACGGGGTGCCGTGCTCCTTGTGGACGGCGCCGAACCACGGCAGCAGGCCGTCCTTGCTCATCGCGTAAAAAATGCGCGTCTGGCCCATCATCATGACGAGGATGACGGAGGTCAGCCCGCACAGGGCTCCCAGCTTGATGACGAACGTGAAGGCCGTCTGCGCCGTCGGGGACCAGCCGCGCAAGGCCACGATCCGGTCGATGCCCACCGCGATCGGGTCGGGCACGCCCAGTTCCTTGTAGTTCACGACGCCGGTGAGCGTGATCGCCACCAGGATGTAGAGGATGGTGCAGATGACGAGGGAGCCCAGGATCCCGATGGGCAGGTCGCGGGCCGGGTTCTTCGCCTCCTGGGCCGTCGTGGAGACAGCGTCGAAGCCGATGTAGGCGAAGAAGACCACCCCCGCACCGGTCAGCACCCCGTTGAGGCCCCACCCGTAGGCCATCACCTCGCGCCCGTTGAGCGTCATCAGCTCCTTGGCGGGCACCAGCGAGAAGAGCCCGGTCGCCGCGTGGTTGACCATCAGGTTGTCGGTCGAGATGACGCTGATCCCGAGGCCGATGAACACGAGGACGATCGTGACTTTGACGACCACGATGAGGTTGTTGACGAACGCGCTTTCGCGCATCCCTCGATAGAGGATCGCGGCCACGGTCAGGCCGATGAAGCTGGCCGGCACGTTCCAGAGGCCGAACGCGTGCGTGACCCCGTCGTTGAGCAGCACCTGCTCCCACGGCCCCTTGGTCAGCCGCAGCATCGTGTCGGTCACCGGGACGTTCAGCGTCTTGTGGAACAGGCTCAGGAAATAGCCCGACCACGACGTGCTGACCGTCACCGCGCCGAAGGCATACTCCAGGACCAGGTCCCAGCCGATGATCCAGGCGATGAACTCGCCCATCGTCGCGTAGCTGTAGGCGTAGGCCGAGCCTGCGACCGGGATCATCGAGGCCATCTCCGCGTAGCACACCCCGGCGAGCGCGCAGAGCACGCCGCCGATCATGAAGCTGTACACGATCCCCGGGCCGGCGTAGTTGGCCGACGCGGTGCCGGTGAGCGAGAAGATGCCGGCCCCGATGATCGCCCCGATGCCGAGCATCGTCAGGTTGAACGCCGTGAGCGTACGCTTGAGTTGGCCTCCCGCGTGGGCTCCGTGAACGGCTTCGCCGGCGAGCGGGTCGTTGGCGTCGGCAATGAGCTTCGCCAGGTCTTTCTTGATGAACAAACCTGCCATGTGATGCGCCTCCGAGCCAATATTAAGTAGCAAGGGTGACGAGTCCGGGAGGGGCTCGAGCGGGCACGGCCCCGGTACCGCGCGTCAGGTGAGGGGCATTATAGGCTGAAAGGCGGGCCGCCACCCGCATCTTCGTCCAGCTTTCTGCAGACCGCATCCACCTGAGCGTTGGTCGCCTCGATCTCGCCACCGGTGTCGATGACATCGGTCGCCCGCGCCGCCTTCGCCGCCGCCGGCCACTGCGCCGCCAGCCGCGCCCGCGCGGCCGCCTCGTCGGTCCCGTCGCGGGCCATCACGCGCCGCACCTGCTCATCCGGGTCGCAGACGGTCGCGATGACGCGATCGAAGTCCCGCTCGTGCCCCGTCTCGAACAGCAGCGGAATGTCGGCCAGAATCCAGGGTGCGCCAGCGCGCGCCTGGTCCGACGCCCAGGCCTCGATCCGGGCGTAGACGCGGGGATGGAGGATCGCCTCGAGATCGCGCCGCGCCGGCTGGTTGTCGAAGACCACCGCGGCCAGGAGGCGGCGATCCACGGCGCCGTCGCCGCCGAGCACGCGATCGCCGAACCGGCGCGCGACCTCCGCGGTCGCCTCCGTGCCGGCGCCGAGCAGCTCGTGCACCAGGGCGTCGGCGTCCACTGTCGGCACGCCGCGCGCGGCCACGCGCGAGCGGACGTAGCTCTTCCCGGTCGCGATGCCCCCGGTCAGCGCGACCTTGAGCACCGATCCTCCGCCGCCTTCAGCGTGTTGGAGAGCAGCATCGCGATGGTGAGCGGGCCGACGCCGCCCGGCACCGGCGTCATCGCCCCAGCAACCGCCTCGACGCCCGGATGGACGTCGCCGACCAGGATCGACCCGCGACGCTCGAAGTCCGCGCGTCGCCGGCTGCCCTCCGGGAAGATCCGTCTGACGAACGCGGCGTCGTCGACGCGGTTGATGCCGACGTCGACGACGGTGGCGCCGGGCTTGACGAAATCCGGCGTGACGAAGGCCGGGCGCCCGATGGCGGCGACCAGCAGGTCGGCCGACGCGCACACGGCCGGGAGGTCCCTGGTCCGCGAGTGGCAGATTGTCACCGTGGCATTCCGGTGCATGAGCAGCAGCGCGATCGGCTTGCCGACGATATCGCTGCGGCCGACCACCGCGGCGCGCGCGCCGTCGAGGGCGATGCCGGACCGGTCGAGCAGTTCCATGATGCCGAGCGGCGTGCAGGCCACCAGCGACGGCCGCTTCTGGACCAGCCGGCCGACGTTCTCGGGATGGAACCCGTCGACGTCCTTCCGCGGGTCGATGGCGTCGAAGACCACCTGCTCGGCCGTGGGCCCGAGCGCCGGCGGGAGGGGCGACTGGACCAGGATCCCGTCGCAGTCGGGCCTGGCGTTGAGGCCCGCGACCACCGCCAGCACCTCGTCGAGCGCCGCGGTCGCAGGAAGGCGGAACAGTTCGGCACGAAGCCCCGACTCCCCCGCCGACTTCAGCTTGTTGCGGACGTAGATCTCCGACGACGCGTCCTCGCCCACCAGCACGATGCCGAGGCCCGGCGGCCGTCCCTGTGACGCGGTGAAGGCCAGGATCCGATCGCGAAGGCCCTGTCGAATCTGGCCGGCGACGGCGACGCCGTCGAGGATGCGTGCGGACATGCGATGGCTTCTCCCCGCTCCGCCGGCCGCGTTCTAACTGGCGGCGGACTCGAGTCCCTTGAGCTGCTCGGACCGGCCGAGCACGACGAGCTGGTCCCCGGCCTGCATCACCGCATCCGGCGGGGGGTTGAACTCCATGTGGCCGTCGCCCCGGCGGATGCCGACGACGACGACGCCGAAGCGCTGCCGCAGGTTCGCGTCGAGAATCGTGCGGGCGGCGAGCGCGGACCCGGCCCCGATGTCCACCTGCTCCATCGTCAGCTCGAGGTGCTCGGAACTGGTGGCCAGTTCGACGAAATCCACCACGGCGGGCCGGAGCGCGGTCTGGGCCATCTGGACGGCGCCGATCTGGTAGGGAGCGATGACCCGGTCGGCGCCCGCCCGCATCATGTTCTGCTTCGCGTCGTCGGAGTCGGCGCGCGCGATGATGAACAGGTCGGGCTTGAGGCCGCGCGCCGTCATGATCGTGTAGACGTTCTCGGCGTCGCTGCCGAGCGCCGCGATCAGGCCGCGGGCCGTCCCGATCCGCAGCCGCTCGAGGGTCCCCTCGCGGCTGGCGTCGGCCTCCACCGCCAGGTCCCCGCGCTCGATGACCGCGTGCACGGCGTCCGGGTCCCGGTCGATGACGACGAAGGCGACGTGCTGACGGCGGAACTCGTCGGCGATGATGAGGCCGATGCGGCCGGCGCCGCACAGGATGAAGTGGTCGGTCAGTCGGTCGATCATACGCGCCCTTCGCCTCTCCTGGACGCGGGGATGCACGCGCGATTCGATGATGCCGGCGGCGACCAGCGTGATGGTGTAGAACGCCGCGCCGACGCCGGTGATGAGCAGGACGGTCGTGAAGACCTGGCCGGCGCGCGAGAGGTCGTGCACTTCACGGTAGCCGACCGTCGTCACGCTGATGACGGTCATGTAGAACGCGTCCCACGCGCTCCACCCTTCGATCGCCACGTAACCGGCGGTCCCGGCGGCGATGACGACGACCAGCGCGCCGACCGCCAGCGCGAGTTGCCGGCCGCCGGGCTGGCCGTCGCCTGTGCTGCTCATCCTCTTCGGTCCCGGGGGCGTGAGGGTCGGCTCAGACCGCCTTGGCCAGGGTCCCGGCCGCCGCCGGCGCCGGCATGAACCGGTTCATGAACGCGGTGCTCAGCCGGCCGCTCGCGAAGTCGGCCTCGGCGAGGATCTTCAGGTGCAGGGGCACGTTGGTCTTGATCCCCTCGATGACCGTCATCTCGAGCGTCCGGCGCATCCGGGCGATCGCCTCCTGGCGGTCGCGCCCGTGCGTCACCACCTTGGCGATCATCGAGTCGTAGTACGGCGAGATCAGGCACTCGGAGTGGCACGCCGTGTCCACGCGGACGCCCGGCCCGCCCGGCACCGCGAAGACGTGCACGGTGCCCGGCGAGGGCGCGAACGTGTCGGGGTCCTCGGCGTTGATCCGGCACTCGATCGCGTGGCCGCTGAAGGTCACCTCGCTCTGTCGGAACGACAGCCGCTCCCCCGCCGCGATGCGGATCTGCTCCTTGACGACGTCCACGCCGGTCACCAGCTCCGTCACGCCGTGCTCGACCTGCAGCCGGGTGTTCACCTCCATGAAGTAGAACTTCCCGGCCTGGTCGAGCAGGAACTCGAACGTCCCGGCGTTGGCGTACTGCACCGCCTTCGCCGCGTCCACGACGACGCCGCCCATCTTCCGGCGCATCTTGTCGCTCATGGCCGGCGACAGCGATTCCTCGACCAGCTTCTGGTGGCGGCGCTGGATCGAGCACTCCCGTTCGCCGAGGTGCACGACGGTCCCGTGATGGTCGCCGAGGATCTGGAACTCGATGTGCCGCGGCGACTCGATGTACTTCTCGAGGTAGACGTCCTTCACGCCGAACGCCGCCTCGGCCTCCCGCTGCGCGGTCTTGAACGCCTGGCCGAACTCGGCCGGGCCGGTCGCCACGCGCATGCCCCGCCCGCCGCCGCCGGCGGTGGCCTTGACGAGCACCGGGTAGCCGATGTCCTTCGCGATCCTGAGGGCCTTTTCCTCGCTCTCCACGATCCCGTCGCTGCCCGGCAGCACCGGCACCCCGGCCTTCTTCATCACGCGCCGGGCGCGCGCCTTGTCGCCCATCAGCCGGATCACGCGCGGGTCGGGCCCGATGAACCTGATGTGGCACGCCTCGCAGACCTCGGCCAGGTAGGCGCTCTCCGACAGGAAGCCGTAGCCCGGGTGGATGGCGTCGGCGCCGGTCACCTCGGCCGCGCTGATGACGGCCGGCACGCTCAGGTAGCTCTGCGCCGCGCGGGCGGGCCCGATGCACACGTCCTCGTCGGCGAACCGGACGTGCAGCGAGTTGGCGTCGGCCTCCGAGTACACGGCGACGGTCTTGATGCCCAGCTCGCGGCAGGCATAGATGACGCGGAGCGCGACCTCCCCGCGGTTGGCGATCAGGATCTTCTTGAACACTCGCGGGCGCCCCCTAGCGCTTGATGGCGAACAGCCGCTCGCCGAACTGCACCGGCTGGCCGTTCTCCACGAACACCTTGACCACGGTGCCTTCGTACTCCGAGTCGATGTTGTTCATCATCTTCATCGCCTCGATGATGCACAGCGTCTGGCCCGGCTTGACCTGGTCGCCCGGCCGGACAAACGGCGGCGCGTTCGGCTCGGGCGCCCGGTAGAAGGTCCCGACAATCGGCGAGGTCACGATGGCGAGCTCGACGTCGACGTCGTGCTCGATGGCGGGCACGGCCACGGCCGTGGGCGCCGGCGCGCTCGGCGCCGGGGTGGCCGGGGAGACGATCGCGGCGGCCACGGCGGCCGGCTGCACCGGCACCGCGCCGCCCTTTCGGATCCGCAGCCTGACACCTTCGGCCTCGAGCTCGAACTCGCCGAGCTCGTGGTCGCGGACCAGGTCCAGAATCTGTCTGAGCTCGTCGACGTTGATCATCGGCACTCCACCTCGTCCGGCCGGAGGCCGGGGCTCGAGGTCCGCGGGATTCGCCTCAAACCTGAGACGCCTATCCTATCAAAACCCGGTGAAGAGATCCCGGTCCAGCTTGAGCGGGGTTGTCGGAGGGGGAATCGCTAGACCCGTCGCTCCCGGTCGGCCAGGATCGCGTCGAGCCAGCGTTCGAGGGTTTCCACCTGCCGCGAGGCCGGGGTCGAGCCGACAGGCACGTCGGCGGGAGCGGGCGCCTCGGCGGAAGCAAACACGTCGGCGGGAACGGGCGCCTCGGCGGGAGCCATCACGTTGACAGGAGCGGGCGCCTCGGCAGAAGCCATCACGTTGGCAGGCGCGGGCACGTCGGCGGGAACGGGCGCCTCGGCGGGCGGAGCGACCGGTGCCGGTTCAGGGGCCGGCGACGGGGCCGGGGAGGCCTCGAGGCCCGCGGCGAGCCGGGAGACCGTCTCTTCGAGGTCCGGGTCGTGCGGCGCCAGGGTGAGCGCGCGGCGGAACTGCGCGAGGGCCTCGCTCAGCTGCCCACACCGCTGGTGGATCTCGGCCAGACCCCGGATGGCGGCCAGGTTCTCCGGGGCCACCTCCAGCACGCCCTTGAGTTCGACCCGGGCGGCCTCGAGATCGCCTTGTTCGATCAAGGCGCGGCCCAGCGTGACGTGGGCCGAGAGGTAGTCGGGATGGTGGACAAGCCCGGCGCGGCAGGTGTCGACGGCCTCGTCGAAGCAACCGGTCCGGCGCAGCGCTTCGGCGAGTTGCGCGAACGCGATCGACGAGGGGTCCTGTTGGAGCCGACGCCGAAGTTCGTCAATTCGGATGTGTTCAGCCACGGCTCGTCCTGTCCGCCCGATCGACCCCGGCCCGCCCACCGGCGCCGAGGCCATCGTCCCGACGCGTCATCCTCCGCCCGGCCCGGTTCGGTCTAGGGCGCGAACGTGGCGTAGATGCTGGCCGTGGCCGACGCCGAGTGCCCGGCCTGGTCCATGCCGTGGAAGGTCACCTTGATGTTCGCCGTCGCCCCCCCCAGACCTGCCTTCATCTGCGTCGGCACGAGGACGAACGTCAGGGTCACGTCCGACGTCGAGATGTTCCCGGTCAGCGCCAGGTTGGTGACGGGCGCCGGCACCGCGTACCCGGCCGTGAGGTTCTCGAAGGCGATGTCGTAGCTCGTGATGGTGATCGTGTTGCTGTCGGTCGGCGTCAGGGAAGACACCGTGTCCTTGAGCGCCATCCGGAGCTTGACCTGCCCGAGGTCGTTGGGTGCCGAGGCGCTGGACTGCAGCACGGCCGAGAAGGCGGCCGGCGTCGAGCCGGACGCCGCCTGCAGCGAGCCGACGATGAGATAGGACGAGCCGTCCCCTTGCTGCATCATGCTCTTGCCGCACGATGCGCTGAAGGCCAGCGCCGCGAGCGTCATCGCCACCGCCGACGCCCGCCGGGAGACTTCGAAAAGAGACCTGGTCACCTTCAGCCTCCTGCCGTTACTTGACGCGCATCACGCGCGGCGTGATGAAAATGAGGAGTTCTTCGTCCGAGTCGGCGATCGTCTCGGACTTGAACAGCCACTTCAGCAGCGGGATCCGCGCCAGCCCCGGCGTCCGGTAGTCGGTCCGGTTGCGCTGCTGGGAGGTGATGCCGCCGATGACCGTCGTGGCGCCGTTCTGCACGAGCACGGTGGTCGTCGCGCGTTGTGTGTTGATCGCGATGTTGCCGTTGGCCTGGACCTCGCCTGGCGACCCGTTGTCGACGTCCACCTGCAGGAGGATCGTGTCGGCCGGCGTGATGCGGGGCGTCACTTCGAGCGTCAGCGCGGCGGTCTTGAACTGCACCGTCGGCATCGGCTGCTGGACCACGACGCCCTGGCCGCCGGATACCGGCGGCGCGACGGTGGTGGTGTACGGGATCTCCTGGCCGCGGGCGATGCGCGCCTTCACGTTGTTCTGCGTCACCACGCGCGGCTGCAGGAGCACCTTGATCCGTCCCTCGTTCTCGAGCGCCTGCAGCGTCGCGTTGAGGCTGAGGCCCCCGTTCACGCTGCCGAGCACCAGGCTGGCGACGTTGGGCAGCGCCGTCGTGTTGCCCGACGGGTTGACCGAGATGTTGCCGGTGACCGTGTTGGGGAACGACACGCCGGTCGTGTTGCCGAGTTCCGGCGTCGCCTGCCCGAGGAAGCCCCACTTCACGCCAAGCTGGTGGGCGAACGTCTTCGACGTCGAGACGATTCGCGCCTCGATCTCCACCTGGCCCTCCGACTGGTCGAGCGAGTTGAGCAGCGCCTCCGCCTTCGCCAGGTACAGCGGCAGGTCGTTGATGACCACCGTGTTGGTGCGACTGTCGACGGCGACCGTCCCGCGGGCCGAGAGGGCGTTGCCCTTGAGCAGCGGCGCGAGCTGCTCGGCCTCGGCGTAGTTGAGCGCCTTGGTCATCACCTTCAGCTCGCCCGAGAGCGCCTGCTCCTCGGACAGCTTGCGGCGGCTGGCCTCCTCCTCGGAGAGGACGGTGATCGGCGCGACGCGGACGATCGTGCCGTCGACGACGTAGCCGAGCTTGTTGGCGCGGAGGATGCTGTCGAGCGCCTGGTCCCACGGCACGTCGCGCAGCGCGACGTCCACCGAGCCCTGCACCGCGGGGTCGATGACGAGGTTGAGCCCGCTGATCTCGGAGAAGGTGCGGAGCACGGCCCGGAGGTCCGCGCCCTGGAAGTCGAGCGTCACCGGGTGGCCGGTGTAGCGGCGCTGGGTCCCCGACTGCACCTGGCCAAGCGTCGCCGGCGAGCCGGTCGCGGGGCCGACAGGTTGGTTCGCCTGGCGGGGGCCGGGCGGGGGACCGGCCGGCGCGGGGGTCGGCCGCTGTTCGGCGTCCCGAGGCGTCGCGGTGGCCACCGGCGCCTGCGGCTCGGGGCTCGCGGCCTCGGCCGGCGACGCCTCGCCCTCGGCGAAGTTCACGTGCAGCTCGTTGCCCACCGCGTTGAGGGTGTACGGGACCGAGCGGGCGAGGTCGAACACGACGCGCGTCACCTGCGGGCTTGCGCTGAAGGAGGCGACGCGGACCCGCTGGACCGCCCCGCGGTCCACCGGGATCGCCGCCGGCACATCGGGCGTGACGCCCGCGAAGTCGAGAATCAGCCGGTGCGGAGGCGTCCTCATGACCTGCGTCGAGCTGGCCACGAGCACGCCATTGGCGGCGAGTGTCACGTCCACCGAGCGCGCGCCGGCGCTTGTCCGCACGGCCTCCAGGCGCGTGGCGGCCGCGCCCGCCGGCCTGGCCAGGCTCGGCGCCGCAGACAACGACGGGGAGGCGGCGAGGCGCACGCCAGGCGAGGCGTCGTCGGGCACGACGTCGACCTCGATCATGTTCCGATCGCTGTGGACCCTGTGCTGCGCCGGCGACGCGAGCAGCACGCGCACCCGCGCGACCGCCGCGCCGTCGGTCCCGACCGCGTCCTCCACCGTGACGGCGGCGACCGGCCCGGCCGGCGCGGCCGGCACGCGGTTGGCGACGCCCGCCGCGGTGGCGTTTCGGAGGTCCACGAGTACCTGTCAGCGGGTCGGGCCGGCTGGTCACGTAGGCGACCGGTTCGGACGCCTCGAGCACCACCGACGCCCCCCGCGCGCTGGCTTTCGCCGAGATGCTGTTCAGCCGCGCGTGGGGACGCACCGGCTCGACAGCCGCGAACCCGGCCATCACCGTGCAGGCCGCCAGGGCCGCCACCAGCCCCGCCCGGACGCCGACACCGTGGCCGGCCCTCGGGTTCGCCCCCTTCAGCCCCGCCGTTCCCCGGAAAGTCGATGTGTGCCGCATCTACTTGACCTCTTCGACCGCCCGCAGCGTTTTGCGGACCTCGCGTTGTTTGGCGAGCGACAGTGGGTCGCTCACCTCCTGGAGGATCAGGACGCTGTCGGCGGTGATCGTCTTCACGACCCCGTCAGCCAGCCGATCGTTCGGGTGCAGGATGTACTGGCGCTTGCCGTCCGGGCCCAGCACGATGGCCACAAACTTGCCTTCACTCTGCAGTATCCCCTTGATCGTGAGATCGACCGTATACACGCCGCCGAGCCCCTCGGCCCTGGCGCGCTGATGGACGCCGATGCCAGGGTTCCAGAGACTCACGAACGGGTCGCGCCGACCTTCCGGCCGGTAACTGTAGCCGGCCTGACCGGGAGTGTCGGCCGCCTCCGTCGACAGGTCCGCCGCTGCCGGGGGGCTCGCAAGTGTCGAGGGCTCCGCCGCCGGGGGGGGCGCCGGCTTCTTCGCGGCCGGCGCCGCGGCCGGCCGCCCGCCGCCGGACTGCGCGGGGGCAAGCGCGGCGAACGCGAGCACGGCCAGGGTCGCCGTCAGCCGGAACAGAAGATGACGCGTCATGGGCGCACGCCTCCGCGGGATACCGCAGGCGCCGGGCCGGGCGGTGTGGCGGGCGGCTTCTGCCCTGGGACCGCCGCCGGGGCCTTGTTCTCGAGCAGGATGAACGTCGTCGCCACGAGGGTGGCCGTGATGGTGGAATCCGGTTCCTGGGTCGCCTTCGCCTTGATGTCCACCGAGCCGAGGTGGATGATCCGCGGGAACTTGCTCACCCGGTCGAAGAACAGTCCCAGGTTGTGGTACGACCCGTCGAACTCGAGGTCGATGGGCACCTCGGCGTGCAGCTCCTTGACGACCAGCGTGGGCGAGGGCTTGAAGTGGCGGATCGTCAGGTTCGACCGGACGGCCAGCATCTGCAGCCGTCTGAGCAAGTCGGCCATGTCCTTCTCTTCGGGCAGCACGTTCCGCAGCGTTTCGAGCCGGGCTTCGAGCTGGGCCACCTCGGCGCGGAACTCTGGCAGACGCCGGGCGATCGCCTGCCCCTTGCGGATGTCCTCCTGCAGGGCGTCGAGCTTCTTCTGGCGCTGGGCCATCTCGACCTGCATCGGCGTCGCGTACAGGTAGAAGAACGCGGCCAGACCGGCCACGGACAGCCCGACGGACAATCCCACCTGTCCGTACCACGGCAGCTTGCTCAGTGTGCCAGCCACGTCTCCCTTTCTTCCGCGGCCACCGCCGCCTGTCGTTCCCGGCGCGATCGCCCCGCGCCGCCATCACGGGCTCCCGGGGCCGAACCGACCTTACGTGCCCGGCGCGACAAACGTCGCCTTGACCGTGAACCTGTTCGGCACCGGCCCGCCGCCGGGCTGGGCGGCCTCCGCCTGGCTTTCGAGGATCTCCACCGGCTTGAAGTACCCGGTCGCCTTCAGGTTGTCGGCGAAATCCGACAGCGCGGTGAGCGACGTGCACCGGCCGGTGATCGTCAGGTCGGCCCCCTGCTGCTTGACCTCGACGAGCCACAGCAGATTCGGCACGCTGCGGCTGATCGCGTCGAGCATGTGAACCGGGTCTTCGCGCCCCTTGCGCAGGTCCTCGATCAGGGTCACGCGCATCTGCAGCTGCGCGCGGCGCTCCTCGTAGACCTGGACCTGCTTGATGATCGCCTGCAGGCGCGCCGTTTCCTTCTGGCTCGTCACGATGTCGGCTTCGATCCGGCGGCTGTGGGCCGCGAGCGTCCAGTACCACAAGCCGACGCCCAGCGCCGTGAGGAGCAGGATCGCGCCGCACGCGAGCGTGATCCTCCGCTGCGCCGCCTCCACGCCGGACCCGGCGCCGAACGCGCGGCGCCGTGAGCGGTCGCGGTCCCCGGCGATCAGATTGATGCGAATCATCGGTCGCCTGCCCGTCTAAGTGCGAGCCCCACGGCCACGGCCGCGGTCGAGGCCACGTCGTCGTGGACCCCGAAGCGGGCGCCGTCGAACTCGATTCGCCGGAACGGATCGAGCCAGTCCACCGGCGTGCCGAAGCGATCCGACAGCCGCTCGACGAACCCGTCCACGCGCGACGCGCCGCCGCTGACCAGCACGCGGTCGATCCGGTCCGACGCCGCCGTCGCCTTGAAGAAGTCCAGCGTCTTCTGGACCTCGAGCAGGAGGTTCTCGGTCACCGTGCGGAGGATCGGCGCGACATCGGCCGCCTCGACCCCGTCGACCGGTTCCCCCTTCTTCGCGCGCTCGGCCCGATCGAAGGAGAGGCCGAGCTCCTTCTGGAGCGCCTCGGTGAAGGCGTTGCCCCCCATCGAGATGTCGCGCGTGAACAGCGACTGGCCGCCCGAGACGATGTTCATGTTGACCGCGCTCGCGCCGGCGTTGAGCAGCGCCACGACCGCGCCCGGCTCGACGTCGTAGTTCGCCTCGTACACGTTCTGGACCGCGAACCCGTCGACGTCGACCACCACCGGCGTCCGCCCCGCCTGCCTGATGACGTCGGTGTAGTCGGCGATCTTGTCTTTCTTGGCCGCGACCAGCAGGACCTCCATGTTCCCCTTGGCGCCGGCCGGCGGCGTCGAGAGGATCTGGTAGTCGAGGTTCACGTCCTGGATGTCGAAGGGGATGTACTGCTCGGCTTCCCACTGGATCGACTCGGACAGCTCGGCCTCGGTCATCACCGGCAGCGTAATCTTCTTGACGATCACCGAGTTGCCGGAGAGCGACGCCGTCACCTCTCGTGTCTTGATGCGGGCGCCGACAAACAGGCGGTCGAGCGCGCCGGCCACCGCCGTGGCGTCGATGATCGCCCCGTCGACAATGGCGTCGCCGGGCACCGGTTCGGTGCCGAAGGCGACCACCTTGTACGAGCGGCCGGAGGGGCGGAGTTCCACCACCTTCACGGCACTCGACCCGATGTCGAGACCTGCGACAGGTTTGTATCTGGCAAACACGCCATGCCCTCTTCGTCGAAGCCGGCCGCGGACGGGCGGACGGACACCTCATCAGGAGCGCAAGCCCAATGCCAACCGGGCGCCGAGGGGGGCCGAACGAAGCCGCCCCGGATTCGTTACGAAAACTGCCGCTTGCGACCGCCGTCGATCTCGGCCCCCCCGGGCGGCGGGGGCGTCGTCGATCACGGTTCCGTCAGCGGACAACCCGGTTTCGCACTTTGCGTTATCGGCCGCCGCCGGGACCCGGCACAGGGCCGCCCTCCTCTTTCGAGCCGGTCCGAAGCCCCCCGGCTCCGGTCGGCACCCCGATTCGAATCGGCTCGCTGACCCTGGCGGTCGCCCGGCGCCCGGCAAACTCTATCACGGTCGAAGGCCGAGCGTTGCACGATTCCTCATCGCTTGACAGCCGGGCCGGGGCTGGCTATGATTTGGGTTTGCCGTCGTTTCAGAAACACCCACAGGGAACGGTGCGATGCGGACGTTTACGCCAAGTGCGGACAAGATTGACAGACAGTGGCATGTGATTGACGCGGGGAACCAGGTGCTCGGCCGGGTCGCGTCTGTGGCGGCGAAGCTGCTCCAGGGCAAGCACAAGGCCTCCTACACGCCTTTCCTCGATACCGGCGACCACGTCATCGTGATCAACGCGGTGCAGGTCAAGCTCACCGGTCGCAAGGAAGAACAGAAACTCTACCGTTACCACAGCGGCTACGAAGGCGGCCTGCGCGAAGAGCGAGCGAAGGTCGTCCGGGAGAAGAGCCCCGTGCGGATGGTGGAAGAGGCGATCCGCGGCATGCTGCCGAAATCGAAGCTCGGCGACGCGATGTATCGCAAGCTCAAGGTCTACCGCGGGGCGGACCACCCGCACGCCGCACAGAAGCCAACCCAGTTCAAGGTAGCCTAACGTGTCAGTCATCCAGTATTACGGCACCGGCCGGCGCAAGACCTCGGCCGCGCGCGTCTTCCTCCGGCCCGGCAAGGGCGGCATCAGCGTCAACCGCCGGCAGTTCGACAACTTCTTCCCCACCGAGGCGCTGCGGGTCCAGGTTCGTCAGCCGCTGCTGCTCACCGAGACGGCCGACAAGTTCGACATCCTCGCCACCGTCGTGGGCGGCGGCGTGGCGGGCCAGGCGGGCGCCATCCGGCTCGGCATCGCCCGCGCGCTGTGCGAGTACAACGCGGAGCTCCGGGGCCGGCTGAAGAAGGAAGGGCTGTTGACGCGCGACTCGCGCGCCAAGGAACGGAAGAAGTACGGCATGGCTGGGGCGCGCAAGCGTTTCCAGTTCAGCAAACGTTAACTGTCTCTTTTCGCACCGAAGGTGGAGGGCGCTTGTCCGGGATCGCCATGAAAGAACTGCTGGAAGCCGGGGTCCACTTCGGCCACCAGACCAAACGCTGGAACCCGAAGATGAAGGAATTCATCTTCGGCGAACGCAACGGGATTTACATCATCGACCTCGGGAAGACGGCGAAGCTGTTCCGGGAGGCCGAGGACTTCGTGACGCGGCTGGCGTCGGAAGGCGGCACGGTCCTGTTTGTCGGCACCAAGCGCCAGGCGCAGGACGCCATCGCCGAAGAAGCGCAGCGCAGCGGCATGTTCTTCGTGAACCAGCGCTGGCTGGGCGGCCTGCTGACCAACTTCTCCACCATCCAGAAGAGCCTCGGCCGGCTCCGCGAGCTGGAGACGATGGCCACCGACGGGCGCTACGAGACGCTGTCGAAGAAGGAAGTCGCGCGGCTCGAGAAGGAGAAGCGCAAGCTTCAGAAGAACCTCGACGGCATCCGCCTGATGGCCAAGCTGCCCGACGCGGTCTTCGTGGTCGACACCCACAAGGAGAAGATCGCGGTCGACGAGGCCCGGAAGCTGAAGATCCCGGTCATCGGCGTCGTCGACACCAACAGCGATCCCGACGAAGTGGACTTCGTCATCCCGGGCAACGACGACGCGCTGCGCGCCATCCGGCTGTTCGCGTCGCGACTGGCCGACGCGATCGTCGGCGGGCGCGGCCTGCGCGAGGCCGCGCACGCCGAGGCGGCCTCCGACGCCGACGCGGCGGCCGACGCCCAGCGCGGCGCGCGGAACGTCCGCCGCCCGCGGCCCGATCACCCCCAGACCCCGACCACGGTCCCGGCCTAGGACGGGGTTCGAGGAGAGTTGCCGTGTAGGGGTGGGATTGGCTGCCCGCCCCTACAATTTTTTTGTACGGAGCACGGAAAGGAACGCGATGGCTATCACCGCAGAACAGGTCAAGATCCTGCGCGACCGTACCGGCGCAGGCATGATGGAATGCAAGGCCGCCCTCACCGAGGCGGGCGGCGACGTCGACGAGGCGATCACCGTGCTGCGCAAGCGCGGCCTCGCCAAGGCCGCCGCGCGCAGCGGCCGCGCCACCAGGCAGGGCGCCGTCGGCACCTACATCCACATGCCCGTCGCCGAGGGCGCCGGCCCGTTCGGGTTCGCCAAGCTCGGCGTGCTCGTCGAGGTCAACTGCGAGACCGACTTTGTCGCCAAGACCGACGACTTCAAGACGCTCGTCAAGGAACTGGCGATGCAGGTGGCCGCCGCCGACCCGAAGTGGGTCAGCCGGGAGCAGGTGCCGGCCGCGGAGGTCGAGAAGGAGAAGGAGATCTTCCGGGCGCAGATGGCCGACTCGGGCAAGCCCGCCCCGGTGATCGAGAAGATCATCGAGGGCAAACTCGGCAGCTTCTACGAGCGCGTCTGCCTGCTCGACCAGGTGTCGGTGCGCGACGGCTCGATGAAGGTGTCGCAGCTGATCGCTGCGGCGGTGGCCAAGACCGGCGAGAACGTCACCGTCTCCCGCTTCGCGCGGTTCAAGCTGGGCGAGGGCGCCGAGTAACTTGCAGGCTCCGGGCTTCAGGCTCCGGGCTTCAGGCTTCAGGCCGGGTCACGCGCCTCACGGTGTGACGGGCCCGAAGCCCGAGGCCTGAAGCCCGAAGCCCGAAGCCCGATGCCGCCCCCTCGTCTTCTGTTCTATAATCCTCTCCTGTATGCCAGTTCCGCCCGCCACGCCTGCCTACCGCCGCATCCTGCTCAAGTTGTCCGGCGAAGCGCTCATGGGCGAGCGCGCGTACGGCATCGACCCGGCGGTCGCCACCGGGATCGCCCGCGACATTGCGGAGGTCCAGGGGCTCGGCGTCCAGGTCGCGATCGTCATCGGCGGCGGCAACATCTTCCGCGGCGTCGCCGCGAGCACCCGCGGCGTCGATCGCGTCACGGCGGACTACATGGGCATGCTGGCCACCTGCATCAACGCGCTGGCGCTGCAGGACGCGCTCGAGCACGAGGGCGTGACGACGCGGACGCTCACCGCCATCGAGATGCGCGCGATCGCCGAGCCGTTCATCCGGCGCCGCGCCGTGCGCCACCTCGAGAAGGGCCGCGTCGTGATCTTCGCGGCCGGCACCGGCAACCCGTACTTCACCACCGACACCGCCGCCGCCCTGCGGGCGATGGAAATCAAGGCGGAAGTCCTGATGAAGGCGACCAAGGTCGACGGGATCTACACCGCCGACCCGGTGAAGGTGCCCGACGCGAAGCGGTTCGACACGATCTCGTACCTCGACGTCGTCGTCCGGGGCCTGGAGGTGATGGACGCCACGGCGATCTCGCTCTGCAAGGATAACGGGCTGCCGATCATGGTCTTCAACCTGCGCACGCCAGGGCACCTGAAGCGGGCCGTGCTCGGCGAGCGCATCGGGTCGCTGGTCACCGCGGACTGAGTCGCGCGACTCGCGCCGCCGCACGTCCACCTGCCGGAGCTGACACATGGAAGTGAACGATCTCAAGAGCCTGAACGCGGAAGTGAAGAAACGGATGGCGGCCGCCATCGAGCACCTGCGCCACGAGCTGGCCGGCGTGCGCACCGGGCGCGCGAGCACGGGGATTCTCGACCCGGTGCACGTCGAGGCGTACGGCACGCGGGTGCCGCTCAACCAGGTGGCGTCGCTCTCGGTGCCCGAGCCCACGATGATCGTCGCGCAGCCGTTCGACCCGACGCTCATGGGCGCGATCGAGAAGGCCATCCGCGCGTCCGACCTCGGGTTGAACCCGAACAACGACGGCAAGGTGATCCGGATCCCGGTGCCGCCGCTGACCGACGACCGCCGGAAGGAGCTCTCGCGCCACGTCCACCGGATGGCGGAAGAGGCCCGGAACGCGATCCGCACCGTGCGCCGCGACGCCAACGACCGGCTCAAGAAGCTGGCCAAGGACAAGAAGGTCTCCGAGGACGACGAGAAGCGCGGCCTCGACGAGGTGCAGAAGATCACCGACCAGGAAATCAAGCAGGTCGACGAGTTGCAGAAGAAGAAGGACGCGGAACTGCTGTCCCATTGAGTCTCGGCCATCCGCGGCCCCGGGACGCCGGCCCTCGGGCCGCCCGACCCGGGGCCGACTCGACCGCCTCAGCCCGCCCGTCACCAGGCCCCGGCCGTCGCCCTGAGGTCGAAGGCAGCCGCGAGCGCGGGACGCCGCGGCGGTAAGCGATGGCCGCCCGCAGTCGTAGGGTACTCACGGGCTCTCTGTTTCCAGCCCAGCCACGTCTTGCGGTCCGCCACAGTCACGATCCCTGCGGAATAGCCATGTTGAAACACACGCGTCGCGCCCTCATCGTTCTCGCTGCGTCCTGTCTGCCGCTCGCCGCCTGCTCCTCCCCGGACCCCGGCGGCGCCGCGCCGGCCGGCGGCCGCGGGGGCGGCCGCGGGAACGGCGGCCCGGTGCCGATCCTCTCGACGCGCGTCCAGCAGAAGCCGATGCCGGTGACGCTGTCGGCCGTCGGGGCGGTCGAGACAATCGCCAGCGTCCAGATCCACTCGCAGGTCACCGGCCAGCTGAGCGGGGTCGAGTTTGTCGAGGGCCAGGACGTCGAGAAGGGGCAGCCGCTGTTCAGCATCGACCCGCGGCCGTTCGAGGCCGCCGTGCAGCAGGCCGTGGCGGTGGCGGAACGCGACACCGCGACGTGGCAGAACGCGCAGGCCCAGCAGGCGCGGCTCGACAACCTGTTCAACCGCGGGCTCGTCTCCCGCGATCAGTACGAGGCCCAGCGCGCCAGCGCGGCGGCCCTGGCCGCCACGGTCGCCGCCGACAAGGCCGCGATCGACAGCGCGCGGCTGAACCTCCAGTACACGAGCATCAAGGCTCCCATCGCCGGCCGCACCGGCTCGCTCGGCGCCCACCTCGGCGATCTCATCCGGGCCAACGACACGAGCGCCCTGGTCGTCATCAACCAGCTGTCGCCCGTGTACGTGGCGTTCTCGGTCCCGGGGATCTACATCTCGAAGGTCCGGCGGTACCAGGCGGAGCGGCCGCTCCAGGTCTCGGCGGTCATCCCTCCCGGCGCGGACCAGTCGGCGACGACGGCCTCCGGACAGGCGCCCGCCGTCCTCACGGCGCAGGACCGGGGCACGGTGACCTTCATCGACAATACCGTCGACCCCACGACCGGCACCATCCGGTTGAAGGCCACCTTCGCGAACGCGAACCGGCACCTGTGGCCGGGCGCGTTCGTCCAGGTGGTGCTCGACCTGACGACCGATCCGAACGCGCTGGTGGTGCCCGCCGTGGCGGTGCAGACGTCGCAGGACGGCCAATACGTCTACGTGGTGAAGGAGGACCGCACCGTCGAGATGCGCCCGGTCACCGTCGATCGACAGCAGGGGGACCAGGTGGTCATTGCGAGCGGCGTCAGCGCCGGGGACATCGTCGTCACCGACGGGCACCTGCGGCTCACGCCGGGCGCCCGCGTCGTCGAGCGGGGCGAGGCCGCGCCGGACCGGGGCCGGGCCGGCGCCGGCCAGCGCGCGCAGGGCGGCCGGTAGGCGGAGGTCCACATCATGAACGTCGCCGAACCCTTCATTCGCCGGCCCGTCGCCACCACGCTGCTCGTCCTGTCGATCCTGATCTTCGGCATCATGGGCTACCGGCTGCTGCCGGTCAACGACCTCCCCACCATCGACTTCCCGACCATCCAGGTCAACGCGGGTCTGCCCGGCGCGAGCCCGGAGACGATGGCGGCGTCGGTCGCGACACCGCTCGAGAAACAGTTCTCCACGATCGCCGGCGTCAGCTCGATCAGCTCGAGCAACACGCAGGGTTCCACCAGCATCACGCTGCAGTTCGACCTGAGCCGGTCGATCGACGCGGCCGCGCAGGACGTCCAGTCGATGATCGCCCGCGCCCAGCGGCAGCTGCCGCCGGGCATGCCGTCGCCGCCCTCGTTCCAGAAGGTCAACCCGGCCGACTCGCCGGTGCTCTTCCTGACGCTGAGCTCGCCGACGCTGCCGCTGTCGCAGCTCGACCGCTTCGCGCAGAACCTGCTGGCCCAGCGCCTGTCGATGATCACCGGCGTCGCCCAGGTCAGCGTTTACGGGTCGCAGAAGTTCGCGGTGCGCGTGGACGTGGACCCGATGCAGCTCGCCTCGCGGATGATCGGCATCGACCAGGTCGCAGGCGCCATCGACGCCGCGAACGTCAACCAGCCGACCGGCACGCTGTTCGGGCCCGACCGCAATTTCGTCATCCAGACGTCCGGGCAGCTCATGGAGGCCGAACAGTACAAGGGGATCGTCATCGCGTGGCGCAAGGGCAGCGCCGTCCGGCTGGGCGACGTGGCCCACGTGTACGGCGGCGTCGAGAACGAGCGGAACGCGGGCTGGTACAACGGCGCGCGCACGATCTACCTCGCGGTCCAGCGGCAGCCCGGCACCAATACCGTCGAAGTGGTGGATCGGATCAAGGCGGTGCTGCCCCAGCTCAAGGGGCAGCTCCCGGCCTCGGTGGATCTGCAGGTGCGCAGCGACCGCTCGATCCCGATTCGGGACTCGGTCAACGACGTCAAGTTCACGCTGCAGTTGACCGTCGTGCTCGTCGTGCTGGTGATCTTCCTGTTCCTGCGCAATGTCTCGGCGACGGTCATCCCGAGCCTGGCGCTGCCCTTCTCGATCGTCGGCACGTTCGCGGTGATGTACGTGTTCGGGTACAGCCTCGACAACCTGTCGCTGATGGCCCTCACGCTCTCGGTCGGGTTCGTCGTCGACGACGCGATCGTGATGCTCGAGAACATCGTCCGGCACATGGAGATGGGCAAGGGGCGGCTGCAGGCGGCGCTCGACGGGTCGAAGGAGATCGCCTTCACGATCGTGTCGATGACGCTGTCGCTCGCCGCCGTGTTCATCCCGGTGCTGTTCATGGGCGGCGTGGTCGGCCGCTTGATGCACGAGTTCGCGGTGACGATCGGCGCGGCGATCCTCGTGTCCGGCCTGGTCTCGCTGACGCTGACGCCGATGCTGTGCAGCCGGTTCCTCAAGGCCCCGCACGCGGTCCGGCACGGCTGGTCCTACAACGTGATGGAGCGGATGTTCGAGGCGTGGCTGCGGGGCTACTCGTGGTCGCTGCGCCAGACGATCCGGTTCAAGGGCGCCACGATGGCGGTGTCTGGCCTGCTGCTGGCGGGCACGGTCTACCTGTTCACGATCATCCCGATGGGCTTCATCCCGAGCGTGGACACCGGGCAGCTCAGCGGCCAGGTCGAAACGCTCCAGGGGCTCGGCTTCGACGCCACGGTGGCGCGGGTCAAGGACGTGATGAACGTCCTCGCGCACGACGAGAACGTGGCCGGATATACGGCCAACGTCTTCGGCTCGGGGGGCCGGCTGAACGTCGATCTCCGGCCGCGCGAAGCGCGGTCGCTGACGGCGGACCAGGTGATCGAATCGCTTCGGCCGAAGCTCGCCCGGATCCCGGGGATTCGGGTCTTCCTGGTGAACCCGCCGTCCATCCGGATCGGCGGCATGATGACGCGCAGCCAGTACCAGTTCACGCTGCAGGATCCGGACACCGACGAGCTCTACCGGTCCGCCGCGGGCTTCGAGACGGCCCTGCGATCGGTCGAGGGGATCGAGGACGTGACGTCCGACCTCCAGCTCCGCAACCCGCAGCTCGACGTCGACCTCGATCGCGATCAGATCGCCGCGCTCGGCCTGACGGTCGATCAGGTGGAGACTGCCCTGACCTCGTCGTACGGCACCCGCCAGGTCTCGCAGATCTTCGCGCCCGAAGACCAGTACCAGGTCATCCTGCAGGTGGCGCCGCGCTTCCAGCGCGATCCGGCCGCGCTGTCGCTCCTCTATCTCACCTCGCCGACGGGCACGCTGGTGCCGCTCTCCGCGGTCGTGCGGACCCGCCAGACGGTGGGCCCGCTCTCGGTGAACCACACCGGGCAGTTGCCGTCGGTGACCCTGTCGTTCAACCTCAAGCCGGGCGTGGCGCTCGGCGACGCCGTGACGCGGGTGCAGGGGCTGGCCCGCGACACGCTGCCCGCGACGATCTCGGGCAGCTTCCAGGGGACGGCGCAGGCGTTCCAGGACTCGATGACGGGCCTCGGCTGGGTGCTCGCCCTCGCCATCTTCGTCATCTACGTCGTGCTGGGCATCCTCTACGAGAGTTTCATCCACCCGCTGACGATCCTCTCCGGCCTGCCGGCGGCCGGTTTCGGCGCGCTGCTGACGCTGATCCTCTTCCGACACGACCTCAACATCTACGCCTTCGTCGGCGTGATCATGCTCGTCGGCCTCGTGAAGAAGAACGGCATCATGATGATCGACTTCGCGATCGAGGCGCGGCGGCGCGGGAGCCTCTCGGCGTCGGAGGCCATCTACGAAGCCTGTCGGGTCCGCTTTCGCCCGATCATGATGACGACGATGGCGGCGATGATGGGGACGCTGCCGATCGCGTTCGGCTGGGGCGCGGGGTCCGAGGCGCGCCGGCCGCTCGGCCTGTCGGTGGTGGGGGGCCTCATCGTCTCGCAGACGCTGACGCTCTACGTCACGCCGATCTTCTACATCTACATGGAGCAGGTGCAGGAGTGGCTGGCGCGTCGCAAAGGGGCGAAGACGCCCGAGCTGGAGTCCGCGGCGGTCGAGTAACCGTCACGCCGGGCGGGCGGCGCCGCAGCTCCAGCAGGTGTCGAACTGCCCCTCGACCAGCTGCCCGCACTGCGGACAGTTCCACGGGGCGGCCTCGGGGGCTGGCGGCGCCGGCTCGCGCGCGACGTCCGGGTCGTCGGTCACGCCTCCCTCGCCGCCGAAGTCGCGCAGGATCTGCTCGGCCAGCGGCGCGTGCTCGCGGGCGACGACGAGCTTGACGGCGCCCATCGCGCCGGCCGCGAGCGCGGGCGCGTCGATCCGCCCCATGACCTCGTCGCGCAGGAATGCCTCGACGCCGGCGCCCTGGAGCAGGCCTTGCAACTGCTCGGCCTGCCAGGCGGTTCCCCGAAACACCACCACCGAATCCTCGCCAGTCGCCACGAGACACCTCCGAGATGATTCTACTCCCCGGTCAGGGCTGATCGGCGCCGGGCACGGGCACCCCTTCCGCCTCGCAGAGCGACTTGAGCCGGGCGAGGCTGCGCTCGTCGCCCAAGTCAATCAGCCCTCCGATCGGCCCCCGGAGGCTCTCGACCAGATCGACGGTCTGCGGGTCCGCTCCGGCGGGCAGCGACCGTGCGACGTCCCCCAGATCCACGCGGCTCAGCTTGAGCGACAGGAAGAGGGCGGCCGCCGAGACCAGCCCGGGCAGGTCGCCCATCCCGCCCGAGAGAATGATCTCCCTGGCCCGGGCCACCCGCTTCTCTCCCAGGGCGTCGAGCACGCCAAGGTACTTCTGATGCTGAACCCACTCGTCGAGGAGGAACCCGATCTCCCGGCCTGAGAAGCGTTCCCAGAACGCGGCCGGCGCCTGGGGGTCGAGGAGGCTGCCGACGACGAACGCCCCGGCGTGGTAGCCCGACAGGCCGCGGCGCGCGCACGCCGCCGCCGCCTGCCGGAACACGCGCACCTTCCGATCCTCGGTCAAGAGCGCGAAGGCGGTCGCGTTGACCAGGTGCATGCCGAGCGTCGTGTCGAGCAGGCGCGTCACCAGGCCGTCCGCCCGCACGTCGAAGCAGCGGTTGACGAACTCGGCGGCGCGTTCCGGATCGCCGCGCAATTCGCCGTACCTGATGGCGTGACCGAGGTCCTCGAAGCTCTCGAACCCCGAGGCGTCGACCGCTTCGAGGATGCGGCGGTACTGGCGGTAGTAGTCGGCCAGGCGTTCGAAGCGCGGGCGCTCGACCTCGCTCAGGTCGACGGGCTCCCCCGCCATGAACCGCAGCAGCCGCGCCGGCGCGAACACGGCGCGGCCGGCGTAGAGCGTGCGGTGGCGGCTCGAGATCGTGACCCACTCGCCCTCGCGGATCTCGCGGCCGGCCCCGTTCACCAGCCGCCGTCCGGCCTGGTCGAGGCGAACGCCGTCCGCCTCGAGGTTCAGCAGGGCCGGGATCCCGAGGTTCTGCGCCGTCGTCACGACGTGGATCGCCGCCGGGCTCAGGCTGCAGATGCCGCGCACCCGCTGCATGTCCATGACGTCCTGGGGCGTGAAGCGGTCCTTCGCCAGGATGGCGCGCGAGGGGTCGGGGCGGTCTGACGCGAGGTCGGCCCCCGCCGAGAACGACAGGCGGCCGGTGACCACGGTGCGCGGCAGGACGGCGACACCGCGGGCGAATGGCTCCAGCGTGCGGATCGACGCCGGGTCGATCGCGTCCGATTCGATCTGGCGGACGTGGCACGGCCTGATGACCTCGCGGACGCGCCCGGCGCCGATCCGGCCGTCGCGATGCAGGTCCATGACCGCCGTCAGCATCGCCGAGCCGGTCATCTCGGCGGCGTTCACCTGCAGGATCGTGAACGTGCCGTGCACGCCGGTGAACTCGACCATGACCGGGGCCGCGAAGATGTCTTCGAGCTGGAGCAGACGGTTCCAGAAATGGTAGACTGCCGGGAACAGCGGCCTCGCCTCGTCGCGCGTCGAGAAGCGAACCTCCTGCGGGACCAACCGCCCGGTCATCAGGTCTTCACCGAAGACCGCCCTCGCATACTGCAGGAACACGCCCTCCCCCGTCGCCGGATCGCGGCTGTAGAGAATCCCGGCGTACGACCGGTCGTCAATCACCGAGCACACCATCCGCTGGAAGATCACCGCGGGATAGTGCGTCTCCCGGCGCATGAAGTTCCGCAGGACATCCAGATGATCCGCGTAGTAGCGATAGGCGCACTCGAGGAAGAACCGGATCTGCGCGAACGCGTCGGTCAGCAGCTCCGGCGACCGCCCGGCGATCCGCTCCTCCGATCTGTTGATGAGCCGCTCGGCCTCGCCGCGCGTGAGGTTCGGGCGGAACTCGGCCTCGAGGCCGGCATAGGCGGCCGGGTCGAGCGCCTCGAGAATCGTCTTGCGGCTGTTGAGGCGGATGCGCACGGCCCCGTCGGGACCGTAACGCGCCGGCAGGCCGGGAATCAGGTCCGGCGTGAGCCCGACGTTGAGGTAGGTGGGCATGAACCCCGGCACGTACTCCGACACCGCCGATCGCATGGCGATGAGCAGCGGGTGGCGGGGATCGCCGAGCCGCCGCCCGGTGAGCACCTCGAGGTTGTGGACCACCTCGCGCACGGCCCGCTCGCGTTCGTCCGGCGAAAGCCGGTAGGCGCCGGCCGACAGGAGATTGAAGTCCGCCGTCGCGAACCCCCGCCGCGAGAGGTCCATCAGGATCGATCCCTTGTGGCTGACCGCCTCCTCGCCGAACGTCCCCGACGAGGTGTAAGGGATGACCAGGTCGCTCTCGACGAGGGCGCGGCCGGCGAACCGCCGCGAGATCGACGATCCGAGCGCCGCGGTCCGGCGATCGAGCTCGCCCGCCGCTGCCGCGTCACCGCGCCTCGCGCGGTGGATCAGGTCCACGTGCCGGATCGCCTGCTCCCGCGGCACCCGGTCGAGATACCGGACGTCGCTGTCGCGAACCGTCATCGTGTGCGTCGAGCCGTCGCGCAGGACGTAGTCGATCTCGGGCGCGGCGTACCCCGGGTCCCTCCGCAGCACCGTCCGCCGCAGGCGGTGTTCGATGTTGGCCGCGATCAGCCGCGCGCTCGTGTACTCCGAGCGCACGTCGGCCGCGCTGCGCACCAGGCACGAATCGTCCGGGCTCGGTTCGGAGGACGGGACGCGGTCGGGCGGCGGCATCGCGGCACTCCGCGGGGGCGGGATGGCCGGCCGGGCCAGGCGCGGGAGGGGCGCCCGCTCGCGCCCGATTATAGCGTGACTGGCCCGCCGGACCATCCCGCCGGACCGCTCGCCGCCATTCACCGTGCGGACCCTCGTGCCCGCGTCCCCTTCGACCGATACACCAGAGAGGCCGATCCGTGGCCCGGCGGAGCGATTGTCATAGATATGTCACCAGGTGGACGCGTCCCGGTCACCCGCTTCGGGTTAAATCGCCCATGATGTGGCGGACCCTGCTTCTCTCGGTCTTTGCGTGCGCGCTGTCCGTGGTGCCGGCCGCCGCCCAGGAACATCCCGACACCGCGGCCGCGTCGGCCGCCGCGCCGGCCGTACCGGCCGTGCCGGGCCAGCCCGGCGTCATCCCCCGGTCGGCAGCCATCGACGTCGACGACCTGTGGCACCTGCTTCGCCATGGCGGGCTGACACCTGACGATGGCGGCGCGCTCGGTCACCGTTTCTTCGTGCTGGCCCCGACGATCGGCTCGAAGCCCTCGACCGGTTTCACCGGCGGCCTCTCCGGCAACGTGGCGTTCTTCGCCGGCGACCCGGCCACCACGCACATTTCGACCGCCATCGGCGGCACGAAGGTGTCGCAGCTCGGCCAGGTGCTCTTCGGCGGCCGCGTCGCGTGGTTCACCAACGACGACGCGTGGCTCCTGGTCGCCGACGGCAAGATGTCGTGGACCTCGCAGAGCACGTTCGCGCTGGGAACCGACGCGCCGCTCACCTCGGGCACCAACTCGAGGCTCCAGGTGATGAAGGTCTATGGCACGGCGTACCGCAATGTCGCGCCGGGGCTGTTCATCGGCGGCGGCCTGAACGTCAGCTCCCACTTCAACATCCGTCCCGGGACGACGAGCCCCGAGGGGTGGAACGAGGCGGCCTTTGTCGCCTACAACGAGGCGAATGGCTTCGACTCGACCCACCAGACGTCGAGCGGCGTAAACGCGGGGATCCGCTACGACACGCGCGACAACGGCATCAATGCCGACCGCGGCGTGCTCGCGAGCGCCACCTACCGCACCTTCTTCGCCCACTTCCTCGGCGGCGACTCGACCTGGCAGGAGCTGTCGCTCGACGCCCGCACCTACTGGACGCTCACCCCGAGCGGACGACAGAAGCTGGCCGTCTGGTTCCTCGGCGACCTGGTGACCGGCGGCACGGCGCCCTTCTGGGACCTGCCGTCGACGGCGATGGACGGCCGGTCCGCGCGCGGGTACGGCGAAGGGCGGTACCGCGGCGAGCAGATGCTGTACTGGGAGGCCGAGTATCGCGCCTCGCTCACGAGCAACGGCCTGCTGGGCGCCGTCGTGTTCGCGAACCTGACGACGATCGGCAGCGCGGAGACCGGCGAGCGGCTCTTCCAGACCTACGCGCCGGCCGCGGGCTTCGGGCTGCGCGTGCTGCTCAACAAGCGCTCGCGCACCAACCTGTGCGCCGACTGGGGCTGGGGCAAGCAGGGCTCGCGCGGCTTCTATCTCGCCATTCAGGAAGCCTTCTGAGGCACGTCCGGGCCGCGGCGGATCGCGAGCACGGTGATGTCGTCCTCCTGGGGGGCACTGCCCGCGAACGTCTCGACGGCACGAAAGACTCCATCCACAATCGACCCAGGCGGCTCCCTGGCGAGCGCGGACAGCTGCCGTTCGAGCCCTGAGGTGCCGAACGCCGCTCCCGTCGTGTCGATCGCGTCGCAGACGCCGTCGGTGTAGAGAAAGAGGCCTTCGCCCGGTTCCACGACCAGTTCGGTCAGCGGGAACGCGACGTCCTCCCTCACGCCGAGCGCGAGCGCGTTGCGGGCGGCGACGAGATCCACCGCGCCGTCCCGGCGAAGCACGTACGGCAGGTTGTGGCCGGCGTTGGCGAGCTCCAGCCCGCCGGTCGCGAGATCGAGACACCCTGCGAGCGCGGTGACGAACATCCCCCGCTCGTTGTCGCGCGCCACCTCCCGGTTCAGCCGCGCCACGACCTCGCCCAGCGGCAGTCGCAACCCCGCGATGGCGCGGAACAGCGTCTGCGACATCGCCATCATCAACGCCGCCGCCATCCCCTTGCCCGAGACGTCCGCGACGATGAACCACAGCCGGTCGCCTTCCACCAGGTACTCGTAGAAGTCGCCGCCGACCTGCCGTGCCGGCAACTGGCGCGCGGCCACGTCGACATCGCGACGCCCGAGCGGCTGGCGCCGGAGCATCCCCATCTGGATCTCGCGCGCCAGCGCCAGCTCGCGATCGACGACCCGGCGGTCGGCCTCCTGCTCGACCAGCGCGATGTTGCGCACCCGCAGCGCGGCGGCCGACGCGAGCGACACGAGCAGCTCCAGGTCCTGCTCCGAGAACCGGCGGGCCGCCACGTTCGAGTAGAGCGCGATCATGCCCAGGCATCCCGCGCCGTCGCTCAGCGGGGCGGCGATGATGCTGCGGACGCCGGACAGGATGACGCTCTCCGAGGAGGCGAACCTCTCGTCCATCCGCGCGTCCAGCACCAGCGCCGCCGCCCCCTTGATCGTGACCTCCTCGGCCAGGCGCCGCGACACGAGCAGAGAACCCGAAGACCGCGGAGAGCGCCGCTCGGCGGCCCGGCGGAGTGTCCCGTCCGCGCCCGTGAGGAACACGGCCCCGTCCTCGGGCTGGAGCACGGCGAACGCGCGGTCGAGGATCAGCTCGAGCAGGTCGTCGCGCGAGATGGGCCCGGACAGCGCCCGGTGCACCTCGTTGAGCATGCGCAGCCGCGAGGACGCCTCGGCATCGGCGGCGCTCCGGCCGAGCAGCTCGGAGGCCGGCTTCAGCACCGAGAAGAGCGCCTCATCGGCCGCCGGCGCCGCGATCGTCGTCCGCGCGGCCGGCGCTTCGACGCCCGTGGAGACGATCCGCACGAGCGTGTCGCCCACCGCGACGACATCTCCGGCCTTGACGGCGACCGCCGCGGTGATCGCGCGCCCGTTCAACCGCGAGCCGTTGCGGGAGCGCAGGTCCTCGACGAACCACTCCCCCTGGTCGGCGAACAGCCTCGCGTGCCGGCGGGACACGCTCGCGTCGTCCACGACGATGTCGGCCCCCGCCTTCCGGCCGATGACCAGGGACTCGGCGTCGTAGGTCCTCGCGAACGGGGACGCGCCGGCGACTTCGACGTGCAGTTCCAGGACGGCCACGGCTGTCTCGCCTCTCGACTCGCCCTGAGCGAAGGCCCGGAATCGGGCCTGAGCCGAAGCCCGGAGGGCGGATTATCCAGGGCTTCGAGAATAATCCGGGCTATGCGCCCGACGCGCAGCGCGCGACGGCCAGCTCGCGCGTCCGCTCGACCGAGAAGATCGGCAGGAACCCGGCCAGGTCGAACACCTGGCGCACGGCGTCGCCCAGGGCGCAGAGCACGAGCGTGCCATGACCTTCCCGGATCCGCCTGGCGGCGACCAGGAGCACGCGCAGGCCGACGCTGCTGATGTACCCGACCCCCTCGAAATCCACGACCAGCTGCCGCTCCCCGCGGTCGAGCGCCGTCGTGAGCGCCTGTTCCAGCGCCTCGCTCGTCGTGCTGTCGATGCGGCCAACAGGTGCCACGACGAGCACGCGGCCCTGGTGATCCTGGTGAATGTCCATGCCGCTATTCCCTCCCAAGACCCGGCGGGTCGGACGACCGGGCACGATAGGTGATGACGAGGTGATTGCGTCCCTCGCGGCGGGCGTACTCGACTCGGTCCATCAGACGCTTGACCAGGTGGACGCCGAGGCCGCCAGGCTGGCGCTCTTCGATGGGCGAGGTGAGGTCAGGCTCCGGCGCCTTCAGCGGGTCGAACCCGGGGCCATCGTCGACGATGGTCACCTCGAGGCCGGCGGCGGCGACGGCGAAGGTCACCTCGATGATCGGTCCCTTCCCGTGGCCGCCTCCGTGCCTCACGATGTTCGACAGGATTTCGTCCAGTGCGACGTACACCGGCCAACCCGCCTCGACGTCCAGGCCGTGATCCGCCTGGAATCGCGCCAGGCCCTCGGCCGCGCCGGCGATGCCGGCGGGGCTGGCGGCCACGAAGACGGTGACCCGAGGCGTCGAAGGCATGATCGTCGCCGGAAACGCGGCCATCATACCACCCGCGATTGTGGTATATGTATGCATCCTCTCACCTCGCGTCGTGCCAATTCGGCCAACTTTCCGGGTGGCGACGTGTCATTCACTGTAGGTGAGGACGACGACATCGTCCTCGTCGAGCGGTGCCTCGGCGGCGACACGGCGGCATTCCGGCCGCTCGTGGAACGATACCAGCGTGTGCTGTTCACGGTGGCCGCCAGGATGCTCGGCGACGGCGACGAGGCGGCCGATGCCGCACAGAATGCCTTCGTCCACGCCTACCAGAAGCTCCGGAACTTCGACCAGCGGCACAAGTTCTTCAGCTGGCTCTACCGCATCCTGGTGAACGAGTGCCTGAACGTTCAGCGGTCGAGGCGGTCGGTGGAGCCGCTCGACGCGGGCCTGGCCACGCGGGACGATCCGCACCGGGACGCCGAACAGTCCGAGTTGCGGGCTGACGTGCAGTCGGCGCTGCTGCGGCTGCCGCCCGCCTACCGCGAGGTGGTCGTGTTGCGGCACTACGCCGGCCTGTCTTACCTCGAGATCGCCGAGGTGCTGGGCGTGCCGGAGAAGACCGTCAAGTCGAGGCTCTACTCGGCGCGCCAACGACTTGGCGAGGACCTCCTGTCATGGAAGAGGACATCATGACCAGGCCCGAAGACGAGGAACTCCTGCACCGGGCGCTGGACGGCACCCTCTCGGCCGAGGAGTCCGAGCGGCTGCAGGCCCGCCTGGCGGCCGAACCGACCCTCCGCGCCAGGGCCGACAGCCTCAGGAACCTGAACGTCCTCATCGACGCCCACGGGCGGCCCGAGCTGCCGCCGACGCTGACCGAGCGGATCATGGACGCCGTGGCCGCGGTTCCGCGGCCGGCTCCCGGGTGGCACGAACGCGCCGGGCGGCTGGCCCGCGCCATCGGCCACCAACTATTCCCGAGGTTCGTACATCATTCCGGGCAGAGCTTCAGTGACGTGAGGTCTTTCCGCAGGGCCGGCATGGCCGGAGGAGGTGTGATCGTGGCAAAGAAAGCGCTGTGGGGGATCGCCGGACTCGCGGTCGTCGTCATTCTCGCCGTCGTCTACTTCAACGGCACCCGGTCGGTCGACCAGGGCGCCCAGGGCACCATCGGGGCGGCCGATCGGTACCGTGGCGCGCAGCCGTCGAGCGTGTCGGCCCAGGCCGGCGACGCGCAGGCGTTCCTCCAGAGCGACACGTTCGACAAGCTGGTGAAGGACAAGGACGTCCGCAACCTCCTGGCGAACCACGTCGCGTGCGCGCTGCTCTCGGATGTCAGCGTGGTGAAGGCGCTCAACAAGCAGTCTCTCCAGGACGCCATGGCGGACGGCGCGGCCCAGTCGGCGTTGAAGAGCCATTCGCTGCAGGCCGCCATGGAGGACGGCGCGGTCCAGGCGGCCCTCGGCCGCAAGGCGCTGCAGGACGCCATGGCGGACGACGCGATCCAGGCCGCGCTCCGAAGGCCGGCGCTGCAGAACGCACTCCGCGAAGGGAACTCCCGCAATCTGCTCACCCAGAAAGGCATCCAGAACGCCCTCCAGCAGGTCGCGCTCGTGCAGAATGCGCTCAGGGGGGGCAGGGCACTTGCGGCGGAGAACCCGGACTTCGAGGCGGCGCTCAAGCAGGACAACCTCACCTTCAGGGCGGCCATCGGGGACGACGCGTTCCAGGCGGCGATGAAGGCCTCGCCGAAACTGTTCAGCGCCCTTCTCACCGACGACGCCCTCGGGGCGGCGCTCACCCAGTCGTCCTCGCTCATGACGGCCGTCATGGCCGACGATGCGCTCCAGGTGGCGATGAAGGGCTCGAGGAACGTCATGTCGGCGCTGTTCGCGGACGTCGAGGTCAACGCGTCGCTCCGCACGAACAGGAACATGCACGTCGCGGCGTTCTTCGGCGACCCGGAGTTCCAGGCCGCGATCCGGAACACGGCGCTCGTGTCGGCGCTGCGCGACAATCCGGGCGCCCGGGCGGCGTTCAGCGACGGCGCGGCGATGGAGGCGGCCTTGCAGTCGAGGCTGAACAAGCAGTAGCGGCAGTCCCGGCCCCCTGACTCGGATCGTGCCCGGCGGCCCGTCAGCGGCGCCGCCGGGCATTGGTGTGTCACCCTGCCGGCGTTCCTCTCCACCCACGAGGAGGTCCGATGGGTCCCAAAGCCCTGCCTGCCCTGCTGGCCGCACTCCTCCTCTGCGCTCCGCCGGCGACGGCCCAGATCAAGCGGGTGGACACCGGCCAGGTGACGTTGATCTACTTCGACGTCACCGAGTCGTACCTGGTCCCGCACGCGATTCAGTCGCTGGACGTCTCGCTCGACTTCCAGCACCGGATCTTCGGGTTCGACCCGAACGAGCACGTGTACGTGCTGCTCGCCGACTTCTCCGACTCGGCCGACGCGGGCGCATCGGTCACGCCGCGCAACCTGGTGGTCATCCAGATCGCGCCGCTCAACTACGCGTTCGAGACGATCGCGGCGAACGACCGGATCATCCTCATCATGAACCACGAACTGGTGCACGTGGCGACGATGGGCCAGCCGGCCGGCGCCGACCGTGTCTTCCGGCGCCTGTTCGGGGGAAAGGTGTCGGAGATCAAGGAGCAGCCGGAGACCGTCCTCTACGGGTATGCCACCGCCCCGCGAACCTACGCCCCCCGCTGGTATCACGAGGGGATCGCGGTGTTCGCCGACACCTGGATGAACGGCGGGATCGGGCGCGCCCAGGGCGGGTGGGACGAGATGGTGTTCCGCGCGATGGTGCGCGACGGCGCGGTCTTCCACGACCCGCTCGGGCTGGTGTCGGAGGGGACGAAGATCGATTTCCAGCTCCAGATCAACTCGTACCTCTACGGCGCACGGTTCATGACGTGGCTCGCCGACCGCTACTCGCCCGAGCAGCTGGTGGAGTGGACCTCCCGCAGGCCGGGCAGCCGCGGGTACTACGCCACCGAGTTCAAGCGGGTGTTCCATCGGTCGATCGAGGACGCGTGGGCGGAGTGGGTGACGTTCGAGAAGACGTTCCAGGAGCAGAACCTCGCAGAGATCCGCAAGTATCCCCTGACGCCCTATCGCGACATCACGACGCGGGCGCTGGGGTCGGTCTCCCGCGCCTACTTCGATGAGCGGGCCGGCAAGATCTACGCCGGGCTGAACTATCCCGGAGTGGTGTCGCACGTCGGGGCCATCGACGTGCAACGGGGGACGATCGACCGGCTCGTGGACATCAAGGGCCCGATCATCTACAACGTGACGGCGCTCGCCTGGGACCCGGACAGCCGGCAACTCTTCTACACCACCGACAACGCCGCCTTCCGGGACCTGGTCCTGCTCGACCCGGCGACCGGTCACACGCGCCTCCTGCAAAAGGACGCGCGGATCGGCGATCTGGCTTACAGCCGGGCCGACAAGGTGCTGTGGGGCATCCGGCACCTGAACGGCCTGGCGACGCTGGTGCGGATGGCACCGCCGTACACGAGCTGGACGCAGGTCCACACGTTCGAATACGGCGAGATCCCGTACGACCTCGACGTCTCGCCGGACGGCCAGACGCTGGTGTTCTCGTTCGGCCAGGTCAACGGCTACCAGAGCGTGCGCCTGGTCGACGTGGCCGGATTGGTGAAGGGCGTCACCACGCCGGTGGCCGAGTTCGACTTCGGGTCGGCGTCGGTGCCGAACAACTTCGTGTTCTCGCCGGATGGACGGTACCTCTACGGCAGCGCGTACAAGACCGGAGTGTCGAATATCTTCCGGTACGACATCGCGGCCAAGAAGGTGGACGCGGTCACCAACGCCGAAACCGGCTTCTTCCGGCCCATCCCGCTGGGCGGCGACGAGCTGATCGTATTTCGGTACACGGGCCAGGGGTTCGTGCCCACGCGCGTCTCCGCGAAACCGCTGGCGGATCTCGCGGCGATCACCTTCCTGGGCACGCGGGTGGTCGAAGACCATCCGGTGCTGAAAGACTGGAACGTGGCGACGGTGACGCCGGTCCCGTACGACAAGCTGAAGAAGCGCGTCGGCACCTACGGCCTCGCCGGCGGCCTTCTGCTCGAGTCGATGTACCCGATCGTGCAGGGCTACAAGACCACGCAGGCCGTCGGCTTCCGGGTGAACTTCTCCGACCCGCTTCAGCTCAACCGTTTTACGCTGGCGGGTTCGTACTCGCCGGCCGGCACGATCGGGAACGGCGAACGGATGCACCTGTTCGCGTCCTACGAGCGCTACGACTGGAAACTGAGGGCTTCGCTCAACAGCGCCGATTTCTACGACCTGTTCGGCCCGACCAAGGTCGGCCGGAAGGGCTATTCGCTGCGCCTCGAGCACAAGTCGACGCTCGTGTTCGACGAGCCGAAGCGGGTGGACCTGACCGTCGGCGGCAGCTACATGGGCAATCTCGACCGGCTGCCGGCCTACCAGAACGTCGCGGTGGCGGTGACGAGGATGGGGTCGGTGGACGCCAAGCTGAGCTACTCGAACGTGACCGGCTCGATGGGACGCGTGGATGACGAGAAAGGCCGAAAGGGCTCGCTCGTGTCCGAAGCCGATTTCGTGGACGGGAAGACCGTCTTCGGGATGTACGCCACCTTCGACGTCGGCGTCCCTCTGCCCGTCGGACATTCCTCCCTCTGGCTGCGCTCGGCGGCAGGCTTTTCTCCCAACGACGTGAACAACCTGTTCGCGAATTTCTACTTCGGAGGCTTCGGCAACAACTGGGTGGACTCCCGCACCGAGAAACGGTACCGGGAGTTCTACAGTTTCCCGGGTCTCGCATTGAACGAACTGGGCGGGCGCAACTTCGCGAGGTCGATGCTGGAGCTGAACCTGCCGCCGTGGCGGTTCGCGCACCTTGGCACCCCCGGGTTTTACGTGACCTGGATGCGGCCTGCCCTCTTCATCGGCGGCCTGGCCACCAACCTGGACGCCGCCGGCATCCGCCGGAAAGTCGCCAACGCCGGCGGGCAGCTGGATTTCAGGTTCACGCTGCTGTCGAACCTGGACATGACGCTCTCGGTCGGCGCGGCCATGGCCTTCGAGAAGGGGCGGAGCCCGCAGCGGGAAGCGATGGTATCGCTGAAGGTCCTCAGGTAGAATCCGGGCCGTGGCGGCGAGCGTGGCAGCGGCGCTTCTCCCCGTTCTCGTCTTCCTGGCTGTCCTGATCCTCATGGACAGCTTCAAGCTGCTCCCTTTCAGGGCCGTGGTCGTGGCGCTGTGCGCCGGAGCGGTCGCCGCCCTGGCGGCGCTGGCGCTGCACGACGGGCTGCTGCCCGCAAGTGGCCTCTCCCCAAGGGCCTTCTCGCGGTACGTGGCGCCCGTCTACGAGGAAGCCCTCAAGGCGATTTACGTCGTCATCGTGCTGAGACAGCGGCGCCTGGGATTCCTGGTGGACGCGGCGCTCGTCGGGTTCTCGGTCGGCACCGGGTTCGCGCTCGTCGAGAACGTCGACTACCTCCGGACCGTGCGCGACGGGAGCCTCGCGCTGTGGCTGGTTCGCGGCTTCGGCCCGGCGATCCTGCACGGCGCGATGACCGGCCTGTTCGCGATGCTGGCCAAGAGTCTCTCGGAGAGGCATCCGGAGCGGGGCACGCTCGTGCTGGCCCCCGCGCTGGGCGCGGCCGTCGTGCTCCACGCGGCCTTCAATCACTTCCCGATGCCTCCCGTCCTGGCGACCTGCGTGCTGCTGGTCGCGCTGCCGATCGTGGTCACGATCGCGTTCGAGCGCAGCGAGCGCGCGACGCGCGAGTGGGTCGGAGAAGGGCTCGACCTCGACGTCGAGCTGCTGAACCTGGTGCGGTCGGCGCATTTCGGGCAGACGCGCCTCGGCGCTTACCTGGTTCAGTTGAGAGACCGTTTTCCCGGACCGGTGGTCGCCGACATGTTCTGCCTGCTGCAGGTGGAGCTCGAACTCGCGATCCGCGCGAAGGGTATGCTGATGGCCCGCGAAGCGGGGCTGGACGCGCCGGCGGACCCGGGCTTGACAGCCAGTCTGCGCGAGCTCCGCTACCTCCAGCGCTCCATCGGCCCGACCGGCCTGCTCGCGCTGAAGCCGCTGCGGGTCGCGAGCGAACGCGACGACTGGCACAGGTACTTGCTCGAGCAGGCGGGCGAGAGCGGAGACGGCCCGATTCACCGGGCCTGGCGGTTCCTGCGCCGGCGCGGCCCCCGCCCGTAGATCGGGGACCTGCTCAACGGCCTCGACGTGAACGATGACAAGAGGGGACCTTTCACACCAGCGAGGGATGGGGACACTTCAAACGAGCGTTGACATGCGGCCCGGGCGGCATTGGCGTTCGCGCAAGGTCGGTGTATCCTCATGCGGGAAGCAGGAGCCGATGTGACCCGGATGCGAAACCCCGCCATCGCAGGCAGGATCGTCCCACTTGACGTCCACGAGCGCGAGCGGCTCGAGCGGATCGTCGCGCGGGCCCGGCTCGTCGTGGCGCTCGCGCTTCTGGTCTCGACCCGCTTCGATCTGCCGCCGGTGCCGCGGTTCACGACCCTGCTGGACGCGATCCTCGTCGGCTACGGCCTCTACAGCGTGCTGGTGTTCCTGCTGGTCGAGTTCCGGCCCCCCGCCGTCGTTCACCGCGGCATGGAGGTCGAGGGCATCGATCTCTTCTGGGCGGCGGTCATCACGACGGTGACCGGGGGACCGAGCAGCCACTTCTCGCCGCCGCTGTTCGTCTTCGCCCTGCTGGTCGCCGCGTTCAGGTGGGGGTTCAGGCAGACGGCCATCGTCGGAATCGCGTCAGTCACGATTCTGGTTGTGGACGCCCTCGCCGCGCTCGGCGGCTACCTCGGGGTTCCGCTGCGGCTGGGCGACTTGATCATGCGGTCGGCCTGGCTGCTGCTGGTGACGTTCATCCTCGGGTATCTCGCCGAGTGGAACCGCGGGCTCCGGGCCGAGTCCGCCCTGCTCGCGCGCATCGGCCGGCACGTGCGGGTCCAGGCGGGGCTCGGCGCGAGCGTCCGCACGGTGCTCGCCGAGGTGAAGCAGGCGTTCGGCGCCGCGCACGCGCTGCTCGTGTCGGAGGAACTCTCGACGGGCCGCACCTTCGTGTGGTCGGCGCGCGGCGACCCGGCGGCGCCGGAGTCGCCGGGTCGGCCGGTCGAGCCCGACAAGTCACAGCGGAGCGGGTACGTCTTCCAGACCCCGGCCGACGCCGATACGTGGGGCGCTTTGCACGGGGCGGCCCGCGGGAATCGTCCGGCCCCGGCCATGCACGGAGTCGACTCCGGAGGCCGGCGCGTCACCTCCGACTTCCCCGTTCCCGATCGGGTGGCCGGCGGTCTCGCGTGGTCGTCGCTGATGCTGACGAGCACGGTGGTGGACGACTGGCGGGTCCGGATGCTGCTCGTGGATCCCGCGGCCGACGCGACCAGCGACTCGGAGCTCCGGTTCCTGCAGACGATCGGCCGCCAGGTGGGGCCCGCGCTGGTCAACCTGTATCTCGTGCGGCGACTGCGGACCAAGGTCGAGGAGGTTGAACGCGGGCGGGTGGCGCGCGAGCTGCACGACGGCCTCGTCCAGTCGCTCATCGGCCTCGAGTTCGAAATGGAAGTGGCGCGCCAGCGGATCGGGCAGGCCCCCTCGGAAACCGCCGCCACGATCGAGCGGCTGCAGCAGATGGTGCGGGAGCAGGTCGCCGACGTGCGCACGCTCATGCGCCAGCTGCGGCCGCTGCGCGCCGACGGCCGGACGCTGCACGCCACGCTCGCGGACATCGTCGCCGCCTTCGGTCGCGCCGGCGGCGTGACGGCGACATTCGTCTCCGAGGTCGATCACGTCGATCTCCCGCCGCACGTCTGCCGCGAGATCGCCCGGATCCTGGGCGACGCGCTGGTGAACGCACGGACGCACGGTCGCGCGAGCGAGGTCAGGGTCTCGCTCGACGCGCTGGACGGGGGCTGCCGGCTGGTCGTGGACGACAACGGCCGCGGGTTCGACTTCACCGGCCGGCTCTCCGACGATGAGCTGGCGGATCGGCCCGCCGAGCCGGCGATCCCGACCGAGCGCGTGCGGTCGATTGGCGGACGCCTCTGGGTGGAGTCCACCCCCGGCAAGGGATCCCGTCTCGACATTCTCATCCAGCGGAGCGAGAATCTGTGATTCAGCCGCCGTCCCCCCAGGGGTCCGGCGGCTTCGGCCCGGGTCCGGGGGGACGCGAGGCCCTACGGGGAGCGAGACACACATGAAACGCGTCGACCCGCCGGTCCGGATCGTGATCGCCGACGACCATGCCATCGTCAGGGACGGTCTCCGCAAGCTGCTGGAACTCCAGCCGGGATTATCGGTGGTGGGCGAAGCCGCGGACGGCGTGGAAGCCGTGGAGCGCGCGCGACAGGCCAAGCCGGACATCCTCCTGCTCGACCTGGCCATGCCCCGGCTCGACGGCCTCGGGGTGCTCAGGGAACTGGCGTGCACGGTTCCCGGGATGCGGATCGTGCTGCTCACGGCCGCCATCGACCGGCAGGACACGGTGGAGGCGCTGCGGCTCGGCGCGCGCGGAGTCGTCCTCAAGGAGTCGGCCACGCAGATGCTCTACAAGTGCATCCGCGCGGTCATGTCCGGCGTGCTCTGGGTCGGGCACGACACGCTGGAGGACATGCTGGCGAGCCTGAAGCAGACCGAAGAGAAGAAGGTCCGGTCCGTCTCGCCCGCGGCGAGCCTGACGCCGCGCGAGATCCAGGTCATCGCCGCCATCGTGGAGGGCGCCACCAACAAGGACATCGGCGGCCAGTTCGGCCTGTCCGAGCAGACCGTGAAGAACCACGTCTCCCACATCTTCGACAAGCTCGGCGTCTCCAACCGCCTCGAGCTGGGCCTCTACGCGGTGCACCACCGGCTGCTCGACGGGCTCGACGCGGCCCCGGCCCGCGAGCCGGCCGGCCCGAAGCCGGCCCCCCGCCCCCGGACGCGCTAGCGCGCGACCTCCGGGCCGTCCGTACCTCGTCCGCTAGTACCTGAAGTACCACTCCGTCCGGGACCATCGGGTCATTGTCCCGCCGCCTCGCTCCGCCAACAATTGCTACCCATGCAGGCACTCTGTCGGGCTGGGTGTCTGTCGCGCCAGGGGCAAGGCAAGCGATGCAGGTATCCGATGGTCGATGTGGAGCTAGTACCGCGAGCCCGGCGCTACCCGATCGCGACGACTTTGCGCTTCCGGCAGGGGGAGGACGAGGCGTGGCGGCCGGCGTGGACGCTCGACATGAGCCGCACCGGCGTCCGGTTCAGCCACGAGGGTCCGGCGCCCGACACGAGCGCCGTCATCGAGTTCGTCGTGGCGCTGCCGATCTTCGCGGGGGCGGTGGGCACGCGAGTGCGCTGCAGGGGACGCGTGGCCCGCGTCGAGCCGGCCGGGCCGCGGCACGGAAACTGGACGGTGGCGGCGACGGTCGACGACTACGAGTTCCTGGAGCGGCCCCGGGAGTGAGTGGGGCAAGGCGGCCGCAGCGGCGGGCGCGACCGGTGAGCGGTCGCCCTCGTCTCCGGTGACGGGTTCGGAGGCTCGGATCGCAAGAGATGACCATTTCGGTTCGCTGAGAACAGTACGGGCAGCCGGCCATCGCGGGCCGCGAAGGAGGAGAGTATGGTCAGGTGGAGAAACGCACGGCGAGCGGCCCTTGCGCTGGTCGTCCTGGCGGCCGCCCTCATCTGGGCGACCGGGCAGGGGATCAGCGCTTCCGCGTCGAACGGCACAAGCGGCACCGCGATGTCAGCCGCCGTCAACGGGAGCGCGACGGCTCCTGCGACGACGACGGGGGCCGCGGCCCCGGCGGCCGGACCCCAGAAGCCTCAGGGAGCTCAGACCACGACGTCGTGCGTCGTGAACGGTCGCACCCTCAACCCGTGCCCTCCGGGCATCCTGAAGCACCTCAAGCGCCAGGCCGCCCGCAGGGCCGCGGCCAAGCAGAAGGTCGGCGTGGCCGCGCAGATCGCGGGCGTGAGCCCCGGCACCTCCGGCCTGAGCCCGCTGGCCCAGGTGGGCGCCGGCCCGACCGCGCTCGCGCTGACCAACTTCGGCCCGCCCGACTACTTCGGCGTGGCCAACTGGATGAACAGCCCGCTGCCCACGGTCACCGGCGGCGTGCTGAGCGGCGGCATGCAGAAGTTCGTGGACGGCCTGCCCGGCCTGGGCGCGGCCAATGCCAATAATCTCGGCAATTACATCCCCCTGGCGGTTGCCGACACGACGACCTTCCCCGGGAGCAACTTCTACAGGATCGGCCTCAGAGAGTTCCCGCAGATGTTCCACAGCGCCTTCCAGGCGACCGGCGGGTCGAACGTGCGGGGTTATTACGACATGAACAACCCCGCCGATGCGGCCAACCACTACCTCGGCCCGATCATCCTCGCGACGCGTGGAGTCGCGACCCGGGTGCTCTTCAACAACCAACTGACCACCGATCTCAACATCCCGACCGACACGACCTACATGGGCGCCGGGATGGTGACCGACGGCGTGAACAACGCCATGGCCTCGCTCAAGCGCGCTACGATCCACCTTCACGGCGGCAACACGCCGTGGATCAGCGATGGAACGCCGCACACATGGATTACCCCGGCTGGGGGCGACGGCCAGCCGGCAGTCGCTGGCTTCTCCAAGGGCCTGAGCTTCATGAACGTCCCCGACATGGAGACCAACGCGTCGGTGTTCCCCACGGCGCCGACGCTGACCGACGGCTTCGCGACCTACTACTGGACGAACCAGCAGAGCGGTCGGTTCATGTTCTACCACGACCACGCCTACGGCATCACGCGTCTCAACGTCTACGCGGGCGAGGCCGCGGGTTATCTGATCGTCGATCCGGTGCAGGAATCGGCGCTGGCCAGCTGGGGCGTCCCCGGCACGATCGTGACCTCCCCCGTGACCGGCGCGATCCTGAGTAACGACCTTGGGCACATGTACCCGCTGGTGCTCCAGGACAAGACCTTCGTTCCTGACAACGGCGGCGCCGGCACGCAGTCGGCGGCCGAAGACCCCACCTGGGACGTCACCGGCTGGGGCGGGTTCGGCAACCTCTGGTTCCCGCACGTCTACTCGCCCAACCAGAACCCGGCCGACCTCACCGGCGCGAACCCGTTCGGGCGTTACGACTGGGGCCCGTGGTTCTGGCCGCCCCAGCAGCCGTCCAGCCTGCTGCTTCCGGCGTATCCCTGCACGAGCGCGGCGTATCCCGGCGGCGTGGGCCTCGCGTTCCCGCCGCTGATGTGCCCCGGCGTGCCAGACCCGTCGCAGCCGGCCCCGGCCAACGCGCCGGCCTCGACGCCTGAAGCGTTCATGGACACGCCGGTCGTCAACGGCACGGCCTACCCGAACCTCGTGGTGGCGCCGGCCGCCTACCGGTTCCAGGTCCTGAACGCGGCGAACGACCGCACGTGGAACCTCGGCCTCTACGTGGCCGAGCCCGTGACGCTGAGCGCGGTGATCACCAACCCGGGCGCCAACTACACGGCCCCGGTGGCGACGGTCACCGGCTGTACCGGCGCCACCGCGGTGGCCACCGTGGGCAGCGGCACGTTCGGCGGCGTGGCCTACACCAACGGCATCATCGACGTCACGATCGTCACCCAGCCGACGGCGCCATGCACGGGGGCGACGATCACGATTGCGGACACGGCCCCTGGCGTGGGCGCCGGAGCGGCGGTGTCGGCCGTGACCTCCACCCTGACGGAAGTCCCCATGGTGCCGGCCATCCCGGCGGCTGCAGGCCGCGTGCTCCCGAATTGCGCCCTGAGCACGTCGCTCGCGCTGAACGGGGGCGGCCTGGTCACCTCGACATTGACCACGGCGACGGGGCTGCCGGCCAACTGCTGGCCGCTGTACTCCTCGACCGCCGGCTTCACGGCCGGGACGTTTGGCGAGAGATCAATTCTCAGCTGGGGCAACTCCGACGCCCGGGTGGGCGGCGTGCCCAACCCGCTCGCGGCCGGGCCGCCGATCATCCAGATCGGCGCGGAAGGCGGGCTGATGCCGCAGGTGGCGGTCATCCCGTCGACGCCGATCAGCTACGACTACAACAAGCGCAGCATCACGGTGCTGAACGTTCTGAACCACGGGCTGATGCTCGGCGGGGCGGAACGGGCGGACATCATCATCGACTTCACGCAGGCACCGGCGCTGTGCGCGGCTCGGAACGTGAACCCGTGCACGCTGATCCTGTACAACGACGCGCCGGCTCCGGTCCCCGGGAACGACCCGCGCCTCGACTACTACACCAACGATCCGGACCAGTCCGCGTCGGGCGGCGCCCCGGCCACGCTGGCCGGCTACGGGCCGAACACCCGGACCATCATGCGGTTCCAGGTGACCGGCGCGAACCCGAACACCACGCCGTTCAGCCTGGCGGCGCTTCAGGCCGGCCTGCCCGGTCTGTTCGCGGCGACGCAGGACCAGGTAATCGTGCCTGAGGCGGTCTACCCGGCGGCGAACGGGAACGGGCCGAACACCTACGTCAAGATCCAGGATACGAGCGTCAACTTCTCGCCGAGCGGCGTGGCCAGCGTCACGCTGACGGCCGGCGGCGCGGGCTACACCACCCCACCGGCGGTCGCGATCTCCGCGCCGTCGACCGGCGTGACGGCGACGGCCGTGGCGACGCTGGCCCCGAGCGCAGTCGCGGGCGTGGCGGTCACGGCTGGCGGCACGGGCTTCACTACCACTCCGACGGTGGCCATCACCGGCGGCGGCGGCACGGGCGCCGCGGCCACGGCCACCATGACCCCGGTCGGCGTCGCGAGCGTGGCGGTGGGCACGCCCGGGACGGGCTACACCACGGCCCCGACGGTCAGCTTGAACGGCGGCGGCGGCACGGGCGCCACGGCGACGGCCGCGATCGCGCCGAGCGGGCTCGCGAACTTGACGTTGAACGCCGGCGGCGGCGGTTACACCGCGCCCCCGACGGTAGGCTTCACTGGTGGCGGCGGCACGGGCGCCGCGGCCACGGCGAACCTGACGCCGGCCAGCCTCACCGGTCTCACGCTGACCAGCGGTGGCACGGGCTACACGGCCGCCCCATCGGTGAACATCACGGGTAGCGGCGGCACGGGCGCCACGGCGACCGCGGCCCTGACGCCGACCAGCCTCGCCAGCGCGTTCACGTTGTCGAGCGGTGGCTCGGGTTATACGTCAGCCCCGGCGGTGAGCTTCACCGGCGGCGGCGGCTCGGGCGCCACGGCCACGGCGTCGCTGGGTACGACCGGCGTCCTGAGCGTGACCATGACGGCCGGCGGGAGCGGCTACAGCTCGGCGCCGACGGTCACCTTCGCGGGCGGCAACGGCACCGGCACGACCGGCACGGCCGTGATTGCACCTCCCGGGCTCACGGGCCTCACGCTCACGGCAGGCGGCAGCGGCTACACGTCCGCTCCGGCCGTGAGCTTCAGCGGCGGCGGCGGCGCGGGTGCTGCGGCGTCGGCCACGCTGTCGGTGAACGCGATTGCCGTCACCAACGGCGGCAGCCGTTACACCTCGGTGCCAACGGTCACCTTCACGGGTGGCGGCGGCACCGGCGCGGCAGCGACAGCGGCGTTGGCGCCAACGTCGGTTGGGACCCTCACGCTCAACGCCGGCGGCTCGGGCTACACCTCGGCTCCGACCGTCGTCTTCGCGGGCGGCGGCGGTTCGGGCGCCGCGGCGACTGTGACCATCAGGCGCGGCGCCGTCAACAGCATCCGGCTGGTCAGCGCCGGTTCTGGTTACACCTCGGCTCCGACCGTCTCCTTCACGGGCGGCGGCGGCACCGGGGCCAGGGCCACGGCGGCGCTGAGCACGACCTCGGTGGCCAGCATCACGGTCACGGCCGCTGGCTCCGGGTACACCAGCCGACCGACCGTCAGGTTCACCGGCGGCGGCGGCCGGAACGCGACGGCGGCGGCCACGATGACGGTCAGCGGGTTGACCCTCGTCTCGACCGGCACTGGCTACACGTCGGCTCCGACGGTCGTCTTCACCGGCGGCGTCGGCACGGGTGCCGCAGCGACCGTCGGACTGTCGACGGGCGGCGTTGCCAGTGTCATCGTGAACAACGCGGGGTCGGGATACACGTCGGCTCCGACGGTCAGCTTCAGCGGCGGTGGCGGCACGGGCGCCACGGCCGTGGCAAGCTTGGCGCCGGCCTCGGTGGCCAGCGTCACGCTCGGGGCAGGTGGCTCGGGCTATACCTCCGCCCCGGCCGTCGTCTTCACGGGCGGCGGCGGCGCCGGAGCGGCGGCGACGGTCACGCTCGTCCCGACCACGGTCGGCGGTGTGACGTTGACGGCGCCCGGCACGGGCTTCACCTCCGCGCCGGCGGTCGCCTTCACCGGCGGCGGCGGCTCGGGCGCGGCGGCCACGGCCGGGTACGCGAGCTCGGTGGCAGGCCTGACGTTGACTGCCGTCGGGTCGGCTTACACCTCGGCGCCTGGCGTCACCTTCACGGGCACCGGCACGGGCGCGGCGGCCACGGCGACTCTGGGGCCGAGCGGCCTGGCCAGCGTGACGGTCACCGTGGCCGGCACGGGTTACACGAGCGCGCCGACGGTGGCGTTCTCGGGCGGCGGCGGCACCGGCGCCACGGCCACGGCCACGCTCCAGTCGATGGCGGTGGCCAGCCTCACGCTGACCAGCGGCGGCGGCGGCTATACGTCGCTGCCGACGGTCGGCTTCACCGGCGGCGGCGGCACGGGCGCGGCAGCGACGGCGACGCTCGCCCCGAGTCCGGTCGCCAGCGTCTCGCTCTCCAACCCGGGGAGCGGGTACCTCGCAGTTCCCAGCGTCACCTTCTCGGGTGGCGCCGGCACCGGCGCGAAAGCCACCGCGACGCTCCTGACCGCGTCGGTGGTGCCGCTCCAGCCGAAGGCCATCCAGGAGCTGTTCACGCTCGACTACGGGCGCATGAACGCCACCCTGGGCGTCGAGCTGCCGTTCACCAACTTCCTCACGCAGACCACCATCCCCTACGGCTTCGTGGATCCGCCCACGGAGATCTTCAAGGACGGTGAGACGCAGCTGTGGAAGATCACGCACAACGGCGTGGACACGCACTTCGTCCACTTCCACCTCTTCACGGTGCAGGTCATCAACCGCGTCGGATGGGACGGCGCCATCAAGCCGCCGGATCCGAACGAGGTGAGCCTGAAGGACACGGTGCGCATGAACCCGCTGGAAGACGTCATCGTCGCCCTGCGGCCGTACAAGCAGACACTGCCCTTCGCGGTGCCGAGCAGCTGGCGGCTGATGGACCCGACCAAGCCTGCCGGGTTCCAGTCCACGACCGAGTTCACCAACTTGGATCCGACCAACGCGCCGAACACGGTCACCAACACGATGATCAACTTCGGGTGGGAGTACGTGTGGCACTGCCACATCCTGGGCCACGAAGAGAACGACATGATGAGGGCGATGATCCTCGCGGTCGCTCCGAACGTGCCCACGGGTGCCGGCAGCAGCCCGAGCGCTGGCACGGTGCTGTTGACCCTCGCGACCGCGGCGAACACGCCGAACGTCGCGGATCCGACGGGCTTCAGCATCTACCGGGCAACCGCGGCGGCGGGTCCGTTCACGCCCGTCGGCCAGGTGCCGGCGACGATCACGGGCGGCAGCACGATCGCAACCGGGACGTTCACGGATCCGGGCCTGACGTCCGGAGCCACTTACTACTACCAGGTTGTCGCCAACAACGTGGTGGGGTACACCGGCGGCAGCGTGGCTGGCGGGTATCCGAGCACCTCGGCTGACTCGGCCCCGTCGGGCATGATCGCGGTGGTCGTGAAGTAGGCCATCGGCCTCGCCGGGGAAGAGGGCGCGCGCCCTCTCCCCCGGCGACCTTCCCAGCTCGAAGCCATCGTGTGGACGCCCCCAACGGCGTCTGTGCCTGGCCGCCGACCGGACCCGGGGGATCCCGGGCCGGCTCGACGGCCAGGCGCTTCTCTACGAGGGATACCATGAACGCCAGGTGGATCGCGACACTGTCGCTGGCGGCCGGGCTCGTTCTCCCGTTGGCCGCCCAGACCCCGAAGCAGGACCCGGCGCCGAAGCCCGCCCAGGCGACCAAGCAAGCCCCGGCGCCGGATCGAGCCCAACCGCCCAAGACGGAGAAGGAGTTGCGCAGTTACGCGCTGGGCATGGACCTCGGCGGCCAACTGCGGAAGTTGTCGGTGGACGTGGACCCGGCGACTTTCGCGAGTGGCCTGGCCGACGGCCTGGCCGGAGGGAAGACGCAGATGACGGCTGACGAGGCGAAGGACGCCATCGCCCGCCTGCAGGCCGAACTGAAGAACCGGCAGATCCTGGCGTCGGCGGGCGCCAGCCAGGCTGCGGCAGAGGCCAACAAGGCGGCCGGCGAGGCGTTTCTTGCCGCCAATGCCAAGAAGGACGGCGTGGTCACGCTTCCGAGCGGGCTCCAGTACAAGGTCATCACCGCCGGCACGGGCCGGAAGCCCGGGCTCGGCGATACGGTCATTTGCCAGTACCGCGGCACGCTCATCGACGGCACGGAGTTCGACAGTTCTTACGCGCGCAACATGCCGGCGACGTTCCCCGTCAGCGGCGTCGTCAAGGGCTGGACCGAGGCGCTGCAGATGATGCCGGTGGGCGCGAAATGGCAGCTGTTCATCCCTTCGCCGCTCGCGTACGGCGAGCGGGGGACGGGCGACAAGATCGGGCCGAACGCGACGCTCGTGTTCGAAATCGAACTGGTTTCCATCAAGTAGGCCACTGCGCCCCGTCGGTCGGGGGCGCGCACACCCGTGGCCCCGCGGTTGACGGCGGTGGTAGTGTCATACGGGTCGCTGGACGCGCTCGATTCGGGTCCCTGCAGCCATGAAGAGAAACGCCATCGTCGTCACCGCCATCGTCGGGCTCGGCCTCGCGTTCCTGGCGGGCTCGTGGGTCAGCAGGCCGCCTGCGACAGGCAGCAGCGCCGCGAAGCCGGCGGCGGTCGTCTACACCTGCCCGATGCACCCGGCGTACCGATCGGACCATCCGGGCGACTGCCCTCTCTGCGGCATGCGCCTGGTGCCGGTGTCCGCGGCCGGCGCGCCGGCCGCCGCCCCGGCGGGCGCGCCTGGCGGCGTGAGAGTCGACGCCGACAAGCAGCAGTTGATTGGGGTCCGCACGGACGTGGTCGATCCGGCGTCCGCGTCGCACCTGGTGCTGCGGGTTCCCGGCCGGGTCGCCGTCGACGAGCAACGTCTCTACCGTATCACCGCGGCCGTGGACGGCTGGATCCGACGGCTCGAGGCCAACCCGGCCGGTTCCTTCGTCAGGAAGGACGAGGTCCTGGCGACCTACTACACCCAAAACCTGATCAACTCCTCGCAGACGCTGGTCTTCGCCATGGCCACCGACGCGCAGGCCCAGACCGGGGCGGCGACGATCGGCTCGCAGCGCGGCCCCGCCCAGCTCACGTTGCAGATGGCCATCGACTCACTGCGCGCCCTCGGCATGAACGAGATCCAGGTCGACGAGATCAAGCGCACGCATCTCGCCCCGCCGGAGGTGAAAGTGTACGCCCCGATCGACGGGTTCGTGATCGCCCGCAGCATCTCGCCCGAGCAGCGGTTCGACAAGGGCACGGAGATGTACCGCATCGCCAACATCGACCATGTCTGGGTGATGGCCGAGATCTTCGAGAGAGACAGCGCGTTCCTGAAGCCGGGCACACGGGCGACGGTGCTCTACCAGGGTCGGCGGTTCGAGGCGACGATGAGCAACGCCCTGCCCCAGTTCGACGCGCAGACGCGAACGCTCAAGACCCGCTTCGAGCTCGACAACCCCGACGACCTCTTGCGGCCCGACATGTTCGTGGACGTCGAACTCCACGCCGACATGCCGGCGGCCCTGACCGTCCCCGCCGATGCCATCGTCGATTCCGGCCTCCGCAAGACGGTGTTCGTCGACCGCGGCCACGGCTACTTCGAGCCGCGCCGCGTCGAGACCGGCTGGCGCGTGGGGGACCGCGTCCAGGTCGTGAAGGGCCTGATGCCCGGCGAACGGGTCGTCCTCTCCGGCAACTTCCTCCTCGACTCGGAGAGCCGGATGACGGCGGCGGCGATGGGCCTCTACACACCCGAGACCGATCCCGTATGCGGGATGGACGTGGACCGCGACGCCGCGAAGAACGCCGGCCGAACGGTCACCCACGACGGCACCTCCTACTTCTTCTGCTCGGATGACTGCAAGCGCACGTTCGAGGCGAACCCGGGGCAGTACGCCGAGGCCGGGACGCCCGTCGGTGCGCGGCCTGCAGGCGCGCACGCGGGTGGCGGCCAGCCGCCCGCCGGAATGGCAGGCATGACGGCGAGCCGGGCGAAGCCCGAGGCCGCCGCGGCGGTCAAGGACGTCGTGTGCGGCATGACCGTCGATCCGAAGGCCGCGGCCGCGGCCGGCCGGACGATCGAGTACAACGGCAAGACTTACTACTTCTGCTCCGACGACTGCAAGACGACGTTCAAGGCCGAACCGGCGAAGTACGGGAAGCAGGCCGGACGTGCGAAGTAGGAAGTAAGAAGCACGACACCAGAACGACGAAGTAAGACATGGGCGGCCGAGCGTGAATGGGGCGGACCGCCTGTTCACGCGGGGTGCGACGATGACGCGAATGACACGTACCGAGTCGTTCCTGGCGGCGAACGGGAAGAAGGGCGGCGTGGTGACCCTGCCGAGCGGCCTGCAGTACAAGGTGATGACCGCGGGCACGGGAAAGAGGCCGGCCCTCGGCGACTCGGTCGTCTGCCAGTACCGGGGCACGCTCGTCGACGGGACGGAATTCGACAGCTCGTACGCGCGCAACCCGCCGGCGACGTTTCCGGTCAAGGCGGTCATCCCGGGCTGGACCGAGGCGCTGCAGTTGATGCCGGTCGGGGCGAAGTGGCAGCTGGTCCTCCCGCCGGCGCTCGCCTACGGTGAGCGTGGAGCGGGCGACAAGGTCGGGCCCCACGCGACGCTCGTGTTCGAGATCGAACTCCTGGCCATCAAGTAGCAGACTGCGACGCGCCATGGTCAACCGCCTGATCGACTTCTCGGTCCACAACAAGGTCGTCGTCTTCGCCGTGGTCCTGGCGGCCTCGCTGCTCGGGTGGTGGTCGATCCAGCACGCGCCGCTCGACGCGATCCCTGACCTGTCCGACGTCCAGGTCATCATCTACTCGCGCTGGGATCAGAGCCCGGACGTCGTCGAGGACCAGGTCACCTACCCGATCGTCAGCGCGATGCTGGGCGGGCCGAAGGTCAAGGCGGTCCGCGGCTTCTCGGACTTCGGCTACTCCTACGTCTACGTGATCTTCGAGGACGGGACGGACCTCTACTGGGCCCGCTCGCGCACGCTCGAGTACCTGTCCAGCGTCCTTCCCAAGCTGCCGCCGGGCGTCAAGACCGAGCTCGGGCCAGACGCCACCGGCCTCGGCTGGGTCTACGAGTACGCGCTGGTGGACACGTCCGGCAAGCACAGCCTGGCGCAGCTCCGCTCGTACCAGGACTGGTATCTTCGCTACCACCTCAAGTCGGTGCAGGGGGTGGCCGAGGTCGCGCCCCTCGGCGGCTTCGCGCAGACCTACCAGGTGAACGTCGACCCCAACCGGCTGCGCGCCTACGGCCTCCCGATCGCGCGCGTGGTGGACGCCGTGCGCCAGGGCAACACGGAAGTGGGCGGCCGGCTGATCGAGTTCGGCGGCACCGAATACATGATTCGCGGGCGCGGCTACGCGCGGTCGATCGGCGACATCGAGAACATCGTCCTGTCGGCGAGCGAGAGCGGCACGCCGATCCGCGTCCGGGACGTCGGCCAGGTGGTCCTCGGCCCCGACCTGCGCCGCGGCGTGTCGGATCTCGACGGCACCGGAGAATCGGTCGTCGGCATCGTCGTCATGCGCCAGGGCGAGAACGCCCTCGACGTGATCGACCGGGTGAAGAAGAAGATCGCGCAGGTCGAGCCGGGGCTCCCCGAGGGGATGAAGATCGTCCCGATCTACGACCGGTCGGACCTGATCCACCGCGCCATCGACAACCTGCGGTCCACGCTCTTCGAGATCATCATCACCGTCGTCCTCGTGATTCTGCTCTTCCTCTGGCACATCCCGAGCGCGTTGATCCCGGTCATCACGATCCCGGTCGCCGTCCTGATCTCGTTCATTCCCTTCCGCCTGATGGGGGTGACGGCGAACATCATGTCGCTCGGCGGCATCGCCATCGCCATCGGCGCGCTCGTGGACGCCTCGATCGTCGTCGTCGAGCAGACGCACAAGAAACTCGAGGAATGGGAGCGCAACGGCCGGCCGGGCCCCTACGAGAACGTCGTCGTCACGGCCGTCAAGGAGGTCGGCGGCGCCAGCTTCTTCGCGCTGCTCGTGATCGCGGTCTCCTTCCTGCCGGTCCTGACCCTGGAGGCGCAGGAAGGCCGCCTGTTCAAGCCCCTCGCCTACACCAAGAACCTCGCGATGATCGTCGCGGCGTGCCTGGCGATCACGCTCGACCCGGCCCTGCGCCTCCTCCTCACCCACGTGCGCCAGTTCTCGTTCCGGCCGCGCTGGCTCGCCCGCGTCGCCAACGCGGTGCTCGTCGGCCGCATCCACCAGGAAAGCGCCCACCCGGTGAGCCGCGTGCTGGTGCGCGTGTACGAGCCGGTGGTGAGATGGAGCCTGCGGTGGAAGTGGTCGATCATCGGCGCCGCCGTCGCGGCGATGATCGTCACGATCCCGGTGTTCCGCGCGCTCGGCTCGGAGTTCATGCCCCCGCTCGACGAAGGGTCGCTCTTCTACATGCCCTCGACGATGCCCGGGATCTCGATCACCGAGGCGCAGAAGCTGCTCCAGGTCACCGACCGGGTCATCAAGACCTTCCCGGAAGTGGACCGGGTGCTGGGCAAGGCCGGCCGCGCCGAGACGTCCACCGACCCCGCGCCGCTCTCGATGCTCGAAACGGTGATCACGCTCAAGCCGCAATCCGAGTGGCGGCGCGTGGACACCTGGTACTCCGGCTGGTCCCCCGACTGGCTGAAGCCGGTGTTCCGTCCCTTCTCGTCCGACCGCCTCTCGCAGGAAGAACTGGTCGACCAGCTGAACACCGCGTTGAAGCTTCCCGGCGTCTCCAACGCGTGGACGATGCCGATCAAGGCGCGGACCGACATGCTGACAACCGGGATCAGGACGCCGGTCGGGCTGAAGATCCAGGGGGCGGATCTCCAGAAGATCGGCGAGCTCGGGGCCCAGGTGGAGGCGGCGCTCGCCTCGGTGCCGGGAACGCGAAGCGTCTTCGCCGAGCGCACCGGCGACGGCTTCTTCCTCGACATCCAGTGGAACCGCGACGAGCTGGCGCGCTACGGCCTGAGCATCGACGAGGCGCAGGCCGTCGTGCAGAGCGCGATCGGCGGCGAGAACGTGACGACGACGATCGAGGGGCGAGAGCGGTACGGCGTGAACGTCCGCTACCTGCGGGACTTCCGGAGCGACATGGGCGCGATCGGCCGCGTGCTGGTGCCGACCGCCGACGGGCAGCGGCAGATCCCGCTCTCCCAGCTCGCCGAGGTCAAGACGGTCACCGGCCCCGCGATGATCCGCAACGAGGACGGCCTGCTTACCGGCTACGTCTACGTGGACATCACCGGCCGCGACCCGGCCGGGTACGTCGAGGAGGCGTCGCGGCTTCTGAACGAGAAGGTGAAGCCGCCGGCCGGCTACGCGGTGCTGTGGAGCGGCCAGTACGAGGCGATGCAGCGAGTCCGGGCGCGCCTGATCTTGGTCATGCCGCTCACGATCTTCCTCGTGTTCATCCTGCTATACCTGAATACGAAGTCCGTCGCCAAGACGCTGATCGTGGCGCTGGCCGTGCCGTTCTCGGCGATCGGCGCCGTCTGGTTCCTCTACGCGCTCGGCTACAACATGAGTGTCGGCGTCTGGGTGGGCCTGATCGCCTTGCTCGGCGTGGACGCGGAGACGGGCGTGTTCATGCTGCTCTACCTCGACCTGTCGTACCAGCAGGCGAAGAGCGACGGTCGCCTCCGCAACCTGGCGGAACTCCAGGAGGCCATCGTCCACGGCGCGGCCAAGCGCATCCGCCCGAAGTTCATGACCGTGGCGACCACCTTCATCGGCCTGGTGCCGATCATGTGGGCCACCGGGACCGGGTCCGACGTGATGAAGCGGATCGCCGCGCCGATGATCGGCGGGATCTTCACGTCGTTTGTGCTCGAGCTGGTGGTGTATCCCGCCGTCTACGAGATCTGGAAGTGGCACGGGGAGATGAAGCGACAGGTGCCCGAAGTGTAGTGGTCAGTGGCTAGTGGTCAGTGGTCAGTGTGTCACGCGTGATCGACTAGCCACTAGCCACTAGCCACTGATAGCCCGTCCCTGCCTAACTCTTCACTCGCACCCTGTACCTGAGGACCGCGGTGCCCCCCTTGGCGACGGGCACCTCGAATCGCGCCGCGAAGGCGCCGGTCTTCGTCCACGGGTGAGTCGCGGAGAGCATCTCCCAGTCGCCGCCGATCGGCTCGTTCACCTCGATCGTGACCGGCGTCTCCTTGTGATTGCGGACGGTGATCTCGAACTCCATTTCGAAGAGGGTGTTCGACAGGCGCTTGAAGTCGGTCTGCTTCCGCTCGCACACGATATCGAACGCGTTGCCGGTGTGGACGTCGAGCGTCTCGTCCTTCGGCGTGTGCGCGATCCGGTCCTCGCCGGCGAACTGCACGCCGCCGCCCGAGTCGGCCTGGTAGACGCGGACGATGCCCGCCGGCATGGGCACGCCGAGGCCCGCCCGCTGGTCGTTCTTGAAGCGGTAGAAGACCTTGACGTCGCTCCTCACCGGCGCGCCCGGCGGCAGCGGGCTCCGATAGAAGTACGGCTCGCCGTCGACGACGAACCGCTTCTGGACCGGGACCGACGGCGACGCGAGCAGGGCGATCTGCTTGGTCTCGTTGTCGTGGACCGACGTGCGGCGCTGGAGCGTGTAGAGATGGTACTCGGAGAAGGCCTCCTGCTGCATCGCCGGGGCGGCCGCGGCCATCGCCATCCTGTCTCGCATGAGGCTCTCGGGCGCGGCGGAAGGCCCGGTGACCCGGTTGACCTCGCCGGCGATGAACTGCAGCTTCGCGTTCCGGTAGGTGGTGCCGCTCTCGTTCTTGAGCGTGACCCAGCCCGCGAGATCGGCCGACGTATCGTCACGCCCGACCGTCAGGACGTAGTCGGCGTTCCAGGACAGGCCGCCCGAGAGGTACGAGGCCTCGACCCGCTGGCGGGCGGCGCCCGCGTTCTCGAGCAGCCAGACGAGCGTGGGATGGCTGAACAGGTTGTCCGGCAGCTCCGGGAAGCGGTACTGGTCCACGCGAAGGCCGGTCACGATTTCGCCGCCGATCTTCCACACCGGGCCGCCGTTGTAGGCGAGCAGCAGCGCCTTCACCTCTTCCGCCCTGGTCGTCCCGCCTTCCTGTCTGTCGCGGACGAGCGTGATCTCGCGGCCCACGTACTTGCGCAGCAGCTTGTCGGGGTCGAGCAGGTCGTACTCGTAGTCCTGCTCGAGCACCGCCAGCGCGGCCGGCTCGGTCAGCGACCGGAAGTGCACCGTCGCGGGGTTGACGCGCGCCGCCACGTCTTCGAACCGCAGCGTCGAGGTCCCCGTGGCGAGCGCGAGCTGGCGGACGTCCCGGATGAGCGCCAGGTCCGAATTGTAGACGGTCAGCGACAGGTCGACCTGGTCGTCGAGCGTGCTGGCCGCCGCGGACCCGGACGGCCGGGCGGCCGCAGCCGGCGCCTGCGCGCCCTGGAGGGCGTCGCCCTCGCCCGAGCGCTTCGGCGAGGCAAGCCCGCCTTCGCACACGTGCTTCGGCGAGGCAAGCATAGTGACGGACGCGAACGCCGCGACGACGATCGCGGCCCGAAGGATGGCGCGTGAGAAACGGAGTGGCATGTCGACTCCTCCAGTGGGGCCGGCCTCCTGGCCGGCCACGTCCATGCTCTTTGAACGGCTGCACAACGGATTCTTGCGGCGCCCCTTCCTCAGGCGGCCCTGAAGGGCTCGCCCTACTGAGACGAGCGACACACTTTCGCAGCGGGCTTTCGTAGGGCGGGGCTTCAGCCCCGCCTGACAAGGGTCAGCGGCCAGGCAGCAGCGACGCCCTCGCGATTGGGCGGCCGTTCAGGAACACCGTCTCGATCCTGTCGTAAGCCGTGACCGTGTCCAGCGGATTGGCTCCGAGCAGGAGCAGGTCGGCCCGCTTGCCGACCTCGACCGTGCCGACGTCCGCCGCCAGACCGAACGCGACGGCATTGTCGAGCGTCGCCGCCCGCAGGATGCGCGGAAGAGGCACGCCAGCCTCCGCCCAGCGGCCCAGTTCGCGCCGGCCGTTCAGGCCCGGCGGGTTCCCGATCCCGAGGTTCGACGGCGTGTCGGTGCCAAACAGGAGCTTCACGCCTTCGGCGACCATCAGGCGCAACGTGGCCGTCGCCCGCGCGCCCGGGATCGCCATCACCGTCGCGAGATCGGGCGCTTTCGGCCCGAACTGCTGGGCGATCGCCTCCCGGTACTCGTCGGCCATCGCGCGCGATGCCGCCGCGCCCATGGCGCTTTTCAGGTACCCGATAATCGTCCGCGGCAACGCCTCGGCAAGGCGCGGATCGTCGAGCGACGATCGGTCGAAAATGGTCTGGTCTCCATAAACGGCCTGTAGCGTCGGCTGCACGCGGGTCCGGGCGCGGGCCGCCGACCGGATGACGTCGCGGGCGTCGGGCGGAGGCACGACGCCGAGCCGATCACCGGGCCAGTGCCAGAGCCCGTGGGCGATCACGTCGGCCTGTGCGTCGATGGCCGCGCGCCAGGCCTCGACCGAGTTGGCATGGACGACGAAGGTGAGACCCCGGCGCCGCGCCTCGGCGCGGAGCGCCTGCAGCGTCTCGGGCCGCGGGACTGGCCAGTTCGCGGCGCCGCCGAATCCGGGTTCGACGAACGTCTTGACGCAGATCCCGCCGGCCGCGACGACGCGGTCGACGGTCCGCGCCGGCGTGTAGTCGCGCGGGTCGATCGAGGGCGGCCACTTCCCCGCCTGGGCGGCCTCGTACACCAGGTTGGACGCCGTCGCCGCGGCGACGTCCGCGGGAGGCTCGAACGCGCCGTATCCGCCCGCGATGTGGACGCCGCGCCCGCAATGGCACAGCGTGGGGCGCAATGGCTGGACCGGATACCAGGAGAGGGTCTGCGCCCGCAGCTCGAGATCCACCAACGTCGTGAACCCGAACGCCAGATACGAGCGCGGGAGTTGCGCCCGGTAGGCCTGGAGCAGATCGGGGCGCGACTCGACTGCGGCGTCATCGAGCGGACCCTGGCTCCCTACGTGCACGTGAGAGTCGATGAGGCCGGGGATGAGGAACCGGCCCCGCCCGTCCACCCGCGTGGCGTGAGGCCCGGCAACCACGCCGGTCTCGATCCGCGCGATCCGCCCGTCCCGAATGACGACCGAGACGTGCGGCAGCGGCGCGGACCGCTCGGGAGACACCACGGTGACGTCCTCGATCACCGTTCCTTCGTCCACCGCTCGAGACGGAGCCGGCCCGTTCTGAGAAACCAGGCCAAACGCGGCGGCAAGGGCGAGAGCGGCAGTTTTCATGATGTACATGAACGGGCGGCCCGCCCTGATGGTTCAGCGAATGGCCGCGGCTGCCCCCTACCAGATCTTCACGCGCTGGTCGGCCGGGATGTACAGCTTGTCGCCCGGCTTGACCCCGAATGCCGCGTAGAACTCCGGCACGTCGCCCAGCGGCCCGTTGACCCGGGTCTTTGACGGCGCGTGCTCGTTGCCCAGCACCTGCTGCCTCAGCGCATCCTCGCGTTCCTTCGAGCGCCAGACCTGCGCCCAGCCCATGAAGAAGCGCTGGTCGCCGTCCAGTCCGTCGATGACCGGCGCCGGCTTGCCCGCGAGCGCCACGTGGTAGGCGCGATACGAGATCGTCAGCCCCGTCAGGTCGCCGATGTTCTCGCCGAGCGTCAGCTCGCCGTTCACCTTCAGGCCCGGCAACACCTCGTAGGCCGAGAACTGGGCGACCAGCCGCAGGGTCTTCTGCTGGTAGGCCTTGCTGTCCGCGTCGGTCCACCAGTCGCGCATCGTGCCGGTGCCGTCGAAGCGCCGGCCCTGGTCGTCGAAGCCGTGGCCCATCTCGTGGCCGATGACCGCGCCGATCGCCCCGTAGTTCACCGCATCGTCAGCGGCCATGTTGAAGAGCGGCGGCTGGAGGATCGCCGCCGGGAAGACAACCTCGTTGCGAACCGGGTTGTAGTAGGCGTTGATCGTCTGCGGCGTCATCCCCCACTCGTCGCGGTCGATCGGCTTGCCGGCCTTGGCGATCTGGAACGCGAACTCCGCCGCCTGCGCCCGCATCATGTTGCCGACCAGGTCGTCGCGCGCCACCCGGACCTTCGAGTAGTCGCGCCACTTGTTCGGATAGCCAATCTTCGCCGTGAAGGCCGCGAGCTTGGCCTGAGCCTGTGTCCTGGTCTCGGGGCTCATCCAGCCGAGCTTGTCGATGCCGTCCCTGTAGGCCCGCCGCAGGTTCACGACCAGCTCCTCCATGCGAGCCTTCGCCAGAGGCGAGAAGTGACGCTCGACGTACAGCTTGCCGAGCATCTCGCCGAGGTTGCCGTCGATCGCCGACACCGCCCGCTTCCAGCGCGGCCGCTGCTCGGGCGTGCCGCTGAGCGTGCGGCCGTAGAAGTCGAAGCGCGCGTCCACCAACGCCTTCGACAGGTAGGGCGCGTAGCCGCGAATGAGCGAGGACTTGAGGTAAGACTTCCATCGGTCTACCGGCCACTCGTTGACCGCCGCCGCGAACGCCTTGATGTAGCTCGGCTGCGCGACGATGAGCGCAGGCAGCGACGAGATCTGCAGCTCGTCCCTCCAGGCGACCCAGTCGAAGCCCGGGAAGGCCGTCGCGAGATCGGCGACCGCGACCTTGTTGTACATCTTCCCCATGTCGCGCGTTTCGACGTTGGTCCACTGGTTCTTCGCCAGGCCCGTTTCGATCGCCATGACGTCGGCAGCGGTTGCGTCGGGTGCGGGCAGGCCGCCGAGCTTCTGCAAGCTCCCCAGGAACGTCACATACTTCGCCCGGTACTCGGCGAGCTTGGGGTCGTCGTTGGTGTAGTAGTCGCGGTCGGGCAGGCCGAGGCCGCCCTGGTAGACAAACAGCGCCACCGTGTTCGGATCCTTGAAATCCCCTTCGGTGAAGGCCGCCACGGGCGCGTCGCACCCGAGCTTCAGCATTCGCGCGAACGTCCTCGCCAGGTCCGACCTGGTCCTGATGGCGTCGATGGCGGCCAGCTCTTCGGCCAGCGGTTTCAGGCCGAGCGACTCCGCGCGCGACTCGTCCATGAAGCTCGCGTAGAAATCGCCGATCTTGCGCGCGTCGGTCCCCGGCGCGCCGCCGGCTCTGCCGGCGCTTTCGACGATGGCGCGAAGGTCTGCTTCCGTCTTGTCGTAAAGCGCTTCGAAGCTGCCGTAGCTCGGCCGGTCGGGAGGGATGGCCGTCTTCTCCAGCCAGGCCCCGTTCACGTAACGGAAGAAGTCATCCTGCGGACGCACCGACGTGTCGAGCGCCGTGAGGTCGATGCCCGATCCCGGCGGTCTGGCGCCGGGCGCCTGGGCGGACACAAGAGCCACCGCCGCAGCGGCGACCAGCAGACACGAGACGATGACACGCTTCATCAGGCCTCTCCCTCGATGTCACGGTAACGGGAACTATCTTACCGCCGTTCCCCGAGACGGTGTTTCGGGGTCGGGCGGTCGTTCGAGAGCCGGTATAATGGTGCATGCGCGTTCGGTGGTTTCGCGTGGCGGCGTTGATCGTGGTGGCGGTGCTGTGCGCCGACCTCGCAGGACTCGACTGCTCTCACCTGGCCCTGCAACCGTCCGCGTCCGCTCACGGCGGCGGTTCGGCGACCGACGCCGACGCGCGCGACTGCCTGTGCTGTTCGGTTGCCGTGGCCGCCGCGGCCCCGGCCTTCTCCGTCGCGCTGGCCGAGGGCGCGGCATCCGAGATGGCCCTCACGACCGTTGCCGACGGCGTCCTCCGATTGCCCTACCGGCCCCCGCTCTCCCTTCCGCGTCGCCCTCGCTAAGTTCTCTCGACAGCCCTCGCTCGGCTGGTTCAATCCCCGTGCGGTGTCCGAAGAGCCGGCTCGCGCCGACTCGCGAAGGGTCCGCACGGCAAGGAGATCGTCATGAGTCTGTTCGAAGATCTGTTCGAAGGCCGGAGGCACAACCGCGGGTACCAGGGGTATGGGCACGACGGGCACGACCGTCATGATCGCGACCACGAATGGGAGGGTCCGCCGGCGCACGCCCCCGGGCCGCAGCCGCCGACCACGTCGTGCGGAGGATGCCAGGCCCGGGTCGTGCTCATGCCCGGCTTCCGTTTCTGCCCTTACTGCGGAGGACGGCTGGCCGGGCAGACGACGTGCCCGGGCTGCGGCGCAGGACGTGCGGAGGGGGCGGCCTTCTGTCCCGCTTGCGGGGCCCGCTTCTGACACGTCGCCGGGGCTGCTCACCGCGGTGGGCAGCCCCGGGCAACCGCGGTAACATAGACTGGTTGAGATGGAGGGAGGTCACCCGTGGCGATGTCGATGCCGGATGCCCGCGCGCTGCTGGTCGAACGGCGAGAGCGGGTCCAGGGCCTGATCGCGAGAGGCGGGCCGGCCCCCCAGCTCGAAGACGTCCTCGGTCAGATCGACGCCGCGCTCGACCGGTACGCGGCCGGCACCTACGGCCTGTGCGACGCGTGTCACGAACCGATCGAGCCCGACCGGCTGCAGGCGGATCCCCTCATCCGTCTGTGCCTGGCTCACCTCACGCCGTCCGAGACGCGCGCGCTCGAGCGTGACCTGGAACTGGCGTCCCGCGTCCAGGCGGCCTTGCTGCCCCCGGTCGAGTTGACCGTCGGCGGCTGGCAGATCGCCTACCAGTACGACCCGCTCGCGAGTGTCAGCGGCGACTACGTGGATGTCATCCGCGACGCCGGCGGCGACGACTCGAAGCTGCTGTTCCTGCTGGGTGACATCGCCGGCAAGGGCGTGGCCGCGTCGATGCTGATGGCGCACCTGCACGCCAGCATGCGGACGCTGGTGGAACTCGGCCTTCCGCTGGCGCAGATGATGGCGCGCGCGAACCGCGTGTTCTGCGAGAGCACGATGTCGGACCACTACGCGACGCTCGTCTGCGGCCGCCTGGACTCGACGGGCGGCGTCGAAGTCCTGAACGCCGGGCACTGTCCGCCGCTGCTGCTGCACGAGGGGCGCGCGACGACGATCGACGCCACCAGCCTGCCGGTGGGCCTCTTCTGTGTCGAGGATTTCACGTCGCGGGAGGCCACGCTCGCCCCGGGCGACTCGCTCCTGCTCTACACCGACGGCCTGACGGAGGGGCTCGACGATGACGGGAACCAGTATGGGACGGAGCGGTTGATCGCGACGGCGCTCGTCCATGCCGGCGAGCCTCCGCGCGGCCTGGTCGCCGCCTGCGCCAACGACCTCGCGGCATTCCGGGGTGCGGCCCGTCGCGAGGACGACCTCACGATCATGGCGATCAGAAGGTCGAGGTAATCGGGTAGGATAAGGTCCAGGGCCAAGAAGACTCGAATGACGGTCTGTTGAATGTCCGCAGCCCCGACCGTGAAGCGGTCGGGTCGAGGAATCAGTGGACGTTGCTCCGTTTACCGCGCGACTGCAGAGCGGGCAAAAGACGAGGTATCTTCCCGAGTTCGCGCTGGTTCTTGTCGCTTACGTTCTCGCGGGGAGGGTCGGCCTCGCCATCCCGTTCACCAGCGGGAACGTGTCGCCCGTCTGGCCGCCCGCCGGCATCGCCCTGGCGGCCACGCTCCTGGTCGGGTACCGAATCTGGCCCGCCGTCGCCATCGGCGCCTTCCTCGTCAATTTCCTGAGCCCTCTCCCCCACCTGGCCGCGTTTGGCATGGCGCTGGGCAATGCGGCCGGCCCCCTGGCGGGCGCCTGGCTGCTGCGGCGGATTCCGGGATTCCGGCTCTCTCTGACGCGCCTGCGGGATGCCCTGGGGCTGGTCGTCCTGGGCGCCCTGGGCGGCACCGCGGTCAGCGCGACCATCGGAATCTCCTCGCTGTTCCTGACGCGGGTGGACGCGTGGTCGAGTGTCGGGTCGGCCTGGCTGATGTGGTGGCTCGGCGACGGGATGGGCGTCGTGATCATCGCGCCGCTGGTCCTGAGCTTCACGAGCCTGCTGGCGATTCGGCGGCGCGCCCGACTCGTGGAGTTGCTCGGGCTCTCCGCGGGCGCCATCGTCGCCTGCCTCCTGGTCTTCGAGGGGCGCCTCGGACTGGGCGGCGGCCACGACGTGCTGGCGTTGGGCGTCCTGCCGTTCGTGATCTGGGGGGCGATTCGCTTCGAGGCGGCCGGTGCGGCACTGGTAGCCCTGTTCATCACCACGATCGCCGTGTGGGAGACCGCTCACGGTTTCGGGCCGTTCGTCGGGACCACGCCCCTGCAGAACGCGGCCCTTCTGCAGTCGTTTCTCGGCGTCATCGCGGTCTCCGGATTGTCGGTCGCCGCGCTGGTGAGTGAAAGAACGGCCCTCGTCCGGAGCGAGGCGGCTCGCGAAGCACGCCGGCAGGGTGAGGCGCACTTCCGTGAAATTGCCGAGGCCGCGAGCGAGGGCGTCTGGATGCTCGACGCCGACCTGCTCACCTGTTTCGCCAATCGGCGGCTGGCGGAGATGTTTGGGGTGACGGTCGAGGAGATGCTGGGCAAGCCCGTGCTGGCTTTCCTGTTCGAACAGGACGTCGAGCCGAGGCGCGAAGTGCTGGCCCGCCGGAAGCGCGGCGTCAGCGAGGTCTTTCAGGTCCGGTATCGCAGGAAGGACGGCTCCGAGCTGTGGGCGAGGGTGTCGACCACGCCGTCGTTCGCCCCCGACGGGACCTTCGGAGGCGTGCTCGCCATGGTGAGCGACATCACCGAGCAGAGGCGCGCGGAAGCCGAGCGGCGGGCCGCCCTGGACCGGATCGCGCTGCTCTCCCGCGCCGTCGAGCAGACCGCCGACAGCGTCCTGGTCGCGGACCCGGACGGCATCATCGAGTACGTCAACCCCGCCTTCGAGGTGACCACCGGCTACGCCTGGGACGACGCCGTCGGGCAGACGCCGCGGATTCTCAAGTCCGGCCAGCACGATTCGGCCTTTTACCAGGCGCTCTGGGAGGAGATCCTCGCGGGACGCCCGTACCGGGGAACCCTGGTCAACCGGAAGAAGTGCGGCGAGCTCTTCTGGGCCTCGCAGACCATCACCCCGATCACGGGCGACGACGGGAGGATCTCGCACTTCGTCTCGGTGCTTCGGGACATCACCGACGTGCGCCGGCAGCACGAGCAGGAGGTGAACGTCCGCCTGGCCCAGGGTGTCCAGCAGCAGTTCTACAAGGTGGGCCTGTCGGTGCCGGGGCTCGACATCGCCGCGGCGGCGCACCCCGCCGCCGAGACCGGCGGGGATTACTTCGATTTCATCGAGGCCGCCGGGGGCCGTTTCTACGCCGTCATCGGCGACGCGAGCGGACACGGACTGGGAGCGGCGCTGGTCATGACGATGACGCGGGCCTACGTGCGCTCGTTCGCCGCGATGGAACTGGACGTCGGCCAGATCCTGACCAGGGTCAACGCCATGCTGGCGGCCGACCTCGAGGGGAATCGCTTCGTGACGATGTTGCTCCTGAGGATCGACCCGGTCTGCAGCTCGCTGTCATATGCGAGTGCCGGACACGTGCCCGGGTTCGTATTGAACGGGCTTGGAGGGGTCGCGTTCGTCATGGGGGCGACGGGCCCTCCCATGGGTCTCTTCCCGGGCTCCCAGTTCACCAGCGCGAGCGTCTCGCTGGCGCCGGGGGACCTCATCATGATGGTGACCGACGGGGTGACGGAGGCCTGTACCCCGGCCGACGAACCGTTCGGCACCGAGAGAGCCATCGAGTGCGTGAGCGCCGGACGCCAGCACCCTGCCTGCCAGGTCGCCGAGAGCATCTGGCGGACCGCCCGCGAGTTTGCCGGCGACGCGCCTCAGGACGACGACATGACGGCCGTGATCGTCAAAGTCGAGACCATCAACCCGGTCACCGGGGCGGCTTCCTGACGGCGGGGCCAGCCTCTCGGGCCGCCTGGTTGGCCCGCTCCAGCGCCTCCAGTTCGGCCGCGATCTCGGACCGGATCTTCTTCACCTTGTTCTGGCGGCGGTTCCCGACGGCCTTGTGGACCAGCTTGGTGACGCCCTGGAACGCCAGCGCGAAACCGACGCTGGAACTCATGGCCATCACCCGGTCCTTGTTGCTCGGCGCGGCGCCATATGGGAACCCGAGGTTGGGTTGCGTCATGTTCAGGTACTCGTCGTTCCAGGTGGGGTGGGCGCCCCCTCGCCACGCCGGCTGGCAGACGATCACGAGCTGCGAGCAGGGGCTGTAGGTCACATCCCAGGTGTCGATGGCCAGGCGATACTTGGAGACGCCGCGCTCGACGGGGCCCGGCTCGGCAGGCGGGCGCGTCGGGCGTGCGGCTGCCCTTCTCACGCCTTCCAGTGAATACGGCGGGCTGCTGTCGGGTGAGGCCGACTGCGGGTCGGACGCCGGAACCATGACGGCCAGAGAGAGGAGCGCGGCGCTCAGCAGCATGGCGGACCCCCTTCCTCGAGGGGACATGACCGATCGACGTCAAGAGGTTACCAGAAGGGGGGAAGCAACCTCGCCATTATGACGATCGGGCCGTTGGGATAGCCGGTGGCGCCGGGCCCGGCAGCGGCGCCTTGAGCAGACGAACGAGCCGCCGGGGCGCGCAGCAGGCGCGCCGCAAGCCGGCGCGGTCGCGGCGCATCTCCCTGTCCTCGGACAGCCAGCGCATCGTGTCGACGAGCACCTGGCGCGCCAGAGGATTCTCCGGGACCGCGACCCGGTAGTGCATCCACTTGCCCTCGCGCCGCGCTTCGACCAGGCCGGCTCGCCGCAAGTAGGCCAGGTGCCTGGAAATCGTCGGCTGCGGCGCGCGCAGCACCTCGACGAAATAGCAGACGCAGACCTCCTGGTCGGCCATCAGGTTCAGCAGCCGCAGACGCGTGCGGTCCGCGAGCCCGGCGAACAGCCGCTCCATCGCCGTCACCTCTCGACCCGGCATCAGGGCCCCTCCCACGCCGGCATGGTAGCACACATATTCTTGTTGACATATATATATGAGGGTCCTATAGTCAATACATATTCGCCTGCGCGCATATAGCGAGGCCGGCTGGTGCAACCCGCTCCTGGCCGGCCGACAGGAGACCCGAGCCATGACGAACGCCACCGACCCCAAGCCGCCGACGTGCGGCACCTCCTGCGGCTGCTCGTCCATCCCCGTGAGCCTCGGCCGCCCCATTCTGCGAGGGGTGGCGACGGTTGGGACCGCCATGACCTGGCGCGACCGGCTCGGCGCCATCCGCGTGCGCTGCGGCATCCGGCGGATGAATTACCGCGTGCGCCCGGGCCTGTTCGCCGTCGGCCGGCCGGGCCCGGACGCGCCGGTGCTCGTCTCGTCCAACTACAAACTGAGTTTCGACCACCTGCGGCGTTCGCTGGCCGGCCGGGACGCGTGGATCCTGGTCCTGGACACCCACGGCATCAACGTCTGGTGCGCGGCGGGTAAAGGGCTCTTCAGCACCGACGAGGTCGTCCGGTGGGTGGAGTTGGCGGACCTGTCGTCGGTGGTCTCCCACCGCAAGCTCGTCCTTCCACAGCTCGCCGCGCCCGGCGTGGCGGCGCACGAGGTCAGGCGGCGTACGGGGTTCCGCGTGGTGTACGGGCCCGCTTGTGCCGCTGACATCGCCCGGTTTCTCGACGCGCGGATGAAAGCCACGCCGGACATGCGCCAGGTGCGGTACCGGATGCGCGATCGGGCGGTGCTGATTCCCGTCGAAGTCGTGACGGGCGCCAGGTACCCGCTCGTCGCGGCTGCTGCCCTGCTCGTGATCGGGAGCATCGGCCCTCACGGCCTGTCGATGGCTCGCGCGGGATCTCTTGGGAGCGCGGCCGCGGCGCTCACGCTGCTGGCGTTCCTGTGCGGCGCGGTGCTCGGTCCCCTGCTCCTGCCCTGGCTGCCCGGGCGCGCCTTCGCGCTCAAGGGTGCGGCGCTCGGAGGCGTCGTGGCCCTCGCGCTCGCCGTGCTCGGATGGCCCTCGGCCGCGTTCCACGCCTCGTGGCTCGCGACGGCCGCGTGGGCGCTGCTCATCCCGGCGCTCACCAGCTTCGTCGTCATGAACTTCACCGGTTCGTCCACCTATACGTCGCTGTCGGGCGTTCTGCGCGAGATGCGCGTGGCCGTGCCGCTGCAGATCGCGGCCGCCCTGGTCGGGCTCGGTCTCTGGGCCACGGCCCTTTACGGAGGAACGGTATGAGATACCTCGAGAACGCGGTGACCCTGAGGTTCGACGCCGCCCGCTGCAACGGCTGCGGGTCGTGCGCCGAGGTGTGCCCTCATGCCGTTTTCGTCATGGAGAACAAGCGGGCCGTCATGGCTGACCGCGGGGCCTGCATGGAATGCGGCGCCTGCGCCAGGAACTGCGAGATGGGGGCCATCACCGTGCGGTCCGGCGTAGGGTGCGCGGCGGGAGTGCTGGCCGGACTGGTGGCGGGCGGCCCGCCCGACTGCGGGTGCTCCACCGGCCCGACGCCTTGTGCGTAATTCGTTTCCGCGCGTGCACGCGCGACACGCTTGGCCGCAACCCCGCGTCCATCGACGCCATCTCGTCCCGGAAGCCATTTCACGCTCATGGGGGCGGCGCAGGCGAGCAGTGTGCAGTTGTGAGCAGAATCCCACGGCAGAGCCAGGTAACCTCCATGGGTAATGCGGTGGATCCACGGATTGATCGTCGTGCTGACACTGGTCGCCGGTCGAGCGGCGTCCGGGCAGACGCCTGCCGCCGCACCGCCCGCCGGCCTGATGTTCAGGGCCGGCATCGACAGGGTGCTGGTCAGTGCCGTCGTTCGGGACCAGACGGGCGGGCTCGTGACCGATCTGGTCCAGAAGGACTTCGAGGTGCTCGACACCGGCGAGCGCCGTCCGATCACGGACTTCCGGGCCGAGCGCGCGGCGGTCAGCGTCGCCCTCCTGTTCGACCTCAGCGGCAGCATGGAGGTGGCCGCGAAGGTCGAGTCGGCCCGGCTGGCCGCACGGCAGGTCCTGGCGTGGCTGCAGGCCGGGCGCGACGAACTGGCGATCTACTCGTTCGACACGGCGCTTCACCAGCTCGAGCCGTTCGCCCCCTATCGGGAGGATGGAACGCTGGAGCGACTGCTGTTCGGCGTGGCGCCGTTCGGCATGACCTCGCTGAACGACGCGATTGCCGCGACGGCGAAGGTCGTCGCCACCCGGCCCAACTCGCATCGCGCAGTAATCGTGCTGACCGACGGTCTGGACAACCACAGCCAGCTCTCACCGGCCGAAGCGTCCGGTATCGCGAGCTCGATCGACGTTCCCGTCTACGTCATGGCCGTGGTGTCTCCGCTCGATCACGCGGGCGCGTCCACGGCGGTGAGCACCGAGAGCCCGGTCCCTGTCGGTGACCTGGGCGACCTCGCGCGCCGGACTGGCGGGGCGTTCTTCGTGACCAGCGCCACGGCGCAGACCGGCCTGGCCGCCCGGCAGATTGTCGAAGAACTCCGCCATCAGTATCTCATCGCGTTCGAGTCAGCCAGCCGGCCCGGGTGGCACCCGCTCGAGGTGCGCACCAGGAACCGCCAACTGGTGGTCAGGGCGCGCGGCGGCTATGTCGTGGGACCGTCAGGAACCGATCGTTTCGAGCCCGTCAATCGCAGGTAATAAGGAGGCACGTTATGAGACTGCTTGTAGTCGCCGTTTCCGTGGCCGCGCTGGCGGCCGGGTCCACCGCGTGTGCGACCAAGAACTTCGTCAAGGAGCGCGTCGGCCAGGTAAACGACAAGGTGGAGTCGGTTTCCAAGTCGCTCGAGGAGACGCAGGAGCGGACCCGCAAGAACGAGGCCGCCATCGCCGACGCCAACGTGAAGATCGGCGCGGTCGATCAGAAGGCGGCGGCGGCGAACACGGCCGCGGCCGGCGCGCAGACGACGGCCGGCACGGCGGTGACCAAGGCTGACGCCGTCGACCAGAAGACCAAGCGGATCCTCTACCAGGTGACGCTCAGCGAGGACCAGGGCAACTTCAAGTTCGACAGCGCGGTGCTGCCCGACTCGGCGAAGGCCAAGATCGACGACCTGGTGAAGCCGCTGCTGGCCAACCCGAACGGCAACTACTTCACCGTCGAAGGCTACACGGACAACGTGGGGTCGCGCGACTACAACATGAAGCTGGGGCTCGCGCGCGCGGAGGCCGTCCAGCGCTACATCTACGAGCAGTACCAGATCCCGCTGTTCAGGATCAGCGTGATCAGCTACGGCCCCGACAATCCGGTGTCGCCGAATACGACCAGGGATGGCCGCGCGCAGAACCGCCGCGTCGTGATCAAGGTCCTGATGTAACGAAACGGCGATTGCTCGTGTATTGCCGGCCACGCGCCTGCAGGGCGGTGGCCGGTCACCTCAGGGCTCAGTTGGAGAGGCCGCCGGCCACGTCTCGCAAATCCCGGAGGGTCCGTCGCATCTCTTCCACGACCTTCATGCCATCGAGCGTCGACGCCAGCGCCTCAGCGGTCGCGTGCACGGCGCTCAGCGTCGCTTGGCGGGCCTCTTCGGCGGCCGCCCGTGCCTCCTCGCCCGCGATCCGCGCCGCCTCGCCGGTGACCCGCAGGCGCTCCTGCGCCTGGCGGACGGTCTCGAGCGCCTCACGATGCTGGTCGCGGACCTCCCGCGCTTCCTCGGCCAACCGCCTGAACCGTTCCGCCTCATTTCTGCCAGCCTCGCCCGAGCCGCCTTCCTTCCGCCTCGGGAGCTTCGGCGGAACGTGATCCTTCGGCATCTGGAGTCCTTTCTCTCGTTCGCCGGCCTCGCGCCGTCTCGGAGATCGACACTCGTAGCGGCCGACAATCTTCTACCGCGCCGGCCGCACCCGCAGGACGCCGAGCTGCGTCAATAATCCTGTGAGATCGTAGACTCGCCGCTCCTCGCGGATGAGGAAGTCGGCGCCAAGTTCGAAATGCGATGCTCCTTCGAACGCGCACCGCCTGCCGGTCCCCGCAAGGCCCATCAGGTCGCCCTTGTGCGTGGCGGTGACCGAGAAGCACACAGCCAGACGGTTGCCGTCCACGATCGGTATGTCGAAACGGACCTGCCAGTCGGGAAAGACCTCGAAGAGAGCGGCGTACGTCACGCGGATCTGCGGTCGGCCCTGGACGCGGCCAAACATGGGGCTCACGATCACCCCGACCTCGGCATGGTCGTGGCACAGCGAATCCGGGTTCCTTTGGTTCCACCCGTTGGCATGCCGCCCGATAAACGCCGTGATTTGGTCGCTGGTCATCGCGCCCTCCCATTTCAGGCGGTGGATTGTCCGAGGGGAGTCGAGGCCGGTGCCTATGATAGCGCGTCGCGGGCCCCGCGACACGGTCTGGGCGAGCCGCCCGCAACGGCTGGCATGACCGCACCTTGCGCGAGCCCGCCGGCCGCGGTCGTGCCGGGTCCCGACCAGACCACCCGCGACAGGGCACGGGAGCTGGTGGCCACGACGCTGACGGAGAGGTCTACGACGGGATGATGGACCGAGTGGCCACACTGCTCGCGCAACTCTCGGTGGCGAGTGCGCGTGTGCAGGCGGGCGACTGAGGTCCGCCTTCGCCACTTCGTGGCTTCGGCGAGACACCAACTTTCGCCGCGGATCTCCAGGCGAAAGTTGGTGGACGGCACAGGGCTCGAACCTGCGACCTCCGCGTTGCGAACGCGGCGCTCTCCCAGCTGAGCTAGCCGCCCACTCTCTAGGAATCCCGTCGGAGCCCCGACAGGACTGTTGATTCTAACACGGCCGTGTCGGCTCCCGCAACGCGAGCCGCCTCCGGCTCTGCTTGACGGCGCCGGCATCCGGCAGGGACAATACCCCATGCCCGTCCCACGTATCAGCAAGGAAGATCTCAAGCAACGGCTCGAGAGTCAGGACGCGTCCGCCAAGCCGACGATCCTCGACGTCCGCCTGAAGTACCCCTTCGAGCACAGCACAGTACAGTTACCGGGCGCTCTGCGCATGAGGCCTGGAGCGATCGACGCCGCGCAGTTCTCGCGCAACCGCGACATCGTCGTTTACGATTCGGATCCGAACGAGGTGACCGGCACGTTTGTGGCCGTCGGCCTCATCCGCCAGGGTTTCAAGGTCACGGTGCTCAAGGGCGGTATCGCCGACTGGGCCGGCGCCAACTTCCCCGTCGACACCAAGAGCGCGCCCAAGGCCGCGCCGCCTCCGCCCAAGGCCTGACCGCACGGAACGACTCGTGCTCTTCTCCCGCGCCCGCGTCCTGGCCGCCGTCGTGCTGGCGGTCACCGCCTTTCTTCTGTACTTCCAGACGCTGCTCCCCGGCCAGGAACTCGGCGACACCGCGTCGTTCCAGACCATCTCCGGCGAGCGCGCGCTCGTCCCACGGCAGGCTTATCCCCTCTACTACGCGCTCAACGGCGCGCTGGTCCACCTGCTGCCGGTCGAACCGGCGCGCGCCGTCAATCTCGGCTCGGCCATCGCCGCCGCGCTGGCGGTGGGCCTCGTGGTGCTCGCGGGCGCGGAGTTGGGCGGCACGATCGTCGCGGGCCTGGTGGCGGGGCTGCTCCTGGCCGGCTCCTACACCTTCTGGTCGCAGGCCGTCATCGCCGAGGTGTACGCGCTCCACCTGCTGATGGCGAGCGCCTGCCTCGTGGCGCTGCTGGCCTGGCATCGCCGCCCGACGCTGCCCCGGCTCGCCCTGCTCTTCTCGCTCTACGCGCTGGGCTTCGGCAACCACCTGCAGATGATCCTGCTGCTGCCCGGCTTCGCGCTGCTCTTGCTCCTGGCCGCCCCCGGCGGCCCGAAGACGATGCTGCGCCCGCGGGTCATCGGTCTCGCCCTCGGCCTGGCGGCGCTGTTCGCGCTGCAGTACGCCTGGAACATGGCGTATCTGGTCTTCGAGTCCCCCGGCGCGACCTGGGCCGAGCGCCTCCGCACCTTCTGGTTCGACGTCACCAAGGCCGACTGGCGCGCCACGATGGTCTACGGCATCCCGTGGTCCTTGCTGCCGGAGCGGCTCGCGATGTCCTGGTTCGATCTGCGACAGCAGTTCGGCGTCCCGGGCATCCTCGCCGCCGTCGCCGGCCTCGCCTGGCTGTTGTGGCGCCGCTGGCGGCTTGGGCTGATGGTCCTCGTCCTGTGGCTGGTCAACTGGGGTTTCGCGTTCACCTACAACGTGGGCGACACGCACGTCTTCTACCTGCCCGCGCACTGGGTCGCGGCGCTGGCCGCCGGCTGCGGAGCGGGATGCGTGGTCTGGGCGCTGCGAATTCCCGGACGCCGGCCGGTGGCCGCCTGGGTCGTCGGCGCCGCGCTGCTCGCGTACCCCGCCTGGCGGGTCTGCGACACATTCCCGGCAATGGACCGGAGCCACGACACCGAGCCGACCCGGTTCTACGAGCGGTTGACCGCCGGCATGGACGGCGACCGCGAGATCCTCGGCACCGACATGGAGTGGCAGCTGCACAACGGCTTCGACTACTTCATGAAATACACCCGGCCGGACCTGGTCGTCTTCGACCTGCCGGACACGCTGCTCTACTTCCCGCTCCTCGTCTCGCGCAACGTCGAACTGGGACGGACGGTCCTCCTGAGCGAGGGGTCCGCCAGGCTGGTCCGGCAGGTGTACGGCGGTCTCTACACGATCGACGAGGACCCGCGCGTCCCCGCGCCGTCGCTCGCCGACCGGGTCTCCGCCCTGCAGGCCGGCACGCGCTACGTCCTGACGGTCATCGAACCGTACCCGGACTCGCCGTTCGCACCGGCGGATCTCGAGGCGGCCGCGCGCCGCCTGGGGATCGCGGCCGGCGATCTTCCGCGCGGCCGATTCGTCGTCGTCGTCGGGCGTGTCGGTGAGCCGCCGGTCCTGCGCGAGGCCGGCGAGTTTCCGTTCCGCGTGCGGACATCCGCCGGCGGAGAGGACATCGACGTGCGGTTCGAGTGCTGGCTGCCCGACGACACGATCCGCCGCGCCGGCTTCGGCCACGTGATCGTCAATCGACGCCACCAGCTGACGCTCGACCGCGGCGTGTCGTTCGCGGCGATCGACGACCGGGGCGGCGCGACCCTCCGGGCCTGGGCCGGCGGGTTGCTCACGCCGCAGCGACGGTTCATTTTGAGGGCACGCCAGGGAGCCGGCAGCGGGCCACGGTTCGAGACCGGGCACCCGGAGTAGCGGGCAGCGGACCAGGGTCGGAGGCCGGGGACCCGAATAGCCGGCAGCGGACGAGGGACAACGTCCACACGTAGGGGCGGGCCTTGTGCCCGCCCTTCACCAGCCGCCAGCCGCGGATCGCGAGCCATGAGCCGTGCTATCGTGGTGCCGGAGACCACCGATGCCCGCTGTGATTGCCTTGCTCGTCTTGCTGTCCGCGCTCCCGCGTCCGAGCCCGCAACCCGCGCCCACCGCCGCCGACCTCGCGCGCGACCTCCAGCGCCGGTACGAGCAGATTCGCGATTTCTCCGCCGACTTCGAGCACAGGTACGAAGGTGGCGTACTCGGCAAGACGATCACCGAGCGCGGGACGCTGCTCGTCAAGAAGCCGGGCATGATGCGATGGCTCTACACGAGCCCGGAGAAGAAGGAGTTCGTGTCGGACGGGCGAACGCTCTACTCGTACATGCCCGAGGACCGTCAGGTCATCGTCAGCCAGGTGCCCCCGGCCGACGATGCGAGCAGCCCGGCCATGTTCCTGGCGGGTAAGGGGAACATCCTCCGCGATTTCACGCCGTCCCTGTCCGCCGCGCCCGTGGTGGCCCCGGCCGAGGTGGCGCTGAAGCTGGTACCGGTCAGGCCGCAGCGCGACTACGACTCGATCGTCGTGGTGGTCGATCGCGCCAGCCTGCAGATCCGGAGCCTCGTGACGACGGACGCCCAGGGCGGGACGTCCACGTTCGTCTTCACGCGGATGCGCGAGAACCTCGGGCTTCCCGACAAGGACTTCGCCTTCAAGGTGCCGCGCGGCGTGGACGTCATCACCGATTCGACGAAACGATGACCGCCTCGCGCCTCGCGCAGGGCTGAAGCCTCGCGCCTCGCGCAGGGCTGAAGCCCTGCGCTATCTGGATACTCTCTTCAGATAGCGCAGGCCTTTAGGCCTGCGCCTGCTGCCTACGCCTCGCGGCTGACCTGCGCGCCGAGGGCCAGCAGGTGCGCGGTGAGATCGGCGTAGCCGCGCTCGACTGTCTCGAGCGGCCCGAGGCGGCTCTGGCCGTCGGCCGCGAGCGCCGCCGCCGTCAGCGCCATGCCGGACCGCAGGTCGCGGCTGTCGAGCGTCCGGCCCCGCAGCCGCCGCGGGCCGGTCACGATGATCCGGTGCGGGTCGCACAGGAAGAGGTCGGCGCCCATCCCGCTCAACTGCTCCAGGGCGAACAGCCGCAGCTCGTACATCCAGTCGTGGAGCAGCGTGCGGCCGGCCGCCTGCGTGGCCAGCACGGTGATGAGGCTGATGAGATCGCTCGGCACACCCGGCCACAGGCCGGTGACGATCCGCGAGCCGCCGGCGGGCGTCGAGCCTTCCACTCTCAGGCGCGAGTCGTCGAACTCGCAACGGACCTGCATCCGCCGCAGGACCGACGCGACGACCTCGATGTCGGCGGCCCGCGCCCCCTCGACGTCGATCGATCCCCCGGTCACCGCCGCGACGACCGCCCAGCTCCCGGCTTCGATGTAGTCGCCGTTGAGCCTGTGGGCGGCGCCCTTCAGCCGCGGCGCGCCCTCCACGCGAATCGTGTGCGTCCCCTCGCCCGTGACGCCCGCGCCCATCGTTCGCAGGAACTCGCACAGCTCGACGACGTGCGGCTCGCAGGCGGCGTGGCGGATCTCGGTGGCGCCGCGCGCCGCCGCCGCGGCCAGCAGGGCGGTTTCGGTCCCCGTCACCGAGGCTTCTTCGAGATACAGCGAGGCGCCCGACAGGCCGTTGGGCGTTTCGAGCACGTGCCCCTCGCCCTCGAGCTCCTGCGCGCCCATGGCGCGCAGCGCGCCGAGGTGCATCGCGATCGTGCGGCGCGCCGGGAAGTCGCCCCCGGGCGGGGCCAGCCTCGCGCGTCCCCGCCGCGCGAGCAGCGGCCCGAGCAGGAGCACCGACCCCCGCAGGCGCCCGACGAGGTTGCTCTGGGGCTCGTCGCGCTCGACGCGCGCGCACCGGATGCGGAGCGTGCCGGTGCCGATCCCCTCCACCTGCGCGCCCAGATCGGCCAGCAGCCGCGCCATCACCTCGACGTCGCTGATGCGCGGCACGTTGGTGAGGACGCACTCCTCGTCGGTGAGCAGGCAGGCGGCGATGAGCGGCAGCGCCGCGTTCTTGTTGCCGCCGACGACCACGCGCCCGGCGAGCGGCCGGCCGCCTTCGATCAGTAATGTGGACACAGGCCTCCCCCAACCATCCACGAGCCCGCGGCGCCGGCGCGCCCCGCTTGCCGCTTACCACCCGAGCAGGCGGATCTCCTCGCGGAGCGTCACCCCGAACCGCGCCCGCACCTCGTCACGGCACCGGTCGATCAGCCGGCGCACGTCCGACGCGGACGCGCCCCCTTCGTTGACGATGAAGTTGGCGTGCGCCGGCGACACGCGCGCCCCCCCTATCCCCAGCCCCTTGAGCCCGGCCCGATCGATGAGCGCCCCGGCCGACGGCGGGATCCCGTCCGGCACGCGATCGACCGCCGGGTCGGGGTTCCGGAACACGCAGCCCGCGCTCGCGAGACCGAGCGGCTGCGTGCGCTGGCGATGGGCCAGCGAACGCCGCGCCGTCTCGCGCAGTGTCGCCGGGTCGGCGCCGGCCGCCAGTTCGAACAGGGCCGACATCACGATCTCACCACCGCGCTGCACCCGGCTCCGGCCGTAGCCGAATTCCATCTCCGCCGACGGTATGTCCACGATCTGCCGGTCCGCGGCGAGCAGCCGGACCGCGCGTACTCTCCCGGCGATCGACTGTCCGCCGTAGTGCGCGTTGCCCGAGATCGCGCCGCCCACCGTGCCGGGAGTGCCGGCGAACACCTCGAGACCGGCGAGCCCCCGGGAGATCGTCCAGCGTATCAGGCCGTTGAGCCGCACGCCCGCGTCCGCCCGGACGCCCGACTCCCCCTCGCGTACCGTCTCGCCGCCGCGCGTGTGAATGACGAGGCCCCGGACGCCCGCATCGCTCACCAGGACATTGGATCCGCCGCCGAGAACCGTCGCCGCGACGCCTGCCTCCGCCGCCAGGTCGAGGGCGGCCGCCAGTTCCCGTGAGTCGTGCACCTCCAGCAAACAGTCCGCGGGGCCGCCGACCTTGAACGTCGTCAGCGGCGCCAGCGGCACGTCGCGGCGCACCCGGTCGGCGCCAAATGCCGCCACGAATCGGTCGAGGTGTTCGATGGCCATTCGACTACGCCTCACGCCTTGCGCAGGGCTGAAGCCCTGCGCTATCTGCAGATCCTGTCGAGATCCCCAGATAGCGCAGGCCTTCACCCCTCGACGGTGCTCGGGGTGCCCTGAGCGAGGGCGCGGAGCGCCCGAGTCGAAGGGCAGGCCTGCGCCACTGCCTTCTGCCTACCGCCTGCTGCCTACTTCTTCTCCGTTGCCGCCAGCGCGTCCAGCAGCATGCCGTGGATGCCCCCGAATGCGCCGTTCGACATCACGACGACGTGGTCGTTGTCGCGCCGCTCGGCCACCAGCAGCTTCACGATCTCGGCCACCGTCGGCACGTAGCGCGCGCGCGTCCCGGCGCCCTGGATGTCGGCGACCAGCTGCTCGGCCGACAGCCGCTCGGCCTCCGGCAGGTTCGACCGGAACACCGCGGCGATGATCACGTCGTCGGCCGCCCTGAAGGCGCCGGCGAACTGGTCCTGGAAGACCCTGCGGCAGGACGACGCCGAGCGCGGCTCGAACACGGCCCGGATCCGGCCCTCCGGATGCGCGGCCCTCATGGCGGCCAGCGTCTCGGCAATCGCCGTGGGATGATGCGCGAAGTCGTCATAGACGGTGACGCCCGCCACCGTGCCCAGCGCCTCGAGGCGCCGCTTGACCCCCTTGAACCTCGCCAGCCCCTCCGCGATCCCGTGCGCGTCCACGCCCACCTCGTGCGCCACGGCCATCGCGGCCAGGGCGTTCCGCACGTTGTGCGCGCCAGGCAGCGGGACGGTGAACCGCCCCACGCTCTTCCCCGCGTGACGCACGGCGAAGGAGGTGCCGTCCGCGGCCACACGCAAGTCGTAGGCGTGCCAGTCGGCCTCGTCCGCCAGGCCGAAGGTGACGACCGGCGAACGCGCGAACGCCCGCATGGCGGCGGCCTCCGGGCTGTCAATGCCGAGCACGAGCCGGCCGTGGCCAGGCACGAGGTTCACGAACCGCCGGAAGGCGAGCCGGATCTCCTCGAGGTCCGCGTAGATGTCGGCGTGGTCGAACTCGATGTTGCCGATAACCGCGATGTCCGGCAGGTACTTGAGGAACTTCGCCGTCTTGTCGAAGAACGCGCTGTCGTACTCGTCCCCCTCGATGACGAAGTCGCGGCCATGGCCGATCCGGTAGCTCGACCCGTCCTCGCCGAAGTTGGCGGCGATGCCGCCGACGAGCAGGCTCGGGTCGAGGCCGGCCGCGGTCAGCAGCCATGCGGTCATGGCCGTGGTCGTGGTCTTGCCGTGGGTGCCCGCGATGACGATCGACCGCGCCCCCCAGAGGAACTCCTCCCGGACGGCCTCGGGCAGCGAGCAATGGCGGATCTTCCGGTCGAGCACCGCCTCGACTTCGGGGTTGCCCCGCGACACCGCGTTGCCGACGATCACCAGGTCGACGTCGGGGGTGATGTGCCGCGCGTCGTAGCCGGCGAACGGCTCGATGCCCTCACCCGCCAGGAACATGCTCATCGGCGGATAGACGGCGAGGTCGGACCCGCCGACCTGGTGCCCCTTCCGCTTCAGCATGGCCGCCAGCGTGGCCATGGCGGTGCCGCCGATGCCGATCAGGTGGACCTTCACGTTCGCTCCTCGGACACGGCGGCTTCTTCGATCACGACCGCGGCGCGGCTGCCGGCCACCACGCGCGCGCGGATACCGAGCGGCAGCGTCACCGCCGGGCCGGGCGTGTGCCCGGAGGGGAACCCGAACAGCACCGGGCCCGGAACATCGCGCGACAGCGCGGCCAGCGTGTCTCTCGCCCGCAGGTCGTCGCCCGGCTCGTCGCAACCCGGAAACTCGCCGAAGACGATCGCCGACGCCCGGCGGATGATACCCGCGAGACGCAGCTGCGTCCACAGGCGGTCCAGCCGGTAGGGCCGCTCGTTCACGTCCTCGAGAAACAGGACGCAGCCGTCCGGCGGGTCGAAGGCGTAGGGCGTCCCGAGCGACGCGGCCAGCAGCGCGAGGTTGCCGCCCGCCAGCTGGCCGGTCGCCTCACCGGATCGAAACGCCTCGAGGCCCGGGAGGGCCAGTTCGCCGAGCGGCTCGGCCCTGGTGAGCAGGCCGAGCAGCGTCGCCCGGTCGTAGCCCTCCGCCCCGCGCTCGAGATGGCCCGTCACCGTCGGCCCGTGGAACGCCACGAGGCCGCACGGGCCGGTCAGGTAGGTGAGCACCGAGGTCAGGTCGCTGTAGCCGACGAACGCCTTGCGGGCCCGCCGCACCTCCGCCGCGTCGAGCAGCGGGAGGACGTGCACGCTGCCGTAGCCCCCGCGCACGGCCATCACGGCGCCGATCGATTCGTCGGCCAGGGCGCGCGAGATGGCCCGGGCGCGCGTCTCGGCCGACCCGGCCTCGTAGCCCTGCCGGTCGAACACCGATCGGTCGAACACGGGCTCGAACCCCAGGCGCTCGATCTCGGCCAGGCCGGCCTTGAACGCGTCCGCCGGGAACGGGCTGGCCGGCGCCACGACAGCCACGCGATCGCCGTGCCTGAGGAGGCGAGGTCTGATCATGCGAACCGCCGCATCTCCTCGGCGACCAACTGGTGAGCCGGGCAGCCCACGATCGTTCGTAGCTCCCTGGACGGCATCGGCCGCCAGTCGCGAGAAAGGTTCGACCCCTTCATCGCCGCGAAGCGCGCCTTCGCTCGCCGTTGCCGCGCGATCGCGTCGTCGACCACCGCGTGCGGGACCGCCTCCTCCTCGACGGCGCGGACCAGGGCCTCGAGCGCCGACGCGTGGCTCGCGCCGTCGGCGCCGCACAGGAGCACGACGTCGCACCCGGCGGTCACGGCCGACACGACGGCGCGCTCCCGCGTCACGCGGCCCGAGATCGCCTTCATGTCCAGGTCGTCGGTGAACACGAGGCCGTCGAACCCCAGCTCCTCCCGCAGCACGCCGGTCACGATGCGCCGCGACAGGGTCGCGGGGCTGGCCTCGTCGAACGCGGGCACCAGCAGGTGCCCGGTCATCACGCCGGTGACCCCCGCCTCGATCGCCGCCCGGAACGGCGCGAAGTCGATCTCGCGAAGCCGCTCCGGCGGGTACTCGACGATCGGCAGGTCGAGGTGCGAGTCGACCGTCGTGCCGCCGTGGCCGGGAAAGTGCTTCCCGCACGCGGCCACCCCGCCCTCCTGCAGCGCCCGGACGATGGCCGCGCCGAGGCGCGCGACGACCTCCGGCCGCTGGCCGATCGACCGGTCGCCGATGGCCGGATTGTTCTCCGTCGTCAGGACGTCGAGCACGGGCGCGAAATCGATCGAGACGCCCACCGCGCGCAATTCGCGCGCCAGCGCCGCGCCGAACCGGCCGGCCAGCGCCTCGTCGTCGGCGCGGCCCAGCGTCCGCATCGGCGGCCACTCGGTCAGCGGACGCTTCATCCTGGCGACGCGCCCGCCTTCCTGATCGACCGCGACCCACAGGGGCAGATCCCTGGCGAGCTGCTGCGCCTGCACGGCCAGGTCGGCGACCTGCTCGGGCGACTCCACGTTTCTCGCGAAGAGGACGATGCCCCCGAGATCGAACTCGCGCGCGAGTTCGCGCAGCTCCGCGCCGAGCGACGTCCCGTCGAAGCCGACGACGGCGAGCTGGCCGATCCGGCGGTGTAGGGCGGCAGGCACCTTGTCATTATAATGACTCGTGCCTATCGAATCCTCGGCGCCGACACGGATCGACCTGGCCGGCGGCACCATCGACATCTGGCCCCTGTACCTGTTCCACGACCGCGCGCAGACGCTCAACGTCGCGATCAGCCTGCGCGCGCACGCCGCGATCGAGCCGCGCGAGGACGGCCGGATTGCCATCCGGTCGATCGACACCGGCCGCGAGGTCGAGGCCGCCGGCTGGCGCGACCTGGCGCTCGAGGGCGACCTCAGTTTGCTGCGGTGGATCCTGCACTTCTTCAAGGCCGAGGGCCTGACGCTCACCACGCGCGCCGAGTCCCCGGCGGGGGCCGGCATCGCGGGGTCGTCGGCGCTGAACATCGCCGTGTGCGGCGCGATGTCGCGCTGGACGGGCGCCGACTACGACGCGGAGACGCTGCTTCGCATCGCGATGAACGTCGAGGCCCAGGCGATTGGCGTCCCGACCGGCGTGCAGGATTACCGCCCGGCGCTCTACGGCGGCGTGTCGGCGGTGGAGCTCGACGTGTCCGGCGTCACGCGCGTCGCGATCGAGGTCGACGCCCGCGAGCTCGAGCGCCGGATCGTGCTCGCCTACACGGGTGTGCCGCGCAACTCGGGCACCAACAACTGGGAGGTGACCCGGCGCCACATCGACGGCGATCGCGCCGTGTTCGACTGTTTCGAGCGGATCCGCGACACGGCGGTCACCATGCGGGAGGCGCTGGTCCGGGAGGACTGGGACGAGGTGGGGCGCCAGGTGGCGGCCGAATGGGAGAACCGCCAGCGTCTCGCCCCCGGCGTCACGACGCCCGGGATCGACGCGCTCGTGGATCGGGCGCGGAAGGCGGGCGCCCAGGGCGCCAAGGTCTGCGGGGCGGGCGGCGGCGGATGCATCTTCTTCTTCGGCCGGCCCGCCGACATGCCCGCGGTCCGCGAGGCCGTCGCCTCGTCGGGCGCCAGGGTGCTCGACTACCGTGTCGAGCGCGACGGCTTGCGCGTCGGCTGAGCGGCGGCCCACTCCGACCGCATCTGCGACAGCCCGTCCATGTACACGGCGGCCCGCTGCCGCTCCTCTTCGGTCCCGAGCGTCTTGAGCAGCTCGATCGCCCGCGCCAGGTCGCGCGCGATCGTCCCACGCGTCGCGTGCTGGTAGATCGTCCGGATCTCCGCCACCGGGTCCATCACTGCCTCCTTGACGTGTTGCGCACGCTCAGCTTCCGCGCGGTCAGGCGCACCGGTTCCGGGACGTTCCGGTCGGTCGCCAGGATCTTCACGTCGCGCTCGGCGAGCCGCGGCAGCAGCGTCAGCGACACGCCGACCGGGGTCTTCGCGTTCCGCGCGAGCGCCACTACCACGGCGTAGCTCTTCACCCACGATCGGTTCGTGCCGATTTGCCGCAGCACCTCGTCGGAGACGTTGGTCATCCGGGCGATCGACTCGACGTCGCCCTCGGTGAGCTTCGGGCTGCTCAGCACGGCCGCCGACACCATCCTGTTCGGGTCGCGGATGAGGATGGCCCGCTCCTCCCGTGTGCCCTGGATCGCCGCCTTGACCCGCCCCGCCACCGTCAGCTTGGACAGGCGCCGCATCGTCCCGAGGTGTTCGGCCGGGGCATTGGCCGTGTCCGCCGCGGCTTCCCCGATCGCCGGCGCCGTCACCGCATCCGGCTCCCCGTCGCCGGCCTCGCCCTCGATCGTGTCGGCTCCCTCGTCCGCGGCCCACGTGGTCTCGTCGTCCGAGGCCGCGTCGGCCGCGCCCGGCGGGTGCGCGTCGAAGAAGTTCCGCACGGCCTCCGGCACGTCTTCGCCGGCGAGGAAGTCGGCCAGAGCAGCCGGGGGCAGCCGCGCGACCGTCCGCCGCGCGCGCGCGGCGATCGAGAAATCGGCATCCGAAACGAGCAGCATGAGCAGGGCGAGCTGTTCGGGCACCCGCAGGGCGAGGCCGCCGCTGGCGGCCATCAGGCGGAGGTCGCGCGGCGCTTCGCCGCGCTCGAAGCACTCGACCAGGGGGGTGCGGGACCAGTCCACGGCAGTCAGCGCGAAACGAGGAAGGTATTCAGATTGTCGGCGCTCAACCGCGCCGTCGCCACCTGGCCCTCGCCGCCGAGCGAACGGGCCGTCTTGCCGTTGAGCGCGAGATCGATCACTCCGGCGTTGCCGACGGTGAGGCTGACCTGGCCGCCGACCGTCAGCTCCTGGCGCTCCCCGGCGTTCATCGTGCCGGTATAGATGATCTTCCCGTCGCTCCTGATCGTCACCCAGCAGCGCCCGCGGGACGCGAGCGTGAGCTGGAACTGCCCGGCTGCCGGCGCCGGGCTCGCGGCCTCGGCGGGCTGGAGCGCCTCGGCGGCGCGCGGCGGCTGGTCGGCCGTGGCGCCGGCCGTCGGCATCGTGGCCGTCGCCGGCTCGCCTGTCCCGCCCGTCGGCGCGGGCGCCGGCTGGGGCGGCGCCGCAGGCGTCGTCAGCACCGGCGCGGGTGTCCCGGACGACGGTTCAGCCTGCGCTTCCACATGGGGAGCAACGGGCGGAGCCGACTGATGCAACCAGCTCAACCGCCCGCCGAACCCGAAGTACACGATGACGAGAACGAGCGGCAGGCTCCACCCGACCACGCGCCACAGCCGTCCCGCGGCCGGTTCTCCGTCGACGACGATCTTCTCGGGGTTGGGGAGAAACGCCGATGGCGTCTCCTCGACATACGCGTCGGGGTAGCGGGCGACGAACCGCCGGACCGCCTGCTCGGGATCGAGGCCGACTTCCGCCGCGTAGGCGCGAACGAAGGACCGCAGGAAGATCCCGCCGGGCAGGCGCGACACCTCGTCTCGTTCGAGCGCCTCGAGCGTCGCCACCGGGATCTTCGTGCGGTCCGAGATGGCGTGCACGGAGAGCCCGGCCCGCTCGCGGGCCTCGCGCAGGTAAGCGCCGATACCGGGAGTCGCGTCTACAGACATGGATCGCCAAACGTCGTGGAGATCGAGCCGTCGTGGCAGGGCGAGAACGCGGCTCGATTTTACCTTATCGCCGTCGCGACGAGAACACCGAAACCAGCTCGGACACGCCGGCCGCCAGGTTGACCAGACCGAGGCCCGACACGGCCCCGCGCACGAAGAAGTTGGTCGTGATCGCGCCGAGCCCGGGCACGGCGTGCGCAAAGAAATTGCGCTCCCAGAACCCGGACCACGGCACGACGAAAAGCAGGAGCCCGACCTCGACGAAGTAGGCGACCAGGAGCAAACGCGTCAACAGAGAGAGCCCTCACGACTTCTGCGACAGCCGAGCGATCTGCTGGGCCACGTCGCGATAGTCTGGAACGTCCGCCTGGAGTTCGAGCAGCACGGCCAGCGCCCGCTCGGTCTCCCCGGCTTCAGCCAGCAACAGTCCCAGATCATAAAGCAACTCGTGGCTTTCTTCAGTGCCCGCGAGCGAAGATTCGGCTGCCCGTTCGAGCCACTCGATCGATTCGCGGGCATTCCCCAACCGACGATGAATGCGCGCCAGCTCGCTCGCCGCGCGCAGCCGGTGCTGGGGAGACCGCGCCGCCCGCTCGAACAGGCGGATCGCCCGGTCGGTCTTGCCGGCCTCTTCGAGCGTCAGCGCCTGCTGGAGCTGCGAGGCGGAGTCGTGCGCGCCATGGCGGACCGCTTCTTCCCGGAACCCCTCGAACACCCGCTCGAGCCCCGCCAGCCCGGCGGGCACCTCCGGGGTGGCCGCGTCCGACGCGGCGGCGCCGTCGTTCCACGCGCCGAACGTCTCCCCCAGATCGATTTCGATCGCGTCGCTGTCGGTGTCGACGGGAGCCGCGGTGACCGCGTGGTCGGCGCCGGCTCTGCCGCGGCGGCCGGCCCGGGCTGGCGGCGCTGGGCGAGCCTCACGCTCATCAACCGGCGGCGGCTCGACCGGCAGGGGCTCGGTCGGCGCCGGCCTGGCCGCCGTCGCCTCGCGGGCCTCTGGCGCGGCCGCCGCGACCGGCGCCTGGGACGGGCCGGCCTCGTCGGCCGGCGTGGCCAGCTGGTTGAAGCTGAAGTCGAGCATCAGGTCGGTGCTCGTGAACGGAGAGTCGCCGCTCAGCCGATCGGCGATGACCGCATCGGGGTCGGCCTCGCCGAGCATCAGCAGCGCCTTGCGGAACCGCTCGCTGTTGGTCGGCTCCCACGGCTCACGGGCGAACAGGTCTTCCGCGATCACGCGAGCCTCGAGGGCCAGGCCGCAGTCGAGGTAGGCATCGGCGAGCTGGGCCTGCGCGGCGTACATCGCCGCGCCGAGCCCGCCGTCGACGCACACCTCCACCAGCTTCATCAGCGCCGGGACGTGGCGCGGCACGAGGGCGACGTAGTCGTTCAGGGCCTGGGCGGCGGCCCGGAACTCGTGTTCGGCGATGGCCGCGTCGGTGGCGGCGTCGACACACTCGAACCCGGCGTCGGCATCGGTCCCGCACAGGCGCAGGCCGAGCCGCAGCACCTCGTCCCGCCGGTCGGGCTCGGCTCCGAGGAGGCGGGTGGCCGCGTCCCGCCCTTCCTGGCGTCGCCCGCCCCGGAAGTCGATCTCGGCGAGCTCCATCAGCAGCTCGGGATCGGTCGTGAGGCCGCCCAGCGCGGCGCGGGCGCGTTCGAACTCGGCCCTGCCGACGTAGCTTCGGACCAGCTGCCGCCGGGTTTCGACGTCCGAGGGGTCCTGGTCGAGCGCCCACTGCAGGACCTGCAGCGCCTCGTCGCCGCGGCCCCTGGCGTAGTAAGCGGTGGCGATCGCCTTGTAATCGGAGGCTGACGACGCGAACTCGACGGCGCGCTCGAGCGCCCCCGCGTCGATCAGCCGGCGGGAGAGCTCCGCGCGAATGTCCCCGTTGCCAGGCTCGAGCTGGATCGCCTCGCTCAGGACGCGAATCGCGTCGTCGGCCTTCTCGAGCCGTGCGTAGTCGCCCGCGATCTGCAAGAGCCGGTCGACGGCGCCGCGCAGGTTGCCCAGCTCGGCCGCGGCCTTGGCGGCCGACACGGCGGCCTCGAAGTCGCCCGGGTCGAGCAACCCGAGTTTCAGGTGGACCTCCGCCGCACCCGTCCTGTCGCCCCGCTTGAGGCGTCGGGCGGCCACGAGCGAGAGCGCGGACTTCGCGTCGGCCACCAGGCCCTGCTGCTGGGCAATCTCGGCCGTCCGCAGCGCGGCATGGTCGTCGTCGGGCGTGAGCTTGAGGATCTTCTTGTAGACGGCGGCGGCCCGCGGGAGGAACCCTTCGTCGAAGAAATGGTCGGCGATGCGGGTGTAGTGCCCGATGCCGCCCTCGGTCTGGCCGGAGCGGACAAGCAGGTCACCGACCACGTTGATCGTGCTCCAGTCGTCCGGCTGAACCTCGACAATCCGGTGGTATTCGGCGATCGCCTGGTCGAGCCTGCCCTGGCGCAGGAACTTCTCGGCCTTTCGCAGCGTCGCGTCGCGATCGATAGCCACTGTGCCCCTCACCTGATGCTGACACCCCGGGTACACACAGACCGACTCACTGTGTGCTATCGGTCGAAGCCGGGCTTTTCCCCAGTCCCCTCCGCCCCATCCATGGCGTCGAACAGCGACGGGACGCGAAAGGACCGGCGGTGGGCCGCGGAGTGGCCGAATTTCGACAGGGCCAGGGCGTGTTCGGGCGTGGGGTATCCCTTGTGGCGGTCGAACCCGTATCGCGGGTCGATTTCGTGGAGGCGATCCATCAGGCGGTCGCGGGTCACCTTGGCCACGATCGAGGCGGCGGCGATCGCCGAGCAGAGGGCGTCGCCGTGGACGATGCCCCGCTGCGCCATCGGCAGGTCCGGGATGCGAAAGGCGTCCACGAGCACGAAGTCGGGAAGGGGCGCGAGCGCCAGCACGGCATTCCGCATCGCGAGCAGCGAGGCCTGCCGGATGTTGATCCGGTCGATTTCGGGGGGCTCGACGGCGGCCACCGCCCAGCCGAGCGCGTCGCGGGTGATCGCCGCGTAGAGGCGCTCCCGCGACGCCGGCGAGAGGAGCTTCGAGTCGCGCAGGCCGGGAATGTGGCGGTCGGGGTCGAGCACGACGGCCCCGGCCATCACCGGCCCCGCCAGACAACCCCGCCCCACCTCGTCCACGCCGGCGACCCGCTGGAATCCCAGCCGGCGCAGGCCGTTCTCGACCGTGCGATCGGCGCGGGGACGAGGCATGTGGCGGGTCCTGTCCCGGCGGCCCGGCGTGGCTACGCCGTCCGCTTGGTTTCCTTCATCCGGGCGGCCTTGCCCTTCAGGTCGCGCAGGAAGTAGAGCTTCGCGCGCCGCACCCGGGCCGACCGGACGACGTCCACGTGATCGATGATCGGCGAGTGCAGCGGGAAGATCCGCTCCACGCCCTGGCCGAAGGAGACCTTGCGGACCGTGAAGGTCGCGCGGGCGCCGCCCCGGTGCATGCCGATGACGATCCCCTCGAACACCTGGATTCGCTCCTTGTCGCCCTCACGCACCTTCACGTGCACGCGGACGGTGTCGCCCGACTTCATCTGGGGCCGTGGCTTGACCTGACCGCTCTCAATCGCTTCAATCGCCCGCATCGTCAGTCTCCTTCTGTCGCGCCTCAATCAGCTCGCGCAAGATGGCGCGCTCTTCGTCATCCAGCTCCGCCGCGGCCAGCAGTTCCGGCCGTCGCGCCAGCGTCCGGGCCACCGCCTGCCGCTGCCGCCAGCGCCTCACCTGCTCGTGGTGCCCCGAGAGCAGGACGTCCGGCACCTTGACGCCCCGAAACTCCGCCGGTCTCGTGTAGTGCGGGTAGTCGAGCAGCCCCCGCGTGAACGAGTCCAGCTCCACCGACTGCTCGTCGCCCACCGCGCCGGGCAGCAGCCGGGTCACGGCGTCGAGCATGACCAGCGCCGGCAGTTCGCCGCCGGTGAGCACGTAGTCGCCGATCGAGATGTCCTCGGTCGACAGCCCGTCGCGCACGCGCTCGTCGACGCCCTCGTACCGCCCGCACAGCACCACGACGTGCCCGCACCGGCTGAAGCGCACGGCGTCGGCCTGGCAGAACGGCCGCCCCTGCGGCGAGGTCAGCACGATCGCCGCCGGCTCCCCTCTCGTCTCCCGCACGTGGTCGACCGCCCGGAACAGCGGCGCCGGCTTCAGCACCATGCCCGGCCCGCCGCCGTAAGCCACGTCGTCGACGGTGCGGTGGCGGTCGTCGGTGAAGTCCCGAAGGTCGATGACCTTCAGGTCCACCAGCCCCCGCTCGATGGCCCGGCCCAGGATCCCCTCGCGGGTCGGCCCCTCGAACATGTGGGGAAAGATGGTGACGATGTCGAACTTCACGGTCGGCGATTCAGGTCGAGCAGCCCGTCCGGAGGATCGACGACGATCCGGCGGGCCGCGATGTCGATGACCACGCAGATCGCCCGCGCCAGCGGCACGAGCACGTCCCCGAACGGCGCCTTGACCACCAGCCGGCTCGCGCCCAGCTCCCCGTCCACCGCGGCGACGGAGCCGACCTCGTCTCCGTCCGTCGTCTCGACCCGGCAACCGACCAGGTCGTGGCGGTAGTACATGCCGTCGGGCAGCGCCTCGAGGTCGGCGACCCTCACGCGGAACTCGACGCCGGCCATCGCCTCCGCGTCGTTGGTCGTCCCGACGGCGTCGAGGCCGATGATCGGGCGCCCGAGATGGACCCGCATCGCGGTGACGCGCATCCGCTCGACGCGCGCTCCGCGCCGGACGAGCAACTCGGCGCCCACCTGGAACCGTTCCTCGACGAAATCGGTTTCCGGGTTGACGATCACCCGGCCGGCAATGCCGTGGGCGCGGGCGACGCGGCCGACGACCGCGCACTCGTCCCACTCGGCGTCGCTCATCACCGGGTCGGTCGGCGCCGCGGCCTCCGTCATTTCGGCTCCCGAACCTCCAGCATGGCGTCGAAGTCGTGGAACTCCGCGGTGATCTCCACCAGCGTCCGCAGGGCCGAGACCGTGCGTCCCTGGCGGCCGATCACGCGGCCGAGGTCGCCCGGGTCGACGAACAGCTCGATCACCGCGACGCCGCGGTGGTCGGCCTCGGTCACCCGGACGGCGTCGGGCACGTCGACCAGCGCCCGCGCGATCACCTCGACGAGGTCGCGCGCCTGGCTCACTGGGGGTTCGCCGGCGGCGCCTCGGCGGCCGCGGCCTCCGGCTTGTTGGTCACGTGGCCCGCCAGCAGCGTGCGAACCGTCTGGGACGGGCGCGCGCCGGCCCCGAGCCAGTGCGCGATCCGCTCGTGGTCCACGACCATCGTGGCCGGCACCGTGCGCGGGTTGTAGTGCCCCACGACCTCCACCACGTCGCCCACGGCCGCCCGCCGGCTGTCGCAGACCACCACGCGGTAATGCGCCTGCTTCTTCATCCCGGTCCTGCTCAAACGAATCACCAGCATCGAACTCCCCTTCACATTCGCCGTGTCGTCAACGACCCGTCAGTGAACGTTGCCCATCCGCCGCAGCCGCTTCATCGCGCCCTTGCCGCCGCCCATCCCGCCGAGCGACTTGAGCATCTTCCGCATCTGCTGGAACTGGCGCAGGAGGCGGTTGATCTCCTCGACCGACGTCCCGCTGCCCTTCGCGATGCGCCGGCGCCGGCTGCCGTCGATCAGCCGGTAGTCGGCGCGCTCGCCGGGCGTCATCGAGTTGATGATCGCCTCGACGCGCGTGAGCTGCCGCTCGTCCGGCTTGTTCTCGGCCAGCGCCTTGAGGTTGCCCATCCCGGGGATCATCCCCAGCACGCTCTCGAGCGGGCCCATCTTCCGCAGCGTCCGGAGCTGATCCCGGAAGTCCTCGAGCGTGAAATCGTCGCGCCGGATCTTCTGCTCGAGCCGCGCGGCGTCCTTCTGGTCGATGGCCTGCTCGGCCTTCTCGATGAGCGAGAGCACGTCGCCCATGCCGAGCAGCCTGGACACCAGGCGGTCGGGATGGAACGGCTCGATGTCCTCGAGCTGCTCGCCGCTGCCGACAAACGCGATGGGCACGCCGACCACCGCCACGACCGACAGGGCCGCGCCCCCGCGGGCGTCGCCATCGAGCTTGCTCAGCATCACGCCGGTGACGCCGACGCGGCGGTTGAACTCGCCCGCGCTCTTGATCGCGTCCTGGCCCGTCATCGCGTCGGCCACGTAGATCAGGTCGGAGGGCGCGACGGCCGTCTTGATCGCCTGGAGCTCGCCCATCAGCTCGTCGTCGATGTGCAGGCGACCGGCCGTGTCCACGATCACCACGTCGAACCCGAGGTTCCTCGCCTCGACCAGCGCGTCGGCGGCGCGCCGCACCGGGTCCATCTGTCCCGCCGGGTCGAACACGCGCAGCGACGCTCGCTGGCCGAGCACGTTCAGCTGCTGGATGGCCGCCGGCCGCCTGACGTCGGTGGACACCAGGATCGGGTGCCGGCCCTGCTTCGCCAGCCACGTCCCGAGCTTGCCCGCCGTCGTCGTCTTGCCCGAGCCCTGGAGGCCGAGCAGCAGGATGACGCGCGGCGAGGCCGAGGTCGGCTGCAGCCCGCCCGCGGCGTCGCCGAACAGCGCGATCATCTCGTCGCGGACGATGCGCACGACCTGCTGCGCCGGCGTCAGGCTCCGGAGGACGTCCTGGCCCATGGCGCGGTCGCGGACCCGGTCCACGAACGCCTTGACCACCTTGAAGTTGACGTCCGCCTCGAGCAGCGCCATGCGGATTTCGCGCAGCGCCGTCTCGATGGTCGCCTCCGTCAGGCGCGTCTCTCCCCGGAGAGAGCGGAACACGTCCTGGAGGCGATCGCTCAGAGTATCGAACATGACACCGGCCGCCGAGACACACGTGCCCTAACCCCATGTCGGGCAAACCCTTATCGTAGTCGGGGCGCGCGGCTCTGTCAATCGCTTCCCGAGGCGGCACGTCGGCCGACGGCCGCTCCGCCCCGATTCAAACCGGGCCCGTTGCGGATTCCCCTTGCTCGAAGCGGGCGGGACCCGTAGGATCCGGGACGAAGTCACTCAGAACCGGGAGCGTCCATGGCGCGATGGAGCGATGCGGTCGTGGCCCTGATCGAGGAACAGGGCGTCACCCAGGTCGAACTGGCCCGGCTCGCCGGCCTGCACCCCGACACGGTCAGCCACGTCATCCACGGCGGCCACTGCTCCACCGAGACGCTCGAGAAGCTCTCCGCCGCGCTCGGAGTCGACATCGGGGAACTGTTCGGCCCGCCGGCCGACGAGCATACCGCCGCCCTTCAGCGGGACCGGATCGTCGGCGCGGTGCTGCGCGAACTGTCGGCCGCGGTTTCCACGGCCGTCTCCCAGGAACTCGCCGAGCGACAGAAGCGCCGGGCACCGAGGAAGCGGGACATCGAGGTCAAGTTGCCGTTCTCGGACGCCCTGTAGGGCGGCTTATGGCTCACGCCGTACGCCTCGCGCTTTGCGCCTTACGCCTTGCGCAGGGCTGAAGCCCTGCGCTATCTGCGGATCTTGTCAGATTCCCAGATAGCGCAGGCCCCATCTTCCCTCGTCCCCTGATCCCCGATCCCTGATCCCCGATCCCTGATCCCCGATCCCTGATCCCCGATCCCTGATCCCCGATCCCCGATCCCTGATCCCTCGTCCCTACCATTTCTCTTCGAAGAGCGCGTCGACGTACTCCGCGGCCGAGAACGGGACGAGGTCGTCGATCCCTTCGCCGACGCCGACGTAACGGATCGGCAGCCCGAGGTCGTGCGCGATGGCGACGGCCACCCCGCCCTTGGCCGTGCCGTCCAGCTTCGCCAGGACAATGCCGTTCACGCCGGCCACGCTGGTGAACTCGCGCGCCTGCGACAGCCCGTTCTGGCCCACCGTGGCGTCGAGCACGAGCAGCACCTCGTGCGGCGCGCCGGGCACTTCCCGCGAGGCGATGCGACGGATCTTCTCGAGCTCGTTCATCAGGTTCACGCGCGTGTGGATCCGCCCCGCAGTGTCGATCAGGATCGGGCTGCGGCCGCGGGCCCTGCCCGACGACAGGGCGTCGAACACGACCGCCGCCGGGTCGGCTCCCTCCCGGGCGCGCACGATGTCGACGCCGGCGCGGCGGGCCCAGATCTCGAGCTGCTCCACGGCGGCGGCGCGGAATGTGTCGGCCGCGCAGACGAGCGGCGTCGCCCCCGAGGTCCTGTAGAGGTTGGCCAGCTTGCCGACCGTGGTCGTCTTGCCGGTGCCGTTGACGCCGACGATCAGCACGACTCGGGGCGGCACCGAATCGGCCGGCGGGGGCAGCTGCGCCTCCACGCCGTCGAACACCGACCGGATTTCCTCCTTCACCAAGTCGCGCAGGCTCTCGCCGTGGCGCGCGCGCGCCTTGACGGCGGACACGATCCGGCCCGTGGCGGGAATCCCGATGTCGGCGGCGATCAGCAGTTCCTCGAGCGCCTCGAGCGTCGCGACGTCGACCTCGCGCATCCGGCGCTCGGGCGCGTCGGCGCGCTGGACGATCGCGTCGAACCGCTGGACGATCTGCTGGGTGGTGCGGGCGAGGCTCTCACGGATCCGACCGAACACGCTCATCCGCGGATCTTATCATCGACGGTCGACCTCGACCCGCTGCGGGCGCAGCATCAGGGCCTCGGCCGCCGCGCGCGGATCCTTGCCCTCCTCGAGCACTTCGGCCATCTGCGCCGCGATCGGCAGTTCGACGCCGTGCCGCGCGCCGAGCGCCAGGGCGGCCCCGGTCGTCTTCACGCCCTCGGCCACCATCCTCATCGTGCCGAGGATCTCGCGCGGGCTGCGCCCGCGGCCGAGCTCGATGCCGAACTGCCGGTTGCGGCTCAGGCTGCCGGTGCACGTGAGGACCAGGTCGCCGAGGCCCGACAGCCCGGCCAGCGTCTCCCGCCGCCCGCCGAGGGCGTGCGCGAGGCGCGAGATCTCGGCCAGGCCGCGGGTGATCAGGCCGGCCATCGCGTTGTGGCCGAGCCCCAGGCCCTCGACGACGCCCGCGGCGATCGCGATCACGTTCTTGAGCGCGGCGCCGATCTCCACGCCCACCACGTCGTCGGTCGTGTAGAGGCGGAAGGCGCGCCCGCGGAACTCGGACTGCACGAGCTCGGCCGCCGCCTGGTCGGTCGAGGCCGCGCAGACGGCGGTCGGCAGCCCGAGCGCGACCTCCCGCGCGAAACTCGGTCCCGAGAGCACGACCACCGGGCGGCGCGGGCCCACCTCTTCGCCGATCACTTCCGAGGCGCGCAGCAGCGTCTCGGCCTCGAGGCCCTTGGTCGCGCTGACGATGGTCGCGGTCTCGGCGATCGCGGGCACAGCCTGGCGGAGGACGTGGCGCGTGCCGTGCGACGGCGTGACGACGACGACAAGATCGACGCCGGCGACGGCCTCCTCGATCGCCTCGAAGGGGGTGACCGTCTCGGGCAGGGGAATCCCGGGCAGGAACAGGTGGTTGATCCGCTCGGTTCGGATCCCGGCGACCACCTCGGACTCGCGAGCCCACAGCCGGACGTCGTGGCCGGCGCGCGCCAGGTGCAGCGCGAGGGCCGTGCCCCAACTGCCCGACCCAAGGACGGCGATCTCTCTCATCACGGCTGATGATACCCGAGCCGGGCCGTGGCGATCACGGAATAGGTCGCGCCGCGCGGAGACAAGCGGCTCTCGAACAGCGTGACGTGATCCACGCGGCAGCGGGCCTGCCCGGCGAGGGACGCCTCGGCGAGCACCTCGTGCAGGCGCGGCCCGAGGGGAGACTTGACGCGGCCGAGCGTCAGGTGGGCGCTGAACGGGCGGCGATCCCGGGTGACGCCCAGTCCCTCGAGGCGCCGGCCGATCTCGCCGTGCACCGCCGCCAGGTCGCGGCCTCCCTCGGCGACGCCGAGCCAGATGACGCGCGGCGGGCCGGCGGGCGGAAAGGTGCCGACGCCGGCCAGCGCCAGATCGAACGGCGCCACGGCCAGCGGAGGGCTCACCCGTTCGATCACGGCGCGGGCGGTCGGCTCGTCCACCTCGCCGAGGAAGTGCAGCGTGAAGTGCAGGTTCCCCGGCGCCACCCAGGCGAGGCCGCGCCGGATTCCCCGTCGATCGAGCGCGGCGGCCAGCGCCCGGGCCGTGTCGGCCGCCGCCCGGCGCACGGCCTCGTCGAGTTCCACGGCGAGAAACAGGCGCACGATTCTCCTCCGGTTCCCGCGGTCGCTCAGGCGCCCGGCGCGGGCAGGAACTCCTCGAGCGCCCGCCGCACCATGTCGAGCGCGGCCTGCGAGGCCTGGGATTTCACCTGGGCGCGCACGCCGAGAAACCGGAACCGGCCAACGCGCGTGCCGCCCGGGAACGCCACCGCGATGACCACCGTGCCGACCGGCTTCTGGTCGGAGCCCCCGCCGGGGCCGGCGATGCCCGTGACGCCGACGGCCACCTCCACGCCCGCCCGCTCGCGCATGCCGACGGCCATCGCCACCGCGACGTCCTCGCTGACCGCGCCGTACAGGCGAATCGATTCGTCGGGCACGCCGAGCAGCTCGGTCTTCGCCCGGTTGCTGTAGCAGACGACGCCGCGCTCGACGTAGTCGGAACTGCCCGCCACGTCGGTCAGGCGCGAGGCCACCAGGCCGCCGGTGCACGACTCGGCGGTCGCGACGCGCCAGAACCTGGCTCGCAGCATCTCGCCGACCACCTGTTCGAGCGGGTGCCCGTCGGTGGTGAACACGTCCGCGCCGAGCACGGGGAGCACCTCGGCGGTCGCGCGTTCGAGGACGGATCGTCCCTCGTCCTCGCTCGACGAGCGGACCGACAGGTGCAGCTCGATCTGCCCCGGCGCCGCGAGGATGCTGGTCGAGACCGGCGGATCCCACGCCGCCCACGTCGCGTAGATCGGCTGCGCGACCTGCTCGACCTGTGATTCGGCGCGGCCAGTGATGCCGATCACGCGGCGGTAGAGTCTCGCGCTGCCGCAGAGCGGCGCGAGGCGCTCGTCGAGGGCCGCCAGGAGCATCGGCTGCATCTCGCGCGGCGGGCCGGGCAGCAGCACGACGTGCGTGCCGGCGTGCTCGATCCACTGCCCCGGGGCCGTGCCATGGGGATTGAGCAGCACCGACGCGCCGGCGAGCACCTGCGCCTGCACGCGGTTGACCTCCGGCATCTCGACCCCGCGCCGCGCGAAGCGCTCCCGGATCCGCTCGACGATCGCGGGCTGTTCGCCGAGCGCCAGGCCGAGCGCGTCGGCCGCGGCCTGACGCGTCACGTCGTCGTCGGTCGGCCCCAGGCCGCCGGTGAGCACCAGCAGGTCCACCCGGCGCACGTGCTCCCGGATAGCCGCGGCGAGCTCGTCGCGCCGGTCGCCGACGATCAGCTTGGCCACGACCTCGATCCCCAGCTCGTTGAGCCGGGCCGTGACGAACAGGGAGTTGGTGTCCGCTCGCAGCGGCGTGAGCAGCTCGCTGCCCACGGCGATGATGGCGGCGCGACGGGGCGGGGATACAGACATCTTCGCTCCCGGCTTCGGGCTTCAGGCCTCAGGCCTCAGGCGCGATCACGCGTGTCACGTCGTGGCACGGACCGAAGCCTGCAGCCCGTAGCCCGTAGCCCGTTCCCTAACGCAGAACCGGTGCAATCCAGATTATCAGGCGCAGGGCCAGGTTGCCGTAGATCCCCGCGACCGCGTCGTCGGCCATGATCCCCAGGCCGCCGTGGAGCCGTTCGCACCGCCGGGCCGGAAACGGTTTCACGATGTCGAAGGCCCGGAACAGCAGGAAGCCGACCACGGCGCCCTTCCAGGTCACCGGGACGAGCCACAGCGTCATCAGCATGCCGAGGACTTCGTCGACGACGACGGCGCCGGGATCGGTACGGCCGTAGTGCCGCTCGGCCACCGTGCCGGCCCAGCAGCCGAGGACGAACAGCACGACGATGACGCCCAGATCGACCAACGCGAGGACGGCCGGAGGCGCCACCAGGCGGAGGGCGGCGTACAGCAGGAGGCCGGCGGCCGAACCGGCCGTCCCGGGCGCAATCGGAACGTGGCCGACGTACCCGAAGGTCGCCAGCAGCACCGCGAGTCGCGTCATGGAGTCGGGTTCAGCCTCCCACCACGCTACGGCGTGCCCGCGCGCACGACGAGCGTCCCGGACAGGCGATCGTGAAGCCCGCGGTGGCTCGGGTCGAAGACCGCGGGCAGGAGACCGAGCCCGGCGGGCAGCGCGCTCACCAGGAAGGAGACCACGCGCATCAGCGAGCGGCCGACGCTGAGTGGCGCGCCGCCCGCCGACACGACCCTCAGGTGGAACGCCATCTTGCCGAGCGTCTGGCCGCCCGCGGCGGTGAACATCGCGAGGTAGCCGCCATTGAGCAGCAGCAGGAACGCGATCAGCGGCGCCGCGGGCAGGAGCAGGAGCTCGCCGGTCTGCAGCCGGCTGACACGAAGCGTGAAGTAGACGACCGCCAGATCGAGGCTGGCCAGCATCAGCCAGTCGAGCGCGGCCGCGCCGAGACGGACGCCGACGCCCGCCACGCCATCCGCGCCAGCCGCGTCCTGCTCGTTCGAGGCCGACCGAGACGGTGCAGACGCGCCACGCCCCAGGCCGAGCGTCGTAAACGACGGAGATCCGAGCGGCAGCCCCGGGTCGGGCCGGGGTTCGGCCGGCCGCGGCGTGACCGACACCCGGGTGCGCGGCGGCACGGGGGTCGAACGGCGGACCGAAAGCGGCGCGGTCGGCGCCGACGGGCGCACGAGCGGCACTTCGCCGAACAGCGGCATCCCACTGGCCGCGGCCGGCGGAACGCCGGGGTCGAACGCCGGGTCGCGGACGCGCTCGGCGGCCGCCGGACCCTCCGGGCCGCGAGCGGGGCGCCTGGCGCCGCCGAGGTCGAAATCCCCCAGCGGTGCCGCCGGCTCGGGCTGGCGCAGCGGCAGGTCGCTCCCGACCTCGGCCGGACGCGAGAGGGAGAAATCGAAGCCGCAGTTCCGGCAGCGGACCGTCGAGTCAAACGCGATGTAGTTGCACTTCGGACATTTCATGCGTCGCCGTCTGGAGACAAACCGGGGCGCGGCCGCCCCGGCGCAGCCGGATGGGTGAGGGCCACTCGGATTATCGAGCAAACACCGGGAGCAGTCAAACGCGCCGCGCGCTCACTCGCCCGCGTCGAGCAGCTCTTCGATTTGCTTGCGGAACTCGCCGACGTCGCGGAAGTTCCGGTAGACCGACGCGAAGCGGACGTAGGCCACTTCGTCGAGGTCCTTCAGCGCCTGCATCACGAACAAGCCGACCTCGGCGGTGGCAATCTCCTTCTCGGGCCGCTCCTGCAGCGTCGCCTCCACGCGGTCGGCGATCTTCTCGAGAGCCGAGACGCTGACCGGCCGCTTCTCGCACGCCTTCAGCATCCCGGCGACGAGCTTCTGGCGCTCGAAGCGCTCGCGGCTCCCGTCCTTCTTCACCACCATGTAGGGGATCTCGTCGATCCGCTCGTAGCTGGTGAAGCGACGGCCGCAGTCGAGGCATTCCCGGCGACGGCGAATGACCTCGCCTTCCTTGCTCTCGCGGGAATCGACCACCTTGTCGCCCAGATGACTGCAGTAGGGACACTTCACCGGGTCTCCTCCTCCGCCGCGCCGGGCGGTTTCGCCAGGCGCCGCATCCTGCCCAGAGTCAGCCCTTCCTTGACCATGAACGCGACGCCGAGCAGCGTCACCGGCACGAACGAGATCGCGTGCAGCACGATGCCGGCGCCGACCGCCTTGTCCGTCGACGCGTGAAAGAACGACGTGACGGCGATCCGGTAGAACTCGTGGAACCCGCCGATCGCTCCCGGCGTCGGGACCGCCACGCCGACGACGAGCAGCGTCATCACCAGGAACGACCCGACGTACCCGACCTCGACCCCGAAGGCGCGGGACACCAGCCAGATCCCGCACGCAATCGACAGCCACAACGGGAACGACAGGGCGAAGACCACCAGCCACTGTTTCGGCTGCCGGACCGCGCCAAGCCCCAGGACGAACGTCTGGGCCAGCCCCTCCACCCTCTTCGCGAGGCGTGCCGGCAGACGGCGCTCGACGCCCCCCGAGATTCTCCCGATCGCCTCCGGGTGCCCGGCGAGCAGGAAGAACGTCACGAGCAGGACGAGCGTTCCCGCGGCGGCCGTCATCCCTCCGACCCGGGCGGCGTGGAAGACGACCGGGTCGGCGCGCGCGAGCGCCGGGTCGGCCGTCAGGAAGAAGAAGGCGAACAGCACGAGCACCGCGGCCATGTCGAACACGCGCTCGAGGACGACGGTCGCGAACGCGGCGGTCGCCTTCACGTTCTCGTGCTGCGACAGCACGTAGGGACGGAGGAACTCCCCGGCCCGCGCCGGCAGCAGGAAGTTGGCGGCGAAGCCGATCACCGTCGCGCGAAACGCGTTCATGAAGCGCGTCGGTCCCAGCCCCGCGAGCAGGTACTGCCAGCGGAGCGTCCGCAGCGCGTAGGTCACCAGCGTCATGCCGACGGCGATCGCCAGCAGATCGAGACGCCCGTGCGCCAGTTCGGTCCGGACGCCGGCGACATCGACGCCGCGCACGAACCAGGCCAGCAGGATCAGCGCGAGCGCGAAGACGAGAGCGGTCCGCAGGTGCGCACGCATCTCAGGGGACCGCACTCTACTACATGATCCGGCCCAAGTCTATGCCACAGCGTCACTTACTGCCAGACCGACGATCGGCACAGCCGGCCCGCGGCCTCCCCGCTCTTGCGGGTCGGCCCGTCCGCCCGTTAATATGGCTCCCCCGCCTCCCGGCGGCCGCCGACCGACGCGTTCCCGGCACCTGATGAGGTTCCGCAAATGACGTTGCCCGCGCCTTTGCTCGCCACCTCGTTTCCCGGACTCGCTCCCCTCCGCAGCGGAAAGGTCCGGGACCTCTACGACGCCGGCGAGGATCTGCTCATCGTCGCGACCGACCGGATCTCGGCGTTCGACTACGTGCTCGGGTCCGGCATTCCCGACAAGGGGAAGGTGCTGACACAGCTGTCGGCGTTCTGGTTCGCTCAGACGCGCGACGTGGTTCCCAATCACGTGCGGTCGGTCGATCCGGCGGATTTCCCTCCCGCGCTCCGCCAGCACGCCGACGTGCTGCGCGGCCGGTCGATGCTGGTCCGGCGGACGACGCCGGTCCCGATCGAATGCGTCGTGCGGGGCTACCTCGCCGGGTCCGGCTGGGCGGAGTACCGGAAGACCGGCACGGTCTGCGGGATCGCGCTGCCGGCATCCCTGCGCGAGGCCGACCGGTTGCCCGAGCCGATCTTCACGCCGTCGACCAAGGCCGAGAGCGGGCACGACGTGAACATCAGCGAGGAGGAGGCCGGGCGCCTGGTGGGCCGCGACCTCATCGCGACGCTCAAGCGCCTGTCGCTCGCCGTCTACCGGCGCGGCGCCGCGCACGCCGAGACGCGCGGGATCATCGTCGCCGACACGAAGTTCGAATTCGGCCTGATCGAGGAGGGGGGACGGCAGCAGGTCCTGCTCATCGACGAGGTCCTCACCCCGGACTCCTCGCGCTTCTGGCCGGCCGATCAGTACGCCCCCGGCGGCAGCCAGCCGAGCTTCGACAAGCAGTACGTGCGCGACTACCTCGAGCAGATCAAGTGGAACAAGCAGCCGCCGGTGCCGTCACTGCCCGACGAGGTGATCGCCCGGACGCGCGAGAAATACGTCGAGGCGCTGCGGCGGCTGTCCGGCCACGGCGTGGACGAGCGGGGTTGACGTGCGCGATCGCCTCGAACGCCTGATTGCCGACATGGTCGAAGGCGGCATCCTGTTCGACGACGCGGTGGGCGCGTTCGAGCGCGCGTTCATCACGAGAGTCCTCGAGCGGGCGGGCGGCAACGTGACCGCCGCTGCCAAGGAGCTGCGGATTCACCGGAACACGCTGAGCAGGAAGATGGAAGCACTCAAGATCAGAAGATAGTCAGTTCCCGGTGGTCAGTTGCCAGTGGCCAGTGGTCGGTGGCCAGTCTGTCACGGGTGTTCGACTGGCAACTGAGAACTGGCCGCTGCCAACTACTCGGCCCGCTTCCACCGCACGCTGCCGTCCTTCCGATCCTCGAGCACGATCCCCATCGCCTTGATCTGTTCCCGCAGGCGGTCGGCTTCGGCCCAGTTCCTGGCGGCCTTGGCCTTCTTGCGGGTCTCGATGAGCGCCTCGATCTCGGCGTCGGGCGCGTCGCGCGCCTCGCGCGGCCACGCGGCGAAGATCCCGTCGGCCTGGTCGAGCAGGGCGACGACCTCGTCGCGCTCCCCCCGCGTCAGCGGCCGGTCGTCGTCGCGGGCGTTGACGTCGGTGACGAGCGTCAGGATGGCGGCGAGCGCTTCCGGCGTGTTGAGGTCATCGGCCAGCGCCCGCCAGAACTCGTCGCGGGCCTGCGCCACGCGGGCCCGCGGCTCGACGGCCGACTCGGGGGCGCCTTCCCGCGGCAGGCCCGGCTCCTCTTCCATGCGGCGACGGAACGTCCGCAGCCGGTCCAGCGCCGCCTTTGCGGCGCGCAGCCCGTCGAAGCTGAAGTTGTACAGCTTCCGGTAGTGATTGCTCTGAATCGCGAACCGGAACGCGATCGGGTCGAAGCCCCGGGCCACCAGGTCGCGCAGGGTGAAGAAGTTGCCCAGGCTCTTGGACATCTTCTCGCCCTCGACCATCAGGAACTCGCCGTGGACCCAGTAGTTCACCCACGGGCCGCCGAGGGCGCCCTCGCTCTGCGCGATCTCGTTCTCGTGGTGCGGGAAGATCAGGTCCACGCCGCCGGTGTGGATGTCGAGGCGGGGGCCGAAGACGTCGAGCGCCATCGCCGAGCACTCGATGTGCCATCCCGGGCGGCCGCGGCCCCACGGGCTGTCCCACCACGGCTCGCCGGCCCTGGCGCCCTTCCACAGCACGAAGTCGCTCACCGACTCGCGGTCGTACTCGTCGGCATCGACGCTGGCACCCGGCTGCATCCCGCTGCGATCGATGCGCGACAGGCAGCCGTAGCGCGGCAGGTCGGCCACGCGGAAGTAAACGCTGCCGTCGCGCGGGTAGGCCAGGCCGCGGCGCTGCAGCGTCTCGACCAGGCGGATCATCTGGGCCAGGTAGTCGGTGGCCCGGGGCATGACCGTCGGTCGGGCCACGCGCAGCGCGTCCATGTCTTCGAGGAACGCCCTCTCGTAGGTGTCGGTGAACCCGCGCATCGCCCGCAGGCGCGTGTCGTTGTCGGCGTCCTCCGGCAGGGACTTCTGGCTGTCGCGGATGATCTTGTCGTCGACGTCGGTCAGGTTCATGCAGGACCGGACGCGGTAGCCGGCCGTTTCGAACGTGCGCCTGAGCAGGTCCTGGAAGAGAAACGTGCGCAGGTTGCCGATGTGGACGTAGTTGTAGATGGTCGGCCCGCAGTTGTAGATCGTGACCTCGCCCGGCACGAGCGGCGCCACCGGTTCGACGCGGCGCGTGAGCGTGTTGAACAGCGAGATGGCGCGCAGGTCGGTCATATCCTCACAGTCTAACCGCATCCGCGGCCGGGCTGGCAGGGGCGGCACAGCGGCCTTCGGCTTCCGGCCCTCGGCCTTCGGCCTAGTCTGGCTTCCGGCCCCGAGCCGGACACGGCCAAGAGCCGAGAGTCGAGGGCCGAGGGCCGGCGCACCGTCCGTGTTGACACGCTGCCAGGCCGGAGGCTAAACTTAGCACTCAGGCACAACGAGTGCTAACAGTTACACCGGGCCGGCTGCTAACCGCCGTCCCCGGCGAGTGCTGAACGCGCCGCGCGGCCCGTCCGCCGGCACTTCCATCAACCGCACTTTCAGCGTGGGGGTGACACCAGATGAAAGCCAGACCGCTGCACGACCGGATTCTCGTCAAGCGCATCGATGAGGGCGAACAGAAGATCGGCGGGATCATCATTCCCGACACCGCCAAGGAGAAGCCGCAGCAGGGCAAGGTCGTCTCCGTCGGCGCCGGCAAGGTCAAGGACGATGGCGGGCGCATCGCCCTCGACGTCAAGGCGGGCGACACGATCCTGTTCGGCAAGTACTCCGGTCAGGAAATCAAGCTCGATGGCGAGGAGTTCCTGATCATGCGCGAAGAGGAAGTCCTGGCAATCCTGGACTAGTCACGTTCTCGCACACATTCCGAGTTCCGAAACGGAGCAGACAACGATGGCAAAGCAGATCATTTACGGCGAGCAGTCCCGCCAGGCAATTCTTCGCGGGGTGAACGCCCTCGCCGACGCGGTGAAGGTAACGCTCGGCCCCAAGGGCCGCAACGTGGTTCTCGACAAGAAGTTCGGCTCGCCGCTCATCACCAAGGATGGCGTGACGGTAGCCAAGGAAATCGACCTCAAGAACCCGCAGGAAAACATGGGCGCGCAGATGGTGCGCGAGGTGGCGAGCAAGACGTCGGACATCGCCGGTGACGGCACCACGACGGCGACCGTGCTCGCGCAGGCGATCTACCGCGAAGGGTCGAAGAACGTGGCGGCCGGCGCCAACCCGATGGAGCTCAAGCGCGGGATCGAGCGCGCGGTCGAGGTCGTGGTCGAGTCGATCAAGAAGCTGGCGAAGCCGGTCAAGGGCAACATGATCGCGCAGGTCGGCACGATCTCCGCCAACAACGACAAGACGATCGGCACCATCATTGCCGAGGCGATGGAGAAGGTCGGCAAGGACGGCGTCATCACGGTCGAGGAAGCCAAGACGCTCGAGACCTCGCTCGAGGTGGTCGAGGGGATGCAGTTCGACCGCGGCTACCTGTCGCCCTACTTCGTGACCGACCCCGAGCGGATGGAAGTGGTGCTCGAGAACCCGGTCATCCTGATCCACGAGAAGAAGATCAGCTCGATGAAGGACCTCCTCCCGGTCCTCGAGCAGGTCGCCCGGATGGGCAAGCCGCTGCTCATCATCGCGGAAGACGTGGACGGAGAGGCCCTGGCCACCCTCGTGGTCAACAAGCTGCGCGGCACGCTGTCGGCCGCCGCGGTGAAGGCGCCCGGGTTCGGCGACCGCCGCAAGGCCATGCTCGAGGACATCGCGATCCTCACCGGCGGCCGCGCCATCACGGAAGACCTCGGGATCAAGCTCGAGAACATCCGCATCGAGGACCTCGGCCAGGCCAAGAAGGTCACGATCAACAAGGACGACACGACGCTCGTCGAAGGCGCCGGCACCAGCCAGGCGATCGAGGGGCGCGTCAAGCAGATCCGCGCGCAGGTCGAGGACACCACCTCGGACTACGACCGCGAGAAGCTGCAGGAACGGCTCGCGAAGATCGTCGGCGGCGTGGCGGTGATCAAGGTCGGCGCCGCGACCGAGACCGAGATGAAGGAGAAGAAGGCCCGCGTCGAGGACGCGATGCACGCCACCAAGGCGGCCGTCGAAGAGGGCATCGTCCCCGGCGGCGGCGTGGCCCTGCTGCGCGGCGTGAAGGCGCTCAACACCCTGAAGCTCGAGGGCGACCAGCAGATCGGCGTCAACCTCGTCAAGCGCGCCATCGAGGACCCGATGCGCTGGATCGCCAACAACGCCGGCGTCGAGGGCTCGATCGTCGTCCAGAAGGTGCTCGAGAGCAAGGACGAGGAGTGGGGCTTCAACGCGCAGGAAGAGAAGTACGAGAACCTGGTGCAGGCGGGCGTCATCGACCCGGCCAAGGTCGTGCGCACGGCGCTCCAGAACGCCTCGTCGATCGCCTCGCTCCTGCTGACCACCGAGGCCATGGTCTACGACGTCCCGGAGGACAAGAAGGAACCGGCGATGCCCGGCGGCATGGGCGGCGGCATGGGCGGCATGTACTAAGGCTCAGGGCTCAAGGCTCAGGGCTCAAGCCAAGAGGCTCAGGGCTCAAGGCTCAGGGCTCAAGGCTCAAGGCACGGAGGGCCCGGCGGGTGGACACACTCGCCGGGTCTTTTCCGTCTGGCGACGCGCAGGGCTGAAGCCCTGCGCTATCCGATTCACCAACCGATCGCCAGATAGCGCACGGCTTCAGCCGTGCGCCATTCAGAGTCCTATCTCCTCAGCAGCGCATTCGCCCTCACCCGCGCCGCGGGCGTGAGCGGCAGCTTGTCGATGACCGCCTCGAGCTCGACGAGCTTCTGCAGGAAGCGGCTGAACTCGGCCGGCGCCGCGGCGGGGTCGATCGACAATCGGTCTCCCGTCTGCACAAGACTCAACAGCAGCTCCGGCGGCGCGACCTTCGGCCACGCCCCGTTCACGAGCGCGTGCAGGTCGTGCAGGCGCCGCATCCGGCCGGCGAACGCCCGCATGTCCTGGCGCAGGAGGGGGCGTGAGCTCGATGCGAACCTCCGCCGCGTCCGCGAGACGACGAGGCGGAACCGCCACGACGATCGTCGCGGTATCGCCCTCATACCACCACTCCGCGCGCTCGGGCGGGAGGCCCGCCAGCACCGACGATCGCGGTCGGCCGCGGTCGCGAACACCGCGGCCTGCCCGTTCACCCAGGCCCGCGTCGTCGGCAGGAGGTTCCGAAACCGGACCTCGTAGCCGCGCATCGACGGCATGCCCGGATACCGGCCTTCCACCGGCTCGATCCGCACCGTCTGCGCGCCTTCGGTCCTCGTCACCTGCACCGTCGTCCAGGCCCCCTCGCCTGACTGATACCCGACCGAATCTCCCGGTCCTCGTAAACACGCATCGTCGCTCGGTCTCGGCTCGCCCGCCGTGATTCGCTGGTCCCCGGAGTCAGACTCCGTCTGGACCCCAGCCGGCCGGAAAGACCTCGAGCACAAGCGGGTCGGCCGCCGGGTGCGCGCCAGCCCGCTCGACCGGGTGCTGCATCGGGATGATCGACCCGGCCTTGACGTAGACGGGAATCTCGTCGATCGCGAACGACCGTTCGACCGTCCTCGGCCCGTCGAACACGCGACCTGTCGACCATTCGACCCACGAACCCGCCGGGAGCCACACCGAGCGCGTGGCGAGGCCCGTCTCCTTGCTCCTCGGCGCGACGATGGGCGCGACGAGCAGGCGTCGCCGAACAGGTACTCGTCCTTGACGGCGTAGGCCTCGGCCGCTTCCGGAGTAGTCCCAGTAGAGCGGCCGCAGGAACGGCACGCCGGTGTCGTAGGTCCCGCGCGACGCGGTGTAGATGTACGGAATCAGCGACGAGCGCAGCAGGAACGCCTCCCGCATCGCGTCCGAGTACTCGGGCGGGTACGCCCAGATCCGCCGCTCGGCGCCCGGGTTCTTCGTGGTGTGCGTGCGGAGGATCGGGCTGAACACGCCGAACTGGATCCACCGCGTGTAGAGCTCGGGCTCGACCGGCCCGTTCATGTGGCCGCCGATGTCGTGGCTCCAGTAGCCGAAGCCGACGTTGGCGGCCGTCGCGGTGAAGTACGGCTGGTAGGCGAGCGACTGCCACGTCGAGTAGGTGTCGCCCGAGAACCCGATTTCGTAGCGGTGGTTGCCGAGCCCGCCCCACCGGTGGAAGATGAGCGGCCGGTGCTTCCCCTGCCTCTCCATGTCGGTGAAGAACGCGTAGTTCAGCCACCAGGTCGGGTTGATGCCATCGAGCGACGTCTTGTCGCTCTGCTGCCAGTCGAGCCACCAGAAGTCGACGCCCTGCTTCTCGAGGGGGTGAATGACCAGGTCGAAGAAGCTGGTCGCGAACTTCTTGTCGACGATGTCGAACGGCACGTACTTCTGCGAGGCCGGGTCGATGCCCATGGCCTTCGCCATCGCCGGATACTGCGATTCCCACGGCTGGATCCCCGACGCCGGGTGCAGGTTCAGCGGCGTGCGGAGGCCGTGAACGTCGGTCCATTTCAGGAACCCGACCGGATCGGGGAAATAGTTCGGGTCCCACGTGAAGCCGGTCCACCCTTTGGTGTGGCCCGACTCGTCCTTCACGTTGTCGTCCCACGTGATGCCGAACGTCAGGTGCCAGTCCATGTCGACGACCAGCACGTCGAGCGGCAGCGAGCGCGCCTCGAAGTCGCGCACGAGCTGCTCGAATTCCTGATCGGTGTAGGCCCAGTAGCGCGACCACCAGATGCCGAACGCAAAGCGCGGCGGCATCGGGATCCGGCCCGCCACCTTCGTGAAGTCGGCGAGCGCGCCGCGGTAATCGTGGCCGTAGCCGAAGAAGTAGAGGTCCTGTCGATTCCCTGCCGGCCCTTCGACACGCTCAGGGCCGCCCCGAGCGATGTCGAGGGGCGGCCGCGGCGTCACCCACGGCCAGTCGCTGTCGTCGTAGAGCAGGCGGGAGGTGTCGTCGACCACGACCCATCCGTCACGCGACACGAGCCCGGGCTCGAGCCTGGTCGCCGGGCCGTTGACGCCGTCGAGCGTTCGCGTCGTGCCCAGGAGATTGCCCGTGTCCTCGAGGCCGGGATGCCAGGCGACCGGCGCGCCGTTGAGCGTGAACCGGACCTCGAGGGTGGAGGCGGTGAACGCGCCGCTGCCAACCCGGTAGCGCAGCGTCAGCGCTTTGGTCGCGATCGTCAGCCAGCCGCCCTTGACGACGGACGTGAACGGCGGCACCGGCTGTCGGCGGTTGATGAACACGAGCGACGCGCGGTCCTCGAACTCGGAGGCCGCCGACCACTCCATCCGGATGAGGCGCGGCGTCAGGACGGTGAACCGCGCTTGCCCGGCGACCACCACGGCCTTCGCGTCGGCCACCGGCGCCATCGTCCCGGCACGCGCGGGATGCGCGGACAGGAGGATCAGGACCGCGCAGGCTGCCGCGGCCGACAGCCGGAGACCGCGCCAGTCGCTCCTCGCTCGCATGATCGTTCCTCCCTGGGCGTCGGACAGTCCTCCCGTCGGAGCAGGGCTTCAGCCCTGCTCAGCGCAGGGCGCGACGGGCCGACCTACCGGTACGCGGCGTGGAACGCGGCGAGGCGTTCCACCACGGTTCGGATCTTCTCGGTGGGCGGCAGGATGGTGGTCCGGAAATGCGCGGTGCCCGGGGCCTGGCCGAAGCCGGTGCCGGAGACGACGCAGATGCCGGTCTGCTCGAGCAGCGCCATGCAGTACTCCTCGTCGGTCCGCCCGGCCGGCAGCGTGATGCGCGGAAACGCATACATGGCGCCGGCCACGACGTTGCACTGGATCCCGGGAATGCGGTTGAGCCCCTCGGCCAGCAGGGCCGCGCGCGTCTTCAGTTCGCCGAGGATTCCGTCCCGCTCCCGCGCGTACAGCTCGTAAGAGGGCTCGCCCGGCTTCGGCGGCCGCACCATGCAGTAAGTCGCCACCTGGCCCGTGAGGTTCGCGCAGAGCGACACCGACTGCAGCTTGGTGATCTGCGCCACCACGTCGGCGGGGATGTTCCGTACTTCCATGTACCCGCCGCGCTGCCCGCACTCACCAAGGAACCCCTTCGAGCAGGAGTGGAAGCTGAACAGGCTGACGTGGGTCTCTCCGCTCTCGACCAGCACTTTCGCGAACGACACGAACCGGTCGCCCTTCAGGTAGACGTTCTCCTGGTAGACCTCGTCGGCGAGGATCGCCAGCCCGTGTGATTTCGCGAAGGCGACGATCATCCGGATGTTGTCGTGGTCGAGCACCGACCCGGTCGGGTTCCCCGGGTTGAGCACGCAAATCGCCTTCACCCTCATGCCGAAGCGGCGCGCCTTCTGGAGGCTCTCCTCGAGCAGGGCCTGGCTCAGCTTCCAGTCGTGGCCCTCGTCGAGGTAATAGCCGACCTGCTTCCCCTCGTAGAGCGTGATCGTCGCGCTGTAGAGCGGGTACTGCGGGATCGGAATCATGATCCCGTCCAGCGGGCTGCTGATGAGGATGCGCAGCGCCGTCTGCACGCCCTTCGAGGCGCCGTCGGTCAGGTAGATCGCCTCCGGGTCGGCGTCGATCCCATCCCGCTCCCTGATGAACGCGGCCACCGCGTCGCGGACGAACCGCACGCCCTTGCTGTCCGAGTAGGCGCCGAGCCCGTAGCGGGTCCCCTCGAGAACCCGCCGCGCCGTGTCGCGCACGTCGGCCGGGAACAGGTCGGCGCCGCGCTCGATGAGGTCCGGGTACTGGCACAGCGCCAGCACCTGGCGCAGGAAGGTCAGCGGCTTCTGCTCGAGCGCCTGGGGATTGCCGATGTTGCAGTAGATGACCTCGCGTCCCTCCCGCTCGAGCTGCTGCGCCCGCGCCACGATCGGGCCGCGCACGGCGTACTCGGTCTCGATCACGGCCTTGCGGATATCCTGAACCTGGATTGACATCATCGGTCCTTTCGCGGGGGTCGCCGGAAAGACGGCGCGGGCGGGCTCGCGCCGCAGCATGACAGATTCTTGCGGAAACGCCGCGCCGAATCAATCGCCGAGGCGCAGCGGGCCGATGAAGACGTGGGTCGGCGCCGTCAACCGGCCGCTGAACACGATGATCTGCCGGATGTGCCGCATGTCCATCTGGCGCCGGTCGGGGGCCCGGCGCACGTCGTCGAGCGGGATGACAACGCGGTTGACGCCGGGGTGGATCAGGAACTGGCGGTTGAAGCGATCCGCGAAGCGATTGTCGTGCCGCGCATCCTCCACGCGGATGCTGAGGGGCAGCGGCGCGTCCAGATCCGACACGAACGTCAGCACGAGGCTGCGGGCCCATCGCCAGTCGGGATACGGCTCGTCGAGCACGAGGCCCGGATAGGTCCCGGGGTTCAGGTCGAGCCGCGCGAGCGGCCCGTCGAACGGGACGGTCATGTGCGCCGGCCGCGCGTGCGGCGTCAGCACGCTGTCGTGGGTTTCGACGAACGACCGTTCCCACCAGGCGCCGTCGAGCGCAAACAGCGTCGGGAGGGCCGTGTCCCGCTCGCCGTACGCCACGATCGTGGCGGCCAGATTGAACCCGGCGGCGCCGAGCATCGCGACAACGGCGAGACCGACCAGCGCGCGCCGGCCCGCCGATCGAATCAGGCTCCCCCGGCCCCACGTCCACCCCACCGTCGCCAGCACGAGGAGGAACGAGGCGGCGCCCGCGACGTCGCGCAGGAAGTGCCACACCGACGCGTCCCGGCCGGCCTGGAAGATCTGGAGAACCTCGGTCGTCCCGCCGAGCGCGACGGCCAGCGCGAACGCCGCCCACCAGGGACGCGGCGAGGCGAGCGACACGCCGCGCGATCCGAAAAGGCCGAGGAGCGAGACGGCCACCAGGCCGAAGAGCGGCACGTGCCCGGCGTGGTAGAACGCCCCCCAGAACCGGGTGCGCTCGGGCTCCCGGCCGAACATCATGAACAGCAGCAGGGCGGCCAGCAGCGCCGCCCACGCGATGGTGCGGGCCTGCCTGCGCGGTCGGTCGTTGTCGGAGGTGTAGCTCATGCCGGGCGAACGGCGCGGCGGTCAGCGGAGCGTGAAGTTGATCTCGAAGTTCGCGCGGTACCTGACCGGTTTCCCATTCAGCGTGGCGGGGCGGAACCGGAACTGCTTGGCCGCCTTGACCGCTTCCAGGTCGAGGCCGAAGGTGGGGTCGAGCGACTTGAGGACCCGGCACTCGCTCACCGACCCGTCCGCCTCGATGACGCACTCGAGCAGCGCGGCCCCCTGGATCTTCGCGCGCATCGCGTCGGCGGTGTATTGCGGCTTGAAGTCCCTGATCTGGATGGGTTCGGTGACGCCGTTTCCGGGCCCATACGCGCCGCCGCCGGAACCACCGCCCGAGCCGGGCCCGAGGCCCGGTCCGGTTCCGGGCCCGATCCCGGTGCCGGTGCCGGTCCCGTATCCGCCGCCGCTGCCGGGCCCGCGCGACAGCGCGTCGCCGGCGACATCAGTCGCGCCCGGAATCACCATCACCGCGTCGTTCGGCTTCGCGAGCAGATCGAGAGCCGGCGGAGGCGGGTCGGCCGGCCTCGACGACGGGATCGGCGTCGGCTGGCTCTTGGCCACCGGGATCGGCGCGTCGGCCTTCTTCGGCGGGGACTGCATCCTGTTGCCGCCGCCGCCACCGCCGCCGCCCGGACCGGGCGCCTTCAGCCAGACGATATCGTGGAACGGGATCGACTCCATCGGCCCGGAGATCATGCTCCCCGCCGGCGTGTACTTGAGGACCGCCAGGATCGCCAGCAAGCCGAGCAGGTGGAAACCGACGGCGCTCATGATGCGCACGAGCGACGCCTGTCTGGTGGAAGGACCGATGCCGGCGTAATGGCTCGAGAACAGGAACTGCGGCGTCCCGCGCGGCGGCGGCTCTGCCGGCACCCGATTGGCGCGCGCGCCGAGCTGGTCCCTGACGATGGTGTCTGACATGACGGGAGCTTGTCGCACTATCTATTGCAAATGCTATGCCCGCGAACGCCACGCGCGGCACGCAGTGATCTGGCCTTTTCTCTCTTATTACGCCAGATCCCGCTCCAGCGTTTCCGTCGCCCGTACCCGGTACTGGTCAGACCCGGCCCGTCCAGGCGCCAATTGCCGCGTTACCGCCGCCGTAGCAGTGAAGGGTGGACAGCGCGTCGGCCGCACGCGGCTCGCTCCGCACGGCCACGAGCACACCGCCACGACCGGTCAGCGTCTCGTAGATCCGGCCGTCGTGCGACTGGAAGCCGACTCGGGTCAGGCTTGCCGCCAACCCCGCCGCGGCGGCTTCGGCCGAACCGGGCTCGAGCAGGGCAAGGAGGCTCCCGCCGCCGACGGTGGACCCGATTCCCGGCAGGTCGAGCTTGTCCGGCGTCCTTCCAAACACTTTCTGCAACAGGCCCGAGGTGTCGGGGCTCTCTTGCGCGAGCACGGTCAGCGCCTCGGCCGGAAACCCTTGCCGCTTGAGGGCGTCTATTCCCCGCTCGGCCGACGCCACGTCCTTGAAGACCCCGATTGTGTACCGACCGGTATCCACCTCAGCCACGCCACACCTCACCAGAAAATGTCCTGCCGCGCGGGTCTCCGCCGCCCGATGCCCGACACCATCTTACTGTAAGCTCGATGGACGTTCGCAGCAAGACCGGGGTGTTACAATGCCTCGATTCCGAGCGGCGTTCCGGTCGCGACGTGGAGGGGCTGACACATGGGGCGGATTGGCATTCCCGAACTGGTCTTGATCCTCGCCATCCTGGTGCTGGTCTTCGGCGCCAACCGGCTGCCCGACCTGGGCCGAGGCCTCGGCAAGGCGATCAAGGGCTTCAAGGACGCGGCGAACGAAGCCGGTCGCAAAGACGAACAGCCGCGTGGCTAGCGCTCATCAGTGGCCGGTTGCCAGTTATCAGTTGTCGGTCCGTCACGTGTGACAGACTGGCCACTGGCAACTGACCACTGGTCGTTGACAACCGTCAAATCAGAACCCTCGCCTCCCCCACCCTGCGCGTCACCCGTTCCCGGTCCAGGTACTCGAGCAGCGGGATGGCGTACTTCCGCGAAACGTCATAGCGCGTCTTGAACGTGCCGACGTCGATCCGCGCGGCCGCGCCGCCGGCCTCGGCCTTGAGCCCCAGCACGTCCTGCTTCAGGCGGTCGAGCGCCGACCGGTGAAAGTACACGGTGTCGAGCCTGACCAGGATCTTCTGCCGGACGAGCAGTTGCACGACCCGGTCCATCACCTCCGGCGGGATGCCGCGGGCGGCAGCCACCTCCCGCGGATCCGGCGGGCGCAGACCGGCCTCTTGAAACGCGGTCTCGCACGCCGCGCGGGCGTTCTCCTCGGCCGGCGACAGCGAGACGCGGTGCGACGCCAGCGCGACGCGATCCCGTCCCGCGATCCGGCCGGCCCCCTGCAGCCCGCCGAGCACGTGCTCGAACACGCCTTCGCCCGCCCGGGCGAACTCCCGTTCGCGCAGCTCTTCTCTTGGCATCCCCTCGGCCAGCGGCTCGCTCCGGTGGTGATCGCCGAGGCGCTGCAGCACGCGCCGGCCGAGCGCGTCGAGGACGGACGGGGGCACCAGCGTCGGTCCGACTCGCGCGACGGCGCCGGACCGGACGAGCTCGCCGAGCGCGGCGTCGACCTCGCCGGGATCGATGCCCGCGCGGCTCACGAGCGCGGCCACCGGGAGCCCGGCGGCGCCCCGCTCGGCCACCATCGCGGTCACGGCCCGGCGGACGGCCTCCGGGGCGAAGAGATCGCTCGAATCGAGCGCGGCGAACCTCCCGAGCGAAGACGCCGTGCGGATGGCGCCCCGCGCCGGATGCGGGTCGAGCACCATCCCGCCCGCGATCGTCGTCGGCGGCGAATAGGCGCGCAGGATGAACCGGTCGCCGCGGGACAGCACGGCCGGCTTCTCGAAGCGGAGCCGGACATAGGCCGAGCGCCCGCCCGGGATCTCGACGGAAGGCGAAGCGCCGGACGGCGGACTGTCCTGCTCGCGGCCGCCCGACAGCAGCGAGGCGAGGGCCACTCGTCCGAGAACCTCGCTCGTGCCCTGGTGGAACCTCACGCGGGCCCCGTGGCGCAGCGCACGGACCGAGGGCACGACTTCGACGCGGGCGTCGATCGTCCGCGTCGGCTCGAGCGTCGCCGGCGTCAGCAGCCAGTCGCCGCGGCCGATCTCGGTGAGATCGATTCCGCCCAGGTTGAGCGCCGCGCGCTGCCCGGCGCGCGCGACGGCCGCGGGCTCGCCGTGCACCTGCACGCCGCGCACCTTGACGCTTCGCTCGCCCGGCATCGCCACCAGCTCGTCGTCGGCGCGCACGGAGCCCGAGAGCATCGTGCCGGTGACGACGGTGCCGAACCCCTTCACCGAGAACGCCCTGTCGATCGGCAGCCGCACGGCGCCCGCGTCGGCGCGCGGGCGAATGCGCCGCGCGAGGTCGGCCAGCGTGTGCCTGAACGTGTCGAGCCCCTCGCCGGTCCTCGACGAGACGGCCACCATCGGGGCGCCGTCGAGAAAGGACCCCGCCGCCAGCTCGCGCACCTCCATCCTCACCAGTTCGATCGTGTCCCGGTCGGCGAGGTCGGACTTGGTGATCGCCACCACGCCGTGCCGCACGCCGAGCAGCCGGCAGATCTCGAAATGCTCCCGCGTCTGCGGCATCACCGACTCGTCGGCGGCGACGACGAGCACGACCGCGTCGATCCCGCCGACGCCAGCCAGCATGTTCTTGACGAAGCGCTCGTGGCCGGGCACGTCGACAAACGAGAACACGAACTCGCCCGATGCCCAGTGCGCGAACCCGAGGTCGATCGTGATCCCGCGGGCCTTCTCCTCCTTGAGACGGTCGGGGTCCGTGCCGGTGAGCGCGAGCACGAGGGCGCTCTTGCCGTGGTCGATGTGGCCGGCGGTGCCGATGATGACGTGGCGTGGCATGCGCGGCTCGCCGGTCACTGGCGGCGGCCGCGGGCGCGCAGGCGGGCGTGGCGGCCCGGCCGTGACGCGCGGCGCGGCGGCTCGCGCTTGGGGGCCTTCTTCGGCCGCTCGCCGGCGCGGCCCGACGTGCCGCGCCGCACCGCCTCGAGGATGTCGACCAGGCCCAGCTCGATCTGCCGCCGGTCGAAGTCGACCCGCAGCACCTGCACCCGCACGCGGTCGCCGAGGCGGTACACCTTCCCCGTGTTCTCCCCCCGCAGGGAATGCGTCGCGTCGAGGAACCGGTAGTAGTCGTCGGCCATGGTGGACACGTGCACCAGGCCGTCGATCACGTGCTCGACCAGCTGCACGAACAGGCCGAACCCCGCGACGCCGGTGATGTAGCCGTCGAACTGGTCGCCGACCTTGTCGTGCATGAACCGGACCTTCTTCCACTGGACCAGTTCCCGCTCCGCCTCGTCGGCCCGCCGCTCGCGGTCCGAGGCGACGCGCGCCGTCTCGGCAAGACGGGCCTCCCACAGCTCGCGATCGGCATCGGCGGCCGTCACGCCGCGCGCCGCGCGGAGCAGGCGGTGCACGACCAGGTCCGGATAGCGCCGGATCGGCGAGGTGAAATGCGTGTAGCTCGCGAAGGCGAGGCCGAAATGGCCCAGGTTCTCGGGCGCGTAGCGGGCCTTCTGCATCGTGCGCAGCATGAGCACGGCGACCGCCCGCTCGGCCGGCGTCCCGTGGATCTTCTCGAGCAAGGCCTGGAAGTGCCGCGGACGGACGGCGCCCGCCGGCGCCCCCAGGGTCAGGCCGAGACCGGAGACGAACTCCTCGAACTGCTGGACCTTCAGCGCGTCGGGCGCCTCGTGGACACGGTAGAGGCCGGGCACCTCGCTGGACTCCAGGAACTCCGCCACCGTCTCGTTCGCCAGCAGCATGAACTCCTCGACAATCCGGTGGGCGATGTTCCGCTCGGCCGCGACAATCGCCTCGACCTGTCCGGCCTCGTCGAGCATGATCTCCGCCTCGTCGAAGTCGAAGTCGATCGCGCCGAGGCGCCGCCGCCGGCCGTTCAGGATCTGGAACAGCTCCCGCATGCGCTCGAACAGCGGCACGAGCGGGGCGTAGCGGGCCGACACGGCCGGATCGCCCCCGGTGAGGATCGCGTTCACCTCCGTATAGGTCATCCGCTCCCGCGTGCGGATGACGCCGTCGTGGAACTCGCGCCGCAGCACGGTGCCGTGGCGATCGACCTCCATCAGGCACGACTGCACGAGGCGGTCGACGCGGGGGTTGAGGCTGCACAGGCCGGTCGCCAGCTCGGACGGAAACATGTGAAGCGCGCGGTCCGGGAAGTACACCGACGTTCCCCTGTCGTAGGCCTCGGCGTCGAGGGCGCTGCCCTCGCGCACGCAATGGGAGACGTCGGCAATGTGCACGCCGAGATGGAAGTGGCCGTTCTCCAGCCTCTCGAGCGAAATGGCGTCGTCGAAATCGCGCGCGTGCTCGCCGTCGATCGTAACGATGTCGAGGCCCCGGAAGTCCGTGCGGCCGGCGACATCGTGGCGCCGGGCGTGCATCGCGCGGGGCGCGTCCTGCCCCGCCACGAGCCGTCTCGCCTCGACCATCGCCGCCTCGCCGTGCGCGTCGGGCAGGCCGTACTTGCGGACGATGATGGTCGTGTCGACGCCCGGGTCGTCGATGCGGCCCAGGACCTCGATGACGGTCCCGACCGGCCCGCGCGTCGCCGTGGGCCACCGCGTGATCTCGGCGGTGACCATCTGCCCTGACTCGGCGCCGCCGTGACTCCCGGGGGCCACCGCGACGTCGGTCCCCAGCCGCTGGTCGAACGGCGTCACGAAGCCGAGGCCCCCGCTGTCGATGTCGAACCGTCCGACGACGGTCCGATTCGCGCGGTTGAGGATCTTGACGATGCGGCCCTCCGGGCGCTCGCCGGCGCGGTGCCGCTCGACGCGGACGACGACGCGGTCGCCGTGCATCGCGTCCTCCCGGTTCGACGCCGGGACGAACACGTCGCCGCCGAGGTCGGCGCGGGGGGCGTCGGGCACGACAAACGCCGCCCCTCCCGCGATGGCCTGGAGGCGGCCGGCCACCAGGTCCATCTTCTCGGCCACGCCGTACCGACGGCCGCGAACCTCGACGAGCGTCCCGTCGGCGGCGAGCGCCTTGAGCTGGCGCCTGAAGCTGGCGCGCTGCTCGCGCGGAATCTGCAGCAGCTGGACCAGCTCCCGCGCCGAGGCGGGGTGCTGGGCCCGTTCGCGCACGAGGCGGAGGATCTCTTCGGGTTTGAGCATGGTGGTTGGTGAAAGTGTAGCTCAGACGCCCGGCGCGACGAGCAGCACCAGGATGTCCCCGACATTGGTGCCGGTCGGCCCCGTGATGACGAGGTCTCCCAGCGCGTCGAAGAAGCGGTACGCGTCGTTGTCGGCGAGATACTCGTCGGGCGCCTTCAGCCCGGCTCGCCGCGCCCGGTCGAGTGTCGTGACGTCGCAGACGGCCCCGGCCGCGTCGGTCGGTCCGTCGATCCCGTCGGTGCCGCCGCTGAGCAGCGCGGCCGGCGTGTCGAGGCGCGAGAGCGGCGCGGCAACCGAAAGCGCGACCTCCTGGTTGCGCCCTCCCCTCCCGGTTCCCACCACCCGGACCGTGGTCTCGCCGGTGGCGATGACACACGTCCGCGCATCCACACCGCGGAGTCGTCCCGTCGCGTCGGCGACGAACCGCGGCCCGGCCTCGCGGGCCGGACCGACGACCGGCTCCGTCCGTACCGATCGTCCTGTAGCCCAGCGACCGGGCCATCGCGGCCGCGCCGGCCGCGGCCGTGGCGCGCGACCCGATGACACGCGCCGCCTGCCTGGCGAGCCGCGGGTCGCCGGGCTTGGGCGTCTCGGGCAGGTCCCCGCGGGCGCCGGCCCGAAGCAGCGCGACGACGGCGGGCGGGAACGAGTCCTCGCCGCCGAACCGCGCGAGCAGGGACACCGCGTCGCCGAACGTGCTCGGGTCCGCCACCGTCGGGCCCGACCCGATGAGGCTGAGGTCGTCGCCGACCACGTCCGAGACGGCCAGCGTGAGCACGGGCGCCGCGGCCGCAGCCGCGAGCTGTCCGCCCTTGATGGCCGACAGGTGCTTGCGAACCGTGTTCAGCTCGTCGATGCCGGCGCCGGCCAGAAGCAGGCGCCGGGTGGTCTGGCGCTTGTCCTCCAGCGTGATGCCCGCCCTCGGCGCGGCCATCAATGAAGAGGCGCCGCCGGAGAGCAGCACGAGGAGCCGGCCGTCGAGGGACAGGCCGCGCGCGAGCGCCAGCGCGCGCCGGCCCGCCTCGACGCTGCGCTCGTCGGGCACCGGATGGCTCCCTTCGATCCACGCCATCCCCGGCGGCAGCGCCGGGGCCGGGGCCGGACCGATGACCAGCCCCGCCGCCAGGCTCATCGACGGCGTGCGTGCGAGCGCGGCCGCCATCGGCGCCGATGCTTTCCCCACGCTGAGGACGTGTGCCGGTCGCGACACGAAGGCCCGTGACTCGGGGGCGGCCAGTGCGGATTCGACCAGGCGGGAGGCATCCGACGAGTCGAGAGCGGCGCGGAAGATCGCGGTGAGATCGCGACGGAGGCGGTCGAGGCCGGAGGTCAGTTCGCGGTTCTGGGATTGGACCACGCGGAGAGATTCGTCACCACGTCGAATTGCTTGAGCAGGTGCACCATCAACCGGTCGGCGTTCTGGCACCGGCACACCTGATCGAGGTTGTTGAGCAACCGGACCAGCGCCTGCTCGGCCGAAGTGTACGCACGCTCGGAGTAATACTCGCGCTGGTACCGCAGGCAACGGTGGTGCCTGATGAGCTCTTCCCGATAGAAATCTACGTGGACACCCGGATGGAGCGCAATCGATGGCCACTGGCCAGTCACGAAGCGGTGCATGCGACTCCCTCGGAGAACGGAAGAGAACCGGTAGGCACTCATCAGTCTAGTGATGACGCGCAACGCTGTCAACGGCGACCAAATCGCTCCGGGCGCCCGCATCAATTCGATCGGGACGAATTTCAGTTCTTGAAATTCGTCCCGATCGAATGGGCCGGCCGAACAGGCTGGCCGCCTCAGCGCGTCCGCCGCGAGGCCACCCACCCGCCCAGACATCCGACGGCCATGCCGCCGACGAGCAGCCCGGCCGCCGAGAGGCCCGACAGGAACTCGATCCGGCCGACGTCGAACAGCCCCGCGGCCAGCGCCGACAGCCGGGGCGCGGCCACCCACAGCGCGACGCGCAGCAGGACGAGGGCGGCCACGGCGCCGAGCCCGCCCTGGAACATCCCCTCGCACACGAAGGGGCCGCGGATGAACGCGTGCGGCGCCCCGACCAGTTCCATGATCTCGACCTCGTCTCGCCGGGCGAGCAGCGAGAGGCGGACGACGCTGGTCACCGTGAGCGCGGCCGCGAACACGAGCACGGCCGCCAGCAGCAGCCCGCTCCAGCGCACGAAGGTCCCGAGCGACACCAGCCGGTCGAGCCAGCGCCGGTCGTACCGGACATCTGCCACCCCCGCCATCCCGGCCGTCCGGACGGACAGCCGCTCGAGGGCGGCCCCGGTCCGGTCGGCTCCCAAGCGGACCTCGAAGGAGGCCGGGAGCGGGTTGTCGGCGGCCGAATCGGCGGCCGGCGCCAGATCCGGGAAGTTCTTCCGGAACCGCGCGAGCGCGTCGCTCTTCGACACGAACTCGATGGCGGCCACCGACGGCTCCGCGCGAAGAGCGCTCCGAACGGCGGCCCGTTCGCCGTCGGTCGACTCGTCGCGAAGGTAGACCGACATCTCGGCCGACCGGCTCCAGCGATCCACCGTGCGCTGCACGTGGCCCGCCACGAGCAGGAACAGGCCGAGCACGAACCCGGCGATGGCGATGGTGAGGACCGACAGGATCGCCGCGCTCCGCCCGCGCCAGAGGCTGGCCCACGCCTCGGTCGCGAAGTAGATCAGGCCGGCGATCATCGCAGGCTCCCGCGGGTCATGCCGACTCCGCCACGCGCCCGTGGTCGAGCGCGATGGCCCGCCGCCCGACGTGGTGAATCAGCTCGCGGTCGTGCGTGGCCACCAGCACGGTCGTCCCGCCGGCATTCATCTCGCGGAACAGGTTCATGATCTCGAGCGCGAGATCGGGATCGAGATTCCCGGTCGGCTCGTCGGCGATCACGAGCGCCGGTTCGTTGACCAGGGCGCGCGCGATCGCCACGCGCTGCTGCTCGCCGCCGGACAGCTCCAGCGGGTGGGCGTTGGCGCGGTGCTGCAGCCCGACCCACTTGAGCACCTGGAAGGTCCGCCGACGCTGCTGCACGTCGGGCACGCCGAGGATGCGCAGGGCGAAGATCACGTTCTCGAAGACGGTCTTCCGCGGGATCAGCTTGAAGTCCTGGAACACGAAGCCGATCGTGCGGCGGTAGCGCTGCACGTCGGCGGGCCCGAGCGCGGCCAGGTTCCGGCCGTCGACGACGACGCGGCCCGAGGTGGGCGCCTCCTGCCTCAGGAGGATGCGCAGCAGCGTCGTCTTGCCCGCCCCGCTGGGACCGGTGAGGAAGGCGAACTCCCCCCGCTCGACGCGCATCGAGACGTCGTGAAGGGCGAAGACCTCGCGAGCGTAGCGCTTGGAAAGCCCGTCGATTTCGATCACAGTGTCTGGCCGCGCGGCCCCGGTACGCGTATGGGCGCCGGGCGGGCTGTCGCCGGCGAGTATAGCACCGCGCGCTTCAGGGGCGTTCCAGCTCGCGGCGCACGAGCGTGTTGACAAGTTCGGGATCCGCCTGGCCCCGCGTCGCCTTCATCACCTGCCCGACGAAGAAGCCGAAGACCAGCGTCTTGCCCGCCTTGAACCGGGCCACCGGCTTCGGGTGGGCGGCCACCACCTCGCGCACGATCGCCTCGAGCCTGCCGGCGTCGTCGATGCGCGTCAGCCCTTCGGCTTCGACGACCTCGGCGGCGCGCCGCCCGCTGCCCCACATCACGTCGAACACCCGCCGGGCCAGGGTCGTGCTGATGGCCCCCGCATCGACCAGGGCGATGAGCTCGGCGAGCGCCTCGGCGGTCACGCCGGCAGAGCCGATGTCGGCGCCGGTCTCGTTCAGGCGGCGGGCCAGCTCGCCGGTCATCCAGTTGGCGGCCGCCTTGGGATTCCCCGAACGCGAGGCGACACCCTCGAAGAACCGGGAGCCGGACGGCGTGGCGGCCACCTGGCTCGCGTCGTACTCCGACAGCCCGTAGGCGGCGATCAGCCGCCGGCGCCTGGCGTCCGGCAACTCGGGCAGCCGGGCCCTGATCGCGTCGATCCGCTCCGGCGCGATCGCCAGCGGCGGCAGGTCGGGCTCCGGAAAGTACCGGTAGTCGTTCGCCAGCTCCTTGCTGCGCATGACGGCGGTCCGCCCGGCGGCAACGTCCCAAAGCCGTGTCTCGCGCGCGACGCGCCCGCCGCCGTCGAGCACCGCCGCCTGCCTTGCGACCTCGTGATCGAGGGCCCGTTCGAGGTACCGGAACGAGTTGAGGTTCTTGACCTCGACCGGCGTGCCGAGCACGTCGTCGCCGGGCCGGCGAAGCGACACGTTGGCGTCGCAGCGGAGGTGGCCTTCCTCGAGGTTGCCGCCGTTCACCCCCAGCTCGACCAGGATCCCGCGCAGCCGCTCGAAGAACGCGGCCGCCGCGTCCGCGCTCCGCAGATCGGGGCGCGTGACGATCTCGACCAGGGGGACGCCGCTGCGGTTGAAGTCGACGTAGCTGTGCTCGGCCGAATCGGCAAACCCGTCGTGCATCGACTTCCCCGCGTCCTCCTCGAGATGCAGGCGGACGATGCCGACGCGCGTCGCCCTGCCCTGCTCGGTCCACTCCAGGACACCGTCGAGGGCGAGCGGCCGGTCGTACTGCGAGATCTGATAACCCTTCGGCAGGTCGGGGTAGAAGTAGTTCTTCCGGGCGAACACCGAGACCGGCTGCACGCGGCAGCCGAGCGAGAGGGCCGCGAGCATGGCGAGGTCGACGGCCCGCGCGTTCACCACCGGCAGCGCCCCGGGCAGGCCGAGGCACACCGGGCACACCAGCGTGTTCGGCGGCGCGCCCGCCCGCACGGCGCACCCGCAGAACATCTTCGTGTCGGTGGCGAGCTGGGCGTGAATCTCCAGCCCGATGACCGTCTCCCACATCATCGGCGTATGGTAACAGACGACGGTTGACGCGCGGAGCCGGCCGGGTGAGGATTGCGGGGACCAACGACGTGACGCGACGACTCTTCCTCTTCTGCATCGGCGTGGCGCTCGGCGTCCTGCTCGTCCAGGCGTGCGCCCGTCGTCTGCCCGCACCTCCGCCGGTCACGGTTCCCGCGCCTCCGCCGGTCACGGTCCCCGCCCGCCCGGCGAGAGTCGACGCGCTTCGCGTGCGTGTCGGCGAACAGGTCGAGACCGTCGCGCTCGAAGAGTACGTGGCGGGCTGCGTGGCGGCCGAACTCGGCTCGCTCGACCTCACGCCGCCGGCAGCGGTTCGGGCGCGCGACGTGCAGGCGATCCTGTGCCGGAGCTACGGGGCGGCCAGCGTCGGCCGGCATGCCGGAGAGGGGTTCGACGTCTGCTCGACCACGCACTGTCAGATTTACCGGTCCGTGCCGGCGACCGCCATCGGCCGGCTCAGCCGGGAGGCGGCGGCGAGGACCGCCGGCCAGGTCCTGCTGTTCGCCGGTCGGCCGGTGCGGCCGGTATACCACACCGAATGCGGCGGCCACACGACCACGCCGGGCGAGGTCTGGGGGGGCGATTCGCCCGCCTTCTTCGTGTCGGCCCCGGACGATGCGTGTCCCAGGCGGCCGGCGTGGCACCTCGAGGTGACGCTGGCCCGGCTCGCCGAGGTCCTCCGAGCCTCCCCGGGCATCGCGGTCGAGGGTCCGCTGCGGGAGGTGGCAGTAGACCGTCGCGACTCGTCGGGCCGTGCCGCCTGGATTCGGCTCACCGGGCGGCAGCCGCTCGTCGTCCGCGGCAACGACTTTCGGGCGGCCGTCATGCGTGGGCTCGGGCCATCGTCGCTGCCGAGCACGTTGTTCGACGTGGTGCAGCAGGCCGGAACCGTGCGGTTCGAGGGCCACGGCAGCGGCCACGGCGTCGGCCTGTGCGAAGCGGGCATGATCGCGCGGGCGGCTCGAGGCGAGAGCCCCGCGGCTATCCTCTCCCACTACTTTCCGGGCACCACGATCGGTCCCCGATGAGCCGGCGGCGCGAGCGGCCGGGCGCCGGGCGACCGGTCGAGCCGCCCGCCTCCTCGCGAAATCCCGTAGAATAAGGGGCGAGGGCGGGCCGGCAGGACTCGGGAACCCCGTGTAAACGTTTTGGCGGGCCCAGCGTAATTCATGGTAGGACGCGATCAGGACTCGAGAGATCCAGGAATGCCCACTGCATCGGCCGACAGGGGCCTGTCCGACGTGCCGGAAGAGTCGCTCCCGGTGTCGTTGCCCGATCTCCCGCGCCCCGACGAAGACTCGCGGCTCGCGCGCGAGGTCAAGCGGCTGATCGGTGAAGGCGACCTGCCGGGGGCGCGCGACCGGTTCTCGGCGCTGGTCCGTCGGCAGCAACGCCGGGCCTCCAGGATTGCGTACCACTTCCTGCGGGATGCGGCCGACGCGGACGAAGCGGTGCAGGACGCCTTCATCAAGGTGTTCTCGCACATCGACTCGTTTCGGGCCGAGTTGCCGTTCGAGGTCTGGTTCACCCGGATTCTCATCAACGGCTGCCTCGACCGGCAGAAGGCCCGGCGTCGGAGAGCGCGCTGGATCATCTCGGCGCCGGACGCGGAGCCGGGCGAGCGGGCGTGGGCGGAGTCGGTGCCGGCAAGCGGCCCCTCGCCCGAGGATGCGCTGCTGCTTCGCGAGCGCCGCGCGCAGATCGCCTCGGCGGTCGGCAAGCTTCCCGAGCGGCAGCGGACGATTTTCCTGCTGTGCCACTACGAGGGGTGTTCGTCACGGGAGGTCAGCACGATCACCGGCCTGAACGAATCGACGGTGCGCGTGCACCTGTTTCGCGCGGTTCGCAAGTTGCGCTCGTTGCTCGGAGGGAACCTGTGAAAATGGATCACTTCCACCCCGCGGACGACCGGCTCGTCGCGGTCTACTTCGGCGACGAAGAGGCCAGCGAGTCCGACGGGCGAGCCGTGCGGCAGCACATGCTCGGATGCGAGACGTGCACGTGGCGGTACACCGAGTTGACGGCCCCGCTCGAACGGCTGCGGCGTGACGCCGCCAGCGAGGCGGACGAAGTGTTCACCCCGGCGCGCCTCGACGCCCAGTGCGCGAGGATCCTGGATCGGCTGGAGGACCGGGCGCACGCCTCCCGGGTCGTGCCGTTCCCGAGCGCGTCGGCCCGCCTGGGCCAGCCGATCATCCATCGTCCGTTCGTGCGCTGGGTGGCCGCGGCGGCCGCCGCCGGGCTGCTGGTGGGCGTGCTGGCCGGGCGCATGCTCGAATTCGGCAGATTCCGGACGGTTCCCACGGCCCCGGCGGCGCAGACCGCCCAGGCGAGGAGTGCGACGCCGCGACTGGTCGCCGCCGGCCCGGCGGACATCACCGCCGGCGAGTCCGCCGAATCCGACGAGGCGATGATCACCGAGATCGAAGCGGCCACGATGAGCCAGCGAATCCCCGCCCTGGCGGTGCTGGATCAGATGACGCCGCACCTGCGCCAGGACGCCGTGCTCGTTCGCGCCCTGCGGTGAGGTCGGCCTGCCCCCCATGGCTGACCTCATCTTCCGCAAGGGTTTCTCTCTCGGCCCTGCGGTGGCCGGCGACCTGGCTGCCGACTACCACAGCGGACTCGTCCAGGACATCAAGGCGGCCGGTTTCAGGTTCGAACGCGGCCGGCTGACCGTTCACCTGGCCCACGAGTTCGGGTTCTGTTACGGCGTCGATCGCGCGGTCGACTACGCGTACCAGGCCCGCCGCCGCTTCCCGGACTCAGGCGGTGTACCTGACCGGCGAGATCATCCACAACCCCAGCGTCAACCAGAACCTTCGACGGCTCGGCATCCGGTTCCTGTCGGACCCGGGCTGTTCGGCCGAGACGCCGGGCCCCGGCGACGTGGTCATCCTGCCGGCCTTCGGCGTGCACCTCCGCCTGCTCCAGCAGCTTCAACGCCAGGGGTGCACGCTGGTCGACACCACGTGCGGGTCGGTGCTCAACGTCTGGAAGAACGTCCGCCAGTACGCGGCCGGGGGCTTCACGGCGATCATCCACGGCAAGGTCCATCACGAGGAAACGCTGGCGACCACCTCGCAAGCCACCGAGCAGCCCGGCGGCAAGTTCCTCGTGGTCCTGAACCGCGCCGAGGCGGCCGTCGTGTGCGCCTACATCGAGCGCGGCGGCGACAGCCGGGCCTTTCTCGATCGGTTCGGCCCGGCTGCCTCCGCCGATTTCGATCCCGACCGGGACCTCGAAAAGGTCGGTCTCGCCAATCAGACGACGATGCTGATGTCCGAGTCGCTGGAGATCGCCGAGATGTTCCGGCGGGCGATGGTCGCGCGCCACGGGGAGAACTCGCTCGCCGATCGGTTCCGGGCCTTCGAGACCATCTGCAGCGCGACCCAGGACCGCCAGGACGCCGTGGTCAGCCTGCTCGACGCCCACCGTCTCGACCTGATGGTGGTCATCGGCGGCTACAACAGCAGCAACACGACGAACCTGGCGAAGATCTGCGCCAGGCGGCTGCCGACCTATCACATCGCCGACGTGCCGGCCCTCATCTCGGCCGAGGCCATCCGGCACCGCCCGGTCGCCGGCCCGGACGAAGTCGTCGGGACCGGGTGGCTGCCGGCTTCCGGCCCGGTCGCGATCGGCATGACGGCCGGCGCCTCGACCCCGGACCACATCGTGGGCCTGGTGGTGGAGCGGCTCGCCGGCCTGGTCAACGGGTAAACGCCTTCCCTGCCCTTGTCGTAAGTGCTTGTGAGGTGAAGGAGTGTGTCGACGGTGATCATCAGGCAGGTGTCGGCGGCCGTACTGACTGGGTTGCTCGCGACGGCGGGGGTGGCGGTCGCCGCCCAGCCCCCGAGCCCCCAATCCGCGAGCCCCCAGCGCCCGGCCCAGGGCCAGGCGCACGACGGCCAGCGAGAGGGCCGGCGCGAGTCATCCCAGGTGCCCCAGCGGGCCAAGTGGTGGCAGGACGAGAAGATCAAGGCCGATCTTCGCCTGACGGCCGACCAGTCGGCCCGCATCGACGACGTGTTCCAGGCCTTCTTCACCCAGATGAAAGGCACGGCCGAGGACCTCAGCCGCCGCGAGGAGCAGCTCTCGCAGCTCATCAGCGCGAATGACGTCACCGAGGCCCAGTTGTTGAAAGAGGCCGACCAGGTCGAGGGCCTCCGGGGGGCGCTGGGCAAGGCCCGGACCCTCATGCTGTTCCGGATGCGGCGGGTTCTGTCGGCCGACCAGCGGAACAAGCTGGCGGAGATTCAGAAGGCCCAGGAGCGGGAGCGCCGGGCGGGCCGGCCGCCGGAACGCAGCCAGATCCCCTAAGTTCGCGCGCCACGCCCTCATTTCAATCCCGAACGTGGGAGGCAGATCAGTGAAGACGTTGTCCAGTCCGATTCGAACCGTGTGCATCGCGGCAGGTGTCGTGGCGGCCGTGGCCGGTCAGGCGCGCGCGCAGGCCGTGTCCGACGCGAGAGTGGCGGAGCTGCTCTCACAGGCCAAGGCCCAGGTCCAGGCCCAGCCGAAGCCGTCGCAGGGAGCGGGCCAGGCGGCAGCCTCGGTCCCGATGACGAGCCTCTCCCTCGACGAGGCCGTGAAGCGCGCCCTCGACTCGAACATCGACCTGGTGGTGGGGCGCCTGAATCCCCAGATCCAGGACCTGGCCAACGCCCAGACGCGCGGGGTCTACCGTCCGACGCTCACGTCGAGCTTCGGCGACAACTTCAACCGGTCGCAGCCGACCTCCCAGTTGAGCGGCGGCACGAGCCTCGCCACCGGCATCGAGACCGGCAACTACTCGTGGTCGGCCGGGCTCACCCAGGCGCTGCAGTTCTCGGGCGGCACGGCCTCGGCGACCTGGGCGAACACCCGCAGCACCACGACGAGCAACAACTCGATCCTCAACCCGACCTTCTCCAGTTCGGTGCAGCTGTCGGTGACGCAGCCGCTCATCAAGAACTTCAAGATCGACAACAACCGCCAGACGCTCGCGACCGGCCTGATCGCGCTCGAGAACGCCAACACGACGGTCCGCGCGCTGGTCATCAACACGGTCGCCAACACGAAGAACGCCTACTGGGACTTCGTCTACGCCGTGCAGGCGGTGGACTCGGCGCGCATGTCGCTGGACCTGGCGCAGAAGCTGGTCGAGGACAACAAGGTGCGCGTCGAGATCGGCACCCTGGCGCCGCTCGACGTCGTCACCGCCCAGGCCGAAGCGGCCTCGAGGCAGCAGACGCTGGTGTCGACCATCGCCAACCGGCGCACCGCGGAGATGGCCCTCAAACGGCTCATCGTGAGCGGCACGGCCGACCCGATCTGGGGCGCGACGCTCAACCCGACGGACCGTCCCCCGACCGACTTCGGGGAGAGGGTCGATCTCGAGGCCGCGCTCCGCTACGCGCTCGAGAAGCGGACCGACCTCGTCGTCGCGCGCAAGAACCTGGAGAGCAGCAACATCTCGCTGAAGTACTTGCACAACCAGATCCTCCCCCAGGTGGACCTGACCGCCTCCTACGCGGGCTACGGCACGGGCGGTACCTACCTGCTGAGGGACCAGTCGCTCGGCGGCGCGGTCATCGGGACGATCCCGGGCGGATACACGGACGCCCTCTCGGTCATGCGCCGGTTCAGCTATCCGCGGTGGAGCGTGGGGGTCAACCTGACGTACCCGATCGGCATGAGCGCGGCCGACGCCAGCCTCGCCCGGGCCCAGGTGCAGTATCAGCAATCGGTCCAGCAGCTGAAGTCGCTCGAACTCTCGGTGGCCACCGACCTGACCACCCAGGCCCTGACCGTGCAGAGCAGCCTGGAAGCGGTGCAGGCCGCCACGGCGGCCCGCGAGCTGTCGAAGCAGTCGCTCGACGCCGAGCAGAGCAAGTTCGAAGTCGGCATGTCGACCAACTACAACGTGGTGCTCGCGCAGCGCGACTTCATCGTCGCGCAGGACAGCGAGCTGCGGGCGATCCTGAACTACCGGAAGGCGCTGGTGGACTTCCAGCGCAAGCAGGAGACCTCGTCCTCCGGCGGCGGCTCGAGCATCGGCGGGTAGGCGTCGCGTGAAGGGACTGGAGCGGATCAGCGAGGCAAGCCGAACACTCTTATGAAAAAGACAATCATCACCCTCGTGGTCATCGCCGCCATCGCGGCCAGCGTCGGCGGTTACTACTATACGCGCCCGGGCCCGGAACCGAAGGTGTCGACGGCCCCGGTCGGCCGCGGCGACATCACCGAGACGGTCAGCGCCACCGGCACGCTCGACGCGGTCACCGCCGTCACCGTCGGCTCGCAGGTGGGCGGGATCATCCAGGAGATCCCGGTCGACTTCAACAAGATCGTCAAGAAGGGCGACGTCCTGCTGAAGATCAACCCCGACAACATCAACACCCAGATCGAGCAGGCCAAGGCGACGCTGGTGCAGCGCCAGGCCGACGTCGAACGCAGCAAGGTCACCGTCGAAGACGCGCGCGTCAAGCTGAAGAGGACGCGCGAGCTGTTCGACAAGAAGCTGTCGACGCAGTCCGACCTGGACTCCGCCGACGTGACCATGAAGTCGGCCCAGGCGTCGCTGAAGTCGTCGGAAGCCGCGCTGACCCAGGCCCAGGCCAATCTCGACCAGCAGAAGGTCAACCTCTCCAACACGATCATCACGTCGCCGATCGACGGGATCATCATCAACCGCGCCGTCGACGTGGGCCAGACCGTGCAGGCGAACTACCAGTCGCCGCTCCTGTTCCTCGTGGCCGCCGACCTGACGAAGATGAAGTGCACGGCCAACATCGACGAGTCCGACGTGGGCAAGATCCGCCCGGGGCAGACGGTGAGGTTCCGGATCGACGCCTACCCGAACGAGACGTTCACCGGCACGGTCGTCCAGGTCCGGCTGCAGCCGATCGTCGTGCAGAACGTCGTCACCTACGGGACGGTGATCGAGGTGCCCAACAACGACCTCAAGCTGAAGCCGGGGATGACGGCCAACGTGCAGATCGAGATCGCCAAGAAGACCGACGTCATCCGCGTGCCGAACACCGCGATCCGATTCCGGCCGACCGAGGAGATCTTCCAGGCGTTCAACCAGGAGATGCCGTCCGAGTTGCAGCCGCGCGCGCGGGGCGCACGCGGCGGCGCCATGGCGGGAGGCCCGGGCACCGGCGGCGGCGCCGCCAATGGTCAGGCCCAGGGGCAGAGCGCCAGGGCCGGCGCGCCGGGCACGACCGCGCCGGCCGCGTCCGCGCCGAGCGCCACGACCCGCGGCGGCGGCGACCGGACGGCGGGCGGCTCTCCGCAGATGGGGTTCAGCCGCCAGGGCGATTCGGGCGGCGGACAGTTCGCGCGCGGCGGCGGCGACCAGCAGGGCCAGGGCGGCGGCAGGGGCCGCGGCTTCGACCCGAACGACCCGCAGGCGCGCCAGCGGATGATCGACCGCTACCAGCAGATGCCGGCCGATCAGCGCGCACAGTGGGCCGCGCGGATGAAGGAGCGCGGCATCGACATCGAGGCCCTCATCAAGCCCAACGGCAAGCAGAACGGCAAGTCGGCCCCCGCCACGCCTGCGCTGAGCGGGATGTCGGGCGGGACGATCGACTCGCTGTTCGGCCCCCTGCCGGCCAGGGTGTCGACGGGCCGCGTGTTCGTCTGGGTGCCGAGCGAGAAGAAGCTGAAGCTCGTGCAGGTGCGCCTCGGCATCACCGACCAGCAGTACACGGAATTGATCGGCGGCGAACTGCAGCCCGGCATGGAGCTGGTGACCGCCGTCATGCTGGGCAACGAGTCGGCGAACCGGAACCCGTCGCAGTCGTCCAACCCGCTGATGCAGCAGCAGCGCGGCGGGATGCGTGGCGGAGGGGCCCCGCACTAATCGTGAACTCGGACGGGACCGCCTCGCCCGGACGGGGTGGCGGTCCCGCCGCCGCTCCCGGACATCGGGCGCGGCCCGTGGGGCGGGATTCTCCGGTGATTGCTCTATGCCTGTCATCTCCGTTCGCGACCTGAAGAAGACCTACGTCGTCGGCGACATCGAGGTGCGCGCGCTCCGGCACGTGAGCCTCGACGTCGAGCCCGGCGAGTTCCTGGCCGTCACCGGGCCGTCGGGGTCCGGCAAGTCGACCTTCATGCATATCCTCGGCTGCCTCGACCGGCCGACCTCGGGCCAGTACTTCCTCGACGGCAACGACGTGTCGAGGCTGGCGAAGAACGATCTCGCCCGCATCCGGAACCACCAGATCGGGTTCGTGTTCCAGGGGTTCAACCTGCTGTCGCGCACCACCGCGCTCGAGAACGTCGAGCTGCCGCTGCTCTACAACAGCGGCGCCTCGAAGGCGTCCGAGCGGCGGCGGCGGGCGATGGAATCGCTCAAGCTGGTGGGCCTCGAGCAGCGGTCCCACCACCTGCCGAACCAGCTCTCGGGCGGCCAGCAGCAGCGCGTGGCCATCGCCCGCGCCCTCATCAACAACCCGTCGATCCTGCTGGCGGACGAGCCGACGGGGAACCTCGACACGAAGACGTCGATCGAGGTCATGGACGTGTTCCAGACGCTGAACCGGGAGCGCGGGATCACCGTGCTCCTCATCACGCACGAACACGATATCGCCGAGTACGGCACGCGCGTGGTCGCGTTCCGGGACGGCGTCATCAAGTCCGACGAGAAGATCGTCAATCGGCGCATCGCCAGCCACGAACTGGCCGCGCTGCCGCCGGCGCCGACCGACTAGGAGATCCATGTCGATATTGATGACGTTCCGGATCGCCCTGAAGGCGTTGAACCGGAACAAGATGCGTACGACGCTCACGATGCTGGGCATGATCATCGGCGTCGGAGCCGTCATCACGATGGTGGCGCTCGGCAACGGCGCGCAGGTGTCGATCGAGCAGCAGATCCAGTCGGCCGGCACCAACGTCATCATGGTGAACGCGGGCAACTTCAGCTCGGGAGGCGTCCGCCAGGGCCAGGGCATGTCGAATACCCTGACCGCCGACGACGCGGCCGCGGTCCGGGACGTGCCGGGCGTGCAGTACCTCGTCGAGACGGTGAGGAACCGGGGCGGCCAGGTGGTCTTCGGCAACCAGAACTGGAACACCAGCGTCGAAGGGACCAACGTCGACCTGCCCTCCATCAAGTCCTGGCCGCTCGACTCGGGTACGTTCATCACCCCCGCCGACATCACGAGCGCCTCGAAGGTCTGCGTGATCGGCATGACCGTGAAGAGCATGCTCTTCCCGGAGGGCAACGACCCGGTCGGCGAGATCATCCGGATCGGCAAGCACCCGTTCAAGATCGTCGGCGTGCTGAGCAGCAAGGGCCAGTCCTCGGTCGGCCAGGACCAGGACGACGTCATCTACGCCCCGTTCACGACGGTCCAGAAGAAGATGCGGGGCATCACCTACATCGAGGGGATGACCGTGTCGGCCGCGTCGGCCGACAACATCAAGCAGACGGCCGACGCCATCGCCTCGGTGCTCCGCCTGCGCCACAAGATCCAGCCGGGCGACAACGACGACTTCATGGTGCGGACGCTCGAGGACATCGCCGCCGTGCGGACCGAGACCACCCGGACCATGACCATGCTGCTGGCCTCGATCGCGGGCGTGTCGCTGCTGGTCGGCGGCATCGGCATCATGAACATCATGCTCGTCTCGGTCACCGAGCGGACGCGCGAGATCGGCCTCCGGCTCGCCATCGGCGCCCGCGGCGGCGACGTGCTGCTTCAGTTCCTGGTCGAGGCGGTGGTGATCAGCCTGCTCGGCGGATCGATCGGCATCGGATTGGGCTATGCTCTTTCTCAGAGCCTCACCCAGTTCCTGCAATGGCCGACCTATGTCTCGCCCCAGGCGGTCCTGGTGGCGTTCGGGTTCGCGGCGGGAATCGGGATCTTCTTCGGGTTCTACCCGGCGCGCAAGGCCTCGGCGCTCGACCCGATCGAGGCGCTGAGATACGAGTAGGAACGGCAGGTCAACTGTTCAGTGGAGGGAAGATGAAGAAGATCGCATTGCTCGTGCTCGTGATGGCGGTGGCGGTGGCGGGCCTGTCGTTCGCGCAGGCCAAGCCTGACTTCTCCGGCAAGTGGGCGCCGAAGGTCGACGCGGCGGCGCCGCCGGCCGGCGGTGGGCGCGGGGGCGGCGGCGGCCCGATGACCGTGAAGCAGACGGCCACCGAGCTCGTGCAGGAAGTTGTCCGTGGCGAGAACACGATGACGACGACCTACAAGCTCGACGGCACCGAGTCGGTCAACAAGATGGGCCAGGGCGAGTCGAAGAGCACCGCGAAGTTCGACGGCGCCAAGCTCGTCATCAAGACCACGTCGGAAGGCCAGAACGGCCCGATGGAAACGACGGCCACCTGGAGCCTCAGCGCCGATGGCAAGGAGCTCACAATCGTCCGCGCGACGGCGCGCGGCGAGCGGACGATGGTCTACACCAAGCAGTAGTCCACGCCGGGCACGGCCGCCGGCGGAAGCCGGCCATGTGCCCGCGAGCCGGGAGGCTCGCGCCACAGACGGAGCGGAGGGGCCGGCACGGAAGCCGGCCCTTTCGTTTGTACGGGGGTCAGGGCTCCGCGAGCCGGGCCAGCAGGTCGCGGACCGTCAGACCGCTCACCGGATCGCGCCAGTCGGGCGCCACCTCGGCGAGCGGCTCGAGCACGAACCGGCGCTCCCGGAAGCGCGGATGCGGGATGACGAGGTCCGGCTCGTCCAGCCGTTCGTCTCCGAAGAAAATCAGGTCGAGGTCCAGCGTCCGCGAGGCCCCCGGGTGCGGCCGAGCGCGACCTCGCTCGCGCTCGACGCCGAGAAGCTCGGCGAGCAGGCCCCGCGGCGTTCCCTCGAAGACGCCGGCCGCCGCCGCGTTCAGGAACGGCGGCTGCGGCCCGACCATTCCCGCCGGCTCGGTTTCGTACACCCGGGAGACGCGGAAATCGGAGAGGAACGAGCCCAGCCTGGCGACTGCGGCATCCAGATGCGCCTGGCGGTCGCCGAGGTTGCTGCCGAGAGCGACCGCGACCCGCGGCACTACTCCACCCAGCGGGTCGGCAGCACCGAGCCGGCCAGGCGGTCGCCGCCCGTCCGGCGGCCGAGGAGATCGAGGCGCCCGCCGGCGGCCTGGTGGAACAGCCGGGCCTGCTCCTGGGTTTCGCCGAGCATCAGCTCGAGCATCAGGCGGTGGCGCGCGTTGCTGACGGCGGCCGCGCGCGGCCGCCACGCGTCGACAAACGCGTCGAGCCCCTGCGCATCGCCGCCCACGACCCCGCGGACCGCCTCGTCGTCCCTGGCCGGCGTCACCGTCGGCGGCGGTGCCGGCTCGGGAACCGTGCCGCCGAGACCGACGATCGCGTCGGCGAGCCACCTCAGGTGCTGGTCTTCCCGCGCGATCACGTACTGGTAGGTATTGTTGACGTCGTACTGCCCGACGATGCGGGCGACGGCCTGGTGACGGCACCTGAGTGCCGCCTTATCCAGGTAGGCCCCGAGGAGCTGGTCGAGGATCTCGGTCGGCTTCACGCGCTCTGCTTTTCCTTGCAGACCTTGCACACCCGCGTCCAGGGGATCGCCTCGAGCCGCGCCGGGGCAATCGGCTCGCCGCAGTCACGACAAACGCCGTAGGTGCCCTTGTCGAGCCGCAGGAGCGCTTCTTCGATGGCCTGCAGGATCTTCGCGTCGGTCTGCTTCAGCTTCAGCTGGATGTGGACCTCGTTGTTCCCGCTGGCCTGATCCGCCAGGTCACCCTGCCGGCTGTTGGTCTCGTTCTGCAGCGGCTTGATGCCGCCCGACGACAGGATTTCCGAGCGCTTCCTCTCCAACGCGTCCTTGTAATGCTGCAGTTCCATGCCCCTCTCCTCACGCCCCGCTCTCAGGAATCCTTAATCATAGCACGAGACCACGCCGAGCCGGGGACCGCCGCTACTCCGACCGCAGGGTGCCCAGCGGCCGTCGCCGGAGGATGTCGACGCTGGCCAGCAGGCCGACCGCGCACACGAGCAGCGTGGTGAGCGCCATGCCGATGAAGGTAATCGCGGGATACGGGGCCCAGCTGATATCCAGGATGTACCGGCTGACGCCGTAGGTCAGGGCCATCGCCGCCGTCGAGCCGATCACGCCGGCCAGCAGGCCGAGCACCCCGTACTCGATCGCCGTCATCACCGTGAGCAGTCGGGTGCCCGCGCCGAGGGTGCGGAAGATGGCCACCTCATACATCCGCTGGAACCGGGTCATCGACACCGACCCGATCAGGATCAGGACGCCGACGAGCAGCACCAGCCCCCCGACGATGCTGACGCCGAGCGCGACCCTCGCCAGCACGCGCTCGACGTTCTGGAGGATCTCCCGCAGGTCGATGACCGATACGTTCGGGAAACGGTCCACCATCTCGCGCTGCAGCCGGGCGCGGGCGAGCGGGTCGACGGGGCCGCGCAGCGGCGCCACGAACGTGGCCGGCGCCTTCTCGAGCGCGCCCGGCCGGAACACGAACATGAACCCGCCCTGCCGGGCATCGCGCCAGTCCACTTCCCTCACGCTGGTAATCCGGGCGCGGACCTGGCGGCCGAGCACGTCGAAGTCCACGAGATCGCCCACCTGCAGGCGCGACCTGTCGCGCAGGCTCTTCTCGATGGAGACCTCGACCTGGTCGGAGCGCCCTGGCGGCCAGAACCGTCCCTCGATCACGTGCTCGTTCGGCTGCAGGCGGTCGCGCCAGGTCACCGTGAACTCGCGCCCCAGCCCGCCGCGGCGATGGACGGCCTCGGCGTCGCCGAGTTTCACCTCGCGCCCGAACACGCCGGTGACGCGCGCCCTCAGGACCGGGATGACCGGCATCAGCCGGGCCCCCTGCCTCCCCGCCAGCATCCCTTCGAGGGCCGCGACCTGGTCCGGCTGCACGTTGATCAGGAACATGTCCGCGGCGCCGGCATCGAGCGTCAGCGACACCTGCGCGAGCAGGTTCGCCTGCAGCGAACGAACCCCGACGATGAAGAACGCGCCGAGGCCGACGGCCAGCAGCACGGCGCGCGTCTGGTTGCCGGGGCGGCTCAGACGCAGCACCGCGTGGCGCAAGGCCACCGAGCGCGACGAAGCCAGCGGCCTGACGGCGCGGATGAGCCCGGCGCTCACCAGGCTCAGCACGGCCGCCACCGCGGTCAGGCCGACCGACACCGCCAGGCCGACGCGCAGCGAGGCGGCCTGCCAGCTGGCGAGCAGGACGAGGGAGGCCAGCAGCACGGCCATCGCCACCCATCTCACCCAGTCGCGCTCCCGCGCCGTGCCCCCCTCGCGCAGCAGCAGCGACGGCTTGACGCGGCGCACGTCGAGCAGGGGCACGGCCGAGAACAGCACCGCCACGAGCAGGCCGATCGCCACTCCCTGGACGACGGCCGACGGGGTCATGTCGTTGGGCACCGCCGCAACGACCGGCTGGCCGGCGAGGAGCTTCGGCAGCATGGCGAGCGCCGCGGCGGCGAGGCCCACGCCGAGCACGCAGCCGGCCGCGCCGAGCAAAACCGCCTGGGCAAGGAAGGCGGCGAACACCTGGCCGCTGGTCGCCCCCAGGCACTTGAGGACGGCGATCGCCCGCACCTTCTGCTGCACGAACACGCGCGTCACGCTCCAGACGCCGATGCCTCCCAGGATCACGATGACCAGGCCGACCAGGCTCAGGTAGTTCTCGGCCCGCGTCAGTTCCTCCCCCACGTGATCCTCGTTGCCCCGGAACGTCCGGACGCTCACAAACTGCCCGCGGAGCGAGGCGCGGAACGACGAGGCGACCGGCTCGATCTGAGCGTCGGGCAGCTTCAGCTGGATGTCGCGCGATACGCGACTGCCGAACCCGAGCAGCCCGGTCCCCTCGAGATCGGCCGCATCGACCAGGATGCGCGGGCCGAAGCTGAAGCCCGCCACCCGCCGCCCGGGCTCCGACACGAGGACGCCGCGGATGGTGAACCGGCCCGATCCGATGAGGATCTCGTCGCCCACGCGCGACTCGAGCTGCACGAGCAACTCGGGCCGCACGAGGGCCCCGTGGCCGGTCACCAGGGCGTGCGCGTACGGCCGCCCGCCCTGGAGCTCGACGGTGCCGTAGAGCGGGAATCCAGCCTGGACGCCGCGCACTTCCGCCAGCTTCGCGACGGGGCGGCTGGGGTCGGCCGGCCGCACCATCGTGCTGACCTCGATCCCCTCGGTCCGCGCCGCCCCGCGCACCGCCGCGAGCCGCTCGTCGATGAGGGCCCTTACCTTCGGATCCCATGGACGGCTCGTGGACAGCGTCACGTCGGAAGCCGCGAGACCGCGCGCGTCGCGCATGATCGCGGTCCGTACATCCTGCACGACCGACCGCAGCAGGACGATGCCGCCCACGCCGACGGCGATGCAAACGAAGAACAGCAGCAGCCGCCGCCAGGACGACCGGAGCTCGCGCGCCGCCATGCGAAGGACGAATCGCATCAGTCGCCGTCCCGCCGTCCGTCCCGCAGGGCCAGCCGTTGCCGGGCCATGCCGGCGAGGCCGGGGTCGTGCGTCGCGAGCACGAGCGTCGTGCCGCGGCGCTCGTTCACCCCGCGCAGCAGGTCCATGATGTGTCGGCCGTTGGCCGTGTCCAGGTTCCCGGTCGGTTCGTCGGCCAGCAGGATCAGCGGGTCGTTGGCGAGGGCCCGGGCGATGGCAATCCGCTGCTGCTCGCCGCCCGAGAGCTGCGACGGGTAATGGTGGCCCCGGCCGGTGAGCCCGACTTCGGCCAGCAGCGCCGCCGCCCGGCCGGGAGCGTCCGCCCGCCCCGCGATTTCCATCGGCACCATCACGTTCTCGTACGCCGTCAGCGACGGCACCAGGTGGAAGAACTGGAAGACGAAGCCGACCTTCTGGCCGCGAAGCCGCGCGAGGCGGTCTTCGTCGAGGGTCGTGATGTCGGTGCCGTCGATCACGACCCGGCCGCCCGACGGCGCGTCAAGGCCGGCGATGAGGCCGAGCAGCGTCGACTTGCCGCTCCCGGACGGCCCGGTCACCGCGAGGAACTGCCCCGCCGGCACGTCGAGATCCAGCGGGTGGAGGATCGTCAGCGGCGACGCGCCGCTCATGACGGTTTTCGAGACGCCGCGCAGTTGGATCATTGAGATGCCGTCCGCACCATCGGCTCGAGGACGCGCCAGACGTGGTCGGCCACGATCCGCGCGCCCTGGGCCGTCGGGTGAATCCCGTCGCGCTGGTTGAGCTCCGGACGCCCGGCCACGTCCTGGAGCAGGAACGGGAGAAAGGCCGTCCGATACTCCTCGGCGAGGGCCGGAAACACGTCGTGGAATCGCCGCTGGTAGTCCGGTCCCATGTTGGTCGGCGTCTCCATGCCGGCGAGCAGGACCGCGATGCGGCGCGCGCGCGCGCGGCGGATGATCTCGGCCAGGTTCTGCTTCATGTCCTCGGGAGGCAGCCCGCGCAGGCCGTCGTTGCCGCCGAGCGCGACGACGAGAATCCGGACATCGCCGTCGAGCGACCAGTCGAGCCGGCTCAGCCCTCCCGCGCTCGTGTCGCCCGACACGCCGGCGTTGACCACGTCGAACCGGTAGCCGGCGCCGTCGAGCCGCTGCTGCAGCAGGGCCGGATACGCCTCGTCCTGCGCGAGCCCCAGTCCCGCCGTCAGGCTGTCGCCGAGGATGACGATCTTCGGGCGAGCCGCGGGCGGCGCCGCGACGGGAGCACGGCCGGTCGCCCGGTCAGGAGGAGGCGCCGACTGGGCCGGACTCGCCTGCTCGCGCGACCGGCACGACGCGCCCGCCGCGAGGAGCGCGAGCACGCAGAGCCATGGGATGCGCCGGGGGAATCGAGAAATCACGGCGCATCCATTATACTGGCGCGGCCCTGCTCTTTCGCGTCCCGGACCCGTGCCTGCGATCCTCCTCGTCTGCCTGCTCGTCCTGCTGGCGCTCGGTCTTGCCGAGCGCGTCGCGCGCGACCGCGCGCTGGGCCGCCTGCCGATCCGGGTCCATGTCAACGGCACGCGCGCCAAGTCCACCGTGACGCGTCTCGTCTGGTCGGCCCTGGTCGAAGCCGGCATCCCGGCGGTGGCCAAGACGACGGGCGCCGCGGCGCGCCTGCTGCTGCCGGATCGCCGCGAGGTCGCGGTACGCCGCCGCGGGCCGGCCAACGTCCGCGAGCAGCTCGCGCTGGCCCGGCGCGCCCGGAGGCTCGGCGCCCGCGCCCTGGTCGCCGAGTGCATGGCGATCGATCCCGCCCTCCAGCACGTCACCGAGCGGCAGATGCTGAGGGCGACCGTCGGTGTCATCACCAACGTCCGCCTCGATCACACCGAGACGATGGGCGGCGACCTGGCGACGATTGCCGAGTCGCTGGCCAACACGATCCCGGAACGTGGCGTGCTCGTCGTCGCCGACTCGCCGTTTCTGCCGCGGTTTCGTGCCCGAGCGTCACGGCTCGGCACGCGGGTGGTCGTCGCCGACGCACCCGATGCCGAGGCCGGAGGCCCCGGTGCCGGCCCCCGCTGGCTCGCGGAGGACCTCTCGCTGGCGCTCGCCGTCACGAGGCAGATCGGCATCGACGACCGCGTGGCGCGGGCCGGCTTCACGCGGGCCCCGCGGGACCCCGGCGAGCTGCGGGAGGACACGGCCTCGGTCCGGCACGGTGGCTTCCGGTGGCTCGATGCGACCTCCGCCAACGACCCCGAGTCGCTGGGGATCCTGCTCGACCAATTCGAGCCGTGGCGGGACCACTCGCCCGGCAGCCACGGCGCGCTCCCCCGAATCCTGATCTACCACCACCGTGAGGACCGTGCGCCGAGACTGGAGTGCTTCGTCCGTCACGGCACGGCGTTCGCGGCGTCCGACCATCTCATCGTCAGCGGCGCGCGCCCGCCGTTCACCCTCTGGAGAGCGCTGGCCGGCGCGCGGCCGGCGGGCGCGACGGCATTTGTGACGACCGGCCGGCTGGCCGAGTGGCTCGCGGCGCACGCGGGCGGCGCCGTTGTGGTGGTCTGCGGCAACGCGCGGGGCCTCGACGTCCCGCGCCTGGTCGGGGAGGCGGCCTCCTGTGATTGAAGTCGCGATTGGAATCGGCCTCACCTTGAGCCTGGTCGTCACCGAGGTGTTCGGCGTGGCGTCGGCAGGGCTCGTCGTGCCGGGCTACCTGGCGCTCTACCTCGATCAGCCCTGGCGTCTTGCGGCGACCTTCCTCGTGGCGCTGTCGACGCTGGCCCTGGTCCGTTACGGCATCGGGCGCCTGGTCGTCTTGTACGGGCGCCGCCGATTCGGCGTCACCGTGCTGGTCGGGTTCCTGCTCAATGCGGCCCTCGAACATCTCGTCTACGTCCTGCCGCCCGAAGCCGCTTCCCTGCGCGCCATCGGCTACATCGTCCCGGGCTTGATCGCGAACACCGCGCTCCAACAGGGCGTGGGCGTCACGGTGGGACTCACGCTGCTGGTGGCCGCGGCCGTGCGCCTGGTCCTGATGGGGCTCGCCCGTGTCTGAGGCGTTCCGACCGCGGCTCGGCAGGCTCCCCGTCCGCGGAACGGCCGTGGCCGCGCTGGGCCTTGCCGTGGTCGCGCTCGTGCTGCTCTTCCCTTCGCGGTTCCGGCTCGCGCCCTCGGCCGGCACGCGCGTGACGCTCGATCGGAACGCGCGAGCCGGACTCGACGCCGACGCGAACGCCGCCGAGCAGGCGATGCGGAGAGTCGAGGCCCTGATCAGGTCGGCCAAGGCGGACTCCGCGGTGGCCGCTGATGCGAGCGGAGACGTGTCGGGCCTGGTTGGCGCAGAGTGGTCGCCGCTGGTCACCACGATGGGCACCCTCGAGGCGAAACGAACGGCCGCCGACCCGGCCTGGGCCTCCGTCCTGACGCGGCGCCTCGCCGCCGAGGGGATCGGCCGCGGCGACCTGGTCGCGGCGGGATTCTCCGGCTCGTTCCCGGGGTTGAATCTCGCGGTGATGGCGGCCGCGCGGGCGCTCGGCGCCGATCTGGTGGCCGTCTCGTCGGTTACCGCGTCCACGTGGGGCGCCAATCAGCCCGGGTTCACGTGGCCCGAGATCGAGTGCCGCGCGGCAAGGAGCGGTCTGCTCCCGCCGGTATCGGCCGCCGTGACCATCGGCGGCGACGACGACAACGGGCTCGGGCTCGAGCCGGACGCCAGGGCTCTCGCGACGCGTATCGGGAACGAGGCGGCATCCTGCCTGGGCGCGGCGGTCCTGCGCCCGTCCGACTTTCGGGACGCCGTCCGGGAACGGCTCTCGCTTTACCGTCGCGTCGCCGGCGGGCGGCCAATCGCGCTGTATGTGAACGTGGGCGGCGGCTCCGCCAGCCTGGGACGGTCCTCGACGGTGTTGCGACTGAGGAGCGGCTTCGTCCCGGCCGTCCCCTTCGATCGGTCGGAGGACCGGGGCGTCATGGCCAGGTTCGCCGAGCAGCACGTCCGCCTTCTCACGCTGCTGAACATCCGCGACCTGGCGGTCCGCTGGGGAGTCCGGCTCGGGGGTGAGGCGCCGTAGGCCCGTGCCCGCCGATCAAAGCCGGCCGAGGAGATTGTCGAGGGCGGCGATCGCCCGGCGGAGCATTGCCCGGTGCGGCTCGGTCGTCGCGCGCTCCAGGTCGGCGACCGCCCGGGCCCGTGCCAGGTCCAGCGTGCGGCGCTGCTCTTGTCGGTCGCGCTGTTGCTGCGTCGCCGGGCGCCCGGTCCCGCCGGTCCCGCCGATCCCGCGCGACGCCTCGTCCTGCTGTGCTTCAATCGACTTGCTTTCCCATCCCCTTGCCATAACTCGATACTACTCCTGACCGCAGGAGGATGGAGCGGCCCGTCACGGGCTGCTATACTCTCGCCGTGCCGGCCGAGTCCTTCCAGCCGTCGATGGCGCGCGCCGCCAGTGCCCTCCAGCGCGGGCGAGGCGCCGAGGCCCTCGATGCGCTCTCGCACGCGCTCGGCGCGCCGGGACTTCGACGCGAGGACGAGTTGGCCATCCGTTGCGCGATGGCCGAAGCCTGGCTGCTGCGCGACGACATCACGCAGGCGGCGGTGGTCCTTGGCCGGCCGCCCGACGTGACGCGCGAGCGGATCCCGCCGCCGCAGCTCTCGGCCCTCTGGCGCCTCCACGGCCGCCTCGCCGCGCTCCGCGGCGACCAGTCGCGGGCGATTGCCCTGCTCGGCCGCGCCCTCAAGCAGGCGGAACTCGCGCTCGACTCGCGGGCGATCGGCCTGGCGCACTACGCGCTGGGCGTGTGCTACCGCCAGGTGGGCGACCCGGCGATCGTGCGGGAGGAGGTCACCAAGGCGATCTCCGCGCTCAACGCCGCGGGCGACCGCCGCCACCTCGCGCTCTGCCACTCGCTGACCGGCATCGTGGCGGCGCAATCCGGACGGTTCGACGAAGCGATGGCGGCACTGCGGCAGGCCGAGCACCTGGCCACCGCGTCGCACGCCGAGGACGTGCTGGCGCTGGTGTGCGGCAACCAGGCCAACGTCGCCCTCATGCGCCACCGCCACGATCAGGCGCTCGCGCTGGCCGAGCGCGCCCTGTCGCTGCACGAGCACGCCGGCTCGGTACACGGCCTGGCCGTCGCGCTGGCCTCCCTCGGACAGATCTGCGTCCGGCTCGGCGACCTCTCGCGGGCCGAACAGGTGCTGACGCGCGCGCTCGAGATCCGGACTCCCGTGCAGCTTCACGAGACCACTGGCGCCGTCTTCGACACGCTCGCCCAGATCCACCTCGTGCGCGGCGAGTACGACGAGGCCGAGCAGTGCCTGCAGCAGGCCTCCAAGGCCTATGGCACCTACGGCCTCGAGGCCAGCCGCTGGTACGAGTGGTCGATTCGCCTGCTGACCGCGAGGCTGGCGCTTCGCCGCGGCGCCCCCGCCGACGCCCTCCGCCTCGCCGTGGAGATCGCCGCGGCTCCCGGCGTCCCCGCCGCCGACGCGATCCAGGCCGAACTGCTCGCGGCCGAGGCCCTGCTCGTCGACGGCGCCGAGGCGGAGGCCGAACGGCGGCTCAGCCTCGCCGTCGCGCATCTCGACCCCCGCGCGACGCCGGGCGCGTGGGGTGACTATCTCCGGCTGCGCGCAAAGGTGCATCTCCGGCACGCCCGCCCGACCGACGCCTACCACGACCTCGCGCAGAGCGCGAGCGTGTTCGACCTGCTCGGCGAGCGCTACCAGGCGGCGCTCAGCCGCCTCTCCCTCGGCCGCCTGGTCGCCGAGGTGGGCGCGCGGTCGACCGCCGAACGCCACCTGCGCGAGGCGATGACCGTGTTCGAGTCGCTCGGGGCGGCGCCGGACCTCGAGGAAGCCCGCGCCAGCGCCCGGCTGCGCCCGCCCGCGCAGACGACGGGCGAGTACCTCGCGGCGCCCGGGGAGGCCGACGACGTGATCGTCCGGCGGCTGGTCGACGCGGCGGTGATGCCCGACCTGCTGGCGCTCGAGACGGCCTCGGCCTTTTCCGAGGCGGCGTCGGGCGACCCGGCGGTCGTGTTCCTGCGGGCCGGCGGCGACGAGGTCCGCGTCGTGTCCGCGACCGGCTGCGACGCCGAGGCGGCCGCCTCGCTCGCGCGAGCGGCCGTGCGCGGGAACGGCCACGGCCGGGGCGAGTTCTTCTTCGAGCCGATCGGCCACGAGGGTGACGACGAGCGGCTGGCGCTGGTCGCCTCGACGCGCCCGATCGGCCAGGCCACCTCCCGGCGCCTCCGCATGATCGCCGCCGTGGCCCGCCAGGGATTCGCCCTTTGCGGCACCCGGGAGCGGGTGGCGCAGCCGCGCGACGAGAAGGCGCTTCGCACGCTGGACGCCGTGCTGCCCGGCTTCGTCTGCGCGAGCGCGGCCATGTCGCGCGTGGTGGAGCAGATCGAACGGCTCCAGGCCAACGACCTGACGGTGCTCATCACCGGCGAGAGCGGCACCGGCAAGGAGCTCGTCGCCCGCGCCATCCACCTCGGGTCGCCCCGCAGCGGCGGCCTGCTGCTCCCCTACAACTGCACGACGACGACGCGCGACCTGGCCGACAGCCAGTTGTTCGGCCACCGGCGCGGGTCGTTCACGGGCGCTGTCAGCGACAACGCCGGGTTGATCCGATCGGCGGCCGGCGGCAGCCTCTTCCTCGACGAGATCGGCGACCTGCCGCTCGAGGTCCAGCCCAAGCTGCTCCGGTTCCTCGAGCAGGGCGAGGTGATGCCGATCGGCGAGTCGCGTCCCCAGCGCGTGGACGTGCGCGTCATCACCGCGACCAACGCCGACCTCGAGCAGCGCGTGGCCGAGGGCAAGTTCCGGGAGGACCTCTACTACCGCCTCACCGTGATCCGCATCCACGTCCCGCCGCTGCGCGAGCGCCGGGAGGAAATCCCCCACCTCTGCGCGCTCTTCCTGCGGGAGGCGTGCGAGCGGCTCGGCAAGCCGGACGTGCAGCTGAGCGCCGCCGCCCTCGACCTGTTCTCCCAGCACTGGTGGCCGGGAAACGTCCGCCAGCTGAAGAACGAGATCCAGCGGGCGGTGGCCCTGAGCGGCCCGGACGGCCTCGTCGGCCCGGAGCACCTCTCGCCCGAGTTCTCGGCCCGGCGCGAGAAGCCCGAGGGCATCGGGGAGCAGGCCGATGACCTGTCATCGAGCCGCCTGCCCCTCGGCCTCGCCGTCGAACACCTCGAACGGGAGATGATCCGGATCGCCCTCGACCGGAGCGCGGGCAACATCTCCGAAACCGCACGCACGCTCGGCCTGACCCGACGTGGCCTCTACCTCAAGATGAAGCGTTTGGGGCTCGACGATCACCCCTGAAACTGGATATCAAGTAGCCATCTGTGAGAGCTGTTGTAACCGTTGTATACAGTTCCAAGGCCGGCCTTATACATCAGTTATCCTGTTAAGTGACGTGTTTACAATATCTTAAGTCATATTTAGACAGACCGGCCAATGGCTTGGCCGCCTGGACCACATCTTGATACGTGTATTCGGCATGAGCCGAACCCTTCCGATGCTCTCCACCACCGGGATTTCCAGCGATCAGCGTTCCTCGGCCCGGCAGCCGCTCGGGATCACGGGGCGCGTGGTATGGAAGGACGGACGCGGGACGACCCGGTTCAACAGCGTGGTGATCCGGGATCTCAGCGACACCGGGGCCTATATCGAGAGCGTGAGCGGATCGGCGATCCCCCTCTTCCGCCTGGTCTCCCTGCAGGTCGAGCGGGCCGAGCAGACCGAGACGCTGCCGACCACGCTCAAGAACGGACGCGTGCTGTCGGCCGTCTACCGCGTGGGGCCGTCGCGCCAGTCGACCGGCGTGCCGGAAGGCTACGGCCTGCGCCTGCTGGTCGAGCCGCGGCGCCGTGCGGCCGTCCACCCGGCGCCGCGCCCCGTGTTCGCGTTCGCCACCGCATAGGGCTCAAGGCTTAGGGCTCAAGGCTCAGGCAAGGACGGCTCAGGGCTCAAGGCTTAGGGCTCAGGGCTTGCGACCCCGAGGAATCTCCGCCGTCAAACCAACTCCATCACACAACCAGCGCCTCTTCCGGCCGAGTTCTGGCGCAGGCCGCCGCCTCCCTTTTCTCCTCGCATCGGCGGCCCGGAGGTTCTAGTATTAGAGGTCGCGCAGCGCAGTGTGGGGCCAACTGCCGCGCTAGTCGTGCCGAGGGCGGGGCTCGTTGGCCCGGACGGTGTTGCGGCCGAAGCCGACGCCTCCGCGGCGGCCGGACCCGGCCGGGAGCGCCCGCCGCCATCCAGTCTCAGCCAGCCACCACCGCCATCGCACGCTGACTGTTCCGTTCAACCCGGTCGTTACTCGGAGAATGCCATCATATGACACGTCCTCACATCACAATCGACGGGAATGAGGCCGCCGCCTCGGTCGCCCACCGGACGAACGAGGTGATCGCCATCTACCCCATCACGCCGTCGTCCAACATGGGCGAATGGGCGGACGAGTGGTCGGCGAAGGGCCGGAAGAACATCTGGGGCACCGTGCCGTCGGTGACCGAGATGCAGTCGGAAGGCGGCGCCGCCGGCGCGGTGCACGGCGCGCTCCAGGCCGGCGCGCTGACGACGACGTTCACGGCGTCGCAGGGCCTCCTGCTGATGATCCCCAACATGTACAAGATCGCGGGCGAGCTGACCTCGTTCTGCATGCACGTGTCGGCGCGCACGGTGGCCACGCACGCGCTGTCGATCTTCGGGGATCATTCCGACGTCATGGCGTGCCGGCAGACCGGGTTCGCGATGCTCGCCTCCGGGTCGGTGCAGGAGGCGCACGACTTCGCCGCCATCGGCCAGCGGGCCACGCTCCGCTCGCGCGTGCCGGTGCTCCACTTCTTCGACGGGTTCCGGACCTCGCACGAGGTCGCGAAGATCGAGCAACTGCTCGACGACGACCTGCGCGCGATGATCACCGAGGACATGGTGGCGGCCCACCGCTCGCGGGCGCTGACGCCCGAAAAGCCCGTGCTGCGCGGCACCGCGCAGAACCCCGATGCCTTCTTCCAGGCCCGCGAGGCCTGCAACGGCTTCTACGCGGCGGCCCCGGCCTGCTTCCAGGAGGCGATGGATCAGTTCGCGAAGATCGTCGGCCGCCAGTACCGCCTCTTCGATTACGTGGGCCATCCCGAGGCCGACCGCGTCATCATCGTGATGGGCTCGGGGGCCGAGGTGGCGCACGAACTGGTCGAGTGGATGGTGGCCCGCGGCGAGAAGGTCGGCCTGCTCAAGGTGCGGCTCTTCCGGCCCTTCTCGATCGAGCACTTCGTCGCGGCGCTGCCGAAGACGGTCCGCCGGATCGCGGTGCTGGACCGGACGAAGGAACCGGGCGCCGTGGGCGAGCCGCTCTACCAGGACGTGGTCACGGCCCTCTCGGAAGCCGGCAGGGCCGACATCGCCGTCGTCGGCGGGCGCTACGGCCTCTCCTCGAAGGAATTCACGCCGGCCCACGCCCAGGCGGTCTACGAGAACCTCGCCGCGGCGGCGCCGAAGAACCACTTCACCGTCGGCATCGTCGACGACGTGACGCACCTGTCGCTCGCGGTCGATCCCGACTTCGACATCGAGCCCGACGACGTCGTGCGGGGCGTGTTCTTCGGCCTCGGCGCGGACGGCACGGTCGGCGCCAACAAGAACTCGATCAAGATCATCGGCGAGGAGACCGACAACTACGGCAACGGCTACTTCGTGTACGACTCGAAGAAGTCGGGCGCCATCACCATCTCGCACCTGCGGTTCGGCCCCCGGCCGATCCGCTCGTCGTACCTGGTCAAGCGGGCGAACTTCGTGGCCTGCCACCAGTACGTGTTCCTCGACAAGTACGACGTCCTCGCCTACGCCGGCCCCGGCGCGGTGTTCCTCTTGAACAGCCCGTTCCCCGCCGACAAGGCGTGGGAGAACCTGCCCCGCGAAGTGCAGGAACAGATCATCGAGAAGAAGCTCAAGTTCTACGTGATCGACGCCTACGAGGTGGCCAAGGCCACCGGCATGGGCACGCGCATCAACACGATCATGCAGACGTGCTTCTTCGCGATCTCCGGCGTGCTGCCCCGCGAGGAGGCGATCGCGCAGATCAAGAAGGCGATCGAGAAGACCTACGGCAAGCGCGGCGAGGACGTGGTCCAGAAGAACTTTGCCGCCGTCGACCAGACGCTGGCCAACCTGCACCAGGTCACGGTGCCGGCGGCCGCGACGGCCACGCACCGGCGGCCGCCGATGGTGTCGGACAAGGCGCCCGACTTCGTCAAGCGGGTGACGGCACTGATGCTGGCCAACCAGGGGGACCTGCTGCCGGTCAGCGCGTTCCCGGTGGACGGCACCTGGCCGACCGACACGGCGCGGTGGGAGAAGCGGAACATCGCCCTCGAGATCCCGGTGTGGGACGCGAAGATCTGCATCCAGTGCAACAAGTGCGCGATGGTCTGCCCGCACGCCGCCATCCGCGCGAAGGTCTACGAGCCGGCCGAGCTGGCCACGGCGCCCGCGACGTTCAAGTCCACCGACTTCAAGGGCGGCGAGTTCAAGGGGATGAAGTACACCATCCAGGTGGCCCCCGAGGACTGCACGGGCTGCTCGATCTGCGTGGCGGTCTGCCCCGCCAAGGACAAGACCAACCCGAAGCACAAGTCGATCGACATGGCGCCGCAGCGGCCGTTGCGCGACGCCGAGGTCTCCAACTACGACTTCTTCCTCAACCTGCCCGAGGTGGACCGGAGCAAGGTGAAGGCGGACGTCAAGGGGACGCAGTTCTTCCAGCCCTTGTTCGAGTACTCGGGCGCGTGCGCGGCGTGCGGAGAGACGCCGTACGTGAAGCTGCTCACGCAGCTCTACGGCGACCGGCTGCTCGTCGCCAACGCGACCGGCTGCTCGTCGATCTACGGCGGGAACCTGCCGACCACGCCGTACGCGCAGAACCGCGAAGGCCGCGGCCCGGCCTGGTCGAACTCGCTGTTCGAGGACAACGCCGAGTTCGGGTACGGCTACCGGCTCGCGATCGACAAGAACCTCGAGCAGGCCGGCGAGCTGCTTCGCCGGATGGTCGGACAGATTGGCCAGCCGCTGGTGGACGCGATCCTCTCGGCCGATCAGACGACCGAGGCCGGCATCGCCGCCCAGCGCATCCGGGTGGCGGACCTGCGCCGGGCGCTCGCGCCGATCGGGTCGGGCGAGGCCCGGTGGCTCGAGCGGATCGCCGACTACCTGGTGCGCAAGAGCGTCTGGATCGTCGGCGGCGACGGCTGGGCGTACGACATCGGCTACGGCGGCCTCGATCACGTCATCGCGCAGAATCGCAACGTCAACCTCCTCGTGCTCGACACCGAGGTCTACTCGAACACCGGCGGCCAGGCGTCGAAGGCCACGCCCATCGGCGCGTCGGCCAAGTTCGCGATGGCCGGCAACGCCCGGCCCAAGAAGGACCTCGGCATGCTCGCCATGGCGTACGGCAGCGTCTACGTCGCCCACGTGGCGTTCGGCGCCAAGGACGCGCAGACGGTGAAGGCGTTCCAGGAGGCCGATGCCTACGACGGCCCGTCGATCATCATCGCGTTCAGCCACTGCATCGCGCACGGGTACGACCTCGAGCGCGGTCTGGACCAGCAGAAGCTGGCGGTGGACACCGGCTACTGGCCGCTCTACCGGTTCGACCCGCGGCGCCTGGCCAACGGCGAGAATCCGCTCATGATGGATTCGCCGGCACCCAAGGCGGACGTCGGGCTGTTCATGGCGAACGAGACGCGCTTCCGCGTGGTGCAGCAGCAGAATCCCGCCCGCTACCAGATGCTGCTGGAGGCCGCGCAGCGTGAAGCGTCCCTGCGCTACGGCATCTACGAGCAGCTCGCCAAGCTGGCCATTCCCGTAACCAAGCCGGCCGGCTCGGCCGAGTAACGGAGGATACGATGGACCTGTCAACCAACTACCTTGGCCTTCGTCTCGCGCACCCGTTGATGCCGGGCGCCTCTCCGCTCGCCGACTCGCTCGACACGGTGAAGCGGCTCGAGGACGCCGGCGCCGCGGCCATCGTGCTCCGCTCGCTGTTCGAGGAGCAGATCACCCGTGAGCGCGACGGTCTCGTCCACAACATCGAGGTCACCGCCAACACGTCGGCCGAGGCGCTCGCCTACTTCCCGAAGCCCGAGGACTTCGTGTTCCAGACGCACGAGTACCTGGAGCAGATCCGGAAGATCAAGGCCGCCGTGCGGATCCCGGTCGTCGCCTCGCTCAACGGCACCACCAACGAGGGGTGGCTCACCTACGCGAAGACGATGCAGGAGGCCGGCGCCGACGCGCTCGAGCTGAACGTCTACTTCATCGCGACCAGCCCGAAGGAGTCGGGGGCCGACGTCGAGCGCCGTACCGTCGAGATCCTGCGGGCGGTGAAGAAGGCCGTCACCATCCCGGTGGCCATGAAGCTGTCGCCGTTCTACTCGTCGGTGGCGCACCTGGCCCATCAACTCGACGAGGCGGGGGCGGACGGCATCGTCGTCTTCAACCGCTTCTACCAGCCCGACATCGACGTCGAGGCGCTCGAGGCGGTGCCGAGCCTGCACCTCTCCGACTCCTCGGAACTCCTGCTGCGCATTCACTGGCTCGCCATCCTGTGGGGCCAGGTGAAGGCGTCGCTCGCGGCGAGCGGCGGCGTCCACACCGGCCTCGACGCCGTCAAGGCGGTGATGGCGGGCGCGTCGGCGGTCCAGGTCGTGTCGCGGCTGCTCGAGGACGGGCCCGAGCGGCTGCTCACCATCATCCAGGGCATGAAGCACTGGATGGAAGAGCACGATTACGAGTCGGTCGCGCAGATGCGCGGCAGCATGAGCCTGCAGAAGAGTCCGGACCCGGCGGCGTTCGAGCGCGGCAACTACATGAAGGTGCTGCGAAGCTGGAGGGTCGGCGCGTAGACCGTTGGGGCGGGCGGGATGGCGCGGGCCGTCCCGCCTCCCCACTTCAACTTATGGCACAACAGCAGACGTCCTCCTCCACCTGGGCCCTGATCGCCGTCGCGTGCCTCGTGCTCGGACTGGCTGTCGGGTACGTGATCTTCAGCGGTCCCCGGCCGGCGGTCCCCGGCGCGGCTCCGGCGGCCCAGGCGCCGGCCGCCGGGTCCCAGAGCGTCGGCCTGCTCGACGAGCAACAGGCGCAGGCGCTGCGGAACATCCTGGCGCGCGACCCGCGCAACGTCCAGGCCAACACGCAGCTCGGCAACCTGCTTTACGACGCCGGCCGGTACAGCGAGGCGATCGGCCCCTACCAGAAGGCGTTCGAGATCGACTCGAGGAACGTGAACCTCAGCACGGACCTTGGAACGGCCCTGTGGTATGCGGGGAAGCCCGACGACGCGATCGCCCAGTTCGGGAAGTCGCTCGCGATCGAGCCGAACCACCCGCAGACGCTGTTCAATCTCGGGATCGTGAAGCGGGACGGCAAGAAGGACTTCGCCGGCGCGGTGCGGGCCTGGGAGCAGCTGCTCGCCACCAATCCGAACTATCCCGATCGAGAGAAGGCTCAGCAGTTGCTCGACCAGGCCAGGCAGCAGCTGCGGGCAGCGCCGATCGCCCCGGTCCGCTCGACGAAGTAACCGCCCGGCTCGAGCCCCATCCCGCGGGCGCTCTCAGCGCCTGGACGCACGACGTGCCGGCCCGGCCTGAGGCTTGGCCTGAGGTTCGCCCGGCCTCATCACCAGCCAGACCCCGAGCAGGACGAAGGCGACCGAGAAGAGCTGGGCGGTTGTCAGGCCGGCCACGACCACCTGGTTGACGCGAACGATCTCGATCAGGAAGCGCATCCCGCCCGCGAGCACCAGGTACCACGCGACCACGGCCCGGTCGGCCGTTCCCCGCCGCCGCAGCCACAGCAGCACGGCCGCGATGGCCAGCAGCGCGATGAATTCGTAGAGCTGCGTCGGGTGGACGCGGACCGTGGTCGGCGGAAGCCCCTCGGGGAACGCGATTCCCCACGGCAGGCTGGTCGGCCGACCGTAGTCGTCGCCGACCAGGAAGCAACCGATTCGGCCGACGGCCTGGCCCACCGCCAGCGCCGGCGCCGCGGCCGCCAGCACTTTCATCATCGGCAGCCGCGCGTAGGCCACCATCGCGACGCCGGCCAGCACGCCGCCGGTGAGGCCGCCGAACCAGCTCATCCCGCCCCGGCTCAGGAGCGTGTCCGCCAGCGGTTCGGCCCAGTGCTCGATCACATAGAGCAGTTTCGCGCCGGCCAGGCCGCCGAGCACGCCCACCAACGCGGCATCGATCCCCTTCCCCCCGTCGAGGCCCGACCGCACCATCTCGCGCCGGAGCAGCAGGATGCCGAGGACCGAACCGAGGGCGACCATGACGCCGAAGCTGGTGATGTCGAAGGAACCGAGGCGAAACAGCACTGGGTACATCGATCTCTCTTCCTCGCTCGGGGCGTGGGACGGCGGGGCTCAGCGGGCCCGGGACTTCCGCGGCGGCGTCTGGCGGAGCAGTTCGGTCACGCGGGCCTTCGCCCGCAGCCTCACCTCCCGCGGCAGCGTCGGCCTTCCCTTCTCATGGCAGGTCGCGACGGTGAACTTGAGGCTCTCGAGCACCTCTTCGCAGCACGGGCAGTCGCGCAGGTGCCGTTCGATCGTTCCCCGCTCGGCTTCCGGGAGTTCATCGTCCAGGTACCGCGACAACCGCTCGAGAAAGTCGGCGCACCGATGATCGTGATCAAGGTCCGGACGGTTCATGACGCTTCCAAATGCTCGCGCAACAGCAGGCGCGCACGGTGAAGCCGCGTTTTGACGTTCGCCTCCGAGATGCCCATCACCTCGGCCACCTCCCGCGTCGACAACCCCTCGATCTCCCGGAGCACCACCACGACGCGGTACGGGCGGGGCACGGCGGCCAGCGCGCGCCTGAGGCGCGACCGGAGGCTCGAGCTGATCGCCAGGTCCTCCGGATCCCGTCCCGGGTCCACCGCGTCGACCTGCCGGCCGCGGCCGTCGAGGTCGGCGCCCGTGTCGTCGAGCGAGGCGATGTGTTCCGGCTCGTTCGCCCGCTTCCGGCGCCCGATCAGGCAGGCGTTGCGCACGGTGCGGTAAAGCCAGGCGCGGAACGCCTCCGGCTCGCGGATTCGCGCCGCGTACCGATAGGTCTTGAGCAGCGCCTCCTGCATGGCGTCATCGGCGTCGTCCGCCCGCCCGCACACGAGCAGGCTGAAGCGGTAGGCCACTTCCTGCGCCCGCATGAGGAGCGCTTCCATGGCGTGCTTGTCGCCCGCCTGGACCGCCCGCACCAGGTCCGCGTAAGTGGTCGCCTCCCGGGCGGCCCGGGCATCCTCTTGCTGAAGATTCGTATTGGAAGATTTCGTCACAACCACCTGTTGGTCCAACCCGTGTGACGCTTTGCCGGGGGCGTGAATCATACACCAGGACACGGCTTACGGCTTACGGCTTACGGTTTGCGCCTGTCACAGCGTGACACGGGCGCACGGCGTCAGGCGCGAGGCGTAGGGCGAACCTGAAGGACCGCGAATGGCTTCTATGGTATCCCGAGTCGCAACCGTCGTGACCATCCTCTTCGCCCTGCTGCCCCGGCCGCTCGCGGCGCAGGAGACGTTGACGCTCGACCAGGCGGTGTCGGCCGCGCTGGCGAACAACGCGATGATGCGGGCCGCCAGGGCGGGCGAACGCGAGGCGGCCGCGCACGTCGAAGAGGCCCGCGCCGGCTACCTGCCGCGCGTGGACTACGTCGAGTCGTGGCAGCGCGGCAACGACCCCGTCTACGTGTTCGGATCGCTGCTGACCGAACAGCGGTTCACCGCCGCCAACTTCGACCTTGGCGCCCTCAACCATCCCGACGCCCTGACCAACCACCAGGGGATGTTCGTCATCCAGCAGCCGATCTTCGACAGCGGCCGGCTCGCGGGCATCCGCTCGGCCGGGCTCGGCAGCCAGATCGCCCAAGAGATGACGGCCGAGGGACGGGCGGATCTCGCGCTGGGCGTCACGCGCGTCTACGGCATGGTCCTGCAGGCCATCGCCGGGCGGAAGGCGGCCGACGCGGCGGTCGAGACGGCGAACGACGAGTTGGCACGCACCGAGCAGCGGCGCGACGCGGGATTTGTCACCGAGGCGGACGTCCTGTCGCTGAGAGTCTTCCTCGCCCAGATGCAGGAGCGACAGATTCGGGCCGCCAGCGGCGAAGCGATCGCGCGGGCCCAGTTGAACCAGCTGATGGGCGTGCCGCTCGACAAGCCGTTCGCGCTGGCCGAGCCGCCGCCCCCGTCGGCGGCCGCCCCGACGGCCGCCGCCCCGGACGACGAGGCGGCCGCGCTCAAGAACCGCGCCGCGGTCCACCGCGCCGACGCGCAGCTCGCGCTGGCCGACACGACGCGGGGCGCCGCGAAAGCCGCGTTTCTCCCGCAGGTCTACTTCCAGGGGATGTACGAGCTGAACGGCAACACGTTCGGGAGCCGCGCCTCGGCCTGGATGGTGTCGGGGCAGCTGCGCTTCAACCTGTTTGCCGGGGGCGGCGACGCGGCCCGCCTGAAGGCCGCCTCGGCCGCCGAAGTCAGGGCCAGGGCCGAGCGCGACCACGTGCTCGATTCCGTCCGCCTCGAGGTCCGGACGGCGCGGGCGGAGTACGACGCCGCGCTGGCTCGCGAGGCCGTCGGCCGGGCGGCCGTGCTGCAGGCTCGCGAGAGCCAGCGAATCATCCGGGATCGGTACGAATCCGGCCTGGTCGGGGTGACCGACGTGCTGCGGGCCGCCACGTCGCTCCTCGATGCCGAGACCCTGCGGATCGGCTCGATCGTCGACGTCATGGTCGGCCGGGCCGCGCTCGACAAGGCGGTCGGTCGCCTGCAGTAGCCGGGCGGCGCGGGCACGCCCGACGCCGACGTCGGGCCCGAGAGGATTGTCACGATGCTTCAAGTGAGTTCGACGATGTTCACGCACAGGATTTCCGCGGCGACCGTCCTGGCCGCCGCGCTGGCGATGGCCGCGTGCTCGGGCACGCGCGAGGCGTCCACCCCTGATTCCCGGACCCCGGTCGAGGTGAGTGTCCAGGTGGCCCGGCTGGAGCCGGCGGTGCAGCCGTTCGAGGCCGGCGGCGTCGTCAGGGCGAGGACGACCGCCACGCTGGTCAGCCGCATCTTCGCCGACGTGAACCAGGTTCTCGTCACGCCGGGCGACCGCGTCCGCGCAGGGCAGGTCCTCATCCGCCTCGACGCGCGCGACCTGCAGGCCCAGCGCGCCGGCGCCGAGGCGTCGCTGGCGGCCGCCGAACAGGGCGTCAAGGCGGCCACGACCAATCGCGACGCGGCCCTGGCGGGCCTCGCCCTGGCGACGGCCACGCACAAGCGCGTGGCGGAACTGCGCGCCAAGAACTCGGCCACGCCCAACGAGCTCGACCAGGCGGTGAGCGGCCTGCGCGAGGCCGAGGCGAGAGCCGCGGGCGCCGAAGCCGCCATCCGCCAGGCCGAATCCGGAGCCGAGGCGGCGCGCGCGGGATTGCGCGGGGCCACCGTCGGCGCGTCGTACGCCGAGATCGCCGCCCCGTTCGACGGCGTCGTCACCGAGAAGAAGGTCGACGTCGGCAACATGGCGACGCCGGGCGCCCCGTTGATGGTCGTCGAAGACACGCGCGCGTTCAGGCTCGAGGTCAGGCTCGACGAATCGCGCGTCGCCGTCCTGGACCGGTCCAAGCCCGTGACGGTCGTCATCGATTCGCTCGGCGGCGACGCGGCCGGGCAGACGGCCACGATCACCGAGGTGGAGCGCGCGCTCGATCCCGGCTCCCACGCCTTCATGGTCAAGATCGACCTCCCGCAGCACGCCGAGATCCGATCCGGGATGTACGGACGCGCCAGGTTTGCCGGCAGCATTCGGCAGGCGATCGTCGTGCCGGCCTCCGCCATCGTCCGCCGCGGCCAGCTGACCTCGGTGTTCGTGGTGGGCCCGGACAGCCGCGCGCGGCTGCGCCTCGTGCAAGTGGGCGTGCCGGTGGACGGACGCGCGAGCGTGGCCGCCGGCCTCGACGCCGGTGAGTCGGTCGTCGTGGAGCCGCCCGTCTCGCTGGTGGACGGCAGCCCGGTCCGCGCGGTGGCCCGCTCGGCCGGCGCCCGTGAGAGCCTGACGGTCGCGGAGGAGGGTCGTCGATGAGCCGCCCGTACGGGATTGCCGGCCGGCTGGCGGCCGCGTTCATCCACTCGAAGCTGACGCCGCTCATCGTCGTCGGCTCGCTCGCGCTCGGGGCCCTGGCGATCGTCGCCCTGCCGCGCGAGGAGGAGCCGCAGATCATCGTGCCGATGATCGACGTGTTCGTGCAGATGCCGGGCGCGTCGCCGGCGGAGGTGGAACAGCGCGTCACCCGCCCGATGGAGAACCTGCTCTGGGAGGTTCCCGGCGTCGAGTACATCTACTCGACGTCGAGCCCGGGGATGTCGATGGTGATCGTCCGGTTCCGCGTGGGCGAGCAGGAGGAGCCCGCGCTGGTCCGCCTCAACCAGAAGCTGGCCTCGCACTTCGACATCATTCCGCCCGGGGCCTCGATGCCCCTGGTCAAGCCGCGCTCGATCGACGACGTGCCGATCATGGCGCTGACGCTCTGGAGCCCGCGCTACAGCGACTACCAGCTGCGGCTGGTCGCCGGCCAGCTCCGCGACGCGCTGAAGGAAGTGCCGGACGTCTCCGGCGTCGAGGTCATCGGCGGGCGCTCGCGGCAGGTCAGCGTGGAGATCGACCCGGCGCGGCTCGCCTCCTACGGCCTCGACCCGACCGTCATCGCCCGGGCGCTCCAGGGCGCCAACATGAGGCCCCCCTCGACCGACGTCGTCAGCGGCAACGAGAGCCGCCTCGTGCAGTCGGGATCGTGGCTGACGGGCACGGAGGCGGTCAGGCAGGTGGTGGTCGGCGCGCGCCAGGACCAGCCCGTCTTCGTCTCCGACGTGGCGACGGTCCGGGACGGCGACGCCGAACCGACCAGCTACGTGACGTTCCAGGGGCGCGACGGCCGGTCCTACCCGGCGGTGACGCTCGCGATTTCGAAGCGGAAGGGCACCAACGCGATCGAGATCACGCGCCGCGTGGACCGGACGATGGCCAGGCTCCGCGGCACCCTCCTGCCCTCGGACCTGCAGGTCACCGTGACCCGCAACTACGGCGAGACGGCCGAGCGCAAGTCGAACGAGCTGCTCTGGCACATGTTCATCGCCGTCTTCTCGGTCTCGATCCTGATCTGGCTGACGCTCGGCCGGCGCGAGGCGGCCGTCGTCCTGGTCGCCGTGCCCGTCACGCTCGCGCTCACGCTGTTCGTCTTCTACATCTACGGCTACACGCTCAACCGGATCACGCTGTTCGCGCTGATCTTCTCGATCGGCATCCTCGTCGACGACGCCATCGTGGTGGTCGAGAACATCGTGCGCCACTCGCGGCTCGCCGGCAACGCCGGCATGCCGTTCAGCGCGCTGACGGCGCGCGCCGTCGACGAGGTGGGCAATCCGACGATCCTGGCCACGCTCACCGTGGTCGCCGCGATCCTGCCGATGGCGTTTGTCGGCGGGCTGATGGGCCCCTACATGCGGCCGATCCCGGTCGGGGCCACCGCCGCGATGATGTTCTCGCTCGTCATCGCCTTCGTCGTGACCCCCTGGACCGCGGCCTGGCTGATGAAGGGCGCCGCCGGCCACGCGCACGGCGGAGAGGATCGGTTCACGGCGCTCTACCGGCGCGTGATGGCGCGGCTGGTGGCCAGCCGTCGCGCGCGCCTGGTCTTCCTCGGTGCCGTGGCCGTGGCGCTCCTGGCCTCGATCGCCCTGGTGCCGCTCGGCCTGGTCGGCGTCAAGATGCTCCCGTTCGACAACAAGGCCGAGTTCCAGGTCATCATCAACATGCCCGAGGGCACGCCGCTCGAGCAGACCGCGCGGGTGGCCGGCGAGCTGGCGCGCGAGGCGCTGAAGCAGCCGTCGGTCGTCAACGTGCAGAGCTACGTCGGCACCTCCTCGCCGTACAACTTCAACGGCCTCGTCCGCCACTACTTCATGCGGCAGATGCCCTACCAGGCCGACCTGCAGGTCAACCTCGTGTCCAAGGAAGACCGGTCCGAGCAGAGTCATGCCATCGCCAAGCAGGTGCGCGAGATGCTCCTGCCCGTGGCCCGGAAGTACTCGGCCCGCATCCAGGTCGCCGAGGTGCCGCCCGGGCCGCCGGTGCTCCAGACGCTGGTCGCCGAGGTCTACGGTCCTGACGCCGACCGGCGCATCGCGCTGGCGGCCGAAGTCAAGCGGACGTTCGAGCACACGCCGGGCGTCGTCGACACCGAGTGGTATGTCGAGCGCGAACAGCCGAAGGACGTCCTGGAAGTCGACCAGGAGAAGGCGGCCGCGGCGGGCCTGCCGCCGTCGGCGGTGGCGGCGGTCGTCCGGATGGCGGGCGCCGGCGAGGTCGCCGGGCTGCTCCACGACGAGCAGGCGCGCGAGGACGTGCCGATCGTGCTGCGCCTGCCGCGCGACGTCCGGTCGAGCACCGAGGCCGTGCGGTCGATCCGCCTCGGCGGCGCCGTCGCCATCGGCGAACTGACGCGCGTGACGCACACGGTCGAGCCCACCAGCATCTACCACAAGAACCTGCGGCCGGTGACCTACGTCACCGCGGACGTGGCCGGCCCGATCGAGAGCCCGGTCTACGCGATCCTCGCGATGGACCGCGTGCTGTCGCGCGTCACGCTGCCCGAGCGGTACGCGTTCGAGCTCTACAACACGCGCCAGCCCGACGACCCGTCGCGCTACGCCATGAAGTGGGACGGTGAGTGGCACATCACCTACGAGGTGTTCCGCGACCTGGGGATCGCCTTCGCGGCCGTGCTGCTGCTGATCTACATCCTGGTGGTCGGCTGGTTCCAGTCGTTCCTGACGCCGCTCACGATCATGACGGTCATCCCGTTCTCGCTCATCGGGATCCTGCCCGCGCACGCGGCGCTCGGCGCCTTCTTCACGGCGACGTCGACGATCGGGTTCATCGCCGGCGCCGGGATCGTGGTGAGGAACTCGATCATCCTGGTGGACTTCATCGAGCTGCGCCTGAGGGAGGGGGTTCCGCTCGCCCAGGCGGTCGTGGACGCGGGCACGGTCAGGTTCAGGCCCATCGCGCTGACCGCCGCGGCCGTCATCGTCGGCTCGGCCGTCATCCTGTTCGACCCGATCTTCCAGGGCCTCGCCATTTCGCTGATGGCCGGCGGCATCGCGTCGCTGCTGCTGTCGCCGCTGACGGTGCCCATCCTCTATTACATGATGAACGAACGGGCCGCCCGCCGCGGCACACCGCAGACGTCGGCCGACGCGCCGGCGACGTCGGGAGAGTAAGACGATGTGGAGCTTCCCGCCATCGAAGATCCTGGTGCCCGTCGATTTCGGCGAGGCGTCCGGCCGGGCCGTGTCGGTGGCGGCCGCGCTGGCCGCCCGCGCCGGCGGCAGGCTGCACCTGCTGCACGCGGAGGTGCTCGACGCGCCGGCCTATTTCACGCAGGACCAGGTCCGCGCGCTGGAACACGAACGGCAGATGGCGCGGGCGCGGGCCCGCGAGTTCCTGCGGGACTTCGGCCTGGCGCACGGGGCCTCGCAGTTCACCTCGCACATCGACGAGGGCCTGCCCTCGTCGGCCATCGTGGACCAATCGGCGGCGGCCGACCTGGTGGTGATGGGCACGCACGGACGGCGGGGGCCGGCGCGCTGGTGGATGGGCTCGGTCGCCGAACGCGTCATCCGCCAGTCGGTCACCCCGATCCTGGTGGTCAGGGCCGGGCAGGAAGACGGGCCGGCAGCGTCGGTGTTCGCTCACCCGGTCGTCGTCGCCTCGCCGCCGGCCGACGAGGCGGCGGCCCGACGGGTCGCGGCCGAGATGGCCAGGACGTTCGGCGGAAGCGTCGCCGACCGCGCGGCGACCTCCCAGGCCGACCTCGCCCGGGAACCGGGGGCTTCGCTGGTCATCGTCCCGGCCTCGGTGCGCCACGGCGTGCTGCATGCGCAGCCGAGCGAGCACTGGCTCAGGGACTGCCAACTGCCGATGTTGTTCCTCCCGCCGGAACCTGTATCCGAGCGGGCCTGATCTGAATCTCTGAAGACGGAATCCTCTGACACCGCCAGGGAGGCGCAGGATGACGATTGACCGATACGTTCGCCTGGTCGCCGGGCTGTTCGTCATGGCGAGCGTGCTGCTCGGCGTGCTGGTGAGCCCCTATTTCTTCTGGTTCACGGGCTTTGTCGGCCTGAACCTGCTCCAGTCGGCCTTCACCAACTGGTGCCCGCTCATCTCGATCCTGAAGGCCGCGGGCGTCCGAAGCTGAGGCGCGCGGTCAAGATCTGTTACGCTGATTGCGGAGGTCCGACGGTGGAAGAGACACGCTACGGCATGCGGGTCGAGCTGCCCGTCTCCTACGAGGACGCCATCGAGCGCACGACGGCTGCGCTGAAGACCGAAGGGTTCGGCGTGCTGACGACGATCGACGTCAAGCAGACCATCAAGCAGAAGCTCGACCGTGACTTCCGGAAGTACACGATCCTCGGCGCCTGCAACCCGCCGATCGCGTTCCAGGCGCTCAGCGCGGAGACCGACCTGGGCCTCCTGCTCCCCTGCAACCTGATCGTCTACGAGACGGACTCTGGCCGCAGCGTCGTCGCGGCGGTGGCACCGCTGGTGACGATGGGCCACGTCGGCAATGAGGCGCTGGCGCCGCTCGGCCAGCAGGTGGACGCCAAGCTGCGCCGCGTGCTCGCCTCGCTCGAGGCAGGAGCCGGACAGTGATGGACTACCTCTGGCCGCTCGTGTTTCTCGGCGTCTGGATCCTGCTGCAGACGTGGCTGCTGCCGCGCCTCGGCGTGCCCACTTGAATGAGCGCCAACTGTGGCGTCGAGGATCGACGCAAGGACAGTGACAGGACGAGACAGGGCAAGGACGCTGACAGCAGGCAGCTTGCCCTGAGCGAGCGCAGCGAGTCGAAGGGTAGGCAGTAGCTGGCAGCGGATCACGGTCGGAAGACGGAGAGCGGACCCGGTGGCAGCGGACCACGATCCCGCAACGCGAAGAACTTGACCTCACAGTGGAGACGGGCAGGCTTTAGCGGCTTCGCTCTATTCGTGCCTCAGCGCCGTCAGCGGGTCGAGACGCGCGGCTCGCGTTGCCGGCACAAGAGCTGCCGCCACACCTACCAACCCCAGGAATCCTGCGACCGCCACGTATACCAGTGGATCGGTCGCGCGGACCCCAAAGACGAACGCAGACAGGGCCCGCGAGGCCGCACACGCACCAATCAGTCCCACGCCAACGCCTAGCCCCACCCGTATCAACGCCGACCGGAGAACTGACCAGAGAACGTGAGACGGCGAGGCTCCGAGCGCCATTCGGATCCCAATGGCGTTCACCTGTTGGGCGACTGCGAACGCCATCGTGCCATAGACCCCGATCACCCCGATCGCAACAGCAACGAACCCGAAGGCCACCATCAACATCGCATTGAACCTGCGGTCGATGGTCACCCTGCGGAAGTAATCATCGACGAACTCGGGATTCGCTGGATCGGCATCCAACAAAGGCCTGACGGCCTCGCGAACCGCCCCTGCGAGCGTCCGAGGATCGCGTGTCGTCTTGATCATGAGACTGCCGGAAGTGCTCGGAACGCCGGGCGATAGCACGTCTCGGTCCTGGTAGGGTTCCTGATCCAGCGGCGTATAGAGTTCCGGCTGCGTGCTGCTCTCAGGCCCGTTGAAGCGGACACCCTTTAGCACGCCGACGATGGTCGTCGGCCCCAGGTAAGTGACGACTTGGCCGACGGGGTTCCGATTGCCGAAGAAGCGCCTCGCGGCAACGTCGTTGATCAGCATGACCAGTGGCGCGCCGGCCCGGTCGGATGCCTGAAACAGCCGGCCTCTGAGCAATTGCATGCCCATGACCCGAAAGTAATCCGGAGTGACCGAACGCCTCTGGGGCATGTCATGAAATGACGTCTGCCCGATGCCCGGGATGACGATACTGTGCCGGCTCGAGACTCCGGCCAGCGGTCCTTGTGCGTCCGAGATCGCCACGCCGGAGACACCCGGCACCGCCCCCACCCGACCGATCAGGTTCGCCCGGAGCACCTGCTCCGCCGATGCCCGCTCGGCGACCGGAACATCCGCAAGAGAACGGGCGTACCACAGCGTCATCACATCTCGCCGATCGAAGCCCAGGTCTGCCGTCGTGACCAGCACGAAACTCGTCACCGCAAACACCGTACCGACGAGTAATACGCAGACGAACGCGATGTCCGCAACGAGGAACGCCGACAGGGACCGGTGACGGCGCCGGTCGCCCGTCACCGCGCTGCTGCCCGACTTCATCACGTGCACCAGGTCGCTCTTCGCCGCCAGCCAGGCCGGTGCGCTGGCAAAGACCAGGCCGCATACGAGCGCGACGACGACCGACACCGCGAGGACCCGACCATCCAAGGTGATCGTCGTCACCCGCGTCAGGCCGCCAGGCAAATTCGACTTGGCGATCCCAAGGCCCCAGACCGACAAGAGGATACCGGCGGCCCCTGAAGCCAAAGCGAGAATCAATCCCTCGAGCAGCAAGCCTGCCGCCAGACGATGCCGCGAGGCCCCCAACGCTTCGCGGATCGCCAATTCCCGAACTCGGGACGCGGCCCGGACGAGCAACAGATTAGCGACGTTCGCACACGCCACGAGGAGAACGAAGGCTACAGACACCAGCACGAGAAGCATCCACGTTCTCGCAGGGCCGACCACGCGGTCGTGGAGCCGCTCGACCACCGCCGCGGAAATGCCCAGAATGTCGGCGCGGGCCTGATCCAGTGTGACGGTCGGGCGCAGTCTGGCCACGACGAACATCGATGTGCCGCGATTGTTAGATCGATCGGCCGCCGTGGCGACGTACGGCACGTACAAGTCGGGAGCCGGCCCGAGCCCGATTGGATAGGACACGCCTTCCGGCAGCACCCCCACGACCTGGCGCAGGTCGTGGTCGAAGACATACTCACGACCGATCACCCCTCGATCGGCGTTGAATCGGCGCACCCAAACCGCATGGCTGAGGATCACTCTTGCCGGGCCGCTAGGTCGTTCATCGGAATGATCGAAGAACCGCCCAGCCACCGGGCGTACGCCGAGTACATCGAACAGATTCGCCGTTACCATCACCACGCTGAGTGCCTCGGTGCCGCCCTCGACCGTGAGCCGGAGTGGCGAGGTGAACCGGGCTGCTCCGATCGACTCGCACGTCTTCAACCCGTCGGACCATTCGAAGAAGTGTTGCGGAGTCGCAGGGAGTGGCTTGCCAGCCGTCTGGCTCGGCAACGAGATGGCGATGAGACGGTCCGGGGAGCCGTATGGCAGCGGCCGGATTGCGACAGCATCTACGATGGAGAAGGTGACTGTCCCGGCGGCCATCGTGAGCGTCAGGATGCCGAAGGCCAGGAGCGTGGTCCCTTTCCCCGTGCGCAGGCCACGAACCGCGCCGAGAAACTCAGCCCACATGACTGCCAGCGTCCCACCCGTTCGAAGTGCGCGTCGTGATGGCATCGTCTTCCCGCGTCGATTGGTTGGCGAAATCGATGGCGCCTCGGCCCCGGCCACCGCCCGTGAGTATACTAACCACTTAGTGGTTAGTAGCGCAAGGTCCGGGCCTGGTCCAGGAGATGCCCGGCGGTGAGCCAGGGCCGCTCGAAGAACCGAAGGACGGGAATTGGTTCAGCCGCCAGCGGATCACGGAGGGAGGACGGGTTTGGGGCCAGCGGGCAGCGGATCACGGACGAAGGACGGGAATCGGATCAGCTGGCAGCGGATCGTGTAATCCGCTGGCCGCGACCCGGGAGCCCGGCCTGCTTCCTTGATCCGCTGACCGCTGCCAGCTACTCCCCGTCCGATTGCTGGAACGCCACCGCATTGTCGAGCAGCGGCTCGTAGGTGCAGAACGGTTCCTCGGCCAGGTAGTCGCCCTTGTCGGAGAACGCCCTCGCGCGGCAGCCGCCGCAGATCCCCTCGTACTTGCAGATCCCGCACTTGCCGCCGAGCGCGGACGAATCGCGCAACTGGGCGAACACCGTCGATCGGCTCCAGATCTCGCCGAACCGCTGTCTCCTGACGTTGCCCGCGCTCACCGGCAGGTAGCCACACGGGTAGATGTCGCCGGCGTTGGACACGAAGCACACGGCGGTCCCTGCCAGGCACCCGCGGGTCATCGCCGACAGCGGCCGCCCGCCGGCCGGGTCCGGCGCCGCATGCATCTGCGTCCCCAGCGCCACAAACGGCGTGCTCCGGTCGCCGTGCTTGCGCTCCTCCACGATCCGCTGGGCGCGGACGCGGAAGTAGTGCGGCGCGCACGTCGCCTTGAGGTCGATCGTCACCGTCTTCGACCGGTCGTAGAACCAGTTCAGCACGCGTTCGTACTCGTCGGCCGGCAGCATCTCCCGGTCGGCGATGCTCACGCCGCACCCGACGGGCACGAGCATGAAGATGTGGAGCGCGTCGGCGCCGAGCGACAGCGCGAGATCGATCAGCGCCGGCAGTTCCGACACGTTGTGCCTGGCGATGGTCGAGTTGATCTGCGTCGACACGCCCGCCTCGCGCAGCAGGCGCAGCGCCTCGATCGCCCGGGCGTGCGACCCGGGGATGCCGCGGAACGCGTCGTGCGTGGCCGCCACGGCCCCGTCGAGGCTGATGGCGACGCGCGAGAACCCGGTCGCCTGGATCCGTGCGGCGACCGCCCGGTCGATGAGCGTCCCGTTGGTCGCCAGGGCCATCCGGAATCCCTTGCTGACGCCGTACGCCCCGATGTCGAAGATGTCGGAACGGTAAAGGGGCTCGCCTCCCGAGAGGATCAGCACCGGCCTGGAGACCTCTGCGATCTGATCGATCAGCCCGAACGACTCCTCGGTCGTCAATTCCACGAGGGAGCGCTCGGCTTCGGGCACGGCGCGGCAGTGCTGGCACCGCAAGTTGCAGGCCTTGGTGGTCTCCCAGAACATCAGGCGCAGCGGGGGCGCCGCCATCGGTCCCGTCATCGACAGCAATCCTCTCCTTCCGGCAGCCGGCCGCTCGTCGCGGCCGGTGTTTGCCGCCTCATATCAGTCGTCTCTGCGCCGCGAGTCGTTTCGCTGTCACGCGATGGTGACGGGCATCTCAGTGCCCGCTGGCCGCCACCCGTTGGCGGATCCCCGGCCAGTCGGTGGCCGTGGCGCCGTTCTTCTTGCCGAACTCGACCGCCGCCCTCACGTCGCCGAAGGCGAAGTAATCGAGTTCCTTGGTGTCGGCGTCGATCTCGCTCTTCACGAACACCGCCGACCGGGCCTTGATCAACCGGCTGGTCGCATAGTCGGTGACGTAGGCCTCGCCCGACGTGTCGCCGTGCTCGTGCAGGTAGCGCGCCATGCACGAGACGGTCCGGAACTTCAACGCCAGCTGACCGGCCGGCGGCGCGATCTCGGCCGCGATCTTCACGTTCTGGATCGGCCGGCCGCACGATTCGCAGACGTCCCCGGCCCGGACCGTCACCGGGGTGACCGACGAACAACCGACGACGACCGCCAGGATGAATCCCGCCACGAGCGCTCCCGCTCTTCTCATATGACCCTCCCGTAAGGATGACCGCCCCAGAGATTGGCCACGCTAGAAACGCGTTCCCTACGCCCGCACCGCCAGGCTCATCGGTTCGCCGACTCTTCTCCCTCCACCATGATAGCGCGCGCGACCGATGGCTCCACGGCCAGCTCGGTCTGGTCGCATTCGAACACGATTCCCGGAAACCGCTGCAGCAAGCGCACCCGCGCGCCAGGGGTCACCCCGAGCGCCTTCAGCCGCTCGGCGCGAGCGGCGTTCTCGCGGAGCACGCGCAGCACGACGCCGCGCTCGCCCACCTCGAGCGACGTCAGGCGGCGCCCGTGCTCAAAACTCGACACCGAGGACCCGAAACGCATAGTGCATGCCGGCGCCCGTGGCCAGCGCCACCGTCGTCACGAACACCAGGATGGAGATGGCCGCCTTCGGCCCCTGCTCCTTGATGATCATCAGGAAGTTCGCGACGCAGGGGATGAACAGCGTCATCACCGTCAGCGCCACCACGGCCTGCGTGCCGCTCAGCCTTCCCGCATGAGCCAGTTGAAACAGTCCGGCCGCCCCGTAGTCCCGGCGCAGGAAGCCCATGATGAACACCTGCGCCGTCTCGACCGGCAGCCCCAGCCAGCCGGTCACCACCGGGCGGCTGGCCGCGATCAACCAGGCCAGCAGGCCCGTCCGGTCCAGGATGAATAATAGCGCCGTTCCCGCGAGGAAGATCGGGACGGCTTCCCACAGGTACCAGCGCACGCGGAGCATCGTCTTCGACGTCAGGTTCCGGAGCGTCGGCAGCCGCATCGGCGGCAACTCCATGATGAAGTCCGAGCGCTCTCCGGGCAGCACCTGCGCGGCGAGGAACCCGACCAGGAACATCTGGAGCACCACCACGCCGAACAGCGTCACCAGCGCCGCGAACGAGATGCCGCCCAGGATCCCCAGGATCGTGGCCAGCTGCGCCGAGCACGGGATGCCGAGCGCGAGCAGCAGCACCGCGATGAGCCGCTCCTTCCGCGTCCCGAGGATCCTCGTCGTCATCGTCGCCATCGTGTCGCAGCCGAGGCCGAGCACCATCGGCAGGACGGCCTTGCCGTTGAGCCCCATCACGCGGAAGATCCGGTCCGAGAAGATCGCCAGACGCGGAATGTAGCCGCTGTCCTCGAGCCACCCGAAGATCAGGAAGAAGGTGGCGACGACCGGCAGGACGATGGCCAGCGAGTAGGTCAGGCCCATGGTGATGATGCCGTATGGGCCGACGAGGAAGTCGCGAGCCGCGCCCCACGGGACCAGTCGCCCGGCGAGGCTCACGGCCAGCGGATTGAGCACGCCCGCAAATAGGCGGTGCTCCATCAGGTTGACCAGCGTCTGCGCGCCGAACACGCCCACGAACAGGTACACCACGTACAGCACGAACGCGAGAATCGGCAGCCCCGTCGCCGGTTCACGCACGGCCCTGCCGATGAACTCCTGGAAGCGGCCGATCGACGCCGGTCGCGTCAGCCGGAGCCGCTCGGCCGCGTCGTTCGCCCACGCCGCGTGGCCGCCCGCCGGCTCGAACGGGATGCGGGGCGACGCGGCCAGCGGCAGCACGCGTCTCAGCTCGTCGAGCCCCCGGCCCTCGATGGCCACCGTCTCGACGACGGGCACGCCCAGCTCGGAGGCGAGCCGGGCGGCGTCCACCTCGACCCCGTGGCGCCGGGCCTCGTCCACCATGTTGAGGACGAGCACCATCGGCACGCCGAAGGCGCCAATCTGCGCCGTCAGCATCAGGGCGCGCCGCAGGTTGCGCGCGTCGGCCACCTGCACGACTACTTCCGCCTCCCCGCTGGCCAGCAGGCGGCGCGTGACCTGTTCGTCCTCGCTCAGGACCCCCTCGAGCACGTTGACGCCGGGGCTGTCGACCAGGTCGCAGACCTCGGCGCCGACCCTTGCGCGGCCCGTCGAAACGCCGACGGTCGTCCCCGGGTAGTTCGACACGGTGGCGTACCGGCCCGTCAGTCGGCCGAAGATGACGCTCTTCCCGACGTTCGGGTTGCCGACCAGCACGACCTTGAGGGGATGGGACCGGAGGCGGAGGACAGGGGTTGCCGCAGCGCGTTCGGCGGCGACGTGACAGGACATGATGGAAAACGTGACCCGGCCGGGGGCATCGCAACCAATCTTGCGACTGCTTCGCAAGTTTACAGTACTTCTGACTCTCGTGGTAGGGAATTCAGGCCAGCCCGCGGCGAATCCCGCCCGCCGCTACTCGACCGTGTGGCAGAGGTCGCAGTCCTGCTTGATCACCTGGCCGTCGCGCGTCTTCTTCGCGTCGTCGTGGCACCTGAAGCACCCCGGAGAGTCGGTGTGCCCGATGTTGTTGAAGTAGGTGCCCCAGCTGACGTTCATCGGGGGGAAGACGTTTCGGGCGTAGATCGCCTGCGTCGCGGCAATCGCCCGCGCGACGTCGGCCTTCCGGCTGCCGGCTTGCGCCCCGAGCTGCTGATCGAAGAACGCGGACAGGCGCCTCGCGATGCCGGCCGCCGCCGCGCCCTGCGACGCGTAGACCGTCTTGAGGGCGGCCACCGCCTCGCGGCGCACGAACGGCAACGTCTGCGGGATGAGGCCTCTCGACATCGCGTCGTCGATCGCCCGCTCGGGCGTGGCGTCGAACTTGTGGCTCGGGCGGTTGTGGCAGTCCATGCAGTCCATCTGCCGCCGCTCGCCCTTCCGCAGCTGTTCGTCGGTCACGCCGTCGGCGCGGAACGTGCGCACGCCGTTCTTGTCCGCCACCTCGACCCAGACGATGGTCTGCCGCTTCGGGTCGGTCGTGATGTAGGTCACGCGCGTCGACGGCGCCATGTGCCAGTGGATCCCGTTCGCGCCCACGACGTCGCTGCCGCTGCCGATGTGCAGCCGGAGCGTCGTGGTCGACGCCGTGTTGGCCTCGTCGTCGCCGAACTGGCGCAGCGCCTTGACGACGTCGCCGGTGAACTTCTCCGGCCAGTGGCACTGCTCGCACGTGTCGCGGGCCGGCCGCAGGTTCTCGACCGGCGAGGGGATCGGCCTCGGGTAGGTGTTGAGCGCGACGGCGAACAGCTGCCTCGTGCCCGACAGCTTCGACTTCACGAACCACGGCGCGCCGGGCCCGATATGGCACGCCACGCAGGGCACGCGCGCGTGGGGCCCGTTCTGGTAGGCCGTGAATTCGGGCTGCATCACCGTGTGGCACACCTGGCCGCAGAACTGCGGCGAGTCCATGTACTCGACGCCGCGGAACGCCGCCAGCGAGATCACGATGACGTTGCCGAAGGTGAGGAAGATCAGCAGCGCCGCGATGTTCCGCGTGCGCGGCCGGTTCAGGTCGAGGACGGGCCACGCCAGGACGGCCGCCGCCTTCGCGCGCTGCTCGCGCCGGCGGGCCAGGAAGATCCCGATCGGGATGAGGACGAGGCCGAAGACGAACGCGCCCGGCAGGAACAGGAACGCGACGATCCCCATGTAGGGGTTCATCGGCAGCCCGAACAGGTCCGCGAAGAAGACCACGAGGAACAGGGCCGCGCTGACCGTCGTCAGCCAGGCGCCGAACATCGTCAGCGGGTTGCGTGTGTGGCGAAACTTCGATTCTGACGCCATCGTGTCGTCTCTCCGTCGAACGTGTCGGCCCCCGAGTTCCGGAAGCCTTCCCGGCGTGCTACAGCCGCGCGAACAGCACGGCGTAGAGGATCAAGGCCACCATCGCGAGCCCCAGCGTGACGGCGACCGCCGCCACGCCCTTCGCGAGGCTGCCCACCCAGGCCGCCGCGGGGCCGATCTCGGCCTCCTCGAGCTCGCGCGCGGCCGCCAGCCGCTCGTACTCGGCCGGCCGCTCCTCCTTGAACTCGTGCTCGCTGATGCGGCCCGTGAAGATCACGGGGTCCATCGGGAACTTGTCGGGCCGGAGGTGGCTGTTGAAGAAGTGGATCGTGAAGATGAACCCGACGGCCAGCAGTCCCTCTTCGCCGTGCACCAGCAGCGCGATGTTGAACCATGACCCGGGCAGAACGCGCGAGAAGAACACGGGGAACCACAGCACCAGCCCGGAACCGCCGATAATCCCCATCCCCCAGAACACCGCCCAGTAGTCGAACTTCTCCCAGTAGGTGAAGTGGTCGAACCGGGGCTGCGGGCCCAGGCGCAGGAACCAGCGGAGATGCGCGATGAGCTCGACGAGGTCGCGCGGCTGCGGCGTCATCGACGCCGGCCCCCAGAGCACCTCCAGGTCCTTGTTCACGAACAGCCGGTGCATCAGGCGCCACACGTGGAGGACGAAACAGCCGATGAGCAGCGACGCGAAGATCCGGTGGAGGAGGCCGGCCGCGTGCCCGCCCCCGAACAGCGCCGCCAGGCGAACGGCCCACGGCGCGTCGTTGAACAGGAGGGGCATGCCGGTAAACGCCAGCCCCAGGAAGCTGAACATCAGGACGCCGTGGAGGAGTCGGTGATATCGGTCGAACCGCTGGTACTGCACTCGTCCCCCGGTGGCGGCGTGAGTGGTGGCCATCCTGCTACTCCTCGGAACGCGGGCCGTCGTCGGGCCTCGGTGACCGCGCCACGTCGGGCTTCACGGCGCGCGACGCCCAGAGCGCGGTGTGAATCCCGAAGAACGCGAACACGCCGATGAGCAGCGCTTCCATGAACTTCGACGCGTAGAAGAGCAGCGGGTTGCGCGCGTAGTTGCGGCGGTCGGCGTGAGGATCGTATTTGACGAAGCTGGCGTTCGCGCCGGCGTGGCACTTCCGGCACGTCGACACCAGGCGCGCCGGCGACACCGTGGACCGCACGTCGCGCCGGGGGAAGATGTCGTGCGCGCCGTGGCAGTCGGCGCAGGTCGCGACGCGCATGAACCCGAGCTGCGTCTCCTGCCCGTGGAACGTGTCGCGGTAGGTGCGGATCGACTCGGGGTGGCACGAGCCGCACTCGGCCAGCACCTGCGCCTTCCACGAGGCGCCCTCGGTCCGCTGGATCCGGTGCGCGGTGTGGCAGGTGACGCAGACCGGCGCGTCGGGCTGTCCCTTGCCGAGCGCCTCGCCGTGCACGCCGGTCAGGTAGCGCCGCTCCACCCCCTCGTGGCACTTCCCGCACGTGGCCGGCACCGACGTCCTGAACACCGGGCTCGACGGATCGGTCTTGCGCTTGATGTCGTGCGCGTGGTGGCAGTCGGTGCAGTCGGGCGCCACCATCAGGCCGCTCCTCGACAGCGCCAGCCCGTGGATGCTGTCCTGGAACTCGACCAGCACGTTGCCGATGGCAATCCGTCCCCGCCGGATGATGTCCGCGTTGCCGTGGCAGCGGCCGCAGGTGGCCGCCAGGTTCAAGTGGTAGATCGGCGAGTCCGGGTCGGACGACGGCCGGATGTCGTGCGTGCCGTGGCAGTCCTTGCAGGCCGCGGCGACGCTGGTCGGAGACGCCCGGCGGGCCTGCGCGTGCACGCTGGTGTCGTACTGCGCGCCCGCGGCGTCGTGGCACGTGGCGCACGCCACCGGCGCCAGCTTCTCGGCGTGCGGGAAGTCGGTCGTCTTCGCGAGGTCCGCGTGGCAGCCCACGCATGGGACACCGGACTGGCCGTGGATCGAGGCCCCGAACCGGTCGGCCGCGACCGCGATCGAACGGCCGTTGGCCCCGGTGGCCGACGCGTCGCCGTGGCAGGCGAGACAGTCGTCGTTGGTCGGCGGCTTCGGGGCGGCGGGCGCGGCCGGCTTCTGGGCCAGCACGGTCGTCGCCAGCAGGCCCGCCGCAAACAGCACGGCAAACGCGGATCGCAGGCGCATAAGTTTCATGGGCGCGGACAACGCAGCACTCATTGAGAGAGCCCGCATTGTATCGACCGGATGGGTTCGACGCAATGGTCGAGTGAGACGATCCTGGCGAGAAGAACCCGGACCCTCGGACCGGACGAACCCACGATGCGGGGCTGCGGCTTCTTCAGCCGCCCCCCGCCTCGCTTGCCCCCGTGAATCTGTGGCCCGGTTAGGCCGCCCTGTGGAGTAAGGGTCTGGAAGGATGAAGTAATGCAGTCCTACACGACCGGCCGTTTCATGGGCTGACCGGCCGCGGCAGGTCTAGAGTGGATACAAACGCGCGACCTCACCGGGCACAGATCCTCGCATGTTGCGAGCAAGCTCTGACAGGCGCACACGCCTGTCTCGCTCATTCTACTCGCAAACCGGATGCCAGTCGTTTTTCCCGGGAACCCTGGGAAAGACCAATGAAGTTTCGGGGAGTCTACCGGTAAGGCGGCACTTTCCCACCGATGATGCCGAAAAGTCGTCAGACCGCCGGTCCCCGCTTCCGGAACAGGCGGAACTGGCTGCCGAGCTGCGATTGCTCGGCCAGGTAGCAGATCTCGCCGCACTGCGCGGAGAAATGGTACCCGAACTCCGGTTCGTGCCCGGTCACGTCCTCCCATTCGTCGTCGAGGCCGACGATCGCGTTCGCGGCGGCCGCGACCTGGTCCAGCGTAGCCCCAGGAAAACGCCTGTGGAGAACCGCCAGCACTTTCTCTCGGTCGATCATAGGGCGGTGGCAGAGGCAGGTAGCTCGTGAAAGCGAAAAGTCGGTGCCGCCAGGCGTCTCGAATGCATGCGGGCCCCCATCCGCATACGTCCGGGTTCGTCCAGGCGACACCGACCAGCGTCTTGTGCTTACGCAAGCTCGGTGCCACTCGGGGAACGAACCGAAAACCAAGGCAAACAGGCCCTAAGCCGGGGGCGCCCCCTTGGCGTGACCTCTCGCGGCTGGCGGGAACTCGCCATCGGCGCCGGGAACTCGTCGCGTTTGCGGCCGCATCTTCCGCGCGAACAGCGGGCGCCCGAGTGCCCGGAGCGAGCGCCGATACGCCTCGTACACGTAGAAGCCCGGCGTTCGCGGCGCCAGCAGAGCCGTGTCGTCCGGGTTGACGACGATACTCACTTCGATGTTGGGCGCGGCGCCGATCGGGATCCAGTTGCGCCGGCAGGCCTCGTACACGTGAGCCATGACCGGCCGCATGGCGTCGTAGGTCGGCGAGGGCCAGCTCTCCATGTCGGCGCCAACGGTCGGGCGGAAGATGCACACGGTCGGGAACGCCCCGTGGTCGGCGATCCAGTCGATCCCCCGGAGCGTGGCCTCGATCGGTTCGACGCCGGCGATGATCTCCCCCGAGACGGCCCCCTTCGGCATCCGTCTGGCGCAGTACTCGATCGAATCGAAGAAGATCTGCTGCCCCAGCACCCGTTCCTTCCCCGGGCAGATCTTCGCGAACCACTCGGGATCCATGAACTCCAGGCAGAAGGAGAGGTGATCGACGCCGAGCGCCATCAGCCGGTCGTAATGGCTGAAATCCTTCTGCGGCGCCAGCTGCGCGCCCACCAGCACGCCCACCTGCTCCTTCAGCGCCGCGATGTAGGGCTCGGCGAACTGCACGCCGCGCGTGCCCTGGAACCCGGCGTTGAGATGGACGAAGGTGACGCCGGACTCCTCCTTCGCCGCGCGCGCCACTTCCACCACGTCCTCGACCGCCTTGTCCACGACCTCGTGCTCGCCGACGTTGTTGCCGGTCGTGCAGAACCGGCAGTTGAGCGACGGGTTGTAGTTCCAGAACGTGCACACCGTGTTGATGTAGATGCCGAGGTAGGTCCCCTGCAGCACGCCGATGCGGTTCATCGGGATTCCGCGCGTCGTCGCCCGCGTGTACCAGCCCGGTTCTGGCGGAACCTCGACCGCATACCGATCCTGGCTGCGCTCGTCACGGACCCGGTATCCCCCGTGCGGCGATCCCTCGAGGACGTAGGGCGACTGCCGAGCGAACGACTCTTCGACGGGCACGTTCACCCAGATCCGGTCCTTCAGCCACGACCCGCCGGGGATCACCAGTTCGAGCCCCGACCCGAGGCCGGCCCGCGTCCGGGAGATCCCCCGCGCCCCGTCGAGCGGCACGTCCTCGGGCACGCGGACGCCGCGACAGAACAGGTCGATCTCGAGCTCGCACGGATTGAGTGGCATCGACAGACCTCCAGGCCGCTGGCGCGTGGTTCTGGCCCCGGCCGACAATGCCCAGTCTATCGCACCCGCTGGCGCGATCAGCCGACCGGGTGGCCCAGCGCCTTGCGCACGGCGCGGGCGAGCGCGCCCGAGGTGAAGGGCTTTTGGAGGAGCGGCACGTCCGGATCGAGTTTCTTGTGCCGCATCGACACGTCGTTCGCGTAGCCCGACAGGTAGATCAGTCGATTCACGGGGTGGATGGCGCTCGCACGGGCGACGAACGACGGCCCGTCGAGGCGCGGCATCAGGACGTCGGTGACCACCAGGTCCACGCGAAGCGCCTGTTCGGCCCAGATGGCCAGCGCCTCCTCCCCGTCCCCGGCCTCGATAACCGAGTACCCGAGGCGCTCGAGGATGGCGCGCAGCAGGCGTCGCACGGCCTCCTCGTCCTCGACGACGAGGATCGTCTCGCGGCCGCCCGCGGGCTCGACGCGCCCGGGCGCGTCGAGGGGATTCTCGGCCTCGGCCTCGACGCTCGGAAGATGGACGACGAACCTCGTGCCCTCGCCCTCGCGACTCGACACCACGATGAACCCCCCGCTCTGGCGGACGATGCCGTACACCGCGGACAGGCCGAGACCGGTGTCCTCGCCCTGCACCGTGGTGGCGAACAACGGCTCGAACAGCCTCGCCCGCGTCGCGTCGTCGATGCCGACGCCGCTGTCGCTGACGCTGAAGATCGCATAAGGCCCGGCCGGCACGCCGTGCTCCGAGCTCTCGGCCTCGCCGAGCTCGATCCGGCCGGTCTCGATCGTCAGCGTCCCCCCGTGCGGCATCGCGTCCCTCGCGTTGACCACCAGGTTCATGATCACCTGTTCGACTTGCGCCGGATCGGCCTTCACGCAGCCGGCCGACCCGGCCTTCAGACGGAGGTCGATGTCCTCGCCGATCAGGCGGCGGAGGATGGAGGCGAGTTCCTGGAACACGCCGTCGAGTTCGAACACGCTGGGGGTCATCACCTGCCGCCGGCTGAAGGCGAGCAGCTTGCGGGTCAGGCCGGCCGCGCGTTCCCCGGCGCGGCGGATCTCCTCGACCCGCCCGGTCAGCGGGTCGGTCGGCGCGAGCTTGTGCAGCACGAGATCGGAATAGCCCAGGATCGCCGTGAGCAGGTTGTTGAAGTCGTGGGCGATGCCGCCGGCGAGGCGCCCCACCGCCTCCATCTTCTGCGCCTGGCGGAGCTGCTCGGTGGTCCGCTGCAGGTCCTCCTCGGTGCGCTTGCGGTCGGTGATGTCCGAGACGAACCCCTCGAGCGTGACCGGCTGGCCGGCCGACGACAGCCCGACACGCCCCTGCTCCGACACCCACCTGGTCTGCCCGTTCGCGTGGCGGAGCCTGTAGGTGAGGCGGTAGGGCCTCCCGTGGGCGATCGCCTCGCGCAGGCCGGCGGAGACGGCTTCCCGGTCGTCGTCGAGGATCAGGCTGGCGTAGGACAGCCGGCGGTTGCCGATCGAGATCGAACGCCGGGTGGCCCGTCAGCTCCGTGCACCCGTCGCTGACGAACAGGAGCGTGCGCTCCGGGTCGTCGCAGCACTGATACGCCATGCCGGGCAGGCTGCCCATCAGCGTGGCCAGCAGCCGCTGGCTCTCCCGGCTGACCTGCTCCGCGCGCCGGCGCGCGGTCGTGTCGACGGCCTGGAGGAGCAGGCAGTCCTCGCCCGATACGGTGAGCGGCACCACCGACACGAGCCCTTCGAAGATCCCGCCCGAGCGTCGGCGCAGGCGCACTTCGAGGTTGTGGATCACGCCCTGCCGGCCCAGGGCTGCCAGCACGTCGCCGTCTGGCGGATCCTCTCGCAGGCCGAGCTCCTCGACCGTCCGGCCGATGACGGCCTCGCGGGTGTAGCCCAGCTCGCGGAGGAACACGTCGTTGACGTCGAGAAACCGGCCGTCCGACCGCCGGGTGATCCCCATCAGCCCCGGCGCCGACCGGAAGATCCGTTCGAAGCGGGCCTCCGACTCGCGGAGCGCCCCCTCGACGCGCAGCCGGTCGGTGATGTCCATGGCCGAGACCAGGATCCGGGACCACGTCCGCTCGGCGCCCGGGGCGACCGACCACTGGAGGGCAAGCCGGATCGGATCGCCGTCGAGCGTATAGTTGACCCCCTCGCTCTCCCAGGACCGCTCCCCTCTCGCCAGCGCGAGGATCGAATCGGCGGAACACCTCGCGCCCGTCGTCGCCGAGGATCCGGTCGAGGCCCGCGAGCAGCTGCGACCGGCTCTCGGCGCCGTAAAGCGCGAGCGTGGCGCGATTGACGTCCACCACCCGCACCGACTCGACGCAGTCGGCGAGCTCGTCCGGGTTGGCGGTGAAGTGCTCGTCGAAATCGGTGACGCCCAGGGCGCGCAGCCGGTCGAAGTAGCGCCTGATCCCGGAGAAGTCCTCTTCCCAGAGCGAGACCGGGCTCTCGGCGAACAGGGTGCGGTAGCGCGACTCGCTCTCCCGCAGGCGCGCGTCGGCCTGGCGGGCCGCCGTCACGTCGTGCAGCGCGCAGTGCACGCGGATCTCGCCCTTCGCGTCCTGGCCCCGCCGCCCGTCCAGCGTCACGGTGATGAGCGACTGGTCGCCGCCGACGAGCGTCACCTCGAGGTCGTGGACGTCGGCGCGGGCGATCTGCTCGCACGAACCGCGTCTCGTAGACGGCCGCGCTCTCCCGCGTCAGCAGGTCGGTGAACCGCCGCCCGACGGCCCGGCCGCGGGAGAGGCCCGTCAGGGCCAGCCACGCGTCGTTCACCATCACGATCGTGCCCTGCTCGGAGACCGAGTGGTAGGCCAGCGGCAGGTACTGGTAGAGCAGCCTGAATCGCTCCTCGCTCTCGCGCAGCGCCTGCTCGGCCTCGCGGCGCGTCGAGACGTCGCGGATGATCGCCTGCACGCCGCCGTTCTCGAACGGGCGGGCGCTGACCTCGACGTGCAGCACGGTCCCGTCCTTCCGGCGCACGCGGCGCTCGGTGACGATGGCCCGTCCCGCGCGCACCGCGTCGCGCGACGCCTGGAGCGTCTCCAGCTCGTCGGGCATGAGCAGGTCGCCGACGGTCCGCTCCAGGAGCTCGTCGCGCGAGTAGCCGGTCATCCGGCAGACGGCGGCGTTGACTTCGACCAGACGGAGGTCGGCGTCCGCGATGGCGATGCCGTCCGACGCCTGATCGACCAGCTGCGTGTAGCGCCGCTCCGCCCGCGCGAGCCGCGCCTGGATCTGCCGCCACTCGGTCAGGTCGAACGCCAGCGTGGCCGAGAGCAGCCGCCCGCCCGCGTCGGCCAGCGGGAAGGTGACCGTCAGCCAGTAGCGCTCCCGCCCGTCGGCCAGCACGACGGTGTCGACCGACTCCTCCGGCACGCCGCCGCTCAGCACGTGGGCGTCGTCGCGCGCGAGCCGGTCTGCCAGTCCCGGCGACCAGAGCCGGGACGGCGGCTGGCCCCGCCAGCCGCCTGGGCCGAGGCCGAAGTGCCGCTCCAGCGTGGCGTTGGCGTAGACCATCTCGCCGGCGTCGGTCCTCACAAACGCCAGCGCGGGGCTGTTGTCCATGAACGCGCGGAACCGTTCCTCGCTCTCGCGCAGCGCCCGCTCGGCCTGGTCCCGCTCGACCTGCCGCGCCTGCAGGGACGCAGCCATCTCGTCGAAGGCACGGGCCAGGTCGCTCAGCTCGCCGTGGTCGTACGGCAGCCGGGTGCGCGCGGCCGGGTCGCCCCCGGCGAGCTTGCGGGTCGCATCGAGCAGCGAGGACACCCGCCGCAGCACGAACCGCTCGGCGGCATACCAGGCCGCCAGGAGCGTGAGCACGGTAGCCATGAAGAGGACGAGCCAGTGCCGCCTCTGCACCCGGTTCACCGCGCCGTACGCGACGTCCATTGGCACGCCGACCGCCATGCGCAAGCCGGTCTCCAGGCGCCCGCCGACCGGCGTGAAGGCGTAGACCCGCGGGACGCCGTCCTCGCCGGTCAGTTCGACCGTGCCTTCGTCGCGCTGCCGCATGCTGGCGATCAGCGCGGCCTCGGGGAACCCGCGGCCCAGCGCGCCGGCCGTTTCCGGGTAGCGCGCGACGATGACGCCGCGCCGGTCGACCAGGGCCAGCACCGTGCCGCTGGGCAGTTGCGCCGTCGCCGCGATCTGGTTCAGCCAGGTGACGTCGAGGCCCGCCGCCAGCACCGAGACGACCCGGCCCTGCTCATCGACGACCGGCCAGGCCGCCACGACGATGTGCTTGCCGGTCAGCTGCCCGGTCTGGTAGTCGCCGACCGCGAAGGTCTTGGTCGAGAGCGCCTGTTCGAACCAGACGCGCGTAGAGAAGCTCGTCGGGCGTTCGGCCGCCGGCAGGCTGACCAGGACCGAACCGTCGGGAGCGATCACCGAGAAGCTGGTGTAGCCGTGATAGAGCTTCATCAGCACGGTGAAGTAGGTGCGGGAGCGTTCGGGGTTGCCGGCTCGGACCTCGGGGATGGCCGCCAGGTCGGAGAGGACTTGCCGGGTTCCGTCGATCGCGCGCTCCTGGTCGTTGGCGACGATCCGGGCGAACGCCACGGTGTCGTCGGCCACGCTGGCCCGCTGCCGCTGGCGGTCCTCCCATCCCGTGTACCAGGTCAGTGCGAAAGCCGGGAGAACAGCCAGCAGGACGAGCAGGATCAGTCGACCTCGGAGGCCCGACAGGAAAGGACGCGGCACGATGGCTCCTGGGCGGCGCAAATCGACTGCCACGCCGGCCCGCAGCACGCGGGGGGCCGGACGCGGCCGGACCGCTCATTGTAGGGCGCGGGCGGGAAAAATCAAACGATCACGAGGGAAACAGCTTCTCGAACCAGCTCCCCGCGCAACCCTGGGCGACCTGCACGAATCCGCGCACCCGGAGGAGGTGCTCCGCCGTCGCGGCGCGCGGCAGCAGCACGAGGCGCCGGAAGCCGCCGGCCAGGCAGGCCACCTCGAGCGCGTCGATCAGCACGGTGGCGATCTCGTCCATCCGGCACGGCGCCGTGTCGTCGACGCCGAACTCGTGGACCCGGAGCTCGGTGTCCGCCCGTTCGTAGGCCGCGAGGCCGACCACCCGCTTGCCGCAGGCGGCGACGACGCGGCCGCTGTTGCGGAGCCGCTCGCGGCGCGCCGGCGTCAGGTGCCGCCCGTGGAAGAGCCGCCGGAGGTCACCCGAGGTCAGGCAGGCCGCATCGGGACCCAGGACTCGAACTTGGACGGGGGCTACCTGTGGGGTCGGGGCTTGCTCAGCAGCAGACTGCACGAATCGGGTTGGAGCAACGGCGATGCCAAACCGAAAGGGTCAACGAATGCTAGCGCTTACCGGCATCTCCATGCGGTCGGGCGCCGGAGTCGCCGGCATTCCGGCACGTCGATGACCCGCCCGCCGACCCGTCGTCACCCGGCCAGGCCGCGTCGGACGGCGCGCCACGGTCCGAGCGGATCCGGCCGTCGACCAGCTCGATGACGCGGTCGCAGCGCTCCGCCAGGCGGGGGTCGTGCGTCACGATGAGGAAGGCGGTCCCCTGCTCGCGGTTGAACTCGCGCAGCAGGGCGAAGACCTGGTCGCCACTCTCGGTGTCCAGGTTCCCCGTCGGTTCGTCGGCCAGGACGAGCGCCGGCGCCATCGACAGCGCGCGCGCCACCGCGACGCGCTGCTGCTGGCCGCCCGAGAGGTCCGTCGCCCGGTAGTGCAGGCGGTCGGAGAGCCCGACGCGCTCGAGCAGCTCGGTCGCGCGCCGCCGCATGTGCGGGTCGGGTCGGCCCCGGTCGGCGAGCGCCGGCATCATCACGTTCTCGACGGCGGTGAACGCCGGCAGCAGGTGATGGAACTGGAACACGAAGCCGAGCGTGCGGCCGCGGAACACGCCGAGCGCCCGCGCCCCGAGTTCCGCCGTGTCCCGGCCGCGGAGGACGATCTGCCCGCTGGTCGGCCGGTCGAGCAGGCCGAGCAGGTGCAGCAGCGTGCTCTTTCCCGACCCCGACGGCCCGACCAGCGCGGTGAACTCGCCGGGCCCCAGCGCGAACGACACGCCGTGGAGCACCCGGGTGACCACGCGCTCGCCGTACTGCTTGGTGACCCGGTCGACCCGCAGGAGGCCGTCATCCATACCGGATCACCTCCACCGGGTCGAGGAGCGCGGCCCGGTGGGCCGGCGCCGCCGCGGCGATGATGCCGGTCGCGGTGGCGATGCAGGCCGAGCGCACGAACAGCGCGAGGGTCAGGTTGACCGGGAACGTCGGCGACCCGTCCGGGTTGGTCGCGAGGCCGGCGAAGAACAGCGCGAGACCGGCGCCGAGCGCGATGCCGACGACCGACCCGCTCAGGCCCACGAGCGCCCCCTCGATGAGGAAGACGCGGATGATCCGCCGCGTGGGCGTCCCCATCGCCTTCAGGATCCCGATCTCGCGCGACTTCTGCACGACCGACACGACCAGGACGCTCGCGATGCCGAGCGCGACGGCGATGATGACGAACACCTGGATCAAGACGCTCGACTGGCCCTGCGACCGCAGGCCGACGAGCAACTGCGTGTTGGTCCTCATCCAGCTGTCGGCCTGCAGCCCCGTCAGCGCGGTGAGCTGCACGGCCACCGGCTCGGCCGAGAAGATGTCGGCCACGCGCACCTCGATCGTCGACACGCCGCCGGCCAGGTCGAGCAGGGTCTGGGCCGCCCGGAGCGACACGAACACCCAGCGCTCGTTGGCGTCCTTGTTGCCGATGTCGAAGATGCCTCGGACCGTGACGACGGCGCTCCGGTCGTCGGGCGCGACCAGGCGGAGCTTGTCGCCCACCGACAGGCCGAGGGCGCTGGCCAGCTCGACGCCGATGACGGCGTCGGCCGCCGTCACCTCGAACCGCCCCGCGACGATCCGCGCGCCGACGTCGATGATGCGCCGGAACGAGTCCGGCTCCACGCCCCGCAGCAGCACCGCGCGGTTGGCCGTGCCCTGCCGCGCGAACGCCGCGCCGGTCACCGTCGGCGTCACGGCCGTCACGCCCGGCACCCGGCCGACCGTGTCCAGAACCTGCGCCCACTGCAGGACCGACCGCAGGCGCTGGGCCGGGCGCTCGACGCGGGCCGTGATCCCGGCTCCCCCGTCCCGGTCGAGGAGCGGCCTCGGCATCTCGTCCGGCCGCCGGAGAACGATGTGGGCCTGCGTGCCGAGCGTGCGCTGGATCAGGCCGTCCTGCAGGCCTCCGATGAGCGCGGACAGGAAGACGATGACGCCCACCCCCACGGCGACGCCCGCCAGGATCAACAGCGACTGCGCCCGTCCCTCGCGCAGGTACCGCAGGGCCACCATCCACTCGAAGGGCACCTTCACCTCCCTCCGGCGACGGGGGTGACGCGCGTGCCCGGCGCCGGGCTGCCGGCCGAGGACGGCACGACCAGGTCGCCCTCGCGGGCGCCGCTCGCGATCTCGATGTAGGCGTCGCCGCGCAGACCCGTGCGCACCGCCCGGCGTTCCACGGTCCCGTCGCGCACGACGAGCATCCACGGGGCCTGCCCGGTGATGTCCCGCACGCACTCGGCCGGCACGGCCAGCGCCTCGTTGCGCCGCCCGGCCTCGAGCTCGATCGACACGGTCATGTCCGGCCGGAGCGTCGGCGGCGGGTCGGGCACCGAGAGCCGCACTTCCACGGTCCCCCGCTGAGGATCCACCGCCGCGCCGATGAAGCTGACGCGGGCCCTGAACGTCTGGCCCGGGTAGGCGTCGGCCGACGCCGTCGCCTCCTGCCCCGTCCAGATCGCGGCGAGGTTGCGCTCGTCCGGGTCCATCGTGAGCAGCGTCGGGCCGTCGACGGCGAGGACGAGGAGCGCCCGGCCCGGCTGGACGACATCGCCCGCCTCGACGTCGCGGCCGATGATCACGCCGTTGCCCCTGGCCCGAACGACCAGCAGCGCCAGCCGGGCCTCGGCCGCCGCCCGCGCCGCCGTCGCCTGTTCGAGCGCCGCCAGCGCGGCGCGCTCCTCGACGCCGCCGGCGCCGGCGGAGACCTGCTGGACTCGTGCGGCCTCGAGCTGGCTGTGCGCCAGCGCGGCGGCCTTCCTCGCGTCGTCGAGCGCCGTGTCGGTGACGAGGCCGTCGGCGGCCAGCTTCTCGGTGCGCTGCCGCTCGCGGTCGGCTCGGTCGTAGGTCAGGCGCGCCTGCGCGAGCGTCTCCGCGGCCAGCGGGACGGTGACGCCGCGCAGCTGGTCCAGGCGGACGGCCGCCTGCCGCGCGGCCGCGGCCGCCTCGGCCGCCGACGCCCGCGCCTCCGCGTCGTCGAGCAGGAGCAGCGGCTCCCCGTCGCGCACGCGCTGGCCGACCTCCACCAGGCGGCGCCGGACCGTGCCGGTGACGACGACGCCCAGGGCGACCCGCACCGGCGGCATGACCCGGCCGCTGACGACGAGCGTCTGCGTCAAGGGGCGGCGCGCGGCGCGCGCGACCGCGAGGCGGGCGGGCCGGCCGGCGCCGGCGAGGCCGAACACCGCCGCGGCGGCCGCCACGACCACGCCGGCCGACACCAGCCCGATCGTCGTCCTCGTCACCGCGCCCTCCGGAATCCGTGGTAGAATGAACTGGTGCGTTCTATATTGAACGCATGAGTTCAATTGTGAATCTATGAATCCAGAAAGTCAAGCCGGACGCCCGGCGCCCCGCGTCGCCCGGCGGCGCGCCCTGACCCGCGAGCGGATCGTGGCCACCGCCGCCCGGCGGTTCGCCGACGCCGGGCCCGGGGCGGTGCGCCTCGACGAGATCGCCGAGAGCGCCGACGTCGCCCGGGGCACGCTCTACAGCCACTTCCGCACCAAGGACGACCTGCTCTGCGCGATCGTGGAGCCGGTGCTGCGCGCCGCGATTCGCAGGACGCGCGCGCTCGGCCGGACGACCGCCGAAGACGGCGTCGAGCGGCTGCTGCGCCTCTACCTCGACCTCTGGCACGCCTACCCCGACGCGCTGCGCATCGCCTACAAGGCGCAGGACATGCCGATCGGCGACCTCGGCCGCCTGCACCGCGCCTTCACGGCGGGGGTCCTGCGCGTGTTCGGGCGCGCCCGGGAGGCGGGGATCCTGAGGTCCGGCGACCCGCGGCTCGCCGGCCAGGTCATGCGCCAGGTGGCGGTGCCGCTGCTCGAGCTCTACGGCGGGCACGCCGACGGCGATCGGTTGTTCGTGGAAGGGCTGCGAGCGCTGCTGCTGACCGGGCCGCCCGGGGAGGGCGTCGCCGCGCTCAGTTCTCGCTCGCCTCGAGGTGGCTCAAGCCGAGCTTCTTGATCCGGTCGCCGAGCGTCGACCGCTTGATCTTCAGCATGTCGGCGGCCTTGGACTTGTTCCCGTTGCTCACCCGCAGGGCCCACTTGATCAGGTTGGTCTCGAGATCCTGGAGCCGATCTTCGAGCGACACGGCCGACGGGTGGGCCTGCGTCTCCACGATCGGCTGCTGGTCTTCGGCGTACTTGTGGAACAGCACGCTCACCGGCACGCACCCGAGGCGCACCGTGTCGCACGTGCAGGTCTGCGCGATCCGCTCGCACGCGTTCTCGAGCTCGCGCACGTTGCCCGGCCACGGGTAGCGCATGAACGCCTGGAGCACGGCGTTGGACACCTCCCGGACCTCCTCGCCCCGCGCCCGGAAGTACCGTTTGATGAAGTGGTCCACCAGGATCGGGATGTCCTCGCGCCGGTCGCGCAGCGGCGGCAGGTTCACCGGGATGACGTTGAGCCGGTAGAAGAGGTCCTCGCGGAACTTCCCGTCGGCGGTCAGCGCGCGCAGATCCCGCTTGCTGCCGGTGATGACCCGGACGTCGACCGGGATCTGCCGCGTCCCGCCGAGCCGCTCGACGACGCGGTTCTGGAGCACCCGGAGCAGCTTCACCTGCATGCTCAGCGGCACGTCGTCGATGTCGTCGAGGAAGATCGTCCCCCCCTGCGCGAGCTCGAACCGCCCCGGCCGGTCCTTGATCGCGCCGGTGAACGCGCCGCGCTCGTGGCCGAACAGCTCGGACTCGATCAGCGTCTCGGAGAGGATCGCGCAGCTCACGGCGACAAACGGCTTGCTCCGCCGCCCGCTGGACTGGTGGATGAGGTTGGCGACCAGCTCCTTGCCCGTACCCGTCTCGCCGGTGACCAGCACGCTGCTGTCGCTGTCGGCGATCACCTTGACGAAGTCGAAGACCGCGCGCATGCGTGCGCTACGACCGACGACGACCGAGTCTATGGTAAAGGCGGCATTCGACATTGAGGGTGGAGCCTGGGACAATTCTATCAGATGTCGCAAAACCGCGCGGTATACTGCTAATGATGGCGAGGGCCGCGGCGCTCGGCTCAGCCGCGCGGCCGGCCGGCGTCTCTGGCCGACCGGCCGGGCAAGGGAGCATCCATGGTTTCGCGTGAGCGCGTGCAGGCGGTGATCGACCGCATCCGGCCGCTCATCCAGAGCGACGGCGGCGACATCGAGCTGCTGGACGTCGTCGACAATTCGGCCACCGTCCGGCTGACCGGCAACTGCGTGGGCTGCCCGAGCGCCCAGATGACGCTCTTCATGGGCGTCGAAATGGCCCTCAAGGAAGAGATCCCGGAGTTCGAGGCCCTCCAGGTCGTCTAGTTCCGTGCCCGCCCCGTCCTACCGCGTCCAGCGTCCGTTCGGCGTGCGCACGGGCCCCGGGTGGAAGAACTGCTCCGGGACCATGACCCCGTCCTTCTTGAAGACGGTCCCGTTCTTCATCACGAACTGCACGTGGCGCAGCGCGTCCACGTCGGCGAGCGGGTCGCCCGCCACCGCGATCAGGTCGGCGAAGAACCCGGGCTTGATCGGCCCGCGGTCCTTGATGATGTCCGCCGCCTTGTAGCCGTTGATCGTCATCGCGCGCAGCGTGTCGGCCGGCGGGATCCCGGCCGCCTTCCACGTCAGCAGGAAGTTGATCGTCAGCTCTCCCCGCGACATCCACTCGCCCGTCGCCGGGTCCTTCATCCTGTCGTTCCAGTAGTCGAAGTCGGTCGAGAAGGTCAACGGCACCTTCTTCTCGTAGGCGTCCTTCAGCTTGGCCACCGTGACCTTGAACGCCTGCTCGGTGCCGCGGTAGGGAGTGAACGGCGTGTCGGTGCCCGCGAGGAAGATCCCCTTCTCCGCCATCTGGCGGTGATGCTCCGGCGTCAGCGCCGTCCCGTGCGCGATGATGTAGATCCCGGCGTCGATCGCCCGCTGCGCGCCTTCCGGCGTCTGGACGTGCCCCTCGACCTTGCACCCGCCCTTGGCCGCTTCGCTGATGGCCAGCTTGATGTCGTCGACCGAGTAGCCCCACGGCTTGCAGTCGATGCAGAGCTTGATGACGCGGGCGCCGAACAGCATGTTCTCGCGCACGGCGCGCACGATCTCGTCGGGGCTGTTCGCGTCGATGTACTCCGGGTACATGATGTTGTGCTGCTTGTACATTTCGGGCGTCGGCCAGTACTGTCCGCCGGTGCTGCCGATCATCGGCCCGGACGGGATGACCGTCGGGCCGGGCAGCCACCCCTGCTCGATGGCCTGCCGCAGCGCGGTATCGACGTACATCGCGTTGTTGCCGACGTCCCGGACCACCGTGAAGCCCGAGTTGAGCAGCTGCATGGCGTTGGACGCCGCCTGGATGGCCCGCAGCGGCGAGGACTCCATGACGTAGGTGAGGTAGTAGTAGTTGTTCTCGGGCTGCTCCTTGTAGGTCAGCCCCATGTGCGTGTGGGCGTCGACCAGGCCCGGCATGACGGTGAGTTTCGACAGGTCGATCACGGCCGCCCCGGCGGGAATCGCCAGGTTCGGCCCGACGGCCTTGATCCGCTCGCCCTCGATGACGATCACCTGGTTCGCCGCGGCCGTGCCGGTCTCCGGGTCGACGAGGCGTCCCGCCTTGACGACCGTAATGGGCAGCGGCCTGGCCGCCTGGGCGGCCGGCGTCTGCCCCGCCGCCGCGATGATTCCGACGCACCACACCGCCAGTGCCAGGACACCGAACACGCGTCTGAACATGCTGCCTCCTCACACCCCTCCAGGGGCCTGGTTGCCGCGCGACTCTGACGCCGAACCCGCGCGCTGTCAAGGGCGTCGCCGGCGGCCTGACGGCCGTCGGCGACGCCCGGCTACGGGCTCCAGGCTTCGGGCTTCGGGCCGCGTCACAACCGTCACGCTCCCCGGATCGGCTGAGGGCGGCGTAACGCTGGTGGTCCGGCCTGTAGCCTGGAGCCCGAAGCCCGAGGCCTGATTTGAATTGCCGCCGGCCCGCGACCTATGATGGCCACTCCCTCGGTCCCCCGCGCGCTGAAGGAGTGGGTTCGTGACCAAGAAGGCCTGGAACGTGGCCGTCGTTGGTGCGGCCGGCATGGTCGGCACCGAGATGATCAGGACGCTCGAGCAGCGCCGCTTCCCGGTGAGCGAACTGCGGCCGCTCGACGTGGCGGAGGTCGCGGGCACGCCGGTGAGGTTCGCCGGCCGGGAGTACCGCTGCCTCGAGGCGACCGAGGCCAACTTCAAGGGCGTCGACATCGCCCTCTTCTCGGCCGGCGGCGAGGCGAGCCTCGCCCTCGCGCCCCAGGCGGTCCGCCAGGGCGCGGTCGTCATCGACAACAGCTCGGCCTGGCGCATGGACCCGGCCTGCCCGCTGGTGGTGCCCGAGGTGAACCCGCACGACCTCGCCTGGCACCGGGGGATCATCGCCAACCCGAATTGTTCGACCATCCAGATGGTGGTGGTGCTCAAGCCGCTCCACGACCGGGCGCGGATCACGCGCGTGGTGGTGTCCACCTATCAGGCGGCGGCCGGCGCGGGCAAGAACGGTGTGGACGAGCTGATGCGGCAGGCGCGCGAGATCCTGGAGCACGGCGCGTGCGGCGCACCGCGCACGTTCCAGCATCAGCTCGCCTTCAACCTGATCCCGCAGATCGACGTCTTCCAGGAAGGCGGTTACACCAAGGAAGAATGGAAGATGGTCCACGAGACGGTGAAGATCATGGGCGACCCCGGGATCCGCGTGACGGCCACCACGGTCCGCGTCCCGGTCCTCATCGGGCACGCCGAATCGGTGAACGTCGAGACCGAGCGGAAGATCACCGCCGACCAGGCCCGGGCGATCCTGGCCGCGGCTCCCGGCGTCACGGTGGTGGACGACCCGTCGAGCCGCGCGTACCCGATGCCCGCGCCGGCGGCGCACACCGACGACGTGTTTGTCGGGCGGATCCGGGAGGACAACTCCATCGAGCGCGGGCTCAATCTCTGGATCGTGGCCGACAACGTCCGGAAGGGCGCGGCCCTCAACGCCGTGCAGATCGCGGAGCAGCTGGTGACGAACCACTGGGTGCGGGTGCCGTGAGCCGCGCGCGCGTCCTGGTCCAGAAGTTCGGCGGCACGTCGGTCGCCACCCCCGAGCGGCGGGCGCTGGTGGTCGAGAAGGTGCGCCGCTCCCGCGCCGAGGGGTTCGCGATCGCGGTCGTCGTGTCGGCGATGGGGCGCCGAGGCGAGCCGTACGCCACCGACACGCTGCTCGACCTGCTGCGCGCGGACGGCGGCCCGGTCGCGCCGGCCGACTACGACCTGATGTTCACCTGCGGCGAGGCGATCGCCGTGGCAGTGGTGTCGCAGGCGCTCAGGCGCGCCGGCATTCCCGCCGTCGGCATGACGTCGGCCCAGGCGCGCATCTTCACCGACGGTCTGCACGTCGAAGCCAGCATCACCGAGATCGACACCTCGCGCCTCGTGTCGCTCATGGCGTCCGGCCAGGTGCCCGTCGTCACGGGCGGGCAGGGCGTGGCGCCGGCCACGCTCGACTTCACGACGCTCGGGCGGGGCGGGAGCGATACCACGGGCGTCGCGCTCGGCGCCGCGCTCGGGGCGCAGCGCGTGGACATCTTCACCGACGTGGACGGCGTGGCCGTCGTCGACCCGCGGATCGTCCCCGGCGCGCGCGTCCTCTCCCGCGTCAGCTACGCCGCGATGCACGAGCTCGCGCGGTTCGGCGCCGGCGTCGTCCACCCGCGGGCCCTTGCGACGGCGTGGGCGAGCCGCACGCCGGTCGTCGTGCGCTCGACATTTTCAGAGGCACCGGGAACGCTGGTCGACGCGGTCGAGGACGAGGAGCCGCTGGTCGGGCTGGCGGCGCTGCCGCCCATGGAGACGGTCTTGCTGCCGGCTGGCGCCGTCGATCTTCCGACGCGGGCGAGCTGGGAGCAAGGGCGGCTCGTGATGAGCCTCGAGGACGGCGGCGGAACGGGGCTGGTGGTCGGCGCCGCCGACGACAAGGCCTCGGACATGCGGGAAGCGTTGTCGGAGACGGCGGCACGGCCGCTCCGCGCGGTCGGACGGTGCTGCTGGCTGTCGGTCATCGGCGACGCGGCGGCGCTCGACGCGAACCACCCGCGCGTGATGGCGCGCTTTGGCGAGCACGCGATCACGCCGCTCGCCTGCGAGCTGACCGGCCGCCGCGCCACGTATGTCATCCCCGAAGAGACGCGGGCCCTCGCGACGGCGCTGGCCTACGGGGCGTTCGACCGGGCCTGACGTTTCACCCAGTACCGCGCCAGTCCCTGCCAGCAGTGGTCCACCGGTACCGCCGTCGTGTACCGCTGCACCCACTCCTCATCAGGCAGGCGCTCGGCGAAGAGCGCCTCGAGGCGCTCGCTGAACCGCGCCATCCGCTGCGCGTCGTCGAGCGACGGGTCCGCCAGCAGCCCCCGCACCCAGCCGGCCATCAGGGACAGGTGCCGCTCGAGGTCGGCCAGGTGGTCGAGCGGACGCTCGAAGCGGCCGAAGTGCGTGAGGAACAGCGCCTCGGGCGCCCACGCGCGGATGCGGTTGAGGCTCACCGCCCAGGCCTCGAGATCGATGTCCGGCGGCGGCGTCGGCGGGATGACGAGCAGGGGCGCGCCGATCCGGATGCCGCCCGTGTCGCCGACAAACGCCGTGCCGCTCCCGAGGTCCAGGTAGCTCACGTGGTGCGACGCGTGCCCCAGCGTCTCGGCCACGCGGACCTCGAGCCCGCCGGGGCGCAGCGTCTCTCCGCCGTCGAGCGGGTGGACGTTGCCCGGCGGCACGGGCGCCACTTCTCCCCACAGCCGGTCCATCGCGTCGCCGTAGAGCCGGGTCGCGCTCGACACCAGCTTCGAGGGATCGACGACGTGCGGCGCGCCTCGGCGGTGCACGTACACCTGCACGCGCGGGTTGGACCGGACGATCACGCCGACGCCGCCGGAATGATCGAGGTGGATGTGCGTCACCAGCACGGCCGCCACCTCGTCGAGCCGGCGGCCGCGGGCGGCCAGCTCGGCCCGCAGCGTGTCGAGGCAGGAGGCAGGGCCGGGATCGACGAGCACCAGCCCGTCGCGGCCCTCGACGAGACCGGCCGCGACGACCCCCGTCCGCCCCTGAAACCTCAAGTCGAGCGTCGTGACCATGGGCTACTCTCCGACAATCGCCGCCGGGCCATCGTGGTGCCGCGGCTTCTTCATGAAGAAGACCAGTGGAATCATCACGACGAACACCACGGCCAGCACCTGGAACGCGTGCAGGAACGAGATCATCGCGGCCTGCTGCTGCACCATGCCGAACATCGCGGCCCGGGCGCGGCCGGCCGCCGTCACCAGGTCGCTACCGCTCGCCACGAAGCCGGCGCGCAGCCCGTCGAACATCGACTGCGCGGCCGGCGTGTAGGCGGTGACGTGAGAGCCCAGCATGTTGACATGCGCCTGGCGGTCGCGTTCGAGCACGGTCTCGATCAGCGCGATCCCGACCGAGCCGCCGATGTTGCGGAGCAGGTTGAACAGGCTCGTGGCCGGCCCCATGTCCTTCTGCGAGATCCGGTCCATGGCCACCGTGGTCAGCGGCACGAACAGCATCCCCATCCCGATGCCCTGGACAAACTGCGGCCAGAAGATGTTCCAGTAGCCGGCATCGAGGTTCAGCCCCGACATCCAGTACATGGTGAGCCCGTTCACCAGGAACCCGACGGCGAGCATCCGCCGCGGGTCCACCCGGTTCATCAGCAACCCGATGATCGGCATCGCGACCAGGGACCCGAGGCCGCGCGGCGCCATCGCGTAGCCGGCCTGGAGCGACGGATAGCCGAGCAGCGTCTGCAGCAGCACCGGCATCAGCACCAGGCTGCCGTAGAGCCCGACGCCCATCACCGTGATGAGCACCACGCCCATGGCGAAGGTGGGCTCCTTGAACAGGCGCAGGTCCACCACCGGATCGCGGGCCGTCAGCGCGTGCGCGACGAAGGCGACGAGCCCGGCGGCGGAGAGGATTGCCAGCGTGACGATCAGGCGCGAGGAGAACCAGTCCTCCTGCTGCCCCTGGTCCAGCCCGATCTGGAGGGCGGCGATGCCCACCGCCAGCAGGCCGATCCCCCAGTAGTCGATCCGCGCCGTCCCGCGCGTGATGTACGGCGGGTCGAAGACGTAGGCCCGCAGCATCATGAACGCCGCGACGCCGACGGGCAGGTTGACGTAGAACACCCAGCGCCACGAGTAGTTGTCGGTCAGCCAGCCGCCGAGCACGGGGCCGAGCACCGGCGCCACCACGACGCCGAGGCCGAAGAAGGCCATCGCCTTGCCCCGGTCCTTCGGCTCGAACACCTCGAGCATGATCGCCTGCGAGAGCGGCTGCAGGACCCCGCCGGTCAGGCCCTGGACGATCCGCCACATGACGAGCACGGTGAGGCTCGTCGAGAGGCCGCAGAGCAGCGACGCCCCGGTGAAGCCCGCCACCGAGAGCAGCAGCAGCCGCCGGCGGCCGAAGTAGTTGGCGAGCCACCCGGTGATCGGCAGGATGATGGCGTTGGCCGCGAGGTACGCGGTGAGCGTCCAGGTCGATTCCTCGATGCTCGCCGAGAGGTTGCCGGCGATGTGCGGCAGCGACACGTTGACGATCGTGGTGTCGAGCACCACCATGAAGGTGCCGAGCATCACCGCCACCGAGATGATCCAGGGGCTGGGGGCCGGCCGGGTCTTCGCCTCCGTGTCCGTCTCCGTCACGCCCTACCTCGTGTGCACCGTGGGCACGACCGACATGCCCGGACGCAGCAGGTGTTCCGGATCCTGGCCCTTGTCGAGCACGATCTTCACCGGGATGCGCTGGACGACCTTCACGTAGTTGCCCGTGGCATTCTCGGGCGGCAGGAGGCTGAAGCGCGCGCCGGTCGCGGCGGAGATGCTGTCGACGTGGCCCTGGTAGGTGCGGCCGTAGGCATCCACCGACACGGTGGCCCGCTGTCCCGGCCGCATGTCCTTGAGCTGGGTCTCCTTGAAGTTCGCCGTGATCCAGATGTCCTCGAGAGGGACGATGGCCATCAGCGGCTGCCCCGGCTGGATCACCTGGCCCGGCTCGACGCTCTTCTTGCTGACCCGGCCCGCCACCGGCGCCTTGACGGTGGCGTAGGCGAGGTTCAGGTTCGCCTGCTCGAGCGCCGCCTTGGCCTGGAGCACGCGCGCCGCCGCCGACTCGGCGCGCGCCTTGATGACGGTAACCTGCTCCGGCCCCGTCCGCGCGGTCCGCAGCTCGGCCTGCGCCTGCGTGAGCGCGTTGAGCGCCTGCGCCCGCCGGCTCTCGGACACCGATACGGCCTGCGTCACCTCGTTCACCGACGCCTGGGCCGACTCCACCGCGGCCTTCGCGGCGTCGGCCGCCGCGACGGCGGCGTCGTACTGCTGCTGCGAGACCTCGTCTTTGGCGATGAGCTGCTTCATCCGTTCCAGGTCGCGGGCGGCGCGCGTGGCGTTGGCCTGGGCCTCCCTCAGCCGCGCCTGCATCGACGCCAGCCTGGCGCGGGCCCCGTCCACGTCGCGGGCCGCCGCGTCGGCGCCCGCCGTCGCGCGCTCCACGTTCGCGCCGGCCGAGCTCATCTGGCTGGCCGTCGTCGTCGACGTGATCGGGACGCCGGCCCTGGCCGCCGCCAGCGCGGCCTGCGCGTCGGCGTAATCGGCCCCGGCGCGCTCGAGCGCGGTGCGGTAGTCCCGCTGGTCGATGTCGACCAGGACCGCGCCCGCCTCGACCACCTGGTTGTCGTCGACCTTCACGTCGGCGACGGTCCCGCCGACACGGGCGGCAATTGGCACGATGTGGCCGTCGACCTGCGCGTCGTCGGTCGATTCGTGGCCGCTCAGGTACCACCAGGCGCCGGCGACGGCCAGCACGACCACGACGCCGCCCGCCAGCAGGAAGCGCCGGCCGCGCCCGTCGCGGAGATAGCCGCCGACTCCGCCGCCCGACACGTGTTCGGCCGGCGCGCCGGCCTGCGTTGCCTCGCTCATGGTCGCTTTCTCCCGTTCATCACAACGGTCCGCCATCAGTCGGTGCCCCCGAGGAACCGCTGCGCGCGCGCCTCGGAGAGGCCGATGGCGCGGGCGAGCGAGATCTTGGCCAGGTTGTGCGCGTAGAGAGCCGACAGGTAGTTCTCGGTGGACGTGGCCACCGCCTCCTGCGCCAGCACGACCTCGATGTTGCTCGCGACGCCGGCCACGAACCGGTCCTGGGCCTGCGCGAGTTGCGCGCCGGCCAGGTCGGCCGCGCTCCTGGCGACCCGGACCCGGTCGTCGGCCGCCTGCACGTCGAGCAGCGCCGAGCGCACCTCGTACTCGATCCGGGCGCGCAGGTCCTCGACCTGCGCCTGCTGCTGCTTGAGCTGGGCGTCGGCCTGCTCCACGCGGCCCCGCACCCGCCCGCCCTGGAAGATCGGGATGGTGACCGACGCCTGAACGGCGTAGGTCCCGTGCAGCGAATCCCAGCCGGTCGAGCTGCGCCCGACGTCGGCCAGCAGGTGCGCCGACGGCAGCGCCTCGCCGATGGCCGACTGCTTGGCGGCCCGGGCCGCGTCCACCAGGGCCTGCGCGCTCTGCAGGTCCTGGCGGGACTCGTACGCCTGCTTCAGGCTCTCGTCGAGCGTCATCGCCCCCAGCGACACGTACGGCATCCGGTCGGTCAGGTCGATTTGCTGCCCGAGCGGGATCCCGATGGCCCGGGCCAGGGCCAGCTTCTGCTTGGCGAACTCGTTCTCGAAGAAGATGACGCGCTCGTGCTGCGACTGCAGCTGGACCTCGGCCCGCAGCACCTCGATGCCGGCGACGACGCCCGCCTGCTTCTGGGTCACGGCCCGGTCGTAGAGCGCCTGCGCGGTGACGAGCTGGGCGCGCGCCGCGTCGACCCGGCTCGCCCCGGTGACCGCCTGCAGGTAGAGGCTCGCCGTCACGTAGACGACCATGTCCCGGGCGTCGCGGAAGGAGTGCTTCGCGGCCGTCGCCGCGTTGGCGCCGGCCTTCGCGCGCTGGATGGCCGAGTAGTCGAAGATGGGCGCCGTCGCCGTGAGGTGCACCGACGAGACGTTGAAGGGGCCGATGATCGGCGACTCCCCGGGGGCGACCGGGAAGCCGTACTCCTCGAGGTTGATCTCCTCGCGGGCCTGGCCCAGCGTCACCGCGGCGCTCGGGAGCATGCTGCTGAGCGCCTGCCAGCGCGTGCCGTTGGCCGACCGGACGGCCTGCTCGCCGAGCACGACGCCCAGGTTCTGCTCGAGGCCCCGCGCGACGGCATCGGAGAGCGAGAGCGGCATGACTCCCGATGTCGCCCGCCCCGCCGGCACCGCTCCCGCGAGGGCGCCCGGCGAGATCACGAGCGTGCTCGACGGCCCGGGGAGCGCCAGGCCCCCCTGCCGCGGCAGCTGCGGCTCTCCGCCCGGCCCCTGCCCGCGGCTGGCGCCGGCCAGCACGACCAGCCCGGCGACGGTGAGTGCCGCCACCCGTCGCCCCCTGCCCGTCAGCCTGGTTGTCATCGGTATCCGATTCCTTTCCACGTGAGATCGAACGCGAACCCGATATCCTCGTCGAGCGTGGCCCGGCTGGCGCCGCGCAGCCGCTCGGTCACGATGCTTCGCGTGAGGTCGAAAATCGCGGACGCCGCCGCCTCGGTGCGGATCGGCCGGATGGCCTTCCGGCGCACGGCCTGCTGCAGGATCTGGTCGAGCAGCTTCACCTGCTCGAGGCGCAGCTCGTCCACGTGCTTCGCGTGCTGGCCCCGGCCGCAGGCCGGGTAGCCGAACTCCCGCTCCGAGATGCGGAAGAAGTCCCCGTGCTCTTCGAAGTAGCGCAGCTTGGTGTCGATAAACGCCTGGATCTTCTCGCTCACGGTTCGGGCGCCGCCGAGAGCCGCCTTCGTGCGGGCGTGGACATCGACCACGCTCTGGCGGAGCGCGGCGTCGTAGATGTCCTGCTTGGACGGGTAGTAGAGATAGAGCGTTCCCTTGGCGACGCCCGCGGCCGCCGCAATCTCCGCCATCGTCGCCTGCTCGAAGCCCCGTTCGGCGAACACCCGGTAGGCGGCGTCGAGAATCTCGGCCCTGCGGAACTCGGTGACGACGTCCTTCTTGGTGCGGGCCATACGCGTGACTGGGCTCCTCTCGCCGCCGGGCGGCTAACCCGTTCGGTCAGTGGAATGACTCTCAGGTCAGTATACCGCACGGCGGCCACGCCGCGACCGCCTGCGCCGGGCAAGCCGGTGGGCTTATACTGAAGACGCTCGTTCCACGGCCAACGATGGAGGATGACGGGCGCGGCCGTCCGCCGCGCCTCCTGACCGGATGCCGGATCAACGCCCCGCGCGCGACACGGAGATCGCCGATCGCCCCGAGCAGGAGATCCGCCAGTCCCCCCTGTACCGGGTCGTGCTCCACAACGACGACTACACGACGATGGACTTCGTCGTGTCGGTGCTCGAGACGGTCTTCCTGAGGCAGCCGGCCGAGGCGTACCGCGTCATGATGGAAGTGCACTGCCACGGGCGGGGCACCGCCGGCGTCTACCCGCACGAGATCGCCGAGACCAAGGTCGGCCTGGTGCACGGCCTGGCCCGCGAGCGGGGGTTCCCCCTGAGGGCGAGCATCGAAGAGGCGTAGCCCGCGTCGGTCGCGGGATCGAGGAGTCCCATGTTCAGCGCCGCCGTCGAGATGCTGCTGCACATCGCCTACCGGGAGGCGGTCTCCCGCCGGCACACCACGCTCACGCTCGAGCACCTGCTCTACGTCCTCACGCACGACATGGACGGGGAGCGGATCCTCACCGCGTGCGGCACCGACCTGCCGCGGCTCCGCCGCGAGCTCGACGCGTTCCTGTCGAACTCGGTCGAGCAGTACCCGCGCGGCCTCGAGAAGGAGCCGGAGCAGACGCGCGCCTTCCGCCGCGTGCTCCAGACGGCCGTGTTGCACGTCCAGAGCGCCGGCAAGCCGGAGGTCAACGCGGGCGACATCATCGCGGCCATCCTCCAGCAGACCAATGCCTACGCCTGCCAGCTGCTCGAGGCGCAGAGCGTCACCCGCCTCGACGTGCTGAACTTCATCTCGCACGGCATCGCCAAGGTCACGCCGCCGCCTCTTCCTGGCGACGACGCGCGCCGGCGACCCGGCTCCTCCCCCGCCGGCGAGGGGCCGCAGAGCCAGCGCGACCCGCTCGGCACCTACACGCTGAACCTGACCGAGCGCGCGCGGGCCGGGGTGCTGGACCCGCTCATCGGCCGGACGGTCGAGCTGCAGCGGACGCTCGAAATCCTCTGCCGGCGGCGCAAGAACAACCCGGTGTTCGTCGGCGACGCCGGGGTCGGCAAGACCGCGCTCGCCGAGGGCCTCGCCATCCGCCTGCTCGACCAGGACGTGCCCGAGATCCTCGAGGGGGCCGAGATCTTCAGCCTCGACACGGCCGCCCTGCTGGCCGGGACCCGGTTCCGCGGCGACTTCGAGGAGCGGTTCAAGACGGTGCTCGGCGCGCTCAAGAGCCGCCGCCTGCCGATCCTGTTCATCGACGAGATCCACGCGACCATCGGCGCCGGCGCCACCACGGGCGGGACGATGGACCTGGCCACGCTCATCAAGCCGGTGCTCACGGCCGGCGAGCTGCGCATCGTCGGGTCCACCACGTTCGAGGAGTTCAAGCAGATCGAGAAGGACCGCGCCCTGGCGCGTCGGCTGCAGAAGGTGGTGGTGGAAGAGCCGTCGGTCGAGGAGACGATCAAGATCCTCCAGGGCCTGCGCGGGCGGTACGAGGAGCATCACCAGGTGGACTACTCGGACGCCGCGCTCGAGGTGGCCGCCCGGCTGGCCAAGCGGTTCCTGCGCGACTACCGCCTGCCCGACAGCGCCATCGACATCCTCGACGAGGCCGGCGCGATGCTGCGGCTGCAGCCGGCGGCGGAGCCCGCCGGGGAGGCCGGCGACGCGCCCGCGGCGGCGCCGCGCCGCGTCGTGACGCCGGCCGAGGTCGAGCGGATCGTGGGCCGGATGGCCCGCATCCCCGACAAGCAGGCCACGGCGTCCGACAAGGAACGGCTCCGGACGCTGGAGGAGTCGCTCCGGCGCGTGGTCTTCGGCCAGGACGAGGCGGTGCACATCGTCACCGGCGCCATCAAGCGGTCGCGCGCCGGCCTCTCGCAGCCCGACCGCCCCGCCGGGTGCTTCCTGTTCACCGGGCCCACCGGCGTCGGCAAGACGGAACTCGCCAAGCAGCTCGCCATCCACCTGGGAAACGAGTTCCTGCGCTACGACATGAGCGAGTACATGGAGAAGCACGCCGTGTCGAGGCTCATCGGCGCCCCGCCGGGATACGTGGGCTTCGAGCAGGGCGGCCTGCTCGTCGACGCCGTGCGGACGCACCCCTACAGCGTGGTGCTGCTCGACGAGATCGAGAAGGCGCACCCGGACATCTTCAACATCCTGCTGCAGGTGATGGACCACGCCACGCTGACCGACAACAACGGCCGGCGCGCCGACTTCCGCCAGGTGGTCGTCATCATGACGTCCAACGCCGGGTCGCGGGAGATGAGCGCGGGCGCGATCGGCTTCAGCTCGAGCGGGCTCTCCGGGGAGTTCGGCGAGGCGCTCGATCTGCGCGGGCAGACCGCGAAGAGCCGCGCCAAGTCGGCCATCGACCGGATGTTCAGCCCGGAATTCCGCAACCGTCTCGACGCCATCGTCAACTTCCTCCCGCTCAGCCCGTCGGTGATGGAGACGATCGTCGAGAAGTTCATCCTCCAGCTCGAATCCCAACTGGCCGAGCGGAAGATTGCGATCACCCTCGAGCAGTCCGCGCGCGAGTGGCTGGCCGTCCGCGGCTACGACGCGGTGTACGGGGCCCGCCCGCTGGCGCGCGTCGTGCAGGCCGAAGTGCGCGACCGGCTGACCGACGAGATCCTGTTCGGGCAGCTCGAGCACGGCGGGACGGTGTCGATCGGGCTCGAGGACGACCACCTGACGTTCGGATTCAAGGCCGCGACGCCGGTGGCGTGACCCCGCCGTATTGACGCCATGGACAACGACGACACACTCGACACGACCGACGAAGCCCCGGTAAAGGTGGTCGACCGCCGCTGGTGGACGCACGGCGGCACCGGGGCGCCCGCCGAGGCCGGACGGCCCAGGAAGCCCAGCTACCTCGAGGAGCTCGAACAGCAGCTTGCCGAGAAGGACAAGGCCATCCAGGCCCACGCCCAGCGGTTCCGGGACAGCGCGGCAGAGTTCGACCAGGTCCGCGCGCGGCTTCGCCGCGACGTGGACAAGGAAGTCGAGCGCACCCGCCGGGCGCTCCTGACCGACCTGCTGGACGTCGCCGACAACCTGGACCGCGCGATCGCGGCCGGCTCCTCGGCCGCTTCAGGCGATCCCGCCCTTCTCAAGGGCGTGGAACTGGTGCGCGACCTGTTCCTCTCTAAGCTGGCCGCCTACCAGGTCGTCCGCTTCGAGGACGACGGCGCGGCCTTCGATCCCCGGCGGCACGAAGCGATCTCGATCGTTCCGGTCACCGACCCGACCCTCGACGATCGCGTGGTCAGCGTGATCCGCCCCGGCTACGGCATCGGCGATGTCGTGTTGAGGCCGGCCGCCGTCGCCGTCGGCCGGCTGGCGCCCTGAGCGCCTCACGCCTCGCGCCTCACGGCCCGCGGCGCAGGGCTGAAGCCCTGCGCTATCAGCAGATCCTGCGGAGATTCCCAGATAGCGCAGGCCTTCAGGCCTGCGCTACCGCCTGCCGCCTTACTGTATCGGCGCCGCGCCGGGCGGCGCGCCGACCACCGTGACGGCCAGCGCTTCCGGCGGGCTGGCCGTCGACTGGTAGATCGTGCCTCCCTGGTTGGTGCCGAACCGCCGCGTTCCAGTCGAGTTGGCGACCAGCGGGTCGGCGGCCACGAAGTACGCCTGCGTGAGAGACGTCGGGTTGTTGCACCCCGTCACGCCGCCCGCGGCCGCATCCCCGGCCGTCATCGTCAGCGTGTACCCGCTCTTGGTGGCCGGGTCCGCCGTCAGGTCGGGCCCGATGAACCCCTCCGTGCCGGCCTGCGGCGGCTTGCCGAGGTCCGCCAGCGTGCCGGCGTAGGAGCCCTGTCCGCAGCCCGACGCGTAGCCGGCCTGGGCGGCGTTGATGGCGCGCAGCGAGCCGATCGCCGACGCCTCGTTTCCGGCCATCCGGGCCCGCATCAGGCCCGGCACGGCGATCGCGGCGATGATGCCGATGATCGCGACGACGATGAGCAGCTCGATGAGCGTGAAGCCTCCTGGCGCCCGTCCGTGCATGGATGCCTCCAGTGACCTCGCGAAAGGTGCGTGAGCAACAACGATGCCGGCCCGGATCAACCGCTGAACCGGCCGTCGAGCTGGCGAAGTACGCATCCGATGCCGGGGTTGAGGGTGTCGGAGATTGCAGTTTCGGCATCACGCGCTGCTGGCGCCGGCGGCCGCGAGCCAGGAGGCTCGCGCCACCAGGACCGTGTGGCGCCGGCCTCCTGGCCGGCGGTGGTCGCACCATTGTGCGAACCGCCGAACCACGGTACCCTAGTGAGTTGCGCCGGGGCTCCGAGCCCGGGCTGCGGATAAGGAGAGTACTGTGAACCGAGTGGCCACGATTCAGGACTTCGCGGTGAAAGACCTCGCGCTTGCCGCTTTCGGACGGAAGGAAATCGCGCTGGCCGAGCACGAGATGCCGGGTCTGATGGCGACGCGGCGCAAGTACGGCGCCGCGAAGGCGCTGGCCGGCGCCCGCATCACCGGCTCGTTGCACATGACGATCCAGACCGCCGTCCTGATCGAGACCCTGAAGGAACTGGGCGCCGACGTGCGGTGGGCGTCGTGCAACATCTTCTCGACGCAGGACCACGCGGCCGCCGCGATCGCGGCCGCCGGGGTTCCGGTCTTCGCGTTCAAGGGGGAGAGCCTCGAGGACTACTGGGCCTTCACGCTGCGCGCGCTGACCTGGCCCGACGGCCGGGGGCCCGAGCTCATCGTGGACGACGGCGGCGACGCCACGCTCCTGATTCACCGGGGCTACGCCGCCGAGGAGAACGCGGCCGTCCTGGACGAGCCGACCGACAACAAGGAACTCCAGATCATCAACGCCCTGTTGAAGCGGACGATCGTGGAGCGCAAGGGGTTCTTCCACGCGGTGGTCAAGGGGCTCAGGGGCGTCTCCGAGGAAACGACGACCGGCGTGCACCGGCTCTACCAGCTGCACGAGCAGGGCAAGCTGCTCTTCCCCGCCATCAACGTCAACGACTCGGTCACCAAGTCGAAGTTCGACAACGTCTACGGCTGCCGCGAGTCCCTCGTCGACGGCATCCGCCGAGCCACCGACCTCATGCTGGCCGGCAAGGTGGCCGTCGTCTGCGGGTTCGGGGACGTGGGCAAGGGATCGGCCCAGTCGCTGGCCTCGACGAAGATGCGCGTCCAGGTGACCGAGATCGATCCGATCTGCGCGCTGCAGGCCTGCATGGCGGGCTACACCGTGACGACGGTCGAGGACGCCCTGCCCTACGCCGACCTGTTCGTGACGACGACCGGCTGCTGTGACGTCATCACGGTCGAGCACATGGCGAAGATGAAGAACAACGCCGTCGTGTGCAACATCGGCCACTTCGACAACGAGATCCAGGTCGAGAAGCTGATGGACTATCCCGGCATCAGGCGGGACACGGTCAAGCCGCAGGTGGACGTCTTCACCTTCCCGGACGGCCACTCGATCATCCTGCTGGCCGAAGGGCGGCTGGTGAATCTCGGCTGCGCGACCGGCCACCCGAGCTTCGTCATGTCGAACAGCTTCACCAACCAGACGCTGGCGCAGATCCGCCTCTGGAAGGAGAAACACGAGATCGCCGTCTACACGCTGGACAAGAAGCTGGACGAGGAAGTGGCGAGGCTGCACCTCGATCATCTCGGCGCCCGGCTCACGACGCTCACCCCGGCGCAGGCGGCCTACATCAACGTGCCGGTCGAGGGGCCGTTCAAGGGGGAGCACTACCGGTACTGACGCTTGCCGGGCCTCAGGCTTCAGGCTCCGGGCTTCGGGCGGTGTCGCGCAGTCGGGCTGCCGCTCGTACGTAGGCCGGGACTTCAGCCCCGGCGCGAGATCAAACGTGGCACGGCCCGACGCCTGTAGCCTGTAGCCCGTGGCCCGGAGCAGCAGGGAGGAAATGCGATGACGACGCGGGAACGGCGGAGGCAGGGACTCCGACGGCTCGGGGGCGTCCTTCTTGCCGGAGCGGCAGCCGCGATGATGGCATCGGCAGCGCCGCGCGCGCAGTCCCAGCCGCAGCGCCCTGTCTCTACGCCCACGATCGCCAGCGAGACGCCGGCCTCGTTCGCGCCCGTCGTGACCTCGTTCGATTACGTCCGCCGCGAGGTCATGATCCCGATGCGCGACGGCGTGCGGCTGCACACCGTCATCCTCGTGCCCCGGGGCGCGGCGCGCGCCCCGATCCTGCTCACCCGCACGCCATACAACGCGAACGCCCTGACCGGACATGCCAACAGCTCGCACCTCGGCCCGGTGCTCGACGGCTACGACAACCCCGTGGACGTGATCGTCGACGGCGGCTACATCCGCGTCGTGCAGGACGTGCGAGGCAAGTACGGCTCCGAGGGCGACTACGTCATGAACCGGCCGCTGCGAGGGCCGCTCAACCCCACCGCGGTCGATCACGCCACCGACACCTACGACACCATCGACTGGCTGGTGAAGAACATCCCGGAGACCAACGGCAAGGTCGGGATCCTCGGCATCTCGTACGACGGGTTCCTGCCGCTGATGGCGCTCGTCAACCCTCACCCGGCGCTCAAGGTGTCGGTGCCGATGAACCCGATGGTCGATGGCTGGCGCGGAGACGACTGGTTCCACAACGGCGCGTTCCGGCAGCAGAACCTCCCTTACATCTACGGCCAGGAGGCGACGCGGGATTCTTCGGCGCAGTGGTGGACGTCGTATTACGACGACTACGACGAATACCTGAAGGCCGGCTCGGCCGGCGAGCTGGGCCGGCTGCACGGCATGGAGCAGCTCGGCTTCTGGCGCAAACTGACCGAGCACCCCGCCTACGACGCCTTCTGGCAGCAGCAGGCGATGGACAAGGTGCTGGCCGGCCAGCCGCTGACCGTGCCGGTGATGCTGGTCGCGGGGCTCTGGGACCAGGAGGACATGTACGGCGCGCCCGCGGTCTACAAGGCCATCGAGCCGAAGGACACGGCCAACGACAAGGTGTTCCTGGTGCTCGGGCCCTGGTACCACGGGCAGGAGATCCACGACGGCAGCGCGCTCGGGCCGATCAGGTTCGACGCCGACACCGCGCTGCAGTTCCGGCGCGACATCCTGGCGCCGTTCCTCGCCCAGTACTTGAAGGACGGCGCGCCGAAGGCCGACGTCGCGCCGGTTATGGCGTTCGAGACGGGCACCAACGCGTGGCGACGGCTCGACAGGTGGCCGGCGGGGTGCGTCTCCGGGTGCTCGATCGATCCGACGCCGCTCTATCTCGGCGCCGGTCTGAGGGCGGCACTTGCCACGCCTCCGAAGGCGGGCGACGCTCCGTTCGACGAGTACATCTCCGACCCGGCGAAGCCGGTGCCCTACACGCCGCGGCCCAACCGGCCGTCGAGCGGCCCTCGCTGGTCGGAGTGGCTCACGACCGACCAGCGCGAGGCGTCCGGCCGTCCCGACGTCCTCGCGTTCGTCTCGGACACGCTGACGGCGCCGGTCAAGGTGAGCGGCGAGCCTCTCGTGAACCTGGTCGCCTCGACGAGCGGCACCGACTCGGACTGGGTGGTGAAGCTCATCGACGTCTACCCCGACGAAGTCCCGATGCAGCCGGCGATGGGCGGGTATCAGCTGGCGATCGCGATGGACATCTTCCGCGGCCGGTACCGCGAGAGCCCGGAGGCACCGAAGGCGATCGCGCCGGACGTTCCGCTCACCTATCGGTTCGCGCTCCCGAACGTCAACCACGTCTTCCTGCCCGGCCACCGCATCATGGTGCAGGTGCAGTCGAGCTGGTTCCCGCTCTACGACAGGAACCCGCAGACCTTCGTCCCGAACGTCTTCTGGGCGAAGCCGGGCGACTACAAGAAGGCCGTGCAGCGCATCTACCACGCGCCGGGTCAGGCGAGCTTCGTGGAGTTACCGCTGGTGAAGTGAAGGGCGGCGCCGTGGAGCGCCGCCGGGTGCACGCCGGTGTCAGGCCGCGCCTTTCTTGGGCTCGGTCCAGCGCATCGTTGGACGACGCCGCAGCGCCGCGCAATCGCGCAAGTACGAATTGATCAGCGTCTGATAGGGAATCGCGGTCTCCGCCGCGAGATCCTTGAAGTACGCAATCGTCGCTTCGTCGAGCCGAATGGTCACCGGCCGTTTGAGCGGTTTCGCGTACGGGTTTGGCCGTGCCTCGCTGAAATCGTATTCCTTTCTCATCGGAGCCTCTTCACGTAGCCGGCCCGCTCCACCTTGGTGGCCTTGCGAGCCGAGATGATGCGAATCCTGTCCGTGCCGACCGGTAGGCAAGGACCACGACCAAGATCCGCGGAGCGGCGCTCACGCCAAGAAGAACGAACCGGGCCTCATCGGAGGAGTGGTCCGGGTCGTCGATCAACAGCGCGAGATCGTCCGCGAACACGGTCTGTGCCTCCTCGAAGGCCACGCCGTGCTTGCGCAGGTTCGCCCGGGCTTTGGCTGGATCCCGGTCGAACTGGATGTCCTCCATGCGTCTTCACATAGTATGCACTAAGTATTTACACGCCGGCAAGTGGCTGGTTCAGCCGGCCTAACATCAGGCCTCACCCGCCGGCGTTCAACGCTCGACCATGCCGGTCGGGTGCAGGCCGTGGTTAGACGCCGTGTTTCCGTCGCGGTATCATGAGAACATGAAGGTACAGTTCACCGCCGTCTTTCGTCCGGTTCCCGGCGGGTACGTTGGCTTTGTCGAGGAACTTCCAGGTGCGAACACCCAGGGCGCAACGCTTGAAGAGGCGCGTGCGAACCTCGAGGAAGCCGTCCAGCTGGTACTCGAAGCGAACCGCGCTCTCGCGCGAGAGGATGCTGTCGGCGCGGGCGTTATCCGTGAGCCCTTGAAGTTGACCGCGTGAAGCGCATCGATCTCGTTCGCCATCTTGAATCGCACGGATGCCGCATGGTCCGCGAAGGCGCGAACCACTCTGTGTTCGTGAATCCCGCGACTCGAAAGATCTCAACCGTTCCCCGCCATCGCGATATCGACGAATTCCTCGCCCGCAAGATCTGTCGAGACCTGCAGTTACCAACTCCTGGCGTCTAACGTCTGGGTTAACCGGCGAGAGAGCGCAGCGAACGAGTCCGGTTGAACCCGGTGTTAGGCCACGGCCATTTGTGTTGTCGTTCGTCGTTACCCACGCCTATGCCGTCCAGTCAGCGTAGGACACTCAGAGGCCTTCGCGAGAAGACCATGTGGCCTCTACGCCAATGTACTCGAATGCGGCCTGAGCACGCGCGTCCTCGACTGACTCATGCCAGGTGTCCGTGATGGCCTCCCAGGCAGCAGAGCAGTAGAAGAGGTACACGCCCGGCTCGGCCGGATACTGGCATATCGCGAGTGCTGCGACCGACCCCAAGAGCTCTCCCGCGACGACGTGCCGCGTCGCTCCGGTGTGCTGGTGGCGGGAATCGATTGGTGTGTAGAGGAGAACTCGCGCGTTTTCGACGAGGTCAGGCGGAGGCTTCATGTTAAGGGCGTCCTGTCGATAAGCGATGCACTATGGTGCAGTGCAATCAGGCGCTAGATGAGCGAAGGCGCGGGTGCCGTGGCCTAACGCCGCCGTTCAGGCGCTGCGCGAGCCCGCGGGGCCCGAAGGGCCGGTTGGCGGGCGAGTGACAGTCGGCTGCAATGGCATGTTAGGCCGCCTTGTGCTCCTCGGCCCCGTCAGGTCCGTGCTGTCGTTGTTCCATTGTGACTGATGAACCGGCACAGGGTCTCAAGGACGATGAATACTCACTCGTCCGCTTCGGAGAATTCTCTTCAACAGGCTAACCTGGCCGGAATGGTAGACGCAGTGGGACACCAGGCCATGGAGCATGAAACCGACGGTGTAATCCATACCCGCGACCCCTGCATCGAGAGAAGCGTCCGAAAGGCCGGAAATCACAGATAAGAGCCGTCGATTGGAGTCCTCGAATTTCGCCAGCGATGCATGCCAATCGGCGGGGTCTTCGGGAAAATCTCCTTCCGGAGGCTCGCTCGCCATTTTGCCTTGCAGCCGAAGGAAGAAGACTTCCTGCCATCCGGCAATGTGCAGGACAAGTTCCCGTATCGAGTGGACACCCGGAAAGGGTGTTGCTGCGGCTTCTTCAGCACTTATGTCGGACACGATTTCTGCCAGTGAAGGGCCGTGCCAGGGATTGCCACGAGTGATCCCCTGGATTTCATCAACCAGCTTCGCAAGTTCAGACATGTGAGCACCTCTCTCCGTGTTTGTGGGGACTGCCCCACGTTTGAGGCGCGGGCTTCCGGTCGAGGTTGTGGTCAGGCGGCCTAACGACCGCCGCTCAGCCGCGGCGGCTGAGCATCTCGCCGGCCGCCGTCGGCTGCAAGTCGCTGTTAGCCTGCCCTGATCTTGAAGGACCCGTGACCAGCTTCGGCATCGTCTTGACCGGAGAAGATCAGTACGAACAGTTCATCGCTAGAACCTTCGGCGACGAACTCTTGCGCCAGGTGCCGTGATCGATTGGCGAACTCCAAGGCACGCTCACCCACGTTGTAGTTGTACGTTGCCCGTCGGCCAGTATGCAGCACGTCATGATGCCCGAATGGCACCACGTACACGTCTACTTGAAACACTGCGATGATTGAGCCCTCCAGTGTCCTAAGTACCACGAGCGCGTCGTCACGGGACCACGCCGCATCCCCCTCGGGCAGTCCGGGTAGTCGCACGGCACGCTGTCTCAGAGTCCTTGGGAGCTCTTCTGGCGACACCATGGTTGTTCGTCAGGCTAACAGTCGTATAGGTGGAACGCGGGCTTGCGGGGTTCCAACGCCTGAAGGACTGCCCGTCTGCCCCTTCATTCCCCCAAGACGTCGCATTGTCACCCCGCTGGAGGGCCAAGGCAAGTGGCACTCGCTGGGTTTCGCTGGCTGACCGGAGGAGGCAGGCCGAAGCGGGAGGGAGGGAGACCTGAAAAAGGCCGCCGGCGACGTGTCGCCGGCGGCCGCAAGTCGTAAGGCGTAAGCCGTAAGGCGTAAGCCGTGAGCCCTGAGCCGTGAGCCCTGAGCCGTGAGCCCTGAGCCCCGCCTTCGCCCTACGGGCTATGGCGGGCAGGCCTGAGCCTTAAGCCCTGAAGCCCGCGCCCGGTTTACGCGGGCTGAAGCGCGGCCTGCGCGCCCGCGTCGAGCGCCTTCAGGTTCAGGTCCAGCAGCGCCGCCTTCTTGCCCGAGAGTTCCTTGTTCAGCGCCTTGATGACCGCGTCGCGATCGACCAGACCGATGCGCCCCACCATGCCGCCGAGCGCCACGATGTTCGCCAGCCGCGGATTCCCCAGTTCGCCGGCGATGCCCGTCATCTCCAGGTAGGTCACCGTGACGTCCTGGCGCGTGTGCGGGATCTCGATGAGCGTCTTGTTGATGAACAGGTGCCCGCCCGCCTGCATCTTCGGCTCGAACTTCTCGAGCGACGGGCGGTTCATCGCCACCAGCACGTTCGGGCGGTTGACGACCGGCGTGCCGATCCGGCGGTCGGAGACGACCACCGAGCAGTTGGCCGTGCCGCCGCGCATCTCGGGACCGTAGGAGGGAATCCAGGACACTTCCTTGCCGTCGAGCATGCCGGCGAGCGCAATCATCTTGCCGAGGAAGAGAATGCCCTGGCCGCCGAAGCCCGCGAGCACGATCTCGTAGGTCATGACTTCACCTCCGCCGCCCTCACGTCCCGGAACACGCCCAGCGGGAACTCGGGCATCAGGCTCGACTCCATCCAGTCGATGGCCTCGTTCGGGTCCACGCCCCAGTTGGTCGGGCAGGGCGACAGCACCTCGACGAAGGTGAAGCCCTCGCCCTTGTTCTGCAGGTCGAGCGCCTTCTTGATCGCCCGCTTGGTCCGCGTCAGGTTCACCACGTTGTTGAGCGAGGTCCGCTCGATGTAGCGGGGGGCCTTCAGCGTGGCGAGCATCTCGCTGACGTGGAGCGGGTAGCCGGCGAACTTCGGGTCGCGGCCGTACGGCGACGTCGAGCTCGCCTGGCCCACCAGCGTCGTCGGCGCCATCTGGCCGCCGGTCATCCCGTAGATCGCGTTGTTGATGAAGACCACGGTGAAGTTCTCGCCGCGGGCGGCCGCGTGGATGATCTCGGCCGTGCCCGACGACGCCAGGTCGCCGTCGCCCTGGTACGAGATGACGATCGAATTCGGGTCGGCGCGCTTGAGGCCGGTGCCGACCGCCGGCGCGCGCCCGTGCGCCGCCTGCACGTTGTCGGTCTCGAAATACCAGTACGCGAACACCGAGCACCCGACGGGCGAGATCATGATCGTCCGGTCGAACAGGCCGAGTTCGTCGATGGCCTCAGCGACCATGCGGTGGACGATCCCGTGGCCGCAGCCGGGGCAGTAGTGAAATGGCTTGTCGTTGAGCGACTTGGGCCGCTCGAATACCTTCTGCATCGGTTCCCCCTACATCCGCTGCTTGACGGCGGCCACCAGCTCCGCGGGAGCCGGGACGTTGCCGCCCGACCGGCCGTAGAAATACACAGGCCGCTGCCCGTTGACCGCGAGCCGCACGTCCTCGACCATCTGCCCCATCGACATCTCGCTGGTGAGGAAGAACTTCGCCTGGGCGGCCAGCCGGCTCAGCACCGCGGTCGGATAGGGCCACAGCGTGATCGGGCGGACCATCCCGGCCTTGATGCCTTCCTCGCGCAGCAGCTCGACGGCCGAGCGGACGACGCGCGAGACGATCCCGTAGGCGACGATCACCACCTCGGCGTCGTCGGTCAGGTACTCTTCGTGGCGCGTCTCGACGCGCGCGATCTCGTCGTACTTCCGGTAGAGCTTGTGGATGTACTCCTCCATCTCGTCGGCGTCGAGGTAGATGGAGGTGATCGTGTGCCCCTTCCGGGCCTTCGCGCCGGTGAGGGCCCACGCCGAGTGGTCGTGCGTGTTCGGATAGCTGTCCTGGAGATCGACCGGCTCCATCATCTGGCCGAGGTTGCCGTCGGCGGCCACCATGACCGGGTTCCGGTACTTGTCGGCGAGGTCGAAGGCCAGGACCGTGAGGTCGGCCATCTCCTGCACCGAGGCCGGCGCGAGGACGATCATGCGGTAGCTCCCGTGGCCGCCGCCCTTGGTGGCCTGGAAGTAGTCGGCCTGCTCGGGGTTGATGTTGCCGAGCCCCGGGCCGCCGCGCATGATGCTGACCACGACCGCGGGCAGCTCGGCCCCGGCCATGTACGAAATCCCTTCCTGCATCAGGCTGATGCCGGGCGACGACGAGCTGGTGAGCGCGCGCCGCCCCGTGCACGCGGCGCCGTAGACCATGTTGATCGACGCCACCTCGGTCTCGGCCTGGATGTACGCGCCGCCCGGGATCGTCGGCAGACGCCGGGACATGTACTCGCCGACTTCGTTCTGCGGGGTGATCGGATAGCCGAAGTACAGCGTGGCCCCGGCGCGGATGGCCGCCTCCGAGAGGGCCTCGTTCCCCTTCATCAGCACCTTCATAAGAGTGCGACTCCCTCGGCAGGCCTGAAGGCCCGCCCTACACACGATCGCGAACGCCCGCCCTACACACGACCGCCCGCCCTACACACGATCCTGAAGACCCGCCCTACGCCCGGTCATGCCATGGTCCGGGTGTAGGGCGACCCTTTAGGGTTGCCTCACTTGAAGACTTCGATACAGATATCCGGGCAGATCAATCCGCACGCCTTGCACCCGGTGCACTTCCCGCCGGTGTAAGCCGCCGCGTAGAACCCCTTCACGTTCAGGTGCTTCCCGATCTCGATCACGTGCGTGGGACAGACGCGGACGCACAGCGCGCAGCCCTTGCACCTGTCCTCGTTGATTGCGATCATGGGCATCGCTTCCCCCTCTTTCCGGCCATCATGATACCTCCAGGCTCCCACGGCTGTTTCATCTGCTTGCCGATCACCAGCACGGGCACGCCGAGATCGTCGAACGCCCCCGCGCGGTAGTACTCGTCCATCACCGCCAGGCAGACCAGCGGGTACCGCGTGATCTCCATCACCCGCGCGAACCCGCCGCGGATGACCTCCGGCGTCGTTTCCGTCATCAGGTGCGGGTTGGCGATCATCCCCGTGATCGGCAGGCGCGAGCGCGCCACGATCTTCTCGGCCATGTCGATCGTCGCCTCGGCCGTCTGGTTGAACGGACGGTAGGGGTTGACGACCAGCCAGTGCCGGGTCGGCTCGCTGGCGAACCCCCGGTGCAGGTAGGCCGCGACGATCCCGCCGAGGTCGCTGCCCCCGAGGTCGAAGACCACCGGGCCGTCCTTCCGGTCGAAGCAGCCGGCAATCGCGGGCGAGAGCGCCGGCAGGTCGGCGTTCTCCATCCCCTCCACGCTCGACACCACCCGGATGCCCTTCTGCTCGAGCTCGTACGCCTTCTGCCGCGACCGGAAGTAGAGGTTGACGATGTCGAGGTCGACCAGCGTGACGGGGTCGTGCCCCGCCTCGCGCAACTGGAGCGCCAGGTTGATGGCGATCTCGGTCTTGCCGGTGCCGAAGGCGCCGCTGATGACCGTCAGCCTCGGGCCGCCGTCGAGCGTCGCCTTCACGAAATCGCGGCCGCCAGCGCGATCGAGTTGAACTTGGTCTCGTCGGAATCGGCCCTCGACGTCAGCACCACCGGCGCGCTGGCCCCGACGATGACGGCCGCCAGCGGGCACTTCGCCACCAGGCCGATCGCCTTGTAGAGCACGTTGCCGGCCTCGATGTCCGGCAGCAGCAGCACGTCCGCCAGCCCGGCGACCGGGCTGACGATCCCCTTGTGGCGCGCGGCCTCGACCGACAGCGCGTTGTCGAGCCCCAGCGGCCCGTCCACCACGCAGCCCTTGATCTGGCCGCGGTCGGCCATCTTGGCGAGCGCCGCCGCGTCCAGCGTGGCGGGCATCTCGGCGTTGACCGTCTCGACGGCGGCAATCACGGCCACCTTCGGCCGTTCGATCCCGAGACGACGCGCGAGGCCGACGGCGTTCTCGAGGATCTGCACCTTCTGGGCGAGGTCGGGCGCGATGTTCATCGCGACGTCGGTGAAGATCACGAGGCGTTCGGGGTCCGCGGCCTCGAACATCGCCACGTGGCTCAACAGCGGACGATCCCGGAGGCCGAACTCCTTGTTGAGAATCCCCTTGAGGAAGGTGCCGGTCGAGACCAGCCCCTTCATCAGCATCTGGGCCTCGCCGCCGCGCACCGCGCGGACCGCCAGCTCCACGGCGCTCGCATCGTCGGCGCACTCGACGATGTCGGGCCTGAAGGCGTCGAGATGGAGCGCCGAGCACAGCGACTCGATGACGGCGCGCCGGCCGAAGAGCAGCGGGCGGACCATCCCGGCCGACGCCGCCCTGTCCAGCGACAGCAGGACGTCATCGTCGTGCGGGCAGGCCACCGCGATCGTGCGCGGGCTGCCCTGCTTCGCCAGGGCGTGGACTTGGCGGATGGAGGTCACAGGTGACATGGCTGCGGTCCGTCAGTCGGGTGACGCCAGGGACGCGCCAAGGGCGGCCAGCTTGCCCAGGAAAGCCGGCGATCCGTTCGGCGGATGACTCCGGGAGACTCGCCGTGGCGCGCGTGGCAGGGGCACGAAAACAGGGCGTCCTAGTCTCCCTCGGCCGGACGGGCCTGTCAAGGCTCAGGGCTCGAGGCTCATGGCTCAGGTTCCAAGGCTCAGGGCTCAGGGCTCAAGGCTCAAGCCTGCCCGCTGAAGCCAGCGAGCGAAGGGGGAGTGCCTGGGTTGTGCGACGGCCCTAGTCTCCGGCCATGGTCAGGGTCTTCAGCACCCACTCCCCGCTTCTGGTGCGCGTCCATCCGCTGAGGAGGCCCGACGCGGTCATTACCACGTATAGCTGACGGGTATCCTTGGCCGGTCCGTGGAGCGTTACAGGGATCGAGGAGATCGCGGCAATGACACGAAAGGTCATCGAATCCAGCGGCAGCGGAGATCGATTGTCCAGGAGCGAGTTCAGGTCCCTCAGCTGCCGGATCCGCAGAGCGAGTTCATCCCGCGAGTGAATCGAGTCCGGCTTGCACAGATCGTCGATGGACCCGCCACCCTTCCGCTCCCCTCCCGAGGCTGAACGTTCCTCCCCGAGCTTGAACAGTTCATCGCCCGCCTGCCGGAGAGCCACCGCAGCATCGGCGGCAGAGACTGGCAGTGACAGCGCACGCCGCATGGCCCAGAGTACCGAGTCAGAACAGAGAATGCCCAATTCCGACAGCTCTCCTGGCGTTGCGAGCTTCTTCACGGCCTCCGGCATCCCGAAGATGGCGTCCTCGTCATCGAAACCGAGGGCGTCGACCATCGCCGATCCCGTGATGCCGAACCTCGCCAGGATCTTGTCCATCGGCAGCGCCGGCGAACCGAACACCACGTCCGACAGTTCCGCGCCCCTGTCGATGAGCGCTTGCGCAGCTCTTCTGCTCCCTACACCTTCGATACGCTCAGATTCGACAAGGGGTGCTCCCGCCTGATCCAGCGTGACTAGATGAAGCTTCGTCGCTACGTCGGACTTCCTGTCGCACTCGAGGACAACGAAACCTCCGGCCCGCAGGAACTCGGCTAGCAAGCCCTTGCTGCGTTCAGTCAGGTGCCGCGATTCGATTTCGCGCGCGGCTTGCTCCGCCACGCGCCGAGTGTCTGGCGTGGCCTCGATCGTGCGAACCACGACCAGGTCGGCGCCCGGAGCGCTCCGCCCGTTCGAGCGCAGCGCGGAGAGGGCCTCGTCCTGAGTTATCACCCGCTGCCCCGCCGCAACCGATTGACCGGACACTCCGGGCCACTGGACCAGGCACGCGAAACACAGCAGACCGAGCATCTTGGTGAACATATGCAGGACCGCCCATTCTACTCGTGCACCGACTTCATTTCCCGTCCTCCGAGTCCTCTGCGTCAGTTTTGATCCCTCATCGTCAGTTCCGATCCCTCATCGTCAGTTCCGATCCCTCATCGTCAGTTCCGATCCCTCATCGTCAGTTCCGATCCCTCATCGTCAGTTCCGATCCCTCATCGTCAGTTCCGATTCCTCTTCCCGTCCCCCGATTCCTCCTCCCGTCCCCCGATTACCCCGTCCGTGCGCTTCAGGTATGATGGTGGGCACACTTCGGAGGCCTGATCCATGACCGCTCCTGACCAGATTCTCGACATCCTGCGGAAGGCGTACCAGATCGAGGTGGACGGCTACACGTTCTACTCGATGACCGCCGACCGCGCCGACAAGCCCGCCGTCCAGGAACTGTTCGGCAAGCTGGCGCAGGACGAGGTGCAGCACCAGGCCTTCCTGCGCAGCGTGCTCACGAACTACCACGACAAGGGCGTCGACGCCTTCTCGATGGGCATCATCGTCCCCGACCTCCACGGGTTCTCCAGCAAGATCTTCACCGACCGGTTCCGCGAGCAGGCCGAGGGCGCCGAGTTCGAGATGGCGGCGCTGTCGGTGGGCATGACGCTCGAGAAGAACGCCGTCGCCCACTTCTCGGGAGCGGCGGGCTCCGCCGACGAAGCCGAGATCCGCCGCTTCTACCAGTTCCTCGCCGAGTGGGAGCAGCAGCATCTCGACGCCCTGCAGTCGCTCTCGGACACGATCCGCGGCGACTTTTGGGAGAAGGGCGGCTTCTCGCCGTTCTAGCCGTCAGCCGTCGGCCTTGAGGCGGAGGGCGTAAGGCGTGCTCAGAAAATAGTGCCGGGGCTATGCGGACCGCTCGATGGCGGTGACCGCGGGGAAGGGACGCGTTGGCGCCTGGCAGGTCCTGTCGCCGGGATCCCCCAGCGTCCTCGCGCACAAAGCGCTTGTCACGGGCGTCGCGCTCGGCCCGCTGGGGGCCCCCGCCGGGCGCCACCCGCCCGTCGAGACATCGCGACCCGGCCTGCGTGTGGGCGCCAACCCGTGCGCGCGACCAGCCGGGCACAGGCACTGCCCTTTTCATGGGCCGGGTGAGCCTCGGCTCATGACGCAGTGTTTAGAAAATAGCGCCGGGGCGAGGCGGCCCGATCGGCCCTATGCCGCGCCGCAGGGTCTGCCCGAAGCAAAGCGTAAACCTGCCCCGACTGCGCTGCCCGGGAGGGGCCGCTTTGCGAAGCGGCAGACCCGAGACGCGGCGTTCGATCGGGCGCGGCCGCTTGGCGAGGCGGCCCGATCGGCCCTATGCCGCGCCGCAGGGTCTGCCCGAAGCAAAGCGTAAACCTGCCCCGACTGCGCTGCCCGGGAGGGGCCGCTTTGCGAAGCGGCAGACCCGAGACGCGGCGTTCGATCGGGCGCGGCCGCTTGGCGAGGCGGCCCGATCGGCCCTATGCCGCGCCGCAGGGTCTGCCCGAAGCAAAGCGTAAACCTGCCCCGACCGCGCTGCCCGGGAGGGGCCGCTTTGCGAAGCGGCAGACCCGAGACGCGGCGTTCGATCGGGCGCGGCCGCGACGGCCGGCGCCGTGCGCGAGAACTGTGGTTTTCATGGGCCAGGGTGAGCCTCGGCTCAGGACGCAGCAAATCGTAAGCCGCGAGGCGTAAGCCGCAAGGCGGAGATGACCTACAACTTCGACCCGGACAAGTGGCTCGAGAACGAACGGCTCCGCGTGGAGATGCAGCGGCGGACCGGCGAACTCACGCCGGACGCGGCCGACAGGGCCGTCGAAGAGCTCGAGCGCCGCTACAACGCCATGCTCGCCAGGCTCGACGGGACGTTCCCCGTGGCGAAGACGGATCGGGAATGAGGATGGAGCGGCGTCAGCGGTAGAAGAGGAGGCCGCAGACGGCGGCCCCGAGGATCACCCAGACAGGATTGACGCTGGTAAAGGTGAGGATCGCGAACGATGCGAGGGCCAGCAGCACGCCGTCCCAGCGGGCGGCAAACGCCGCGGTCCAGCCGACCTTGCCGGCCCCGAATACCGATCGCGCCATGTCGTACGCCGTCCAGATGAGCAGCCCGATGACGACCGGGCGGACGGCGGTGAGCATCGACCTGACGATCGGCGCGTCCTTCACCGCGAAGAACAGCACCACCATCACGAGCATCAGGATGGTGGTCGGCAGGACCGTGCCCGAGGCGGCGGCAATCGCCCCGGGCGTCCCCGCCAGCTTGTAGCCCACGTAGGCCGATACCTGCGGCGCGATCGGCCCCGGCAAGGCGTTGCCGAGCGCGACGGCGTCCGCGAACTCGGATGCCGTGGTCCAGCGGTGCGCGGTCACCTCGCGCTGCATGAGCGCCAGAGACGCCGGACCGCCGCCCCACGAGAAGAGCGCGACGCGCGTGAAGACGAAGAAGATGTCCCAGAGGAGCATGGGACGCCTATCGGCATCCGCCCTTGAGCGCGGCTTCGCCGCTCATTCCGGGAATCGGCACCGCCCTGCGCTGGCCGGCCGGCACGTACTCGCGCTCGGTCTGCCCCACGTAAACCTGCCGCGGCCGGTAGATCCGGGTCTCGCCCTCCCACACTTCCTTCCAGTTGGAAATCCAGCCCGGCATCCGGCCGATGGCGAACATGACGGTGAACATCTCGACCGGGATCCCGATGGCCCTCAGGATGATCCCGGAGTAGAAGTCCACGTTCGGATACAGCTTCTTCTCCTTGAAGTAGTCGTCGCCGAGCGCCGCCTCTTCGAGCGCGCGGGCGAGGTCGAGCATCGGGTCGTGGATCTGCAGCTTGTTGAGCACCCGGTCGGCCGCCTGCTTGATGATCCGGGCGCGGGGATCGTAGTTCTTGTAGACGCGGTGGCCGAACCCCATCAGCTTGATGTGCGACGACTTGTCCTTCACCTTCGCGACGTAGTCCTTCACCGTCATGCCGCTCTCGTGGATGTACTTCAGCATGTCGATGACCGCCGCGTTGGCGCCGCCGTGCAGCGGCCCCCACAGCGCGCAGACGCCCGCCGCGCAGCTCGCGAACAGGTTCGCGCCCGACGAGGCCACCATGCGGACGGTGCTGGTCGAGCAGTTCTGCTCGTGATCGGCGTGGAGGACGAGGATGAGCTGCAGCGCGTTCACGATGTCCGGGTCCGGCTCGTACTCCTTGAACGGGATCGAGAACATCATGTGCAGGAAGTTCGAGCAGTAGTCCAGGTCGGGCTTCGGGTAGACCAGCGGCTGGCCGATCGACGTCTTATAGGCCGCCGCCGCGATCGTCCGCGTCTTGCTCAGCAGCCGCGCCGCCGCGCTCTGGAACGTCTCCGGGCTCTCGATCTTGATGACGTCCGGGTCGTAGCAGCTCACCGCGTTCACCATCGCGGAGAGGATCGCCATCGGGTGCCCCTGGGCCGGGAACCCGTCGTAGTGCTTGTAGAGCCCTTCGTGCAGCATCTCGTGCCGGGTCAGCATGCTGCTCCAGCAATCGAGCTGGTCGGCCGTCGGCAGCTCGCCGTAAATGAGCAGCCACGCCGTCTCGAGGAACGTGCTGTGCTCGGCCAGCTGCTCGATCGGGATCCCGCGGTACCGCAGGATCCCGCGCTCGCCGTCGATGAAGGTGATCGACGACTTGCACGATCCCGTGTTGCTGTAGCCGTCGTCGAGCGTGATGACACCCGACTCGGCACGCAGCTTCGAGATGTCGACCGCAACCTCGTTCTCGGTCCCGACTACGATCGGCAGGTTGTAAGTCTTTCCCTGCACCTGGAGTGTTGCCGTCTCGGACATAGACTGCTTTCCCTTCACTGTGATGGTCCCCGGGCCCTTGGGTGAACCCGCCTATTCTAATGCGAAATCGGCCCTCCCGCCCCCGGCGAATCGAGCCCCGTTGCCCCCGCAGGGCGTTCAGATGCCGAAGCTTCGCCTCGCCATCCCGGCGATCTTCTCCCCGATGCTGATCGAGGCGGTCGCCGCCGGGGACGGGGCGTTGAGCACGTGCACCATCCGGTCGGCCTCCACGATCCGGAAGTCGTCGAGCAGGGCACCGTGCGGATCGAGGGCCTGGGCCCTGACGCCGGCCCCGCTCGGGTGAACGTCGTTCTCCCGGAGCTCAGGGATCAGCCCCTGCAGCGCCTTGACGAACGCCCGCTTGCTGAACGACCGGTGCCACTCCCCGACGGCCATCGGCCAGTACTTGGCCGCCATCCGCCAGAAGCCGAAGTAGGCGAACATCTCGGCCGCGTCGCCGGCCGAGAAGCTGGTCCGGGTGTAGCCCTCGCGCTTGAACGCCAGGACCGCGTTCGGCCCGGCCTCCACGCCGCCGGCGATCATCCGCGTGAAGTGCACGCCGAGGAACGGGAACCGCGGGTCGGGCACCGGGTAGATCAGGTTCCGGACGAGCGACTGGCGCTCGGGCACCAGCTCGTAGTATTCGCCGCGGAAGGGCACGATCTTGACGCCCGGCTCGACGCCCGACAGCCGCGCCACACGATCCGACTGCAGCCCCGCGCAGTTGATGAGCGCCCGCGCCTCGACCGGCCCCCTCGCCGTCTCGAGGACGAGGCCGCCGTTGTTCCGCTTCACGCGGGCGACGCGCGCCGAGGTCCACACCTCGCCGCCAGCCTCGGTCACGATCCGCGCGAACGCCTGAGTCACGGCCGTGTAGTCCACGATCCCGGTCTGGGGGACGTGCAGTCCGGCAACGCCGACCGCGGCCGGCTCGTACTCCTTAATCTCCTCCGCCCGCAGGCGCCGCAGGCCGGTCAGGCCGTTGGCGCGCCCGCGGAGCTCGAGCTGCTCGAGGGCAGCCAGTTGCGACGGCTCGGTCGCCACCACCAGCTTGCCGCAGCGGTCGTGGGCGATCCCGCGTTCCTCGCAGAACCGGTACATCGCCTCGCGCCCCTCGACGCAGTTGGTCGCCTTGAGCGACCCCGGCTTGTAGTAAAGGCCCGAGTGGATGACGCCGCTGTTGTGCCCGGTCTGGTGCGCGGCCAGTTCCGGCTCGGCTTCGAGCACGACGACGCGCACGCCGGGCCGGCCGACGAGCGCCATCCCCGTCGCCGCCCCGACGATGCCGCCGCCGATGATGGCGACGTCGAACGCGCTGCTCATGAAACGAGCGGTCCTTCCTCGCCGCCGGTCGCGTGCCGCTGCAGGCGATCGGCGACGGTCACCGGGCCCGGAATCCCGCACTCGGCCGCGATCTTCCGGAGCGATTCCAGCACGTTGGACGCGAGCGGGATCCCGGCGCGCTCGTGCAGCCTGGCCCGCGTCTGCTCCTTCTCGCCGTGGATGTAGATGGTGGAATGGTCGAGTGCTTTCTTCGAGTTCTTCAGCATGCCGGCCAGCTCGGTCAACCGCGCGCGGAACTCGGCGAGCGGCATGAACCGGGCGATATCCATCGCGAGGAAGAAGTGACCGACGCGCGGACCCACCGTCTCGCCGGGCCGCGGCGCGCGCTTCAGGTTGTTCACGTCGAGGCCGAACGCCGACCCCGAGAGCGCGCCACACAGCACGTCCACCATCAGCGCCAGGCCGTAGCCCTTGTGGCCGCTGAACTCCTCGCCGCGCCCGCCGAGCGGGAGGATGCCGCCGCCGGCCCGCTTCACGAGGTTCGCCAGCACGAGGCCCGGGTTCTTCGAATCGTAGCCGTGCTCGTCCACCGCCCAGCCGGCCGGCATCTGCTTGCGGTTCCGGTCGTACACCTCGAGCTTTCCGCGGGGCACGACGCTGGTGGCCATGTCGAGCAGGAAGTCGAGGCCGTCGGCGCCAGGCGCGCCGAATGCGATGGGATTGGTGCCCAGGATGGCGTCGGCGCCGTGCGTCGGCACGACGAGCGGCGCCGCGTTGGTCATCGAGATGCCGATCATCCCGGCGTCGATCGCCTTCTGCACGTAGTAGCCGGCAATCCCGAAGTGGTTGCTGTTCTTCACCGTCACGACGCCAAGGCCGTTCGCCTTCGCTTTCGAGACGGCGAGGTCCATGGCGAGGTCGCTCACGACCTGCCCGATCCCGTTCTTCGCGTCGATCACGCCGATGGCCGGCACCGGCTCGCGGACGTCGAACCGCGCGTCGGGGACGATGTAGCCGTCCTTGAGCCCCTTGACGTAACGGCCGAGACGCGCGACGCCGTGGCTCGCGATGCCCCGCAGGTCGGCCGCCACCAGGACGCGGGCCGTGATGGCGCCCTCCCTCTCGGAGACGCCGTATCGCGCCAGCACCTCGATCACGAACCGTTCGAGGTCGGCGCGCATGACCTTGCTCTCGACGTCACAGCCGAGGCAGTCCGCGCACCGGACCTCGTGCAGCCACTCGGCGCCCCGGGCCTCGCACTCGACGAGTTCCTTCGGGATCTGCGGCACGTGTTCCGGCATGGGCGGTCCCCCTCCCAATACTTTGGCATATTCGCCGGCCCTTCCACCACGGCCTTGGTGAGGGGGAGGTTCGCGGTAATAATGGCGGTCGCCGGAAGGCCTTATGGGCTTTTCTCCCATCGACTACGCCGTCCTGATCGTCTACCTGGTGGGGATCACCGTCTTCGGGACGCTGTTCCGGAAGTCCCACCACACGGTGAAGGACTACTTCGTCGGCGCCCGGAAGACGCACTGGCTGGTCATCAGCCTGTCGATCGTGGCCACCGAGACGAGCACGCTGACGCTCATCGGCGTGCCGGCGCTCGCCTACACGATCTACGCCCGGCCGGAGCAGGGCGGCGCGTTCACCTACCTCCAGGTCGTCCTCGGCTACATCGTCGCGCGGGTGATCATCAGCCTGCTGTTCATCCCGGCCTACTTCCAGGGGGAGATGCTGACCGCCTACGCGCTGCTGGCGCGGCGCTTCGGCGAGACCACCAAGCACTTCGCCGCCTCGCTGTTCCTGACGATGAGGGCGCTCGCCGAGGGGGTGCGGGTATTTGCGGCCTCGCTGGTGTTGGCCGCGGTCATCAGCTCGAGCCTGCCCGGCCTGCCCCACTTGTGGCTCTGGTCGATCGTGCTGGTCGGCCTGCTCACGCTCATCTACACGTTCGAAGGAGGGATCGCGGCCGTCATCTGGACCGACCTGATCCAGCTCGTGATCTACATCGGCGGCTCCCTGCTCGCGGCCTGGCAGCTGCTGCACCTGGTGCCAGGCGGGTGGCCGACGATTGCCGCGCACGCCGAGGCGGCGCACAAGTTCGAGTGGCTGTCGTTCTCGTGGGACCTCAGGCTGCCGTTCACGTTCTGGGCCGGGCTCATCGGCGGCACGTTCCTGACGATGGCCTCGCACGGCACCGATCAACTGCTCGTGCAGCGCCTGCTCACCTGCCGCAACCAGCGGGACAGCCAGAAGGCGCTCATCACGAGCGGCTTCATCGTGCTCTTCCAGTTCGTCCTGTTCCTGACGATCGGCGTGATGCTCTACGCCTACTACCAGCACGCGCCCTTGCCGCCCATCACGACCAACGACGAGATCTTCCCGGTCTTCATCGTCCACAGCCTGCCGCACGGGATTGCGGGCCTGGTGATCGCCGCCGTCTTCGCGGCCGCGATGTCGAACCTGAGCGGGTCGCTCAACTCGCTGGCCTCGACGACGGTGCTCGACTTCTACCGGCCGCTGGCCGGGGCGCGGCGCACCGAGGCGCAGCTCCTGTCGCTCTCGCGCTGGTGCACGGCCGGCTGGGGCCTGGTGCTCATCGGGATCGCGATCGTGGCGCGCGGCTGGGGATCGGTGTTCACGGCGGGGCTGTCGATCGCCTCGCTCGTCTACGGTCCGATGCTGGGGGCCTTCCTGCTGGGCATCCTCACCCGCCGCACGAACCAGACCGGGGCGGTGGCCGGGATCGGCGTCTCGCTCGTCTGCATGCTGCTCGTCAAGGTCTACACGCCGCTCGCCTGGACGTGGTACGTGCTGGCGGGCACCCTCATCTGCATCGCCGTCGGCTACGGCACGAGCGTGCTGTTCGCGGGCGCCGGACGTCGCCGGCCCTGAAGGGCCGGCCTACGTACCGGAGGATCGACGTCGCCGGCCCTGAAGGGCCGGCCTACGTACCGGAGGATCGTACGTAGGCCGGGTCTTTAGACCCGGCGGACGGGCGGTGGCGACACACACCGCGTCGCAACGTCCTCACAAATACCCGCTTGACACTCGCCTGACGAGGTGTTAGTTTTATAGCCGACATGCTACGGAGCTAACAGATGCCCACCACCCCGCACGCCGCCCTGACCCGCCGCGAACGCCAGATCATGGACATTCTCTACCGCCGCGGGCGCGCGACCGCCGCCGAGGTGATGGACGAGATGCCCGGCGACCCGCACTACTCCACCGTCCGCACGCAGCTCCGCGTTCTCGAGGACAAGGGCCACGTCCGGCACGAGGAGCAGGGGCTGCGCTACGTCTACACCCCCGCCGTCCCCCGGCGCTCGGCGCGCAAGTCGGCGCTCAAGCACCTCGTGGACACCTTCTACGACGGGTCGCCCGAGCAGGTGGTGGCCGCCCTGCTGGGCGGCGACACCTCGCGCCTCTCCGACGACGACCTGGCGCGCATCGAGGACCTCGTGTCGAAGGCGAGGAAGGAGGGGCGGCGGTGATCACAAGCACCCTCGTTCTGTGTCTCGCGCTCGCCGCCGCGCTGGTCCTGCGCCGGCGTTCGGCCGCCCTACGCCATTGCATCCTGGCGGCAGCCATCGTCTGCGCCGCGCTCGTGCCGCTGGCCGAATCTCTCGCGCCCACCTGGCGCGTCCCTGTCTTCGCCGCGCCGGGCGTCGAGGCGGCGAAGCCGCTCGCGCTGAGCGGCGAGGGCACGCAGAGCGGCACGACGACGGTGGCGGCGACTGCGGGCGGCAGCAGCGTCTCGCATGTCGTCCCCAGCCTCCGGACGGTGTGGGGCGTCGGCGCCGGCGTCAGCCTGCTGCTCCTGGCGTTCGGGCTGGCGCGGCTCGCACGCATCGCCCGCCGGGCGCGCCCCGTCACCGACGAACGGTGGTCGGCGGCGGCGGCCGACCTGGGGAAGCGCTGCGGCCTCGGGCGGCCTCTCACCCTCCTGCAGACGACCCACCCGACGCTCCTTTTCACGTGGGGCCTGCGGCGGCCGCGGGTGCTGCTCCCCGCCAGCGCCGGCGAATGGTCGGACGGCCGCATTCGCGTCGTCCTGGGCCACGAGCTGGCGCACATCCGACGAGGCGACTGGGCGGTGCACCTGCTGGCGGAGTGCGTGCGGTGCGCCTACTGGTTCAACCCGCTGGCCTGGGTCGCCTGTCACCGCCTCCGTCTCGAGAGCGAGCACGCGTGCGACGACGCGGTGCTGCGCCTCGGGGTGGCGGCGCCGGCCTACGCCACCGAGCTCGTCGATCTCGCGCGGCTGTTCCGCCGCGGCCGCGGCCCCTTGCTCCCCGCGCCGGCGATGGCGCGCCCGTCCGACCTCGAGAGGAGAATCCGCATCATGTTGAACCCTCATCTGGATCGTTCCCCGGCCGGCCGCATCCCCGCACTCATCGTCATCCTGGCCTGCGTCGCCGTGACCGTCGCGCTGGCCGGTCTCTCACTCACCGCGGCCGTGGCGCCACAGGCCGGCCCGGCGGTTCCGGTGGCATCGCCGGCGCCGAGCCCGGCTGCCGTCCCGGCCCCGACACCCGCGCCTGCTCCGGTCCCGGCCACGGCCATGCCGGCAAGCGCCGCGCCGACGCCCGTGCCGGCCGCAGCCGCGCCGAGGTCGTCACCCACTCCCGAGCCGCAGGTCGGCCCGACGACGGGCATCGCGGTCACGGTCATGGATCAATTCCAGCGGCCGGTGCCGAACGCGGTCGTGACACTCACGTGCGATGCGCCGCAGCTCAACGCGGAAGGGCGCACGGGCCGCGACGGACAGTTCGTCGCCTCGGGGTTCGTGGCCGGCACCTACCAGGTGTCGGTCAGCAAGCCCGGGTTCAAGAGCGCCCGCATCAAGATGTCGATCGACGCCGGCCAGCAGGCCGCCCCCCGCATCTTCCTGGCGGTGGGCTCGCTCCAGGAAACAGTGGTCGTCAGCGCCGCGGCGGGCAGCGTGGCCTCCACCGGCCCGGCCGTTCCCGTGGCCCGGCAGGTCGGCGCGCCGCCGGCCGCCGATCCGTGTGCGGACACGCAGCAAGGCGGCTGCCTCACGCCGCCGTCCAAGCTCGATGACGCGAAGCCGATCTACCCGCCGTCCTACGCCGCGGCAGGCACATCGGGCGTCGTGGTGATCCACGGCCGGGTCCTCACCGACGGATCGGTCGGCGAATTGAAGCCGGAGCCAGATTCCGATGCCATCTTGTCCGCTGCCGCGATGGACGCGATCCGCTTGTGGAAGTTCTCGCCGGTCCGCCTCGACGGCACGGCGGTGCCGGTGGACATCACGGTGACGGTGAGATTCGCCATCGCGAAGTAGCGTTGATTTCGGGCCGGCCTGAGACTACGCTGCGGGGATGAAGCACATCCTCGCAGCGGTCTCCATCGCGATCGTCCTGTCCGCCGCCGTCTGCTCGGCCCAGGCCCAGCCAGCCGCCCCCGCTCGCCCGGCTGCCGTGCCAGGCGATTTCGTCATCAAGGACTTCCGCTTCACGACCGGCGAAACGCTGCCGGAGTTGAAGCTCCACTACGTCACGCTCGGCGAGCCCCGGCGCGACGCCAGCGGCGTCGTCCGGAACGCCGTCATCATCCTCCACGGCACCGGCGGGACCGGCCAGGGGTTCCTGAGCCGGAACTTCGCGGACGTGCTGTTCGGGCCCGGGCAACTGCTCGACGCGCGGACGCACTACCTGATCCTGCCCGACGGCATCGGCCACGGCAAAAGCAGCAAGCCGAGCGACGGCCTTCACGCCAGGTTCCCGAAGTACACCTACGCCGACATGGTGACGGCCCAGTACCGCCTCGTGACCGAGGGACTGAAGCTCAATCACCTCGAGCTCGTGATGGGCACCTCGATGGGCGGCATGCAGACGTGGATGTGGGGCGAGGCCTACCCGGACTTCATGGACGGCCTGGTGCCGCTTGCCAGCGTGCCGACGCAGATCGCGGGCCGCAACCGGATGTGGCGCAAGATGCTCATGGACAGCATCAGGAACGACCCGGCGTGGAACGGCGGTGACTACACGACGCCGCCGCCGGGTCTCGACGCGGCGGTCAAGATCCTGACCTTGATGGCCGGCTCCACGATGCAGGCGCAGAAGGACGCGCCCACCCGCGACGCGGCCGACGCCCTCCTCGTCCAGCAGCTCCGCTCGCGCGGCAGCGGCGTGGACGCCAACGACATGATTTACCAGTTCGATTCGTCGAGGGAGTACGACCCGTCGGTCGCGCTCGAGAAGATCAAGGCTCCGCTGCTCGCGATCAACTCGGCCGACGATCTGATCAATCCGCCGGAGCTGGGCCTGATGGAGAAGCTGATGCCGCGCGTCGCGCACGGCAAGTACGTGCTGCTGCCCATCACGTCCGAGACGCGCGGGCACGGCACGCACTCGTGGCCGGTGATCTGGCAGGGATATCTGAAGGAGTTCCTCGCCGCGCTAGAAAGACCGACGGCGGCTCGCTGACGGCTCTGGGCTCTCGGCTTTGGGCTCTCGGCGGTGTTCGACCTTGGGCCGGACACGGCCAAGAGTCGAGAGTCCAGAGCCTAGAGCCGCGCGGCCGACCCGATCCAACTTCCAGGGCGGCTGACGGTGAGCCGTATCGCCGGGAACTCATGAGCCGATAAGCGGATAGTGCCCCCCGCTGCCCCGGCTTCATGAGGTTCAACCGACCATGCGAACTCCCGACAAGCGAAGCGTCCTCGTCGCGCTGGCACTGTCTCTCGCCGCTCCCGGATGGCCCGGCCTGGCCGCGTCCCCGACCCCCATGGGGCAGGAGCTGAAGCCCGCCGACGTGAGCCGCACGGTCCTTCCGTCGGTGGTGGCGCTCAACATCCGCCGCCCCGATGGGAAGACCGTCTCGGCCATGGCCTTCCTTGGCGTGAAGGAGGGCATGCTCGTGACGGCGCTGCACGTGCTGACGGATGCGGCGCGGGTCACCGCGGTCTTTCCGAACGGCGAGGAGTTCGAGTGCTCCGGCGTCGTCGACAAGGACGAGCGGCGGAACGTCGCCCTCATCCGGATCAAGTCGTTCGGCCGCCCGATGCTCAAGGTCGCGCCCGCCGAGCTCGCCGTCGGCGCGAAGGTCTACTGTCCTGTCGCCAAGGAGGGGGCCTTCGGGGTTGTCGAGGCGACCGTCGCCGAGATCCTGGTGACCGGCGGCGTCAAGTTCTACCGGTTGTCCGGGGAGATCCCCGAAGGCAACAACGGCTGCCCGATCATCGACGCCCGTGGCGAGGTCGCGGGCGTGCACGTGATGGTCGCCGGAACCGGCAAGGACATCGCGATGGCGCTGCCGTCAGCCTACGTCCTCGCACTCGAATCGTCCCTGCCGGTCCAGCCCTGGGGCCCCTCCACCGCGCAGCCGCAGGCGTCGGGAGGCCCCGCCGCCACGACGCCGAACGATGCCATCGACGCCGGCCTGGCCGCCGCCCTCATCGAGATCCACAACACGTGGTCGCACCACTCGCTCCTGGCGGCGGACATTTACAGGATCACCCGCTTCGGCGCTCTCGGCCTCGACATGTACAAGCTCGTCTCGAGTCTCGACAACTCCATCGCCCAATTGGGCTGGCTCAAGCCGACCGATCCGCTGAGGGAGAAACTGGTCCAGGCGGCCGGCCAGCTCTTTGCCAAGGAGAAAACGGCCCTGGACTACGAGGCCAATTGCGCCGCGCTGAACAAGCACACCTCGCCCAACAAGGAGACGCCACAGGCCGAGGACGCCGCGAGGCGCGCGAGCGGGCTCCTGGCCTCGATCCCCGACCAGATCGTGGCCCTGCAGCCGGACTTCCGGCGCCTCGCCGAGGCTTCCCCGGTATTCCTCAAGGCCCTGCCTCCGGAGATGCGCTATGTCCTCGGGCTGGCCGACAGGAAGAGCCGACTGGTCCTCGGCGCCCATATTTTCGCCAACAACCCGTTCTTCGTCGTCGGTATTGCGAGCGGGGCGCTTGGCGGCAAGCTCGACCTCCGCCCAGGAGACACGATTGCTTCCGCCGGCGGCCAGGCGTTCGCCGCGGGCGGTGACATCGAGGATTTCAAGCTGGTCGTCGAAAAGAACGCGGGGAACACGCTCGATGTGGTCGTCCGCCGGGGCAACGCCATGAAGACGCTGCGGGTGAAGGTCCCGGCGGACGTCCTCCAGAGATACCCCCGCGCTGGCGGGGGCTTTCCCTGGCTCTAGCGCAATTCGCGAGCGCAATTCGATCGGGACGAATTTCAATTTCTGCGACGTGAGGATGGCAGATTCTGAAATTCGTCCCGATCCAATTTCGGGCTACATCACCGACACGTCGGCGCCGGCGCGGCGCTTCGGCGACCGCCACGGCGGCAGAAGCCGAATGAGCACCGCGAGGATCACAAACGGCAGCAGCATCAGCGCGGTCGCCGGCAGCAGCCCTTCCTTCGTCGCCCACGCCATCTTGTAGGCGGTGTAGCCGAGGAAGCTCTTCGAGAACAGCTGGCCGCCGATGACGACGTTCCAGCGCATCGCGAAGATGCCGATGAGCGTCAGCACGCCGGCGATGCCGTAGATGCGCCGCCTCACCGTCTCGCTCATCCGGAGCAGCTGCACCGCGCCGAGCATGAAGATCGGCACGAGCGTGCCCACCAGGATCTGCACGATCACCTGCGACACCCACAGCTGGGTGTGCACCATGAAGTCGAGCGCCCGGAACGACTCGTCGGCCTCGTAGATGCGGTGGATGAGGTCGAGCATCTCGAGCGAGAAGTCGATGACGAACGCGTAGAACAGGTACCGCCCGATCGTGTCGAGGCACGCCATGTCGAACCGGCGCTCGCGCCACCAGGCCGTCACCATGTAGACCAGCATGACGGCCGCGATGCCCGACACGATGGCCGAGAACAGGAAGACGATCGGCATCAGGGGCGTTGACCACCACGGGTTCGCCTTGATCGACCCGAAGATGAACCCGACGTACCCGTGCAGCATGAACGCCGACGGGATCCCGATCACGGTAATCGCCTTGCCCACCCGGTCGTCGATCGCGAGCGCCTCGGGGCTGATGTTGTCGTACCAGAGGGCCATCGCCCCGTAGAGCGCGCGCTTCGCCCCGCGCGACTCGCGCCAGGTCAGCACGATCTCCTTCCGGTAGTCGAGCCAGATCTCGAGGACCAGCACGACCATCAGGTACCAGAGGTAGACGAAGCCGAACATCGCCATCGCGGAGGTGGTGTGCGGCGTCAGGTACATCTCGAGCGACCGCTCCGGGTGGCCGAGGTGCAGCTGCAGCGGCAGCGGCGCCACGAGGAGGAACGCCAGCGCGGTCAGCAGCGCCAGCCTGTAGGTCGGCTTGACCGCCTCGACGTTGAACACCCGCTCGAGCGACGCCAGGATGAAGGCGCCCGCGACGAGGCCCGTGATGTACGGGTAGAGCACGATGAGGATGCTCCACTGGAGCTCCATCTCATTGGGGTACATGAACCCCTGGATCGCCGGCAACGCGCTTCCCATCGGTGTCCTCCGCCCCCTACCTCACCGAGCCGTCGAGGCCGTTGTAGTAAATCTTGGCGCCCGTCGCCATCTGCGGCTTCAGCACGAGCACGTGGTGCTCGCGCAGGAACTGATGGATCGGGTCTTTCGGATTCTTGAGATCCCCGAGCTGCCGGGCGCCCGTCGGGCAGGTCTCGCAGCACGCGGTCGTGAGACCCCTGGTGATGCGCTGGTAGCACAGCGTGCACTTGTCGGCCGTCTCGGTCCTCGGGTCGATGAACCGGCAGCCGTACGGGCACGCCTGCACGCAGTACCGGCAGCCCAGGCAGTAATCCCGGTCGATCAGCACGACGCCGTCGGGGCTGATGAAGGTGGCGCCGACCGGGCACACCTGCGTGCACGGCGACTCCGCGCAGTGGTTGCACAGCTTGGGCACGAAGAAGTGCTTCGCGGTCGGATCGGCGTCGGCGCCTCCCTTGTCGGAGAACCCGTCGTAGCCGCCGTTCGGCGAATCGACGACCGGGTGCTCGAGATCCTCCGGCACCACGCGGTAGCGCTCCACCCACGTCCGGAAGAACCGCGGGTCCTTGGGCACGTCGTTCTCGGCCTTGCAGGCGCGCACGCAGTTGCCGCAGCCGATGCACTTCTCGATGTCGATGACCATCCCCCACCAATGATCGGTCATCGTGTAGTTGGGGGCGGTCTCCGGCTTGCCGGCGAGGATCGCCTCCCACGCCACCGACGCCGAGGCCGTGAGGACGAGGAGCTTGCCGGTGTCGAGCAGGAATTTCCGTCGGTCGGGATTCATGGCTGCTCCGCTCTCAGGAGATCTTCGGCGCGTGCGCCTTGTGGCAGGCGGTGCAGGGGCCGTCGGGGCTGTGCTCGGCCACCACGACCTGGGGGAACCCCTTCGGCTTCCACGGGCTGGCCGCGTGGCACGTCGGGCACAGCAGGCGGGAGTCGGGCCGCACCGGCTTCTTCTCGCCGCCGGCCTCCACGTGCGCGAGCTGGGGCCCGTGGCAGGCCTCGCAGCCGATCCGCTCGTGGCGGCTCCCCTTCCGCTGCGCGACGACGTCCGTGTGGCACTCCTCGCAAGCGGCGCGGCCCGCGTAGTGCATCGGCCTGGCGCCGATGTCGGCGAGCGCCGCGGCCCGGTAGTGGCCGTAGGTGCCAAAGCTGGCCGGCACCATCCACCATCGGAGCACGAGGAACGCCAGGATGCCGACGGCGAACAGCCCCGCCATGCGGACGAGGTGCCCCTTGTTCTTGAGCGAACCGCTCATCGAGAATTCCTCCACCGACGCCCGGGAGACGACCGGGCCCCCTGATGGCCGCGGGACGGTTGTTCCGGCTGGATCCCGAGAATGTAATGAAGTCCGACAGCAGATGCAAGCAAGCACGTTGCCAGCGCCACCCGGCGTGTGGATTCCGGCCGAATCCGGCCCCCCGGGGCCCGCGTGGCCGGATGAGCCACCATCCGCCACACGTCTGCCGCCGGAATTCCGGCGGAGATCGTCCGCGCGCGCCTCACGCCGGATGAGGCGGGATGAGGAGGCTGGATGAGGAAGCCATCCTGGCGGACCTTGCGGTATGATGCCGCCTGCAATCCGTCCCCAACACGCGTTGTCTCTCTACCGAAAGGGCCAATCGATGACTCCACGATTGCGTATGCGGCTGCTGGCGGCCACCGCCTCGTCTCTCTGCCTGTTGTGGGCAGGCGTCGCCGCGCAGGCTCCCCAGCGTCCGGCACAGACTTCGTCGGCCGCACAGGCCGCCGTTCCCGCGCAGGCTGGACCGGCCGCTCCGGCCGCTCGCCCGGTCCTCAATCAATCGGACGACCCGCTGCTCAGAGCCTTCAGGTTCCGATCGATCGGCCCCGCCAGCATGGGCGGCCGCATCGACGACTTCGCGGTGGTCGAGTCGGACCCGGCGACGATCTACATCGGCTTCGCCACCGGCGGCGTCTGGAAGACCACCAACAACGGCACGACCTGGACGCCGATCTTCGACACCTACTCGGTCTGCTCGATCGGCGCGTTGGCCGTTGACCAGCGCAACCCGGACATTCTCTGGGTGGGCACCGGCGAAGCGAACAACCGCCAGAGCTCGTCGTTCGGCGACGGCATCTACAAGTCGACCGACGGCGGCAAGACGTTCGCGCACGTGGGGCTCGAGGCGACACAGTCGATCGCGCGCATCGTCATCGACCCGAAGGACTCGAACGTCGTTTACGTGGCGGCCATCGGCCACCTGTTCGGGCCCAACCCCGAGCGCGGCGTCTACAAGACGATCGACGGCGGCAAGACGTGGGCGGCGGTCAAGGTCGTCGACGCCGACACCGGCTTCACCGACATCGTCATCGATCCGTTCGACTCGAAGATCCTTTACGCCGCGTCCTACCAGCGGCGGCGGGTGCCGTGGGGCTTCAACGGCGGCGGCCCGGGCAGCGGCGTGTGGAAGAGCCTGGACGCCGGCAAGAGCTGGACGCGCATCGCCGGCAACGGCTTCCCCGAGGGGATGCTCGGGCGCATCGGCCTCTCTGCCGCGCGCTCGAAGGCCGGCGTCGTCTACGCGCAGATCGAGGTCGGCGCGTCGCCCGGCACCGGCGCCAACGTCGGGCCCGACGGCAAGGAACCGGTGCCCGGCGCGGCCGGCGGCCAGCGCGGCGGAGGCGGCCAGCGCGGCGCCGCGGCCGGCCAGCCGCCCCCTCCCCCCGACCCCAAGAAGAGCGGCGTGTGGCGGTCGGACGATCGGGGCAAGACCTGGAAGCTGATGAGCAACAACAACGATCGTCCGATGTACTACAGCCAGATCCGCGTCGATCCGACCAACGACCAGATCGTCTATACCTGCGGGGCGCCGTTCCACAAGTCGGTTGACGGCGGCAAGACGTTCAAGGTGGTGCAGGGGATCGCGCACACCGACCACCACGCCCTGTGGATCGACCCGAAGAACCCGAAGCACATCATCATCGGCAACGACGGCGGTCTCGACGTCAGCTACGACCAGGCCGACACCTGGGAGTTCGTCAACACGGTGCCGGTCGGCCAGTTCTACGCCGTGAGCGCCGACATGCGGAAGCCGTACTACGTTTACGGCGGCCTGCAGGACAACGGCACGTGGGGCGGCCCGAGCGCGACGCGCTCCAACCAGGGCATCACCAACGCCGAGTGGTTCAGGGTCGGCGGAGGCGACGGGTTCTACACGCAGGCGGATCCGACCGACTGGTCGACCATCTACGTCGAGTCGCAGGACGGGGCCGTGCAGCGCGTCGATCTGCGCACGGGGCGGTCCACGAGCATCAAGCCGCGCGCGGCAGCACGGCCGGCGCAGGGGCAGCGCGGCCAGGCGGCCGCGGCCCAGCCGGCGGGCGAAGTCCAGCCGGGCGCGCTCGCCGCGCCGACGGCGTTCGCCTTCGCACAACAGCGCGCGAACATCGTCCCCGCGCCGCCCGAGGGCGCGCAGTTCCGGTTCTTCTGGAATACGCCGATCCTCCTCTCGCCCTTCAATCCCCGGACGGTCTACATCGGCGCCAATGAACTGTTCCGGTCCTACGACCGGGGCGACACCTACCTCGGGACGCCCGACCTGACGAAGAGCATCAGCCGCTTCGTGCGGCCGATCATGGGCGTCGCCGGCGACGCGCCGATGGCGTCCAAGCACGACGGCGCCGGCGCGTTCAGCAGCATCGTCACGATCAGCGAGTCGGCGGTCATGCCCGGCGTCATCTGGGTCGGCACCAATGACGGCAACGTCCAGGTGTCGCGCGACGGCGGCGAGACGTGGAAGAACGTGGTCGACAACGTGCCCGGCGTGCCAAAGGAGACGCACGTCTCGCGCGTGGAGGCCTCGCACTTCGACGCCGGCACCTGCTACGTCTCGTTCGACGGCCACCGGACCGACGACATGAAGCCGTACGTCTTCGTGACGCGCGACTTCGGCCAGACGTGGAAGGCCCTGGCCAACAACCTGCCGGCGGTCGGCAACGTCAACGTCATCAAGGAGGACCCGAAGAGCAGGACCCTGCTCTACCTGGGCACCGAGTACGGCTTCTACATCTCGCTCAACGGCGGCGCGGAGTGGAAGCGGTTCCTGAACGGGATGCCCACGGTCCGCATCGACGACGTCATGGTGCACCCGAGGGACAACGACCTCATCGTCGCGACCCACGGGCGCAGCATCTACATCCTCGACGACATCACGGCGCTGCAGCAGCTGAGCGACGAGGTGATGAAGGAGGACACCCACCTGTTCGACGTGCGGCCGGGGACCGCATGGAAGACCGACATCACGCTGACCCGGTCGATGGGCGGCTCGAAACACTTCGCCGGCGAGAACCCGGCCCAGGGCGTGGCGATCAGCTATTACCTGAAGGCCGCGGCGGGCGGCGACGTCAAGCTGACGGTCACCGATTACGCCGGCAAGGTGATCCGGACGTTCGACGGACCGAAGACGGCCGGCCTCAACCGCGTGCAGTGGGACTTCCGTCCCACGCCGGTCGCCGGAGCGCAGGGACGCGGCGGAGGCGGGGGCGGCGGCGGGCGCGGCGGGTTCGGCGGGCAGGTGGTGGACCCGGGCACCTATCTCGCCACGCTCTCGGTGGGAGGGAAGACGTACACGACGAAGATCACGGTCGAGGAAGATACGTTCGGACAGTAAGCGGGACGGGACGTAGTGGCTAGTGGCTGGTTGTCAGTGGCCAGTCAGTCACAGGTGTCACGCAGAGCGGGACCGGGTGGCAACACTCGGTCCCGCTTCGTTTGTGCCGAGGGCTTCTTGCGCAGGCACACTGACAACCGACCACTGGCCACTGACCACTACGCGGTCGGTTTGGGCGGCGTCGTGCCTCGCTCGCGGACGAGCACCACCACCGAACGAGCGCGGACCGTGCAGCCGAGCGACCTCAGCCGGACGGCCTGGTCCTCGAACACGAAGTCCTGCGGCGAGGGCTGCGCGGTGTCCACGACGCGCGCCCACTCGGACGCGCGTCCCTCCTGCACCTTGAACTTCAGGTCCGCGGCGCCGGCGTTGAGCATCACGTACAGGTCGCGGTCCCCCTGCGACGCCCCGTGCAGGCAGTAGGCGAGCTGCTGCGACTCGTCTCCCCAGTCCGCGTCGTGGCCCACGCCGTACCAGCAGACATCGTCGCGCCAGAACCGGCTCCGTCCGATCGACGGGTGCGCCTTGCGGAACGCGATCATCGCCTTGAAGAACCGGTAGACGTCCGCGTTCCGCTCGAGCCCCGACCAGTCGAGCCACGTCGTCTCGTTGTCCTGGTTGTAGGGGTTGTTGTTGCCGCCCTGCGTCTGCATGAACTCGTCGCCCGAGAGGAGCATCGGCGTACCGTTGGACAGGAACAGCAGCGCGCAGAAGTTCTTCACCTGCCGACGGCGCAGCGCGAGAACCTCGGGCGGCGCCCCCTCGTCGCCTTCGTGGCCGCAGTTCCAGCTGACGTTCTTCTTCCCCCCGTCGGCGTTCCCCTCGCCGTTGGCCAGGTTGTGCTTCTCGTTGTACGACACCAGGTCGTACAGGCAGAACCCGTCGTGGGCCGTGACGAAGTTCACGCTCTGGTAGGCGTGGTACGCGTCGAGCAGGCCGTCCGGGAACTGGTCGGCGCTGCCGTAGAGGCGTGTCATCAGGTTGCCGACCGTGCCGCGGTCCCCCCGCACGAACGCCCGCACCTCGTCGCGGAACCGGTCGTTCCACTGATACCAGCCGACGCCCGGGAAACGCCTGCCGAGCTGGTAGCTCTCGAGGTCCCACGCCTCGGCGATCAGCCGGAGGTCGCGGAAGTCCGGGTCCGCGTTGATCGACGAGATCATCGGCGGGTCGTGCAGGTCGATCGACCCGTCGGTCCGGCGGGTGAAGATCGACGCGAGGTCGAAGCGGAACCCGTCCACGTGCATCTCGCGCGCCCAGAACCGCATGCTGTCCACCACCATCTTCCGGACCGCCATGTTGGCCGTGTGCAGCACGTTCCCGGTCCCGGCGTCGTTGCGGTACTGGCTCCGGTCCACCTGCATCAGGTAGTAGGCGAGGTTGTCGATCCCGCGGTAGCTGTAGGTCGGCCCTTTGTCGTTCCCTTCGACGGTATGGTTGTAGACGACATCGAGGACGATCTCGATCCCGGCCTCGTGCAGCGCGCCGACCATCTCCCGCATCTCGTCGATCGCCCCTTCGGGGGTGCCGGCCGCCGCGTATTGCACGTGCGGAGCGAAGAAGTTGAGGGGCATGTAGCCCCAGTAGTTCCGCTCCTGGGGGTCGCGCTGGAAGACCGGCAGCAGTTCGACGACGGTCACGCCGAGGTCCAGCAGGTAGGGGATCTTGTCGATGACGCCGGCGAAGGTGCCGCGCCGTTCCACCGGCACACCCGAGTTGGCCCGCCGCGTGAAGCCGCGGACGTGCATCTCGTAGATCACCGTGTCCCAGGCGTGATGCGGCCGGCAGCAGTCCGTCCACCCGTCGGCGTGCCGGCTGGCCTCGAGCACGCCGAGCGGCGCGCGGCCCGCATTGCTTCCCGGGCGCCTCGCGGCCTCCCGGTCGAACGCCGGCGGAAAGTAGATGGCCCGCGCGTACGGGTCGAGCAGCACCTTGTCCGGGTCGAAGCGGAGCCCGGCCCACGGTTCGCGAGGGCCGTCGACCGAGTAGGCATAGTAGACCGCCCCCTGCAGCTCGGCCTCCGGGACCCAGCAGTGCCAGATCCGGCCCGACTTGTTGGCGAGCGGATCGAAGCGGACGCGGCGCGCCGGCTCGCCGACCTGGTCGGCCTTGTAGAGCAGCAGCGTGACCGAGGTCGCGTGCTTCGAGTAGAGCGCGAAGTTCCACGCACGCGCTTGCTCGTTCCACGAGGCTCCCAGCGGGGACGGGATCCCTTCGGCCAGCGCCCAGGCGCTCGGCGGACACTTGGATGTCGCCATCGAGCGGTCGTCCCTTTCCTACTGCCCCAGCACGTCCTTCAGGCCGCCCGAGACGGCCTGTTGCACGCGCGCCTCGCCGAGGGCGGCCTTGACGAGCACCGGCAGGTCGGCGTCCACCACCACGCGGTCGTCGGTGACCTCGAGGGTGCCGCTGATGGTCGTCCCGAAGCCCCCCTTCGACGCCTTGAATGAGAACCGCATCCGGTTGTCGTCCCAGTCCTTGACGATGTTGCTGATCTCGGCGCCGCCCGGCGGGTCCTTCACCAGGGCGTCGAGCAGGTGGTCGAGCCGCGTCACGGCCTCCGCTCGGCCGAGCGCGTGGGGATGTTCGATGTGCATCGTCCTCGCCTTTCAGAACCAGCCTGGGCGCAACCTCGCCCTACTGTAACATCTCCCTGCGTCTTGCGGCGCCCGGCCCCGATGCGTCACCATTGGGAGGAAATTCGATCGGGACGAATTTCAATTTCTGCCACGGTGGGCTGGCCCCGAGATTCCAACCCGAACATCTCGACTGAGAGGGGTTACAGGACTTGAGCTGAGGTTGCAAGAAGTGAAATTCGTCCCGATCGAATTAATTGGAGGAACAAGTGGGCATGAAGGTACTGGTCGTCGGCGGAACGGGAACGGTGGGCTCCGCCGTGGTGTCGGAACTCCTCGCGCGGGGGCACGAGCCGCGCGTGATGACTCGATCGGCCGACAAGGCGCGCGAACTTCCCCAGGGCGCCGCGTCTGTCGTCGCCGACCTCGGGAATCCCCCGACGCTCACTGCGGCCTTCAGCGGGATGGACGCGGCGTTTCTGATGGCGCCGGTCGCCCAGGACGAGACGGCGCAGGCGCTGGCCGCCGTCAGCGCGGCCAGGGCCGCCCGGGTCGGCCATCTTGCCTATCTGTCGGTCGCCATGCCTCCCGGCTCCGAGATCATCCCGCACTTCGCGTCGAAGCTCCCCGTCGAGGAGGCGGTGCAGGCGTCGGGCCTGGCCTGGACGATCCTCAGGCCGAACAACTTCTTCCAGAACGACCGCTGGTTCCGCGACCCGATTACGAAGTTCGGCGTCTACCCGCAGCCGATTGGCCCGCGGGGCCTCAACCGCGTCGACGTTCGCGACATCGCCGAGGCGGCGGCGAACGCCCTCACCCGCGGCCGCGGCGCCGGCATCGTTCCGCTCAACGGCCCGCGCGGGCTGACCGGCGACGACACGGCACGCGTCTACAGTGAGCTGCTCGGTCGGACCATCCGGTATGGCGGCGACGATCTCGCCGTCTGGGCGCAGCAGGTGTCGTCGGTCTACCCGCCGTGGATGGTGGAGGACTTCCGGGCCATGTACGACTACTTCATCCGCTTCGGGTTGCACGCGAGCGGTCGGGACTTCGCCGCGCAGGAAGCGCTGCTCGGCCACGCCCCCCGGGGCTTCGAGGAGTACGCGGCCGAGCTCGTGCAGGAGTGGCGGGGGCAGCCCTAGATCTTTCCCATCAGCTTCAGCAGGCCGAGTGACATCGCGTCCACGTAGGTGATGAGCAGCACGCCGATCGCGAGGATGATCAGGAACGGGATCACGTAGCGATACAGCCGCGGCAGCGACGTGCCAAACCGCGACGAGGACAGGAAGAGGTTCAGCCCGACCGGCGGGAAGAGGAACCCCAACTCCAGGTTCGACAGGAAGATCACGCCGAGGTGGATCGGGTTCACGCCGTACGCGGCGCCGAGCGGCACGATGAGCGGCGCCAGGATCACGATCGCCGCGTAGATCTCCACCACGCTGCCCACCACGAGCAGGAACACGTTGAGCGCCAGCAGGAACACCCACTGCGAGTGGATGTGCGCCTGCACCCAGGCGAGCACCATGTCGGGGATCTGCGCGTCCACCAGGTAATTGGTCAGCCCCATCGCGATGCTGAGCAGGATGAGCACCGCGCCCATCAGGGCGGCGGCCTTCAGCAGCACGCCCGGCAGCGTCTTGAACAGGTGCAGGTCCCGGGTGATGAAGCACTCGACGATCACCGTGTAGGCCACCGCCGCCGCCGCCGTCTCCAGCATCGTCAGCCAGCCGCTGGCGAACATGCCGATGACGACAAACGGGAGGGCCAGCTCCCACTTCGCCTTCCAGGTGGCGACGAACAGTTCCTTCCACCGGAAGGTCTGGCGTTCGCGCGCGACGTGCCGGCCGATGAAGATCCCGTACGCCGCGGTGAGGATGACGAGCAGGAGGCCCGGCAGGAACCCGGCGATGTAGAGCTGGTCGAGCGGCACGACCTGGTCCCGCGAGCTGGCGACGACCGAGTAGAGCACCACCGGGAGGCTCGGCGGGAACAGCAGGCCGAGCGACCCGGCCGCGGTGACCAGGCCGAGCGAGAACCCCTCCGAGTACCCGTCCTTGCGGAGGATCGGGTAGACCAGGCCGCCGAGCGCGATGATCGTGACGCCCGAGCCGCCCGTGAACGTCGTAAACAGCGCGCAGACCGCGGCCACCATGACGGCGAGGCCGCCCGGCATCCACCCGAACACCGAACGGAAGAAGCGTACCAGCCGCTCCGCCGCCGCGCTCTCCGCCAGCACGTAGCCCGCCGCCGTCAGCAGCGGGATGGCCGGCAGCGTCGGCGACGCGATCAGGTCGTACACCTTGCGCGTGACGGCCGACACCGGCGTCCCTTCCGCGAAGAACAGCACGGCGGCGATGCCGCCCATCGCCACGAACACCGGCGCGCCGACCAGCGCCGCGAGCAGCACGACCAGCGCCAGCGGCCAGACGTGGGTCGCCACGGCGTCAGGCAGCAGCCCGAGCGAGAAGGCGACGGGAATCGCGAGCGCGGCCACGGCCCGGCCCCACCAGCGGTCCGACGCCTGGTAGGCGAACGTCAGCGCGATCAGGCCGAGCGCCACCGGCATGACCGACTCGGACACCCACTCCGGGATGCCGATGGGCATCGCTCCGCTATCGGGGAACGTGCGGTTCACCAGCACGATGTCGAGGGCGCCCTTGGCGAGCACCGCCACCACGGCCGCGGCCACGGAAAAGGCGAAGAGGCGAGACAGGCGCCGCGCCAGGCCGTCGCCGAAGAACTCCGAGGTGGACAGCGTCAGGTGCTTCCCCTGCATCGCCGCCGCCAGGCCGCCGACAAACGCCAGCCAGAGCGTCAACTGCTTGACGTATTCGTCCTTGCCCGGGATGTGGATGCCGCCCAGCGGACGGCCGATGGCGTCGAAGAGCAGCAGGATGGTCACCAGCGCCAGCGTCGCGGTGAGGATCGTCTCCTCGGTGCCCTTGGCCAGCCGGGTGAGCCATCCGCCCGTTGGGGCGGTCGATTCCGGAGTCGTCTCGATCATGGTCGCGGTTCGGCTACTTCTTCGGAGCGGCGGCGTGCAGCTTCCGGTACTCGTCGCGGTATTTCATCGCCTCGTCGAACGCGCCGGTCGGCATGAACTCGCCGCGGATCTTGCCGTAGGCGCTCTCCGCCGTCTTCAGCCACAGCGCCTTCGCTCTGGCGTCCACCGGCAGGACCGTCAGCCCGGCGCCCTTCATGGCGACGGTGTCCTTTTCGCCGCTCTGCCGGATGTCGGCCTGCAGCTTCGCCCCGGCGTCCTGCATGGCCTTGAGCAGCGCCGGCTTGATGTCGGCCGGCACCCGCGCCCAGGTGTCCGCCTTGATGACCGTCGCGCCGAGCAGCAGCGCCCAGTTCATGTCGGTCATGTACTTCGCCCGCTCGTAGTAGCGCCCGATCTGCGCCACCTGCGGCGAGAGCGCGCACGCCTGGAAGAGCCCCGTGGACAGCCCCATCGGCAGGTCGCTCACCGCGGCCGGGCGCACCTTGAAGCCGGCCGTCTTCCAGATCTCGAGCGTCTTGGCGTCGCCCGCCCACTGGAACAGCGTCAGCTTCTTCAGATCGTCCGGCGTCGTCACCGGACTCGTGGTGAAGAACCTGAGCCAGCCCGCGTCGGCCCAGTTGAGCACGACGAAGCCCTTGGATTCGATCGACGCCTGGAGCTGCGGCTTCATCTTGTCGAGGACGTAGTAGACCTCGTCGTACGAGTCGTACGCCATGGGGATGCTGAGCGCGTACACCGACGGGTCGATCTGCGCGATGCCCACGGAGGTCAGCACCGCGCCCTGCAGCTCGCCCAGCCGCATCGCCTGCACGACCTCCGGGTCATCGCCCTTGGTCCCGCCCCCGTAGAGGATCACGCGCACTCGCCCGTTGGACAGCTTGTTCCACTTGTCGGCGACGTCCTTGAGGACGAGGAACCAGGACGAGTTGGTCGGCACCAGCGTCGCCATCTTGATGGTCACCGTCTGGGCGCCGGCGGGCGACGGGAACGCGCAGACGGCGGCGACGAGCGCGAGCGCGACGATCACAGCGGTCCAACGCGAGCGAGGGGCAACAGCTGTCGGCATCATATGATTCGGTCTCTCCACGAAGCGTCTAGAACAGTTCGTCCACCCGCGACAGCAGCCACCTGGCCCGGCGCTGCGCCAGCACGTTGGCGAGCGTCTGCGCGGGCGGCGTCTTGGCGAGGTCGACGGCCAGCGCCTCGTTCAACAGTTTCTCGAACTCCGCTTTCTTCTGTTCGGGCACGAGCACCGACTCGGCGTACGACACCATCGGCGACACGCGCGCGCCGGCCGAGATCTGCATCGCGCGGAAGTAGTGCTCGCGCGCCTTCTCCATCGACCCGCCGGCCGACGCGTGGCCCGCCTCCCACGAGATGAAGAAGTCGTGCAGCGACCCCAACTCCCACGTCTCGTCGAGCGCGAGAGCGCGGCGCAGCATCTTCTCCATCGCCGTCTGGCGGACCGACAGAATCCGAGTCGGTCACGTCGACGGCGAAGGCCGCGGCCCAGGCCGCGCCCGTGTAGTACAGCAGGGGCACGTGCTTCCTGGCCGTCTTCGCCAGCGCGGCGTCGGGGTCTTTGCGGACGAGCTCGCTGAAACCGGGAATCTCCTCGTCGAAGTCCCGCATGCCGTAGCCGACCGCCCGCAGGTAGAGCTTCTTGGCGCGCGCCCGCATGGCCGTCGCCTTCTGAAGGTCCGCCGCCTCGACGTAGTCGGCCTCCTGCTGGACGAACGCGTACGAGAACTGCGTGAACCCGCTGCAGGCGGCGAACAGCAGCCCCTTGTGGTGAGGCGACTCGACCAGGAGTCCCTCGACCGTCTTCAGGCCGAACGGGATGGCCGCCGCGATCAACTCGGGGTCGTCGTCGCTGGCGAAGTTCGACCCGGACTCCGCCAGGGTGTCGCCGACCATGTTGATCGCCCGCTTCTTGACGACCGAGCAGCCCGACAGCGCGGCGGCCGCCAACATCACGACCAGGACGCGAGTAACGGTGTTAGGTGACATATCCATCCGCAAAGGGGACCTTGTATTGTACCCCATCCCACCCGCACGCTTCCCTCTAACCCCTTGCGGAATGTCCGCTTGCGTGATCCTGACGGATTCGCGCCGGGAGGTTACGCCATCGGCTTTCAACCCTGTCGCGCGCACCATCTATTGCGCAGCGCCGTAAAGCACCGAGTTGAAGACCACCCTGAAGGTGCCGAACGACTGGTCGCGCCACTGCGGCCTGAACCCCAGCAGGACGACGTGGCCGCGATCCAGGGAGACGTCGACCGCCGCGGCCTTCCCCTGGAGGTACTTCTCGCCGATGAGATAGCCCGACAGCAGCGGCGAACCGGTGTCGGCGTAGCGAGCCAGCACCGTGCCCGCGAAGCCGTCCAGCGTGTCGAACACGGGGCTTCCGTCCACGAAGACGGCCGCGCGGGCCGGCATCCCCGCCATCACCGGGTGCGACAGGTCCGGCCTGACCTCGACGATCGAGCCGCGCAGGAAGAACTCCTCCGGCCTGAGGCCTTCCACGACGTTCTTCACCGGCAGCTTGAACTGCTGGATGACGAACCGGGTGGCGCTGTTGAAGCAGACGACCGTCCCGCCGCCGCGAACGAACGCCTCGAACGCCTGCAGGTCGGCCGGCGTCAGCGTGTAGGCGTACTCCGGCCTGAGGGTGCGGCCTTCCCCGCCGCGCTGGCCGCCCCCCTGGGGCGGCATGCCGGCCGGCGCCCCGGCCGGCGGCGCGCCGGCGGTCTGCCCGCGCGTGCCGCCCCCGCGCCCGCCGGCGCCTCCGGCCACCGGCACGCGCGCGTCATCGGCGAGCAGCAGCACGTCCACGCGATCGCGAAGCGGCGTCTTGAAATCCTCGGGATGGACGAGCACGAACTCGAACCCGTACTGCTCCAGCAGCCACCGCGTCCATCCCTCGTCCATGCTGCCGGTCCACGGCTCGAAGAGCCCGATCCGAGGCTTGGCGAGCGGTTCGCCGCTCTCCGCCGAGCGCTCGGCGACCAGCGCCAGCTCCTTGACGAGCTCGGCCTGGGCGGACTCGGTCAGGCCGCTGATGGCGAAGCGCCGGCCCGCTCCGTCCGACGCGCGCACCACGCCAACCGTCGCCCCCTGCTTCCACGCCCGGTTGACCGCGCGGTAGGCGTTGTTCTCCGCCGGGTCCACGAGCAGGACCGGCCCGGTGCCGGTGATGGCGCCGGGCAGCGGGACGATCGCGGAGGCCGCAGGGCTCGAGTCGAAGCCGATGCCGGGCACGCTGTCGAACGGCGCCGCGTCCTCCGGCTCGGTCATGTTGTACGGCGTGACCTTGGCCCTCGCCGGCGCGGGGGCGCCGAGCGGCGCCATCTTCGCGCGCACGTCGGCTTCGAGCGGCTTCGACGCGGAAGCCACCTGCACGCCCATCTGCAGCGGCAGCGTCCAGCCGGCCGCGTCGTACGGCCTGAGCGGCGGTCCGCCGGGGTACTGACGCAGGTCCGGGTACCGCTGCACGTCGAGCACTTCGCGAGCCATCGCGGCGAACTCCTGGTCGGTCGGGACGACCCACGTGCCCGCCGGGTACTCGACGCCGTCGATCGTCGCCGGCGCGGTGAGCTGCGACACGCGCACGCCGCCGAACGCCAAACGCCGCAGCAACTCGACGGGCGCCACCGGGTCGCGCTGCCTCTGCGGGATCACGTAGGCGTACGGCGCGGTGGTCCTGCCCTTCGCGATCTGGTCCCGCCCCGCCTGGTAGCGGTTGTAGAGGAGCGCGTCCTTGTACTTCGCCGCGTACTCGAGCGTCGCGAGGGCGGCCGTCTCGTCGTATCCCACCGCGTCGGCCAGCCTCCACCAGCCGGCCGGCCACGGGCTCGAATAGAGGCTCTGCGGCCTGAGGTCGCGGAACGCCGCCGGCAGGTCGTTCCACGTGTATTCGCGGGGCGCGGCCTGGTTGCCTGCCGTCTCGGTCCAGAACGCGGGGATGTTCTTGAACGCCGGCGCGTAGTCGACATAGCCCGGGTACCAGGCGTCGAACGAGGTGCCCATGTGCGTCGCCCCGACCTGCCCGCGCTCGTCGAGCCCCTGCGCGATCGCCATCCCGATCATGTTGATCTCGCGCGAGACGATCGGCGGCGCGTGCAGGCCGACCGGCTCGGAGAAGGGCGGCAGCCAGATGCGCGTCGGGAACGGCGCCGTCTGGTGGAAGACGTAGACGATGTCCGGCTCCCACTGGCGCCAGACGTGCTCGAGCACCCGCGACTCGATCATGTTGATCATGTAGCCGTCGCGGTTGTTGTCGTGGCCGACGTACTCCTGGTAGAGGCGCGGCAGCGGCGACCCCTCGTACGGCGTGCCGGCGTTCTTCGCGAGCCACTCGGCCACCATCTGCTGGCCGTCAGGATTCATCGTCGGCCACAGCATCACCACGTCGTCGGCCAGGATCTGGCGGACGACCGGGTCGTTCGGGCGCGTGAGGAGGTCGTAGGCGAGCTGCGGGATCATCTGCGCGCCGGCGACTTCGGTGGCGTGGCACCCGCCGTCGAGGTGCACGAACGCCTTGCCCTCGCGCGCGAGCGCCCGTGCCTCGGCGTCGGTCAGGTTCTGCGGGTGCGCCAGCCGCTGGGCGATCTCGCGGAGCCGGTCGAGGTTGGCGAGGTTCGCCGGGCTCGACACCAGGGCGAAGTACATCGTCCGTCCCTCGGTGGTCCGGCCGGCTTCGACGATCTTGATCGACGGGCTCGCCGCCGCGAGCTGCTTCAAGTACCCGATCGACTGGTCGTAGGTGGCGAGCTTGTTGTCGGCGCCGAGCTTGAAGCCGAGGACCGATTCCGGGGTCGGCACGCGCGGGACCGCGCCGAGGAGCATCACCTGGCCGGCGAGAACCAGGACGAGAATCGCATAGGCCGTCTTGCGCATTGGAGACTCCACAATGGTGAACCGACGGTTTCCCCCGCGCGGCGGGGCCGCTGAGCCAGCGTACTATATCGCCAAAGCCCGGTGACCATGATGCGGGGCAAGCCTCCCGGCTTGCCCAGGGGCCGTATCGGTTACCATTGGCGGCTATGAGCCTGATATTCGAGGTCTGCGTGGACTCCCCCGAAGCGGCCATGGCGGCCGAGAGCGGGGGCGCGCACCGCGTCGAGTTGTGCAGCGATCTGCTCGAGGGCGGGCTGACGCCCAGCCACGGCGCGATTCGCGTGACGCGCGAGCGGCTGCGGATCGGCATCATGGCGATGGTGCGGCCGCGCGGTGGTGACTTCTGCTACACGGACACCGAGTTCGCCGTGATGCGCGAGGACCTGCTGGCGGCAAAGGAACTGGGGGTGAACGGCGTCGTGTTCGGGCTGCTGAACCCCGACGGCACCGTGGACCGGGCACGGACGGCCGACCTGGTCGCGCTCGCCCGCCCGCTCCCGGTCACGTTCCACCGCGCCTTCGACGTCTCGCGCGATCCGTTCGAGGCGCTCGACACGCTCGTCGCGCTCGGCGTCGAGCGGGTGCTGACCTCCGGGCAGGAGCCGAGCGTGCTCGAGGGACTGGACCTCGTCGCCAGGCTGGTCAGGCGGGCGGCCGGCCGGATCATCGTCATGCCGGGCGGCGGGATCACCGAGCGGAACGCGGCGCGCATCCGCGCGGCGTCGGGCGCGAGCGAGCTCCACTTCGCGAGCCTCGAGCCGCAGGAGGGCCGCATGCTCTACCGCAACCCGCGGGTCTTCATGGGAGGCGCGCTCAGGCCGCCGGAGTACGCCCAGGACGTGACATGCCCCGAGTCGGTTGCCGCCGTCATCGCGGCCGCGTCGGGGCGCCCCTGATCGCGGCGCGCGGCGCGCGGCTGACGCCTTACTGCGTCAGGAGCCAGGGCTCACCCTGGCCCATGAACACCGAACGCCGCGTCTCGGGTCTGCCACTTCGCAAAGCGGCCCCTCCATGCCTGAGCGGTCGGGGCAGGTTTACGCTTTGCTTCGGGCAGACCCTGCGGCGCAGCATAGGCCCGATTGGGCGGCCGTCGCCCCGGCGCTGTCTTCCGAGCACGCCTCACGGCTCGCGACGATGAGCGGTGCCCATGACGGCCGGAGATAGGACGCGAACCATGCGTGGCTGGCTCTCGGCGGCGGCGGTCCTCGGCAGCGTGCTGTTCGGAGGCCTGCCGGGCCCCGATCGGACGGTCGCGGCGCAGGCATCGATCGCGTCGCACCCCATCAAGGTCGCGGTCTTCTTCGAGCCCGGCTTCCCTTCGGTGGACGTCGAAGGAGTCGGTGAGAACGCGCTCCGCGAGTCGCTGACCGGGCTCAGCGTCGAATGGCTCGGGGCGGACGACTTGTCGACGCGCCTCGATCGCGGCCGATACGACCTGCTTGTCATGCCGTTCGGCGGCGCGTATCCCGAGGCCGCCTGGCCGGCGATCCGGCGCTACCTCGAGGCCGGCGGCAACTGGGTCAATCTCGGCGGCCGGCCGTTCACGGTCCCGGTCACGCGCGAGGGCGGGCGCTGGGCCGCGCACGCCTTCTCCCCCGCCGCCTTCAAGGTGCTCGGCTTCACGCACAGTTTCGAGGTGCCGGCTTCCGTGGTCGCGACGTGGGAGACGGCGCCAGCGTCACCCGCCGTTCCGAAGGCGCTGGCCTCTGGCTTTCGAGCGGACGTCGTCTACGAGATGGACGTGCGGCTGGCCAATACGAAGACGTTTCCCGACGAGGACGGGTCCGACGGCCAGCGCGAGGGGCGCGAGCAGGCGCTGGTGGTGGGGCGCGACAAGGACAGCCGCGCGGTGGCCGCCCCCGTCATCCGCATCGACCGCCTCGCCGGCAGCTTCAGCGGAGGCGCGTGGGTGCTGGCGCCATTCAGAGGGTCGCTGACGCCTGCGGCCATCCGGGCGCTGGTGGACTCGGCCGCGAGCGGCGCCGTCGAGCTCACCGCGGCGCCCTCGTACGCCGGCTACCTGCCGGGCGAGACTCCGGCGATCGACGTGGCGGTGCGCCGGCCCGGTGTCGATCGGCCCGGCGCGCCGCCGCTCGACGCGCAGCTCACGCTCGTGGAACCCGATGGGCGCAACGCCGGGACGGCGACGGTCAGGCTGACCGGCACCAGCGGGTACGCGACGGGGCGCGTCGAGTGGCCCGGCGCAAAGCGTCCGCTCGCGCCGGGCCTTTACGAGGTGCGCGCGAGCGTCACGTTGGGCGCGCCCGCTCCTGCTGCCCCGTCGGCGCGGCTCGAGACGACGACCGGATTCTGGATCTACGACGGGGCGATGCTGCGGGGCGGCACGCCGCTGGCGGCCTCGGCGGACGGCTTCTCGCGCGGCGGCCGGCCGCTGGTCGTCACCGGCACGACCTACATGGCGTCGGACGTGCATCGCCGGTTCCTGCTCGAGCCGAACCCCCGGTTGTGGGACCGGGACTTCGCGGCCATGCGAGAGGCCGGCGTGAACCTGGTGCGCACGGGCATCTGGACCGGATGGAAGATCTACGCGCCGGACGCCGGCCGCATCGACGAGTCGGCGCTGCGCGCGCTGGACGTCTTCCTGCTGACCGCGCGCCGCTACGACATCCCGGTCATCTTCACCGTGTTCGCGTTCCTGCCCGAGGCGTGGGGCGGCGAGAACCCCTACCTCGATCCGCGCTCGGTGGACGCGCAGCGGGCCTTCGTCGGCACGCTGGCGCAGCGCTACGCGGGTGTCGGCGACCTCGCCTGGGATCTCATCAACGAGCCGTCGTTCAGTTCGCCCACGCACCTGTGGGAGACGCGGCCCAACGGCGACCCGTTCGAGGCAGCCGCATGGGAGGCGTGGCTGCGCGGCCGGTACGGCGTGGACGGCCGCGACTTCCGGGCCGCCGCCCTGCGGGCCTGGGGCGCGCCGCCGGACGACGACCTGTCGGTGCCGGCGCTCGAGGATTTCTCGGACCGCACCCTGACGGGGACGCATCTGCCCAGGAAGGCGGCCGACTTCAGGCGCTTCGCGCAGGACATGTTCGCCGGGTGGGTCCGCCGGATGACCGACGCGATCCGCGGCCGCGGCAACCCGGGGCAGCTCATCACCGTCGGCCAGGACGAAGGCGGGCTCGAGGAGATGCCGAGCTCGCTCATCTACGGGCGCGCGGTCGATTTCACCTGCATCCACAATTGGTGGAACAACGACGCCCTCGCCTGGGACGGGATCCTCTCGCGGCTGCCCGACCGCCCGCTGCTCACCGAGGAGACCGGCCTGATGCGCTACGAACGCGTGGACGGCACGCCGTGGCGCAGCGAGGGAGTGGCGGCCGGCCTGCTCGAACGGAAGCTGGCCATCGCCGTCGGCACCGGCAGCGCGGGGTTCGTCCAGTGGATCTGGAACACGAATCCCTACATGGCGAGCGACAACGAGGCGGGGATTGGCTTCCTGCGCGCCGACGGCACGGCGAGGCCGGAGCTGGCGCCGTTCATCCGCCTGTCCCGGTTCCTCGGCCAGCACGCCGGGCGGTTTCGAGGCCGCCAGGCCGAGGAGATCGTGCTGCTCGTGCCCCGCTCTCAGCTGGCCTCGCCGCGGAGCCAGGCGATCGACGCCACCAGGCGCGCCGTGCGCGTGCTGACGAACCACCTGCACGCGCCGCTTCGCGCCGTGTCGGAGCTCGATCTCGAGGCCAGCCTCGGCGCCCCGCGGCTCATCCTCGCGCCCGCGCCGCGGCTCCTGACCGACCTGGCGTGGCAGCAACTGATGGCGGCCGTCGAACGCGGCGCCACGCTGCTCGTCACCGGGACGATCGACGCCGACGAGCAGTGGCGCCCCGTCGCGCGGATGAAGGAGCTGGGCCTCTCGGCCGCCTCGAGGCCGGTCGCGAGCCACGAACGAATCGTCATTGGCGGCACGCCGTTCGATCTGGGGTTTCGAGGCCAGCAGCTCGAGCGCGTCGAGACGGCGTTCGTCCATGGCGAGGAAGCCGCGACCGTCCACCGCGTCGTGCGGGGAAAGGGCACCATCCTCTGGATGCCGGTGCCGGTGGAGATCTCCGATTCGGTGGACGCCACCGCGGCGCTCTATCGCTCGGCGTTCGCGCAGGCAGGCGTCGCGCCAGTCGTGAACGTCGAGCCGTCGGACGGGAGCGTCTTCGCGGGCGTCGAGCGTTTTGCCGAGGTCGTGCTCGTCGCCCTCGTGTCCGAGTCGGGCGCGGACCGCGACGTGACCGTCGGCCTGCCGGGCGGCCCGCCGACGCGCCTGCGCCTCCCCGCCGGCCGCGCGGCGATCATGTTGTTCGACCGGAAGACCGGCGCGCTGATGGCCAGTGACGTTCGCCGCTAGACACGACAATGTGGCGCCGGCGTCCTCGCCGGCCAGACCAACACGAGCCAGGAGGCTCGCGCCACATGAATCATGTGTGGCGCCGGCGTCCTCGCCGGCCAGACCAACACGAGCCAGGAGGCTCGCGCCACATGAATCATGTGTGGCGCCGGCGTCCTCGCCGGCCAGACCAACACGAGCCAGGAGGCTCGCGCCACATGAATCATGTGTGGGGCCGGCGTCCTCGCCGGCCAGACCAACGCGAGCCAGGAGGCTCGCGCCACATGAATCATGTGTGGGGCCGGCGTCCTCGCCGGTCCATGCCGGCAGCTAACGTGCCCTGATAGCCCCCTCGATCCGCTCCAGCGCTTCTGCCAGCGTCGCCCGGGGACAGGCCAGATTGATCCGCACGAACCCGGCCGATTCCTGCCCGAACCACGCCCCGCTGTCGAAGTACACGCGCGCTTTCCGCAGGAAGAACTCGTCCAGCTCCTGCTGCGGCATCCCGAGCTGCCGGCAGTCGATGAGCGCGAGGTAGGTGCCTTCGGGCCTGATGAAGCGAAGCTCCGGCAGCCGCTCGCCGAGGAACCGCTCGGCCAGATCCACGTTGGCCGCGAGGTAGCCGAGCAACTCGTCGAGCCACCCGGCGCCGTGGCGGTACGCCGCTTCGAGCGCCACCGTGCCGAACAGGCTCGCGATCATCAGGCCGGCCGCGTCGAACGCCGCCTCGTAGCGCGCCAGCAGGTCGGGGTTGCTCGCCACCACGAGCGACAGGTTGAGACTGGCGACGTTGAACGTCTTGCTCGGCGCCAGCAGCGTGACCGTGCGCTCGGCGAGCGCCGGCGACACCGTCGCGAGCGGCACGTGCCGGTGTCCCGGCAGCGCCAGGTCCATGTGAATCTCGTCGGCGATCACGAGGAGGTCGCGCCGAACGCAGATCTCCCCGAGCCGCTCGAGCTCCTCGCGCGTCCAGACGCGGCCGACCGGGTTGTGCGGGCTGCAGAGGATCAGGAGGCGGGTGCGGTCGTCGATCCGGCGCTCGAGGTCGTCCAGGTCCATCCGGTAGCGGCCACCGTCGGCGACGAGCGGGTTCCTGAGCAGGCGCCGGCCGTTACGCTCGACGGCGTGGAAGAACGGGTAGTAGACCGGCGTCTGAACGGCGACGCCGTCTCCAGGCTGGGTGAACGCGTTGACGCAGAGACTCAGGGCCGGGACGACGCCGGGAGCGCGCCCCAGCCACCGCCGCTCGACGGCCCACCCGTGGCGCACCCGCAGCCAGTCGATGGCCGAGGCCCACATCGACTCGGGCACCGACGCGTATCCGTATGCGCCGTGCGCCGCGCGGCGCGCGACGGCTTCCACGACCGCGGGCGGCGCCGCGAAGTCCATGTCCGCCACCCACATCGGGGTCACGTCGTCGAGACCGAAGTCCACCGGGCAGCGGTCCCACTTGAGCGAGTGCGTCCCGCGCCGATCCAGAACCGTGTCGAAGTCGTAGAGCATCCGCACGATTATATGGGTTCAGGGCTTCAGCCCTGCGTCGTAGGGCGACCCTTCAGGGTTGCCGGATCTCGACCAGCGCCGGCTCGTAGTCGTCCGGCTTCCGGAACCCGAGCAGCGCGAGCAGCGTCGCCGCGACGTTCGCCAGGCCGGGGTCGGGAACCGCGGCCATCGACCACCGGTTGGCGCCGGAGCAGTCCTTCACGACAAACGGCACCGGGTTCAGCGTGTGCGCCACCATCGTCTCCCGCCGGCCGTTCTTCTCCGTGAACATGCAGTCCGCGTTGCCGTGATCGGCGGTCACGACCAGCACGCCGCCGGCCGCGCGCACCGCCGGCGCGATCCGCCGCAAACCGAGATCCACCGACTCGACCGCGATGCGGATCGCGGGCACGATGCCGGTGTGACCGACCATGTCGCCGTTGGCGTAGTTGAGGCGGATGAACTTGTGGCGCCCTGAGCGGACGGCCGCGACGACCGAGTCGGTGATCTCCGCCGACTTCATCCACGGGCGCTGGTCGAAGACCACCACGTCGGACGGGATCTCGACGTAGGTCTCGAGCCGCTCGTCCACGTAGCCCGAGTTGTTGCCGTTCCAGAAATAGGTGACATGGCCGAACTTCTGCGTCTCGGAGATGGCGTACGACGTCACGCCCGCCGCGCACAGATACTGCGAGATCGTCCGGTCGATCGCCGGCGGCTCGACGAGAAACCGCTTCGGGATCTTCGCGTCCCCGTCGTACTGCATCATCCCGGCGTAGAGCACGTCGGGCGACCGGACGCGGTCGAACTCGTGGAAGTCCCGCTCCTCGAACGCCCGTGAGATCTCGATTGCCCGGTCGCCGCGGAAGTTGAAGAACACCACGGCGTCGCCGTCCTCGATCGTCCCCACCGGCTTGCCGCCCGCAGCCACGACGAAGCTCGGCAGGTACTGGTCGGTGCTGCCGGGGTCCTCCCGGTAGTACGTCTCCACCGCCTCGCGCGCCGACGCGAACTCCCGGCCGACGCCCAGCACGTGCGCCTTCCAGCCCCGCTCCACCACCGACCAGTCGGCGCCGTAGCGGTCCATCGTCGTGACCATCCGGCCGCCGCCCGAGGCGACCCGGTAGTCGTGCCCGCCGCCCGCGTTCAGCCGCGACAGCTCTGCCTCCAGCGCGTCGAGGTAGCCCAGCGCGCTCCGCTCGCCCACGTCGCGCCCGTCGAGCAGCGCGTGCACGCGAACCCGCCGCACCCCGTCGCCGGCGCAGTGGTCGAGCAGCGCGAACAGGTGGCGGATGTGGCTGTGGACGTTGCCGTCCGACAGCAGGCCGATGAAGTGGACCGTCCCTCCCGCCTTCGCCCGGGCCGCGACGTCCCCCCAGGCGGCGCCGCGAAAGATCGCGCCGGACTCGAGCGCGCGGTTGACGAGCTGGGCGCCCTGCGCGAACACGCGGCCGGCCCCGAGCGCGTTGTGCCCCACCTCCGAGTTCCCCATGTCGTCGTCGGACGGCAACCCGACGGCGATGCCGTGCGCCTTGAGCCTGGCGAAGAGCGGCTCGGCCAGCAGCGCGTCGAGCTCGGGCGTGTTGGCCAGGAACACGCCGTCCGACTCGTCGCGGCGGCCGAGGCCGACCCCGTCCATGATGACGAGGACGACCGGACCCGCGAACGGGTGATATCCGGGGAGCGATTCGAGTGTCAATGTGCTCACGGGCGGCCGGCTCCTTCTTCTCGCGGCGGGCCGCGCTCGCGGCCCATCAGTAACAGTAGCCCATTCCCGCGCCGCGGAACAGGCGCGCGGCCGGGCGGCGATCGCCGTCGGCCCGACCCGGGCGCGAACCGCGGGCTTCACCCGCCGGACCCGGATCGGGAATAATGCGGTCCAGCGCATGCACGCATCCAGTCGATTCGGCTCCTGGGCCGTTCATCTCGCGTTCGGAACCGCGGCCATCGCGGCGTTCGCGTACCTCGCGTTCGCGCGGCCCGCCCACATGCGGTGGGGCGCGACCGACGTCGAAGTCGCCCGGCCGATGCCGGGGGACCGCGTCGTCGGCGGCGCGGACTTCATCGCGACCCGCGCGGTGACGATCGAGGCGCCGCGCGAGCTGGTCTGGCCGTGGATCGTGGAGATGGGTCAGCGCGACAGGCGCTTCATCAAGGGGTTCGAGGCCAACCGCTACGTGCTCTGGCTGGCGCGTTCGACTCCGCGGCTGACCTGGTGCTGGCAACTCGAGGCGGAGGGAGCCGGGCGGACGCGCCTGGTGACGCGCGTCCGCTTCCGGCATGCCTGGCTCTCGACCGCGGGCCTGAAGTCCCTGGTCGCCGACCTCGGCGACATCGTCACCGTCCGCCGCGCGATGCTGGACGTCAAGGCTCGGGCCGAACGGGCCGCGAGGAACTGGCGCCGGGGAACCTGACGGCCCCGGCGGTCTACGCGGCGTCGGACTTCGGAGGCTCGTCGGGCCGCTGGACCGGCGGGGCCTCGGGACGGACCGCCGCGACCCGCTCCACCTCGATCGTGCAGTTGGTCAGCAGCGCGGCCAGCGCGCCCACGGCCGCAAGAACCGGGGCCGCGACGGCGCCGACGACGCCCACCGTCAGCGGGAACTCGGCGACCGACCGGTTGGCGTCGCCCTGGCGGATGACGATCCGCCGGACATTCCCTTCCCGGATGAGATCCTTCACCTTCTCGAGCATCTCGCCGCCTTCGACCTTGATCGACTCCCACCAGGTGCGTTCCTCGGGCATAAGAGCTTCCCCCTCACCTGATCAGCAGAGACGAGTGTCGGGGCGGCGAAGTTCGACTACCTCGCCGTCCGGGTCGCCGTCCACCGGACGCTGGTCGGGCCCGTGGTAGCTGTCCCCTCGATGGTCGTGCCGTTCACCTGACCGGTATACGTCGTGGCGCCCGCGATGAAGCTGATCCGGTCGCCGCGCAAGCGGCCGTCAGCGACCTGGACGGTGGCGCCGGCCTTGGTGAGCGTGCCCGACACCATCTGGAACGTCTGCGCCAGATTCAGCTCGAAGCCGGGAGACGTCCAGACGCCGGCCACCTTCGCCGGGACGATCCAGAGCAGCGCCGAGCACCACGAGGTGCAGTCGGCATCGACCGACGCCGTCTCGTCCGGCGCCCAGTCGTCCATCGTGAAGGTGTTCGACACCACGCGCGTGCCCGGCTTCAGATCGAGGATCTTCGGGCGCAGCTTCAGGTTGATGTCCGGCAGCAGGAAAAGCGTGATGACGCTCGCCTTCGACAGGTCGGTTTCGAACAGGTCGGCCTTCATGAACTCGGCGCGGTCGCTCACGCCGGCCTTGGCCGCGTTCTCCTTCGACAGTTCCACCATGTTGGGGTTGTACTCGATGCCCATCGCGCGGGCCCCGCGCTTGGCCGCCGTGATGACCGTGCGTCCGTCGCCGGAGCCGAGATCCATCACGAAGTCCTGCGGCGTCACCTGGGCCATGTCCAGCATCTTCTCCACCAGCGCCTGCGGCGTGGGGACCCAGACGACGTCCTTGCCGCCCTGGCCGACCTGCGGCTGGAACGGCGGTTGTTTGATCTCCTGGGGAGTCTGGGCGAGAACAGGAGCGGCGACGACGAGCAGGCACACGACGAGCGCTGACCGACGCACACGAGACAGAAGGCGCATGGCAGGTCTCCTCGAATGTGTCGTAAACGGCACGCGAGAGTTCCCTTTGTCGGCGATTATACCGCCGGCTCGCGCGAATCCGCTTGACCCGGTCCGGGACCCGTCATACAAACCGTTCGAGGCTCCGGCGTCATTCCGTCGCCGCGCCTTCACCCGGAGCCACGACATGTCCACCCGCGTCGTCCGGCGGTCGGTGACCCTGCTGCTTCTCGCCGCCGCGATCCTCGCTGCCCGCCCGGCGCCCGCCCGCGCCGATTCGTATCCGCGGCAGCCGGGCATCGACGTGACGGCCTATGTGTTCCGCATCCAGCTCAACGACGGCACCTCGGCCCTTTCCGGAGAGGCCGACGTCGAGATCGCGTTCAGGGCCGGCGGCGTCCGCGAGATCTGGCTGGATCTGGTGGGCCCCTCGCTCGACGGGAAGACCGGCATGACGGTCGAGCGCGTCACCAGCGAGGGCCGGACGCTCGTCTTCTCCCACGAGCACGACCGGATGCGCATCGATCTCGGCGACGCGCCGAAGGCCGGGGATCGCCGTCGGCTGACCGTCCGGTACGCCGGCACGCCGGCCGACGGCCTCGTCATCGGGCGCAACCGGGACGGCGAGCCGGTGTTCTTCGGCGACAACTTCCCCGACCGCGCGCGGCACTGGCTGCCGACCGTGGACCACCCGTCCGACAAGGCGGCGTGCGAGTTCGTGGTGACCGCGCCGGAGACCTACCAGGTTGTCGCGCCCGGCGCGCTCGTCGAGACGACGAGCCTCCCGGGCGGACGGCGCCTTACCCGCTACCGCGAAGACGTGCCCATCACGACCTACTGCATGGTCATCGGCGTCGCGCGCTTCGCCGTCGAGACGATCGGCCAGGTGGGCGGCGCGCCGGTCCAGAGCTGGGTCTACGCCCCGGAGCGCGACGCCGGCTTCTCGGACTTCCGCCTCGCGCTCGCGCCCCTTCAGTTCTACTCGACGACGATCGGCCCCTACCCGTACGAGAAGCTCGCCAACGTCCAGTCGAAGACGCGCTACGGCGGCATGGAGAACGCCAGCGCGATCTTCTACGCCGAGCGCGCGGTGACCGGCCGGGGCCGCAACGGCGATTTGTTCGCGCACGAGATCGCGCATCAGTGGTTCGGCGACTCGGTGACCGAATCGGATTGGGACCACACCTGGCTCAGCGAGGGGTTCGCGACCTACCTCACCCATCTCTACGACGAACGCGCCGCCGGCCGCGACGCGTTGGTGCAGGGGATGCGCCGCGATCGCGACAACGTCATCCGGTATTACGAAAAGCACCCGGGGGCTGCCGTGGTGACGCCGGCGGACGCCGCGCTCGACAACATCCTGTCCACCAACAGCTACCAGAAGGGCGGCTGGGTGCTGCACATGCTGCGCCGGCAGCTTGGCGAGGATGCGTTCTGGAAGGGGCTGGCTGCCTACTACGCCAGGTTCCGAAATGGGAACGCGCTGACCGACGACTTCAGGCGCGCGATGGAGGAGGTCTCGGGCCGGTCGCTCGAGGGCTTCTTCCGGCAGTGGGTCTACACGCCGGGCCAGCCGCTCCTCGAGGCCCGCTGGTCGTACACGAGCGGCGTGTTGACGGTGCGCGTCGAGCAAAGCCAGACACCGGGACCGGTCTTCGTCACGCCGCTCGACATCGGCATCGTCACCGATCGGTCGGCGGCCCCGCGCGTCGAGACGGTGGCGCTCGCCGAGCGCTCCCAGACCTTCACGTTCCGCGTGGACCAGGAGCCGGCCGACGTCGTCCTCGACCCGGACACGTGGCTGCTGGCGAAGTTCGGCACCGTCGAGCGACAGAGCAAATGACGAGCGGGGCTTTCCGCCGCCGCCCGCGGTCGGTCCCTCGCGGGCTCTGGCGAGACCTCGCCGAAGCGCTTCGCGCGAAGGCGGGCAGCCCTGCTCGTCACAATCACGCCACCGTGCCGAGCAGCTTGAGGAAGTCGTCGTACGGCAGCGCCTGCCAGCTCTCGGCCGTGACGGCGCCCTCGGCGCGCGAGATGATCGAGACCTTGTGCGCGGTCTCGATGTCCGGCGCGTCGTAGATGTCCATGAAGTCGTAGGGCCCGAGAATGGCGTAGTGGGCCTTCCACTCGACGCGCGGGCAGGACTCCTTGACCTTGGTCAGCCACTCCTTGCCCATCGCGCGACGCCCGCGCGCGTCGTGCATCATCTCGGGTGCGAGCCTGGTCATCAGCACGAACATCGGCATCTCACACCTCCATGGCTGCGGTTCCCGACACGCCTTCAGGATAGCGCCGAACCCGGGGCTACGACGCTTTTCTGATGTAGACGCACAAGCCGTCCGCCCTGACGCAGGGGCCGTAGCCCTGCTCGACAAACGTCCGCAGCGGCGGGTACCGGTCGAGCGTGAAGGCGGAGTTCTCAGGGGTGTCGTCGACGATCACCTTCGGCTGCGCGGCGTTCAGGTCGGCCATCAGGATGGGCCACAGATCCTTGACGGCGGCCTCCCACGCCGACTCCGCGGTCGCGGTCGGAAGCCGATGGCGGGTGCCGTACATCCGGCCGACGAGGAAGTCGTTCGAGATGAACCGCGTGGCGTACGTCCGGTCGACGGCCAGCAGCAGGTGCGTCCTGGTCGTCCAGACGAAGACCGGGTCGTCTCTGGTCGAGTGCGCCCGGACGATTCGGGCGAGGTTCTCGTATGGCGGTTCCGCCGGCCGGGTGACGAAGTAGAGGGAGTTCGCCACGAAGAAGAAGGCGGCCTGGGCCGCGAGGCACGGGATGGCGTATCGCTCGTAGCGGCGGATGACCCGTCGAAGAGGCGTGCCCGCCGGCTGGTCTTCCGGCGGCCTGGACAGCCGCGCCGCGGCGAGCAGCGCGAGCGGCGGGATCGACGCGATGAGGTAGTGCCCGAAGAAGCGGCCGCCGACGAAGAACGTCAGCAGCGAGAAGCCCAGAAACAGCAGCAGAAAGAGGTTCTGCCTGGAGAACAGCCGTTCCCGCACGACGCCCGCGACTTCGAGGCCGGCGAGCAGCAGGAGCTGGAGCAGGGTCGCCACGCCGGTCAGGATCCGCAGGCTGGCCGCCGGCCAGTGGACTTCCGCGCCTCGCAGGTAGAAGACGACGTACTTCACGTGCAGCAGCAGGTCGTCGAGGCCGCCGGTCGCCGCGAAGTAGGCGACCAGCGCGGCGATGGGGACGAGGAACCCCGCGCCGACCGCCACGAGGCGGGGAGCGACTTTCCCGAACTGGCGCCACTGCAGCAGGAGCACGAGGCCGTATGCCGCCAGCGGCGCTCCCGCGTGATAGCGGTAGAGGAATGCGACCCCAAGACTGATGCCGGCCGCGACGAGCCGCGCGGGCCGAAACGCGAAGTGATCGCCGACCATCCCCCAGACGCCGAGCAGGATGAACAGGTTCGCCGGGATCTCGGTGCTGGACGACAGGAAGTCGCCTCCCCACCCGCCGAAGCTGCCCAGCACGAACAGCACCACGACGAGGTCGGCGCCGGGAGACGCCGGCCACAACGCCAGCTGGATGCGCCGGAGGATCAGCGCGGAGGCGACGAGAATCCCGACGGTGACGATCTTCACGGCCGCGAGGCTCGTGGCGCCGACCAGCCAGAAGACGAGCGCGTAGTGAAGCACGATCATCGGCGGCTTGGTGTCGAGCGTGTCGTGGTAGAGCGCGCCCCCGCGCAGCAGCTTGTCGGCCGGCTGCGTGTAAGCGTCCATGTCGGTCAGGAAGCCCGTGAGGAAGGCGGGCGCGCTCAGCACGCAGATCATGGCCAGCGCCAGCAGGAGGCGGCGGTTCACCCGAGAGGTCATGCGAGGCGTCTCGATGAGAGTCTCCCCTGGTCTCGACGACCTGTTACGACACGGCGCTCGGCCCTCGATAGCCGCCGGCGTCCCTCGCCGACACCCACCGGCCGGCGGGCGATGCCGCCCGCCCCACCGCCCCATCGTACACCTGAGCTGCAACGAGCCGATCCAATGCCGTGTCGACACGACGCCATTTCGGCTAGGATTGACGAAGGCAAATCGTTCTTGACCGGAGAACGCTCATGCACCCGAGACCCGGACGGACCGTTTCCGCGGCGCTCGTGGCCGCGCTGTGCCTGATGAGCGTGCCGCCTGTGGGCGCCCAGACGCAGGTCGGCGGCATCGCCGGGACGGTCACCGGGCCGTCGGGCGGGGCGGTCGCCAATGCCACGGTGGCGGTGAAGAACCTGGCCACCGGCCAGTCGATCACGACGACGACCGGCGCCGCCGGCGAGTACGCGATCGCGGACCTGCCCCCTGGCGAGTACGAGATGTCCGTGTCGGCGGGAGGCTACGAACCGAAGACCGTCAAGGTGTCGGTCGCCGCGTCCGGGGCGCAGGCGGTCGACGTCGCGCTGGCGGCGCGCACGCCGCCGTCGCTGGCCGACCTGGGCTTCACCCCGCAGCAGTTGACAGGCAACCCCGAGGAGCAGGCGCGGCTCGACCGTCGGTCGCACATGCTGAAGATCCACCAGCGGCTGGGGCTGTTCACGACGGTGCCGCTCGCGGCGACGGTCGTCGCCAGCCTGTTTGCGGGCGGCAGGCAGGAGAGCCGAACCGGGCGCAACGTGCACGCGGCGCTCGGCGCGGTGACGACGGGCATGTACTGGACGTCGGCGTCGTTCGCCATCTTCGCGCCGAAGGTGAAGGGGGCGAAGGCGAGCGGGCCGACGCGGGTTCACAAGATGCTGGCGTGGGTGCACGGCGCGGGGATGGTGCTCACGCCGGTGCTCGGCGCCATGGCCTACCATCAGCTCAGCCAGGGCCAGCGCGTGCACGGGATTGCGGGTTACCACGGGGCCGTGGGGGTGGTGACGCTCGGCGCCTACGCGGCGGCGATCATGTCGGTGTCGATCAAGTGGTGATCGATGAGGAATCTTCTCTGCGTGTGTCTCGTGCTGCTGGCGCCCCGACTGGCGGCCGCATCCGACGTTCAGTGGACGCTCGTGCACTCCACGCTCACCTACCACGTGTCGCATCCGCTGCACCAGATGGAGGGCACCAGCCACGCGGCCCGCGGCAAGGGCGTGTGCACCGCCGGCGCGTGCGAGGTGCTGGTGGCGGTCCCGGTGCAGTCGTTCGTCACGGGCGACACCAACCGCGACTTGCACATGATCCAGGCGGCGCGCGGCGCGCAGTTTCCGATGGTGACCGTCAGGACGACGGTCCCCGAGAGTGGCGCGGCGTCCGGTACGATCCACGCCGACCTCGAGGTCGAGTTCGCCGGCCAGACCGCGCGCTACAAGCAGGTCCCGTTCCAGGTGACGACGACCGGCGACGAGACACGGATCGCGGGCACGATTCCGGCGACGCTCTCCGATTTCAAGATCGACCCGCCGTCCCTGCTGACGATGCCGATCAAGAACGAGATCCCCGTCACCGTTGAGATGGCCTGGAAGAAGAGCCAGTAGAGGGCCCGGCCCTCGGCGGCCGGCGACGGTCTTGCCTCCACGCCGAGAAGATCTCCTTACATTTCAGGTGGGCACCACCGTGCCAGCTCGCCGGAACGGGCATCAGCTTTGCATTGCCCAAGCGCAGAGCTATACTTCAACGCGGTTTCTAGCTCGCAGCGCATATGAACGCGTATTCTGCTGCTCTTTCCTGCTCGCTATGCGTCCTCTGCGGGGTACAGGTCACAGCACAGACCCGACGCGCGCTGATCGTCGGCATCAACACCTATCAGCCCGCCGGCACACACGCCCAACATCCTGCCGGTTGCACCTACGGTCGGTGTGAGCTCGGCGCGTTCGAGAACCTCGATGGCGCGGTCAACGACGCGCAGGCGATGGCTGACGAGCTCACCAGCCCCAAGTTCGCCTTCCCTGCCAACAACGTGGTTCTGCTGACCAACCCCGCTCCGAGAAGTCCACGACCTGGCGTGATCGTTCTGTCGGCCGCGCAAACCTCTCACGACGGCACGCTCGCCGCCATGCAGAAGTATCTCGTCGACCTTCCGCAGCGCGGCGACGTCGTCGTTTTCTACGACGCCAGCCACGGCTCCCTGCGAGTCAACAGCAAGGGCACCAAGCTCACCGTGCTCGTGAACGGCGACTACGTCCACGCGGATAGCACGCTCGTGCCGTCCGACGCCTACAAGGGCGGCTACGACATCCGCGATCGCGAGATGACCCGCATCTTCAACGCGGCCCTGGACAAGGGCGTGCATCTCACGGTGATCTTCGACAGTTGCCACAGCGGCGCCATCAGCCGGGGTATCGGGGCGAAATACCGAGAGAGGAGCCTCGCCTTCGATCCGCGCGACATCGCGGAAGGGCCCGACCTGCTACCGAACGGCCAGCCCCGGCCCGCGCCCACCGAGCGGGAGGACAATCCCGCCCTGGTGTTCTCCGCAGCGCAGCAGGACCAGACGGCAAAGGAGATGCCTCTCTCCGCTCCGGCCACCGAGCCGCATGGCGCCTTCACCGCCGCTCTGATCGAAGCGCTGCGGGCCATGCCCGCGGACACGCCGGCCTCGATCCTCTATCAGCGGGTGAAGGCCGTGCTCGAGGGCGGCGGGGTCCCCGACCAGGAGCCGGACCTGGACGCGACGGCGGCGCGGCGCCGGCAACCGCTCTTCGGAGGGACGGAGCGCGATTCCGGCAAGGTCCGCAGCGCAGCGATCAGGACCGACGACGACGGCGGGGTGTGGCTGGACATCGGTCGCGTCTCGGGCATCGGGATCGGGAGCGAATTCGCCTCGACCGTCCCGAACGGCAAGGGCCAGACGATCCACCTTCGGGTGATCGGCCTGGAGGGCATCGCGCGCTCCACGGCCGAGGTCGTCAGCCCCTCCGGAGCCACGGTGGCTCCCGGTGAGATCTTCGAATTGACGAAGTGGAGCGCGGCGGAGTCGGCTCCGCTCCGCGTCTGGCACTGGCCCGCGAATCTCTCCCGTGACGAGATCCGCGCCGCGACCGCGGAGGTCGAAGCTGCCGGCATCGCCTCCGTGTCCGACCCGGCTGAGGACCCTTGGACCCATCTCCTCAGTTGGGACGGCACGCAGTGGACGCTGCAACAGGGCGGCGCGGCGTCCTCCTTTGGCCTGGGCGCGCGACTGACCGCGGGCGCATTGAAGTCGCATCTTCCCGCCGGAACGAAACTGTGGGTCAACCTCCCGCCGTCGCGAGAGCTGGCGGAGACGCTCCTTCGGGGCGATCCCGACAGCGCCGTCCAGAGCGCAGCCGGACTGGCCGACGCTCACTACGCGCTGACCGGTGTGCTGACCGCGAACGGGCCTGCTTACGCCTGGTTCAACAAGGGCGCCCTGGCGGCCGGATCTCCGAGTCCCGGTCGTCCCGACCACAGCCCCGGTTGTTCTCCGACGTCGCCATATCCGGTACGCAGCGATTGGGTGGCGGCGGACGGGAAGGACGTCCAGGGGGATGGCGGAGCGGCGCTGAGCACGTTCGCCTCGCGGCTGGCGAAGGTCCATGGCTGGCTCGAGCTGGCAGACAGCCCCGCCGGAGCCTCCACCTCCGACTACTACTCCCTGGCCCTCGTCCCGGCGCCTGGCGATTCGCCGCTGGCCGCGGATGCGACGGTGCGGCAGGGCGACGTGCTGAGGATGGCCTTGCAGTCCTCCGACCGGGTCGTCGAGAAGCGCTGGGTCTATATTCTGGACATCGATTGCCACGGCAAGGGCACGCTGCTCTACCCGGGCAACTACTCCGAGAACCAATTCCCCAACGCGGCAGACAACGGGCGCCGGTTCTTCCTCCCCGGCGCGCCTGCGCTGCGCATCGGCCCGCCCTACGGCGTGGACACCCTGATTCTGCTCAGCACGGCGCAGCCGCTGCCCGACCCCTACGCGCTCAACTTCGAGGGGGCTGCCTCGCGCGGAACGCGGGGATCGGGGTCGCCTCTCGAGAAACTGTTGAATCAGACCAGCGGCGGGACGCGCGGGTTCTCCGGCGAGATACCGACCAACTGGGGGATCGGTGTGATTACCGTTCGAAGTTCTCCCAGGGACACGACGAAGTGAGTCTCGGACACTGACAGGACGGTCGAGCGACGCGCCACGTGGATTCGAGCATCCTTCTGAGGAGAAAGACGATGTCCGCTTCCCGACGCCGATTCATGACGGATGCCTCCGCCCTCGGTCTGCTGGCCGCGCTCGCGCCCGAGCTGGCCGCCGCACAAGCCGCCGCGCCGCACGCTCCGACGGAGGACACCCCGCACGACTCCTACAGTTTCTGGAACGGGTTCTTCGACTCGGTCAACCCTGACAGCCCGGCCTACGGCAGGAAGGCGGCTTCGCGCGGGCCGAAAGACAAGCTCCCCGACACCGGCGCCGAAACGCAGTACCTGCACTTCAGGAACGACGCGAAGAAGTGGCGCTATGCCACCGACATCACGAAGGACGAACTGCTCGACTACGACGGCGACGTCACCGTCAGCATCGCGCTCTCGCAGTATCGCCCCGGCGGCGACGACGCCGGCGTGCGCGCGTCGCAGCTGCGCGTGGATACGACGCAGATCTTCCCGTACATGAACATCGTCGCGCCGCTGGCGTGGACGGCCATCGCGTCGCTCGCCCCGGACAAGGCCGGCAAGGTGTCGCTGGAGCAACTGGGCTTCCGGACGGCCAAGGCGACGCAAGGCACCAGCAAGATCCTGCTGACCCGGGGCACCGGAAAAGTCGCCGTCAACATCTCGAAAGCGCCGAGCACCTCCATTTTCGTGAAGGCGCTGAATGTGATGATCGCGGGGGCGAAGATGCTCGTGCCCATCGTGAGCCTGCCGGCCATCAGCGTGCCCGCGCTGAGCACCTTTACCGAAACGCTGAGCTATTGGGAAGATCGCACGAAGTTCCTCATGTCCGGCAACCTCACCACCGCCGTGGCCACGCAGCAGTCGCTGAACGATCCGGATCGCGAATCGCGCTACATCGGTCTGGTCTCGGGCGAGTATCTGATGCTCCCGCTGAAGCACACCGACGAACTGGCCAGGGAACTGCCGAACCTCGAGATGGTGCAGGGGTACCTCGTCCCCAGGGACGCGGACCCGAATCTCCCGCTGGCCACGCGCGCGCAGAGCGCCGCGCCAGGCGTCACGTACGCGTCCATGAAGGTGAGTGTGCAGCCGCTGCCCGCGTGGCCCCCTCAGGGCTCCGCCCCCAGGAAGTGAGGGCGAGACGGGCGTGTGAGGCCGACGATGGTCGCGCGAGATGGAAGGGGCCAGATGAGCCACGTACCGAAGATCCTCGTTGCGGCATGCCTCGGAATGGGGCTGGTGACGTCCGCGGGCAGGGCCGTCGCCCAGACATCGTCGATACGCGGCCAGATCGACGAGCACGAGCGCAAGCTCTCCGAGGCGAAATCGGGCCGCCACACGAGGGACGAGGTGCTCGAACTGATCGCGCTCGGCTACCTGTATCGCGAGGCCGGCATGCTGCAGAAGGCGCTGGCCACGCTGAACGAAGCCCTGCCCATCGTCCAGCACGCCCACAACCAGATGGCTGAGGCCGTGACGCTCAGCACGATGGGCAGGGTCTACACGGACATGGGCCAGGAGAGCAAGGCGTTGGCCCTGTTCAACCAGGTGCTGCCCACGTGGCGCTCGCTCGACATTCGGGAGGCGGAAGCCAACACGCTCAACTTCATGGGCCGGGCCTACAACAACCTTGGGCAGCGGCAGGAGGCGCTGAAGTCGTTGAACGCGTCGCTGTCGATCTGGCACGACCTCGGCAGCGGGAAACCCGCGAAGGGCCAGAGCCTGAAAGAACGGGTCGCCTCGAGGCGCCTGGACGCGGCGCTGCCGTATCTGAAGGACGCGCTCGGCCGATCCGGCGAGGCCTCCACGCTCGACAATCTCGGCAAGACCTACGCGGACATGGGCCAAGGCAAGGAAGCGCTGGAGTATCTGAACCAGGCGCTGCCGATCTGGCGCGAGGCGGGGCAACGGCTTGGCGAAGCCCTGACGCTCGACAACATGGGCCGCGCCTTCGGCGAGGTCGGCCAGAAGCAGAACGCGCTGGATGCTTACTCCCGTGCGCTGTCGATCCACCGCGGCCTCGGGGCCCGACAGGGCGAGGCGTTCACGCTGAACGAGATCGGCCGACTCTACCGCGATCTGGGCCAGCACCAGACGGCTCTCGACTACTACAACCAGGCGCTGCCGATCTGGCGGGAGGTGGGAAACCGCAACGGCGAGGGGCTCGCGCTCAACGACATCGGCAGGGCCTACGCCGACACGAACCAGGGCGCGAACGCCCTCGAGTACTTCAACCGGGCGCTGCCGATCTGGCGCGAGACCGGCGCCCGCCGCGGCGAGGCGACGACACTCGGAAACCTCAGCCGGGTCTACCTCGACCTGCGGCAACCGGACAAGGCGCTCGAGGTCGGCTTCAGGGCGCTCTCGATCTACCGCGAGGTGGCGGACACCCGGGGCCAGTCGCTGGTCCTCGGCATCATCGGCAGAGCCTACTCGGCCGCCAAGCAGCCCGAGAGCGCGCTCTCGAGCAAGCTCGCGGCGTTGTCGCTGGCCACGGCGGCGGGCGACCCGGGCATCGAGGGCGGCATCGAGACCTCGCTCATGCTCGACTTCCGCAACCAGCACCGCCCGGAGGAGGCGATCCTGTTCGGGCTGCAGGCGGTGAATGCGTACCAGCAGATCAGGAAGAACATCTCCGGCCTCGACAAAGACCTCCAGGCCGGCTTCGTGCTGTCCAGGTCGGCGACCTACCGGATCCTGGCGGAGCTCCTGGTGCAGGCCGACAGGCTCGGCGAGGCCGAGCAAGTGCTCGACCTGCTCAAGGAACAGGAGCTCAAGGAGGTGGTCCGCGGTGCGGCCGACAGCCCGGCGGCCCGGGCCGAGGGCCTGCAGCTGACCGCCGCGCAGCAGAAGGCGCAGGGCGCCCTCGAGGTCCCGGAGCAGACCGCGATGACGCTGATGGGACTGAGCGCGGACTACGCGGTCCTGCGCGCCAAGGCGGCGCGAACCGCGGACGAGGACGCCCGGATGACGACGCTCGAGGCGAAGATCGAGGCCGCCAACCGGGAGGTGTCGGACTTCTTCCGCAAGACGCTCTATCCGCAGCTCGCGCAGAAGTCTGACGCCGACGACGCCAACGCCCTGTTGGGCAAGGAACGGTCTGAGGTCAGCCGATTGCAGACCACGCTATCGGCCCTCGGGCCGCACGTGCTGGGCGTCCGGCTGCTCGTCGGCGATGAGCACGCGTACGCCATCGTCGTCACCGCGCAGGCCCGCAAGAAATTCGAGCTCCACGCCACGCCGGCCGAGTTGCGCAGCACGGTGCTCCAGGTGCGAAACGAACTGCGCTCGCCGGCCTCGGACCCTCGGCCGCGGCTCGCGGAGCTGTTCGCGATGGTCGTCGCCCCCTTCGCCGATGAGTTGAGCGCCGTGGAGCACGGGGTCCAGGACAAGGACCGCGCGCCGACGCTCCTGTGGTCGCTGGACGGGGTCATGCGCTACCTGCCGATGGCCGCGCTCTACGACGGTCACCGTTACCTGGCGGAGCGGTTCAACAACGTTCTGTTCACGCCCGCGAGCTACGGTCACATGGCGGCCCCGGCGGAGGCCGGAACACCCGCGCTCCGAATCCTGGCGATGGGGCTGTCGAAGAGTTACGGCGGGCTGCCGCCGCTGCCTGGCGTGCTGTCCGAGCTCGACGCGGTGGCGCACGACCCGGCCATCACCGAGTCCCACGGCCCGATGGACGGCGTCCTGCTGCCTGACGAGCGCTTCACGTGGGCGGCCTGGAAGGCGCGGCTCGGCGCCGGAGCGACGTTCCCCGTCGTCCACATCGCCAGCCACTTCGTGCTGGAAGCCGGAAGCGGCAAGGAACCCTACCTGATGCTCGGCGGCGACGACGTTGAATCGCCGCAGGGGTATCAGCTCACGCTGTCGGCGATCGAGGATTCCCCCATCAGCTTCCGCGGCACGCGCCTGCTGACCCTCTCGGCGTGCAGCACGGCGAAGAGCGACGTGGCCGCGGACGGCCTCGAGATGGACAGCCTGGGGATGATCGCCCAGCAGAAGGATGCGGAAGCCGTGCTCGCCACGCTGTGGGACGTCAACGACGCGAGCACCAGCCGGATCATGAGCGACTTCTATGCCAGATGGGTGAAGGACCCCGCCGCCGGCAAGGCGGAGGCGCTGCGCCAGGCGCAGCTCGCGTTCCTGCGGGGGACCGACGCGTCGCCTGCTGCCGGCAGCGGTCGCGGCGTCCAACCCGTAGCGGACTCCACGCCTGCAGCACGGAACGCCGGCTACGCTCATCCGTATTACTGGGCGCCGTTCGTCCTGATTGGAAATTACCAGTAGCGTGCCATAGTCTTGCGAGGGCCGGATCGGTATCGCAGTTCAATGGTGAAGGAGGCGGTCATCATGCGCAGTGACAGGCGCTCTTCAGTGGTCTTGGTGCTGTCGCTCTTCTTCGCGGCCAGTTGTGGGCGCACGACGCAAGCGCAATCCCCGCTGAAGACGATCGACACTCCACAAGGCGGGAAGATCGTTTACGGCCAGGTGGCGGGCGCGAGCAGCCAGGCGGCGGCCATGGGGTTCGTGTTGCGCTCGGTCCACAACGACTGCGGCGAGCGGCCTCAGGTGGGGAACCTCTTCCAGGTGCGGGGCACCAATTCCGTCGCGGTCTTCTTCACGGTGGTCAATCGAGCCCATGGCAACAAGCCGGTGGCTGGCATGATCATCGCGGCGCAAACCGGCTCGAACCAGTTCGAGGCGGGCCTCGTCTCCGACTCCGCTGACCGCTTCGGCCAGTCCGTCAATCCCATGCTGCAGCAGCTCTTTGGCGTCTGGCACCCCGGCGGAGTTTCGGCCTCATCCACCGCGTCGGGCGGCGGCCCGGCGCCGACCCAAGGCTCGGCGTCCGGCTCCCCGGTGCCGCTCCACAGAGTGACCGCGCCCGATAACTCCGTCGCCCTCTCGGTCCCCGCCGGGTGGACCGTGAACCCGAACAGCGGGAGGGGCGCCATCATCGTCATGGGCTCGAATGGCGAGCAGATCGGCCTGGGGATGAACCGTGGCGGCATCGACCCCACCAATCCCTTCCGGGTCAGGATGGCGCAGCAGCGCTACTCGCTCATTCCGCCAGGCACGGTCGTGTATGCCTTTCGGGGCGATGTCACCAAGGAGTTCACCAACCTGTTGCAGGCGTGGCGCAGGGCCGGCGGCCAGGGCCCGGCGCGGATCGAGGTCAAGTCGATCCAGCCGATGCCGACCAGTCCAGGCAACCACTGCGCCCAGGCGTCCGGCCAGATGGACCCGGATGGCCGGGGCATGCAGGCCTTCAACACCTCGATCTGCGCCAGCGACCCCACGCGCGACTACGGCTCGTACTCCCTCATGGTCAACCACGCCCTGTTCCCATTGGCGGTGGTCGATAAGGACAAAGACCTGTTCGCCGCCATCTTGAAGACCTACCAGCCGAACGTGCAGGTCATCAACCAGCAGATTGCCGAGCTCCTCAAGCAGAAGCAGCAAAGCGACCAGCAGACGCTGGCCTGGGGCCAGCAATACGCGAACCAGATCAAGCAGACCGCTGCGCAGGCGACGGCACGGATGAATGCCACTCAAGCCGCCAACGACGCGCAGCACGCCGGCTACTGGGCGCAGCAGGACGCCAATGCCAAAAACGGGCAGGCGTTCAGCAACTACCTGCTCGATCAAACGGTCATCCAGGACAACAGCCGCAACGCTCACGGCACGGTCTGGAACCAGACCGCCGACGCGCTCGTGCGCAGCAACCCCAATCGCTTCACCATCGTGCAAACCCCCAATTTCTGGAAGGGGATCGACTACTGATCGGGGCGGCCTTCGGAGGGTGACCATGCGGCGTCGCGAGTCGACCATCGTCGCGCTCTTGTTCTTCGTGGGTTGCCCGGTCACGCAACTGAGCGCCCAGTCCGCGCCTCCTCCTCCGGCACAGCAGCTCTCGATCACGCTGCAAGGCACCGTCCACGCTCCGGACCACAAGCCGATTGCCGGCGCGCGCGTCGATGTCCGGGCCGCCGGATCGTCGGACGAGATCCTGTCGGACACCGCCACCGATCTGAACGGTGAGTTTGCCCTGTTCGGCCTGTTGCTGCCGCCAGGGAAATACGTGGCTCACGCCTCTGCCCGAGGATTCGAAGCGGACGAGACACCGTTCACCGTCTCTTCCTCGTCCGCCGTGACGCTCACGCTGGCATTCACACTGAAACCGCAATTCGGAACACGCGGCATGAGCTCCGCATTCACGGTCGTCCGCATCTTCTACGCCACCGACCGGGCGGTGGTCGCGGAGGGGTTCTCGCTGCGGTACCTCGGAACGAAGACGGAGAAAGGGAGCCTGGCCTACGGCTCATGCGAAGTCAGCATTCCTGAAACCCATGCCATCGCCGAGATCGAGCGGCCCTCGATCTGGAGGCTGGAGTTCCACGCCGACCCCGAGAAGCACATGATTCTGCAGAAGGTCGAGTCGGCGCAGAAGGATCGCTTCTTCAAGGACGTGTCCGGTTCCGTTTCAGCCTCGCCGGCCAAGCAGGCCTTCGTCTTCGTTCACGGGTACAACGTCAGCTTCGAGGATGCGGCCATTCGGACCGCGCAATTGGCCTACGACTTCGGATTCAAGGGCGCACCGATCTTCTACAGCTGGCCGTCCGAGGGCAGACTCCTCGGGTACTTCGCCGACGAGAAGAGCGTCGCAGACACCGTCGCCGAACTGAAGCAGTTCCTCCAGGATGTCGCCGACCGCTCGGGCGCAACGACGGTCCATCTCATCGCGCACAGCATGGGGAATCGCGCCCTGCTGGCGGCGGTCTCCGAGCTCGCGGCCGATGCGGGTTTCAAGCGCTTCGACACGTTCAGCAGCCTCGTTCTGGCCGCACCGGATGTCGATCGGGCCACCTTCACGACCCAGGTCGCGCAGATCGGGAAGAACCGGAGCCGAATCACGCTCTACGTCTCCGATCGCGATCAGGCCCTGATCGCCTCACACAGGCTGTTTCACATGGCGCCGCGGGCCGGAGAAGGCGGGAGCAATTCTCTGGTCATGCCAGGCATCGATACCGTCGACGTGTCGAGGCTCAGCATGGATGCGCTCGGGCACAGCTACTATGGCGACAATCGTAACGTCGTCCTGGATCTGCTGGAGTTCCTGAAAGGGAAGATCGCGCCGCGACCGGGCCTGACAAGAATGCCCGTCGGAACGCTGGCCTACTGGCTCATGCTGCCACCGACGCCCGGAAGGTAGTGGGGTCAGTGCCCGTTCGCGGCGACAACGGGGGATGAGACGCGGATTGCGGGCACGGTTCCGGCGACGCTCTCCGACTTCAAGATCGACCCGCCTTCACTGCTGACGATGCCGATCAAGAACCAGGTCCCGGTCACGGTCAACTACGACGCCGTCGTGCCGCGCTGACCCGATGGCAGTTCTGGCACTCGAACGGAAAGCCAAGACCGCTTAAACAAAGGTCTCCCCCGGCGGCGCCTTTCCAGCGGACCGGTGTGGAATCTGGCGCAAATCGTTTCCGCCCACCCGGATCGTAATTTGCAGTTGAGACGTCAGAACTCGCCCGCCGCTGCCTGGCGCGGGGCCGACCGGTCTGGCGGGTACGGCGGCGGCGGACTTGGCGTTTTGGAATTGCTGCGACGACGGGGGGGCCACGGATGAAGAAGTTGCTGCTGGTGATGGTGCTCGCGACCGGGGTGTTCGCAGCCGCGTCCGCACAGGCGACCCCGATCATTTTGGGGGCGATTTCCATTTCGGGGACCATGGTGCCTGTGAACGGGGCGACCGGTATGGCGACCGCGCTCGCCTCGGCGACGGCTCTCGACTTCACGGCCGGCTCTCTCACGCCCACGCCGGGCGTAGCGGGCGCGATCCAGGTGCAGTCCCGGTCTGGCGATCTGATGGTGATTCCCTACCTCGCGACCGGCACGATCAAAGACCTCTCCCTGACGGGAGCGAGCTTTGGGACGAATTACCTGGCTCCGCTCTCCACCGACTTCCAGCTGATCATCGATGGCGCCAACACGTTCTCGTTCGACTTGTTGAGCCTGAGCGTCACCAGGCAGACGGCGTACTGTCTCAGGCTGGAAGGCACAGGGACAATGAACCTGACCGGGTTCGCGCCCACGCCTGGAATCTTCATTTACACCGGCCAGGGTATGTCCGGAAGCTACTCGTTCTCGGCCACCGACGGCGCCGCGCCCGTCCCCGACAACGGCTCGACGCTGGTGCTGCTCGGCCTGGGCCTCGTCGGATTGGCTGGAGCCGCCCGTCGCTGGATGTGGTACTAAGCGGCCGACATCCCTCGTGGCCGCTTCGTCCGCCCGGTTGCCCGCATGTGGTGGCCGGGCGTTTTCTTTCCCGCCTTCGCCCCGCCAAGGCCCGACCTGTCCGCCGCAGCCGCATCGCGGCGGAGGCGGAAGGGCGGCGGCGGGGCTACGGCGGGCATGCCGGGGGTGGGGGTCGAACCCACACGACCCTTGCGGGTCCCAGGATTTTAAGTCCTGTGCGTCTGCCAGTTCCGCCACCCCGGCCTGGATAGCTTCAATAGATTAACGCCACTCGCAAGCACGTCCGGTCAGAAATTCGCGCCGACCGTCCCTTCCGCCTTCGCCCTTCCGTCCTCGCCGCGATGCGGCTACGGCGGACAAGTGCGGCTTCGGCAGACAAGCCGTTCCGATTCCTCGTCGTGAGTTCCGATTCCTCATCGTGAGTTCCGATTCCTCACCGTCAGCTCCGATCGACGAGCGTAAGTCCCGATCCCCGTCCCCGTCTTGCCTTTCCACCGCCGCTTCATCTACTCTCGTCCCCTGAACGAAATGACCGCGGGCTGGCAGGGCCGTCTCGAGCAGTCCTCGCCAGGCGCAGATGACACCCTATGAGCAACGAGCCGAGTCGAGTCGAATCCAGGTTGGAGCCGGCGCAACCGGCCGGCTCGCCGGGCGAGAGGGCGTGGGTCGGCCGGCTGGCCGGGGTGTCCGTCCTCGCGTTGCTCGTCGCGATCGTCGCCTGCCGGCTGGCCGGGACTCAACGGCGTGTATCAGCACGCCGTCCTGAGACTCGTCCTGAGCTCCGCGTTCTACACGCTGGTCGCCGTGGGCACGCTCGTGCTGGTCGCGCGGAGCTTCCTGTCGACCGGCGCCGCGGGATTGCTGTTCCTCGAGGCCGGCGTCGTGCTCTGGAGCCTCGCCGGCACGGTGGGTGACCTGGTCTTCCGTGGCGACGCCAACGTCGACATCACCATCTTCAACGTCGGCATCCTCCTCGCGGCGCTGTGCCATCTGTGCGGCGCCGTCCTGACGACCAAACCTCTGCATCCGCTCGGGTCGAGGCCCCAATGGCTGGCGCTGACCATCACGCTCGCGCTGGGCGCGCTGGGACTGGTGACGTGGGCCGCGCTGACGGGCCGGCTGCCGATCTTCTTCATCCAGGGCGAGGGGGGCACGCCGGTGCGCTACGGCGTGCTCATCGCGGCCATCGCCATGTTTCTGCTCTCGGCGCTCCGCCTGCGGGCCGGCGGGCGCGCGGGCATGAGGTTCGTCGCCTGGTATTCGCTCGCTCTGCTCGCGATGTCGGTGGGCCTGTTCGGCATCATGATCCAGACCTCGCTCGGCGGCATCGTGAACTGGCTGAGCCGCGCGGCGCAGTGGCTCGGCGGGGTCTACCTGCTCGCCGCGGCGATCAGTTCGGTGCGCGGGACGGGCGCGTGGAGCCTCCCGCCCGACGTCGTCGAACTCGACCAGCCGGTGTCGATCTGGGATGACCGGGTCTTCCGCGCGTTCGCGCCGAGCCGCCTCTGGTCCCTTCCGCCGGCCTGGCGCTACGGGATGGCCGTCGTCATCGTCGCCGCGGCCACGGCCGTTCGCTGGGCGCTGCTCCCCTGGATGGGGATCACCGCGGCCTACAATATCGCCTTTGCGGCGAACCTGGTGACGACGCTGCTGTTCGGCATCGGTCCCGGGCTGCTGTCCGTGCCGCTGGCCGACCTCGGGGTCGAACTGTTCGTGGTCAGATCCGTTCCGGGCCCGCTCACCGTGGAGACCGCGCTCAGGCTGGCGATCGCGGGCGCCCTTGGCGTGGCGATCGTCGGCGTCTTTCACGCGATCCGCGCCGCGCAGGTCGCCTCGCGCCGGGACGAAGCCCGGTTCTCCGCCTTTGCCGCCGCGACGTTCGAGGGCATTGCCGAAAGCGAAGCCGGGCTGATCGTGGATTGCAACGATCAGTTCGCGCAAATGGCCGGCCGCACGCCGTCGGAGCTGAAGGGCATAGCCCTCACCGATCTGATCCCGCCCGAGGAACGGGATCGGGCGACGGCACTCCTCCGCGAGAACCGTGACGCGGTCGCGGAGTACAGCGTGCTGCGCAGGGACGGCGTGCCGATGACCGTCGAAGCCCGTGGCCGCCCCTCCGCGCCGAACAGCCCGCGCCGCTACACCGCGGTCCGCGACGTCACGGCGCGCAAGGAGATGGAGTCGGAGCGCGCGCGAAGCGCCGAGCGGCATCAATTGGCTCTGGACGCCGCCCGCATGGGGTGGTGGCACTACGACCCGATCACGCGAGTCGTGACGTGGGACGATCGCTTTAAGCAGATCTTCGGCGCCTCCGAGTACACCCGGCCCATCGACGACGTTTTTGCGCAGATGATTCACCCGGACGACCTGCCCGGCCTCTCGGCGGCGGTGGAAGCGGCCCTGAATCCTGCCGCGCCGCAGCCGTACGCGACCGAATACCGTATCAACCGGCCTGAGGGCGCGACGCGCTGGGTCGATGCGCACGGACTCGCCTCGTTCGAGGGCGAAGGGCCACAGCGGCACGCGACGAGTTTCGTCGGCACCGTCGCCGACATCACCGACCGCAAGCGGGCCGAGGAATCGCTCCGGCGGCTCAACGCGGACCTGGAGCAGCGGGTCGCCGAACGGACCGCGGACCTCGTTGCGGCCGGCGAGGAAATCCAGGCGGAGCGGCAGCGGTTCCTCGACGTGCTGGACACGCTGCCGGTGATCGTGGACATCATCGGGCCGGATCACCGTATCGAATGGGCCAACCGCGCGTACCGCGAGGCGCTGGGGGAGAACCAGGGGCGCCTGTGCTTCGCCAGCCAGTTCGGCCGCGACGAGCCGTGCGAGGAGTGCGAGGCGTTCACCCCGCTTCAAACCGGCCGTCCGCACAACTGGCAATGGACGCTCCCCGACGGCCGGGCGTTCGACGTCTACAATTTCCCGTTCGCCGACGGCGACGGGTCGCCGATGATCCTCGAGATGGACATCGACGTCACCGAGCGGAGGCAGGCGGAGGAGACCATCCGTCGTGCTGGCGCGTACAACCGCAGCCTGATCGAAGCCAGTGTGGACCCGCTGGTCACCATCGGCCCCGACGGCAGGATCACCGACGTCAACGCCGCCACCGAGACGGTCACCGGGCTCCCGCGCGACGCGCTCGTCGGGACGGATTTCTCGGACTACTTCAGCGAGCCGGAGAAGGCGCGCGCGGGCTATCAACAGGCCTTCCGTGAAGGCATCGTGCGCGACTATCCGCTGGAGATCCGGAGCCGGGACGGGCGCCTGATGTCCGTCCTCTACAACGCCACGGTCTATCGCGATCAGGCCGGGCAGGTGACCGGCGTGTTCGCCGCGGCGCGCGATCTTACCGAGCGCCTGCGCAGCGAGCGCGCGCTGGCCGAGCGCACCGCCCTGGTCGAACGCCAGGCCGACCAGCTCCGCGCCCTGGCGACCGAACTGGCACAGGCCGAGCAGCGCGAGCGTCAGCGCCTCGCGAAGATCCTGCACGACAATATTCAGCAACTGCTCGTCGCGGCGCAGATCCAGTTGAACCTGATCGCGCGCGAGGACCACAAGACCCGTCCCTCCGCCTTGCGCGGGATGGAGGGCATCCTGGCCGAGACCCTCGAGGCCTCCCGCTCGCTGACCGTCGAGTTGTGTCCGCCCGTCCTCCACCAGTCGGGCCTGGCCGCGGCCCTGGCCTGGCTGGCCGCGCGCCTGGACGAGAAGCAGCAGTTCAAGGTGCATCTCCGCCTCGACAACGACGCCGAGCCGGCCAGCCCCGACGAGCGCGCGTTCCTGTTCGAATCCACGCGCGAGATGCTCCTGAATGCCGCCAAGTACTCCGGCACCCGCGACGCGTATGTGACGATGATGCGCACCGCCGATGACTCCTGCCGCATCATCGTCGAAGACAAGGGCCAGGGTTTCGACCCGGCGGTTCTCAAGCCCGGCCCCAGCGGGGGTTTCGGTCTGTTCTCCATCCAGCAGCGCCTGATCTGCATGGGCGGGACGATGGAGATCGAAAGCGCCCCGGGCCAGGGCACGCGAGGCGTGCTGACCATCCCGATCCATCGCGAGGCCGCCCCGGGCGGAGCGCCCGCCTCGGTGTCGCCCGATTCGATCGCGGCCCGCATGTCCGTCAGGCCGAAGGCCCGGACGATCAGGCTGCTGCTCGCGGATGACCACAAGATGATGCGCCAGGGGCTGTCGTCCCTGCTGCAGTTCGAGAACGACATCGACATCGTCGCGGAGGCGGAGGACGGCGAGCAGGCGCTCGAAGCGGCCCGTCAGCACAAGCCCGACGTCGTCATCATGGACGTGGACATGCCGGTGATGAACGGCATCGACGCCACGCGGATCCTCATGGACGAGATGCCCGGCACCAAGGTCATCGCGCTGTCGATGCACCCCGACCAGGACGCCGCCGGCGCCATGCGCGAGGCGGGGGCGGTGGCCTGCCTGACCAAGGGCGGACCCTCCGAAGATCTGGTGGCCGCCATCCGCGCCTGCGCGTCGGTCACCACCAGGACGCCGCCCAAGCCTTGAGCCTAACTTCGCCTGAGTCCGAGCACCCGCGCCGGCAGCGTCACCACGGCGCGCAGCAGGTCGAACACGCCTCCGACGGCGATGCCGAGCAGGCGGAACGGCAGCAGGATCAACCAGACGACCGGATAGAGCACGATCGCCAGCAGCGCCAGGGGCCAGCACAGGACCAGCAGGATCAGCCACAGCAGGAACTTGATCATCGGGGCCTCGCTGCTCCTATTGGACGACGATGCGGGCGCGGGAGTTCAGCGTCAGCCCTGCACTCTCTCGAGCCTCGCCGCCAACTCCGCCGGATCCGTCATTGGTACGTCGCACGCGAAATCGCGGCAGACGTAGGCCGCCGGGCGCCCGCCTCGCGTCGCGTAACCGCCGATCCACGGCAGCAGGGCCGCCAGCCTCGAGGCATTTCCGCTCCCCGGATCGACCCGTACGAGCGTCACAAACGGCTGGTACGACCGCTCCACCGCCCGCAGCAGTCCGGCCGTCGCGACGTCGTCAGGAGACCCCACAATCACGACTTCCGACATCCCCGCGTGCCAGGACGAGAGCGCCGCCGACATCAGCGGCACCGCGCGCGGCATCGTCGTCAGGCGCGGCGCGAACAGGCCGAACGTCCGCTCGATCCTCCGGCTCGCCTCCCGCGGCAGCGCGCCGAGGTGCGAGAGCGCGAGCAGGTTGAACACGGCGACGGAGCTGGCCGCGGGCTCGGCGCCGTCGTAGTCCTCCTTGAGCCGCAGAAGCACGGTGGCGTCCTGCCCGGCGGTGTTGAACCAGCCTCCCCCGCTCTCGTCCCAGAACCGATCGTCCTGGCGCCGCTGCAGGTCGAGCGCCCAGGAGAGCCAGTCCGGATCGCCGTCCGCCTGGAAGAGCTCGACCAGGCCGAAGATCAGGCACGCGTAGTCTTCCGCGTAGGCGTCGATGGCGGCCTCGCCGGCGCGGAAGCGCCGGAGCAGACGGCCGGAAGCCGGATCCCACATCCGCGACCGGATGAACGCGGCGGCGCGGCGGGCGGACGACAGACAGGCCAGGCTGAAGCCTCGCCCTACCGAAGGTCCGAATACCCTGCTGGCCCGTGCGAAGGCCGCGATCATCAAGCCGTTCCAGGCCGTCAGGATCTTGTCGTCGCGGAGCGGCCGAGGCCGCTCGGCGCGCGCTCGCCGCAAGAGGTCGCGCGACCGCCGCAGCGCCGCTTCCGCCTCGTCAGCCGACAGCCGGCACTCGACGGCGACATCTCCGACCGCCCGCGCTTCGTAGAGGATGTTGCGCCCCGCGAACTCGCCATGCGGATCGGCGGGCGCGTTGCCGTCGGCGCGCACGCCGTAGCGCGCGCAGAACAGGGGCGCGTCCGGCCCGAGACGCTGCTCGAGTTCCTCCTTCGTCCACAAGTAGAAGGCGCCTTCCGACGCGCGGGCGCCTGCCGCGGCGCCGGACGGCACGCTGTCGGCGTCTTCGGCCGAGTAGAAGCCGCCCTGCTCGTCGGTCATCTCGCGCCGCACGTAGTCCAGCGTGTCCGCGGCCACGTCGAGCAGCGACGCGTCGCCGGCGGCCTGCCCCGCTTCGAGCAGCGCGATGACGATCTGCGCCTGGTCGTAGAGCATCTTCTCGAAATGCGGCACGCGCCACTGCTCGTCCACCGAGTAGCGATGGAACCCGCCGCCGAGGTGATCGCGCATGCCGCCGGCCGCCATCGCGCCGAGCGTGTGCGCCACGGCGTCGAGCGCCGCCCGGTCGCCCGTCCGCCGGTGCTCCCGCAGCAGGAACAACAGGTCGGAGGGGCGCGGGAACTTCGGCGCCCCGCCAAAGCCGCCGAATCGCCGATCGTAGCTGGCGAGCAGGTCGTCGCGCGCCGCATCGAGCGCGGCCGTCCCGGGCACCTGCTCCTCCCCCGCCGCGGCTGCCGCAGCCGCCAGGTGCTCGATCACGCCCTCCGCCGCGCGCTCCACCCTTCCGCGTTCCTCCCGCCACAGCCGCGCCAGCTCGCGCAGCAGGTCGGCGAATCCCGGCCTCCCCCACTGCGACGTCGGCGGAAAGTACGTGCCGCCGTAGAACGGCTTCCCGTCCGGCGTCAGCCACACGCTCATCGGCCAGCCGCCGCTTCCCGTCGTCGCCTGTACGAACGCCATGTAGACCCGGTCCACGTCCGGTCGCTCCTCGCGGTCCACCTTGATGGGGATGAACGCCTCGTTCAGGATCGCCGCCACCTGCGGGTCCTCGAACGACTCGTGCGCCATCACGTGGCACCAGTGGCAGGTGCTGTAGCCGACCGACAGGAAGATCGGCTTGTCCTCGTGCCGCGCCGCGGCGAACGCCTCGTCGCCCCATGGATACCAGTCCACGGGGTTCGCGGCATGCTGGAGGAGGTAGGGGCTCTTCTCCGACGAGAGTCGGTTCATGCAGGGACACCCGGTTCTACGAGGCCGGTTCCTTCTCCCGGCGGCCGCGCCGCAGGCGCGCGTAGGTGGCCGTGAACTCGACGCCGTAGAGCAGCACGACCGACGAGGTGTAGACCCAGACGAGGAACACCACCACGGCGGCCACCGAGCCGTGGATCAGGTTGAAGCGGCTCATGTCGCGCACGTAGAACGAGAACCCCTCGAGCGCCACCTGCCACAGCAGCCCGGTCAGGATGGCGCCGGGCCACACGTCGCGGAACCGCACCGGCGCGTTCGGCACGAAGTAGTAGATGAGGCCGACCACCAGGGTGAAGAAGAAGAGGGGGGTGAAGTGGAAGAACAAGGTGCCGAGCACGCGGAGGGACGGGAACCGCGCCACCATTTCCGCGACCCAGGTGGCCTGCCCCATCTGGAAGACGCTGCCGACGAGCAGCGCGAGCATCAGCATGAGTCCGGCCGCGAGCAGCATGAAGAACGAGAACAGCTTGTGGCGCAGGAAGCTGCGGGGCTTCTCGACGCGCCACGCGTAGTTGACGGCGGAGCTGATGGCGCTGAAGAAGCCGAGCGCCGCCCACACGAGCGCGACCGCGCCGCCGACGCCGAGGCGCAGGCGCGTCTTCTGCAGCGCGTCGAGCTGGGCCGACAGGAAGTCGACGTGCGTCGGGAACGCCCGCAACAGGAACGTCACCACCGCCGCGTGGCGGCTCTCGCGCGAAGCCACCAGACCCAGGATCGAGAACAGCAGCAGGAAGAACGGGAAGACCGACAGCAGCGCGTAGTACGCCGCCGATGCCGCATAGGTCAGGTCGTCGGAGTTGTAGAAGTTGATCGACCCGCGCCACAGCGCCCGGCCGAAGAGGTCGAACCACGCGACGACGCGGAACGAGGCCCGGCGGGCCCTTCGCGACAGGCGCGACCGGGTTCGGGGGGTGGGCGGCACGGCCCCATTCTCTCACGGCCCGCGCCGCAAAAGTATGCACGCCGGGAGCCGGCGTTCTGGAATAATGGGGTGGGCACTCACCACTATGGACGTCATCGAGACGCGCCTTGAAACCGCTTCCGACCTGTTCCGCGAGAACCGGTCGCGAATGGAACACCTGGTCGCGGAGCTTCGGGAGCGGACGGCCGAGGCTCGCGCGGGCGGCGGCCCCCGCGCCGTGGAGCGGCATCGCCAGCAGGGAAAGCTGCCGGTACGCGAGCGGGTGGACCGGCTGCTCGACCCCGGCTCGCCCTTCCTGGAGCTCTCGCCGCTGGCCGCCTGGGGCATGTTCAAGGGAGAGGCGCCGGCGGCGGGCCTCGTCACCGGCATCGGCCGGGTCGGCGGCCGCGAGGTGGTGGTGCTGGCCAACGACGCCACCGTCAAGGGCGGCACCTACTTCCCCGTCACCGTCAAGAAGCACCTGCGGGCGCAGCAGGTCGCGCTCGACAACCGACTGCCGTGCGTCTACCTCGTGGACTCGGGGGGCGCGTTCCTCCCGCTGCAGGCCGAGGTCTTCCCCGACCGCGATCACTTCGGCCGCATCTTCTACAACCAGGCGCGCATGTCCGCGCTCGGGATCCCGCAGGTCGCGGTGGTCATGGGCTCGTGCACGGCGGGCGGCGCCTACGTCCCCGCGATGTCGGACGAAACGATCATCGTGCAGAAGACCGGCACGATCTTTCTCGCCGGCCCGCCGCTCGTCAAAGCGGCCACGGGCGAGGAGGTCACCGCCGAGGAGCTGGGCGGAGCCGACGTGCACACGCGCCTCTCGGGCGTCGCCGACTACCTCGCCGAGGACGACGAGCACGCGCTGCACCTGGCGCGCACGATCGTCTCGACGCTCCACACGGCGAAGCCGGCGGCGTTCGACGTCAGCTCGCCCGAGGACCCGCGGTACGACCCCGCGGAGCTCTACGGCGTCATCAACGCCGACATCAGGGTCCCCTACGACGTCCGCGAGGTGATCGCCCGGCTGGCCGACGGCTCGCGCTTCGACGAGTTCAAGCTCCGCTACGCGCCCACCGTCGTGACCGGCTTCGCGCGGCTTCACGGCTACCTCGTGGGGCTCGTTGCCAACAACGGCGTGCTGTTCTCGGAGTCGGCGCTCAAGGCCACCCATTTCATCGAGCTGTGCAACCTGCGCGGGATCCCGCTCGTCTTCCTGCAGAACATCACCGGGTTCATGGTGGGCCGCGAGTACGAGCGCGCGGGGATCGCCAAGGACGGCGCGAAGATGGTGCACGCCGTGGCCAACTCGGTGGTCCCGAAGTTCACCGTCATCGTCGGCGGCTCGTTCGGCGCCGGCAACTACGGCATGTGCGGCCGCGCCTACGAGCCGCGGCTGCTCTGGATGTGGCCCAACGCCCGGATCTCGGTGATGGGCGGCGAGCAGGCGGCCTCGGTGCTGGTCACGGTGAAGCGCGACCAGCTCGCCCGCGAGCAGAAAGTGCTCGCGGCCGACGAGGAAGAGGACATCCGCGGACCCATCCTCGAGAAATACGAGCGCGAGGGATCGCCCTACTACTCCACGGCGCGGATCTGGGACGACGGGATCCTCGACCCGGTGCAGACGCGGGACGCGCTGGGCCTGGGCCTGTCGGCCGCGGCCAACGCCCCGGTGCCGGACGCGAAGTTCGGCGTCTTCCGGATGTGATCCCGGCGGGAAAGGCGCGAGCGACATGACCACCCACGCAGTCGAGTACGACCACCTCCTGGTCCGGCGCGAGGGCCCGGTCGAGCACGTGGTGCTCAACAGGCCAGACGTGCGCAACGCGTTCAACCCGGTCCTGGTCCGCTCGCTCCGCGAGTGGGCCGCCGCGGCCTCGGCGGAGACCGGGGTCCGGGCCGTCGTCCTGTCGGGCGCGGGCCGGACGTTCTGCGCGGGCGGGGACCTGGCGGCGATGGCGTCCACCGTGGACGCCACGCGCGACGACAACGTGGCCGACGCGGCGCGGCTCGCGGCGATGTTCGAGGCGCTCGACACGCTGCCGGTGCCGCTCATCAGCCGGATCCACGGCGCGGCGCTCGCGGGCGGCGTCGGGCTGGCGGCCGTGTCCGACATCGTGGTGGCCGCCGAGGACGCGGTGTTCGGGCTCACCGAGGTCAAGCTCGGGATCCTCCCCAGCGTCATCTCGCCGTACGTGCTGGCCAAGATCGGCCGCTCGGCCGCGCGCGAACTGTTCCTGACCGGCGCCCGGTTCGGCGCGGCCCGGGCGAAGGAGATCGGCCTGGTGCACGCAGTCGTGCCGGCCGGCGCCCTCGACGACGAGATCGCCCGCTACGTCGGCGAGATCCTTGCGGCCGGGCCGCAGGCGGTGCGCGGCGCGAAGGCCCTCATCCGCGAAGTCTTCGGCCGGCCGCCGGCCGACGTCGCGTCGCTGACCGCCGAGACGCTGGCCGCCCGCCGCGTGTCGGCCGAGGGGCAGGACGGCATGCGCGCGTTTCTCGAGAAGCGGCCGCCGCGGTGGGTGCGTTCGTGATCGGGCGGCTGCTCATCGCCAACCGCGGCGAAATCGCCATCCGCATCATCCGCGCCTGCCGCGAGCTGGGCGTCGAGACGGTGGCCGTCTATTCCGAGGCGGACCGGGAGGCGCGGCACGCGGCGCTGGCGGACGTCGCCCTGCCGATCGGTCCCTCACCCGCCGCCGAGAGTTACCTCGTCGTCTCCCGTCACATCGACGCGGCCCGGCGCGCCGGCGCCGACGCGATCCACCCGGGCTACGGCTTCCTGGCCGAGAACGCCGGCTTCGCCGCCGCGTGCGAAGAGGCCGGGCTGACCTTCGTCGGCCCGCCCGCCGCGGTCATCGCGCAGATGGGATCGAAGATCGAGGCGAGAGCGCGGGCGGTCGAGGCCGGGCTGCCGGTCGTGCCGGGCGCCACGCCGGACGGCCAGGACGACGCCGCGTTTCGGGCCGCCGCCGCGGGGATCGGCTATCCGCTGCTCGTCAAGGCGTCGGCCGGCGGCGGCGGCAAGGGGATGCGCGTCGTGACCGACCCGGCGGGGCTCGCCGAGGCCTGCGCCTCGGCCAGGCACGAAGCGGGCGCGGCCTTCGGCGACGCGACGCTCTACCTCGAACGCCTGATCGAGCGCCCGCGCCACGTCGAGGTCCAGGTCCTCGGCGATGCGCACGGCCACGTCGTCCACCTGTTCGAGCGCGACTGCTCGATCCAGCGGCGGCACCAGAAGATCGTCGAGGAGACGCCGTCGCCGTGGGTCGCGCCCGCGCTGCGGCGGCAGATGACGGACGCGGCCGTCGCGCTCGCGCGCCACATCGGCTACCGGAACGCCGGCACCGTGGAGTTCCTCGTCGAGGGCCGCGGCGAGCGCGCGCGCTTCTACTTCCTCGAGATGAACACCCGACTGCAGGTCGAGCACCCGGTCACCGAGGCGGTGGTCGGCGTCGACCTCGTGCACGCCCAGCTCCGGATCGCCTCGGGCGAACCGCTGGCCTGGAGCCAGGAGCGCCTGGCCCAGCGCGGCCACGCGATCGAATGCCGAATCTACGCGGAGGACCCCGCGCGCGACTTCCTGCCGCAGGCCGGCCCGCTGGCGCTCTACCGCGAGCCGCAGGGGCCCGGGATCCGCGTGGACAGCGGCGTCGCCGAGGGACAGGACGTGAGCGTCTACTACGACCCGTTGCTGGCCAAACTGGTGGCGTGGGCCGAGACGCGCGAGGGCGCCCGCCGCCGGCTCGTCGCCGCGCTCCGCCAGTTCGCGGTGCTCGGGATCCGCACGAATGTGCCGTTTCTCGTCCGCGTGCTCGAACATCCGCACTTCGGCGACGGCGGGATCGACACGTCGTTTCTCGACGACGAGGGGCGGGCGCTGGGCGAGCCGATCGACGGACCGGGCGTCCCGGCCGCGCTCGCGGCCGCCGCCGCGTACGAGCCGGCGGCCACCGGCGTCGCGGCGGTCAAGGCGCCCGACCCGTGGGAACGGCTCACGGGGTGGAGAAACTAGGGGCGCGGGAAGTGCGAAGTAGGAAGTGAGAAGTACGACGGAGTGGCGCACGGCTGAAGCCGTGCGGTATCTGACCATTTTCGAATCAGATAGCGCAGGGCTTCGTCGAATCAGATCGCGCAGGGCTTCGTCGAATCAGATCGCGCAGGGCTTCGTCGAATCAGATCGCGCAGGGCTTCGTCGAATCAGATCGCGCAGGGCTTCGTCGAATCAGATCGCGCAGGGCTTCGTCGAATCAGATCGCGCAGGGCTTCGTCGAATCAGATCGCGCAGGGCTTCGTCGAATCAGATAGCGCAGGGCTTCGTCGAATCAGATAGCGCAGGGCTTCAGCCCTGCGCCAACGGCCGTGAGGCGTAAGCCGATGAGAACTGGCGTGTTCACCGTGCGGCGCGGAGACGACGAGCACCGGGTGACGGTGTCGCCGTCCGGCGAGGTGCGCGTCGACGACGCGGCGGCGATGACCGTTGACGCCGAGGGTCACGGCGCCTTCCGGGTGCGCGAGGGCGAGCGCTCCCGGCGGGTGTTCGTCGCCGCGTTGGGCGGCCTGCGCCAGGTGTTCGTCGACGGCGAGGTCTACGAGTTCGTCGTCGAAGACGGCGCGGCGCCCCGGGCGCGGGGCGCTCGCCACGCCCTGGACGCCATCTCCGCCCCCATGCCCGCCAAGGTCACCGTCATCCTCGTCGAGCCCGGCCAGCAGGTCGGCAAGGGCGACGTGCTGCTCAAGCTCGAAGCGATGAAGATGGAACTCCCGGTGCGGGCGCCGCACCCGGGCACGGTCAAAGCCGTGCTGTGCCGCGCCGGCGAACTGGTCCAGCCGGGGGTAGTGCTGGTCGAGCTGGCATGACCGCCTATCCCCCTCCCGGCACCGCCGTGCGCATCGTCGAGGTCGGGCCGAGAGACGGCCTCCAGAACGAGCGCGCGGCCGTGACGACGGAGGACAAGCTCGGGTTCATCGAGCGCCTCTCGGCCGCGGGCCTCACCGCGATCGAAGTGGCGGCATTCGTGAGCCCGCGGCGGGTTCCGCGGATGGCTGACGCCGAGGCCGTTGTCCACGGCCTCGCCCGCCACCCCGGCACGACCTACTCGGCGCTGGTCCCCAACCTCGCCGGCCTCAATCGCGCGCTGGCGGCAGGACTCGGCGAGATTGCCATCTTCCCCGCGGCCTCCGAAACGTTCAGCCGCCGGAACATCAACCGGGGGGTCGAGGAGTCGCTGGTCGAGTTCCGGGAGGTCGTGAAGACCGCCCTCGCCGCGGGGGTGCGGGTGCGCGGCTACCTCTCGACCAGCTTCGGATGCCCCTACGAAGGCGACGTGCCGGCCGCGCGGGTGGCCGAACTGGCCGGACGGCTGCTGGCGTTCGGCGTCTACGAGGTCGTGCTCAGCGACACCATCGGCGTCGCCCATCCGGGCCAGGTGCGCGCGGTGCTGGACACGGTGCGCGCGGCCATTCCCGTCGGCGTGACGGCGCTCCACTTTCACGACACGCGCGGGACGGGACTCGCCAACGTGCTGATGGCGCTGTCGATGGGCGTGACGACGTTCGACGCGTCGGCAGGCGGCCTGGGTGGATGCCCGTTCGCGCCGGGCGCGGCCGGCAACCTGGCCACCGAGGACCTGGTCTACATGCTCGACGGCCTGGGCGTATCAAGCGGCGTCGATCTCGCGCGCCTGGTCTCGGCCTCGCGCTTCATCGAGGGTCGCCTCGATCACGAGCTTCCGTCCAGGGTCTACCAGACGGAGCGCCAGAGGCTCGTGGGATGACGGCGTTCGTGATGCGCGGCGCGATCTTCGATCTCGACGGCACCATCGTCGACAACATGGCGGTCCACATGGAGGCGTTCGCGGTGTTCTGCGAGCGCCACGGCCTGAGGCCGCTGACCGTCGACGACCGCAAGCGGCTGGACGGCCGCCGCAACCGCGACATCTTTCCGGATCTGTTCGGGCGGGCGCTGACCGACGACGAGCAGCGGGTGTTCGCGGAGGAGAAGGAGGCGCTCTACCGGCAGTTGTCGGTCGGCCGGCTGGTCCCGGTCGGCGGGCTCGTCGATCTGCTCGACCACCTGGACGCCAGGGGGATCCCGGTCGCGGTCGCCACGTCCGCGCCTCCCGACAACGTGAGCCACACGCTCGCCCAACTCGGGCTGGCCTCGCGCCTCACGTGCGTCGTGCGCAGCGACCAGGTCGCGCGCGGCAAACCGTTCCCCGACGTGTTCCTGGCCGCCGCCGCGCGTCTCGGCGTCGCGCCGCCCGACTGCGTCGCCTTCGAGGACGCGCCGATCGGCATCGTCGCCGCCCGCGCGGCGGGGATGCACACGGTCGCCATCTCGAACAGCTTCCCGCGCGAGGTCTTCCTCGCTCCCGCCGTCGGCGCGGACGTCGTGGTCCGCGACTTCACGGACTACCTGGCCCGTTTCGGCCGCGGGCCCTCCGCTCAGGACTCCTGCGGCTCGACCGGCGCGCCCGGCACCGGGACGGAGACCGCCGGCTGACGCCCCGCCACCTTCGCCCAGAGCCGGAGGGCGAGGTCGGTGATCTTCACCTCGCGCATCCCGTCGAAGTACGAGTAGACAACCGGCGTCACCAGCAGCGTCAACAGCAGGCAGAGCATCTGCCCGCCGATGATCGTCACCGCCATCGACGCGCGCGAGCCCGACCCGGCGCCCCGCCCGAAGGCGATGGGGAGCATGCCGGCGACGATCGAGATCGTCGTCATCAGGATCGGCCGCAGCCGGACGTGGTTCGCCTGGATGATCGCCTGGTGCCGGTCGAGGCCCTCCGCCCGCAGGGTGTTGGTGTAATCGACCTGCAGGATCGAGTTCTTCTTCACGATCCCGAACAGCATCATCAGGCCGATCGCGCTGTAGACGTTGATGGTCATGCCGAACGCCATCAGCGCCAGCAGGCCCGCCGGCAGGCTCAGCGGCAGCGCGGTCATGATCGTGAGCGGGTGGACGAAGCTGTTGAACTGCGACGCCAGCACCATGTAGATGAAGAGCACCGACAGGATGATGGCCAGGACGAAGTCGCTGCCCGCCTCGCTGAGCGTCTTCGCGCTGCCGCCGAAGGTCACCTGGTAGCCGGCCTTCAGGTTCAGCTCGCCCACCTTGTCGCGCGCCTGGCCGATGGCGTCGCCCAGCGTGATCTTCAGGCGGTCCAGGTTCGCGTTCACCGAGATCTGGCGCATCCGGTTGTAGCGGTCGATCGAGGCCGGCGCGTTGCCGAGCGTCAGGCTGGCCACGTCGGTCACGCGCGCCAGGCGCCCGTTCGCGGCCGGCACGAACAGGTCACCCATCGTCCTCGGGTCGTTCCGGAACTGGTCGTCGAGCCGCAGCTGGACCGAGTACTGCTCGTCGCCGTCCTTGAACTTCGACACTTCCTCGCCCCCGACCAGCGTCCTCATCGTGGACGAGAGCGTGTCCAGCGGCACGCCGATGTCGGCCGCCCGCTGCCGGTCGATGTTGATGCGCAGCTCGGGCTGCGTCGGGTCGAAACTGGTGTCCGAGTCGGTCACCCCGTTGATCGTGCGGATCTTCGCGAGCAGAGACGCCTCGCCGGGCTCCTGGATCGTCCCCTTCAGGTCGTCGCCCGCGTAGGCGAGCTTCTGCAGCTCCTCGATGTCCGGACCCTGGAGGATCATCGTCAGCCGGTTCGTGCTGCCGCCGCCGCCGCGGCCGCCGGCGCTGGAGGCGCCCGAGATGTCGGTGCCCCCCGACACGCTGGTGCGCGCGTTGCGGTACTTGCTCAGCACGCGGCGCGCCACCTGCATCAGCTCGAGCTGCGTCGCCTTGCGATCGCCAATCGGCGTGAGCTGCACCGAGTAGTTGGCGCTGCCGTTGGAGATCGACACCATCAGCGCCTCGAGGTTGTCGCCGAGCGCCTTGCGGATCTCGCCCTCGATCGGCGTCACGTAGTCGAGCGTCCGGGCGAAGCTGGTGCCCCGCGGCAGCCGGAGGTTCGCGCTGAACTCGCTCTGGTCGTCGTCGGGCACCAGCTCCTTGCCGACGTACGGATAGAGGAGCACCGCCGACAGCGTCACGCCGCCGGCGATCGCGAGCATCAGCCCCCGGTGGGCCATCGACCACTCGAGCATGTAGCCGTACTGCCGGTCCATCCACGCGTAGGCGCCGCGCTGCTTGGACTGGGTCTGGTGCCCCTGCCTGGCGTCGGACGCCCGCAGCCAGTGGGCGCACAGCGCCGGCGTGAGCGTGAAGGACACGAACATCGACAGCATGATCGCCGTCGCCGACGAGATGCCGAAGCTGTAGAAGTAGCGCCCCACCTGGCCGGTCATGAACGCGACGGGCAGGAAGATGACGACCAGCGACAGCGTCGTCGCCATGACGGCCAGGCCGATCTCGCCCGTCGCCTTCATCGCCGCTTCCATCGGCGTGGCGCCCTTCTCCTCGATGTAGCGGAAGATGTTCTCGAGGACGACGATCGCGTCGTCGATGACGATGCCCGTCGCCAGCGAGAGCGAGAGCATCGTCATGTTGTTGAGCGTGAAGCCGAGCGCCTTCATGACGGTGAAGGTGCCGATGATCGACGTCGGGATCGCGAGGGCCGCGATGAGGGTGACGCGGAAGTTCCGGATGAACAGGAACACCACCAGCGCCGCGAGCAGGCCGCCGATGAGCAGGTGGAGCTGGATCTCCTCGAACGACTTCCGGATGAACCGCGACTGGTCGCGCGTCGGCCGGATGCTGATGTCGGTGGGCAGCGTCGCCTTGATCAGGTCGAGGCGCGCGAGCACCCGGTCCACCACCTCGACCGTGTTGGTGCCCGACTGCTTCCGGATCGAGAGCGAGATGGCGTTCACGCCGGGCGCGTCCCGGCCCATCGACGAGTCCCACAGCCGCGTCTGGCTGCGGACCTCCTCGTTGGAGTCGGTGACGCGGGCCACGTCGCTCAGCTTGACCACCGAGCCCGCGCTGTAGGACAGCACGATCGCGTCGAAGTCCTTCACGTCCCGAAGCCGCCCCATCGTGCGCATCGAGATCTCGGCGGGCCCCGAGATGAAGGTGCCGCCCGGCGTCTCCACGTTCTGCTGCGACACCGCGTTGAACACCCGGGCCGTCGTCAGCCCGTACGCGGTGAGGCGCGTCGGGTCGAGCCGGATCGTGATCTCCCGCCGGCGATCGCCCTGCAGGGCCACCTCGCCGACGTCCTGCACCGTCTCGAGCACCTGCTTGATCTGCTTGTCGGCGATCTGGGTCAGCTCTTTCGGCGACCGCGGCGCGAACACGACCAGCGTGAGGACCGGCGCCGAGTCGGGGTCCATCTTGTTGACGACCGGCGGCTGGGTGTCGCGCGGGAAGTGGACGCTCGCCACCTTGTCCCGCACGTCCTGCGTCGCCGCTTCGATCTCGCGCTCCAGCACGAACGTGATCGTGCAGCGCGCGTTCCCCTGGCTCGAGCTGCACCGCAGCTCGTCGATGCCGTTGATCGTGTTGACGGCCGCCTCGATCGGCTTGGTGACCGTCGTCTCGATCTCCTCGGCGCTCGCCCCGGGCAGCGACGCGCTCACCGTGACCGTCGGGTAGTCGGTCTTCGGCATCAGGTCGAGCCCCAGGGTGCGGTACGAGAACCACCCCAGGACGAGGAGCGCCGCGCTCATCATCACGGCGAACACGGGCCGCCGGACGCTGACATCCGCGAGTTTCATTACTCGCCTCCCCGCCGGCCGCCCTGGCCGCCCTGGCCGCCCTGGCCGCGCCGGCCGCCGCCACGCCGCCCGCCGCTCTCCGCCCCGGATGCCGAACCCACCCGCACCTTCGTGCCGGTCGCCAGCTCGTTCAGCCGCCGGCTGGCGAGCGTCTCGTCACCCTTCAGCCCGTCGGTGATCTCCCACAGGTTGCCCTGGCGGACGCCCAGCGTCACCTGCTGCTGGGTGACCTGGTTGTTCCGGATCACGTAGACCGACGACACGCCGGCGAGCGTCGAGACGGCCGCGTCGGGGACCGCCAGCACGCCTTCGTCCTTGACGGTGAGGATGACGCCCTTCGCGAAGAAGCCCGGCTTCAGCCTCCCGTTGGCGTTGTCCACCAGCGCCTCGACCTGGAACGTCCTCATCGTCTGGTCGATCGCCGGGCTGACGTAGGCGACCTTTCCATGGAAGAGCTCGTCGCCGAACGACGTCACCCGGAACTCGACCGGCTGCCCCGGCTTGATGACGCCCGCGTAGCGTTCCTGGACGCCGGTCCTCAGCTTGAGCGGGTTGATCTGCACGACGGTCGCCACCGGCGTCCGCTCGGAGATGAACTCACCGGGCTGGACGTAGCGGTCCACGATCGCCCCGGCGATGGGAGCCTTGACGACGGTGTCGGCCACTTTCTTTTGCGCCAGCTCGAAGGCCGCGCGCCGGTCCTGCAACTGCGCCTTCAGGCTGCGCACGTTGTCGAACGCGGACTGGTAGCCGGCCTCGGCCACCTTCAGCCGCGTTTCGGCCGATTGCAGATCGACCGGGGACAGGATGCCGCGGTCCGCCAGGGCCCGCGCGCGCGTCATGGCCGCTTTCGCGTCGTCGAGCGTCGCGATCGCCGTCTTGACCGAGGCCACCTGTTCGTCGGGCGGCGGCGCGGCGTCGAGAGCCACCGCGTTGTGCATCCCGAGCTGGGCGTAGGTCTGGCGAAGCGAACTCTCGGCCCGCGCCAGCGCGAGGTCGAGTTCCCTCGGCTCCAGGCGCACGAGCGGCTGGCCCATCCGGACCTCGGCGCCGATCTCGACCATGACCTCTCGGACAACGCCGGCGACCTCGCAACTCACCTTCGCCATGTCGGGCGAATTGAGGGTGCCGGACAGGTCCACCGTCCGCTGTATGCTCATCCGCTCGACGGGGGTCACGGTGACTTCCACCGCGGGCCCACCTCCCCGTCGCGACCCTCCCGGCGCGCCGTTGGCCCCGGAAGCCCCCTGGCTACCGCTGCATCCTGAAACCATGGCCGCCGCGACCACCGAGGCCACGGCGAGAACCCTCTGTAGAGAAACGAGTTCGGCTCTCACTAGCATGAGGAATGGTCCGTATAAGGTTGACGGTGGGAGCGGCACGAAACTTGGTCTAGGGTCTCGGCTGAGAGACGCGTCACAGTTTTGACATATATTACGACGCAGGACACCGGTCCGCTTAGCTGAAACTCGGCATTTTCTTCGGTAAGCGTCCGGAGGGGGTCTGCCGTATATGACAGGTGGACCCGAAATTACCCACCTCCTTGGGGCCTCCCGAAAGAGGCCCCTTTTTTTGTCGCCAGCGGTAACATCTGCCCGACGGTCCTTCAGGTAGCCCCAGAAACAGACGAGTAGCCGGAGAGAGGGGTGGACGAGATGGTCTTCCTGTTCCTCGCGCTCGTTGGCGTGCTGCTCTGGGTGTCGCGGCTGCACACGCGGCTCGCCGACCTGGAGGGGCGCGACCGCGAGCGACGCGAGACCCTGGCTTCGCTCGCCGACCGCGTGAACGACCTCAACAAGGTGGTCAGGCAGCAGACGGTCGGGACGGCCCCGCCCGCCCACCCGGCTGCCCCGCCTGCGCCGCGGCCGGCCGCCGTCGAACGCCCGCCGTTGCCGACGGCTCCCCCGATGTCTGCCCCGCCGAGTCTGCCATCGAGGCCGCTCGACCCGCTGCGGGCATCGAAACCGGAGGCTCCTCCCTCGAAGCCGTTCGACTGGGAGGAACTCATCGGCGTCCGCATGTTCTCGTGGGCCGCCGGCATCATGCTGGCGGGCGCGGCGATCCTGTTCCTCGGATACAGCATCCAGCAGGGATGGCTTCAGCCGCCGGTCCGCCTGGCGATCGGGTTGATCGTGGGCCTCGCCCTTCTCGTCGGGTGCGAGCTGAAGGCGGCGCGGCGTTACCCGGTGACGGCCAACGCGCTCGACGGCTCGGCCATTGTCATCCTGTTCTCCTCCTTCTTCGCGGCCTACCGTCTCTGGCACCTGATGGGGCCGGTCGCCGCGTTCGGGTTGCTGGCGCTGGTCGCGGCGGTGGCGGTCGCGCTGTCCATCCGCCGCGACTCGGTGTTCATCGCCCTGCTCGGCCTGGTCGGCGGCTTCGCGACGCCCGCGCTGCTCTCGACCGGCCAGGACGACCCGGTCAGCCTGTTCGGCTACCTGCTGTTGCTCAACGCGGGCCTCGGATGGGTCGCCTACCGGAAGCGATGGCCCGTGCTGGCCGCGCTGAGCCTGCTCTTCACGACCGTCTACCAATGGGGCTGGGTGGCCACCTTCATGAGGCCGGGCCGTGTGCCGACGGCCGCCGCGATCTTCCTGGCCTTCCCGCTGCTCGGCCTGGTGGGTCTCGGCCTCGCCGGCCGCGCCGGAGCCCTCGCCAAGAGCTCCGATACGGGCGGCGAGCGCAAGTGGTTCGAGGAAGTCGCCGGCGTGAACGCCGCGCTGCCGCTGCTCTTCGCGCTCTACCTGGCGACGTCGCAGGCCTACGGCGACTACCCCGCGCTGATGTTCGGGTTCCTGTTCGTCGTCGACGCGGGCCTGTTCGCCATCGCGCTCTGGCGTCGCCGTCCGTGGCTGCACGGCCTCGGCGCGATGACGACGGTGGTGGTGGCCGCGGCGTGGGCGACGATGACGTACGGGGAAGGGCCGCAGCAGGCGATTGCCTACCACACGGTGCTCGCGTTGGTCGGTCTCTTCGTCGCGTTCTACCTGGCGGCGGGGCTCACCGCCCGACACGGCGCGTGGCGCCTGGAAGGCCCCGGCCGGCTGGCCGTCTACGCGGCGCCGCTGCTGCTGTTCATGTTCCCGGTCTTCGCCTCGGCGGAGACGGCGGCCGCGTCGCCCGCTCTCCCATTCGCGACGTTGTTCGCGCTGCTCGCGGCCTGCGCCGCGTTCGCGATCGTCGAGCAGGAGGGGCCGGTCTACTTCGTCGCGGCGCTCCTGGCGGTCGCCGCCGAGGCGGCCTGGTCGGCGCGACACCTCACGCCCGACCGCCTGCTGGCCGCCCTCGTCGTTTACGCGGCGTTCGGCCTGTTGTTCCTGGCCGCGCCCGTGGTCGCGAGGCGCCGGAAGGCCCCGCTCGAACCCGCCTCGCTCGGCACCGGCCTGCTGCTGCTCAGCATGGCGCTTCTCTTCTTCCTCTCCGGCGATTCGGTCGCGCCCTCCTCGCTCTGGGGGCTGGCCGTGCTCCTGGGCCTGCTCAACCTCGCGGTGATGTTCGAGGGGCGCGCGGTCCGACGCCGGGCCTTCGTCATCGCCGGAGGAGTGGTCTCGTGGCTGGTGCTGGCGAGCTGGTGGTTCAGCGGCGCGCTGACGGCACAGATCGTCCCCGCGCTCACGGTCGTGACCGGCTTCACGCTGCTGACCGTGGCCGGGCATCTCTGGTCGGCTGGCGGTTCGAAGGACGCGGCCGGCGACGACACGCAATCGGGCCTGGCACTCGCGCTGGTGGGCCACGCGTTCCTGATGTCGGTCGCCGTGCAGCCGTCGCTCGCGTTGCCGCCCTGGCCGATGCTCGGCGCGCTGTTCGCGCTCGACGCGGCGATTGCGGCCGCGGCGCTCTACGCCCGCCGCGCCGAACTGCTCGCGGCGGCACTGGGGCTGTCGCAGCTGGTGCTCATCGCCTGGACGGCGACGGTCACGATCTCGCCGTGGCCCACGGTGGCGATGACAGCCGGGGCGCTGGTCGCGGCGATTGGCGTGGCCACGCTCGTGCTCTCGTCGAGCCGGGTCGCCGAGCCCAAGTGGCGCATCGATTTCTTCGCCGCCGCCGGGATTCCCCTCCTGCTCGGTCAGCTCCTGCTCATCGTGGGATCGACCTGCCAGGGCAGCCCTGGCGCGGCGACGCTCGCCCTGCTCCACGTCCTGTTCATCGTGTGCCTGCTCGTGCTCTCGACGGTCCGGCAATGGCACATGGTCGACGTCGTGGCCTGTGCGCAGGCGAGCGTCGCGATGCTCCTCTACATGGGGCCGGCCGCCAGCTGGCAGCAGGCCCTCATCCTGGCGACGCCGATCTACCTCGTCTTCCTCGCCAGCCCGCTGGTTCTCGGACGCCGGGTCGGCAAAGACCTCTCTCCGCATCTCGCCGCGGTGATCGCCAGCGCGACGTTCTTCCTGGTCGCGCGCGTGAGTCTCACCGCCGGCGGGTACGGCAGCGTGATCGGCCTGCTGCCGGTCGTGCAGGCCGCGCTGCTCGGCGTGCTGCTCGCGGCGCTGCTGAAGCTCGAGCCGCCAGACGACCGCACGCTCGGCCGGCTGGCGCTGGTGGCGGCGGCGGTGCTGGCCCTGATCACCGTAGCGATCCCGCTGCAGCTCGACAAGGCCTGGCTGACCGTGGGCTGGGCGCTCGAGGCCGCGGCCCTCGCGTGGCTGTTCCAGAAGATCCCCCACCGCGGCCTGTTCTGGTGGGCGGTGGCGCTGCTGGCGGCCGTGTTCGTGCGCCTGGTGCTCAATCCCGAAGTGCTCGTCTACCAGGCGCGCAGCGAGGTGCGCATCGTCAACTGGTACCTCTACACCTACCTGACCAGCGCCGCGGCCATGTTCGCGGCGTCGTGGCTGTTCTCGAAGGTGCGCGACGAGATTTCGGGTTGGCTGACGGGATCGCGACTGGCGGCGGTCGGCGGCACGGTGCTGCTGTTCGTGCTCATGAACATCGAGATCGCCGACTTCTTCGCCACCGGCGACCGGATCAGCTTCAACCTGTCGGCCGGCCTCGCCCAGAACCTGACCTACACGCTGGGATGGGCGTCGTTTGCGGTGGCGCTGCTGGCCGGGGGGATCGTGCTCCGCTCGCACGAGGCGCGCCTCTCGGCGATCCTGCTGCTGACCGTGGCGCTGCTGAAGGGATTCCTGTCGGATGTGTCGCGGCTGCCGGGTCTCTACCGCGTGATGTCGTTCGCGGGGCTGGCCGTCTGCCTGGCGCTGGTGGCGGTCGTGCTGCAGCGATTCGTGCTCGCCCCCGGGAAGACCATCGAGCGCGAGTGATCGGGAAGGCCGCTCGCGAGAGCCTGCAGGCCCGGCGGTCATACGCCGCCGGGCCCGCAGGTAAACCTCCAGGCCGGGAGCCTTGAGCCCTGAGCCTTGAGCCGCCTTGGCCTGAGCCTTGAGCCCTGAGCCGCCTTGGCCTGAGCCCTGAGCCCTGGGCCTTGAGCCCTACTGTCCGCGCCGTCCCCCGCCCGCGCCAGGCGCGGGCAGCGGCTTGCGCGGAATCATCTCGTCGCGGTTGGCCGCGAGGTAGGCGAATCCCGCCACGATCGTCGACATCTTGATGACGTCATTCGGCTGCAGCCGCTCGTAGGTGTCCATGTTCGAGTGGTGCGTGACGCCGTTGTACTCGATCTCGTCCTGGATGAACTGGAACCCGGGCAGGCCGACGCCGTCGAACGACTGGTGGTCGGTGCCGCCGGTGTTCCGGATCGTCACCGTCGTCATGCCGAGGCTGCGGAACGGCTCCATCCACTCGCGGAAGATCGGGCCGGCCGCGTCGTTCCCCTGCAGGTAGATGCCGCGCAGCGCCCCGGTGCCGTTGTCGATGTTGAAATACACCGACAGCTTGTCGTAGTCGGGCTTCTTCTCGAGCGGCCCTTGCGGGCCGCCCCGCCCGCCGCCCCCGCCGCCCGCGGCCGGCTGCGCGCCCGGCTGCGCCGGCAGTGGCTGGCGCGTGGCGTAGTGGGCCGCGACGTACTCGCGCGACCCGAGCAGCCCCTGCTCCTCGCCCTCCCAGAAGCCGACGCGAACCGTCCGCCGCAGCTTGACGCCGGTCGTCTTCAGGATGCGAACCGCTTCCATCATCGCCGCCACGCCGACGCCATCGTCGGCCGCGCCGGTGGCCGAATGCCACGTGTCGATGTGGGCGCCGAGCAGCACGACCTCGTCCGCCTTGTCGGTGCCCGCGATCTCGCCGACGACGTTGAAGACGGGCGGGTTCGGGTAGAAGGTGTTCTTGATGTCGGCCGCGATCGTGACCGGGAGCTTCTTGGCGAGGATCCTCGCGATGCGGTTGTATTGCTCGGCGGCGATGGACACGGCCGGCAGCGTCGTCGCCGGGTCCGCGTTCCGGTTGCCGCCGATCTGGTAGAGGCCGTGGCCGATCGGCACGGTCGTCAGCGTGCCGAGCGCGCCCTCGGCACGCAGGAAGTCGGCGCGAATGGTCTGGAAGCTGGGACCCTGCTGCCCGGGCCCGCCCGCTCGCGGGCCCTGCGGGGCCTGGGCTGCCGCCGGCGCCCCTCCGCGCTGGCCGGGCGGCGTCACGCCGAACTCCAGGGCCGGGGGAGGCGGCTGCAGTTCGAGCGCTGACAACTGCTCGTCGGTGTATCGCTTGGCGCGGGCATCCCAGAACGCGGGCACGTCGGGTGGCGCGACAAGAAGCACCCACTTCCCTTTGAGCGTGCCCTTGTACGGCGCCAAATCCGCTTCCGTGGCCGCAGTCATCAAGACCGCCTCAGCCCTCACCATGCCGCTGGTCCCGGGCGTCCAGCCGGTCGGCGTGCCCGGCACCGAGAAGTGCTCGGGCGCGGTCACTTCCATGTAGAAGGCGTCGTTGGTCCAGCCGCGCTCGAAACCGTTCCGGTTCGCCCACGGCTCGATCGCCACTTTCGTGAGCCCCCAGCCCTTCAGCGTCGTCACGACCCACTCGGCCGCCTTCATCGCCATCGGCGATCCGGTCAGCCGCGGAGCGTAGACGTCGGACAGGTAGCTGTTGAGCTGCATGACCTGCGAGCGCTGCGGCTCCCGCAGGTCTTTGAGGCCCTCGGCCTTGATCTTGTTGATGTCGACGTAGTTGATGTTCTCGCCGCCGGCACGCAGGACGGGGCCGGCCAGCATCACCGCGAGCGCCACGGTCAGCGCGCACGTGATCCACAGGACACGTTTCTTCATGTAGGTTCTCCGAGAGACCGGGACGACGGCGGCCGCCGTGAACGCCGGCGGTCGTGACGGACACGGCTCGCGTTTCTATCACGGTCCGGGCGGGGTGACAAGCGCCTTGTGGAGAAAGGGCGGAGATCGGGTGTCGAGGCCGGCGATGCCTCCGGGCCAGCCTCGAGAGCCCCCGCTCCCGATGGACGCGATTAGGGGGTCGTCGCCGCGCCGGTCAGCGGGCGCGGAAGGTGATGATGCCGCGGACCATGTCGTAGGGGGACACGCTCACGGTGACCCTGTCGCCCGTGACGACCTTGATCCGAAAACGGCGCATGCGGCCGCTCAACTGCGCGAGGACTTCGTGGCCGGCGTCCGCCTGCACGCGGTACAGCCCGCCACCGTGGATCGACTTCACAATGCCCTGGATGTCGAGAAGATCGTCTTTGCTCAAATCAAGCGCCTCTATCGGCTGATGGACCAGGCCCGCCGGGACAAACGGAGGGCGACAGAACGGACTGCCACGTGCGGGTGACATCCGTGCCGTCGCCGTCCCAAGCGTCGTTGCGAAGAAATGATTGCCGTCGCGCCTACCAGCGCGGCTCCCGCCGCCGGTTGCCGCCGCCGCCGCCGCCGAACCCGCCCGAGCGCTCGGGACGCGGCTTGGCTTCGTTGACCGTCAGGTTGCGACCGCCGAGCTCGCGGTTGTTCAGCTGGGCGATGGCGTTCTGGGCGTCCGCGTCGGACGCCATCTCGACGAACCCGAACCCGCGGGCGCGGCCCGTGGCCGTGTCCCGCATGACGGTGACCGACGCGACCTGCCCGGCGGTCTCGAAGAGGGCCTGGAGTTCCTGCTCGGTGGTGTTGAATGAGAGATTGCCGACGTAGAGTCTCATGCCCATCTGGCTTGCTCCTCGCGATCTGCGACTCTGGCGGCCGTCTCGCGGCCGCGCTCGGTTGGTGAAGTCGAGGCTCACCCCTCGACGCAGCGGCTCACCGGTGAAAACGTCGCAAGAGAGAGGAGCGAGTCCAGGCGACTCGTTTCAGCTCGTGTCGCGGGCTTTCGAGGGTAGGCTACTCTTATATTGTAGCGCGATTCGGCCGGAAACGTCACCCTGGCTGCAGACGGGCCTTGATTCGAGGGGCGGAAGGGGGTACTGTCTTTGGTGCCCGAAAGACCCGTCATTCCCGTTTCCCGAGGTGATCATGGCATCGTTCAAGGTTGGTGATCGCGTCGTGCAGGCGAACTACGGCCCGGGGACGATCACTGGCGCGGACGACCACCACACCGTGATCAACTTCGACGAGCACGGGGTCAAGACGTTCGCCACCAGCCTGGTCGCGCTGGAGCGGACCGCGTCCCCGGCGCCACAGAAGGCCGCGAAGCCCCGCCGCACGGCGAAGGCTGGCGCGGCAAAAGCCGCCACGGCCAAGGCCGGCACGGCCAAGGGCGAGGCGGCAAAGACCGCCCCCAAGGCGTAGCGACCTGATCTACAATTCCCCGGCCCCTTAACCGTCCGGTGCCTCCCGCCGGCAGTGCAGAACCATGAAAACACGACTCGCGCTCCTGCTGTGCCTCTTCGTCACCGCCTCCGCCGCGGCCCAGACGAGCCCGGAGTGGCTGCGCTACCCCGCGATCTCCCCCGACGGCAAGACGATCGCGTTCACCTACAAGGGCGACATCTACCGCGTCCCGGCCGCCGGGGGCACCGCCGTCCCCCTGACGCTCAGCGACGCCCACGACTTCATGCCGGTCTGGAGCCACGACGGCAGGCAGATCGCGTTTGCGAGCGATCGGTTCGGCAACTTCGACGTCTTCATCATGCCGGCCGAGGGGGGCGAGGCGCGCCGGCTGACGTTCCACTCGGCGCAGGAATACCCCTACGCGTTCACGCCCGACGACAAGTTCATCCTGTTCGGGGCTGCCCGGATGGACACCGCCGCCAACCGGATGTTCCCCACCGGCTCGCAGCCCGAGCTCTACCGGGTGCCGGTCGCCGGCGGCCGCGTCGAGCAGGTGCTGACCACGCCCGCCGAGGATGTCAAGGTGAGCCGCAACGGCCAGTTCCTGCTCTACCAGGACAAGAAGGGCGGCGAGAACGCCTGGCGCAAGCACCACACCTCGTCGATCACGCGCGACATCTGGATCGACGACACCAGGACCGGCACCCACCGGAAGGTCACCACCTTCGCCGGCGAGGATCGCAACCCGGTCTTCACCGACAACGACCAGGCCTTCTACTACCTCAGCGAGGAGAGCGGCTCCTTCAACGTGCAGAAGATGAGCCTGCAGGGAGGCAACGCGCAGGTCGTCACCTCGTTCAAGAAGGCGCCGGTGCGGTTCCTGAGCCTCTCCGACGCCGGGACGCTCTGCTTCGGGTACGACGGCCAGATCTACACGATGAAGCCGGCCGGCCAGCCGCAGAAGGTCGCCGTGGCCATCGCCATCGACGCGCGGGCCACCAACGAGCGGGTCGTGCCGGTGACCGGCGGCGCGCGCGAGCTCGCCGTGTCGCCGACCGGCAAGGAGGTCGCGTTCGTCTTCCGCGGCGAGGTCTTCGTCTCCGCCGTCGAAGGCACCGCCACCAAGCGGATCACGAGCACGCCCGAGCAGGAGCGGGGCGTGAGCTTCTCGCCCGACGGCAAGGCCCTGCTCTACGCGTCGGAGCGCAACGGCAAGTGGGGGATCTACGAGACCCGGAAGACGCGCGATGAGGAGCCGTATTTCTACGCCGCCACCGTGCTCAAGGAGGCGCCGGTGGTCGTCACCGCGCACCAGGAGTCGCAGGCGAAGTACTCGCCCGACGGCAAGGAGATCGCCTACGTCGAGGACCGCTCGACGCTCAAGGTCCTCAACCTCGAGACCAGGCAGAGCCGGACGATCCTGACGAGCAAGGAGATCGACGAGGGCGACCAGCAGTTCGAGTGGAGCCCCGACAGCCAGTGGATCCTCTTCGACCTTTCGGTGCCCGGCCTCGCGCCCGGCGAGATCGGCCTGGTTCGCGCCGACGGCAAGAGCCCGGCGATCAACCTGACCCAGAGCGGCTTCAACGACAGCCGCGGCCGCTGGATCATGGGCGGCAAGGCGATGCTCTGGTTCAGCACCCGCGACGGCCTCAAGGCGGTGGCCCAGGGCGGCGGCGCGCAGAACGACGCCTACGCCATGTTCTTCTCGCAGGACGCGTGGGACCGGTACCGCCTGAGCAAGGAGGACTACGCGCTGCTCAAGGAGACCGAGGACAAGAAGGACAAGGACAAGCCGAAGGAGGCCAAGGAGGCGCCGAAGGACGCGAAGGTCGAGGACCTGGTGTTCGACCTCGACAACGTCGCCGAGCGGAAGGCGCGGCTGACGATCCACTCCTCGTCGCTCGGTGACGCGGCCATCAGCAAGGACGGCGAGACGCTCTACTACCTCGCCCGGTTCGAGAAGGGGATGAACCTCTGGTCCACCAACCTCCGGACCAGGGAGACCAAGATGGCGCTGGCGCTCAACGCCAACGGCGGCACGCTCGCGTGGGACAAGGATCAGAAGACGCTGTTCCTGCTCGCCGACGGCGCCATCTCCAAGATCGACCCGGCGTCGGCCAAGCGCGAAACGGTCAGCATCAGCGGCGAGATGGTCGTGAACCTGGCCGCCGAGCGGCAGCAGGCGTTCGACCACGTCTGGCAGACGGTCAAGGACTCCTTCTACACCGCCGGCTACCACGGCGCCGACTGGGACGGCCTCAGGCCGATCTACCAGAAGTACCTGCCGCACATCGGCAACAACTACGAGTTCGCCGAGATGCTGGCCGAGATGCTCGGCGAGCTGAACATCAGCCACAGCGGCGCCAGCTACTCACCCCAGGCGACCAACCAGGACGAGACGGCCGCGCTGGGCGTCTTTCCCGACCCGGCATGGACGGGTGTCGGCATCAAGGTCGTCGAAGTGATCAAGGACGGTCCGCTCGACAAGTCGGGGATCGTCGTCAAGCCCGGCATGATCATCGAGGCGATCGACGGCGAGACGGTCGCCGCAGACAGGGACCCCGCGCAGTTCCTCAACCGCAAGGCCGGCAAGAAGACGCTGCTGCGCGTCGCCGACGGCGACAAGCGCTTCGACGTCGTCGTCAAGCCGGTCACGCTCGGCGAGGAGAACCGGCTGCTCTACGCCCGGTGGGTGCATCGCAACGAAGCGGAAGTCGATCGGCTCAGCCAGGGACAGCTCGGCTACGTCCACGTGCCCGGCATGAACGACGGCGCGTACCGGTCCACCTACGAGGAAGTCATGGGCAAGTTCGCCACGCGCAAAGGCGTGGTCATCGACACCCGCTTCAACGGCGGAGGCGACCTGGTGGCCGACCTGGCGATGTTCCTCAGCGGCAAGAAGTTCTTCGAGTACGCGAACGACCGCCGCGCCTCGGGCTACGAGCCGAACTTCCGGTGGACCAAGCCCAGCATCTCGATGGCCAACGAGGCGAACTACAGCGACGGCCACTGCTACGCCTACACGGTGAAGGCGCTGAACCTCGGGAAGCTGGTCGGCATGCCGACGCCCGGCACGTGCACGTTCGCCGGGTGGGAGAGCCTGGCGGACGGCGTGCGCTGGGGCGTGCCCCACAGCGGCGTGAAGGACGCGACCACGGGCAAGTATCTCGAGAACCAGCAGACCGAGCCGGACATCAGGGTGATGAACGACTACAGCGTGGTGATCACCGGCAAGGATCAGCAGCTCGAGGCGGCCGTGGCGGCGCTGATGAAGGAGATCAAGTAAGCGGACTGCAGGACGCCGGCCCGGTCGAGCGCCAGCCGGCTATTTGGCCGGTCGGACCTGCTCGACGTGGGCCTCCGTCCATTCCAGGATCTTGTCGGCGCACGCCTGTGCAGTCCTCCGCCAGAACGCGTTGTCTGTGCCCGCGCTGCAGCTCAAGTCGAGACGGTAGTCGCGCACCCGAAGCGTGGCGAACAGCGTCAGCGCATTGCGTGGCGAGTGCGACTTCGTGCCCAGCGAATCGATGGGCTGGTACAGCCCGCGCGTGTTGATCGCCCCGCGCGCGACCACTTCGACCTGGATCTCGCTCGCTTCCCTCGTGGCCACGAGCGCGAGCGCTCGCCTGTACCGGTTCCCGTCGAGCACCCTGAGCAGATCGTTGACGGAGTCCTCGCGGCCCTTCTGGTCGGGGCCGACAACGTCCGGCCTGGCCGTCCAGACGTAGACCAGCACCGGCGGCCTCGTGGATTGCGCGAAGGAGGACGCGGCAACGAGGCAAAGCAGACAGCAGGCGATGGCGGTCTTCAAGGCATCCTCCGATCGGACCCGGCGCGGCTCCGAATGACCCGCTCGCTCGACGGCGGTGACCCCGGGGGGGGTCGCAGACATTATAGTGCGCGCCCTTCTCGTCGCCGCTGGTAGAGCGCCAGCCAGCGCTCGACCACGACGTCCCAGGAGTGCTGTCGGGCCAGCGACGCGCCGCGGGCCGAGAGATCGGCGCGTAGCGCCGGGCTGGCCGCCAGCTCCTTCAGGGCTTCGGCCAGCGCGGCCTCGTCCGCCGGCGGCACGAGCCTCGCGGCCCCTTCCATCCAGGCGGCATACCCCGCGATGCCCGACGCGACGACCGGCCGGTGGTGCGCCATCGCCTCGAGCGGCACGAGGCCGAAGCTCTCGCCGCCGACCGACGGGACGGCCACGATATCGGCCTCGGCATAGGCGCCAGCCAGGCCCTCGTCCACGACCTCGCCCTCGAATCGCACCGGCAGTCCGGCGGCTTCCTCGCGCCACGCCTCAACTCCGCGGCCGATCACCGTGGCGGTCAGCGTCCCTGGCGCCTCCGCTTCGACACGCCTGATCGCCCTCAGGAACACGCCAAATCCCTTCCGCGGCTCGTCGAGCCGGCCGACGAACAGGACGCGCGGCGGGCCCGTCCTCTCGGCCAGCGGCGACGGCGGGGGCGGCAGGGCGATCGCGTTCGGAATGATCTCGAAGTCCGCGCGGTGAAACCGCGTGGCGAATTCCCGGGCCGCGTCCGACACGGCCACCCGCACGTCCAGCTTCGACCACACGGCCTGGACGTAGGGCCAGGTCCACAGGTAGCCGCGGCCGGACTCGGAGTAGGTGTGGAACGTGCCGACGCGAAGCGCGCGGCGCGGAGCCAGCCACAGCAGGGCGGCGCACGGCAGCGGGCTCACCGGTTCCTGCACGTGCACGACGTCGGGGTCGAACTCGCGCACCAGGCGGCGAAGCGTGAAGAGGATGCGCGGGTCCGACGCCACGCGGCTCATCGCGCCGTTGAACGGCAGGTGCGAGACACGGCCGGCGACCAGCACGCGGGGGTCTGCCCCGTTTGCCCCTCCCGACGACGGGCCGACCAGGCGCGCGTCCACGCCGCGCGCGGTCAGCGCGTCGAGCAGGCCGAAGCTCTGGCTGTTGACCCCTCCGGGCACGGTCAGGTCGTACGGGGTGGCCAACAGGACTCGCAGGTTCATCGTTCAGCCGCTCGGGGACCTCTCAGGATATTTCAGTGTCGTAGCGAAGAAAAGGCCGAACCGCTCGCCGGCGCGAAACCGGCGCAGGCCTGAAGGCCTGCGCTATCTGAAGAGAGTACCCAGATAGCGCAGGGCTTCAGCCCTGCGCAAGGCATGAGGCGCGAGGCGTAAGGCGCAAGGCGTGAGGCGCGAGGCGCGAGGCGTAAGGCGTGAGGCGTGAGGCGTAAGGCGCAAGCCGATGACGTGTCCGCCTACTCCCCCGCCCGGTGCGCCAGCGAGAGCACGACGCGAAGCAGGAACGGGTGGGACGCGATCTGGGCCAGCGCCAGCGGAGCCAGGCGCGGGCGATCGAGCAGCCAGCGCGCGGCCGTACCGAATCGCAGGCGCGGGTGGTAGCGCTGCCGCCAGACGGCGTTGTACCTGTCGGACATCTGGAGCGGTGGTTCCGCCAGGCCGCCGCGCCCGAGTGCGGCGGTGAGCGCGGGCCCCGTGCCGAGCGCCCGGCTGATTCCCTCGCCCATGTAGGGATCCCCGACCGCCGCGGCATCGCCCCCGAGCAGCGGCCCGTCGGCCGACCACATCCGCCGCGAGAACGGCAGCGGCCCGACGCCGCGGAACGCGTCGATTCTCGTCGCGGGCCGGAGCAGCGACGCCAGCGCCGGCTGCTCGTCGATCGCCGTCGCCAGCACGGCTTCCCACGACGAGGTTGCCGAGCCGTCGCGCAGCGTCAGCCCGCAGACGTTGGTGAGGCCGTCCCGAAAGGTGAGCAGGCCGACGTACCCGCGGCGACCGAAATGGAGCGACAGGGCCCCGGGCGCCTGGTCAACGCCCGCGAACGACGCGTTCCACCCGAACCAGCCGGCGCGCGCTTTCGGCAGATGCCGCCCCGACAGCGAGGAGAACCGGCCGTCGGCCACGACGAGGCACGGCGCGACGAGCCGGTCGTGCGCCGGTCCGGACATGACGTCCACCGCCCACTTGCCTCCGCACCGTTCGGCGCCGGTCACGCGCGCGTTCCACCGTGTCCTGCCGCCGACCTCCGCCAGGCGTTCCGCCATCGCGCGCTCGAGCACCGGCCGCGGCACCGCGAGACCCGCCCGGACGCCGCGTGCGATCGCCACCCGCGCGTGCCCGCCTCCCGGCCACGTCAGCGTGGCGTCGGTCACCGGGACAGCCGCGGCGGCGAGCCCCGGTATGACACCCAGCGTCTCGAGATGCGCCACCCCCTCGGGATTGATGAACGCGCCGCACACGCGCGGCGGCGGCGACAGGTGCTGCTCGAGCACGATGACGTCCGCGCCCGCCGTTCCGAGCGCGATGGCGGCGCTCAGGCCGGCCGGCCCGGCCCCGACGACGAGCGCGTCAGGCGGGGCCATGCTTCTCCCCCGACAGGCTCACGCGGAAGGGGCCTTCGGACCTGGCCGCGAGGTAGCCCAGGCCGCACTCGGCGGCCAGCCCGCGCAGTTCCACCACGGTGAACGCGCGCCGGACCGACAGCGGACCGTCGTGGCGCACGACCGCGTTGCCGGCGGCGTAGGCGAGCAGGCCGACGCCAGCCAGCGCAACCCGGGATCGCTTGAGGTCGCTGATGACGAGGCCCCGCGTGGCCAGCCGGTCGAGCGACTCGAGCGCGTCGATGGTCCGGTCCGGCGGGACGTGGTGCAGGAACAGCGACGCCGTGACGTAGTCGAACTGCCGCCCCGACGACGCCACGTCGGAAAGGCTGGCCAGCTCGACGGAGAGTCCGCTCACGCCGCGGGCCCGTTCACGGGCGGCCGCCGCCACGTCGGGAGCGCTGTCGATGGCGGTGATCGACAGGTCGACGCCCGCCGACCTGGCCCAGGCGAGGATGGCGCGAGGGATGTCGGCGGCGCCGGTGCCGACGTCGAGCAGGCGGAGCCGCTGCCCCGACGGCCAGCCGCGGCGCCACCGCTCGAGCGTTCGGAGGACGACGCCCGTGCCGCCGAACCGCCGGTTCGTCAGTTCGAGGAACCTCAGCGTCCGATCGACGACCGGCGCGGACAGCGGCTCGGTGTCCATAATCTCGTCGGCCGACGAGCGGCGGTCGAGACCGAGCCTCCTGGTCGGCCCGTGCCCGGCCATAACGTCAGTACTCCACGAGCGCGGCGTGCGCCGCGAAGCCGGCGCCGAAGGAGCTGACGATCCCGAGGTCGCCGGGCGCCGGCGGCCGGCGCCGCTGCTCTTCGTCCAGCACGAAGAGCACCGTCGGTGACGAGAGGTTGCCCGCGTCGCGCAGGACCGCGCGGGCCGCCTCGAGGGCCGTCGCCGGCAACTCCAGCGCGCGCTCGATGGCGTCGAGGACGAGCCGGCCGCCCGCGTGCATCACCCAGTGGCGGACCGCGTCGATGGCGACGCCGTGTTCGCCGAGCAGCTCGAGCACGAGACGACGGCACGCGACGCCCGCCCTGATCGGCACGTCACGGCTGAGCACGTTCCGGAGGTGCCCGCCCTCGGTCCGGAACCGCAGGGTGTCTCGCCACTCGGGGAGCGTCAGCGACCGGAACCCGCGCAGCGTCGGGCAAGGACCGCGGCCGTCCGCAGGCGCCGTCCGCCCCTTCCGCCTCAGGATGGCCGCCGCCGACCCGTCGCCGAAGATCGTGTTCGAGATCACCAGCTCGGGCGCGTCGCCGATGAAGATCGCCGCGCTGCAGATCTCCGTGCTCACCACCGCGGCGGTGCCGTCCGGGTGCGCGGCCAGGAAGTCGCAGGCCTGCTCGAGCGCCGGCATCGCGGCGCCGCAACCCATCCCGACCAGGTCCGCCCGGCGGATGTCGCCACGAAGCCCCGCCCGCTCCATCACATAGGACGTGAGCCCCGGGCACAGGTAGCCCGTGCAGGTGGTCGCCGCCAGGAAATCGACCGACGCCGCCTCCACGCCGGCCACCTCGAGCGCGCGGGTGAGAGATCGGGCGGACAGCTCCCCGGCCCACCGTTCGAACCGGGCCAGGACGGCGTCGTGGTCGGTCTCGAGCAGCTCGGACAGGTCGTCGAGCGCGAGGTGGCGCCTGGCGATGCTGGAATCGCCCAGGACCCTCTCGTACAGCTCCCGCGTGGCCGGAGCGAGCGGAATGTGTGTCAGGCCCCAGGCCAGCGTTTCGGCCTGCGAGAAGCAGCGGGGAGGAAGGGCGGTGCCGATGCTCGCGATCGACACCGCCGGTATGCAAGGTTCGACGGCTTGGGGCCGAGTCATCATTTCTTGATTATAGGCCCGGCTCCCGCTTGCCCCAGCCCTGGTCCTTCACCGTCTTCATGTCGTTCACGAGCTGATCGGGGAGCTTCTCATTGAGCTTCGGCCGCGTGGCCGAGTTCCCCAGCGTCCAGCTCACCGCGTAGATCGTCTTGGAGACCGCCTCCACCTTGTCGTAGTCGATCTTCTCGGCGCTGTCGGTGACGCGATGGTAGTCCACGTGCAGGCCGTCGCTGAAGAACGCGATCGGGATCCCCATCTTCACGAAGTTGTAGTGGTCGCTGCGGTAGAAGATCCGCTGGCCCGACGCGCCCGGCCCGAGGTTGTCGTGCGTCGCATCGGGCGCCGTCGTGTCGTAGAAGTCGTTGAACTTCAGCTTCAGGTACGACCCGTTCACCTGCTGCAGGATCTTCCCCAGCTCGTCGCTCGCCACGCGCGGCCCGACGATGAAGACCTCGTTGGGCTCGGCGAGCTTGTAGGAGGCCGGATCGACGTAGCCCGGCGTCTTGCTGCGGCCGATCATGTCCATGTTCAGGTCGGCGACGACCTTGGTGATGTCCACCGGCGGGAACTGGTTGAAGTACTGCGAGCCCCAGAGCCCCTTCTCCTCGCCGGCCACCCACAGGAAGATCATCGTCCGCCTGGGCCGCATCCCCTTCGCCGCCCCGGTCGCGTAGGCGTGTGCGGTCGCCATCAGCGCCGCGCATCCCGACGCGTCGTCGTCGGCCCCGTTGTTGATGCCGTCGCCGTTCGCGTCGGGCTGGGCCAGGCCGATGTGATCGAGGTGGGCGCTCATCACGACGAACTCGTTCTTGAGCACCGGGTCGCGTCCCTGGAGGACCGCCATGACGTTGTAGGCGTGGTTCTTCGCGCTGGTGACCGCGATCTTGAGCGTGACCGCCTTGGCCGCCGCCAATTCGAACGACTCGGCGGGCGCGCTGGCCGATCCGGCGGCGAACACCTGGGACCCGTTCAGCTTTTCGCCCTGGAACAGCGCGGTGATGAGCTCGATGCCGGCGGTGATGGTCGGCACCGAGGCGGGCCGGTTGGCCATGAATTTCACGACCTGGTACGACGGGCCGTTGAGCGACGCGCGCGGCGGCGCGGGGTTGGCCATCGCGGAGAGCTGCTGGAAGCTCGGGATCATGATGATCCCGGCCGCGCCGTTCTTCGCGGCGTAGGTCTGCGGCGTCACGAAGTCGGTGTTCTCGACGCCGAGCGGGTTGGGTCCCCCGCGCCCGCCGCCGCGCCCGCCGGCGGCGGCAGCCGCCAGTTCGGCCGGCACCCCGGCCACGATCATCACCTTGCCGCGAACGTCGATCCCCTGGTACGGGTTCGCCTTGGTCTTGTTGATGACGTAGCCGTTGCCGACGAAGACGAGCTTCGCGCCCTTGATCTCGACCGCCGACACGGCGCCGCCGCGTCCGCCGGCACCCGCCGTCCAGTCCTTGCCGTACTCGAAGGCGCGCGGCACGGCGGCCTGGCCTGCCGGCGCCGCGGCCGCCCCGCCGCCCGCGCCGCCGCGCCCTCCGCGTCCGGCCGAAGGCGGAAGTGTGACCGTCAGCTGCATGTTGGGCGCGTCGAGCTGGTTGCTGACCAGGTCGAACGGAACCAGGTAGGGCTGCAGCGGCCCCTCGGCCGGCGTGCCCGTGCTGCCCGGCGTGAGCCCCCATTCCTTCATGTGGCTGGCGATGTAGAGCGCCGCCGCGTCGAACGAAGGCGACGGCAGGTTGCGGCCCTGGAGGGCATCCGCGGAGAGGAAGTACTCGTAGGTCTTCAGCTCGTCCTGCGTGATGGCGTCGGCGTTGCCGAACGCCTGGCCGGACGCCTTGATGTACGGCGACTTCGCCTGCTGCGCGGACACGGCCGTCCACAGCAACAGCGACATGACGCCGACCAGAATGGAGACGGAACCATGGATTCGACGCATCTCGACCTCGGTTGTGAAAGTGTTTGGCCTGGCCGTACCCGGGCCGGGTCCGGCGAGGATATCACGTCTCGGCGGCCTGCGGCTCGCGACTGGCGGCTGGCGGCCGGGTCACGACCGTCACACGGCCTGAAGCCCGAGGCCCGTAGCCTGCAGCCTGCTTTTCCTTGACTGTTCTATTGCCCTCGATAAACCATCGTGCCGACAGGAGGCGCATGCACACCAGGCTCGCGTTCGCCGTGGCCGTGGCTCCCATGCTGGTGATGGTGGCCGGGCTGCCCTTCGTGAACCACCTCGACCCGGTCGTCTTCGGCCTGCCGTTCCTCCTCGTGTGGATCGTCGGCTGGGTGATGGCGGCGCCGATCTTCCTCGGGGCGGCCTACCTGCTCACGCGCGGCGCGGACGATCGCCCGCCCTCCGGGGAGCGGTCGTGACCGTCCCGCTGCTCGTCATTCTCGCCTTCATCGTCTGCTCGGCCGTCGTCGGCATCATCGGCCGCGGGCGCGGCGAGATGAGCCTCGAGCGCTGGAGCGTCGGCGGCCGCCGCTTCGGCGTCATCCTCGTCTGGCTGCTGATGGCGGGCGAGATCTACACGACGTTCACGTTCCTGGGCGCCAGCGGCTGGGCGTACTCGCGCGGCGCGCCCTCGTTCTACATCCTCGCCTACGGCACCATCGGCTACGTGGTCTCGTTCTTCCTGCTGCCGCCGATCTGGCGGATGGCCAAGCGGCGCGGCCTCCACACCCAGCCCGACTTCTTTCTCGCCCGCTACGAAAGCCCCGCGCTGGCCGGCATGGTCGCCCTGATCGGCGTCGTGTCGATCGTCCCCTACCTCCAGCTGCAGCTCGCCGGTCTCGGGATGATCGTCGAGATCGCGAGCGGCGGCGCGTTCTCGTCCACCTCGGCGATCCTCATCGCGTTCGCCCTGACGTGCGTGTTCGTCTACACGAGCGGATTGAAGGGCATCGCCTGGGTCGCGATCGTCAAGGACATCTCGATGATCGTCGCGGTGGTCGTCATCGGCTTCGGCCTGCCGTCGATCTACTTCGGCGGCATCGGCCCGATGATGCACGAGCTGATGCGCCAGCAGCCGGCCCACCTCACGTTTCCCGGCCACACGACGACGATGGGCGTGGGATGGGTCGTCAGCACGATCCTGCTGACCGGCCTGGGCTTCTACTGCTGGCCGCACATGTTCGCGTCCGCCTTCTCGGCGAAGGACGACCGCACGATCCGGCGCAACGCGGTGATCATGCCGCTCTACCAGCTGCCGATCCTCCTGATCCTCTTCGTGGGGTTCACGGCGCTGCTGGTGATTCCCGGCCTCAAGAACCCCGACACCGCGCTGCTCGCGCTCGTCACGCGGAGCTACCCGCCCTGGTTCGCGGGCTTTGTCGGCGGCGCCGGCGCGGTGACCGCGATGGTCCCGGCGTCGATGCTGCTGCTGGTGGCCGCGACGCTGACGGCGAAGAACCTCTACAGGCCGCTCGTGGGTCGCGACCTCAGCGACGGTCACCTCATGGGCGCGTCGCGCGCGTTCATGCTGGTCATCGCGCTCGCGGCGCTCGCGCTGGCGCTCTGGTCGCCGAAGGAGCTGGTCAACCTCCTCATCTTCGGCTACGACGGCGTGGCCCAGTTCTTCCCCGGCATCGCGCTCGGCGTGTTCGTGCCGCGCGCCCGGGCGCGCCACGTGATGGCGGGCCTGGTGACCGGCGAGGTCGTCGTCGTGAGCCTCATCTGGAGCAGCCACGACCCGTTCCTCGGCATGAACGCCGGCTTCGTCGGCCTCGCGCTGAACGCGATGGTGACGATGCTGGCGTTCGCGCTCTTTCCAGACAAAGTGGATCGCACATAAATTGGATCGGGACGAATTTTACGCGGAGCGTAAAATTCGTCCCGATCCAATAGTCGGCGTGGAGGAAGACACAATGAGCAACCTGGCAGCGGACGTCGAGGCAATCGCCCCCGCGCTGGTCGAATGGCGGCGCGACTTTCACCGGCATCCCGAGCTGGGATACGAGGAGCGGCGGACGCAGCAAGTCGTCCGTCAATTCCTCGAGTCGCTGGGGATCGAAGTCAGGACGTGCGGCAAGACGGGCCTGCGCGGCCTGCTCCGCGGCGGCCGCCCCGGGCGGACGGTGGCGTTGCGCGCCGACATGGACGCGCTGCCGGTGGCCGAGATCGCCGACCACGACTACCAGTCGCAGAACCCGGGCATCATGCACGCCTGCGGCCACGACGGGCACATGGCGATCCTCATGGGCGCCGCCCGCCTGCTGGCCGCGCGGCGCGACAGCCTGCCCGGCAACGTCGTCTTCCTCTTCCAGCCCTCCGAGGAGAACCCCCCGGGCGGCGCGCCGCTCATGATCGAGGAGGGCGCGCTCGACGGCGTCGACTCCATCTTCGGCCTGCACCTCTGGCAGCCGCTCCCGACGGGCATCGTCGGCCTCAGGGCCGGGGCGTCGATGGCGCAGGCCGACGAGTTCGAGGTCACCGTCCACGGGCGCGGCGGCCACGCCTCGCAGCCGAACGTGACCGTCGATCCGGTCGTCGTCGCCTCGCACATCGTCGTGGCGGCACAGACGATCGTCAGCCGCTTCGTCAACCCGCTCGAGCCGGCCGTCGTGTCGTTCACCACCATCCACGGCGGGCGGATTCACAACATCATCCCCGACACGGTGACGATGACCGGCACCGTCCGCACGCTCGACCTCGCCACCCAGCGCGCCATCAAGCAGCGGCTCGGGGAGGTGTGCGAGGCCACGTGTCGGCTCTTCGGCGCGACCGCGGAGTACAAGTACGACGACGGCTATCCGCCCGTCGTCAACGATGCGGCCTCGGTGGATCTGGTGGCGCGCGCGGCGGCGCTTGAGCTGGGCGCCGCCAACGTCAGGACGATCGCCCCGGTCATGGGCGGCGAGGACTTCGCCTACTACCTCCAGCGCGTGCCCGGCGCGTTCGCGAAGCTGGGAGCGGGCGACGGCAGGCCCTACCCGCATCACAACGCGCGGTTCGACATCGACGAGAAGGTGCTGCCGATCGGCGTGCGCCTGATGATCGCCGTCGCGCTCGAGATGCTCGAGCCGAAGTGACGGCCGAGCGGAGCGTTTCATGCGACTGACCAACATGATCACCGCCGTCGATCTTCACGCCGGCGGCGAGCCGGGGCGCGTGATCGTCGGCGGCGTGCGCGACGTGCCGGGCCGGACGATGTTCGAGAAGATGAAGCACCTCGAGCGTCACCACGACGACCTCCGGAAGCGGATGCTGCGCGAGCCGCGCGGCTTCCCCGCCGTCTGCTGCAACCTGATCCTCCCGCCGACGCGGCCCGAGGCCGACGCCGGCTTCGTCATCATGGAGCAGGTCGAGTACCCGGCCATGTCGGGCACCAACACGATCTGCGTCGCGACGGCGCTGCTCGAGACGGGCATGGTGCCGATGCGCGAGCCGGTCACCGACCTGGTGCTCGAGGCGCCGGCCGGCCTGGTGGGCGTGCGGGCCGAGTGCTCGAACGGCCAGGTCACCAAGGTCACGTTCCGCAACGTGCCCGCCTTCGCGGTCCACGTCGGCAAGACGATCGAGGTGCCGCACCTCGGGCCGGTGACCGTGGATGTCGCCTGGGGCGGCATGTTCTACGTGATCGCCGACGCGGCGCCGTTCGGCCTGAAGCTCACCCCGGACGAGGGGCGCGACATCGTCCGGATCGGCGAGATGATCAAGGCGGCGACGCAGGAGCAGCTCCCCGTCGTCCACCCGGAGAACCCGGAGATCGCCGGCGTCAGCATCGCGCAGCTCTCGGGCGTGCCGAGCGCGCCGGGCGCGCACCGGAAGAACGCGGTGGTCGTGTCGAGCGGGAAGCTCGATTGGAGCCGGCCGGCCACCTGGACCGGCGTGATCGACCGCTCGCCCTGCGGCACCGGCACGTGCGCCAAGATGGCCGTGCTCCATGCGCGCGGCGAGCTGGGCCTCGACGAGGACTTCAACCACGAAGGGATCCTCGGGACCATTTTCACCGGCCGCCTGATCGAGGAGACCACCGTCGGCCCCTACCCCGCGGTCGTTCCCACCATCAGCGGCCGTGCCTGGATCACCGGCTTCGCCCAATACGTCCTGGACGCCGAGGACCCGTTTCCCGAAGGGTTCACGGTGGGAGATATCTGGGCGGGCGGCAAGGCATAGGCTCAAGGCTCAGGGCTCAAGGCTCAAGCCAGGAGGCTCAGGACTCAGGGCTCAGGGACGTCGAACAACATGAACCAGAACTCCGTGAGTCATCGACATGTCGTCGCGTCACTCCTGACGGCGCTCGCAACCGCGGCGCTGGCCGTCTGCGTGCACGCCCAGCGGGCGATCCCGGCCGCCGCGGTTCCTCCCGTGCGTGCCACCTGCGCGGCCCCGCAAGACGTTCTCGATGCCGCGGTGAGCGACGTGCACGAGCGTCAGCGAAACGTCGGGCTGTCGGCGGCGATCCTCCTGCGGGGGCGGCTCGTCGCCTCCTGGTCGCTGGGGATGGCGGACCTCGAGTCTCGCCGGCCCGTCACGACCGACACACGATTCGGAATCGCGAGCATCACGAAGGCATTTACCGGCGTTGCGCTGCTCCAGGCCCATCAGCGGGGGCAGGTCGATCTCGATGCGCCGATCCAGCGTTACGTGCCGAGATTCCCGGTCAAGCCGGGGACTCCGATCACCCTCCGGCTCCTCGCGGCGCACCTGGGCGGCATCCGCCACTGGGGACCCGAGCGCGGTCCCGCCCTTTACGCGCGCCACTTCGACGACGTGAACGACATCCTGCCGCTGTTTGCGGCCGACCCGGTGGCGGTGCCGGCCGGCTCCAAGTACAGCTACTCGAGCTACGGCTACAACCTGATTGCCGCCGCGCTCGAGTCGGCCGCCCGCGTGCAGTTCCAGCGCCTCGTCACCACCGGCATTCTGGAGCCGCTGCGGCTTCACGACACCGGGTTCGACGACGTGCGGCGGGGCGACCCGCGGATGGCGCGGCGGTATTCCTATTACGACCTCGACTCGGGTGCCGAGCTTGCCGGTCCCGTGCACGTGCCCGACTGGGATTACAGTCACAACATCGCCGGCGGCAACATGTCCTCGACGGCCGAGGATCTCGTGCGGTTCGCCCGCGCGTTGATGAAGCCGGGGTTACTGATGCCCGGGTCGATCGACCTGCTGTCCACGAGGCCCACGATCGGCGACGTCGAGTCGCCCATGAGTTTTGGCTGGTTCGTCGCGCCCCGCGGCCAGAAGCCCCGCCAGTGGCACATGACCGGGTCGAATGCCGGACTGCAGGCTGCGCTCTACGTCTTCCCGGACGACGACCTGGCGGTCGCGGTGCTGTCGAACACGTGGGGCGTGGGCTCGCGGTCGGGCGACATGGCCGACCTCCCGCTGCGCCTCGGCCGACTGTGCCTGGGTGACGGCGCGCCGCCCCACGTCGATCGGATCTTCGTGAACGGCCGCATCTGGACGGGAGACGACGCCAGGCCGTCCGCCGAGGCGATGGCCATCGGCGGCGACAAGATCGTCGCGGTGGGAACGACGGTGGAGGTCCGCGCCCTGGCGGCCGCCGACACCCCTGTCGTCGATCTTCACGGCCGGCGGGTCGTTCCCGGCTTCAACGATGCCCACCTCCATTTCCCGGGCCCGCCCATTGACGTCGTCGATCTCGCCGGGGCGGAGAGCCTGGCCGAGCTGCAGCGCCGCATCGCCGACTTCGCGAAGGCGCTCCCGGCCAGCCGCTGGGTGATCGGCCGCGGATGGGGCTACTCGGCATTCCCGGACGGCAAGCCGAACAAGAAGCATCTCGATGCCGTCGTCGCCGACCGGCCGGCGTATATCACCGAGCGGGACGGCCATATGGGCCTGGCCAACTCGCGGGCCCTCGCCGTCGCCGGGATCACGCGGGCCACGCCGGACCCGCCCAACGGGCGCCTCGTCCGCGACGCGAACGGCGAGCCGACGGGCGAATTGCAGGAATCCGCGCAGGACCTGGTCGACAGCCACATCCCGCCGGCGTCGTTCGACGAGACGTATGCGGCGTTCAGGCGCCACATCGACGACGCGGCGTCCTACGGCCTCACCTCGGTTCAGAACGCGAGCTGGAGCCAGCGGGATCAGCGGCTCGTCGAGCGCGCGCAGGCCGAGGGCGGGCTGAAGCTGCGATTCCGCTTCGCGGTGCCGATCCTGCCGAACGAGGGCGGCGCGCCTGAAGGGCACGTCCTGAAGGCGCCGCTGACCCTCGCCGACATCGCGAAGTACCGCGAGCTGCGCGACACATTCAAGGGGCCGCTCATCACGCACGGGGCGATCAAGGGATTCGTGGACGGCACCGTGGACGCGCGAACCGCGGCGATGTTCGAACCGTACGTCGGCGGCGGGAGCGGGATCCCGTTCTGGGACCAGGCGGACTTGAACGCCACCGTGGCGCTCTACGACCGCGAGGGATTCCAGGTGCTGCTGCACGCGGTCGGCGACAGGGCGATCCACATGGCGCTCGACGCGTTCGAGTACGCGGCGACGATCAACCGCACGTCGGGGCGCCGTCACCGCATCGAGCACGTTGAAGTCCCGACGCTCACCGACCTGCCCCGCTTCAAGCAACTCGGCGTCATCGCCGTGACGCAGCCGATGTTCGCGAACCCTGACGCGACGACGCTCGGCAACTTCGCCGTCCTGCTCGGGCCGGCGCGCGCGTCCCACGCCGACGCGTTCAAGATATTCGACGATGCGGGGGCGGTGCAGGCGTTCGGGAGCGACTGGCCGGTGTTCACCAACGAGCCGCTCGCGGCGATCTACTGCGCGGTGACGCGGATGACGCCGGCGGGCACGCCGGCCGGCGGCTGGTATCCGGACGGTCGGGTGACGGTCGAGACGGCGGTGCGGCACTACACGCGCGACGCGGCCTACGCGAGCTTCGACGAGGCCATCAAGGGGACGCTGTCTCCCGGGAAGCTCGCCGATTTCGTGGTTCTCTCCGACGACATCCTGTCGATTCCGCCGGCGCAGATCCTGAAGACGAAGGTGCTCCTCACGGTGATGGGCGGCAGGGACACGTATCGCCGCTCCGATTTCCGCTGACACGGCCGGCGAGGCCATAAGCCAAAGTGTCCTATTGACATCGGTCTTACATTGCGTAAGACTGCGCTCATGACGGCAGAATCTGTCCCCACGCTCCCGGAGAAGGAACGGCTCATCCTGGAACTGCTCGCGTCCGGCGGAACCATGTTTGGGCTGCAACTCGTCGAAGCCTCGCGAGGGCGCCTGAAGCGGGGCACGGTCTACGTCACGCTCGGGCGGATGGAACAGAAAGGCTACGTGGAGTCCGAGCTGGAACCGCAGGTGCCCGGAGCCATCGGTCTGCCAAGACGCGTTTACCGGCCGACGGCGCTCGGTGAGCGCGCGCTGCGCGCGTGGTCGACGCTCGCGCGAGAGCTGGCGTGGGAGGGACGGCCATGACCCTCCCGGGAACGCGGCTCCTCGCCTTCCTCGCGCGTCGTCTCGACGAACAAGTCGTCGAGTCCATCCTGGTGCCCACGGTCGCGGACCTTCAACATGAAACGCTCCGCGCCGGACCAAGTGTCCCGCGCCGATGGCTTGCGCTCATTCGCGGTTACGCCGCAATCGCCCGACTGCTGTTCTGGAACGGACTCCTCTGGAGGTCGCCGATGCGAAGGCTGATCAGCGTCCTGGTCCTGGGTGGCGTCGGCGCGGCCCTGGTCATCTCCCTCGACTTCGTCATCAACACCACGGTCGGACTCGGCGCCCTGTTCCTCGTCGCGATGGTCGCCGCGGCGGCCCTGCGCGTCACGAACGCCGGCGGCAGCTACCGTCGCATCTTCAGCAGCTGCATTGCCGCCGGAACGATCATGGCCGCGGCGCTGTGCGTGTGGCTGATTCTCCCCGACAACCGCCTGCCGCACTCGTGGCTCGCCTACACGGTCTTCATCCTGTCCCTGGCCGCTTCGGTGGGACTCGGCAGCGCGCTCGTCGCCGCAGTCGCGAGCAGGCCGACGGCGGGACCGGAGCCGGTCTACCAACGCGGGCTGCGCCAGGTGGCGGTGGCCACGGCGGCGTTCGGCACCGGCTTTGCGGTCAGGACCGTCATCGGCGGTTGGTACCCGCACACTCTCTGGAGCACCCTGATGATGGCGGCGTCCGCCGCCTTCGTCGCGTTCTTCTTCGCCGCCTTCGCGTTCGCGGTCTACCTGCCCGTCATGGCCGTCGCGCGACGAGCGATTCCCCGCCTCGGCTCGAGGCTGCCGCTCGCCGTGATCGGTGCGCTGCTGTTTCCCATCCCGCTCATCGGCATCCCTCTCCTCCAGCCGCCGCCGTCGCCGTGGTACTTCGTCCTTCCCCGTTTAAGTTTGCTGCTCTGGATGTCGATCCCGTACGTCATTGCGGGCGCGGTACTCGGCTGGCTCGTCGCCGGGCGGCCGCGGGATTCGGCGCGCGCAACTTCGTAAAGACACGAAGGCCGGTGCAGGCCACCCGCAGGCGGCCCCCACCGGCCTCTTCACACCTGGTACTTCGCACGATCGCACGATCGCAGGATGAGTAGGTTCATCCCGCACTTCGTACTTCCTACTTCGTACTTCCTACTTCCTACTTCGTACTTCCGTTCACTTGCCCGCCTCGGTCGCGCGCACGAAGGCGGCCACGTCGTCGTGGAACTGCTTCAGCACGCCCTCGTTCACGTACACCATGTGCCCGGACTCGTAGTACTTGTAGCTGATGTTCTGCTGCAGGTTCTGCGGGATGGGCAGGTGTCGCATCTCGAAGATCCCCTCGAAGTAGGGGGTGGCCAGGTCGTAGTAGCCGCCCGCCACCAGCACGCGCATCTTCGGGTTGGCCTTCATGGTGAGCGCCAGGTCGGTCATTACGTTGGTCGCGCCCTCGGTAAACGGCGGTCCGCCGGGCGGGTGGTGCCGCAGATCCCACGTGAAGTTCCCGTCGCTGTAGGCGTTCGGCTTGTACGTCCAGTCGCGGCCGAACTTGAGCTCGTTGCGCAGGTAGTGGTTGATCGCCGTCGTGTAGGCCGACGAGATCGCGTTCGACTGCGGGTCGTACTGCGCCTGCTGGGACAGCGGGTCGAAGTCCGGCCCCTGGTAGCGCGTGTCGAGCCGGCCGGTCGTCAGTTCCTCGGAGTCCTGCAGCACCTTCGAGAACGCCCCGCCCTCGACGCGCAGGTCCGACTTCAGCAGGTAAGCCACCGGCAGCCCGGTGTACTCGTGCAGCTTGTCGGCGATCGCCTGCCGCCGGGCGGCAGGCAGTTGCGAGCCCTGGAGGAGCGCCGACGCGTACTCGCCGAGGGCGAAGTTCTCGACCTCGGTGAGGAACGGCTGGAGCGCCGGCGGCTGCTTCGGCAGCTTCTTGTGATAGAAGGCCGTCGCCGCGTACGTGGGCAGCGCGATCGCGTAGGCCTGGTCCACGCCCGGGTTCCAGCGCGGCCCGTCCACCGAGTTGTCGAAGCTGAGGATCGTCGAGAGCAGCACGACGCCGTTCAGGTCGACGTTCTCGAGCATCGCGCCGATCACGACCGATCGCGGCGTGCCGTAGGACTCGCCGAAGAGGTACTTGGGCGAGTTCCAGCGGTCGTGCTTGGTGAGGAAGCGACGGATGAAGCGCTCGAAGGCCTGCGCGTCCTGGTCCACGCCGAAGAACGCCTTCTCCTTGTCCTTGCCCATGATCCGGCTGAAGCCCGTGCCGGGCGCGTCGATGAAGACGAGGTCGGCCACGTCGAGCAGGCTGTACTGGTTCTCGACGATCGTGTACGGGGCGCCCTCTTTGTGCTCGGTATCCGGCGTCACCACGCGCCGCGGCCCGAACGAGCCCATGTGCAGCCACATGGTCGAGGAGCCCGGACCGCCGTTGTAAAGGAACATCACCGGCCGCGATTCCGGCGCCGCGTCCTTCTTGAAGTAGGCGACGTAGAACATGCGCGCGGTCGCGGGCGCCTGATCCGGTTTTGCGGGGTCGGGCGGGGCCATCTCCGAATCGGCCAGCCAGCGGCCGTCGAGCCCGAGCATTCCGTCCACCGCGGCCGTGGAGCCGACCGTGATGGTGCCGGCCACGGCGCGATACGCAATCTTCTGGCCCGCGACGGTCACCGTGCTCTCGGTGATCGAATCCGGCTGCGGAGCCGTCGCAGGCTCGGCCGATTTGGCCGGGGCCGCCTTCTCGGCCGCCTTCATCTTGTCCTGCTGCCCCGGCGGCTGCGCCGCGACAGGACGCGTGACACCGATGCCGAGCAGGACCGCGCCGAGGGCGAGTGTCCCGAGTGCCTTCCCCACGTAATGCATGACGTTCTCTCCTTGTTTCAGCCGGGCGGGCACGACCGGCGCGCACGACGCGGAACCGTCCCGTGCTCCCCCGCCCACCGCGCGTCAACCCCGGGGCGGCCCGGTAGATATCCGGCCGCCCCATCTCTTCTTATAAGACGTATGAACGAGGCGCCGCAATAGATGAGCTTTGATTAATGGGGTCGCGCCGCCGGAAGCAGGCTGATTGATTGGACGTGCGGTGGTGCGGATCGACCGCTTGGCGCTCGCTCGGGACAGGCTCTTTGAGGTGTCAGCGTGGTCCCTCGGCTCGCGAGGCCGACAGGTCGCCGCTCGCTCGGGACAGATTCCCTGAGTTGAGTGGAATCTGGAGGCGCCGTCCGGATTTGAACCGGAGATGGAGGTTTTGCAGACCTCTGCCTTACCACTTGGCTACGGCGCCCCGGCACGGCCGCCGGCCGTGGCCGGCCGGCTCGGACAAAAAACGCGCGGCAGAACACCGCGCGGCTGCGAAGGAGAAGATGGAGCGGGAAACGGGATTCGAACCCGCGACTTCGACCTTGGCAAGGTCGCACTCTACCACTGAGTTATTCCCGCCCGGCGAAACCTGAAAGTACCACACGAGATGCGATCTAGGCAAGAGCCGGCGTCCCGTCGCGAAGGTCGGTCGGGTGAAACACCCGAAGATCCGGGAACCGGTCGAAATCGGCGTCCGAGGTCGCGATCGCCCTGATCGCTTCGTCGGTCATCGTCGCCAGCAGGAGCGAGTCGTTGGTGAGGAGGCCCGTCGTCGCTCGCGCCGCCGCGGCCCGCAGGCTGCGGCCCAGGTCAAGGGGCTGAACCTCGATGCTCCACCGAGGCACGCACTCCATCTGGACGACATGCTCGCGAAGCTGGCACACCAGGTCGGGCCGCCGCCGCAACTTCCGCAACACGCCCCCTGGAGCCACCGCGCCCGACCGGATGGCTTCGGCGATCATCAACTTGTGCAGCGCCTCGTTGAACGCCACCACCGAGGTCACACCTGTGACCTCACGACGCTCGCAACGGCCGAGCAGGCGCCGACACTGTGCCGACGTTCCGCCGAAGTAGTGGACGAATATCGACGCGTCGAGGAAGACCCGCGCGCCGCTCGGCACATCGTCAAGACTCGCCGTATTCATCGTCTTCTTCTTCCATGACCTGCCTCACCAGTTCGAGGGGCATCGCCATCGCCCCCCACATCTCGTCAACGGAGCGGTAGCCGGGCGGACGCGACGGTGGTTGGTCGAAGTATTGCTCCAGCGCCTCCTCGAGGATCGCGGCCAGCGGCCGTCCCTGGCGGGCCGCCTCCAGTTTCGCCCGGCGAAACAGCGACTCCTCCATGATCGTGCTCACTTTCCGTCTCATTTCATGACTATATCATGATTTCATGATGCAATCATGATTGGCCAATTCAAGGCCGTTATTGAGGGCGATCCCGAGGGGTTGACCGCCCGAACCTGATCCGCACTATTCTTGACAACAGGAGGACGAGAAGACGATGGTCACGATCCTCGGCGCGGGCGGCTCGATCGGCAGCGAACTCGCCCGGCTCCTGGCGGCCCGGAACACTCCCTTCCGGCTCGTCGGCCGCACGCCCGGCCTGATGGCGGGAGCCGAAACGTATGCCGCGGACCTGGCCGACCGCGAACAGACGATCCGCGCGGTCGCGGGCTCCAGAGTCGTACACCTGGTCGTCGGCCTGAAGTACGACCTCCGGGTCTGGCAGGACCTCTGGCCGCGGATCATGGCGAACGTCATCGAGGCCTGCAAGCGCGCGCAGGCGAGGCTCGTCTTCTTCGACAACGTCTATATGTATGGCAAGGTCAACGGCCCGATGACGGAAGACACGCCATACGCGCCCTGCTCGAAGAAGGGTGAGGTCCGCGCGCGAATCGCCGAGGCACTGATGGCCGAGGTGAGGTCCGGCGGGCTGACGGCGATGATCGCCCGCTCGGCCGATTTTTATGGGCCCGACACCAGGAGCGGTGTGCCGAACGTGCTGGTCCTCGAGCCGCTGTCCAAAGGGCGCAAGCCGTCGTGGCTGGTCAACGCGGACGTCCCCCACTCGCTCACCTTCACCCCCGACGCGGCCCGCGGGGTGGCCATGCTCGCCGAGCGCGAGACGGCGTGGAACCAGGTGTGGCACCTCCCCACCGCGCCAGCCGCGCCGACCGGCCGGGAGTTCATCGCGATGGCGGCCAGGGAGTTCGGCGCGGCGCCCCGCTACCGGGTGCTGAGCAGGCCGGTGCTCCGGGCGGTCGGCTGGTTCAACGCCGACGTCCGCGAATCGCACGAGATGCTCTATCAGAGCGATTCGCCCTATCTCTTCGACTCGACGAAGTTCGCGAGGGAATTCGGTTTCGCCGGCACCTCCTATCCCGACGGAATTCGCGCCGCCGCCGATTCCTACAAGCGGAGAACCTGAACGCCGCCGGCGCGCCCCCGGGCGGCCCGCCGTCAGTCCTCCTATCCGTACGCGGCGTCGAAGGCGCCCTCGAACACCTCCACCACCGGCCGTCCACTCGCGCCGAACGAGATGGCGACCACGTCGAACCGGCAGCGCGCGTGGCGGAGCCGGTGCCGCGCCATGTAGTCCTCGGCGATGGCGACGACGCGCGCCTGCTTGTGCAGCGTCACCGCCTCGGCCGGCTCGCCGTAGCGGCTGCTCGTCCTCGCCTTCACCTCGACGAACACCACGGTCTCGCCCTGCCGCGCGACGATGTCAATTTCGCCAAAGCGGGTGCGGTAGCGGCGGGCAAGAATTGCGTAGCCGCGGCGCTCGAGCTCGCGGCAGGCGCAGTCTTCGCCGGCTTTTCCGAGCGAGATGCGATCGAGGAGGGGCATACGCCGGACCCGGGTGCAAGACAAGGACCAGCATTCGCGACAGGCGACAGGCTACAGGCTACAGGCCTCCGGCGGTGTCACAGGTGACATGGGCCAGAGCCTGGAGCCCGGAGCCAGAACCCTGGGAGAAGTCTACGGTCCCGTCTCGTCCGAGCGCTGCGCGAAGTAGGCGCGGGCGTGGTCGCAGTCGGCCGCGATGTAGACCTTGAGCTCGTCAACGCTCGCAAAGGCCAGCTCCTCGCGGATGCGCTCGAGGAACTCCACGCGCAGTCGCTTGCCGTATAACTCGCGCTCCACGTCGAGCAGGTAGGTCTCGATGACGACCGCCGACGGCTGGTGGAACGTCGGCCGAATGCCGATGCTGCTCACCGACGGATACACCACGTCGTCCACGGTCGAGCGCGTCGTGTAGACGCCGTTGGGCGGAGTCAGTTCGTTCGCGCTGTTCAGGTTCGCTGTCGGATACCCCAGCTGCCTTCCCCGCTGCAGGCCGTGCACGACGGTGCCGTCCATGAAGTAGGGCCGGCCGAGCAGTTCCGCCGCCTCCGCCATCCTCCCCTCGGTCACCAGGCTTCGCACGCGCGAACTCGACACCACCGAGTCCTTGTACACCACCGGCTCGATCTTGCGGGCGCGGAAACCGTACCGAGCGCCCAGCTCGCGCAGTTTCTCGAAATTCCCGGAGCGGTCGTGGCCGAAGAGGAAGTTGGCGCCCACCCAGACCTCGGACACGCGCAGCCAGTCGAAGAGCACGAGGCGGACGAACGTCTCGGGATCCCAGCTCGCCACGTCGTAGGTGAAGCGCACGACGGCAGCCCCTTCGATGCCCGCACGACCGGCCACCTCGAGCTTCTGCCTGAGCGTCATCAGCAGCGGCGACGCATGTTCGGGGCGGACGACGCGGGTTGGATGCGGATCGAAGGTGAGCAGCAGCGGCGTGGCCGCGTCCTCGCGGGCCGAGCGGACGACCTGCTCGATGATCCTCATGTGGCCGAGGTGCAGGCCGTCGAAGTTCCCGAGCGCCAGCACCGGCCGAAGCCAGTGCGCGGGCCGGGGGTCGTCGGGATAGTGGATGACGTCCATCTCAGTTGACGCGAGAACGGCTCCCGGCTTTCGGCTCTCGGCTCTCGGCGGCGTCCCAATGCCCACGAAGGGCCGACCTACGAGATATCGACAATCAACCCATCATAAGCCAGCTCGATGCCGGGCGGCAGGCCGGCCGACGTCTCCGCATGGCCGAGGTCGTGCGCGATGTGCGTGAGCAGCGTGCGCCCGACCCCGACCCGCGCGGCCACCTCGATCGCCTGCGCCACGGTGAAGTGCGTCGGGTGCGGCCGGTGGCGCAGCGCGTCCACGACCAGCGTGCGAACCCCCTCGAGCAGCGGCCACGACGAGTCGGGCACGGCGCTGCAGTCGGTCAGGTACGCGAAGGCGCCGACGCGATAGCCGTAGATCGGCAGCTCCCCGTGCATCACCGGCACCGGTGTGACGACCGTGCTCCCGACGGTGAACGGCCCGGTCACCGGGTTCAGGTCCAGCCGCGGGACGCCGCCGCCCGGCTGCCGCGGCTCGAAGGCGTAGGCGAACACGCGGCGCACCTCGGCAATGGTGTCGGGATCCCCGTAGCACGGGATCGCGCGGCCCTGCAGCGTGTTGAAGCGGCGCGTCTCGTCGAGGCCGAGGATGTGGTCCGCGTGAGGATGGGTGAAGAGCACCGCGTCCACGCGGACGAGGCCGGCGCGGAGCGCCTGGGTGCGCAGGTCCGGCGCCGTGTCGACGAGCAGCACTCCCCCGTCGCCCGGCTCGATGACGATCGAGGGGCGCAGACGGTTGTCGCGCGGGTCGGTGGATTGGCAGACCGCGCAGCGGCAGCCGATCATCGGGACGCCGTGCGAGGTCCCGCTCCCGAGAAAGGTCACTCGCGCGCCGGCGCCGCTCAAGGCTGGGCCGCCTGCTTCGCCGCGGCCGCCGCCTCGACGTAGCGCATCCTGAGATCGAAGAGCACCGCCTCGATCAGCCGCTCTTCCGACTCGTCCAGGTTGCCCGCCGTCTTCTCCCTGAGCATCCCGATCACTTCGATGAGGTGGGCGGCCTCGTTGAGATTGACGGGGGTGGGGCTGTCGGTGCCCGGGATGGCGAGCTGGCCGAGATGGATCTCCGCGCTGGCGGAGAGCGAGAGCACGAAGAGGCTGAAGGTGATCGCTGGCTTGTCAGTCATGATCGTCGCCTCGCGTCATGGCAACCCTGAAGGGTCGCCCTACAATGGGCTTTTGGCTTCGGGCTCCAGGCTTCCGGCCGCGATCCGCTGCCAGCCGCGCCGCTCTCCGGCCTTCGACCGTGGTCCGCTGGTCGCAGACCCGGCCCCAAGCCGCCGGATGGCCCTTGGGGCGCTCACAGGCCCCGCCCGCTCGAAATGTTAGCATACGGGTCATGGCCGACACCGCTGGTTCCGCCTTCGATCGCCTCGTCGAGATCGTCGCCCGGCTGCGCGAGCCGGACGGCTGTCCCTGGGACCGCGAGCAGACGCTCGAGACGCTGCGGCCGTTCGTGCTCGAGGAGACCTACGAGGTGCTCGAGGCGATCGACACGGGCAACCTCGAGGCGCTCATGGAGGAGATCGGCGACCTCATCTTCGAAGGCGTCCTGCTCGCCCAATTGTGCGCGGAGCGGCAGCGGTTCACGGTGGCCGACTCGCTGCGCTCGATCGCCGACAAGCTGGTCCGCCGCCATCCGCACGTGTTCGGTGACGCTGCGAGGGCGAAGAACGCGGACGAGGTGCTGGGCAAGTGGGAGGAGGCCAAGAGGCGCGAGCGCGCGGCGTCGCCGGAAGGCGGCACATCGAAGACGATCCTCGGCGGCGTGCCGCGGGCGCTGCCGGCGCTGCTGCGGGCGCACGAGATGAGCACCCGGGCCGCGGCGGTCGGCTTCGACTGGGACCGGCCGGCCGACGTGCTGGCGAAGATCGAGGAGGAAGTGGCCGAACTGCGCGAGGCGGTCGAGCGGTCGGGCCGCCTGGGCGCGGCCGGGCCGGCCGACGAGTCCGACGCCGCACGGGTCGCGCGGCTGCAGGTCGAAGAGGAGATGGGCGACCTCCTCTTCGCGCTCGCGAACCTCTCCCGCAAGCTCGGCGTCGAACCCGAGGCCGCGCTCAGGCGATCGGACGACAAGTTCGCGACCCGGTTCACCGAGCTCGAACGGCGCTTCGCGGCGCGCGGCGAGTCGCTGCCCGACGCCGGCCTGGCGAGGATGGAAGAAGAGTGGGACCGGATCAAGACAGAGACGGAGTAGTGGCCAGTTGCTAGTTGCCAGTTGTCAGTCGATCACGCGTGACACACTGGCCACTGACCACTGATTCCTGCCATCCACCTTCATACTGGAACCGGTGAAGGTGGTCACCGTCACCGTCTTCCCATCCGTGTCGATCGTGATCGCCCCGTCCGCGTCGGTGCGGTAGATCGCCGCGCCGACGTCCCGGTAGCGCCGCAGCACGTCCTCGCTCACCTTCGTCGTCTGGCCGGCGCTGAGCAGCGCGACGCGCGGCCCGAGCGCCGAGACGAACTCCTGGCTGCTGGAGGTGGCGCTGCCGTGGTGCGGCACCTTCATCACCCTGATCGGGGCCGGACCGAACTCCCCCGCCAGCGTCCGCTCCACCTCCTTGCCGATGTCGCCGGTCAGCACGATCGAGACGTCCCGGTAGCGCAGCTCGAGCACCATCGAGTCGTCGTTGCGCACCTTCCGACGCTCCCAGTCCGGCGGCGGTGGATGGACGATCCGCAGCAACACCTCGCCCATCCGCACCCATTCGCCCGCGCGGCGCGGGGTCCACGGGATCCGCGCGGCGGCGGCCATCGCCAGAAGCTGGTCGGTGGCCGCGAGATTGGGCACCCTCACGCCTTCCCAGATCGCGCGCGGCCGGAAGTCCCTCACGATCGAGGCCGCGCCGCCCACGTGGTCCGGATCGCCGTGCGTGAGCACGAGCGCGTCCAGCCTGCGCGTCGCCCGCGCCCAGAGAACCGGGGCGACGACGCGGCCGCCGATGTCGAAGCGGCTGCCGCTGAGCGAGCCGCCCGTGTCGACCAGCAGGCTGCGTCGATCGGGGAGCTGGACGAGCACCGAGTCGCCGTGCGCCACGTCGATGACGGTCACCCGCAGGCGGCCGCGCACGCCGGGGGCGAGCAGGCTCACCGGTTCGACGAGCACCCAGAGGCCGCTCGCGGCGACGGCCGCCATGCCGATCCTCCGCGCGCCGGTGCGGCATCGAGCGGCCAGGCCGACGGATCCGTCCGCCCGCCTGGCCCACAGCCACGCCGCCCATCCCGCGTAATAGGCGGCCACCGCCGTCCAGTGCGGCGGCGGCAGCCGGTACGACAGCCACGGGACGAGGTCCACGAGCCCGGCACTTCGCACGAGCCCCCAGGCGCCGACGTGCGCGAGATACCCGGTCGCGTCGGCCGCGCGGGGCCACAGCCACGAGACGGGAACGGTGACCATCCCCGCGATCTGCGCGACGCTCATCATCGGGATGGCGACGAAGTTCAGGACGAGCCCCGCGAACGTGACGCGCGAGAAGGCCAGCGCGGCCACGGGGAGCAGGGCGAGCTCGGCGCAGACCGAGGTCAAGAGCAGCGCCGCCGGCGCCCGCAGCCACGGCGCGTGCGGCAGCCACCGGCCCGCCAGGCCGACGCCGGCCAGGATGCCGAGCGTCGCCCCGAAGGTGAGCCAGAAGCCGAGGTCGGCGATCGCGTCCGGCGTGGCCAGCAGGATGATCGCGCAGGTGACCGCCAGCGCGTTGACCGGCACGCTCCGATGGCCCGCCTGCCGCGCCACCAGGTAGATCACCGCCATCACCGTCGCCCGCACGACCGACGCGCCGCCGCCCACGACGCCCGCGTAGCCGACCAGCACGGCGGCGGTCATCCAGCTCGACGCGCGGTGGCCGACGCCGGCGACGCGGAACAGCCACAGCATCAGCCCCGCGAGGATGGCGATGTTGCCGCCCGAGATGGCGATGACGTGATAGGTCCCCGCCTCCTGCAGCCGCCTCTGCACCTCGTCGTCGAGCCCGACGCGGTCGCCGATCAGGATCGCGATGACGATGGCCGCCGACGTCGCGTCGTCGCGCGCCACGTGGCGCGCGATGGCCGCGCGGGCGAGGGCCCGCACACCGGCGCACGACTCCGCGATCCAGTGGCCGCGGGCGCGCACCTCGACGAGCGCGCCGCTCTTGACGGTGCCGATCAGGGCAATCCCCCGGCGGCCGAGGGCCAGCCGGCCATCGGGGACGCCAGGGTCCTGGTACCGACCGGGCACGTGCAGCATGGCCGGCAGACGCACCAGCCGCCCGGCGCGCCACTCCTCGACGCGATCGAGGCTGAGCGTGCCGCCGACCGTCAGGCGCACGCCTCCCGACGCGGCGCGCGACTCGCGGCCTGCGGTCCATCGAACGACGTCCAGCACGAGGGCGACGCCGGTCTCTCCCGGCGCCGCGTCCTCGCGGAGCCGTCCTTCGAGGACGACCGGCTCGGCAGGGAGCGCCCCGGCGAGGGCGGCTCTGAGCGGCGGGTCCGTTGCGTCGCGCGTGGCGCGCGCCGACAGCAGCCACGCCGCCCACAGGAACACGGCGGCGGTGCCGAGGCTGAATGCGCGGCGCCAGCCGAGGGCGAAGCCGGCGCCGGCGGCGACCCACGCGCACACGAGGACCGCGACGGCGATGCCGCGGGGCGCGCCGCCGGATATCGTCCCCGCCGCCGCGCCGCACACGACGGCCGCGGCGGGCAGAGCCGCTGGAACAGACACGTGAGGGAGGGAGCAAAGGGAGTGCCGGCAGGGCTGAAGCCCTGCTCGGACCGATGTTCCTTGGCAGCAGTGTCAGGACCGGGTGTAGGGCGGGTCTTCAGACCCGCCGATCACGGCCGGCCAGGAGGCCGGCCCCACACCAACTCCGTGTGGCGCGGGCCGCCTGGCCCGCGGCTGAAGGCCGGCCAGGAGGCCGGCCCTACCGGTGTGGTGATGATCGCAGATTCGGCCGGACCGCCGGAAGGATCACCTGGCAGATCCTGCGTAGTAGTCCTGCAGGGCGCGGACCTCGGAGACCTCGGTCCGCATCGCGCGAATGGCGCTCACCGCGGCCGACGCGCCGGTCAGCGTCGTGATGCACGGCACGCCGTGCGTCATCGCCGCGCGCCTGAGCGCCCGGTCGTCGAAGAACGACGCCCGGCCGAGCGGCGTGTTGATGACGAGCGAGATCCGGCCGTTCACCACCGCGTCGGCGATGTTCGGGCGCCCCTCGTTCACCTTGTAGATCACCTCGGCCGGGAGGCCGTGCGCGGCCAGGAACGCCGCCGTGCCGCGCGTCGCCGAGAGCGAGAAGCCGAGCGCCACCAGCTCCTTCGCGACCGCCAGCACCGTCGGCTTGTCGTGGTCGTTGACCGAGATGAACGCCGTGCCCCCGTCCGGCAGCCCCTGCCCGACCGCCGACTGCGCCTTGAAGAAGGCGACGCCGAACGTGGACCCGCACCCCATCGCCTCGCCCGTCGACTTCATCTCGGGGCCGAGGAGGATGTCGACGCCCTGGAAGCGGATGAACGGGAACACCGGCGTCTTCACGAACACGCCGGTCACGCCGAGGTCGGCCGTCATCCCGAGGTCCGCCAGCGTGCGCCCGAGCATCACGCGTGCCGCCGCCTTGGCGAGCGGCACGCCGGTCGCCTTCGACAGGAACGGCACGGTTCGCGACGCCCGCGGGTTGACTTCCAGCACGTACACCACGTCGTCTTTGATCGCGAACTGGATGTTCATCAGGCCGACGACGCCCAGCGCTTTCGCGATGCGGCGCGTCCAGTCGCGGATCGTGTCGAGATGGCGCTCGGCCACCAGGTAGGTGGGGAGCACGCACGAGCTGTCGCCCGAGTGGATCCCCGCCTCCTCGATGTGCTCCATGATGCCGCCGATGACCACCGCGCCCGTCGCGTCGGCCACCGCGTCCACGTCCATCTCGAACGCGTCCTCGAGGAACCGGTCCACGAGCACGGGGTGCCGGGGCGAGGCATCGACGGCGCCGGCCATGTAGCGGTCGAGCGCGGCCTGCTCGTAGACGATCGCCATGCCGCGCCCGCCGAGGACGTACGACGGCCGCACGACCACCGGGTAGCCGATCGACGCGGCCACCTCGCGCGCCTCGTCGCGGGAGGTGGCGGTGCCGCTCGCGGGCTGGTTGATCCCCAGCTCGACGAGCAGCGCCGAGAAGCGCTTCCGGTCCTCGGCCAGGTCGATCGAGTCGGCGGAGGTGCCGATGAGCGGGACGCCCGCCTCGTGCAGCGCGAGCGCGAGCTTCAGCGGCGTCTGGCCGCCGAACTGCACCAGGCACGAGACGCGCCCGCCCCCCTGCCGCTCGCGGTCGATGATCGCCAGCACGTCCTCGAGCGTGAGCGGCTCGAAGTAGAGCCGGTCGGCCGTGTCGTAGTCGGTCGAAACGGTCTCCGGGTTGCAGTTGACCATCACCGTCTCGACGCCTTCCTCGCGCAGCGCGAAGGCGGCGTGGCAGCAGCAGTAGTCGAACTCGATCCCCTGCCCGATCCGGTTCGGCCCCGACCCGAGGATGACGACCTTGTCGCGCGCGGTCGGCTGGGCCTCGCACTCGTCGGCCCACGTGCCGTAGAGATACGGCGTGAACGACTCGAACTCGGCGGCGCACGTGTCGATCCGCTTGTAGGCGCGCGTGAGGCCGGCCGCGCGCACGTCGGCCGCCACCGCCGGCTCGGGCCGCCCCGACAGCCGCGCGATCTCCTCGTTGCTGAACCCGGCGTGCTTCACGCGCCGCAGCGCGTCGGGCGCGAACGCCTCCGCCCCGCCCGTCTTGATCCCGGTCGCCATCGAGGTCAGCTCTTCGAACTGCGCGAGGAACCACGGGTCGATCCCCGTGATCTCGTGGATCCGTTCGACCTCCCAGCCGCGCTCGAGCGCGCAAAACACGCGCCAGATCCGCCGCTCGTCGGCCACGGCCAGCCGCCGCGCCAGCAGATCCTCGCCTTCGTCGACCTCGTCGGAGCGCCACAGCCAGGCGGCGCGCCCCAGCTCGAGCGACCGCAGCCCCTTGAGGAACGCCTCCTTGAACGTCCCGCCGATCGCCATGGCCTCCCCGACCGACTTCATCTGGGTGGTCAGCGTGCGGTCGGCCTCGGGGAACTTCTCGAAGTTCCAGCGCGGCACCTTGACGACGACGTAGTCGATCGAGGGCTCGAAGGAGGCGGGCGTGACGCGGGTGATGTCGTTCGGGATCTCGTCGAGGTGGTAGCCGAGCGCCAGCTTGGCCGCGATCTTCGCGATCGGGAAGCCGGTGGCCTTCGACGCCAGCGCGGACGACCGCGACACCCGCGGGTTCATCTCGATCGCCACCACGCGGCCGTCGTCCGGGTTGACGGCGAACTGGATGTTCGATCCGCCCGTCTCCACGCCGACCCGGCTGATGATCCGGCGCGCCATGTCGCGCAGCCGCTGGTACTCCTTGTCGCTCAGCGTCATCGCCGGCGCCACGGTGATCGAATCCCCGGTGTGGATCCCCATCGGGTCCACGTTCTCGATCGAGCAGATGACGACGAAGTTGTCCGCGACGTCGCGCATCACCTCGAGCTCGTATTCCTTCCACCCGAGGACGGACTGCTCCACCAGCACCTGGTGCACGGGGCTCATCGACAGGCCGCGCGAGGCGAGCTCGCGGAACTCGTCGAGGTTGTAGGCGATGCCGCCGCCGACGCCGCCCAGCGTGAACGAGGGACGGATGACGGCCGGAAAGCCGACCTGCTCCACCAGCGCGAGCGCCTCGGGGAGGGTATGGGCCACGCCGCTGTCCGGGACGTCGATGCCGATCGAGGTCATCGCCTCGCGGAACTTCAGGCGGTCCTCGGCCACCTTGATCGACTCGAGCGACGCGCCGATGAGCTCGACGCCGAACCGGTCGAGCACGCCGGCCTCGGCGAGGTCCACGGCGAGGTTGAGCGCCGTCTGGCCGCCGACTGTCGGCAGCAGCGCGTCCGGCCGCTCGCGCTCGACGATGGCGGCGAGCGTCGCGACGGTGAGCGGCTCGACGTAGGTGCGGTCGGCCAGCTCCGGGTCGGTCATGATCGTCGCCGGGTTCGAGTTCACCAGCACGATCTCGAGCCCCTCGGCCCTCAGCGCCTTGCACGCCTGCGTCCCCGAGTAGTCGAACTCGCAGGCCTGGCCGATGACGATCGGGCCGGACCCGATGACCAGGACACGGTGGAGGTCGGTGCGACGGGGCATAGGAAGACGGCTCTCGGCGCAGGGCTGAAGCCCTGCGCTATCTGCTCAGGATAAGAGGCTCACGGCTCAGGACTCAAGGCTCAGGGCGTAAGGCGTAGGGCGCAAGGCGTAAGCCGGTCACCGTACCATCAACCGAAGAAACCGCTGAAAGAGATAGTCGGCGTCGTGCGGCCCGGGGGACGCCTCCGGGTGATACTGCACGGAGAAGATCGGCGCGTCGGCGCACCGCAGCCCCTCGATCGTCCCGTCGTACAGGCTCTCGTGCGTCACGACGGTGCCGCGGGGCAGCGAGCCGGCCTCGACCGCGAAGCCGTGGTTCTGCGCCGTGATCTCGACGCGTCCCGTCTCGCGGTCCTTCACCGGGTGGTTCCCGCCGCGGTGGCCGAACTTGAGCTTGAACGTCCGCCCGCCGAGCGCGAGCGCGAGCAACTGGTGGCCCAGGCAGATGCCGAACAGCGGCAGCCCGGCGTCGATGAGCGCGCGCACGTGGCCGACGATGCGCGGCAGCGCGGCGGGGTCGCCGGGGCCGTTGCTCAGGAAGACGCCGGAGGGGCGCGCGGCCAGCACCTCGTGCGCCGGCGTCGCGGCCGGGAAGACGCGCACCGAGCAGCCGCAGGCGGTGAGCCGCCTGAGGATGTTCCACTTCATCCCGAAGTCGTACGCGGCCACGAGCGGACGACGGGCCTCCGCGTCGGCCGGCGCCTTCGCCCCGCAGCCGGGCAGCACGAAACGCCGATCGGTGAGGATGCCGGACTCGTCGGCGAGCGGGGCGGCGTGCGACGCGCCGAAGTCGAACGGCTCGGCGCAGGTCACCTCGGTGACCAGGTCGCGCCCGGCCATCTGCGGCGTCCGGCGCGCGCGCGCCACGAGCGCGTCGGCGCCGGCATCCCCGGTGCCGATGGCGCCGCGCACCACGCCTCCCGACCGCAGCCGGCGCGTCAGCGCGCGGGTGTCGATCCCGGCGAGCGCAACGATCGCGTGCGCCCTCAGGTACTCCTCGAGGGTGGCCGACGCTCGCCAGTTGCTGGCCAGCGGCGAGCACTCGCGCACGATGAAGCCGGCGATCGCCGGGCGGCGGGACTCGGCGTCGAACAGGGTCGTGCCGTAGTTGCCGACTTCCGGGCACGTCATCGTGACGATTTGGCCCGCGTAGGAAGGGTCGGTCAGGACTTCCTGGTAGCCGGTCATGCTCGTGTTGAACACGACCTCGCCGGAGGTGATGCCGTCGGCCCCGCACGCCACGCCATCGAAGCAGCTGCCGTCCTCGAGTACCAGCCGGGCGCGGGCCCGCGTCATCGTCCCATGCTCCTATCCCCCGGGGCGCCGCTCGAGCGGCGCCGGGATCCTCCGCTGCCGCCCGGCGACGACCCGGACGGTCGTCGTCCACGGGCGATACCCGGCGAGCTCGACCCGGACCTTGTGCGATCCCGGCTTGATGTCGCGACGCGTCAACGGCGTCTTGCCCGCCTCGCGCCCGTCGATGAGCACCCGCGCGCCGGACGGCCTGGAGGTCACCACGAGCGTACCCACCGCCGCTTTCGCGGGAGCAGGAGGCTTCTCCGCCGGCGCGGGAGGGGCGAGCGCCTGGGCCGGCGGCTGGGATGCCGGCGCCGGGCTGGGCGATGGGGCTGTCGCGATTGGCGCGGCGGCGGCAGGGGCGGACGCCGCGGGCGCGGCTGCCGGAACCTGCGCGCCACGTGGGGCGGCCAGATAGCCGATAACGAATCCCACGACGAGGCCAACCCCCAGCATGCCGAGCAGGGGACCGAGATTCTTCCTCGGTGCGGCTGCGCCTTCTTCCACTGGCAACAGGTCCGGGTAGCTCGAGAACCTCGGCTCGTCCCACTGACGGTCGGCCGACGTCGGGCGCTCCGACATATCCGGGACCGGTTCCGGGACGGGCTCGTCTTCGTCCTCGTGGCCCGCGAACTCGACCTCGTCGAGCCGAACCGGGATGGGAATCCGCGAGACGGGCTCAGCGATGGGAATCTCGATCGGCGCGGCCGCGACGATCGGCTCGGGTTCGGCGTCGCCTGCCGAGTCAGGCTCGGAGAGGATCTCGGGCTCGGGGACCGGCGCCGTCGCGAAGACCGGCTCAGGCTCGGAGAGGATCTCGGGCTCGGGGATCGGCGCCGTCGCGAAGACCGGCTCAGGCTCCACAACCGGTTCGAGCTCCGCGGTCGGCTCAGGCTCGGCTACCCGATCGGGCTCCGCGGTCGGCTCAGGCTCGGCTACCCGTTCGGGCTCAGCCAGCGGTTGGGGCTCGGCCACCTGTGCAGGCTCCGCGACCGCGACCGGCGCGGATTCGGCCGACGGCACAACCGGCTCCTCGTCGAACGGCAGCACCGCCGCCTTGCGGGCCCGCGCGGCCCGGCGCGGCTTCGGCGATTCGATCTCCGCGCCTGCCTGGAGCGGGGCGCCGGTCAGCGCGTGCTTCAGGGCTGCCGCAAATGCCAGGGCCGACGGATGACGATCCTCCGGCCTCGCGCTCAGCACGCGCGCGAACACCTCCGACAACACGGCCGCGTCGTTGGCTTGAATGCCGGACGTGTCGACCATCACGCCTTCACCGGACGGCACCGGCCGGCGACCGGTCAGCAGCTCGAAGGCGAGGCACGCCAGCGAGTAGGCGTCCGACGCGGACGTCACCGGCTGGCCGGCGATCCGCTCGGGGGCGGCGTACGGGCGGCGCGCCTGCGGACGGAATCCCACGCGCTCGAGGGCCTCCACGATGCCGAGGCCGGTGAGCCGCAGCTCGTGCGGCGCCACCAGCACGTCGCGAAGGTGCAGCGCCCCGTGGTGCACGCCGGCTGCCGCGGCCGCGTCGAGCGCGCCGGCCAGCTGCCCGATGAGGCGCAGCGCGTCCGGCACCGGCGGCGGGCCGTACTGCTTCAGCGCCACGTCGGTGGACTCGGCGACGAAGTACTCTTGCACGAGGAACGCGGTGGACCCCTCGGCGCCCCCGCCGTAGGGAGAGATGATGAAGGCGTGCGGGATCTTGAGCGCCGTCAGCCGGTCGAACTCGACGGCGAGGTCGGCCGCCCGCTCGGGGACCAGGTCGAGGAAGAACGCCTTGATGGCCACGACCCGGTCCTGCTCGGGATCGTAGCCGCGGAAGACGGGGCCCAGCACGCCGACCCCCACCTGGTGGACGACGCGATAGCGGCCGAAGGCAGACGGAGTCGGGAAGCTGGCCGAGGAATCTCTGGGCAGCGCGTGGCACTCCTCGAATGGACGTTCGCATGATGCTAACACCGAACCCTACCCCGTTCAATGAGCGGTCGGAGCGGGTTGACAGTGCCGGAACGCTTTGAGAGAGTTACGTTACCGGTGCAGTTCGATCCCCTCGCCTCCGCTTCGTCAGGTCCGCGACTGGCCGTCGACGTCCGACGCTTCCCCTGGGTCAGACGACTCGCCGCCGACTACGCGCACGATTTCGGGCGCCTCGCCCCGTTCTTCGCGGGCGACCCGGCCGGGCCGGAGGCCTGGGCCGCCGCTATCGCGCGGGCGCAGGCCTACCCGCGCGACCGCCAGCGCGTCGTCGACATCCTGAGGACGCAGCAGGACCGCCGCCACGCGCCGGCCGAGGCTCGCGCGGCCGCCGCGACGCTCGCCGACCCGAGGGCGGTTGCCGTCGTCACCGGACAGCAGGCCGGCCTGTTCGGCGGCCCGATGTACACGCTGCTCAAGGCGCTGACCGCCATCTCGGTCGCCGAGCGCGTGACGCGCGACCACGGCGTGCCGGCCGTCCCGATCTTCTGGATCGAATCCGAGGACCACGACTGGAACGAAGTCAACGCGTGCGCGGTGCTCGACCAGGACCTGCGCCGGCGCACGATCACGCTCGGCACGCCCCCGGGCGCCGGCGAGGGGCCGGTGTCGTCGGTGCGGCTCGACCCGTCGGTCTTCGCCGCCCTCGACAGCCTGCGCGACACGCTGCCGCCGAGCGAGTTCACCTCCGCGACGATCGACGGGCTCTCGGAGGCCTACCGGCCCGGCGCCGGCATGTCGGAGGCGTTCGGCCGGTGGATCTCGTCGCTCCTCGGCCGCTTCGGCCTCGTCGTCCACGACGCGTCGGAGCCGTCCGCCAAGGCGCTGGCCGGCGCGGTCTTCACGCGGGAGCTGGAACAGCCGCGCGTGACGACGACGCTCGCCACCGAGCAGGGACGCGCGCTCACCGACGCGGGCTATCACGCGCAGGTCGTGCCGCACCCGGACAACGTCGCCGTCTTCAAGCTCGACGGCATACGCCAGGCGGTGCACTACCGCCAGGGCACGTTCGTGGTGGGCGACTCCGCCGTGGCCGAGCCCGACCTGCTCGACCAGTCGCGCCGCAGCCCCGAGCGGTTCAGTCCCAACGTCCTGTTGCGGCCGATCGTGCAGGACACGCTCTTCCCCACCTGCTGTTACGTGGCCGGACCGAACGAGCTGGCGTATCTCGCGCAGTTGCGGCCGATCTACGCCCACTTCGGCGTGCCGGAGCCCCTGTTCGTCCCGCGGGCGAGCGTGACGCTGCTCGACTCGGCGGCGGCGAAGTTCCTCTCGAAGTACGGCGTGCCCCTCGAAGCGCTGCAGGCCGACAGCGAGTCGGCGCTCAACCGCCTGCTCGAGCAGCAGCTCCCGGAATCGGTGGAGGGCGCGTTCGACGAGGTGTCGCGCGCGGTGGACGCGGGCATGGCGAAGCTCGTCGGGGCGGTGCCCGCCATCGACCCCACGCTGGCCGGGGCCGCCCAGGGCGCGCTCGGGCGCATGCAGCACGACCTGACCGCGCTTCACGGTAAGATCATCCACGCCGCCAAACGCCGCGACGACACGCTGCGGCGGCAGTTCGTCCGCGTCCGCGCGCTGGCGTTCCCCGACGGCCACCCGCAGGAACGGGCGGTCGGGTTCGTCTACTTCCTGAACCGGTACGGCCCCGCGCTCATCGACCGCCTGCACGATGAGGTGCCGCTCGACATGGGGACGCACTGGGTATTGACGCTCTGAGTAACCCTGTGACGTCGAAAGGTCCATCCACGAAAGCCAGGCCTGCCCGCCGCCCGACGCGATCGCGCCGCTGGTGGAAGGTGCTGGCGATTCTCGTCCTCCTGCCGACGCTGGCGGGCGCGGCGATCTTCGCGTATTCCTACCTCCGTTTCGCCCGCGTCATCGACGAGCGGCTGCACGGGCACCGCGAGCATTCGCTGCCGCGCATTTACGGCCGCCCGCTGGAACTCAGGCGGGGCCAGTGGCTGACCGAGCGGCAGCTGGTGGACCGGCTCAACGATCTGGGCTACGCCGAGCGCGCGAACCCCGGAAAGCCGGGCGAGTTCTCGGCTGCGCCGCGCCTGGTGACGCTCGTGCCGCGCACCGGCGAGAACGCCGGCCAGACCGTGCGGGCCCAGTTCAACGTGCCGCCCGCGGTCAAGGCGGGCGCGCCCCTGCCGCCTGGCGCCGAACGGATCGAGCGGCTCGAGGTCGCCTCCGGGCAGAAGGACATCGTCAGCCTCGACCCCCCGCTCCTCACCTCGCTGATGAGCGGCGAGCGGGAGAAGCGACGCCCGGTGCGGCTGAAGCAGATCCCCAAGCACGTGGTCGACGCGGTGCTGGCGATCGAGGACCGCCGGTTCTACGAGCACCCCGGCGTCGATCCGATCCGGATGGTCGGCGCGCTGATGACGAATCTCAGCGGCGAGCGGTCGTACCTCGTCGGCGGCAGCACGATCACCCAGCAGCTGGTCCGGAACATCTTCCTCGCCTCGGTCATGGCCAACCCGGTCGAGAAGTCGATGCGCCGCAAGATCACCGAGCAGATGATGGCCATCGTGCTCGAGCGGCGCGCGTCGAAGGACGAGATCCTGGAGTTCTACCTGAACGAGGTGTACCTCGGCCAGCGCGGCTCGTTCGCCATCCACGGCGTGGCCGAGGGGGCGCGGCTGTTCTTCGGCAAGGACGTGACCAACGTCAGCCTGGCCGAGGCGGCCACGATGGCGGGCGTCATCCACTCGCCGCACTACCTGTCGCCGTTCACCTCGCCCGCCCGCGCGCGCGACCGCCGCAACCTGGTGCTGCAGGAGATGGCGCAGGCGAAGTTCATCTCGGCCGAGGCCGCGCAGGCTGCCTCGCGCGAGCCGCTCACCACCGTGCCGCGGGCACTCGACGCCGAGGCGCCGTACTTCGTCGACATGGTCGGGCAGCAGCTCGGCGAGCGCTTCCCCGACATCATGCGGACGACCCAGCGGATCGACGTCTACACGTCGCTCGACCTGAACCTCCAGCGGGAGGCGCAGGACGCGGTGCGCGAAGGGCTCGCGCAGGTCGAGAAGATGTTCCGGCACAAGCGGGCCCAGGCCCCGCAGGCGGCGCTCATCGCCGTCGATCCGCGGACGGGCGAGATCCTCGCGTGGGTGGGCGGCCGCAGCTACAACCAGTCCCAGTACAACCGCGTGCTGACGGCCCGGCGCCAGCCGGGGTCGGTGTTCAAGCCGTTCGTCTACCTCGCCGCGTTCGAGAAGGCCGCCGAGGAGGGCCGCACCGACCTGACGCCGGCGACGATCGTGGAGGACGAGCAGACGACGTTCTGGTTCGACGACCAGCCGTACGAGCCGAGGAACTACGAGGACACGTACGAGGGACCGATCACGCTGCGGCGGGCGCTTGCGCACTCGCGCAACACGGCGGCCGTCAAGGTGGCCGAGATGGTCGGCTACGACACGGTGGCCGCGCTGTGGAAGCGAATGGGGACGTCCACCGTGCCGAAGCCGTACCCGTCGATCGCGCTCGGCGCGTTCGAGGCGACGCCGTTCGAGATCGCCACCGCCTATACCGTGTTCCCCAACCTCGGCCGCCTGCGGCCGCTGCACGCGATCCAGCAGATCAACGCCGACGACCACGAGGCGGCCAAGCCGGCGTGGCCGGCCACCAAGCCGATCACGAGGCCCCAGACGGCGTTCCTCGTCGAGAACATGATGCGCAGCGTCATCAACGAGGGGACCGGGGCTGCCGTGAGGGGCTACGGGTTCGCGCTCGACGCCGCCGGCAAGACCGGGACGACCAACGATCTGCGCGACGCCTGGTTCGTCGGCTTCACGGCGGAGCTGCTGACGGTGGTCTGGGTCGGCTTCGACGACAACACCGCGCTCGGCCTGAGCGGCGCCCAGGCTGCGCTCCCCATCTGGGCCTCGTTCATGACCCGCGCGCTCTCGGGGCACCCGAACCTGCCGCTGCCCGAACCCGACGGCCTGGTTTTCGTCGACATCGACAAGGACAACGGCAAGCTGGCGGCGCCGGGCTGCCCGCGCGTGATACGCGAGGCGTTCCTGCCCGGCACCGAGCCCACCGAGGTCTGCGAGCTGCACAAGTACTGAGCCGATGCCATGAGCGAAGCCGTGTTCCGGGCGGTCGTGCGGGCGATGGAGACGGGCGAGCGCGCCGCGCTGGTGACCATCGTCGCGACCGGGGGATCGACGCCGCAGCGCGTCGGCGCCAAGATGCTCGTCTACGAGGACGGCCGCACGATTGGCACCATCGGCGGCGGCTGCTACGAGAACGACGCCGCCGGCAAGGCCCGCGACGCCATCCGCCAGCGGCGGCCGCAGCTGGCGCACTACGCGCTCAACGACGACCTGGCCGGCGAGTCGGGGCTCATCTGCGGAGGTCAGATGGACGTGTACATCGAGCCGATCGAACAGGCTCCCGATCTCTACCTGGTCGGCGCCGGGCACGTGTCGGTCGAGGTGGCGCGCGTCGCGCAGGCGGCCGGCTTCCGCCTCCACGTTCTCGACGACCGGGAGAAGTTCGCCAACGCCGAGCGGTTTCCGGGCGCGGACGTGATCGTCGACGACATTCCCGGCTGGCTCAAGGGCGCCGCGATCCCCCCCGGCGCCTTCGTGGTCGTCGTCACGCGCGGCCACCGGCAGGATCTCGAGGCGATGCGCGAGCTGGCCGGGCGCCCGCTCCGCTACCTGGGCCTCATCGGGAGCCGCGCCAAAGTGGCAAAGGTCTTCGACGCGCTCTCGGCCGAGGGCGCCGACGCCTCCCGCCTGGCCGCGGTCCACGCGCCGATCGGCCTCGACATCGGCGCCGTGACGCCGGCCGAAATCGGCGTCTCGATCGTGGCCGAGCTGATCGCCGTCCGTTCGGGCCGGATCGCCGAGCCGCACGTCGCGGCGGCGGCGCTGCGCGCGTCGCTTCCGCGATAGCCGACGTTAGTCCTTCAATCGCTTGTGCTTAGGTGGTGGGTGGCCGTCGATCGTGTATAATAACGGTTAGCACTCTCAGCGCCTGACTGCTAACGCGCAAGAGGCCGCACCCATGCCCATCTCCCGGCTTTCCGATCGCTCGCGGCGCATCCTGGCGGCCCTGGTCGGCGAATACGTCGAGACGGGCGAACCGGTGGCGTCCGCCACGCTGGCCCGGCTTGGCGCGTTCGGCCTCTCGTCGGCGACCGTCCGCAACGTGCTGTCGGCGCTCGAAGAGCAGGGCTTCCTGTATCAGCCGCACACGTCGGCCGGCCGCGTGCCCACCGACCTCGGCTACCGGTGCTACGTCGACATGCTGCTCGAGACGAAACGGCCGGGGCGGGCGCCGGGGCTGGAGGCGCACCTGCTGGCCCACGCGCCGAGCCCGGCGCTGATGGGCGAGGCGTTGACCACCGTGTCGCACGTGCTGTCGGAGGCGTCGCACCACGTGGGGTTCGCCGTGCCGCCGCAGGGCGAGGACACGGCGTTCGAGCGGATCGACTTCGTGCCGATCTCCGGCACCAGGGTGCTGGTGGTGGTGGTGATGCAGGGCGGCCAGGTGTCGAACAAGGTGGTCGACATCGGCGAGCCGCTCGAGACGTCCGACCTGTACCAGGCGGCCAACTACCTCAACGAGGAGTTCTCGGGGCGGCCGCTGAGCGAGGTCCGCGCGGCGGTCGCCGCGCGCGCGGCCGAGGAGCGCACGCTCTACGACAAGCTGCTCTCCCGCGCGCTGCGCCTGGCCACGTCCACCTTCGCCGACCTGAACGAACCGCAGATCCTGTTCATCGAAGGCGCCGCCTCGCTCGTCGAAGAGAACGAGGAGGGCGGCCGCGTGTCGCTCGGCACGCTGCGCACGCTGCTGCGGATGATCGAGGAGAAGCACCGGCTGGTGCGGCTCCTGACCGAATACATGGAGGGCCCGGGGCTGACGGTCATCATCGGCACGGAGCACTCGGCCCCGGACCTGCGCGAGGTCAGCCTGGTCGCGACGACTTACACCGACGGCGATCGGCTCGGCGCCATCGGCGTGATCGGCCCGACACGGATGAAGTACTCGCACGCCATTTCCATTGTCGACAGCGCCGGCCGCGCCGTGACGCGCCTGCTGCAACAGGGCGGCTGGCACCACTCGTGACACCATGACCCAGGACATCGACGACAAGAATGTCCCGCTGCCGCCCGGGGGCAGCCTGGACGAGAACGGCGAGGGATCGGCCGCGCCGGCCGCCGGGGGCGAGCTCGCGGAAGCCCGCCGCGAACGGGACGAGTACTACGACCGCCTGCTCAGGAAGACGGCGGAGTTCGAGAACTACCGGAAGCGCGTCGACCGCGAGCGCCGCGAGTCGGCCCAGTACGCCGCCGGCGACCTGCTGGAGGCGCTGCTGCCGATCGTGGACGATTTCGAGCGCGCGCTCCAGGCCGAGGCCGGCCCCGATGCCGAGGCCTACCGCCAGGGGATCGAGCTCATCTACAAGCAGCTGCAGGATCTGCTCGCGCGCCGCGGCGTGACGCTGGTCGAGTCGGTCGGACAGGCGTTCGACCCGCGCGTCCACCAGGCGATTACCTACGAGTCGAGCCCCGGCCGCGCCGAGGGTGAGGTCATCGAGGAAGTGCGCCGCGGCTACAAGCTCGGCGATCGCCTGCTGCGTCCTGCAATGGTGAAGGTGGCCAAGGCGTGAGCAAGCGAGACTACTACGAGGTGCTCGGCGTGTCGCGCGACGCGTCCGACCAGGACATCAAGAGCGCGTACCGCAAGCTCGCGCTCAAGCACCATCCCGACCGCAACCAGGGCCGCCCGGACGCCGAGGAGAAGTTCAAGGAGGCGGCCGAGGCCTACGCCGTCCTCGCCGACGCCGACAAGCGCGCGGCCTACGACCGGTTCGGCCACGCCGGCGTGAGCGCGGCGGGCGGGGCCGGCGGATTCGACCCGACGATCTTCGCGGACTTCGGCGACATCTTCGGCGGCCTGCGCGACATGTTCGGGTTCGGCGATTTCTTCGGCGGCGGCGGACGGCGCGGAGGGCCGCAGCGCGGCTCCGACTTGCGCTACGACCTCGAGATCTCGTTCGAGGAATCGGCGAACGGGATGGAGACCAGCATCCAGATCCCGAGGCAGGAGACGTGCGAGACCTGCCGGGGGTCGGGGGCCGCGCCGGGGACCTCGCCCACCGTGTGCCCGCAGTGTGGCGGGCGCGGGCAGATCCGCTACCAGCAGGGCTTCTTCACCGTCGCGCAGACCTGCCGCCAGTGCGGCGGCGAGGGGCACGTCATCACCAAGGCGTGCCCGGAGTGCCGCGGCCACGGGCACCTGCCGCGGCAACGCAAGCTCACCGTCCGCATCCCGGCCGGCATCGCGACCGGCCAGCGCCTCCGCCTCTACGGCGAGGGCGAAGCCGGGCCCGGCGGCGGCCCCGCCGGGGACCTCTACGTCGTGGTGCACGTGCAGGAGCACGACGTGTTCCGCCGCGAGGGGGACGATCTCTACTGCCGCGCGCCGGTGACGTTTCCGATCCTGGCGCTGGGCGGCGAGATCACCGTGCCAACGCTGGCGGGCCACGAGAAGCTCACGATCCCCGAGGGGACCGGCACCGGCCAGGTGTTCAGGTTGCGGGGCAAGGGGATGCCCAGCGTGTCCGGCCGCGGACGCGGCGACCTGCACATCGTCGTCGAGGTGGTCACACCGAAGAAGCTGACCAAGGAACAGCGCCACCTCCTCGAACAGCTCGGGAAGACGATGCCTGTCGAGAAGCTGAAGGCGGTCAAGCCGAAGGAAGATGACGAGGACCGCACGGTGTTCGACCGGGTCAAGGACATCTTCAGCTGATCCCGGCCGGGCGCCGACCGACGAGGCCATGCTCACCATGAAGACCTGGCCCGCGCTCTCGATTCACTTCGCGCCAGGCGGGTCCGAACCGCAGGACGAGGCCCGCGACCTGCTCCTCGCGGCGCTGGACGAGGTGGGCGTGACGGCGATCCAGGAATTCGACGATCGCTGGATCGCGTTCTTCGCGACCGCGGTCGACCGGGACCGGGCGGCCGCCGGGCGGCCCGCCTCGGTCCCGGGCGTCGTCAGGGTCGAAGCCGTCGACGTGGCCGACGAGGACTGGGCCCGCCGCAGTCAGCGCGACCTGACCCCCATTCGCGTCGGGCGCCTCGTCGTCACCCCGCCGTGGGCGGCTGCCGCGGAGGCTGCCGCCGGCCCGGCCGGCGACCGCGTCATCACGATCGTCATCCAGCCGTCGATGGGATTCGGCACCGGCCATCACGCGACCACGCGGCTCTGCCTCGACCTGCTCCAACGACTCGATCTGACGGGACGGACGGTGCTCGACGTCGGCACCGGCTCGGGCGTGCTCGCGCTGGCGGCCCACGCGCTCGGGGCGCGCGCGGTGGTCGCGGTGGATGACGACCCGGACGCGATCGAGTCGGCCCGGGAGAACCTGGCGCTCAACGGCGTGGCGGAAGGGATCGACCTGCGCCTCGGGGATTTCCGTGGAATGACGGAGGCGGGCGCCGGCTGGGACGTCGTGGTCGCGAACCTGACCGGCGGCCTGCTCGTCCGCGGCGCCGAGGTGTTGTCCGCGGCCGCGGCGCCGGGCGGCACGCTCGTCGTCAGCGGCGTGACGTTCGACGAGGAGGCTGCCGTGCTGGCCGCGTTCTCCCCGCGGCTCAAGCCGGTCGCACGCGTCGTCGAGGACGAGTGGGTGGGGCTCGTGCTTCGGCAAAATGGCGATGCGGGCGGATGGCTGAGGGTTGACGACCGACGGTACTCCCGTAGTGGCCAGTGGCTAGTGGCCAGTGGCCAGTCGATCACGCGTGACGCACTGGCCACTGACAACTGACCACTAGCCACTACAGCTGTCTTAGCCCAGATCCCCCCACGCGCACTGCAGCGTCGTGATGCCGACCAGCGCCGCGGCATTGGCGCGCAGCGTGCGGCCGCCCAGCGTCAGCGCCACGCAACCGGCCCCCTCGGCAAGCGCGACCTCCTCCTCGGTCCATCCGCCCTCGGGCCCGACGATGAGCAGGGCCGAGCGGGGCACGGGGGGCGAGCGAAGGCCCCCGACGCCCGTGTAAGCGACGGCAGTCAGACCGGGCTCGGTCAGCAGGTAGCGGCGGTCCGCGGGGTAGTCGCGGAGGCATTCCGCCAGCGCGCAGGGCTCGCGTACGTCAGGGACCACGGCGCGCCCGCACTGCTTGGCCGACGCCACCGCGATCCGTTGCCAGCGGGCCACGCGGCCAGACGCCTGCACCCGCTTCACCGTGACTTCGGCGCGCTCCGAGACGAGCGGCACGATGGCGGCGATGCCCATCATGACCGCGTCGCGGACGATCTGGTCCATGGCGTCCCCCTTGGGCACCGCCTGGGCGAGCGTCAGCGGCACGGACGGCTCCGGCGCGGCCGTCACGGCCTCGCCCAGTTCGATCACCACGCGGGAACCCTGAACCAGGTGCACCCGTCCGAGATACTCGTGGCCCCGGCCGTCGAAGAGCCGGACCTCCGCGCCCGCCCGCAGCCGCAGGACACGGCTGAGGTGCGCGGCCTCCTCCGGCGGCAGGTCGACGAGGCGGTCTCCGGCCGTCAACCCTGCGACGTGAAACCTGGCATGCACGGGGCGAGATTATACCCTTCGGCCCAGCCTGCGGTCGTGTCTCCGGGCTGGCCGCGAGGCACCGGACGGCGGCGCACAAGGTTCGGAGGAGTTGAGTGTATACTGCGCTTCGATGTTCTTTCGCGGCCAGACAATCGGGAAGTACCGCATCATCTCGTCGCTCGGCAGCGGCGGGTTCGGTGCGGTCTATCTCGCCGAGGACACCTGGATCCACAAGAAAGTGGCCATCAAGGTCCCCCACCGCCAGAACATCGACTTCGGCGAGCTGCTTCACGAGCCGAGGCTCCTCGCCAGCCTCAACCACCCGAACATCGTCGCGCTCCTGACGGCCGAGAAGCAGGAGAACGTCTTCTTCATCGTGATGGAGTACGTGCCCGGCGAGACGCTCGAGGCGATCATCGAGCGCGAAGGGAGCCTCGACCTCGTCCGCACCCTCGACCTCACCTGCCAGATCTGCAACGCCGTGGACCACGCGCACGCCCAGAACGTGCTGCACCGCGACTTGCGGCCGGCCAACGTGCTCGTCTCGGAGAGCGGCGTCGTCAAGGTGGCCGATTTCGGCACGTCGCGCTTCCTCGAAGTGGCCGCGCAGGGAACGACGGTGATCGGCAGCCCGCCGTACATGGCGCCCGAGCAGTTCCACGGACAGGCGACGTTCGCCTCCGACATCTACTCGCTCGGGATCACGATGTATCAGATGCTGACCGGGGCGTTGCCCTACAACACGCCGTCTCCCGCCGACCTGCACCGGCTGATGCGCGGGGAGCTGGTGGCGCCGCCGCGGACGCGAAACGGCCGCATTCCGAAGGCGCTGAACGACATCGTGATGCGGGCGATGGCCCCGGCCATTGGCGAGCGCTACCAGCGCGCGGGCGAGCTGCTCGACGACCTGCTGGCCGCGCGCAGCAAATGGGCCGGCGCGCGGACGGCCCGTCTGGCCGAGAGCAAGCCGGCCTCGCCCACCCCGACGCCGTCCGCCGACCTGCAGGAGATCCAGGGGCGGCTTCGCGCGCGCGCGGCGCCGGCCGCCCGCTTCTGCTGGCACTGCCGAAAGCCGCTGCACTCGCGGACCGACAGCTGCCCTTTTTGCGGCGAAGCGCAGTAGTGCTAAGATCGACGTCGCCCTCCGGTCGCCGCATTCCTGACCGCAATTCAAGGCATATCGAGGTGTTTCATGGGTTTTCCTAGCTCCGGCAAGATCTGGATGAACGGGTCGCTCGTGGAGTGGGCGGACGCCAGGATCCACGTCGCCTCCCACGTGATCCACTACGGCAGCGGGGTGTTCGAGGGGGCGCGCTGCTACCTCACGCCGAAGGGATCGGCCTGCTTCCGGCTCGACGCGCACACGGCGCGGCTCTACAACTCCGCGAAGATCTACCGGATGCAGGTGCCGATCGCGCCGGCGGCGATGGACCAGGCGATCATCGACACGATCAAGGCAAACCGGTTCAAATCGTGCTACATCCGCCCGCTCATCTACCGCGGCTACGGCGAGCCGGGCGTGAGCCCGTACGGCTCCCCCGTGGACGTGGCGATTCTCTGCTGGGAATGGGGCGCTTACCTCGGCGCCGAGGCGCTCGAGAAGGGGGTGGCGGTTCGCGTCAGCTCGTGGACGCGGGTGGCGCCGAACACGCTGCCGACGATGGCGAAGGCGAGCGCCAATTACGCGGGCAGCCAGCTCATCAAGATGGAGGCGCTCGCCGACGGCTACGCCGAGGGGATCGCGCTCGACGTGAACGGCTTCGTCAGCGAGGGCAGCGCGCAGAATCTGTTCATGGTCCGGGGCGGCGTCCTCTACACGCCGCCCCTGCACGCCTCGGTGCTGCCCGGCATCACGCGCGACTCGATCATCGCCATCGCGCGCGACCTCGGCTACGAAGTGCGCGAAGACATGATCCAGCGCGAGGCGCTCTATATCGCCGACGAGCTGTTCTTCTCGGGCACGGCCGCCGAGGTGACGCCGATTACGTCGGTGGACCGGGTGGTCATCGGCTCCGGGTCGTGCGGCCCGATGACGCGCGCCATTCAGAAGCGGTTTTTCGAGATTCTCAGCGGCGAGGCGCCCGACAGCCACGGCTGGCTGCGCTACATCTAGCCCGGCGATTATCCCTAATCCTGGCGCGGCTTGGCGCCGAGAACTCCCGTAGGGGGTTGGTGCGCCATGCACGTCAATGATCTGTTGAAGATTGCCGTCGAGAACGGGGCGTCGGACCTGCATCTGAAGGTCGGGAGCTTCCCGATGATGCGCGTCCATGGCACGCTCCTGCCCGCCTGGGAGGAGCGCCGGCTCACCCACGAGGACACGGTGGCCATGGCGGCCTCGCTCATGTCGGCGACCCAGCGGCAGTCGTTCAAGGACGCGCAGGAAGTCGACCTGGCGTACAGCATCCCCTCGCTGGGCCGGTTCCGCTGCAACGTCTTCCAGCAGCGCGGCACGATCGGCATCGTCCTGCGCGTGATCCCGATGCGGATCCGGACCATCGAAGAGCTGGGACTGCCCGCCATCCTCGGCCGGATCGCCGACGAGGACCGCGGCCTGGTGCTCGTCACCGGCACGACCGGGTCGGGCAAGAGCACGACGCTCGCCGCGCTGGTGGACCACATCAACGCCACGCGCTGCGTCCACGTGATGACGATCGAGGACCCGATCGAGTTCCTCCAGCGCGACAACCGGTCGGTGATCAACCAGCGCGAGGTCGCGGTGGACACCCGCTCGTTCGCCTTCGCGCTGCGCAGCGCGCTCCGCCAGGACCCGGACGTCATCCTGGTCGGCGAGATGCGCGACTTCGAGACGATCGAGACCTCGCTCGTCGCCGCCGAAACCGGCCACCTGGTGTTCTCGACGCTGCACACCCTCGACGCGACCGAGACGATCAACCGCATCATCGCCGTCTTCCCGCCGCACCAGCAGAAGCAGATCCGGCTGCAGCTCGCGGCGGTGCTGAAGGCGGTCATCTCGCAGCGCCTCATCCCGCGCAGCGACGGGAACGGCCGCGCGGCGGCCATCGAGGTGATGATCTCCACTCCCTTCATCCGCGACTGCATCGTGGACAAGGAGAAGACGCACCTCATCCCGGCCGCCATCGCCGCCGGCACGTCGCAGTACGGGATGCAGACGTTCGACCAGTCGATCTTCACCCTGTTCCAGAAGGGGCTCGTCTCCTACGAGGAAGCGCTGCACTGGGCGTCGAACATCGACGAGTTCAAGCTGCGCGTCCAGGGGATCTCGATGACCTCCGACGCCGCGCGCCAGGAGATGGAACGCGCCGGCATGGCCAGCGACGTGGACATCCAGCGCTTCGGCCGGTAGCGGCCGACCGCCCTCCGAGCGCTCCCAGGTTTGCCGCCCGTGTCCGTCCGCGGCCTCTAGAGGACCTGGCGCAGCTCCGCTCGCCACGCGGCTCGCTCCTCTCCCCTCTGCTCCGCCCTCGTCGGGCCCGTCCCTGACGCCGTCACGCCCGGACGACGCGCCGCCTGACCACGCGCAGCGAGAAGTTGACAAGGCCAGACCTGAGACGTACGTTATAACGTACCGATGGAGGACATCCCGATGACGACCATTACGGCGACTGAAGCGAGGAGACGGCTGTATGCCCTCCTGGAGGACGTCGCCGACTCGCACGAGCCTGTTCAGATTACCGGAAGGCGGCATTCGGCAGTTCTGGTTTCGGAGAGGGACTGGCGAGCCATACAGGAGACGCTCTTCCTTGAATCCATCCCTGGCATGAAGGCCTCGATCGTGAAGGGGCTGAAGACGTCCGTGACGAAGTGCGCCAAGGATCTCGACTGGTGAGTTGGAGGCTGGTCTACACGCCGCAGGCCAGGAAGGACGCCCGGAAGCTGGCGGCGTCCGGCCTCAAGCCGCATGCGGAACGACTGTTGGCCCTGCTCGCCGTGAACCCCTACCAGGCACCCCCTCCGTTCGAGAAACTTGTGGGGGATCTGGCTGGCGCCTTCTCCCGCAGAATCAACATCCAACACCGGCTCGTCTATCAGGTCCTCGACCGGATCAAGACCGTCAAGATCATCCGGATGTGGTCCCACTACGACTAGCTCGCAACTTCGGGTCATCGGCGTTTGCAGGCCTGACGGGCCGCGCACAGGGGGACCCGGATGAATCGCCGAACCAAGACCTCCATCTTCCTCGTGGGCGTTTTTCTGGCAGCCGTGGGCGTCGGCTTGTTGCGTCTTCATGCTCCTGGTATCGCGAAGGGCGGCGTGGGTCGCATCGGAACAAGTGCCGGCTCTGTGGTCGTTCGTGCCGAGCGCAACGCGATTCACTGGCAAGAGGGTGAGATTGTCCACCATTTCGTTGGGAGACTGCGCACGCAGCCGGAGACGGTGTATTTCGACGGGCACCAGGTGCGTCGTGCGACCTGGGCCGATGTGTTCTCGCGGAAGGGGTTTCTGATTCGGTTCCTGCCGAATCGTGTCGATGTCATCGACCTGGACAGCCTCAAGGGCTGGTACTATTCGGCTCGCTCGGATTGATTTCACGGTCCATCGGGGGCCGTTCACGCCACGCTTTGCGGGAAGGAGGCCGGTGATGAGCGGTGACCAGAAGGCGCTCGAAAAGCTCGCTCGGCGCGCGCTCTCCGGCGAGGGCGCGCACGTGGAGACCAGGACCGTCTTCGCTGGTCTCGACTGGAAGGCTGCAGGGGTGAAGCCGGACGGCGTCTCCCACTCCGTCTTCGAGCTCCTTAAACACATGAGCTACTGGCAAGAATGGGCCGTCGCGTGGCTGGGAGGGGCCAGTCCTGCCGTTCCCCGGCACGCGTCCGGAAGCTGGCCTGCTGAGGCCAGCCCCTCGAGTCGAGCCGACTGGCTGGAGGCCGTGCGGCAGTTTCGTCGAGAGCTGACGCAACTGGAGCGCGCCTGCCGCGGCGCCGACCTTTCCTCCGCGCGCGGCGGGAAGAGCCGGCTCGAGATGCTCCTGGCCATCGGCGCGCACAACAGCTACCACGGGGGGCAGGTTGTCTTCCTGAGGCAGATCCTCGGCCAGTGGCCGCCTCCGTCCGGAGGGCTGACGTGGTAGCGGTCCTGCACGAGGCGGAGGATGGAGTCTGCCCCGTCTGGACCGTGCTCAAGCCGACGACGCCCATCACGTCCTCGTTCCGCATTACGGCAACCTAGCCTGGAAGGGCCGCCGCGGCGGAGAATCCGCAACCGTCCTGCCGCGGGAGAACGTTCCGCGGCCGACGAGGGGTTCGACCCCTCCCCATCCCGATCCGCGTCCGACACGAGCCGCGTCCGCACTTGAGGCCGTGCCCCACGGCGGTTATACTCCTGGTATGAAGACTGCGGTATCGATTCCCGACCGGGTGTTCGAGCAGGCGGAGCGCCTGGCGCGGCGGACGCGGACATCCAGGAGCCATGTCTTCAGCAGCGCCCTCCGGGAGTACATCGATCGACACAGCCCTGATGAGGTCACCGACGCCATGAATCGGATCTGCGATCAGGTGGGCCAACACCCTGACCCGTTCGTGAGCCGGGCGGGGCGACGGACACTGGAGCGCAGCGAATGGTGATCGGCCAGGGCGAGGTCTGGTGGGCCGATCTCCCCGAACCAGCAGGGTCGGAGCCGGGATTTCGACGACCCGTCGTCGTGGTCCAGGGTGACGCGCTCAACCGGAGCCGGATCGCGACGGTCGTGTGCGTGCCGCTGACGAGCAACGTCCGATGGGCGGAGGCCCCGGGCAACACGCTCCTGACGGCCCGCGCCACGGGGCTCCCGAAAGACTCGGTCGCGAATACCTCCCAGATTGTCACCCTGGAAAGGACGGTGCTCACCGAGCGCGTCGGCAAGCTGCCGAGGGCGAAAGTCGATCTGATCCTGGCGGGAATCGACGTGATCCTGGGGAGGTAACGAGCCCCTCAGGCTGACACCGGTCGACCGGGCGTGTCACTCGACCGCCTGCCTGGCCGTGCGCGACTTGACGTGAAGTGGCATCGTGAAGCGTCATGAATGATCCCGTTCGTTCGGCGTACGCGGCCGGCCTGGCCATGCTCGCGCGGCGCGAGTTGTCGGAGGCGCAGATCCGGGAGCGGCTCCGCCGCAAGGAGTTCGAGCCGGACGCCATCGAGGCGGCGGTCGCGCGGCTGCGCGAGGTCAGGGCGGTCGACGATCGTCGCGTCGCGCTCAGCGCGGCGCGGACCGAGGCCAATATCCGCTCGCGCGGCCGCGGCTACGTGCTGCGGCGGCTCCAGTCGATCGGCATCGGCCCGGAGCTGGCCAAGGAAGCCGTGGACGAGGTGTTCGGGGCCCTCGACGAGACGGCGCTTCTCGAGCGGGCGCTGACCAGGCGCATGCGCGGGCGGAACGCCCGCATCCACGACCAAGCCCAGTTTCGCCGGCTGCTCAACCAGCTGGTCCGGCAGGGCTTCCAACCGTCGGCCGTCATCGCCGCGCTCAAGTCGCGCGCACGCCGCGACGCCGTGGCCGACGACGACCCGGACGCGTAGCTTCTCGCCTTACGCCTCACGGCGCACGGCGCCGGATGTGACGGCCGCGCCCGATTGAACGCCGCGTCTCGGGTCTGCCGCTTCGCAAAGCGGCCCCTCCCTGGCCGCACGGTCGGGGCAGGTTTACGCTTTGCTTCGGGCAGACCCTGCGGCGCGGCATAGAGCCGACCGGGCCGCCTCGCCCCGGCGCCATTAACTGAGCACGCCTTAAGACTTGCCGCCTACCGCCTGCTGCCTACTTCACCGTCCGTCCCTCGTCCCCCGTCCCTCGTCCCCCGTCCCTGATCCCCGATCCCCGATCCCCCCCTCGTCCCCCGTCCCTCGTCCCTCATCCCTAGTACAATGCCCGGATATGACGTCGAACGAGATCCGCGCCTCCTTCCTGGCCTACTTCGCCGAGCGGGGCCACCGCGTCGTGCCGAGCTCGCCGCTCGTGCCGGCCGGCGACCCGACGCTGCTGTTCACCAACGCCGGGATGAACCAGTTCAAGGACACGTTCCTCGGCCGCGAGCGCCGCGACTACGTCCGGGCCACCAGCTCGCAGAAGTGCATGCGGGTCAGCGGGAAGCACAACGACCTCGAGAACGTCGGGCCGTCGCTGCGCCACCACACGTTCTTCGAGATGCTCGGCAATTTCTCGTTCGGCGACTACTTCAAGGCCGACGCGGTCGCCTTCGCGTGGGAGCTGCTGACGAAGGTCTGGGGCCTTCCGCCCAACAGGCTGCACGCGACCGTCTTCAAGGGCGACGCCGCCGTGCCGCGCGACGAGGAGGCCTACACACTCTGGCGCGCTTTCCTGCCGGCCGCCCGGATCAGCGAGCTCGGCGAGGACAACTTCTGGGCGATGGGCGACACCGGGCCGTGCGGGCGCTGCTCGGAGGTGCACTACTTCCGCGGGAACGACCTCCCCTGCTCCGAGCCGGTCTGCCTCGGCGTCGCCTGCACGTGCCAGCGCTACGTCGAGATCTGGAACAACGTGTTCATGGAGTTCGACCGCCAGCCGGACGGCACGCTGAACCCCCTGCCGGCGCCCTCGATCGACACCGGCATGGGCCTCGAGCGGATCACGGCGGTGCTGCAGGGAGTGCTCTCGAACTACGACACCGATCTGTTCACGCCGATCCTGTCCGCCATCGGTGAGATCGCCCGAACGACCTACGGCGGCACGATGTCCCCCGCCGACGTCTCGATGCGCGTCGTCGCGGACCACGCCCGCGCGGCCACCTTCCTCATCGCCGACGGGGTCGTCCCGTCCAACGAGTGGCGCGGCTACGTGCTGCGCAAGATCATGCGGCGCGCGATGCGCCACGGCAAGCGCCTCGGCATGACCGAGCCGTTCCTGCACCGCCTGGTGGACGTGCTGGTCCGCGAGATGGGCGGCGCGTACCCCGACCTCATTCGCCAGCGCGACTATGTCGTCCGGCTGATTCTCGCCGAGGAGGAGCGGTTCGAGTCGGTGCTGACGACCGGGCTGCCGAGGCTCGAGGAGGCGCTCGACCGCGCGGCCGCCTCGTCGCGCGTATTGCCGGGAGACGAGGCGTTCAAGCTCTACGACACATTCGGCGTGCCGCTGGACTTCATCGAGGACATGGCCGCGGAACGCAAGGTGTCGCTCGACCACGACGCGTTCGAGCGGGCGATGGAGGCCCAGCGCGACAAGGCCAGGGCCGGTCATGACTTCGGCGCGGCCAGGGCCGAGGGGCTGGAGTTCGAGGAGGCGACCGCGTCGCTCCGCGGCAGACCCGACACGTTCGACGGCTACACCTCCACGCGCGTCGAGGGGACTGCCGTCCTGGCCGCGATCGACGAGGAAGGGCATCGCCTCGAGGCGCTGACCGAGGGGCAGGTCGGCTACCTCGCGCTCGAGCGGACGCCGTTCTATCTCGAGTCGGGAGGCCAGGTGTCGGACACCGGCACGATTGCCGCCGCGGCCGGCCAGGCGAAGGTCGACGGCCTCGTCCGCGCGGGCGCCGACAAGCCCCGGCTGCACCGCGTGCGCGTCACCAGGGGCGTCATTCGCGAGGGCGACCGCGTCACCGCCGCCGTGGACGACGAGGCCAGGGACGCGACCAGGCGGAATCACACGGCCACCCACCTGCTTCACGCCGCGCTGCGACAGGTGCTGGGCTCCCACGTCAAGCAGGCGGGATCGCTGGTCTCGCCCGACCGTCTCCGTTTCGACGTCGTGCACTTCGCGGCTATCACGCGGGCCGAGATCGAGGAAGTCGAGCGGCTGGTCAACGCGCAGATCTGCAGGAATCAACCGGTCGTCACCGAGGTCCGCTCGACCGACGAGGCGATCGCCGCCGGCGCGATGGCGCTGTTCGGCGAGAAGTACGGCTCGTCGGTGCGAGTCGTGTCGGTGCCCGGCTTCAGCATGGAGCTGTGCGGCGGCACCCACGTCCGCGCCACCGGCGACATCGGCCTGTTCTCGATCGTCCAGGAGAGCGGCGTGGCGGCCGGCGTCCGCCGCATCGAGGCGGTGACCGGCATGAACGCGGTCCGCTCGCACCAGGAGCAGCGGCGCTCGCTCGACACCCTGCTCGAGACGATCAAGGCGCCCGCCGATCAGGCGGCCTCGACCGTCGAGCGTCTGCAAATCGACGCCAAGCGGCTGGCGCGCGAGAACAGCGATCTGAAGCTGAAGGTGGCGATGGGCGGTGGGCCGTCCGAGTCCGCCGCCGACGACGGAGTGGACGCCGGGGGCGTGAAACTGGTGACGCGGCGTGTCACCGGCCTCGACAAGAACGGCCTCGGCCAGCTCGCCGACGCCCTCAAGAACAAGCTCCAGAGCGGCGTCGTCGTCGTGGCGTCGGAGAACGAGGGCCGGGTGGCGATTGTCGTGTCGGTCACCAAGGACCTGACGCCGGCGGTCCACGCCGGGAACATCGTCAAGAAGATCGCGCCGATCGTGGGCGGCGGCGGCGGCGGGCGGCCCGAGTTCGCCGAGGCGGGCGGGAAGAACCCGGCCGGCATCGACCAGATGCTGGAAGAAGCCCGCACGGTGGTGACGGGGATGGCGGCGAAGGTATAGGCGAAAGTCGGCCGGCAGGCTAAAGGTCCGCAGGGCTCTGCCGATAAACCGATTTGTGAGGAATCCCGCCCGCTCCGCCACCCTCATCCTGTGCGCCCTGACCGTCATGGCGTGGGCGTCGACGGCCGACGCGCAGATCTACAGCTGGCGTGACGCGAGTGGGTCACTAATCCTATCCGACCAGGCGCCGCGCGAACGCGTCGCCGGCGTCCGGACGTTCCGGGTGCCAAACTCGAGCGGTGACGTGCTTTCCACCAAGCCGACCTCGCCGACCTACAACGAAACCTACGACAACCTCATCACCCAGCACGCGCAGGCCCAGGGCGTGCGACCGGATCTCGTGCGGGCGGTCGTCCAGGTGGAATCGGGGTACAACGCGCGGGCCGTCTCCCCCAAGGGGGCGCAGGGACTGATGCAGTTGATGCCGTCCACCGCGGCGGAACTCGGCGTTCGCTCACCGTTCGACCCGGAGGAGAACATCCGCGGCGGAACGACCTACCTGCGGCAGTTGCTCGATTGGTTCGGCGGCAGCGAGGAGCTGGCGCTCGCCGCCTACAATGCCGGGCCGACGGCAGTCGACCGGTATGGCAATCACGTTCCGCCATACGCAGAGACGCAGGACTACGTCCGGAAGGTCCGGACGCAGACTCCGACCCAGACCACGCCGTCCGTGCAGGCCGCGAAGCCGGCGCCTCCCCCGCCGCCGGTGCACCGCACCTGCTACAAGATCACCGAGATCGTCGATGGCCGGACGGTCGTCCGCTATTCGGACACAGCGCCGAGGACCGGGGCGTATGAGGTCATTCGGTAGGCTCAGGGCCGCGGGGCTCAAGGCTCAGGGCTTCGGGCTTCGGGCTTCAGGCCGTGTCACGCGTGATCCACTGACCACTGACCACTAGCCACTAGCCACTACCGCCCACTTCGTACTTCTTACTTCTTGCTTCGCACTTCCCCCTCCTCGCCATTTCCCCGCTTTCGGGGTCTAATCTCTCGACCGCCGCGTATACTCCCCTGCCAAGGAGTTCCCGTGCGCCTGAGAACCGTGCTCCGTCCTGCCCTCGCCGCCGTCCTCGCCACCGCGGGCTTTCTGCTCCTCGCGCCCCCCGGTGCCGCCGCCCAGCAGCCGACCGGCGCGGCGACACCCGCCCAGGTGCCGACCCCGGACGAGGCGCGGCGCGTCTTTACCGACGTGCTCCGCCGGTATTACGAGGCCTACGCCCGGCAGGATCTCGCCGGTCTGGCCGCCGAGTGGCATCCGGCGGGTCCGGCCTCCTCCCGGCGCAATCTTCTCGCGGTCGAATTCGAGCGGCGGCGGACGTCGCTCGCCGGGTTCATCCTCCGGAGCGCCTCGGCGGACGCCGGCGGCGGGCGCGCGCGAGTGGTCGTCGATCTCGCCGTGACCGACAAGAAGTCCGGCAAGGAGTCGCGCGAGCGCCGGGTCCGCGATTTCACGTTGCTGCCTGACGCTGCCGGCGCCTGGAAGATCTGGAACGAGGGGATGGTCAACGCCGAGTTGGCGCGGCGGCTGCTCGCGATACCCGAGGCGGATCGCGACGGCGCCCTCGCGTCGGACCCCGAGTTGGCCTCCTCCGACACGATCTCCGCGCTGTCGGCCGAGGCGGCACGGCTGCAGCAGCAGCAGCGGTGGAGCGACTCGATCGACGTGCTGCGCGTCGAGACACTGCTGGCCCGCAAGCTCGGCGACACGACGGCCGTCGCCCGGAGCCTCATGCAGACGGGATCGCTGCAGATGATGACGGGGCGGCGCCCGGAGGCGCTCGAAGCCCTCACCGCGGCGCGCGAGATCTTCGTCGCCGAGGGCAGCGCACCCGACATCGCCTCGGCCGACGCGAACCTCGCGAACCTCGCCTATCAGTGGGGCAAGCTCCCCGAGGCCGCCACCCTCTACCAGCGCGCCTACGATCGGTTCGAGGCCCTGAAAGACGACCTGGGAATGGTCGGCGCGATACACGGGCTGGGCAATTCCCTCTACATGCAGACCGAGTTCGCCCGCGCCCTCGAGTGTTATACGAAGGCGCTCCCGATGGCCGAGCGGTTGAAGGACCCCTACCGCCAGTCCAGCCTTTACCAGGCGATCGCCATGGTGAACAAGGAAATGGGCGACTACGGCCCGGCGATCGACGCGTGGCGCAAGAGCATGGCCCTGTCGGAATCCGGGGGCGACGTCGCGGGGTCGGCCAAGGCGTTGGCCGGACTCGGCGAGCTCTATCGCCTGCAGGGGGATCTGGGCCGCGCGCTCCAGTTCCAGGCGCAGGCGCTGCAACGCTGGGAGCAGATCAGGAACGCCGGCGAATCGGCGACCGCCAATTACGCCATCGGGCAGATCCGGGCGCTTCAGCGAAACCTCTCGGGCGCTGTCGAGTCGTACACCAAGGCGCTCGAGATCGACCGGTCGATTGCCGACGATCCGGCGAGGTCGGAGGAGGGCCAGGCGCGGGACCTCGGCGGCATGGCCGGCGCGCACTTCGTCCTCGGCCAGTTCGACACCGCGCTCACCGAGTACGAGCAGAGCCTCGCGCTGCGCGAGAAGCGGAACGATCAGCCGGGCGTGATGTGGACGCTCGTGCACATGGGCATTCTCCATGCGTCGCAGAAACGGAGCGAGGAGGCGGGAAAGGTCTACGCGCGAGCGCTGGGGATCGCGGAGCCGGCGGCCGACGCGAACGCCCAGTCCACCATCCTCGCGCTGCGGGGCCGCCTCGAGCTGGACCAGGACCAGGCCGACGCGGCGCTGGCATCGGCGTCGCGAGCCGTCGAGATCGCGACGACGATCGAGCACTTCGACACGGTCTCCTACGCGCAGGTCGTCGCGGGCCGGGCGCACCAGAAAGCGGACCGACCGACCGAGGCGCGTGCGGCATTCGAAAGCGCGGCCGCGGCGCTCGCGCGGGTGCCGCTCGGGCCCGCGGCCGACACCTTCTTCGACGATCGCCGGACGCCCTACGCGGCTCTCGTCGATCTGCTGGCTGGCCAGGGGGACACGGCCGAGGCGTTCCGCTGGTCCGAGCGGGGCCGACAGCGCGAGTTGGCAGACCTGCTCGGCGGCGACGGATCCGTCGTGACGCGCGCAATGACCGCGGACGAGGTGCAGGCCGAGCGCACGGTCGGGCGCGACGTGCGGACGCTCGCCGTGAAGATCCGTCGGGAGCGCGCGCGAAAGACGCCGGATGCCGCCAAGATCGCCGACCTGCAGAAGGCGCTGGCGGCCCGCCAGTCCGAGCGAGAGGGACTCAAACAGAGGATCTACGCCGCGCATCCCGCGCTTCAGATTCTTCGCGCGCAGGGAGAGGCAGCCGGCCCAGAGGCCGCGGCGGCGCTCGCCACGCCGTCGACCGCGGTGCTCTCGTTCGTCATCGGGGAGAACCGCACGTGGGTACTCGCCGTCGCCGGCGGGCCGGGAACGGCCTCCTGGGCGGTGCAGAAGGCGGCGGCGATTGACGTCAAGGCCGTAGACCTCGCGCAACAGGTCAGGAAGTTCCGCGAGGCGATCGCCACCAGGGACGACAAGGTCGCCGATCTGGCGCGCGAGCTTCACACGCTGCTCATCGAGCCGGTCGCAACCGTCGTCGCGAAGAAAGCGCGGGTCGTCGTCATCCCCGACGGCTGCCTGTGGGGGCTGCCGTTCGAGGCGCTCCAGGGCGGCAACGGCCGCTTCGTCGTCGAAGACACGGCCGTCAACTACGCGCCGTCGCTGACCGCGCTCGCGGCGAACCAAGCCGTCGAGCCCGACCCGGCGGCCCGGCGGGGACTGGTGGCGTTCGGCCAGCCCAGGCTTTCGCTGGCAGATGCCGACCGGCTGGCAGTGGTGCGCGTTGTCGCGCCGCCTCAGCAGGCCGCGGCGGCGCCCCCGTCGCAGGAAATCCAGAACATCGCCGCTTTGTTCGGACCCGCGCGAAGCCGGCTCTTCGTCGGCGACAAGGCGCAAGCCGAACAGCTGGCGCAGGGCGTTTCGCCCGGCACCATCCTCCATCTCGGCGTGCCGGCCGTGATGGCCGACGCGACGCCGCTCTACTCGCTGTTTGCGTTCACCAACGCGGGGCCGGCCGAGACCGGCACCGGCCTGCTCGAGGCCGGGGCGGTGATGAACTGGAACCTGCCCGCGGACGCCACGGTCGTCTCGCAGGCGGAGTTCGTTCAGACGATCGGCGACGGCGGGGCGCTGACGGCGCTCTCATGGTCGCTGTTTGTGGCGGGGTCGCCGACGCTGGTGATCGACCGTTGGACGCCGCCGCCGACCGGGCCGAGCGTGACGACCCGCTTCTACCGCTCTTACCTCGCGCCGCTGGCGCCGGGCGCCAGGAAGCCCCGGGCGGCGGAATCGCTGCAGAAGGCGATGAAGGGAATCCTCGCCCAGCCGGCCACGAGGCACCCGTTCTACTGGGCGGGCGTGATGGTCGTGGGTCGGTAGGGCGACCCTTCAGGGTTGCCGACTGGCGCAGGCCTGAAGGCCTGCGCTATCAGGCCCCGGTGTCAGATAGCGCACGGCTTCAGCCGTGCGCCTACCAGCCGAAGATGATGCCGGGCTCTTCGCGGTAGGTCGGCGTCCAGGGTGTCGTGGCCGATTCGAGGACATCGGCGGTCGGGCGCGTGTCCGGCCGGGAGCTCGACGTTTCGTTCCGCGCCACGGCTTCGAGGGTCGGCTTGGGGATCGACAGCAGGCCGCTCACCACCCACGGGCAGTAAGCCTCACGAGCCAGCAGCGCCCGGGCCGCGTCGATCGACAGGGCGGCGCGGTAGGCGCGCGGACTGGTCAGCGCGTCGAACGCATCCATCACGCTGACGATGCGGACCGTCCAGGGGATCGAACGGCCGTTGAGGCCGTCGGGATAGCCGCTCGAGTCGTTGCGCTCGTGGTGGTAGAGAATGATGTCGAGGATTGCCGATTCGAACCCGAGGCGTTCGGCCATGTCGAAGCCGTACTCGGGGTGATTCTGCAGCGCCTTCCACTCCCGCTCGGTGAGCCGGCCCGGCTTGGTCAGGATAGCGGGCGACACCATCATCTTCCCGACATCGTGCAGCAGGCCGCCGACGCGGATGGTCTCGACCATCTCGTCGGGCAAGCCGTATTGGACCGCAAGTTGGACGCCGTAGGCTGCCACGCGGCGGCAGTGCGAGGCGATGGTCGGTTGCTGGGTATCCATGACGTCCACGATGGTGTCGACGTCACGAACGAGAGGGCTGGAAAGGAAGGGGTTGCTCATCCGGTCCCTGCGGGTAAAGTGTCTCCCGACAGATGTTTCGGCCGATGCGGGCCGGAACAGTAGGCCCCCGTCCCCGCAAGACCTGTGCTATCATATCAGTTTCGGGCCAGGCCCGCAGGGCAGACAGACGAACGCACGCAGGGGGACGATACACGTGGCCAGTCACGATTCCGCACTGAAGGCGCACCGCCAGAGCGTGGTCCGCCGTGAGAAGAACCGCCAGTTCCGCTCGACGCTGCGCACCGCGCTCAAGACGATCCGCGCCGCCATCAGCGCGAACGAGATTGAGAAGGCCAGGGGCCAGGTGGCCGAAACCGCCTCGCTCATCGACAAGATGGCGAGCAAGGGAGTCATCCACGACAACGCCGCCGCCCGGTACAAGTCGCGGATCCAGCTCGGCCTGAACAAGGCGTCGACGCCCGGCGTCTAGCCCCGTTTAGTCCCTTCCAGCCGCACACAACTCCACGATCAGCCGTTCGAGGAGCACCTGCGGATCGCCGCTCGACGTCTTGAGGGCGAGATCCGTCCGGAGCAGCACGTCGAGCGCCCGGGGCAGCTCCCGCGGAGCCGCGCTGCGTTCGACCGCCGAGCGCAGCAGGCCGAGGACCATGTAGGGCGAGGCCCCCTCGGCCAGTTCCAGCCGCAGCTCCTTCAGGGCGGCCGCCGCCTGGTGATTGGCCACGTCCGACCACAGCTGCTTGGCGCCCCGCGCCGCGTCCGGCCTGGAGACGACCTCCTTCACCTGCTCGACGCCGATCTCGGTCCGGCCCGCGGCGTAGAGCGCGACCCGCTCCACGTCATCGCGCAACCGGGCCACGTCGCCGCCGGCCCGCTCGCCGAGCACCTGCCGGGCGCGCGCGTCGAACTTCACCCCGTATTCCCGCTCGAGCGCGGCCAGCGCGTCGAACGGCGCGTCGCACGTCACCACCGCCGCCCGCCTGGCGAGCGCGCCAAACTGACGCTGCAGCCCGCGGCCGAACAGCGCGACGACGGCGTGGGCGTAGGGCCGCTCGGCGTAGTCCTTGAGGAGCGAGAGGCCCGAGCCTTTGCCGAATCCCGAACCGCCGGTCTCCTCCGCCTCGTCCTCGGATTCGGTCGCCGCGGCCGCCCCGCCCCTCTTCCCGGTGAGCAGCACCTGGGCCTGCATCAACAGGACGACGCGGCGCGAGGTCAGCAGGGGGAACGTGCCGGCCGCGTCGAGCACGCCGGCCAGCGTCGTGCCCGAGTCGGTGCCGTAGAACCGCTGGACGTTGAAGGCGCGAAGCTCCTCCTCCACCGATTCGGACAGCGCCGTGGCCAGCGCGCCCATCTCCGCGTCATCGTCACCGGTGACGAGGTAGAGCGGCTCCAGCTCGCCCTTGGCAATCTGCTCGCGAACGTGCTTGGGAGTGAAGGAGCCCGGCATGATGCCTCAGAACGCCTCGAGGATGGCGCTGACGACCGACCGCGCGCAGTCGGTGGCCATCCGATCGACGGCGTTGGACGACTGGCCGAAGAACGTGGCGGCGTCGAGCACCCCGCCGCCCGAGGCGAGCGGGTACTCCTCGCGGAACACCTGGTTCTGATTCTGCCAGAGCACCTTGCCGTCGGAGGCCTGAACCATCTGGATGTTGAGCGAGACGCTGATCGCGTACCGGGTCGCCTGCTGGCTGCTGTTGAAGGCGCTGGGCGCGAGCGTGATGCTGGTGATCTGCGCCTTGAGGATCGCGTCGACGCCGGTGTCCTGCGGCAGCACCTTGTACTTGCCGCGGCCGATGAACTCGGTGCGGACCCGCTGGGTCAGCGTCTGGCCGACGTCGTAGTAGGGCGTGCGATTGACGAAATCGGGGATGCCGATCGTCTTCACCGTGTCGGGCAGGAACGAGCCCCGTCCCGCCAACGTGTAGCCGCAGGAGGCCGACGCCAGGGTCAGCGGCAGCAGCGCGATCGCGAGCAGCTTGCGCATTGGGACCATTCCAGCCAGCCGAAAGCCGTAGTCGACAGTTGCCAGTGGTCAGTTGCCAGTTGTCAGTCGATCACCCGTGACAGACTGGCCACTGGCCACTGGGCACTGGCAACTGGAAACTGACCACTACTTGACGACGATGTTGACCAACTTCCCCTTCGCCACGATCACCTTGAGAACCGTCTTCCCCGCCGTGTGGACCCTGACCGCCGCGTCGCCGAGGGCCAGTGCCTTCAGCGCCTCCTCGGTCACGTCGGTCGGCACGGTCAGCCGGCCGCGAAGCTTGCCGTTCACCTGCACGGGGACGACGACCTCGCTCGACTGCGCGATGACCGGGTCGTAGGCCGGCCAGGCCGCCGCCGACAGGCCGCCGCCGTGGCCGAGCATCTCCCACAGCTCTTCGGCGGTGTGCGGCGCGAACGGCGACAGCATCAAGACGAGCGCGTCGAGCGCTTCCTTCAGCACCGCGAGCGTCTCGGGACGCTCTTCGGCGAGTTCCGCCTCCCCTTTCGGCCTCCGGCCCGGCGCGCCGGTCTTCGTATGGCCCTCCGAGAAGGCGTACAAATCGTTGACCATCTCCATCAGCGCCGACACCACCGTGTTCAGGTGCACGCGCGGGTCGAGGTCGTGCGTCACGCGGCGGATCGTGTCGTGCGTCACCCGGCGCACGTTCTGCTCCGCCTCGGAGAGCGTCAGCCCCGCGGGCGCCGGCACGGTCCGGCCCTGGAACGCGTCGCACCACTGGTCGGCGACGCGCCAGACGCGCGCGAGGAACCGGGCGCTGCCCTCGAGCCCCGCGTCGGTCCACTCGATCTCGTTCTCGGGCGGCGCGACGAACATGACGTAGAGCCGCAGCGCGTCGGCGCCGTAGCGGGCCAGCATGTCGTCGGGGTCCACGACGTTCCCCTTCGACTTCGACATCACGCTGCCGTCCTTGAGAACCATGCCCTGCGTCAGCAGGCGCGTGAACGGCTCGTCGTGGTCCACCATCCCGAGGTCGCGGAATACGCGGCAGAAGAACCGCGAGTAGATGAGGTGCAGGATCGCGTGCTCGACGCCGCCGCTGTAGAAGTCCACCGGGCACCAATACTTCACCGCCGCCGGCGCGAACGGCTGGCTGTCGTTGCGCGGGTCGCAGTAGCGGTAGAAGTACCAGGACGAATCGACGAACGTGTCCATCGTGTCCGTCTCGCGGCGCGCCGGCCGCCCGCACTTCGGGCACGAGACGTTGACCCACTCCGCCACCTGCGCGAGCGGCGAGTCGCCGCGGCCGGTGAACTCGGTGACCACCGGAAGCACCACCGGCAACTGGTCGTCCGGGACGGGGACGACGCCGCAGCGCTCGCAGTGGATCATGGGGATGGGCGTGCCCCAGTAGCGCTGGCGCGAGATCCCCCAGTCCTTCAGCCGGAACTGCACCGTCCGCTCGCCGAGGCCGCGCGCCTCGGCCGCCTCGGCCATCTTCCCGATGGCGTCGGGCGACCACAGCCCGTCGAACTCCCCGGAGCCGACTACGCGCCCCGGTTCGACATAGGCCTCGGTCATCGTGTCCGACGAGAGCGCCGCCTGCCCCTCGGGCTGGATGACGACCGCGATCGGCAGGGCGTATTTCCGCGCGAACTCGAAATCGCGCTGGTCGTGCGCAGGTACCGCCATGACGGCGCCGGTGCCGTACTCGCCGAGGACGAAGTTGGCGACCCAGAGCGGCACGGCGCGGCCAGTGAACGGGTTCACCGCGTAGCGGCCGGTGAAGAACCCTTCCTTCTCGATCTCGCCCGTCAGGCGTTTCGTGCGGTCCTGGGCGCGGAACCGCTGCACCTGGCTGCGAAGCGCCGCCGGGTCGGCCGACTCGTCCGCGAGCCGCTCCATCCACTCGTGCTCGGGCGCGAGCAGCACGAACGTCGCGCCGTAAATCGTGTCGATCCGCGTCGTGAAGACCTCGACGACGGGCGCGTCGGCCGGAAGCGGCCCCGAAGGCGCGGCGTCGACGCCAGCCGGCAGCAGCGGGAACTTCACCCGGGCGCCTTCCGACCGCCCGATCCAGTTCCGCTGCATCGTCAGGACCTTCTCGGGCCACTCGGTGAGCCGATCCGTCGCGTCGAGCAGCTCCTGTGCGTAGCGGGTGATTCGCAGGAACCACTGCTCGAGCGTGCGGCTGGTCACCATAGTGCCGCAACGCCAGCAGCCGCCCTCGACCACCTGCTCGTTGGCGAGCACGGTCTGGCAGCTCGGGCACCAGTTCACCGTCGAGCGCTTGCGGTACGCCAGGTCGCGCTCAAACATCCGGATGAACAGCCACTGGTTCCACTTGTAGTACTCGGGCAGGCAGGTGGCGATCTCCCGGTTCCAGGCGTAGCTGATCCCGAGACGCTGGAGCTGGCCCTTCATGTGCGCGATGTTGGCCAGCGTGGACTTCTCGGGGTGGATCCCCTGCTTGATGGCGGCGTTCTCGGCCGGAAGGCCGAAGGCGTCCCACCCGAACGGGTGCAGGACGTTGAACCCGCGCATCCGCTTCTGGCGCGCCATCACGTCGCCGATCATGTAGTTGCGCACGTGGCCGACGTGGGCGTGCCCCGAAGGGTAGGCGAACATCTCGAGGCAGTAGAACTTCGGCTTCGACGGATCCTCGGTCACCTCGAAGGCGCCGGTTTCCTGCCATCGGGCCTGCCACTTGCGGTCGAGCGATTGCGGAATGTATTCGCGCACAATCTACTAATTATATCGATTCGGCGTACGGCTTACGACTTGCGGCTTGCGGCGGTGTGGCGCCGGTACCGCGCAGGGCTGAAGCCCTGCGCTATCCGAAGACTGTGTACGACCCGCAGACTGTGTACGATCCGCAGATAGCGCAGGCCTTCAGGCCTGCGCCACTGCCTACGAAGAGAGAAGAGTCAGCGCCCGGCCCTCGAGATCCGCGAGTCGCCGCTCGAGGTCGAGCCGCGTGGCTTCCATCAGCGCGTCGTCCGCATCGGGGGGCACGTCGAGCGGCGTGCCGATCACCATGGCCACCCGGCTCCACGGTTTCGGGATCTGCGCGCGGTCCCAACTGTGCGCGGTCCAGCAGGGCGCGGCCTCGACGTGGAAGGGCACGATCGGGTTGCCGGTGACCTTGGCCAGCCAGACGGCCCCGGGCTGTGCCTGGTAGGCCGGCCCGCGCGGGCCGTCCACCGTGAAGGCCGCCGGCCGTCCTGTCGCCATGTCGCGGCTCAACTGGTGAAGTGCCGTTGCCCCGCCGCGCGACGTCGATCCCCGCGCCTGCAGGTAACCGAAGCGCCGCATGATCCGAGCGATCCACTCGCCGTCGAAATTCCGGCTGGTGATGGCGACGACGCCGCGGTCGCGGAAGTAGATCGTGGCGGGGAGGATGCGCCCGTGCCAGAGCGCGAGGATCGGTTGGCGACCGGAGGCGAGCACCGACTGAAGATGACCGGCGCCTTCCTCGCGCCAGCGGTAGGTGCGGCCGAGCGCCGCGAGAACCGGGTAGCCGAAGGCGGCGATGGCGGCGACCTCGACTCGCTTGAGGCGCGACGCCCGCCAGTCGGCGTCGTTCACGGCTGCGCCCGCCCGCCGGCCGGCCACGCGGGCGACACCGATGCCGCCGCGGCCGCCTTCATCCGGCCGTCCACGTAGGTCATCATGTCGACCACCTCGGTCGACGCGTTCTTGCTCGCCTGGGCCCCCTTGAGCATGATCGAGCAGAACGGACAGGCCGTGACGATCGTCCCGGCGCCCGTCGCCTGGAGCTGCTCGTACCGCCGCTCGCTGATGCGGGTCCCCTCTTCGTGCTCCTCGAACAGCAGGCCGCCGCCCGCGCCGCAGCAGAACGGGTTCCGGTGCGACCGGACCGGGTCCTTGACGACGGCCCCGACGCGCGCGAGCAGGTCGCGGGGCTCGTCGGTGTGGCCGGCGTAACGGGACAGGTAGCACGGGTCGTGCAGCGTCACCACGTCGGGCGCGCCGGCGGGACGGTCGCCCACCAGCCGCGACACGACGACCGACGAGTGCTCGATCGCGACCGTGTAGCCGAACTGCCGGTAGTCCTCGCCGATCGTCTTGAGGCAGTGCGGGCATGAGGTCAGGATCTTCTTCACGCCGGCGGCCCTGAAATCGGCGATATTCTCCGTCGCCAGTTGCTGGAAGAGGTATTCGTTGCCTGTGCGCTTGGCGGTGTCGCCCGTGCACCGCTCCTTCGCCAGCACACCGAAGGTCACGGCGCGCGCGCGCAGGATGTCGGCCAGCGCACGGAGCGACTTCTGGAAGTCGGCTTCGTACGAGCCCGCGCAGCCCAACCACAACAGGTACTGGTGACGCGCGGCGTCGAAGATCTCGAACCCGGCCGACTCGACGAACTTCTGCCGGACGTCGGCGGTCAGCCCCCAGATGTTGCCGCGCCGCTCGAGGTGGTTGTACATCGCGCCGAGCGCGTCGGGCGCCTCGCCGTTCGACACAAGCCCGCGCCGCGCGCCGATGATGAGCGGCAGGTGCTCGATGCCGACCGGGCACTGGTTCTCGCACGCGCCGCACGTCGTGCACTGCCACAGCACGCCGGGGTCGTACACGTCCACCAGCTTCGCGTCCATCCGCCCGGCGAGCAGCGCCGATTCGTTCTGGAGGACGAGCTTCTTCGGGTTGAGCGCCTTCCCCGTCGCGTAGGCCGGGCAGTTCATCTGGCAGCGGCCGCACTCGACGCAGGTGAACGCGTCGAGCACCTGCTTCTTCTCGAGCTGGGCGAGCGTCTCGACGCCGACTTCTTCCTTCTCGAAGTCGAGGTTCCGCACGTCGCCAAGAACCGGCGACTTGAGGAAGACGTTGAAGGGCGAAAGGACCAGGTGGAAGTGCTTCGAGTTGGGGATGAGCGCGAGGAAGACGAGGATGACGAGCTCGTGCGCCCACCAGTTCACCTGGGCGGCTTGCCCCTCGCCGAGGCGGAAGTCCAGGAGGAAGGTGACCATCAGCGCGGCGATGAAGGCGCCGATGAGCACCGACTCCCACGACAGCGGCCCGAGCGCCTCGGGCCTCACGACCACGCGGCGGACGAGCAGAAACACGATCCCGCCGAGCACGCCCAGCGCGAACGGCACCAGCGCGACCGCGTAGAAGTGGAAGAGCGGCGTCCCCGTCAGGTCGACGATCCGCAGGCCCTTGAGGAACTGGGTGGAGCTGTAGCCGGCGAAGGCGACGAAGCCCCAGAAGACCAGCGCGTGGGCGATGCCGACCAGCGGCTTCTCCGCGATGACCTTCGACTGGAACAGGACTTCCCGGACGAAGCGCACGGTCCGCTCGATCTCGCCGTCGGTCCTGAGCCGGCCCGGCGCGCGCCGCACGAGGAGCAGGCGCGTCCGGACCTGCACGGCGAACAGGCCCACGAACACGACGACGAGCAGGGCCAGGACCGCGGCGGAGAGCACTACTTCTGGAGCTCCTTGATGAGCGCGGGCACGACCTCGAAGATGTCGCCGACGATGCCGTAGTCGGCCAGCTCGAAGATCGGCGCCTCGGCGTCCTTGTTGATGGCGACGATTGTCTTCGAGGCCTTCATCCCGACGGCGTGCTGGATGGCCCCCGACACGCCGAGCGCGAGATAGAGCTTCGGCGAGACGGTCTGGCCGGAGCTGCCGACCTGACGCTCGGGCGGGAGCCAGCCGGCGTCGCAGATTGGCCGCGACGCGGCCAGCTCGGCGCCCAGCAGCCTGGCGAGTTCCTCGGCCAGCGGCAGCTTGTCCTGCGCGCGGATGCCGCGGCCGACGGCCACGATGCGCGCGGCCTGCGACAGGTCCACGGCCTGACGGGCCTCACGGAACGGCGCTTCGGGCTTCTGCCTGATCGACGCGGCGTCGACGGCGGCCGCCACGGTGGCGACGGAAGCGGGCGCGGCGCCGCGCTCGACGCCGTCGGCCGGAAACGCGCCGGCCTGGCAGGTGACAAGATAGGGCGGGTTTCCCTCCGGCAGCACGTCGGCGGCGAGCTTGCCCTGGAAGAGCAGCCGCGTGAAGGCCGGCCGGCCCTCGGCCTCCGTCAGGCCGACGACGTCGGTGACGAGCGCCGCATCGAGACGGGTCGCGAGCTTGGGCACGAAGTCGCGCGCCTGGTAGGTGTGGGCGAAGACCACGTAAGTCGGCGCGAGGTCCGTGACGAGCGATGCGAGCGCGCCGGCGTAGCCGTCGGCCGTGTACTGCTCGAGCGCCGCGTGCTCGACGGCGAGCACCTCGGCCACCGAGGCGGAGGCGAGCTCCGCGGCGGCATGGCCAACGGCCGACCCGAGCACGGCCACCTTGACCGGCACGGCGCCGAGCTTGGCGGCGAGACGCTGCCCGGCGACGACCGCCTCCCAGCTCGCACGGTTCAACTGGCCATCACGCTGTTCTGCGACTACGAGGATCATAGACACCTTTCGCCTTACGCCTTACGCCTTGCGCTCTACGCCTTACGGCTCACGACCGGCACTGGAGAGCCAGGCGCGGACCGGGTCGGCGCAAAGGGCGAATTTGGCGAGGTCCGCCGAGCTGAGCCCGGCGCGACGAACCGGGCCACGACTGCCCTTCGACTGCGCTCAGGGCAGTGGTGAGCCCGTCGAACCACTGGCGCCTCACCGGCCGGCTCATACCTCTCTGCCGCCAGCCGGTCAATCGATTGCACGCGCTTCGTCTCTCAGCCGCTTGACGAGCTCGTGGGCCGCCTCGGCCGCCGATCCGCCGAGGATCTGCGTCTGCTTGGTCTTCTGCGGCGCATAGAGGTTCACGATCCGCTGGCGCGACGCGTGGGCGGTCGCCGCGACCTTGCGGATCTCCTTCTTCTTCGCGGCCATGATCCCCTTGAGCGTGGCGTAGCGCAGCTGGTTGATCCCGCTCTGGATCGTGAGCACGGCCGGCAGCGGCATCGCGACCCACTGGAACCAGCCCCCCTCAAGCTCGCGCTTGACGCGCAGGGTGCCGTCCTCGACCTTCACCTCCATGATGATGGTCGCGTGCGGCACGCCGAGCCGCTCGGCCAGCGCGACGCCGACCTGGGCCAGCCCCTGGTCGTCGGACTGGAGGCCGGTCAGCACCAGGTCGAACTGCTCCTCGCGCATCGCGTCGGCCAGGACGCCCGACACCGCGGACGCATCGGCCGAGGCCAGGCCGTCGGCTTCGACGTGGATGGCGCGGTCCGCGCCGCGGGCGAGCGCCTCGCGGATCACCTGGCTGACGCGCGCCGGCCCGGCCGAGCAGACGACGACCTCCCCGCCGTGGCGCTCCTTGAGGCGCAGGCCCTCCTCGAGCGCGTAGGCGTCGGGCTCGTTCATCTCGAAGGCGGCTTCCGAGTCGCGCACCCACGTCTTCGACTCGTCCACGCGCGGATGCCAGTCCCGCGAGGGCACCTGCTTGATACAGACGGCGATTTTCATACGGGTCACCGAAACTGAGAGCTCCGCCTCGTCTGAACGCGCCTTACGGCTTACGGCCTACGCCGTCCTCCGAACACGCTCCCTACTGCTCGAACCGCTTCAGCAGGAGCACGGCGTTGGTGCCCCCGAACCCGAACGAGTTCGACATCGCGTAGGCGATCGCCACCGGGCGGGCGGTGTTCGGCACGTAGTCGAGGTCGCAGTCGGGGTCCGGGTGCTCGAGGTTGATCGTCGGCGGCACCACCTGGTGGTGGATCGCGAGGGCGGTGATGCCGCCCTCGAGCGCGCCGGCCGCGCCGAGCGCGTGCCCGGTCATCGACTTGGTCGAGGAGATGGCAACCTTGCGCGCGTGGTCGCCGAAGCACCGCGCGATCGCCCGCGTCTCGATCCGGTCGTTGTGCGGGGTCGAGGTGCCGTGGGCGTTGATGTAGTCGACCACCGACGGGTCGATCCCGCCGAGCGCCGCCTGCATGGCGCGGACGGCGCCGTCGCCGTCCTCGCACGGGGCGGTGATGTGGAAGGCGTCGGCCGAGGCGCCGTAGCCGACGATCTCGGCGTAGATCCGGGCGCCGCGCGCGAGCGCGGACCCGAGTTCCTCGAGCACGAGCACGCCCGAGCCCTCGCCGATCACGAAGCCGTCGCGCTCGGCGTCGAACGGCCGGCTGGCCTTCTCGGGGGCGTCGTTGCGCGTCGAGAGGGCGCGCATCGCGGCGAAGCCGCCGACGCCCATCGGCGTGATGGCGGCCTCCGAGCCGCCCGCGATCATCGCGTCGGCGTCGCCGCGGCGGATGATGTCGCAGGCCTCGCCGAGCGCGTGGGCCGAGGCGGAGCACGCGGTGCAGGTGGCGAGGTTCGGCCCCTTGGCGCCGAACCGGATCGACACGTGGCCGGCGGCGAGGTTGATGATCGAGGCCGGGATGAAGAAGGGGGAGATCCGGCCCGGGCCGCCCTCGAGCAGCTTGCTGTGCTCCCGCTCGATGGTGGCGAACCCGCCGATCCCGGACGCGATGAAGACGCCCACCCGGCCCGCGTTCGCCGGCGTGATCCGGAGCCCGGAGTCATCCATCGCGAACTGCGAGGACGCAATCGCGTACTGGATGAAGACGTCGATCTTCTTGACTTCCTTCTTCTCGACGAACTGGAGCGGGTCGAAGCCCTTGACCTCGCCCGCGATCTGCGCGTCGAAGCCCGCGGGGTCGAACCGGGTGATGCGGGCCACGCCGCTGCGCCCCTCGACGAGGTTCCGCCAGCAGGTCTCCGTCCCGATCCCGACCGACGACACGAGGCCAATCCCGGTGATGACGACTCGCCTGCTCACGCTTCCTCCCCGAGGCGGCCGCGCCACGCGAGACCGCGCGCCGACCGACACCGCTGCCGCGGGCACGCCCGCCGCCGGGCGGGCCCGCCGTCCCCCGACGCGCCGCCGGCCGGCTACTTCTTGGCCTTGGCGTGCGCGTCGATGTAGTCCACCGCGTCCTTGACGCGCGTGATCTTCTCGGCGTCCTCGTCGGGGATCTCGATGCCGAACTCCTCCTCAAACGCCATCACCAGTTCGACCGTGTCGAGCGAGTCCGCGCCCAGGTCGTCCACGAACGACGCTTCCGGGGTGACTTCCTCTTCGTCCACGCCCAGCTGTTCGACGATGATGCTCTTGACCTTGTCAGCAACCGCGGCCATTCATCCTCCTAGGTGTACATCGCGCCATTGACGGCGAGGACCTGCCCCGAGATATACGATGCCTCGTCGGTCGCCAGGAAACAGACGGCCGAGGCCACGTCGTCCGCGGTGCCGAGCCTGCCGAGCGGAACCATCGACGCCCATTCGTTCCGCACGTTCTCGGGCAGCCCGCGGGTCATGTCGGTGTCGATCAGCCCGGGGGCCACCACGTTCACGGTGATGCCGCGCACGGCCAGCTCGCGGGCCATCGACTTGCTGAAGCCGATGATGCCCGCCTTCGACGCGGCGTAGTTGGACTGCCCGGCGTTGCCCATCTGGCCCACCACCGAGCTGATGCTGATGATCCGCCCGCCGTGCTGGCGCATCATCGTGCGCAGGACGGCCTGCGTGCAGGTGAACGTGCCGGTCAGGTTCACCTTCAGCACCAGGTCCCAGTCCTCGCGCTTGAGCCGGAGCGCCACCATGTCGCGGACGATGCCGGCGTTGTTGACGAGGATGTCGATGCGGCTGTGCCGCTCGACGATCGACGCGACGGTCGCCTGCACGCTCTCGGCGCTGGTGACGTCCATCGTGTAGCCCTCGGCCTTCAAGCCGGCGGCCACCAGTTCGTGCGCCGACTGGACGGCCGCGTCACCGAGGACGTCGGTCATGGCCACCAGCGCGCCCTGGCGCGCCAGCGCCTCGCTGATCGCGCGCCCGATGCCCCGCGCCGCGCCCGTGACGATCGCCACCTTCCCGGTCAAGTCGAACATCGTCTTCCGCTCCCGGGCCCGAACCGCGGGCCAAGCGGCCGAACACTCCCTCAAGGGCATTGCCGAAGGAAGATTCTACGCGAACAGGGCTGCCACCTTCTCGAGGCCTGCGGGGTCCTCGAGACTCGCAAACGCCGCGTCGCGGTCGATCTTCCGGCCGAGACCGCACAGCACGGTGCCGGGACCCACTTCAACATACTTGCGGACGCCCTCGGATGCAAGCCGCCGACACACGTCCTCCCACCGGACCGGCGACGACACCTGGCGCACCAGCGCGTCGATGGCCGATGCGGCGTCGCGCTTGGGCTCCGCGTCGACGTTGGCCACGACCGGCACCCGGGGGTCGCGCACCGCGAGAGCGCGCAACTCGGGGGCCAGGCGGTCCTCGGCCGGCTTCATGAGCGCGCAGTGGAACGGGGCGCTCACCGGCAGCGGCACGACCCGCCTGGCGCCGAGCGCCTTGGCCCGCTCGCCGGCGCGCGCGACGGCTTCGGCACTGCCGGCAATGACCACCTGCCCCGGCATGTTCATGTTGGCCGGGCTCACCACGTCGCCCTCGGCCGCCTCCGCGCACGCCCGGGCCACGTCCGCCACGTCGAGACCCATCACCGCGGCCATCGCGCCCCGGCCGACCGGCACCGCCTCCTGCATGAACCGGCCGCGCCGCCGCACGATCCGCACGGCGTCGGCGAAGTCGAACGTCCCCGCGCACACGTGCGCCGAGTACTCGCCGAGGCTGTGCCCGGCCACCATCGCCGGGTGGAACCCGCGCGATGCCAGCAGCCGGCTGGCGGCGACGCTCACCGTCAGGATGGCCGGCTGCGTGTTCTCGGTCAGGCGGAGCTGGTCCTCGGGCCCCTCGAAGATCAACCGGCTGAGCGGCTCGCCGAGCGCGGCATCCGCCTCGGCGAACGTCTCGCGGCAGACGTCGAACGCGTCCGCGAGCGCCTTGCCCATCCCGACCGCCTGCGAGCCCTGTCCCGGGAAGATGAATCCGATCACCGGTGCGATACTCCTGCTGACGCCAGCTCCTGCTCGAGCCGGCCGATGAATCCCTCGGACGCGAAACGCCCGGCCGCCAGGATCCCCTGGCGCACCGCCCTGGCCGACGAGCGGCCGTGCCCGATCAGGGCGAGCCCCGCGACGCCGAGCAGCGGCACCGCACCGTATTCCGCGTCGTCCACCCGGTGCTCGAACCGGTCGAACAGCGCCGGCCCGACGGCACGGGCGAGGTCCGGATCGAGCCGGGCCACGCCGTCGCGCAGCAGCTCCCCCATCAGCTCGACGAGCCCCTCGCACACCTTGAGCGCGATGTTCCCGGTGAAGCCGTCGCAGACGATGACGTCGGCGCCGCCGGCGTACACCTGCCGGGCCTCGATGTTGCCGACGAACTCGAGGCCGCCCACCTTCAGCAACTGGTGGGCTTCACGGGTGAGCTCGTTGCCCTTGGTCTCTTCCTCGCCGATCGACAGCAGCCCCACGCGGGGATGTTCGACGCCGAGCGCGAGGTGCGCGTAGACGGTCCCCATCGCCGCGAACTGGACCAGGTGATGGGGTCGGCACTCGACGTTGGCGCCGACATCGAGCAGGACGGCCGACGACCGCCGCGTCGGCACGATCGCCGCGAGCGCCGGCCGCTCGGCGCCGCCGAGCATCCCGAACGCCGCGTGCGCGGCCATGACGGTGGCCCCGGTGCTGCCGGCGCTGAACAGGGCCGCCGCGCGGCCGGACGCCACCTCGGCCGCCGCCACCCTGATCGACGCCCCCGGCCGCCGCCGGAGCGCCGCCGTCGGCGGCTCTCCCATGCCAATCACGTCGGCGGCGTGGACGATGCCGACGTCGAGCCGGCCCGGGTCGAACCGGCTCGCGAGCAGGCCCCGCAGGAGCGGCTCGTCACCGACGAGGGAAAGCGACAGGCCCCCCTGCCGCGCCGCGTCGAGCGCGCCCTCGAGGACGGTTTCGGGCCCGCGATCGCCGCCCATCGCGTCGACGGCTATCCGGATCATCGTGCAGTCTCCGGTGACCGGCGCCGGTTACCCTTCCTTCACCTCGCGGACCTGCCGGCCCCGGTAGAACCCGCAGGCCGGGCACACCTGGTGCGAGAGCTTGGCCTCGTGGCACTGCGGGCATTCGCCCAGGGCCACGGGAGTGAGGGCGTCGTGCGTGCGGCGTTTCCGGCCGCGCGCTTTGGAGTGTCGTCGCTTTGGATTTGGCATGCTATCCCGCCTGTCTGCTGTCGTTGGAGAAGAGGATTATGTACCCTGCGCCAGCCCCCGGAGTCACACCTTCCGGTCGTCCTTGTCCAGGAGCGACTTCAGGCTGTCGAGCCTCGGATCGGTCCAGGTCCGCACGCAGGAACAGGTGGCCGTGTTGAGGTTCGTCCCGCACTCGGGGCACAGGCCGCGGCAGGACTCGCGACACAGCGGCTTCATCGGGAGCGCGAGCACGAACTGCTCCACGACGAGCTGCCCGAGGTCGATCTGGTCGTCCCGGTAGAAGGCGGTCGTCAGGTCGTCGTCTTCCACTTCGACCTCGGCGTCGCCGACGTTGGCCTGGTGCGGCAAATACAGGAGATCGAACGGCAAATCCACCGGCAGCGCCATCTCCTCGAGGCACCGCCCGCAGGTCAGCGTGAGGGTCGCCTCGACGCGGCCGACCAGGTGGAACTGGGTGCCGTCCTTGAAGATCTCGAACGCGAGGCGCACGGGCGTCCGGACCGAGAACTCGGCCTGGGCGTCCATCGGCAGCGCCGACGGATCGAGGGTGCGGTCGACGCGCTCGCGCGCCTCCCGCATGCGGCTCAGGTCGAGGAGTAAGTCAGGCATCCTGCGTACAAACGTCCGTCAGGGACAGACCCATGATAATAACATGGAAAACCGTCAGTCGCGCTGCCAGGCGCCGGCCGCCACGACCCAGGGCCGGGGGATGAACAGCCGCTCGAAGAGGCCCACCGCGTAGCGATCGGTCATCCCCGCCAGGAAGTCGCGCGCCGCCGCGTCGATGCCGTCGCGCTCGACCGTCCGCCGCTCCAGGAACTCGTCGGGGTGCTCGTGGACCTTCTTCCACAGGAGGCCCAGGATGTCGGTCGCCTTCCGGAACTCGGAAGTGGACACCCCCTTCTCGTACACCGCGCCGTACAGGAAGGCGCGCAGCTCGAGAGTGGCCGAGAGCACCTCGTCGCTCATCCGGACCCGGTCGAGGCCCGCCTGGCGCGTGGTCATCACGACGTCGCGCACCATCCTCCCGATCCGCTCCGACGGCGACCGGCCCAGGCAGCCGACGGCCGACGCCGGCAGGGACGCCTCCACCAGCAGCCCCGCCCGGATCGCGTCGTCGGTGTCGTGGTTGACGTAGGCCACCAGGTCCGACACGCGGATCGACTGCCCTTCGAGCGTCGCGGCCATGTCCTCCCCGGTGGGCGCGCCGGACTTCCCCTTCGAGTGATGCGCGATGCCGTTGCGAACTTCCCAGGTGAGATTGAGACCCTGGCCGTCGCGCTCCAGGAGGTCGACGACGCGGATGCTCTGGGCCGTGTGCGCGAAGCCGCCGGGCATGAGGTCGTTCAGGACGCGTTCCCCCCAGTGGCCGAACGGGGTGTGACCGAGGTCGTGCGCGAGGGCGATGGCCTCGGTCAGGTCCTCGTTGAGGTGGAGCGACTTGGCGATGGTCCGCGCGATCTGGGAGACCTCGAGCGTGTGGGTGAGGCGCGTGCGGTAGTGGTCCCCCTCGGGCGAGAAGAAGACCTGCGTCTTGTGCTTGAGGCGGCGGAAGGCCTTGCAGTGGATGACCCGGTCGCGGTCGCGCTGGAAGGCCGGCCGCATGTCGTCTTCCGGCTCGGGCCTCAGGCGCCCCCTGGTCCCGGCGCTCAGCGCCGCCTCGGGGGCGAGAAACTGCCGTTCGCGCGCCTCCAGCTCTTCACGGATGGTCATGGTGCCAGGTCAGCCAATCTCGGCCAGGAAGCTCGTGCCGTGCGCGAGCGGGCCCACGCCGAACACCTCGGCCAGCGTCTGGCCGAGGTCCGCGAACGTCGACCGCGTGCCGAGGTCGACGCCGGCCCGCACGCGCGCGCCGCACGCGAGAACCGGCACGTATTCGCGCGAATGATCGGTGCTGGGCGTCGTCGGGTCGTTGCCGTGATCGGCCGTCAGCACCAGCAGGTCGTCGGGCCGAAGGCGCGGCAGCAACTCGGAAAGCCGCGCGTCGAACCGCTCGAGGTTCATCGCGTAGCCCTCGACGTCGTTCCGGTGGCCGTACACGGTGTCGAAGTCGACGAGGTTGGCGAAGATGAGGCCCGAGGGCCGCTCCGCCATCGCCCGCTCGACCTGGTCCATGCCGTCGTCGTCCGACACGGTGTGCACCGAGGCCGCGACGCCCTGCCCGGCGAATAGATCGCTGATCTTGCCGATCGCGAACGTCGGGATGTCGGCGCCGGTGAGGCGGTCGAGCAGCGTCTCGCCCACCGGCGGCATCGCGTAGTCGCGCCGGTTGGACGTCCGGTGGAACGACCCGGGGGTGCCCACGAACGGCCGCGCGATGACGCGGCCGAGCCCGCGGCCCCGGACCATCATGTCGTAGGCGACCTCGCACTCCCGGTAGAGCTCCGGGACCGGGATGATCTCCTCGTGCGCGGCGATCTGGAACACGCTGTCGGCCGACGTGTAGACGATCGGCGAGCCGGTGCGCATGTGCTCCGCCCCGAGCTGCTCGATGATGACCGTGCCCGACGCGACGACGTTTCCGATCGACGGGCGGCCGATCCGGCGCTCGAACTCGCGGATGATCTCGGCGGGGAAACCGTGCGGGTACACCGGGAAGGGGCGATCCATGGTGAGCCCCATCAGCTCCCAGTGGCCGGTGACCGAGTCCTTGCCGGGCGACCGCTCGGCCATCCGGCCGAAGGCCGCGGCCGGGTCCGGCACCGGCGGCGTGCCCGGCAGGGCGACGATGCGCGAGAGCCCGAGGCCGCACAGCGCCGGGATCTCGAGCCTCACCCGGCGGGCGAGATTCGCGAGCGTGTTGCTGCCCTGGTCGCCGTACTCCGCGGCGTCGGCCAGTTCGCCGACGCCGACGCTGTCGAGCACGATGACGATGACACGCGAGAAGCTCGGCGTGGTCACTGGGCTGGGTGGCTGTAGTAGCTGGTGGCCGATCGGGCCGCCGTGATCGTCGCGATGGCGTGCTTGAAGATCAGCTGGTCGGTGCCGTCACGTTCCACGATGACCGCGAAGCGGTCGAAGTTCTTGATGCGCCCCTCGAACTCGGAGCCGTCGAGCAGCCGGAAGCGAACGGCCATCCGGTCGCGCCGCGCGTGGTTGAGGAACGCGTCCTGGATGTTCGGCGTGGTGACCGCCGGCTTCGTGTCTGTAGATGATGGCATCAACGGTTCTCCTCGCCGCGGGGGTCGGACGCGCCGAGAGCCCGGTCGACGACTCGCGCCGCGCTCTCCAGCGCGGCCTGCCGCTCGCCCGGACCGGGGATCACATTTAGGTTAGGCTCTTTGCGGAACCAGATCAACTGACGGCGCGCGTAGCGCCGAGTGTCGCGCACGATGAGATCCCGTGTCTCCGCCTCGCCGCGCAGCCCGCGGACGTGCTCGAGCGCCTGGCGGTAGCCGAGGCTGCCGAACGGCCGGGCGGCCGGCGGCACGCCGGTCGCGACCAGCGCCCGCACCTCGTCGATGAGGCCACGCCTGAACTGCTCGTCCACTCTCCGGGTGATGCGCTCGTTGAGGACCGGCGCCGGCACGTCCACCAAAAGGCCGACGGTGCGCACTCCGGGCAGGGGTGACACGGTGGCCGCGAAGTGGGCCGTGAGCGGGGTGCCGGTGAGGAAGTACACCTCCAGCGCGCGGACCAGCCGGACGAGATCGCGCGCCTGGATGCGGGCGGCCGAGGCCGGGTCCACGCGCGCGACCATCCGGTGCAGGAACGGCGCGCCGCGACGCCCGGCAATGGCGCCGAGCCGGTCGCGCAGCGCCTGGTCCCGCGCCGGCCCGGGAAACAGCCCGCGGGTGAGCGCGCGAAAGTAGAAGCCGGTGCCCCCGGCCAGGACCGGCAGCCGGCCCCGCGCGAGGATGTCCCTGACCGCCGCCGCGGCGTCGCGGCCGAAGCGCGCGGCCGTGTAGTCGTCGGTCGGGTCGGCGACGTCGATGAGGTGGTGCGGGATCCCGCGCCGGTCGGCGGCCGGGATCTTGTCGGTCCCGATGTCGAACCGGCGATACACCGCCGCCGAGTCGCAGCTGATGATCTCGCCGCCGTAGCGCTCGGCGAGCGCGATGGCGAGGGCGCTCTTGCCGCTCGCCGTCGGACCGAGCACGGCGATGAGAGGTCGGGAAAGGCGCGTCACAGGGTCAGCGGAGAAACAGGCGGCCGATGACGTAGAGGACGAGGATCGACGCGAGGACCAGGAGGCCGACGCGCTCGGTGCGCGTCATGCCGCCTGCCTCTTACCGGTCCGGCCGCGTCTCATTGTAGTAGAACGTCACCACGATCGGGCAGAACTCGGCCGGGTACTCGGGCGGCAGCGGCTGCGTCGGGTTCGAGGCGATGAGCGCGCCCTCGGCGGCGCGGTTGAACGCCGGGACAGGGCAGGGGCCGGAGACGTTGATATCGGTGATGCTCCCGTCCTTGTGGACGGTGAAGGTCACCACCACGTGCCCCTTCATCGTCATGGCCGCGATCGGGATCAGCCAGTTGCGCTTGACCTGGGCGATGAACCGGCGCAGCCACGGCCCGAACTCGACGCCCTTCGAGTCGAACTGGATGTCGGCCTGCGTCTCGCCGCCCGCGCCGCCGGGGTTGTTGAACACGTCGCCCGGCGCGTAGCGGAGCGGGTTGGCCAGGGCTTGCGACAACGGCCCCGGGGCCCCCATCGCGCCCGGCCCGCCGCGCGGCGCGCCGAGCGGCGGGCCGGTCAGCCCGGTCAGCGGCAATGAGTCCTGCCCACTCCGGCCGTTCTGGCCCGGCCGTTGGGACGGATCCGAAGAGGGATCGCGGGCCGCCTGTGGAGGGACGGTCATCGACCGCTGCTCCACCATCTCGGCCGTGTTGCCGCGGGAGAACGGCATGTCGTTGGTCGGGTTCGGCGAGCGCTCCCGCGCCGCAGCCCGGCGGTTCGCATCCGACGACGGCGCGCGGGGCGACGCGGTCTTCGACTGGCGGTCGAGGGCCGGCGACATGAACACGAAGCGCGGGTTCGGTTCGCGCTGAGCCGCGAGCATGGCGGCCCGCTTGGCCGCGTCGCTCGGCGGCAGCGACGCGAGATAGATCATCACGATGACCGTGACAATATCGACGAAGAAGGCCACCGCCACCGCGATCATCAGGTGGAGGAGACCCTCCAGCCTGACATATTCGCGGCTTATCGCCTCGTAATCCGGGCGGTCGTCGTAGAAATCGAAAAACATCGGGAATACGGAACTATAACACTCTGGCGTCGAAGGACCGCCGGGGCGGGCAGGCGCTGGCAGGACCTATTGCCATTATAGACGCCACCCGGGCCGCTTTGGCCGCCCGCGCGCCGAATTCCCCTACTTCTCTGCCGTGTAGAGCATGACGATGCCCCACGAGAGCGGCCTGGCCGAGGGCCGCCGGTAACCGCAGGCGCGGAGGTAGTCGAGCATCGCCTCGGGCGCGATGAAGCTGCCAACCGACGCCGGCAGGTAGGCATAGGCCGAACCGTGCCCGGACACCAGCCCTCCGACCCGCGGCAGGACGTGGCGGAAGTACGGCAGGTAGGCGGCACGCACGAGCCTGGACGCCGGGATGGAGAACTCGAGGATCGCCAGCCGGCCCCCCGGGCGGAGCACGCGATGCATCTCGGCCAGCCCCCGCTCGGGCCGCTCGACGTTGCGGATGCCGAAGGCGACCGTGGCGGCGTCCATCGAGGCCGAGGGCAGCGGCAGCTTCGTGGCGTCGCCGCGCGCGAGGAGGATTCGATCTCCCCGGCCGCGCGCCCGCACCTTCTCGCCGCCGAGGCGCAGCATCTCGGCGGAGAAGTCGACGCCGATGACGCGTGCGGCTCCCGGACGCGCGTCCACCGCGGCCAGCGCCACGTCGCCGGTGCCCGTGCACACGTCCACCACCCGCTCGCCGCCGGTGAGCCGGAGCGACCGGATCGCCAGCCGGCGCCAGCGCCAATCCAGCCCCGCGCTCAGCAGGTGATTGAGCAGGTCGTACCGGCCGGCGATGGCGTCGAACATCGCGGAGACGCGCGCCGGGCGCTTGTCGACCGACATCGCCGTCACGCTCCCCCCGCCATGCGGTGTGCCACGCGCTCGGCCAGCGCCAGCGCGCGGCGGCCGTCGCGGCCGGTGACCAGCGGAGGGCGCCCGTCCCGCACGGCCGCCAGAAAATCGGCGAGTTCGCGCGCCAGCGGCTCTTCGCGGGCGACCTCGACCCGGCCCCCTTCGATCCGCGGCGGCCCGCCGCCGCCGCGAACCAACCGGTACAGTTCGACCTCTTGCGCCGCGTAGTCGATCGACACGTAGGCGTCGGGCTCGAAGAACCGGATCTTCCTCACGCGCTCGCGGCTGATCCGGCTCGCCGTGACGTTGGCGATACACCCGTTCTCGAACCGCAGGCGCGCGTTGGCGATGTCGACGCGCCCGGTCAGCACCGGGACGCCCACCGCCTCGACCGACGCCACCTCCGCCTGCACGAGCGAGAGGACGATGTCGAGGTCGTGGATCATCAGGTCGAAGACCACGTCGATGTCGAGGCTGCGTTCCGGGAAGGTGCCGAGCCGGTGGACCTCGACGAACCGGGGGTCGCGCAGGTGACGCGCGGCCGCCGCCACGGCCGGGTTGAACCGCTCCGTGTGGCCGACGGCGAGCAGGACGCCGCGCGCCTCGGCAGCCGCGATCAAGCGGTCGGCGTCCTCGACCGATCGCGCCAGCGGCTTCTCGACGAGCACGGGAATGCCCCGCTCGAGAAACGGCAGCGCCGTCTCGAGATGCGCCGCGGTGGGCACGGCGATCGACACGGCGTCCACTTCGCCGATGACGTCGTCGATGCTGGTGAACGGCCGCGACCCGTGCGCGGAGGCGACCTCCGCGGCCCGGTCCGCCTTGACGTCCACGACGCCGACCAGCGTCGAGCCGGCGAGCCCGGCCAGGATGCGGGCGTGATGCCGGCCGAGGTGGCCCACGCCGATGACGGCGACGCGGAGGGTGGAGGGCGTGGTCATCGCGCGCGCCCGACGATCGCGATGCCGGCCCGGTCGGCCGCCGCCACCAGCTCGGGCCGGTCGAACAGCAGCGTCCGGCCCGCGTCCACCGACAGCGCGGTGGCGCCGGCCTCGCGCATCGCGTCGATGGTCGGCAGGCCGACCACCGGCACGTCGAAGCGCATGTCCTGCGCGGGCTTGGCCACCTTCACGACGCGCGTGCCCGCGCCGGCCAGGCGCCCCGCCCGCGCGATGGTCTCGTCGGTGCCCTCCATCGCCTCCACGGCCACGACGGCCAGGTCCTTGACGACGAGCGTCTGGCCGACATCGAGGCCGGCCACCGCGTCGGCGATCCGGCAGCCGAAGTCGAGGTCGGCCTGCTCCTCGCTGGTCGAGGGCCGCGCGGTGATCGGTCCCGGCCCGGCGAGCAGGGGCTGGAGGAACGCGGTCGAGTCGAGCAGCTCGATGCCGTGGTCGCCGAGCACGCCGGCGACGGCCGAGATGAGGGCGTCGGTGTTCCTGGCGGGGAGCCGGAGCAGCGCGGCGAGCAGGAGCCTGTCGGGCACGATGCCCGAGAAGATCTTGACGTGGCGGACCTGGCCGGCCATGACGGCGCGGGTGACGCCGGCCCCGCGCAGCGTGTCGATGCAGCGGCCCAGCTCGCCGAGCGACAGCCAGGTGATCGCGGCCCGCGGCTCCCGCGACGCCGCCTCGTTCAGCTCGGGCGACGCTTCCTCGCGGATGGCCACGATGGTGACGTCGTGGCCCAGCCGGCGGGCCGCGTCGAGCACCAGGAGCGGAAACCGGCCGTTGCCGGCGATCAGGCCGATTCGCATGGCGGTGCGGTCCGTCGCGCGCGCTACCCTTCCACCTCGGGCTCGTCCGCCCGGTGCGTCGGCCGGCGCAGCAGCACGCCCCGGTTCGACCCGCGGATGAACTCGGTGAGGTACTGGACCTCGGGGCAGACCAGCGACTGGTCGGCCCGGATCCGGTTGACGGCCATCGTGGTGTTCAGCTTCGACACGAGGAGGTAACGGTACGCGCGCTTCAGCTTCGCGATCGTCCCGGCCGGGAAGCCGCGGCGTTCCAGGCCGACCGAGTTCACGCCATAGTTGCGCGCGCGGTTCCCGACCGTCTTGGCGAACGGCATCGCGTCCTTGGTGACGACCGAGTAGCCGCCGATGAAGGCGTGGCGGCCGACGCGGCAGAACTGATGCACGCCGGAGAAGGCGCTGATGTTGGCGAAGTCCTCGACGTGCACGTGCCCGCCGAGCGTGGCGGCGTTGCCCAGGATCGTCTCGTTGCCGATGCGGCAGTCGTGGGCCACGTGCACGTAGGCCATGAGCAGGTTGTGGTCGCCGATCCGGGTCAGCCCGGCCCCTTCCGCCGTCCCGCGGTGGATGGTGACGAACTCGCGGATGATGTTCCCTTCCCCGATCTGGACGCGCGTGGGCTGGCCCGCGTAGCGCAGGTGCTGCGGCGCCAGGCCGATCGACACAAACGGCGAGATGTCGTTGTCGTCGCCGATCTCGGTCCAGCCGTCGACGACCGTCGAGGCCCCGATGCGGCAGCGCCGGCCGATGCGGACGTGCGGGCCGATGACCGCGTGCTGCGCGACCGTCGTCCCCTCGCCGATGACCGCGCCGGGGCTGACCAGGGCCGTCGGGTCGATCGAGGCCGGGTCGGGCTCGACGGCCATGAGCAGGTCGGCCTCGATCACGATCTGGCCGCCCACCGACGCCACGCCGTGGAGGATCGACACGCGGCCGCGGGTCCTGCGGCGCGTCACCTCGACCCGCACGCGATCGCCCGGCACCACCTGCCGCCGGAACTTGGCGTCGTTGACGCCGCGCAGCACGGCCCGCGAGTCGGGACGCCCGCCGGCGCGGTGGAGGAGGAGGTAGGCCGCGACCTGGACCAGCGTTTCGACCATCAGCACGCCGGGCATCAGCGGCGTGCCGGGAAAGTGGCCCTGGAAGAAGATCTCGTCGACCGCGACGTTCTTCATCGCGACCACGCGCTGGTCCGGCACCAGCTCGGTGACCGCGTCGATGAGGATCGAGGGGTACCGGTAGCGGAGCCGATCGACGATCAGCGGGATGGTGTCGGCGTGCACGAGTGTCGTCACCCTCATTCAGACGGAAGACGGATACCCGGGGAGGCGCGGGGCGGCCGCGGAAGCGCCGGGCGGCGAAGCCCGGCACGCCCGCCGCGCGGTCCCGCGACGCGGCCGCCGCCCGGCGGCGGCCAGGTCGTCCGCGAGGGTGCCTGCTACTTGGCCGGGCCGGCCGTGGCGGCGTCGAACCGCTTGATGATCTCGGCCGTCAGGTCGAGACCCGGATCGGCCCACATGATCCCGGCCTCCAGGCTCAGCAGCATTTGAAGCCCCTTCTCGGCGCAGACCTGCTGGATGACCGGCATCAGCTTGCGCTGGAAGTCCACCTGGAGCTGCTGCTGCAGGTCCTGCAACTCGGCGTCGGCGTCCTGCTGAAGGCGCTGGATCTCGACCTGGAGCTTCTCAGCCTCCTTCTGCGTGGCCGCCCGCGCCTCCTCACTGAGCAAGCCGCCGCTGCTGAGCTTCTGCTGGGCGGTCTCGAGCTGCTTGTTCTTCATGTTCAGCTCGGCCAGCTTCTTCTCGCGGAGCGTGTTGATCTTCGCCGTCGAGGCCTTGCCCTCGGCCGATTCAGCCGCGATGCGGGGGATGTTGACGTAGGCAATCTTCGCCCCCTCGGGGAACGGTTTCGGCGGCTGCGGCGCGGCCTGCGGGGCCGCCGGAGGCGCCGGCTTCGGGGCCGGGGCCGTCTGCGTCGCCGGCTTCTGGGTGGCGGTCGGGGGCGGCGTCGGCTTCGCCTGGGCCAGTACGAGTGTCGGTACTCCAGCTCCCAGAGCCAGGCTGAGTCCCACGGCAACGGTAAAGCGTCTCATCACTACAGTCCCTTTCTCTCTCATGCTCGGTTGACAGTCGTGCGCGCGCGTCCTCGGCGCTCTCTCCCTAGAAGGTCGAACCCACGGCGAACTTGAAGGCGAATGCGCTCTGTTGCTGCAGCGTGCTGTCCAGGATGAACGCCCGCCGCGGGTTGTAGGCGAAGATCAGCCGGAACGGGACGTTCAGCACCGGCATGAAGAACCGCACTTCCGCGCCCGTGGAGGTCCTGAACTCGCTCATCGAGAACTTCTGGCCGAAGTCCCTGACCTGGCCCGCGTCGTAGAACAAGACCAGGCGCACGGGTCCGGCGACCTGAATCAGGTACTCGGCGTTGAAAAGCAACAGCTTGTTGCCGCCGATGACCAGCCCCGAGTCGGTCTGGTACGAGTCGAGCGGCACGTCGCCGGCCATCAAGATCGGGAGGAACGTCGACCCGTTGTAGGTCGGCGGGATGGTCGAGAGCGCCCGCGGGCCGATCGTGCGCAGGTCGAAGCCGCGGACGCTGTACTCGCCGCCCGCGTAGAGCAGCTCGGTGATCGGAATCGGCTTGCTGCCGGAGAACGGCGAGATGTACTGCGCCATCGCGTGGAGGCCGATCGAGGTCCGCTTGGTCTGCGCCATATACCAGGTGGCCTCGACGCTGGGCTTCCAGAAGTTGGTGTCGCCGCCGACGCCGGCCAGGTCCACCGACAGGTTCAGCTTCTTGCCGGTCGTCGGGAACAGGGGGTTGTCGATGGTGTTGTAAACCACGCTCGGGATGACCTTGCTGACCGTGCGGGCGCCGCCCACGCCGAGCAGCAGCGTCTCCGCCAGGTACGGGTTGTTCTGGATGAGCGCCGGGTCCTGGTAGAGCGTGTTGACGTTCACGACCGAGGTGTGCTCGTAGCTGTAGGCGACGAACAGCCGCGTGAAATCGCGGATCGGGAATCCGAAGATGATGTTGCTGCCCCAGGAGCTCTGGGTGAACTGCGACTGGTAGTCGAGCCGCCGCTTGAAGAGATCGATCCCGCCGGTGATCGCGCGGTCGAACAGGTACGGCTCGGTGAAGGCCACCTGGTAGTTCTGGGCCAGCGTGCCGGCCTGCAGGTTGACGCTGAACGTCTCGCCGCGGCCCAGGAAGTTGGCCGTCTGGAAGCCGAGGGTGCCGAAGAACCCTTCGTACTGGGACACGCCGGCGCCGAACTGGATCTGGTTCCGGTTCTGCTCCTCCAGCTTCAGCGTGATGTCCATCTTGTTGTCGGTGCCCGGCGCTTCCTTGACATCGACGTCCTTGGTCCCCTCGAGCTGCTTGAAGTAGGCGAGCTGGTTGATCCGCTTGATCGAGAACTTGAGCGCCTCGGTGTTGAAGACGCCTTCCTCGTAGAGCCGGATCTCGCGCCGGATCACCGAGTCGCGCGTGGTCGTGTTCCCGACGAAGGTGATCCGGTCGATGAAGTACTGCTTGCCCTCGTCCACCTGGAGGATGACGTCCACCATCGGGGCGCCGGTCGGGAGCTGGCGGGCCTTGGCCGCCTTCCGGGGGGGGGCGGCGCTCTTGGCCGCCGGGGGCGCCGCGGTCTTCGCCTCCTCCGGCGCCTGCGCCGGCAGTCCGCCCGCCTTCTCCCCGTCGGCCGCCGCGGCGCCGTCAGGGCCCTTCGGCGGTTCGCCCCCGTCGGCGTGCGGCTTGGTCATCGGGACCAGGTTGAACTGGTAGTAGCCGCCGGCGCCATACAGGTCGCGGGCCTTCTCGTAGCCCTTGCGGATCGCCTTGTCGCTGTACCAGTCGCCTTCCTTGACCTTGAACAGCGGGCGGAGCGCCTCGGACTTCACGACCTTGTTGCCTTCGAACGAGAAGCTGGCGATGCGGTAGCGTTCGCCCTCGGTGACCTCGATGCGCAGTTCGACCCAGCGCGCGCGCCGGTCGGGCGAGTCCTCGATGTAGCGAAGCATGGGTTCCGACACTCGAGCGCCGATGTACCCGCGGTCGCGGTAGTAAGCCACCACCCGGTCGGCGTCCTCTTCGAACTTCCCTTCCTGGTAGGGACCCGACCCGGTGATGAAGGTGAACAGCCCCCGCCCCTTGTTGTTCTTCAACTGGCTCTTCAGCTTGGCGCTGCTGATCGCCTTGTTGCCGATGAAGATGACGTCGCGGATCTTGACCTGCGGCCCCTCGTCCACCGAGAAGGTCAGGTTCACGAGCTTCGGGCCGCCGGACAACGGCTTGATCTCGGGCGTCACCGACGCGAACTGGTAGCCCTTCTCGGCCAGCATGTCCAGGACGACCTTCTTCACCTTGCGGATCACGCCCGGGTCGATGAAGGTGTCGAGCCGGATCTCGGCGTTCTCCTCTTTGAGCTTCTCGTCGATCTTCGACTGCTCGAGGTGCTTGGCGCCAATGTAGTCGACGATCTTGACCCGCTGGCGCTCCTCCATGTTGAAGGCCACCAGCTTGCCGACCACGCCGTTGGAGAACGGGAAGTCGGTGACCTCCACCGACAGGTTGTCGAGGAACTTGGTCGCCCACAGCTGCTGGAAGTCCTGCCGGAGCGACTCGGACGACGTCACCTCGTCCCAGGGAGTCCAGACGCCGGCCGACGGACGGCTGGTCTTGGTGTGGATGTAGTAGAGATAGGTTTCGGCGTCGATGACCGAGACGCCGCCCTGATTGGGGAAGCAGACGCCGATCTGGTAGATGACGGCCCCGGCGCCGGCCGGCGGCAGCTGGTTGGCCGGGGGCGGTCCGATTTCCTGGCCGCACCACAAGACCCGGCCGCTCGACGGCTTCTGGTCCTTCGCGGGCGCGGGCGGCGGCGCCGGCGTCGGCTTCTGTCCGGCGGGCGGGTTCTGTCCGGGTGTCGGTTTCTGGGCCGGAGCCGATGGCGTCAACGCGCCGGGCGGCGCCGCGGGTGTGGCGGGCGTCACCGACGGCGGGACCGGAGTCTGAGCCGACGCCGGGCGACCGGCCTGGACGGCCGGCACCGCAGCGAGACCCGTCCCTGCGCCGATCAGGATCAGCGCCCACAACACGAGGCAATAACGAGACTTGGGCATGAACTCGTCTGGAATCAGAACTGACCGCGCGCCCGGGCTCCCGGGCGCGCCCCCGGGGGAGGCGCTTCGGTGCCCACACGAACACCCTAGTTTACAGGGTATTAGACGTTTCAGGCCAGTGGCTGGCCTGAGGCCCCGTCACCGACCGCCCTGAAGCTCAACCGGCCCCCTGCCAGCCCCACCTCGATGAAGCCCCCGTGAACGGCGCCCCGGATGATTTCCTCCGACAGCGGATCCTCCACGTACTTCTGGATGGCGCGCCGCAGCGGCCGCGCTCCGAACGACCGGTCCTGGCAGGTCTGCTCGATAATCCAGTCGACCGCCTCGCGCCGCAGCTCCACCGCCAGACGGCGTTCGACCAGGTGCTCGTTCAGCTGCTCGACGAGCAGCCCGAGGATCCGACGCAGGTCGTCGTCGGAGAGCGGGTCGAAGACGATGATGTCGTCGATCCGGTTGAGGAACTCGGGGTTGAAGGTGCGCCGGACCTCGCCGAGGACCAGGTCGGCGAGGTTCCGATGGGTCCCGGCCGCGTCCGGCGGGAGGAACCCGGGCCCGCCCTGCTTCTGGAGGTGCCGGGCCCCGATGTTCGACGTCATGATGACGATCGTGTTCTTGAAGTTGATCCGGTTGCCGAGCCCGTCGGTCAGGTGGCCGTCCTCGAACACCTGCAGCAGCAGGTTGAACACGTCGGGGTGCGCCTTCTCGATTTCGTCGAGCAGGACGACCGAGTAGGGGTGGCGTTTCACCTGGCCGGTCAGCTGGCCGCCCTCGTCGTAGCCGACGTAGCCGGGCGGCGACCCGATCAACTTCGACACCGAGTGCTTCTCCATGAACTCGGACATGTCGAACCGCACGAGCGCGGCGTCGCTGCCGAAGAGGTACCCGGCCAGGGCGCGCGCCAGCTCGGTCTTCCCGACGCCGGTCGGGCCGAGGAAGATGAAGCTGCCCACCGGCCGGTTGGGATGCTTGAGGCCCGCGCGCGATCGGCGGATGGCGCGGGAGAGCGCCGAGATCGCCCGGTCCTGGCTGATGACGCGCCGGTGCAGGTGCTCCTCCATCCGCAGCAGGCGGTCGCTCTCGTCCCGGGTGATCGACTCGAGCGGCACGTCGGCCCACTTCGAGACCACCTCGTCGATCTCCGCCTTGCCCACGACGAACGGCGGGCGCCCGGCCAGCGCCGCCTCCGGCTCCTCGACGGCCGCCGCGGCCCCTCCCGACACCGCGTCACGGTAGCGTCGGACCCGTTCGAGATCCCGCACGCCCACGGCTTCCTCGCCGGCGCGAGCGGCCGGCGGCTGACCGGCCGTCGCCGCCTCAGGTTCCGGGACCCCGGCCGCCCGCCGGAGCTTGACCCGGGCGCCGGCCTCGTCGATGAGATCGATGGCTTTGTCGGGCAGGAACCGATCGGTGATGTAGCGCGCCGACTGGCGCACGGCCGCCTCGATCGCCTCGCGGGTGTACTCGACCTCGTGGAACTCCTCGTACCGCGACTTGATGCCGAGCAGCACGTCGATCGTCTCCTCCTCCGACGGCGGGTCCACCTTGATCGCCTGGAACCGCCGCTCGAGCGACCGGTCCTTCTCGATGTACTTCCGGTAGTCGGCCGGCGTGGCGGCGCCGATGCAGCGGATTTCGCCCCGGGAGAGCGCCGGCTTGAGGATGTTGGCCGCGTCGAGCGACCCTTCGGCCGATCCCGCGCCCACCAGCGTCTGCAGCTCGTCGATGAAGACGATGATGTTCGGGTTGTCGGTCAGTTCCTTCATGATCGCCTTCAGGCGCTCCTCGAACTGGCCGCGGTACTTCGTGCCGGCGACGATGAGCGAGATGTCCAGGGCGAGCAGCCGCTTGTCGGCCAGGCAGTCGGGCACGTCACCCTCGGCGATCCGCTGCGCCAGCCCCTCGACGATGGCCGTCTTCCCGACGCCCGGCTCGCCGATGAGCACCGCGTTGTTCTTGGTGCGCCGGCAGAGCACCTGCTGGAGGCGCTCGACCTCGCGGTCGCGCCCGACCAGCGGGTCGAGCTGGGCGCCGGCGGCGGCCTCGGTCAGGTCGCGGCTGAACTCGGCGAGCAGCGGCGTGTCCTTGGCGCGCGCGAGCGTCGTCTTCTCGGCGAGCAGCTGGACGACGTCCTCGCGCACGGCGGCGATCCGCATGCCGCGCGCGACGAGGATCGACGCCGCCACCGACCGCTCCTCGCGGAGGATCCCGAGCAGCAGGTGCTCGGTCCCGATGTAGGCGTGGCGCAGGCGGTCGGCCTCCTCGGCGGCCAGCGCGAGCACCCGCTTGGTTTCGGCGCTGAACGGGATCTCGTGCGGGACGGCGCTCTCGGCGCGGGCCGCCGCCCGGCCCTCGACGTCCTTGCGGACGATCTCGAACGAGAGGCGCGAGCGGGCGAAGAGCCGGCTGGTGAGCCCCTTGCCCTCCCGGACGAGCCCCAGCAGCAGGTGCTCGGACTCGATGGAGACGCTCCCGAGCTGGCTGGCCTCGTAGCGGGCGAAGAAGAGCACTCGCCTCGCGCGTTCCGTGTAGCGTTCGAACATCCGAACCACCCGCGGCGGCAGACGCACTGTGTTGGCGGAAGCCTTGATCGGATTATACGGCAAACGACGCGGGCGGCGGCTGGGCCGCCCGGTCAGGACAGCCGCCCGCCTTCGAGGCGCAGCACGCGGTCGCAGCGCCCGGCCAGCCGCATGTTGTGGGTGGCGATGATGGAGGTGAGCCCGTGCTCGCGGTGCATCTCGCACAGCAGCTCGTGCAGCGTGTCCGCCGTCTGCTCGTCGAGATCGCCGGTCGGCTCGTCGGCGATCAGCAGGTCCGGCTCGGCCACCAGCGCGCGGGCCACGGCGACCCGCTGCTGCTCCCCGCCCGAGAGGATGCCCGGCCGGTGGTGCAGGCGATCGCCGAGGCCGACGCGGCCGAGCAGCGACTCGGCGCGGCGCCGCGCCTCGGCCAGCGGCTGGCGCGCGATCCGGAGCGGCATTTCGGCGTTCTCGACCGCGTCGAACTCGGGCAGCAGGTGGTGGAACTGGAAGACGAACCCGATGTGCCGGTTGCGAAAGGCGACGCGCTCGGCGTCGGTCATGCTCGACAGCGTCGCCTCGCCGATCAGGATCGTCCCGGACTCGAAGACGTCGAGGCCGCCGAGCACGTGCAGCAGCGTGCTCTTGCCGACGCCCGACGCCCCGACGATGGCCACCATCTCCCCGCGCTCCACCGACAGGTCGAGCCCCCGGAGGACGCGGAGCAGTCCCGTCGCGCTTCGGTAGGACTTCTCGAGGGCGGTCACGGTGACGAACGGCATCGGGTCAGTTCCAAGGAACGCGAAGGGGTCGGTGGCCAGTGGCTAGTGGCCCGTCGATCACGCGTGACACACCGACCACTAGCCACTACATGAGTGCACTACCCGTATCTGAGCGCCTCCGCCGGGTCCAGCTTCGACGCCTGCCGCGACGGGTAGAGCGTCGCCACGAAGCAGATCGCGATCGCCGACGCCACCACGAGCGCGAAGTCGAGCGGCAGCACGACAAACGGCACGTAGGACACCTGGTAGACGTCGATCGGCACGTGGATGACCCGGTACCGATCGAGCAGGGTCGACGCCGACCACCCCGCCGCCGCGCCCAGTGCCGTGCCCACCAGCCCGATGATCATCCCCTGCAGCATGAACACCAGCATGATGCTGCGCGAGGAGGCGCCCATCGTCTTGAGGATGGCGATGTCGCGGCTCTTCTCCATCACGAGCAGGATGAGCGACGCGACGATGTTCAGCGCGGCGACCATGACGATGAGGCCGATGGTGATCGAGATCGCCATCTTCTCGAGCCAGAGCGCGCCGAACAACGACTGGTTCAGCTTCGTCCAGTCCTCGGTCAGGTACACCCCGGCCGACTGGTCCGTGATCTCGCGCGCCACGTCCGGCGCGCGGTAGATGTCGTCCACGCGCAGCTCGATGAGCTCCGGCTTGTCCTTGCCGACCAGGCGCTCGGCCACCGGGAGGGTCACGAAACCGTACGCCGAATCGAACTCGAAGAGGCCGAGCGCGAAGACGCCCGCGACGTCGAGGGTCCGCGTCCGCGGCAGCATGCCCATCGGCGACAGCGTGCCGTCGGGCGTCAGCAGCTGCACCCGGTCGCCGACGCGGACGCCGAGCGTCTTGACCAGGTCGGCGCCGAGCAGGATGCCGGGACGGCCGTCGTCGGCCGGGCCCGAGAGCGCCGCCACGCTCCCCTGCCGCATCGACCGCCCGAGATCGGTCACGCTCGCCTCGAGCGACGGGTCGATCCCCTTGATGGTGATGAAGGCCCGCCCCTGGGGGCTGGTGACGAGGGCCTTGCCGAGGACCGCCGGGGCCGCGCCGGTCACGTGGGGGAACTGGCGAAGGCGGGCGACGTCGGCGCGGTAGTCGGTGAGCCCGCCGCCCTTCCAGACGTACACGTGGGCGGTCGAGCCGAGGATCTTGTCGCGCAGCTGGTCCTGGAGGCCGGTCATCAGGGCGAGGGCGATGACCAGCGCCATCACGCCGACCATCACGCCGATGGTCGAGATGAGCGAGATGACCGAGATGAGCGCCTGCTTGCGGCGGGCCAGCAGGTAGCGGAGCGCGACGTGCAGCTCGAAGGGCAGGTTCATCAGGTCAGTTGCCAGTGGCCAGTGGCCCGTCGCCAGTCGCCAGTGTGTCCCGCGTGGCGGACTGGCCACTGACCACTAGCCACTGACCACCTGTCGTTGCTCAGTCTTTCCTGGCCCGCATCAGCGGAAACAGGATCACGTCGCGGATCGAGTGGCTGTCGGTCAGCAGCATCACCAGGCGATCCACGCCCACCCCCTCGCCGCCGGCGGGCGGCATGCCGTACTCGAGCGCGTGGACGTAGTCCTCGTCCATCTCGTGCGCCTCGACGTTCCCCTTCTGGCGGTCGGCGAGCTGCTGCTCGAACCGGCGGCGCTGCTCCGCCGGGTCGTTGAGCTCGCTGAAGGCGTTGGCCAGCTCGAAGCCCCCGGCGTAGAGCTCGAACCGCTCGACGGTGTCGGGGTCGTCGGGCTTCTGCTTGGAGAGCGGCGACACCTCGGTCGGGAAATCGTAGACGAAGGTCGGCTGCACCAGCGACCGCTCCCACAGCGCCTCGAACACGGCCGCGGTGATCTTGCCGGGCCCCATGCCGGGCTCGAGCTCGACGCCGAGCTGCCGGGCGAGGGTCCGCGACGCCGCGAGGTCGCGCAATTCGGCCTCGGCCACCTCGCGTCCCAGCCGCCGCGACGCCTCCTCGACGACCGCGGGGCGCATCGACAGCCGCCGGAACGGCGGCGCGAACGAGATCGTGTCGTCGCCGAACCGCACCTGATCGCTGCCCGTCGCCTGGCGCGCCGCCTCCGACAGCATCTCCTCGGTCATCGTCATCAGCTCGAGGTAGTGCGTGTAGGCCTGGTAGAACTCGAGCATCGTGAACTCGGGGTTGTGCTGGGTCGAGATCCCCTCGTTGCGGAAGTTCCGGTTGATCTCGTAGACGCGCTCCATGCCGCCGACCAGCAACCGCTTCAGGTACAGCTCCGGCGCGATGCGGAGGTAGAGCCGCATGTCGAGGGCGTTGTGATGGGTGACGAACGGGCGGGCCAGGGCGCCCCCGGCGAGCGGCTGCATCATCGGCGTCTCGACCTCGAGGAACCCGCGCGCGTCGAGGAAGGCCCGCAGGGCGGCCAGGACGCGGCTCCGCGTCTGGAACACGCGGGTCGTCTCCGGCGTGACGATGAGGTCGAGGTAGCGCTGCCGGTACCGGATCTCGATGTCCTGCAGCCCGTGCCACTTCTCGGGCAGCGGGACGAGGCACTTGGCGAGGAACGTCAGGCTCGACGCCCAGACGGTCAGCTCGTTGGTCTTGGTGCGGAACAGGTGGCCGCCGGCGCCGACGAAGTCGCCGACGTCGAGCCGCCCGAACACGTCGAAGTCCAGGGCGGGCAGCGAGTCCTTGCGGACGTAGACCTGGATGCGCGCGCGGCCGTCGCTGAGCACCAGGAAATTCGCCTTGCCGAAGCTCCGGATCGCGAGGATCCGGCCGCACGTGCGCGTCTCGACGCGCGTCGCGTCGAGGTCCTCCCTCGTCTTCCCCCCGTGCTCGTCGACCAGGCGGCTGACCGTGTCGGTGCGGTCGAAGGTGCGCGGGTAGAGGTCCACGCCGAGCCTGGCGAGCGCGTCCATGTTGGCGCGGCGCTGAGCGAGCAGTTCGTTGTCCTGGGCCATGGCGAGAATCGGGTCCGACGCGGCCGGGTCACTGCGGCCCGGCGGCGGCTTCCTGTTTGCGCTTGACGGCGTCGAGCACGCCGTTCACGAACCGGCCGGACTCCTCGCCGCCGAAGCGGCGCGCCAGCTCGATCGCCTCGTTGATGACGACGCTCGGAGGCACGTCCGGCATGTGGCGCAGCTGGTACACCGCCATCCGGAGGATCAGGCGATCGATGACCGCCATCCGCTCCGGCCGCCAGTGCTCGGCGCTCCCGGCAATCACCGGGTCGATCTCGCCGGCGTGCTCGATGGTGCCCGCCACCAGGCCCGCCGCGAAGCGCTCGGCCTGCGACGACTCGAGGCGCGTGGCCTGGTCGATCTCCCCGTGCGCCGCGATCGCCTCGTCGGGCGACACGTGCCCCACCTCGCACTGGTAGAGCATCTGGAGCGCGGCCTCGCGGGCGCGCCGCCTCGCGCGGAACTCCTCGCTCGCGGGCTCAGAGCCTTGTCTGCTCGTCATCGCCCCGTGAACATCGCGATGCGCTTCTCGAGGAACGCGCGCGTCCCCTCGTGCATGTCGGCGGTCGCGAAGGTGAGGCCGAACAGCGCCGCCTCGAGGAACTCCGCCTCCGGGAACGCCATCTCGAGGCCGCGGTTCACCGCCTCGATGATCGACCGCATCGCCACCGGCGGCAGCGTCGCCAGCGTCGAGGCGAGCGTCTTCGCCGCCGCGGCGAGCTCGGCGGCGGGCACGACCCGGTTCACCAGCCCGATGGCCAGCGCCTCCCGGGCGTCGACCGTGCGCCCGGTGAGCAGCAGGTCGAGGGCGCGCCCCTTGCCCACCAGCCGCGGCAGCCGCTGCGTCCCGGCGAACCCGGGCGTGACGCCGAGCTTCACCTCGGGCTGCCCGAAGCGCGCCGTGTCGGCCGCCACGCGCAGCGTGCAGGCCATCGCCAGCTCGCAGCCGCCGCCGAGGGCGAACCCGTTCACGGCGGCCACGACCGGCTTGCCGAGGTGCTCGACCAGATCGAACACGTGCTGGCCGGCGAGCGCGTACGACTCCGCCTCGGTCGGGGACAGGTGCTCGAGTTCGTGGATGTCGGCGCCGGCCACGAAGGCCTTCTCGCCGGCGCCGGTGAGGATGACCGATCGGACGCCTTCCTGGTGCCGCAGCTCGAGGAAGGCCACGCGGAGCTGGTCGAGCGTCGCGCGGTCGAGCGCGTTCAGCACCGCCGGGCGGTCGATCGTCACCGTCGCGACGGCGCCGTCATGCTCGATCCGGAGGTGTTCGAACGACATCGCGGGACCTCCACCGTTCACAGGGGGAACATCAGCCACCCGAGCACCAGGGCGCTCACGACGAACCCGCCGAAGACGACGGCGCCGAATCGCCACTGCTCGCGCGGCTCCTCCTTCATCAGGAACGCGAACACCACCGCGACGAACAACGCGAAAACGACCATCAGCAGGAAGTGGCTCGTCACATCCCCTCACTTGCGCCCGACGGCCGTGTCGAACGCATCGAGCACGACCAGCATGTTGAGCAGCCCCGCGACGATCAGGAACGCGTTGGCGTACTCGAAGGTGACCGCGGCCACCTGGCCCTGGTCGAAGCCGATCGCGCTCGCGAGGAAATACGGAAGCCCCACCGCCAGGTCGGCCAGCGCCGCCAGGAAAACGAGCGGCTCGGACGAGTCGAACGGGAACAGCCGCCCCTTCAGGGCGAGGCCGAGGGCGAACATCGCGGTCAGCGCGACGAGGAACACGAGGCCCTTGCGCCGCCGGCCCAGCCAGAGATGTCCGCTGCCGGGCACCAGCCAGGCGGCGAGGGCGAGCAGCACCAGCCCGCTCCGGTCTAGTCGCTTCGTCGCGTCGCTACGCATCCGTTTAGTCTACTCCGAAAGCCCGACAACTCGGCCAGCAGCAGCCCCGCCACCAGGCCGGCCGGCACCGCCGCGATCGCGCGCGCCGCCTTCGAGATGGCCGCCGGCCAGGACCACTCGACCAGGAGCGTCACCGCCGTCGGCAACGCGGCCACCACGAGCGGCGTCCGCCACGACGCGCGCCGCGCGGCCCCGGACGGTCCGCCCCGCCACCAGGCGAAGGCCACGCCGAGCGCGCCCGACACGTAGAGGCCGGCGCACCGCGCGCACACCGGCAGTTGCGCGCCTGCCAGGTGGAACGACCGATCGGGCCGCTGGTGGCAGACCAGCGAGCCCAGCCAGTAGGCCGCCGCCGACAGCCAGGCCGCGCCGGACCGGCCGGCCCCGCCCGACCCGAGCCACGGCGCGAGCAGGATCAGCGCGGCCCAGGCGACGGCCAGCGCGGAAAGCGCACGGCCGAGCGCGCGCTCGACGAGCGTCGATTGCACGAGACCATTCTACGACAGGGCCTCCGGCAGGCCTGAAGGCCCGCCCTACACACGGTCATGTCGGAGCAGAGCTTCAGCCCTACACACGGTCATGTCGGAGCAGAGCTTCAGCCCTACACACGGTCATGTCGGAGCAGAGCTTCAGCCCTGCTTTGTAGGCCGACCCTTCAGGGTTGGCGCGAGCCGTGCGGGAGATCAGATCGCGATTGGCCCGAAGTGTTCCGCGTAGCGCGCGCGGAACTCCTCCAGCGTATAGCTGTGGCTCGAGCCGCCCAGGTGCTCGAGCGCGTAGGTGGCGGCGACGCTGCCCATCCGGCCGCATGTCTCGTAGTCGGCGCCCATCGCGAGCCCCTTCATGAACCCGCCGCGGAACGCGTCGCCGACGCCGGTCGGGTCCACGATGGAGGTCGGCGGCACCGCCGGCACCTCGATCGCCCGGTCGCGGAGCGTGATCCGGGCGCCCTTCTCCCCCCGGGTGACGACCACGGCGGCGGCGTGCTCGAGCATCGCGGCCGCGTCCATCCCGGTCTTCTCCCGGATGATCTCGTATTCGTAGTCGTTGCAGATGACGATGTGGGCGCCGAGGAGGCCGACGCGGATGTCGTCGCCGCCCATCCGCGCCACCTGCTGGCTCGGGTCGTAGATGTACTTGATCCCGAGCTCGCGGCATTCGCGGGCGTACTGCACCATGGCGGCCGGGTCGTTGGGCGAGATGATGGTCAGGTCGCAGGGCCCGGCCGAGGCGAACGCCAGGTCCGCGGCGTGCGCCATCGCCCCGGTGTAGAACGAGGCGATCTGGTTGCCGTCGCGGTCGGTGCTGCAGAAGAACGACGCGGTGAACTTGCCGGGCACCTGCGTGACCAGCGCCGTGTCGATGCCGACCGACTCCAGCCAGCGCCGGTACTCGTCGAAGTCCTGCCCCGCCGTCCCCATCAGCCGCGGCCGCTCGCCGAGCAGCGCCAGCGTGTAGGCGATGTTGGGCGCGCACCCGCCGCGGCGCTTGTCCATCGAGTCGACGAGAAAGCTGAGGCTGACCCGCTGCAGGTGACCCGGCAGCAGGTGCTCGCTGAAGCTCCCCGGGAACGACATCAGGTAGTCGTACGCGATCGATCCGGTGACGATGATGCGCATGTCAGAGGTACTTCCCCACGATCGGCGCCAGGTCGGCCCGCGTCCGGGCCGGGATGACGTCGCGGTTGGTGATGATCGCGTTCGCCAGCGCCGTGGCGCACGGGCAGGCGCGCGCGGCGTCGAGGCGGCCGACCGTCTCGGCGATGATCGCCTGGGCCGTCTTCGCGTTCTGGATCAGGTTGGCGACGATCATCGCCACCGTCACCGAGTCGTGGTCGGGGTGCCAGCAGTCGTAATCGGTGACCAGGGCGAGCGTCGCGTAGCAGATCTCCGCTTCGCGCGCGAGCTTGGCTTCCTGGAGGTTCGTCATCCCGATGACGTCCATCCCCCAGGCCCGGTACAGCTGCGACTCGGCCAGCGTCGAGAACTGCGGCCCCTCCATGCACACGTAGGTGCCGCCCAGGTGCGCCCGCGCCCCGACCGCCGCCGCGGCCGCGTGAGCGACGGAGGACAGGTGGCCGCACACCGGGTGCGCGAACGACACGTGCGCCACCAGCCCGCGGCCGAAGAACGTGCTGACGCGCCCCGTGGTCCGATCGAAGAACTGGTCGGGAATGACGATGTCCTGCGGCGGGTACTCGATCTTCAGGCTGCCGACGGCGCTCGCCGAGACGATCCGCTCGACGCCGAGCGTCTTGAAGCCGTAGAGGTTCGCCCGGAAGTTCAGCTCGCTCGGCATGAGCCGGTGGCCGAGGCCGTGGCGGGCGAGGAACGCCACGCGGCGGCCGCGCAGCGTGCCCAGCACGTACGGGCCCGACGGGTCGCCGAACGGCGTGGTGAGGGCGACGTCTTCGCGGTCGGTCAGCTCGGCCATGTCGTACAGACCGCTGCCGCCGATGATGCCAATCTGGGCCCGCATAACACTCCTCGCGTCCGCGGCACGGCGGACAGGAGACCGGATTATATAAGGATTTCCCTGGCGATGACCAACCGCTGGATCTCGCTGGTGCCCTCGCCGATCGTCGTCAGCTTCACGTCGCGGAAGTACTTCTCCGCCGGGTAGTCCTTCACGAAGCCGTAGCCGCCGTGGATCTGGACGCCGTTCTCGGCGGCCCGCACGGCGGTCTCGCTGGCGAACAGCTTGGCCATCGCCGACTCGCGGGTGGTGCGCGCGGCGCCGGCGTCCTGCAGCGCGGCGGCCCGGTAGGTCAGCAGCCTCGACGCCTCGATCGCCGTCGCGTCGTCGGCCAGCTTCCACTGGATGGCCTGGTAGGACGCGATCGCCTTCCCGAACTGGTGCCGCTGCTTGGCGTAGCGCAACGCGGCCTCGTGCGCCCCCTGCGCGAGCCCGACGGCCAGCGCCGCGATCCCGATGCGCCCGGCGTCGAGCACGCGCATCGCGTTCTGGAACCCCTCCCCTTCCCGGCCGAGCAGCTGCCCGTCGTCGACGTGGCAGTCGGTGAAGACGACCTCGCTCGTGTCGCTCGCGCGCATCCCGAGCTTGTTCTCCTTCCGCCCGGTCGTCATGCCGGGCGCGCCGCGCTCGACGATGAACGCCGAGATGCCGTGTCGGCCGGCGGCGCGATCGGTGACGGCCATTGCGACGACGACGTGGCCGACGCGGCCGTGGGTGGTGAACGCCTTGGAGCCGTTGAGCGCCCAGCCCCCGGGCTCGCGCACGGCGCGCGTCTGGACGGCGCCGGCGTCGCTGCCGGCCTGCGGCTCGGTGAGGCCCCACGCCCCGACCTGCTCGCCGCGGGCGAGGGGCTCGACGTAGCGGCGCTTCTGCGCCTCGGTCCCGAACATGAAGATGTGCGCCGTGCACAGGCCGTTGTGCGCGGCCACCGACAGCGCGACCGACGGGTCGACGCGGGCCAGCTCCTCGATGCAGATGCAGTAGTCGACCGCCGACATCCCGGCGCCGCCGTACTCCTCGGGGATCTGGATGCCCATCAGCCCGAGCCCTCCGAGGCGCGGCAGGAGTTCGACGGGAAAGTGCTGCGCCTCGTCCCAGGCCATCACGTGGGGACCGATCTCGGCCTCGGCGAACTGGCGCACGGTCTGCCGCAAGATGCCCTGCTGCTCGCTGGTCCGGAAGTCCATGATCGACGTCCCGTTCGGCTGCGGGCCCTCTCTCGGGACGGCGGAGTCGCGGTCACCGCCCGGCGCACGAGCCCAGTGTGGAGTGGAATACCGCGTTCACTATAGCACCGCCGGCCCCGGCAGGCTTGCGCTCGCGTGTCGGGGGCAGCGCCCGGCCCGGGCCCTGGCGCCGGCGCGACGGTGACGTTCCATGGGACGGGCCGTACAAGAAAGTGGGGGGCGACTGCCGCCCCCCGGGACATCCGGCCTTGACGAGCGCGAGCTGCATGCGAGGCTGCGGACGCTCGGTCCGGTGCCCCGGGGCGCCTGCGCGGCGCTTACTGGAACTTCAGGACCTGCGCGAGGTCGAACGTGAGCTGGCCCGGATTGACCTTGATGTCCTGCCACTTCGCGAACAGGGCCTGCGCGTCGTTCGGATAGGCCTTGTAGAGGATCGGGAGGAACCAGTACTCGACGTCCTTCACGATCGGATCGGCCATCAGCACGTAGATGGTCATCTGCGGATTGGGCGCGGTGCTCTTGAAGAGCTTCATGCTGGCGGCCTGCTGCTTGGCCTCCGGCGCCTCCGACTTGGCGAGCGCGTCCTTCAGCTTGTTCATCAGGTCTTCGAAGTCGGCTGTCTTGTCAGGCTTGATGTAGAGGATGATCAGGCCCGCGTCGGCCTTGAACGCGAGCGCCGGCTTCTCGGGAGCGGGCGCCTGCGCGGGGGCTGGCTGCGTGGGGGCTGCCTGCGCGAACGCACCGCTCGCGGCGCCGAGCACGAAGGCGAAGGCCAGCACCAGGCCAGCCAGGACGGGGCGGCGGAGCGAACCGAACGTGATCCAAGTCAGTCGCATGCAAGCCTCCTTGGCCAATCAAGTCGGAAGGACGGCTACTTTACCGTACTGCCCGTCTCGATGAAAGCGCTCATTACGTCATTGGCCAGCAGCATCCCGCGTCGCGTGAGCCGCAGGCGCTCGGCGTCGCGCTCCAGCAGACCGGCCTCCTCGAACGCCGAGAGCCGCGATCCCCATCGTGCCAGGACGTCCACCCCGTAGTCGGCTCGAATCCGGGCGAGCGAGACGCCGCCGGTGAGGCGCAGCCCCATGAACATCGCCTCCTCGAGCCGCTCGCCGGCGGTGCGATGCCGACGTTCGGCGACCGGCGGCCCGCCGGCCTCGACCCGCGTAAGGTACTCAGCAACGGGTACTACATTGTTCCACCGCTCGTCCCCGACTGTCGAGTGGGCGCCGCAGCCGAATCCCGCCCACGCCCCGTCGGACCAGTACTTGAGATTGTGGCGCGACGCCCGGCCGGGCCGCGCGAGGTTGGAGATCTGGTACTGCTCGTACCCGGCCGACTCCAGGCTCGACATGGTGTCGAGATACATGTCCGCCGCCTCGTCGTCGGACACGCGGGCCCAGTGGCGCCGGTCCATCTCGGCGGCCAGGGGCGACTGCGGGTAGATCTCCAGCAGGTAGACCGACGCGTGCTCGGGCGCGAGCTCGGCGAGCGCGCCGACCGACACGCGGAGGTCCGCGGGCGACTGCCCCGGGAGCCACAGCATCAGGTCGAGGCTGATGTTGTCGAAGCCGGCCCGGCGCGCGGCGTCGAACGCTCGGCGCGCCCCGGCCTCGTCGTGGATCCGGCCGAGGCGCGACAGTTCCTCGTCGACGAACGACTGCACGCCGAGGCTCAGCCGGTTGACGCCGGCCTCGCGGTAGCCGGCCAGCCGGTCGAACGTCACCGTTTCCGGGTTGGCCTCGAGCGTGATCTCGGCGCCCGGGTCCACGTCGAACGTTTCGCGGCAGGCACGGACCAATGCGGCAATGTCGGACGGGGCGAGCAGCGACGGGGTGCCTCCGCCGAAGTAGATCGTGTCGGCCGCGGGCGGCGGCCCGCCGGCCGGCGCCTCGAGGGCCAGGCCGGTACCGATCTCCCGGGCAAGCGCCGCGACGTAGCGGCGTTCGAGGCCGGCGTCAGTCACGCAGCGGGTGAAGGTGCAGTACCGGCAGAGCGCGGCACAGAAGGGGACGTGCAGGTAGAGGCCGAGGGGCGATGGGCCGGCTCTCGTCAGTGCCCGCTCCCCGCCCGCCCGCCGGGCCAGGCGACGTCGGCCTTCGGGTCGGGGCGCCGCAGCTGCGCGCGCGCCGTGCCGCCGGTGCGGCGCGGCAGGCCTGCGGGCCGACCCTGCAGCTTCCACATGTCGAGCAGGTCTTCGGGGCCGCCGTTGGGCGGCAGCTGCCGGTAGTCCGCGCCCGTGTAGTCGATGAACTCGCACATCTCGAAGAGCCGCGAGTGCATCCGGAATCCGAGCCGCGCCTGCAGCGAGTCCGGGTCCGAGCTGTCTTCCTTCACTTCGTAGTTCGACGTGAAGATCGTGAGACGGCGCTCGTTGTACCGCGTGGAGACGATGAGGTTCAGCGTTTCCTCGACCCACTCCGAGGTCTTCTCCGCGCCGATGTCGTCGAGCACGAGCAGCTCGGCGGCCATCACCGGCCGCAGGACGTCGAACTCGGTCGCCTTCACCACCGGGTTGTAGGTGCTGCGAATGACCTTCAGCAACTCCCGCACGTCGTAGAACAGCCCGTGGGCGCCGCGCGTGAGGATGACCTGCCGGAGCGCGGCCACGGCGAGGTGGCTCTTTCCGACGCCGGGAGGGCCGATGAGGAACAGGCCCTTGTCGACCGCCGGAAACGCCTCGGCGAAGCGCCGCGCGCACGCCAGCGCCCCCAGGAGCTTCTCGTTCTGGTACGTGACGAAGTTGTCGAAGCTGCAGTGCTGGTAGCGCTTGGGGATGCGCGAGTCGGCCAGCAGCCGATCGACGTTCGCCGCGCGCCAGCAGTCGCAGCGCGCGGCCCGCCGCACGCCGTCGCGTTCGACGATCTTCCAGCGCGTGTCGTGGCAGATCGGGCAGGCCATCGTGGGAGTATTGTGCCCGACTTCGGCCAGGAAGGAAACCGCGACGTGATCGGCCGCTACCGGCGGCGCGTCGCGGCGGCGGCCGGCTCCGGCGCCGGCGGCTCGGCGCCCGCCGGCGCGGCGGCGCGCGGCGGCCCCGGCGCGCGCACCAGGTCGGTCGGCGACGACTTGACGAGCGCCGTGTTCAGCCGCTGCTCCCAGTCGTCGAGGCCGCGCGCGAGCTCGTGCTTCACGTACCCCATGAACTCGTTGACCTCGTGCTGCATCCGCTCGATCTTGCGCCGCATGTTGAGGATGATCTCGACGCCGGCGAGGTTCACGCCCAGGTCGCGCGTGAGCGAGAGGATCGTATCGAGCTGCTCGAGGTCCTCGTCGGAGTAGAGGCGCGTGTTCCCCTCCGTGCGCGACGGCTTCAGCAGCCCCTCGCGCTCGTAGAGGCGCAGCGTCTGCGGGTGGATGTTGTACTTCTGCGCCACCGCGCTGATCATGTAGTAGGCCTGGCCGGCCTTCTTGTTCACCATGGGGAGGCCCTCACTCGCTCCGGGCCCACAGGCCCCGGCGCACGTCCTCGCCGTTGATCCGCCCGAACTCCCGGAGGATCTCCTTCGATCGCTCGTCGAGCAGCGCGGGCAGCACCAGTTTCACCTCGACATAGAGGTCCCCCCGCGCCCCGGTGCGCAGCGACGGCGCCCCGCGCTCGCGCAGCCGCAGGCGCTGGCCGGCCTGCGTGCCCGGCGGGATCCGAAGGCGCACCGGCCCCTCGAACGTCGGGATCTCGACCTTCGCGCCGAGCGCCGCCTCGTGCAGCGCCACCGGCACGGTCAGGCGCAGGTCGTCGCCGTCCCGCACGAACAGCGGGTGCGGCTCGACGCGCACCGACAGCACGAGGTCGCCGGTCCGCCCGCCGCGCCGGCCGGCGTGGCCGCGCCCGGGCACGCGCACCTCGGTCCCGTCGCTCACCCCGGCCGGGACGTGGACGTGCAGGCCCTCGGCCGACGCCTCGACCCCCGCGCCCGCGCACGAGCGGCAGGCCGCCTCGCGCCGCTCCCCCGTGCCATGGCACGCGTCGCACGCCTTGGTGAACACCATGTGCCCGCGAGCCGCCCGCACCTGTCCCCGTCCGTGGCAGACGGCGCAGGTCACCGGCTCCACGGCGACCGCCCCGCTGCCGCCGCAGGCGCGGCACGGCACCTGCCGCGTGATCGGCACGTACCGCTCGGCCCCGGTCAGCGACTCGACAAACGACACGGTCAGCGCGGAATGGAGGTCCGCTCCCGGCTCCTCCCCGGCCACCCCCGCCGACTCCGCCGCCCGCGTCAGGATGTCGCCGAACAGGTCGCCGAACGTCGATGCGGGCGTCGACGCCGCGGCGACCTCGACCGAGAAGTCGAACCCCTCGAAGCCGAACGTCGCGCGCTCCGCGCACGGGCCCTCGGCCTCGCCGTGGTCGTAGCGCCGCCTCCGCTCGGGGTCGCCGAGCGTCTCGAACGCCGACGTGATCTGCCCGAAGCGGGCGCGCGCCTCCGGGTCGCCCGGGTTGATCCCGGGGTGGTAGCGGCGCGCGAGGCGCCGGTAGGCCCGGCGGATGTCGGCCTCACCAGCGTCCCGCGCCACGCCGAGGATGTCGTAGAGGTCCATGGCCAAGCGACCTACTTCTTGTCGTCCTCCACCACTTCGGCGTCGATCACGTCACCGGCCGCGCCGGCTCCCGGCCCGGCCTGGCCGCCCGCGGCGGCACCGTCGGCGGCCGGGCCGCCGGCCGCCGGTCCGCTCTGCGCCTGCTTGTAGAGCGCCTCCGCCATCGCGTGCGAGGCCTTCTGCAGCTCGTCCATCCCTTTGAGGATCGCGGCCGCGTCCTCGCCTTCCGACGCCTTCTTCAGCGCGGCGACAGCCGCCTCGATCCGGCTCGCGTCGGCGGCCGGCACCTTGTCCTTGTTCTCGGCCAGCGTCTTCTCGACCTGGTAGATCAGCCCGTCGGCCTGGTTGCGCGCGTCGGTCAGCTCGCGCCGCTTCTTGTCCTCGTCGGCGTGGGACTCCGCCTCGCGCATCATCCGATCGACCTCCGACTTGCTCAGGCCGCTCGACGAGGTGATCGTGATCTTCTGTTCCTTGCTCGTCGCCTTGTCCTTCGCCGAGACGTTGACGATGCCGTTGGCGTCGATGTCGAAGGTGACCTCGATCTGCGGCATGCCGCGCGGCGCCGGCGGGAGGCCGACCAGGTTGAACTTGCCCAGCGTGCGGTTGTCGCGGGCGAACTGCCGCTCGCCCTGCAGCACGTGGACCTCGACCTGCGTCTGGTTGTCGGCGGCGGTCGAGAAGACGTCGCTCTTGCGCGTCGGGATCGTCGTGTTCCGCGGGATGAGCGTCGTCATGACGCCGCCCAGCGTCTCGATGCCGAGCGAGAGCGGCGTGACGTCGAGCAGGAGCAGGTCCTTGACCTCGCCGGCGAGCACGCCCGCCTGGATGGCGGCGCCCACCGCCACGACCTCGTCCGGGTTGACCCCCTTGTGCGGCTCCTTGCCGAACAGCTCGCGCACGACCTGCTGCACGCGCGGGATGCGCGTGGACCCGCCGACCAGCACCACTTCGTCGATCTTCGACGGGTCGACGCCGGCGTCGCCGAGCGCGCGCTTGGTCGGGCCGACCGTCCGCTGGATCAGGTCCTCGACCAGCTGCTCGAACTTCGACCGCGACAGCTTGAGCGACAGGTGCTTCGGACCGGACGCGTCGGCGGTGATGAAGGGGAGGTTGATGTCGGTCTCGGTGACCGTCGACAGCTCCATCTTCGCCTTCTCCGCCGCCTCCTTCAGCCGCTGCAGCGCCATGCGGTCCTTGCCGAGGTCGATGCCGTCGGTCTTCTTGAACTCGGCGATGATCCAGTCGATCACCCGCTGGTCGAGGTTGTCGCCGCCGAGGTGCGTGTCGCCGTTGGTGGCCTTCACCTCGACCACGCCCTCGCCCACCTCGAGGATCGAGATGTCGAAGGTGCCGCCGCCGAAGTCGTAGACCGCGATCGTCTCGTCCTTTTTCTTGTCGAGGCCGTAGGCGAGCGCCGCGGCCGTCGGCTCGTTGACGATCCGCTTCACGTCGAGGCCGGCGATCTGGCCGGCGTCCTTGGTGGCCTGCCGCTGCGAGTCGTTGAAGTAGGCGGGCACGGTGATGACCGCCTCGGTGACCGGCTCGCCGAGGTGCTCCTCGGCCGCCTGCTTCAACTTCTGGAGGACCATGGCCGAGATCTCGGGCGGCGTGTAGGCCTTGCCCTGCGCGTTGACGCGCACGTCGCCGTTGGGGCCCGCCAGCACCTGGTACGGGACCATCGTCATCTCTTCGGTGACCTCGTCGTAGCGGCGGCCCATGAACCGCTTGATCGAGAAGATCGTGTTCTCGGGATTGGTGACGGCCTGGCGCTTGGCCACCTGGCCGACCGGCCGCTCGCCCGTCTTGGTAAAGGCCACCACCGACGGCGTCAGTCGACCGCCCTCGGGATTGGTGATGACCGTCGGCTCGCCGCCCTCCATGACAGCCACGACCGAATTGGTGGTACCCAGGTCGATTCCGATGATTTTGCTCATATGCGATCTACCTCCGCCTTCCGCGGTCCGACGTCAACGCGTTGCCTTCGATGTCTTAGGCTCTCATCACTATAAAATCTGAGCATGTTGTTGTCAATATCAATCACCTGGCTGGGTGCGTCGGCCAGCTCGACCGTTCCAGGCTCCCTGGACGGTCGCGCCGGCGTGCTGCGCGGAAACCGTCACACAAGGTAGAATCCCTCGGTGGCTCACGTCGTCATTCGCGTTGCCCGGCACGCCGGACTCGTCGCGCTGTTCGTCCTCGTGGCGGTGCTGGGGGTCGTCAGCGGCATCCTGTTCGCGTACGCCGGCGACCTGCCGCAGATCGAGGCGCTCGACGACTACTCGCCCAACACGATCACGCGCGTCTACGCGGCCAGTGGCCAGGTGATCGGCGAGTTCGCGACCGAGCGGCGCGTCGTGGTGAAGTACGACGAGATCTCGCCGACGCTCCGCCAGGCGATCATCTCGGCCGAGGACGCGGACTTCGAGCGCCACTTCGGCATCAGCGTGTCGCGCATCGTCATCACGGCGGCCGAGGACGTCGTCAAGCGGCGCCTGGCCGGCGCCAGCACGCTCACCCAGCAGCTCGCCCGCAAGCTGTTCCTCACCGACGAGAAGACGTGGGAGCGGAAGATCAAGGAGGCGCTGCTCGCCATCCAGATCGAGCGCCGCTACACCAAGCGCGAGATCCTGACGCTCTACTGCAACCAGATCTACTTCGGCCACGGCGCCTACGGCGTCGAGGCGGCCTCGCGCATTTACTTCGCCAGGCACGCCAGGGACCTCTCGCTCGAGGAGGCCGCGCTCATCGCGGGGATCATCCAGACGCCGGAGCGGCAGAGCCCGTTTGTCGACATGCGCCGGGCGACCAGGCGGCGCAACTACGTTCTCCAGCGGATGGCCGAGGAGGGCTACATCACCAGGGCGGCGGCGGCCGCCGCCGAGGCGAAACCGATCGAGCTGCGCGGCCAGCCGACCAACGAGCCGTCGGTCGCCCCATATTTCGTCGAAGAGGTGCGGAAGTACCTCGAGCGCAAGTACGGCGCGAAGCAGCTCTACGAGAACGGCCTGTCGGTCTACACGTCGCTCGACGTGGATCTGCAGACCGCGGCCAACCGCGCGCTCGAGACCGGCCTCAGGCAACTCGACAAGCGCCGGGGCTTCCGGAAGCCGCGCCGCAACCTCGTCGCCGAGGGACGCGCGCTCGACGCGTACCGTGACGATGCGTGGGAGCGCCCGCTCGCCGTCGGGCAGGTGGTGCCGGCCGTCGTGGCCGCCCTGGGCGTGGGCCGGGGCGCCGCGGCCTCGCTCGCGGGCCAGCGTCCGGTGCCGGCTGGCGCGGCGCGGCTGCGCATCGGCCGCTACACGGCCGATCTCGGGCGCGACGGGATCCGGTGGACGGGGCGTTCCTCCCCCGCCGAGATCCTGACGCTCGGCGATCTCATCGAGGCGAGGGTGACGAAGATCGACGAGGCGGCCGGCGTCCTCGGCGTGACGCTCGAGCAGGAGCCGCAGGTCAACGGGGCCGTCCTCGCCCTCGACAACCGGACCGGCCAGATCATCTCGATGGTCGGGGGGCTGAGCTTCGACCGCAGCAAGTTCAACCGCGCGGTCCAGGCCGAGCGGCAGATGGGCTCGGGCTTCAAGCCGATCGTCTACACGGCCGCCATCGACCGTGGCCTGACGCCGGCGACGATCGTGCTCGACACGCCGGTGTCCTACACGGCGGGGCCCGGCCAGCCGCTCTACGCGCCACACGACTACGACGGCAAGTTCGAGGGCCCCATCACGCTGCGGCACGCGCTGGAAGAGTCGCGCAACGTCCCCGCCGTGCGGACGATGGAGGAGATCGGACCGAAGCAGGTGATCCAGTACGCCCGCTTGTTCGGGTTCGAGGGCCCGATCGAGCCGTATCTCTCGACGGCGCTCGGGGCGGCCGACGCCAGCCTGATCGAGGTCACCGCCGCCTACTCGGTCTTCCCGAACCAGGGCGTGCTGATGAAGCCGTACGAGATCCTCCGGGTCGTCGACCGGCAGGGGAACCTGCTCGAGCAGAACCGGCCCCAGCCGCGCGAGGCGATCCGCGCCGACACGGCGTTTGTGATGACGAACCTGATGCGCGGCGTCATCGCGCGCGGGACCGGCGCGGCCGCGGCCGCGCTGGGCTGGCCGCTCGGCGGGAAGACCGGAACGACCAACGACTTCACCGACGCCTGGTTCACGGGCTTCGATCCGATGATCACCGTCGGCGTGTGGGTCGGCCATGACGACAAGAAGCCGCTCGGGCCCGCCGAGACCGGCGCGGAGGCGGCCCTGCCGATCTGGATCGAGTTCATGAAGGCGTACATCGACCGGTACGGGGACCGGGCGCATCCCCCCACGTTCGAGGCGCCCGGCAACATCGTCTTCATGAGCGTGGACCGCGTGACGGGGCAGCCGGCGGCCGACGCCGCGCCGGACACGATCACCGAAGCCTTCATCGCCGGCACCCAGCCGGGCGGCATCAGGCAATGAAGATGCTCATGTCCTTCGGGCGGACGAACACCTCGCTGCCGTCCTCGAGGGCGAGCGCGCGGTAGCGCTCCTGCGAGACCTCGACGCGGACCGGGTCTCCCCACTCCGCCACCAGATCGACTTTCACCAGAGGGCCCGCCGGGTTGACCTTGGCGACGCGCGCGCGGAACTGCCGCTCCCCGCGGTCGACCCGATCGATCTCGAGCTGGTGCGGGCGGATGTAGAGCGTCGCGATCCTCGCCTCGCGGCCGGCGTGGCCCGGCGCCTCGAACTCGACCGGGCCCAGGAAGGCCTTCCCCTGCTCGATCCGGCCGTGAAACAGGTTCACGTCGCCGAGGAAGTCGTAGACAAACGGCGTGGCCGGGTGCGCGTAGACCTCGGCCGGCGTGCCGGCCTGCTCGACGCGGCCCTGGTTCATCACCACGACGCGGTCGGCGGCCTCGAGCGCCTCCTCCTGGTCGTGCGTCACGAAGATGCTGGTGACGTGCAGCTCGTCGTGCAGGCGGCGGAGCCAGCGGCGGAGCTCCTTGCGCACCTTCGCGTCGAGCGCGCCGAACGGCTCGTCGAGCAGCAGGACGTCGGGCTCGACCGCCAGCGCGCGGGCGAGCGCCACGCGCTGCCGCTGCCCGCCGGACAGCTGCGCCGGCAGCCGGTCGGCCATCGCCTCGAGCTGCACCAGCTCGAGCAGCCGCCGCACCCGCCGCCCGATCTCGGCCTGCGGCGGCCTGGTCTCACGCGGGCGGACGCGCAGGCCGAAGGCGATGTTCTCGAAGACCGACAGGTGCCTGAACAGCGCGTAGTGCTGGAAGACGAAGCCGACGCGGCGGTCGGCCAGGCGGCCCCCGTCGGAGGGCTTGCCGCCGAACAGGACACTCCCCTGGTCCGGGATCTCCAGGCCGGCGATCACGCGCAGCAGCGTCGTCTTGCCCGAGCCGGACGGGCCGAGCAGCGCCACCAGCTCTCCCGTGTCGACGCGCAGCGACACGTCCTCCACCGCGACGAAGGGCCCGAACCGCTTGGTGACCCCGACGACATCGATGCTCACGCGTCACATCCCCTCGTCATCCCGCCCGACGGGTCGGCCCGGCCCGCGGCGCCGGGGTCCCGCCCCTACCGCGCGATTCTCCGGCCGAGCACGCTCTTGGCGGCCAGCGTGGCCAGCGCCATCAGCGCCAGCACCGAGGCCACCGCGAAGGCGGCCGCGAAGTTGTACTCGTTGTACAGAATCTCCACGTGCAGCGGGGCCGTGTTGGTCAGCCCGCGGATGTGGCCGGAGACGACCGACACGGCGCCGAACTCGCCGATCGCCCGCGCGTTCAGCAGCACCACGCCGTAGAGCAGCCCCCAGCGGATGTTGGGCAGCGTCACGCGCCTGAACATCTGCCAGCCGCTCGCGCCGAGCGCGAGCGCGGCCTGCTCCTCCTCGGACCCCTGCTCCTCCATCAACGGCACCAGCTCGCGCGCCACGAAGGGCACGGTCACGAACATGGTGGCGAGCAGGATGCCCGGCACCGCGAAGATGATCCGGATCCCGTGCGCGGCGAGCCACGGCCCGAGCAGCCCCTGCGCGCCGAACATCAGCACGAAGACCAGGCCGGCGACGACCGGGGAGATCGCCAACGGCAGGTCGATCAGCGTGATGAGCAGGCCGCGGCCGGGAAAGCGGAACCGCGCCAGCGCCCAGGCCGCGGCCAGCCCGAACAGCGTGTTGAGCGGGACGGCCACCAGCGCCGTCACCGCCGTCAGCCGCAGCGCCGCGAGGGCCGTCGGCTCGACCAGCGACGCCACGTAGTCGCGCGCCCCGCCGGCAAACGCCTGCACGAACACCACGGCCAGCGGGGCGAACAGGAAACACGACAGGAAGCCGAGCGCCAGGACGACGAGGCTCCCGCGCACCACCCGCGGCTCGGTCTGCCGTCGCGGCGCCGTCCTCATGCCGCCGCCTCCCGGCGCCGGCTCCACGCCTGGACCAGGTTGACGGTGAGCAGCAGCGCGAACGACACGGCGAGCATCGCCGCGGCCATCGCCGTCGCCCCTTCGTAATCGAACTGCTCGAGCCGGGCCACGATCAACAGGGCGACGACCTCGGTGCGCATCGGCAGGTTCCCCGAGATGAACACGACCGAGCCGTACTCGCCGAGCGCCCGCGCGAAGGCCAGCGTGAACCCGGTGAGCAGCGCCGGCGCGATCGCGGGGAGCAGCACGCGGCGGAAGGCCTGCCAGCGGCTGGCGCCCAGGCTGGCGGCCGCCTCCTCGATCTCGGGGTCGAGATCCTCGAGCACCGGCTGGACCGCGCGTACGACGAACGGGAGGCCGATGAAGGTGAGCGCGACCACCACGCCTATCCGCGTGAAGGCAACCTGGATCCCCAGCGGGGCCAGCTGGCGGCCCAGCCAGCCGGCGGGCGAATAGATGGCCGTCAGCGCGATGCCGGCCACCGAGGTCGGCAGCGCGAAGGGCAGATCGACGCAGGCGTCGACCAGGCGGCGCCCGGGAAACGAGTACCGGACCAGCACCCAGGCGACCAGCAGGCCGAAGACCACGTTGATGAGGGCGGCGGTGAAGGCGGCGCCGATGGTCAACTGGAACGCCGCCAGCGCGCGGGCGCTGGTGACGGCGGCCACGAACCCCGCCCACGTCATCCGGCGTGCGCTCAGCGCCACGCCGGTCAGGGGGAGCAGCACGAGCAGGCACAGGTAGGCCACCGTGAAGCCGAGCGCGAGCCCGAAGCCGGGCAGGACGTGGCGGCGACGATGCGATCTCATGCGCTACTTCCGCCCCTCGACGATCCGGTCGAACGTGCCGCCGTCGTCGAAATGCGTCTTCTGGGCGGCCGCCCAGCCGCCGAAGTCACGGTCGATCGTGAGAAGGCGGACGTCGGGAAAGCGCGCGCGGTGCCGGGCCAGCACCTCGGGGCTCCTGGGCCGGTAGTAGTGCCGCGCGGCCAGTTCCTGGCCCTCGGGCGTGTAGAGGAAGTCGAGGTAGGCCTGCGCCTCCCGCCGCGTCCCCCGGCGATCGACGACCGCGTCGACGACGGCGACCGGCGGCTCGGCCAGGATCGTGATCGAGGGCATCACGATCGACACGCGGTCGCTCCCCATCTTCTCGAGGGCGAGCATCGCCTCGCTCTCCCAGGTCACCAGGACGTCGCCGATGCCGCGCTGCACGAAGGTGGTGGTCGCCGCGCGGGCGCCCGAGTCGAGCACGGGCACGTTCCGGAACACCTTCGCGACGAACCCGCGGGCCGAATCTTCCGTCGCGCCCGGTTGCGACCGCGCGAAGCCCCAGGCCGCCAGGTAGTTCCAGCGGGCGCCGCCCGAGGTCTTCGGGTTCGGCGTGATGACCACGACCCCCGGCCGGGCCAGGTCTCCCCAATCGCGGATCCCCTTCGGATTGCCCCGGCGGACGAGGAACACGACGACCGAGGTGCAGGGCGTGGCGTTGTCGGGCAGGCGCTTCTGCCACCCGCCCCTGACGAGGCCGCGCCGCGCGACCTGGTCGATGTCGTAGGCCAGCGCCAACGTGACGACGTCGGCCTCGAGGCCGTCGATGACCGAACGGGCCTGCTTGCCGGACCCGCCGTGCGACTGGCGGATCGTCACCCCGGGCAGTCCCCGGGCGGCGCGCGAGCGGTTGAAGGCGGCGTTGATCGCCTGGTAGAACTCGCGCGTCGGGTCGTAGGACACGTTGAGCAGGGTGACCGGCGGCGCCTGGGCGCGTGCGCTCCCCGGAACGCCGAACGAGAGTCCCAGGCCGAGCGCGGCGGCGGTGAGCCCCCGACCGAGCGCGCCGCCCCGCCGGCGGTTCGTGCGACAGATCCAACGCGAGGCCGCCCGATCGCCCGATCGCCCGATCGCCAGATGCCCAGATCGCACGAAACCCCCTACTCCCGGCCCCGCTTCGCGCTTCGCCGGGGCCGGTCGATCCGATCGACCGCCCGGTTCACGCCCTCGAGGGTGGCCCCCTCGAGGATGCGCGCCGTCTCGTCGCGCACCCGCTTCATGACCAGGCGGATGCCGCACCGCCGCTCGTCGGCGCACTCGTCGCACCGGTGGTAGGCGGTCTGGCTCACGCAGGGCGTGAGGGCGAGCGGCCCCTCGAGGGTCCGGATCACCTCGCCGACGTTGATCGCGGACGGGTCGCGGGCGAGGCGGTAGCCCCCACCCTGGCCCCGCCGGCTGCTCACCAGTCCCCGGCGCTTGAGGTCGAGCAGGATCCCCTGGAGGAACTTCTCGGGGATCCCCTCGCGGGCGGACACCTCGGAGGCGAGGATGGACCCGCGGCCGCGCTCGCGGGCGAGGAAGAGGAGGGCCTTGAGGCCGTACTTGGACCGGCGCGTCAGCACGCGGCGGATTGTCTATCAACTTAATAGACAATGTCAACAACCGGCTCGCGGCCGGCGACCTGCGGCGGCGCGGCTTGCGCCTTGCGGCCCGGTCCGGCTTCGGGCGTCGGGCCTCGGGCTTCAGGCGGCGTCACGCAACTCACGTGTGATCCAGCCCGGGGCCCGGGGCCCGAGGCCTGGAGCCTGTGGCCGGCGGCGGTCGTGCCCTCGTCAGTCGTTCTCGCCCGCCGCCGCCTGCCCCAGCGTGCCGGCGGCCTTCTGTTTCAGGTAGGTCTTGATGAAGACGTCGATGTCGCCGTCGAGGACGCGGGTGATGTCGCCCACCTCCTCCTTGGTCCGGTGGTCCTTCACCATCTGGTAGGGATGGAGGACGTAGCTCCGGATCTGGCTGCCGAAGGCGATGTCCCGCTTCACGCCGCCGAGCTGGTCGAGCTTCGCCTGCTGCGCCTTCATCTTGAGATCGTAGAGCCGCGCGCGCAGCACCTTCATCGCCGAGTCGCGGTTGCGCCCCTGCGACCGCTCGTTCTGGCAGGTGACGACGATCCCCGTGGGCAGGTGCGTGATCCGGATGGCCGAGTCGGTGACGTTGAGGTGCTGGCCCCCGCACCCGCTCGACCGGTAGGTGTCGATCCGGAGGTCCTTCTCGTCGATCTCCACCTCGACGTCGTCGGGCAGCTCGGGCCAGACGTAGACCGACGCGAACGAGGTGTGACGCCGGGCGGCCTGGTCGAACGGCGAGATCCGCACGAGCCGGTGGACGCCGGCCTCGGCCGACATCAGGCCGTAGGCGTAGTCGCCGCTGATCGTGAACGTCGCGCTCTTGATCCCGGCCTCGTCGCCCGGCTGGTACTCCATCAGCTCGCGGTGCATGCCGCGGCGCTCGGCCCACCGCAGGTACATCCGCATCAGCATCTCGGCCCAGTCCTGCGACTCGGTGCCCCCCGCGCCCGGATGGATGGTGACGATGGCGTTCTTCTGGTCGTGCTCGCCGCCGAGGATCTTCTTCGTCTCGGCGGCGTCGACGTCGCGGGAGAGCGCCTCGAGCCCCTCGGCGAGCTCGCGCGAGACGTCCTCGCCCGCCGACGCCCACTCGACGAGCACCGAGAGGTCGTCCTCACGCCGCTTCAGGGCGTCGACCATCTCGACTTCCTGCTGGAGGCGGCGGCGCCGCTGCAGGATCTTCTGGGCCTCGGCCTGGTCCTTCCAGAACTCGGGGCGCGCGACCTCGGTCTCGAGCCGGCTCAACTCCTCGCGCGGCGTGGAACGGTCAAAGATAACTCCGCAGATCGGACGACCGCTTCGCCAGGTCCTGGTACCGCCGCACCAACTCGTCGAGCACAATCGCCACGCGCCACCTCCGGCCGACTCGGCCTCACTCGGTTCCGCTCATCCAGGCTTCCGCCCGTGCCTTTCAGTATCGCACCTTCCTCCGCCGCGTCGCCAGCAGAGCCGCCAGCGTCGCGAAGGCGCAGGCGTAGACGAAGACGTCGCCCGTCCGCCCGTACACGGTCAGCCCCGTGAGGAACCGCACGTCGCCCACGAGCACGGCCTCCTCGAACAGCCCGCTGCGGGAGAGCACGCGCCCGTACGGATCGACGATGCCGCTGATGCCGGTGTTGGCGGCCCGCACGAGGTACCGCCCCTGCTCGATCGCCCGGAGCGAGGCCATCTCGAAATGCTGCCACGGCGCCGACGACCGTCCGAACCACGCGTCGTTGGTGATCGTGGTCAGCAGCTGGCTGCCCGATCGCACGGCGTCGCGCGCGAGGTTCGGGTAGACCACCTCGTAGCAGATCGCGGTGCTCGCCACGTGGCCCGCCACCGGGAGCATCACGACGCGGTCCCCCTCCGAGAAGTCCGACACCGCCTCCACGAGCGGAGCCGCGAAGAAGAGCAGCCGCTTCACGGGGACGTACTCCCCGAACGGCACCAGGTGCACCTTCCGGTAGACGGCCGCGATCGTGCCGTCGGGATCCATCAGGAACGCCGCGTTGTAATACCGGGGTGGCGTGTCGCGCTCGATCTGATCGCTGCCGAACAGGATGGAGGCGCGCGTCTCGAAGGCCAGCCGGCGGACGGCGTCCCCCGCGAGCGGGTCCTCCTGGAAGAAGAACGGCAGCGCCGACTCCGGCCACAGGATGAACCGGGCGCCGCGGGCCGCGGCCTGCCGGCTGAGATCGACGTAGGTCTGCAGGATGCTCGAGGCGCGCGCGCGCTCCCACTTCTCGTCCTGGGCCACGTTTCCCTGGACGAGGCCGACCCTGATCGGCGTCCCCTCGCGCGTCAGCGCGTTGTCCCGCATTCGGGCGCTGCCCCACCCGACCGACGCCGCCATCGCCACGACCGACAGGCCCGCCATCCACCACCGCGTGGACGTGCGATCGAAGACGAGGAGCACCAGCGACGTCCCGACCAGCGCGACCAGCGCCGACAGGCCGTAGACGCCGGCAAGGCTGGCGATCTGCGCGACCGGCAGCACGGTCGCCTGGCTGTATCCCAGCAGCTCCCACGGAAACCCCGTGAAGATGTAACTGCGGCCGAGCTCGGTCGTGACCCACACGGCGGGCGCGAGGCACAGGCCGCGCGCGCCGGCGCGCCCCACGAGCCGATCGACAATCACCGCGAACAGCGCCGGGTACAACGCCAGGTAGGCGGCCAGCGCCACCATCAGCAGCGTGGCCACGACCGTCGGCAGGTCGCCGTACTGCCGCATGACCGAGCCGGTCCAGTAGATCGTGCCGACAAACCCGGTCACGCCGGTGACCAGGCCCATGAGGAACGGGTGGAGAGGCCCCGGGCTGATCGTCGCCCGGGACGTGCGCCGCACGAGGAGGGCGGCCAGGAGTGGCGAGAGCGCAATCCACGCGACCGCCGGGTGGCCGAAACGGGGGACACTCAGCGCCAGCAGGATGCCCGATAGCAGCGCTAGCGAGTAACCAATGGCTTGAACTGCTCTTCTTTCTCGAGACGTCGCCTGACCGCGTCGGCGTCCGCCCGCGTCTTGAACTTGCCGACGCGGACGCTGTAGAGCGGCGCGCCCTTGCCGGACACCGTGACCAGGTAGGCGGCGTATCCCTTCCCGACGAGCCGCGCGACCAGCGCGCTCGACTGCCCCTTGTCCCGGTACGCCACGATCTTCACCACGTAGCCGGCGCCGGCCGCGTCGGCGCCGCCGGCGGCCTCCGCCGGCCTGGCCGCCGGCGCCGCGGCCGGCTTCTGCGCGGGCGTGGCTGCCGCCTTCGGCGGCGGCGCGGCAGCCGCGGGTTTGGCGGCCCCCTTCGGCGCGGGCGTCGTGGCCGCGGGAGCCGCCGTCTGACGCGGCGCCGGGCTGGCCGCCTTCACGGGCGCCTCCGTGCGCGGGACGCCCGTCGCGGGCTTCGCGGACTCGGGAGGCGCCGATTTCCCCTCGAGGCGCGAATAGTAACTGAGGTCTTCCTCGGTCTGCGGAGGCGGCGTGCCCGCGGGCGCCTGCGACGGCGTCTTGGCCACCGGCTGCAGCGGCACCAGCGGGGCCGTCGGGTCGTCGGCCGCCGCGGCGCCCGACGCCGCGGACGCCGGGGTCATCGCGGCCTCTTTCTGGGACCGCACGCCCCGGCCTACCAGCACGCCGCACAGAAACGTGGCCACCAGCAACACCGCGCTGGCCATGAAGACCCACACCAGGTGCTTGCCCCTCAACTGGATTTCATTTAGTCCGTCGTCGCCCATGGCGCGCTGCTACCCCTTCTCCTGCGACCCCGCCGCCGCGCCGGGCCCGCCGGCCCGGTGGCCCAGCAGGTTCATCATCTCGATCGGCAGCGGGAAGATGATGGTCGAATTCTTCTCCGACGCAATTTCGGTCAGCGTCTGGAGGTAACGAAGAGTAATCGTGACCGGCTCGACGGCGATGACCGTGGCGGCCTGCGCAAGCTTCTCGGAGGCCTCCAGTTCGCCGGCGGCGTGGATGATCTTAGCACGTTTCTCGCGCTCGGCTTCGGCCTGGCGCGCCATCGCCCGCTGCATATTCTCGGGCAGATCGACGTGTTTCACCTCGACGGCCGACACCTTGATCCCCCACGACTCGGTGTGCTCGTCGAGAATGTGCTGGAGCTGCTGATTGAGCCGGTCGCGCTGCGACAGCAGGTCGTCGAGCTCGCACTGGCCGAGCACGCTCCGGAGCGTCGTCTGCGCCAGCTGCGAGGTGGCGTAGTGGTAGTTCTCCACCTCGACGATGGCGCGCCGGGGGTCCATCACGCGGAAGTAGACCACCGCGTTCACCTTCACCGACACGTTGTCGCGCGTGATGACGTCCTGCGGCGGCACGTCCATGACGATCGTCCGGAGGCTCACGCGGACGATGCGATCGATCGGCGCGAACACGAGGATGACGCCGGGGCCCTTCGGGGCCGGCAGCAGCTTGCCGAGGCGGAAGATCACGCCCCGTTCGTACTCGGCCAGGATCTTGATCGAGGCGATCAGGTACAGCACGACGATGAAGAGCACGAGGAACGGAGCCATCGAGTATTCAGCCATGTAGGGCACCTTTCAGGACAGCGGACAGTCAACAGTAGGCAGTATGCAGTAGGCCGTAAGCCGTAAGCCGTATGCCGCAGGCCGTCTCCCGTCACGAGCCGGGACGCTTGCGGCCGACGCGCAGCGTCAGCCCCTCGACGGCGACGACCATCACCTCTTCGCCTTCGGCCAGCGTTTCGCCGGAAGTCGCCGTCCAGAGTTCGCCGTGCGTGGCCACGCGCCCGGGCGCGCCCGGGCCGATCGGGTTCACCACCCTCGCCGGTTCTCCGAGCATCCCCGCCGCCCCGGTGGTCGGCCGGCGGCGCTGAGAGGCGATGCCCAGCCGCACCAGCAGGAAGAGGATGGCCGAGAGTCCCAGGACGACCGGCAGGATCACCGAGAAGCTGACCTGCAGTTCCGGCGCCGTCGTGTCCATCAGCATCATCGAGCCGAACAGCAGGCTGAGGATTCCGCCGACGGCCAGCACGCCGTGGCTGACCACCTTCACCTCGAGGATGAAGAGCCCGACGCCGAACAGGATCAGCAGGACCCCCGCGTAGTTGACCGGCAGCACCTGGAAGGTGAAGAAGGCGAGCAGCAGGCACAGCCCGCCGGCCACGCCGGGCAGGACGGCGCCCGGGTTCCACAGCTCGATCGTCAGGCCGAGCATGCCCAGGCTGAGCAGCAGGTACGCGATGTTCGGGTGCGCCAGCGCGCTCAGCACCTTCTGGCGCCAGTTCATCTCGAGCGGGACGACGCGCGCGCCCGCGGTGTGCAGGACGACGGTGCGGCCGTCGAAGCGCCGGAGCGTGCGTCCATCGAGCTTGGCGAGCAGGTCGGGCACGTCGGCCGCTACCAGGTCGATGAGCGGCGGCGTCGCGCCGATGGCCTCGGTCTCGGTGAACGAGCGGCTCTCGCGGACCGCCTCGTCGGCCAGCTGCGCGTTGCGCCCGCGCCCCGACGCCCACGTCCTGGCGGCCGCCGCCACGTCCGACGCCAGCTTCTTTTCCATCGTGGGGTCGAGCTTCTCACCGCTCCCCTCGACCGGGTGCGCCGCGCCGATGTGGGTACCCGGGGCCATCGCCGCGATGTCGGCGGCGATGGTGATCAGGAAGCCGGCCGACGCCGCCCGGGCGCCGGAGGGCCCGACGAACACGGCCACCGGCGTCCTGGCCGCCAGCATGTGGGAGACGATCATGTGCGTGGAATCGAGCAGGCCGCCCGGCGTGCGGAGCGTGAAGACGACCAGCCCGGCGCCGTCTCGGTCGGCGCGATCCATCGTCTCCACCATGAATTCGGCCGACACGGGCTGGATGAGCGCGTCGACGACGGCCGAGTAGACCAGCGGCTTCGACGGGCGCGACCAGGCCCGGCCCGCCGCGAGCGCCACGAGCAGCGCCGCGAAGGCGACGAGGAAGCCGACGACGAAGCGGCCCGGTTTCCGGTGAGACCGGGCAAGGCCCGGGCGCGCCGCGTGCAGCATGGTCACCTACCCGGGCGGATTATAGCTCACCGCGTCGATTCTACGGCTGCCGCGCGGCCAGCGCCGAGGCGAGACGCCTGGCGTCGGCGTCGCTCGGGTCGCGCTGCTGCGCCTTCTGCAGCTCCGCGCGGGCCCGCGGCAGGTCTCCGGCCGCGAGGTACGCCTGGCCGAGCACCGCGTGCGCGGCCGCGGACTCCGCGCTCCACAGCGAGATCTTGAGCGTCTCGATCGCCTCGGCCCGGCGGCCGGTCCGCAGGTAGATGCGCCCGAGCAGCAGGTGGACGTCGGCCTGGTAGGGCGAGACGTACAGCGAGCGCTTCAGCTCCCCGATGGCCTCGGCGTCCTGCCGCTGCTCGAACAGCCGGCGACCGCGGTCGGCGTGGAACGCCGCCAGCTCCCGCTGGTCCTTCTGCTCGGTCGGCGCGAGCGTCGTCTCCACCAGGCCGAGCCGCGGGGCGTCGGGGTCGTCGCTCAGACGCTCGAGGCCGCGAGGGATCGGCTCGGAGGCCGCGTTGGGGCGCCGCTCCCACTCGTCGAAGATCGACGAGAGCTGCCTGGCGAGATCCCGCTCGCGCTCCGCCTCGACGGTCGCCCCCTTCGCGTGGAGCGCGGCTGCGAGCACGAAGTGCGCCGCGCCGTCCGCCGGGTTGCGTCGGACCGCCTCCCCGAGCCAGTACGTCGCCGCCGGAAGATCGCGCTCGAACCAGTAGGTGTAGCCCAGGTTGAAGGCGTAGTCGGGATCCCGCGGGTCGCCCTCGGCCGCCTTGGTCAGAAAGTAAGTGGGACGGCCGGCCTGCTGCGTCGCGCCGCGCCGCGCCTGGATGATGCCGAGGTTGTTGTAGAGCGCGGGCGTCGGCGCGGCGTCGAGCAGCGCCTTCAGGATCTGGTAGGCCTCCTCGTACTGCTTCAGGTGGATCCTGGAGAGCGCGGCGAGGAACTGCGCCCGCCGGCGCCAGTGCGACGACGCCGGCACGGCCAGGGCGGCCGAGGCCGCGCGCCCGTGATCTCCCTGCGCGGTATGAACCTGCCAGAGCGCGATCCGGGCCAACGCGAAGTCCGGCGCGAGCTTGACGGCGCTGTCGAGCAGACGGATCTGGGCGGCAGGCGGCTGGGCCATCAGCCCCTTGACGTAGGTTTCGAAGACCGGCAGGCTGCCGAGCTCGACATCGAGACGACCGGGCTCGGGAAGTCCCGGCGGCAGGAGCTGACGCGCCAGGCGTTCGCAGACGCCGAACAGGTCGGACAATCGGCCGGTCTCCTCGGCCGGCGCCCGCATCTTCCCGCTGTCGAGCCGGATGGCGCGCGCCCTGACGGTGATCTGCCCCTCCTGCGTCTCGAAGCTGCCGATGACCACCTGCGCGGCGCCCTCGACCTGCCCGAGCCGGATGAGGGTGGCCTCGCTCAGGACGGCGAACGGCGGCAGTTGCAGCCGCTCGCAGGCCTTCAACCGCTCCTCGCGCGTGATGGTCCTGACGCCGAGCGCCTCCAGGTCGCTCGAGAGCAGGATCGCGGCCGCCTCGGAAATCCACGAAAAGTGGCCGTCGCGCTGCACGTTCTCGAATGGCACGACGAGCAGGCGCTCGACCGGCGCGGGCGGCTGCGCGGCAGCGGCGCCCGGCCCAAGCAGGGTCGCCAGGCAGGCCAGCGCCAGGACGCCGCGGGCTCGACGCGGCGTCATTCGGGTGACGTCACGCTGACGACGCGCGAGGAGCGACGGGTATGGAGTGTGACCATGATCACGCACGACGGGTCTCCCACGGCGCGGCAGTGATCCAGCCGGACCTCGCCGGGCACGCCGTACAAATCGAGAATCCGCGAGACGGCGGCCGCGTGGAACTCGCACAGCGGCACCGGCGACGCGTCGCGCACGCCGCAGAAGATCGAATCCTGGACGTCGAACGTCCCCTGCCCGCGGCCGACGCTCAGCCGGACCTTCTGGCCGGCGTGCATGCCCGAGATGAAACGCTTCGCCAGGCGCAGCACCGCCCGGGAGCGGAGCCAGAGCGGCAGCGACCGGAGCGTGGCGCGCCGGGCCGACGCCTGCGAGGCCACCATCCACTCGGCGGCGCACTCGCCGGCGCGCCGGGTCACCGCCTGGTACGGCACCCCCTCCTGCCGAAGGAAGCTGAGCACGGCGAGGACCGGCGCCAGGCCGATCGTCCCGTGCCGGAGGCCGTCCGGGTTCAGCCAGCTCTCATAGAACTCCAGCCGCGCGGGCAGCAGGTCGCTGATGCCCTGGTGCAGGCTGGCGACGAGGATTCGCGCGATTCCCGGTTCGGTCATTTTCTGTTAAGGTAGAAACGCCAGTGGACGTCGCGATTCTCGCGGGTGGACGGGCGCGCCGGTTGGGCGGCGTCGACAAGAGCGCGCTCAGGATCGGTCCTCTGTCCATCCTCGAGCGGCAGCTGGCGGCGCTCGAAGGCCTGGCGGACCGGATCGTCCTGGTCGGCGGCGCACCGGACCGTTTGGCTCCCGGCCGGGTGCGCGTAGTGCCGGACCGGCTGCCTCGGGCGGCCGCGCTCGGCGGCCTCTACACCGCCCTGGGCGAGGCGGCCACGCCCTACGTGCTCGTCATCGCGTGCGATCTGCCGTTTGTGAGCGCGCGCGTGCTGGAGCGGCTGGCGGCGCTGGCCGACGGGACGGCCGACGCGGTGGTGCCGCGAACCACCGACGGCCTGCAGCCTCTGTGCGCGGTCTACGCGCGGCGCTTGAGGAACCGGGTCCGCCGGCGCATCGAATCGGGTCACTTGAAGGTCCAGGATCTGCTCGCCGCCGTCCGCGTCCGGGAACTGGGCCCGGACGACATCGCGTCGCTCGATCCGACCGGGCATTCGTTCTTCAACGTCAACACGCCGGGCGATTTGGGCCGGGCCGTCCGACTCGCCGCACGCACGGAAAGGCACGCCCGCCGCTGACGCCACGATTATGGCACGCGCGCGGGGCGGCGAACCAGCCACCGTCAATCGAGCGATGATACTTCCAATCCACGACCTCGTTCGCGAACGGATCACGGGTACGCTGGCCCGCCACTACGGGCTCGCGTCCGACGCGCTGCCGCCCATCGTGATCGACTACCCGCCCACGCGCGAGCTGGGCGATCTCGCGCTGCCGGTGGCGTTCGAACTCGCCCGGCGGCTGCGCAAGGCGCCGCGGCTGATCGCCGAGGAAATCGCCGGCGCGATCGGCGAGATCCCGGGCGTCGCGCGCGTCCAGGCCACGGGCGGCTATCTCAACCTGTTCCTCGACCGGAAGGCCTTCCTCGCCGGCCGCCTCGCCGCCGGCTCGTCCGGTGTGGCGCCAAGGAAGGCGTCGCAGGCGGTCAAGACGATCGTCGAGCACACGGCGATCAACCCGAACAAGGCCGCCCACATCGGGCACCTGCGGAATTCGGCGCTCGGAGACACGCTCGTGCGCGCCCTGCGCTTCCGCGGCGTGCCGGTCGAGGTGCAGAACTACATCGACGACACCGGCGTCCAAGTGGCCGACGTGGTCGTCGGGTTCCGCGAGCTCGAGCACCGGGACTTCCCCGGCATCCGTGCGATCGCCGACAGCACGCGGTTCGATTTCTACTGCTGGGACCTTTACGCCCGCGTCGCCGACTGGTACGCGGAGGACAAGGCCCGGCTCCAGACGCGGCTGGACACGCTGCACGCCATCGAGCGCGGCGGCAACGAGACGGCCGAGATCGCCGCCTTCATCGCCGACCGCATCGTCCGCTGCCATTTGAAGACGATGGCGAGGATGAACGTCCACTACGACCTGTTGTCGTGGGAAGGCGACATCCTGCACCTGCACTTCTGGGCGCGGGCGTTCGAAATCCTCAAGGAGAAAGGGGCCGTGTTCCTGCAGTCCGAGGGGCGGCTCACCGGCTGCTGGGTGATGCGGATTGAAGAAGAGGGCGCCCCGACCGACGCCGCCGAGGAGACCGCCGAGGACGAGGACCGCGAGAAGGTCATCGTCCGGTCCAACGGGACGGTGACCTACATCGGCAAGGACATGGCGAACCAGTTCTGGAAGTTCGGCCTCCTCGGGCGGGACTTCCACTACCGGGTCTTCGACCGGCGCGACGACGGCACCCCCATCTGGGCGACCTGCCGCGAGGAGGTCCCCGGCACCCCGGCGCACCCGCCGTTCGGCGGCGCGGGCGCCGTGTTCAACGTCATCGACGTCCGGCAGTCGTATTTGCAGAAACTCCTGAAGCAGGCGCTGGTCGCCATCGGCAAGCCGGGCGAGGCGGAGCGCTCGACCCACTTCTCCTACGAGATGGTGGCGCTCACCCACAATACGGCGCGCCAGCTCGGGTACACGCTGTCGGACGAGGACGCGGCCCGTCCGTTCGTCGAGGTGTCCGGGCGCAAGGGCCTCGGCGTGAAGGCCGACGACCTGCTGGACGTCCTGGAGAAGAAGGCGGGCGAAAGGATAGCGCAGGAGGAGAGAAACGCGGACCTGCCGGCGGAGGAGACGCGCCGGATCGCGGAAGCGATTGCCGTCGCCGCCGTCCGCTACTTCATGATCCGGTTCTCGCGCGGCAAGGTCATCGCGTTCGACATCGACGAGGCGCTGAATTTCGAAGGTGAAAGCGGCCCCTACTTACAGTATGCTGTCGTCCGCGCGAACAATATCTTCCGGAAGCTCCACGACCGTGAAGGCGTCACGGAACGGGAATTTCTGGGCCCTCTCAGCGATACGCCCACAGCGGAACTGACCGGAGAAAGTCACGGGCACGACCTCTGGGCCCTGGTTCTGGAGGCGGCGCGGTTGGACGAGGTGGTCGAACAGGCCGTGCGAACGCTGGAATTCTCGGTCGTGGCCAAGTACGCGTTCGGCCTCGCCCAGCTGATCTCGGCGTTCTACCAGCGGTACAAGATTCTCCCCGAGCCGCGCGACGACGTGCGGCGGTGGCGTGCGGCGGCGGTCAGTTACGCCCGGAATCAGTTGACCGGCGCCCTCGACGTGATGGGCATCTCGGTCCCGCCCCGCATGTAGCGGGGTGGAGCACCACCCCGCTCGGGGTTCGCCCTGCCGGCCCGCCTTGCGGCCGGGCGGCGGGCCGTGCGGGCCAGCCGGTTCGAAGCTCGAGGATTCATATGTCTCCGATCATCGGCATCGCGCCGTGCCGCAGTCTTCCCGATTACGTGGAATCGGTCCGCCGCGCCGGCGGCGAGCCGCGCGTGCTCGACCCGAAGCAGGACCTGCCGGCGACCGTGGTCGGCGCGGTTCACGGCCTGCTGCTGACCGGGGGCGTCGACATCGACCCGGTCCTCTACGGGGAGGAGCGCCACGCCACGGTCACGGCGGTCGAGCCGGAGCGCGACGCGTTCGAGTTCGCCCTCCTGCACGCGGCCCGGGACGCGCGGCTGCCGATCTTCGGGATCTGCCGGGGTCTCCAGGTCATGAACGTCGCCTTCGGCGGCACGCTCGTGCAGGACCTCGAGGCCCAGGCGGTCGGCAACCTGCCTCACACCGTGCCGTCACCCCCCTGCGCGATCGCGCACGAGGTCTGGGTCAGCAAGGGCAGCCGGCTCTGGACGCTGATGCAGGAGAAGATGGTGGACGCCGACACCTGCTCGGTGAACAGTCGGCATCACCAGGCCATCAAGAACCTGGCCGCGGGATTCGAGGTCACCGCGACGGCGCCGGACGGCGTCATCGAGGCGATCGAGTGCCCGAACGCCACCTTCTGCCTCGGCGTGCAGTGGCACCCGGAGAACTTCTGGCGGACCGGCGAGTTCCGGCCGCTGTTCGAGGGGTTCATCGAGGCGTGCAAGCAGTAGTCCGCGTCCGCGTAAACACCGCCACCACCTCGACGTGGGCCGTGTTCGGGAACAGATCGAACGCCTCGAGGTGCTCGAGGCGGTAGCCCGCGTCGACGAGCCTTCGCGCATCCCTTGCGAAGGTAGCCACGTCACACGACACGTAGACCAGGCGTCCGGCCTTCTGCGCCGCCACGGCTGACGACGCGTCCTTCGACAGGCCGGTCCGCGGCGGATCGATGACGATGGTGGCGTCGGACCGGACCGGTCGCGCGGCCAGGTAGGCCTCGACCGCCATCTCGACCGGCTCGAGGGCCGGCCCGAACGGCGCCGCATTGGCCTTCAGGTCGGCGGCGCCGGTCCGGTCGCCCTCGACCGCGACGACGGCCGTCCGCCCGGACGCCGCCAGCGACGCCGAGAAGAGCCCGACGCCCGCGTAGAGATCGACCACCGGCCCGTCGGGCACGAGCGACACGACGCGCGAGGCCAGGCGCGCCAGCAGGTAGCGGTTCCCCTGGAAGAAGGCGTGGACGTGGTGTTGCAGTCGGACCTGCACGAGCCGCGGAGCCGGGGCCTCGAGACCCAGCGTGTCGACGACCGACGGCGTTCCGCCCGACGTCAGCGTCCGCCGGACCGGTCCCGAGCGATCGGGAGCCATGCCGGTGAACGACGCGCTGACGCCGGCGATCGACGGCAGCGCCGCGAGGGCGGCCAGGCCGCGCGGGGCGCGCGGCACGTTCAGCTCCAGGTGCAACGCGCGTTCGGAGGCCGGCACGTTCTCGGCCAGTTCGACCTCGGTGACGCCCTCGAGCGCGCCCTCGCGCAGCCGCTCGGCCAGCGCCTTCACCAGTTCGACGGTCTCCGGCAGCAGCTGCCTCGTCGTGGCCGGGTCGCACAAGCCGTGCGTGCCCTCCCTGAAGAAGCCGAGCGTCCGGCCGCGCGCGTGAAGCCGCGCGCGCATCCGGTACCCTTCCTCCGGCGAGGGCGTCACCGCGATCGGCGCCTCGAGCGGGATCTTTCCGATCCGCGCCAGGGCGTCGGCCACCACCTCCGCCTTGAGCGCGAGCTGCCTGGCGTAGGCCACGTGGCTGTAGACGTTCCCGCCGCACGCCCAGTCGCCCAGTCCCACGCGCCGGTCGGGTGAGGCGTCCAGCACGTCGATGGCGGTCGCGTAGACGACGCCCTGGCCGATTCGCTCGACGACCGCGCGCACGCGCTCGCCGGGAATCGCCGCGTGCACGAGCACCACGCGGCCCTCGTGGCGGGCGATCATCCGGCCGCCGGCGGCGGGCTTGTCGATCGCGAGCTCGATGACGAAACCGGGGGAGAACATAGGGACTTGGACGAAGCGGCGCAGGGCCGCTCGGAACAGCGCAGGGCCGCTCGGAACAGCGCAGGGCCGCTCGGAACAGCGCAGGGCCGCTCGGAACAGCGCAGGGCTAAAGCCCTGCGCTATCTGATCAAAGTACTCCAGATAGCGCACGGCTTTAGCCGTGCGCCGCAGGGCCTGAGCCCTGCTGGTACCTGACGTCGGGCAGCTTGAGTCGGTCGCGCAACAAGCGCGAGGCACCGGCCTCGACGGCCCGTCGGTAATCGTCGGCGGGCATCCGCGACCGGAAGGCGATCACGTCCTGCTCGGCCTCGCGCTGGAGCGCCTCGCGCGCGTCGGCCGGCGTCACCGCCCACGCCGCCGCCATCACCTCGCCGTCGATCGCCTGGAGGCGGTCCACCAGCGCCGCCCGCGCCTCGCCTCTCGCGCTGCGGCTGCGCTCGCGCGCCTCGCCCAGCTCGCCGAGGACGCGCTCGACGACCGACTCGAGCTGGCCCGCCAGCGAGCCGTCGGCCACGCGGTCGGTCAGGCGCGTGACGATGCGGTCGAGATGCGCGCGGAGCGACCGCGCCGACCTGGCGCGCTCGGCCTCGCCCGCTCCGGCCGCCGTCTCGTCCGCCTGCCGCGCCGCTCCCCCTCCGGCCGTGCCGACGCCCACGGCGCGGCGCCACTCGTCGAACGCGTCCAGCACGTCGGCCTCGCAGAACTCCACGCGAAGCGGCCGGCGGGCCGGGCCCTTGGCCGCGCGCCGTTCCACGGTCCGGTCGACGCCGCGGCAGGCGACTTTGAGCGGGATTCCGCGCTCGGCCCACCCGGCCACCATCTGGAACGCGGGGCCGACGACACGCACCAGGTGGCCGGCGTTCTTCCGGCACAGGTGCGCCTCGATCTCGCGGCAATAAGCGTCGGCGTCCACTACCTCGATGCCCCCTGGTTCCGGTCCCAGATCAGTCGGAGACCGTGCAGCGTCAGGTCGCGGTCCACGGCGTCGATAGCCGGCGTGTCCGGCGCGATCATCTCGGCGAGGCCCCCCGTGGCCACGCAGGCGGTCTCGCCGCCGAGCTCCCGGCGCATGCGCCCGACGATCCCTTCGACCAGGCCGACGTAGCCGTAGAAGAGCCCGGACTGCATCTGCGAGACGGTCGTCCGGCCGATGACGCCGGCCGGCTTCCGGACATCCACGCGGGGCAGCCGGGCCGCCCGCTCGAAGAGCGCGTCGGCGGAGATATTCACGCCCGGGCAAATCACGCCGCCCAGGTATTCACCGTTCTTCGAGATGGCATCGAACGTCGTCGCCGTTCCGAAATCGACGACGACCAGATCTCGCGGTGAGCCGTCGGCGGCCCGCCCGTAGCGACCGTGCGCCGCCACCCCATTGACGATGCGGTCGGCGCCGACCTGGCCGGGCTCGTCGACCAGGAGCGGCATGCCCGTGTCCGTGGTCCCGTGCACGACCAGCGGCTCGCGCTCGAAGTAGCGCCGCGCCATCTCGATCGTGGGCCTGGTCAGCGTCGGCACGACCGACGCCGCGACGACGGCGTCGATGTCGCGCGGGGCGAGCCCGCCGTGGTGGAACAGCTGCAGCACCCACATCCCCATCTCGTCCGCGGTGCGCTGCCGCTGCGTGGACAGCCGCCAGCTGTGCAGCAGCTCGTCGCCGCGAAACACGCCGACCACGATGTTGGTGTTGCCGATGTCAAGCGCGAGGAGCATGGCTTTCCTCCGAGCCGCGGCCGGCGCGCGCCGTCCAGCGCACCTCGCCGGCGATCACGCGGCGCAGCGATCCTTCGGCCCGCACGACCAGCGCGCCGTCCGCGTCAAGACCGGCGGTGACGGCGTCGACCCACCCCGCCCCGGTCGAGATCTGGACGCGCGCGCCGACGCTCGACGGCGAGAGCGCCCGCCACGCGTCGAGGACGGCGTCGAACCCGCCGGCCGCGACCTGCCGCAGCCGCTCGACCAGGCACGCCAGCGACTCGGCGAACACGGCCCCCCGGTCCACGGCCCGTCCCAGTTCCGCTTCGATCGACGTGGCCCGGTCGGCGATCTCGGGCGGGTAGGCCGAGGCGAGCGCGTTCACGCCGTACCCGAGAATCACATGGTGCAGCGTCTCTCCGCTGGCGGCGCCCTCGGCCAGGATCCCGCACACCTTCCGGGGCCCGACCACGAGATCGTTCGGCCACTTGATCTCGGCCGGCAGCCCGGTGGCGGCCCTGAGCGCGTCGGCCAGCGCCACCCCGGCGGTCAGCGTGACGCGCGAGGCCGCCGACATCGTGCCCCGTTCGGCCGGGCCGATGAACGACGCCGGCCTCAGCACGACCGAGACGTACAGCCCCGCGCCGGGCGGCGAGTGCCAGGCGCGCCCCATCCGGCCGCGCCCGCTCTGCTGGCAGTCGGCCGCGACGACGGTGCCGTGCGCCGCGCCGCCTGAAGCCAGATGGTCCGCCACGTCGTTGGTGGACGACACGGTGTCGTACCACACCACGGGCAGCGCCAGCCCGCCGAGCCGCCCGGCGCGACGGGCGAGCGCGTCGGCGAACTCCGGCGGAAGGCTGCCCGGCCGCGGCGCCCCGTTCACGCGATCACGCCCCCATCTCGCCGATCGTGTGCCGGATCTTCTGCAATTGCACCTCGAGCGCCTGGCGGCGGGCCCGGGTGTCGTCCACCAGCTTCGCCGGCGCGCGGGACACGAACTGCTCGTTGGCCAGCTTGGCGTCGATCGTCGCCGCCTCGCGCTCGGTCTCGGCCAGCTTCTTCCGCAGCTTCTCGACCTCGGCGCCGCGGTCGGCCTGCGGCATCTGGAGGTGCACGCGGAGGTGGTCGCAGACCCGCGTCACGATCTCGGAGCCCGACGCCTGCGCAGCCGGCGCGTGACCGAACCCGAGCGAGGTCAGCCCGGCCAGGGCCAGGATGTAGCCTTCCTGCTTCGCGAGCACGCCCGCCTGCTCGGCCGTGGCGCCTTCGATCGTCGCGGCGATCCGCTCCGACGGCTTCACCGACCGCTCGGCCCTCGCCGTGCGCATCGTCGTGACCACTGCCTGCAACAGCTCCATCTCCCCGACCACGCCGTCGTCAACCCAGTCGGCCCGCGGCTGCGGGTATGCCGCGAGCGTGATCGTCTTCCCGTCTCCGGCTCTCCGCGGCAGGTGCTGCCACAGCTCCTCGGTCACAAACGGGACGATCGGGTGGAGCAGCCGGAGCACCCGGTCGTGCACTTCCACCAGCACCGCGCGGGCCGCGGCGCGCTCGCCACCCTCGGCCTGCAGGTGCTGCTTGCTCATCTCGATGTACCAATCGGCGTACTCGTGCCAGAAGAAGTGGTACAGCCGGTCGGCGGCCACGTCGAAACGGTACGCCGTCCACGCCTCGTTCACTTCGCCGGTCACGGCGTTGAGGCGGTGGAGGATCCACCGGTGGGCGGGCCCGAGCGACGCCACGTCGGGCAGCTCCGCGCGCGTTTCGTCGTCGGCCAGGTTCATCAGCACGAACCGCGACGCGTTCCAGATCTTGTTGATGAACTGCCGGTAGCCGGTCATCCGCCCTTCCGAGAGCGGGATGTCCATGCCGGGAGCCGCCATCGCCGTCAGCGTGAACCGCAGGGCGTCGGCGCCGATCTCGTCCATCACCTCGAGGGGGTCCACGACGTTCCCCTTGGACTTCGACATCTTCTGGCCGCGCTCGTCGCGCACCAGGCCGGTGATGTAGACGTCGCGGAACGGGATGTCGCCGGTGAACTTCACGCCCGCCATGATCATCCGCGCGATCCAGAAGAAAATGATGTCGAACGCCGTCAACATCAGGTCGGTCGGATAGTAGCGGGAGAAGTCCGGCGTCCGGTCCGGCCAGCCCATCGTGCTGAACGGCCACAGCTGCGAGCTGAACCAGGTGTCGAGGACGTCGCTGTCCTGCTCGAGCGCGCCGCCGCACGCGCAGCGCTCCGGCGCCTGCTCGGCGACGATCATCTGCCCGCACGTCCCGCAGTACCAGGCCGGGATCCGGTGGCCCCACCAGAGCTGCCGCGAGATGCACCAGTCGTGAATGTTGTACATCCACTCGTAGTAGGTCTTCGTCCAGTTCTCGGGGAGGAAGCGGATCTTCCCCTCTTCGACGACGCGAATCGCCTCCTTGGCGAGCGGCTCGATCTTCACGAACCACTGCGTGGAGATGAGCGGCTCGACCACCGTGCTGCAGCGCTGGCAGGTGCCGACGGCGTGCTGGTGGTCCGCCACCTTTTCGAGCAGCCCCTCCTGCTCGAGCTGCTCGACGATGCGCGCCCGGGCCTTGAACCGGTCGAGGCCGGCGAAGGGGCCGCCGGCGGCCGTGATCTTCCCGTCCTCGTCGATGACCGCGATCTCGGCCAGTTGGTGCCGCTTTCCCATCTGGAAGTCGTTCGGGTCGTGCGCCGGCGTGACCTTGACCGCGCCGGTCCCGAAGGCCGGGTCCACGAACTCGTCGCCGACGATCGTGAGCTCGCGCCCGATGATCGGCAGGCGCACCTTCGCGCCGACGCGCCCGCTGTAGCGCGGGTCGTCCGGATTCACGGCAATCGCGGTGTCGCCGAGCATTGTCTCGGGCCGCGTGGTCGCCACCGTCACGCCCTCGCCGCCGTCGGCGCCCGGGTAGCGGACGTACCACAGCTTCCCCGTCGTGTCCTTGTGCACGACCTCGAGGTCCGAAAGCGCCGTGCGGCAGCGCGGGCACCAGTTGACGATGTAGGCGCCGCGGTAGATGAGCCCCTCGTGATAGAGCGCGACGAACACGCGGCGCACCGCGCGCGAGAGCTGCTCGTCGAGCGTGAACCGCTCGCGGCTCCAGTCCACCGACTCGCCCAGCTTGCGCATCTGGCCGGTGATCGTGCCGTGGCTCTGCTTCACCCATTCCCACACGCGCGCTTCGAACGCCTCGCGGCCGAGGTCGTGCCGGGTCTTCCCCTCCGCCGCCAGCTGCTTCTCGACCACGTTCTGCGTGGCGATGCCGGCGTGGTCCGTGCCCGGCAGCCACAGCACGTCGTAACCCTGCATGCGCTTCCAGCGCGCGATGATGTCGGGCAGCGTGTGGTTGAGCGCGTGGCCCATGTGCAGCGAGCCGGTGACGTTCGGCGGCGGGATGACCATGCTGAACCGCGGCTTGCCCGAGGCGGGGTCGGCGCGAAACGCGCCGATCTCCTCCCAGAACGCGTACCAGCGGGGATCGACCTCGGCATGTTCGAAGGCTTTGGAGAGTTCACGCATAGATCCGTTAATCGTAACAGGAATCGGGATCGGGGATCGGGGATCGGGGACGAGGGACGAAGGACGCTTGTCCGCCGTAGCCCGACCTGTCCGCCGCAGCCGCATCGCGGCGAAGACGGAAGGGCAAAGGCGGAAGGGACGAGGGAATGACACCCACGCGTAGGGGCGGCCCTTGTGGCCGCCCGCCACAGACGAGGGACGAAGAACGGAGAATGAGCCGGCGGCGTCTACTCGTCCTTCGAGTAGTGGAACACGCTCTCGAGCGGCACGCCGAACACCGCCGCGATGCGGAACGCGGCCTCGAGCGACGGCGAGTATTTCGCCAGCTCGATCGCGTTGACCGTCTGGCGCGTGAGGTCGATCTTCTCGGCGAGTTCCTGTTGCGTCATCTCGCCGTGCTCGAAGCGCAGCCGCCTGATCTCGTTGCTGATCCTGCCCACGTCACGCACCCCGCCGATAGAGCACGATCTGGCTGCCGGAGCGCAGGACCTCGGCGGCGACGAGCATGAACAGGAGCGCGTTCGCGCTGAAGACGATCGGCGGCTCGAAACCGCCAAAGAAGCAGGCGCACGCCACGCTTCCCGCCAGCACCGAGTAGGCGAACCTCGTCGCCTTGAGATCGATGAGCTTCTCACGCTCGTCGAGCGGCGCATGGGCATCCTTCGGCGCGAAGATCGCGACGGCGATGGTCACCACCGACTGCACGACCACCAGCGCGATCACGGTTCCCAGTAGCCCGCCGAACGCGCCTCCGGATCGCCGCGCTTCCCAGGGGCCCAGGGACCAGAAGTACAGGGCGTAGATTCCCGCCATCGACAGCAGCGATATCCAGGCGCTTTTCTCTCGAAACGACATGCGGCTCTCCTTGGCAATGTCAACGTTACAAGACACATGGTACATAATTACATACTCTATGTCAATAATGTTTTACATCATCGGCGGGATGTGGACATCAGGGACGAGGGGTAGGGATCGGGGACGAGGGACGGGGGACGGGGGACGGAGGGACGAGGGAGTGGTCAGTGGCTGGTGGTCAGTGTGTCACGCATGACCGACTGATCACTAACCACTAGCCACTGACCACTTCGATCGGCCTCTTCACTTGATGGTGGCCTTGATTCTCTCGATCTCCTCGCGGATCAGGCGCTCGGCGGTCGCCGACACGACCTCGGCCGCGGCGGCTCGCACCGCCGCCTCGCCAATCCGCTCGGCCACGCGGCGCGCCACCTCGGCGATGAACGCGTCATCGATCACCGGCGCCGCCGGCGCCACGTCCGCCGGCGCCACGTCCTCCGGCTCGGCCTGCGCACCGTGCGCAGCCTCGGGGCCGAGGGTCTGTTCCGCGTCGAGCAGCGCCGCGAACGCCTCCGACACCGGCACGCCGCCGCCGGCGCCAGGCAGATGGGTCTCGTGCTCGCCCGTCACACCGGCGGATGGCGGGTCCGCGACCGCGGCGTCACGCGCCGGCGGCGGGCCCGTCAGGTGCGCGAACGCGGCATCGAGGCGATCGAAGTAGTCGTCGAGGGAGGATTCCTGGTGCGTGGGCGCCCCCTGCTGGAATTCCAGCGCCGCCAGGTCGAGCGACCGGTCGTCCGGCGCCGCAGGGGCCTGCCCGATCAGATCGTCGGCCGGCAGACGCGGCGCCTCCGCCGCCGCAACCGGCAGCGCCACCGGCCGGCCCAGCAGTTCCTTGACGCGGGCGACGAGCACCTGCGGGTCGAACGGTTTCGACAGGACGCCGTCGCAGCGGACGGCCCGCGCGCGCGCGTCGTCGACGGGTTCGAAAGCCCCCGTCAGGAGCAGCACCGGGATCTGCGCGAGCTGCGGGTCGTTCTTCACGAACTCGGCGATCTCGTACCCGTCGCGCTCGGGCATGTCGACGTCGGCGAGGACGATGTCGGGCCGGTCGGAGACGATGCGGCGCACCGCTTCGTGGCCGTCATCGACGGCTGTCACGGCGATGTCCTCGTCGGTGAACGTCAGTTCGATCACCCGCTGGATCGTGACGCTGTCGTCGGCAAGCAGGAGTTTGTACGGCATGCGTTCCCCACTCGGTCTCAACAGAAGAGGCTACACATCGTGTTATCGGCACGTGGGTGCCGGCCCTGCAGGGGCCGGTCCCGCCCGCGCCGCCCGCCCGCACTCACGCGTCGGCGCGAGCGCGAACGTGCCCGGCGATGAACTCCACGATCTCGGCCATCGCGCTCCCGGGCCGGAAGATGCCCTTGATGCCGATCGCCTCGAGGGCGGACACGTCCACGTCCGGGATGATGCCGCCGACGACCACCAGGACATCGTCGAGCCCCTGCTGGCGCACCAGTTCCATGACCCGCGGGCAGATCTTGGTGTGGGCGCCGGAGAGGATCGACAGGCCGATGACGTCGGCGTCCTCCTGCAGGGCCGCGGCCACGATCTGTTCCGGCGTCTGGCGCAGGCCGGTGTAGATGACCTCCATCCCCGCATCGCGAAGCGCCCGCGCGATGACCTTGGCGCCCCGGTCGTGGCCGTCGAGGCCGGGCTTGGCGATGACGACTCTAATCTTTCGCATAACGGTTCTTCGCTGTCAGTAGGCCGTAAGCCGTACGCCGTACGCCGCGCTATACGATCGGCACTTCCTCGTATTCGCCCCAGACCTCGCGCAGCGCGTCGCACATCTCCCCGACGGTCGCGTAGGCGCGGACCGCGTCGAGGATCGGCTCCATCGTGTTGCCCGACCCGGCGGCCGCCTCGCGCAGCCGGTCGAGCGCCCCCTCGACGCGGCCGGCGTCCCGCTCGCGGCGGACCCGCTCGAGCTTCGCCAACTGGCGGTCGGCCGCCCTCTCGTCGATGTAGAGCGTCGGCACCGGTTCTTCGGCCTCCGCGATGAAGTCGTTCACGCCGACAATCACCTGCTCGTGCCGGTCGACGGCCTGCTGCAGGCGATAGGCGCTCTCGGCGATCTCCTGCTGCGGGAACCCCCGCTCGATGGCCGCCACCATGCCGCCCATCTCGTCGATCGTGCGGAAGACCTCGAGCGCGCGGCGCTCCATGTCGGAGGTGAGCGCCTCGACGAAGTACGACCCGCCGAGCGGGTCGGCGACGCGCGCGACGCCGCTCTCGTGCGCGATGACCTGCTGCGTCCGGAGAGCGAGGGTCACCGCCTCGCTGGTGGGCAGCGCCAGCGCCTCGTCGAGCGAGTTGGTGTGCAGCGACTGCGTGCCCCCGAGCACCGCGCTGAGCGCCTGGAGCGTCGTCCGGACCACGTTGTTGTACGGCTGCTGCGCGGTCAGCGAGACGCCGGCCGTCTGCGAGTGGAAGCGCAGCTTCAGCGACCGCTCGTCGGTCGCGTGGAACCGCTCCTTCATTTCGTGCGCCCAGATCCGGCGCGCGGCGCGGTACTTGGCGATCTCCTCGAAGAAGTCGCTGTGGGCGTTGAAGAAGAAGGAGATGCGCGGGACGAAGTCGTCCACGTCCAGGCCGGCGTCCACGCCGTACTGGACGTACTCGATGCCGTCGCGCAGCGTGAAGGCCAGCTCCTGGAGGGCCGTCGCGCCGGCCTCCCGGATGTGGTAGCCGCTGACCGAGATCGTGTTCCAGCGCGGCACCTGCTGCGCGCAGAACGCGAACACGTCCGTGATGAGCCGCATCGACGGCCTGGGCGGGTAGATGTACTCCTTCTGGGCGATGAACTCCTTCAGGATGTCGTTCTGGATCGTGCCCGAGATCTTCCGCCAGTCGGCGCCCTGCCGCTCGGCCACCACCAGGTACATCGCGAAGATCATCGACGCCGGCGAGTTGATCGTCATCGACGTCGTGATGTCGGCGAGCGAAATCCCTTCGAACAGCGTCTCCATGTCGGCGAGCGACGCGACCGACACGCCGCACTTCCCCACCTCGCCGAGCGACAACTCGTGATCGGGGTCGCGCCCCATCAGCGTCGGCAGGTCGAACGCCACGCTCAGGCCGGTGCCGCCGTTGCCCAGCAGTTCCTTGTAGCGCGCATTGGTGTCTTCCGGCGTGCCGAACCCGGCGAACTGGCGCATCGTCCACAGCTTGCCGCGGTAACCCGTCGGGTGGATGCCCCGGGTGTAGGGGAAGCCGCCCGGATCGTTGAGGTCCCGGGCGTAATCGAGGCCGGCGACGTCCGACGGCTTGTAGACCGGCGCGACCGCCTGGCCGGAACTGGTGGTGTGCGAGGCGGACCGGCTGGTCCGGGAGGGGGCGCCTGTTGTCGAGGGCATGCCCTATTATATGTACGCGCAGGCCAACCGCCGACTGACGAGAAACGCCACACCCCTGCCGGGCCCTGCGGGAACCAATATACAGAGATTGTGCAACTGCGCTACAATCCCGCGTGTAGGGTTCGGTTTTCGCGTCTCAAGAGTCAGGAGCACACATGAAAAAAATCCTCGTCGTTCTGTCCGTTATCGCGGTCGCCGCCTTCATGACTGGCGTCGCCTCTGCCCAGGTCAAGGCGCCGGACACGGTCATCCTGAAGGGCAATCCGATGGGCGGGGTGAAGTTCCCCCACGCCGTCCACAGCAAGATGGCCGGCGTGACCTGCGTGACGTGCCATCACGCGTCGAAGCCGCAGCACCCGGCGAAAGCGGCCCAGGAGAATTGCCAGGACTGCCACACCAAGACGGCCACGCCGCCGATGACGACCGGCACCCAGGCGGCGTTCCACAAGCCGATGGCCAAGGGCGGCCTCTGCATCGACTGCCACGTGAAGGAAGCGGCGGCGGGTAAGAAGGTGCCGACCGCCAAGTGCACGGACTGCCACAAGAAAGAGAACGTCTAGCCTGACCGGGGCCCGGTCGCGTCCGGGCCCCCCTCGCTTCCCCCTCCCGGCGGCCCCTTCTTTCCCCGCGCTCGCCAGGTGTGAGCGTCGATGCCAACCAAATCGCCGATACTATCGTCCAAGATGGGGCCGGGTCCCGGCGTGTCTCGAGACGGACGGACGGAGGATGCGTACATGGTGAGGAGAATTGCGCCAGTCGTGCTGGGGATGATCGTGGCGGCGGCCGTGGCGGCGCCGGCGCAGGTTGCCGACGTGAAACAGGTCCTGGCCGACGCCAGGGCCGCGCTCGGCGGCGAGAAGAAGCTCGACGCGGTGAAGACGCTCACGATGAGCGGGCAGTCGCTCCGCACCAGCCCGAGCGGCACGACGGTCGGCGGCGATATCGAGGTGGCCGTCGAGCTGCCGGACAAGTTCATGCGGCGCGACATGGTCGCGAACATGGGCAACATGAGCATCTACCGCGTGTCTGGCTTCAACGGCGAGGGCGTCATCAACGAGGTGGACCAGCCGCCGCAGCTCTCCGGGGGCGGCGGCCAGGTCGTCATGTTCCGGATGGCCGGCCCCGGCGGGACGGTGACTGGTCCGGGCGGCGCAGCGGCGACGCCCGAGCAGCGGGAGGCCATCCGCAAGGCGATGCTCGCCTCCTCGAAGCAGGACTTCGCCCGGCTGACGCTCGGCATGTTCGCCTCGTCGTTCCCCGCGTATCCGCTCGAGATGACATACGCCGGACAGGCCGAGTCGCCGGACGGCAAGGCCGACATCGTCGAGATCAAGGGAGAGGGCGAATTCGCCGCCAGGCTCTTCATCGATACCAAGACGCACCTGCCGCTGATGCTCAGCTGGATGGCGAAGGAGCCGATGACGCTCACGCGCCAGGTGGGCGGGCCCGGTGGCGGCGGCCAGACCATCACCAGGAGCGGCCAGACGGTCGTTGCCGGCGGCGGCACGGGCCAGGCGAACCCGGGGAAGATGACTCCCGAAGAGCGGGAGAAGATGACCGCGGAGTTCGCCGCGCAGGCGAAGGACGCCGCCGCCAAGGCCCGGGTCGTCGAGTACCGCCTCTTCTATGCGGACTACCGGGCCGTCGACGGCGTCATGCTGCCGTTCCGCCTGGAGCGATCGATCGACGGCAAGCCGACCGAGGAAATCACCTTCGACAAGGTGAAGGTCAACGGGAAGATCGACGCGAAGACGTTCGCGGCCTCGAAGTAGGCGAGGGGGCGGAACCCGCATGGCGTCGCTCAGGTCCTCTCTCGTCCTCTCGCTCCTGGCGTGCATCGGCGTCGTCTGGTCCCCGGTCGCGAGCGCTCAGCCCGCGCCCGGCCGGGCGCGGCTGATCGTCACCGTCCTCGATCAGACCGGCGCCGTGCTGCCCGGCGCCGTGGTCGTCGTGGCCGGCCAGGACGGCTCGCTTGCCGCGGTGCGCCAGGACCTGCGCGCCTCCGGCGCGGGCGTCGCCGTCGCCGACAACCTGGCGCCGGGCCGATACACGATCCAGCTCGAGTTCCAGGGTTTCCAGACGACGCTGGTCCGTGACGTCCGCGTCCGCGCCGGCGACAACCGGCGATCGATCACGCTCTCGCTCAAGAAGCTCGACCAGGACGTCACCGTCACCCGCGACCTGCAGAGTTCCGCGATGGACCCCCGCGGCGCCGCGTTCAGCACGGTGCTCACGCGCGAGCAGATCGAGTCGCTGCCCGACGACCCCGACGAGATGGAGGCCGTGCTCAAGGGCATGGCCCCTCCCGGCGCCACGATTCGGGTGGACGGATTCACCGGCGGCCGCCTGCCGCCCAAGTCGCAGATCCGCTCGATCCGCCTCCCCCGGCTCGACATGTTCGCCGCACAGAACCACGGCGGCATGAGCGGCGCGCTCTACATCGACATCATGACGATGCCCGGCGCCGGGCCGATGCGCGGGAGCGTCGACTTCTCGTTCCTCGACGACGCGCTCGAGGCGCGGAATCCGCTGGTGCCGACCAAGCCGGAGGAGCAGCTGCGGCAGGGGAACTTCTCGCTGTCGGGCACGATCACGCCCAACAAGACGTCGTTCTCGCTGTCGGCCGGCGGCACCTCGCAGACTCTCGCGTCCAACGTGTTCGCCACCCTGCCCGATCGCAGCACGTTCGCGGGGTCGTACCAGCAGCCGCTGGATCGGTGGAACGTGAGCGCGCGGATCGACCACGCGTTCAAGAAGGACCACGCCTTGAGACTGAGCTTCGACCGGACGAGCTCGACGCAGCGGAACCTCGGCGTGGGAGACGTCAATCTCATCGAGCGGGGCTATTCGAGCTCGGCCTCGACCAACATGATCAGGCTCTCCGAGAACGGGCCGCTCGGCCGCCGGTTCTTCACCGAATCGCGGCTGCAGGTGCGGTGGACGGACACCTCGTACGCGTCGAACAACGAGGCGGTCGCGCTGCAGGTCAACGGCGCGTTCGGCTCCGGCGGCGCGCAGATGCGCGGCGGACGCCGGGACGTGACGTTCGAGGCGGCGTCGGACCTCGACTACGTGCGCGGGAATCACTCCTGGCGGACCGGCGTGCTGCTCGAGGGAGGCCGCTACACCTCCGACGACATTTCGAACTACCTCGGCACCTACACGTTCGCCAGCCTCGACGACTACAACGCGGGGATCGCGGCGCAGTACACGCGGCGCAGCGGAAACCCCTACGTGCAGTACGCGCAGGTGCAGGCGGCGGGCTACGTCCAGGACGACTGGCGCGCCCTGCGCAGCCTGCTGGTCTCGGTCGGCGCGCGCTACGGCGTCGAAACGCGCGTCGCCGACGCGTGGAACCTCTCGCCGAGGGTGAGCCTCGCGTGGTCGCCGAGGCGCAACGGCTCGCTCACCTTTCGGGCGAGCTACGGCTACTTCTACGACTGGATCGCGACCGACACCTACAAGCAGACGCGGCTCGTGGACGGGTCCCACCTCCGCGAGGTGAGCATCCCCGACCCGTCCTACCCGGACCCGGGCACGGTGACGGCGGCGCCGACCAACCGCTACCTGTGGTCGGACGGCGTCGCGCTTCCGAACGCGCAGCGGGTCAGCCTGGCCGTGGACCGGGTGCTGACCCCCAACTCGAGGCTCACCGTCGCCTACAGCGCGGGCTTCGGCGCGGGCCTGCTGCGCTCGCGCAACGTGAACCCGCTGGTGGCGGGCGTGCGCCCCGATCCGGCGTTCGCCAACGAGTACCAGCTGGTCTCCGACGCCGCCTCGCATTCCCACGCGCTCAACGTCGCCTGGAACCTCAACAAGCTGAACTGGCACCGCCTGCTCCTGTTCGCCAACTACACGCTCTCGACCAGCCGGACCAACACGAGCGGCGCGTTCTCGACGCCGGTGAGCGACGACAACATCGAGGCGGAGTGGGGGCCGTCGAACGGCGATTCGCGGCACCGGATCGGCGCGATGATCAACGCGCAGCCGATCGCCAACCTCACCGTCTCCTTCAACGTGAGCGGGCGCTCCGCGACGCCCTACAACGTCATCACGGGACAGGACAACAACCTCGACGGCGTGTTCAACGATCGGCCGGCCGGCGTCTCGAGAAACTCGGCGCGCGCGTCGGCCGTCGTGGATGTCGGCGGGCGGATCTCGTACGGCTGGGGATTCGGGCCCGCGCGGGCGGGCGGCGGCGGCGGGACGCAGATCACGGTCGTCAGCGGCGGGGCTGGCGGCGGGGCGATGCCGGCGGGATTCGGCGGCGGCCCGAGCGACCGCCGGTTCCGCGTGGAGGTCTACGCGTCGGCGCAGAACCTGCTGAACCGCACCAACTACACCAGCTACGGGAACGTGTTCGGCTCGCTGATGTTCGGGCACCCGACCAGCGCCAGCACGGCGCGGCGCGCGCAGGCCGGCGTTCGCTTCAGTTTCTGACGCCTCCGCGCCCGGCCGCCGGCGCCGCCGCGGGCAGCTCCGCCAGCGCCTTGCGCCCGTCGCTCCCGAGCGGCGCCGGGCGCGGCAGCGTCGTGCCGGTGACGCCGGCCGCCGCCCCCGCGAGACGGCGGATATCCACGTCGAGCGGCGAGTCGGATTCCTGCCACTGCCCCTTCGCGAAGTTGGTCGCGTCGTTTCCCTCGAAGCCGAGATACGAGTACTTGCCGTAGTGCGGCAGCTTGCGCCCGAGAGCGGGCAGCGCGGCGGGCGAGTCTGCGAGCAGCAGGCCAACCGCCTTCTCCACGTTGCCGGGATGGCGCGCGGTGAGCACGATCGTGTTCTTCGTGAGCGCGATCGACATCCCGTCGATGACGACCGCCGACTCGCCCACCGAAAGGCCGCGGGGCCCCGAGACGAGCACGCGCGACGCCCACCGATTGGCCCGGCCGGCCACCCAGACCGCGCGATCGGCGGGCAGCTCCATCACCTCGGTGTCGAGCTTGACCTCGATGGCGTGGCTGCCGCTCTGCCACCCGCGGAACAGCTCGCGCCAGGCGGCGATCTCCGCAGGCTGGGCGTCGGACGGCAGCACCGCGAGGACGCGCGGCTCGCCGAAGATCTGGCCGATCGACGGCGGCGTCTCGCGCGGGTCCAGCTTGCGAAACACGTCGAACCACGGGTCCACGTGCACCATCAGCGGCACGTCGGGCGAGGCCACCGCGAACCGCGCGGCGGCCGACGCGAGACGCACGACCTGGCGGACCGAGCCGGTGGCCGTCTGCACGACGACCGGCACGTCCACCACGAACGGCTCGCCCCCCTGCGTCTGGCGAAGCGTGCCCTCGACGACGAACCCCGAACCGCCACGCGACGCGTCGGGCCGCACCGCGGTCACCTCGACGGCGAGCACGGGGGCGCCGGCCCGTGCGATCCAATCCCGGAAGAACCGGTGGAAGTCCCGGCCGGTGACCGCCTCCACCGTCTTCTCGATGTCGGCGAACGAGGCGCGACGGCCCTCGTACTCCCGGTAGAACCGTCGCAGCACCTGGCGGAACAGGGTGTCGCCGATTTCCATCCGCAGCATGTGGAACGCCATCAGCGCCTTGCCGTAGCCGACCGCCTCGGTCGAGGCGCTCTCCCTCGACCGGAACGCGGTCAGCGGGAAGTCGCGCCCCTCTCGCACGTAGTCGCGGTACTTCTGCAGCGTCGAGCGGCGGTACTCGTCGCCGGCGCCGCGCTGCTCGGCGAGGAGGTGATCGGCGAGGTAGGCCGTCAGCCCCTCGCACCAGTTGCCCGACGCGTACTCCACGAACACCGAGTTCCCCCACCAGTTGTGCAGGATCTCGTGCGGGTACGACGAGGTGATGATGAACGGGAACCGGATGATGTCGTGGCCCAGCAGCGTGAAGGTCGGCATGCCGTAGCCGGTCTCCCAGAAGTTCTCGACCAGCGCGAACTTCCGGTAGGGATACGGGCCAATCAGTTCCTTGTACATCTCGAGGTACTGCGCCGTCGCCGCCAGGTACTTCCCGGCCAGCGCGTCGTCGCGCTCGTGCAGGTAGACGAGCGTCTCCACCGAGCCGGCCGATCCGCGCCAGACATGGAGAGGGCCGCCGACCAGATCGATCTCGTCCATCGGCCCGCCCGACTCCCAGTGCGAGCCGCCGCGATCGTCCCGCGAGGTCCCGTTCCCCTGGGAGATGACGTGCCAGTCGATCGGCTCGGTCACCGCCACGTCGAAGTCGATGAGGTCCTGGTTGAACGAGGGATACCAATAGCTCGCGCCCGTCAGGTAGACCCCGTCGGGGCCGAGCATGCCGGCCGACTCGCGGAACCCGCGCGTGTACTCCTCCTTCTGGTCGGACAGCCCGAACTGAATCGCGCCGCTGTAGGTGATCGACAGCGACACCTGGCCGGCGCCGAGCCTGGCCTGGTAGCGCTTGACGCCGATCTGGCGCGCCGCCGCGTCACCCGAGCCGTTGATGCCGAAGAAGGTCGAAGAGGCGCCGAGCGGCACTTCGACGACGGCCGGCGTGCTGCTCGAGACCTTCAACGCGGCGTTCAGCACGAAGTCGACCACGCCGCTCGCGGGACGGGAAGCGAGGAGCACCCGGTCGGTGACCGTCAGCACGTGCGATTGCGGGTCGAGGCCGACCGACAGAGAGTGCCGTACGCGGCGTTCAGCCGGCGCGGGAGCGGCGGAGGGCGGGCCGGCCGCGAAACCTCCCGTCATGGCGAGGACAATGAAGATCGCAGCGAGAGGCCGGGGTGTCGAAGTCGACATAGGTGGATTCTACAGGCTTCAGGCCTCAGGCCACAGGCTTCAGGCTGTGTCACACGGGTCACGCCGTGGCAGGCCTGTAGCCTGACGCCCGAAGCCCGAAGCCTCTCACTCCCACCTGAACAGGAGCACCGGCGGGATGAGCAGCAGGAAGCTGAGCACGATCAGGATCAGCCCCAACGGCAGGAACCACCTGGCCCACCGGTCCCACGGGATCTTCGCGGCGCCGAGCACGCCCATCGTCACCGCGCTCGTCGGAAGGAAGGGGTTGATGAACTCGCAGAGCTGGTAGGCGTAGACCGCGGTCTGGCGCGTGATGCCGACCAGGTCGGCGAGCGGCGCCATGATCGGCATGGTCAGCGCCGCCTGGGCCGTCCCGGAGTGGATGAAGAAGTTGATCACGCACTGGATGAGGAACATCACCTGCGCGATCACGCCGCGCGGCAGCATCGTGACGGCGCCCGACGCGGAGGCGAGCATCGTGTCGAGAATCTTCGCCTCCTGCGCGATGACCAGCAGCGCCCGCGCGCAGGCCACGATGAACACGACGCCGACCATGTCCTTGGCGCCGGCGACGAACGTGCGGGCGACCCGGCTCGGCCCGAGGCCGCCGGCGAACCCCAGCAGGATGCCCATGCCCAGGAAGAGCATGGCGATCTGGTCGATGTACCACTGCCACTTCAGGACGCCGACGACCAGCAGGACCATCGACGCGACAAACAGCGACAGCGTCGCGACGTGGCGCGCGTCCCATGCCTCGACGGTGGCGTGCGCGGCCGGGTCCACCGCCTCGCGCGCGAGGTCGATGTCCCGGACCGGGCTCAACTCGGGGTTGCGCCTCACCCGCCGCGCGTACCACACGACGAAGGCGATCATCACCGTGGTGCCGACCACCCACGAGAAGAGGCGGTACCCGAGGCCCGAGTAGAGCGGGATGCCGGCGATGCTCTGCGAGATCCCCACGGTGAACGGGTTGAAGAAGGCCGCCGCGAACCCGGCCGCCGACCCGAGATACGGGATCGCCGCGCCGACGATCGAGTCGTACCCGAGGCTCCGCGCGAGCGGGATGAAGATGAGGACGAAGGGAATCGTCTCCTCGGCCATCCCGAAGATCCCGCCGCCGAGCGAGAAGATGGTCATCAGCACCGGGATCAGCAGGCCGTCGAGATACGGCCGCCGGCTGATCGCGCCGGTCAGGCGCTTGATGCCGAACTCCACGGCGCCCGTCTCCTGGAAGATCGCAAAGCTGCCGCCGATCATCAGCAGGAAGCAGATGAGCAGCGCGCCGTCGAGGAACCCCTTGATCGGCGCGTCGAGCACCATCTGCGGGCCGAGCATCACCTTGGGCACCACGTGATACGTGCCGGCCACGGTGACCGTCCGCACGCCGCTGCTCGTCTCGACCTTGACGCGCTGGTACTCGCCCGACGGGATCACCCACGACGCCGCCAGGACGATGATCACCAGCGCCATCACCACGACGAGCGTGTGGGGCATTGCGAGACGCTTGAACGAGAGTCGGGACATGCGATGTGCTCCGCGTTGGGCTACAGGCTGCGGGCCTCGGGCCGCAGGCCTCTTAGGCGAACCGACGTCAAGGGCAGCGAGCGGGACTCGCGCGATCACGCCCGAAGCCTGAAGCCCGAGGCCTGAGGTCGGCGACTACTCGAAAGTCCCTTTGACCACCACCTCCCCGTCGCGCATGAGCCACCGCCCGCGCGCGATGACGCCCCGCACCTCGAGCGTCCGCGGCTCGAGCAGGGTGAGGTCGGCGTCGGCGCCGGCGGCGAGCTGCCCCTTGCCGCGCAGCTTGAGGATGCGCGCGGGGTTCGACGTCACCACCCGCAGCGCCGTCTCGAGCGGGATCCGCTCGTGGAAGACGGCGTCCCGCACCTCGGCCCAGAGGCTCGTCACGCGGCCGACGTCGAGCCGCAGCAGCCGCCCCTCGGCGTCGAACGCCGGCATGCTCCCCTGGCCGTCGGAGGTGAAGGTGATCTGCGACACCTCGACGCCGGCCTCGATCATCGCGCGCAGCCCCCGGCTGCACTTGACCTCGCCCTCCTCGAGCCAGGCCGGCACGGTTGACGTCGTGAAGTCCACCAGCCCGCCCGCCTTCGCCCAGGCGGTCCCCTCCTCGAACAGCGACGGGTTGCGGTTGACGTGCGTCGGCAGGAACTGCGCGGCCGGGATCTCGGTCTCCTCCAGGATCCGCCGCAGCATGGACAGGCCTCGCCGGCCGTCGCCGACGTGGACGTTGACGATGCCCGCCTTGCCGGACAGGATTCCGCCGCGCCGCGCTTCGGAGGCGAGGCGCGCGAACTCCTCGAAGGTCGGCTGCGTCGAACGGTGGTCGGAGAGCGCCACCTCGCCGACGCCGATCACCTTGTCGATGAGCAGCAGGTCGCGCTCGATGCTGCCGGTGAGCGTGCGCGTCGGCACGGCGTAGTCACCGGTATAGACGAACGCGCTGAGCCCCTCGTCGTCGAGCCCGCGGGCCCTGGCGACGAGCGCCGCGGGGCTGCGGGTCACGCCGTCGGTCCCCAGGCAGCCGACGATGGTGGTGATGCCGCCGCGCACGGCGTCGGAGAGGGGCATCTCGGGCGTCCGCGTCGCGTAGCCGCCCTCGCCGCCTCCGCCGGTGATGTGCACGTGGGCGTCGATGAACCCGGGCACCGCCACGAGCGACGCCGCGTCGACGATGGCGCAGTAGTCCTCGGAAATGCGGATGTCGGGCTCGATCCGGTCGATATGGCCGCCGGAGAGCAGGATGTCGGCGCGCCCGGCCGGCGCGGGCGTGAAGATGTCGGCGTTTCTCAGCAGCAGCATGGGTCGCTCCCGGTGTCGCAGCGCCGGAGCGGGAGTGTATCACGCGGCTCTGCGGGGTGTTCGTTGCCACGCGGCGTATCCGAACTTGACATGGAAAATAGATTCAGTTATCGGCAGATCGCCGTTGTTCATTTGTCACGACGGCCTGTTAGATGTATATTTTTCACAGACCGTTCGGCCCGCGCACGCCGGTTCGGCCCGGGGTTCCGTGGCGGCCGGCGGGTCGGAAACCCCAGGCGGGCGTGATAGTATTTCGGGTTGTTCGCGCGGCGGAACCGAGGGTTTTACTACCGCCTCCATCGAGGCGGATACGCAGCAGAGAGAGGGGATAATCCGTGAACAAGAAGGCATTCAATCCGTTCGAAATGGCGCAGGCCCAGTTCGACAAGGTCGCCGACGTCATCAATCTCGACGCCGCGACCCGGGACCTGCTCCGCAACCCGATGCGCGAATTCTCTTTCGCGATCCCGGTCCGGATGGACGACGGCACCACGAAGGTGTTCCGCGGCTTCCGTGTCCAGCACAACGACGCGCGCGGCCCGGCCAAGGGCGGCATCCGCTTCCATCCGCACGAGACGCTCGACACGGTTCGCGCCCTGGCGACGTGGATGACCTGGAAGTGCTCGGTGGTGGACATCCCGCTCGGCGGCGGCAAGGGCGGCGTCATTTGCGATCCGCACAACCTGAGCCAGCACGAGCAGCAGGCGATCTGCCGCGGCTGGATCCGCCAGATGGCGAAGAACGTGGGCCCGGTGAACGACGTGCCCGCGCCCGACGTCATGACCAACCCGCAGCACATGCTGTGGATGCTCGACGAGTTCGAGATGATTCACGGCGGCCGCTACCCCGGCTTCATCACCGGCAAGCCGGTCGGGATGGGCGGCTCGCTCGGCCGCACCGAGGCGACCGGCTTCGGGCTGATCTTCACCGTCCGCGAGGCGCTTCGTGAGATGGGCCACAAGGTGGCCGACTGCACCGCCGCGGTCCAGGGCTTCGGCAACGTGTCGCAGTACGCCGTCCGCCTGTTCCGGCAGCTCGGCGGCAAGGTCGTCTGCGTGTCGTGCTGGGACCAGGAAGACCAGGTCTCTTACACCTTCCGCAAGTTGTCCGGCCTCGACCCCGACGAGCTGATCGGCATCACCGATCCGTTCGGCGGCATCGACAAGGCGAAGGCGCGGAAGCTCGGCTACGAGGTGCTCCCGGGCGACGTCTGGATCGAGCAGGAAGTGGACGTCCTGCTGCCGGCGGCGATCGAGAACCAGATCACCGGCGAGAACGTGAACAAGATCCACGGCAGAGTGAAGCTCATCGGCGAGGGCGCCAACGGCCCGACGACGCCCGAGGCCGACAAGGTGATCGCCGAGCGCGGCATCTTCGTCATCCCCGACTTCCTGGCCAACGCCGGCGGCGTGACCTGCAGCTACTTCGAGCAGGTCCAGGGGAACATGAACTACTACTGGGAGCGCGACGAAGTCCTGGGCAAGCTCGACGTCAAGATGACGGCCGCCTTCAGCGCCGTGAGCGAGCTGGCGCGCAAGCAGAAGCTCTACATGCGCGACGCCGCCTACGTGATCGCGGTCAACCGCGTCGCCAAGGCCTGCAAGGACAGGGGCTGGGTCTAGACAGCTTCGCTGTAATCGGGACTGACGAACGTCAATCGGTTCTGACGCAGGTCAATCGGAACGGACGAACGTCAATCGGTTCTGACGCAGGTCAATCGGAACGGACGAACGTCAATCGGTTCTGACGCAGGTCAATCGGAACGGACGAACGTCAATCGGAACTGACGGTGAGTAATCAAGGGGCGGCTCGAGAGGGCCGCCCTTTTTTTGTTCTCAGCCGCCTTACGGCTTACGCCTTACGCCTTGCGTCGTGCGCGCAGGCCCGGCACTGGAGAGCCAGGCGCGGACCGGGTCGGCGCAAAGGGCGAATTTGTGAGGTCTGCCGAGCTGAGCCCGGCGCGCCGAACCGGGCCACGACTGGCGCCTCACCGGCCGGCTCATGACTTATGCCTCACGGCCTTCAGCCCTCAGCCTTCAGCCGATGAACGTAAAGCACGCTTGACATCATGGACTGTATCCTTTACATTTTGACCGGAGGCACAGGTGCTGAAGCTCGATTCATCGGCCCGGTCGCGTTACGCAGGGACGCTCTGGTTCCTCCTCGCGGCTGTCTCGTCGGTAGCCGCGAGCGCGCTCGGTCGGGCGGGGGGCGCTCACTACACGGACCCGGCCTTCCCCTCTCGACTACTGATGGTGTGCAGCCTGATCGGTCTTGCGGTGGCGGGGTTTTCGATCTGGCGGATGGTCCGCTGCCGCGCGGATGCGTGGCTGCTGCCGCTTGCGGCGCTCAACCTCGCGCTCCTCGAACCTGGCCGAGCCGTCGATGCGAGAACCTGGCGGCTCGAGTGGGCGGTGGGCGGCGTCATCACGACCGCCGCGGTCGTGGCGCTCTTCTATCGGCTCCTGGCCAGGACCGACGAGCTTCAGCGCCGCGTCTACGTCGATGGAGCCGCCGTCGGCCTGCTGATGGCGCTGCCTCTGGCCATGGCCTACGCGCTCTTCGAATCCTGGCTGCCGGCGCTCCGCGCGCAGTGGGTCACGATGTCTCTGCTGCTGCTCTGGTGGGCGGGCTGGCAAATCGCCGCGTTCCGGTACCGGTAGGCAGGGGCGCCATGAAGAACAGCCTGCGCGTCCTTCGTGCGGAACGTCGCTGGTCCCAGGCCGACCTGGCCGAGCGTCTGGGCGTGTCGCGCCAGACCATCAACGCGATTGAGACCGGCCGGTACGATCCCAGCCTCCCGCTCGCGTTCTCGATCGGCCGGCTGTTCGAACAACCAATCGAGCAGATCTTCGACTTCGACGGTGACCGCCGCTAGCGCGGTCCAGGCAAACGGAGCCGAACATGGGTGCATCGGGACGTCTTGAGGTCGAGGGGATTTCGAAGCGCTTCGGGAACCAGCTCGCCGTGGACGACCTGTCATTCTCGGTCGCCCCCGGCGAGATCGTCGGATTCGTCGGCCCGAACGGCGCCGGCAAGTCCACGACGCTTCGTATCGTCACCGGCTTGATTGCGCCGGGCTCCGGACGGGTCCTGCTGGACGGGGTGGACCAGCGCCGCGATCCGATCGGCTTCCGGAGTCGGATCGGCGCGTTGATCGAGTCGCCGGCGATCTACCCGATGCTCACCGCGTTCGACCACCTGGCTTACCTCGCCAGGCTGCGCGGCGCCTGCGAGAAGGGGCGGATCGACCGCGCGCTCGGCGACGTGGGGCTGGCGCCGGACTCGAAGAAGCGCGTGGGCAAGTTCTCGCTCGGCATGAAGCAGCGTCTCGGGATCGCGATGGCGCTGTTTACCCAACCGTCCCTGCTTGTTCTCGACGAGCCGATGAACGGCCTCGATCCGTCCGGCATCGCCGAGTTGCGGACTTTCCTGAGGGACCTGCCCGGCCGGACCGGCGCGAGCATCCTGATGTCGAGTCATCTTCTCGGCGAAATCGAGCAGACCTGCCACCGGGTCGTCTTCATCCGCCAGGGGAAGCTGCTCGCGGAAGCGGACCTTGTCGGCGATCGGACGGGTGCCCTGGTGCAGTGCTGGCTCCGGACCGGCGACGACCCGAGCGCCGCCGCCGCGCTGCAGGGGGCACCGTTTGTCGCGGAGGTCTCGCAAGAGACGGTCGGCGTCACGTGTCGAGTGGCCGCCGATCGGCTGGCCGCGCTGGCGCCGCTTCTCGTCGCGGCGAAGATCGACCTCTTCGAGCTGACACCCCGGCGACGCCGCCTCGAGGATACGTACCTGGCTCGCTACGGAGACGACGAAACGAGGCTCCAATGAACTTCCCAGCGCTGTTCAGCATCCGGCGATGCGCTGCCGTGGCCCGCGCGGAGTTCTTGAAGATCTGGGCGTCGAAGATCCCATTAGTGATTCTCGCCGCCTTGCCGGTCGGGACCTACCTGTTCATTTTCGAGCTGTACCACGTCGAGCGGATGGGGGAACGCCTGGCGATCGAGAATGCGGTCCAGACCCTTCCATTCATCTTCTTTGCGACGTGGAAGACGCTGCTCTTCCAGGCGGCCATGCTGACGTTCGCGGCGTTCTGGACGACCATCGACAGCCAGTACGGAATGGTCCGGGTGGGGTGTTGCCAGCCACTCACCCGCCTGGAGTACCTGTTGGGAAAGTGGTCGGGGATCGGCGCGCACATCGTGATCTTCTCGGCGGCGCTCGTCCTGTCCGAGTTGTTCTGGACGGGCCTCTACTCGGGGGTTCGCGGAATCCGCGCGGCCGATGTGGCATCGGTGACGCGGTTCACTTTCGACTTCTCGGTGCTCATACTGGCCATCAGCTTCGTCGGCATGGCTGCCGCCAGCTGCCGTCGCACCGTCGGCTCGGGCATCGTCACGGCGCTGATGGCGTTCATCCTGCTGGCGATGATGACGATGCTCCCGTTCGACGTGTTGTCCCCCCGGCTGATTCTGCTCCGCTACTTCTTCTACCCTCTACAGGACCTTCCGGCGCAGTTCTCCCACGGCGGGGATTCGCCCTTCGTCCGTCCGTCGTTCCTGACGTCTTTCTACCCGGTCGCCGCCGCGACCTCGGCGCTATTCGCCCTGCCCGCGGCGCTGTACTTCAGAAGGCGGGACATCGTCGAATAGACGGCCGGGCGCCAGACTCCTGAGCGTTTCGCCGGGTCTAAAGACCTCGGCCTACGTACGGTCCGATTCCTCTCCCCGTCCGCCGATTCCTCTGCGTCAGTTCCGATTGACAGGCGTTAGCTCCGATTCCTCAATCGTCAGTTCCGATTCCTCAATCGTCAGTTCCGATTCCTCATCGTCAGAGCCGATTCCTCATCGTCAGAGCCGATCCCTCATCGTCAGAGCCGATCCCTCATCGTCAGAGCCGATCCCTCATCGTCAGAGCCGATCCCTCAATCGTCAGTTCCGATTACTGTCCTCCCTCCGCTTTATCGAGTATCCTCAGGTAGCGTTCGTCCATCCGGAGCCGCCCCAGATGACGACAACCCTCACCAGGCCCGACGTCCCCCCGTTCGACCGCCGGTTCTTCGACGGCACCGAGCAGTTCACGCGCATCGGCTCGGGACCGTTCGGCGGGAAGGCCCACGGCCTGCTCGGCGTGAAAGAGCTGCTCGCGACCGGCCTCGAGGCCCTGCTCGGCGCGCGCGATGCGACGCGGCTCAGGCGGCACTTCGACGTGCACGTCCCGACGCTGACCGTCGTCGCCACCGATTGCTTCGAGACGTTCATGGACGGCAACCACCTCTGGGACCTCGCGCGCTCGGGCGAGCCCGACCACCGGATCGCGCACGCGTTCCAGTCGGCCGACCTGCCCGTCGAGCTGCTCGGCGATCTCTACGCGCTCGTCGGGCAGGTGCACACGCCGCTGGCCGTGCGCTCGTCGAGCCTGCTCGAGGACGCGCTGAACCAGCCGTTCGCCGGCGTCTACGGCACGAAGATGATCCCCAACAATCAGCAGGACGTGGAAAGCCGCTTCCACCGGCTGGTCGAGGCGATCAAGTTCGTCTACGCCTCCACCTTCTTCGAGAACGCGCGCAACTACCGCCGGCTCACCGGCCAGGCGTCCGACGACCGGATGGCGGTCATCCTGCAGGGCGTGGTCGGCCGACGCTATCGCGACCGTTTCTATCCCGACCTGTCCGGTGTCGCCCGCTCGTACAGCTTCTACCGGTCCGGCCGCACGAGGCCCGAGGACGGCGTGGTCAACCTCGCGTTCGGCCTCGGCAAGACGATCGTCGACGGCGGCCTGACGTGGAGCTACTCGCCGGCCCAGCCGCGCGCGACGCCGCCCTACTCGTCGGTCCGGGACCTGCTCCGGCAGACGCAGGTGAAGTTCTGGGCGGTGAACATGGGCAAGCCGCCGGTCTACGACCCGGTCGCGGAGGCCGAGTACCTCGTGCACCTCCCCGTCGCCGACGCCGAAGAGGACGGCACGCTGCGGCTGGTCGCCTCCACCTACGACGGGGGGTCGGACCGGCTGTCGAGCGGCGTGGGCATCCGGGGGCCGCGGGCGCTCACCTTCGCCCCGCTGCTGGTGATCGAGGAATACGCGCTCAACGACCTGCTGAAGGCGATCCTCCGCGTCTGCCAGGACGCGGTCGGCGCGCCGGTCGAGATCGAGTTTGCCGCGACGTTCCCCGCCGAGGGGGAGGAAGGGCCCGCGCAGTTCGGCTTCCTGCAGGTCCGGCCGATGTCGGTCTCGGACGCCGTCGTCGACGTCGATCTGGGCGCCCTCGACCGCGGGCGCCTGCTCGCCGCCTCCGAGCGCGTCATGGGCAACGGCATCGTCGCCGGCGTTCGGGACGTCGTCTACGTGAAGCCGGATCGGTTCGAGGCCCGCCACACGCGGGCGATTGGAAGCGAGATCGCGGCCATCAACCTGGACCTGGTCGAGCGGGGCGTGCCCTACCTGCTCATCGGCTTCGGCCGCTGGGGCAGCTCCGATCCGTGGCTGGGGATCCCGGTCGCGTGGTCGCAGATCGGCGGCGCGCGGGCGATCGTGGAGACGACGCTGCCGTCGATGAACGTCGATCTCAGCCAGGGCTCGCACTTCTTCCACAACATCTCGAGCTTCGGCGTCAGCTATTTCTCGGTGCCCTTCGACGGCGAGTTCCCCGTCGACTGGGACGGCCTCGCGCGCCAGGACGCGGTCACCGAGACCGAGTTCGTCCGGCACGTGCGCCTGCCGCGCCCGCTGCGGATCGAGGTGGACGGCCGCCAGGGGTGCGGCGCGATCCAGTGGTCCTGAGGCCTCACAACCGCCATGAATCCTCCGAACATTCCGGTCAACAACATCATCGAGCAGCTCCAGGAACGCGCCAAGGAGCTGCACACGCTCTACAAGGTCCACGAGCTCATCAACCAGCCCGACGCCTCGGTCGAGGAGGTGTGCCGCCAGCTGACCGAGGTGATGCCGGCCGGGTGGCAGTACCCGAGCGTGTGCTGGGCCAAGATCACGCTCGACAACGCGGTCTACCAGCCCCCGCGGGTCGTGGAGACGCCCTGGGTGCAGCGGGCCGACGTCGTGCTGCAGGGGGAGCGGGTCGGGGCGATCGAGATCTTCTACACGCGCCAGATGCCGCGGGCCGACGAGGGGCCGTTCCTCAAGGAGGAGCGGAAGCTCATCGACACAATCGCCGAGCGCCTGGGTCACTTCCTGATGCAGCGCCGGCTGCAGGCCACGCTTCGCAACTGGCAGTCGGCGATGGACAACCTCGCCTCGCCCGAGAAGCGCGAGTGGTGGGTGATCATCGAGTTCCTGCGCAAGACCGACCAGCAGCTGCTGATGCGGATCTCGCGCCGGATGCTGAACTACCTGTGCTGGAACGGCATCGACGAGGCGCAGCAGCTGCTGCAGCGGTTCGCGGCCGACTTCGCCCCCGAGACCGACGGCTTCGAGGACAACATCCCGGTGCGGCGCAAGAGCGTCGAGGACCTGCTGGCGCTGACCGAGGACGCGTTCCGCATCGCGGCCACGCACCTGAGCGAGGGGGAGATCGTCCTGTGCATCCAGAAGTGGATCAAGGACGACAAGTCGGGCTTCCTCGTCGAGGCCGTCGAGAACCAGTGCACGTCGCTGACCGACATCGGGCAGGCGCTCGAGCGCTACCACCAGATCGGCGTCCAGGACGAGGACCTCTCCCGCTCGGTGCAGATCGGCCTGCGCGTGTCGCTCGCGCGCCGGTTCTTCACCGAGGACCTCGAGTTCATCAACACGGCGAAGAACTACATCGAGATCGGCGATTTCCACGAGCTGGTCAACCACATCATCAGCCCGCCGGCCAGCCACGGGAAGCTGGGCGGCAAGAGCGCGGGGATGCTGCTCGCCGCGCAGATCCTCCGCAAGTGCGGCGAGTACTCGGACCTGCTGGCCGGCATCAAGGTGCCGAAGACCTGGTACATCGCGTCCGACGGCCTCCAGAGCTTCGTGGAGCAGAACCAGCTCGAGGACGTCTACAACCGGAAGTACCTCGAGATCGAGCAGATCCGGCGCGAGTACCCGCACATCGTGCAGGTGTTCAAGAACTCCCGCTTCGCCCCCGAGATCCTCAAGGGGCTCTCGCTCGCCCTCGACGACCTCGAGGGCCGGCCGCTCATCGTCCGCAGCTCGAGCCTGCTCGAGGACCGGATGGGCGCGGCCTTCTCGGGCAAGTACAAGAGCCTGTTCATCCCCAACGTCGGCACCAAGAGCGAGCGGCTGAACGCGCTGACCGACGCCATCGCCGAGGTCTACGCCTCGCTGTTCGGCGCCGACCCGATCGAGTACCGCGCCGAGCGGAACCTGCTCGATCTCCACGAGGAGATGGGGATCATGATCCAGGAGGTGGTCGGCACGCGCGTCGGCCCTTACTTCCTGCCGTCGTACGCCGGCGTCGCGTTCAGCAACAACGAATTCCGGTGGTCGCCGCGGATCAAGCGCGACGACGGCCTGGTGCGCCTCGTGCCGGGGCTGGGGACGCGGGCGGTGGACCGCGTGGGCGACGACTACCCGATCCTCGTCGCCCCGGGCCAGCCGGGCCTGCGCGTGAACGTGACGCCCGACGAGATGCTGCGCTACGCCCCGCGGAAGATCGACGTCATCAACCTCGAGACGCAGCGGTTCGAGACGGTGGACGCCGCCGACCTGTTCCGCGAGTACGGGCGCGAGTTCCCGGCGCTCGACCAGATCGCCTCGGTCTACGACAGCGAGGGGATCCACCGGCCCGTCGGGTTCGGCTGGGACCCGGCCGAGTCGCATACCGTCGTCACCTTCGACGGCCTGGTGAGCAGCACGCCGTTCATGGCGCGGATGCGGGCGATGCTGAAGCTGCTGCGCGAGCGGATCGGGTCGCCGGTCGACGTCGAGTTCGCCTCGGACGGCACGGATTTCTACCTCCTGCAGTGCCGGCCGCAGAGCTTCTCGAGCGACGCGGTGCCGTCGTCGATCCCGCGCGACCTGCCGGCCGACCGCGTGGTGTTCGCCGCGAACCGGTACGTCTCCAACGGCCGCGTGCCCGACATCACCCACATCGTCTACGTCGATCCGGAGCGGTACGACGGGCTCGAGAACCTCAGCGAGCTCAAGGACGTCGGGCGCGTGATCGGGCGGCTCAACAAGCTGCTGCCCAAGCGGCAGTTCATCCTGATGGGGCCGGGGCGATGGGGCAGCCGCGGCGACATCAAGCTGGGCGTCAGCGTCACCTACTCGGACATCAACAACACCGCGGTGCTCATGGAGATCGCCGCGAAGAAGGGGAACTACACCCCGGACCTGTCGTTCGGCACGCACTTCTTCCAGGACCTGGTCGAGGCGGGGATCCGCTACCTGCCGCTGTTCCCGGGCGAGAACGGCCAGGCGTGCAACGAGCTGTTCCTCAGGCGCGCGCCGAACATCCTCTCCGAGCTGCTGCCGGAGTACGCGCATCTCTCCGACGTCGTGCACGTCATCGACGTGCCGAAGGCGATGGACGGCCAGATCCTGCAGGTGCTGATGAACGCCGACCTCGACGAGGCGGTCGGCTACTTCGCGCCCGCGACGCTCACCAAGGGCAGCGCGCCCGAGCGGCGCGCCGACGCGCACGCCCTCACCGAGGACCACTGGCGGTGGCGGCTGCGGATGGCCGAGCACATCGCCACGCTGGTGGATCCGGCACGGTTCGGCATCAAGGGGATGTACGTCTTCGGCAGCACGAAGAACGCGACGGCCGGCCCGGGCAGCGACATCGACCTCATCGTCCACGTCAACGGCGACGAGGAGGCGCGGCGCCAGCTGGAGGTGTGGCTCGAGGGGTGGAGCCTGTGCCTGAGCGAGATGAACTACCTGCGGACCGGCTACAAGACCGACGGCCTGCTCGACGTGAAGATCGTCACCGACGCCGACTTCGCGAACCACTCGAGCTTCGCGTCGAAGATCGGGGCGATCACCGATCCGGCGCGGGCGCTCACGCTGAGGAAGACCGCCTAGGGGGCTGCGGGCTCCGGGCTTCAGGCCACAGGCCGGATCACACCGTCACGCGGGACACCGCCTGGCCGCGTGGCCTGTGGCCTGTAGCCTGTTAGATCAGTTCCCGTGTCGCCTCGTCCGGCGCTTCCGGATCGAACCGGACCAGCGCCAGCTCGGGGCCGTCGTGCGCCGCCGAGTACGCGTGGGTCCCGCCCGTCCGCACGCGCCACTCCCCGGTCAGCCGCGCCGACTCGTGCACGTGGCCGTGCAGCGTGATGCGGGGCTGTCGCCGCTCGATGAACCGCTGGATGGCGATGCTGCCGACGTGGACGTCCAGCGGGACGAAATCGACGGTGCGGCCGTCGAGCGCCGCCCGGTCGAGCGCCGTCATGTAGGGCGGCGCGTGGAACAGCATGATCGCCCGCTCGACCGGCCAGTTGCCGACCAGCGCGTCGAGGTCCTGCTGGATCGTCCCGTAGCGAATCTCCGACGCCTGCACCGGCACCGTGTGCCAGCCCTCCTCGGGCGACAGGCACCCCGGATCCACGAAGCGGGAGACGTCGTAGCGCTCCCAGTCCTTCAGCCGGAACGGCGTCGGCGGCACGCACGAGTAGCCGGTCACCATGTAGCCCCGCCACTCGATCCGCCGGTCGTGCGCGTAGTGCCAGAGGCCGCGGGTGCCGACGTCGAGCATCGCCGCTTCCTCGATGCGCGGGTCGTCGTTGCCGAAGATCGCGAACACGCTGGGATAGGCATCGGCGAGGTCCTGCCGGAGCCGCTCGAGCGCGGGCGCCAGGAACCCGTTGATGAAATCGAGATGCGCGGGGTCGAGCGAAACGGCCAGGCCGAAACCGGACGGCAGCAGGTCCCCGCCGAGGAACACGGCCGCGGGGCGTTCCGCCGCGACGGCCGCGAACAGCTTCTGATACCGGTCGACGTGGCCGTGCAGGTCGGAGACGAAGAAGCAGGACGGCATGAGCCTCAGAGATCCCTGAGCCTGAGCACGCTCCGGACGAGATCGAAGTCCACGCGGTATCGCCCGAGCAGGCGGTAGCCGAGGACGCCGCCCACGTCGTAGCCGAGCAGCACGCTCGGCGCCCGCAGGTCGAGCACCACGACCGGCTGGTTCGGCAGCCGCAGCGGGCCGAACGAGAGGTCGATGCCCGGCAGCAGGTAGGCGTCCGGTTCGTAGCCCGACGCGCCGTACACCCGCAGCTTGATCCGGCGCCGATCGGTCGGCGTCAGCAGGCCGCGGGCCGCGCTCGTGCTGACGAGGATCCCCTCGCCGCCGGTGTCGACGATGAAGCTCATCGGGGTGTCGTTGACGCGCCCCTCGACGGTCGCCAGCCGGGTGAAGCGCAGCGGAAGCTCACGCGCGGGCGACGCGTCGGCCTCCAGCGCGCCGAGGTAGACGCGACGGGCGCGGTAATCGACCGTCATCGACAGCCCGAGCGCCAGCGGCGAGAACCCGTCGGTCGAGTCCACCGGCAGCCCCGCCATCGAGGGCGTCTTGATGAGGCAGGGCAGGTTGTAGATCGTGAGCGTCCCGATCTGGAGCGACCGGATCCTGGCCAGCCGTTGTCCCCGAAGGCCGGCCTCGCCCACGCCGGCCGTCAGCGTCTCGGTGAGCGGCTGCACGCCGAACCGGGCGGCGGTCCTCTCGCTGATCGCCGTGTGCTCGGCGCCGGTGTCGAGCGTGAGGTCCACCGACCGGCCGCCGTTGATCTTCCCCTTGAGCACCACCTTGCCGCTCACCAGGCGGAAGTCGAACACGTGGACCTTCACGTTGCGGGCCGACTCCATCTCGAACGGCACCGACCCGTCGAACGACCGCAGGAACGAGATGTGGCTGCGGGCCCACTGGGTCTGCTCGGGCCGGTCGGCCCCGCGGAGCGCGCTGAGGTACCACAGGTACGCCGTGGCGGCCTCGTCGTAGCGGTGCATCCGCTCGTAGATCGCTCCGAGCGCCTGGCGGATGTCGGCATCTCCGGGCGCGCCGCGAAGCGCCGCCTGGATCTGGTCGAGCGCCGGCCCCATCTGATTCCTGGAGGCGAACGCCTTGGCCATCCCCAGCCGGCCCCGCGGGCTCGAGGGATCGAGCCGCAGCGCGCCGGTGTAGGCGGCCTCCCCCTCGTCGAAGCGGCCCGACGCCCACAGCGCGTCGCCGGCCAGCGCCAGCGTGGCCGGATCGGTCGTGCGCGCCCCGCCGAGGCCGGCCATCTGCGTGATCGCCACGCCGAACTCGGCGATGCGCAGCGCCGACCGCACCGTGCCGGCCCGCGCGCGGTCGCGGATCGCGGCGTCCTCGCAGTCGGTCGCCGCCATGTAGACGTGCATCGCCGCCCGGTAGTCGGCCCGATCGTAGAGCACGTCGGCCAGCGCGATCTGCACCGACGCCGTGGCGGCGCTCACTTTCCGGCCCGACGCGACGACGGACCAGGACAGCAGGCAGGCGCACGCCAGTGCGACGGCCACGCGAGTGCGGACGGTCATGGCGTCTCTCCCCCAGTATCCGCGAATACCCTCAGCGGCGCGTCCCAGTTCCGGTCAGCGCGTGTACCGCTCGATCGGCACGCCGTCGTACATCTCGTCGATGCGCAGGATCTGCTCCTGCCGGCTGTAGACGCCGAGCTCGTAGTCCTCGCTCATGATGAGCGCCTTGATCGGCTTGGTCGGGCAGGCTTCCGAGCACAGCCCGCAGAAGCTGCAACGCGAGAGGTTGAAGTCGAAGTAGTCGAGCGCCTTCAGCTTCTGGCCCGGCTCGCGGTGGCCGCCGAGCGAGATCAGGTCGTCCGGGCAGGCCTTCGCGCACTGGTCGCAGACGATGCACACCTGGGCGCCGGTCCCGGGCTCGACCTGGAGGCGCAGCAGGCCGCGGAAGCGCGGCGCGGTGGGCCTTCGCTCGCGCGGGTACTGGAAGGTGAAGGCCGGCTCGGGCGTGTAGGTCAGCGTCAGCCAGAGCCCCTTCAACAGGTCGACCATGAAGATCTTGCGGAGAAATGCCGACATCGCCCTACCCTTCCACCAGGACCGGCTCGGAGGCGCCGGACTTGATTACCCGCTCCTTGCGCAGCACGGTGCCTTCCTTGCGGATCTTGTCCTGCAGCCGCATCAGGCCGTAGAGCAGCGCCTCGGGCCGCGGAGGGCACCCGGAAATATACACGTCCACCGGCACGACCTTGTCCACCCCCTGCAGCACGCTGTAAGTCGGGAACGGCCCGCCCGCGTTCGCGCAGCTGCCCATCGAGATCACCCACTTCGGCTCGGGCATCTGGTCGTAGAGCCGGCGCAGCACCGGCGCCATCTTCTTGGTCACCGTGCCGGCCACGATCATCAGGTCGGCCTGGCGCGGCGAGGCGCGAAACACCTCGGCGCCGAACCGGGCGATGTCGAACCGGGATCCGCCGGTCGCCATCATCTCGATCGCGCAGCAGGCAAGGCCGAACCCCATCGGCCAGAGCGAGGACTGCCGCGCCCAGTTGAGCACCGCGTCCACGTTGGTGGTGATGATGTTGTCGCTGGAACTCTATGATCGATTAAGCCCATCGAGCTGCCCCTTCTCCGGCTTACGCCTTACGCCTTCCTCACAGCTTGCTCTTACGCCTCACGCAGGGCTGAAGCCCTGCGCTATCTGCAGATCCTGCGGAGATTCCCAGGACCAGATAGCGCAGGCCTTCAGGCCTGCGCTACTGCCTGCTTCGTGCTTCCTACTTCTGATAATGCTCCGCGTTGATCTGAATGTACTTCGCCCACTTCTCGGGCACCTCGTCGAGCGGGAAGATCGCCTCGACCGGGCAGGCGGGCACGCAGGCGCCGCAGTCGATGCACTCGTCGGGGTGGATGTAGAGCAGTTCCACCGACCCGAACGAGTCCTCGTTCTTCCGCGGGTGGATGCAGTCCACCGGGCACACATCCACGCAGGCGGTGTCCTTGGTGCCGATGCACGGCTCGCAGATTACGTATGCCATCGTCGCTCCCTCCTGGTTCCCCTTGAGCCTTGAGCCCTGAGCCCTATGCGACTCCCATCGCCGCGGCCGACAGATACCCGAGCCGCAGTGACAGGTGGCGGGCCAGTTCCCAGGCGCCCCGACCGTGCGTGCCCAGGAGCGCCCGATCGTTGCTCCCGTGGACGAACACTCCGACGCGCGCGACTTCACGCCCCGTGTAGTCGAAGACCGGCGCGCACGTGCAGCACAGCCGCTCGGTGTCGCCAGGCGCTTCCGCCGGTTGCCGGTCGAACCCCAGATGCCGCACGGCCTCGCCGCCCCTCGTCACGTCACGCGGTTCGGCCAGCCGCAGGCAGGTCAGCCTCCTGCCCGCACGTTGCCCTTCGTCGGCGAAGTACAGCGAACAATGCGCCGGCATCTCCTTGCCGTACGCCGTCCGCATCGCCGGCTCGCCCCCCTCCGGCTGCCAGATATACGTGACCTCGCCGGCCGACGGCACCGCGAGGAAGACGTGAGCGCCCGACGCGGCCGCGTAATCTCGCAGCACCGGATAGGCGTGCAGCCGCAGTTCCGAACGCCCGAACGACCGGAACGACAGCTCGAGCATCTTGATGCCGAGGCTGTAGCGTTGCGTCTCCTCGTCCTGCCGCACGTAGCCGCGCCGCTTGAGCACGGCCAGCAGCCGGTGGACACTCGGCCGCGGCTGTTTCAGCGCGCGCGCGAGGTCGGATAGACTCATTCCGCCAGGTTCGTGCGACAGCGCCTCGCACACGTCGAACGCCTTGTCCACCGAGGTCATCGACCCGTGGACGGCAACCGGACCGGGCGATGGCATAGATAGCGATGAGTCCACTATGTGGAATCCAGTTTCGTCCCTCAAACAGTACTGCCGGCGGGACGGCGTGTCAAGACCGGGCTCCAGGTTCTCGGCAGGGCTTCTTGCTCTGACCGTCGCCACCCTGGCGACGGCGGCCGCAACTCCGCGAGCCACTGCTGCCCAGGACGGGGCCGGGGTCCCGATCCCCGGCGCGGCCGCGTCCGACTTGGCCCGGCTGTTCACCCCGCGGTACGTGCCCGACGGCACCTACAAGGTGACGGTGCTTCGAGAGGGGCTCGAGGCCGCTCTTGGCCGCGTGAGGCTGTCTCTTCCCGCCGGATTCCGGCTGGCCACGCCGGCCGGCGCGTGGCAAGTCGTGCGGCTCGACCCGCTCGACGCCTTCGGCAGCGCCGGGACCTACGACCGGGCGAGGCTGGCCCAGCTCTACTGGGGGCGGAAGGTCTCGGTCGTCCGCGGCCCGATCGAGCGCGACGGCCGGGTGGTCGGCGCATTGACGCTCTTCTCGCCTTACCCCGACCCGACGCTGACCCGGCTGGAGCCGGGCACCCTCGCCATCCTCCTGAGAACAGGCGGGTAGCGGCCGTCGGTCCGCCGATTGGAGCGTGGCCGCATGGTATGATCTCGCTGTCCGACACTGCGGCATGAGCACCTCGATCGACCACCCCATCGTCTTCATCCGGCCGCGCGAGCAGAAGCCGGCCTGGCTGAAGGTCAAGGCACCCGGATCACCCGAGTACGTCCGGCTCAAGCGGCTGATGGGAGAGCTGCACCTCAACACGGTCTGCGAGGAGGCCCACTGCCCCAACATCGGCGAGTGCTGGCATCACGGGACCGCCACGTTCATGATCCTCGGGGACGTCTGCACGCGGAACTGCCCCTACTGCGCCGTCGCGCACGGCCGGCCGGCCGGGCTCGACACGGCCGAACCGGCCCGGGTGGCCGAGGCCGCCGAGCGGATGCGGCTCCGTTATGTCGTCATCACCTCGGTCGATCGGGACGACCTCGCCGACGGGGGCGCGTCGATCTTCGCGGGGACGATCGCGGAGATCCGAAAGCGCCTGCCCTCCTGCCGGATCGAAGTCCTCATCCCCGACTTCAAGGGGAAGGAGGCGGCGCTGCACGCCGTGCTCGACGCCGGCCCCGACATCCTGAACCACAACACCGAAACGGTGCCGCGGCTCTACCCGAAGGCCCGGCCCGGCGGCCGGTATCCCCGCGCGCTCGAGCTGCTCGACCGGGCCCGCCGCTACACGCCGCAGATCCCGACCAAGTCGGGCCTGATGGTCGGCCTCGGCGAGACGTGGGACGAACTGGTCGCGACGCTCGCCGACCTGCGGTCGGTCGGCTGCGCCATCCTCACGATCGGTCAGTACCTGAGCCCGTCAGCCGCGCACCTGCCGGTCGCCCGCTACTACCATCCCGAGGAGTTCGACATGCTGAAGTCCACGGCGCTCAGCATGGGTTTCGGGCACGTCGAATCGGGCCCGCTCGTGCGGTCCTCCTACCACGCGCACGAGCAGGCGGACGCCTACGACGAGTCGATATGTCCAACACGCTCTTGAGTGAGAAGCCCGAGACGTTGTCTGGCGACGCGCAGCTGGACCTGCTGCGCCGGATGCTCCTCGGCCGGCGCTTCGAGGAGCGGTGCGCCGAGATGTACTCGCTGCAGAAGATCGGCGGGTTCTGCCACCTGCAGATCGGCCAGGAGGGGGTGTCGATCGGCGCGATGTCCACGCTCGAGCCCGACGACTACATCTTCAGCTCCTACCGCGATCACGTCCACGCCATCACGAAGGGCGCCGACCCCCGCCGGGTGATGGCCGAGCTGTTCGGGCGCGACACCGGCCTCTCGCACGGCAAGGGCGGGTCGATGCACCTGTTCGACGCGGGGCACAGGATGCTCGGCGGCCACGCGATCGTGGGCGGGCACATCCCGCTGGCGACCGGCGTGGCTTTCGCCTTGAAGTACGAGGAGCGGCCGCAGATCGTGCTGTGCTTCTTCGGCGAGGCGGCCGTCAACAGCGGCACCTTCCACGAGTCGCTCAACATGGCGGCCCTCTGGAAGCTCCCCTGCGTCTACATCGTCGAGAACAACCGGTACGGGATGGGCACGGCGATCGAGCGGGCGTCGGCCATCTACGACGTCGCGCAGCGGGCGTGCGCGTACGACATGGCGAGCGAGACGGTGGACGGGATGGACGTCCTGGCCGTGCGCGAGGCGGTCGGACGCGCGGTGAAGCTGGCCCGCGCCGAACACCTGCCGACGCTCATCGAGGCACGCTGCTACCGTTTCATGGGCCACTCGATGTCGGACCCGGTGCACGGGCACTATCGGACCAGGGAAGAGGTCGAGGAGCAGAAGTTGAAGGACCCGATCCGCGGCTATTTCAAGCGGCTGTCGGAGCGGGGGCTGCTCGACCAGGCGGGGTTCGAGCGGATGGACGCCGAGGCCCGCGCCGCGGTCGACGCCGCGGTCGAGTTCGCCGACGCGAGCCCGGAGCCGTCGGCGGGCGCGCTGTACGAGGACGTGTACAGCCGGCCCTACGGGCCGTACACGCTGAGCAAGTAGGCGCACACCATGCCAACAGTCACCTACCGCGACGCCTTGAACCAGGCCCTCCGGGAGGAGATGCACCGCGACCCGAAGGTCTTCCTCATGGGCGAGGAGGTCGGGATCTACCAGGGCGCCTACAAGGTCAGCCGGGGCCTGCTGCAGGAGTTCGGCGAGCGCCGCGTCATCGACACGCCCATCACCGAGGCGGGCTTCGCGGGCGTGGGCGTCGGGGCGGCCATGGTCGGCCTGCGGCCGGTCATCGAGATGATGACGTGGAACTTCTCGATGCTGGCGATGGACCAGATCATCAACGGCGCGGCCAAGATGTTCTACATGTCCGGCGGCCAGTTCAAGATGCCGATCGTCGTCCGGGGCCCCGGCGGGGCCGCCCATCAGCTCGCGGCGCAGCACTCGCAATCGATCGAGTCGTGGTTCGCGCACGTGCCGGGGCTGAAGGTGGTGGCCCCCTCGACGCCGTACGACGCCAAGGGGCTCCTCAAGGCGGCGATCCGCGACGACGACCCGGTCATCTTCTTCGAGGGCGAGACGCTTTACGGATCGAAGGGCGAGGTGCCCGAGGGCGAGTACCTCGTGCCGCTCGGCGTGGCCGACGTGAAGCGCGAGGGCACGGACGTCACCGTCGTCGCCTGGTCGAAGATGGTGAACGTGGCGCTCAAGGCGGCCGACAGCCTGGCCGCCGAGGGCGTGTCGTGCGAGGTGATCGACCCGCGGACGCTGCGCCCGCTGGACGAGGCGCCCCTTCTCGCCTCGGTGCGCAAGACGAACCGGTGCGTCATCGTCGAGGAGGGCTGGGAGTACAGCGGCATCGGCGCGCAGATCTCGGACCTGATTCAGCGCGAGGCGTTCGGCGACCTCGACGCGCCGGTGACGCGCGTGACCGGAGCCGACGTCCCGATGCCGTACGCCAAGAACCTGGAGCACCTGGCCATGCCCTCTCCCGCCCGCGTGGTGCAGGCGGTGAGGGATGTGCTCTATTTGATTTGAGCGGACTCCGGGCTACAGGCTCCGGGCTTCGGGCCTGGAGCCTGAGGCCTGAAGCCTGAAGCCCGAAAGGTCTACTCCTATGGCTTCCCGCGTGGTCATGCCGAAGCTGAGCGACACGATGGAGGAGGGCCGGATCCTCCGCTGGCTCAAGCAGGAAGGCGACTCGGTCGAAACCGGCCAGACGCTCGCCGAGGTGGAGACCGACAAGGCCACCGTCGAGATGGAGGCCTACACCAACGGCGTGCTCCGCAAGCTGGTCGCCTCGCCGGGCGAGACGGTGAAGGTCGGCGAGATCATCGCCGTCATCGGCGGCAAGGACGAGGACATTTCAGCCCTGCTCGGCACGTCCGCGGCCGCGAGACCCGCGCCCGCGCGGCCGCCCGCGCCGTCAGCCGCGCCGCCGTCACGACCCGCGTCGGCCGCTCCGGCCCCTGCCCGTGCGGCGGCGCCGACGCCAGCCGCGGCCCAGGAGGCGGGAAGCCGCGCGCTGCGGGCCTCGCCGCTCGCGCTGCGGATGGCGGCCGAGTCGGGCGTCGATCTTGGCGGGCTCCGGGGAACCGGCCCGCAGGGACGGGTCATCAAGCGCGACATCGAGGCGGCCCTGGCGCGCGCGCAGGCGGTCCCGCCCGCCGCGCCCGCTCCGGCGCCCGCGGGCGAGGAGCAGCAGGTCGAGCTGTCATCGATGCGGCGGACGATCGCCAGGCGCCTGGTGCAGAGCAAGGCGCCGGTTCCCCACTTCTACCTGACCGTGGACGTCGCGGCCGAGCGGCTGTGGGACGCCTACCGCGCGCTGCGCGAGGAGAACTATCCCATCTCGCTCAACGACGTCATCATCAAGGCGTCGGCCGCGGCGCTCAGGCGCCACCCGGAGATCAACGCGTCGTTTGGCGGCGATCACGTCACGTATTACTCGCGGATTCACATCGGCGTCGCCGTCGCGATCGACGACGGCCTGATCACGCCCGTCATCCGGGACGCCGATACCAAGCCGCTGACGGCGATCGCGGCCGAGGCCAAGGCGCTGGCCGACCGGGCCCGCGACCGTCAGCTCCAGCCGAACGAGTACACCGGCGCCACCTTCTCGATCTCGAACCTCGGCATGATGGGCATCGAGGAATTCTCGGCGATCATCAACCCGCCCGAGGCGGCGATCCTGGCCGTCGGCGCCGTGCGGGAGGTCCCGGTGGTCGAGGCCGGCCAGGTGAAGATCGGCCGGCGCATGAAACTCACCTTGTCGGTGGACCATCGGGTGGCCGATGGCGCCCAGGGCGCGCGGTTCCTCGGCACGTTGAAGCGGATGCTGGAGAACCCGCTGCTCATAGGCTGACGCCATACGCCTTACGGCTTGTAGTGGCCAGTGGCTAGTTGTCAGTCCGTCACACGTGACAGACTGACAACTGACCACTGGCAACTGACCGCTTCCCCGCCCCCTTCACGGTAGAATAGTTCGCCCCCTCGGAGTCCACGGTGACACTAATCGTCTACTCGGTCGCTTCGGCGGCCGCTCTCGTCTTCGTTCTGGCCAGCCTCGCGCGGGCGGTTCAGTACGCCCGGCTGCCGCTGCACCTGCGGTGGGAGCTGTACCCGGTCCCCCACGAGACCCCGGAGCGGGCCGCGCACGGCGGGTCGTACTTCGAGCAGGCCGAGTGGTGGCGCCGGCCGAGGGCGCGCCACCGTCTCGGCGAGCTGCGGGTCATGGTCCCGGAGATCCTGTTCCTGCACGCGCTTCGCACCCACAACCGGTCGCTCTGGTACCGCTCCTTCCCGTTCCACTTCGGCCTCTACCTGCTCGCGGGGACGACCGCGCTCGTGTTCGCCTCGGCGCTCACCGCGCGCCTCCTCCCGGGCGTTGCCGGCGGACAGGCCTGGCGGTTGATCCAGTTCACGGCCAGCGCGGCGGGGGCGGCGGGCGTCATCCTGGGCGTCGGCGGCGCGCTTGGCCTGCTTCACCGCCGCCTGACCGACGCCGCGCTGCGCGTCTCCACGGCGCCGGGCGACATCTTCAACCTGGTCTTCTTCGTCGTCTCGCTTTCCCTGCTGGGCCTTGGCTACGCCACCCGGCCGGCGGGCGCCGCCGATCTCCTGCAACTTGCCGCGGGCCTCATCGCCTGGGACACGGCCGTGGCGGCGCCCCCGCTGCTGGCCGCCGGCCTGCTCGCCGCCTCGCTCCTGGCCGCCTACATCCCGCTGACCCACATGGCTCATTTCGTCGCGAAGTACTTCACCTATCACGCGGTGCGCTGGGACGACGAGCCGATGGACCTGGCCGGCCGGCGCGCCGTGGCGCTCGCCGATTACCTCACCTTCAGGCCGACCTGGTCGGCCGGCCACATCCGTCAGCCCGGCGAGACTCCCACCTGGGCCGAGGTCGTGGCGGCGAATCCGGCCCGGGAGCCCCGCCGATGAGCGACCGGACCAGGCTTTCGGACCTCTCGCGGCGGTCCCACGACCCGCTGCTCCGCCTTCAACGCGAAGATCTGACCCCGCTACCGCTTGCGACTTCAGATACCGCAGGCCTTCAGGCCTGCGCCGCCACAGCCGGACCGGTCTTCGCTCCGCGCCCGACGACCGCCGACTACCCGCTCGACGACGCGCGGGTGCTGAGCCTGCCGACGCCCGCGTCGCCCGAAGAGGAGCAGGCGCTCGTCGCCAGGTTCCTCTCCGGCCTCGAGAAGCTGTTCTCGCGCGAGAACAACTGGACGTTCCTCCAGCCGCTGCTCCTCACCGTCGAGCACTGCGCGCGCTGCCAGACCTGTTCGGACTCGTGCCACATCTTCGAGGCGAGCGGCGGCGCGGAGATCTACCGCCCGACCTATCGCGCCGAGATCCTGCGCCGCCTCTACTTCCAGCACGTCAAGGGCGGCGGCCTGCTCTCGGCCTGGCAGCACGGCACGGTGGAACTGAACTGGCCGATGGTGGCCCGCCTGGCCGAGCTCGCCTACCGGTGCAACCTCTGTCGCCGCTGCGCGCAGGCCTGCCCGCTCGGCGCCGACAACGGCCTGGTCGCGCACGAGATCCGGAAGCTGTTCAGCCAGGAGATGGGCATCGCGGCCAAGGAACTGCACGCGTCGGGCTCGATGCTGCAGCTGCGGTCGGGGTCCTCCACCGGCATGAACCCGGCGGCCGCGCGCGACAACGTGCAGTTCATCGACGAGGAGATGTCGGAGAAGACCGGCCTGGCCGTCGAGACGCCGTGGGACGTCGAGGGGGCCGACATCCTGCTGGTCCACAACGCCGGCGAGATCCTCGCGTGGCCGGAGAACCCGGGCGCCTTCGCCGTCATCCTCAACGCCGCGGGCGTCTCGTGGACGATGTCGTCCGATCTCGCCGGGTACGACTCGGTCAACTACGGCCTGTGGTACGACGACGCGCAGTTCGCGCGGGTGGCCGTGCGGCACGCGGAGGCGGCCCGCAAGCTCAAGGTGAAGAAGATCGTCGTCGGCGAATGCGGGCACGCGCACAAGGCACTGCTCGTGGTGGCCGACCGGCTGCTCGCCGGCGGCCTCGCGGTCCCGCGCGAGAGCGGCCTCACCGTCCTCCGCGACCTCGTGCTCGGCGGCCGGCTCGAGCTCGACCCGGGCCGCAACGACTTCCCCGTCACGCTCCACGACCCGTGCAACATCGTCCGCCTGATGGGCATCGTCGAGCCGCAGCGGGAGATCCTCCGGCGCGTGTGCCCGCAGTTCCGGGAGATGCACCCGCACGGCGTGGACAACTACTGCTGCGGCGGCGGCAGCGGCTTCGCCATCATGAGCGGCGGCGGGTTCCAGGACTGGCGGGCCGAAGTGTCGGGGCGGAAGAAGCTGCAGCAGGTTCTCGACGCCTTCGCGGACTGCCCCGATCCGTCGGTCCGGAAATACCTCTGCGCGCCGTGCAGCAACTGCAAGGGACAGATCCGCGACCTGCTGGCGTATCACCACGTCTGGGACACGCACCGGATACAATACGGCGGCCTCGTCGAGCTCATCGTGAACGCGATGACGGCGGTCAGGCCCGGTTTCATCGAATGGGAATGGCGGTAATCACTCTATGGACCTCATCTACCTCGACAACGCAGCCACCTCGTTTCCGAAGCCCGAAGAGACCTACGTGTTCATGGACCAGTTCTACCGGACGCACGGCGTGAACCCGGGCCGGTCCGGCTTCGACCTGTGCATGGAAACCGGGCAGATGGTGGACGACACCCGGAAGCAGCTCTGCCGGTTTTTCGGCGGCGCCAGCCCGGACCGCCTGGTGTTCTCCTACAACTCGACCGACGCCCTGAACCTGGCGCTGTTCGGGCTGCTGAACGAGGGCGACCACGCCATCACCACGACGATCGAGCACAACGCCGTGCTGCGTCCGCTCTATCACCTGGCCACCCGGGGCGGCGTCGAGGTCGATCACGTGCCGTTCGACGGCCGCGGGTTCGTGGACCCCGGGGCGGTCGCCGCGCGGTTCCGGAAGAACACGAAGGTGGTGGCGATCAACCACGCCTCGAACGTCATCGGCACGGTGCAGCCGATCGGCGAGATCGGGCGGCTGTGCCGCGAGCGCGGGATCCACCTCGTCGTCGACGCCTCGCAGACCGCGGGCAAGATCCCGATCGACGTCCAGGCGATGGGCATCGACGTCCTCTGCTTCACCGGCCACAAATCGCTGATGGGGCCGACCGGGATCGGCGGCATGTACGTCGCCGACGGCGTGGAGATCCGGCACACCCGCGCCGGAGGCACCGGCGTCCGGTCGGCGCAGCGGTCCCACCTGGACGAGTACCCGTGGAGGATGGAATACGGGACGCCGAACGTGATCGGCATCGCGGGCCTGCACGCCGGGGTGAGGTGGCTCGAGCAACAGGGGCTGCGCGCCATCGAGGCGCACGAGATGGCGCTGACGCGCCGGCTGGTCGAAGGCCTGCGAGGAGTGCCGGGCGTGACGATGTACTGCCAGGACGATCTGGCCGGTCACATCGGGGTGATGCTGTTCAACATCGACGGCTTCGAGGCGGGCAATACCGGCACGATCCTCGACGTCGATCACAACATCGCGTGCCGGACCGGCCTGCACTGCGCCCCGATCGTGCACGAACAGATCGGCACCGACAAGCTGCACGGCGGCGTGCGCTTCGGCGTCGGCCCGTTCAACACCGAGGCGCACATCGACGCCGCGATCGCGGGCGTCACCGAGATCGCGGCGGCGCGGGGACAGAAGCGTTAAGCCGCAGGGGTCGGAGCCCCGACCCCTGCCGGGAGTCAGTGCACCGGTCCGGTCGCGATGCGCGCGGGCACCGGGTGCACGAGGCTGACGAAGTCGGCGAACTTGATCCGCATCGCGTCCACGTGGGTGCCCGCGTGGAACGTGATCTCGGGGTCGCGCGCCAGCGATTCGTCCAGGTACACCGTCTGCCCGTAGAGCGGCCCGAACGGAGCGACGGCGCCCACCTCGGACTCGGGGTAGAAGTGGCCCAGCTCGCTCTCGGTCGCGAGCCGGAGCGCGTGCGCGCCGGCCGCCGCCCGGAGCGCTTCCAGATCCACGCGCGCCTGCGCCGGCAGCAGCGCCAGGATCGCCTGGCCGTCGGCGATGCAGACCACGGTCTTCGCCCAGTCCCGGCCGCGCACGTGCGTGACGGCGGCTTCTTCCTGGGCCGTGAACGCGGGGCGGTGTGGGATGGCGGTGAAGGTGACGCCGCGCGATTCGACGAACTGGCGGATGACGGCTGGGATGGCCATATCGCACCTCGTCTTTGCGGGTTCACGACGATCTTGGACCCTCCCGCGCCGTTGTCAAGAGCTGATGCGGGTCGCCCTCGCCCGGCGCGGGCACGGCGGCAGCAGCAGCCCCTCGTCGAGCAGCGTGCCGTCCTCGACGCAATCGGCGGGATCACAGCAGGTGTGGCACACCCGCTTGTAGGCGCCGAAGCCGGCGAGATCGATCGCGGGAGCCAGGAAGCCGTCCCGCACCGGCTCCTCGCGAAGCAGGTCCGTGCTGAGGTACTTCTTGTTGTCGTCGGGAAACACCGTCACCACGACCGCGTCCGGGCCCAGCCGGTCCTGCACCTGCACGGCACCGAGAAAGTTCGCGCCCGAGGAGATCCCCACGGCCAGACCGAGCCGGGCGGCGAGCTTCTGCGCCATCAGGATCGCGTCCCCGTCGTCGACCGCGACGACTTCGTCGAGGAACCCGAGATCCACGATCGGGGGGATGAACTCGTCCGAGATGCCCTGGATCCGATGCCTGCCGACCTTGTGCCCCGCCGTGAGCGTGGGCGAGTTGGCCGGCTCGAGCGGGTGGATCGTCACCTTCGGGCACTGGCTCTTCAGGTACCGGCCGGCGCCCATCACCGTTCCGCCCGTGCCGACACCGGCCACGAACGCGTCGGGCTCGAGCCCGCGAAACCGCAACTGCCAGTAGATCTCGGGGCCGGTGGTCGACTCGTGCGCCGCCACGTTGTCCTCGTTCGAGAACTGCCGCGGCAGGAAGCCGCCCGCCTCGCGCGCCGCGTCCTCGGCCAGGCGGATGCTGCCGAGAAAGCCGCCCTCGTCGCGTGACACGAGCCTGATCGTGGCGCCGAGGCTTCGGATGAGGTCGATGCGCTCGCGGCTCATCCAGTCCGGCATGAAGATCGTCACCGGATGCCCCAACGCCCGGCCGATGGCGCAGAAGGAAATCCCGGTGTTGCCGCTCGTCGCCTCGAACAGCGGCATCGCCTCGCGGAGCAGTTCCCGCCGGTAGGCCTGGCCGACGATGTAGAGCGCCATCCGGTCCTTGATGCTCCCGGTCATGTTCAGGTTCTCGGCCTTGGCGTAAACCACGCGCCGACGGCCCCCGAGCGTGAACTGGATGGCGAGCAGCGGCGTGTTGCCCACGAGATGGCCCAGTTGGCGGATCCGGCCCTGCACTTCCGGCTCGATCATGGAATCCCCTCGGTTGTCTGCTGAAGCGGTGACGCGATTCTATCAGACGCGTCCACCTCTCGCCATGATGTCTGTCGGCGTCCTCGCCGGCGGGCCCGCGCTCCCACTCGTGGTGGGGCCGGCGTCCTCGCCGGCCGCCGCCGGCCGCCGCTTTGACCGGCGCGGGCGGATTGTGGAGACTAGCGCGATGCAGTCGAACCGATGGAGGGTCGCGTCGCTCGTCTCGCTCGTCGTCACGTGCGCGGTCGTCGTGCCGGCCGCCGTCGCGGGCCGGCCGCAGGCCACCCCGCGCGGTTCGGGCCTGCCGGCTGCGTTCGACGCCCTCGAGGCCTTCTACGTCTCCGGCGTGAAAGACAACGGCATCGTCGGTAGCCGGCTGGCGGTCGTGCGCGAGGGCCGCGAGCGGTTCGCGCGCTCGGTCGGCATGGCCGATGTCGCGCGACAGCACCCCGTGGACGCCGACACGATCTTCCACTGGGCGTCCATCACCAAGACTTTCACCGCCATCGCCATCATGCAGCTTCGGGACCGGGGCCTGCTGACGCTCGACGACCCGGTGGTGAATTACGTGCCCGAGCTGCGCCTGGTCCACGACGCGTTCGGCGACATCAGCCGGATCACCATCCGCCACCTGATGACGCACACCGCCGGCTTCCGCAATCCGACGTGGCCTTGGGGCGGAGACAAGCCGTGGCACCCGTTCGAGCCGACCGAGTGGGCCCAGCTGGTCGCCATGTTTCCCTACACCGACGTGGAATTCGAGCCGGGCAGCCGCTACAGCTACTCGAACCCGGGCATCATCTTCCTCGGCCGCGTCATCGAACGGCTGACGGGCGATCACTACGACACCTACGTTGACAAGAACATCTTCAAGCCGCTGGAGATGTACCGGAGCTACTTCGACGCCACGCCCTACCACCTGCTGCCCCACCGGAGCGCGAGCTACATCGTCGAGAACGGCCGGCCGAGGCCGGCGCCGTTCGACGTGAACACCGGGATTACCGTCTCGAACGGCGGCCTCAACGCCCCCGTCGGCGACATGGAGAAGTACCTCGCGTTTCTGATCGGAGATGACACGCGGCGGGCGACTTACGACGGCGTCCTGAAGCGCGCGTCGCTCGAAGAGATGTTCGTGCCGCAGATGGCTGTCGGGACCGAAGGGGCCGACCGGGTGTCGATCGGCCTGAATTTCTTCGTCGAGGACCGCGGCGGGTTCCGCCTGGTCGGACACAGCGGAGATCAGAACGGCTTCATCGCCCACTTCTACATCTGCCCCGCCCGTCGGGCTGGCTATATCGTGGCGTTCAACACGCAGACGCCGCCGACCACCAATGAGGGCAAAGAGAAGACGCGCGAGTTCGACGCGCAACTGCGGACGTTCATTCTCGAGCAGGTGTTCAAGGCAATGTAAAGGCAGCCGTCAGCTGTCAGCCGTCAGCCTGCCGATCCACTCTTTCACCGTCCTCACCGCCACGTCCGGCCGATCGGTGATAATCCCGCACACGCCCCAATCGAGCAGGCGCCGGATGTCGTCGGCGCGGTCCACGATCCAGACCTGGACCGGGACGCCCGCGCGGCGCGCGGCGCGCACGAACCGCGGCGTCACCACGCGCAGGCCTTCGCGTCCCTGGGGCACCTGCAGCGCCTGGTAGCGCCTGAACGGCGGCAGCCAGCCCAGGCGGGACCAGAGCACGGCGTGCAGGACCTCGGTCCGCGACCCGCTGCTCGCCGTGCCCGGCGCGAGCCGGCGCGCCTGCCGCAACACGCCCGAGGAGAACGACCCGAGGCAGACCCGGCCGAGGGCTCCGGCCTCGCGGATGACGCCGACGGCCGCCTCGGCCATGGCGGGGCTGTCGTCCTTCATCTCCACGACGATCGGGTGGCGGGGGTAGCGAGCCAGCACGTCGCGGAGCGTCGGCACGCCGACGCCGCGGCCCCTGAACGGGTGCGTTCCATCGTCGGCGGTGAAGTGGTGACCGGCGTCGACGCGGGCGAGCTCGGCCGCGGTGAGTTCGGCAATCGCGCCGGCGCGGTCGCAGGTCCGGTCGAGGCGCGCGTCGTGGCAGACGACCACGTCGCGGTCGCGAGACAGGCGCACGTCGAGCTCGAGGCCGTCCACGCCTTCGGCGATTGCCCGGTCGAAGGCCGCGACCGTGTTCTCGGGCGCGAGCCGGCTCCCGCCCCGATGTCCGAAGACGAGCGGCCGGCCGGAGGGAATCCAACTCATGCCAGCCGCCCCAGTTCCTGCTGCGCCGCCGCCATGCGATGCGGCTCGCCGACCCTCCGCGCGCGCCAGAGCAGGTTGTGGGGCGTGATCGTGGCGCCGACCAACTCGACCACCTCGGTTTCGAAGCCGGCGGCTTCGAGGCGCCAGGTCCGCTCGGCGTCCACCATCGCCTGGATGAAGCGCCGCCGGACGGGCGCCTGCCTCGGGATCCCGGCCTGCCCCGCCCGCGCTTCGGCCCGCGCGGCCGCCGCCACCGCGCGGCTCGTGCAGCACGGCACGAGCAGCAGCTCGCGGCACTTCGAGGCGATCGCCCGCTCGATGACCGCGTCGGCGGCCTCGCCGCAGGCATGGAGCGCCGTCACGATCGACGGCCGGTCGGGCCACGCCGACGGGTCCGAGACCTCGGCCTGACGGCACTCGATCTGAATCGACGACTGAAGCCGATCGACGGCGAGCCGGCTGAGCGCCACCCGGGAGGCCTCGCGCTCGATGGTGACGACCGTCGCCCGGACTCCTGCCGGTTCGAACACCAGCCGGGCCGCCAGCAGGCCGACGTACGATTTGCCCGCGGCGGCGTCGACGAGCACGAGCGGCGAGCGCCGCGACAGCCGGCTGGCGGCGCGCTCGATTTCGGCGAGCAGGGCCGCGACCTCGCGGGCCTTGCGCCGGTCCTCCTCGCGCAGCCCGGCGCCCTCGGCCGCGATGTAAAGCCGATCCAGCCAGGCCTCGACGTCGGAGAGCCGCGGCGCGGTCATCGCCCGAGCCGTTTTGCGATCAGGGCCACCACCTTCTCGCCGTGCAGGCGGCCATTCTCGATGAAGACCGGCGCGGTCTCGTCGCCGACGACGACACCGCCGGCGAGGAACAGGTCCGGCACACCGGTCTCCATCGTCTCGGGGTCGTAGCGCGGCGCGCCCGACGCGGTGTCGAACGTGACGCCGCAGCGGCGGAGGAACTCCCGGTCGGTGTGGTATCCCGTGAGCAGCAGCACGGCGTCGGCCGCGATCTCCTCGCGCGCCCCGTCGCGCTCCACCGAGACCGCGCCCGGCGCGATCGCCGCCACGCGCGCGTTGAAGCGGGCCTCGATGGCTCCGTCCTTGATCCGGTTCTGGATATCCGGCAGCACCCAGTACTTGATCGTCGGGCTGAGCGCCTCGCGACGATGGACGAGCGTCACCTTCGCGCCGGCCCGATACAGCTCGAGCGCGGCCTCCGCCGCGGAATTCGACCCGCCCACCACGACGACGCGCCGCCGGAAATAGGGATGCGCCTCCTCGTAGAAGTGCCGGACGTGAGGCAGGTCCTCCCCGGGCACGTCCAGCCGATTCGGCTGGTCGTAGTATCCCGTCGCGAGGATGACCGCCCGGGCCTGCCTGGTCCGCTCCGCGCCCGCCAGCCGCGACCGCACGTCGAACGCCGCTCCGCCAGCCTCGTCGCGGCGGCGAACCGACAGCACGTCCTCGCCGAGCGACACCCGCAGGCGAAACGTGTCCACGACGCGGCGGTAGTACCGGAGGGCTTCGAGGCGCGTCGGCTTCTCGAACGGGCTGACAAACGGCAGGCCGCCGACCTCGAGGAGCTCGGGCGTCGTGAAGAACACCATGTTGGTGGGGAACCTGAAGATCCCGTCCACCACCACGCCCCGCTCGAGCACGTCGTAGTCGAGGTGACGCTTCTCGCAGGCGATTGCCGCAGCAAGACCGGACGGACCGGCGCCGACGATCACGCAATCGCAGATGGACATCGGAGGCCATTTTACTTGTAATCGGGGGCTTCGATGAGGGATCGGAACTGACGATGAGGGATCGGAACTCACGATGAGGGATCGGAACTCACGATGGAGAATCCGATGCCTCTTCCCGTCCTCCGATTCCTCATCGAAGTGCCCGATTCCTCATCGTCAGTTCCGATTACACTACCCGACCATTTGTGTCGCCTATCCCGGCCGCGGTGGGTATTGCCCGCTCGCCCCGCGGACCGGCCCATCCACCGGAATGATCGATTCACGGCCGAATCCAGACGATATGATTCCGGGGATTCGACAGGTGAAATCAGGCCGGCCGGGACCGGCGCTGCCCGGGGAAGCCGCCGGGCCGCTACTCAAGGAGAGGTCGATGCACGCTCCGATCAAATACGTCGAGAAGGGGATCGCGCTGGCGGCCAACGGGCTGTGGAGCGTGTTCCAGCTGGCGTATCGCGTCAAGCAGAACCCGTCGTTCACGCCGGCGTGGTCCGACCAGCCGCTGCTGAAGTCGTACGAGAAGACCAAGCCGACGCTGGGCTGGCCGCGCGAGACCGACTCGCTCTGCCCGGTGTGCACGCGCGAGGCGCGCCAGGAGATCATCGACGGCAAGAAGGACGTGTCGATCCTGCTCAAGGAGAAGGTGGGCGAGATCAAGGCCACCATCCTCGAGCGCGACGGCAAGGTCATGATCGTGAAGGACTGCCCCCTCCACGGGCATTTCGAGGACGTGCTCTCGACCGACCCGGCCTTCTACCGGCACCTCGAGGAGTGGTTCCCCGGCCGCGACATCCGCGCGCACAACGACGCGGGGCTGCACAACCACGGCAGCAGCACGGTGCTGCACGGCCGGGGCGCGGTCTTGACGGTGGACCTCACCAACCGCTGCAACATGATGTGCGACCCCTGCTTCACCGACGCCAACCAGGTGGGGTTCGTGCACGAGCTGGGCTGGGGCGAGATCAAGACGATCCTCGACAACGCGATCACGGTGAAGCCCAAGCGCCAGATGTCGGTGCAGTTCTCGGGCGGCGAGCCGACGCTCTCGCCCTACTTCCTCGACGCGGTCCGCTACTGCAAGCAGGTCGGCTACAACAGCGTGCAGGCCGCGACCAACGGCATCGAGTTCGCCAGGAGCGCCGAGTTCTGCCGCCAGGCGGCCGAGGCCGGCCTTCGCTACGTCTACCTGCAGTTTGACGGCGTCGGCAACGCCCCGAACTCGCACCGCCACGTCGGCAACCTGTTCGACGTCAAGCTGCGGGCGATCGAGAACCTCCACGCCGCCGGCGTGGACATCGTCCTGGTCATCACGCTCATCAACGGCGTGAACAACGAGCAGGTCGGCCGGATCATCGAGTTCGCCCGCGACAACCCCAAGAAGATCTCCTTCCTCTCGTTCCAGCCCGTGTCGTTCACCGGCCGGGACGAGCTGGTGTCGGACGAGCGCCGCGCCGCGCAGCGCTACACGCTGGCCAACCTGGCGCACGACGTGAAGGCCCAGACCGGCCTCGGCGAGCCGCTGCGCGACTGGTTCCCCATCTCGCTGATGGGCACCTTCTCCGACTGGGCGGACCTGATCCACGGGCCGTCCCGCGAGTGGGGCGCGCTCTCGTGCGGCTGCCACCCGAACTGCGGCACCGGCATGGCGCTGATGATCGACAAGGAGACGCGCGAGGCGGTGCCGATCACGGCGTTCCTCGACGCGGAGCAGCTGCCCAAGGACGTCGCGCTCATCAACGACGCGGCCCGGGGCCAGTTCCTCTCGGTCGTCGGCATGGCGCTCGCGCTGATGCGCAACTACGACCCGTTCGCCGCGCCGAAGCACTTCAAGATCCTCGACCTGCTGAAGAAGTTCGACAAGACGTTCAACGCCACCGGCCGCGACTACGGCCAGGTCACCGGCGAGACGCGGCTCCAGGACGTCGAGCGGCGGCGGTCGGACCGCTGGAACTTCCTGTTCATCGCCGGGATGTGGTTCCAGGACCTGTTCACCTACGACTTCCGCCGCACCGAGATGTGCATCATCCCCTACGGCACGCAGGAAGGGGAGATCTCCTTCTGCGCCTACAACACCGGCATCGGCTGGCGCCAGATCATCGAGAAGATGCACATGTCGGCGACGCTCGCGCAGTGGTACGAGGAGCGGGGCCGGCACCAGATCTACGCCGGCAACAAGCAGGTGCCGCTCGAGAGCGTGCAGCACTCGCTCATCCTGAACCCGGAGGCGGTGGCTGCCGCCGCGCAGACCGACCTCGACGAAGCCGGGATCGCCAAGACGGCCCGGGACGAGAAGCTGGCCGCCCGCGAGCGGGCGAAGACGGCGCCCGACGCGCACGACGAGCAGATGGCCAGGCTCTACCGGCAGCACGTCCTCGGGGAGCAGCCCCTCATCCAGGTCCAGGGCGTGAAGTCGAAGGCGACCGAGCCCTCGACAACCGACGCAACGGCGGGCGCGTAGAGACCGGCCCGACTCGCGACACACCATCGGGGCCTGGGACCATGTTCCGGGCCCCGTCGCGTGTACGCCTTGCGCCGTAAGCCGTAAGCCGCCGACCGTGTTCAGAACACAGCGCCGAGGCGAGGCGGCCCGGCCGGGCCTATGCCGCGCCGCAGGGTCTGCCCGAAGCAAAGCGTAAACCTGCCCCGACCGTGCGCCCAGGGAGGAGCCGCTTTGCGAAGCGGCAGACCCGAGACGCGGCGTTCGATCGGTCGCGGCCGCCGCGTTCGGCGCGGTGTTCCGCACAGGCGGTGGTCATGGACCAGCGTGAGCTCGGGCGCATGTACGCCTCACGCCTTGCGCCTCACCGGCCGACTCCTACCGCCGTCAGCCGTGAGCCCGTCTGTTGTACACTGAGAAGCCATGCAGGATCTCATCCGTCGTCTGCTGGCCGACCTCGGCGAGGACCCCGATCGCGAAGGCCTCCGCGACACGCCCAGGCGCGTGGAACTGTCGCTGAAGTTCCTGACCAGCGGCTACCAGACCGACGTGGACAAGGTGCTCAACAACGCCTTCTTCACCGTCGACTACAGCGAGATGGTGATCGTCAAGGACATCGACTTCTTCAGCCTCTGCGAGCACCACCTGCTGCCCTTCTTCGGCAAGTGCCACGTCGCCTACATCCCGAGTACCCGGGTGATCGGCCTGAGCAAGATCCCGCGCCTGGTGGACGTGTTCAGCCGCCGCCTCCAGGTGCAGGAGCGGCTCACCAACCAGATCGCGCAGACGATCGACGAGAAGATCGCGCCGCTCGGCGTCGCGGTCGTCATGGAAGCCACCCACCTGTGCATGGCCATGCGGGGGGTCGAGAAGCAGCGGTCCTACGCGGTGACCAGCGCGATGCTCGGCGCCTTCAGAAACAGCGCGCGCACCCGGATGGAATTCCTCGAGCTGATCAACCAGCGCGGGGCCGTCACCGGCCGCACGATGCCCGTCACCGGCTTCGAGCCGGTCGAGGAGTGAACGGCATGATGCGAGGGCTCATCGCCGCGGCCATCGCGCTCGCCCTGGCCGCTCCCGCCGCGCCGCAGTCGACCGCGCCGAGGAAGCCGGCGACGCGGCCCCCGGCGAAGGCCGCGGCGAAGCCGGCCCCGCCGCGCCGCGTCACCGAGGGCGCCGACGTCACCTGCCCCAACGTGCTCGGCGTCGGCGTCGGGAGCATGCTCCAGTTCTGCGACGTGCTCACCGGCCGCAACCCGGCCGACGGCGTGATCGTCCACCTGCCGCCGCACAGGGGAGCGCTCACGCTCACCTTCGACCTGCACAACCGGCAGACCTACTCGGAGGAGGCGGTCAGGGCCGGCAAGGCCTACGCCAACTACACGGCCACGATCGGGGCGCTGACGATGGACGGCACGCTGCTCGCGCGCGCCGTGGTGCGCAGCGAATTCCGGACGGCGAAGGACCTGCTCGATCGCATCGGCGGAGGCGCCGGGCCAGGAGGCCTGAAGGCTGTCGCGCCGGTCGGCAGCGAGCGGATCTCGATCGACGTCCCCGAAAACGTGGACGCCGTCAGCCTGCTCGGCGAGAAGCTGACCGTGCTCGGCCGGAACGGCACCGAGACGTTCACCGCCGCCCAGCGGCCCATCGCGGCCGTCAGCAACATCGTCATCGATTACCAGCCGGCTCCCAAGGCGCCGGTCAAGCCGGTGAAGCCCCCGATCCGGAAGAAGTAGCCTGCCGCACCGGGCACGCACCGTGTCGTCGTTGCGTGACCGCGGCGCCGATGCTGGCGGGGCCCGCCCCAGGGCCGACCGGTCCCGACTGTCCAGCTGTCAGCCACACCATGTGGCAGATTTGTGCTCACTGCAGGTGTCCGCGGTCGAGGTCAGCCGGCCCCTCCCGCGTGCCGACGCCGTCATCAGGCCTGAAATGCGGCCGGTTCGCGAGTCACCGATGTGGCGGTAGCCTGGCCCGCTTCTTGAATAGGATTAGGGCATGAGGGGGCCGACCATGAGGGAACGACTCAGCGAATCGACCGAGCTCCGAACCGGGCGCGCCACGCAGAACGTGGTGGTGGTGAACGGGACGCCCGAAGTGCTCGACGTGATCGAGTCAGTCCTCGACGCCGGGCACTACGACGTGGTGTTTGTCACCGACATCGACCACGCTTACTCGCATATCCGGCAGAACCGCCCCGACCTCGTCGTGGTGTGCGTCGGGTTCGACGACCCGGCGGGCTTCCAGGTGCTGTCGATGCTCAAGCTCGACGCCACGACCAGCCGCATCCCGATCGTGACGTGCGCGAACCCGTTCGAGTCGGACGGCAGCAGCCGGGAGCCCCAGGGTGAGGAGTTCGGCGAGGCGCTGTCGCTGGTCGCGCGGGCGCTGCCGATGAACTGACCGGCAACCCGGCCGGAAGGTCGGCCTCGACTATGCTATAGTTCGGCCGCATGACCGACGACGAGGTCCCGGACAATCGGGCTCCCCGCATCGAGATTCTCGGCGAGCTCCAGGGCGAGGTGATGGTCTACGAACCGATGACCATCACCGACCTCAGCCGCACCGGCGCGAGAATCGAAACGACGTTCCCTTTACGTATCGACTCGCTCCACGACTTCCGGCTCGTGCTCGGCAGCCGCTCCATCATCGTCAAGGCCCGCATCGTCTACGCGCACGTCTGTGACGTCGAAGACCGGGCGACGCTCTACCGGGCCGGGATCGAGTTCGTCCAGCCCTCGGCGCGCGTCGCCGAGGCGATCGCGGAGTTCGTGGACGATATCGTGTCCCGGCGCAGCGGCACCTGACCCCGCCCTTACCGCCGCGGCGGATTGACGTACACCGAAACCAGGCTCTCGTTGCCGTCGGCGCTGACGGCGGCCACGCCGAAGATGTAGTCGTCGATCGACATGGCCGGCAGGACGAACTCGGTGACGTTCCCGACGCTGACCTCGTGCCGCCAGTCGGGCGTCCACGCCTCGCGCCAGAACACCTTGTAGCCCGCGGCCCCGGGCGAGGCCTTCCACCGCAGGTTCGCGTCGTAGCCGCTCGGCTGGCGGCCGAGCGTCGGGCGGCCGCGGTCGTCGGTCACCGCCGGCGCCGGCGGCGCGAGCGCGAGCGCCGCCATGGTGGCCGCGCTCAGCTTCACGTTGCGCACGAAGTAGGGGACGTTCACCCCTTCGAACGTGTCGGCCGCCGTATGCTGCCGCTCGTAGTTCTCGACCGACTCGGTGATGCGCACCGCGGTGAACCCCTTCTGGTTGAACGGGGTGTGGTCGCCGCCGCGGCCGAACCGATCGTACCGCGCCACGAGGGTCACCTGGCCGGTCGGCTCGTACTTCGCCCCGGCGCGGACGATGTAGCGGGCGAGCTGGCGGGAAGGGGAATCCTCGGGCCCTTCCGAGAAGACCCGGACGTGGATCGAGTCCTGGAGGCCGTCGCCGCCCTGCACGTTGCCCACCATGTCGTTGTTGAGCACCGCGTCGATCACCAGCTTGTCGGCCGCCGCCTTCTCGGCGTGGCGGGTCGCGCCGATGAGCCCCTGCTCCTCCCCGGCGAACGCGACGAACACGAGCGTCGCGTCGAAGTCGACGCCGCTCTCGGCGAACACCCGCGCAAGCTCCATCACCAGCGCCGTTCCCGTCCCGTCGTCGTTGACGCCCGGCGCGGGGTTGTCGACCGGCGGCGCCTCGGCGGCCGGCGCCGCCCCCTGCCCGGCGGCGGGAGGCGTCCTGCCGGCGGGCGCGGCGCCCGCGCCGGCCTGGCGCGGCGCGCTGCCGGCGGCCGGCCGCACCGCGGCGAACGAGTCGTAGTGGCCGCTGACGTAGATTCGCCGCGCGCTCTTCCCCGGCAGCACCGCCACGACGTTGCGCAGCTCGATGTCGCGGGTGATCCGCCCGCCCTTCGGCACCTGGAAGGAGTCGAAGCTGACCTGCAGGCGGCTGCTCGACTTCTTCATCTCGTCGAAGATCCACTGGCGCGCCGCGCCGATGCCCCGGGTCGGCGAGTCGGTGGACGACAGCGTATTCCGCGTGCCGAACGACCCGAGCTTCTGGAGGATCTCGGCGAGCCGCTGTTCGGAGACCTGCGAGAGGATCTTCTCGATGCGCGGGTCCCGCCCGTCGGAGTCTGCCGGAACGGCGAACGCCGGCCGCGGGAGCAGGCTGGCCATGACCACGAGGAAACCGAAGCGACGAATCAGATGTTGAAGCACCTATTTAACCTTCAAGTGTTCGAGATAATCGCCCGACACGATCCGCTCGGCGCGGCCGAGCGGGGCATTGTAGAAATAGACCCACACGTCGCCCGTCGTGCCGTCGTCGTAGGTCACCGGCACTTCGTAGCGGTTGTAGAGGCTCACCTCCGGCATCGCGGGGGTGTGCCCCTCGATCTCGTCGAGCCCTTCGAGCACCTTGTCGATGTCCCGGGCGCGATAGACCTCGCCCCACACGACGCCGTCCGGGTCGGGCACCGCCGCCGGATAGATGCCGAGGTCGAACAGCGCCGCCTGGATCTTCCCGCGGCCGACCCAGTCCAGCATCGCGTCGATGCCGGTCCGGCGGCGGCGATCGAATCCCGTCATGAGCGTGCCGTAGAAGAAGACCCGGTCAGTCATCGATGCTCACCCTTGGCCGCGCGCGACCCGGTGGCCGTCTCCGGCCTGGCCCGGTTCCGCCATTCCTGTTCCAGGAGCGCAAACAAGTCCTGGTCGTGGTACCCGCCATCCTTGTAGAACGACTCCCGGAGAAGAGCCTCGCGCCGGCCGCCGAGCCGCTTGAAGGCCCGGCGCGATCGCCGGTTGTCCACCGCGATGCGCGCCTCGATGCGGTGGAGCGCCAGCGGCCCGAACGCGAAGTCGAGCAGCAGCGCCTTGGCTTCCGCGTTGATGCCGCGGCCCCAGTGGCACCGCGCCACCCACGTGCCGACCTGCGCCGTCCTCATCGGCTTGTCGAGATGCCGCAGGCCGGTGACGCCCATCGGCTCGTCGGTCGCCACGTCGGCGATCACGAACACGTACTCGCGGTCCTGCTGCCGGTATTCGTGGCACTTCTCGATGAAGAACCGTGTGTCGTCGGGACTGGCGGGGGGGTCGATGGCCAGGAACCGAGTCACCTCCGGGTCGCGCACGAACTCGTACAGCCGCACTGCGTCGTCCTCGCGGGGCTCCCGGAGCAGGACACGCCGCCCGATCAGGACCGGTAACGAGTCCTGCATGACACAGTTCGACAGTTCCTCCATGCAACAGTCGCCAGACTCGATGTATGGACCAGAGTCTAGCGAGGGGCCCTCAGACCGTCAAGCCCGCCGAAGACCCCCGTACGTGGAAAAGGGGCGCCTCGCGACGCCCCTTGACACGACGTAATTCGACGCGGACGAATTCCCCGGCTACTTCGACTCGCGCCCCTTCCCGGCGGCCGCCTTCAGCGCCTCGAGCGCGGCGGGCGGCACGGTGAACGACACCGACACGACGTTGTCGCTCGTGTTCCCGCCGAGCGTGATCGACTGCAGGAGGACGTTCAGCTCCGGCCGCGACCCGGCCTGCAGCTTGGCGAGGGCGATGAGGCCCGCCACCACCTGCTGGAGGTTGGCCGCCGCCTCCTGGTCACGCGCCTGGACGCTCAGCGACCCGCTGACGCCCCCGTTGACGTGGCCGCTCGCGCTGAACCAGGTGAGCTGCGGGAGCTGGCGCTGGACCTCGGCGGGCAGGTGCGCCTCGCCGGTGAGCGCGTCGAAGCGGCCGACCACCCAGGCGTTGCCCGATTCCACGCTGCGGACCATCTTCATCATCTCGCGGTTGGCCGTCACGGCCGGGGCCGCGCCGGTGGTGACGTCGATGACATGGTGCAGCGCCTCGGCCGTGCCGAGCGCCACGACGCCAGGCTCGACGAAGGTCATCGCCAGCGGGTGGGGGTTCTTGGCGGGCGTCTCGACAGCGGCCGTGCCCGGGTGGATCAACAGCGTCCGCCCCTTGTACTGCTCTTCGACCACGCCGTTGCCCCGCATGTACGCCTCGATCCGGGCCCTGTCGAACCTGCCGTGGGCGAGCACGTAGCCGCTTCGGCTGTCGGTCCCGGCGCCCGGGGCCGTCGCCAGGAGGCAGCCCACGACGTAGTCGATGTCCTTCTCGAGGTCGATCCCGACGGCGGCCTTGAGCTCGTTCTGACCCTGCTGGGGCGCCGCCGTTCCGAAGTCCTTCATCTGCTGGCGGAACTGCGACGCCATCAGGTCCCGGACGTTCGCATACGCCACGACCGCGGCGTCACTCGGGACGAAGGCCAGTTCGCCCGGCCCGGACTGCCCGGCAATCCCCCGGATCCCCCCGTAATACGCCGCCAGCCCGACCGTAAGCCCGAGTGTAAGGAGGCCGACCGACCCGAACATGAAGTAGCGTGTGCGTTTGGTCATACACCCCCACCCCTCCTGACCGAATATACGGGACTCTCGGGACGGAAGTTCCCGCCTTCGCCCTTCGGGCTTCGGCGGGGCAAGCCCGGAAGCCGCCCTTCGGGCTTCGGCGGAGCAAGCCCGGAGGCCGCCCTTCGGGCTTCGGCGGGGCAAGCCCGGAAGCCGCCCGTCGGGCTTCGGCGGGGCAAGCCCGGAAGCCGCCCTTCGGGCTTCGGCGGGGCAAGCCCGGAAGCCGCCCTTCGGGCTTCGGCGGGGCAAGCCCGGAAGCCGCCTCGCGGCGCAGGGCTGAAGCCCTGCGCTATCTGCCCCCACGCTCCAGATAGCGCAGGCCTTCAGGCCTGCGCGGTCCGCCGCCAGCTACTGTTCGAGTACGTACTCCCGCCTGCTGACCGTCCAGGCCGCCAGGGCCAGGAAGGTCAGCCAGATGACTGCCAGGCAGGCGAGCGACACCGGGACCGACAGCGAGTCGCGGGCCACCACCCGCAGGATGCTCAGCGCCGAGTCGTCCTGCGGCATGGCGTGCGGCACCATTCCCTGCAGGTAGTACGCGATCGTCAGCCGCTTGAGGTAGCCCGGGATGAGCATGATCGCCTGCTCCCACCCGAAGGCGAACACGAGGCCGGTGACCAGCGGGTACTTGAACCGGCAGCCGACCCAGGCGAACAGGGAGCCGTAGACCGCCAGGCCGATGCCGAGCAGCCCGAGGTCCTCGAGGAGTGCCGGGAAGGTCGCGGCAACCGATCCGCCCCCGAGCGGAACGACCAGGAAGTACAGCACCATCACCGACGGCAGCACCACCAGCACGGTGGCGGCCAGGTAGGCCATGTACTTGCCCACGACGACCGCCCCCCGGGCGATGGGCCGCGTGAACAGATAGGTGATCGTCTTGTCCTCGACCTCGTCGGCGATGAGCGCGGTGCCGTAGAACACGCCCAGCACCGGGACGATGAAGCGCAGGTAGAGCACCCAGACGAACAGGCCGAAGATCGAAGGCCCGGCGACGACCGCCCCTCCCCCATCCGCACCGCGCCGCCGATGCCCGACGCGGACAGCACGCGGACGATCAGGCCGAGGACCATGGGCGCGCTCACGACCAGCGCCAGGAAGATCGTCCGCCGCGACCACAGCATCTGCCCCAGGCTCAGGTCGAACACGCGGAAGGCCGCGCGGGCGAACGACTGGGTCCGCGGGGCGGTCGGGAGTGCGGCGGGCAAGGATGGCTCGGCCACGTCACTTCACCAGATACTGGAAGACGGCCTGCAGGTTGTCATCGGGCGACGTCACCTCGGCGATCTCGCCGGCCTCGCCGGACGCCGCCAGCTCGGTCAGCCGCGCGTAGAAGTAGTCGGGCGCCGCCGTCTGCACCACGACCGCCCCCTCCTCGAATCTCAGGCTGATCACGTCGTCGCGCGAGAGCAGGACCCGGGCGACGCCGCGCGGGTCGGCCGCGCGGATGAAGACCGTGTGGGGATGCGTGTCGATCAGGCCCCGGATCTGGTGGACGTTGCCCTCGGCCAGGATCCGCCCGTGGTCGATCAAGAGGATGTTCGACGTCATCGACTCGATCTCGTGCAGGATGTGGCTCGAGACGATGACCGTCTTGCCGGCGCGCGCCCACTCCTTGATGAGCCGGATCGTCTTGCGCCGCCCCAGCGGGTCCATGCCCGCGAGCGGCTCGTCGAGGACCAGCAGCTCCGGGTCGTGGACCACGGCCTGCGCCAGCTTCACCCGCTGGCGCATGCCCTTGCTGTAGCTGCCGATCTTGCGGTCCGCGGCGTCGAGCAGGTCCACCGTGTCGAGCGCGCGCCGCGCGGCCGCCACCGACTCCGAGTCGGAGAGCCCATTGAGGCGGACCAGCGCCGCGACCCACTCGAGCCCCGTCATCCGGTCGTAGAACGCGTCCTGGTCGGGGCAGAAGCCGATGCGGAAGTAGACCGACGGGTTGGCCCAGACCGGCTGGCCGAGGACGGTGATCGAGCCCTTGCTGGGCCGCAGCTGACCGGTCATCAGCTTCATGAACGTCGACTTGCCGGCGCCGTTCGGGCCGAGCAGGCCGGTCACGCCCGCGGGCACGTTGACGCTGACGTCGTTCAGGCCGATGACCTGCCCGTACCACTTCGACAGCGCGGTCGTCTGGACGATGTCCGTACTCACGAAACCACCTCGACCCCGCGGACCCGGCGTTCGAGCACCCAGAGCGACACGCCGACGAGCACGAGGAGCGCCAGCACCGACACCCACGGCGCCGTCGAGTAGCGCGGCTGCAGGCGGAACACCAGGTCGCCCACCTGGTTCAGGTTGCCCGGCAGCGACAGCCACGAGAGCCGCGAACTGCCCGTCACCGCGTAGATGACACCGTACACGGCTTGGCTGAAGAAGTACACCCCCGCGTAGAGAATCGCCACGTAGCGACTGCTCTTGCTCATCGACGAGAGGGCCAGCATGAGGAACGCGGAGACCAGCACCTGGAGGAAGGCGAACACCGTGACCGCGGGGAACAGGTAGAAGTTCTGCCGCAGGAACGTGAGGCTGCCGGTGAAGGCCATGTGCAGCACGAGCAGCAGGATGGCCGGCAGCCAGGTGACCAGCAGCAGGAACGCGGAGAGGATCACCAGCTTGCCGGCGATGTACTCGGTGCGCGTCAGCGGCTTGGACAGGTAGATCTGCAGCGCGTTGGCCCGCTTGTCGTTGGCGATGAGGCCGGCGCCGACCCACACGGTGATGACGAAGACGAAGAAGTCCTGCGTGCTGAGGAAGTCGCGGAACCGCTGCGCGGTCATCGCCAGGACGGTGAACTGCGGGAAGTTGGCGTTGAGGTACGCGATCACCGCGGCGACGACAAACGGGATCCAGGCCAGCAGCAGCAGGCCGATGAACAGGCGCTTGCGCACGATGGTGGTGATGCCATTGCGCGCGATCACCATCCAGGCCGTCCCGACGGACTCCCGGCTGCCCGCGTATCGCCGGTAGCTCTGATCGTGTATTGGCATGTTCTCCGGCTCGCGGCTCGCGGCCTGCGACTTGCGGCTCGCGGTCAAACGCCACGGTAGTGGCTAGTTGCTAGTGGTCAGTTATCAGTCTGTCACCTGTGTCATCCGAGCCACTAGCCACTGGCCACTAGCCACTGACCACTACATTGCCTACTGCCTACTACTCTTCCCCCACCGCCTTGGCGAATACGTCCTCGAGCGTCGGCACGCTCGGCTTGAGGTGGCGGACCTGCACCTGCTCGCGGGCCGCCATGACGAACAGCGCCCGCGCCCCCTGGTCGTCCGGCACGAACACCCGCATCACGTCCTCGTCGGTCTGGTGGCACTCGAAGCCGGCGCCCGCGAGCACGGCGGCGAAGGCGGCGCGGTCCCCCTTGATCCGCAGCTCGAACACCTGCCGGCGCGTCCCCTTGAGCGTGTCGATCGTCCCCTGGGCCACCACGGCGCCCTTGTCGAGGACGACCACGCGGTCGCAGGTGAATTCGACGTCGGGCAGCAGGTGCGACGAAAGGATCAGGTTGACCTGCTTCTCGTGGGCGAGGTCGCGCACGAGCGCCAGCATCTCGTCGCGCCCTTTCGGGTCCATCCCGTTGGTCGGCTCGTCGAGGAACAGCAGGTCGGGGTCGTGCACGATCGCCTGCGCCAGCTTGATCCGCTGCTTCATGCCGGTCGAGTAGGTCTCGACGTTGCGGTAGCGCGCCTCGCCGAGGCCGACGTAGTAGAGCACCTCGTGGGCGCGCTGCATGGCGTCGCTCGGCGGGAGGCCGGCCAGCTGGCCGCAGTAGGCCACGAAGGCCACCGCGTTCATCCCCGGGATGTGCCCGTCGGTCTCGGGCATGTAGCCGATCCGGCGCCGGATGTCGAGGGCCGCGTGCGCCACGTCGAGGCCGAGCACGTTCATGCGGCCGGCGGTGGGGGCGAGGAAGCCGAGCAGCGACTTGAGGAGCGTGCTCTTGCCGGCGCCGTTCGGGCCGAGCAGGCCCGTGGCGCCGGGCGCGAAGGCCGCCGTCACGTCCTTGAGCGCGGAGCGGTTCCCGTAGGCCACGCTGACCGACTCGAGCGTCACGACGGCGGTGGAATCCGGCTGAGCCATCTTGGTTAGGAAATACGACACACGACGGCAAATTGTTCAGGCTCTTGGCCCTCGGCTCTCGGCTCCCGGCCGCGTCCGGCTCTCGGCCCAGAGCCAAAGCCGGACACCGCCCAGAGCCGAGAGACCAGAGCCAAGAGCCCGACGGCTACAGGCTTCCCTTCAGTCCCAACTCCGCTGCCCGCTCGCGCATCCCCATAATCACGTTGGTGATGTGGTCGGCGAGCGGCAGCCCGACTTCCTCGGCGCCCCTTCTCAGGTCGTCGCGATTGACGGCGCGCGCAAAGGCCTTGTCCTTCATCCGCCTGACGACCGACGAGGCCTCGAGGTCGAGGACGCTCTTCGACGGCCGGACGAGCGACGCGGCGGTGACGAAGCCCGCCATCTCGTCGCAGGCGAACAGCGTGTGCTCGAGCCTGGTCTCGCGCGGGGTATGGGTGTGGTCGGCGTGTGACAGGATCGCCCGGACCACCCACTCGGGCCAGCCCTGCTCCCGCAGGAACTCGGCGCCGCGGAACGGGTGGTTCTCGAGCGTCGGATACCGCTCGTAGTCGAAATCGTGCAGCAGCGCGACGACGCTCCATTCGTCGGCGTTCTCGCCGAACGTCCGGGCGTAGTAGGTCACGGCGGACTCGACGGCCAGCGCGTGCTTCCGCAGCGCGTCGCTCGTGGTCCACTCGCACAGCAGCGACCAGGCAGATTCTCGGTTCAGCATAGACACTCATCGGGCTCGCGGCTTGCGGCTTACGGCCGGCGCTGGAGAGCCAGGCGCGGACCGGGTCGGCGCAAAGGGCGAATTTGGCGAGGTCCGCCGAGCTGAGCCCGGAGCGACGAACCGGGCCACGACTGGCGCCTCACTCGCCGGCCGCGCAGCTATTCCGCTGCCATGATATATTCCCCGACCAGTTCTCGCCAACCGGCAGTCGGAGGGGCGTCGCCCCCCGGAGGTGACTGTGATTGCTGTCCTGTTCGTCGCGCTGGCGGTCGTGACCGTGGCCTTCGTGGCGGTCTGGATCTACGAGACCCGCAAGCACCCCGACACGCCGGACGCCGGCGCGCCGGACATCGAGAGGGTCGCCGTCGGATTCTTCGCCAACTTCTTCGACGCACTCGGCATCGGCAGCTTCGCCACCTCGACCACCTACTTCCGCCTGCGGAAGCTCGTGCGCGACGAGCTCATCCCCGGCACGCTCAACGTCGGGCACTGCCTGCCGACCATCACCCAGGCCTCCATCGGGATCGCCGTCATCGCCGTGGACCCGTCGATGCTGGTGCTCATGATCGCGACCGCGGTCGCCGGCGCCTGGATCGGCGCCGGCGTGGTGTCCCGCCTGCCGCGGCGGGGAGTCCAGGTCGGCATGGGCATCGCCCTGCTCGTGGCCGCCGGGTTCCTGTTCGCCAAGGTGACCGGCGTGATGCCGTCCGACCGGGTGGCGGTCGGCCCCGAGGCCGCCGTGCTCCGTTCGGACAAGTCCGACACCGCCCCGGCCGTGGTGCCGCTCGCGCCCGACACGCCGCTCGATCTGGTCATCGCGGGCAAGGACTGGTCGGAGGTCAAGGCGACGGTCGACGGCGTGGTGCACGAAGGCTTCATCCAGACGTCCGCCGCCAGGGGCATCGTCCTCGGCGTGGGCGGCGTGAAACTGGTGCTGGCGCTGGTCGGCAGCTTCTTCCTCGGCTCGATCATGCCGCTCGGCATCGGTTACTACGCCCCGTGCATGGTGCTCATCGCCCTGCTCGGCATGAGCCCGAGCGCGGCGTTCCCGATCATGATGGGCGCGTGCGCGTTCCTGATGCCGGTGGCGAGCGCGCAGTTCGTGCGGCGGATGCGCTACAGCCTGCGGGCGGCGCTGGGGCTGGCCGCGGGCGGCATCTTCGGCTCGGCGCTGGCGCTGCTCGTCGTGAAGCACCTGCCGCTCCACTACGTGATGTGGCTCGTCATCGTCGTGGTGATCTACACCGCCGTGTCGCTGCTGCGCACGGCGGCGATCGAGAAGAAGGCGGGAGTACAGACGGCGTAGTGGCTGGTGGCTAGTGGCTAGTCCGTCACGCGTGACAGACTGACCACTGCCCACAGTCACTACGACCAACCGCTTACCGTCTGATCATGAAAACGCTGACCGAGTATCTGTTCTTCGACACCCGCGAGCGGCGCGAGATGGTCCGCATCACCGACGAGGTCGCCGACATCGTCCGGCGCAGCGGCGTCCGCGAAGGGATGGCGCTCGTCTCGGCGATGCACATCACGGCCGGCGTCTACGTCAACGACTGGGAGGACGGCCTCATCCAGGACTTCGGCGAGTGGCTGGAGAAGCTGGCCCCGGCCGGCCGCCACTACCGGCACCACCAGACCGGCGAGGACAACGCCGACGCCCACCTCAAGCGGACGGTCATCGGCCACCAGGTGATCCTGCCGATCACGGGCGGCAAGCTCGACCTCGGGCCCTGGGAGCAGGTCTTCTACGCGGAGTTCGACGGGCAGCGCAAGAAGCGCGTGATCGTCAAGGTCATGGGAGAGTGACCGTGCTGCGTCACCAGCCGGGGCTCACCCTGGCCCGTGAAAAGAGTAATTCCCGCGCACGGCGGCCGCGCTCGATTGAACGCCGCGTCTCGGGTCTGCCGCTCGCAAAGCGGCCCCTCCCTGGCCGCACGGTCGGGGCAGGTTTACGCTTTGCTTCGGGCAGACCCTGCGGCGCGGCATAGGGCCCACCGGGCCGCCTCGCCCCGGCATCATCCGCTGACCGCCGACCCGGTTCCCGGCCTCGGACCGTGATCCGCTGCCGGCTATAACCTGAGCGACGCGTCCGCGTTCAGGTCCCACCCCGCGGTCACGCCCGCGCGCAAGCGGCGAAGGCCGGCCGCCGCGATCATCGCGGCGTTGTCGGTCGAGAGCGCGAGCGTCGGCAGGAACACCGGGAGGCCGAGCGCCGCTCCGCGCGCCGCGGCGTCCTGCCGCAGCCGCCGGTTGGCCGACACGCCGCCCGCGATGCCCACGCTCTTCGCGCCGGACCGCCCGGCCGCCTCGAACAGACGGTCCACGAGCGTCTCGACGACGACCCGCTGGAAGCTCGCGCAGATGTCCGCGATCTCGACGGCGGTGAACGGCAGCGGCTGTCTCGTCCCCCGTCCCTCGTCCCCCGTCCCTCGTCCCTTCACGTGTCGCAAGACCGCCGTCTTGATCCCGCTGAAGCTGAAGTCGAGCCGCCCCGCCAGGTCGGGCGCGTTCCGGTCGCGGTGCGTAATCCGCGTCATCGGAAACGGGATGGCCCGGTCGTTCCCCTCGGCGGCCAGCTTGTCGATGATCGGCCCGCCCGGGTAGCCGAGGCCCAGCATCTTCGCCACCTTGTCGTACGCCTCCCCGGCCGCGTCGTCCCTCGTGCGGGCGAGCAGGCGGTAGACGCCCGGCTCGGGCACGAGATAGAGGCTCGTGTGACCGCCCGAGACCACGAGGACGACGGCCGGGAGCGGCAGCGGGCCGTTGTGGAGGAAGAGCGACTCGATGTGGCCGGCGAGATGGTGGACGGGGACCAGCGGCCGCCCGATCGACGCCGCCAGCGACTTGGCGAACTGGACGCCGACCAGCAGTGAGCCGACCAGGCCCGGCCCCTGCGTCACGGCGACCGCGTCGATCGCATCGCGGGTCAGACTGCCGCGGTCTTCCGGATAGCGCGGGCCTTCAGGCCTGCGCAACACGACCCCTGCCTCTTCGAGCGCCCGCTCGACCACGCCGCAGATGTCGCGGAGGTGCTGGCGGGAGGCCAGCTCGGGGACGACACCTCCCCACTCACGGTGGATCGCCACCTGGGAGGCGACGACGCTCGAGCGGATCTGCCAGGGGCGCGCCGGGTCGTCCACCTCGGCGACCACCGCCGCCGCCGTCTCGTCGCACGAGCTCTCGATGCCGAGAATCAACATAATCGGAACTGACGATTGAGGAATCGGAACTGACGCACAGGAATCGGAACTGACGCAGAGGGATCGGAACTCACGCAGAGGAATCCGATCACTCATCGAAGAATCCGATCCCTCATCGAAGAACCCGATTACTCATCGAAGAATCCGATCCCTCATCGAAGAACCCGATCACTCATCGAAGAATCCGATTACTCATCGAAGAATCCGATTACTCATCGAAGACCCCGATTACTCGTCCCGTCCTCCGATTGCGCGGCAGCGCGAAGCGATTCGGCGTACGGGGGCCGCCATACGCCGCGCTCGGTGATGATCGCCGTCACGTAGCGGGCCGGCGTGACGTCGAACGCGGGGTTCCTGATCTTCGCCTGCGCCGGCGTCAGGCGCGTGGCGCCGATGTGGGTGACCTCGCGGGCCGGGCGTTCCTCGATCGGGATCTCCGCGCCGCTCGGCGTGGCCGGGTCGAGCGTCGAGCTGGGCGCGGCCACGTAGAACGGCAGCCCGTGCTCCTTCGCGAGCACGGCGAGACCGTAGGTGCCGACCTTGTTGGCCACGTCGCCGTTGGCCGCGATCCGGTCGGCCCCGACCACGACCAGGTCGATCATCCCCTGGCGCATGAACGTCGCCGCCATGTTGTCGGTGATGACCGTCGTGTCGATCCCGTCGTGGACGAGCTCCCACGCCGTGAGCCGGGCTCCTTGCAGGAACGGCCGCGTCTCGTCGGCGTAGACGCTCACCTGCTTGCCGAGCTCGATGGCGCCGCGGACGACGCCGAGCGCCGTCCCGTAGCCGGCCGTCGCCAGCGCGCCGGCGTTGCAGTGGGTGAGGATCCGCGCCCGGTCGGGCACCAGCTCGCCGCCGAACCGCCCGATGGCACGGCAGGAGGCGACGTCCTCGGCGTCGATGGCGCGCGCCTCGGCTTCCAGCCGGACCTTGATCTCGTCGACCGACGCCCCCGCCTGGACGGCGGTCCCGAGGCATCGCTTCATCCGGGCGATGGCCCAGAACAGGTTGACGGCGGTCGGCCGCGTGGACGCGAGCAGGTCGCACGTCTTCTGGAACTCGGCGGCGAACTTCGTCGTCCCGGTCATCGTGCTGCGCTTCATCGCGAGCGCCAGCCCCAGCGCCGCCGTCACGCCGATCGCCGGAGCCCCGCGCACGACCATCGTCTTGATGGCCCGCGCCACCTCGACGGCCGTCCGGCACGTGACGTACACCTCGGCTCCAGGCAGCTTTCGCTGGTCGATCATGACGACGCCGTCGTCGTTCCACTCAACGGTTGGACGCATAAGGGTCGATCATAACAGGCTCAGGGCTCAGGGCTCAGGGCTCAAGCTCGGAGGCTCACGGCTCAGGGAAATGCGGCTCAAGGCTCAGGGCTCAAGGCCACGCCTGGCGCCTCAAGAGCCGGCCGCAGGATGCGAGCCCGCGACTATTCCTGCTTCAGGAATCTCGCGTCGAAGGGCAGAGGCAGCAGGTCGCTCAGGCGGTAGCGTCCCTTCTCTTCGTCGAGGTTCGCGAGGACGACCTCGATGTCGCCGGCGAACTCCCAGAGGATCTGGCGGCAGGGCCCGCACGGCGGCGTCGGCGCCTCGGTGTCGGCCACGACGGCGATGCGCCGGAAGGCGTCGAGCCCCTCGGAGACGGCCTTGAACAGCGCCACGCGCTCGGCGCACATCGTCAGGCCGTAGGTCGCATTCTCGATGTTGCAGCCGGTGACGATGCGCCCGTCGGCGGTCTCGAGTGCGGCGCCGACCTTGAAGTGCGAGAACGTGGCGCGGGCGCGCTCGCGGGCCTTACGAGCGGCGACAACGAGGGGATCGCTCATGCAGGCATTCTCTCACGGCCCAGGAAAAACCGCTCCGACCCCTGGAGCCAGTCAGAGGCGGGCGATGATGCCCTCGACCAGGGCGATGAACTGGTCCTTGACGCGCGTGGCCGTCAGCATCACCTCGGTGTGGTCGAGCGGCGCGTCGAGCACGCCGGCGGCCATGTTGGTGATGCACGAGACGGCCAGCACTTCGATCCCCATGTGGCGCGCGACGATCGTCTCGGGCGCCGTGGACATGCCGACCGCGTCGGCGCCGATCGTCCGCAGGAAGCGGATCTCGGCCGGCGTCTCGTAGCTCGGCCCGTGCAGCGCCGCGTAGACGCCGTGCGCCAGCCCGAGGCCGCGCTCGGCCGCGACCGCGTCGGCCAGCGCCCGCAGGCGCTTCGAGTAGGCGTCGGTCATGTCGGGGAAACGCGGGCCGAACCGCTCCTCGTTGGGGCCGATGAGCGGGTTGGTGCCGAACAGGTTGATGTGGTCGTCGATGACCATCAGGGCGCCCGACTCGAACGACGTGTTGATGCCGCCGGCCGCGTTGGTCAGGATGACCGTCTTGACGCCGAGCAACCCCATCACGCGGATGCCGAACGTCGAGCGCAGCAGCGAATGCCCTTCGTAGAAGTGCGCGCGCCCCGACAGCACGGCCACGCGCCGGCCCCTCAGCTCGCCGATCACCAGCTTGCCGGCGTGGCCGACGACGCCCGAGGGGGGCCAGTTGGGGATGTCCCGGTAGGCGAGCGTCAGAGCGGCGGTGACCCGATCCGCCAGATCGCCCAGCCCGGAGCCGAGCACGACGGCGACGTCGGGAACGCGGCCCGCGCGGCCGCGGATGAACTCCGCCGCCTCGGAGACCTGGTCGTAATAACTCGGCATAGACAAACCCTCGTCAACGGGCGGGCACAAGGCCCTGACGGGCGGGCACAAGGCCCGCCCCTACGCGTGAATATCGCCCCCGTCCCTCGCTCCCCGTCCCTCGTCCCTACAGCAAGAATCCCGCGATTGTCGCCGTCACGAAGTTGGCGAGCGTGCCCGCCAGCATCGCGCGCAGGCCGAGGCGCGCGAGATCGTGGCGGCGGTTCGGGGCCAGGGCGCCGATGCCGCCGATCTGGATGCCGATCGAGCTGAAGTTGGCGAAGCCGCACAGCGCGAACGTCGCGATGGTGAACGACTTCGGGTCCATCTGCCCGAACAGCGGGCCGGCGGCGTGCACCGCCGTGGCGCCGGCGTACTTGCCGAGTTCCGCGTAGGCCACGAACTCGTTCAGCGCCATGCGCGTGCCGAGCAGGTTGCCCACCGTCGCCGCGTCCTTCCACGCCACGCCCATCGCCCAGGCGACCGGCGAGAACACCCAGCCGAAGACGCGGCCGAGGCTCAGCGGCTCGCCGAGCAGCGGGATGTGCGCGAGGACGGCGTTGACCAGCGCGATGAGCGCGATGAACGAGATGAGCATCGCGCCGACGTTCAGCGCCAGGTGCAGCCCCTCGCCGGTCCCGCGGCCCGCGGCGTCGATGACGTTCACGTCGGTGCGGGGCACGTCGAGCTTGACCGTCCCCATGGTCTTGGGCGACTCGGTTTCGGGGATGAACATCTTGGCCATCATGATCGTGCCGGGCGCGGTCATGATCACGGCCGTCAGCAGGTGCTTGGCCTCGATGCCGAACAGGATGTACGCCGCCATGATGCCGCCGGAGATGTGCGCCATCCCCGCCGTCATCACCGTCATCAGTTCGGACTGCGTCATGTCCGGCAGGTAGGGCCGGATCGTCAGCGGCGCCTCGGTCTGCCCCATGAAGATGCTCGCGGCCACGTTGAGCGACTCCGCGCCGCTCGCCCGCATCACCCGCTTCATCGCCACGGCGAAGATCCGAACGACGACCTGCATGACCCCGAAGTAGTAGAGGATCGCGAACAGCGCGGCGATGAAGATGATCGTCGGCAGCACCTGGAAGGCGAAGATCACCGCGTACTGCGCGCCGCTCGGGCCGAACACCCTCGTCATCGCGTCGCCCCAGACGCCCGAGTCGCCGAGCGGGCCGAACACGAACGCCGCGCCGACGCCCGCGAAGCCGAGCAGCCGCGTGATGTAGCGCCCGAGCGTCGTGAAGACGACCTGGCCGGCCGACGTCTTCAGCACGAGCACCGCGAAGACGATCTGCAGTCCGAGCCCCCACGCCACGGTGCGCACGTCGATCGCCCGCCGGTTGTTCGACAGCGCGTACGCGATCCCGAGGATCACCACCAGGCCGACGATCGACTGCGCCTTCGGGACACCGCCGAACTGCGCCAGCAGGGCGGCCACGACGGCGACCAGAGCCGCCGCCCCGACGATGAGGAACTCGGTGCGGCGGGAACCGGGGACGGACGGAGACGGGACGGGAGGATTCACGGGTGCTCCTTCAAGACGGCTCTCGGCTCTCGGCTTTCGACTCTCGGCAGGGTCCGGCTTCCGGCCGAGGGCCAGACACCGCCCGGAGCCGGGAGCCCAAAGCCGAGAGCCGTCACCTGACTTGTTCCACGATGAGCGGCAGCAAGACCGGCGGCTCGTCGGCGAACTCGATCGCCCGGCCGACGAGCTCGAGCGCGGACGCCAGGTCCCGCTCGCGGCGGTAGTGCAACTCGAGGATCGGGTCGCCCGCGCGCAGCTGGTCGCCCGGGTGGGCCAGGACCATCGCGCCGACGGCCGGGTCCACGACGTCGTCCACGGTGGCGCGGCCCGCGCCGAGCGCCACGGCGGCGCGGCCGACGAGTTCCGCGTCGAGCCCGGCCAGGTAGCCGGACCGCTGGGCCGTGACCAGGTGCCGGGTCCTCACCGACGCCATCAGGCCGTAGTCGTCCACGGTCCGGGCGTCGCCCCCCTGCTGCGCCACGATCTCCCGCCACTTCTCGACGCCGGCGCCGGAGGTGAGCGCACGGCGCACCTTCGCCTCGGCTTCGGCCGGCGAGGCCGCCAGGCCGGCGGCGAGCACCATGCGCGCGGCCAGCCAGACCGACAGCGTCTCGAGATCGGCCGGCCCCCGCCCCTTGAGCGTCTCGACGCACTCGACGACCTCGAGGGCGTTGCCGACGGCGCGGCCGAGCGGCGCGTCCATGGCGGTGATGACCGCCTCGGTGCGGACGCCCGACCGGTTGCCGGTGTCCACCAGCGAGCGGGCGAGCCGCCGCGAGTCCTCCACGGTCTTCATGAAGGCGCCGCGCCCGGTCTTGACGTCGAGCACCAGGGCGTCGATCCCCTCGGCGATCTTCTTGCTCATGATCGACGCGGTGATGAGCGGGATGCTCTCCACCGTGCCGGTCACGTCGCGCAGCGCGTAGAGCTTCTTGTCGGCCGGCGCGATCTGCGACGTCTGGCCGAGCATCGCCACGCCGGTCTTCTCGAGCGCCGCCTTCAGCTCGTCGAGCGAGAGATCGACGCGGAAGCCGGCGATCGACTGCAGCTTGTCGAGCGTGCCGCCGGTGTGGCCGAGCCCGCGCCCCGACATCATCGGCACCCGGACTCCGCAGGCGGCCGCCAGCGGCGCCAGCACGAGCGACGTCTTGTCGCCGACCCCCCCCGTGCTGTGCTTGTCCACCTTCACGCCGGGGATGGACGAGAGGTCGACGGTGATCCCGGACCGCACCATGGCGCCGGTCAGCCAGGCGGTCTCTTCCGCCGTCATCCCGCGCAGGACGATGGCCATCAGCAGCGCCGAGGCCTGGTAGTCGGGCAGCGACCCGTCGGTGACGCCGGACACGAAGAACTCGACCGCCTCGCGGCTGAGGGCCAGCCCGTCGCGCTTGGCCCGGATGATGTCGGTCGCGCGCATAGGGAGGCAGTATAGCGTAATCGGTTCTGACGATGAGGAATCGGGTTCTTCGATGAGGAATCGGTTCTGACGATGAGGAATCGGGTTCTTCGATGAGGAATCGGTTCTGACGATGGGGAATCGGGTTCTTCGATGAGGAATCGGATTCCTCTGCGTCAGTTCCGATTATTCATCGAAGCCCCCGATTAGCCGGTGCTGTCCCCGCCCTGCGTTCTGGCCGATAATCTAGTTGCGACGCGTGCGTGCAATGCCCGATACACAGCTCGTCCCGCTGCCTCCCGATGTCGCCGTCCGGCTGATGGCGTTTGCGCGCGCCTGCAAGGGCGCGGCGCGGGCCGCCAACCTCTATCCGCCCCAGCACCCGGCGCTGGCCGAGGCGCTCGACCGGCTGACCGAAGCCGGCCGCACGGCGACCGAAGCCGGGGCGCTGACGATGCTGGTCATCCCGGACAACCTGCTCGTGGACGGATGCATGCTCGAGCGCCCGGACGCGGCCGTCGCGGACATGGCCTCGCTGCTCCACTCGCACCGGATCGGCGAAATCAGCATCCAGCCCGGCGTGTCCCCGTCCGCGTGGCGGACGCTGGTCACCCTGCTCGGCCAGGACCCCGACAGGCTTCGCCTCGGCGGCGGCCTGGCCCGCGCGCTGACCACCGACGGCGCGATCGGCATCGCGCTGACGGAAATCGACTACTCGAGCCTGTTCGACTCCGACGGCGCCGGGGCGCGGAACCTGCTCGACCCGGCCCCGAGGATTTCGACCGCCGGCAAGGCGCAGGCGGCCGCCGCCTGGGCCGCGGTCGTCGCGCGGTGTCTCGAGGGCCACGCGCCCGATCTCGACGAGGCGACGCTCCGCCTCCTGTCCGAAATCACTCACGACCCCGCCCGGCTCGCGGCGTTCTTCGAGCAGGTCGAAGAGCAGCCCGGGACCAGGTCCGTGCAGGAGCTGGGGGGCGCGCTGCTCGACACGATCCAGCAGCTCGTCGATTACCTGGCGCGGGAAGACCCGGCCGGTCTCGAGACGGCGCTCGGCAACATGGCGTCGGCTCTGGCCCGGCTCTCGCCGGAGATGGTCCTCGAGATCGTCGGCCCCGGCTCCGCCCCGGGGGCGGCCCACGCCCCGCTCGTCGCCGAGCTGACCGGCCGCATCGACAACCGGACGCTGGCGCGCTTCATCTCCCGCTCGGTCGCCCACGAGCGCCACGCCTCCGCCCGCCTGGCCGAAGCGGTCCGCCTGCTCGCGCCCGACCCGAACCGCCGGAAGTCGATCGCGCCGCTGGTGCACGAGGAGCTGGCCCGCACGCAGGCGTCGGAGGACACCAGCTTCGATTCGCTCTGGTCCCAGGTGGCCGACCTGCTGACCACCTACAGCGACGTGGCCTACGTGCCCGCGTCTTACGATCGCGAGCTGTCGGCGGCGCGGCAGCGCGCCGCCGACCTCACCAAGGCCACCGACGACCCGCACGACCGGATCGTCGCGTGGCTGAAGACGGTCAGCGACGCCGCGGTCCGCGATCTCGACCTGAAGATGCTGGCCGACCTGCTCGCCGTCCAGCACGTCGGCGACCGGCGCCGCGACGCCCTGGATCTCGTGATGACCCAGTTGGGCGACCTGGTCGATCTGGGCGACTTCGACGCCGCCAGGCAGCTGGCCGACGCCGCCGTCGGCCAGAGCCGCGCGCTCAGGGCGGCGAGGGCCGCCGACGACACCGGCGAAGCGCTCGACGAGCTGGCCCGCGGGCCGTTCCTCTCCCGCATCGCCTCCCACCTCCAGGCGGCGCGCGACAGCGAGTTCGACCAGATCTTGGCCTTGTGCGCCGCGATCGGCCCGGCGCTGGTGCCCAGGCTGACCGAGGCCCTCGCGGCCGAGGACCGGCCCCGCGCCCGTCGCCGGCTGGCCGACCTGATGCTGGCCTTCGGCGATCACGGCCGCGAGTCGATCCAGCAGCTCGTCGAGTCGCCCCTTCCGGGCGTCCGCAAGACGGCGGTGCAGCTGCTCCGCCTGCGCGGTGGGTCGGAGGCGGCCCCCGGCCTCGCGCGGCTCGCGGCCGACGCGGACACCGAGGTGCGGCACGAGGCGGTGCGGGCGATCATCGGGCTCGGCGTGGACGAGTCGTTCGACACGCTGCGCGACATCCTCCTGGACACCGACCACCCGGCCCGGATGACGATGGTGGACCAGCTGGCGACGACGCGCGAGCACCGGGCCGTGCCGCTGCTCTGCCACATCGTGCAGCACCTCGAGTGCCGGGGCGAGATTCGGGCCGTCTACCTGCGGTCGCTCTCGCGGCTCGGCGCGCTCGGCGGCCAGGACGCGGTGGACGCGCTCGCCGACATCCTCCACCGGGGCGGCTGGTGGGCGCCGCTGCGCACGCGCGAGGTCCGCGCCGCGGCGGCCGCCGCGCTCGCCCAGATGAAGGTGCCGTCCGCCCGCGAGGCGCTCGAGAAGGCGGCCGAGGCCGGTTCGCTCGGCGTCCGCGCCGCCGCGCGGAAGTACCTGAGGCGCACATGACCCCTCCGATCTCCCGCCGCCAGCCGCTCGTCGACGAACTCCTCCGGCGCTTCGGCGCCGCCCTGCGAGGGTCGCAGCTCTACGCGCCGGGGCACCCGCTGGTGGTCCGCAACACGGCCGCGTTCACCGAGGCGCTGCTCGAGCTGCTCACCGGCCCGGCGTCGCTGTCGATCGGCCTGCTGGAGGACGAGGTCATCGTCGGCGATCAGCCGATGCCGCGGGGCGCGGCCGCCCTCGGCCAGCTGTTCGGCCGGCTCAAGTCGCGGGGCATCGAGCGGATCTCGTTCGAGCGCGGGGTTACCGCCGAGGAGTTGTTGACGACCGTCGCCGCGCTCTGCCGCTCGCTCGGCGCCATCTCGCCCGACGAGGTGACCGCCCTCGACCTGCCGCACGTGCACGTCGGCGTCCTCCACACCGACAAGCGCGCGGCGGCGCGCCCGGCCGACATGGCCATGGTCCGCAGGCTGCACGAGCAGGCGACCTCCACGATGCGGACCGTCTGGAGCCGCGCGTGGCAGGAGGGGACGGTGGACGCGTCGGTGGCGAGCGGCGTGGTGGACGACCTCGCGCAGGTGATGGGCCAGAATCGCGAGGCGCTGATCGCGCTGACCGTCATCCGCAGCTCCGACGACTACACGTTCACGCACATGGTGAACGTCTCGATCCTCACGATGATGCAGGCGCAGGGGCTCGGCATCGACGGCCCGCTGCTCCGGGAGTTCGGCGTCGCCGGCCTGATGCACGACATCGGCAAGGTGCACACGCCGCCGGAGATCCTGAGCAAGTCCACCAAGCTCGATCACGACGAAATGGCGGTTGTCCGCCGGCACCCGATCGACGGCGCCCAGATCCTGCGGCGGACCATGGAGCTCACGCCGCTCGCGGCGGTGGTGGCGTTCGAGCACCACCTGCGGCTGGACGGGACGGGCTATCCGGCCGCCGTCGCGCGCGACTCGCTCAACCTGGCCACGATGCTGTGCGCGATCGCCGACGTGTACGACGCGATGCGGTCCAAGCGCCACTACCAGGACGCGTACCCGGCGGACCGGATCCTCGAGGTCCTCAGGCGCGGCGAGGGCCGGGCGTTCGAGAACCACCTGGTCCGGCGGTTCGTGCAGCTGATGGGGCTCTACCCGGTGGGGTCGATCGTCCGTCTCAACACGGGCGCCTACGCGGTGGTGCTGCGCCCGTCACCGCTCGACCCGGGCCGGCCGCGCGTGCGCGTCGTCTACTCCCCCGACGGGCAGCGCCTCGACGTGCCCTACGATGTCGACCTGTGGGATGTCGAGCCGGACCCGCATCGGTCGTCGTCGGTCTCCGGCCCGGTCGCCGCACCCGACGCCGCATTCGACCCCTTGACCGTGATGTAGGTGGCCCCGGGAGTCAGGCGCGACGCGCGAGGGCGTCGCGCACGGCGTCGAGGAGCGTCGCGCGGGTGACCGGCTTGACGAGGAACGCCGCGCCCGAACGGGTGGCCTCCTCGCGCAGCGTCGGGTCCTCGTACCCGGTGAGCACGACCACGGGCAGACCGGGTTGATGGTCGCGCGCGAAGAAGGCGAGCTGCAGGCCGTTGAAGGCCCCGAGGCGGATGTCGGTGAGGAGCAGCGAGGGACGCGTCGTGGCCAGCAGCGCCTTGGCGTCCTGGTATCGGCTGCAGGTCAGCGTGTCGTAGCCGGCGTCCTGCAGGATCTCGGCGAGATACCTCAGCACCTGCTGGTCGTCGTCGACGACGAGGATCTGATCCACGATCGTCAGACCTCCACTCGTCGCCGGTCGTCGGCCGCCGGGACCGCCGCCGACTCTGCGGCGCCGGTTTCGAGCCGCGCGGGCAGGTTGCGGAACCGCTGGAACGGCATCTGGCAGTCGTGCTTGCGGAGGAAGTTCAGGAAGCGCTTGTAGTCGGCCTCCGTCATGTTGAACAGCTGCACCAGGATCCGGTAGCTCCCGCGCGTCTGCTCGAGACCGCGGCTGACGATGGCGCGCAGGTCGTCGCGCGTCATGTCGCGCAGCATGAACGGCTCGTAGACCACCGTCCAGAACGACTCGCGCCGGTTGACCATCCGGTCGTACATCCGGTCGATCACCGTCGCGCGCGCCGACCCGTGGGCCGGGGCCTGCACCGGCGGCGCGATCTCGGCCGGCAGGTCGCCCGGCAGCACGCACCCGTTGCGGGCGCGGAGCACGAGCCGCTCGACGAAATTCCTGAGCTCGCGGACGTTGCCGGGCCAGCCGTACGCCACCAGCTGGGCCATCGCCTCGGGCGCAATCTCGGGCGTCGGCATGCCGTGGCGCGCCGCGTAGAAGGCGATGAAGTGCTTGAGCAGCTCGGGGACGTCGTCGCGGCGATCGCGCAACGCCGGCACCGTGAGGTGGATGACGTTGAGGCGGTAGTAGAGGTCCTCGCGGAAGTCCTTCGACGCGATCCGTTCGATCAGGTTGCGGTTGGTGGCCGCGATGACGCGCACGTTGACGCGCGCCTGGGCGCGCTCGGCGCCGACGCGCTGGATCTCGCCGCTCTCGAGGAAACGGAGGAGCAGCGCCTGCATCCGCAGGCTCATCTCCCCCACCTCGTCCATGAAGATCGTGCCGTTGTGGGCCGTCTCGAGCAGCCCGGGCTTGTCGCGGTAAGCGCCGGTGAACGACCCGCGAACGTGCCCGAAGAGCTCGGATTCGAGCAGCGAGTCGGGCAGGCCCGCGCAGTTGATGGTGACCATCGCGGCGTGCGCGCGGTTGCTGCGCCGGTGGATCAGGCGCGCCAGCACTTCCTTGCCGACGCCGCTCTCGCCGGTAATGAGGATCTTGGCGTCAGACCTGGCCGCGTACTCCAGTTCCTCCCGGAGTTCGCTGATGGCCTGACTCTGCCCGATCAGCTGGTTGATCTCTTCGTTCATCGATATCCGGACTCGCCAGGGGCCCGCCGGGCCGCCTATTCCACTTATCGGTCGAATTAAGTCAGCCTATACACGGAATCCAGCCTAGCCCCGGACTATTGTACCGTCAATAGATGAGATGTGTCACCCCGAAGATGCCGTGCAATGGGTGGCGCGGGGTCGTGCGGGAAGGCGATGCCCCTAGCCCGGCGCCAGGCGGACGCAGTTCTTGCCGGCCGCCTTGGCCGCGTAGAGCGCCCGATCGGCGCGCGCGATGAGGTCGTGAGCCGAGCCCTCACCGTCGAGCACGGCCACGCCGATGCTGATGGTCGGGTGGCGATCCGGCGGGATCGGCAGCGGGTCGAACCGGTAGTGCTCGATGCGATGGCGGATGCGTTCGGCGCTCTGCAGGGCGCTCGCGGCGCTGCTCCCCGGCATCAGGATGGCGAATTCCTCGCCGCCGAACCGGGTGCAGACGTCGAACGCGCGGACCGATCGGCGCAGCGTGTCGGAGATGCCGCGCAGCACCTGGTCGCCGACCAGGTGGCCGAACCGATCGTTGAAACTCTTGAAATCGTCGGCGTCGATCACCAGCAGGGCGAGCTCCACGCCGTAGCGCCGGGCGCGCTGGATTTCTTCGTCGATGCGGGTCTCGAAATAGCGTCGGTTGAAGAGCAGGGTGAGCGGGTCGATCGCCACGGCGCGCGCGAGGTCCCGGTTCTGCTTGACCAGCCGCGCCGACGACAGGCCGAGCGCGGCCGGCGCCGCCATCGCGCGGGCCAGCGTCAGGTCGTGGCGGGTGAACGGCTGCAGGTCGGCCCGGTCGGTCAGCGTGATCACGCCGAGGCCGTCCCCGGCGGTGAACAGCGGCAGCGCCATGAACGATCCGGTCCGGTAGCGCCGGCGCCGGGGCTCGGTGCGCGCCTCGCGCCGGGCGTCCAGGACCAGCCGCGGCTGCCGCGACACGAACACTTCACCGATGACGCCGGTGCCGGGCAGGATCCGCAGGTCCTCGACGAGCACGGTCGGGTAGCCGTGCGTGGCGACGATGGAGAGGCGGCCGAGCGAGTCGTCGTACAAGGCGATGGCTGCCTGCTGGGCGGCAACCCGCTCGGCGATCGCGTGCAGGACGAACCGTGACAGCGGAACCAGGTCGCTGACCTGGCCGACGCGCCGCGAGAAGGCGTAGAGGTCCCCGACCAGGCGTTCGCACGCCTTGCGCCCCGACAGCCAGCCGGTGGTGCGAGCCACCAGCAGGTCGGCCGCCGTCCGCTCGTTGGACGCGGCCTGGACGGCGGGCCAGACGTCGCCCAGCCGTCGGAGGTCGGATTCGGTCAGGTCCACATGCTGCACGGTGTTCGGTCCGTACGATCGGGGGCGGTTACACGGTTTCCCCCGCAAATGCGCTGGCATCATTCGTACCAGCTCTGCCTTTTGACGTTTTGGGCCGGAATGGTCGAAAGCGCCCGAGCGCTACCCACAGAAGTCGCCGCGGATGGAGTCTAAAGACCACTATTCTCGCCCGGCGACAGTTCCAGAACTCCACCGAAGCGGTGGAGTTTATTCTCCCGCGGTGAGAACTATCTGCCCGCTCTCGATCCCCAGGCCGCGGTTTTGCTGGCAATTATTGCAAGGCAAGGAAGGGAACACTGTTTGCACCTTTCGGTGGTGCCCTGACCTGCGAGCCGTTTCGGAGGAAGCCATGGAAATCCGCATCGTGTCGTCTCTCACGCCCGACGACGAAAGCCGGCTGGCTGCGAAGGTGCTGGCCGCCATCGCCGGACTTCTGGACGGACTTCCGGTGTCGTATTCGGTTCGCATCGAGACCGCCAGCGGCGACGCCATCCATCGCAGCCACAACGCCACCCGCAACACCTCCGCTGACGGGCTGTCCGAGCCGTTCTCCGCCGACGACCACGTGCACGCGTAACGGCTTCGACGTCAGGCTTCAGGCTTCAGGCTTCGGGCTTCAGGCTTCAGGCCAGACCCACTGAATCGCATCCGGCTCGCGGCTTCCGACTTGCGGGCTGGAGAGCGTGGAACGCGTGACTGACCAGCCACTGGCCACTAGCCCTGCCACTACATGTCGTACAGTTCCACCGTCTGTGAACCGACAATGCAGGAGATGACACGCACTCCCCTGCCCCTTCTTGCAGCCCTTGCACTCTGGCTTCTCGCCGCGCCGGCAATCGCCCAGACCGGTGACAACGTCCTGCTGGTCGTCAACCAGGCGTCGCCCGACTCGATCCGGGTGGCCGAGCACTACGCGCGGGTGCGCGCCGTGCCGCAGGCGCAGGTGCTGCGCATCACGGTTGACGCGACCGCCGACGAGATCGACCGGTCCGCGTTCGTCAACCAGATCCAGAACCCGATCGCCACCTGGATTCGGCGCAACTCGGCCCAGGACCGCATTCTCTTCATCGTCCTCACCAAGGGCGTGCCCCTTCGCGTCCGCGGAACGTCCGGGCGGGGCGGGACCCAGGCCAGCGTCGATTCCGAGCTGACGCTGCTCTACCGCTGGATGACCGGCGAGGAGGCCGCGCTGGTCGGTCCCCTCGCCAACCCGTATTTCCTGGGCGACACGCCCGTCGCGCAGGCCAGGCCGTTCAGCCACAAGGCGCTCGACGTCTACCTGGTGACGCGTCTCGACGGCTACACGGTCGATGACGTCCTGAAGCTGATCGACCGTGGCGCCGCGCCCGTCCGCGAGGGCCGAATCCTGCTCGACGAGCGAGCGGCCACCGACATTGCCGGGGGGAACGCGTGGCTGAAGGCGGCGGCCGACTGGATGACCGGCCACGGCTTCGGCGACCGGCTCGTTCTCGAGACGAGCGGCCGCGCGCTCACCGGCGAGAAGCACGTGCTCGGCTACTTCTCCTGGGGATCGAACGACCCGGCGATCACCACGCGGACGCTCGGGCTCGGCTTCGTGCCCGGGGCGATTGCCGGCATGTTCGTCAGCACCGACGCGCGGACGTTCCGGGAGCCTCCCGCCGGATGGGCCACGGGCCCCTGGATCGACCGGACGAAGTTTTTCGCGGGATCGCCGCAGTCGCTGACAGGCGACCTGATCCGCGAGGGGGTGACCGGCGTGGCGGGGCACGTCGCCGAGCCGTACCTCGACGCGACGATCCGCCCGAACATTCTCTTCCCCGCCTACCTCTCGGGCTTCACTCTCGCCGAGTCGTTCTACCTGGCGATGCCGTTCCTCAGCTGGCAGACCGTCGTCGTCGGCGACCCGTTGTGCGCGCCGTTCCCGCGCACGGCGCTGCAGCCATCGGAGATCGACGCCGGGATCGATCCGTCCACGGGGCTGCCCTCCATGTTCTCGGCCCGCCGGCTGCGCGTCGCCACGGCGCGCGGCGTCAAGCCGGACGCGGCTCGATTGATGGCCCGCGCCGAGGCCCTGTCGGCGAAGGACGACAAGGCGGGCGCGCGGGCGGCGCTCGAGGAGGCGACCGCGCTCGAACCGCGGATGCTGGACGCCCAGATGGCGCTCGCACGCGATTACGAGCTGAGCCGGGAGTACGACAAGTCGATCGAGCGTTATCGCCTGGCGCTGAGGGTGGACGCCGACAACGCGATGGCCCTGAACAACCTCGCCTACCTGCTGGCCGTTCAGAAACACCAGCCCGCCGAGGCGGTTGGCTACGCGGAACGGGCGAACATGCTGGCGCCAGGCAATCCCGCGATCGCGGACACGATGGCGTGGATTCAGCACCTGCTCGGCCGGAATCAAGAGGCGGCGCCGGTCATGGCCAGCGTGGTCAAGGCGGAGCCGGCGAATGCCGAGATCCGCCTGCACGCGGCGGTGATCTATGCGGCCATCGGCAAGCTGGACGGAGCCGCGGTGGAGCTGAAAGAGGCGTTGCGGCTCGACCCGTCGATGGCGGGGAGCGAGGAGGCGAAGGCGGTGCAGACGAAGTTGGCCGGGAAGAAGTAGCGGTACAAACATCTTCCTGAACAGCACCATTGGTGACAAAAGTCAGTCCTCCCGGCTCCTTTTGTGCGGGGACGGACGGAAAGAGGGTCCGGAGCGCCAAGCCCAACTGTTTGAGCCACATGGAGATCGGCCGCTTCTTCGCCCGGAGCGGCGATCGGGCATCCATCTTGCGACAGACGTGTTAGGATTTGGCCCTTATCTCAGGGAATCCCGGGCCGCCCGGGGGAAGAACGATATGAAGAAGACCCTGTTCGCCGTTGGGATGGTCGCGACCGTGCTGGCAGCCGGCCCGGTCCGTGGGGACCCGATCAACCCCCTCAACTCGCGCCCGGTCGCCGTCGGCGCCACCATCGACGCGACGACGCCTTGCTGGGGCAGTTCGGCAGCCAACTGCGAGCTTCAAACCCTGGTCAACTACCTGAACCCGGGCGCGGGCATCAACGTCAACACCGACCAGCAGGCCGCCGGCATGTGGTCGCTGGATGGGGCTTTCGCGGCCAACTTGCTGCTCGGATTCAAGGTCGCGGGCGATGCCGCGGAGACCTCGGTGGGGATCTGGTCGGCCGCCGGCGGCGACCCGACGAAGATCACGCGGGTGACCGTCTTCAACAACGACTCGCGGGGCGCTGAATACCAGGGGACGACGCCAGCTTCGCTCGTCTTCGACCCGACCACCTACGCGCTGACCATCAGCGGCGGCTGGGGCGTCAACGCCGGCACGTTCACCGGGATCGATCCGAACGCGTTTGGGGTCTATATCGCCGACATGCACAACGGCAATACCTTCTACAGCGTCGACAGCCTCAACCCGGGTTCGACCGCCCAGATGCTGGCGTTTCTGGACCCGTCGCTCAATCGGTGGACGATGGGGTTCGAGGACTCCGCGGGTTCGGCATCGGACTACGACTTCCAGGATGCCTTGATCCAGGTTCAGCCGGTTCCCGAACCGGCCTCGATGCTGCTGCTCGGCACCGGTCTCGTCGGCCTGATGGGCGCGGTTCGCCGCCGGATGAAGAAATAGCCGTCTGGCCGGTCGGCCCTTCCTTGCTTTTGAGTCCGCCCCCGGGCGTCCTTCGGGCACCCGGGGGTTTTCATTTGGTCCGGCAGGCGAGAAGAGCCAACCGCCGAGCCCAGATAAATTCACCCCGATACCAGCCCGGTCCGACAATAGTCGCCGAAAGAAAGACCTTCCACAAGACCGACCGCCAACCGATGGTTGTTCGTATCGTCTTTATGTTCAGTTAGTTAACGGCAATTACGACCGTTTCAATGGCAGTTCGAGGCACCGGCACGTCCTTTGCTCAACAGTCGACAGATGTGACTCTTGCCCGACGAGGCAGGGAAGGCGCCGTCAACCGGCGCAGGAGGTGCAGATGAAGAAACTAGTCCTAGTGTTGAGTCTCGTGGTCGGCCTGTGCGTCGCCGGGTCGGCGCAGGCGGCGCCCATCTCGGGTGCCGTGTCGCTCGCTGGCAACTGGGTGCCCGTGGTGGTACCTTCGGGCGCGGCAACCAGTGTCGGTCTGGCCACTGGCGTGGATTTCGTCCCGGGCGGCAATACGCCGACGCCAGGTGTCGCCGGGACCTTCTCGGTCCTGAACGGTGTCGGCTCCTTTGCCGGCCTCACGCCGTGTTTCCTGTGCGGGACCATTCAGGACCTCTCGCTGACAGGCGTCACGGCCGGGGGCTATGCCAGCGTCCCGATTACCGGGTTCCAGGTGGTCACCTCGGGCGGCCTGACGTTCTCGTTCGATTTGGCCACGCTCACGGTCGTCGATCAGACCGTCTCCACGATCGACCTGCTTGGGACCGGCGTGGCGCACCTGACCGGTTTCGACGACACGCCGGGCCTGTTCATCTTCAGCGGCCAGGGCACCTCGGGTAGCTTCTCGTTCTCAGCTACCAACAGCGTCCCCGAGCCCGGCTCGATGCTGCTGCTCGGCACCGGCCTGTTCGGCCTGGCGGGTGCGGTCCGCCGACGGATGAAGAAGTAGCCGACGGATAAGACGGCGCTTTCTTCCCTGCCATCTCACCCCCGGGTGTCCTTCGGGCGCCCGGGGGTTTTTCTTTTCCCCTGAAGACGGGGCCCATTCCAGCCGACAATATCGATAAGCGGTGGCATGTCGGGCGCGTTCCTTCTCCAGCGAGGTTCCTTATGCTCTCCCGTCGTTCCGTTCTCCCACTCCTTCTGGCGTTGGCCGTCGCGGGCGGATGCGCGAAAAGCGCCGAGCAGTACTTCGACAGCGGCAATCGCTACTTCGAGCAGGGGAAGTTCGGGGAGGCCAGGCATCGAGTTCATGAAGGCCGTGCAGAAGGACCCGCAAATGGGCAAGGCGCATCTCAAGCTCGCCGAGACCTACCTGCGCCTGAGCGACGGACGGAACGCCGTCCGGGAGTACGTCAACGCGGCCGACCTGCTTAAAGAGGACAAGAACGTCCAGCTCAAGGCAGGGAACTTTCTGTACATAGCCAAACGCTTCGAGGACGCCAGGGCCCGCGCGCAGAATGTCCTGAAGATGGACCCCAATAATCTCGATGCACGGCTGCTGAGCGGCCGCGCCACCTTCGCCCTCAACGGCAAGGACGATCAGGACGACGGGGTCCGTCAAGTCCAGGAGGCCATCCGGCTCAACCCGAAGGCGAGCGGGGCCTACTCCCTCCTGGGCGCCATGCAGAACCTCCGCGGTGAGACCGCGGCCGCCGAGAAGTCGCTCAGGCAAGCGGTCGAACTGGATCCCAAGTCGACGGATGCGCACCTGGCGCTCGGCAATTTCCTGGTAGGTCTCGGGCGGCAGACCGAGGCCGAGGCGTCTTACAAGGCCGCCTACGCGCTGGACCCGAAGAACGCCGAGGCCGCCCGGGCGCTGGCGGCGTTCTACATGTCGTCGGGGCGTGGGCGGGAGGCCGAGCCGTACCTGAAGTCGCTGGCAGACAACTCCCAGAACCCAAAGCCGACGCTCGACCTGGCGGACTATTACATGGCCATGAACCGGCGCGATGACGCGATCGCCCTGCTGACCAAGGCCGCCGCCAGGAAGGACGGCGGGACCGATGCCAGCGTGAAGCTGGCGGCTGCTCGAATACGACCAGAAGAAGAAGGCCGAGGCCCACAAGATCATCGACGATCTGCTGGCCCGCAACCCGAAGAACCCGCAGGCGCTGCTCATGAAGGCCGAGTTCCTGCGTCGGGAGAAGAAGCTCGACGCGGCCTTCGCGCTCGCCAAGGCCGGCGTGGCCGCCGATCCCCGTTCCGTGCCCTGGCAGAAGATGCTCGGCACCCTGTATACCGAGAAGAAGCAGCCGGATGAAGCCATCGCGGCCTTCACCGAGGTCCTGAAACTCGACCCGCGCGCCTTCGACGCCCAGGCCAAGCTGGCCGAGGTCCAGCTGGCGACGGGGCAGGTCGCGTCGGCGCTCCAGTCGGCTCAGGCTGCGAGCGCCACGGCGCCGCGCAGCGCGGCCGTCCGCCTCGTGCTGGCCCGGGCCCTCGGTGCCAATAAGGACTTCGCGGGAGCCGAAGCGGAATTGAAGAAGCTCGACGCGCAGTTCGCCAAGGACCCCGACGCGCAGCTCCACATCCAGGCGGCCATGGGCTCGATGCTGCTCGACAGAATCTACGACGCGGTCAGTCGCCGCGCCAGGCCCTTGATGGCCGACCTGGTCGGCGCCCGGCAGGCGTTCGACAAGGTGATCGCGCTCGACCCGAATTCGAACGAGGCGCTGACCGGCCTGGTGAGGCTCGACGCATTGGACAGTAAACTCCCGGCGGCGAGGGCGCGACTCGAGGCGCGCCTCGCGCGAACGCCCAACGACCCAGACGTGCTCATCCTGGCGGCGCAGGCCTACTACACGGCCGGCCAACTAGCCAGGGCCGACAGCAAGAAAGCCGAAACCGCCGGCGACAAAGCCAAGGCCGCCGGCGACATGGCCAGGGCCGCCGGCGAAACAGCCAGGGCCGAGCAGACGCTGCTCAAGACGCTCGAAGTCGCGCCCGACACACTCGAGGCTTACTACCTGCTCGGCCAGATCTACGTCGAACAGAAGAAGCTGGACGAGGCGCGCAAGATGTTCGTCGGCATGGCAGCGCGCCAGCCGAAGCCGGTCGGGCCCAAGACGATGATCGGCATCCTCCTCGAGCAGCAGCGGAAGCGGGCCGAAGCCCGGAAGCAGTACGAGGAAGTGCTGGCGATCGACCCGCGGTCGGCCATCGCGGCCAACAACCTGGCCTGCATCTACCTCGACTCCGGCGAGAACCTCGACATGGCTCTCCAACTGGCGCAGACGGCCAAGGCGGCGCTGCCGAATCTGCCCCAGGTCAACGACACGCTGGGCTGGATCTTCTACAAGAAGGGACTGTTCTCGCTCGCCGAGGGGCCCCTGAAGCTGGCCGTGGAGCGGGACAACAACCCGGCGGACCCGACGTACCAAAAGAACCCGGACTACCCGTTCCACTTCGGGATGGCGCTGGCCAGGAACGGGAAGAACGCGGAGGCCAGGGCGGCGCTCCAGGCGGCGCTGGCCCTCAAACCGGACTTCGCCGGCGCGGACGAGGCGCGCAAGACGCTGGCGTCGTTGAAGTAGAACCCTTATGTCCCGTCGCGCTCTGACGTTCGGAGCCCTCGCGCTGGTCCTGGTCGCCTTCGGCGTACTCTACCGGAACGTGATCGTGGAACTCGTCCAGAATTGGGGCGGCGAGGACTTCTCCCACGGCTACCTGATCGTGCCGGTCGCCCTGTATTTCGTCTGGGACCGCCGGGCCCGGCTGGCTGCCGCCCTGCCGAATCCGTCGAATGCGGGCCTGCTGGTCGTCCTCGCCAGCGTGGGCCTCATGGTCGTGAGCGTGCTCGGGGCGGCGGTGTTCCTGGCCCGCCTCTCGATGCTCGGCGTGCTGGCGGGCATCGTCCTCTACCTTTACGGCTGGCGTCACCTGAAGCTCCTCGCGTTCCCGATCGCGTTCCTGCTGCTGATGATTCCGATCCCGACGATCCTCTTCAACAAGATCGCCTTCCCGTTGCAGTTGGTCGCCTCCCGCTTCGGGGAACTGGCCCTGACCGCCGTCGGCATCCCGGTGCTCCGCGAGGGCAACGTCATCACCCTCAGCAACACGACCCTCGAGGTTGCCGAGGCCTGCAGCGGCATCCGTTCGCTCGTCTCCCTGCTGGCGTTCGCCCTCGTGCTCGGTTACCTGTCCGACCGGCGCGTCTGGACTCGAGCGGTTCTCGCGGTCGCGTCAGTGCCGGTGGCGATCGTCGCGAACGGGGTTCGCGTGGCGGCCACCGGCATTGCCGCCTATCGAATCGGCCCCGAGGCGGCGCAGGGAGTGCTCCACACCTTCTCCGGCTGGCTGGTGTTCGTCGTGGCGGTCATCCTGCTGGGCAGCGTCGAGCGCGGGATCGCGTGGATCTTCCCGGGCCGTCCGCGAAGGGAGATAGCCGAATGACCGCGAGGGCCGTCGTGGTGAGCCTGGTGTTGCTGGTCGGGGCGCTGGGAGTCCAGGTCGCTTCCCGAAACGAACGCGTTCCGGCTCGCGACCCGCTGTCGGGCCTGCCGACGGAGGTCGCCCAGTGGCAGGGGGAGCCGACCGAGCGATTGGACCGGCAGATCCTGGCCGTCCTGGGCGCCGATGACTACCTGAATCGGGTCTACGTCGATCCAGCCTACGGCAGCGTCGGTTTCTTCATTGCCTACTATCAGAGCCAGCGCACGGGCAGCAAGCTGCACTCGCCGGAAGTGTGCCTGCCCGGCTCGGGGTGGCAGACGCAGCAAGAGCGGCTGCTCGGCATTCCCGTCACCGCGAGCTCCGGCGACCGCACCATGGAGGTGAACCGGGTCGTCATCGTGAAGGGCCTGGAACGGCAGGTCGTGCTCTACTGGTACCAGAGCCAGGGGCGGGTCGTGGCGAACGCGTTCTGGGGAAAGATCTATTCGATGGTGGATGCGGCCACGCGCCACCGGACCGATGCCGCGCTCGTGCGGGTGGTCAGCCCCGTTCGTGGCAGCGACGCGCAAGCCGAGGCCCGCGCGGAGCAGGCCGCGGTCAAGTTCACGCAGGCGGTGTTTCCGCTGCTCGGAAAGTACCTGCCCGACTAGCGTCACTGGGCGGGGCTTCAGCCCCGCCTACGCCTTCACCAGCCGCCCCTTCGCTCCCTCGGGCAGCTTCACCGCGTTCCTGGTGTCCACGACGAGCCGCACGTTCGCGTAGAGCGCCGGGTCTCTGAACTGCTTGTGGCCCGTGGACAGGACGAGAGCGTCGTAGCGGGCAAAGCTCTCCGCGGTGCACGCGACCGACGACATCTCCAGCTTGTGCTTACGGCCGTGGCGGGCCTTCGGGAAATAGGGGTCGCAGTAGTCCACGGCGGCGCCGGCTTCCTGCAACAGTTCGATAATCTCGTACGACGGCGACTCGCGGTCGTCGTCTATGTCTTCCTTGTACGAGAGGCCGAGGACGAGGACCTTCGCGCCGTTGATGGCCTTGCCCCCCTCGTTCAGCCCCTTGACCGTCTTCTCGACCACGTAGCGCGGCATGTGGGTGTTGATTTCGCCGGCCAGCTCGATGAACCGCGTCCAAATCCCGTATTCCGCCGCCTTCCACGACAGGTAGAACGGGTCGAGCGGGATGCAGTGCCCGCCGAGGCCGGGCCCCGGGTAGAACGGCTTGAAGCCGAACGGCTTGGTCTTCGCCGCCTCGATGACCTCCCAGATGTCGATCCCCATCCGGTCGAACGTCATCTTCAGCTCGTTGACGAGCGCGATGTTGATCGAGCGGAAGATGTTCTCGAGCAGCTTGGACGACTCCGCGACGCGCGCGGACGAGACCGGCACGACCGTGTCGATGGCCGAGGCGTAGAGGGCGACGGACGCCTCGGTGGACTCCTTGTTCACGCCGCCCACCACCTTCGGGATCGTCCGCGTGTGGAAGTCGGGGTTGCCCGGATCTTCGCGCTCGGGCGAGAAGGCCAGCAGGAAGTCCGCCGGCGTCTTCAGGCCGGTCGCCTCCAGGATCGGCTGCACGTCCTCGTCTGTCGTCCCCGGGTAGGTCGTGGACTCGAGGACCACGAGTTGACCGCGCCGCAGCCGCCTGGCCACCTCGCGGGAGCTGTTGATCACGTAGGACAGGTCGGGCTCGCGATGCTGTCCGAGCGGCGTCGGCACGCAGATCAGGACGGCATCGCAGGCCGCCAATTCGTCGAAGTCGGACGAGGCGCGGAAGCGCCCGGTCTTCACGGCGCTCGCCACGCGCTCGGCGCCGATGTGCTTGATGTAGGATGCCCCCTTGTTGAGGGCGGTCACCTTGGCCGTGTCGGAGTCGAGCCCGACGACCGTGAAGCCAGCCTCGCCAAAGACCAGGGCCAGCGGCAGGCCGACGTAGCCCTGCCCGACGATGCCGACGACAGCCTTGCGGGAGTGGATGCGATCGAGGAGTTCGGACATAAGACGAAGATGCCTCCGAGCAATGTGCAGCCGGCGCCCGAAGGGCGTCGGCGACCAGTTGCGAGTCCTGAGCGAGCCGCGGCGAGTCGAAGGGCGGTCATCACCAGCCGGCCGCGTTGCCACGCCGACGCCAGGCTCTGGACGGTAAATATACTACGCAGGGCGGTCGGATTAGGTGGAGAATCGGCCGGTTCAGACCGATACGATTACAGAATGATCCGCCCGTGGAGAGATGACGACGCCGAGCGCTGGGACGCATACGTGTCGGGCCACCCGTCTGCCCGCTGCTGCCACCTGTCTGCCTGGAAGCGCATCATCGAGCGGACGTTCGGCCACGCGACCTCTTATCTCCTCTCGGAAGACGGCGACGGGGCCATCGACGGCGTTTTGCCGATTGTCCGCCTCCGCAGTCGCCTGTTCGGCGATTTCCTGGTGTCGGTCCCCTATCTGAACTACGGCGGCGCGTGCGCAGACGACGAGCAGACCGCTCGCGCCCTGATGAAGGGGTCGATCGAGACGGCTGCCGGCCTGAAGGTGCAGCACCTCGAGATCCGGACCGAGACGCCGGCCGACTACGGCCTGCAGGTGAGGAGTTCCAAGGTCTCGATGCGGCTCGACCTCTCCGAGACGCCGGATCTCCTGTGGAAGCGATTCCCCGCCAAGCTCCGGAGCCAGATCAAGCGCGCCCAGCAGGAGGCGATGACGGTCAGGATCGGGCGGGCCGACGAGCTCGACGCGTTCTACGAGGTCTTCTCCGTCAACATGCGCGACCTCGGCACGCCGGTGTACGGCAAGGCGTTCTTCGCGGGCATTCTCAGGGAGCTTCCCGACTCCACGTGGATCTGCGTTGTCTACCTCGGGGACCAGCCCGTGGCGGCCGGGTTCCTGATGGCGTTTCGGGGCATGCTCGAGATTCCCTGGGCGTCGTCTTTGCGGCGGTACAACCGGCTCAGCCCGAACATGCTGCTCTATTGGAGCGTGCTGGAGTTCGCCTGCCGGCGAGGATTCCGGGTCTTCGATTTCGGACGCTCGAGCCCTGACAGCGGGCCGTTCAAGTTCAAGGCGCAGTGGGGCGCCGCGCCCGTGCCGCTCTATTGGCACTACTGGGTGCGCAACGGCGGGCCATTGCCCAACTTGACGCCACACAACCCGAAAATGCAGATGGCCATTCGTCTCTGGCGCCGGCTGCCCGTGGCCGTCACCAGGGTCATCGGGCCGCCGCTCGTGAAGAACCTGCCATGAGGCTGCGCGCGCTGCCGCCGGTCGCCGCCCCGTCCACGCCCGCCGATCTGATGGCCGGGCTGAGGGGCGCAGCCCGGCCCGACCACGCGCTGGCGGTCCTGGCGGAGGACATCGGCAACACGCTGGGCGTAAGGGACGTCTTCCTGGCGTCCAGCGGGCGGGCGGCCCTGACGCTGGTCCTGCGCGCGCTGGCCCGCGCGTCCGGCCGCCGCCGCGTCATCGTCCCCGCGTACACCTGCTTTTCGGTCGCGGCCTCGGTCGTCAAAGCGGGCCTCGACCTGGTCCCGTGCGACATCGACCCGGCAACGCTCGATTTCGACTTTGCCGAACTCCAGCGGGCTCTTTCGGAGGCGCCCGCCCTCTGCGTGGTTTCGGTCCACCTGTTTGGCCTTCCGGCCGACACCGCGCGAACGCTGGCGATGTGCCGCCCGGGCGGCACCTTCGTCGTCGAGGATGCGGCCCAGGCGTTCGGGATCAGGCGCGGCGACGCCTGGCTCGGCACCGAGGGCGACGTCGGCTTCTTCAGTTTCGCCCGCGGCAAGACCGTGAGCGCGTGCGGGGGCGGCGCGATCGTGACCAACTCGCCGGAGCTGGGAAAGACGCTCCAGCAGGAGTGGCAGAAGACCGGCGGGCCATTTCCTGTCGGCGGCGTCTTGTCGCTGGCGAAGGCCGCCGTCGTGTCGGCCCTCGTGAGACCGCGGCTCTATTGGATTCCGGCGCACCTGCCCTTTCTCGGGATCGGCGAGACCCACTACTCCACCGACTTCGTCGTCGGGAGGATGACCGGCGCCCAGGCCGGGCTGCTGGCATCGTGGAAGGAGAGGTCGGCCGCGATGAACCAGGCCCGAATCGCGAGGCTGTCGCAGCTTGGCCCCGTCGTTGGCGCGGTCATGCCGACGGGCGACGCGCCGTGCCTGCGCCTGCCCGTCATCTGTTCGAGCCGGAATGAACGGGACCGGCTGTGCGAGGCCGGGCGCCGAGCGGGTCTGGGGATCGTGCCGATGTATCCGTCGGCGCTCAACGGCATCCCCGAGCTCGCCGCGGTCATCGGCGGCCGTCGTTATCCCGGAGCCGAGGCCGTAGCCGAGAGGCTGCTCACCGTGCCGGTTCATCCGCTCGTCTCAGACAAAGAGGTCGCGGCAATCAAGCGTCTGCTCTCTGACGCCCTGGCCCGGGAGGAGTGACGATGCAGCTTCTCTTCTGGGCATGCGTGGTCTTCATCTTCTATGCCTACTTCGGGTATCCGGCGGTGCTGTACGTCGTCGCGCGCCTGTTCGGGAAGCCGGTGCGCCGCGCGGCCGTCACGCCGAGAGTGTCGTTCATCATCGCCGCGCGCAACGAGGCCGCGCGCATCCGGTCCAAGATCGAGAACACCCTGGCGCTCGACTACCCGCGCGACCTCATGGAGGTCATCGTCGCGTCGGACTGCTCGGACGATGCCACCCACGACTTCGTGCGGGAGTATGCGGCTCAGGGGGTGAGTCTGGTCGCGGCGCCCGAGCGGCGGGGCAAGGAGTTCGCGCAATCGCTCGCGATCGAGGCGTCCTCCGGGCGAGTCCTCGTCTTCTCGGACGCCTCCACCCGTCTGGAGCCGAACGGCGTCCGGAACATCGTGCAGAACTTTGCCGACCCGGGTGTCGGCTGCGTCAGCAGCGTGGACCAGGTGGTCGGCGCCGACGGTCAGCCGAGCGGCGAAGGGGCCTACGTCCGCTACGAGATGTTCCTGCGCTCGCTCGAGTCGCGCGTCGGGTCGGTCGTCGGCCTGAGCGGGTCGTTCTTCGCGGCGCGGCGGGAGGTGTGCGACCCGTGGCCCGTGGACCTGCCGAGCGATTTCAACACCCTGCTGAACACGGTCCGGAAGGGGCATGCGCGGCGTTTCGGATTCCACGGCGGTCGGGTCCTATGCCGATCTCAGCGACCCGCAGGCCGAGTACGCCCGAAAGGTCCGGACCGTCTCGAGGGGCCTCAGGAGCCTGGGGCGGAACCTGCACCTGCTCAACCCGTTCCGCCACGGCCTCTCGGCGTGGGAGCTGTTCAGCCACAAGTTGTGCCGGTGGCTGGTGCCGTTCGCGATGATCGGCGCGTTCGCCAGCAGTCTCGTCCTTGCGCCGTCGTCGTCGATCTTCGCGGCCCTGGCCGCGGCCCAGGTGCTTGGATACGTTCTGACTGCGTCTGTGATCAGGTCGCACGCGCGAGTCACCGGAATCTGGAGGATCGTCCCGTTCTTCGTGCTGGTCAACCTGTCGATCCTGCACGCCTGGCTCAACGCCGTGCGGGGCCGCGGGGCGGTGACGTGGGAGCCTTCGCGGCGGTAGCCGCGGCGGATGGATGCAATGCTGAACTGGATCATCAACCTGCGGCGACGCCGGTACATCGAGGGCCTGGTGCGGAGGGGCCTGGTGCTGGGCAAGAACGTCGAGTTGAACGACGGCTTCTTTCTCGACCCGAGCCACTGTTTCCTCATCACCATCGAAGACGGCGTGACGTTCGGCCCCGGCGTGCGGGTGTTCGCCCACGATGCCAGTTCGCTCAAGTGCCTGGGGAAGACGAGGATCGGGCTTGTGCGCATCGGCAGGAACTGCTTCATCGGGGCGGGCGCGGTCATCCTGCCGGGCGTCACGATCGGCGAGACCAGCATCGTCGGGGCGAACTCCACCGTCAACCGGGACATCCCGCCCGGCGAGGTGTGGGCCGGGGTGCCGGCGGCTCGCGTCCTGTCGGTAGCCGACTATGCGGCGATGCTGCGAATGAGGCCGGCGACGGACTTCACAGAGGCCGAATATCGAATCGGTGTGATCACCGAGGAGCGCAAACGGGAGATCATCGACGCCCTCGGGAAGGGGCGGATGGGTTTCATGGTGCCCTGAGCTTGCCCCCCACCCGCCACGCGCGCAAATCCTCCGGAGAGAACGGCCCTGGCCCTACTTTGTGCCGCCCAGCTCCGAGACGAAGTAACGCAGCTTTCCCGACGGTTCTCTGGGTATCACCTGGACGTATTCGAACCGGATGTTGACCGCTTCCCCGAGCGCCGTCCGCATGTTCTTCTCCAGCCGACGCTCGGTGCCTTGTGAGAAAGTGCTGGACCTAACGATTTGGACGACCAGAGAATCCAGAGTCTTCTGGTACATCTTGAATTCGGTCACCGCGTCGTCTTTGAGGGTGTAGCAGAGATAGGCGGCATGGACGAGTTTACCGGACTGGGTACGGATAAAGTCTTCAGTCCTGCCTTCGACGATTTCCATCAAGGGGAGGTTGATGCCACAACTGCACGTCTCAGCGGAGTACTTCCCCAAGTCACCAATTTCGTACCTCACGAGGGGCATCGCGTAGCCCGAGAGATCGGTCACGAGGATTCTCCCAAGCTCGCCGGAGCCAACTGGCACTCCTTCAGCGTTCACGAACTCGATGGCGAGATGGTCCGCCATCGTGTGCATCCTGCCTAGTTTGCACTGAAACGCAATGACTCCGTTCTCGCTCGAACCGTACTCGTCCACGACAGGGCAGGAGAAGGCCTCCTCCAAGACGGTCCGGTGCTGCGGGTACATTTTCTCCGCGGTGCAGATCACCGCCTTGAGATCGAGCGTCTTGAGATCGAGGCCCAGCCTCCTCGCCACAATCGCGAATCCGTAAATGGCGCTCGTGTATCCGTAGAAGTAGGCCGGCCCGAACTTCAGGATCCGCCGGTACTCCCTCTCCACCCTCGAGCAGGAAATGTCGAAGGCAGATATGCGGATGCGATTGGTCACCAGGTCCTTCAGCCGCTCCCTGTAACGCAGCTTCGGAACAACCGGGACACCCCAGAACCTCGCCTGTCGGTCGCCAATCTCGATGCCGTACCACGCATAGCAGCGGTACATGACCGCGTCGTTGGCCGCCAGTGCATCGGCTTCCTTCTTGAAGTGGAGGGTTAGGCCCGTCGAGCCACTGGTCTTTCTTTCGAACAGCCGTCCCGGGAATGCCGGCGCAAGCAGGTCGGCGGGACGCTCGAGGATGTGCCGCTTGGTCAGGACCGGCAGTTTCACGAGGTCGGCGTACGATTGGACCGTTTCAGGTCCTATTCCAAGGCTGTCGAACAACTCCCTGTAGTAGGGCACTTGCCGGCAGGCGTGTTCGACCAGCAGACGGATTCGTCTGTCGCGTATCGACAAGATCTCTTCGACACTGAGCCGCTCCCGCCCCTCGACCTCACCGAGGTGTCGGCCGAGGTCCTGCCCGAGGAGTCGCTGGGTCGGAAGGTAGACGAGGTGGCGCGCCGCCCACTTGTTCATGAAATCACGATATGGCAGTCACGCTCGGCGCTAATGCCTGACTGACACAGTGCTGGGTTTGGCAGGGCCCATATCGGGTCGATCCTTCAGGTTTTGGGTGACGGACAGACCAAGAACAGTATCGACCCAGCCGCTGTTGCCTGGGTCCACCGCGCCCACATATGAAGGGACCTGCACGCCCAAGTACGGGTGATTGCCGCCTAGCCCTGCGCTGCCAATTGCATGAGATCCGTCGAGCGCGTAAGTGCCTGACGCCATGTACTTAGCCGATCCGGTGGTGCCGAGATATGGAGAAACGTCGGTCCGGCTCCATACCAGATCGGCGGCGCCTGAAGCTGGAATGGTCGCGACCGTGAACTGACCTGCCGGACGCTCGAAGTAAATTACGTTCGTGGGGTCTTTGGCCTTGAAAACTAGATTCCGGGAGAGGTTGAATCTCGTCAGCACGTGCGGCTGTGCACCTGTGCAGTTGGTCGAGCTTCCTGAATTGACCGAAAGGGCCTTCCAGTCGTAGCCGGCGTCGGCCGAATCGATGATGTTGTTCGGGGCAAATCCGGCGCTGTAGTCGCTCACTGTGCCGTCAACCGAGCAGTTCCAGTTACCCTTGATGGTCACGAGAGTGACGCCCTGGCCACCGTTGGCCAGAACCGTGTTGTTGTACACGCCCGGCCAGAATGAGCCTCGCCTGGTTATGAAGGCGTCGGAAGTCCGAACGGCAGCGAAGCGGTCGGTCGCCGTCCCGAAGTCCGTGGCTGCGATGGCGCCAGCCAAGTCGATGTCGACGATGTTGTTGTAGAACTGAACATAGTCCTGGTCCAGCCGGGCCGCCTGGGCGTGTCCGAGAAAGATGTTGTTATGGATCCTGTCTCCGTACGCCCGGTACGTCGCATCGTTCGGAAGCGCGTCGGCGGCATTGCGGGTTTCGCCGTGCGTATAGCCGGTCAACCGCTGGAATCCCTTGTGCACGAACCCCACCGGCGTCCGCCCTGCACTCGAAACACCCTCGAACAGATTGAACCTGACCTCGTTCCTGATGGTCGCCGTGTTGATGTCCACGGGGTTCGCGTACTTATAGTCCGAGTAGATCGCGAGATTGGCGTTCGCCGTGTTGACGTCTCCCAAAGGGTTCCCATTGCCCCTGAAATGACAGTACTCCACCACGTTGTCTTGCGACCCGCCTAACAACATCATGCCGGCTGCCGCTCCGGCATTGACCGTGCTCGCATAGTTGTCATGAATATAGAGGTACTGAAAGAGGCAATGTCTGGCGGCCACATGAATCGCGGCGCCGTAGTTCGGCAGTGCCGAGAGATTGCCTCCGCCCGTGATCTCCAGTCTGACGAAGCGCCAGTAGGAAATCACCTTCTCGTACATGGTAAAGATCGACTGGTCGCTCGCGGTGCTGGCGTGCCTGCCGTCGATGATGGCCCACTCGCCCGGGTAGGATGAAAGTGTGTAGGGACGGGCCGCCGAGCCGTCGTTCTTCACCTGAATATCGATGCCGATTTCAGTGTACGTACCGCCTCGAACGTAGCAGGTGTCGCCCGCGACCATAGCCGAAATGGCCGCCCTCACCGTACGATAAGCGTTTCCGTCTGCGCCGGTTGCGTTTCTACGGGCAATGGAATAGGTCCCGTTCGTTATATCTGCCGGTAGGGTGCTGTCGGCGAAGAGCGTGGCGGCAAGTAAACGGGATGGAGACGCCAGGAACAGGATGATGGCGAGCGCCCGCCACGCGATGAGGTCGAGTCTCTTCATAAACGGTGCCTGTGGCTACTCCTGCTCGTCGGCCCAGCTGTGTTTCGCGACACACATGAACTGAGTGTTCACGGAGGCGACACGCACGATCTGCGCCAACGCCAGATTGTCACGGAGTACTGGCCGTTGGCCCGGAAAGGTCGCCCTCGCCGCTTACAATTCTGAAAATACCGTAAGCCAAGCCTACGATCCTGTCATCCCTGGCATCCGGCAACCGACGTTCTCAATAGCAGAAATCAACCTTCTGCCGTCTTGGCCCCAGTTGTACCTGGCCTTGACGGCGGCCCTGCCGTTCCTGCCATAGTCGTTATCGGAAGAGTAGGCCCTGATCACCACTCTGGCCAGGTCGGACGCGTCACCGCTTCTGAATGTCAGCCCGCATTTCTCCTCTTCGAGGATCCTCTTCAGGGGAACCGCGTCCGAGGCGACGACCGGGAGCCCAACACCCATGTAGTCGAAGACCTTGTTCGGCACCGTGGTATTGACGTGGTCGGTGGCAAAGTGCGGAATGATCCCCAGTTTACAGACCCTGAGAACGTCGAAGATCCGCTCGTGATCGACCCAGCCCGTCCACATCACGTGGTCTTGGAGCGCCTGCTGCTCGACCATCGCCTTCAGCCGGCAGACGGCATATCCGTCTCCGGCCACGACGAAAAGAAAGTCCGGAATGCTCTTGACGATTTCCGGTATCGCTGCCAGCACGAGCTGGATCCCGCGACCCATTTGAATGCCACCCGTGTAGATCGCCGAGTAACGTCGGGAGATCGAGTCGAGCGTCGAGTCTGGGGGAGGAACATCCCTCGTGAACGCCTTCAGCGGAGGCGTATTGCTGACGATACTGACTCTGTCGGGCGAAACTCCCTCCCCGACGACTCGCTGCCGGGACTCGTCAACGACGACGAGAACGTGGTCCGCCTTCTTCAGGGAGTACTTCTCGACGAGTCTCGCAAAATAGGGGTTCCGCACGACGAGGTTGAATCCACGGAACTTCCGCGCGCGCCAGATATCCCGCACCATCGCCACGTAGTCTTCGGCCATGTCGAACACGACCGGTATGCGATGCCGCTGCCCCGCCCGGATCGCGGTGATCGCCATCGGAAGGTCCCGCACGATCACCAGGTCGATCCCCTGCTCACGGATTATCCTGTCCAGGAAGCGTCGCCACACGGGATTGAAGAACGCCGGGAAGGACAAGGCGTAGTTGGTCCGCCGGCCGCCACGTGCTTTGAGGCGGTGGACCTCGAGCCCGTCGATCACTTGGTGCTCGGGCGAACGTTTGAGGTTCCTTGCGGCAAGGTGCACGGCGAAGCCGTTTTCGAGGAGGGTCCCGCAGATCTTCTCGGCCCTGACGTCCCAGGGGTAATCCGCATCCCAGACGTACAGAATGTTCATGCGGCCATGACCTCCTGGTAGACCGCGAGCGTTTGCCTCGCGCATCCGTCGACAGAGAACCTGTCCCTGACGTCGGCTGCGGCAGCTTCGGACAGGCGCCCCCGCAGGGGCGCGTCGCCGAGAAGTTGCAGACACGCTCTCGCGAACGCACCAGGGTCGCCGGGCGGAACCAGCATCCCGTTGACGCCGTCGCTGACGACCTCAGGTATCCCGCCAACATTCGTTGCAACAACAGGCTTGCCGAGGCTCATCGCCTCCAGCAGGGCGATCGGGATGCCCTCGTGCCGTGACGTCAGCGCGAACACGTCGAACGCCTCTCCGAGCCGGGCCGCGTCATCTCGAAATCCGGCAAACACGGTCACTCCCCTGATTCCGAGCGTCTCAGCTTCGACGACGAGCTCGGACATGAGCGGACCATCGCCCACAATCACGAATCTCACACGGCTATCGGCCTCGGATATGAGTCGGGCAGCGCGGAGGAAGTCCGCATGGCCCTTGACCGACACCAGCCTCCCCGTGGTCCCGACAACAATCGATTCTTCCGGCAACCCGAGTTGGTGTTTCAGGGCGATGACCTCGTCTCGGGGTGGTTTCTCGAGCGGACTCACCCCGTTCAAGACGACGGTCATCTTCTTCCTCGGCAGGCCAAACTCCCCCAGGAACTGTTCGAGGTCGTTCGAGACCACAATCAACCGGTCGCTCAGGAGCTGTGCGTTCAGCCGCTCGACCGCATCGTACCGGAACGCCGCACCAATCATGCCCTTGCCGTGGTGCGTTCTCACCACCCTGGTCCCGCGGAGCCTCGCCGCTATGCCGCCGACCAGGTTCTCCTTGAACCCGTGTGTGTGGAGAACGTCGGGCTCGAACCTGGCCATTGTCCTCCGGCAAGCCGTCACGAGCCCCCAAAGCCCATGGTCCGCCTCGCTGACGACTTCGACCGGAACTCCTTGCTGGCGGAGCCGAGATGCCAGGGCGCCGCCGTTAAATGTGACCACCTCCAGCCGGACCGCGTGACCTGCCGAGAGGGCCCGGGCGAGGCCCAACATCTGGACCTCCGCTCCGGCCCACATGTCTCCGGTGATGAGGTGAAGGATCTTCATCGATACAGTCCGCCCTATTTCTATCGGTTCACCTGTGCTCTTGGGACATGCCTTTCCGGACTGGACACGGAGACCGGCGTTGAGGAAGATTAGCACCGGTTTGTCTAAAAGGACGTCTAATGCATCGGGTCTGGGAAGAGCCATGATCTCAGGGTTGAAGGTCCGAGCCAAACACGTCGCTGCCGGCTTCCTGTTCCACGCCGGTGGCGCCCGCCTGCTTCGGTCCTGGCGACGGAACCGGGGGGTGATCCTTGCCTACCACCGGATCCTGCCGGCCGGCAGCGACGACCTCACGTTCACGCAGCCCGGCATGTATGTCACGCAGGAGACGTTCGAATCTCAGGTCAGGTACCTCACCCGGCATTACCGGCCTGTCCCCCTGGATGACATATTGGCACGGCCGATCGATGGCACCTGCGCCATCACGTTCGATGACGGGTGGGTGGACAACTACGAGTACGCCTTTCCGATCCTGAGGAGATACGGGGTCCCGGCGACGATCTTCATCGCGACGGGCCAGGTCGGCACCGGGAGATGGCCCTGGCCGGACCGCATCTGTTACTACATTCATAACGCCCCCGCCCGGCGATTCGCCGAAGTGTTGGCGTCCGCGTCGCCCTCCAGAGGCGCGAGGAGCGACAACGGCGCCGGCCTTCCCGCGGACAGGCATCTGGCGGCGGAACTGGTCGTGCAGCGTCTGAAGGCACTCGAACAAGGCGTGCTCGACGAGGTCATGTCCCACGTGGACCGCAATCTCGCGGATCTCAACGCCAAGCTCCACGAGAGGCGACCCTGGATGAACTGGGACGAGGTCGTCCAGATGTCCGCCGCGGGAATTGCCTTCGGCTCCCATACCAGGAGCCACGTCATCCTGACGCGGGTTCCGAAGGCCGAGGCCCGAGTAGAGATCCAGAATTCCCGGCTGGACCTGTCGGCGCGGCTCGACAAGCCGGTCACGGCCTTCTGCTATCCCAATGGGGCGTACCGACCCCGAACTCGTTCGCATGGTGTCAGATGCGGGTTATTCCCTTGCCGTAACCACCAGGCGCGGCCTCATCAATCGTTCGGCGAACCCCATGACGCTGAAGAGGCTCATGATCCACAACGACATGACCGATACGGTACCTATGTTGGCCTGTACGTTGTCGGATGCAATCCCGTTCTTCTGATCTGTCCGGGGCGACGCTTCGTCGAGAGCATCGAATCATGACGACCGTGATGGTGGTGTTTGGAACGCGCCCGGAAGCGATCAAGCTCTGCCCGCTTGTAAATGAACTGAAAGAGCACGGGGACCGCTTTCGGGTGGTCACGTGTGTCACGGCTCAGCATCGGGAGATGCTGGACCAGGTCCTGAGCGTCTTCCGCGTCGTTCCGGACTACGACCTCGACCTCATGAAGGAGGATCAGTGCCTCTCGGACCTCACGGCCCGGGTGCTCACGGCCGTTGACGGGGTCCTCGAACGCGAGCAGGTCGACGTCGTGCTCGTCCAGGGCGACACGACGACGACTTTCGCGACGGCGCTGGCCGCCTATTACCATCGAATCCCGGTGGGACACGTGGAAGCAGGGCTCAGGACGGGCAACAAGTTCTCGCCGTATCCCGAGGAGATCAACCGGAAGCTCACCACGGCCATTGCGGACATCCACTTTGCGCCGACCGCGACGAACAGGCAGAACCTCCTGGCGGAGGGGGTCCCGGAATCGGCCATTCACGTCACGGGGAACACGGTCATCGACGCCCTGCTGTGGGTGCGCGAGCGGATTCGCGCAGAGAGGAAAGAGTTCCCGGAACTGGGGGGCATCGACTTCGGGAAGCGGGTCATCGTGGTCACGGGCCACCGGAGGGAGAGTTTCGGCCCTGGCTTCGTCAGCCTGTGCGACGCGCTGCGCGATATTGCCGCCTCTCATCCGGAGGTGCAGATCGTCTACCCCGTCCACCTGAACCCGAACGTCAGGAGGCCGGTCCTGGAGCTGCTGTCCGGCCTCCCGAACGTGACGCTTCTCGAACCGCTCGACTACGAGCCGTTCGTGAGCCTGATGGACAAGTCGTTCTTCATCATCACGGACTCCGGAGGCGTGCAGGAGGAGGCCCCGAGTCTCGGCAAGCCGGTCCTGGTCGCGCGGGACACGACCGAGCGCCCGGAGGCACTCGCTTCTGGCGGCGTCGTATTGGTGGGAACGGCACGCGACGTCATCGTGCGTCAGGCCGAGCGGCTTCTGACCGATCCCGGAGCGTACGGAAGAATGGCGCACGTCCAGAATCCCTATGGCGACGGGCAAGCATGCAGCCGAATCATCGATGCGCTCGCCAGTGCGGCCGCGGCCCACTGAGCAGAGGACAGTCACCGGCTTCCTTCAGGAAGACACCTTCCGGCCGCTAAAGGCTGTGGACAATATCCTCCAGACTGACGACTGTCGAAGTCGTTCTTCGCTCCAGTTCAGAAACCAGCGGTTCGCATTCAAAGAACGGCGTGATCACAATCGCGTCCACCGTCTCGATGGGACTGTCGGGCGCAATGACCTTGAGATCCAGATACGAAAAATGGTCTGCGTTCCGATCAATTCCATACCGAACCTCGATGTCCGAGTGTCTCAGCTCCCCGAGCAGGCACATGCCAAGCGGCCCCAGGCCATACACCGCGATACTTCGGTAGTGATGCCCCTCGAAGTACTCGGTCAGCGATCGGCCGCTGTTTCGCAGCAACATCCATGAGGCCGCCAACCGGTAGTAGGCCGCGTACTTCTTCATGTCCTGGGCGTTGGCATTCCGGGCTGCCTTGACGGTCATCCTGCCGGTGACGCCGCCTAGCACAAACATAACGACGCCGAACACTGCCGCCCCCAGCACCGAGGGTATGCCGCCATTCCCCGTAACCCTTTCCCACAGCCAGATGACGGCCACTGCGAACGAAGCCGCCGCGGCGCCGCCAACTGCGATGGGAATCCTGCTCTTGTTCATGATCGGCACACTCCGCTTCAGGGCAGCTTGTACCCGCGGGCGAGCGATCTAAACGGTTTCAGCAAGTCCCGAATTCGAAAGTCGAGGTCGTACATCCCTGCGTAGCTCCTCGTACGCAAATCGAAGCGAGCACCACGCTGCTTGAGCTGTCTGTAAACCTCTTTATGGAAGCGATGGTGAGTCTCGTGACTCCTCATGGCGAGCATGTATCCCAGGTGTTTATGGAGACGCGCGTAGAACCGGTCAACGTCAAACACTTCGCGGTACAAATCGAGCTTGTTCAACGCATACAGTCCCAGCACGGTCCGTCTGCATTTGTCGCATTTGTCAGTGCAGTTCCGAAGCCTGGTCCAGCACACGTTAAGATATCGCTGAACAATTCTGGAGTCGGCGATAGCGGCCGTCTTCTCCAGGCGACTCACCTCGGAACCGGTCGAATAGAATGTCGTGTTCTCGTTCGAAACGCAGTGGACCGTCAGTAAATCACAGGCGGCCAGATCGTCACTCGTCACGGCAAATTGCGATGCCGAGTATCCCGCAGACCAATAGTACTTCCGGAACAGTTTCTGCAGCGCCAGGACGAAGCCCATGTAGCGAAAGGGGTATGTCCCGAGTAGTGAATGTTCGCGGTAGAGCACATCGAGATTCGAATCCACGGCGACCAGCTTCAGTCCCAACTCCTGGGCGGCGGGACGTACATAGTTGACTCTCGCTTTGGAGAATTCTCTGCTGGCGTCCTCACCGTACCGTTGCCATTGCCAGTGGTTCATTATGCCGAAATATGTGAGATGCGTCAGGTCGAACGTGGGCGTTCCGGTATGGAGGTGTGTGAGAACCGTGTAGAAGGAGTCAACGCCGCAGGAAAGCGCCGTAGCGACGCCGCGGGCAGACTCCAGCGGCCTCCCGTCGCATGGCGCGTCGATGTTGATGTGGGCGAACTGCCGAATGTTCGCCGTCAGGGTAGGGATCAGCGTGGAGGTGATCTGGTAAAAAAGCATCTCCGAAATACATGCCCCCGAGCCGATGCTGTATCCCTTCAGCATGGCAAAAGGCAGCAGTGCGACCAGAAAGGCGTCTGCTCTCTCGATACACAGATAGGGCTCGTATTCACGGTCCACCTCGAACCACACCGTGCGGCTCCGTCCAGGCCAGGTAACATCCGCACAAAGCCTGCTCGTGGTGTCCCTGTTTCTGATATACGGCGTGCCGATTGTCAGTATGTTCAACAATCCCCCTGTTAGTCGCTGCAGCTTCCGCCCACCTTCAGCCCAGCTTGTTCATCCCTTTCAGCACGCTGTCGTACAGGTCGCGTTTCCCGACCTGATCGGCCAGTTGCTGCCCGCGGAGGGTTCCCATGTCATTTCCTTCGACCAGCACCGGGCCGCCTTCCTTCGACAGCGCCACGTCCCACCCGACGTACCTCACCCTGGGCAAGCGGGCTGCCGCGCGTCCCACGAGCGCAACCACCTGGTCCCATTGCGGAATGGTAAACCCCAGGATCTGCCGATTGGTGACGGGATGCCTCACGTACCGCCTTCCCTCCTTGTCGACACCGGTGGAAATCACAACGCCGGTCTCGGGCTCGACGGCCGCCAGGATCCCGCCCATCGCGAAGTTGTCGGTTATCGAGTGACCATTTCCGAATTTCGCGGCGGCAGTGACGAACTGTGCCCGGCCGTCCTTGAGTACCGTGGTGACCCTCACGGCATTGACCGAATCAGGATTGAAGGATGCCATCTCCTCGTGCTGACGGATGATCTCCTCGGCGAGCATCCCATTGCCCTTGAGTTCCTCGTACAACGCAGCGAGGTCCGTCTCAGCGGTGATCTCGACCCTCCCGACCCCAAGGCCGAACCCGCCCGCGATGGGTTTGACGATGAAGGCCCTGTGCCGTTCGGCGAAGATGACGAACTGTTCCCGAGAACACCCGGGCGTATCGAAGTACTCACGGCCGGTCAGGTCGGCAAAGAGCTTGTGGAAACGGCTCTTGTCGCGGACGTCCAGGACGCTCTGCGGATCGTTCAGGAACCTGAACATCCAGTTGGCTCGCCGTATCGTAATGAACCGCCGCCTCTCACAGTGCCGCTTCTTGTAGAACTCACACGCAAAGTAGTCCGCCACCGAGGCGCCGTAAAGGAGAAACGCGGCTCCGACATCGAGCAAGTACAGCGCCCTTACCAGCGGCCGCCGGCCGGGCGCGACGAGCCGGTCCATCTGACGGTTGAAGTCGGACATCCTGGTGCGAAGAAAGGACCACCCTGTCTCCATGGCGCCTCCCGGCTGTCACCTCGGTGTTGCGGGGATCACGGAGATGTCCCCACGACTGACCTCACTCGTCGTCCGGCGAGCGCCATTGAACCACATGAGGATCACCACTTCAAGAACGCATGACGGACGTTGGCCTCGCACAATCTCGAACGTCCCGGCGTCGTCCGCTTCCATCGAGCGCTTCCCGGCGGCTTTGGCGATACAATGGGACGCCGACCTCGCGGTGTCGGGCGTCACCTGTATCTGATCGAGCCGGCCTGTGATGGTTCGCGCGGAGCTTCTGCGTTTCAGTTGCGTGGGAGACATGGCGAGTTCGCGCCGATTGCTCGAGCTGAGACGACCCGGGCAGCGCAATGACCATCTCATTTGACCTTCTCCGCTCTGCCGACGGAGTCGAGCCGCCAGGTGGCTTCCGGCGGTGGACCGACAACTGGTACTACCGTGAGCAGGGTCTGGGCCTGGCCTCCGGGACCAGCCAGACAGGGCTGCCGTGGCTTCTCGTCGGACGCTTCCTCACCGCCTCGGACCCGGCGACCATCGTCGAGGCGTTTCTCGAACGGTCGGATGTGACGCTGCTGCACGACGCGGGCGGTGAGTTCTGGCTGATTGTCCGGGATTCCGACCTGGACATGACGACCATCTTCAGGAATCGAACGGGTGTTCTGCCCCTGGTTTACGCGCCTGGCAGGCAGGGCCTGCTGATCTCAACCTCCCTCGAGTCTGCGGTGAGTGCGCTCGGCACCGCGCCGCAGCCAAGCCCCGCCGTCTTCGACGATTGGCCGTCGTTCCGAAGGACCTTCGCCCCCGACGTCCCATTCGAGGGCATCCACTCGCTGTCGGGAGAACACGCGTTGCGCGTGGATCAGGGGCGGGTGCGCGAGGTTCTGCTGCCGCTGCCCGTGCCGCGCGCGGCGCCATACCGCACCCTGTCCGAGGCGGCCGAGTCGCTGGGCGGGGCCCTCTCGGACGCGGTCTCTCGCCGCGTGGCCCGTCCCGGCCGGCTTGGGGCGCTGCTCAGCGGCGGGACGGATTCGAGCCTGGTCGTCGCGCTGACTCGCGAGCATTTCTCCGGTCCGATCCGGACCGTGTTTGTCACCTTCGATGACAACCCGCGCGACTACGGGCACTACGCCGCCGAAGTCGCAGACAGGTTCGGCACCGAGCACCAGACGCTTCAGATTTCCGCGGACGCTTACGCGGCAGAGTGGCCGAGGACCGTCAAGAAGCTTGCCACGCCGGTGCCGATGCCGTGCCACGTGGGATTCTCGATTGCCTTGACCCATCTCGCCGGCCTCGTGGACACGATGATCGACGGGGACGGCGCCGATACCGTCTGCGGCGGCTTCTTGTGGCCCCAGGGCCTCGCGCTATCCGCCGTTGGCTCCCTGATGCCGTCGGCCATGAGACGACGGCTCCAGGACTGGTCTCAGCAACACGGAACAACGCGTGCACAGCGGATGATGGGGATGGGGCTGCAGGCCCTCGGCACGCCGTTCCGGCAGTACCCGCACGTCTCCACGGCCATGATCGGCGAGTCGACTCACCGGCTGGTCTTTCGGCGCGGCAACTGGGCGGCAGGCATCGAGCGCAGGACGAGCTTCGCGTCGGGCGGCCATTTCAGCGACGGGCTGTTCTCATGCCTCATGCTGCACAGCATACCGGAGTCGATTGCCACCGCGGTTCGATTGGCCATGGGCCAGGGGATCCTCTTCACCTACCCGTTCCTCGACTACCAGGTCCTCCAGGCCTCCCAGCGATTGCCGTTCCGGATGCGCTATCACTACCGCTATCGGAAGCTGCCCCTGCGCACCTTCGCGCGCAAGTACTTCAGCCACGACTTTCTCTTCAAGCCGAAGGAAGGGTTCGGCGTGCCGCTGGGGCTGTGGTTCGGGCGGAGACGTTTCCGGCACCTTCTCGGCCTCGCGCTCGAAGAGCGCAGCCTGAGGCGCGAATGGTGGAAAGAGCGCGAGGTGCGCAAAGTCATGCAGCGACACATGGCAGGCCTGGGGACCGACTCCTCCGCCGAAGCGCTGCCGTGGATCATCGCCAACCTGGAACTCTGGGCACGCATCTGTCTCGAGGGTGACGACCCGGCCCTCTACACATAGCCCGGCAACGAACTCATGCTAGCGATGAGGGTGCCATGGTCACGATTGGCATTTGTAAGACGTCTCTCAAGGAGAACGAGCGGAGAGTACCGGTGTATCCTGCTCACCTGCCGCTGTACTCCGATGAACTCCGCGCCTCGATGGTCTTTGAAGGCAACTACGGCCAGGACTACGGCGTGCCGGACGATTACATCACGGGCGGAGGCGCTCGGATCGCGAGCCGCGATGAGATTATTGGAAACTCTGAGATCGTGGTCCTGCCGAAGCCCGTTCCAGCCGACCTGGCCAGAATGCGCACGGGACAGGTTCTGTTCGGGTGGGCGCACTGCGTACAACGATCAGACGTGGCTCAACTGGCCATTGACCACCGACTGACAGTGATAGCCTGGGAAGCGATGAACCACTGGAGCGCGTCGGGCGACAAACTCCTTCATGTCTTCTACAAGAACAACGAGATCGCAGGTTATGCTGCCGTGCTGCACAGCCTGCAGTTGCTGGGACGCGACGGCCACTACGGCCCTCGCCGACGGGTCACGGTCTTTGGCTACGGCTCCGTGTCGCGAGGTGCTATTTATGCGCTCCAAGGTCGCGGGTTCAACAACATCCACGTCTTCACCCGACGTTCGCCTCACCTGGTAGCAGACCAGAACCCGGACGTTTACTACGGCCAGTACATGGTGGCGCCGGATGGCGGGGTCAGCGTGCGAACGTCGGAGGGGCGGATCCGATCGGTTCTCGACGAACTGTCAGAGTCTGACATTGTCTGCAACGGGGTCCTGCAGGATCCGACCGACCCGGTGATCTTCGTGCGCGATGGCGACGTCGCCGGCCTGAAGCCCAGGTCCCTGATCATCGACATCAGTTGCGACCCGGGCATGGGGTTCTCGTTTGCACGTCCGACGAGCTTCTCCAGCCCGGTATTCTCGGTCGGGCCACAGGTTACGTATTATTCCGTCGATCACACTCCGTCCTATCTATGGGATGCCGCGTCCAGGGAGATCTCGAAAGTTCTGCAACAGTACCTGGAGATTGTGGCGAAGGGCAGATCCTCCTGGAATCGGGACGTGACGGTGCGCAGGGCGATAGAGATCCTTGACGGCGTCGTGCAGAATCCTGTCATCCTCCAGTTCCAGAAGCGTGGCAGGGACTACCCTCACGCGCAAGGAGCGGCTCTCCAACCATGATGATCCCGGCGGTCGAGGACGACCGCGGGTCACGGGCCGTGGGCGGAGACAATCATGGCGCCAGGCTTTACTTTCGACCTTCTCAAGTCGGTCGCCGGTTCCCAGGCGACGAACGACTTCCGACATTGGGCGGGGAGCTGGTATTACCGCCAGCGCGGCATCTCGATACTCTCTGGCGAGAGCAAGAATGGGACCGAGTGGCTTCTTGCCGGCACGATACTCGGCCCGTGTCACCCGGCCGCCGTCGTCGAATCGTTTCTGGAACGGAGAGACGTGGCGATCCTCCACGACGCGGGGGGAGAGTTCTGGCTGGTCATTCGAGACCCTCGCCGGGATTCGATCGAGATTTATCGAGATCGCACGGGCGTTCTGCCCCTCGTGTACGCCCGAACCGACCTAGGACTCCTGCTTTCCGTTTCCCTTCAGACTGTGTTGGACGCATTGGGCCCACCTGCGAGTCCCAATCCCGCGATCTTCGACGTCTGGCCGTTGTTCAGAAAGATGTTTGCCCCTGATGCCCCATATGTGGGGATCCGGGCGCTGTCCGGGGAAGACGCGCTCCGCGTGGAGGGCGATCGCGCCAGCGTAATCCCAGTTCCGATGCCGTCGCCGCCGCCGGAGCGGTACCGCACAATGGCAAGCGCCGCCGAATCACTCGGGAGGGCGCTCTCGGACGCGGTGAAGCGCCGCGTGACACGTCCCGGTCGGCTCGGCGCGCTGCTGAGCGGCGGCACTGATTCCAGCCTGGTTATCGCCCTGACTCGCGAACATTTCTCCGGCCCGCTCCGGACTCTGTTTGTCACCTTCGATGACAATCCGCGCGACTACGGCGGGGTCGCGGAGGAGGTCGCCAGGAGATTCAACACCGACCACGAATCGGTGCGGATCACACCGGAGAGCTTTGCCAGGGAGTGGCCACTCACGGTGAAGAAGCTGGCCAGTCCCGTGCCCATGCCGTGCCATGTCGGCTTTGGGATTGCCATGAGGCACGTGGCGGGCTCGGTTGACACGATGATCGACGGTGACGGCGCCGACACCGTGTTCGGCAGTTCATTGTGGCCGCAAGGTCTGGCGCTGTCCGCCCTCGGCTCGGTCATTCCGGGTCCCTTGAGGCACCGAATCGGCGACTGGTCCCTGCGGTTTGGCTCCAGTTCGACGCAGAGGCTCGTCTCAACTGGGCTTCAGGCCCTCGGCACGCCGCTCGGCCGATACCCGCACGTCTGGGCGGCCATGATTGACGAGGCCACGCATCGGCGCGTGTTTGCGAGGGGCAGTTGGACGGCCGGCATCGAGCGAAGAAGGAGCTTCACAACGGGCGGTCGTTTCGGCGACGGGCTGTTCTCGTATTTGATGTTGCACGGGATCCCGGAGGACATCGCAACGGTGGTCCGGTTGGGCATGGATGAGGGGATGCTCTTCACGTACCCATTCCTCGATTATCAAGTGCTGCGCGCTTCCCAGCGGCTGCCGTTCAGGTTGCGCTACCATTATCGGCACCGAAAGCTCCCGTTGCGGACGTTCGCGCGCAAGTACTTCAGCCACGATTTCCTGTTCAAGCCCAAGGAAGGGTTTGGCGTGCCGCTGGGAAAGTGGTTCGGTCAGAGCTGCTTCAAGCCGCTCCTGGGCCTCGCCCTGGAAGAGCGCAGTTCGAGGCGGGGATGGTGGAGAGATCGCGAAGTCCGCGAGATCATGCAGCGGCACATGGCAGGAGCGGGAACCGACTCGTCCGCCGAGACGCTGCCATGGATCATCGCCAACCTGGAACTCTGGGCACGCATCTGCCTTGAGGGTGACGACCCGGCCCTCTACGGGTAACGGCCAGACACGGGGAGGCGGCGTCCGCCTCCGTCAGGCGGAACTGCTCTCGATTGCAGACACTTTATGCCCGATCAGAACGTCCACACCCGCTCGCAGGTGTATTGGAACACGCTGCTCAAGATCCCGACGCAGGCGGCCGCGTTCGTCGTTTCGATTCTGGTCACCAGGATCCTGATGCCCGGCGATTACGGCGTCATGGGCGTCGCCATGATGCTGATCGGCTTCGCCAACCTGTTCACCGACTTCGGTTTCAGTTCGGCCATCGTCCAGAAGCAGGTCAAGGACAAGGACACCCTGCGGTCAATCTTCACGTTCAACTTCACGGTGTCCACGGCGCTCGCCGTGACGTTCGCTCTCTCGGCGAGGGCCATCGCGGCCTTCTTCAAGTCGGCGGAGTGCGAGAACGTGGTCATCGTGATGAGCAGCATGTTCGTCATCACGTCGTTCTCTGCCGTGCCGCGCGCGATCCTGAACAGAGACCTTGACTTCAAGACGCTGTCGCTGACCGACATGGCCTCGGTCATTCTCACGAGCCTGTTGACCCTTCTGCTGGCTCTCTGCCACTACGGGTACTGGGCGCTGGCGCTCGGGCAGCTGATCCCAGCGATTGCGTTCACCATCTATCTGTGCGTTCGGGTGAAGTGGATTCCGCTCCTCGGGTACAAGCATTCGTCGATGAGGCACATCATCGACTTCGGTTTCTGGAGTGTCCTCAAGACTCAGCTCGAGTTCGCCCTGGGCCAAGTCGACAAATTGTTCATCGGCCGGTTTACGGGGCTGGTCGCCCTCGGATACTACGACAAGGCGATGAGCATCGCGGCCGTACCGAGCGGCTCGTTCATCGCGAGCCTGAACGCCGTGCTGTTCTCGTCGTTCAGCCAGAGAAAGAACGACAGGGAGGACGTCAAGGAACTTCTCAAGAAGGGCCTCATGACGATCTCGGTGCTGTCCTTCCCTGTCTACATCGGCCTGTTCATCGTGGCCAGGTACTTCGTCGTCGGTTTACTGGGGACGAAATGGTCGCCGATGATCGTGCCGTTCGAGATCATCGCCCTGAGCTTTTCAGTGAGATCGATCGGCGGCCTGGTGGTCGCCGTCAATGTCGCAATCGGACGATACAGGGCTTACACGCTCAGGTACGCTCTGGCCGGCTGCGTGTTCGTCATCTCGTGCGTCCTGCTCGTCCCCTACGGCACCACCGGGATCGCGACGGCGTTCTGCGTCTTCGCTGTTCTCTCTGTCGCCCTGGGGCTTCAGTTGGCAGTATCCACTGTCCGCTTGTCATGGTCCGATGTACTTCGCGCCTGCTGGCCTGCCACCAAGGCGACCGTGCTCATGTCGGTGTTCACGGGGCTGCTGTCGCTCGTGCTGGCCTCACCGACCCTGGTCAATCTGTTTGGACTCTCGATCGCCGGAGCGGTCATCTACACATCATGCTTGGCACTGGAGACCGACGCCCGATTTGTGGCTCTCAAGCGGGCCACGTTCGCTGATCTCCGGCGGGCGGCCAAGTAGGCCGCGCGTCGTCTCCGGCAGGCGGGACCGCCGCGGGGTTAACTTCGGCGTCACGAGCAGGGTGGAGGACACCCGTGAGCCCTGTGGCGCCGACTGCGTCTCACGAGGGCGACAGGTGTGAGCATACGCACAACGCCTCTTCGGGTAGTTGCCTTTCCGGGATCTGGCTATGCGTATGTCGAGTGCTTCTATCGCGCCGTAGCGAACGAAGGCGTTCTCGTTCAAGACGGCGACTTCAGCGGCAGATGGATCTGGAGACACGTACACCGCGGAGACTGGGTGCACCTGCACTGGCCGTCTTTTGGATATGACGGCGATGGTGGGACTGCGCCGCTGCTTCGACGTTTCGTGAGATGGGCGGCGCTAATCTGTCTATTCAAATTGAAGGCCGCACGAATAGTCTGGACGGCGCATAACGTCCTACCTCACCATCGTTCATCAGTGCCACTCGTCGATGTGCTTGGCCGTCATCTCGTGATCGCTCTCGCCGAGGTGGTCCTCGTCCATGGAAGTAGCGCGGCGTCGGTGCTCGTTGCCAGGTTTCCCAGAGCCAGACGCAAGCTGGTGTCGATACCGTTCGGACATTGGATCGACTACTACCCCATAACGCACACCCGGGATAGCGCACGGGCCGAACTCGACATTCCTCGATCGACGTTCACGTTCTTGTTCATCGGTCTTTGTGCCCCGTACAAGAATGTCGATGGGCTCGTTCAGGCCTTTCGCGAACTCCGTACCGACGCGGTGCTCGTCATTGCCGGGAGGTTCCAGAGTCCGTCCTATCAGGAGGAAATTGTGACCCTCGCCCGGGGGGATCCTCGTATCCGCGTTCATCCAGGCCATGTTCCGAAGGACGTTCTCCACACTTACTTGATCGCCTGCGATGCCGTAGTAGCGCCATATCGCGAGATCCTGACGTCAGGAACAACGATGTTGGCGCTCAGCTGCGGCCGTCCAGTTGTTTCGGTGTCGGTCGGGTTCCTCAGAGACATCGTCACGCCGGAGGTGGGTTTGCTCTTCTCTCCCGACGAACCAGGCGGACTGCAGCGGGCGCTTAGGGATGCGTGTGACAGGCGTTACGACGAGAAGGCGATTCTGGAACACGCGCGCCGCTATACGTATGAAGACGCTGCCAAGCGGTTCGTGAGCGCTTTGACCTGAACGATCGGCGAACGATGCCTGCGGAGGGTACCGTCAACGGATGTTCGCCGCCTGCGTGACTTACGCGCGCACGTCCGCATCACACCATAACTCGCTTGGCGTGAGCGCGCCTTCTCGGATGAATAGATCGGGCTCAGGCTGGCGGATGCCAGTACGCCCGGAGTCTCACGGCATCTTCAAGAACACCTGCCCAGGAGCGCCCGGAGAGTTTCGTGGCGCGACACTGTATCCGACTGTCGTCGCGATATTGAGGGCGCCCATGTCCGCCCCATTTCTTCCTGCTCCCCTGCAGACAGATGCGGGCCCGAGGACGAAGTCAGATTTGAGCTTCAGCGTCCCTGAACCATTTGAGAACCCGGGGTCCGAGGCCAGGTCGCCCACGCCGGGATGTCTCCCGCCTTCGAGCTCTGTTGAGGCTTGCCAGGCTGCGAGGGTGGTGTAGAAGGTGTTCGTAATGTTGTAACGCAGAAACAACTTGAAAGGCGTGCCCCACTGGTTGTGGTCCACTTCGGCCAGTAACGCGTACTTCCCATTGGTCACTAGGCTATATGTGCTGCCGCTCGAAATGTTGTTGTAGAACTTCCAGCCGTGCCCGGGTTGAGTGGCCTTGAGCCCAACCGCCCAGCCATCGTTGTAAAAGGTATTGTTGTACAGCACCCAATCATTCCCGTGCAGGGCGGGGTCATCGGCTGCATCATCGCCGAACGCGGAAGAACTGTTATTGACCAGCACGTTGTTGTAGAACGTGCCCCGGTCGGACTCCATCCCGACCATGTCAGGAGTCATTAGGAACCCTTGAATGCAGTCGTGGATGAAGTTGTTGCGGAAGACGTAGTCGTCAGTATCGCTTTTCGCGTAGATGCCGACCGTGCTGTTGTAGATCTCGCAATTCTCAATTAGCCCAACCGCGTCATGGTAGAACTTCAGCGCAGACGTGTTGTGTTGTGCCTGTAACGCGCGGTAGTTGAAAAAGAGGCAATTGGAGACGGTGAGGTTGTTCACATGCTCGACGCGCAAGCCCTCCCAGTTGTTGCCGTCGTTCACCTGTTGGGTACCACCGTTGAATATGAAGTTCCTGATAGTGCAGTGATCGGCGCTCCCATTCTGGCCCATGATGTACACGGTCGCCATCTTGGCGCCGTTGTTGGCCTGAACCGTGAAGCCATCCCAGGTGATATAGGATCGGTAGATCGCCCCCAGCACGCCGGTGTTCTCGTTGTACCCGGTCCACGTGCCGGCATTGGTGCCGGATACAGTTCCATTAACGACCGGTCTTTCGCCCGGATATGCCTTGAACGTGATCGGGTATCCGGCCGTGCCGCTGTGCGCGGGGTTCCAGGCAAACGACGGAGGCCACGACCCCGAGCTTTGCCCGACCTGGTACTGCCCCCCCCGGAAGTAGACGGTGTCGCCGGCCTGGGCATTGGCCATTGCCGTCAGGGCGGAGCAGGGCGTTGAGACGCTGGTGCACGCAGACCAGCTTCCGCCTCCTGTCGGTGACACGTAGTAGTCCGCGGCATCGAGCCTGGCCGCCGTCGTCAGAAACACAAGAAGAGCACCGGCTAGAACCACCCCTCTATTACACACGCACGCCCTCCTGCCTGGTCCGTTCAACAACCTGGTCGCGCCCGGTTCTCCCAAGACTGGCCAATCCTGTTTATCGGTTGCTCGGGTCGCACACATAATGCCGCCTCCGGCACCCCGCGTGAGCCGAGGGCACATGAGGACCGATTATCGGGCAGCTGCAAAGCGCGTTCCAGCCGGCGGAACACTCAGACATGTCGCTGGCCACTTGCCGGTCTTGAACGCTGTCAGAGCTGCCCACCCACTCGCAAACCCGGGATAGTATGATGGAATGCCGGGTCGGTCGGACACCTGCGTGGACGGGAGAGGAGCCGGAAGCATGCGGCTGGGCTGGAAACGCCAGGTCAGGAAAGCGGCCGCTGGGCTTCTGTTTCAGAGCCGCCTGATTACCATTCTGTCTCATTTTGGCTCACGGCGGCGGTTGATCCTCGCGTACCACCGCGTGGTTCCCGAGGACAGCGAGGACTTGTCGTTCGTCCAACCGGGCATGTACGTGTGCGGCGCGACGCTTGACATGCACATTCGTTACCTGCGGGCGCACTACGACGTGTTACCGCTGGAGGAACTTATCTCGACAGAAGCAGACAACGCCTGCGCGATCACCTTTGACGACGGCTGGCGCGACAACTACGTCACGGCGTTTCCAATACTGCGCGCGCACGGCGTACCAGCGACCATCTTCCTCGCGACCGGCCTGGTGGGAACCACAGTCTGGCCCTGGCCAGACCGCATCTGCTTCTACATCCACAAGGCTTCACCCACCGCGTTCTCCGAGGTCTTCGAATCCGCATGGCGACAAGAGGTCGGTGAGCCTTCCGGCACGCCCGCCAGGTCTGCCGACGCGTTTGCCGCCGCAGAAGAGGTATTACGGCGCTTGAAGCATGTGGAACATCGCCTGCTGCAGCGGATCGTCGTTCGAATCGATGACAGGTTCCGAGAACTGCACGCCGCCCTGCACGGCCAGCGACCGTGGCTGACGTGGGAAGAGGCCCTGGAGATGGGCAGCCATGGCATCTCCTTCGGCTCGCACACCGAGAACCACGTCATCCTCACCAACGTGCCGCCGGCGGAGGCTCGCGCCGAGATTGTGAACTCCGGAACCGTGCTCGCGGCGAAGGTCGGCAAGCCCACGGCCGCCTTCTGCTATCCCAACGGATCGTCACTCTCCGGAGGTTGTCCGGATGGTGGCCGCCGCCGGCTATCGATGTGCCGTGACGACTCGGCGCGGCCCGCTCGAATCCTCGGCCGGTCCGTTCGAACTGCGGCGGATCATGGTCCACGAGGACATCTCGAACACCCCGGCGCTGTTCGCATGCGGGCTGGCCGGGTTGAGTGGATTCCGGCAAGTGTGGCGGACAGGCAGCACACGGTCACAGTAGACCGTCGATCGTCGCAGACACCCCGCGGTGAAGTTCATGCCACTTCCCCGACAGTTCGGTGAGCATCACCCGGCTGTCGGCCGCACAACGTTCCCGGTGGCCCACGAATTCGCGGATGCCGCGCGCAATTGACTCCGGCGTGTTCCGGACGAAGATCGCCCGGTCGAAGTATTCGCGGAGTGCGGAGGTGTCGGAAGTGAGGAGTGGCTTGCCCGCCGCGAGAGCCTCGTAGCACGCGCAGAGCATGCAGGATTCGGCCGTGGTCAGCGCCAGCACCGCGTCCGCCGAAAAGAGCAGGTTGACGTAATCCTGCTCGGAAAGGAAGCCGGTGAACGTGACATTGTCCGGAGCCCTGCCTGGCAGGCCAGGGTCGTGCTTGCCGTAGTTGCCGGTGACGTAGACGTGAACGTCGTTGGGCATCTGGCGGCACGCGTCGAGAACAACGTCGAGCGGCTCATCTTCGCCGTAGGACGCGGGGAACACGATGCAGACGCCGCCGGCCGTGGGATAGCGCGCGGTCGCCTGCAACTCGGGTATCCGGTCGGGCAGCACGGCCGCCCTCCCGCCGGCCTCGCGCACCAGGTCCGCGAGCGCGGCATTGGTGACGATCGTGAGGGCCGCCCGGCGCAGGGTGAACCGGTGGAGCATCCAGAACACGCGGCGCTTGAAGGTGGCTCGGACGTCCTTTCCAATCAGGAAGGTGGTGTGCCTGTCCACCACGACGGGCATGCGGAGTACCGACCCGACAGCGCAGCCAAGAGCCGCGAGCACCATCGAGGGGTTCTGCACGAAGAGCACCGAAGGCCGCCGTCTGAGCACGAGCGCGAGCGTCCGGGCCAGTGAACGGACGTAGCGTCCGCGGGAGCCATGGAGGTCGATCACCTCCAGTTGACACCCGAACGAAGGCGCCAGCTCGAGCGACCTCCGCTGCCGCTCCCACGCGACCCACAGCCGCTTGTTCCCCAACACGCCCTCCTGGCCGATGCGCCGGTCAGCCGGAACGCACCTACATCGCGGACAGGATGCCGTCCACGATGCGAACGCCCGCCTTCCCGTCCCAAAGCGGCGGGATCTCGCCCTTCTTCATCGACCCAGCCATCACCGCGTCCACCGCGCGCAGCAATCTTCCCCGGTCGCTGCCGACGAGCGTATTCGTGCCCAGGGCGATCGTCGACGGCCTCTCGGTATTCTCCCTCATCGTCAGGCACGGCACCCCCAGGTACGTCGTCTCCTCCTGGATGCCCCCGGAATCGGTGATGACCATCCGGGAGCTTCTCACGAGGCGCAACATCTCGAGGTAGCCAATCGGCTCGGTGACGATGGCCCGCCGCCCCATGGCGTCCACTTCCCCACTCAGGCCGAACTCCTCGATGCGCTTCAGCGTCCTCGGGTGAAGCGGCATCACGAGCGTCAGCCGTCTCGACACCTCTTGGAACGCTTTCAGGACCCCCTGCAGGGTCTCCCGCCGATCGACGTTGGACGGCCTGTGAAGCGTCACGACGGCATACTCTCTCGCGCGCAGATCGGGATACGGCAAACCGTCGGATATCTGGCCGAGGCAGTGCACGAGCGTGTCGATCATCACGTTGCCGACGAAGTGGATCTTCTCCTTCGGGATCCCTTCCCGCCGGAGATTGGCATTTCCCGATTCCTCTGTCGTGAACAGAAGGTCGGCGATCGCGTCGGTCAGCACGCGGTTGATCTCCTCGGGCATCGTCCGGTCGAAGCTGCGGAGACCCGCCTCGACGTGCGCGACCCGGACGCCCAGTTTCGACGCCACCAGCGCGCAGGCGATGGTCGAGTTGACGTCCCCGACCACGACAACGAGGTCCGGCCGGTGCTCGAGGAGAACCTTCTCGAAGGCCACCATGATGGCCGCCGTCTGTTCGGCATGCGAGGCCGAGCCGACCTCGAGGTTGACGTCCGGGTCCGGAATGCCGAGCTGCCCGAAGAAGTCCCGCGACATCTTCCGGTCGTAGTGCTGGCCCGTATGGACGAGCCGGTGCTCGATGCGCTCGCTTCTCTCGTTCATCGCCCTGATGAGAGGCGCGATCTTCATGAAATTGGGGCGGGCCCCGACGACGTTCAGAATCTTCATCGCACGCTCCCCGGCGCCATCAGCTTGTCCTGGACGATCCGCATCACCTGCTGAGTCAGCTTCTCTCGCGTGAACCGGGCCAGGAACTCCTCCACGTGGTTTGCGGGCATCTGGTTTCGTCCGTACTTCTCCATGGCGTCCCTGATGGCTCCGGCCGCATCGAGATATGAATCGTCCTCGGTGACGACGTACGAGCCTGGGCTGTACTGCCCGATGATCGCTTCGACCTCCCCATGGGGGATCGTCGCGAGGAATGGCACATTGAGCGGAATCCCCTCGAACAGCTTGGTGCTGATCATGAGTTTCACAATCCTCAAGAGCATAAGGTGGGATCGCGAGATGGTCTGCTGAACCTCCTGATACGGCACTCTCGAACGGGACACGACGAGATCGGCGACGCCGTGTGCCTGCGCGGTCTCCTCGATGTACCCGTGCTCGTCGCCGAAGAAGAGGAACTGGAAGTTGTCCGACGAAAGGTCCCCGGTGGCCTTCAGGTGGGCGAGCGCCTTGAAGAACTGGTCGGTGTACACCTGGTGGTTAGGTCCGTACCTGTAGAACTGACCCGTATAGATGATGGAGAACTTCTCGAACTTTCCCGCCGGTTCGTTGATGGGCCCGTGAGGGTCGTAGCCGTTGTAAATCGTGAACACCTTGTCTGCAATCCCAGGGTATGCCTTGACATACTCCGCCCTGGTTTCCTCGGACGTGACCAACAGCACGTCGGTACTCTCCACGAACTTCCGCTCGAACCAGGCCAGGATCCTCTTCCTCAGTCTCGATGTCGTGAAGTGTGACGCGACGCCAGTCACGAACGGGTCGCGGAAATCGAGCACCAGCGGCTTCCTGGTGAGCTTCTTCAGGAAGACGCCGACAAGGGCGGAACTGAACGGCGTACAGGACACGTAGACCGCATCGATCTGGTTGTCCGATATCATCCGGGCGCCCTTGAACGTGGTGAGCGGGATCCACCCCATGAAGCGGTCGGGATAACAAAGGGCGTCGTGAAACCAATTGCCCTTGACCTCGATGCTGACGAGCTTGAGCACTCTCGACAGCGCGCCGTTCATCTTGCCCACGATCCAGGACAGATTGACCAGTGACCACGAATACTGTGTTGGAATCCCTTCGGGCGGAGTGTCAGCGCCCACCAAGCAGTAATGCCTGTCCGGGTTCTTCACGCTCAGGACAAACGGATTCCAGCCATGCTTCTTGAAGTATTTCGAGAACGCGACACTCCTCTTACTCCCGACGTCGGTGACAGGCGGGTAGTAATAGCAAATCATCAGGAGGTTGATATGACGGCCCTCTCTCTGCCGACGCGGCCGGCCACCGAATAGGTCGCGACGATGAATCCAGTCAGATACCAGTAATGCGGGTAATAGAGCACGCTCAGGAACGTTCCCGAAGCGAAGAACCCGGCGAACGATGCCAAGAACGCGGAACCAAGTCCCGCGACGAGTGCGCCGTCATCGCCGCCGATCCTCTTTCCGATCGCCCTGAGCCGGACGGAGTCGCGGAGGTTGAAGAAGAGCAGGAGCCCATAGACCAGCACGCCTGGAATTCCCAGTTCGGGCAGCAGCGTGAACCACAGGGAGTGCGCCACGCGTCCCCACATGCCGCGCTGGAAGTAAGTCTGGTACTCCGGGAACCGGACCTGGAAGTTGTTGCCGCCGACCCCCAAAGGGTTGTCCAGGAACATCCTCCATCCGGCGCCCCACGATTCCACGCGCGCTCTGCCCGTCCCTGTCTCCGACTCGGTCGCCGTTGACATCCGCTCCCAGTAACTCGCGCTCGCAAACAGCAGGACACCTGCAACGATCACGCCGATCAGCAACAGTGACCTGATCTTCCGCCGGCTCAGCAACCAGGTCACGGCGCCCATGGCGAGGAGGCCGATGAATCCGCCTCGCGACCGGCTGGCGACGACTCCGGCCACGCCGACCAGCGTGGTGAGCGCGTAGAGCACCTTCCAGCGCACCCGTGTGTCGGCCCTGAACAGGAAATACGCGAAGGGCAGGAAGGTGTTCACGTAGAGCGCCAAGTCGTTCTCGTCCGCCACTCCTGCACCAGTTCCTCGTCCCCCGTGAAGCGCGGCAAACCCGGCCTGGTATGCCATCAGCAGGACACAGAATGCCAACGCACCTCTGACGGCCCCCAGAGACTTCAAGCACACCGGAACCGACAGGACGAACGGAAGCAACAGGAACATGCTCTCCGCGGTCTTGTACGCAAAGAAGTTGTTCCTTGCGAATGGCACCCACGCGAACAACAGAATGACGAACGCCCAGATGGCGTGAAACTGACCATTCCCTCGGACCCAACGGCGCGGCGCGGCCAGAAACGCCACCGCGAGGAGGGCCGTCACGATCAACGCCGGCCGGATGACTCCCAGGCCCGGAATCACGTCCTGAGGACGGCCGTAGTCGAGGACCAGATATGCGAACAGCAGCAAGCACAGGATCACCGGGCGCGTGCTACCCCCGGCGGCTTCATGCGGCAACGTTGCCGCCGCCGTGCCTGGCCGGCCAATTTCGAATAAGGACGCCCCGCTCCCGGTCTCTCCAACTTCAGCGGGGCGTTCATCCTGAGTCATCGACATGTCGGTCATCTCTGCCATCACGACCGGAGGGCCGGCCCTGCTTGTTCTTCCCGACCGGTCTTCCGGGCGGCGTCGTCGATCTCCGAAACAAAGTACCGAAGTTTCCCTGAGACTTCCCTAGGAATCGACTCGAGATACTCGAACCTGATCGCGATCCGGTCGCCGAGCGCCGTTCGCAGCCTGGCTTCGAGCGCCCGCTGGGTCTCTTCGGTGAACCTGGGAGACTTCACGATCTGCACCAGAAGGGATTCCCTGCTCTTCTGGTACATCTTGAATTCCCGGACCGCATCGTCCTTCAGCGTGTAGCACAGATACGCCGCGTGAACGAGCGTGCCGCCCTCGGTGCGGATGAAGTCCTCCTGGCGTCCCTCGACGATCTCCATAAGAGGCAGCGTGATTCCGCAACCGCACACCGCGCCGGACGCACTCCCCACATCTCCGATGTCGTACCGGATAAGCGGCATCGCGTAGGACGACAGGTCGGTAATCACGATGCGGCCGCGCTCCCCTTCCGCGACGGGCGCGCCTGTCTCGTCCACGAATTCGATCGCCAGGTGGTCGCTCATCATGTGCAGGCCACCGAGTTTGCACTGGAAAGCGATCACGCCGTTCTCACTCGATCCGTACTCATCCACCACCGGACACGAAAAAGTCTGCTCCAACGCCGTCCGATGGTGCGGGTACATCTTCTCGGCCGTACAGATCACCGCCTTCAGCGGCAGTTGGGCGAGCGGCAGGCCGAGGTCCGTGCAGATCTCGGCAAAAGCGTAGATGGCGCTTGTGTAACCGTAGAAGTAGTCGGGCCTGAATCTCCGGATTCGTCGGTATTCTCGAGCGCACGTTGACCGGGACAGGTCGAAGGCCGATATCCGGATCCGGTTGGTCACGAAATCCTTCAGGTTCTCCCTGAGCCGCGGCCGCCAGTCCACCGGCACGCCCCAGAACCTCGCCTGCCTGTCGCCGACGCCGATGCCGTACCAGGCGTAACACCGGTTCATGACCGCGTCGTTCATGGCCAGCGCGTCGGCTTCCTTCTTGAAGTGGAGGGTCATGCCGGTGGAGCCGCTGGTCTTGCGCTGGAACACCCGCCCGTGCCACGGCGACGCCACAAGGTCGGCCTCGTGGTCGAGGATCGTGCGCTTGGTGAGAACCGGGACCCTGCGTAGATCGGCGATGCCTGCGATGGCCTCCGGAACGATCCCTGCGTCGTCGAATAGCCGACGGTAGAACGGCACGTGGCTATGCGCGTGAGCGACCAGGGAGCGGATCTTCCGGTCGCGAATCGCCCGCAACTCATCGGCGCGAAGGTACTGGTTTGGCGTCAGCTCGGCCTCGTACCTGCGCACGTCGAGGCCCTGGAGCCGCTGCGCGGGCAAATAGGCCAGGTGCTTTGCCACCCACCTGTTCATGGGCGTCCCGCTCCGTTCACATGCAGTCCCGACGCCCGGGCTTCGCCCGTCACCGATTCGTATACCTTCAGCAAGGCCGTGTTGGTCACCTCGATGGCATAGGATTGGCGGACGACCCGTCGGGCAGCCAGCCCTATTCGCATCGCGGCATCTCTCGATTCGTGGATGCGCCTCAGGCACGCGGCAAGTTCCAGATGGTCGTTCGGTTCGAACAGGAGCCCGGTCTCGCCTGGCGTAATCAGTTCGGTCATTCCGCCAACACGGCTGCACACCGGCGGAACCCCGAGCGCCATGGCCTCGAGCAGGCTCATCGGGAGCCCCTCGTGCACGGAGCTGAGGACGAAGCCGTCGAACGCGCTCATCGTCGCCGGCATCTGGTCGTCGAACCCGTGCAGTGTCACGACACGCCCGGCACCCAGTGACGAAATGAGTGCCTCCAAAGCGGCGCGTTGCGAGCCCGTGCCGAAGATGGACACCCGGAGATTGGCCACCTTCCCACTCAGTGCCGCGGCTGCCCGAACCAGGCAGGGCAGGTTCTTGACCGGCTCGAGTCTGGCGACGCAGCCCACCCAGAACGCGTCTTCCGGCACACCCCATCGGGCGCGGATGTCCGTCCGGTTCGTAGCCGCATCCGGCAGCCGAATGCCGTTCGGCACCAGCTCCACACGGGCGCCGGGGTACGCTTCCCGCAGATGCGTCTCCAGGTCCTCCGAGACGGCAATCAGAACCGACCGGCCCAGCAGCTCCCGTTCGACCCGCGCGACCACCCGCGCCTTCAGGCGCGCTAGTGCGCGCAAGTCCGACGGGACCTGGGTCTTTCCGTGAAAGGTACGGACGATCGGCATGGGGTGGCGATTCGCCAAGGCACGCGCGCCTACCGCGAGAATGTGCTCTTTGTATGAATGGACATGCAGGCACTGCGGGTCGGTTTCCGCAATGAACCCTGCGAGCCGCCTGGCGATGCCAATTGGGCCGAGTCGCGTCTCGTCGAACAGTCTCCAGTTCATGTTGTCGGCGGCCATCCGCCGGGCAAAGACCCCGTCGTTGAACACGGCGACCGCCACCTCGACATCCCTTGTGCGCAGATCGGACACGGTCTGGTAGACCTGCGCCGCGGCGCCCGCCCACAGGTCGGCAGAAATCACGTGGCACACACGCACGCCGGGGGGTCGTGCCGTGGCAGCTACCATCGCGTCTTCTCCCCGTGCAATCGGCGAACGATGAGCTCGGCCAACGCGCGGGCCTTCGCGAGCACGACCAGCGCCACGAACGGGTATCTCAGAGACAGGCGCAGGTGCGTCGCGATCGACTTCAGTTTGTTCTGGCGGTATCGCTTGACGAAGGCTGCATACACTTGCTCGTCATCGAGCGCGAGTTCGCTGTCCGGGGACGCGATCGCCCTGCTCGATGACGCCACGACCTCATGCATGGCCGCCGCTTCTTCCGGAACAGCCTCGGTGATCTCACACGACGCGCTCTGCGCCGTGAAGTCGAAGTGGAACTCGCCAGGCTTCGGTCCGCCGAGCGCGTAGGTCAGCACCGCGCCCGGCTGCGGCACACGGCGATGGTGGTCGAAGAGAAAATTCCCCAGACTGTAGAAAACGGCGCCGTGGAGATGGCGCTCGTAGCCCTGTACCACGTGGGCGTGTATGCCCACCACGAGGTCGGCGCCAGCCTCGACGAACGCCCGTCCCTCGAGGGTGCAGCCGAACGGCGGGATGTGAACGAACTCAAATCCCCAGTGTGGAATGACGACCACGTGGTCCACCGACGGCCGGAGCTTGCGAATGTCGGCGCAGACCTCCGTATTGCACGACGCCAGCACTTGTCGCCGCGACCGGTCCCGTTCCGGATCCCTGTTCCAGGTATAGTTGACGGCGCCGTCGTGAACCTGCGCGATGAAGGCGTCGGCCTCAGGAAAACGATCGACCGCAACCCAGTTGTAAGCGAGCATACCCACCTTACGCCCGCGGACCTGCACGACCACCGGCTTGCAGTGGAACTCACCAGTGGGGTCCCTCAGGCCGAACACCTCGAGACCGGCGTCCCGGAGCAGCGCAACGGTTTCAGTGAAGCAGGGTTCGCCGTGTTCGAACACGTGGTTGTTGGCCACGCTGAGGCCCGTAAACCCCAGTCTTCGCAGCTCGGCCGCCAGCGCCGGTTCGCCGCAGAACCTCATGTCCGGGCGGGCCCGGGTCTCCATTCGCTTCGAGATGACTCCCTCGAGATTGCCGACCATGATGTCGGCCCCGCCCAACAAGCCCGCGACGTTGGCGAAAGGGAACGTTGCGCCGCGCCGCCGCATGGCGCTGCACACACCGAGGCCGACGATGGACGTGTCTCCAGGGCAGATGTCGCCAACGGCACGAAACACCACTGTCGGGTCAGCCTGCATAGCTCGATCTAGAGTTCCTCACCCTGGCCAAGCCGATGGACTGGGCACATTCGCTTCGATCGTATCGACCCACGTGTCACCGAATGCTCATCGAGCGAGCACCTCATCATAGAGGTTCGCCAGGCTGTCCATGTAAACGTCCTCTGCAAACTCCGTTGGAATCCTCGCTTTCCCCGCCAGTCCCATCGCACGCCTGAGACCGGGGTCCCGCATCAGCCTGTCCAGTTTCTCCGCCAGATCGGCGACGTTCCCGGGCTCGACCAGGTACCCGTCCACACCGTCGTTTATGACCGTGGGTATCCCGTCAATCCTCGAACCGATCCGGGGCTTCTCGGCCGCCATCGCCTCGACCAGCACCCGCCCCATGGCTTCCGACCGCGACGGAAGGACGAGGATCGCGCACCAACCGATGTGCTCGGGCATCTGGCGAGTGTCTCACCGCCGGATGATAGTGAATTTGCGGATGGGCACCGATTGCCGCCTGGAGCTGGCGGGGATCCGGGTACCATCCCAGGATCTTCAGGGTCCAGTCCGGGTAAGCGGGAACAAGTCTCTTGAACGCATCGATCATCACATCGACGCCTTTGAGTTTGAACGGATGTCCGACTAGGAGCACCTCCTTCTTCTCTCCCAGGTTCTTGAACGCCCCTGTCTCCACGCGACAGGGAAATGCGCGTACGACCTTGCCGCCGAGAATGTCCCGGAACGGCGCTAACTGGTCCTTGAACAGCAGTTTGATTCCGTCCGCTCTGTTGAGAACGAATCGCATGACAGCCGGGTAGATGCGCCTCTTGAACCTGTTAGTCGATGAGTCCTCTTGGTCCAGCCACTGAGTGTCTGAAGTGTAAACGCCGTTCACGTGCGTCACGAGACGGGCGCCGAGAATTCGAGCCGCAATCGCGCCTATCAATCCCGTTTTCAAGGGGTCGTATGTCGCCACCAGATTCGACCCTTTCTCCTTTCATCCTGAGTGCGACGGTCTTCGAGACACAGAAGACAAAGAAGCGCAGAGAATCGAGAAGTCTGTTGCGCGATTTCATGGACGAGTAGACGAACCGGCCGATCTCGAACGCCTCTTCCGTGGGCGAGGTGGTGAAGAGATGACCCTGAAATCGCTGGACAGCTGCTCCCACTCACATTGGTACTCGGGGGAACGAGGATGGTATGTCGGTCCAGGGTTGATATAGAGGATCGTCTTCATCGGATCGGTGCCCGCTTTCTGTCCATCGTCGCGAGCGCTTGTCCAAGGAGGTGGCTGACACCCCTCCGGACCGATTCCGAGCCGGCGGTTTTGCGTCGCGTACAGATCTGTCAGTCTACTTTTCGGCTTCGGCGCGAGTTCCGCTGTAGCGCGTGCCGCACGAGCCCGCCGCACTGGACGATACTACCGCCGCAAGCGTTCAACATATAATGGCGCCGCATGACCGACACCAAGATCCGGTTGATGCAGATCACGCACGATCTTGCCATCGGCGGCCTCCAGCGGGTCGTCGTCAACATCTGCCGGACCATCGATCGGGACGCATTCGACGTCCAGGTGCTGTGCTTGAGGGCCCTGGGGCCGTTCGCGGCCGACATCGAGCGCCTCGGCATCAAGGTCACGTTGATCCCGCAAACCGGCCGGACCGACTACTTCTCCTTCCTCAAGGTCGCGCGCGTCCTGCGGTTGGAGAGGATCGACGTAATCCACACGCACAACACGCAGCCGTTCGTCGACGGAACCCTGGCGAGCACTTCTGTCAGGCGTTCGCACCATCGTCCACACCGACCACGCGCGCAGCTTCCCGGACAAGCGCCGTTACATGGTGGCCGAGCGCGTCATGTCGCTGTTTGCCTACCGGGTGGTCGGAGTCTCGGACCATACGTCCGCCAACCTCGAGAAGTTCGAGCAGATCGCGACGGCGAAGATCGAAACGATTCCAAACGGCATCGACGGCTCCACGTTCGACGTCCCGGTCGATCGGGAGGCGATGCGCCGCGCCCTTGGAATCCCCTCCGACGCGGTAATTCTCGGCGTCGGGGCCCGGCTGTCGCCGCCGAAGGGCGTGACCTACCTTCTCAGGGCGCTGCCGGAAATTGTGGCGCGTGTCCCGCGCGCCGTGCTGATAGTGGCGGGCGAAGGTCCATTGGAACAGGACCTGAAGGCAGAAGCAGAACGTCTTGTCTTGGGGAACCACCTGAAGTTCGTCGGCCCTCGGGCGGACATGCCGGAACTGCTGGGACTCTTCGATCTCTACGTTCTGCCGTCGGTGTCGGAAGGGCTGCCGATGGTGCTGCTCGAGGCGATGGCGGCCGGCTGTCCGATTGTCGCGACCAGCGTCGGCGGGGTCCCATCGGCAATCGAAGACGGCGTGAACGGCCTGCTGGTCCCGCCGCGGAACCCGGCCATGCTCGCCGGCGCGGTCATCAAAGTGCTCGAGGATGGAGAGCTTCGTCGTCGCTTCACTCTCGCCGGGAGGCAGGTCTTCGCGGCGAGGTTCAGCGCGGAGACAATGACTCGACGATACGAGCGGCTCTACCGCAGGGAGGCCTGAGAAAGCTCGGGCCCCGAGGCAGGAGCCGGGCAGGAACCGATAACGGCCGAACTGATGGAGTCGAACCGAACCTCGGACAGCAGGCGCCGAAATCGGAATTCCGTCCGATCCAGATTGCGATAATGCCGAAACCTGCTCAGCGCCGAGGCCGAGAGCCGCGGCTGGTCGGGGTCGAGTTCCCACGGGTGCACGTAGAACACCGCCGGCTTCCCTTCCACCTCGTTCAGACGCTTGATCCCGAACCGTGTCCACCAGTAGGGCAGCAGCCGGAAGTAGCCGCCGCCGGCGATGGGGAGATTGGTGCCGAACAGGCGGATCGTGGAAGCGGGGATTTCGAGCAGGCCCGGTTCATTGTCCAAGGCAACCCTAAAGGGTCGCCCTACACCCGACGAGGCCTGCCCTACACCAACCCGGAACGGATGTCTCGGCGCATCGGGAATGCCGTAGCGGTCGTGGCGGATCGGGAAGATGCTGGTGTCGTACGTGTAGCCTTCCTCGACGAGCACGTCCAGCGCCCAGAGCGACCGCTCGGTGATCGAGAAGCTCGGCGCGCGGTAGCCGTTGACTGGCTGCCCCGACAGATCCTGCAGGACCCGCCGCGCGCGCCGCACGTCCTCCCGGAACGCCTCCGGCGTCTGGTCGTAGACCAGGCGATGCCCGTAGCCGTGCGAGGCCACCTCGTGCCCCGCGTCCGCGATCCGGCGGACGATCGACCCGTCCCGCTCCGCCACCCAGCCGAGGACGAAGAACGTCGCCCGAACGCCGCACTCGGCGAAGATCCCCAGCAGCCGATCGGTGTTGGCCGCCACGCGGCTCTCGTACTCGTGCCACCGGTCGCGGGCCACGACCCGCTCGAACGCGGACACCTGGAAGTAGTCCTCCACGTCCACGGTCATGGCGTTGACGATTGGGTCGGCTGAGGGCGTTGGTCATCGGAGCTTGGCGCGCCTGCCCTTCGACAGGCTCAGGGCACCCCGAGCGAGGTCGAGGGGTGAAGGGGACGCCCTACCACAGGCAACCCTAAAGGGTCGCCCTACACACGGTTCTGCGAGCTCTTCTCCGTCCACTTCCGCTGCCAGCGACTCCGTCTCCCGGCCTCGGACCGTGATCTGCTGCCCGCCGTCCCCTACGATCCCCTCCGCATGAGCACCGTCTTGATCGTCTCGAGGATGATGTACACGTCGAGCGGCATCGAGAGGTTCTTGATGTAGAAGAGGTCGTACTGCAGCTTCTCCATCGCGTCCTCGACGCTCGCGCCGTATTCGTACCGCACCTGCGCCCACCCGGTCAGCCCCGGCTTGACGACGTGGCGCTGCCCGTAGAACGGGATCTGCACCGTCAGGTCCTTCACGAACTCCGGCCGCTCGGGGCGCGGCCCGACGAAGCTCATGTCCCCCGCCAGCACGTTCCAGAGCTGCGGCAGTTCGTCCAGGCGCGTTCGGCGCAGGATGCGGCCGACCCGCGTGACCCGCGGGTCGTTCCCCGCCGCCGCCCAGACCGCGCCCGTCGCCGCCTCCGCGTCCTGCCGCATCGACCGGAACTTGTGCACCCGGAAGTTCTTCCCGTGCTGCCCCACCCGCACCTGGCTGGTAGAAGCACGGGCCCCGCCGACGTCAGCCTGACCAGCGCGCCGCAGATCAGGAACAGCGGCGCGGCCAGCACCAGGCCGGCCACCGCCGCCGCGACGTCCAGGGCGCGCTTCGCCGCCGTGACCACCGCGCGACTTGCGGAACCCTTCCGAGAAGATCAGCCAGCTCGGGCGCAGGTTCTCGAGCGCGATCTTGCCCGTGTATTCCTCGTAGACCGTCGCCAGGTGGTCGAACTGCACGCCGGCCAGCTTCATGTCGAGCAGGTGGTCCATCGGCAGCTTGCCGCGAGCGTCGGCCAGGCTGACCACGACGCGGTCCACGTCGCGCTCGCGCACGATCGCCGGGATGTCGTCGACCGTGCCGATGATCGCCGGGTTCGGCCAGCGGCTGCCCCACGTGGGTCTCGGTCGGCATCGACGAAGCCGACGATGTCCACGCCGAGTTCCTCGCGGCGGTCGTGCAGTTCGGCCGCGAGGTCGGTGGAAGCCTCGCCGGTGCCGACCAGGAGCAGGCGCTCGGTCGGGCTCGCGTGCCGCGCCAGCCAGGAGAACACCACTCGCCAGCCGACGATGATCACCACGACGAGCGCGGCGGAAATCAGGAAGACGCTGGGAATAGCGATGGGCTCGTGATACTGGAAGACGATGGAGCCGAAACCGAACTTGGGATTGACGAGGTCGCTCGGGCCGAGAATAAGACCGCGAAAGGGGAAGTAGACCAGGGCCAGGATCAGCGAGGTCGCGCCGAGCGACTGCAGCGCGCGCACGAACAGCTCGCGGCGGTCGGCCACGACGCGCAGGTCGTAGAGGTCGGCGTAATAGAGGCACAACTGGCAGACGGCCGCCATCAGGACCGCCTTCCACCAGCCGTTCTCGTCGGCCATCCGGTCCCACGCCGACGTACCGAGGCCCAGCCACGCCGCGAACACCACGGCCTGCGCCCCGATGACCAGCGCGCTCTCGCAGCCGATCAGCAGGGGCAGCCGCCACGAGATGCGGTGGCGAAGGAGTTTGGCCATAGACGGGCGGCAACCCTGAAGGGTCGCCCTACTTCTGTTTCGAGTACGAGTCGTAATAGCTGTAGTAGTTGTATCCCCCGGTGCCGGCGTTCTCGTCGGCGCAGTTGAGGACGACGCCGAAGATCCGGTCGCGGCCGATCGCCTCGACGGCCCGCCGGATGAACGGGTACGGCGTCTTCGCCGCCCGGATCACGAGCAGCGTCGTGTCGGTCATCGCCGCCAGCAGCCTCGCGTCCGGCAGGAGGCCGATCGGCGGCGTGTCGATGATGACCCAGTCGAAGCGGCTGGCCGCCTCCTCGATGACCCGCGCCATCCGGCCCGACGTGAGGCTGCTCATCGGGTCGGGGTCGGGCCGGCCGGCCGTCAGGAGCGTCAGCCGCGGCGACACCTGCACGAGCGAGAGCTTCTCCTCGGTGTCGGCGCGGAGGCCGTCGCTCAGGCCCGACACGTTCGGCACCCGGAACGTCTCGTGCAGCGTGGGCCGGCGAAGGTCCGCGTCCACCAGCAGCACGGTCCGGTGGTACGACTCCGAGAAGGTCAGCGCCAGGTTGGTGGCCGTGAGGCTCTTCCCCTCCCCCGCCACGGCGCTGGCCACCATCACCACCTTCAGGTTCTTCTCGATCTGCGCGTGGTGCAGGACGCCGGCCAGCTTCCGGTACTGCTCGACGAATGCCGGGCGGATGTCCGGAGCGGCCACCACCTTCTCGGCCAGGCCCGGGTCGAAGCCCTGGAAGAGCGCCGGCGAGGGACGGGGCCCGGCCGTCAAGCCGGCCGTCCCGAGGGCCGTCCGCGCCGGTTCGACGGGCGGCAGGGTCGCCGGCGCCTTCGGCGCGGCGGCGCCCGCCTCGTCTACGGCCCAGGGGTCCTGGAACACAGTCGGATGTCGGCACCGGCCCCGGCACCGGCCCCAACGCCGGCCCCGCCGCCGGCCCTGCCTCACGCGCGCGCTTGAGCGCTTCTTCAATGCGGCTCATCGGTCGTCACCTGTACGAGTGCTCATCCAAAGAACGAAAATCGCTTCTTCTTCGTGTAGCTGCTGAAAAGACCGCGTCCCGACGTCTTCCCCGGCTTCGGCGCGCCGGCGCCACCGGGTCCGCCTGGCGCCGCCGTCCCGCTCGAGGACTCCGACACCGGCGGTCCGGCCGTCTTGGACTCCGGCAGCCTGAAGTCGCGGCAGACCTCGAGCACCAGCGGCGACCCGACCGGCTTCACGCCGGCCGCGAAGCCGCTCAGGAGCGCGTTGTCGCAGATGACGCTGATCGTCCGCGGGATGCCCGCCGACCGCTCGTAGATCACCTGCACGGCCTCGCGCGTGAAGACGCGGGCCGCGTCGCCGCCGGCAATCGCGATCCGGCCCGAGATGTAGGACGCGGTCTCGCGGACGTCGAGCGCCGACAGGTCGCACCGCAGCGCCACGCGCTGCTTCAACTGGCGCATCTCCTCGTGCTCGAGCCGCGCGGCCAGCTCGGGCTGGCCCGCCAGCACGACCGGCAGCAGCTTGTCGGTCGCGGTCTCGAAATTGGCCAGCAGCCGGACCTCCTCGAGCAGCTCGTGCGGCAGGCTCTGGGCCTCGTCGATCACGAGCGCCGTCAGGCCGCCGCCGCGGTGCCGGTCGAGCAGGGACGCCTCGAGCTCGAACAGGAACCACGCCTTCGACCCGGCCGCCCGGGCGCTCAGCTCGAACTTGCGCGCGAGGAACTCGTAGAACTCGTTGCGCGTGAGAACCGGGTTGCTCAGGTAGACGCACCGCACCGCCGGCCCCGTCACCGCGTCGATCGCCGCCCGGATGATCGTGGTCTTGCCGGTTCCCGCCTCGCCGATGAGCAGCGTCATCCCCTTGCGGCCGGTGATGCCGTACTGCAGGTTGCTCAGCGCCTCGCGGTGCCCGCCCGTCAGGTAGAGGTACCTCGGGTTCGGCGTCAGGTCGAACGGGCGCTCGCGAAGGCCGTAGAAGTTCTCGTACATCGCCCGTTACCGCCAGCTCCACCAGGCCCAGGCGGCCACGCCGAGCAGGCCGACCACCGTGACCGCGACCGCCGAGCCGACGATCCTGGCCCGACGACGCATCGTCTTGCGCTCGCCCGCGCTCAGCATCAGCGGGATGGTCGCCACCACCGGCAGCGCCAGCGCGCCGACCACCTCGTCGTCGGTCCGGAAGCTGCTGTCCCGGTATTCGAGCAGCGACACCAGGCCGATGCCGAGGCCGAGGCCAGCCACGGCGCCGGCCAGGTCGATGAGCGGCCGGTTCGGGCTGATCGGCTTCTCGGGAAGCCGCGCGGGATCGAGTATGTCGAACTGTTCGCCCATCTGGCCGCGCACGACATTGGCCGCCACCTTCGAGTCCTGCTGCTTGACGAGCAGCGCGTCGTAGGTCTTGCGCAGCGTGTCGTAGTCGCGCGTCAGGATCGACAGCTCGGACTCCCGCTGGGCCGTCGCCGCGACGCGCCCCTGGTAAACCGCCAGATCGCCGCCCAGGCGCTTCACCTCGCGCTCCTTGTCGGCAATCCGCCGTTTGATCATCGCGACCTCGTCCTGGGCGTCCTTGAGGCGAGCCGCCTGCCTGGCTTCCTCGGGCGTCGCCGGCTGGCCGACCGCCCCGGACGAGAGCGGGCGCGCGAGCGCGTCGGCCTGCTGCTTGGCCTCGAGGTCGTGAATCACGCGCTTCATGCGCACGATGTCCGGATGGTCGGGCTTGTAGCGCGTCTCGAGAATCCGCAGCTGGGCGCGCGCCGCCTCCAGCTGCGCCGCGGTCGAGCCGCCGGCCACCATCGTCGGGTCGTCGCCGGAAATGGTGACGTTCGGCGCGACCGGCTGGGGCGCCGACAGGTCCGCGATGGTTCTCTCCAGCAGCTCCCGCCGGTCCAGGTCGCGGCTGGTCGCGTCCCTCACGGCCTGGATCTGCATCTGGAGATTGTTGATCGCCTGCATGTTGCTGTCGCGCTCGGTCGGCAGCTCGCCGGCATGCTTCATCTTGTAGTCGGCCAGCTTCTTCTCGGTGTCCTCCAGCTGCCGCTTCGAGTCGGCGAGCTGCGTCGTCAGGAAGTTCGTCGTGTTGTCGGCCTCCGAGGTGCGGTCGGTCAGGCTCTCGTCTTTGAACGCCCCCGCCAGCCTGTCGGCCACCTTCATGGCTATCTTGGGTTCCGGCGACACGTAACTCACGCGGAACGCATCGCCCTTGACCGGCTGGACTTCGATGTCCTTCCTCATCTGGTCGATCACGTCCTCCATCAGCCGGCGCTCGCGCCCGCGCTCGCGGGAATAGAGATTGAATTCGTTGACGATCGCTTCGAGGCGTGTGCGGCTGAGGATTCGCTGGCTGATCGCGGCCAGGCGGTCCTCGATTGGAGTCGTCACGGCCGGCTTGACGTACGACTCGGGCACCTGCTGCGGCTTCACCAGGATGAGGGCGTCGGAACGGTACCGGTCCGGCAAGTTGTGCGCCACGAGCGCCGTCCCGATCGACACCACCACGAAGGGGAGCAGGATCAGCCACTTTCGGCGCCACGCGAGCCGAACGACGTCTTCCGGTGTGTATTTCTTGCCAGGCAGCACAGGTTCCTCGCTTACTTGAGCGGCTTACGGCTTACGGCTTACGCGGCGCCGGCCCTGAAGGGCCGGCCTACGTACCGGACCGCCTACCGCAGCAACGGCACCCAGAGATTCAGGCCGACACGGATACTCTGACGATTCAACCCGCGGTTCATCCCGACCGGGAGCACGACGGTCGGGTCGAAGATGTAATGGTAATAGTGGTATTCGGTGAACAACGCGATGAACCTGCCGACCGCCAACTGGTAGCCGGCCACGCCGGAATAGGTGCTGTACCCCTGGTTCGACGTGGCGATGCCGGCCTGTCCGCTGCTGTAGGCGGCGCTCAGATTCACGCGCGACCGCGAACTGACGAACCCGTTCAGGCTGGCCGTCACCGAGTCGGAGAAGAACGGGTTCGGGAACCCCGCCACGTATTGCACACCGCGGTTGTACGAGAAGCCGGCCGACCAGCTCCGGCTGACCTGACGATCGACGTAGCCGCTCGCCGTCGCCAGGTAATGGGTCAGCGCGCCGCTCGTGTAGATCGACGTGCCCACGGTAAATCCGTACTTCATCGTGCGAGACGGCGACAACGGGCGGGTGACGTCCATGCCGAAGTCGATGTCGTGGCCCTGGGTCGGCGCGCTCGCGCCGAAGGTGGTGTAGTCGAGGCGGCGGTAGTGATACCCGAGCCGCATCGCAGTACGGCTGCTCAGGTTACGGCTGTAGCGGCCGCCCGCCAGCCAGTTGTCATAAGCCCGGTCCGACGCCCGGTATCTGGTGAACTGCGCCAGGTAGTCGGCCGAGAACGACGTGCGCGGCGACAAACGGTGCTCGAGCGAGGCCGACGAGGATATCGAAACGGCCGAGTCCTGGACCAGCGGGTAATCGGTGAGGATCGGCAGGACCTCTCCCGGCACGCCCGGCGTCAGGCCGGGGACGGCGCCGAGCGAATAGAACGGCAGGTAGCTGGCGCTCTCGGTGGCCTTGAAGTCGGTCCTCGGCGACAGCTTCGTGGAGAGTCCCCCGCTCATGAACCAGGAGGACCCGCTCATCTCGCCGCTCGACGGGTAATAGCGATACGACGTGCCGCCGGTGAAGTCGACCGTCGCGCGGCCGGCGCGGCGCGTGTAGTCGAGCGAGAGCGTCCCGTTGTCGACATTGCCGCTCCTCTGGAAGCGGGGGTCGATCCCGATCTGGCCGGTGTCGGCGAGGATGTTCTGGTCGTACGCCCCGAACAGGGACAGGTTGAGATCGAGCTGCTGCGTGCTGTTCGGGTCGCCGCCGTTGCCGCCGAACAGGCCGCGGTACGGGCGGTCGGGGCGGGGACGCTGCGCGTGGGCCGGCGCCGCGCACACCACGAGCGCGAGCATTGCGCCAACGACACGCACCCGAAATCGACGATTGAGCATCGAGGATCCTGCTCGGCTTCAGGCTTCAGGCTTCGGGCCCGCACGCGTGATTCGCGTGATCGACCAGCCACTAGCCACTGACCACTAGCCACTACTTCGTATTTCTTACTTCCCGCCCTGCATCCCGCCCCTACGGTACGATGACGGTGTCCCCCGGCTTCAACTGGATGTTCTGCTCCAGGTTCTTTCCCTTGGCCACGTCCTTGTAGTTGAACGGGTAGCGCACCAGCTTGCCGTTCTCCTGCCGCATCACCGCGATCTTCGTCTGGTTCGCGAACTCGGTCAGGCCGCCCGCCATCGAGATGACCTGCAGCACCGTGACGGGAGAGGTGAGCAGGTAGGGGCCCGGCCTGGTGACGGCGCCCGTGATGAACACCTTCCGGCTGTTGATCGTCTTGACGGTGACGCTGACGGTCGGCTCTTCCTGGAGGAACTTCTTCGACAGCTCGTCGATCTTGTCGCGAAGCTGGTCCGGGGTGAGACCGCCGGCCTGGACGTCGTTGAGCAGCGGGAGCGTGATCATCCCGTCGGGCCTGACCGTCACCTCCGACGACATGTCCTTCTCCCGCCAGAACACCACCTGCAGCACGTCGTCGGGCCCGATCACGTAGTCGGGCGGCGGCGTCACGCCCTGGGCGACGACCAGCGGCGCAATCGGCTTGGGCGCCTGCGCGGCGGCCGGTGCCTGCGCCGCCGGCTTCGTTCCCCCCTGGCTCGCCGTAGCAGGCGCAGCCTGCGAAGGCGGCTGGGTCGTCGCGGCGGCGGCCGTCATCGTCAGCCCCGCCAGCGTCAGCACGAGCGTCGAAATTCGAAATTTGTGCACCGCACACCTCTTGGTACGTATTCTATCGGCCAATCCCGGCCACAGCTTTGGCACTTTAAGACGAATTTTGTCACGACACAGGGACGAGGGGCGCCTACCTGTATTCCTTGAACGGCAGCTGGCAGTCGTGCTTGCGGAGGAAGTTGAGGAACTTCTTGTAGTCGCGCGTGTCCATGTTGAACAGCCGCGTGACGATCTTGTAGTTGCCGCGGGCCTCTTCGAGCCCCTTGCGCACCAGGTCGCGCACGTTCGTGCGGGTGATCTCCCGCTGCATGTACAGCGGATACACCACGTTCCAGAACGATTCCCGCCCCTCGACCAGGCGGTTGTAGAGGTCGTCGGCCACCGTCCGCCGCCGCTCCCGCTTGGGGCGGATCATCACGTTGTGCTGCGCGCGGACCTCGATCGGCAGGTCCTCGGCGACGATGAGTTCCTTCTGCCCGGTCACCACCAGGCGCTCGATGACGTTCTCGAGCTCGCGGACGTTGCCGGGCCAGGTGTACTCGACCAGCGCCGCGACGGCTTCGGGCGCCAGCGTCTTGGCCGGGTACATCCCGTTGCGGGTGAAGTAGCGGAGGAAGTGCTCGGCCAGTATCGGGATGTCGTCCCGGCGCTCGCGGAGCGGCGGGACGTGCAGGTGGATGACGTTGAGCCGGTAATAGAGGTCTTCGCGGAACGAGCCCTGGCTCACCATCTCGACCAGGTTGCGGTTGGTGGCCGCGATCACGCGGACGTCGACCGCGCCGGCGGCCTGGTCGGCGCCGACCTTCTGCAGCTCGCCGGTTTCGAGGAACCTCAGCAGCAGCCCCTGCAGGCGGGGGGTCATCTCCCCGATTTCGTCCAGGAACACCGTGCCCTGGTCCGCCAGTTCGAGCTTGCCCTGCTTGTCGCGGTAGGCGCCGGTGAAGCTCCCCTTCACGTGGCCGAAGAGTTCCGATTCGAGCAGCGTCTCGGGCAGGCCGGCGCAGTTGACCGCCACAAACGCGCGGGAGGCCCGCTGGCTGTTCATGTGGATGGCGGCCGCCACCAGTTCCTTGCCCGTCCCGCTCTCGCCGGTGACGAGGACCTTGGCATCCGAACGGGCGACGCGATCGATCTCTGCCTTCAGATCGATGATCGGAAGACTGGTGCCGATCAGTTGCGCTTGCCCGTTTCTTCTCATCGCTCGAAAGCCTCGAACCCTGCCGTCGCGGAACCGAACCCCCGGCCGGCCGTCTTACTGGGGTTCTCCGCCGAGGAAGTGACGCACGCTGCGGCTGGCGGCTTCGTCCACGCCGCTGAAGATCGCGCCGATCCGGTAGCCGCCGCGCGCGGCGACCGAGGGCCCGCCGTCGGCGACGCGCCGAACCTCGATGTCCACGTTGAACGGGTCGGCGCCGAGCGTCGTGCGCAGGCGGGCCTTCTGGCCGAGGCGGAGCTTCTGCGGCGAGAACAGCAGGACTCCGCCCGCGCTGATGTCCACCAGCCGAACGGTCAGCCCCACGGGCACGCCGATCCGTTCTTCGTCTCTCATGGGCACGCGCGGTTCGCGGCGCCGTTCGAGGATGGCGTCAGACATGGACTAGGCCTCCGGAACCGGCTTCATCTCGGCCAGGCGCGCCTCGATGATCCGATCGATCTGATCAAGCGCGGCGGCGCTCGGCTCCACGAACTCCAACCCGACCAGGTACCGGTCGCCGTCCGCGGTCGGGCGCGAGGTGACGTGGCGCACCCGCACCGCCACTTCCTGGGTCACGCCGTTGAACCCGAACCGGAGTGCCCGGAACGACTGGGCGCCAATCGGCGCCTCCGCCTCGACCAAGGCGCCTCCCCGCGCGAGGTTCTTGAGCGGGAGGTAGTCGATCGCCTCGAGCGCCCCCCACAACTGGCCGATGATCTCGAAGCGCAGGTCCGTTCGCCTGTCGCCCAGTCGTTCCTTGAACGTCATCGGTGCATCCTCGCGTAAAGCCGGAACCCGTCCCGTCCCGGCCCCGCGGGCCGAGACGCGCCGGAGCGCGCGGTATCAGAGTCTATCGGCACAAGTCCACCCGGCCGTCAGAGCGTCGATCTAGCTGAACGCCAATCCCGCCTGCTGGCGGGCCTTCTCCACGAGCGCGGCGGGAGAGCCGCCCTGCCCGCCCTGGTAAAGCACGTGTCCCAGCGCCACGGGCGGCAATTCGTGCGCCCGCGCCAGCGATTCGAGCCGCTCACGCACGCGCTCGGCGGCCCGCGCCACCCCCTCGGGATTCGTCCTCAGGAGCACCGCGGCCACATCGCCGCCCGTCAGCTGCCCGAGCAAATCGGCCGACCTCAACTCCGCGCGCACCGTGCGAATGACGACCGAGAGCACCCGGGGGTCGGGCCCCCCGGCGCCCGGCACGCTGGCCACCAGCACCCCTCCGCTCAGGCTGAGGCGCGCGGCGCGCGCCAGCTCGTCGCGCATCGCGTCCTCGAACGGCGGAGACGCGGGAGCGTGGAGCGCCCGGTCGCCCGGCGTCTTCGAGAAGCCGATGGAAATGCCGGCCAGCCAGACGCTCAGCACGTCGAGCCCGGCCTGCGCCGCCTGCACGCTCTCCGGCGTGAACGGCCGCGACGGGGGCGCCAGGAGTTCCACCACGCCGCTCGCGCCCTTGATCAAGGCAAACCCGAGCGCGATCCGGGCCGCGCTCGCGTCGATCGCGCCGGGCGCCAGGACCGGCACCGGGCTGGAGGCCCAGACCGAATCGCCGGTCGAGCAAACCGTCACCGTCGGCTGCCCCGGGCGCGTCACGGCCACCCGCACCGCCGAGGCGTCCACGGCGGCCACGTATTCGGTGGCGATGTCGTGGGCCGAGGCCTGGAACGCCCCCTCCATCTCACCGGTGCGGCGGACCAGCCGGGCGCGGACAGTCCGGCTCCGCCGCTCCCCGAGCTGCTCCAGCACGGCGCCGGCCGACTTGCACACGGCGACGAGAATGGCTTCGACGTCGCGATCGACCTGGCCGGCCAGGACCAGCAGCCGGTTCATGCGGCCCCACGCGACGATCGGCAGCAGCACGGCCTCGCCCTGCACCGACTCCCATCCGAACTGCTCGAGATCGGCGATCGACGAGATCCGGGTCGGGGCGTCCTGGTCCAGCATGGCCCCGACGTCGAGCGACTGCGGACGGTTTGCCACCTCGGCGCCCGGCAGCCACGCTTCGAGCGAGAAGCGGCCGTCGAGCTCGCGACGGTAGGCCCGCGCGTCGAGGTCGTACCACACCGCGCCCGCCTGGACCACCGACAACATGAGATCGCGCTCGTTGGCGCTCTCTCTCAGATGGCTGAGAAAGCGCATCACCGCGGCGCGGCGGCGGAGGCGATCCCCTTCGTCAATGTCCAGTGGCGTCTGCACTCATCCCTCGTGGGCCTGATGTCCGAACCTGCACAATCTGCCGCGCTATTGCACACCAAGAGGGTCAATTCCGACCTCAGCCATGCAAACGCACGGCCACCATACCGTCGAACCGATCAAATACCGCCTCGCCGAGTAACTGGCATATGAGCAACATGTTACAAGCAAATGTCGCTGGGGGATTGTATACCGGATCCGCAGTTAATCTCCAGTTGGGGCGACAAAAATCTCCTACGGCCTGTCTTGCACGGAAATCTTTACCTCGACGCTTGACCGTCTCGTCCTTCGGACGGATGATCCGCGGCGAGGCGATTCGCTGCGCGGGGTAATCGGAACTTACGATGAGGGATCGGTTTCTTCGATGAGGAATCGGTTTCTTCGAAGAGGAATCGGCTTCTTCGATGAGTAATCGGCTACTTCGATGAGTAATCGGTTACTTCGATGAGTAATCGGTTCTGACGAAGAGGAATCGGCTTCTTCGACGAGGAATCGGAACTTTCGGTTGAGGGATCGGGGCTGACGCCCGGAGTCGGTGTCGGAACATGCCGAAAGCCAAGAGCCGAGAGCCGAGGGCCGGCTCCGCCGGCTCGTTCTCGGCCGCGGTGCTTCGCGTGACCCGCCGCATCCCGCCCGGGCGCGTCGCCACCTACGGCAACGTGGCGGCGATGGCCGGGCGGCCACGGGCCGCGCGCGCCGTCGGCAACATCATGCGGGCGTGCGCCGACCGGACCGTGCCCTGCCACCGGGTGGTCGGCGCTGGGGGCGGGCTCGGCGGTTACGGCGGCGAGGAATCGCTGAAGCGTGCCCTGCTGCGCGCCGAAGGCGTTGTCGTCGTCGGCCGGAGGATCCGCCGTTTCGCCACGGTCCGTTGGGCGGCCCGGTCCTGACCTCCGGAACCTTCGGCTGCGCGATGGCGTCTACTGTGCGTGTAAGCAGCGTGAGCCTTGAGCCCTGAGCCTCCGGGCCTTGAGCCCTGAGCCTTGAGCCCTGAGCCTCTTGGCCTGGGCCTTGAGCCTTGAGCCCTGAGCCTTGAGCCCTGAGCCTCTTGGCCTGGGCCTTGAGCCTCCAGCCCTGAGCCCCCGGCCCTGAGCCCCCGGCCCCGGGCAACGCGCGGCAACCTCCGGACCGTCTAATGGTATGAGCGACATTGGAGTCGGCGACCGGGAACTGGCGGCCAGGTGCCTGGCGGGCGACGCCGAGGCGTTCGAGAGCCTCTACCGGCAGCACGCCAACCGGCTCTATAACCTGGCCTACCGGATGGCAGGCCCGGAAATGGCCGAGGACCTGCTGCAGGACGTGTTCCTGCAGGCCTACCGGAAGCTGGGCACCTACAAGGGCGATTCCTCGCTCGGGACGTGGCTGTATCGACTGACGTTGAACCTGTGCCTGGACTACTTGCGGAGCCGGCACGGGCAGATGGCGCACGTGACCGACTCGCTCGACGAGGAGGACGCGGCGCCGGTGGCGGCGCCGGGGCGGCCGGCCGAGGCCAACATGGCCCGCCTGGACCTCGAGCACGCCATCGAGCAGTTGCCCCCCAGCTACCGCGCGGCCTTCGTGCTGCACGACGTCGAGGGCTACCAGCACGACGAGATTGCCGGGCTGCTGGGGATTGCCGAGGGGAGTTCGAAATCGCTGCTGCACAAGGCGCGGCTCCGGCTGCGCCTGCTGCTGGCGTGAGGCTGTCAACCCATGGAATGCCGTGACGTTCGCCCGGCGCTCTCCGACCTGGTGGACGGGATCATCGCGCGCGATGTCCGGCCCGAGGTCGAGGCGCATCTCGAGGGGTGCGCCGGCTGCCGCAGCCTGCTCGCCGACCTTCGGCGCGCGCGCGGAGCGGCGCGCGCGCTGCCGAAGATGGCGGCGCCCGAGTCGCTGTGGCCGAAGGTCCGCGACGACTTCGCGGCCCGGTCCGGGCAGCCGGGCCGGCTCGCCCCGGCGCCGGCCGCGGGAGAGCAGGACTCGGGCACGCCGCGGCGGTCCCGGCTTCTGAGGTTCGTGGCGCGGCGGCCCGCCGTGATCACGGGCCTGGCCACCGCCGCGGTGTTCGTGCTCGCCGTGTCGGTTGGCATCTACATGATGTCCCGGCGTACGGCGACGCCCTCGCCCGCCACGGCGACGGCGACCACGGCTGCCGCGACCGGCCAGGGGGCGGCGTCGGTCGAAGCCGAGCTCGACCTGGCGGAGCAGCACTACCAGAAGGCGATCGCCGCCCTCGAGCAGACGGCGAAGGACGGGCAGACCGCCCTCGACCCCCAGACGGCGGCCGTGATCCAGAAGAACATGGGCGTGGTGGACCAGGCGATCCGGGAGAGCCGCGCCGCGGTGCGCTCCGAGCCGACCAACGACGCCGCGCAGTCCACCCTGTTCGAGGCGCTGCAGCGGAAGGTCGGACTGCTCCGCGACACGATCGTGCTCATCAACGAGATGCGCAAGGGTGACGCGGCGGGCACGGCGCGCGCGGCGGGGACGATCGGGAAATCGTAGGGGCGGGCCGCACGGTAGGAACTACGAAGTAGTGGCTAGTGGCGAGTGGTCAGTGGCCGGTCGATCACGGATATCCCGCGTGCGGGCCTGAAGCCTGGAGCCTGAAGCCTGTAAGAGGTTTGCCATGTATCGAATGCTCCTTCGCCTCGTCACCGTCGTCATCGTCGCGTCGCTGCCCTACCCGCTGCAGGCGGAAGCGCCCGGCGCGCGGCCGCGGGCGCACTGGCGGGCCATGAGCTGGCAGGAGAGCCACCAGGCCCGGCAGGGGCCCGAGACGACCGAGAAGGTGTCCAACCGGTTCAAGGTCGGCGCGAGCGGCACGCTCGACATCAGCAACGTCTCGGGCCGGATCGTCGTCACCGCCGGCGGGACCGACACCATCGTCGTGGACGCGGTGAAGCGGGTCCGCAGCCGGGAGGCGGACGTGAAGGGGCAGCTCGAGCGCACCGTCGTCACCATGACCGAGCGCGGCGGACGCGTCGAGGTCAGGACGACTTACACCGGCCGCGACAACCGCGCCTCGGTGGATTACTCCGTGACCGCGCCGGCCGGCGCGTCGGTCTACGCGCACTCGATCTCGGGCGACGTCAGGATCACCAACATCAGGGGCGAAGTCCGGGCCGACGCGATCAGCGGCGACGTGGACGCGACGGCGGCGCCGGGCGCGACGCTGGTCCGCACGGTGTCGGGCAACGCGAGCGTCAGCGGCGTGGCCAACCAGAACGAGCTGCGGGCGTCGAGCGTGAGCGGCACGGTCACGGTGACCGGCGCGAAGGTGCGCAGCCTGGACGCCGACTCGATCAGCGGCGACGTGCTGCTGCGCGGCGTGGTGTGCGACCGGGCGACGGCCCGGTCGATCAGCGGCAACCTGTCGTTCGAGGGGGCGCTCGAGAAGAGCGGGCGCTACGAGTTCCGGTCGCAGTCGGGCGACATCAACCTGGCGCTCGCCGGCGCGACCGGCTTCGAGGTGGACGCCGGCACGTTCAGCGGCAACGTCCGCTCCGACCTGCCGTTGACGGTGCGCTCGGGCGAGGCCCCGGCCGGCCGGGGCCGGCCCGCGCGCCACAGCCTCCACGGCGTCTTCGGCGACGGCAGCGCGCAACTGGTGCTGAGGTCGTTCAGCGGGGACGTGACGATTGCGAAGAAGTGACGGACATCAGGTAGTTGTCAGTGGCTAGTGGTCAGTGGTCAGTGGATCACGCATGACTGACTGATCACTGGCAACTGGCCACTGACAACTACAGCGTCATTACGTCGAACTGTTCGTGGTGCAGCAGGGGATCGGCCTTGAGGCGGACCTGCTTGCCGAGCGTGTCCTTCAGGTCCTTCAGCACCCCCGCTTCCTCTTCCTTGAGCGCCCGGGCGATCTCGGGGTTCACGCGCAGGACGAGCCCCGGCCCTTCGACCTCGGCGCCGAGCTTCCTCACCTGGTCCAGGATCTCGTAGCAAATCGTCGCGCTCGACTTGATCACGCCCGAGCCCGAGCAGTACGGGCAGGGCTCGGTCAGCACGCGCTCGAGGCTCTGCTTCACCCGCTTGCGGGTGATGATGATCAGGCCGAAGTCCTGCACCTGCAGCGCCTTCGACGGTGACCGGTCCTTCTTGAGCTCGAGCTCGACCGCCTGGAACAGCTTCTGGCGGTTCTTCTTCTCCTCCATGTCGATGAAGTCGAGCACGATGATCCCGCCCAGGTCGCGCAGCCGGACCTGGCGCACGATCTCCTTCACCGCCTCGAGGTTGGTCTTGACGATCGTGTCCTCGAGCCGACCCGTCTTCTTGCCGACGTAGCGGCCGGTGTTCACGTCAATCGCCACCAGCGCCTCGGTCTGGTTGACGACGATGTAGCCGCCCGACTTGAGCCAGACCTTGCTCTTGAGCGCCTTCTCGATCTCGGTCTGGACGCCGTACTCCTCGAAGATGGGGAACGGCTTGTCGTAGAGCTTCACGCGCGGGGTGAGCGTGGGCATCACGCGCTGCACCATCTCGCGCACGCGCTGGTATTCCTCCCGGTCGTCGATCCGGATCGCGGTGTAGTCGTCGGTCAGCAGGTCGCGCAGCAGCTTGGTGACCAGCCCCTGCTCGCGGTAGACCACCGCCGGCGGCCGCGCCGACTCGGCGCGCTGCCGCACGTCGCCCCAGATCTTCTGGAAGTAGGTCAGGTCGTCGATGAGGTCCTGCTCGGGCCGGCCCGCGGTGGCCGTGCGGATGATGACGCCGCCGATGAAGCCGTGCGCCTCGCGGAACGCGCGCACGATGCCGCGCAGGCGCGACCGCTCCTCGCGCGAGTCGATCTTGCGCGAGACGCCGACGTGGTCCACCGTCGGCATGAAGACGAGGAAGCGGCCGGCCAGCGTCGCGTGGCAGGTCAGCCGCGCGCCCTTGGTCCCCAGCGGCTCCTTCGCCACCTGGACGATGACGTCCTGGCCCTCGCGCAGCAGGTCCTCGATCTTCGGCTGGTCGGCCGGCTCGCGCCCGCCGCGCTCCTCCCCCTCCTCCTCGTCGTCGCCCGACTCGAGGCGCTCGAACTCCTCGAGCGTGTTGACGACGTCGGACACGTAGAGGAAGCCGTCCCGCTCGAGGCCGATGTCCACGAACGCCGACTGCATCCCGGGCAGCACTTTCGACACGCGCCCCTTGTAGACGTTGCCGACGACGCCGCGCTGGCGCTCGCGCTCGATGAAGACCTCGCTCACCAGGTCGTCCTCGAGGATGGCCACCATCGTCTGGTGGCCGTTCGAGGTGACGATCATCTCTTTGTTCATTGAACCTCGTCCGGCTTACGCCTCACGCCTTACGCCTTACGCCTCTTAGGGGTCGGAGCGGTGTTTCGGTGGGATCACACTTGTAATTCAAGAGTGTAATCCGGGAAACACCGCTCCGACCCCTGGGCATGCCGCATGCCGTAGGCCGTAAGCCGTAAGCCGTAGGCCGTAGGCCGTATGCCGATAACCGTCAGTTCGTAAACCTCCTCATCCTCACGTTGAGGACGAGGCCGAAACCGGCCAGCGTCGCGATGAGCGACGACCCCCCGGAGCTCATCAGGGGCAGCGTGAACCCCCGGACCGGGACCAGCCCCGCCGACATCGTGACGTTGTAGAGCACCTGGAACATGAACGCCGAGAGGATCCCCATCACCAGGTAGGCGCCCAGCCGGTCCTTGGCCAGCCGGGCCGCCCCGAGCGATCTGACGATGACGAACAGGTAGAGCGCGAGCGCGACGATCACGCCCACCAGCCCCTGCTCCTCGGCGAACACCGAGAACACGAAGTCGTTCCACGCCACGGGCAGGAACCGCAGCTGCCCCTGCGTGCCCTGCAGGAATCCCTTGCCCCAGACGCCGCCCGACCCGACGCTGATCCGCGCCTGGATCTGCTGGTAGCCGGCGCCGCGCGGATCCAGTTCCGGGTCGATGAACGTCGAGATCCGGCTCTTCTGGTAGTCCCGCAGCGCGAAGCGCCAGACGAGCGGCGACGCCAGGAGGGCCGCCAGCAGCATGAACACGACGATCTTCATGCGCAGCCCGGCCACGAACGCGACGCCGAGCAGGATCGTCACCAGGGTGATCGCCGTGCCCAGGTCCGGCTCCTTCGCGATCAGCACGAACGGCACCGCCGCGATCGCGCCGCCGATGGCCAGGTCGGTCTTCGACGGACTCGCGCGCCGGACCCCGTCGAAGAACTTGGCGAGCAGCAGCGCCACCACGATCTTCGCGAACTCCGACGGCTGCAGCGCGAAGTACGGGAGCGGGATCCAGCGCCGGGCGCCGCCGCCGGTCGAGCCGAACAGCAGGACCACGACGAGCAGCGCGAGCACGATCACGTAGAGCCCGACCGCGTGATCGGCCAGCACGCGGTAGTCGATCGTCAGGCAGACGAACATCGCCGCCAGGCCGATGGCGATGGCGTACAGCTGCCGGATGTAGAGCGCCGAGTTCGGCCCGCCGTGCGTCGTGCTGTAGATCATCGCCACGCCGATCGCGCAGAGCACGACCAGGGCGGCGATGGTCAGCCAGTCGACGTGAAAGAAGAGACGGCGTTCGAACATATCACTCGGCCTACGGCTTACGGCTTACGGCTTACGGCTTGCGGCTTACGGCTTACGGCTTGCGGCTTACGGCTCACGGCCGGCGCAGGGCTGAAGCCCTGCGCTATCTGATCCCAAAGTCATCGGATGGCGCGCGGCCATCCGTCGCCGCGATCTTCAGATAGCGCACGGCTTCAGCCGTGCGCCATAGCGACCGCCTACTGCTTACTGCCTGCTCCCTCCCGTCACCCCCGCGGCCGGCTTCGCCGGCGGCGCCGGCGGCCCCGTGAACTCGGGCAGCGGACGGTGCTCCCGCTTGGCGAAGAACGTCTCCATGATGTGGCGCGCGATGTAGGCGGCGTTGGTGCCGTGCAGCCCGTGCTCGGTGAACACCACGCCGGCGATCTGCGGGTTGTCCCGCGGCGCGAAGAAGACGAACCAGCCGTTGTCGCGCAGGTCCAGCGTCGTCCGCCCCTTGAGCGCGCGGGCCCCCTCGAGCGAGATCACCTGGGCCGTCCCGGTCTTGCCCGCCACGTCGTAGCCCGGCAGGCGGGCGTTGGGGGCGGTGCCGCCGCCGTTGACCACCATCCAGAGCCCGTCGTGGATGGCCGCCATCCACTCGGGCTTCACGCTCACCGGCTCCGGGTCCGGCGCCGGCACCTTCTGCCAGCCGTGCCCGTCGTCCACGGCGCGAAGCAGGTGGGGCGTCACCCGGCGCCCGCCGTTGGCGAGCGCCGCCATGTAGACGGCCATCGACACCGGCGTCACCGAGACCTGGCCCTGCCCGATCGCCACCGAGATCGTCTCGCCCGGGTACCACTTCTCGCCCGTCTTCGCCTTCTTCCACTCGGTGGACGGCACCAGGCCGGTCACCTCGTTCGGCAGGTCGATCCCGCTCTTGACGCCGAGGCCCAGGCGCGTCGCCCACTTGTTGATCGCGTCCACGCCCACCATCTTGCCGACCGTGTAGAAGTAGACGTCGCACGACTGCTCGATCGCGTGGCGCAGATCGACGCGGCCGTGGCCGCCCGGCTTCCAGCACTTGAACACGCGGCCGTAGAAATCCTGGCCCCCGTGGCACTCCACGGTGAAGTCCGGCGTGATGACGCCTTCCTCGAGCGCGGCCAGCGCGACGGCCATCTTGAAGGTCGAGCCGGGCGAATACCGCCCCTGGATCGCCCGGTCCTGCAGCGGCTTGAGCGCGTCGCCCGTGAGGGCGGCCCACGTCGTCTTGTCGATGCGCCCGGCGAACGCGTTCGGGTCGTAGGCCGGGAGGCTCGCGTAGGCCAGGACCTCGCCCGTGTTCGGGTCGAGCACCACCGCCGCGCCGGCGTGGCCCAGCTTGGCGAACCCCTCCTCGGCGGCGCGCTGCACGTCGCGGTCGATGGTCAGCTCCATGCGCGGCCCCGCGGCGGGGGCCACTTCGTCGAGCGTCCGGATCTCGCGGCCGAGGCTGTTGACCACCACGCGGCGCGCGCCGTCGACGCCCATCAGGAGCTTGTTGTAGAGGCGCTCGACGCCGGCCTGCCCCACCACGTCGCCCGCGTGGGACCCGTCCTGCTCGAGCTGCGCCTCGGTCGCCTCGCTCACGTAGCCGAACACGTGCGCGGCGAGCGAATCGGACGGGTAGCGCCGGGTCGGCACGCGTTCGACGATCACCTCCGGCAGCTCGGCGTCCAGGCGGTGCGCGGTCACCGCGGCCACCTGCGCCAGCGTCGCGTCCTCGACGATCGGGATCGGCCGGTAGGACGGCTCGCTCCGGTGCCGGCGGACGGCCTCCCGCACCGTCGCCTCGGGCACGCCCACCACCGCGGCGAGCCGCCTGATGGTGCGGTCGAGGTCGCGGCTGTGCTCGCGGACGAGCGAGATGACCATCGAGTCGCGGTTCTCGACGAGCACGGCCTGGTCGCGGTCGAAGATGATGCCGCGCGGCGCCCGCAGCGCGAGCGTGCGCTGGTGGTTGTTCTCGGCCATCTCGCGGAACCTGTCGTGCTCGACGACCTGGAAGTACCAGAAGGCCAGCGCGAGCGCGGCGAAGGCCGCGGCCACGACGCACTGCACCACCACCAGCCGCGTGACGAGCCGGCGGCGTCTCTGGGGCACCGCCACCTCGGCCGAGCCAACGTTGGGTAAGAAGGCCATACGCGCTACCGCCCCGCCCGCCTCCGCTCGATCGCCCGCGGCACGCTCTCGGCCAGCTGGAACAGGACGACGCCGACCAGCGAGTTGCCGAACGCCTGGGCCAGGATCGCGCCGGCCGGCACGGTCTGCGGGCCGGGCTCGAGCATGAGGTGGAAGAGCGTGATGATGGTCATCTCGACCAGGGTCGCCCCGAAGAACACCAGGAACCGGGGCAGCGGCTGCGCGACGATGAACGCGCGCCCGATGGTCCCCGCCAGGTAGCCGACCACCGCCTTGCCGAGGCCGCCGATGCCCACGATGCCGGTGGTCAGCGCGTCCTGCGCGAGGCCGGCCACGGTCCCCGACAGGATGCCCGGCGTCGGCCCGGCCCTCAGGCTCAGGAACACCACCGCCACCAGCACCAGGTCCACGCCGATCGACCCGCGCACCAGGAAGCGGGCCAGCGTCGTCTGCAGGGCGAGGGCGGCGGCGACGAGTCCCAGCACCCGCAGGGCGCTCACGGGTTCCTCTCCCCCGCCGCGGCCGGCGCCGGCCGCGCCATCACCACGAGAACCTGCTCGAGCGTCGAGAAATCCACCGCCGGGCGCACGCGGATCGACCGGAACGATCCGCCCGCCCGCTCGATCGCCTCGACCCGCCCGACGATGAACCCGGCGGGATAGATGCCGTCGATTCCCGACGTCACCACCTCGTCCCCGTTGACAAGATCGGCCGACGCGGGCACGTACTCGAGCCGCAGCGTGTTCTCGCCGCTGCCCAGCGCGATCCCCTGGACCCGCGACCGCGCGATCATCACGGCCACGGCGGCGTTCCGGTCCACCAGCAGCTGCACCTTCGCGGCGTGGCGCGAGGGGGTGACGACGCGCCCGACCGCGCCGGCCGGCGCGAGGACGGCCATGTCGGCGCCGACCCCGTCGCCGGTCCCGAGGTTGATCGTCAGGGTGCGGAAGTCCGCCGTCGGGCTGGACCCGACGATGTCGGCCGCGCGCGTCGCGAGCCCGGCGCGGTCGCGCAGGGCCAGCAATTGCCGCAGCTGCTTGCTCTCGGCGGCGAGCGCGCGTTCGCGCTGCAGCGCGACCTCCAGGTCGCGCACGCGCGCGCCGAGCGCCACGTTGGCCTCGCGCACGCCGTGCAGCGCGACGTAGCCGTCCCACACGCCGCGCACGCCCTGCACCACCGCGCCCGTCCCCCGCTCCACGTCGGCGAAGGCGCCGAACACGGCCGCCCGCAGCAGCGACACCCCGGACTGCGAATTCACCTGGGCGGAGATCAGGATGATCTGGCCGATGACGACCGCCACGAGGAGGTAGCCGCTACGCTGGCGGATGTCGGGAAGGGTCATGGACGGTGGAACTCGTCCCTAGTCGATCGAAATCTTCCTGAGCAGGTTGAAGTCCGACAGCATCTTGCCGGCGCCCAGCACGACCGAGGACAGCGGGTCCTCGGCCATCGCCACGGGCAGGCCGGTCTCCTCGCGCAGCCGCTTGTCGAGGTTCTTCAGGAGCGCCCCGCCGCCCGTCATGACGATGCCGCGGTCCACGATGTCGGCCGACAGTTCGGGCGGTGTGCGCTCGAGCGCGACGCGCACGGAGTCGACGATGACGTTCACGGTTTCGGCGAGCGCGTCCCGGATCTCCTCGTCGGTGACGGTGATCGTCTTCGGCACCCCCTCGATCAGGTGCCGCCCCTTGATCTCCATCGTCAGCCGGTGATCGAGCGGGTAGGCGGAGCCGATCTCCATCTTGATCGCCTCGGCCGTCCGCTCGCCGATGAGCAGGTTGTACGTCTTCTTGATGTACTGGATGATCGCCTCGTCCATCTCGTTGCCGGCGACCCGCACCGCCTTGCTGTAGACGATGCCCGCCAGCGAGATGACGGCGATGTCGGTGGTGCCGCCGCCGATGTCGACGATCATGTTGCCCGACGGCTCGGTGATCGGCATCCCGGCGCCGATGGCGGCCGCCATCGCCTCCTCGACCAGGTGCACCTCGCTCGCCTTGGCCCGGTAGGCGCTGTCCTTCACCGCGCGCTTCTCCACCTGCGTGATCTCCGACGGCACGCCGATGATGATGCGGGGGCGGACCCACATGTTGCGGTTGTGGGCCTTCTTGATGAAGTAGGTCAGCATCTTCTCGGTGAGGTCGAAGTCCGCGATGACCCCGTCCTTCATCGGCTTGCTGGCGACGATGTTCCCGGGGGTGCGGCCCAGCATCTCCTTGGCTTCCTTGCCGACGGCCTCCACGCGCCCGGTGACCTTGTTGATCGCCACGATCGACGGCTCGTTGACGACGATCCCCTTCCCGCGCGCGTAGACGCAGGTGTTCGCCGTGCCGAGGTCGATGGCGAGGTCGCTGGAGAAGAGCGAGAAGATCGAACGGAGGCTCAACGAACTCTCCTATCCCTGCTGCGATGGCAGGACGAGGTCCGCCATCTCGATTCCATTCTTGCCGCGGCCCTTGACGCGGTACATCGCCGTGTCGGCGGCGGTGAGCAGCGCCTCGGGCGTGCCGCCGGCGGCCAGCGTCGCCGCCCCGACCGACGCGGTCAGCGGGAAGGCGATCCCCGCGTCCGAGAGGAACGGCGTCGCCGCCACCCGGTCGCGGACCCGTCGCGCCACCAGCATCGCCCCGTCGCGGTCCGTCTCGGGGAGGACGATGGCGAACTCGTCGCCCCCGAACCGCGCGACCACGTCGGTCTCGCGCGCGGCCGAGGCGATGCGCTCGGCGGCCTCGACCAGCGCCCGGCTGCCGTAAAGGTGCCCGTAGCGGTCGTTGATCCCCTTGAAGCCGTCCAGGTCGATGAACAGCAAGGAGAGCGGCCGCCCGGTGCGGACCGAGCGCTTCACCTCCCGGCGCAGCGCGCCGTTGAGGAACCGCGAGTTGTACAGCCCCGTCAGGTCGTCGGTCGTCGACAGCGCGTTGGCCCGCTGGAGCCGCATCGCGGTGTCGAGCGCCCCGGAGATCTTATCGGTCAATTCCGCCAGCGGCGCCAGCACCTTGCGGTCCGGCAGCCGGTCGGCGGCGCCGGCCCCGCCGCTCGCTTCGAGCCCGACCATCACCGCGACCGGCCGGCCGTGGTTCCTCAGGGGGATCGCCACCAGGCGCGCCGCGGCCGGGTCGCCCGAGGCCAGCGGCGAGGCGGCCTCCGTGGACCACTCGATCGCCCCGCGGTGCACGGCACGCTCGGCCGCCGCCGCCATCGCCGGCCGGCGCCCGGGCGGCACCCCGCGATCGGCGAGCCACTGCAGGCCGCGGCTCTCGGGGACCGACAGGATCCCCCAGGCCTCGCCGCCGAACCACTCGACGATGAGATCGAGCAGGCGCGCGGCCATCCGGTCCGGCACGCGCGTGGTGCCGGTGGCCTGCATGAGCGCGGCCAGCACGTCGGCGCGACGGCCGGGCCGGGCGAGCCCCCGCACGAATTCACGAAGCGCGGGCGCGAGCCTCGGGCCCGTGCGGGAGCGGCGGCGCGTCGCCTGTCGGGCCGGCCGCCCGGGTGCGGCGGCCGAACGGGACCGGGTCTTGATGCGCCGCGTGGCCGTCGTCATCGCCCAGGCTCCTCCGGCACGACGTTAAGTCCTTCGTTGCCACGCAAATATATCACACGCCACGCGGTGGCCCGGCGCGCGATTCGGAGGATTTTTGCAATTTGTCGGCCGACGGGTATCATAGGTGGTTCTATATGAGCCGCTAGCGGGCAGCCGCTCTACCTTCTCTCGAGAGGCGAGTTCAACCATGACCATGCTGGACCGGATGCGTCGTCACAAGGGCTGGCTCAAGTGGAGCCTGGGCCTCGTTGTGCTGGCGTTCATCATCTTCTACGTCCCCGCGTTCCTGAACCCGAATGGCGGCGGGTCGACCGGCTCGCCGACCGACATGGTGGCCAGCGTGAACGGCCGCACGATCACGATCGCGGACTTCCAGCGGGCCTACCAGGCGCAGATCCAGGCGTACCGGAACGCCTACGGCGCCAACCTCAGCGAGCAGATGCTGAAGCAGCTCGGGATCGACCGCCAGATCCTCCAGCAGCTGGTGGACAACGAGGCGGAGCTGGCCGAGGCCCGGCGCCTCAAGATCGACGTCTCCGACGCCGAGCTGTCGCAGTACATCCTGCTCAACCCCGCGTTCCAGGAGAACGGCCAGTTCGTCGGCCAGGCGCGCTACGCGGCGATGCTGAGGATGCAGCGGCCGCCGATGACCGTGGAGCAGTTCGAGCAGAGCCTGCGCAACGACCAGGTCATCAAGAAGCTCTACGCCACCGTGACCGACTGGATCTCGGTGACCGACGCCGAGGTGGCGCGGGAGTTCCAGCGGCGGAACGAGAAGGTCAAGATCGAGATGGTGAGCGTCCCCGCCGACAAGTTCCGGTCCGCCGTGACGGTGACCGACGCGGATATCGCGGCCTACTTCGAGGCGCACAAGGAGCAGTACCGGATCGGCGAGCGGCGCAAGATCCGCTACCTGCTCGTGGACGTGGACGGCCTGCGCGCTTCCTCGCAGCCCACGCCGCGCGAAGTCGAACGCAGCTACAACGACAACATCGAGCTCTACTCGACGCCCGAGCAGGTCCGCGCGAGCCAGATCCTCTTCAAGACCGCCGGCAAGAAGGACGAAGAGGTGAAGGCGAAGGCCGAGCAGGTGCTCAAGGACATCAAGGCGGGCGGCGATTTCGCGGCCCTGGCCAAGAAGTACTCCGAGGACGAGGCGACGGCCAAGCTGGGGGGCGACCTCGACTTCTTCCCGAAGGGCAAGCTGGCGCCCGAGATCGACGAGGCGGCGTTCAAGCTGCAGCCGGGCGAGGTCAGCGACCTCGTGAAGGCGGCCGACGGCTATCACATCCTCAAGGTCACCGACCGGAAGCCGGCCGCGACGCGGCCCCTCGACGAGGTGCGGCCGCAGATCGTGGACCAGCTCGCCTGGGAGCGCGCCAGCGCGAAGGCCGCCGACCTGGCGGTGGCGATGGAGAAGGAGATCTCGAAGCCGGCGGACCTCGACAAGGTGGCCGCCGCGCGCGGCCTGAAGGTGCAGGAGTCGGGCTTCTTCACGCGCGACGAGCCGGTGCTCGGCCTCGGGGCGTCCCCGCAGGCCACCGCCGAGGCCTTCGCGCTGAAGGTCGGCCAGGTGAGCGGCTCCATCCAGGTGTCGCGCGGCTACGTGTTCCTCTCCCCGACCAGCGTCGAGGCCCCGCGGCTGCCGACGCTGGACGAAGTCAAGGAACGGGTGAAGGAGGACGTCACCAAGGAGAAGGCGAAGGCGCTGGCGCACGAGAAGGCCGCGGCCCTGGCGGCGTCGCTCAAGGGCTCGACCGACCTGGCCAAGGCGGCCAAGGCCGCCGGGTTCGACCTGAAGACGACCGAGCTCGTCCCGCGCGACTCCCCGCTGCCCGAGATCGGCGTGAGCCCGCAGGTGGACGCCGTGTCGTTCGCGCTGCCGGCGGGCGCGGTGGGCGGGCCGATCGACACCGACAACGCCGTGGTGGTGCTGAAGGTGCTCGAGCACAAGCAGCCCACGCCGTTCGAGCTGGCCGCCGGCCGCGAGCAGCTCCGCAGCGACATGCGGACCGAACGCCGCGACCGCTTCTTCACCGCCTACATGCAGAAGGTGCGGCAGGGGATGAAGATCGAAGTGAACAGGGAGAATCTGCAGAGGGTGATCGGGCAGTAGGGACGAGGGACGAGGGAGTTGTGACACACGTGACACGCCGTCCCTAATCCCTCGTCCCTAGTCCCCAATCCCTATTCCCTCGTCCCTAGTCCCTCGTCCCTACGGGATCAGTTCGAACGGCATCAACGCCAGCGCCTCTCCCCTCCTGAACAGCGTCCAGGGCGCCGTGATCCGGCCGAGGGCACGGCGCTCGGGAATCCCCAGCAGCGCCGCCAGGCGCGTCTGCTCCTCCGAGCCGCTGAACTGCGACGTCAGGATCTCGTAGAGCGACTTCCGCGTCGGGTAGACCACCAGCTCGACTTCCGTCCCCGGCAGCTTCGCTTTCTGGCGGACGATCGCGACCGCCCGCTCGAGGCCGCCGATGGCGTCCACCAGGCCGTTCTGCTTCGCCTGGCGGCCGGTCCACACGCGCCCCTGCGCGAGGGAGTCCACGTGCTCGGGCGTCATGTGCCGCGAGGCCGCCACGCGCTCGACGAACTGATCGTAGAAGGCCTGGAGCTGCTGCCCGACCTTCGCCCGCTCGGCGTCGGTGTAGGGGCGCGTGGGCGAGTTCATGTCGGCGTGCGCCCCGCGGCTCACCCCTTCGACGTTGGCGCCCAGCTTGGCGAACACGCCGCCGGTGACGAACTTGCCGCCGAAGATCCCGATCGAGCCGGTCAGCGTGCCGGGCTCGGCGACGATGTCGGGCGCGGCCACGGCCATGTAGTAGCCGCCCGAGGCCGCCAGGTCCGACATCGAGACGACAAACGGGCGACTCGGCTTCGCGTCGCGCATGAGCACCAGCTCGCGCCAGATCGCGTCGGACGCCGCGGCCGACCCGCCGGGGCTGTCGATCCGGAGCACGATCCCCTTGATGTCCTGCGCGTCGCGGACCTTGCGGATGTAGTCGATCAGCGTGTCCGCGCCGAGCACCGACCCGTTCAGGGGGTCGTAGCCGCTGCGGCCCGAGACGATCGTGCCCGCGGCGTAGATGACGGCGATCCGCGGCCCCCGGCCGAGGCCGAGCGACGCGGCGCTCACCCGGTCGTAGTCGTCGAGCTCGAGCGTCTTGCCGCGGCCGAACGGGATCTTCGCCTTCTCGCCGATCTGATCCTCGTACGCCAGGTCGTCGACGAGGCCGACGCCGAGCGCGTCCTCCGGCAGGAACGGCCCCTCGTCGAGCAGCGTGCGGACGTCGGCCTCGCTCTTCTTCCGGCCGTCGGCGATCGCCTTGACCAGCTGGTCGTAGTTCTCGTCGTTGAGCGACTGCGCCATCTCGCGGTGCGCCGGCGTGAACGTCTTCTCGGTCAGCTGGTTGGACGCGGTCTTGTAGGCGCCGATGTGCATCAGGTCGGCGTAGGCCCCGACCTTGTCGAGCGTGCCGCGCAGGAAGACCTCGTAGCTGGCCGAGCCGATGAGCTGCAGCGGGCTCGACGGCAGCAGGTAGATCCGGTCGCACGAGGTGGCGAGGTAGTAGTCGATCTGCTCCCCGTCGTCGAGGAAGGCCACCGCGGGCTTGCCCGAGCGCCGGAAGTCGAGGATCGCGTCGCGGAGTTCCTGGACCATGGCCGTGTAGGGCGAGGAGAGCCCGGTCGGCCGCACGATCATCGCGGCCACGCGCCGGTCCACCTTGGCCTTGCGGATGTTCTCGACGAGCATCCGGATGCTGCGGGCCCGGCGCACGGGCAGGAACTGGGCGAACCCCTCGTCTGGACCGCCTTCGACCGGGTCGCCGTCCACGCGCAGGACGAGCGTCGAGCGCGACGGGATGGACGGCTCGGCGCCGACGACCATCCAGACGGCGAGCAGGCCGCCGAACGAGATGAGGCAGGCGACGAGGACGAGCGCGAGAACGAGTCCGACTCCGCGTCTGATGGCCACGGGGACCTCCGGGGGAAGAACGGCTTACGGCTCAGGGCTCAAGCTCGGAGACTCAAGGCTCAAGGCTCAAGGCTCAAGGCTCAAGGCTCAGGGCTCAAGCTCGGAGGCTCAAGGCTCAGGGCTCAAGGCTCAGGGCAAGCCCGGAGAGCGAGTATATCTCAGGCTGAGAGCGGATCACGGAGGGAGGACGGGGACCGGGACAGCTGGCAGCGGAACAGGCCGAGGGCCGAAAGCCGTGAGCCGTAAGCCGTAGGCCGTAAGCCGTAAGCCGATCAGTAATGCACAACGGTGATGGTGTAGTTCTCGGTGACGCCGGCAGGGATGACGGGGACGGGGTCGCCGAGTGAGAAGCAGAGGTTGGTCGTGGCTGTCGCCAGGCCCATCACCGGAATGCCGACGCCTGCGGCGTCGTTGCCCGCCACCGGGGTGCAGGTCCCATAGTACGGGTTGTACACGCCGATTATCAGGGTGAGCTTCAGCGTGGCGCCGGGCGAGAGTGCCGTCAGCGTCGCGGTCACCTGGCCGGTCTTCACGGTGAGGGTGTGGTAGCTCGTGGCGCTGGTCAAGAGAGTGCCGGTCAACGTCTCGGTGATCGGGCCGGACGGGGGCGTGGGCGTCGTCCCCGTGTCCGAAGAGCAGCCTGCCAGCGCTGCCGCGACGAGCGCGACCACCAGCAGTGAACGAATACCCGACCACCTCATCTCGCTCTCCAATCGATGTGCCCCGCCGTGAGGCGCAGGGCTGAAGCCCTGCGCTATCGGAGCGAAGTCCTGGTCGGATACCGCACGGCTTCAGCCGTGCGCGGTACCAGCGCTGCCAGTTGCCCCGTCCGGCAGACACCTATCATATCCCGGCCGTGTCGCCCTCCGTCACATTTCAAGCCAGGTCCAGGCCGTGTCCCGTGTGGCGACCCCCCGCCGGCCCGCTGGGCCAGAATGTCATTGAGACGACGGCGAGGGCCATTTGGACGGCGACGACCATGAACACGCAGCCCGGCCATCCCCAGCGCGCCCAGAACAGCGCGGGCAGCGAGCCGCCGACGCTGCCGCCGACGTAATAGAAGGTGGCGTAGAGGCCGACCGCCAGTCCGCGGTCGCGCGACGCGGCGGCGCCGACGAAACTGCTGGCCGCGGCCTGGGCGATGAACACGCCGGTCGAGCAGAGCGCGAGGCCGGCCAGGATGATCGGCAGGCGGCCCGCGAGCGTGGTCAGCGCGCCCGCGATCCCGAACGCCACCGCGACCGCCATGCCGCGGCGATGCCCGTGCCGGTCGATGACCGGACCGACCAGCGGGGTGATGGCGGCGCCGATCAGGTAGACGAAGAACACCGAGCCGAGCGCGACCGTGTTGAGGCTATACGGGGGCGCGGCCAGGAGAAAGGTGACGTAGGTGAACATCGCCACCAGCGAGAACAGCACGCCGAACCCGGCCGCGTAGGCGCTCGCCAGTTGCGGGTTCCCGACCAGGCCGAGCACGGCCTGGAGGCGGGAGTGCCCGGCCCGCGCCCGGCCGGCGCGCGCGTCGGCCGGCAGCCGCGCCGCGATGAGGCAGGCCGCGGCGACGTTGATCGCGCCGAGCACGAGGAACGCCGCGCGCCAGTTGGCGTCGGCCACCACGATGCCGGCGATGAGACGGCCCGAGAAGCCGCCGACCACCGTGCCGCTGACGTAGCCGGCCGTGGCCGCGCCGGCGCTCGACGGCGGCCACTGCTCGTGGATGTAGGCGATGGTGACGGCAAACACGCCGGGCGTGAACAGGCCTTGCACGAAACGCCACGCGACGAGTTGCCAGAGCGAGGTGGCGGTGGCCGCCAGCAGCGTGGCCGCCGCCAGCGCGAACGCGGCGCCGACAATCACCCGCTTGCGGCCGACGCGGTCGGCCAGCCGGCCGGCGGCCGGCGCGGCGACCGCCACGCCGAAGGTGCCCGCCGTCAGCGTCAGGCTCACGTCGAACGGGGTGGCGTGAAAGCTGCGCGCGAGGAACGGCAGCAGCGGCTGCGTGGCGTAGAGGTCGAGGAAGGCCGCCGCGCCCGCCAGGATGACTGGCGCGAGGCTTGGCGGCGGCGCGGACGGAGTCGGCATGCGGCTCTGGGCCCTCGGCTCCCGGCTCGGCACAATGTCAATGTGTGGGGCCGACGTCCTGGCCGGCCGACACCGGCTTGGCGCCCACTTCCCTTTTGGCTATACTACTTGTTCCTGCCGGGCGAGATCCTCTCCCACTGTGCGGAAGTGGCGGAACTGGCAGACGCGCTAGCCTCAGGAGCTAGTGGGCGCAAGCCCATCGGGGTTCAAATCCCCGCTTCCGCATTACTCTTCGTCTCGCTACTTTCTCTTGCCCTTCCCTTCGCCGTTCCCCTTCCCGTGGTCCTTCCCATTCCCTCCCTTGTTCAAGTCGTGCCCTTGCTTCAGGGCGTGAAAGGCCGCCGACCCGGGCTTGATGCCGAGGTTCTTCGCAATCACTCCCCAGCCCTTGCCCGTTGACCTCTTGTACTCCGCGAGCACTTGATCGGCGGGCAACTGTGAGATCTCGCCGAGACGGAAGACCATGTACGCGTCGGCCGGGCTCGCCACCTTCCGGAGGACCGCCGTCACCCGCGCGTCGCCGATCTGGAACCGGGTCGCCATCGCCACCCGGAAGCTCCCGGGGTCCGCCTGGACCCTGACGTTGAAGTCCCTCATCCAGTCGAAGTCGTCGGCAGCCGCAGCCGATGACACGAGCAGCGCGGTCGCGAAAAGCACCAAGAGCCGTGGTCGTATCATGGGAGTCTCCTCGAGCTGGTTGGTCGTCCGTCCACCGGGCGGCGGCCCGGAGGCCGTCAGATCGGGTGTCGGCAGCCGAGCGTCCTGACTTCGCAGGACGACGCCCGCCGAGGCCAGTTCCGTCCGAATCGAGGATGGCTCGCATCGGCGACACGAGGATCGGGATCGGGTATCTTCAAGTAATGGGCACATCGACGAAGCCGTCCTCCGGCCTGCGGTCCGTTTCGGACACGGCGCTGCTCGTGGCCTGGCATCGGGCCCTCGAGACGAAGCGGCCGGACGCGCTGTTCAAGGACCCGCTGGCCGTCCGGCTCAGCGCGGGTCGCGGCGAGGAAGTGGCGCGCAAACTCCGCGGCGGCCGCTCCATGGCCTGGACCACCATCGTCCGCACGGTGCTCTTCGACGAGATCGTCGGGCGCCTGGTCGCCGAAGGCGCGGACACCGTCGTCAACCTGGCCGCGGGCCTCGACGCCCGCCCCTACCGGCTTCGCCTGCCCGCGACGCTGCGCTGGATCGAGGTGGACCTCCCGGACATGATTCGCGACAAGGAGGAGGCGCTGGCCGGCGAGACGCCGGTGTGCCGCGTCGAGCGCGTGGCGCTCGACATCAGCCGGCGCGACGCGCGGCGCGAGTGCCTGGCCCGCGTGACGGCCGGGTCGCGCCGGACGCTGGTCATCACCGAGGGCCTGCTCGTCTACTTGCCGTCGGCCGTCGTGGGCGAGCTGGCGGACGATCTGCTGGCCGTCGCGCCTGTCGCCGACTGGGTGATCGATCTCGCCACGCCCGCGATAGCGCGGCGCGTGCAGCGGGGGTGGGGCAAGCAGCTCGAGCGGGCGGGGACGGCGTACCAGTTCGCGCCCGAGGAGGGCACGGCGTTCTTCGCGCCCCACGGCTGGCGCGAGGAGGAGTTCCACGTGCTGTTCGAGCACGCCTGGCGGCTGGACCGGAAGATGCCGGGCGCCTGGATGTTCGATCTCTGGCGGCGCCTGGCGCCCCGGCGCGCGGAGCGGACCGCCGAAAAGTGGCGCGCCGGAGTCGTCCGGCTCCGACGCGCCGGTTGAGACCGCGCGAGTGAGCGGGAGGCTTCAGGCGCCTCCGCGCCCGTCAGCGCCACCGCCCTTCCACGAAGTACCAGCCGCGCCGGTCGTGGTGGTCCCAGTGGCCCGGCTCCCAGCGCGCGCCGCGCCGCGGCGGACGCTCCCAGTGGCCTGAGACCCAGGCGTACCCGCCGCCGTTCCACTGGTAATAGCCGGACACCCAGATGAAGTCCGGGGCTGGCGCGACCTCCCGAGCCTCGACGATGGGCGGCGGCGGATCCGCATCGACGTAGATCCGGCCCCTGCCCGACACCTCGCACGCCGAGCCGACGCCGACCGAGCCCGCCAGCAGCGCCGCTCCGGCAATCACACGCACGAAACGCGAGAGCTTGAAACTTCGGTTCATGGCTGCTCCTTTCCTGCGTTGGGCACATCTGGCTTTTGTGCAAGTCATGGGCCAGACCGGCGGTCCGGGGCAACTTCATCAGCCGGCGGCACTTGGGAGCGGAGCCGAGGCCCGGCCATTCGACGGCCTGGGGTGTAAAAGAGGACAGGTGACGGCCGCGCCCTGCCGGTTGGGCCGGCCATCCCGGAACCCCGAAGCGCCGCCGTGCGTTACTCGAGTAGGCGGTAGCGCGTAGGGCGCGAGGCGTGTTGAGATCCTCAGATAGCGCTGGGCTTCAGCCCTGCGCACACGGCGCCGCACTTGGCGGCCGCGCCCGTTTGAACGCCGCGTCTCGGGTCTGCCGCTTCGCAAAGCGGCCCCTCCCTGGCTGCACGGTCGGGGCAGGTTTACGCTTTGCTTCGGGCAGGCCCTGCGGCGCGGCATAGCGCCGACCGGGCCGCCTCGTCTCAGCGCCATTTTCGGAGCACGCACCGTGGCAACCTGGCCGGCCGTTTTCTCGTCCAACCACCATGGAGGCTGCACTCGCCATGAATACTCGTTCTCTCGCTCGCCGGATCTGCCTGGTGGCCGCGCCGCTGGCCGCCGCGGTGTTGCTCTCTGCCCCGCCCGCGGACGCGCAGGCGCGTGAGGGCTCGTTCGAGCGGACGCTGAAAGTGACCGGCGCCGTGGACCTGAGCGTCCACGCCGGGTCAGGCCATATCCGCGTCCAGCCCGGGGCCCCGGGCGCCGTGCGGATCTCGGCGCGGCTCCAGGCGGGCCACGGCTGGTTTGCTACGGGCGACGTCGAGGCCCGGATGCGGAAGATCGAACAGAACCCGCCCATCGAGCAGCAGGGCAACACCATCCGGATCGGCCATTTCGCCGACCAGGAACTGGCGCGCGACATCTCGATCAGCTACGACGTGACCGTGCCCGCCGACGCGAAGGTCTACGCCCGCAGCGGCTCGGGCAGCATTGTCGTCGGCGCGGTGAAGGGCGCGGTGGACGCGAGCAACGGGTCGGGCGGGATCGAGGTGGACGGCGCGGCCAGCCTCGAGGCGCACACCGGCAGCGGCTCGATCCGCGCGACGGCGATCGCGGGGCCGCTCTCCGCTCACAGCGGGTCGGGCGGCATCACCGTTTCGCAGGCTGGACCGGGCGAGGTCAGCGTCTCGGCGGGATCGGGCACGGTCAGGGTGACCGGCGTGAACGGCCCCGCGCGCATCAGCACCGGGAGCGGCGGCATCGACGTCGAGGGCCGGCCCGCCGGCCCCTGGTCGGTGAATGCCTCGTCGGGCAGCGTGACCGTCGCGCTGCCGCAGGACGCCGCGTTCGACGTGGACGCGCGCTCCAGCTCGGGCTCGGTGTCGTCGGCCCACCCGGTGACGATGGTGGGGTCGATCGAGCGGCACAGGCTGGCGGGCAAGGTCCGGGGCGGCGGGCCCGTCGTCCGGGTCTCGACGTCATCCGGCAGCATCCGGATCAGGTAGCGGCGGGCGGCTAGCGCTCGTCCCTGTCGCGCCCGCGATCGTCCCTGTCGCGCGCGTTGGCGTTGCGCCAGCGCCCTTCCCTGTACCGCCAGCCGCGGTCGCCCTGGCGCTCCCAGCGGCCCGGCTCCCAGCGGGCGTTCGGGCGCGGCGGACGGTCCCAGTGGCCCGACACCCACCGGTAATCCCCGCCGTCCCAGCGATAGAAGCCGGAGACCCACACGAACCCCGGGCCCGGCGCAACCATCCGGGCTTCGACGACCGGCGGCGGCGGGGCGACGGCCACGAACATCCCGCCCCCCGCTATGACGCAGCCGGACGCGGCCCCGAGAGCCGCCGCCAGCAGCGCGGCACCCGCCAGCGTCCTCACGACGCGCGACACCGACATGACTCTGCTCATCGTCGCCTCGCTTGCTTGTCCGTAAACGTCTTCGCGCCGGTACTTCATATTCAGGCAGTCGAGCGCCCCGCTGTCAAGTGCCGAGTGGGCCTCCCCGTGGTATCCTTCGCGGCAAAAGGAGCGATCTTCCATGCACGTCCCACGTCGGATTCTGGTGGCCCTCGGTGCGGCCGTAGTCGTGGTCGCCGTCGCCGCGGCCGGGTGCTCGAGAAGCGCGCAAAGCTACCTGGACCGCGGCAACGCGTCCCTCAAGGCCGGCAAGGTTGACGCCGCCGTCCTGGAGTTCCGCAACGCGGTCAAGAAGGACCCGATGTTCGCGCCGGCGCGCGTGAAGCTCGCCGAAGCCTACCTGCGCCAGGGGAACGGCGCGGGCGCGCTCGCCGAGTCGGTGCGCGCGGCCGACCTGCTGCCGAAGGACGCGGACGCCCAGGTCAGGGCCGGTTCGCTGCTGCTCATGGCCGGCAGGGCCGAGGACGCGAAGGCCCGGGCGGACAAGGCGCTCGCCGTCGACGCGAAGAACGTCAACGCGCTGGTGCTGCGCGCCAACGCGCTGGCGGGCCTCAAGGACCTCGACGGCGCGCTCGAGCAGATGCAGCAGGCGCTGCAGATCGAGCCGCGCTCGAGCATCCAGACCAACCTCGGGGCCATCCAGGCCGTCCGCGGCAACCTCCCGGAAGCCGAAGCCGCGTTCCGGCAGGCCGTGGCGACCGACCCGAAGTCCGTGCCGGCGCGGCTCGCGCTGGGGCAGTTCCTCTGGGGCACCGGCAGGACGGCCGACGCCGAGGGCGAGTTCAAGGCGGCGCTCGCGCTCGACGCCGGCAACCTGGCGGCCAACCGCGCGCTGGCGTTGTTCTACCTGCAGGCGAACCGCGCCCCGGAGGCGGAGCCCTACTTCAAGAAGGCCGCGGAGGTGGCGGGCTCGGCGGAGTCCAAGCTCGCGCTGGCCGACTACTACGTGGCGATGAAGCGCAGCGCCGACGCCATCGCCGTGCTCGAGGGGCTGAGCAAGGAGCCGCGCTACTGGGCGCTGGCCAGGGCCAAGGTCGCCGACATCCAGCACGCCGAGGGGAAGACGGCCGAGGCCTTCCGCACGGTGGACGAGGTGATCGCGAAGCAGCCGACGCTGGCGGCGGCGCGCGTCGTGCGCGGCCGGCTGCTGCTGGCCGACGGCCGCATCGACGAGGCCCTGAAGGACGCGCAGGCGGCGGTGAAAGCGGATCCGCGCAATGCCGAGGCGCAGTACCTGCTTGGCAGCTGCCAGGCGGCGACTCGCGACCTGGACGCGGCGGCGAAGTCGTTTGCCGAGGTGCTGCGCCTGAACCCGCGTGCCGCGGCCGCGCAGGTACAGCTCGCGCAGATCGAGCTGCAGCGGCGCTCGGCGGGGACGGCCGTGCAGTTCGCCGAGCAGGCCGCCGCCCAGCAGCCCGGCAACCTGGGGGCGCAACTCGTGCTCGCGCGCAGCGTGCTGGCGAGCGGCGACCTCGACCGCGCCACCTCCCTGACGAGCGCCCTGGTCGCGGCGGCGCCCAACGTGGCGGCCGTGCAGGCGCAGGCCGGGATGGTGGCCGGCGCCAGGGGTGACAAGGCGGGCGCCCAGGCGGCGTTCGAGAAGGCACTGTCCCTCGACGACCGGCTGGTGGAGCCGTTGGCGGGCCTCGTCCTGCTCGACCTTCAAGCGAAGTCGCCCGAGCGCGCGCGGGCGCGCATCGAGCAGCGCCTGCAGAGGGCGCCGAAAGACAGCGCCGTGCTCGCCCTCGCCGGCCGCACGTGGGCCGCGACCGGCGACACGGCGAAGGGCGAGGAGTTCCTGCGCCGCGCCATCGACGCCGATCCGTCGAACCTCGAGGCCTACTCGCAGCTGGGCGCGCTCTACGTCGCGCAGCGAGAAGCTCGACCAGGCCGTCGCCGAGTTCGACAAGCTCGCCGCGCGTCAGCCCGCGGCCGTGGGCCCGCCGACGATGGCGGCGCTCATCCTGCAGGCGCAGGGGAAGGACGAGGAGGCGCGCAAGCGCTACGAGCGCATCGTCGAGAAGGACCCGCACGCGGCGGTGGCGTCGAACAACCTGGCGTGGATGTATGCCAGCCGCGGCGAGCAGCTCGATCGGGCGCTGCAGCTGGCGCAGGCCGCGAAGGCGGCGCTTCCGGACCACCCGGAGGTCAACGACACGCTGGGGTTCGTGTACATCAAGAAGCAGCTTGCGTCGCTGGCGATTGCGCCGCTGCGGTTCGCGGTCGAGAAGGACCCGGGCAACCCGGCGTTCCACTACCACCTGGGTCTCGCCTACTCGCAGACCGGCGACAAGGCCGCGGCGCGGCAGGCACTGGAGCGGGCGCTCAAGCTGAAGGCGGATTTCGCGGGGGCGGAGGATGCGCGGACCGCACTGAAGGCGCTGAAATAGCCCGCCCCCCTGGGCGGCCCCCGGTGCTACAATGTCGCCGGTCTTCTCATGCCCCTCTCGGCCGGCGCCCGCCTCGGCCCGTACGAGATCCTCGCTGCCATTGGGGCCGGCGGGATGGGCGAGGTCTACAAGGCGCGGGACACGCGCCTCGGCCGCGACGTGGCCATCAAGGTGCTGCCCGCCGAAGTCGCTGCCGACCCCGAGCGCCGGCACCGGTTCGAACTGGAAGCGCGCGCGGTCTCCGCCCTCAATCACCCGCACATCTGCGTGCTGCACGACATCGGGTCCTACGAGGGAACCGACTTCCTGGTGATGGAGTACCTGGACGGCCAGACGCTCGCCGAGCGCCTGCGCAAGGGCGCGCTGCCGCGCGCGCAGGTGCTCGACCTCGGCGCGCAGATCGCCGACGCGTTGGCCAGCGCTCACCGCCACGGGATCGTTCACCGCGATCTCAAGCCCGCCAACATCATGCTCACCAAGTCCGGCACGGTTCGACCGGGCTCACCGCAAGCGAAGCTGCTGGACTTCGGTCTGGCCAAGCTGAGGCCGCAGCCGTCGGCGGCCGTTGCGGGAGCGTCGGTCCTCTCCACGCAGAGCGTGGCGACGAGGCCGGGCATGGTGATGGGCACCGTGCCGTACATGGCGCCCGAGCAGCTCGAGGGGAAAGACACCGACGCGCGGACGGACCTGTTCGCGTTCGGATGCGTGCTCTACGAGATGCTGACCGGGCGCCGAGCCTTCGGCGGCAACACCGAGGCGAGCGTCATCGCGGCGATCATGACCGGCGAGCCCGAGCCGCTGTCCGCGCTGCAGCCGCTGACGCCGCCGGCGCTGGATCGGCTCGTGCGCCGCTGCCTGGCCAAGGACCCTGACGATCGATGGCAGCACGCGGCGGACGTGGCCGAGGAGCTGCGCGGCATTTCGCAGGACGCGGGCGCCGCGACGGCCCGTGGCGGCCGCCCGTGGCCTTTCGGGGCGCGGGCTGCGTCCTCGACGGCTGCGCCCACGCCATCGGCAACGACGCATCGCTGGCGTCTGGGCGCGGTGATGTCGTTGAGCGTGGTGGCCGTTGTCGCGTTGGTCTTCTGGTATCAGGGCAAGCAGCCGGCACTGTCGTTCGCCGCGCGGGACTGGGTGCTCGTTTCGGATTTCGAGAACCTGACCGGAGATTCGATCTTCGACAAGTCGCTGGCGACGGCCCTGAACGTGAGCTTGTCCCAGTCAGTCCACGCCAACGTATTCTCGAAGGGCAGAACCAGCGCCGTTCTCCAGCGGATGGGGAAGAAACCGGACGCGCCCGTGGACGAGCAGGTCGGACGCGAGGTCTGCCAGAGGGAGAACATCCGGGCGCTGATCTGCCCGAGCATCGGCAAGGTGGGCAACACGTTTGTCATCACCGCCCGGATCGTCGATCCCCAGAGCGGCGACGGTGTGCGCTCGTACGCCGAGCGGGCGGACGACTACAACCACATCCTCCCGGCGCTCGATGCCGTGGCCGCGTCCGTCCGCAAGGGGCTCGGTGAATCCCTGGTGCGTGTGCAGGCAAGCAGCAGGCCGCTTGCCAAGGTCACGACCAGTTCGCTCACCGCCCTGAAGTCCTATTCGGAGGCCCAGGAACTATGGGGCAAAGGCCAGTACAAGGCCGCGGTGGCCCTGGATGAATCGGCGGTCAAGGAAGACCCCGATTTCGCGATGGCTCACGCGGCGCTGGGTGTCTTCTACGCGAGCTTCATCTTCCACGAGCCGGTCAACGCCAAGGCGCATTTCGAGAAAGCGCTCGGCCTGGTCGACCGGACGACCGAGCGCGAGAAGATGGTCATCCGGCTGCAGTACCAGAGCCAGTACGGGACGCCCGACTCCGCCCGCAACCTCTTCGAAGCCTACCTGCGCGCCTACCCGGACTCTATCGCCCAGCGGTACAACTACGCAGGTATGCTCCGCGACCACCAGGAACTGGACCGGGCCGTCCAGCAGTACAAAGAAGTCATCCGCCTGGCCCCCGATAACGCGTCCGCGTTCATCAACCTGGCCACCACTTATTCGGCCCAGGACAAGGACCGGGAAGCGCTGGCGACCTACGACCGGGCGTTCAGGCTCGAGCCCGCGTGGGCCACCAGCGGAAACCTGAACCACGAGTACGGGTTCACGTTCGTGTCGGTCGGAGAGTACGACAAGGCCCGCGCCGTCTTCACCCAGGCCCTGGCGACCCCGAGCAAGCCCTCGGCCTTGCGCTCGCTCGCGTTGCTGGACCTCTATCTGGGCAAGTACCGCGACGCGAAGCCGAAACTCGCCGAGGCGATTCTCCTGAACGTGTCCCAGAAGTCCCTGCTCAGCGAGGCCCGCAACCATCTGTTCATGGCGATCGTGCACGAGGGTGAAGGGGATCCGGTCGGCATTCAGCGGGAGCTGGACAAGGCGGCCAGGTGCCTCGAGACCCTGCCGCCGCAACCGTGGCTGAGCGCGCGAATCGCGGTTGGCTATGCGCGCGGCCGAAACGTCGAGAAAGCCGCCGGGATCCTGGGCAAGGTGCGGAAGGACACCAACCCGAACGACCCGGCTCAGAACAGCGAGTTGCATCGCCTGGAAGGAGAGGTCGAGTTTGCCCGCGGCAACCAGGCCCGGGGACTCGAGCTGCTCGCCCTCGCGGACCGGGAGCAGCACGGGCCGCTCAGCGTCGAGAGTCTGGCCCGCGCTCAGCGGCTTGCCGGCAAGACCGGCGAGGCGACCGGCTCGTACGAGATCTTCCTCGACCTGCGCGGCCGATCCGACGGCTGGGAGCCGCAACGGTCCTGGTTCCAGGCACACGGCCAGCTTGCCAGCCTCTACATCGCCCGCAAGGAACCAGAGAAAGCCCGCCGCGTTCTGCAGGAGCTACTGGACCTGTGGAAGGACGCCGACCCGGATCTGCCGGTGTACAAGGAAGCGCGGCGTCTCCTGGGCGTCGGGTCTTGAGAGACGTGACGCGAACCTGCAGGGCGTAGAAACGCAAAGGGCCACCGCGGTGGTGGCCCTGGACTATCCCGAGGCGCGGTGCGCTACCGCCACCGTCGCTTGGCCGCGACCAGGCCGGCCATGCTGATGCCCAGCAGGAGCAGCGTGGAGGCGGGGTCTGGGACGGTATCCGGAGGCACGTAGTTCGGGAGGATATTGCCGCTGTTGAACGCGAGACTCTCCATGGAGATCACGTAGAAACTTGAATAGACGCCCAGATGGCAAACGCCGCTGCTGCAATCCAGCGGCGAGAACGTCAAGGTCGGCGTACCGTCGTTAAACGAATCCGTGACATAGACGCCTGTGATGTCGGTGCCGTTGGTCTCATATCCCCAGCCTGTCAGCCAGTGAATTCCGCCTGACGCATCGCCCAGCAACATCGTAAACACCCTGTTGTTGCTCACGTCGAACTCGAGGAAGCTGTCCACGTTGGCGTGTGAAAGCCCGCTGTCATTCGCAGCCCATCCGAGGCTCGAGTTGAACAGGGTCGTTGTGTAGAAATCCCCGCCCCCTGTCACCAGCGGCCAGCCAACCTGACCTTGATTCGAATTCGTCCCGTCGAACCACCACTCGACGGCGTAGTAGGGATTCCCATTCACGTTCGTCCAGTGGCCTGTCGAGTAGCTGAAGATGTCACCGGCAGCAGTCAGACTGGCGCCTCCGGTCCATCCGGCGTACGCGAGCATGTTGGATGCAGATGCAAGCCAGCAGTAGTTGGTCCCTGCGCCTTGATAGACGTCTGACCAACCGGAAGTGGGGGTGACATTAGCCAGATACACGGGCGCGCCACTCGCAGCTCCCGTCAAGCCGCACACGAGAACCACCGCGCACAAGAGAACTATCAATTTCTTCACGGGATCCTCCTCCCTGACCTTGCGCCAGTGTGAAGACGACGCGCGTCGACAGTGCGGCCGGGTTGTGCGACGAGCTACCGAGGTGGGGTCCGTGCGAAACCTGCTGGGTGCCAGCGACCGACACCCAAATCTGGTCATAGTTAAGCAGTAACGGTGCCACCCGAGAGGATCGAGCTGACGCGCGCAGGCGGAACCTGTTGATGTTACAGCCGGTTAAAGGCAGTCCTGGCGTCGTAACGGTGGACCTGACGTCAGGGCCGGTTGCGTTGGAATCGTAAAGCCGGACGACGCTTTTGCCGGCCTCGGTTGGAACGCTGAGTCGCGCGAGCTCGAAGTGTCGGGCAAACGCCCATTCTTCTGAGTCCCCGGGACGCTGGCCCGGAACTGTCAACTGCCCCGACGAAACCCAGGTCACAACACCTTGGCAGGCGTGAATCTGCGGCCGGCCCCACAAAGCAAAAGGGCCGGATTGCTCCGGCCCTTCTTGTTTCGGTGCGATTGAGGAGAGCGGCTACGCGCGGAACTTGCGGCGCAGCGCGCCGAGACCCACCAGCGCGCCGCCCAGCAGCATCAGCGTCGTGCCGCCGTCGGGAACCGGGACTCCAGGCACGAACTCGAAAGCCGGCTGACTGGCAGTCACCGTGACCGTTTCGAAGGGAGCCAGTCCAGTGATCGACACGGCCAGATTCGTCGTCCCATTGACCACACCCGACAGTCCAGTCACGACGTCAGCACCGGTGACGGTATACGAACCGCCACCCCCGGAAAACGTGAAAGTCAGCTGGTTCCAAGTGTCGGGCGACGGATCGACGGACCCCCAAAGCAGGTTGAACGCGGTCTGCGGACTGGTGTACGACAGCACGACAGACGATCCCGGTTGGGCGTCCAGATAGTGCTGAGCGTCCGGGCCTCCGCCCAAGGTACGGAAGGGAGAACGGGTCAAGCCGCTCACGTCACCCACGTAGACCCCCGACGTGCCGGTAAACGACACGCCAACTCCGGTAATGGTGGTGAAGGAGGCGCTGCTGACGAGCCCGCTCAGACCGCCAGTGCCGAAGCTCTCGAGCAGGAATGGCATGTTGCTGGCAGTCGGGTTGTCCACAATCGAGGCGATAATCCCCGCCTGCGCGGTCCCGAGCATCAGTCCCATTGCCACCAGAGCGACGATGAGGGTACGTCTGAACATGCCTATCCTCCGGGTTGCCGTGTCTGCTCTAACGTTAGCAAACCTCGCGCCACCGAGCGAAGATCGAGGGCCAACCTCGTAAACAGCCTAGGCGCAGATGGTTACACGGCACCAATGGCGGAACAGGCGGTTGGTCAATACGCGTAGTTGTAAGAGGATCCGACGATCCCCAAGCCCTCGGCGGACCCGAGCTTGCGGCGGGCGGCACAAAGCAAAAGGGCCGGATTGCTCCGGCCCTATTCGTTTCGGTGAAATTGAGGAGAACGACTACGCGCGGAACTTGCGGCGCAGCGCGCCAAGTCCCACGAGCGCGCCACCCAGCAGCATCAGCGTCGTGCCGCCGTCCGGCACCGTTCCCCTAGTCACATCGATGCTCAGCACCTCGGGCAGGTCGTTCGCCGCCACGTAGATCAACTGGAAGTTCCCCGCCGGCAGTGTGAACGACGTCGGGATGTCAACGGTCGGTCCCACTGAAAGGGCGACAGGCAAACCGTTCTGATACAAACCAATGCCGTCATCGTGGTGGATGGTGCCGTCGAGCCCGGTCCCGGTATACGCAGTGATGCTGAACACGGTGGTATCGCCAAAGTAGCCGGCACTTATCTGATTACTACCATAAGCGCCCAACCCTGTGACGTTGCCAGTCCCGCTCGCCAGGAAGGCGGCGATCGAGTTCGTCGCGGGGTAAGCCAGGTTGAAATCGATAGCGCCCGTGTACGTCACCTGGCCCAGAAAGTGTTCCGGGGCGATGAGTGGATTTGCCAAGTCGGCCTGGACACCAGGAGAAGTGGTCAGACCACCGCCATAGCCCTGGTAGATGTCGATAGTGAAGGTACCTGTCAGGATCCCCGCCTGCGCGGTCCCGAGCATCAATCCCAGCGCCAGCAGAGCGACGATGAGGGTACGTCTGAACATGCCTATCCTCCGGGTTGCCGTGTCTGCCCTAACGTCAGCAAACCTCGCGCCACTGAGCTGAGATCGAGGACCAACCTCGTAAACAGCCTAGGCGCTGAGGGTTACACGGCACCAATGGCTGAACAGGCGGTTGCTCAATACGCGTAGTTGTAAGAGGATCCGACGATCCCCAAGCCCTCGGCGGACCCGAGATTGCGGCTGGCGCACACAAAGCAAAAGGGCCGGATTGCTCCGGCCCTCTCGGCAGCGGATGGGACCCTCATGCCAAGCGTCGGAAAACCTTCCACTTCGGGCTTTGGCGCCCCCGTCGCGATGCTGCGCGGCCTGGGCGGCCTGCGCCGGTTGTTGAAGTAAGGGAATCCGCGCACCATACAGAAAGAGGCGAGGTCTCCCTCGCCCCTTTCCATGTACGCCCCCCACGCCGTCACCGGTCGACCGCGGGCACTCACTCCCTGGCGATCCCGAGCTTCTCCATCAGTTCGTAGAGCGTCGGCCGGCTGATGCCCAGTTCCAGGGCGGCTGACGTGATCTTGCCCCCATGACGCCGCAGCGCGTCCTGGACGAGCTTCCCTCTCCACGTTCTCCCGCGCCTCCTTCAGCGTCCGCGCCGACTGGCCGTTCAGGGCGTCTGCCAATTCCAGGTCACCGGCCGTGACACGCTTGCCTTCCGCCATGATGACCGCCCGCTGCACCCGGTTCTGCAGCTCGCGGATATTTCCCGGCCAGCCGTGCTGACGCAGGGCCCGCATGGCGTCGGGCGCGAAGCTGAGGCCCGGCTTGCCGTGCTGAACCCCGTAACGCCGCAGGAACTCCTTCGCGACCAGATCGACGTCGTCGCCCCGCTCCCGCAGGGCGGGCAGCGTGACGACGAGGACCGCCAGGCGGAAGTAGAGGTCCTCGCGGAACTTCCCGGCTCGCGACCGAGTCCTTGAGGTTGACGTTGGTGGCCGCGATCACGCGCGTGTCGCTCTGAATCTCCTGCCGGCCGCCGACGCGCTGGAAGGTCTTCTCCTGGAGGAAACGCAGCAGCTTGACCTGCAGCGACGAAGGCAGCTCGCCGATCTCGTCGAGGAAGAGCGTGCCCCCCGAGGCCGTTTCGATGAGCCCCTTGCGCTGCGTGTGCGCGCCGGTGAACGAGCCCTTCTCGTGGCCGAACAACTCGCTCTCGAGCAGGTTCTCGGGGATCGCGTTGCAGTTGATCGGAACGAACGGGCCGCCGCGCTGCCGGCTGCGACGATGGAGAGCCTGCGCCACCATCTCCTTGCCCGTCCCGTTCTCGCCGAGAATCAGGACCGGGGCGCTGGTGGTGGCCACCTTGCGGACGAAGGCGAAGACCGTCTGCATCTGCGGGCTCGCGCCCAGCATCTCCTCGAAGGCGTCTGGCCGCGCGCTCTCCTGCATCGCGCGGTATTCGCGCTCGAGCTCGGCCACGTAGACCGCGCGCTGCAGCACGAGCTTGAGCTCGTCCACGTCCACCGGCTTGCACAGGAAGTCGTAGGCGCCCGCGCCGACGGCGCGCAGGGCGTTCTGCTTGTCCCCCTGGCCGGAGATCACGATCACCTTGGCCAGCCTGTCCAGGACGAGGAGCCCCGAGAGCACCGCCAGCCCCTCGTCCGGGTCGTTCGGGCACGGCGGCAGCCCGAGGTCGAGCAGCGTCACCACCGGCCGCTCGGCCGTGAACGCGGCGATCGCCGCCGGCCGGTCGCCGGCCAGAAGCACCTCGTAGTCGTCCGCGAGCGCCCACTTCATCTGGACGCGGATGTCCTCGTCGTCGTCCACGAGAAGCAGCTTGGGTTTCGTCATTGCGTGTCTGTTATCAGTGGACAAGCCAGGTATTGAGATGGCCGGTCATCTGACCAGTCGTGCTACACTGGGTTCATGCACCAGAGCGCGACGACGATGACCGTCACCGAGTTCAAGGCCAAGTGCCTGCGCATCGTGGATGACCTGATGCCCTCGGGCATCGTGCTGACCAAGCACGGTCGGCCGGTGGCGCGCGTGATCCCGGCTGGTCCGTGCGACAACCGCAGATCTCATCGGGGCGCTGAAGGGCAGCATCGCGGTCAAGGGCAACCTCTTCCGCACGGGGGTCAAGTGGCATGCTGAACCTCGACACGCACGTGCTCGTGGCGCTGGTCGCCGGCCAACTGGAACGCCATGAGGCTGCGCTGACCCTCGAAGATCCGCTCGCGATTTCAGATATTGTCCTCTGGGAACTCGCGAAACTGGTGCAACTCGGCCGGCTCGAACTCGACCTCGAGAGCGCGGCGTTCGCCAGGGTCCTGGCGAGGATCACGGTCATCCCGATCTCCCCGGCGATTGCGGCCATGAGCACCCGGCTCGACTTCAAGTCCGACCCGGCCGACGAACTGATCGCCGCCACCAGCCTCGTCGAGCGCATCCCACTGCTTACCCGGGACCGGCGCATCCTGAAATCGACCATCGTCCCGCTGGCACGTTGAAACACCTCTGCGCCGTGAGAAGGATCTAATCACTCCCGGAGTGATTGGGCCCACTGGCCGGCAGGCTCACGCGCACCGTCGTGCCCTTGCCCGTTTCGCTCTCCACCTGGATGGTGCCCCCGTGGGCCTCGACGACCATCCGGGCCTGGAACATGCCGACGCCGAGGCCGTTCTTCTTCGTGCTCTGGAAGGGTCGGAACAGGGACTCTTTCAGGAACGCCGGGCTCATCCCGCAGCCGTTGTCCCGAACCGTCAGCACGACGCGGCCCCCGAGGTGGTCCGTCCGAACGTCGATGCGGCCTCCGGCAGAAGCCGCATCGCGCGCGTTGAGCAGCAGGTTGGTCACGACGCTCTGGATCTGCTCGCGGTCGGCCATGATCCTCGGCAGCGGCCGAAGCTCCTTTGTCAGCTCCACCTGTGGCATGTCCTCCAACCTGTCGAGGCTCTCGCTCACGAGTTGATTCAGGTCGGCTTCGACCGGCTTGAAGTCGGGCCGTTGGCGCAGGGCGCTCAACCGGGCGATCATCTCATCGATTCGGCGCGCGGTGTTGCCGACGCCGCGCAATGCGTCCTCACGAAATGCCGGGTCATCGAAGTGCTCCGGCAGGTTCCTCAGCATCAGGTTGAGCGATGCGGCGGCGTTCTTCAGATCGTGCACGAAGAACGCCGACATCGTCCGAAACGCTTCCAGTTCGCTGGCGCGCGCCACCTCGCTCGCCAGCCGGAGGTTCAAGCAGCACCGATGTCATCTGGTCGGCGATGCACTGCAGCAGTTCCAGTTCCTCCACCGTGTAAGGCGCCCCGTTGACGCGGTCGGCCAGGACGAGGGCGCCCACGCTCTCGTTCTCCGGTTCGCAGGGGAACGCACCAGCGGTGTCCGCCGTTCGGAAACGTCGTCGGATTCAGCTGCCGCAGCTCCTCGGCCCAGGGCTCGCTCGCCTCCTCCAGGTCGAACGGCCACGACTTCTCCCGCAAGCCGGCCGCTACGGCGCTCGACGCTGACGCCGGAGGATTGCCGGCGGCGGACTCGGCGGGTGGCCGGGCGGTCGAGCCGCCGACGACGAACCTCTCCCTCTGGTCATCCAACAGCCAGATGGTCACCGACAGCACGTCGAAGGTCTCGGAGATCAGCTCTCGCGGACACCGCGCAGAGGTCGGCCCGATCCTTCACGTTGGCCAGGCGCCGCGAGAACTCCGTCCAGATCCGACCGGAATCGTGCTGCGCCTTCTCGAAGTGGCGGGCGACGAATCCGTGAACGCGCTGCCGAAGACGGTCGGAGAACAGCAGCACCGCGAGGCCGGCCATTCCCAGCAGCACGACGAGGACCTGGACCTGGAAGCTCTCCACCCCACCGTAGCGCCTCACGATCTGGGCCAGGACGCCAACGATGAAGAGGTACGCGCCGACGATGAGAACCGTCAGCGACGACCGCAGGACGGCCCGCGAGGGATACACGTCGATCTCGGCGAACCCGGTGCGCGCGTAGGCCAGTGCCAGGAAGAGACAGCCGACCACGAGCCCGCTCGATTCGACGCTCGACAAGGCCACGTCGTAGGCGGAGAAGAGAATCGCCTGGCTCCCGACGTACACGTGGGCGCCGAAGATCACCGCCAGGCCCAGCACCACGTACTTGATCCGCCAGCGCATCGTTCCGACCGCCGAGCGGAACGTCTGCTCCAGGTTCATCAGGATCAGCACGAACGCAACGAGCAGAAGCACGTTCAGGGCCGTGCCGATCGGGCCAAAGCGCAGCTGCAGCAACTCGCCCGCCGGTCCTGTCGGCACGACCCGAAGGAGGTCCTCCCGGAAGCCAAGCGCCAAGCCGATGGGCAGCAGCGCGGCGATGGCCAGCGGAACTCTCCAGCGGGCCAGGGACTCTCGGTAATCGCCGCGTGAATACGTCAGGCTGAAGCCAAGCCAGGCCGCGGGCAGGAAGGAATTGGCGACCAGCGCCAGCGTCAGCCAGCGAAGGACGTCGCCCAACTCGGTGCTGCGCAGGCCCAGGCCGGTGAACAGGCTGTCGGCACCGAGCACGGCCATGCCGGCGACGAAGCACCAAGCGGCCGGCGAAAGCTCCTTCCGCAGCACGCCCGCAAGGCCCAGGAGCAGGCTGAAGGCCGCGGCCGCGAAAGGCAGGTAAGAGAAAAGCATCACTTTCCTGGCAGGCTCACCTCATTCGTAGGCCGGGGCTTCAGCCCCGGCGAGGCTCCGTCCGTATGTAGGGCGGGGCTTCAGCCCTGCCGTGTGGCCGCTCCCCGTTCCGCAACCACCACGCCAGCGCGAGAAGCGGAACCAGCGACAGCGCAAAGAATATCGGCCCGCCGCGATGATGAATCGGGCTGTCGATCATCTGCGGCCCGATATGCACGCAGAGCAACCCGATGACCAGGATCCGGAACCCGTTCCGCAGGATGCCGAGCGGGATCACGAAGGCCACCAGCGCGAGCCTGCGCCACGGGCTCTTGAGAAATAGGTGCGACGCCAGCAGGCTGGTGATGAACAGGACCCAGCTTGACCGAATCCCGCTGCACTCCTGCCCGACCCGGAGCACGATGCCGGGCAGCTCGAATACCGTACCGCGGCGGACGAGCGAGGTCCCCGTGACGCCAAAGAACAGGGCGGTGGCCTCCGCGGAGGCGAGCACCGAAGCTCTCTCGAGCCAATCCACCGCGGCATCGGGGAGCGGGACCATGAAGATGAGGAACGCGACGGGAAACGCCGCGGCGGCCATCCATCTCGAGCCGAGGAACAGGAACCCGCCGGCCGCGACGAAGCTCACAAATGCGAAAGCCATCAGCGCGAGGTCGTCGTTGAGGCTGAGGCTCCCCTTCCACGCGATCGCGGCCACCAGCGCCGCCAGGCCGATTCCACCGACCGTCACCGTCCAGACGATCGAGCCGCGGCAGACGGTGGGAAACTGCTTTCGCTCGATGTACAGCAGGTAAGCGGTAACAAGCGGCACCAGCAGGATGTAGGAGTGCAGCCTGTTGCCGGCCGCGTACAACATCAGCCTCGTGAGCGGCTGCGAGAAGACCGCCGTGAGGAGGACCAGGTAGACGGTCCCCCAACCGAATCGCAGCCGTTGCGGTCGTGGCCCGTCGTCGGTCTGGGCTGCACTGCGGTCGATGGCCCCTCCGACCGCAGTCTTCTCCACTTTCCGCATCACGCCGGCTCTCTCCAGCCTTCCTTCATTGTCGTGTCGATCAACTCGAAGATCGGGTTGTTTGCCGCGAATCCAATGTGATCGGTGACCATATCCTGCCTGCGGCCCAGACTCGGGCCTTTGACCGCTAACGCGGCGCGCAACGCCTCACTTCTCACCCGCGGGCAGCTTCGCGCGCCCCCCGACCGGGGTGTCTCCGCGCCGCTCGCTCACCATCCGTTGCAGCGTCAGCTTGTCGATCTTCCCGATGCTGCTCTTGGGGATCGAAGGCAGCGTGACGACCTCTACGGGGACCTTGTATCCAGGGAGCCGCGAGTGGCAGAAGGCCAGGACATCGGCAATGTCGGGCGAAGCACCCTGCCGCACGGCGATGAAGGCCAGGGGCGCCTCGCCCAGAATCTCGTGCTGGATCGGAACCACCGCGGCCTCGGAGACGGCCGGGTGCTCGTTCAGGACGTCCTCGATCTCCTTGGCGCCCACACGATGCGCGCCGACCTTGATCATGTCGTGTTTGCGACCCACGAGGTAGAGGAAGCCTTCGTCGTCGGCGTACCCGAGGTCGCCGGTGCGGTATCCCAGGGGTCCGAAGCGTTCGGCCGTTGCCATCGGATCGTTCCAGTACCCCTGCGAGATGTTGGAACCACGCGCGACCAGCTCGCCTGTTTCGCCAGGAGCCGCCACCCGGCCCTCGTCGTTCACGACCAGCATTTCCACGTTCGGGATGGCGCGGCCGATCGACCCCAGCTTCCGCTCGAGGTCCCCGGGCTCGAGATACGTCAGCCTCGCGGAGGCTTCGGTGGCGCCGTACATCACGTAGAACGCTGCTTTCGGGCCCTTCTCGAGCCATTCGCGGATCCGTGCCGGCGGCATGCCGCCGCCCGCCTGCGTCACGTAGCGGAGGTGCGGGAACTCCATCGTCGTAAGGTTGGAGCGGTGCATGAGAAGCGCGAAGGTGGAGGGGACTCCGGCGAAACCGGTCGCCCCGTGAGTCCGCATGGCGTCCAGCGCGACATTGGGGAACGCGAACCGCGTTTCCACGATCACCGATCCGCCGACTGCCACATGCGTGTGCAGCAGGGAGAGGCCGTAGACGTAGTAGAAGGGAAGGACGCACAACACTCGGTCGGCCGCCGTCAAGTGCAGGTACTCGACAATCGACTCGGTGTTCGACCGGATGTTGAGGTGCGAGAGCATGGCGCCGCGTGGCGCCCCGGTGCTGCCGGAAGTGTAGATGATTGCAGCGAGGTCCAGATCGATCATCGGGACCTCGGGGTCATCGTCAGGCGCGGCTTCCAGCGCGGCCGTCCAGGCCGGGAACTGATGCGAAGCGGAGCTGGCGGCTCCGGCCGGGCCCTTCGTCACGAACGTCGCGCGCAGTTTCGTCAGCGCCGCGGCCGCAACCGGGTTGGCGGCCGTCGCCGGGTTGACAATGGCGGCGGCTGGCGAGCAGTCCTCGACTGCCCGGACAAACCGGTCATTGTGTGGGCCTGGCAGCAGTGGCACGGCCACAGCGCCTGCCTTCATCGTGCCGAAATAGCAGGCCACCGATTGGATCCCGTCGTCAATCGCCAGGACGACCCGGTCGCCGCGCTTCACGCCCGCGGCGGCCAAGGCGTTCCCCGAGCGATTCGCAAGTTGGTCAATCTGGTGGTAGGACGCTGTGGCTGAGGGCTCGATGATCGCGACCGCGTCAGGCGTCCGGGCTGCGGACCTGCGCAGGTAGTCGTGTACAAGCATGGCTCTATCCCCCGGCTGCGCCAGCGGCGCGGACACGGTCTACAAGAGTCGCGAGCGCCGGCAGCGAATCCGCTCGCGGCGTTCGCCTGATGAAGGTGTCGTGAACGAGCTGCGTGGACAGAATGCCGACGACCGCCATGTTGTCCGAGTTCGAGAACTGCCCTCGCGCCTCCCGCGCGAGGCATTTGTCCAGCACTTGCCGGGCGGCCGGCGGGTGGAAGACGCCCGCCTCCGCCAGCGCCCGTTCGCTTCCGACCTCGCGGATCCAGGCCTGAGCATCGGGGCCCGCAAACGCCATTGCGTCGGGCGCGCGGTACGGTTGTTTCTTGCGCTCGACGATTTCGCGCGGGATTGTCTCTGCGCCGACGCGCTTCAAGACGTGCTTCTCGTCGAGCACTCGCAGCTTGTACGACGGAGGCAGCGAGTCCGCGAGCGCGGCCAACTCGAGGTCCAGGAAGGGGAAGCGCCCCTCCACCGAGTTGGCCATCAGCATCCGGTCGCCCTGCGACGAGAGGAGGTAGCCGGACAACAGGGTGCGCACCTCGAGGTACTGATCCTGGGCGAGAGGCGACCAGCGCGCGAAGTCGTGCGGGAGGTCGTCCACCAACTCACGTATGACGTCCCGGCTCTGGACGGCAGCGCGCAAGTCGTTGGAGAACAGCCGTCGAAGGGCCGAGGTTCCACGCCACCGCATGTCGTGGCCGAAGCCGGGCGACCGCCACGCCGCCAGGTTCTGGCCGAAGAACTGCCGGGTGATCGCGCGCTGTGACACCGGCGAGCGCTCGAGGTACGGGTACAGGCGTTCGAGCAGCCGCGGCCGCCACGCAGAGTCCGGCTGTCGCGCCCAGAAGCGCCTCACCTTGGCCTCGCGGAACAGGTCGTAGCCCGCGAACATCTCGTCCGCACCTTCGCCAGTGAGGACCACCTTGATGCCGGCGCTCCGGACGAGCTTCGAGAGCAGGAAGAGCGGAGCCGGAGCCGTGCGCAGGATGGGCCGCTCGGTGTGGGCAATGACCTGCGGGAACACGGCCGCGATGTCGTGCCGAGACACCACCACCTCGTGGTGCTCGCTGCCCAAGTGTTTCGCCATCAAACGCTGATAAGGCGTTTCGTCGTACTCGGCGTCGTCAAAACGCAGGGAGAACGTCGAGAAGCGGTCTCCCTTGGCGCGAAGTCCGAGCGCGGCGACGAGCGAACTGTCCAGGCCGCCCGGAGAGATAACTGCCGACCGGAACGTCGGCGCGCAGCATGCGGAGGCTCGTCGCCTTCTCGAGTCCGGCGCGCACGGCGTCGGCTGCGTCCTGCAGGCTGCCGGGGAACTGGCCTGCGCCATCCCGCGGATAGCCGGGTGCCCACGACACGTGCTCCCGGACCGAGCCCGACGCGTAGGTCCGCACGTGACCGGGCTCCACCTCAGAGACGCCCGCGAAGATCCCCTGAGGCGGCACCGTCGTCCAGAATGTGAAGAGCTGTGCCAGGCCCACCGGATCGAAAGCGCGCGCGATGGCCGGCGACGCGGCGAAGATCGCCTTCACCTCGCTGGCGAAGTACAGGCGGCCGGCATGCTCGCAGACGTACAGAGGTCTTACACCGAACGGGTCGCGCGCCAGGACGAACGTGCGGTTCGTTGTATTCCACAGAGCGACCGCCCACTGACCGTTGAAGCGATCAAAGGCCTTTTCGCCCCAAGCCTCATAGGCGTGGACGATCACCTCCGTGTCGCTGCGCGTGCGGAACCGGTGGCCGAGCCCGATCAACTCCTCACGCAACTCGACGTAGTTGAAGATCTCCCCATTGAACGCGATCCAGATTGTCCCGTCCTCATTCGACAGCGGCTGTTGCCCCGTCATCAGGTCGATGATCGACAGGCGCGCGTGGCCCAAGCCCGCCCGCTCGTCGCGATACACGCCGGCCTCGTCCGGCCCCCGGTGCCGCAGCACGCCGACCATCGCGGCGAGCTGCTCCACGGCGGGCGGCTCGAGGCCGTCTCGGAGGGCCACTATCCCCGCGATGCCACACATCAGCTGCTCACCTCCGCAACCTCCTTCGGGGGCGGCGAGTCGATTGCGTACGGCGCCAGCTCGGCGACCGGTGCGAGCAACAGGGGCTTGGCGTGGAGATACGCCGTTGTGCGGCGCTTCTGGTCGATGTCCCGGTAGACGCGCTCGACCTGTTCGGTGGTGAAGCCGAGCTGTCGTGCGACCTCGGACGCGGGCATGTCGTGGTTCTTGCCCCACAAAATCAAGTCCAGTTGCGAATAGTGCACCGAGAAGTAGAAGTCCTCCTGGGACTGCGAGAGGCTGTAGGTGTCCGTGGTCGGCTCTCGATGCAGGATTTCGTCAGTCACGCCGAGGTGCCGCGCCAGGGCGTACACCTGCGTCTTGTAGAGGCTGGCGATCGGCTTGACATCGGCGGCGCCATCGCCGAGCTTCACGAAGAATCCCTGGTCGTACTCCAGGCGGTTCGGTGTCCCGGCAACGGCGTAAACGAGCCGATCGGCATGGTAGTACTCCATCATCTTCCGACACCGCTGCTTGAAGTTCGTGGCGGCCACTATCTGAAGATAGGCGTCGGGTGTGAGGCGGACACGCTGCTCGGGGCCCCCGCGGGCGGGCTGCACCACCACATAGAAGAAGTTGAGCGCATCGCTATTGAGCCGGTCGCCGTGCAGGACGATCTTCCATCGATCGTCGGTCGAGAACTCCGGGTACACGGAGCGCACGGCTTCGTCACGGGCGCTATAGCAGCCCGCCGCGGCCAACATGGGGGCAATCTCCTGCACGACGTGACCGATGCCCAGCTTCCGCGCGAGCTCGATCCCTAACTGGGTGCTCTCCGGGCTCGAATCCCTCTCGGGCAACATGAGCCCGAAGACACGCCGCGGCCCCAGTGCTCGCACCGCAAGAGCCGCCACGCACGCGGAGTCGATGCCACCGGAAATCGCCACCACCAACCCACGGCGTTTCAGTTTCTTCTCGACGGTCTCGCGCAACGCCGACGACAGGCGCTCCGCTGTCGGCTCGAGGTCCAGGGTCATCGCGTTCTCGAGAGCCATGTCATTTGCCATACAAGCCTCGCGAACTACCCACCGGCCACGGTCTGGCCGTTCTTGCGGGCAAGGTAAGCGACAATCGCCTCGATGGAGTCGAGATTGTCGGGAACCAGTTCATCGTCTTTCACCCGGATGCCGTAGACCTCCTCCAAATGGGCGACGAGTTCGAGGACTCCGGTCGAGTCGATGACACCCTTCTCCAGAAGAGACGCGCCATCGTCCAGGTCCAGTTCCTGACCGAAGAGAAAGGTCTGAACGATGAAATGTCGTATCTCGCCTCTGGCGCTGCTCATAGATCGAATCGTTCCTTCCATTTCGATGCTCAGCCCGGCTTAGTGCGGTGGTTGAAGCGAACCGTTACCTGTCGATCCCTTTTCTGCCAGGCCGGCGCGCCGCACCGCCCGGTTCAGGAAGGGCACGAATGCTCTCGCCGCCTTCTCGTTTCCCTCCCGGCTCGGATGGCTGTCTTCGCCGCCCCAGGTCGGGTAGCGGCTCAGGTTCGAGCGTCCATTGTCCGTCAGGATGTCGTAGTAGTCGAAGACCACGACGTTCCCGGACGGGTAATCCGCCAGCCATCCCCCGGTATCCGCCAGCCAGTTGTTGAACTCACGTGCCAGCCGCCCGCTCTCGGCCAGGTCGATCTTAGAGCCCTGAAGCCTTCGCTTCACCGTCCTGGCGAGAAGCCTCCACAGGGGCTCTGTGCTCCTGCCGGGCGCCAAGGGCGGCGCGGTCAGGCAGACGAAGAGCACCTCGGGCTGCTTGCGGAACTCCTCGAGCAATGCGCGGTAGGTGGCCTTTGCATTCCAGACCGTCAACTCCGGACCCTGCGGAGAACCGGGCGCCGTCCCTTTACCCACGAAGGCGTTGTTCGGAAAGCACGGCTTGAACATGACGACCCGATTGCGCCGACCGTCCCGATAGGCAACGTCCTGACCGTCACAACGCAGGACTTCATCCATCTGCCCCCGGAACTTGGGCAGCCAGTCGAACTGATCGGTCTTCTCCCCGATTCGCGACCCATAAGACGCTTCATGAACGCGATAGCCATTCTCTTCGAGGCGGCCACGGAGGTCTCCGCCGTTCGGATCGGATTTCAAGATGCAATTGGATCCGTCCTGTGGACCGAAGGCGGCGAAGAGTTGGCCACCGCATGAGTGATGAATGAACAACACGTCCAACGGGCTACGCAGGGGTTGACTTGAATAGTTGGACAAGTCGAGCCGTGTGATTACGCTGGGGCGGGTGCCCTGGTCCTTTTCCGCGGTTCGAGTTGTTGGAATGTTCATGACACCGATGCCCAGCACAAGACAACCAGCCGCTATCCATGCCAATGTCGTTCTCTTCACGAGTGTCTCCGTGGGCGCTTGGCTCGCCCTTCCAAGAGCAGGCCGAGCTCATGGGCTGCGCGTGTGCCCGACACATCTCAGAAATTCACATAGACGAATCCCGGGACGCCCCCGCCGGCACTGCTTCCGATGCGGTCCAGCAGGAAGACGACAATCCAAAACACCTCGAAAGTCAGCATGGCCACCTTGTAGTGTGTCCGCGCGGCCAGCAAGAGACTCTTGACCATAGGTTCACCAGACCCTTTGCGTTCCCGGCGGCGGATGAACTTAGAGTAGACGGCCCAGCAGCGTCCGGATCTGGTGGACATCGAGGACGAACGGCAGGAGGCCCACCGCAAAGAAGTTGAACGTCAGGGCCGTCCCCAGGACACGGCTGTACGGCGACACGAAGTACGCAATCGCTGCCGGATGGCGCACCTTGCGCTTCCAGCTCTGGTATGTGTTGACGGCCGCGATGCCGACGCCGTGATAGAGACCCCACAGCACGAAACTGAACGTGTCCCCGTGCCAGATGCCGCAAGTGACAAACGTGACTACGATGGCGATGTTCGAAAGGAGGACCGGGTGCTTTCTAAAATGCTCGCCATTTCTCAGTTTTCGGACCATGGGCCAATAGATGTAGTCGGTCAACCAGCTGGTCAGGGAGATGTGCCAGTTGGCCCAGAGTTGCTGAATGTTCTTTCTCAGAAAAGGAAAATCGAAGTTCTCCGGCAGGACGAATCCCATGATGCGGGCGCTGCCGAGCGCAAGGTCCGTGTAGCCGGAGAAATCGAAATAGAAATAGAGCGCGTACGCGTAGAGCCCGAGCACGACCTGTGCGACGCTCATCTCCTGGATCGGGGTTCCCGTGTTCTTCAGCGTGTAGGGAAGAAGGACCGTCGTCAGCACGATCTTCTTGAACAGCCCGTGGATGATTCGCTCGAAGCCGGCGGCACAGTCGCCACGGAACGTCGAGTTCCGGGCCTGAGCCGAGTGCTCGCAGAAGTGGTTGTAACGGTTGATGGGGCCGCTGATGAAGGAGGGGAAGAACAGAACGTAGTTCAGGAAAGTCAGAAAGCTCGGGCGCTGAAGCGTGCGCTTGTAGGCCTCGATGACGAAATGCATCGCCTTGAACGACGAGTAGGAGATGCCGATCAGGAAGACGAAATGCCCTACTTCAGAGGACGCCGACTGCCGTTTCAGAATGGCCTGCTGCACCGACGCATACTTGAAGAAGATCAACACGGACACGATCGCCATGAGGCCGGCTGCCGCGACAATCGCCCGGTTCCTGACCCATGCAAGCCCCCCGCCGCTCAATAACAGAAGGGCACATCCGTAGGTGACCACGCACAGACCGAGCATGATGGCGAGCATGGCCGGGTTGAATCGCGGCAGCGCCAGGAGCATGCAGATGCTGCACGCCAGCAGCAGCCACTCCCTGAGCGCTGCGCGCGGCGGCGTGATCCGATAGACAAGAACGACCACGCCAAAATAGGCCCAGAATGGGAAGTCGACGTAGAAGTCGGTCGAGGGAAGTCCACGCACAAGTTTGGCGATCGTCTCGTGGATCATCTTGAGTTCGACTCGCCGGTCGGCCTCAGGGCGTCGTAAAGGTACTCGCCGATGGCTCGACTCGTGGGCCTGTTGAAGTGCGCGTCCATGTCGAAGTTCAGCTTCTCGCCTGCGTCGTACTTCCTCTGCAGCAGGGGCTCGAGATCGACGAATTGAATGCCTTCAGTCGTGCAGTGCCGCCGCGCCAGTTCAGCAAAGAACTCAGTGTCGAACACGCTTGGGTCCAGCTTCCCCTGGGCCTTCAGAGCGTTGAGAAGGAACCCGCCAACCGTCGGAGCGTACACACACACTGGCGTGGCCCCCAAACCGCGAATGCGCTGCTCGAGCTGTCGCATATGCTCGGAGAAAGTCCTCGGTCTTTGCGGCCGTGCGAATAGGATGCCTCGTTCGAGTACCGCTCCACGTAGAATGACAAGCTGCATAATCTACTGGCAGCGAAGTACTCCAGTTGCACGTTCCGGATCGTATCTCGGAAGAAGCGGTAGTCCGCGGACAGATCGGCCAAGATCATCTTGGCCAGAGGAAGTCTCCAACTGTCCTTTGGGAATAATTCCCCCATCTTCACCGTGGTGTTCTGCTGAATGTCGTCATAGCCGCCGATGAAGAGTGGGTTGAGAACGACGATCACCTTCTGGGGTCGGGATGTGGCGACGAGGTGTACGCCTCGAATACGGAGATCTGTTCCAGAAGGTGGTGCCCGCCAACGGCCATGTTGACGACATCGATCCCATCGCGCTCCAGTTTCTCGCCCAGGACTCCGATGAAGGTCTGCTCGTAGTCCAGCCCATTGCCGAAGACTTCGGACGATCCCAGCACCGCGTAGTATTCCCTCACGCCCAGCGGGCGCGGACCCGGTCGCCTGTATCGAAACCCCAGCTCGTCGGTGTAAACGGTGAACGAGACGTGTCGGCCACTCGATTCGCTTGGTGGCGTTTGCGCTTCCAATCGGTACGAAACCCCGCCCTGTTCCACGAAGCCCCCGAGACTGCCCATCCGATATCGTCCCGTGACCCTCAGGCCGACCTCCAGGATGGCGAGACACAACGCCAACGTCCCAAGAACAACAACGACCGTCCTCAGCATCTCCCTCACGTGACATTCCCTCAGACGAGACCGTCCCCGGTGTGAAAGTGGCTTATCATGAGATCGCTTAGGCGGGTGGGGCTTGCCGGCCGAACGGCGCCGGATCCGCCGCGACCCTTCTTCGTCGAGTACCACGTCATGCGTGAATCCTCGAAGACCGCACGCTGGACTCGACACTTCGTCTACCGATCCGAGCGCACCAGGACGACCTGGAAGCTTCGTATCGGCCTCGTGGCGGTCGTCGTCGTCGCGCTCTGGCTGACGAGCGGTTGGTGGACCGTGGACATCGCACACAGCCTCGTGTGCGACGCAAGCCTTGCGCCGAGCGACGCCATTCTTGTAGAGAACTTCGAATCCACGTATGTCGTCTTTGAGCGAGCGGCCCAGTTGCGCCGAGCGAGACTCGCTTCCCGCGTGCTCGTGCAGACACTGAGCGACCCGGGCACTCAGGAGCCCGACGAAGTGACCCTCGCAAAGTGGAGGTGACCGCGAGGACCGCACGAATCGGCGAGATCGAAATAGTCCCGACTCGGCAGGTCGAGCCCATCATGCTCAATGCCGCTCGCGACATACAGCGCTTTCTGGAGCGGGAGCATATCCGCTCGCTGATTGTCGTCATGCCGCTGTTCCGGAGCCGCCGGTCGGCACTGGTCTACGCGGCCACGCTCGGCCGCGCCGGTATAACGGTTCGGTGCGAACCCGTCCAAGGGTCTGTGAAAGTTGACAGTTGGACGCAAAGCTGGCACGGCATTCAGAATGTGATGGAGCAGTGGCTCAAGCTTCAGTACTACAGGTGTTACGTTCTTCCGCTCCACTGATAGCCACGAACGGGGTCATCTTGGCGTTACCCTGAATTCTCACGCGGGGTGTCCTCCAGAAAGGACGGCATGGCTTGGCCGGTTCTGTCCTTTCCAGGATGCCCCGTATGAACATCCTGTCTGGCAAACACACCCTGCCCTATCGGTTTGAGATTCCTGATGAACTCCTCGTAGGTTGTCCTCTTCGACAAAGCTACACCGCACCTGGCTTTCGGCTTTGCGGGGACACCCTGAACGAATGTGAAGGCCGGCACCGAATCGTTCACCACGCTCCCGGCCGCGACAACAGATCCCTCACCGATCGTGACATTTGGCAGGATAATCACGCCGGGCCCGATGAAAGCGTCGTCCCGGATATCGACAGTGAAGGCGCCCCTTGCCACCGGCGCCATGCCGCGGAAGTGCGCAAGAACGGTCACCCTGATGCCAACGTTCACGTGGTTGCCAATGCGGATCAGCCACGGGTACGACGTTTCCAGGATGCTGTCGTAACCGATCGAAACGCACTCTCCGATGCGTACTCCCCGCATCCTGTGCAGCCGGATCCGCCAGACATCGGGCGCCACGCGGGCGAGGATCTGGAGAAGCCTGTTCCTGACTCCCACAACCAGGTCTTCCTTTTCGGGAATCAGGCGCGGGCCGAGCCTGGTCCCCGCCTCCGAACCGTGCCGGGTCGTGCGACTTCCTTTGGAAGGTTGCGCTGCACCTGAAGGTCCAGCGGACGAATTCGCGCCGGGAACCGGTTCAGCTCTCTCAGCCTCAGCACGGGAATCGCCGCGAGCCGCTTCCGCCTCCCCGGGACCGGCCAGAAGGGCCGCCAACCCCCGGATGGTCCTCGCGGTGGCGAGCGCGGCGACCGGCAGTTGCGTTCCCAGTTCCTCCTCGACGGCGCACGCGATTTCGATTGCCTGCAACGAGTTCATTCCCGCCTGGATGATGTCCTCATGGACGGTGATGTCTTTGGCGTAGAGAACGTCCCGGCAAATGCGCAGTAAGACCCTCTCAACGTCGGTGGCGGGTTCAACGCATGTGCTCGCCCGGCAGTTTGGATCACCCGCTGCCATTGCCTTCAAGCCTTCCGAATCTATCTTGCCGTTCGGTGTCAGCGGCATTCTTGGCACACCGATGATCTGCTCAGGCACCATGAAGTGCGGCAATGCGCACCCAAGCTTCTGACGCAAGTCTGCCGCCAGCCCGGGCGACTCTTTTCGCCACACCACATAGAGGACCAAGCGGCGTGTCTGCTCATCTGCGCCCTGGGCGTGAATGTAATACTGCAGGACCTCTTCGAGGCCCGCGAGGACGGCCTCAATCTCAGTCAACTCGATTCGGAATCCACGGATCTTGACCTGCCTGTCTCTGCGACCCTGGCACACCACTGTGCCATCTGGCAGATAGTGGCCATAGTCCCCAGTGCAGTAGATCAAGTCCCCCGGGTCGGAGGAGTAGGGGTTCTGGACCAACCAGCTCTCGCCGTCACCCAGGATGGTACGAATCTCCTTGGCGCGATGCTGCGTCCGCACGCAGATCTGGCCAACCTGACCTGGCGCGCAAAGCTGAAGCCCACCATCCAGTACAAGTAGCTGACACTCGTCAATGCCCTTGCCAATTGGGACAACGTGTGAGTCGACCGTGCCCACAGGCAAGGAGGCCTCTTCGTCCGCCAGGTGATATCCCATGACCTGCGGAGTCTCAGTGGTACCGTAGCAGTTCACGATGGTGACCTGCGGCCCTGCCTCCTTGAGCTCTCTGACGAGGTTCGGCCCTAAGATATCGCCGCCAAAGAACGCGTACTTCAAGCTCTCCAACTGGCTCCGCGGGTTCCGGCGGGCGCCAGCGAGCAGCAGATGTCCCATGCTAGGCGTGAGGTGCGCTACCGTGATTCGAAAATCACGCATCCACTCGTAAAGCTTGTACGGGGTCTCAAAGCAATCTTCGCCAGGTATGCAAACTGTGGCGCCGGACCAGAGTGGCATTAGTACATCCCTCAACAGCGGGTCGTGCGCCAGTCCACTGAGCATACTCACCCGATCATCCTTACCGAGCCCGAACGTTGTTCTCTGCCACTCGAAGAAATGCGCCACCGGACCATGAGACCCGACGATGGCCTTTGGCGCACCAGTGGTGCCGGACGTAAACGCAACATAGAGAGTGTCCTCGGGCATTGCCGTCGTGTACGGCGGTGCGCACCCTGGGGCATTCTCAGGGAGCCGTGCAAGCAAGTCGTTCTTGGAGCTGGGCACATCGAGTAGAAACGGAGTTCCCGTGGCGGCCAACGCGCGCATGACAGGCTCCGGCACCGTCCTCGGTCCTACCAAGTTCAGAAGCCCCCTTGACCGGGAAAGTTCGACGCATTGCCGGATTCGCGTTGGCGGATGCTTCGGATCCAGCACGACGAATGCAAGGCCGGACCTGATAATGGCCAGCAACGCTATCACGAGTGCCGGGCTGCGTTTCGCATAAACGGCAACCGTATCGCCCCTCCGCCAGCCTTGCTCAGTCAGAAGCGCCGCAAGCCATCCGCTGGCTGTTTCCACCTCTCGATAAGTCCACTGTTCCCTTGCCGTCAAGATGGCCGGATTGGCCGCCTCAAGATGGCTGCAAAAGTGCTCGGAAATGCCGCCGCACCAGCTCTTGCCAAGGGGTTGTCGTGGATCTGGACAGTGATTCAACATGGATTTGGAGTCATGGCGGGCTCAACCATCCAGACTACGTGGGGAACCCCTTGGGAATGCGGGCTCAGCGCTGAGAGCATTGGGCATGAGTGCGCTCTCCGACGCCTCCGGCGTCCCATGCGGTGAACCTACCTCATACCGGAAGGAGGCCGCCCGCCGCGGCCGCTGCGTTGGTTGCCTTGGAACTCGCGATGAGCCATCCTCACGCCAACATCTCTTCCACGGCGGTCTTGCCATGGGTTGTCAATAGTCACCAACAACATCGCGAACCACACCGATCCGCCCTGAAAGAACTGCGACTCGGTCACGTTACACAGCAGGAGAATCGGCCAGAACACGATCGCCAACCTGCCGATCGGGTCTCCTTTCACGAGCTTGCTCGTTGCATTGAGACCCGTGGACCATATGAATGCCCCCAGAAGAACGAGAGCCCACGACGCCACCGTTCAGATATGTTTCCAGATAGCCATTATGTGCGGTGATCAATCGATTGGTGCCGAGCTCCTTGGAAACCGACTCGCCTTCTCTGGTCTCCCAAAAGCCACGAAACCCGGCCCCAACCAGGTAGCCCGTATTCTTTTCCAAGATCACTCGCCAGATTTCCGTGCGACCGGACAGGCCGGACCCGCGGTCCAAGCTCTCCGAGACGCGGCCTGAGATCCCATACACCTGATCGAGAGCCAAGACAAAAGGATGCACAAGACGCTGAGCAGAAACACTCGCCTGGCGTTCTTCATCACGGCCAGACGTCTGCCTCCGAACAACAACACAACTCCAAGCAGGAAACAGATCCAGGATGTGGCACTGTTGGAGACGACCAGCAGGTAGAGTCCGATCCCCAGATTCACCAGACGCACCCAGCGGTCAGGCTTCGTCCCCGAAGTTGTCTCGTATTTCCGGGTTTCCATTAGGTCCCACAGCAGGACCAGGCAGAACACCATTGTCACCTGGCCGAGCGAGTTCTTGTGATCCGTGACGCCGCATAACATGTGAGCGCCCGAGACGCCCGAAACGACGCGTCCAATGTCCGGGAAATACCGTATGAAGATCACCGAAAGGGGGAACAGGACGTACGACACCCGCACGAACAGAACTCGCAGCGACGCCGCTGGGTCTTTCTCCGTCAGAATGATAGGCGCGATCAACACGCAACCGAATTCTTGAACCACGCGCTTCGCGGTCGGCACCGGAAACGGTGACCATAGCACGCTGCATAGAAAGAACGCATAGATTGAGAACAGTGCTTTGTTTGCCAGGGCATACTGCGCCCAACTGAATCTCCGCCGCTTCAGCACCAGGATTGCGACGAGAAACAGGCTGCCGTTGAATATGACATTGACCGGGCTGCCCTCGAGATTGTTGGATGCCCCGCCGCTGACCCCAACCTGCGCAAGCCAGAACGACATCTGCCGGGAACTGGCCAGCGCCAGCCAGATTCCGGGAATCCAGAGGGCTCGGGAAGGCAGTCGACGCCAGCGCCTGTCCGTCCCGACCATCCACCCTACGAACGCGATTCCGAGCAGCAATGCCAGTAGCGGCAGCATCTCAACCTTGGAAAGTGGGTCGCGCGGCCGCCACCACAACGAATCGCCAACACAAAGGGCAGGAGCGACCAAGCCAACTCGTTCTTTCTGGACAACACTCCGAATCAGACTTCCGGGTAACGCCAAGGTGACCCTGACGAATCGCTTGCCGACGGTGCATCGCGTAATCCACGGAGGTTGGACCACCGCGGAGGCGGTCAACCGCCTCGGCATGGTTGCTCCTTCGGACTCCAACCGGTGTGCGCAGCGACCGTTCGGCGAGCTGCTGACGGGCGGGAGGCCGGGCGCGCCATCCGCGACCGTGCGCCCCTCGCTTGTTCGCACACAAGGCAGTCGACTGTCTCTCGGTGGTGTCCGTCAAGACTCGGATTCGCTGAATCACCTTAGAATTGACCTTGGTAAGGAGCGGGAATTCCATTCACGCAGTGGGAGCAAGATGTAAGTCGTCATCCGCGAGCCTTCGCCCTGGCAGCCGCCAGGCCAGACTTCAATGCCAGAGCGATCTTATCCGCTTCCGGGGGGCCCATGGCCGCGTGCAAGGGCAGGGCGACGACGTGATCATGCAGTCGGACGTAGTTTGGCAACTCCTCCAGATCGAGGTAGGGGCTGAAGGAAGGATCGAGGTCGAGCCGACTCTGGCAGGTCCCATCTCCGTGAGACAAGTGGATCAACTCGACGCCATGCTCGCGCGTGAAGGCGATCGTATCATCGGACCGTGCCGGGACACGCACGTAGAATCGAGTGTACATGCTCTCGGCGCCTCCGACGGAGAGTTGAATCTGTACGTTTGGAGTGTGACGTGCCAGTGCCTGCTTCAGGTGAAGCGCTGCAGTCTGACGGCTGGTGGCCAACTGCCTCCATTTGCCCAGCTGGCACGCGGTCCAGGCTGACTCAACTCCTCGCGTCCTGGAACATTTCCCAATCTCAACCTGAGTGTCTGCTCCAGTGTTGGACCCATTCGGCTGTTCGGGTCGTGGCCGGACGAAATGCGAGAGGGATTTGAGAACGTTCTCCGCCAAGACATTGCCTTCTGAGGCTCTCATGAGCGTGCGCAGAAGGCGCAAGCCGATTCGCAACCGTGAAGTCGGATTCCACGCACTCTGGAGCTTGCGCGCATCGTCAAGCAATGTGGCATTGGGGCTGCAAAGGGCACCGCCAGCTCCATCCACGATCTTCGGAAAGCTCAGGCAGGCGGCATCGCCGAACGTGCCTGTCGGACGCCCTCCGTCACGGGCACCAGCACCGTGAGCGCAGTCTTCCACGAGCTTCAACCCATGTCGGCGCGCCAGTTCTGCCAGCGCCGCCGCCCCTGAAGCGTTTCCTCCAAAATAGATGGCTTCGATTGCCACGGTGCGCGGGCTGATTGCACGTTGGACCGCCTCCGGATCCAAATTAAAACTGTCTGGGCAAACATCCGCGAACCTTGGACGGAGACCGGCGGCCAGAATGGGCCGAAGCGCCGCGCTACAGGCTAAGGGTGAGACAATAACCTCACCATCCAGACGCAACGCCCGGTAGGTAAGCACGAGCGCGGCACGACAAGAACTTGTGAACACGAAGTCCGCGGACAGTCCTGTGTCGCGGGCGAAAGCATCCCATACGCACTGCAGGTGTTCCCGCCGACCCAGCAGAGAACGGCACAAATCCCGCCAGCCGAAAGCAGGCTGGAGAAACGGGATATCCGTCTGACTCATCCCTCTCATGGTTCCTGGCTGCTGGGAACGCAATAGGCTCCCAGAAAGGCCCCCATCCCGACGTGGTCGAACCCTGCCTTGATAACACGTCCTGCTTGGTCCTTGAGCGAATGTGAAATCAAGGGATAATAGATGCGATCGTGAGCACTGTACGAGAAGAGCCTGCGGGGCGAGAGCCCTGATCGTGTCAATAACGTTCTGAAAGCTCCCCGCGTGTAGGAGACGCAGTGGGTTGGCGCAATCAACTGCCCGTATCTCAAAGGGTCTTTCTCGAACATCCGTCGGATCCTCGAAGCCACACCATTCTGGTTCGACGTATCCACATACATGACACCGTCAGCTGCCAGCTTCTCGGCCGCACTCCGCAGCAACGCCTGTGGACGAGGGCACATGTATACGATCATCCGACAGTGAATGAACTCGAATGGTCCGACAAGGTCGAGCTCCTCCAGCTCTCCGATTCTCACCTCCTGCCCGTGCTGCTTAGCCAGGGCGGCGGAACTCGCATCTACTTCTGTCCCTGTCACACTCAATCCCAAGAGCATTCCGGCGTGCAGATAGAGCCCGTTTCCGCAGCCGACATCCAGCATGGTTTTGGGACGAATACCCGTGAGGGCTTCACAGACTCGAAGTTTCTCCCCAAGGCTACGCTTTGCCATGAGGAGATACGCTTCATAGTTCGCGCTGAACTGCTGCGTCCAAGGATACTTGTCAAAGAGAACCTGCGGCGAGACGGGCGGCTCAAGAGGATCAATGAAGTGCGCTCCACACTCGTCGCAGCAGCGAAACGAGTAAACCGGGCCCTTCCGCAGAATTCTCCACGTTTCGTTGCTGCACACGGGGCACGGCGTGGCATCCCTTTTCAGGAAATCAGAACCGTGGGTTCGCAGCACCGAGAAGGCCTGGCTGATCGGAGAGCGGTGTTGGTTCTTCGAATTCGTCAACGTAGTTCTACGCCCGGTTGCCATGGGAGACTGGGTGAGGTGATTTCGGGGAACTGCCCGTTCGCCCGAACGTCAACACGAAGCTGCTTGCCATACAACCGCGGAGATTCGTCCATTGGAACTCAAACAGATCTCCGAAGCCCACTGTAGGACGGGCGGTGGGTCTCACGATGCGTGCTCACGGCCACACTGGGGTGCTACTGTGCGCTCTGCGGTGACCTGGTAGACGGCACCGCCGGCCACAGAAGGCCCTGGCGCGCGAGCTCTTGGGCCAGAAAGTGACCTATTTTCTGGTGCGCCGCGTGGTTCCAGTGTCCGCGCACCTTGGTGACCGGCCAGTAGTATGGGTCTTCGCCACGGGCCTCGAGTTCCGCCAGCAAAGCGCCCAGATCCAGAATCGGCAGTCCAGCTCTGCGCACCTCCTCGCGGAGCGCTGGCGCGAGGTCCGCCCGGACTACCAGGACGTTACGCGGATCGCACGCAAGAGCGCGTAAGATCGCCCGACTGATCTCGGGTAAGACAGGCGGCGCAGGCGTGGGCTTCGCCGTGCGCGCGGAGGGCGAAGCGGCAGCGTCGAGCGGCACCGTCGGCGCCGACGCGAACTTCCCGAGCAACAAGCCCATCAGTGTGCCTGGCTGGACCGCCTTGTACGCATTGAACCCTAGGCGCATCACGGCGGAGCGCGTGAAGACTGGTTCGATCGCCCGGTACAAGCGGTAGGTCTCGGTCTGGCGAAAGCTCGGATCGACGACCACCGTGCCGGCTGCCAGCTTGACGACGGGATAGACGCCGGAGGCCACCTTACCTGACGGAATCAAGTCGCGCGTCTCGACGAAGAACAGCGCAAGGTCGTGGTCGAACGTTCCGGCGAAAAGACGATAGTACACGTACATGTCCCCGAGATCGAAGTCGGCCTTTCCGAAGTTCAGCGCCTGAACTGTTTCGCCGGTCGTCTTGCTCAGCAACTTCTCCAGGGTCCGGGCGAAGTGGTGCCGCGGCAATACCGTGTGCCCCAGGACGAAGCTGTCACCAATCAACAGGATTCTGCGTTCCGCGCCTCTGCGGCGCGGCGGTACGGACGGCCCCATGTAGCCGTAGTCATTTGCCTCCCCGAGGAAGAAACCCTCGTTGAATCTGCTGATTCGCTTCCCCGGGATGTAGGTGGGACCGAGGTTCGAGTCGACCATCGTTTCCATCGGGGTCTGGATCTCGGCAAGCTGCAGGTAGGCGTCGAAGACAGCCAGCGCGAGCGCCAGGCTCAGACTGAACAGGATCGCGTTCGAGAGATGTCTCATGACGGCCCCGGGGTCAGAACTGGAAGTAGACGAAAGGCATTGGCTTCGTCGTGGCCATGTACAGCAACACAACGACGAGCACGCCCGCGCCGATCCCGGCTGCGACTGACGGCCGCAATCGGAGCAGGAACGCGTGATCCTGTGTCACGTACTCAGCTGCGTCGAGTGCAGCTAGCGGCGTGGCAAAGGAGAGGACGATTCCGAGGAACCGCGTTCCCAACTCGCTCGCCTCCCAGTGCACGATGCGTGAGAAAATGTCCGCGGCTGCCCCTATGCTACCGGCCCGGAACAACAGCCAGGCCAGGACAACAACGACCTGGGTCGACAGCCAGCCGAGCGCGAGTCGCACCCCGCCTCGGAGATTGCGCGCTCTCGGCCTCACGGGTATGGCCCTGTTCCCATAGACGGCGAGTCGCTCGGTTGCCAGGCAGACCCCATGAATCCCGCCCCAGACGAGAAACGCGACGGCGGCCCCGTGCCACAGTCCACACAACAGCATCGTGACAACCGCGGCGACCGGGTAGGTGAGCCGCATCTCGTCTTGAACCGAGGGCAGGTTCCACCGCGACACCCGCCGCAGCAACGCTGACATCAGCGGGTTGAACACGTAGTCCCAGATCCAACTCGAGAGGGAGATGTGCCACCGACGCCAGAACTCGCTGAACGAGCACGCGAAGTACGGTTGCTCGAAGTTCTTCATCAACTCGACGCCGAACAGTTTGGCGACGCCGCGCGCGATGTGGGAGTAACCGCTGAAGTCGGCGTAGACCTGGATCGAGTACAGGAGGAGGCCCGCCAGCAACTCGGGCGAGCGGTACAAGTCGGGTTGCCCGAACAGATTGTCCACGAACCGGCCCGCGGCGTCGCCAATCAGTACCTTGCGAAACAGGCCCATGACGATCAGGGCCACGCCTTGCTTGACCTGTTCTCTCGTCGCTCGTTTCAGACTGGCAATCTGCGGCAGGATGCTGCTCGCTCGGTCGATGGGCCCTGCGACAATGTTGGGGAAGAACGACACGTACAACGCGTAGTCGAGCAGCGAACCCGTGGGCGCCATCCGGCGGCGATACACGTCGATCGTGTAAGAAAGCGTCTTGAACGTATAGAAGGAGATTCCGATGGGCAGCAGAACGTGCAGGTGCAGGAAGTCGAGGTCGAGCCCGAGCATGCCGGCCGTTGCCCGCACGCCGTCCGCGAAGAAGTTGAAGTACTTGAAGAACGCGAGCATGCTGAGATTCAGCGTGAGGCTCACTGCGAGCCAGCGCCAGCGGGCTCTCGGGTCTTCGGTGCGGCCCAGCCTGCTTCCGACCACGAAGTCGGTCAGCGTCGAAATCGCCAGAAGCGGCGTGAAGCGCCAGTCCCAGTAGCCGTAGAACACGTAGCTTGCCGCGAGCAGCACAACGACCCTCGATCGTCGGGTCGGCAGCGCCTGGTAACCTGCCAGAATCAGGACCAGGAAGCAGAAGAACGCGAAGGAATTAAAGAACATTGCTTCCGCTAGGACGAATTGCGAGGCCCAGACTCGAAGCGAACGGGAGCAAGCTCGCTCCCCGTAGCTGCATGCCCCAGCCTTGCCGTTGGAGAGAGACGCTCCTCCATCGGAACCCCGCCCTCAACTCATGACGACGAAGCGCTGTAAGGCCTCTCGCGGACGACGGTAATTCCCATGTAGCCGAGGATCTTGCCGAGGTGATCACAGTTCTTGACGGCGTACTTCATGAATAGATGCTGTCCGAGCAATAGGAGAAAGGGCAACGCAGTCGTGTAAAGCAGAATCGCCAGAATGGATCGAAAGGTACCAACACTAAGCAGGCGAGTCTCCCACGCTTCCCCCATCCCACGGGTTAGCGCCCTTTTCAAGTAATAGGCCCGGGTCTGCCGCTCAGGCGGGACAGTTTCGAACACGCAGGCCTCGTCGCACCAGATGAAGACCTTTCCCTTCTGGATCATCCTCCTGAAGAAGGCCGCATCGCCGCCTCCGCTCTTTCCATACTTGGGATCGAAGATCCCGTCGAGCCCCGTGAAGAGACTCCCTCGGATGAGAACGTTTCCCGTGCGCGTGTATCGCGACTCTCTGATCACGGTGCCAGTCTTGAAGCGCGACCGCTCGCAGAGGCCGCTCTTTATCAACCAAAGGGGTGCAGGCGCGTCAAAGTGGGGTGTGACAGGTCCCAGAACTCCGTCCGCGTTGCACGAACACAGCGTCTCGAAGTGATTGACGAGCCAGGTGTCCTCAGGGAATTCGTCATCATCAATAAATGCGATGAAATCCCCGTCAGCGTTCTTGACGGACCTGTTTCTCGCGAGAGAGATGCTGCGCTCTGGTTCCACGTCGTAGAGGATCGGTATCGGCGACGTCGCGCTCGCTCTCTTGACGATCTCCCTTGCAGACTGCCGGTCATCATTGTCCACTACCACGACCGAGTAGCTGAAGAGGCTGTTGGTACGAAGCAACTGCACGGCCCTTAGCAGGCGGTCCAGCATTTCAGCGCGCCGGTACGTGCAGATGCAAATTGAAATACGAACGGGCGGGGAACTCATCGGTCGTTCACGGAACCGAGAGGTTTACAAAGCGCATCGCATGGTGGAGCCGACGGGAGGAGTCGAACACTCCATTTCCTGATTACGAGTCAGTTGCTCTGCCATTGAGCTACGTCGGCCTGATACGAGACTTCGCGCGAACACACAGGGCTACGCTGTCCGAATGTCACGCCCAACTCCACTGGAGTCCGCGGACGCGTGCACTCCATGGCTTGTTCCGGTCGCCCAGGCAGCTTGTTGTCGAAACGAACCATGGTCTTGATCGGCATTCAGCGCGGGGCGCTGCGAGTGACGACGTCGTTTGAGGCCGGTTCGAAGACGTTCTCCAATCGCCACGGCCAGCCTCATGACGGCGTTGGGATAAGCATCGAATGGGCCCAAGAATCGAACCTCGCGCCCGTTCCTGCCGGCCAGTTGCGACTTGAACTGGTAACCCCCGGGGTTTCTTGCAGGGTTAATCCCATTCAAATTGTAGTATCGACAGCCCCGCTGTCTGAGGTGCTCGAGCACTCTCCACTGCACGAGGTAAGAGCCGTAAGTCCTGACTCCGCGGTCACTCGTGGCCCTGAGCAGGTCGACCGCCGTGTCTCCCAGCGCCGAAAAGAGCGCGCCTGCTACTACCTCTCCTTGTAGGCGACAAAGAACAACGGTCATCTTGTCCTCAGGGGGGAGACCCTGCTGAGTTCTTCTGTACAGGTCGATGTCCGCGTGACCCGAGAACCGCTTTCGCTCAAGCATCTCCATGTAGATAGCCCCGAGCGCTTGGAACAGGCCGTCTTCCTGCCCTTCTATGATCTCGAGATTGTTCTTGCGCGCACGGTTCAAATGCTTTCGCCATTTTTGATGAAATCCCAGTTCCAGATCATCGAGAGGCACATGCAGATTCATCAGGATCGTCCGGTACTGTGGAGCGCTTGATTTCAACTCATAGCCCTCTTCCCTGAGGATCTCGCCATAGAGTCCCTCCTCCGGTCCTTCCAGGGCAGGAAGCAGGCGAACGATCAAGCCTCTGCGAATCGCGTACTCATTGTGGATGGCCCGAGCCATCTGGCGAAATGCCTCGTCGTCCTTTGAACGGGTTCGCAAGTTCCATAGCGGACCCCAGCGCGCATATGCCACAGCACACCGAACGTACGGCAGGCCTGCCAGGCGAACCTGGACAGCTCCCACGACGTGGCCACCTCGCTTGAGGACGAGGTGGCTGAGGCGGGACCGACGGGCCCGAGCAAGGCCGTACGACCAGCTTTGAAAGAGGTTCGAATCTGCGAACGCCCGAACAATATCGGCCCATCGACCTTGATCCACGGAGTCGACCTCGGCCGCAAAGCCTTCACCGAGGCACTTGGTCCTCTCAAAACTCAGCATGCCCTTGGATCTCCCACGCCTTGGTTGAGTTCGACATCCCTACCGGTCCAATGTTCAGCCATCTCCAGGCGTGGCTGAGTCTGAGTGGAGCTGACGTGTCAATCGTGGCACCGGCCCTGTCGAGACGGAGGTCCAAGATACGTCGCCCATCGCGGCGCCGGCGGCCCTCACAGGTCGGCGTAGCTCTTCCGGGCAACACCGGCCATCTGCCGCTCAAAGCCGGGGCTCAGCAGGAAGGTTCGTTCTGCCGCGACGATCGGATGAGTGAACAATTCCACGGTGGCTGCCCGTGCCAGGTGCGTCACGCCCGCGAACCGAGTGTCAGTCAGGTGTTCCGACAGGGCAAAGAGGTAGGCGGTCGTCCGGTAGCGGGTTGCTACCCACCGATCCAAGGCACGCCGGTAGAGCCAGTTCACGAAGCCCTTTTCGCCGACAGTGAAACTGAAAGTGCGTCTGACCTTCTGTCCCCTCGGGATCGGGGCCGCGAACATCATGCTCAAGCAGAGATGGAAATGCCGGTGCCCATCGAAGTGAGTCGGCGGCTTCTGATACAGGCGAATGAACTCGTCTAGTTGAGACTGGAACACTGAACAGAAGCTGCGACGCAGAGATGGGTTCGGCACAATAGCCGAATAGCGGCTCCGGTTCAGGAACTTCGCCAACCTGCGATGCTCGCTCAGGAGGACACCGTCTGCGCGTGGAGCCGTCAGCGGTTCCGTGAAATTCAGGTGGAGTCCAACCGGAACGTTGCGTTCTCGCGCGATGCCGGCCGCGCGTTCGGAATCGGCCATGAACGTCATGGCGGTGACTGAGGTTACCCGCTCTTGTGCGAAGCACGTGACCGCCGCGTCCGTCTCCGCCACGGTCCGGCCCCAATCGTCCGCATTTATGATCAGCAAGGGTCTACGTCTCCCGCTCCTCGGCGAACTTCAGCCCGAACAGTGCCGGCAGCCGCACAGCGTGGGTGTACCACTTCACGAGAAACTGCCGATAGGGGGGATGCGTGTCGCTCGTCGCGTGAGTATCGGGCTCAGCTGGCTCCCACAAACCCGGTACGGTTCAAGGCAGCGACCCGGGCGTCCAGAATGGGTTGCGCGCGCTCAACGGACGATCCGGACATCGGTGGGTGGCGCCGGGGCTATGGCAGGAGGCGCCGGGGTTCCAAAAGGATAGGCCCCGACGTCTGGCCTCGTCCCGTAGAGCACCTGCACGCCATCCGATTTCTTGTAGAGATAGACTGGATCGCCGCCAGTCCGCGAGACCGGGGCGGTCAGCGTGATTGTGTTCGTCGCGTAGTTAATGCTGGAAATCGTGGCGACCGTGGATGCACCAATCCGAATTTCGTCCGCCGGGACGGGCGCATAGGACGGTCCAAAACCCGCCTGGAAATACCCCGCATCGGTGACCACCAGTGTCGTGCCGCTCCCACTATCCCCTGCGGCCACGCTGGTCAGGGCCACCCCGGCGCTCCGGGCTGGCGAACCTGATTGCAGCGCGGCACTGGTCGGATAATTCGCAAACAGCGGATCTTGGTTCTTCAGCGTGTTGTACGTGGATTCGGTGGCGTAGCGTCCCGACCACTCACCCGAATACCCTGTCTGGTAGACGAGATTCCCGCCCGTCTCGTGAACGGGGGAAGCGGCGGCCGCCAAGATCGGATACCGATTGGTACCGGCAGAGGCGTCATAGCAGAGATTGTTCTTGGCCCGCATGGAGGTATAGTTCGGAGGAAGCGCCATGCAGAACCCATCGCCGGTCGAATGTCCCTCTGAGATCGTATTGCTATAAATGTAGAAGTGGTCGAAGGCGGAGGCCCACGCCATGCCGACCGTGGCCGTGTCCTCGATGTTGTTCGTGTAGTTGTAACGTATGATGAGGTAGGATCGCCGCCCCGGCGGTTCGACCCAGGTGAAGTGGGAGTTGCCCGTCGGGTCGAGTGCGTCTTGGTAGACGTTGCCTTCGAAGAGCGCCTGCACGATGTCCACCCCGCCGACGTGGAAGCCGTCCATGTGCGCCCCGGACTGCACGCCGGTTTCGTGGGCATCTAAGGGGCCAAAATGATTGTTCCGAATCACTGACTGGCTACTAAATCCATTGATCACGTCATCGGTGACGTGCGAAATAGTGTTGCCTTCAATCAGCGCCCGTGCGCCATAGAAGGAGATCCCCCACGCCGTTGATGACCCAACCGAATTGATCAACGACTGCCACCCACAGCGGGTGATGACGTTATTCCGAATGATGATGTCCGTCGGGAACGGCGCGGCAGACCCAAACTGGACACAGGTGCCGTATTCCGTGTGGATGTAGTTGTTTTCGACGATGATGCCGATCGTGGCCCCATACCCAGAAATCCCCATGCCCGTGGTATTCGTTACCTCGAACCCGCTCACGGTGAGATAGCTGTGCGAGAGGGAGAAACGCGATACCACCGGGCGGTCGCCCGTGTGGGCAATGATCGTGATCCGCGCATTGTCGGACGTGCCAGCGCGAACGCTGCTCACCGTCTCGCTATAGGTGCCCGCATAGACCTCACAGGTATCACCGGGCTGCGCGGCGCTCACGCAGGCTTGTACTGTGGCGAAGTTCCCTCCACCTCCGGCCTTGACCGTGTAGGTCGCGGCCTGTACAGGCAGCGCCAGAAACAGGATGAACAAGGATGGCAGGACAGACCGAGGGATTCTCATCGCAAACCTCGACCAATACCAAGCAAGACGCGTGCCATGCGACGCACCGGTCTCGCTTACGGCCAAATACGTCCGGAGCTCGCAATGGTCAGGTCTCAAGCAGCGCGTCGCAGTTACGGAGTTGAAATTGGGCCCACACGATTGGCGGAGATGCGCCGCCCCCCAGAGTTTGCAGAAAGCGCTGACGACCGAGGATAGGACCGCAATTCCGGCGCTTGAACGCGTGAACACCGCAGTGCGCTTCACGTCCGGCCTCGCAGAACGGCACAGGCTTGGTCAGTTGCCGCGGCTCGAGCCTCTCTTGCTTGGAAGCACTCCCAAGGCTTCCCTGCCGAGAGTCAGGACCTGCAGCACCGGTTCGACACTGCGGTGGAGGACCAGCACCGCAACAACGTAACCCAAACCGCATATCAAAGCTGTCGCCGTCATCCGTACGGCGATCGCGAGCCACTGGGGCCGGGCAACGAGGTCAGGGGCCTGCCCCGCAAGCACCATCGTGCAGGCGCCTGCCACCAAGCCTGCCAGGACGTACCTCCAAAGAGCTTCGACCAACTCCCCGATCCGCAGTTGAACCGATCTCCCCGCGTACCACAACGCGGGCAGCACCAGGACCGACCAAGCCGCGCTTGAGGCCGCGGCGACCCCGACGGCTCCCCAGCGCAGACCCACCAAGAATAACACTGACATTACGATGAACTCCACCGCCCCCCACCGCAACCACTTGTCTGGCGTTCCACTCGACAGGTGAATCCACCCGTGGACACCATAGACGAAGGTTGCTGCGACGCCGGGTGCGAAGAAGACGAACACCTCTCCAGCGGGATCCCATCCCGCACCCAAGATCAACCGAATGAGGTCTCTTCCGACCAGGCACAGGACCGCTCCAGTGCCGACGCCGAGAAACGCGGCTATCGAAATGACGTTGAGCACGTACTTGCGGTACTGAGTGGCATCCTCCCTCAAACGGCTCAGGGCGGACACCGCGACGGAACTGAACGACGAGAAGAGCGATGAGAACGAGAAGAGATCATACGCTTTCTTGTAGTACCCAAGAACTTGCGCGTCAAAACGCCATCCCACGAGAGCGTTGTCCATGTTTCGCGACAGGTAATTGAAGCTGAACCGGCCGTAGACCTGCAGCGCGAATCGCAGCATCTCCCAGGTCTCTGCCTTCCTTCTCGGCAACCCCGGCACCCAGCGGCAGAGTATCCACATGCCGGCCGACTCACAGAACGCTTGAGCAACTGAACCGGCTACCAACGCCCAGTAGCCCCAGCCGGCCCACGCAAGGGCCACTGCGACAACGATCGAACTCAGTTTGCCAACCGCGGCGATGCTGTACACCTGACGAAAGCGCAGCGCGCGCATGAGAAGTGCCTGGTGCAGCACTCCGAAGCTCGTCAAGAAGATGGAAAGCGACAGCGCAGCGGCGACCAGCGTGACTCGCGGCTCGCCGAAGAACACCGCGATCAGTGGTCCGCCCACGGCGAGCACGACGCTGCAGGCCGCCCCCGTTCCCACCGCCAGCCAAAACAGGTTACTGGCGAGTTGATGATCGAGTCGATCACGCTGGAGAACCGCCTCGGTAAGACCGTTCCCCGCGGCATTCAGCAAGAGCAAGCTGAACGTCGTGACCATGGCGACGAGGCCAAAGTCCGCCGGGCGGAGAAGCCTCGCGAGGACGAAAGTCGCGGCGATCTGACTGCCGACCCCGAGGATCTGGAACAACGTCGTCGCGCCCGCACCCTGGACCGCTAGGCGCCGCACCTCTCGCTTTGCCAGGGGCGTATCGAAGTGTCCATTCGCGTCGAAGGGTCGGACGCGCCAACCGCTTCGCGGGCACCGCTCCGAGTGGTCTCCTGACAGTGCCACGAGCTCGGCATCGCCCTCGTTCGACATCTAGCTGTTGGCCCGGCGTCCGAATGATGCCATGGATGTTCACCTCGGCGTAACATATGCGGCGCGTAAGCCGAGACGCGGCTACTCTACGAAGAGGCGATGCACGAGTTCGAGGGTGAGCAACGTGTGCAGATCCGTCGTATGATTGGCGCCTGACCTGAGGTGGGCACTGACCAACGACTCAATGCGACTCCGGTGCCAGAACGGCCGAGAGAGCGTTCGCGGGTCGAGCAACACATCCTGCACGTAGTTGGCTAGTGCGTCCCGATACCAGACGCGGAAGTGAGCGGTACTTGTGCCTGCCAAGGAATAGCCGTTCGAGGTGGAGGGCCGAGAGGTTATGATCAACATGGGCCACCCACTGCGGCATCCCGTAGTCGTAGGCGTATTCCGCCTTGAAAGTGAACTCCAGGAACGCCCTGCGTATTGACGCGGGCAACGCTCTTTGGTCTCCAAGCAACCCTCGGTCCGTTCGAATCCTGAACAGTTCCGGGTTCCCGTCGGCGATCAATCGATGGGAGACGTCGCCGGTCGTCAACCCCGACGGCGGCGACCTGAACGCAGCCCGCACCAGCTCATTGTCCAGGAACGGAGACCGCACGCACAGTTGGCTCAGTTCTATGGAGTAAAGGCCATAGTGGAACCAAGGCGCCTGGAAGAACACGGCGAACGACAGCGGGTTCCTGCGTAGGATGCCATCGTACGTGTGGCGGGCCGACTCGAAATGGGGCAAAAGGTCGGGAGCATACAAGCCGGGAGTCACGTGTTCCGGCTTGAACGAAGGGCCGCACGGTCGCAGCACTTGACTGCCGTAGTTTCCGGTCATCCTCACCGGGGCGATTTCACGAGCGAGAGCATTCGTGTACAAGACGCGAGACGCGCTCACGTCAGCACAGCCGTCGCTGAGGTAGACCGCGCGTTCTGCGTGGCGGTGGAAGTCCGATAGGAACTCAGCCCCAATGCGTATCTCCTGATAGGCCTGACGGCAGGCTGAAGCCACGCGCCGCCCAATAGAGACGTCCTGCGACGTGTTGTACGTGCTGCCGAACGTGTAACATGGAAGCGACCCGGCTGGCGCGTTCCACCACGCCATGATTATCCTGGTGTCGAGCCCGCCGGTCAGGGACATTCCCACGCGCTCAGGGCCTTCAAAGTAGCGCGGAAGCACCCTCGAGAACACACCGCGGATGTTATCGTACGATTCCGCCGGAGAGAGCCCCGCCTGGTTCTCCCACTCCGCCGAGTCGAAATAGGCGCGCCTCTGTTCCACCGAACGGCCGCGGCAAATCCACGCGGAGGCCGCCGGAAGCACATGAACACCCGGAAAAAGGGTCCGGTTCTCGAACACGCACCCGCACGTGATGAACTCTCCGAGTCCTTTCGCATCGATCGAACGCAATACTGGACGAACCGCCAGGATCGCCTTGGCTTCAGCACCAAAGTAGAGAGCGTCCTTGGACTCGTGGTAGTAGAGCCGCTGCATCCCATACCGGTCAACGAAGAGCGTTGACGCCCCGCTCCTTCCATCCACCAGGAGCCCTTGAAACCGACCGTTCAGGCACGCAGGGAATTGGGGATCATCCTCGGAGAGATGTACGAGATATGACGGCCCGCTCTCTGGAACTCGATGGCCGCGGGCCCGCAGGTTCGACCTGATGCCGGGTTCCGGGAAATCCTCCCCGGAGAAGATCAAGACAACATCGCCGGTCTCGTTCCGCAGCGGCATGTCGGCGGAAAACGGTCCATCCCGCACGACCCACCCGACGTACACTCCCAACGACTCGTCGATCCACGTTCCAGCGCGGTAGTGAGGCTCGTGCCGCATGGTCTCCACCATGCGCAGCAATTGTGGCTCTGCCCACTCACGCGGCATCCCGGTCAGCAAACCGACGATTCCAGGCATGTTGATTCCCGACTACTCGATGACAGTTGGCATCCTGACCCGCGATGTCCCGCGGTCACGTCGCAGTCCAGCCGATCGTCAGCGAACTGTTCCCGTTCTTCGACGAGAAGAGCGCGCTGTCACGAGACCGGAGGAGACCCAGGAGGATAGGGGACTCCGAAGGCCGCACGGGCCTGACTACGGCCGAGCGGGGTTGGTTGTCGAAGCCCCGGAAAGGCAATCGCGAACTACGGATTGGTGGGCGATGAAGGAATCGAACCCCCTACCTCCTCCCCGTAGTGGAGGTGCTCTACCGTTGAGCTAATCGCCCTCAGACGCGCCGTGCTGATGCTACACGCCAACGCGCATTATGCCTCAGGTCCGCCCGCACGCGCGGGTTTTCCACCCTGGGCCCCTTCAGCGGTAGCCCTGCCGCCCTTAGCGGAGGGCCGCACCAAGTGCATGTAGATCGCGGACCGACACCTTACCAAGAACAGGACTACGGCGCCAGGCAACAGACCCTGAAGCCCCCGGTGGAGCCTCAACATGACGGCAATCCTGCCCCATAATGAAATCGGCACGTAGTACTGCGGGATCATAACCTTTTCGAACCCGGCGCGCCGCTTGAACTCAGACAGACTGTCATTCTTCTTGTTGCCATAAGTGAACTTGCCGTAGAAAAGGAACTGCGCGCCACGTTGTGAACACACCTCCACCGCCTTAGCCAGCAGCGCGTTGGCTGGTCTCTTCTCGAAGTGCGATTCGTCACAAATGAGGTTTAGGACGCTTGCGACCCGCCCCATGAACACCATTTTCAGATAGCCAACGATCTCGTCCCCATAGTACGCAACAACAAACTGACTGCGTTCAGCGTACGGCGAGACCTCTCGTCTAACCGTTTCGAAGTCCTTTCCATAGTGCGCAAACGGCAGGCCCTGTTTTGTTGGAATCCGCCCGAAGAGACCCACGATACCTTCTATCAGCCGTTCGTCCCACGGCGCAGTTCTGACTGTGATCCCTAGCCGCTGAGCCCTGTTTACATCTTGCCGTGCTTTCCTTGACAACCGCTTCTCCCACCAATCGCCATATGTCGTGATAGGAATCGCAGCCAGGTTATCCCACTCGAAGTAGTAGGGGTACACTCGCCTCGTCTCGAGGCAGTCTCCGGGCAAAGGTGAATATGTCAGCCTTCAGCTTCTGGGCCTTAAGCGCCCTGATGAATTCGTCGGGGTGTTCGACAGGTTCTCCTTCCATCCAGTTCTCTTGGTGAACGGTTGCCATCCGAACCCACCTTCCGATGACAACGACGGTTCTGTCCCCAATGTCAACCGATGGGACGTTGAGGGTCCTTCCCCGAAGTGGAATCTGGGTGTAGCCGCTGGTCATGATCCTTGCCCACAAGGCACTGGAGTTCGCGCCCCTGACTTCGGAGGTCCCGCGTCGGCTAGGATGGCGTCCGGGGCCACGACTTGTGCCTCTCCTGATCGACAACATCTCCTCCACTCCGAAGCCTGGCTGCGAGTGAGTACATCCAGGCCTTCGAAGGGTCCAGCACGCATTTCCACATGAAGCCGCGCACGAGAGACCCGCCGAAGCGCTTCTTGAAGTTCACGATCCCTTCCTGCTTGGAGCCGGGTTCAGGATCGAGCCGCGCACCGACGAAGTTGTAAGACTTGACGCCCAGGGCTTTGAAGTACCTTCATGGCTTCCCATTGAAGCAGGTTCATGGCACCCGGGAGGGCATCGGAGGCGGAGCCTCCGTGCATGTAGTAGGCACAGGGCTCGCTGAACGGTATGATGGCCGCGGCATGGATTTGATTCTGGGTTTCGGCTACCAGCACCGCCACGTTCTCTCGCAGGCTGACGACCTCTGACACAATCGAATCTCGCCTAGAGCGCCAACGCAGGCGAAGGCGATCAACTAGCCCAGACGCCGATCGCTCGAACGACTCCTCGACGAGCGTTGCCGCAATCTGGAGGCTGTCGGGCGCCACCCGGAACCGAATTCCACGTCTTTCGGCGCTGCGCACCATGTTGCGGTGCTTCGGGTGGACGCCCTGCCAGAGAACCGATTCATCCGGACGAAGGTCAACAACGTAGGTACCATAAGGCACAGCAATTGCACCGTCCGGATACGTCCGGAATAGGGAACTGAACGTTCCGGGGATTATCAGATCGGCGCGATTGCACCGGAAGACACCCACGACGGCGTTCAGGAACGCCTTCTCTTCGTCGATAGTCAGGTCTTCTCCGGTGGCAACGGTCTGTGAGGTGAATCTCACGAGGCGGAGTCCACCCTTGCGGATCACGCAGAATGGCAGAATACACCGCCTCGCTCCGTGTTCGTTCAAGCTCTCAACCCATCCGTAGTCACCTGATATCGTCCGCAGAAAACGATCTGAGCAGAATACCGGCAGTGATTCCGACCACTGCACGTCGGCTATCGCGACCTCCGGGTTCATCCGTGGCGTCCCTCCTGGCCGAATGCATGATCAAGCGCCTGTCTGAATCCGTCGCACATTCGGTCGATATGGCCGTGCGTGAGGATCTCCTTGCGAGCGGCCCGCGAGAAACGGGCGCGAAGCGTGTCGTCTGATAGGAGCAGCCTCAGGCGGTCTGCAAGACCCGAGATGTCGCCCTCATCGACTGCGAACCCGTTGATCCCCTCTTTGAAATACATGAACTCTGGCCCGTGCTTGACGCGTTCGGTGACAACGGGCAAGCCGCAGTAGAACGCGTCGACAATCCCGAGACCTATTGCACCGGGCAGGCAATAGACGTCGGATGCCGCCAGCAATGCGAGGGCCTCCGCACCATACACGGGGCCGACCTTGTAGACATTCGGCTTGTCGACCTTGTGAAGAAGGCCGTCCTCGTCGGGCCCGGCCAGTACGAGACCGACGTTGCTCATACCGAGGGCATCAAACGCCAGCAGCAGATCGCCAATTCGTTTTCTGAACTGAAGGCGTCCCAGACAGATAATGATCTTCGAGGCTTCGATGCGATATGTGGCTCGAACGCGCTGGCGTTCAACATTCGAATTGTCGTAGCCGCCGACGTCAAGTGTATTGTTGGCCGCGAACGTCTTCGCCCGAAGAAACCGCGGTAGTTTCTCCCTGAGAGTCGGGGAATAGACGATGATGGCGTCGTCCAAAACGTGCTCAATGTCGTAGATGAGGTGTTTCAGCAACGTATGCCTACTCTGGAGATCTCGCCGATGGCCCCAGTGTATGAGCTTGATACCGCGCGCCTTCGCAAAGAGCATCAGCCCAAGAATGACCGGCCGAGGGTTTGTCCAGAAGATGATTGCGTCAGGACGAACGCGATGCAGCCAGCCCATCACGCCGGCGCTGGTCATCGTCGACTGGACATACTGAAACCGGGTTGGACGCGGACCTCCGTCTTGGACTCCCTCGGCAATGACGACAAGCTGGTAGCCATGCTGCAACAGGTGATGCGCCAAGTGGCCATACACCGGTACGCGATAGTGAGGTACGGCACCCGCGTTGAGCAGAATGACGGTCTTCACGTCAGAGATGAAGGTCCCTTTCGAGCGGCGGAGGCCCGCAACGCTTCAAAGGCGCACTCTGCACAGGCTCTTTCCCATGGCCGAAATGTAGAGCATTGTCTCTGCCTTGCGAAGGCCCACCTTAGCGATCATGCGGTTGGAACTGGTGTTCGTAACCCTAACGTCAATGAGGACACGAGCCACACGTTGATCGACTATCAGCGTTTCGATCATTCTGCTTGTCATGAAAGGGCCGACGGACAGACCCCGGGATGCCATCCCGGTAACGATGTCGTGAATCACGGCCTCGTTTGGCGAAAGCCGAAGATAGCCTCTCACGCCCATGGCTTGTCCAGCGCGATTGATGGTTGCCCAAATGCTGCCCACGATCCTCCCGCTGCACTCGGCGAAGTACCCGAGTTCGCCAGCTTTCAGCTTTTCTTGGTACTGCGCGACGCGATCGCTCTCGCGGAACTCCCCGACCCTGTGGCAATTGGCGCCCGTCATGCGAACGAAGTGACATGGCAGCCGTGCATCTACCAGGCGATACGCTGTCAAAGGGGTGACGAAGTAGTTGAAATTGAGACGGATCCAGAAAACCCTCTGCAGTTCCTGTTTCAGACTTCGGATAGCCAAGCGGGACCGCCCATGCCACCCGTATTTCGTCGTGTCAGACATCAACGCGGCCGGACTACTGCGGATACCGGCAGTGTTCCACGTGCGGACAAGAGCGGGGAACGGTCATGGCGTCGGTTGACCCTGCAAACCGTCACCAACATCGCCGAATACCGAGATGCTAATGCCCCGATTGCTCAGGAATGACAGGAACGACTCGATGGTCTTGATGTCGACTAAGTCCTTCGTGTGCCCAATCGTCACCACGGGCTTAATGTCCTCCGGGCTATTCGCGTCCTCGCGAAGGAGAGTCTCAACCGTCCTCGTCAGCTCGCCAAGCGTCATGCGGCAAAAGTCGAGTTTCAGCGGGTATCGAGGGCGCAGGTAGTCAAGCAGGCGGAGGCCCGGGTGCGTCCTCGGATAGCCGGCTGACGCTCCCCTGGCCTGAGCCGAGACCCGCTTAGTGGTGAGCATGTGCCAGCACGGCACCATCCTGGAGTGGATTGGCAGTTCAAGCCAGCGGCCAGCCGCGCTTGGGGTCGTCACATCATCTTGAAACCACCAGTAATCCCCGAGTTGAAGAGTGCTTCGGTAGTCGAGCTTGTGAACGCGCTGCCATCCTCCCTTGAAGACCGACGAGTCGACGCGGATCCCGGCCTCGGCCAACACCTGGGCAGCCACCGAGGAAGGCTGAAACAGCCAATTCCCAGCTCGAAAGGACAATGGGGTGAATCGAGGCTCATTCAACACGCTCCGGAGATACTGAACGGACCGGTTCACGATCTGTTCGATTCTCGATCGCGGCAGCGTGCAGAGGTTGTACTCCAGGTAGTCGAGGACCCAGGTGCCGTCGTGGAACCTAGCATTGCACCACTGCGGGTGCAGATGGAGCCCCAGCTCAAAGCCCCTGGCACGAAGATCCCTGATCTGCTGCTCGACCATTCCTATGGCAGTGTCCGAGTCGTGCGAGCTGATCATCTCGAGTTCAGCAGCCTCGACGAACGCAACGAACCGGGCATTCCTCTCAGAGAAGAGATCCATGAGTCGACGACAGGGTTCGTAGACCAATTGGCGCAGCGAACCCGTACCGTCTCCATAGATCTCGTAGTCAAGCGTGAAGACCATCTTGATCATGTTCGGATCGCAGAGAAGCCGTCATCGCAGCACCGACGCTGGCGGTACAAGCAGACGGATGCCGACACGTTAGCGAACTTCACGACGAGGTTCCTCTAAGCCGGGACGGACAGACCTCCTGGTTGCCGATGCAATTTCGCCCGCTAGGCCGGACTCTGAATTCGCGCGGGAGTGTTGAGAGTGCAAGAAGCATCGAACCCCGCGTTCCACGTAAGCAAGACGTGCGTATCGACGCCCTGCGGAGAACCCGGCGGCAAATGACGTATCGGTCGTCCTGCGTTTGCGTCATCGCCTGCGCCAGAACGGTCCGCGCGAACAGGCCGGCGGACAGACTACGATGGACGTCGCCCGTCGACTGCGTCCCCGGCCCGGGTCGGGCCCCCTTTGGAAGCTAGTTCTCATCGTTGAAAACGAACACCATATTTCACACATCTCGGCTAGCAATGGCGGGCCCGCGACCGGCCGGCTAGCTCGCAGGCGCGGACGGAGCGTGCGACTTCCGCCTTCGTGGGCTCAGGAGCATAGTGCGAGCACCGGCCACGATTCCGCTCAGCAGGTGGCTGGTGTCTACGTGGTTGTCGCGAACTTCGCAAAGGACGCGTCGAACGAGCACTCTGGCCTGCCGAAGCCCGCGCCGCTCCAACGGCAGACCGACGGCTTCGCGACGCTCCGAGCCGAGCCGGATACTCGCGGCCTGCCCGGGGGGCAGGGACACCGTGAAGGTCAGGTCGCCTGCCGCTCGCTCCCAAGCACGTCTCTCGCCGTCAACCACTAGGCCAGGCGGCGGGCGGTCGAGCCACCGGCGGAACAGGACATAGGTCTGCGCCTGTTCTTCCCGATTCGACAAGGTGAATCGATTCGTGTAGAAGCGAACGTGGACGTCTCCGTTCGGAGCGATCCTCTTGCGGCTTGCCGTCGAGCAGGCATCTGCGAGACTCGTCCACTCCAGGCCAGGCTCGAGACTGTTCAGTTCCGTCACGAATCGTCTGAATGCTCCGAGGCCGTTCTGGAAGTAACCGTGGTGTTCCACCGCAAGCGCCGGTTTGCCCAGGAAGAGGTCGAAGGCGAATTCCGCCATGCGCCTCGGGTAACGGCGTCCGAACACCGGGAAGTCCGACACCCTCGTCACTGCGACGTCCAGCCACTCACGCAGCGTCAGCGGCGGCAGAATATCGACCGGACACACGTTGGTGTTCACGGCGGCGAGGTATCCGCACGTGTCGAGTGCCTTGATCGCCGCGCTTGAAAACAGACCCTGGGGAAAGACCATCACGTCGTCGAATGGCACGCCGAACCGAACGCGATGCGCCGTCATCCGGTCCAGCGCCAATTGAGCCTTCCCTCGCATGACCTCAACTTCAGGTTCTGCAAACTCCGCGCTCGTGTGGTCGCATCCGTGCACGCACAACGAGATGGAATCGGAGGCGGCTGCTAACCCGCTCGTCACACCCCGATGCGATCTTCGATGATTCCACGGGATGAACGCGATTGAGGCAGAGCAGCGCAGTTCCGCGACGGTTGCGACCAACGCCGGGTATCGAGAAACCCATAGCGGTTCTTGTTGAGCAGCGGATCGTCGATCACAAAGCAGGCCCGCGGGCGGTCGTTGTGCCACACGCGCGTGCCAAGCGCCCCGCACAAGAACATCATCAGGGGGGCGAGCCTGGAGAACCACTGCAAGATTGAGAAGGGTGCGGGGACTGGCTCGTCGAGATCCGCGAGATCTCCACAAGCCACCAGAAAGAGATCTGATCGACCGTCGTGAAGTCGAACGAAGAAGGGGTGCCCATCCGCTTCGACGAGCGTCGAGTATCGTCTCGCCTTGGCACCTTCAACGAAGAAGCTGTCGACTCGAGGGTCCGTCGATCTCAACGAGAGTCCGGCGAACTGCCGGCACCAATGCCGCTCGCCAAGAGCGACGCGGAACTCGCCGTTCGTCGCCTTGAGCGCCTCTACCCGGTCGACGCCCCCTGATGACAACGCACGGGCGACGGCGGCGTGGGCCTCGGTGGGCCGGAATCCGTAGACGAATACCTGTTCCCGATCGCCGCCAATGATGACGCGCAGATCATTTATGCCGTTCTTGAGAGTCATGGCCAGTTGAACGAGCGTATCGGCGTGCACGACTACACAACCGCATGTCGGCAGGGGCAACGCTGGAGGCGCCTCGGTGAGCTCAGACGCCGTGAGGTTCACACAAGTAGCCGTTACTCCCAGGAACTCACCGATCTTCTGCGCGCACAGATCCGAACGCGTTGGCGCCTGCCAGCACAGGACAGTGACGTCACGCGGCGCGCGCGAAGCCGGGGCGCAAGGAACCACGAGGGGCCTCAGGCTGGAATAGAGGATTGAAAGGGATCGATGAAAACGACGAATGACAAGGCACCGATGACTAAGTCGTGGAAATGAGCCATATCGGAAGCCTCGATCACTGAGCGGCCTTTCTGTCCACGACCGTCAGTAGGCTTGTCAACGCATAGAACAACTGGGCCTGCGGCCACCTGAGAAAGGGCGTCGTGTGGCGCAATCCGCCGACGTAGACCCGGGTTACCCAATGGCCAACGCTGAGCTGATGCGGCACAAGTACACTCGCCGCGAGGTGCTGTGCCAACGCGAGTGCTGAGGGGATCTCTTCTCTGAGAAGCACGGCAAGACTGATGGCCTCCGCGACATCGTACATTTCGAGTCGAACAATCTGCGCGCGAGGCGCTATCGCGAACGATTTCGGGACGTCTTCTCGATTGAAGAGCTTCCTTCTATACCACTCGTAGCCCCGTTGAACACTGCGCGAAACGTCATCACTGCGCAAGAGCCGATTCACCTTGAACAAGTTCTTGAGCACGAAGCACGTGTGGAAATGGTCGATGAATGCCTCTGCCCGGTTGTCTATCGCATACAGCCAGGCCCCGTCTTCCTGTTGCACCTCCAAGATGAACCGCAGGTTCTTCCACCCCTTGGTAGCGTACGCCGAACAGTCGAAGCGCTTGGCGGCATCGAACAGAACAAATGCCCGATAGGCGCTCGCATTGACGACCTTGCCATGATCGTAAGGGGTGTAGCTGGACGCAGCCGAGTCCTTCCCCGTTGGCGTGTCGTTCAAGTCGTCACACACGAACCTCGCGATCGAACGAGCCACGTCGAAGTAGCGTTCTTCTCCCGTCAAGTCGAAGAGCCGCGTGAATACCTCGTAACAGTACGGCGTCGCGGTGATGTGCGGAGTTCCTTTCGGCATCGTTCCGCCGGCGTGTTGCCAGTCAAACGGGTACCCCCAGCACGGGCCACTGTATCCAGGAATACTCTGTCGCAGTAGGTCAGCGGCGAGTTCCTCGGCCTTCTTCAGCCAGGCGACCGAAGACCGTCCCTCCGATTCGCGCAGAGCAAGCGACCGTTCAGGCTCGCGCCGTATTTCGGAGAGGTTCAGGAATGCCAAAGCTAATTGCGCGTCTGCCGTTGGAAATCGAGTCTTTGAGACGAACAAGGTCCGCAGTCTGGGCACGAGTACTTCCATCAATATGACCGGCGCGATCATCATCAGACCCAGCGGGCGCTTTCGGTAGTAGAGCCGGCGCGCCTCCCTGCCATATCGCGTTCCCCAAATGTCATATGGATCGAAGCTTGTGTAACCCGAAACCTCGAGCCAGTCTGCGAACTTTTCGACCATCTCCCAAAGATGATCGCGCTGGCAGCGGGGATTCCGCGCGTTCGAGGGAGTCAAGCGAATGCCCGCCCTTCCGTGGCAGTGTCTGCCGTCGCGACACGTTCGCCGGGAGCGATTCCCAACTCGCGACAGGCCTGCATCATGGGGACGATGCGTGCTCCCGACTGGAGCGCAAGCGAGACAACCTCCTCGAAATAGCCGGGCTGACAGCCATAGCGTGAAGGACTCGGGGCAATGTCATGTGTCGCGAATATCAACCATCCCCTGGCAGCGGCATTCTGATCGATCACTTCCCGCACGGCGCAAAGGTCCGCGCGGTTCCTCCAATCGAGAAAGAAAGCCTTCAAGAGGTTGAGATCAACCAGGCCTGCGTTGAACACCTGTCCGCCCCCGCGACATGACACGAAGTGCGCGCCGACGGCGCGCTTGATCCGCAGGACTGGGCCGTTGAAGGGATAGGCAAAGACGGGCGAGAGGCGTCCCCGCGTGATGGCATTGAGCGCAGCGGCGTTGGCTGCGATCGACCGCTCAAACTGCTCGGCCGTTGCGCGCCAGCCATCGAGGTGCTCGAAGGTATGGCAGCCCAATTCGTGGCCGTCCTCAAGAAGAGCCAGGAGATCGTCGGCCGAGGCGAGTTCGCCCAGAGGGCCTTGGCGCCCGAGCAATTCATGGGCCGCGAAGTAGGTTCCACGTGTGCCGAGCGATGCCAGGATCTTCCCTCCCTCAACAAAGCCCGAACGGGGGAAGTCGTCGAAGGTGAAAGAAACGTAGGCCCTCTTCGACTTCAGCGCGAAGTTGCGGCGGCCAAAGCGGTCGTTGAGGAAGCAGCGGCCGCGGACGAGCGCTCTCTGCGCCAAGTCTCGAGCATCTTGCACGCGTGGACCAGGCGCGGTCAGACGACGCAACTCACGTAGCATGGATCGGTCTCGGATTCCCGCGGATCACGCCAGGATGCACGCGAAAGCGATTCCGGAATTGCTGCCCCTGCAAAGGGGGGTGCACGCGAACAACGCGCGGTTGAGGGCGTGGCACGGCCTGAAACCAACCCAGCCAGAGACCCGGTGGTACCCTTCGAGTCTGGAAAGCGTATCTTCCATTCCGGGCATCGTCTTCAATGCAATCGCACGGCGAGACCGGGGACATCACTCTCGAGACTCCCTGACACGGTCAAACTCAATTCGAATGGACTTCACGACCCGTTCCGCCGTCCTCCCGTCCCAGAACTCGATCGAGGGCAAGTGCCGGTTCCCATCTCCGAGCACCTGTTCCACTCGCGAGACGAGCTCCGCCGGCGCGCACAGCCTGTTTGTGCCGAGCGTCACCGTGATGGGCCGCTCCGTGTTCTCGCGCACCGTCAGGCAGGGAATCCCGAGATACGTCGTCTCTTCCTGGATGCCGCCCGAGTCGGTGATGACCAGCCGCGCGTTGAACACCAGGTTCATGAACGGCGTGTAGCCCAGTGGCTCGGGGAGGAACAGGCGGCCCCTGCCCTGGGCGTTCGTCAGCAGGCCCTCCGACGCGATCCGCTGACGGGTCCGCGGGTGAACCGGGAAGATCAGGGGGATGGAGCCGGACACGCGTTCGAGGATCCCGCACAGCTTCGCGAGGACCGCCGGGTCGTCCACGTTCGAAGGCCGGTGGATGGTCACCACGCCGTAGCTGCCCTTCGTCTGCCCGAACGCACTGTAGGCGCGCTCCCCTTCGATGCGTCCCCTCGACATCTCGAGACTGTCGATCATGATGTTGCCGACGAGTTCGATGCGCGACGCCGGGATCCCCTCCGCGAGCAGGTTGTCCACGGCGTCCTGCGACGGGGCCCACAGAAAATCCGCGAGTGCGTCGGTCACCAGCCGGTTGATCTCCTCCGGCATCCGGCGGTCGCGCGACCGCAGACCTGCCTCCAGGTGCGCGACCCGGACCCCGAGTTTGCAGGCCGCCAGCGTCGCAGCCATGGTCGAGTTGACGTCCCCGACAACGATGACCAGGTCCGGCCGCTGTCCCTGCAGGATCCTCTCGTAGGCCATCATCACTTTGGCCGTTTGTTCCGCGTGGCTACCGCTACCAACTCCGAGGGACACGTGCGGCTCGGGCAGGCCGAACTCCGAGAAGAAGGCCCCGGACATGTTCGCGTCGTAGTGCTGGCCCGTGTGCACGATGACAGGCCTGGCCCAGGGTTCGGACGAGAGCGCATGATAGAGCGGTGCCACTTTCATGAAGTTCGGCCGCGCGCCGCACACCAGGTGGACCAGGAAGCTGCTAGCGCCCATCGGATAGTTCCATCAACTCGCGCGCGACACTGAGGATCTGGCGTAGCGCCGGCCGGTCGCCCGGGTCTGGCGCCGAGCCCTTTGTGCGCTTCACCACCCGAAGCTCGGACCGTACATCCTCGCGGCGCTCGATGAGAACCAGGCGACCCTCCCTCGCGAGGTACCGATCGACCGCCCCAAGCCTGCCGCGGAAAATGCTGTAGACGGGCACACCCAACGCCGCGGCCTCCCGGTTCATCGTCCCACCCCCGCTCACGACGAGGTCCGAATACCAGACGAGGTCGAGGCCGTCCAACGCGTGCCCGGGGATGATGATCTTCTTCTCCTCGCACCAGCGCGGCCACGTCCGATAGATGTAGTCGCGCTCGGCGCCAGCGGTCCTCGGAAGGATCACCATCCGAACGCCAGGCATGTTGCCGAGCAACTCCACAACCTCGACGAACAGCGCCTCGGCATCAGGGTTGTGGTAGTGCGCTTCGGTGGCCGGCGGACGGATGGTCACCAGGATGTCGTCTTCGCCGACCCCCAGTTCGCCGAGGATGGCCGGGTTGGGACTGAACGACGCGGCGTACACGTCTTCCTTGAGTCCGGAATAGGACCTCAAGCCGTGCCGAAAATCGTGGGCGAGCGCCGGGTCGGCGATCGCCTCTGGCGCCATGCCGAGGGCGGGCCGCAGAAACGGCAGCCGTCTGGCGAACTCGTAGTCGAACAGCAGCAGGCTCGGGATGCGGAGGGCCGCGGACACGATCACCAGGGGCCGGGAACCGTGCGAGATGGAGATGTCGGGCTTCGCGCTCCACACCACTGGCAGCAGTTGCGCCGCCCGCCAGAGCGTTCCTGCCACCTTCAGAACTTTGTTCGCCCCGTAGTGGCGGCCCACTATCTTGCAGGCGAGACCGTGATACCCGGCGACCTCGCGCACCTGGAACGCGTCCCGCGCCGTCACCACTACCGTGTGCCCTGAGCGTTCCAGCTCCCGGATGATCGGCAGGAAGAACGGCACGTGCGGCGTGTTGTCGAGATCGATCCAGACGCGCTTGGAGTTCATGCCCTGACTGTCACGAACGCCGCGACGGCGTCCGCTACCCGCTGCTGCTGCTCGGCGGTCAGCGTCGGGAACATCGGCAGCGACAGGATCTCGCCGGCCACGCGCTCGGTCACCGGCAGGCTGCCTTGTGCGTAGCCCCACTCGCGGTAGCACTTCTGCAGATGCACCGGCACCGGGTAGTGGAGGCCAGTGAACACACCCTGCGCCTTCATATGCTCACCCATGGCCTCACGGTTCGCGGTGCGAATCACATACAAGTGGTAGATCGCCCGGCTGGTCTCGGGCTCGAACGGGAGGATGACGCCAGGGATCGTGGAGAGCAATTCCCGGTAGCGGGCGGCCGCTGCGCGGCGGCCCGCATTCCACTCGTTGAGGTGCCGCAGCTTGATGCGCAGGAACGCCGCCTGGATCGCGTGCAGTCGGCCGTTGTAGCCCTCGAGGTCGTGGTAGTACTTCTGCGCCTGCCCGTGCTCGCGCAGCATCCTGATCGTCTTCGCCACGCGCTCGTCGTCGGTCGTCACCGCCCCGCCTTCGCCGCAGGAGCCAAGGTTCTTTCCAGGGTAGAAGCTGAACGCGGCGGCCCTGCCGAAAGTGCCTGTGCGCCGCCAGCCGCCGCTCGTCGAACGGTACTCAGTGCCCTGGGCTTGCGCGGCGTCCTCGACGACGAGCAGGCCGTAGCGCGCGGCAATCGCGAGGATGGCATCCATGTCGGCCGCTTGGCCGTACAGGTGGACTGGCAGCACCGCCTTGATTGGGAGGCCGGTGCGCCTGCCGAGCGCCCGGCCGGTGACCGGGTCCTTTGCGCAGGTCTTCAGGTATTCGTCGAGCGCGTTCGGGCTCATGGTATAGGTGCGCTCGTCGATGTCTACGAACTCCGTGCCGGCGCCGGCCTGGCTGATGGCCTCGATGGTTGCTATGAACGTATGCGACACCGACACCACCGCGTCGCCTCGGCCCACGCCCGACGCCATCAGCGCGAACCGCACGGCGTCTGTCCCGTTCGCCACGCCGATACAGTACCTCGCGCCGCAGTAATCGGAGTACTCCTGCTCAAACGCCTCGAGTTCCTTGCCGCCCACGAATGCGGCCGAGCGGACCGCCTGGCGGAACGCGGCGACGAGTTCCTCTTCTAGCTCGAGGTGCGGCGTCACCAGGTCAAGGAATGGAATGGGTTGGTTCGACATAAGGGCTCCTGAAGGATGAAATCGATCGAAATCGGCAGGGCTAAAGCCCCGCCCTACAGCAGTCGCCTATCACGCTACCCGAGGTGCTTGTAGAGCAGCCGGCCGGTGAGGTCGAGCGCGGCCTCGGGAAGGTGCGCGATGACTCGCCGGGAGGCACGAGCGAACACGCCGTCCCGCACAACGCCGCCGCGTCTCTCGGGCCACGTGTAATAGGTCAACGTGGACCGCGTCGCGCCGAGGTGATCCTTGAAGACGAGGAGCCCTAGCTGATCGAGGTCCGAGCGGCCCAGGTCCAGTTCCGCGATCCCCTGCGCCTTTGCCTCCTGGATTGCTCGCCAGAACAGAAACGGCATGCCGCCCAGCCGGTGGTGTGAAGCCAACGACCCGCCGTACTTGTAGACCATCGTCTTCTTGAACGACAGCGTCAGGATGCTCGCGACCGGCTGGCCGTCCTTGCTCGCCAAGTGGATCGCCAGCGCTTGCCCTGAGCGAGCGAAGCGAGCCGAATGGGCGTCACGCATGCAATCAACGAGGTTCCGAAACCAGGCGAGCGGCTGCGGCGGCAGTCCGTGCCGGCGCCGCGTCAGTCGCAGCAGTCCGTAGAAATTCGAGAGTAGCCGGTCGGATGTCCCCGCCTCGTAGACCAGTCCCTCGCGCTCGGCGCGCCGGATGGCCCGTTGGGTGCTGGAGTGGTGGAAGCCGCTGAAGATCTCTGACGCGGGGCGCGAGAGATCGAGAGTGTGCAGACAATAGGTCGCTGATTCGGCAACCCTAAAGGGTCGCCCTACACACGGTCCTGAGGGTCGCCCTACACACGATTCCATGGGTCGCCCTACAAAAGGACGGCGCGGACGAAGCTCGAAGGAACGAAAGTGTCCCTTTTCGACCTCGGCCCTGAGAAATTCGGTCATCTCGGACAGGTCTTCTGGCCGATCGACGAGCGGATCGCAGTGATCCGAGAACGGCAGCGACACGAGCCGCCGCGACAAGAAGCCCCTGACGCCGCAGAGCGCGAGACCGTTCTCGAGCGGCCCCTCCCCAGTCGTCGTCAGGACGAACGGCTCGTATCCGTATGTGCGCTTCAGCGCCTCGAGCCATCCCCGCGAGTGGAACACCGACGCGCGCGGGTGTCGTTCGAGAAGCTCGTCCCAGCGCGAGTCTGTCAGGGGATCCAGGACGCGGATGGTCTCTTCTGGCAGGGCTACCCGCCTTCGCGCCAGGCGCTTCGGCGAGGCCACGCCGTAGCCCGCCAGGAATCTGTGCGGGCGGAGGCGGGAAGCCTCGCCCTACCGGAGTCGCACGGCACGCCGTTGACTTCGTAGACGACACAGCCATCCACGAGCCGCGCGTAGGCGACGCGCGCTCGCTCGCTGCCGGGCCCCTCGACCCGCCAGGATTCACCGTCCGGCACCAGCCTCATCTCCTGCCGGTTCCGCCACCAACTGTCGATCTCCGATGGCAGGGCAACCCACACCTGCCGCTCGGCCCGCAGCCGCGCCAGGTGCCTTAACAAATCCGCGTACACGTCGCGCTCCCGCTTGCCGACCTGGTAGTCCGGATGCACGATGACGCTGACGAGGCCGCTCTCCGCCAGGATCATCTCGATCTGCTCCTTCCACAGCTCGATCGAGTAGTCGCCCAGAACGTGGAAGAGCGTGTAGTCCTGCACCGTCGTCAGTGGCAGTTCGAGCACATCCCCGATGAAGTGCGGCATCACCGTGCAGCAGCCGCCACGCTGGGGTTCGAGGTGCGCGACGTTCGGCACCGACATGTCGAAGGCGATGTCCAGGGCCGAGAACCAGTCCTGCCGCCTGTTCATCGCCCCCGACCGGAACCCGCGGCTCCCGAATTCGCGGCCCCGCGCGTTGATCTCGGCCGCGCGCAGCAGGAACCGGTCGCGGTCGCGGAACAGGTGGCCGTCGTGGCTCAGGTCGTGGACGTTCACCTCGAAGCCGCGACGCTTGACCAACTCCACCAGCTGCCTCGTATCGCCGTTCGACGCCCACGGCGCGTCCGGCACGACCTGGAACGCCGACCTGACGCCGAAGCTCTCGTCGAGATCCATCAACTCGCCGCAGAACGCCGCACCGTTCGCGCCTTCCACGTCGTGCGTCATCATGGCGCAACCGGGTGCCCCGTCCGGCCAGAACCAGACGAATGGAAGTTCGCGGATGCCTCCCCTCTCGAGCACGAGACCCACCACCT